>NZ_JBNOOR010000009.1:0-27692 GCF_050584765.1 Clostridium sardiniense | reverse complement strand
TGGCTCGATAGCTCAGTTGGTAGAGCAGCGGATTGAAGATCCGCGTGTCGTAGGTTCGATTCCTACTCGAGCCACCACATATGGCGCTATAGCCAAGTGGTAAGGCAGAGGTCTGCAAAACCTTTATCCCCGGTTCAAATCCGGGTGGCGCCTCCAAAAGAGGAAAACCTGTAAACTAATGTTTACAGGTTTTTATTTTTTTAAGACTTTTCTAAGATAACTGAACAAAAGAAAATATAGAAGTTATCCACGTAATACATGATATATTGTTAGTATATCTTTTAGTTTGTGGATTATTTTTATTTTAAAGCATTTTCGCATAATACTAGTTTGCTAGTATTTTTATCATATGTTGCTTTACAGCCGATAGGAAAAATTAGATTTGGATATGAATGCCCAAAAGGTATACCATATATAATAGGTATATTTAAAGGGATTAATCTTTTCTTTATTACTTCTAAAGTTGTAAAACTTTCTTCATAATTATCTAAGGAACATCCAGTCATGTGTCCAATTAAAATAGCCTTACATTTATTTAATTTAGAAGATAATATAAGTTGAGTTAATAATCTATCTATTACATATGGAGCTTCATTAATTTCTTCTAATAATAATATAGATTTATCTAAATTAACTTCATATGGAGTACCAATTGAAGAGCATATCATAGATAAATTTCCACCCATTAATCTTCCACTAAAATAGTCATTATTATATTTAGCACAATTAGATAAATCATATATTGTTCCTTTACTAGGATTAAACATCATTCTTTTAAAATAAGATAGAGTAAGAATATCATTAAAATCCGATTTAACCATTGGACCGTGAAATGTAATCAAATTATTATTAGCAAAATAATTTAAAAGTATAGTTATATCACTGTAGCCACAGAAAAATTTGGGGTTTTTCTTAATAGATGACATATTTATATGAGGAAGAGTCCTTATAGAACCATAACCACCTCTATAACATATGATTCCATCGATTGAATCATCTTCAAACATATCAGTTATTTCTTTAGCTCTATCATAATCGCTTCCACATAAGTATCCATTTTTATCATATATGTGATTTCCAAGTACTACATTGAATCCAAGAGTTTCAAATTGACTTACATAAGTATCTATACTATCTCTTGGACTACAAGAAGCTGGTGCAATAATACCAAGTGTAGAGTTATTACTTAAAATTTTTCCTTTAAGCATATATGATCCCCCTAAAAAAAGAGAGCCATAAATAGCTCTCTATTAATTTAGTATATATTATGCTTTTTTTAATAAATTGTTATCTAAACATATCCTTTTTATATAAAACCCATGCAACAATTCCACAAATAAAGAATGTCATAAACATTATTGTATAGAATGCAGCAGGATCATCAGGGGAGAATGGTAACCATACGTTCATACCAAATATTCCACCTATTATTGTTGGAATGGCCATAAGAATTGTAACTGAAGCAAGAACTTTCATTACTATATTAAGATTATTTGAGATTACAGATGCAAAGAAATCCATTGTACTTGCTAATATATTACTATATATTTCTGTCATTTCAATTGCCTGTTTATTCTCTATGATTACATCTTCTAATACATCCTTATCATCTTCATACTTTTGCATTATATCTAGTTTAAGCATTTTTTCTAATGTTATTTCATTAGCTTTTAATGATGTTGAGAAGTATACCAATGATTTTTCAAGAGAGTGCAATTGTATAAGTTCTCTATTTTTCATTGATTTATGAAGTCTTTTTTCTATCATTAAACTTTTTTTATCAATTTGTCTTAAATATAGTAGATAATATGTAGAAATTCTATTTAATATTTGAAGTGTAAATCTAGATTTCTTAAAGGTAAAAAATGATTTTATTCTTCCATTTATAAAATCAGTTAATACTTTACTATTTTTAAGGCATACTGTTATAAGCTGTTTTTCTGTATGAATTATTGAAAGTGGATATGTATCATAAGTAAGTGAATTATCTTCCATTTCAGTGAATGGAATATCGACTATTATTGAAATAGCATCATCTTCTATATCTATACGAGAGGTTTCCTCGTCATCTAATGAAGCTTTAAGGAAATCTAATGATACTCCTGTTTTATTTGAAATCAAAATAAGCTCTTCATCTGAAGGTGCAACTATATTTATCCAGCAACCTTGCTCAATATTATCAAGTTGCTTAAGAGTTTTATTATCTTCACTAATGGTTTTAAATATTTGGATCATGATCAAACCTCCATTTGTATTCTTTTATATTATACTCTTAAATAGATAAATATAAAATAAGTACTTTTAAAATACAAAATATAAAATAATATTGAAAATTCATTATGATAATAATCGCATATAGTAGCAATTAATAATAAAGGTTAGAGAAATAAAGATAAAGTAATGCTAATGCCTAATACAGCCTAATAATAATCAATTTTGACTTATATTAGCGTGGAATAAAGTTCAATTTGCTAGTATAATCAGATTTAGTATTTATAAATAATTCATTAAATCATGGGGGATTTAAATATGATGCACAGAGAAATAGTTGCTAGAAAGAAGGCTCATGTAATTGTATTAGTATTGTTCGTAATAACATTTATGCTATATGCACAAGAGGGCCTTAAATTTATTGATTTTCATAGCAATAAAACATTAACTATTTGTAATATAGCTTTAGCAGCTTTGACTATTTTAATTATTATAAGAGAATTTATTAGCTGTACAGTTTCATATAAATATGCTTTAATAGCGAATAAACTCATAATAAATAAGATTTTTTCTAAAGAAGAAAAAAATCTAGCAAGTATAAAAATATCAGACATTGTATATATAGGTAAGAAAAATGGACAACCTAAAGAATATGATGCAAAGTCTATAGGAAATTATACTTGTGATAAATTAAAAATTGATCAATACTGTTGTGTATATAAATTCAAAGAAAACTATTATAAATTCTATTTTCAACCAAGTGACTGTTTTATTAGAAGGGTTGAAAGACATATAAAAAGTACAAAAAACAATGATACAAAGAATATAACTAACTTGAATACTACAAACTCTCAAGCATAATAGCTTGGGAGTTTTTTATTTGCAGCGAGATTTATTTATGACTGAGAAATTTGTGATAATCTTATAAAAGCAATTAAGATAAATTATATAAATATTAAGCCTTGAAAGTGTAGTAAGATAAAATATTTCATATATATGATAATTAAAAGTTATTTATTAAAAGTCCTCTATAATGTGCTTCTATAACATAAAAAATTATAGGGAGTGGATTTGTATAAAAAGTATTTTAATTGTTAAGAATTAAAATATATTTTTATTTAGGGGGTTTTATTTATGAAAACTTTATTTAACAAAAAAATCAAGGAAAATGTTTGTGGAATCTGTGGAAATGTTAGTGATAATGGTATAATTATAAAAGGAAATTTGATATGTCCAAATTGTGAGATTGATATATTAAATACAGAACCAGGAGATAATGAATATAATGATTATGTTCATAAGATAAAAAATATATTGAAATAAAGAAAGAGGTATACAGACGTGAAGAAAGGATTATTTATTGTATTTGAAGGCGGCGAAGGCTCAGGTAAGAGTACAATGATAGACAAGGTATACGAATGGCTTAGAGAGTGTGATTATGATTGCATAAAGACAAGAGAGCCAGGTGGAATAAGTATAGCTGAACAAATAAGAGAAGTAATTTTAAATAAAGAAAATACAAAGATGGATGGAAAAACAGAGGCATTACTTTATGCAGCAGCAAGAAGACAACATTTAGTTGAGAAGGTTATTCCAGCTTTAGAAAATGGACAAGTAGTTTTATGCGATAGATTTGTGGATTCATCATTAGCTTACCAAGGATATGCTAGAGGTCTCGGAATAGAAGAAGTATATGAAATAAATAAATTTGCTATCGGAGATTGCATGCCGAATATTTCTATATTGTTTGATATAAGTCCAGAAGTAGGTATGGAAAGAATAAAGAAAAATTCTGAAAGAGAAGTAAATAGATTAGATTTAGAAAAGTTAGATTTTCATAATAAAGTTAGAGAAGGATATGATATAATCTATAAAAAAAATAGAAATAGAATTGTCAAAATAAATGCTGATGAATCAATAGATAAAGTATTTGATAACGTAAAAAATATAATTTCTGATTTAATAAAAAATACTGACAAATAAAGGGTTATGGAAAGATATTACTTTGTGGTAAAATGTAATTAGGGTATTTATTAAAGAGTGGAGGTTATTGTATGAAGTTAGTAATAGCTATAGTACATGATGATGATTCAGATGATTTACTAGATATTTTAACGGAGAAAAACTTTGGAGTTACAAAACTTGCAACTACGGGTGGTTTTTTAAAATCTGGGAATACCACATTGTTGATAGGTGTAGAAGAAGATAAGACTGAAAAAGTTATAGATATAATAAAAGATGTTTGTAAGAAACGTAAGGAAGTTGTTACAACACCAGCACCTATCACAGGAAATGCTGGAATGTGTATACAATATCCTATTGAAGTGCAAGTTGGAGGAGCAACTGTATTTGTTATAGATGTAGACCAATTTGTAAAGATATAAGTATAATACAAAGGAGCGAGTGTATTGGAGAAATTTATAGGACATAATAAAGTTATTGAAGGATTCATGAAAAGAGCAGAAAGCAATACACTATCTCATGCTCACTTAATTGCAGGAAGAGATGGAATAGGTAAGAGTATTCTAGCAGATATATTTGTATCAAAGATACTTAATAAAGAAGTTGGAAAAGAACATGTAGATGCTATTCATTACAGAAATAAGAGAGCATCAATGGGGGTTTCTGAAGTTAGAGAAATAATTGAAGAAGTTAATAAGAGGCCTTATGAGGGTGATAAGAAGGTAATTATTATATATGACTCAGAAAAACTAACAGCTCAAGCGCAAAATGCACTTTTAAAAACAATAGAAGAACCACCAAATGGGGTTTATATTCTATTACTTACAACTAATTTAGAAATAATATTAGATACAATAAAATCTAGATGTCAGATATATAAGCTTACCCCTCTCAATAAAGAAGAAATGGTTGAACTTATTAAATCAAAACATGAGCTAGGCGAAGAGCAATTACTATCTTTGCTTGCTTACTCAGAAGGAATACCTGGAAGAGCAGAAAGATTTTTAAAAGATCCTGAGCTTCAAACTCTTAGAAATCTTATAATAGATATGCTAAGAGATATTAACAATAATGAAATAGATGTAACCATAAAGTACGAAAAGGCATTTCAAAATTACAAAGATGAAAAGGAAGAGTTATTAAACATAATTTCAACTTTCATAAGAGATATCATTCTTTATAAAGAGATTAATGATAAGAAACTTATAATTAATTCAGATAAAAGTAATGAGATTGAAGAGTTAATAGAAATGATGTCATATAGAAAATTAAATGGAATGCTAAAATATATAGAAGAGGCAAGAGTGAATTTAAAGCATAATACTAATTTTTCTATGACTATTAGTATTATGCTTATGGGTTTTTTGGAGGTATAATTACATGATAAAGGTAATCGGAGTAAGATTTAAAAAAGCTGGGAAAATATATTATTTTGATCCAAATGAATTAAACATAAATAAAGAGGATTATGTAATAGTTGAAACAGCTAGAGGAATTGAGTTTGGGCAATGTGTAATTGGAATAAAAGAAGTAAATGAAGATGATATAATAGCACCTTTAAAGAGTGTTTTAAGGGTAGCTGATGATGAAGATATAAAGAGACATAGTGACAATAAGGCTAAAGAAGAGGATGCTTTAAGAATTTGTACAGAAAAGATATGGGATCATGGGCTTATGATGAAGCTTATAGATGTTGAATATACTTTTGATAATAATAAGGTAATATTCTATTTTACAGCTGATGGTAGAGTAGATTTTAGAGATTTAGTTAAGGATCTAGCAACTATATTTAAGACAAGGATTGAGCTTAGACAAATTGGTGTTAGAGATGAAGCTAAAATGATAGGTGGACTTGGACCATGTGGAAGACCAATGTGTTGTTCATCATTCTTAGGTGATTTTGCATCAGTTTCAATAAAGATGGCAAAAGAACAAAATTTATCTTTAAATCCAACGAAGATATCAGGAATATGTGGAAGATTAATGTGCTGTTTAAACTACGAACAAAGTACATATGAAGAAATAAGAAAAGAACTTCCTAAGGTTGGATCTATTGTAAGGACTTCAGAAGGAACTGGGGAAGTTATACAAAACAATGTAGTTAAAGAAAGTGTAAAAGTCAAATTAAAGAGAAAAGATGAAGAGATTTTAGAAACATTTAATATAAAAGATGTTAAATTAATTAAAGGTAGTTATGAAGATAGCATAGAGGATTCAGACATAAGAATTGAAGTAGAAACTGAAGAAGATAAGAAGCTTATAAAACAACTTATAAAAGAAAAATAGGAGGACATAAATGAAGGCAGTATTAAAAGTTTCTGGAATGAGTAATTCTACAGATATCAGAAAAGTACAAAGTGCAATAGCAAGCAGCGAAGGTGTAATTGCAAGTGAAGTAGCTTTAGAAAAGAAAGAAGTTACAATAATATATAATGATATGTATATAGAATTAGAAAGCATTATAGATAAGATTGAGGATCTCGGATACACGGTGGTATAATATTTAACAATTCCTAAATTTTCACAAAGTACTTTTAAAAGATAGGGAAACGTGTTAAAATAAATTTGGTGTAATTACCATAAATTTTAGGAGGTGTTTTTAATGGCATTTGTAATAAACGATTCATGCATAAGCTGTGGAGCATGTGCGCCAGAATGTCCAGTTAATGCTATAAGCCAAGGAGATACTCAATTTGTAATAGATGCAGATACTTGTATCGATTGTGGAAACTGTGCTAATGTTTGTCCAGTTGGAGCACCAGTTCAAGAGTAATATAGCTTAAAAAAAGACCGTCTTAGGACGGTCTTTTTTGATTTTAATAAGGTCTTTTAAACATTGGAGGCAGGATTATTGCATTTTCATTTTCCATTAATGTCTCTTTAGAAATAGTGAAGGATTCAGTATTTATCTTTGATATCTTTTTTAGTAATAAAGTAAAATCCTTTAATCCATTAAATAAAAAAGATGAATATGAATATTTATAGTTCATGGGTATAATAACCTTTGGGCTTATTTTTTTTATAAGCATATAAGCCTCTTTTCCAGATAGATTTATATGCCCTCCAACAGGAATAAATAAAATATCTATATCATCAAGATCATCTATAATATCATCTGATAAAAATTCACCAAGATATCCTAAATGACATAGTTTTAAATTATCAATATTATAAGTATATATAGTATTAGGACCACGTTTATAGCCGTTATAATGATCGCAATATGTATTATATCCTTTTATTAATCCAATATCAGTATCATAAGTTCCTGGAGAATTTATAATCTTAATATGAGGGTCTATTTCATTAGGACATAACGATTCAATATTTTGGCTACTTAAAGTTATAATATTAGGATTTAAGGAGGAAATATCACAGGTATGGATCTTATTAAACGGATCAATAAGAAGTCTTTTACCCATTGATGTTTTTATGAGAAATGTTGAATTTTTAATCCATGTTATATCCATAAATAAATCCTCCTTTTAATTCAATTATAGTATGTGTAAATTCATCTAAATATAAACCTATTACCTTGAATAAGTATAAAAAAAGTATTAATATAATGTTACAAAGTCAAGGTAAGTAAAGAACAAGAAAGATTAAGAAGGTGTAAACATGGCAAGATTAACAGATATAATAGAGAAATTTATAAAAGAAATGATAAATGAAGATAAGGATAATAAAGCGTTAATTCAAAGAAATGAATTAGCAGATCAATTTAGATGTGCACCATCTCAAATAAATTATGTATTAAGCACTCGTTTTACTTATGCTAAAGGATATGTTATAGAAAGCAGAAGAGGCGGGGGTGGATACATAGCTATTAAGAGAATTGAGCACAAGTGTCCAGTTAGCAGAAAAAAATTATTAAATGAGTCTATAGGTGATGGAATAACGTATCATAATACTATTGCATTATTAGATAATTTATTAGAAACAGAAATAATTAATAAAAAGGAGTATGAACTCATAAAAATATCAGTGAATGATAAAACATTAAAAGATGTAGATAATAAAAATAAAGTTAGGTCAGATATATTAAAAGGAATGATGATGGTATTAATAGAATAAGGGGGTAGATTCATGCTATGTGAGAGATGTAACAAAAATGAAGCAAAAATTCATCTTATTAAGAGTATAAATGGAGATAAGACAGGAGTATGGTTATGTGATAATTGTGCAAAGATATTTGGAGAGTTATCAATTGTAAAATCTTCAGATGGGAAAGGTCTTTCATTTAATAAAATTATTAATAGTCTACTTGAAAATTTTCCACTTAAAGATGAAAAAGTGACAAATCTTGTTTGCAAAGCATGTGGAACAACCTATGAAGAGGTTAAAGAGAAGAGGATACTTGGATGTAATAAATGTTATTACTATTTTAAAGATAATTTAATACCAGTAATTAAAAGGAATCAGGGCAATATAGAACATATAGGAAAAATACCCAAAAGAGAAGGCGTAATAATAAAGAAAAAGAAAAAAATCAAAAAATTAAAAAGCGATATAGAAAAGGCTATTGTTATTGAAGATTATGAAAAAGCTGCAGTAATTAGAGATGAGATATGGGATTTAGAAAAAGAACTTAAAGAGGGTGTGGGCAATGATAAGTAATTGGGTTAATAGCAATAGTATAGAAGATGGAATTATAATTAATAGCAAAGTAAAAATATTTAGAAATATACAGGGATACAAGTTTCCAGTAAACTTGGAAACAGAAGAGGGAAGACGGTTATCTGAAAAAGTTATAAATATATTACTAGATAATGTAGATGGTCTAAAAACCATAAATCTTTGGAAAGATGAAGAAGCGTTAGATATTTATAAAGAAAAAGGGCTTATAACTAATTCTTTATTAAAAAATAGTGACTTTTCTTCATTTGCTATAAATAACGATGAAACTTTTAGTGTAATGATAAATGAAAAAGAACATTTAGGATTACAATCTGTAAGTAATGGCAATAATCTAGAAGAGATGTATGAATATGTTAATAAAATTGATGATTTGATAGAGGATAAATTAACTTATTCATTTGATGATAACATAGGTTATCTAACCTCTGATGTATCTAATATTGGTACAGGTCTTAAAGCAGCAGTAATGGTGCATCTACCAGTATTATCTACAAATGATGAAATTGCTAATTTACTCAGGGGACTTAATAGAGCGGGAATATCTATAGAGGGTATGTATGGAGAGCGAGGAAAGTCTTACGGAAATATATATGTAATATCTAATGAAATAACTTTAGGAGTTACTGAAGAGGAAATAATAAATACGTTACAAAATGTAATTAAAAATATAGTAAATGAAGAAAATAAAGCTAGAGAACAGATGATAGCTGAGTGCAATAAAGAACTAGAAGATAGAATATTTAGAGCATATGGAATATTAAAAAATGCAAGAATACTTAAATGGATAGAAGGACTTAATTTACTATCTGATTTAAGACTTGGAGTAGAGCTGTCACTATTAAATATTAATAAAGATAAGTTAAATAAAGCAATTATTTTAACTAGAGATTCCATTCTAAGAGGTAATGTACAGGACAAGATCTCCTATAGGGATTTAAATATAGAGAGAGCTAAAGTTGTTAGGAAACTTTTAGAATAAGATTTATGGTATAAAAGGGATAAGGAGGACTAAATACATGGGTAATGGGAGATTTACGGAAAGGACTGAAGCTGTAATACTAGAGGCTAAGAAGGAGTCGCGTAACTTTAAACACGGATATATTGGTACGGAGCATATGCTTCTTGGTATATTAAAAGAAGGTGGGTATGCAGCAAGTGTATTAAATAAAAATAATATAAGTGATGATGACATAAGAGAAAAGATAGAGAGTTACTTAGGTTATGGGGAAATTGATATTTCAATATCAGAATTATTATTAACTCCAAGAACTAAGCATTTATTAGATATAAGTTTTAAAGAAGCTAAAAACTATAATCATAAATACGTAAATCCTGAGCATATACTTTTAGCGCTTCTTAAAGAAGAAGATGGGGTTGCATATACTATATTATTGCAACTGGAAGCCGATGTTAAATCAATAATAAATGATATAAATCTATTTTTAGATGCGAAAGAAGATGAAGTGTTACTTCAAGATGAAGAGGATGAAGATTTATATGATGATATGCCTGTACTTAAGCAATATAGTGTTAATATGACAAAACTTGCAAAGGAAGGTGCATTTGATCCTGTTATAGGTAGGGATAAAGAAACGCAAAGGGTTTTAGAAATACTTTGTAGGAGAGTAAAAAATAATCCTTGTCTAATAGGAGAACCTGGAGTTGGTAAAACGGCTGTTATAGAAGGATTAGCTCAAAAGATAGTGGAAGGAAATATTCCAGAGATACTTAAGGATAAGCAGATATTTTCGTTAGACCTTACCAATATAATTGCAGGTGCAAAATATAGAGGTGAGTTTGAAGAACGATTAAAGAAGGTTGTTGAGGAGATAAAAGGAAATAAAAATATAATTTTATTTATAGATGAGATTCATACTATTATTGGAGCTGGTGGCGCTGAAGGAGCTATTGATGCCTCTAATATATTAAAACCATCTCTTGCAAGAGGAGATGTTCAATGTATAGGTGCAACAACAACAGATGAGTACAGAAAACATATAGAAAAAGATACAGCATTAGAGAGAAGATTCCAACCTGTTAATGTAGAAGAGCCAACTATAGATGAGACTTTAGAAATTTTAAAAGGGTTAAGAGATAAGTACGAAGCTCACCATAAAATAAAGATATCAGATGAGGCTCTTAAATCAGCTATAGAGTTATCGGAAAGATATATTGTAGATAGGTTTATGCCTGATAAAGCAATAGACTTAATTGATGAGGCTTCTGCCAAGGTTAGAATAGAAACACTTGTAACTCCGCCTGATTTAAAGAGCATAGAAGAGGAAATACAGATAGCAATAAAAGAAAAAGAAGAAGCTATAAGAGTTCAAGAGTTTGAGAAAGCAGCAGCACTTAGAGATAAGGAAAAGAAGCTAAAAGAGCAACTTAATAATAGACTAAGTGATTGGAGTACTAATAATTCTGTAAATACGCTAGTAGTGGGAACAGAAGATGTAGCTAAAGTAGTTTCAAGTTGGACTAATATACCTGTTTCAAAACTTACTGAAAAGGAAAGTGAGAGATTACTTAAGTTAGAAGATAGACTTCATGAGAGGGTAGTAGGTCAAAGTGAAGCAGTGTCTTCAATAGCGAAGGCTATAAGAAGGGCAAGGGTTGGACTTCAAGATCCAAATAGACCAATTGGAAGTTTCATATTCTTAGGACCTACCGGAGTTGGGAAGACTGAATTATGTAAAGCTTTAGCTGAGTCTGTATATGGTGATGAAGATAATATGATAAGAGTTGATATGTCAGAATATATGGAAAAACATGCAGTATCTAAGCTTATAGGAGCTCCTCCTGGATATGTAGGATATGATGAAGGTGGTCAATTAACCGAAGCTATAAGAAGAAGACCTTACTCTGTAATTCTTTTAGATGAAATTGAAAAGGCACATCCAGATGTATTTAATATATTATTACAAATACTAGAGGATGGAAGACTAACAGATGGTAAAGGAAAGCTAGTTAATTTTAAAAATTCTATAATTATAATGACTTCAAATATAGGAGCTCATAAATTAAATAAACAAAGAAATGTAGGTTTCTTAATTAGTAATGATAAAGAAAATGAGTATAATTCAATGAAAGATAGTATATTAGAAGACCTTAAAAAGAGTTTTAGACCAGAATTCATAAATAGAATAGACGATACTATTGTATTTCATAAATTGAATAGAGATTCTATGAAAGATATTCTAGATATTATGCTTAAGGAGATGAAAAATAGACTAAGAAAAAGTGATATTGATATATATTTTGATGAAGAAATAAAGGAATATTTATTAAATAAATGTAAGGGTAATGAATACGGGGCGAGACCTTTTAGAAGGATAATAACGAAAGAAATTGAAGATAGGCTAAGTGAAGAAATACTAAAAGGAACTATAAGAAAGGGAAAAAATTTAGAAGCATTTATAAATGAAGAATGTATAAAATTTAAGAATATAAGTTAAGTTATAAAGGGAGTAAATAATTAGGCTCCCTTTATATTTTTTTTGCATATATTAATGATTAGTGATATATGTAAAAAACTTGTGAAAACAATTGCTTTATAAAATATTTTATTGAAATAATAAAATTTAGTGATATAATAAAACATAATAGATATACCCCACGGGGGTAAGGAGGCTGAATTTATGGCAAAGCAAGTAAAAGAAATTGATTTAATTATAGTTGGTGGTGGACCAGCAGGATTAACAGCAGCTATATACGCATCTAGAGCAAGATTAGACATGTTGCTATTAGAAGATAAAGTAATGGGTGGTCAAGTTAGAAATAGTTATACTGTAGAAAATTACCCAGGATTTAAAAAAGTAGCTGGAGCAGAACTTGCAGACATTATGCAAGAGCAAGCAGAGGAACTTGGAGCTACAATTGAAGAGTTTGATATTATAGAAAATGTTAAATTAGATGGAGAAGAAAAAATAGTAGAAACTGAAGAATTTATATATAAACCAAAAGCATTAATAATTGCAACAGGTGCATCTCCAAGAAAATTACCAATAAAAAATGAAGAAAAATTCGCAGGTAAGGGTGTTCACTACTGCGCAGTATGTGATGGCGCTATGTACCAAAATAAAGTTATTGGTATAGTAGGTGGAGGAAATACTGCATTAGAAGAGGCTATCTTCTTAACAAACTTTGCAGAAAAAGTATACTTAATCAGAAGATATGATTACTTTAGAGGCGAAAGGGCAGTACTTGAAGAAGTTGAAAAGAATGAAAAGATAGAAATTCTTTATAATGAGGATTTAATTGCTGTTGATGGTAAAGATTTCGTAGAAAAAGGAATTATAAAGAATACAATAACAGGAGAAGAAAAGGAAATAGCTTTAGAAGCTGTTTTTGGATCAATTGGTCATGAGCCAATGGTAAATCTATTTAAGGAATATATAAATATAAGTAAAGGTCAATATATAATTACAGATGAAAACATGAGAACAAACATCCCAGGTGTTTATGCAATAGGTGATGTTAGAGAAAAAGAATACAGACAAATAACAACAGCGGTTGCTGATGGAACAATTGCTGCATTAGAAGCAGAAAAATATATAAAGAAATTAAATAAATAAGTTAAATAAGGCGGTAGAAAATTATGATAAAAATTTATTCAACATCATGGTGTCCAGCTTGCGTTAAAGCGAAGAAGTATTTAAATATGAAGGGAATAGAATTCCAAGAAGTAAATGTTGCAGACAAACATGAAGATAGAAATGAAGTTCAAAAAGTTTCAGGACAAAGAACAGTACCAGTATTAGATATTGATGGTAAAGTTATTGTTGGCTTTGATAAAAAAGCAATAGACGAAGCTTTAAAATAATAAAAAAAATCCCTATTACTAAATTTAGTAATGGGGTTTTTTTTATTAATTAAAGGCTAGTTAGTGCCTTATCTATAGCTGGCTTATCAAATCCTATTATGATTGTTCCGTTTATATCTAAAACTGGAACGCCCATTTGTTTTGATTTTTTAAGCATTTCATCTCTTGCTTCCATATCATCTTGAACGTTTAATGAAGTGAAATCTACACCTTTTTTAGTTAAATAATCTTTTGCCTTTACACACCAAGGGCATGAATTAGTTGTATATACTTTTATCATATTAAATTCCTCCTTGCTTAATAACAATAATAATAATTATTATTCAATATCTTTTCTTAAATTTTACTCTAAATAATTATTAAATTCAAGATAGCTATTGTATACATTGTGTAACAATTAAATCATCTAGTATATTATATAGCAAAAACTCTATTTGATTACATCTTTATTGTCCAAATATGAATTTAGAATAAAATTATTAGATACATCACCATCTGAAATAGCATTGGAGAAGCTTTCACTTACATTGAGAGGTAGATCGTTTTTAGTAGTATTTTGAGTATTTAAAATAGAATTAGCAAGTTTTGATTTATCAATCATAGTATCATCTCCTTTAAAATTGTATAATTATTATTTGTATAAAATAAAATTATTATGCTAAAAATAAATTTAAATTGTATAGTGGTCTAGACAACTATAACTTAAAGATATATAATTAATTTAGGAGGAACAGATATGATAGATAAAAATAGTCCAATTCCAGTTTACTTTCAATTAAAGGAGGCTATCTTAGAAAAAATTTCAAAAGGTTATTGGAAAGTAGGAGAATGTATAGATAGCGAAAGAGAACTTGCGGAGCATTATGAAGTTAGTAGGATGACAATCAGACAAGCTTTAGGAGAGTTAGTTCAAGAAGGAATATTAGTAAGGGAAAAGGGAAAAGGTACATTTGTCTGTGAGCCCAAGGTAAGACAACAAGATGTTATGAGTTTTACTGACATTATAGAAAAATCAGGCGGAAATTTAGAAACTGAACTTTTAGAGTTCAAACTTATAGATACACCAGAAGAATTAATAGATTTATTAAAAGATGAAAAAGTATATAAAATTAATAGAATGAGAAAAGTGGATGGTGAATGTATAGCAAACGAAATAGTACATATATCACCTAGAGTATGTGGAGAATTAAATGATGAAATGTTAAAGGGTTCATTATTTAAAATAATAGAAGAAAATGGACATTTCATAAATCATTCAGAATCAGCAATAAAAGCTATTGTAATGGATGACTTTTATAAAAATTTATTTAGAGTTAGCAAGGTACTTCCATTAATAAGTACATTTGGTACGACTTTAGATGAAAATAATAATATTCTTTTTGTAGAGGAATCAATTTATAGATCAGATAAATATATTTTAGAGGTCAATATATCAAGGCGAGAGGGGAAATTGAAATGAAACTAGTAGTAGTTAAAGATTATGAAGAAATGAGTAAAGTAGCAGCAGAGGTAATGGGTAAAGTTATTAATGAAAAGCCAGATGCAGTTTTAGGACTTGCAACAGGTGGTACTCCAATTGGAATGTACAAAGAATTAATAAATATGAATAAAGCGGGTAAAGTTGACTTTAATAAGGTTACTACAGTAAACCTTGATGAATATATAGGTCTTGCAGGTACACATGAACAAAGTTATAGATATTTTATGAATAAGAATCTTTTTGATCATATAAATATAGATAAAGAAAAAACTTATGTACCGAATGGATTAGCAGAAAATATTGAAGAAGAAGGAAAAGCTTACGATAAGAAAATAGATGAATTAGGTGGAACAGATATTCAATTATTAGGTGTTGGTAATAATGGCCATGTAGCCTTCAATGAACCAGATAAAGTTTTAATTGCAGGAACTCATCTTACAGGTTTAACTGAAAGCACAATTGAGGCAAATTCAAGATTCTTTGATTCAATGGAAGAGGTTCCAAAGACAGCTATAACTATGGGATTAGGTCAAATAATGAAGTCAAAGAAGATATTATTAATAGCAAGTGGAGAAGGTAAGGCAGAGGCTATGAAAGAGTTATTTAGTGGGAAAATAACAACAGAATGTCCTGTAACAATGCTTAACATGCATAGAGATGTTACTGTTATAATTGATGAAGCAGCTGCAAAATTTGTAAAATAATTCACTAAAGATTAGAAAAGGATTATCAATTACTTGATAATCCTTTTTTTCATAAATTAAACAGCACAAAAAATAAGTTTTAAATGTTATATTAATATAATTGTATGTTATTATAATATAGGTAGAGTGTATCTTTACACAAGTTAAGAAAAAAGTAGAGGGTGTTTTTTATGGCTAAAGTAAAATCAATATATATTTGTCAAGAATGTGCTTATGAATCTGCAAAATGGCTTGGAAAATGTCCATCCTGTAATTCATGGAATACATTTGTTGAAGAAGTAAGAGATAATAAAGTTCAAGTTAAAAATGATATAGTAAAAAAACTTAAGCCTGAAAATATGCCAAAGAGTATAGGAGATATTAAATCTGGAGACAAAGAAAGATATAATACAGGAATAAATGAGTTAAATAGAGTATTAGGTGGAGGTCTTGTTAAGGGATCATTAACACTAATATCTGGTGATCCTGGTATTGGTAAATCTACATTATTACTTCAAACTGCAAATAATATTGCAAAGACATATGGTAAGGTATTATATGTTTCCGGAGAAGAGTCAGAAGAACAGATAAAGATAAGAGGAGATAGATTAGGTGTAGCGTCTAATGATTTATATATTGTATCAGAGACAAATTTGGATACAATAGAAGTATATATAGATGAGCTGGAGCCTAAGTTTGTAATAATAGATTCTATTCAAACTGTATATAAAGAGGGTGTTACCTCTGCGCCAGGAAGTGTATCACAAGTAAAAGAATGCTCTAATCAGATAATGAGAATTGGTAAGAAAAGAAATATACCTTTATTTATCGTAGCTCATGTAACAAAGCAAGGTGAACTTGCAGGACCAAGAGTTTTAGAGCACATGGTAGATACAGTACTTTATTTTGAGGGCGAAAGAACTGAAGAATTTAGAATTTTAAGAACTATGAAAAATAGATTTGGAACAACAAGTGAAATTGGTGTATTTGAAATGAGACAAGAAGGATTGGTAGAAATATATGATCCATCTGGTATTTTTCTTGAAGATACAACCTTTAATCAAGAAGGTTCAGTTGTAATTGGCATTATGGAAGGAACAAGACCTATTTTAGTAGAAATTCAAGCATTAGTTACAGAAACTAAAGCTGTAATGCCAAGAAGAACAGCAGTAGGAATTGATAATCAAAGATTAAGTTTAATACTTGCTGTTTTAGAGAAAAAGTTAAGAATACCATTTTATAATCATGATGTCTATGTAAATGTTGTTGGTGGATTGAGCTTAGACGGTACAACAGCAGACCTTGGGCTTGCTATAGCATTACTTTCAAGTATGAAGGGAAAAGGGATTAAACTTCCTAAGGTGTTACTAGTTGGAGAGGTTGGGTTAACTGGAGAAATAAGACCAATAGCATCAGTAGATAGACTTGTAAATGAAGCAGAAAAGATGGGCTTTGAAAATACAATAATACCTACAAGAAATAGAGAAAAAGTAACTAATAAATCTATTAAAATTTTAGGTGTTAGCAATATAAGGGAAGCGATAAGTAAGATATTCTAGGAGAATAGGTGAGTGTATGAGATTAGAAAGAGATATTGAAATCAAAAATATACTAAAAATAATGTGTCCAGGAACTCAATTAAGAGAAGGGCTTGAAAATATCCTTAGAGCAAAAACTGGAGGATTGATTGTTTTAGGAGATAACGAAAATGTTATGAGTATAGTGGATGGTGGATTCACGATTAATTCCGAGTATTCTCCTGCATACGTATATGAGTTAGCTAAAATGGACGGGGCAATTGTACTTAGTGGAGATATTAAAAAAATAGTGCGTGCAAATGCGCAATTAGTACCTAGTGCATCAATACCTACATTTGAAACTGGAACTAGACATAGAACGGCACAAAGGGTTGCTAGAGAAACTGGAAATATAGTAGTAGCTATATCACAAAGAAGAAATATAATTACAGTTTATAAAGGTGAACTAAAGTATGTTTTAAGGGAGAGTAGTGTAATTCTTGGAAGAGCAAACCAAGCAGTTCAAACCTTAGAAAAATATGTTTCAGTACTTGAAAGAGTAATAAATAATTTAAATTTACTAGAATTTCAAGATTTAACAACACTTTTTGATGTTGTCACTGCAATTCAAAGAACAGAAATGGTTATGAGAATTGTAGAGGAGATAAGAATATATATTCTTGAACTCGGTAATGAAGGTAGACTTATATCGATGCAATTAAATGAGCTTATAAGACATATAGAGAGAGATGGTATATTCTTAATAAGAGATTATAGCTGTCCAGACAAAGATCATAATGAAATATATGAAAGCATACAAAACTTAACTTCAGAAGAACTTATTGATTTAGAAGCGATAGCTAGAGTTTTAGGATATGGATATGCACCTCTTGCAGATACACTAATATCTCCTAAGGGATATAGAATGCTTAGTAAGATAGCTAGAATTCCTTCAACGGTAATAGAAAACTTAATAAATCATTTTGAAAGTTTCAATAGAATAATAGAGGCAGATATAGATGATTTAGATAAGGTTGAGGGTATAGGAGAAGCAAGAGCGAAAGCTATAAGGAATGGATTAAGAAGAATAAACGATCAAGCTTCATTAAAGGTGGAATTATAGATAAATAAAAGCGATATCTAAATTTATGTTAGATATCGCTTTTTTATTTATTATTAATTTTATCATTATCTAAAAGTGAATTTGCCAAGGGTAGTAACTTTATCATTCTCTTGAATTAATACATCATATAAATTTATGCCTAAATTGTTGCAAAGAGATGTAAGGTAGAAAATGTTATTCCCCATTTCACGTTCAATTACTTCGCGACAATTATTACATAAGGTTCCATCAATATGATTTTTGAAGCAATCAGTAAGGTCTTCTAGTGAATCGTTTTCTGTTGGTATGCATTGTTTGCTAGCATTTATTTTAATACAACCACAATTAGTTACAGCTTTAATAATTGCTCTATTAACTCTGGCATTTGACTCGCCATATTTACTCAAAGTGTCTAATATGCTTTTATGTCTTAATAAAGAATCATTTACAGAATTTTGAAAATCATCAAAAATAATATCTTTCATTTGTCTCAACTCCTTGCTAGTGTTTAATATATTTAGATTAATTATAAATTTTCTAGGCAATAATTGTCAATGTGGATTTAAATAAATAACTATTTATTAAAATAATCATATACTATTTTAATTTTCAAATATAGGGGGTATAAAGTTAACGTTATTAAAACGTTAACTTAAATTAAGAAAATCTTCATTTAAGGGCACTTTTTAATATGGTATAATTAACTAAACAATGCTTTATTTTTATAAATCATTATATTAAAAGAATTTTATATAACAAATTTGGCAACAATTTTAATAAGGAGGTGATAAAATGTTTAAAAAGTTGATTAGAGGCATTTTAACATTAATGGGGCTGTTACTTGGTTATATAATTGGAGATTCAATTTTAAAAATTGAAGCTGTTAGAAAGATAGGTTATCTATCAGGTACAGTTGGTTCGGTATTATTTCTTATTTTTATTTCTTTATTAGTTGGTATTATTATGTATTTAGTATCTCCGATAATATATAGGGCGATAATTGAACTTATCGATTATACTGAAAAGAATATGAGGAAATTTACTTTAACGGAGATTATATACGGAGCTATTGGAGCTGTCATAGCTTTAATTATAATGTTCTTTGTTGCAAGACCACTAAATGATATTGCTGGGGCTTTAGGGCCAATATTATATGTTTTAGTAAATTTACTAAGTGCAATAATAGGTATGAAAATAATGGTTGAAAAGAAAGATGATATGAATAACCTTATATTATCAATGAAAAAATCAAGTTCTGGAAAAGAAAAAGTAAATAAGGAAAAGAAGAGTAAATCTAATTCAAAAGAGGGAAGAGCTATACCAAAAGTGTTAGATACATCAGTAATAATTGATGGAAGAATATTTGATATATGTGAAACAGGATTTATAGAAGGACCATTAATTATACCAAATTTTGTTCTTGATGAATTAAGACATATTTCTGATTCATCAGATTCACTTAAGAGAACAAGAGGTAGAAGAGGACTTGATATATTAAATAAGATTCAAAAGGAACTAGATATAGAAACTCAAATATGGGAGGGAGATTTTCCAAAGATAGCAGAAGTAGATGCTAAACTTTTAAAATTAGCCCAAACATTAGATGGAAAAGTAATAACTAATGATTATAACTTAAATAAAGTAGCAGAAGTTCAAGGGGTACCAGTTCTAAATATAAACGAGCTTTCAAATGCAATAAAGCCAGTTGTTATTCCTGGTGAAGAAATGACAGTAGAAGTTGTTAAGGACGGAAAAGAAGCAAGCCAAGGAGTAGCATATTTAGATGATGGAACTATGATAGTAGTAGAAGGTGGAAGAAAGTACATGACTAAAACAATAGGTGTTATAGTTACATCTGTATTACAAACAGCTGCTGGTAGAATGATATTTGCTAGACCTAAAGAGAACTAAAGGAGAGTTTAATGAATAGTGCCATTATTCTATCTGGAGGAAGAGGAAAAAGAATGGGTGCTGATATAAGTAAGCAATTTATATCAATAAATGATAAGCCTATACTTTATTACACAATTAAAAAGTTTATGGAAAATGAATTAATTGATGAAATAATATTAGTTCTTCCAGAGGATGAGATTGAATACTGTAAAAAAGAAGTACTAGATAAGAATAAATTAAGAGTAGATAAAATAGTTGAAGGTGGAGATGAAAGACAAGATTCAGTTTTAAACGGATTAAATGCTATAGAAGAAACTGATATTGTACTAATTCATGATGGGGCTAGACCTTTTGTTACGGATAAGATAATAACAGAAGGAATAAAAGCAGCTGAAAAATTTAAAGCAGCAGCACCAGGAGTAATGCCAAAAGATACTATTAAAGTTAAAGATATAAATGGATTATCAAAGGAAACACTTAAGAGAGAAGAGCTTATAGCAGTGCAAACACCACAAATATTTGATTATAATCTTATATTAGAGTGTCACAACAAAGTTAAAGAAAATAATATAAAAGTGACAGATGATACTATGGTGGTTGAAACCTTTGGACATAAAGTTTTCTTGTATGACGGAGAATATACTAACATAAAAATAACTACTCCAGAAGATTTGATTTTAGCAAGATATTTAGCTGATAATCATTAATAATATCACTGTGTTGACAGTGAAAATTTTAGAAGTTATAATTAGTTAAGTATAATTCCATATAAGTTAAGAACTATGAAGAAGAATAGTAAAAATCGCTTTTTCAGAGAGAGAATCCATGGGCTGTAAGGTTCTCAACTAGATTTTGAACCAGCTTCTGAGTAATAGGAAAAAACTATCGGTTTAATACCGTTATCATTATTAGAGAAAAAATTTAGGTGGTACCGCGATTAATAGTCGCCCTATTGTTAATAGGGCGGCTTTTTTATATCTAAAAAAGTAAGAAATAAATTAAATTCACATAGAAATTAGGAGGATATTATTATGAAAATGTCTAATATGCTAATTGCAACTTTAAGAGAAGTTCCAGCAGAAGCAGAAATAGCAAGTCATCAGTTAATGCTTAGAGCAGGACTAATAAGAAAAATGGCATCAGGAGTATACAATCATTTACCTTTAGGAGTAAAAGTTCTTAAAAAGGTCGAAGATATAGTAAGAGATGAGATGGATAAATCAGGAGCTCAAGAACTTTTAGCTTCAGCTATGATACCAGCAGAATTATGGCAAGAATCAGGCAGATGGGATGCTTATGGAGCTGAAATGTTTAGAGTTACAGACAGAAATAGCAGAGAGTTCTGTTTAGGACCAACTCATGAAGAAGTATTTACAAACATTGCAAGAAATGAAATAAAATCATATAAGCAATTACCATTAAATCTTTATCAAATACAAACTAAATATAGAGATGAAACTAGACCAAGATTTGGAGTTATGAGATCAAGAGAGTTTATAATGAAAGATGCTTATAGCTTTGATAAGGATCAAGAAGGATTAGATTTAGCATATGATAAAATGCACGATGCATATGTAAATATATTTAATAGATGTGGGTTAGATGCAAAATGTGTTGAAGCTGATTCAGGAGCAATCGGAGGATCAAACTCAGCTGAATTCATGGTTAAATCAGAAGTTGGAGAAGATGATGTAGTATTCTGTACAGAATGTGATTATGCTGCAAATATTGAAAAAGCAGAAACAAAGGCAGAAATTGCAGAAGCTGAAGAATTAGTTGCAATGCAAAAGGTAGAAACTCCAGATAGCAGAAGCATAGAAGAGGTGTCAGAATTCTTAAGTGTTTCTCCTAAGAAGACAGCTAAAACTTTAATATATAATGTAGATGGAAAATTAGTTGGAGTTTTAGTTAGAGGAGATAGAGAAGTTAATGAAGTAAAGGTAGCTAATGCTTCTAATGCATCAGGAGATATAGAATTAGCATCACATGAAGAAGTGAAGATAGCAACTAGCGCAGAAACTGGCTTCGCAGGTCCTGTAGGATTAAAAGTAGACTTATTATTAGTAGATGAAGAAGTTAGCAGAATGTATAATATGGTTGTAGGAGCTAATGAAACTGGATACCACTTAACAGGTGTTAATTACGGAAGAGAATTCGAAGGAGTAATTGGTGACTTTAGAAACATAGAAGAAGGAGAAGCTTGTCCTAAGTGTGGCGGAAAAGTTACTATAGCAAGAGGAACTGAAGTAGGTCATATATTTAAGTTAGGAACTAAGTACTCAGAAGCTATGAATGCTAAATTCATTGATGAAAACGGAAAAGAAAAGCCATTTATAATGGGATGTTATGGAATAGGTGTTACAAGAACAGTTGCATCAATAATAGAACAACATCATGACGAAAATGGAATAATCTGGCCTTTAGAAGTTGCACCATATCATGTTTCAGTAATAGCTGTTAATTCAAAAGATGAAGAGCAAATGAGAATTGCTTCAGAAATCTATAATGAATTAAGAGAAATGGGAGTAGAGGCTCTTTTAGATGATAGAAAAGAAAGAGCTGGAGTTAAATTCAAAGATTCAGAACTTATGGGAATTCCTATGAGAATTACAGTAGGAAAGAAGATAGGTGATGGAGAAGTAGAATTTAAGCTAAGAACTGGCGGCGAAAATGAAACAATAAAGATAGAAGATGCAAAAGAAAGAGTCAGAGCAGAATTCGAAAAAAATAACCTAAAACTAAGATAGTTAGGAGGAATAAGAATGAAGCTTTATAATACGTTAACAAGAAAAAAGGAAGAATTTATACCAATAACTCCAGGAGAAGTTAAGATGTATGTATGTGGACCTACAGTATATAACTTCTTCCACATAGGAAATGGTAGAACTTTTATAGTGTTTGATACAATAAGAAGATACTTTGAGTATAGAGGCTATAAAGTAGATTTTGTTCAAAACTTTACAGATATAGATGATAAGATGATAAAGAGAGCAAATGAAGAAGGAACTTCAGTAAAAGAAGTTGGAGATAAGTATATAAAAGAATATTATACTGATGCAGATGCACTTAATATAGAGAGAGCAACTGTAAATCCAAGAGCTACTGAATATATAAATGACATAATTAAATTCGTAAAAGATTTAATTGATAAAGGATATGCTTATGAAGTAGATGGAGATGTTTACTTTAGCACAAAGAAGTTCCAAGGATATGGTAAGTTATCAGGACAGAATATAGATGACTTACAAGCTGGAGCTAGAATAAACGTAGATGAAAGAAAGAAGGATCCTATGGACTTTGCTATATGGAAGGCAAAGAAAGAAGGAGAACCTGCTTGGAAATGCCCATGGGGAGAAGGAAGACCAGGTTGGCATATAGAATGTTCATGTATGGTAAAGAAGATATTAGGGGACACAATTGATATACATGCAGGTGGAATGGATCTAGCATTCCCACATCATGAGAATGAAGTAGCACAAAGTGAAGCATTAACAGGAGAGCCATTTGCTCACTATTGGTTACATTCAGCTTATGTAAATGTAAATAATCAAAAGATGTCTAAGTCATTAAATAATTTCTTTACAGCAAGAGATGTACTTAAGGAATATGATTCAGATGTAATTAGATTCTTAATGCTTTCATGCCACTATAGAATTCAATTAAACTATAGTGAAGATTTATTAGAATCAGCTAAAGCATCAGTTGAAAGAATATATAATGCAATAGGGAACCTTGAAAATCTTATAGATGAGGTTTCAAGAGTTGAAATCAATGAAGAAGAGAAGAAGTACCTAGAAAGCTTAAATAAGTATAAAGAAAAGTATATAGAAAAAATGGATGATGATTTTAATACAGCAGATGCTATAACTGCAATATTTGATTTAATAAAAGATACAAATACAAATATTAATGCTGAATCATCAAAAGAATTAGCTGAAAAAGCTTTAGCATTAATAAGAGAACTTGGAGCTCCACTTGGAATGCTACAAAAATCAACTAAGGCTGATTTAGCTGATGAAGCAGAAGAAATAGAAGCTTTAATAGAACAAAGACAACAAGCTAGAAAAGATAGAGACTTTGCACTTGCAGATAAGATAAGAGATGACTTAAAAGCAAGAAACATAGTACTTGAAGATACTCCACAAGGAGTTAGATGGAAAAAGGTTAACTAATTAAAAAGGGGCTGTGCGTTAAGTGCGGCCCTTATTTAAAGGAGTAATAATATGTTAGAAAATTTTAGAGTAAGAGAATTTAGCAAAGATGAAGCTAGAAGATTAAATCCACTTCAATTAGCATTAGTAGGAGATGGAGTTTATGAGGTGTTTATAAGAGACTATATACTTTCAAATAATACTGAACTTTCAGCTCATAAGATACATAGAAAAGCTATAGGATATGTTAAAGCAAAGAGTCAATCGGATATAATGCACAATATAGAAGAATTACTAACTGAAGAAGAAAGTTATATCTACAAGAGGGGAAGAAACGCTAAGTCAGCAACAGTTCCGAAAAATGCGGATGTAAGAGACTATAGAATGGCAACAGGATTTGAAGCTTTAGTTGGATATTTATATTTAATAAATGATAAGGCAAGACTAGAGTTTGTATTTAATAAAAGCATAGAAGTATGTAAAGAACAGTAATTTTTAAATATAACTAAGTAAGGAGTTATTTAATATGACAAGAATAAAAAAGAGTAACCAAAATAGAAAAAGAGATGATAGAAAACCCAATAGATCCAAAGAAGAAAGAAATACAGAAGATAGATTTAGTCCAAGAGGAAAAGAAAATAGAAAAGATAACAGAAAATTTAAAGAAGAAAGACCAGTTAGAAATAGAGAAGAGAGAGTAAGAGAAGACGGAAAGTTAGTTAATAATCAAGTTGAAGAAGTAAGGGAAGATTTAATAATAGGTAGAAATGCTGCTATGGAAGCCTTAAAAAGTGATAAGACAATAGAAGCATTATATATAACAAATGGACCTAAAGAAGGATCAATAAATGCAATAATTAACCTTGCCAAAGATAAGAAGATAGTAATAAAAGAAGTGGATAAGAAAAAATTAGATTCAATGGCGGCAGGTGCTGTTCATCAAGGCGTAATAGCAAAAATAACTCCTTATAATTATTTTGAAGTAAAAGATATATTAGAAGAGGCAAGGAGAAAAAATGAGGCGCCTTTTATAATCATATTAGATGAGCTAGAAGATCCTCACAATTTAGGATCAATAGTTAGAACTGCGGAAACTTGTGGAGTTCATGGAATTATAATACCAAAAAGAAGAAATGTTGGTGTTACTCCTACAGTTTATAAATCATCAGTTGGAGCAGTTGAACATGTGAAGATAGCAAAAGTTACTAATATAAATAGTACAATTGATGACTTAAAGGAACAAGGAATCTGGGTTTACGGTGCAGATATAGAAGGAAAAGAATATAGTTATGAAGTAGACTTTAGTGGACCATGTGCACTGATAATAGGTAGTGAAGGAAGAGGGATATCTAAATTAACTCTTAAAAAATGTGACAAATTAGTTAAGATTCCTATGATTGGAAAAATAAATTCTTTAAATGCATCAGTAGCTGGTGGTATAATGATGTATGAAGTACTAAAGGGTAGATTAAAATAAAAAGAGGGATGAGATGTGAAAATTATATTTATAGATGGATATAATGTTTTAAATTCCTGGCCAAATTTAAAAGACTTAAAAAACATTAGCTTTGATGGAGCTAGAAATAAATTGGTGGATATACTACACAATTATGGAAGTTATAATGATTGTAAGGTAATATTAGTATTTGATGGTCATAAGGTAGCAGGCAATATAGAAAATAAAGAAGAAATTAATAAAAATCTATCTATAGTTTTCACTAAAGATGGTGAAACTGCCGATGCATACATAGAAAAGGAAGTACATTCTATTGGTAGAAGGTATGAAGTTTCTGTAGTTACATCAGATTGGCTAGAACAGCAAACCATATTCCAAAGAGGCGCTGTAAGGATGTCTTCGCTGGAGTTTTACAATGAAGTTATTGGATTGGAAAATAAGATAAGGATAAAAGCTGAGCATAATATGAATTCTCAAAAAAATAACTTAGGTGATAATATTGATGAAGATGTATTAAATAAGTTAGAAGAATTACGTAGAAGTCGCTGATATGTTGACTTCGCTTAAATAGCTAATGTATAATAGCAAATATGATAAGGTGTTAAGGGTAAAATGGGGAGAATGGTGGGTATTCTATGACGAAATATTTAGAGTTTGATCAAAAAGATGATAAAGAAATAGCAATAGAAGCAAAGAATGGGAATGTATTAGCGCAAGAATATTTAATAAATAAGTATGAGAGCTTTGTAAAAACAAAAGCAAAATCTTATTTTTTAATTGGTGCTGACAAGGAAGATATTTATCAAGAGGGTATGATAGGACTTTATAAAGCTATAAGGGACTTTAATCCTGATAAACTTTCAACATTTAAAGCATTTGCAGAGCTTTGCGTTACAAGACAAATAATAACAGCAATAAAAACTGCAACAAGACAAAAGCATATTCCATTAAATACCTATATATCCTTAAACAAGCCCATATATGAGGAAGAATCAGAAAGAACCTTATTAGATGTGCTAGCAGGGCTTAAAATAACAGATCCAGAAGAGCTTGTTATAAGTCAAGAAGAAAAGATTAGGATAGAGGAAGAGATAGAGAAAGTACTATCTCGATTAGAGCTAGAAGTTTTGAATTCTTATCTTGATGGAAAATCATACCAAGAAATTGCATGTGATTTAGATAGGCATGCAAAATCAATAGATAATGCTCTACAAAGAGTAAAAAGAAAACTTGAGAAATGCTTAGATATAAACTAATTAATTTTTATTGACAAACAAAAAAAATGATAGTAAACTTTATAATTGGTATATTAAAGAAAACTCAATATTTTGAGTGCTCACGTAGCTCAGTTGGCAGAGTGTCGCCTTGGTAAGGCGGAGGTCGTCGGTTCAATCCCGATCGTGAGCTCCAGCATAAAAAAGTACAAAACACTAGGCAAGGTTTATTAGAGTGATAAGGAGGAATTTATAATGTCAAAAGCAAAATTCGAAAGAAGTAAACCACACGTTAACATTGGAACAATAGGTCACGTAGACCACGGTAAGACTACATTAACAGCAGCTATTACAACTGTATTAGCTAACAAGGGGTTCGCTGAATCATTCAAATATGATGAAATAGATAAGGCTCCAGAAGAAAAAGAAAGAGGAATCACAATCAACACAGCTCACGTTGAGTACGAAACAGAAAACAGACACTACGCTCACGTTGACTGTCCAGGACATGCTGACTACGTTAAGAACATGATCACAGGAGCAGCTCAAATGGATGGAGCTAT
>NZ_JBNOOR010000008.1:0-35467 GCF_050584765.1 Clostridium sardiniense | reverse complement strand
TAATAAAAAGAATTGCTGGTTGTTTAAATGTTTTATATATTCTGTTCAATTTTCAAAGACCATTTTATCTCGTCGCCTTCAAGCGACTTGATTATCTTATCACTCAGGAGTTATTATGTCAACATTTTTTTAAAACTTTTTTTAAAGCTTCAAACTGTTGCTATCGCTCCCTTGCGACGTTTTTTATCTTATCATCTAGCGATTTACTTGTCAACATTTTTTTCTAAGAAATAAACTGTCGAATTTTGTTCGCCACATCAATGACGTGTTTTATCTTATCATAATTTCTCCCTGCCCCTATTATGTATTTTGTCATATAATTTTATTATCTTCACTATTCTTTAAATTATGTATTTTTCCTCTATATTTTTTATATTGACACTCTTGGTTGTGTTTTTCTTATTTTTTGTAATATTTTGAATCTTTCTAAGCAAAAATCCCCCTCTTTTATGCATTTTTCATATGCTATACTTTAAATAAGGCGGTGATTATTATGACAAATATACTAAAAAATGATTGGAATGATCTATTAAAGGATGAGTTTTCTAAAGAATACTATAAGAAAATACATAACTTCCTTATAAAACAATATAATACTAATACAATTTATCCTGATAAATATGATATTTTTAATGCATTGCATTTTACTCCTTATAAAGATGTGAAAGTTATTATACTTGGTCAAGATCCATATCATGGACCAAACCAAGCACACGGTCTTAGCTTTTCAGTTAAACCCGGAAATAGAATTCCACCATCATTAGTAAATATATATAAAGAACTTCATAGTGATTTAGGTTGCTATATCCCAAATAACGGATATTTAAAAAAATGGGCTGATCAAGGAGTACTTTTATTAAACACAACACTTACTGTTGAGGCTGGAAAAGCAAATTCCCACCAAAGAATAGGTTGGTCAATATTTACTGATAAGATTATTTCTTTATTAAACGAAAGAAAAGATCCAATAGTATTTATACTTTGGGGAAACAACGCAATTAAAAAGAAGGATCTAATCACTAACCCTATACATTATATAATACAATCAGTTCATCCAAGTCCCCTATCAGCTTCAAGAGGCTTCTTTGGATCTAAACCATTTTCTAAAACTAATAGCTTTTTAGAAAGTGTTAATAAAAGCCCAATTGATTGGCAAATTGAAAATCTATAATTTTTAATGTTTCTTATAAAAAAAGATGATTAATGAGAATTACTTCTCATTAATCATCTAACACTTTAAACTTATTTATTCTTCCTATTAATCCTTCATTAAGTAACTTAGAATTTCTCAAATAGCTTAATGCAATCTTTACATGATCAAAATTATCATTTACTCCAGTTATAATTTTTGATTTTGGTATCAATGTTATTACATAAATCATCCCAGTAACAAGGAATGTTGCTCCTATTCCGCTTATAATAGCATTAATAACTGGATGATCAATCCCTGCACTTCTCAGTGGGAATATTATCCTATTCAGAGCGTAAATATGAAGCATGTATCCTGCATATGAATATTTGGATATAAATTCTATTACACTTGATAATATCCTCTTCTTTAGAATATATTCTCCAACTATATAAAACATAAGAATATTTGATGTTCTATAAGCAATATCAAATAATAAGTTATATTCTACAAAATCAAATTGTCTGGAGAATTTATAATAAAATGTTAGTATAAACATTCCATATACAATATATCTATATTTAAGAACAACTCTCTTGAATGTATCATAATTAAATGCTGCATACATCCCAAATATAACGTATATACTACAGAATAATATTGATATATTTACAAACCTCATCTGCAACTCTGTAGGTTGTCCAAATATAAAATTCGCAGCACCTTCCTTTATTCCACCTTGATGTATTGATACATACATATATCCTTTTAATAAAGCAAGAAATACAACTATTCTAATTACATAAAAATTATAAATTAAAATTTTCTTAAATAAAAAAGGCATGTATTATAATAAAGTACATACCTAATAAAATTCCATCTATATGTTTTGTTTTACAGTAATAATCATTTCTTTATATTGTTCATCTGTTATTAAATCATATCTTTTCATTATGATTAGGGTTTCTTCATCATAAAGAGGTTTATTCAAATCCTCATTATCATTACATACTAAAATAGACCTTCTTCCTACTAATAAAGCTATAAAGACTAGAATTGCAAATGTTAATACAAATTCCATTTTCATATTCTCCAGTAAAACATTATATTTATATAATATTATGCTTTAATGCTCATTATGATTCCAGTTTACTTAAAACTTTTAAGCCTTTTATAAAATGTATATGCTAAAGTAGATATTATTCCAACCACTCCTCCTAGTGAAAAGAATAAAACCACTTCTCCTATTAATGTTCCAATTAAAACTCCACTGCCTACTCCAAATGCTATTCCTTTTGCAACTAATTCATATTCGTATTCTGTTAAATTAGCTTTTTCAAACACCATCATCACTCCCAAACCCATAATCTTACTTTTATTATAAAATATACTTCTTAATAATTTCTTAAGCAAAGCTTAAATAACGCTTATATAAAAAGAAAGTTTTTTTAATTGTGATACTCTCTTATAGCTTACTTAATTTTAATTTGAACAGTTTATTATATTATATACTATTTAATAGGTTATTATTTACAATTTAATTACAAATTTGGTGTGTCCCGATTAATTTTTTATATAAATAAAGGATAGACTATCCTTTATATCTATCCTTATACTATCTTTAAATTATACTATTTTACTTCCATGTAATTCTTCTGCATTTGTCATATTATAAATATGCTCTCTATTATTAGAATTTATACCGCCACCAGGCATTATAATAATTCTATCACCAGCATATTCAACTAATTCTTTTAATTTATCTAAATTATTTGGAGCGTTGGTTGATCCACCTTTTGTAAGTATTCTATCTATTCCAAGATCAACTAATACATCTATAGCAGAATTTTTATCCTCAATTTCATCAAATGCCATATGAAAAGTTGTACTTAAATTTCCAGCCTCTTCTTTCAGTATTTTGTTTCTTTCTATATCTATAGTATTATCATCATTTAAAATACCAAAAACTACACCATTTACTCCAAGTTCTTTACATATTCTAATATCTTCTTTCATTATTTCAAACTCTTCATCTGAATAATTAAAACCTCCACCTCTAGGTCTTATTATTACGTTTATAGGTATATCTATATCGCAAACAGACTTTTTTATTGTTCCATAGCTAGGAGTTGTACCTCCTTCTTGAAGGTTATCACATAATTCTATTCTATCTCCTCCATTTTTAAAAGCAGCTATAGCCTCCTTATAATTTCCCACACATACCTCTAATTTCATCCCTCTTCACCTCTTATAAAAAGATAAAAAGCACTAACAAAAGTTAGTGCTTTCTGGTGGCTCGAGTAGGAATCGAACCTACGACACGCGGATCTTCAATCCGCTGCTCTACCAACTGAGCTATCGAGCCATACAAACCTAGCAACGTCCTACTCTCCCACACAGTCTCCCGTGCAGTACCATTGGCGCTATAGAGCTTAACTTTCCTGTTCGGAATGGAAAGGAGTGTTTCCTCTATGCCATCATCACTAGATACAAACATATTATAACTAATATTTAGTAAAGTGTCAAAGACTTTTTTTATTTTTTATAATGTTTTTATCTCTTTTTATTTAACTACTAAATTATTATAAGCGGTTATACAAAAATAAAAAATAAATATAATAAATTTCATATATGTAATAATTTATGCTGTACATAATACAAAGAGACTGTTCGATACAGCCTCCTATTCCTTATTAATGGATTTTATATTTCAAACTCAATATTGTTTTTATCTATAAATCCTACTTTTACTTCACAATTTAATTTTTCTTCTAGCAATTTTGCAAGCTCATCTCTTGCAGATATAACTTCATCATAGTTTTTATCAGTAAATCCATCTATAGGGAAAAATATATTCTTACTTTCTGATACTATCTTCCCATGTTCACTTTGTCTCCATATCCATCTTCTTGTTCTAACCCTATCTCCTGCAAAATATATTAATTCATTATCTTCTAAATATTCCTTCTCTTCTGAGCCAAATGGAATGAAACTATCTCCTTTTTTTGAGAATTTAACATAAATATCTCCACCAACAGTATCAATGTCATGTGCTCCTAGCGGAACTAGATATTTTAAAGAAATAGCATTTCCAAGATTAACTATAGGGTTAATATTAGGTAATCCTTTCTTTTTAGCTACTCTAGTAAGCATTGCCTCATTTGATGCCATAAACTTATTAGGATTAATATCTAAACTTTTAAAAGCATCTCTATAATAAATTATCTCTTCTAGTTCTTTAATTTTTTTACCTTCGAATTTTCTTTCATCTAGTTCTATAATATTTTTTAATAATTCATTGATCTCAATATTATCCTTAGAATTATCAATACCTTTTGCTACTACTACTCCAAAACATACATTCTCGAGTTTATTAAAAACATCTTTATCTACTATAAATTTCATATTAGCCCCCTAAATACTTATTAACATATAATTGTATTATTTCTAATGTTTTGTATTATAAACATTCCAGTAGATGGAATGTCAATACTTATCAACTAATATTTGAATTTCTGTTACTATTTCAGATTCTTTGTTTGTTAATCCAAAATCTATCAATGTTATTTCTACTGAATCTTCTAACATCTTATAGCCTTTATTTTCAATGTAATTTAGTAACTTTCCATAATATAAAGTTGATTCTTCATGAGTTCCATTAAACCTTACACATACATAAGTACCTTTAGGTAATACTTTTAAGAATTTTTTATTATAGTTCTCACCCTCTACCATAACAAAAATTGAATCATATCCCTCAAATATCCTTCTCCTTAGTTTTTCTAAAGAAATTGATACTCCAACTTTTCCATTGAAAATTGAAGCTTTTTCATTTGCTGTTATTTCTAACTTTCTAATAGATAGTTCTAAATCATCAAAGGTTTTTATCTTTTGTCTTAAAATAGCGACAATTCTACTATCAAATTCAATTTCTTGTATAATATCTAAATTATCATAACGTCTTGCATAGTTAATAGTCTCTATTCTTTTTTGTATTTTATCTTTTATAAACTCCATCTCTTTTATCTTTTCTTCAGTTATCTTTTTTTGAGTTTCAAATAAATCCATAATATTATCTATACTTCTATTATCTAAATGCTGTTTTATTTTATTTAGTGGTGTACCTAATGCCTTTAAATACTTTATTGTATTTAACTGCTCAAATTGCTCTGTAGAATAGTATCTATACCCATTCTCTTTATTTATAAATCTTGGCTTAAATAAGTCAATCTCATCATAATATCTTAACGTCTTACTATTAACATCAAATAACTTTGATATTTCACCAATTGTAAATAGATTTTTCATTTTGCATCTCCTATATTTTCAAGTATTTTTAAGCAATTTTTGGTATTATTTTACCATAATATAAACCTAAAAATTTCTATAACAAAAAATACTGCACATTCATTTATGAATAATACAGTATCAATATTAATTATATTTATTGTTATATATAATTTTAAATTATGAATCTTAATTTCCAAAACAAATTTGTAAAGATTTTTTTAATGCCTCATCAAAGAAATACCAATCATGAATTCCTTCCCATTCTTCATAAGTAAAGTTCAAATTAATTTTTTCTATTTCATTACAAAATCTTATATTGTAATCTCGTAAATAATCTTCTGTTCCGCAAGCTAAATATATCTTAGGTTTAATTTCTTGTACACTCACACTCTTAGCTAGCTCTAGTATTTCATCTTTAGGATTCCATTCTAGCTCTGGTCCAAAAGCTGATAAAAAGTCTGTAATTAACTGTTCCCCATACATAGACCTAAATTCTTCTGTTTTGCCACTTTCCCTCTGTATATCCAAATACTCCTTTAAAAATAAACAAGCTGATGAAAATGCACAACAATAACCATATTTTTCTGGTTCTGATAAAGCACATTTTAAAGCACCATATCCCCCCATAGATCCACCAATAATTACAGTATCTTCTCTTTTATTAGATATGTTAAAAACACGCTTACAAATTTCAGGCAATTCCTCTGTAACGTAACTAAAAAACTTCTGCCCATATTTCATATCAGTATAAAAACTTCTTGCCACTTCTGGCATGATAAAAATAGTATTATAGTTGTTTGCATAAACTGGTAACATAGTGTTATCAGCCCAGCTTCCGTTATCTCCACAAAGTCCATGAAGAAGATATGCTACTTTGTACTTGTCACTTTCTTTAAATTTATTAGGAACAATAACCGTTATCCCTGTATCCATTCCAAGAATTTTTGAAAACACATTTCCACGTAAAATCATATTTTCACCACCTAATTTACATATATTTCTTTTATATTTTATATATTTAAATATTCTTCTATGTCTTTAAATTATATATCTTCTAATTATTTTAATTCATACATAAGTATTGTCTCTAAAGTATTTCCATAACTTTTTAAAGTATCTACCTGTACAAAACCATACTTTTCATATAAATTATCTTCCCCTGTCGCAATATATATTTTCTCAAAGCCTTCGCTTTTAGCGTAATCAAACACCTTTTTAATCATCTTCTCACTGACCCTATTTCCCCTATACTTTTCATCAACAAATACAAATCCAATCCATGGCGCATAAGTACAATTAGGAATATAATCTGTTTTAGTTATTGTACAAAATCCTACTACCTTTTCATCTTCAACTACTGCAAAAGGGCATTCAAAATCTTTAAACATATTTTCTTTCATTCTTTTTGCAAAGCTTGCCCCAGCTCTCCATGAACATTTTTCAGCCATTTCAATTGTTCTATTCCAATATATATCTTCCTTATTAAGAATTCTTATCTCCATATACCCCCCTAAATTTTACCTAAATATTCTTTATTTAAGTATATCATTATGGTAATATTTAGTAAAAATATTTTTTATTTTCACTATTCTGTGCAATAATAAACTTATCAAATATAACTTGGAGGTGAATTCATGAATACTGAAATAGAAAGACTAACTCAAATTTTAAAAGAAAGTAATAATATAGTTTTCTTTGGAGGAGCCGGGGTATCAACTGAATCTGGGATTCCTGATTTTAGATCTAGTAATGGACTTTATAATGATTCAAATAAAGTACAATATTCTCCTGAAGAAATACTAAGTCACTCATTCTTCTTTTCTCATACAAAAGAGTTCTATGACTTTTATAAGAATAAAATGATTTATACAAATGCTAAACCAAATAAAGCTCATATAGCTTTAGCTAAATTAGAGGCTGAAGGTAAATTAAAAGCTATAATAACTCAAAATATCGATGGATTGCATCAAGAAGCTGGTAGTAAAAAAGTTTTTGAATTGCACGGATCAATTCATAGAAATTATTGCACTAGTTGTAATAAATTTTATCCACTAGATTTTATACTAAAGAGTAAAGATATCCCCATTTGTACTGAATGTGGTGGAATAATTAAACCAGATGTTGTCCTATATGAGGAACCTCTTGATGAAACAACAATAAATGCTTCAGTAAGGGCTATAATGAATGCTGATACATTAATAATTGGTGGAACATCCCTTGTTGTTTATCCAGCTGCTTCACTAATTAGATATTTTAGAGGAAAAAATCTAATACTTATAAATAAAAGTAGCACTCAATACGATAACTTAGCTTCTCTTTGTATAAATGATAGTATTGGAGAGGTGTTATCTAAAGTAATTGAATAATTTTTTATAAAACAAAATATATATAGTATATATAACAATTTAGGAGTTTTTTGAATGAAATATATTATATTTATATTGTTAATTTTAGTTATAGTTTTTTTAGTACTATATTATGAAAGAAAACTTTTCTCTTGTAGAAAACAACTATTAATCGCTAATAATCAAATTAGTAGTTTAAGACAACGAGTTCCAAAGACAAATCCACATAAAAAGAATAAAAAATTTGAAATTAAATTTTCTGCTCCTAATTCTAATATGGGAATAATAAACGAAAACTCTAATATATATATATCACCTCTAGAATCTTCAGAATTAGTGCAACATATAGATATTAAAATGGAGGTCAAAATTCTAGATAAAGCTGAATTAAACAGTGAACATTGGTATTATATATCACTTCCTATGGATAGTAATATAAATTCTAGAGGATGGATTCCTCAAAGAAGTTTCTCATATTTTTATGGTAACTCTACTAATATTACTAAAAACACATAATAAAAACCTTAGATAATGGCTTTTTCAAGCTATTATCTAAGGTTTTTTATATTTTAATAGTAAGTCCCATATATACAACATAAATAACTACTGTTACTATTAATGGCCAATCTATAATTCTTTCCGTTGTTTCAGTTAATTCTCCTGAAACACTTCTGTATCCATCAGGATTTATTATCTCAACTACCCCTCTTCTCTTACCTAATTTATCTAACTTCTTAATTACTAGAAATGCTAACACTGAAGCTACAATAAACATTGTAAGTCCACCTTGAAGCAATGCTAACTTCTCTCCTAGTGGAAGTGCTTTAAGGGATACCTGGCTTGTATTTTCTATTTGTGACGGACTTATAAAACTCATTAATTTTTGAAGTGTAACTGAAGTACCATTTATAATAAAATGCATTATCATAGATGCATAAATACTCCCAGTAACTCTTACTGCATAGGCTAATACAAACCCAAGGACAGTTGCATATAAAAACTGATTTGCATCTAAATGGAATATTCCAAAAAATAATCCTATAACAACGGCTGCTTTAAATCTACTTTTCCCGTTATATCCTGATAAGACCACTCCTCTTAAAGTAATTTCTTCCGTAATAGCTGGCATAAAAGCTATTATTCCCATAAGTATAATATATGGAGTGCTTGATATTGAAGTCATTAAATTTCCTATATTATTTTCAAAGAAAAATCCACTTATAAGCCCAAAGAAATTCATTATAGGCACACACAAGAATCCTAATACTATTACAAGAATTAAATCTTTGAAAGGTAATAACTTAAATCTAAAGGTTTGTACTATATTACATTTAGTTACAATGACATATATAATTGCTGGTATTATAAATATTATTATATGATTACATACTAAGGCTATTCTTACATCTCTAACTCCAATTAGTTTATAAATTGGTAGCAATACATAGGGCATAAATATTTCTAATAATATTATTATTAGAAAGTATATATTCGCTCTAAAAACTTTTTTCATATTTTTCTCCTTTTTTATTATACTGAGTATATTTTTTTAATTTTAGGAGATACTATTCAATGAGGCTAATGCTTCATTAATTAATCGCCTCTCCCCCATTTTATTTATATACAGGAACGATCCCTCTTTTGATTTAAAGAAGAAAGAGGGATTTTTTCTATCCCTCAATATATTTTCTATCTTTCAATGTCATTTACATTAATTTTTATAACAAGCTTCTTCTTATTATATCTAGAGCTGTCATACTTGCTCTATTTCTAACTGAATTTCTATCTCCAGTAAATATATGTTTATAAGATTTAACTTCCCCATCTACATATATACCAAAATACACAAGTCCTACAGGTTTTTCTTCTGTTCCTCCTGTTGGTCCTGCTATTCCAGTAGTTGATACTCCAATTCTAGCACCGGCTCTTTTTGCTATTCCTTCCGCCATTTCTTTTGCAGTCTCATGACTTACAGCACCGAACTTTTCTAATGTCTCTTTCTTTACATTAAGAGTTCTCATTTTAGCTTCATTAGAGTAAGTAACAGCACCTTCAAGGAAAACTTTTGATATACCTGGATACTCTATAAGCTTTGATGATAATAGACCACCAGTGCATGATTCACTAACTCCTATTGTCATATCTTTGTTAACTAACATTTCAGCTACAGTATCTTGAAGGGTAGTATCTCCAGTATTGTATACCGCATCTCCTAGTCTACTATAAACTTCATCTTTTAATGGCTTGATTAATTGTTTAGCTTCTTCTTCGCTTTTAGCTTTTGCAGTTATTCTAAATATAACTTCACCTTCTTTAGCATAAGGTGCTATTGTAGGATTTTTGCCATTATCAATTAAGTCCTGTAATTTTTTCTCTGCTGAGCTTTCTCCTATACCAAATACTCTTAGAACCTCTGATACTATAGTATCTCCAGTACGCTTTTCTAAGTATTTTCTTACATGATTTTTAAACATTGGCTCCATTTCTTTTGGAGGTCCAGGTAAGACTATTATAGTCTTATCATTTTTTTCAAATATAGCACCTGGGGCTGTTCCATTTTCATTATCTAATATAATAGCTTCCTTAGGAAAATATGCCTGTTTTTCATTACTTTTTACAAATTCTCTTCCCATTTTCTTAAAGTAATCTTTTATTTTTTGTAGGCTCTCCTCATGAAGACACATATCCATTCCAAAGAATTCAGCTGCAAGTTCCTTTGTCATATCATCTTTAGTTGGTCCAAGGCCACCAGTTGTAATTATGATATCACTTCTATCTAAAGATCTTTTAAAACAATCTAGTATTCTTTCCTTATTATCTCCAACTGCTTCATGATAATAAACATCTACTCCTAAATTAGCTAGTTCCTTTGCAAGATATTGAGAGTTTGAATTTAAGATATCTCCTAAAATAACCTCTGTACCTACTGCTATTATTTCACACTTCATAATATCCCTTCTCACTTAATTAATTTTATTTAACTCATTTCTATATTTTCCATATACATATATTTTATTATATACTATTTTTCCCAAAAACAATAAGGATGATAGTTAACCTTTTGTAAAGATACACTATCATCCTAATCATCATAAGTTGAATGCAATTTTTTATGTTGCTATCCCTGAGCACAAAGGAGAACTCAGGGATAGTTTATATAAAAAATCCTTCCTCTCATTACACAGAGTTTATTGCATGGGTAACTTATAAAATGCTTAATTAGAGTGTTAAGCATTTTATAATTATGTATGAGAGAAGAGAATTTATTCATCTTCCCTTAATAACAACTTATCTCTTCATACAATAACATATGCATTCATAGCTTCTTTTATTCACGAATTATTTTACCAGCCTTGCTTTTCCTCTTTAGCTGTAAAATGGCTTCCATCATTTTTAAATTCTATATTAAAGTTTTCACCATCTACAATAACTTTTGTAAGAGATGCTTGTTCCATAACTTCATTATTTGCTTCTTGATCATTAAAAAATGCCATTATAGCCTTTAATGTTATTCCATGTGCAACTATTAGTATATTTTTATCTTCATTTTCTTTTATAATTTCTCTCATAGCAGAGTTCACTCTTTCACGAACTTCTCCCAATGTTTCTCCATTTGGTGCACGCATATCTAAGTTTCCTCTCATTATAGCGCTTATATCCCAATCTGGATTCTCCTTCATTACTTCTTCTGTTATCTTGCCTTCATAATCACCAAAGTTCATTTCTTTTAGTCCTTCATGAACTTTAACTTCTATGTCTTTATCACCTTTTACTATGTGTGCAGTTTTATATGCTCTTTCTATAGGGCTTGTATATATTGTATCTATATCAATTTCTTTAATTCTTTTAGATAATTCTTTTGCTCTATTAAGTCCAAATTCAGTTAATGGTGAATTACCATGACCTTGAAGTCTCTTTTCTAAATTCCATTCTGTTTGACCATGTCTTGTTAAATATATTGTTGTCATCTTTACATCTCCTAATTCTCTAGTTTTTTCTAAATCTTCTTATGTGCATAATAAGATAAATTATCTCTTGTTTTGATAAATTATAACTAAATTGCTTATTTATATATTGTTCAATTTTATCAATACATTTTCTTTCCTCTGGATATCTATTTGAAATTATTTCGTAAAGTTCTACATCTTCCTCTTCAACTTGCTCTCTCTTAAAAATTCTTTGTGCAAAGAATTTTAGATGTGTTAAAAGTCTTGTGTAGTCTAATGACTCTTCATCAAATTTTATATCAAAATATTTCTTTATAATATTAAGAAGTTTATTTGTAAGAACTGTAATATTCATAGTATTATACATATCTTCATTTAATGCTGAATTTAATATATGTAAGGCTATAAATCCTGCTTCATCTTCGCTTAGCCTTACTCCAGTATATTTCTCTACTATTTTAACTCCCTCTGACCCAACTTTAAACTCTTTTTTATAAAGACTTTTTATTTCCCATAGCATAGGATTTTCTATGCTTATATTTTCTTTCGCTCTTATGACAGCAAATGATAAATGGTCAGTTAGTAGTATATATATTAATTCACCAAGTTCAATCCCTAATTCTCTTTCTGCTATAGCAACAATTTCCTTTGTCATACTTAAATACTCAGGAGGTGTTTCAAGCATTAATTGTTTGAATTTCTCACTACTCTTTTCATTTTCCATTTTAAAAATTTTTTCTATTTTTTCTTCATCAATTGATTCACCAGATTTTTTTTGAAATCCAATCCCTCTTCCCATTACAACAGCTTCTTCTCCATTTAATATAACCGTCACAACATTATTATTAAGAATCTTATTAATAATCATATATTTTAAACCCCTCTTCATAAGTTTTACTCAATATTCCAATTTTAGTTATATATTTAAAGAACATATTAATTATACAACTACTTATAATCTTCATTCCATACATATAATATTATCATTTTATTCAAAAAATTAAAATATTTTTAACTTTTATATTGACATCTTTTTTTTATCATGATAACATTTACTTGAGCTTAACAGCTACGATTTGTTACTATTAGATTAGGCAAATCAGAGAACTTTTTATCATTTAGTAAAAATCGAGGGATTGCTACTATTTCATTAGGCAAGACTTAAATATATGTAAATCTAAGATGACATAGTCCGTATTACATACGTTCTTATATCATCATAAAGGTTTATAAATATTTAAGTCTTTTTTATTTCTAAAAAAGTCTTAAAAAGCAATTTTAAATTATATTTTTACATATTATTTAAGGAGGACTTATATATGTTACAGACACTTCAAAGAATCGGTAAAGCGATCATGCTTCCAATAGCCGCTCTACCAATTGCAGGTATTTTACTAGGTATCGGTGGTGCATTACTAGGTATTTCAGGACTTAATAACCCACCAGCTGTTTATGAACCATTAATTGCATTTGTTAATATTCCAGTAGTTACAGCTATTTTAACTATAATGAAAAATATAGGGGATATCATCTTTGGTAACCTTCCAATATTATTCGCTGTTGGGGTCGCAGTTGGACTTGCTAATAAAGACAAGGGAACAGCAGCACTTGCTTCAGTATTTGGATTCATCGTTATGAACCAAGTTGTTTCAACACTTCTTGCATTAGGATATACTCAACTAGGTGTTGTTACTCCTGATAACGTTGGAGAATTCGGAACATACGTTACTACTAATGTTGGTATATTTACTCTTAACATGTCAGTGTTTGGAGGTATTATAACAGGTATTGTTACTTCTATATTACATAACAAATTCTATAACATAGAATTACCACAAGTTATTGGATTCTTCTCAGGATCAAGATTTGTTCCTATAATCACAGCTTTAGTTATGGCTTTAGTTGGTGCAGTACTTGCATTTGCATGGCCAGTAGTACAAAACGGTATTTCAGTTATTGCAGAGCTAGTTAAAAATGCTGGTGCAATAGGTACTTTCTTCTACGGAGTAATTGAAAGAGCATTAATTCCATTTGGATTACACCATGTATTCTATACTCCATTCTGGTTCGGATCATTCGTTGAAGCTAACGTTATTATAGATGGAACTCAACAAGTTATCGCAGGTGCTAACACTGCATACTTCGCTCAATTATCAAGCATGACTGATTTAGTTGGTGCTTCAGCAGATACTATGAGTAATATAGTTGCGGGAACTACAAGATTCATGGCTGGTAAATTCCCATTCATGATGTTTGGACTTCCAGCTGCTGCATTTGCAATGTATAAATGTGCACACCCAACTAAGAGAAAAGTTGTAGGATCACTTTTACTAGCTGCTGCTGTAACTTCATTCTTAACTGGTATAACTGAGCCTTTAGAATTTACATTCTTATTTGTTGCTCCAGTATTATACGGAGTTCACTGTTTACTTGCAGGTCTATCATTCATGTTAATGGATGTACTTAACGTATTTGTAGGTATGACTTTCTCTGGTGGATTTATAGATTTCTCACTATTTGGTTTACTTCCAGCTGGTGCAGGAGTTCCAACTAAGTGGTTCATGATTGTATTAGTTGGTCTAGTATATGCAGTTGTTTACTACTTCTTATTCACATTCATGATTAAGAAATTCAACTTAAAGACTCCAGGTAGAGATGCTGATGAAAAAGACACTAAACTATTCACTAAGAAAGATTTCCAAGCAACTTCATCAGGTGATGAAATTGTAGAAAAAGCTCCTCACGTTTTAGAAGCTTTAGGCGGAGAATCAAATATAGTAAGTGTTGACGCTTGTATCACAAGACTTAGAGTTGAAGTTAAAGATAAAGCAAAAGTTGATAAGCAAGCCCTTAAAGATTTAGGTGCTGCTGGAGTTGTTGAAGTAGGAAATGGAATACAAGCTATTTTCGGTGCTAAAGCAAACTCTTATAAAAACGAAATAAACACTATTTTAGGTAATAACTAATTAAATTATAATTAATCCAATATAAACAAAAAAACTGTAGCTAAATCTAGCTACAGTTTTTTTGTTACTATTTATCTAATTCTAAAAGTGCTAATGCAACAGCACCTACAACACCGGCATCTGTTCCAAGACCAGCAGGTACTATTTGGCAGCTTTCTGCCATTGCTTTAAAGCATCTCTTCTTAACAACTTCACGAACTTTCTCAAAAACTATATCTCCAGCTTTTGATACTCCTCCTCCAATAACTATCATTTCAGGATCAAAAATTGCAATTGCATTAGCTATACCTATTCCTAAGAAAGTTAACGCATTATCTATTATGTCTTTTGCAACTTCATCACCATTTGCTGCTTCTTTAAATACTTCATATGATGTAACCTTATCATATCTCTTAAGTGAGGTTTCAACTTTGCTATTTACAGCTTCTTGACCTCTCTTACCTATAGCTGTTCCTGATGATAAAGCTTCTAAACATCCTATGTTTCCGCAATTACATCTTGGTCCAAATGGTGAAACAGTTGTATGACCAATTTCTAAAGCATTTGATGTATTTCCTCTGCATATGTTACCATCAACAATTGCTCCTCCACCTACACCAGTACTTACTGTGAAGTAAACCATGTTCTTTTTACCTTTACCTGCACCAAGCATATATTCTCCAATAGCTGCAACATTAGCATCATTATCTAAGAATACTGGAACATTAAATTTCTCTTTTAATGGTCTTACTAAGTTAAAGTTATTAAATGGTAAATTTGGAGTAGTAATTATTATCCCCTTTTTTGAATCTAAAGGTCCCGGTGATCCTATACCAATTGCCTTTATATCTTCTAAATTAGCATCTCCTTCACTCATTACAGATTGAATACTTTTAATTATTCTTTCTAGAACTCTTTCTTCCCCTTCGTGTGCATTTGTTGGAATTATGCTTTGTGATAAAACATTTCCTTCAAAATCTGCTAGAGCAGTACTTATTTTAGTACCACCTAAATCTACACCAACTACATACTTATTCATATAATCCTCCATCACTTATCATGTATTGTATCATTCCATAAAAATAGGACTTACTATTCTATTTTAATATATTTATAGAAATAATAAAGTCCTTATTATAATTAATTTAACCAATTTATTGTTCTTAATCGTTTTTATGAGCATTTATAACATAATTTCCTTGATTATCCACCCCTTGATTATCAACAATGAACCTGTTATCTTGTAGCATTGAACTTATTGTGCCTACACTGTCTTTATTCTCTTTATCTATTGATATTGTAAACTTATCCTCTTTATCAACTATACATAAATAATCATAGATATTACTATATTCACTTAACCCAATACTTCCTCGTATATCCATTCTATAATCAGACATAAGTTCTATTCCTCCAATCAAAGCAAAATACGGCTTTCTATACAATTATTAATTTATTTTTATATAATTATTATATGTAGTTTTACATAAATTATTAAAAATTTTGTTCTTATTGTTGTTTTAATTCCATTTATGGTATATAAGCTATAAAATTGATATTGTTTCTTTATTATTCCTTCATTTCCCTTAATAATTATTATTTTTATCCATATAATAAAAAAATATTACTAGGACATAAGTCCTAGTAATATTTTGAAATTAATCTTCTCTTTCACTATTTATCTTTTCAATTATTTTATTAGCCTCACTCTGAGGAACTTCCTCATATCTTTCAAAGGACATTTTATATTCACCTCTAGCTTGAGTAATTGACCTTAAATCAGTAGCATAATTAAACATCTCTGCTAAAGGAACCTCACAAACTACCCTTTGCCCATTTTTTTCTGGTTCCATTCCAATAATTCTTCCACGCTTTTTATTCATATCGCCTATAACATCCCCCATATATTCATCTGGTATTATTATATCAACTTTCATTATAGGCTCTAAAAGTATTGGTGTTGCTGCCTCAAGTCCTTTTTTATAGGCAATTGATGTAGCTATCTTAAATGCCATTTCTGATGAATCTACAGGGTGATATGAACCATCATGAAGTGTTGCTTTAAGACCTATCACAGGATATCCTGCCAATACTCCACGCTTTATACAATCCTTAAGTCCTTTTTCTACTGCTGGTATAAAGTTTCTTGGAACGGCCCCTCCAACAACTTGATCTACAAACTCTAATTCATCATTACCATCATATCTTCTCTCAAATTTTATTTTTACATCTCCATATTGTCCATGCCCACCGGATTGTTTTTTATGCTTTCCTTGAACATCAGCGCTTCCCTTTATAGTTTCTCTATATGGTACCTTTGGTTCTCTAAGTAATACATCTACCCCAAATTTATTTTTTATTTTACATGCTATAACTTCTAGATGAGTTTCTCCAATTCCTGATACTATAAGTTCTGCGTTTTCCGTATCACGCTTTACTTCAAATGTTGGATCTTCTTCTAATAATTTATTTAATGCAATAGATATCTTTTCTTCATCCCCTTTTGCTTTAGGTAAGACTGCCATGGACATTATAGGTTCTGGGAAATTTAACTTATCATATATTACCTTAAAACTTGGATCTGCAAGAGTATCTCCTGTGCCAGTAAACTGCAGCTTCGAAACTGCTCCAATATCTCCAGCTACTATTTCATCTGCTAGAATTTGATTTTTCCCTCTCATAAAGAATATATTAGATAATTTTTCTCTCTTATCTTTAGTTGTATTTATTACAGGCATATCATTTTTAAGTCGCCCTGTAATAACTCTAAATAATGAAATCTTACCTACAAATGGATCTGCTATTGTTTTAAATACTAATGCAGAAAAAGGTCCATCTTCTGAAAGACAAATATACTCTTCTTCTCCTTTTTCATTTATAGCCTTTTGTGCAAGTGATAACTCTGGTGATGGAAAACACTCAACTATGTCTTCTAGACAACAATTCATACCTATTGCTTTAACAGCACTTCCACACATTACAGGTGCTATCTCTCCTGTGCTACAACCGTTTATTAAGCCTTTATATATCTCCTCATCACTTAATGTTCCATCAGAGAAATATTTATCTAATAATTCTTCATCAGTCTCAGCAACTGCTTCCATTATCATTTCTTTACATTCATCTATCTTCTCTATTAAATTTTCTGGGATTTCTATCTCTTCTATTTTTTTAGTTTTAAGGTCATATAGTCTAGCTCTTTTCGATATTACATTTATTACTCCCCTAAAATCATTTTCTTCTCCTATTGGATACTGAATTGGTACTACACTTATACCAAATTTCTCTTTAAGCTCTTTTAAAGTTTTATCAAAACTTGAGTTTTCTCTATCTAATTTATTTATAAAGAAGGCTCTTGGTAGTTTTATTTTATTACAATAATCCCATGCTTTTTCAGTACCAACTTGTACACCTGATACTGCACATGTAACTATAATCCCAACATCAACTGCTCTCATCCCTTGAATACTTTCACCTACAAAATCAAAGTACCCTGGTATATCAACTAAATTTATTTTCGTATCTTTCCATTCTAAAGGTGAAATTGATGTAGAAAGTGATATACCTCTACGTTTCTCCTCCTCATCAAAGTCTGATACTGTGGTTCCATCTTCTATTTTTCCTAGTCTTGTAATTACTTTTCCATTGTATAATAATCCTTCAACTAAAGAAGTCTTTCCAGTTGCACCATGTCCTATAAATCCAATATTCCTTAAATTTTTTATATTATAATTTTTCATATATTATGAGGATATTCTTCAATTGATAATATACAATTGCGTTTCCCCTTCACCCACCTTTCAAAAACTCTCATATTAATTTTTATGAAGGTTTAGGCTATTTTAGACTTATAGTTTAATATAATTATATGTATAAATTTTTAGTTAACATTTCCATCCAAATATCTCTTAATATTCTATTTCATGATAAAATTAATAGATTTCTATAAAGGGGGAATGTCATATTTTTTTTGAGTTAACTAATAATCTAAGGGAGAGATTAGATGGCTTAAATGATATTGTTTATATTATATTTATGGTATCTTTAAATTGGTTTTTATATCTACCATTTATATTAATATCGCTACTTTACGAAGAACATATCATAGATATAGGTGTATTCTGCAATTTTTCTAACTATTCTAATACCTTATCTAATATTCTATTTAATGTGATCTTATTACCTCTCCTTCACACTTGCATTCAAGCTATTATAATAAGATTTCTTTTTAGGATAAATCTTACTAAAAAGCAAGTCTTATTCTTAGGTACTATCATTTTTAGTTTAATTCATTGTTATAGCATATTTTGCATAATTCAAATTGTAGTTCCTAGCTTCATACTATTTTATTCTTATATTTATTATAAAAATAAACAGCTACCATCATTTTACATAGTACTCAGTATAAGCATTATATCAAGTTTAATAACGTACCTAGAGCAAGTGTAATTAAATAAAAGCAGAGAATTTAAATTCTCTGCTTTTATTTAATATATATCTTTTAATCTTAGACTTAAACATATAAATGCATATATCATATACTTTTATACTTAACTACATATTTTCTATCTCTACAGACATAACATCATCAATATCATTTAACTTCTTAGCTAAATCTAATGATGATTCTTCTTTTTTAGCTTTAATAATAAAATGAATATTATATATACATATTGAATTCTCTAGACTTTTATCTGTCTTAAATGAAGACAATGTATAATTCTCATCTGATAATACCTCACCTATTTTGTTATCTGGGTACTTAGACATCTTTATACTTACATTAAATAATTTTGATCCTTGAACCTTTTTTAAAAAATGTAAATCTAAAAATTTTTGTGAAAATTTAAGAATAACAAATACTATAAGAGTAGTAAAAATACCTACCTCATACATTCCTGCTCCTATAGCTAGTCCTATAGCTGCTGTCGCCCATATTCCAGCTGCTGTTGTAAGACCTTTTATAAATCTCTTTTCTAAAAGTATTGTCCCTGCTCCAAGAAAGCTGATTCCACTAACAACTTGTGCTGCAATTCTACTTGGATCTAATCCTACATTGTTTAATGCTATAATATCACTAAACCCATATTTTGATATAATCATAAAAAGCGCACTCCCGACCCCTACCAAGAAGTGTGTCCTAAGTCCAGCTTCTTTAGAATTCATTTCTCTATCTAATCCGATTAATCCAGCTAAAATACCAGCCACCAATATCCTTAGAAGAAAATCTAATACATTTTCCATATCTCTATATTTTACTATCTTATAATAAGTAAAAATCCTCCTTTCTCTCCTTACCTTTATTAAATTAAATTTCAAAAAAGCCCACTCAAATATTGCTATATAGCAATCTCAAGAGGACTATATCTAAATCTCTGTCTAGCTTAAATTTTGTATTAAGTATAACATCCAACCAAAGCACTTTCAATTAAACTCCATATTATTTTCATTTATTTATTATTTAACTATAATTATAAAAAAATATTTCGATGAACGATTATAATTTTTCGTTAAAATTTAAATAAATATATAAAAAAGGAAAGGGCTAATTTAATACCCTTTCCTTTTTATTATTTAGAAAATGTAGTTTTATAGTATTTTCCGTCTAATATACTAGCTACTCCATTATTATAGTAAGAAACGAACTTACCCTTATACTTTGTTTCCTTTGAAGATTTAATATTCTTCACTATTCCTTTATCAGAATAGTTTACATATATATCTCCTTTACCATTAATAAAAATATCCTTTTTATTAACTGGCTTATCTAAAGCTATTTTCTCACTCTTAGAATTTATATCTTCTAAGTTCTTTTTAACTATTCCATTTACTAAATCACCTTTAAGCTCTCCAAGATACATATAACCATCTTCATCTATTCCTAAGATATCTATTGGCTCTTTAGTATTTATAGGTATTCTTTCATTAGGCTGAGTCATATGAACTATAGTTCCATTTTTAGCGGTATAGACTAATCTATCCTTAGTTGGCATTATTGAAACACTGCCTAAGCTTTTTACATTTAGAGGTACATCAGTTGCAAAGTTTTGGTTTATATCTACTCTATAAATAGCATTGTTTACCTTGACATATGTGACCCCTGTAATTGTTGAAGCTTGTATATCAAAATCCTTATATTTAGAACTATATGTACAAATATCAACTATTTTTTCATTAACTCCCTTTTGAGTATCATAGTTATATAATACTATTTCATTATCCTCTATTTCTAAAGTAAGTAACATATTTCTATCTTGTAGCCAAACAGACCTTAATATAGCTTTATCCTGTGAATCTTGTAATGGCTTTACATCTCCAGTAGCAGTATCACATATCTCTAGCGAATAATTTTCATAATAGCTTACATATCTACCATCGTAAGATACCTTAATATCTTCTGCATTAGCTGGTATTGCTACATGCATATTTTGATTAGTCTGATTATTGTTTATTGCTACTTGCTGCATATTAACATCAGTATTATCTTTAAAATAAAACTTATCCAGGAAAAATAGAACACTACACTGTAATATAAGTGATACTGCTATCCAAGATAATATCATCTTTAATTTCTTCATAGCTTCTCCTTTGTTATTTTACTATAATTGAGGATGCGATATATCTTTCTCCAAGTCCATTAGATACATCATTTATAACTTGTCCCTTTAAATACATTGTAGATGATTTTCCTCCATCTAAATTAATGGCAGTTACGCATTCTCCTTTTGTAAGCATAAGAGATTGAAGCTCAGTCATTGTACATCCTAGACCTCCAACCAAGTCTCTACCGTCAATAACCATCATTACTATGGATCCATCAGCTCTCTGTCCTATTGCTGTTCTTGGTGCTATACCTCTTGCCCCATCTGATCCTTCTAATGGAGTTGGCATACCATCTTTAATTAAAGTAGGTTTAAAACTAACAGCTTCTTGAACATCTAATGCTTTAAGCTCATTTATAGAGTATTTACCTGCAAGCATTTTACCTTCTTTTGTAATTGCCATACATTCAGTTTTTGTATCATTTGATTTTAAATCAGAAAAAATTAATTTTCCACCAGAAATTATAACACCTGTAGGTGTACCTCCATTGCCTGTCCAATTTGAACTACTAGAAGTATCTACAAAAGCTCCTCCATTTATAGCAGCTACAGCATTATTTTGTATAGCCATCTCTGAAGTTGTTTCACCTTTCTTATACATACTACTCGTATAAGCAACCTTTACTCTCTTAGGATCTTTAATTACTAACATATGTCCATTATATTTTGAGTTTTCAAATTTATAAAGTTCTATTGTGTCGTCATGTTTTGCATTTACTTGAACTACTGAATTATTGTTTTTAATACCCAGATTTTCATTTTGAGTACTAGAAGAATTGAGTATTTTATCAATTCTTTCCTTTGATAAAAACATTGTAGCTAAATATTGATGGTTAAAAGTAGTCATAGCTGAACCAACATATATTCTTTTTGCATTATCAAAAGGTCCATAAAGTAATACAAATGGTGCTGTAATTGCAGTAAAAACTAATTCAAAAACTAGAAATGCAACAACCCTTTTCCATTTTTTTCTTTTATTCTTTACTCTTTTGTTCTTCATTAAAACTCTCCCAAACAAAATTTTTTAAAAATACATTTTATTATTATATATTATTTTAAGGTTTAAATAAACATCTCTACTTAAGTATATTCCATATAATCAATCATAAAAACTAAATTTTCACGGAAATATAACAGTAAATTTACTATAACCCCTTATTTTTATAAAACATATATAATTAAATTACAATATCCGAATTTTGTCAATTAATCCTGTAAAAATTTATGTTTTTTTTAATATTTTCCTATCTTTTTAGATTTTTTATAATTTTATGTAAAATATTGTATTATTATCTTTTTTTGAAAACATTTAATATATATGTAGAAAATAATTAGGTGAAAACGTATTTCAAAAAGAAGCCTAATAAATAACAAAAGCCTAGATTTTAATCTCTAGACTTTTTATTTATAAATATATAGCTAAGCTTTCATATGGTCTTAAATTTATAACTTCTGATATTTTACTATCATCATAGTTACTTATTAATATCTTGCTATTTTCTAAATTGTAGTTAGATAATGAAACTTTAGATTCAGTCCCATAGAAATTACATAAAACAATAAGCTTTTTATCTCCAAGTACCCTCTCGTAAGCTAATATGCTATCACTACCTTTTAATAAAGGTACAATCTCACCCTCACTAATTATCTCATGATGTTTTCTTAAATTTACTAAATCTTTATAGTAATTGTATATAGATTTATCATCATTTAAGTTTTTCTCTACATTTATATCTTTATAATTCTTTGATATATTTATCCAAGGTGTTCCCTTAGTAAACCCGCTATTTGCCTCTCCATTCCACTGCACTGGAGTACGAGAATTATCTCTTGATTTAGATTTAAGAATATCTAATACCATATTCTCATCATAACCTTTCCCATTAAGCTCTTTAAATGCATTTATAGATTCAACATCTCTGTATTCATCTATACTTTCAAAGTTTGGATTTGTCATTCCAATCTCTTCACCTTGATATATATAAGGTGTTCCTCTCATTAAATGTATAGCAGTTGCTAGCATTTTCCCGCTCTTTTCATGGAAGTCCTTATCATCACCAAATCTTGATAATACTCTTGGTTGATCATGGTTACACCAAAATAATGCATTCCACCCATCCCCTTCTTCCATTCCTACTTGCCAATCAAATAATATATCCTTTAGCTTTTTAAAGTCAAAATCCATTAAACTCCACTTCTCGCCATTTAAATAATCTACCTTTAGATGATGGAAGCTAAATGTCATAGTTAATTCTTTTCTTGATGGTTTTGTATATTTAATACAATTATCTATTGTTGTTGATGACATTTCACCTACAGTCATCGAATCATCATACTTAGAAAATACCTCTTCATTCATTTCTCTTAAATACTCATGAATTTTAGGTCCATCTGTATAGAATCTTCTACCATCATGGTTTGCATCTTCTAAAGTATCATTTAAGAATCTTTGATCTTTAGATAGTAAGTTTACAACATCAAGCCTAAACCCATCAACACCTTTATCCATCCAAAATCTCATCATCTTATAAATTTCTTCTCTTAAAATTTTATTTTCCCAATTTAAATCCGCTTGAGTTACATCGAATAAGTGAAGATAGTATTTATCTAAGCTTTCAGCATACTTCCAAGCTGATCCACCAAATTTTGATATCCAATTTGTTGGTGGCTCTCCATCTTTTCCTTTTTTCCATATATAGAAATCATGATATGGATTATCTTCGCCTTTTATAGCTTCTTTAAACCATTTATGCTCTGTAGATGTGTGATTGACTACCATATCCATTATTATCTTTAACCCTCTTTTATGAGCTTCATCAAGTAGCATCTCAAAGTCTTCCATTGTTCCAAACAAAGAATCTATATTGTAATAATCAGCTATATCATATCCATTATCATTTTGTGGAGACACATATATTGGAGTAAGCCAAACTACTTCTACTCCTAAGTTCTTTAAATAATCTAATTTTTCTATAATTCCTTTAATATCTCCAATTCCATCACCATTACTATCATTAAAGCTCTTTGGATATATTTGATATACCGTAGCTTTTTTCCACCAATTATTCATTATAATTTCTCCTCCTAATATTACTTAAAGGAATTGCATACTATTAGTGCAATCCCTTCAAGTTTTAGATTATCTATCTATTATTTTTAATTTGATCCCTTTTGTAGAATATAAATGTTAATATGAATGGTACTACTACTGCAACTCCCATAGATATCATATATGTTATCCAATGGCTAGGTTGTATTGCTAAGAATGCTGGAAGCCCTCCAACACCAATTGAGTTTGCAAGTACTCCTGTCATTATTGATACTACTGATGCTGATGCTGAACCTATGATAGCTGCATAGAATGGATATTTAAACTTTAAGTTCACACCAAACATTGCTGGTTCTGTAACACCAAGCCAAGCTGATATTCCTGATGAAAGTGCTATTGATTTTATCTTTGAGTCCCTCTTATACAATATAACCATAGCCATTGCAGCTGAGCCTTGTGCTATATTACTTAATGCAATTAAAGGCCATATCATTGTTCCTCCATTATTAGCAATAAGTTGTAAATCTACAGCTAAGAATGTATGGTGAAGCCCAGTTATTACAAGCGGTGCATATAAAAGTCCGAAAATTATAGCTCCAAATATTTTAAATGGTCCAGTTAAAAGGTATGTAAATACCATTGCTATACCATCACCTATTTCACGTGATACTGGCCCTATTATTATATAAGAAAGAAGTACTGTAACTATTATTGCAACAAATGGTACTATAATCATTTTTAATACATCTGGTATATATTTCTTTATTGTAAGTTCTATCTTTGATAATGTAATACCTGCAAGGATAGCTGGTATTACTTGCGCTTGATAACCAACTTTGTCTATTGTAATAACTCCAAAATCCCAGAAAGGAATAGCTCCTTTTGCAGCTGCCTCTGCATAGCCGTAAGCATTTAGTAATTGTGGTGATACTAAACATATTCCAAGTACTATACCAAGTATCTCAGATCCACCAAACTTCTTAACAGTTGACCAAGTAACACCTACAGGCAAGAAGTGGAATATAGCTTCTCCTATTACCCATAAAAAGCTATGAACTTCTCCAAGTACAGGATGCAATTGAATTAATGTTTGAGTTCCATCTCCAAATATAGCTAAGTCACCAATAATGTTTCTAAATCCAAGTATAAGACCCCCAGTTATAATAGCAGGAAGAAGTGGTATAAATATTTCAGCAAGTCCACTTACTATACGCTGAACAATATTCATATTTTCTTGTGCTACCTTCTTACTTTCTTCTTTTGAAACGGCCTCAATATTTCCTGCTTCAGTAAAATCATTAAAGAATTCTCCTACTTTATTTCCTATTACGATCTGAAACTGACCTGCATTTGTAAATGTACCTTTTACAGTATCTAACTTCTCAATTTCTTTAGGTTTCGCTTTAGATTGATCCTTTAATACAAGTCTTAATCTTGTAACACAGTGAGAAGCACTAACTATATTTTCTTTTCCACCAACTAGTTCTAAAACTTTTTCGGCTTCTTTTCTATATACTCCCATTTGTATCCTCCTTTTATATAACGTTTTCTTTCACGTTGTAAACGTTTGACCATTATTTATATTTTTATAATAACTTGTTCAAACAAGTTTGTCAACACTTGTTTGAACAAGTTATTAAAATCTAATGACTCCTAGTAAAAAAATGTATATAATATACTTACAGAAATATTTTGAAAGGAGACAATTATGTCTAAAAGTAAATACTTAGATGTATATAACTATCTTAAAGAAAATATATTAAATGAGAATTTTAAAGCTGGGGAGAAATTACCTTCAGAAAGCGAACTTACATCTAGATTTTCTGTAAGTAGAAATACAGTTAGAAGAGCAATAGATATGTTAGCTACTGATGGGCTTACAACAAGTGTTCATGGAAAAGGTGTATTTGTTATAGAAAATAAACCTTTTAAATTTTTAGTTGGAGGACTTCAGAGTTTTAAAGAAGCATCTAAAAATAATAGTATTAAGTTTATAACCAACGTTCCATTATTTGAGGAATTGATTGTAGATGATAAATTATCAAAAAAGACTTGCTTTCCTACTGGAAGTAAAGTTCTACATATTCTAAGAGTCAGAAATATAAATGATGAAAATGTAATCTTAGATATAAATTATTTTTTACTTGATACAGTTTTGGGATTAACTAAAGAAATGGCTTCTGGCTCAATATATAAGTTCCTAGAAGAGGATTCAAACATTAAAATAGCAGGTGCTCAAAAATTAGTGTCTGTAGAACCAGCAACTTCTCTAGATAGAGAATATATTGATTTAGGAAATAATGATTTAGTGGCAATAATCAAAAATTTTGCATACTTAGATGATGGTACTCTGTTTGAATATACAGAATCTCATCATAGACCTGATAAATTTACATTTACTACATTTGCACGTAGGTCTAATAGCTAAAAAAGTAGTATAAAGGGTTTACCCTTATACTACTTTTTATTTTCTAAATATATTATATAAGCCTTATTGTGCTAATCAACTAAACCTCTATTTTCGAAATACTTATTCTTTATTATATAATCAGCTATTTGATATGCCTCTTCTAACTTTTCTTTTTCTTCTGGAGTAGGATTACCAACTACTACACTTCCTTTAATTACAGTAGCATCTCTATTTGTATTTAAGAGATTTCTTCCCATAAACTTAGCATCAGTATCTATTCCTAAAAGATAAAGAATTGTAGGTGCTATATCAGTTTGTCCCCCTGGTACATTTAGAGTCTCTCCCTTTATCCCTTTTCCATAAATAAATAGTGGTATTTTATGGTCTACTTTTTTCCACCAATCTCCTTCGAGAGGTAAGTTTTGAATTTCATCATTATAGTATTTATGGACTCCTGTGTGATCTCCATATATAACAAGTACAGTATTATCTAAAAGTCCAAGTTTTTCTAACTTATTCATAAAGAAACCTATTTGCTCATCTGCATAATGAACACTTTGGAAATATCCACCAAGCTTGCTCTCATCAATTTCTTTTGGAAGCTTTAATTTTCTATATTCATCAGGTAAATCAAATGGTCCATGACTTGATAAAGTAGGAATCATTGAAAAGAAAGGTTCTTTTAATGTCTTAAGTTTATCTGCATATTGATCATAGAATGATCTATCTGAAAGTCCCATTCCAAAGAAATCATCTGTATTATAGGAATCTACATCCCACATTCCTTCATATCCTAATGCGTTACTGTGAGCTTCAGACCAATTCCAATCACCAGCTCTTTCAGCATGTGTAGATACTGCAGTATATCCATTTTTCCTAAGTATTCTTGGAAGAGCAGGATATTTAACATCAGCATTAGTTAAGAAGGTGATATTATCACCTAATGTTAATAATCCTGAGTTAACCATCATATCGCAATCAATACTATTTCCCGCATTATTTTGCTCATATATATTATCAAAGTAAAATGATTTATTCATAAGCTTATTCAAATTTGGAGTTATCTCTTGCCCATATACTTTCTGTCCTATTACAAAGTTTTCTAATGACTCTATTTGCATGAATATAACATTTTTTCCCTTAAACATTCCCTTATATTCATTATCAGGTAATTTTTGATTATTCCATTTAAGCCATTCATCAACTTGTTTCATCTGATCTTCATTTGGTTTCATATTCTTTTTGTCTAATGCTACTGCTGCCTCGTATATATGATATCCTATTGGAGAAGCATTGTGCATCATAGCAAATGGTGACCACTCAGTACTCATATATGATACTCTACCATCAGTAATATCTTTTACATCAATTAAGTAGTGAGTTCCATATATAGCAGCAATGCAAGCAACTATCCCACCAATTGCTAGCTTTACATTTTTCTTATAATTATTTATACACTTTGCTTTATTTCTTATTATTATAAAAATTGGTATATCTATTATAAACAGTAGGTCTAATATATCTGGGTTTACCAGACTTTGTTTTAATGGATTAAACATTTCTCTAAAGAATATATGTCTAAGACCCAAATAATCTCTATTTGCTCTATAGTACCAAAGATCTGCTAATAATAATAATGAATATAAAACATCTATTACTATTAGATAGCTAAGCTGTCTTTTACCCTTAAAGAAAAATGCTGGAATAACCAATATTGTTATAAATGCTATATGTGCAAATATTAATTCTATATCTACATGAACTCCCCATCCAATAAATGTTCTTCCTGTATTTGAAGCGCCTATAGCCATAAATGACACTGTCTTTATTATAAGCATAAGTACCACAGCAATTTTAATTATAGTTTGATTACTTATTTTCCTAAAAATATCACATGCCTTTTTAAATTTCATAATTTTACCTTCACCTATTTCATCCTACTTCTCTTGTCTTATAAAATAAAGTTTTAAATATATCTTTTAAATATCTCCAATTTATAATTTTTAAATTAGCTAAGCCACTCTTTTATTTTTTCTACACCAGATACTGCTAATATTATAAATAACCAACATACTATATATGAATATCTTGATTGCATCTCTGTAACCAAGTAAGTTACTCCATATCCGCAGAATGTTATATAAAATAAGTTTATTTCTGGATTATTTTTAAATCTCTTTTTATTAAACAATCCTATAAACACAAGTATCATTATTAATGCATAAACGAATTGGAAAATCTCTTTTCCTCCAATATCAAAATTAACTATTATATCCTCTTCCGGAACATTAAGCTGTGACCAGAATACACCACTTAAATCACCTTCACTCCACTGAATTGCATATTTACCTATATAGAATTCTGACAGTGTTGAAATAGGCGTAGTTGTAAGTCTTTCAAATATAATATCCTTACATGCATTTTGTATATCATCGTAATTAAAGTTATACATTTCTGGAATTGCTGCATCATCTGGATTCCATCTTCCACCATACTCTACATTTGTACCTTTAAGCACATTAGTAATTGATGGTTCTGAACCTCTCCATAGGTTATTTTCAGTAATTTTTAATGCTCTTAAAGTTGTGCTAGCTATTCCTAATACTAATATAAATGATATTACTACCATAAGTACATACTTTATTTTATCTTTTACAGTATTATTTGTATATATGATTATATACATAACAAATGCTATTACAGTTACTACTGCAACCATTCTAAATAAGTTTCCAATTGATAAAAGTACGCCTGCTAAAATAAACATAGCTGGATGAACTTTCTTCTTACATGCTAGAAGAAATACATATATACTACCTAAGTAAAATGGTATAGCTAAATTTTCTGTACACAATACACCAGTATATGTTATAAGAGGTGGAAAAACTGCCGCAATTAGTCCCCCAATTATTGCATACTCTCTCTTTTCAAATACTTCTTTAAGTATTAGGTAAATTAAATAAATTACGACTACACCCATTATTAAATTAACGACTTTCATTGCTAAAATCGCATTTGGGAAAATTTTAAGCATAAGTGCCATATACATAACCATTACAGTTAAATGAGGAAATCTTGCTATGTACCCTGTACCCCATAACATACCATAGTTACCTTCTAATACTGCTTTTGCAGTTTCATACATAGTATTAAAATCTGATACCGGCACTGATTTCACATTTATAAGCCATAATAACCTCAATAAAAATCCCCATAATAAAACTATTATTATTTTACTTTTGTTTGTAAGATATCTAGTCTTTATTAAAAAATATCCTAATACAATACTTATTCCATATAGTGCAATTGAAATTGCAGTTGATAAATCTAATCCTTTATAATAGACCTTTAAACTACCTATTGCTGCAAGAACCAAAATAAGTATTAATGGCTTTAACGCTATGGTAACGAAGCTTGTAAAACCATTTCTAAACTTTTTCATTTCCATTATAAATTCCTCCTAAATTATAGTAAATATTCTTAACTACAGAATTTTACAAATATCATTGTATCACAATATTAATAGCTTTTGGCGTACTGCATACACACTTTGTAAAACTTATAGTCATTTTAATAAAATTTTAAGTATTATAAAAAAGAGTAGAAGACTTAAATGTCTTCTACTCTTTTATTTAATCTTTATAATGTTAAAAAGACTTTCATTACATGAATAATCCTGCACCTGGTCCAAGTGGTAACCCTAATACAAGCCAAATAATTAATAGAGCTGACCATGATACTAGGAATGCAACTGAATATGGAACCATTGTTGAAATTAATGTTCCTATTCCCATATCTTCATCATAAACTTCTGCGAATGCAACTATTAATGCAAAGTATGTCATAAGTGGTGAAATTATATTAGTAGTTGAATCACCAATTCTGTATGCCATTTGAATAAGCTCTGGAGAATTTCCAAGTTCCATAAACATAGGTACAAATACTGGTGCCATAATAGCCCATTTTGCTGATGCTGAACCCATAAATAAGTTTATAAATGCTGCAACTGCTATAAATCCTAATATTAGAGGTATTCCAGTTATATTTGCATTTCCTAGGAAATCTGCTCCCTTTACTGCAATAACAGTACCTATATTTGTATGGTTAAAATAAGCAACAAATTGAGCTGCGAAGAATACTAATACTATGTATCCTCCCATTGACGCCATACTTTTACCCATTAAATTGATTACTTGCTTATCGTTTGTTATATCTCTCTTACCAATTCCAAACGCAACTCCTGGTATAAAGAATGCCATAGCAATTATTGTTACCATTGAGTCCATGAAAGGTGATTTTAATATTTCTCCTGTTTCTGGATTTCTAAGTGGTCCCCACTCTGGAACAACAAGTAATGCCATAAATATTACAAATAAAAGTAATGCAATCCCAGCAAATTTTAATCCTCTTTTTTCTTCTGGACTAATATCTGTTATATCTTCAACTAATTTCTTTCCTTTATATGGCCCAAGTCTTGGTTCTACAACTTTTTCTGTAATTATAGTACCTACAATTGTGATTAAGATAGTTGATGCAATTAAAAAATACCAGTTTGAAGCTATACCTACTTCATATCCAGCCTGAACCATTTGTGCTGACTCTTGAGTTATACCAGCAAGTAATGCATCTGTTGGTCCAAAGATAATATTTGCACTAAATCCACCTGATACACCTGCGAATGCTGCAGCAATCCCTGCAAGTGGATGTCTTTTAAAGCTTAAAAATACAACTGCTCCTAAAGGTATAAGAATAACATATCCTGCATCTGATGCAATATTTGAAACTATCCCTGCAAAAACAACAACAACTGTAATTAAACTCTTAGGAGTACTTGTAACAAGCTTTCTTAATAATGTTGCTATAAGGCCTGTCCCTTCTGCAACACCAACTCCAAGCAATGCAACTAAAACTGTTCCAAGTGGTGCAAAACTTGTAAAGTTATTTACAGCACTTTCAAACATATATCTGATTCCTTCTGGCGTTAAAAGAGACTGCACTGTTACTGTTAATTCTTTAATCTCCATTGTGGCTCTATCTAATCCTGTATATGTAACTCCTACTCCCATATTAGCTAAAATAGCTGATAACCCTATAATAATTGCGCATAATATAACAAAAATAGTAGCTGGATGTGGTAGTCCATTTCCTACTCTTTCAACCATGTTAAGAAATCCTTTTTTCTTCACTTTCTTTTCCATTGATAAGCCTCCCCCTTAATAAATATTAATAATTTCGTCCTTATAATAACTACATATGTTTTTAATATGAGAACATTATATAATATTTCCTTGAATAAAACAACATTTTTATTAACAATTAGGTAATTTTTTGTTAATAAAAAGCCTTAAATCATTATGTTTTATATAAAAAAGATATAATTCTATATAAAAATGCTAATTTATTTTACTAAACGATTTTATTTTCTATATTTTTCCTTAACATTTCCTTATTTTTATTTCAGCTTTATGATATAAAGTATTGCATATGATAAAATATATTTATCATCAAATAACGGGGGAGAATATATGAAAAATAAAAAACTAAAAAAAGGACTTATTTATAGTGCTATTGCTATTTTTGTCATTCTTATAGGTTATGGAATTGCCTTTTATTTTAGCTTCTTTCAAGGAGATACTTATGTTAAAAATGGACAAGTAGAAAGTAAAATTACTCCTGAAAATTATGAAAGTATTTATACTCAATCAATTATTAAGAATGGAGAAACAGAAAGTAAACTTACTCATAAAGATTATAACGGCATTTATCCTCAATCAGATACTCTAGATAATATTAAATTAAGTAAAGTTAATGATGTAAAAATAAGTATCTTAGGAAAAGAAGTTCCGAAAGATATTCAAGTTTTATTGAGATCACAAAGATATTATCTTCCATTAGATTATGTAACTAAAATTTTTGGATATACTTCTACTAAAGAAAATCCTTTAAACTTTGAAAAGAAAGACTCAAAAATTATTTTTTCCGAAAAAGAAGCAATTATTAACGGTAAAAAATATGATTTAAGGGGATGGCTTCCAAAATACGAAAATCAATATTATATCTCAATATCAGATATTGAGTACATATTTTCATTGACAGCAGTATTTGATTTTAAGGATAACTCAGTAAAATTATTAAAATCAAATTATAATCGTGCCACTAATGGAATAGCTCCATTAAAAGATGGTAAGGCTGCACTAATTAGACTTGAAGATTTTTCAGCAGGTGGAGCTTTATATACGGATATAAATCAAACTAAATTAAAAGCTATGGGAGACTATTTATATAGTAATGGTATAAGATTTCATGTAGCATGGGTTCCTAGATATAAAGAGCCTGATATAAACTTTGATAACGACCTATTAACTAATCAATGTATAAATAATGTGGGCTTCGTAAATCTGTTAGATTATATGATAAACAGTGGTGCAGAAATTGGGCTTCATGGATATACTCATCAGGCAGGTGATAGTACTAGTTTATCAGGAATTGAATTATCAAGTAAATTTAATCCAACAGAGCAAGAAACAAAAACAGTTATTGAAAGTGCTCTTAAAAATGCAAATGAATTAAATATACCTGTTTATTTCTTTGAGAGTCCTCATTACCAAGCAACTAGGAAACAAAAAGATGTTATACAAGAATATTTTAAATATTTATATGAGCCATATAGTGTATTGTATTATACTGCTCTTAAGGAAACTGATAAAGGGAATGTATATATACCAACACCACTTAGTTATGTTCAGAATCATGATACGAAACCGATGATTAAGAATATTGAGAATCCAAGACCAGATATGCTGGCTTCACTATTCTATCATCCAACTTTAGAACTAGATTATATAACCGTATCCGATGCTAATAATACATTTACAGAAAAATTTGCAGATAACTCTCTAATAAAATCAATAGTTAATGCATTAAATAAAAATGGATACTCAACTATAAATGTCACAGATATTAAATAAAAATATTAAATGAAAAAGCAAAGATCTAATAAAAGATCTTTGCTTTTCTTCTCTCTTTTATTTTTATTATTATAAATGCTACTATAGACCCTGTAGCAGCACCTGAAGTATCTATTAATACATCAGTAAGCCTCCCTGCTCTTCCTTCAACAAATGTTTGATGAAATTCATCAGTTGAAGCATAAAGAAATGATAAGAGAATTGAATATATTAACGCCTTTTTATTACTTATATAGAATCTTAACATATTAAAATATAATAAGTTTAATATTAAATACTCTGTAAAATGTGCTCCTTTTCTAATTATAGTAATTGCTATATCAACATAATTTGCACTTATATTAACTCCTAGTGATTCCACTAGTCTTAATACAAAATCACTTTGTCCATTTGAAACATCTGCAGATTGATTTGACATATAAAATATAAATATCATCCAACCGATTAGAATAATCCAAGCTATTATTTTTTTTAACTTAATACTCATTTAGAAAAAAATCTCCCATCGATAGTTATAGAATATATTATACTATAATAAATCTATCAATGTAAATTTTGCATTCATCTATAAACCTGCATATCTATAATTATACTGCTTAGCTTTGCTCTACTATATACTTGTTTATATATGCTAGAGATTCTTCCAAAATACTTTGTCCACGATCTAGATTCTCAATCTTAATATCTAAATTGCATAATCTTTGATCTATAGAATGCATATGATTCTTTAGATCTTGCAATAATTTTGTTTCATATGGTATTTGTATACCATCAGCATCTATAAAAATTCTTTCTGGTGGATCTCCACATTCTGAACACTTACAATATATTTTATTAGCATTTATATCTCTAAATAGCTTAAAAGTATCATTTTTGCATGAAACACAAGTTGATAGAATTTCATACCCATCGCTACCTGCTTCATATAAATATTTGCTTCCACATTCTCTACAAGTTGCTTGAATATTATTATCTATAGTCTCAATTTGAAATTTATTTCCTGAACAACCTTCTTTCTGACATACAACTGTTCTAATCATTTTACCATCTCCCCAATCATAAATACTATACCTTACTAGGTAATTATATTCCTGGGTAGATGTAATTATTCTAAAAAAAGAAAATAGAAATCTAACCTATTTTTTGTTAGATTTCTATTCTACATAACTACACCTTTATTACTATATCCACTATCTTTGTAATTCATTAATACCTTCTTCAACTTCTTTAATCTTTATATCTATATTAGAAGTTTTCTTTCCAGCTAAAATTAATTCTCGCTTTTCGAGCTTTAATTGTTTAAGACATTCCTTTAATTCCTCTATCTTTGTCAAAAAAAACACTCCCCATCCTAAGCTTTAAAAGATTCTAATTTTATATATTCTTATTATATTATATGCCTTTATAACCTTTTAGTTCCACCCTCTGAAAACGTAACCATACAAATTAATTATTTCTATACATTAATTATATATAATCATTAACGACTTGTACATAATTAACTTTAGTAATATTTTTTCATTTTATTACATTTTGTAGTCAATATATTAAAATTTATATAATTATTTTATTATTTATAATAAATAATATTCATATTATGTAATTTATGGTGATAAAACTCGTTGATACTAATTATAAAAGTTATATAGAAGATATAATATTACAATCTTTTCAAAATTCTTAAAATAAAAAAAGCTATGAACACAAGTTCATAGCTTTCCACCTATTTGGTGGAGATAAAGAGATTCGAACTCTTGACCCCCTGCGTGCAAGGCAGGTGCT
>NZ_JBNOOR010000007.1:0-37907 GCF_050584765.1 Clostridium sardiniense | reverse complement strand
TGGTGACTCCTAGGGGAATCGAACCCCTGTTACCACCGTGAAAGGGTGGTGTCTTAACCGCTTGACCAAGGAGCCATGTTAAGAAACTTATCTGTGCCTCGCGCTTTCGTTTATTGGCGCTAATCACATAGACTATATTACATAAAATCAATTTAAGTGTCAACACTTTTTCAAAATAAATTTTTATTTTTTTTATTTTTTATTCCTAATACAATAATTTTCTTGATTTTATTCTGTAATAAAACATGCTTTATCCTTTGATTTATCAAGGTTTTTAATAGCCTCATCATATTTTGATAAAAGCTTTTCTTTTTTTTCAATATCTTTTTTTATTTTATAAATTTCTTTAGTGCATATGTTAATAAATTCTTCTCTAAATAATACTTCTGTCTTTAAATTATAATTTTTTCTATTAAATTTTCTTCCTGAAGCTGATATTTTTAATGGATATTTTTTGTTTACTACTAATAAAAGATTTTTTTCCCAAATGTTATTCTTATTTACAAAGTAATTATCCATTAATAAATTTATATCTTCTATGTCTTCATTGCAATTAATCTTTATCTCCTCTAAAAGTGCTTTATATAAAAATACTGATATTCCTCTCTTAAGTTTTATTTTTAATAACTCCTTATTTTGCATTAAAAACTTATCTAAATTATTTTCTGGAATTATTTCTACATCTATATTGTAAAATTCTTTTAGGTTCTCAACGTTTGGATATATAACTAAAACTTTATCATAATTAATCCTTCTTACCTTAAATTCTTTATTATAATCTTCTAATTCTTTATTTTTTATAATAACTCTCATTTTGTCCACCTCACTATTTAATATTCCTTCCTTTAACGAAAATTATTACTGTGGTAGAATCTATTTAAAATATATATTAAGGAGAAGATTTTAAATATGATATATCATGATTTAATAATAGTTGGTGGCGGTGCTTCAGGACTTATGGCAGCAATTTTAGCTAAAGATCTTGGATTAGATGTTGCTATAGTAGAGGGAACAGATAGAGTTGGTAAGAAGATTCTTACTACTGGTAATGGAAGATGTAATATTTCAAATTGTTCTATATCTTATCCTTTCAAAAATTATCATAGTTCAAATAAAGATTTTTTTATAAATGCATTAAATAGTTTTTCAATAGAGGATACAAGAAATTTCTTTTTATCTATAGGATTACCTATAGTGGAACTTGAAAATAATAAACTTTATCCACAGTCACTTCAAGCTTCATCAGTTGTGGATATTTTTAGATTTGCTATAGAAGATAGAAATATCCCTTTATACACAGATTGCAAAGTAAAAACTATCCACAAGAAGAATAAATTTAAATTATCCACAAGTAATGATGAATTTAAAGAGTTTAGTTGTGAAAAACTTTTACTTTGTTGTGGAGGAAAATCAGCAGTTAAAACTGGATCAGATGGATCTGGCCATAAACTTGCAGAAAACCTAGGGCATTCAATAACTAAATTAATGCCTGGAATAGTTCAGCTTAAGCTTGATTATCCAAAGCTTAAGGGCTTATCCGGAATTAAGTTTGATGGAAAAGTATCTCTTATTTCTAATAATAAAATTATTAGAGAAGTTAGTGGCGAAATTTTATTCACAGATTACGGAATATCAGGGCCTCCAATTCTTCAACTTTCATCCACAGCTTCTAGATGTTTAAGTAATCATGATGATGTGTGGATAAAAATTGATATGATGGAAAACAAATCTTTAGAAGATGTTAGTAACTTTATTTATGGGCATCTATCAATGTTTTCACATAGAAGTATTTCAAATTCATTAATTGGAGTTCTTAATAAAAAACTTGTTCCTATTCTTCTTAAAGATATAGGAATTGATAATATTCATGTGCCTTGTTATGACTTAGATTGGCAATATCAAAATGAGCTTATAAATAGACTTAAGGATTGGAGATTCAAGTGTATTGGTACTAAAGAATTCCAGAGCGCTCAGGTTACTGTCGGTGGAGTTAATACTAAAGAAGTAGATATGAATACCCTTGAATCTAAGATAGTAAAAGGACTTTATTTTGCTGGTGAAATTTTAGATGTTGATGGTGACTGTGGAGGATTTAATCTTCAATGGGCTTGGAGCTCTGCATACCTTGTAGCAAATTCAATAGCAAAAAGTAAACATTAGTTTTTGTACTAAAAATAAATCGGCTACCACGTAAGTGGTAGCCGATTTTTTAAAATTTTAATTATTTTCTACCCTTCTCCAGTGAGCTTCTAATAATGTTAACTCATCACCTTCTAGGTTCGTAATTCTATGTAATGTAACTAATCCGTCCTCTTCTTCTCTAACTTCTGCTGATACATGAATTCTATTTCCATAAGTAGTCTCTCTCTCAAATACTATTTTTATTCTACTTATTTCATAACCTTTAATAACTTCTATAGGTACAGACTCTATAGCCCATTCAATATACTTAACATTATTTACATGAGTATTGGAGTCTATATCACTATATCTTATTTGGAACTCTTTATAATGATCTTCCCTCTCCATCTTTTTTATCTTTTCCATATCTATAGCTACTTCCATATCCCCATCTTCGCCATAGATTTCATATTGTTCCTTAAGTATTCTTGCTGGTCTTCTTTTCTCTATATTTATGAAGAAAAATAATGCAGTAGCTTCAGCAAGTAGCTCTCCATCTTCACTCTTTATTAGATATTTTCTAAACGCATAGAACTTTTTAAATCCTACTGGCATTGTAGTGACATAAATCTTGTCTCTATATTTAGGATATCTATGAACTTTTATATCATACTTATAAAATACCCATGCACATCCATGAGATAATTGAAACTCTATAGTATCGCCTACTGCTTCTGCATGAAGATTTCCAACATCACAGAAAAGATCAACTATTGTTGATAATTTACATTTTAATTTGTAATTTGCATCTCTATACATTACTTCATACTGTTTTGTATAATCCTTAATCATTTGCTCACCTCAAAATTTACTCTATTATAATCCTATCTTAATTTATATAAATTTGCTATCCTCTTGCCATGTGGCTAGACCAATTTTTACAAAATATTAATCATATGAATAGAGTTAGTAGTAATATTACTAGTATGGCCTTTTTACCATATATGATATTTTTATTTTTAAATATCATATATGTCACAACTTGGAATGCTAACATTGCTAATATAAATAGCATTCTGCTCATACTAGGCATAAGACCTGTTATGCCACTTCCTACAAGCTCAAACACTCCTCTTATTAAAGATACTACTACAGTTATCTTAATGCATCCTAAATAGCCATAACGGCCTCTTGCGTCATCTCCTGCAAATATAAATATAAATGTTGATATAATCCCTAATGCTAGTGATTCAAATATAGCTGTCCACATAATAGATTCAATATTATTGCCATAAAAATTTCCATAGATAGCTACTGCTGAATTTGCTAATATTAAAATAACTAAAGTTAATATTCCAAGTAAAACTGTTTGCTTAAAGCTCATATTATCTATAAAGTTAAAATCACTCTTTCTTAAATCTATATACTTATTTATTCTTTTACTTGCCTTGTCTTGGTTTAAGGACTCAGTACTATCATATTCTTCTTTATTTCTATACTTCTTATATAACATATTATTATCCCTCACATTAATCAAATTTGTACTATGAATATATTCTGATATATAATTTATTATTCTTAAAAGTTATACATAACTTAATTAATGTTACTAAGGAAATATAAAAAAGGGCAGATTATTAAGTTCCTAATCATCTGCCCAAATATTTACGTTCTATTAATATTCAGCTTTATTGTTTAAAGCGCTTATTAAAGCTTCTAAGTTTAATCCATGAACAGCAGCTGCTTCTTCTAATGTTTCTGCTTGAGCTGATGGACATCCAACGCAACCCATTCCAAAAGCCATTAATACTTCTGCTCTTGTTGGATCTTCATGAATGATTTGTCCGATTGTCATATCTTTAGTTATCATATAATTCACCTCTTTAATAATTTTATCTACATAATTATCATCTATAAAAAGATTATATTTTATACAATTATTAAAGTCAAGTCAACTAGTCGGAATTAAATTTCTTTAACTCTCATAGTTTGATCTCTCTTTGGACCAACTGAAACTATTGATACTCTCGTATCTGTTAACTCTTCTATTCTTTCGATATATTTCTTAGCATTCTCTGGAAGTTCATCGTAACTTCTAGCATCTGCTACACTTTCATCCCAGCCATCAAATTCTTCATATACAGGTTCACACATAGCAAGATCTTCTAAGCTTGCTGGGAAGTAATCAATGATTTCTCCATTGAATTTGTATCCAACACAAACTTTAATCTTATCTAATCCAGCTAATGTATCTATTTTAGTTACTGCAAGGGAAGTTAATCCACTAACTCTTACTGAAGTCTTTAGTATTACAAGATCAAGCCATCCGCATCTTCTTGATCTTCCAGTATTAACTCCGTATTCATGTCCCTTTTCTCTTATCCATTCACCAACTTCATTATCTAATTCTGTTGGGAAAGGTCCTTTACCAACTCTTGTAGTATAAGCTTTAGCTATACCTACGGCATTAGTAATCATTCTTGGTCCTATACCTGAACCTGCTGCTACTCCACCTGCTGTTGTATTTGATGATGTTACATATGGATATGTACCATAATCTATATCAAGAAGCATTCCTTGTGCACCTTCAAATAATACATTTTTATCTGCTTTTATAGCATCATAAACCTTAACTGAAGTATCAGTAACAAATGGTCTTAATTTCTTAGCTAATTCAAGATATTCTTTAAGTATTTCATCAAAATTTAAAGCTTCTCCACCTAATACTTTTGTTATATAAGCATTTTTTGCCTCTATATTTTCTCTTAATTTTTCTGTAAATACATTTTCGTGCATAAGATCACAAACTCTTATACCACATCTTTCAAATTTATCTGTATAACAAGGTCCAATTCCTCTTCCAGTTGTACCAATATCATTTTTTCCTCTTGCTTTTTCCTTTAACTTATCTAATACCTTATGATATGGCATTATTAGTTGTGCTCTATCACTTATTATTAACTTTTCTGGTGTTACTTTAACTCCAACACCTTCTAAATATTCTATTTCTTCAAATAATGCTTTTGGATCAACAACTACTCCGTTTCCAATAACATTTGTCTTATCATCATATAGTATTCCTGAAGGTATTAATCTAAGCTTATATTCCTTATCTCCAACTACTACAGTATGACCTGCATTGTTTCCTCCTTGGAATCTAACAACAACATCTGCATCTTCTGCAAGATAGTCTGTCATCTTTCCTTTTCCTTCGTCTCCCCATTGAGCTCCTATTACTATAAATGCTGACATATTATTTGCCTCCTTTAGATTACTAATCTAATTTTCTCTTAAATTTATGGAGTTATTTTTACAATTTTATTATTTACATTAATTTTTAAAATAACATAAAATAATATAAAATTTATTTGGATTTTTATAATCTCCATTAATTATAGTAACAAACTGGAAGATATTAATCAACATATTATCGAATGTTTTTCTATAAAATTAATAAATAATTCGTATAATATTTAAATATAACTTTTAAAATGGTAAAAAAAAAGCCTTAGAGCTGTGGCCTCTAAGGCTTTTTTTCCTTAATTTTTAATAATTAAGAGGAGTTTTTAGTTAATGTTTGTGTGTGTGTTTTATGTGTGTGTGTCCAGTTTGGCAACCAATTCAACTATCTTACGCATTTCCTAATTGATATTGATTATCACTAACCTTAGTATATATAATCCTGATCTATTTGTCAACATTAATATAAAAAAAATTTTTATATTATATTACATGCTCTTTGATTTTTCTGCACACTTATCCATAGCTTTAATTATTGCATTTCTAAAACCTTTATCTTCAAGTTCACATACAGCCTCTATAGTTGTACCACCTGGTGAACATACCATATCTTTTAATACCCCTGGATGCTCCTTTGTTTCTAGTACCATCTTAGTAGATCCAAGTACACTTTGTGCTGCCATTTTATATGCTTTATTTCTTGGTATTCCAAGTTTAACAGCTCCATCTGCCATAGCTTCTATAAACATAAACACATAAGCTGGTGATGATCCACATAGAGCTATAAATGCATGGAAGTCTTTCTCGTCTAGTATTTCATAACTTCCAAATGCCTCAAACATACTACATACATAGTTTAATTCATATTTATCAACATTCTTATTTGGACATATAGCAGACATTCCCTCTCCTACTAAAGCTGGAGTATTTGGCATTGTCTTAACTATTTTAAAGTCCTCTCCAATCATTTCATGTAAATCACATAAATCTATTCCAGCTGCGATACTTATTATGATTTGATCTTTTCTTAGGGATGATTTTACTTCATTTAATACATCTTTATACATATATGGCTTAACCGCAAGTATTAATATATCTGACTTATTTACAACATCTATATTTTTTAATGCACCTAAAACTCCATATTTGCTTTCTAATCTTTCTTTAGATTCTTCACTTCTAGTTGAAACTATAATATCTTCTTTCTTTGCAAAGTTCTTATTTATTAATCCTCCAAGCATTGAACTTCCCATATTTCCGCATCCTATAAAACCTATCTTTTTACTCATTTAAAGACCTCCTTATATTAACCTTTATAAATTTATTACTTATACAAAGAAACTCACCATCTTATTTCGGCGAGTTTCTAAAATTTACTTTATAATATTATTCTTGATGTATTGAATCGAGATTACCAAATTTACTGAATTGACCAAGCCATGCAAGTTTAACAGTTCCAACTGGACCGTTTCTTTGCTTAGCTATAATACATTCGCCGACATTCTTTTCTTCTGTTTCCTTGTTATAGTACTCATCTCTATATAAGAACATAACAAGGTCGGCATCCTGCTCAATTGATCCTGACTCTCTAAGGTCAGAAAGCATCGGTCTATGGTCAGCTCTTTGCTCAGGTGCACGTGATAACTGTGATAACGCTATTACTGGGCATTCCATTTCCTTAGCTAATGCTTTTATAGATCTTGATATCTCTGATACTTCTTGTTGTCTACTCTCTGATGATGACCCTGACATAAGTTGAAGGTAGTCAATTAGTATTAAATCTATACCATACTCCATTTTAAGTCTTCTGCATTTAGATCTCATCTCCATTACGGAAACCCCTGCAGTGTCATCTATATATATTCTAGCTTTAGATAAAGGCCCTGTTGCCCTTGCGATGTTTTCCCAATCCTTATCATCTAACGCACCTGTTCTAAGCTTTAACATATCAACATTCGCTTCTGAACATAATAACTTATATGCTAATTGCTCCTTTGACATTTCCAGTGAAAATACTACTACACTTTTACCTTCCCTAAGGGCAACATGTTCTGCAATATTTAATGCAAATGTTGTTTTACCCATAGATGGTCTTGCTGCAATTAGTACCATATCACCTTTTTGGAAACCTGATGTTTTAGCATCTAAATCCATGAATCCAGATCCTACACCTGTTATTTCACCTTTGTTATTGAATAGTCTTTCTATTTCAATAAATCCTCTTTCAAGAACTTGATTTAATGGCTCAAAGTCACTTGTAGTTCTTTTTTCTGCTATATCAAATATTCTCTTCTCAGCCGCATCTAATACATTTTCAACTTCACCCTGCTTATTATAACTTTCTTCGATAATTGAAGTAGAAGCCTTTATAAGCTTTCTAAGAGTTGATTTCTCCTGAACTATCTGTATATATGATGCGAGGTTCGCTGTTGTTGGTACAGAGGATGTTATTTCTGTTACATATGTAACACCACCAGCTCTTTCAAGAGTATCAGTAGCTTTTAAATGTTCTAACACAGTAACTAAGTCAACTGCCATATCTCTTTTAAACATATCAATAATGCTTTTAAATAATACTTTATGACTATCTCTATAAAAATCTTCTTCGTCCAATCCTTCTGCCGCTTGAGCTATTGCACTTCTATCTATAATCATAGATCCTATTACTGATTGTTCTGCTTCTATACTCTGTGGTAGCGTTCTATTAACGGTTGTTTCCATTCATGTACCTCCTTCCAAACATTATCTTCTCATATTATATCAAATTATTATCATTAAAAAAACAAGTTATTATTTCTAAAAAAACAAAGAAGATGGTAACCATCTTCTTTACTTTACTAATTTAGAAAACTAAATTCATAACTTCTTCAATTGTGCTAACTGGTTTAACTTCTATATCTGTTAATCCTTGTGGAACTTCATTTTTGTTATCTTCTGGTACAATAGCAAGTTTAATTCCTTTTCTTCTTGCACCATAGATTTTTTCAAATATTCCACCAACAGGCTTAACTGTTCCTCTTAAAGATATTTCCCCGGTAATAGCAACATCTTGTCTTAAAGGTTTTTCTAATAATGCACTTATTATACATACTGTTATAGCAGCTCCTGCAGATGGTCCATCTATCTTTCCGCCACCAATAACATTTACATGTATATCATAATCTTTTATATCTTTATCTGTAATTTTTCTTATTACAGATGCTGCATTATAAACTGAATCCTTTGCCATGCTTCCAGCAGTTTCATTAAATCTAACTGTACCTGCACCTTTTTTCTTTGCAGGGAAAGCAGCAGCTTCAATTTCTATTGTTGATCCAATAAATCCACTTACTCCTAAGCCATGTATATGACCTACCTCATAATTTGAATTATCATTAACTCTTTCAAAAGGAGTATATCTTCCTATAGAAATTACCTCTTCAACATCCTTTAATGTTATCTTAAGTTTCTTTGGTATAGCCTTTCTCTTGTATAAAGCATAACCATATGCATCTGTAAGTATATTTACGGCCTTTCTTCCTTCTATAGTAAATCTGCTTATATATTCTGGAACATCCTTTTCAAGTGAAACTCCAAGCTTTCTTGCAGCATTTTTTACTATATCTTCAATATCTTTAACAGATAACGGCTCGAAGTAAACTTCAGTACATCTTGATCTAAGTGCAGGGTTTATTTCTCCTGGCTCTCTTGTTGTTGCTCCAATTAAAACAAAATCTGCTGGAGCTCCATTATCAAATAAATACTTTATATACTTTGGAGTTTTATCATCATCTGGATCGTAGTATGATGATGAGAATTCAACTCTCTTATCTTCTAATACTTTAAGTAACTTATTTTGAAGTATATTATCAAGTTCTCCTATTTCATCTATAAATAATACTCCACCATGAGCTTCAGTAACTAAACCTGGCTTTGGTTCTGGTACACCTATATCTGCTAAATCTCTTTTACTACCTTGATATATAGGGTCATGAACTGATCCTAATAAAGGATTTGTAATCTCTCTTGGATCCCATCTTAAAGTTGTACCATCTACTTCAACAAACTTTGATTTGTCATCAAATGGAGTAAAGTTTAGTTCTTTAGCTGCCTTTAATGCAATTCTAGCTGCAGTAGTTTTACCAACCCCTGGAGGTCCATAAAGGATTATATGTTGAGGATACGGAGATGATAACTTTGATATTAATGATTTTATAGCTCTTTCTTGACCTACTATTTCATCTAAAGTTTCAGGTCTTAAAAAACTCATTATATTCTTACTAGTTACTCTTGAATCTAATTCTTTAAGTTCCTCATATTTTTTCTTTGTTTTTTGGTTTTCGCTGCCTTTTTCTTTCTTCATAATGGATAGTCTCATCTCATCGATGTATTTTTCTTGCTTTTCCATTATTGCCTTTTCTACTTTTGACTCTATTTGGTTTTGTACATACTTTTTAGCTATTTCTTCTGAAATCCAAACTACAGTATCTTCAAGAACTTCATCAATTTTATCTTCTGGTGGAACAACTTCTATTCCTGCTCCATCTGAAGCTATCATATTTAATGCATATGCTCTTTCAGTAAGTTTTGTTGAACTTACTTGATTTTTTAATTTAAATCTTATAGTTCTAGCTCTTATAGCACCTTCATCTAATACATTCTTTAATATGTCAAATAGAACATTTATTTGAGATTCTTGAGGTAAATCTCCTTTAATTACATCCTGCAGGAAACCAATTTCCTCACGTAATTTCAATACTATTCCTCCTTAAGCTTGTGGAACAATTATAACTTTCATCTTTGTTGATACTTCAGGATATAATTTAACTTCTATTTCATATCCTCCAGCTACTTTTATTGTGTCCATAACTATCTTCTTCTTATCAATATCTATCTTATATAATTCTTTTATCTTCTTTGCAACTTCTTTGCTAGTAATAGCTCCGAATAACTTTCCGTTATCTCCAGATTTTCCTTCAATTTTTATTTCTTTTCCCTTTAAATCAGCTGCTAATTTTTGAGCTGCTTCAAGTTCTGCAAGCTTTTGCTTTCTTTCATTTTCTTTTTGGTTGTTTAAAATGTGTAGATTGCTTTCTGTAGCTTCCTTAGCTATGTTCTTTGGGAACAAGAAATTTCTTGCATATCCATCTGATGCATTAATAACATCACCTTTTTTTCCTAGTTTCTTATCGTCTTTTAATAAAATTACTTTCATTTTATTCACCCACCCTTAAGTATTTTTTCATTACATCTTTTAAATCTATCAAGACTTCATCTATTGATTTATTTGATACTTTAGCTCCTGCCATATTCATATGGCCACCACCACCTAAAGCTTCTAGTACAATTTGGACATTAATCTCTCCAATTGATCTAGCACTTATATAAGTGTCACCGTTGATGTTTGCCAGAACAAAGCTCGCTAAAATACCTGATATATTTAACAATTCATCTGCTGATTTTGCAATTATAACAGTGTCCGTAACATTAGGCGGACATGTAGCAATTGCAATTTTATCATGAATCTTTGCTGATTTTATTATATCAGCAATTTGTATAAAATCTGTTAAGTTATCAGTAAACATCTTTTTAACTTCTGTAGTTTCTGCACCTGTGTTCTTTAAAAATGATGCAGCATCAAAAGTTCTTACACCTGTTTTAAATGAAAAACCTTTAGTATCCATATAAATACCAGCAAGTAGCCCTTCAGCTTCAAGCTTTGTAAGATGTGGCTTATCATTCATATATTGAATTACTTCTGTTATCATCTCGCAAGTAGATGATGCATAAACTTCTATATAATTAAGCAAAGTGTCTTCTATTATATCAGCACTTCTTCTGTGATGATCTATTATGACTTTTCTTTTTGTTTTTTCAACAAGCTTTAAATTATTAACATAATTCTTGTTGTGTACATCTACAATTATTAATAATGACTCATCATCTATCTTCTTCATAGCTTCTTCTGATGTTTCAAATAGATTAGCATATTTTGAATCACTTTTCAATTCTCTTAGGTAATATTCTATAGCTCCAACATCTTTATCTAGAATGATGCTACATGATTTTCCAAGTTGTTTTATTGTACTTGAAAGTCCAACAGCTGCTCCAAAGCAGTCCATGTCTGGATTTTTATGACCCATTATAAATACTTTATTACTTTCATATATAAGTTCTTTTAAAGCATGAGATACAACTCTCGCTCTAACTCTAGTTCTTTTCTCTATCTCTTTACTATTTCCACCAAATATCTTAACTTCATCGCTACTTTTTACAACAACTTGATCTCCACCTCTTCCTAGAGCAAGTTCTTTACCAACTGTAGCATAATTATAATTTTCAAGTGGTGAAATTCCACCTCTTCCAACACCTATGCTGAGAGTTATCTCTAACTTATTACCTTTATTTATCTTAGATATTCTATCTAATATCTTAAAGTTATTATTTATCTCTTCATCTATGTATTTATCTTGTACAGATACAACATACATATTCCGTTGGTATTTTTTTATCATTGCCTCTAACCCATATGCATATGAATTTATCTCTCTATCGATTTCTGCAATTACTAAAGGTTTATTAGGCTCATCAGTTGTATCTAAAGCTTCGTTGAAATTATCAACCTCTATAAGCATTATACTTTCTTTTGTTATATCTAATCCTATAAACTCACTTATATCATTAAAGTATACTAAAAATAATTGCTCATCTCTTCTAAGTATTTTAGTACTATAAACATCATAGAGTCTTCCATTTAACTTTAATCTTTGATGTAAATCTTTATCTGCTTTTATTATTTTATCTAGATTAAGATCTCTTGCAATACTAAGTATACTTTCTCCAATAAAATTCTTTTTAGGTTCTAATTCATTAAAAATATTATTATGCCATTTTATAATTCCAGTTTCAGTTATAAGTGCTATAGGTAGTAATGTACTAGCTACATTATCCTCTATTGCTTTATTTATATCTTTTGTAAACTGATTTATATTTTCTTCCTTTTTCCAATAATTATTTAATTGATAGAAATTATCTATAAAATATATTATTGCAATTAATAACGCTATCTGGTTATAACCTAATAAAAAGAATATTAAAGAAGCTAAAATTAATCCAACTGGTTTTATGAGTTTTATAATTAACGACTTTACATTCATAAAACGCCTCCTATTTAATTATTAGTCTCTTCTCTTTGAAATATACTCCTTAAGCTTACTTAAACTCTTTCCTTCTTTTTCAACTTCATCTTCGGCTCTTATACCAATATCAAGCTTATTTTTCATTTCATCATCAATTTTAGACGCTGAATAACCAAGTTTTTCCCCCAGTACATATAAAATAATTATTGCACCAGATATACATTCAACTATAGCTTCTTCTGCAACATTACTACCTCTTGTCAATAATGTATAAAAATCACCTATTACTCTAAGTAGTTGAGCTTTTAAATTTTCAATAATCTTTACGTTACCCATAATATTTAAATCATTCTTTTTCATAAACCTCACCTCTTAAATACCCTTGTATGTATATTTTAGTTTTTTTCTATTACTAATGCAAGAAAATGAAAGTTTTTCCCAAAAAAATAAGAGAGTAAAATAGAAATTTAATTCTATTTTACTCTCTTTAATTTATTACTATTCAGTTGTGAATGGTAATAAAGCTACATTTCTAGCTCTCTTAATTGACTCAGTTACTTGTCTTTGATGCTTAGCACATGTTCCTGAAATTCTTCTTGGAAGTATCTTTCCTCTTTCAGTAACGTACTTTCTGATCTTAGACACATCTTTGTAGTCTATTGATTCAGCTTTTTCAACACAAAAAGCGCAAACTTTTCTCTTAGATCTTCTCATTCTTCCGCCAGATCTTCTGTTGTTGTTTTCTCTCATGATTTTTCCTCCTTACCTTGAAAATTTAAAATGGCATGTCTCCGTCATCAACGGGAGTCATATCATCGTCAAAACCGCCAAATGAATCATTTGATGGTTTTGAATAATCAGAATTATTACCACCGAAATCATTATTAAATGATCCAGTATTGTTGCCGCCTTTTCCGCCACCAACAAATTCAAAGCTTTCAACAACTACATCAGTAGTGTATCTTTTTGAACCGTCTTGTGCATCATAACTACCAGTTCTAATGTTACCAGTAATTGCAATTTGGCCACCTTTTGTAAGATATTGTGCTATTGTTTCAGCTGTTTTTCCAAAGGCTACGCAATTGATAAAGTCAGCTTCATCTCTCTTGAATTGTCTTGTAACAGCAATTGAAAATCTTGTAACAGCATTTCCGCTTCCTGCAGCAAATCTTAATTCAGGATCTTTTGTAAGTCTACCTAAAAGTATAACTTTGTTCATTACAATATCACCTCTCTTACGCTTCTTTTCTTACTACGATGTGTCTCATAACACCGTCAGTGATTCTGAATATTCTTTCTAATTCTCTTGGTAATTCTGGGTTAGCTGTAAAGTCTACTAATGTATAGTATCCTTCGTTAACTTTTGAGATTTCGTAAGCAAGCTTTCTCTTACCCCAAACATCAACGTTATCTACAGTTCCTCCACCATTTTCTATTACACCTTTGAACTTTTCGATGTTAGCTTTAACAGCCTCTTCGTCAAGTGATGGGTGTTGTATGAATATAGTTTCGTACTTTCTCATCATTTTCACCTCCTCCCCTCGGACTAAACGGCTGTGCTTTGCACAGCAGGGATTACAATTTATAATTTTAACATTAAAAATTTACTTTTTCAAGGATTTTTGTTAACTTTCTGCTTTTTGAACTATTTTTTTTGCACCTTTTTGAAATTTACTTCTTGGTATCATGATAATTCTTCCACATCCGACACATTTTATCTTTACATCAGCGCCAATTCTTGTAATTTCAAAATTTTTCTCACCACAAGGATGTTGTTTTTTCATTTCAACTATATCACCTAAACCAAAATTCTCTACCAATTTTATATCTCCCTTCATTATGCTTCTTTCATTATTATTTGAGTTTTATTATAAGGAATTTCTATTCCTTCTTTATCTAATGCTTCCTTTATAGCCTTCCTAAGATTTCTTTCCATAGACCATTGCTTCATAGGTATACTAAATCCAACTACTCTTATATTTACTCCAGAAGCTCCTAAGTTAGTAACTCCCCATATATCTATTGGTTGCGGAATCTCTTCCTTATGTTCTTCTTGGAATTCTTTGCATGTTTTATCTATTATATCTATTGCGTGATCTATATCTTCTTCGTAGGCAATAGATACATCAACAATAAACCTCATATTATTTCTAGAATGATTAGTAACTGCCTTTATAGTACCATTTGGTATAAGATGTAAATCTCCATTAAAATCCTTAAGTATTGTAGTTCTTATTCCTATGCTATCTATTATTCCCTCAAATGTACCAATAGTTACATAATCACCAACACCATATTGATCTTCAAATAATATAAAAAATCCATTTATAAGATCCTGTACTAAACTCTGTGCTCCAAAACCTACTGCAAATCCTCCAATGCTTGCAAAGGTTAATGATATTCCCTTAAATAAATCTGAAATTATTATCGCTATTCCTATAAAATAAACAGAATATTTAAGTATACTATGCATTACTGCACCTATAGTCTTAGCCTTTTGAGGACTCATAGTTAATTTTGAGTTTGGATTTTCAATTTGTTTTTTAACAAACTTATTTATTAATCTATTTCCTATCTTAATGGTTATAAACATTAAAAAGATAACAATAATTACTGTTAGGCATTTTTTTATTAAGAAATCTATACTATCCGATGATATAGTAATGGGTCCAAATGATATATCTTTATTACTAAATGATGTATTAAATAGAAAATAACCCATATATCTTCCCCCTTTTTAATTATTGTATTTCTCTATACTCTGAACCTTCTTTACAATACATATTTTTATATTCAAATTTCTCTTCTTTTATTCTATTCATTTCCTCTTCATCTTCAATTCTTATACAAATACCACAGCTTTGAGTTATTGATGTAGGAGTTGGCATTATCCTAAATGTATATTCTTTCTCTTTTAGAATTTTTTCTCCAGTCATTGCATCATGGGTATTTTTAAATACTATTATGTAATATTTCATTCTTATCTCCCCTTCTGTAAAATATCTTTCATAGTTTATATTATATATATTTTATAAATTTTATAAAGAAATATAATAGTCTTTTTATGTAAACTTAATGAATTGTATCTATATTTGATTTATAATTAGATAATATGTATTTATATTTTTAAAGGAGAACATTATGATTCATATTATGAGAGCAGGATTTATAGGCTTTTTTACAGGACTTTGTGCATCTATTCCCCTTGGCCCTGCTGGATTAGAGTCTATAAATCGTTCAGTAAGTAAAGGATTTTGGCATGGATTTAAAGTATCAATCGGTGCAGTTTTTGCTGATTATACTTACTTAATAATAATTAATTTAGGACTCTTTAGGATTTTAGAGGATAACAAAACTTATAAAGGCGTATTTTGGATTATATCTGGTATAGTATTATTTCTTTTTGCTAAGCATTCTAAAAATAATACTAACTCATCAAAAATACTAAATAATCCAAAGCTTGGAGAATTTATTTCTGGCTTTATAATTACATTTATTAATCCAGTTACATTCTCATTTTGGTTGGCGTTTAGTGGTACAGTAGTTAGTATCTGGAGATCAGATGGTAGACTATTCTTCTACACATCATTTTTATTTATGTTAATTGGAAGTCTTACTTGGTTTACAATACTAAATATCTTAGCATCAAAAGGATTAAAACTATTGAAAAAAGATATTGATAAGACTGCTTCTATGCTTTTGACTTATGTATTATATGTAATAAGCATATGTTTCATCTCTTATGGAATATATGTATTAATTTGTTAAAGGGTGTCGAATATGAAAGTATATTTAGATAATGCAAGCACAACTTTTCCAAAGCCTAAGGTTGTTGCTGATTCAATTTATAACTATTTAGTAAATATAGGTGGTAACGCTAATAGATCAAACCACTCAAATGCTCTAGAAAGTAATAGAGAGATTTTTCTCGCTCGTGAGAGAATTGCAAGATTTTTTAATTATGACAAAATAGAAAATGTTATTTTTACAAATAATATTACTTCTTCATTAAATATACTTATAAAAGGTACTTTAAAAGAAGGAGACCATGTTATAACATCTTCAATTGAACATAATTCAGTTATAAGGCCAATAATATCATGTAAAGAAAATTTAAATGTAGAAGTAGATTTTGTAGAATCAGATGCTAATGGATTTATAGATCCCCATGATATAGAAAAACTTATAAAAGGAAATACTAAACTCGTTGTAGTAACCCATGCATCAAATGTAATAGGTACTATACAACCTATAAAAGAAATAGGTAATATCTGTAAGGAACATGGGATTTTTTTCATTATTGATACAGCTCAATCTGCGGGCTCAGTACCTATTGATTTTAAAGAGATAAATGCAAGTGCATTAGCATTTACAGGACATAAGAGTTTACTTGGACCTCAAGGTATTGGTGGCTTTATAATAGATGATGATTTAAATAAGGTTTGTACTACAATTATGGAAGGTGGTACAGGAAGCCTTTCTCATGAAATACATCAACCAACATTTATGCCTGATAAATTCGAGTGCGGAACTTTAAATATACCTGGTATAGTTGGCTTATCAAATGCTATAGATTTTATAAATAAAATAGGCATTGATAATATAAAGGAAAAGAATTCTATACTTTATAAGAAATTGCTTAATGGAATATTAGATATTGATATGTTTGAGGTTTATGGAGATATTACAGGCTCTAAATCTACTACATCTTTATCATTTAATTTAAAAGGAGTAGATACTTCAGAATTATCATTCTATCTTGAGACATATGGAATTAGTAATCGTTCCGGATTGCACTGTGCACCAATGTGCCATAAATCTATAGGTACATTTCCAAGTGGAACTGTTAGACTTAGTGTCTCATATTTCAATACTGAAGATGATATAGACTATGCATTATCAATATTGAAAAAAGCTAGCGAAGATTTATAGTAAATCTGAATAAACACCTCCCTTTATGGAAATAATTTCTATATAGGGAGGTATTTTTATGAATAAAATTTTTTCAATTGATGGTATAGATAACGATTCATTTAATGAAGTTGGAGAGCATCTTTATAATAATTTAAAACCAATACTTGATGATAATAGAACTATAATATTTTTATGTATAGGATCTGATCGTTCAACTGGGGATTCACTAGGCCCATTAGTAGGCCATAATATAAAGGAATTTAAGAATAAAAATATATATGTATATGGATCTTTATATTATCCTGTTCATTCTCAAAATCTTGATGACATATTAAAAAAGATTTATGAATCTTTTAATAATCCATATATAGTCGCTATTGATGCTTCATTAGGCTCTTTTCAAAATGTAGGAAGAGTATTTATAGAAAATAAACCTCTATTTCCAGGATTAGCCCTTAATAAGGATTTGCCTCCTGTAGGAGATTTAAGTGTGACTGGCGTTGTAAATGTCTCAGGAAATTTTGAATTTATGGTTTTACAAAATACTAGATTATATACTGTAGTTACACTAGCAGAATTTATAGCTAAGGGAATTTCATATTCAATAGATAAACTTATAAATAAAGATGATTTAGTTGAATCTTTGACTAACTATTAATATAGTATTTTAACTAAAAAATCTCTTCTTCTCGCGTTAGCGAGAAGAAGAGATTTTTTTACTTACTATTTATTGCTTCTTTTAAAACATGAGCTTCTTCTTCTGATAATTCGTATCTTGATATACCTTTATCAACTGGTTTAGCATACGTTGTGCTATCATGTCTTCCATATAATCCTGTTAATACTATTCCATCATTGTGTCCATCAAGCATTGCTATTGAAAAACTTAAATCACTTCCAACATCTTCGAAAGCCTTATATCTCATTATTCCAACCTTTTGGACACATCCTCTAATTTCAACTTTTAAATTTTCGCATAGCTTAGCAGCTTCTCTTGCAGCATTTTCAGCTTCTTCAACATCATTTAGCTTACTAACAATTACTTCTTCTAAATTTTTGTTGCTAGTACCTCTCATCATTTTTCTATACTTATTTTCTAATCTATTCACTGACTTCCATAAAATAATAAGTAAAATTAAAAGTAATAAAATTACTACACCCATTCCTATTAGTATATAAGGTAAATAATTTGATAAGTTTGATATTAAATTTTCCACAGTATTTCCGTCCTTCCTTTTCTTAAGAATGTTTCACGTGAAACATGTTTCACGTGAAACATTAAATATTCATTAGTTCTAAAATTCTATTTAAATCATCATCTGAATAGTATTCAATTTCTATTTTTCCTTTTTTATTCTTTGAGTTTATATTTACCTTTGTTCCAAAATAATCTTGAAGTTTATTCTCAACATCTTTAACATAAGGATTAAATTTAACTTCTTCCTGTTTTTCTTCTTTCTCTTTAAATACAGACTTTATTAATTTTTCTAACTCCCTTACTGAAAGTTTTTCATCTATAATTTTCTGAGCTAGCTTATACTGTAAATCTTTATCCTCAACAGCTAATAAAGCTCTTCCATGACCTTCTGAAATTACGCTTTCTATTAAGTACTGCTGTACTCTTTCATCTAAATTAATAAGTCTCATAGTATTAGTAATAGCAACTCTAGATTTTCCTATCCTTTGACTTAATTCTTGCTGGGTCAAATTGAATTCATCTATTAGCTTTCTATATGCTAAAGCTTCTTCAATTGGATTTAAATCTTGTCTTTGTATATTTTCAATTAATGAAATTTCTAATACTTCTTTATCACTTAAATCCATAACAATAGCTGGTACTTCTTTAAGACTTAACATTTTAGCCGCTCTCCATCTTCTTTCCCCTGCTATTATAATATATTTTTTTTGATGTTTCTTTAATATAAGTGGTTGTATAATTCCATGATTTTTTATAGATTCTGCAAGCTCAGCTATATTATCACTATCAAAGAACTTTCTTGGTTGATCTGAGTTATTTATTATTTTATTTAAAGGAATTAATGTACTTGATGAGGACTTATCTTTTATATCTGTTTTAACCTCATCTTGAATCTCATCTGGAATTAAAGCGCCCAATCCTTTTCCTAATCCAAACTTTTTACTCATTTACTCTCACCTTTCACTACCTCTTGTCTTTTTAAAAATTCCTTTGCTAATCTTGAGTAAGCATCTGCCCCTTTACATTTTTCATCATAAAGCATTATAGGTAGTCCAAAACTTGGAGACTCTGCTAGCCTAATATTTCTAGGAATTGTATTCTCATAAACACTATCTTTAAAGTACTTCTTTACTTCATTAAATACTTCATTACTAAGGTTTGTTCTGTAATCATACATTGTCATAATTACACCCTCTATTTTGATTTTAGGGTTTAATGATTTCTTTACAAGCTTAATAGTATTCATTAGTTGTCCAACTCCTTCTAATGCATAAAACTCACATTGGATAGGTATTAATACAGAATCACAAGTAGTTAATGCATTTATGGTTAAAACACCTAATGATGGTGGGCAATCTATAAAAATGAAGTCAAACTCATCTTTTACTTCATTTATTTTGTCTAATAGTATTCTTTCTCTATTTTCTTTTGTTATAACTTCAACCTCAGCTCCGGCTAATTCCATTGTTGATGGTGCTATATATAGATTTGAAATAAGATCGCTATGTATAATAACCTCTTTTAAACTTACATTCGATGTTATAACATCATACATTGAAAATTCTAAACTTCTCTTATCTAAACCCAATCCACTTGTAGTATTACCTTGAGGATCAATGTCTATTGTTAGCACCTTATAACCTGCCATTGCAAGATAAGAAGCTAAATTAATGTTTGTGGTTGTCTTTCCAACCCCGCCTTTTTGATTAAATATACAAATTATTTTCATATCTAGCCCTAAGTATTTATAGAGCTTCGCACCCCCTCTCTCTCATACTATATTATATATTTTTTTATATAATAATTAAAGCTAAAACTTACAAAACAATACATTCTTAATAGTTTTTTCAGCTTTTAATTATTAATAAATTATAGTCGCTTTTTTTCAACAAAAACTGCATAAAAAAACCACTAAAAATATCTATTTTTAGTGGTTTGGATTAAAATTTATTTTTTCTTTTTAGGAATGTTTACTGTAATTTGTATATATTCTTCATGATCTGACATATCATATTTTGCAGGTATATTAAATTTATCAAAAACTTGCTTTATAGTGTTTACATAAAGTTTTGCCGGAAACACTGTTGTTATTTTCTTTTTTGATTTTCCATTCATTTCTTTTCCTGCAATTTTTAATAATTCTTTATTTATCAACTCTTCTGTTTGTCTTACATTTAAACTATCTTTAATGACCTTCTTTATTATACTTAACTGTAATTTTTCATCTTGAAGAGATAATAATGCTCTTGCATGTCTCTCAGTTAAATTATTAGCAACGCATATTTCTCTAACTTTATCACTAAGCTTTAATATTCTAAGCTTATTTGCTATAGTTGATTGCTTCTTTCCCATACGTTTTGCTAATTGTTCCTGAGTGAATCTATGATCATGAATTAAATTATAGTATGCTTCCGCCTCTTCTATAAAATTTAAATCTTCTCTTTGTAAGTTTTCTAATAATGCAATTTCAGCTGATTCTATATCCGTTATATCTATTAAATTGCATGGAACTTGTGTAAGTTCAGCAAGTTGTGCTGCTCTCCATCTTCTTTCTCCAGCTACTAACTCATAGAAATCTCCTCTTTTTCTAACAGTTATAGGTTGAATTATACCATGAGTCCTTATAGATTGAGATAATTCCATTAAAGCATCGTCATTAAAATATTTTCTTGGTTGATATGTATTAGGTATTATATCCTTAATATCAATTTTTAGTATTTCATTATTCATATTGACACTACCCATCCCTTATAAATTTCCAATGATTTTTGTTTATATATTAAATTTCGCCACTTACCATTTTCTTCCTTCTTTTTCCCCAAATAAAATTCAGTCATTTCTCGATATTATATGGTATTATATTACATATTATATCACAATATTTATTTTAGTGGCTTTTTCGCTACAGTTCCTGCTTTTCTAGGATATGTCTTAGGACATACCTTTATCTTTTCAACAACAACTATATTATGATTTAAATCAGTTTCTTCTATAAGAGTCTCATCAACCCTTAATAAATTTCCCCCTAGTAATTCTAATGCTCTTTTGCTATTTTCTAATTCTTCTTCAATTGCAGGCCCCTTTAAGGCAACAAAATATCCTGATACTTTTACATAAGGCAGACAAAATTCAGATAATACTGCCATATTAGCAACAGCTCTTGATGTTGCAATATCAAATTTCTCTCTTAAATCTTTATTTCTTGCACCATCTTCTGCTCTAGAATGAATAGTTATAACATTTTTAAGCCCTAATTCCCTAACAACTAAATTTAAGAAATTTATTCTTTTATTAAGTGAATCTAATAAAGTCACCTCTATATCTTCTCTTAATATAGCTATTGGCATTCCTGGGAAACCTGCACCTGTACCTACATCAATTACAGTTTTAGCCTTCTTAAGTTCATCACTTTTAAATGCTTTTATACAATCTATAAAATGCTTCTTTATAAACTCTTCATCCTCAGTAATTGCAGTAAGATTAATCTTTTGATTCCACTCTTGTACCAATCTCATATATTTAATGAATCTATCATACATTTGCTCATTAAATTCTATATTAACCTCATCTGCCGCTGTTTTCATTAAATTGTAAAAGTCCATATTTGCCTCCTTTATGGCTCTAATTATCTTTATTTGCTTGCTTACCATAATGATATTCTAAGTAAACCAATAATACAGAAATATCAGCAGGTGATACCCCTGAAATTCTTGATGCTTGACCTATACTTATAGGTCTTATATTACTTAGCTTTTGTATCGCCTCTGTTCTTAATCCCTTAACATCAGTATAGTCTATATCTTTAGGTAATAATTTCTTTTCAAATTTCTTAAATTGCTCTACTTGATCTAATTGATTTACTATATATCCTTCATACTTAGCAATTATATTGATTTGTTCACCAACATTCTCAGGATATTCTGGTCTTTCTGGATCAAGCTCTACAGCTGAGAAATAATCAAGCTCTGGTCTTTTTATTAATTCATAGAAACTAATAGGTTTTTTAAGCTCTGTACTTCCAAGCTTAACTAATATATCATTATTTTCTGTTTTATTAGTTATTTGCAGATTTTTTAATCTTTCAAGTTCATTTTCAATATTAGTTTTTCTTTCTATAAATCTATTATACCTTTCTTCTGATACAAGACCTACATTATATCCTATTTCAGTTAATCTAAAATCTGCATTATCTTGTCTTAGAAGTAATCTGTACTCAGCTCTTGATGTCATCATTCTATAAGGCTCATTTGTACCCTTAGTAACTAAATCATCAACTAGAACTCCAATATAAGCATCAGAACGAGTAAGAACCATTGGCTCCTCTCCTTTAACCTTTAATGCTGCATTAATACCTGCAACTATTCCTTGTGCTGCTGCTTCTTCATATCCTGAACTACCATTTAATTGTCCTGCACCATAAAGCCCTTCTATATTCTTAAATTCAAGAGTTGGCTTTAATTGAGTAGGATTTATTGAATCATATTCTATAGCGTATGCTGATCTCATTACTTCAGCATTTTCAAGTCCCTCTATAGTTCTTAACATATTTATTTGTACATCCTCTGGTAATGATGATGAGAATCCACCAATATACATTTCAAGTGTATCTTCACCTTCTGGTTCTACAAATATTTGATGTCTTGATTTATCTGGGAATCTCATAACTTTATCTTCTACTGACGGACAATATCTTGGTCCTATTCCTTTAATTGATCCATTGTATATAGGAGATCTATCTATGTTATCAGCTATAACTTCATGAGTCCCTTCATTAGTATAAGTTAAGTAACAAGATATTTGCTCTCTATCAATATTATCATTCATAAATGAGAATGGTACTATCTTATCATCACCTTTTTGTTCTATCATTTTTGAAAAATCTACTGATTTTCTATTTACTCTAGGCGGTGTTCCTGTCTTAAATCTTCTAAGTTCTATTCCTAAATCTAATAATGTTTGAGAAAGGTCATTTGCAGGTGATAATCCATTAGGACCACTATTATAGCTTACATCACCTATTATTATCTTGGCTTGTAAATATGTACCTGTTGCTAAAACAACTGCCTTACATCCAAATATTGCTTCATTCTTTGAAACTACACCTTTAACTTTTCCATCTTCAACTATTAAATCAGTAATTTCTACTTGTCTAATATAAAGGTTGTCTTGTGATTCAAGAACCTCTTTCATTCTCTTTTGATATTTTAATTTATCTGCTTGCGCTCTTAATGAATGAACTGCAGGTCCCTTTGATGTATTAAGCATTCTTGATTGAATATATGTATCGTCTATATTAATACCCATTTCTCCACCTAATGCGTCAACTTCTCTAACTAAATGACCTTTAGCTGTTCCCCCTATATTAGGATTACAAGGCATCATTCCAATTGCTTCTAAATTAATTGTGCATATTAATGTCTTTAATCCCATTCTTGATGCTGCAAGAGCAGCTTCGCAACCTGCGTGGCCTGCTCCAACAACAACTACATCGTACTCTCCAGCATTGTATCTCATATACTTCCTCCTATTTTCCTACACAGAATTCGCTGAATATCTTATTAACTAAATCCTCTTCAAGCTCTGCACCTGTTATTTCACCTAGTGCTCTTAATCCTGAAGTTACATAAATAGAAATTAAGTCTAAAAATTCGTTCATTTTCAATCTATCCTGTGCTATTTCGCAATTCTCTAATGCTCTATATAATGCTTGCTTATGTCTACTATTTGTAATTATTAAGCTTTCATTATCTACTTCTCCATTAAAGAATAACTCTTTAATTTTTAATTTTAAATCTTCTATTCCAAAGCCAGTCATGGCTGATATTTCAATAAAGTTATCTAATCCATTTAATTCTTCTAATTGAAGTTTACGTTCTAAATCTACCTTATTTAATAATACTATTGTCTTTTTATTCTCTATTGATTTAATAATTTCTCTATCTTCATCATCTAAAGGTCTTGAGGTATCAAGCATCAATACAACTAAATCAGCTTCTTCTAATTTTTCTTTTGATCTTTCAACTCCAATTTTTTCTACAACATCTTCAGTCTCTCTAATACCAGCAGTATCAGTAATTTTTACTGGTATTCCGCCAAGATTAATATACTCTTCTATTACATCTCTTGTAGTTCCTGGTATATCTGTTACAATAGCTCTCTTTTCTTGAAGAAGTGCATTCATAAGAGATGATTTCCCAACATTCGGTTTTCCTATTATTGTCATTTTAAGACCTTCTCTTATAATTTTACCTTCATTTGCACCTTTTAATAACTTATTCATGTCAGTTATTGCTTTATCAAGGCTCTCTGAAACCCTCACAGGAATAGTTGCATCTGGCTCTTCATCATCTTCTGTAAAATCTACATCATATTCAATAAGTGCAAGTACATCAAGCAAATAAGCTCTAAGCTTATTTATTTCCTGGGAAAGTGAACCTCCACTTTGCATAACTGCTGATTTCATAGCTAAATCTGTCTTTGCAGTTATAATATCCATTACTGCTTCTGCTTGGCTTAAGTCAATTCTTCCATTTAAGAATGCTCTTTTAGTAAATTCACCAGGCTCTGCAATTCTAGCTCCGCTTTTAATAACTTCCTCAAGAACTCTATTAGTAGAAACAACTCCCCCATGACAATTTATTTCTACAACATCTTCAGCTGTAAAACTTCTTGGTCCTTTCATGTAGCTTATTATAACTTCATCTATGATCTCACCACTTATACTATCAACAATATTACCGTATTTCATAGTATAAGTCTTCATATTGTTTATATCAAAATTATTTTTGCCTCTAAATATACGTCCAACTATCTCTAATGCTTTATTTCCTGAGACTCTTATAATTGCTATTCCACCTTCACCTTGCGCAGTAGCAATCCCGCATATAGTATCAAACTCTTTCATTATTATCCTCCTTAGAAGTTAATTCCTTCTATATAGTATAACCAAAACAAAACTAATATCAATTTTACAGAAATATATTTAATAAGTCAAAGCTATATATTTCTTATTTTGATTTATTAATACAGTTTAAAAAAAGAAAGCCAAAAACTTGGCTTCCTTTTACTTATTTAATGCTATTACAACTCTTCTGAAAGGTTCATCACCTTCACTGTAAGTGCATACAGTATCATTTCCTTGTAATGCAGCATGTATTATTCTTCTTTCATATGGATTCATTGGTTCTAGTTTAAAAGGTCTTCTGCTTTTTTCTACTTTATTAGCTGTCTTTAAAGCAACTCGCTTTAAGGTTTCTTCTCTTTTAGCTCTGTAGTTCTCAGTATCTAAAACAACCTTTTTATAAGGAATATCATGACCTTTATTAACTACTAAAGATATTAAATATTGAAGTGAATCTAAAGTTTCTCCTCTATATCCAATTATTAATCCCATCTTTGGACCAGTTAAATCAACCTTTATTATGTCATTCTCTTCATTAATTCTTACTTCAGCTAAGATTCCCATAGAATCCAAAACATCTCTAATAAATTTATGAGCATCTTCTATATAATCTCTTTTTACGGTAACTTTAACCTTTGCAGGTTTATTTCCTATAATATTAAAAAATCCCTTAGAACCTTCATCTATTACATCGATTATAACCCTATCTTTAGTAACGTTTAATTCTTTTAAAGCACTGTTTACTGCTTCATCAACATTTTTACCTGTTACTTCAATGAATTTCATATACCATATTCACCACTCTCATATAATACTACTATATATTACTTCTTTTTCTTCTTCTTATCGTATTCTTCTGGCATTACAAATCTGTTCTTTTTATCAACTCTTGCACTTTCTTCTGCTTCTTGTTCTTTTTTTGTAGCCATTACTGGTTTAACATTTAAGAAGTAAGTTTGTACTAATTGATAAATTCCACCTACTATCCAATAGATAACTAGTAATGAAGGGAAGTTAAGTGACATGAATCCCATCATTAATGACATACCAATATTCATTGGCATCATATTCATTCCTGATGATTCTGTTGCTGGATTTGCTTTTGTCATTAAATATGACGGTATAAAAGTACTAAGTGCTGCTAGCACAGGTAATATATATAATGGATCTTTTCCTGCAAGATCAGGTAACCATAAGAATGATACACCTTGGATTCCTTGGATCCCCATAAATGTATAGTAAAGAGCCATTAATATTGGTAGTGGAATTAGCATAGGTAAACATCCACCTGTCATACTAATATTATTCTCTTTATATATTTTCATCATTTCTGCATTTGCTTTTTGAGGGTCATTTTTATATTTTTCTTGAATCTTCTTTACTACAGGTTGGAATTCCTGCATTTTTCTTGTTGATTTTATTGATTTTATACTAAACGGTAATACTGCAGTTTTTATAATTACTGTTAGAACTATAACTGCTAATACATACGCCCAACCTGGATCTGTTACCCCAACAGAAATGATTAGGTGATGTAATTTATCAAATACGATAGTAAAGAAATCAGTTATCGGCTTAAATAATGTCATCATATTCTTTTATCCTCCCATACTCTATTTAACAGGATCATATCCACCTTTGCTAAAAGGATTACACCTTAAAATCCTCCAAACTGCCATAAGGCTCCCCCTAAAGGCACCGTGTTTTTCAACTGCCTCTATAGCATATTGCGAACAAGTTGGCACATATCTGCAACAAGGATTTTTAAAAGGCGATATATTCTTCCTATAAAATCTAATTAGATTTATTACTACTTTCTTCATTATATAGGCCTGCTTTCTTAAACAAATTCATCATAGCTCTTTCGACCTCGTGAAAACTTTTATCCTTCATATTATTTCTAGCAATAAATATGAAATCAAAGCCTTTTTTAATAGAAGCTTCATTTAATCTGTAACTTTCCATAATTAATCTCTTACTTCTACTTCTTACTACACTATTTCCGACTTTCTTACTAACAGAAACCCCTACTTTATTATAAACTTCATTATCTGAATTCTTATTATTTCTATTATTATAAGTATATAATACCAGAAGATTATTCGCTAAAGACTTTCCTCTTCTATATACCATTCTAAACTCATTATTCTTTTTTAATCTGTATATCATGGGTATTTAATACTCCTTTTTTCCTACATTGTAGAAAAAAGGCCACTAAAGTGCGGCCCTTATGCTGTTAATTTTTTTCTACCTTTTTGTCTTCTCTTTCTAAGAATGTTTCTTCCTGATGAAGTCTTCATTCTCTTTCTGAAGCCATGTTCTTTTTTTCTTTGTCTTTTTTTAGGTTGGTATGTCATGAACATTTACACTACACCCCCTTCAATTTTTAAAATTTATATAGCGAAATAACTATACTTCTCTATTTTATTTTAGATTTACTTTATCATTATATATATATACCCCTATTATGTCAAGAATATAGCTTTTTGTTGATAATTCCATTAAGTATATTATAAAAATTGTGGATAACTTATTGAATCCCCTTATTTACTTATGGTATCATAAATAATGTATTGTGAATAACTTGTTCTTAAGCAGAACTTATCCACAGCTGTGGATATATCTGTTGATAACTTGTTCTTTTTTTCTTAGTAATCTATTTTATGGCTAATTTTTTTTGCTGTAATAGGCATATTTACTAGAATTTAAGATACTAAAAGTTTATTTCACCATATATGTGGATAACTTATATTTAAAATTTGTACTCCACATATTTATTAACATGTGAATAATTTAATATACATATATTTTAAAAATATTATTTTTGTTAATAATATGTTGATATACTGTTATTACAATGTTATTAACATAATTTTCTTAATAAAAAATAAAAAAAATTTTTGACTGGAGGATTAGAAATGGATGCAGAGCTGAAAGAATTATGGGAAAAAACACTGAATATTATTAAGGGAGAACTAAGCGAGGTCAGCTTCAATACATGGATTAAAAGTTGCGAACCTATTTCTATGTCTTCAGATACTATAAAAATCAGTGTTCCTAACGCCTTCACTCAAGAAATACTTGAAAAAAGATATAAAGATTTAGTTGCGAATTCTATAAAAGCTATTTGTTCTAAACTTTATAACATTGAATTTTTAATAGCTTCTGAAATTCAAAATACCGAAGAAGAACAATCTGAAAGAAGACATAAGAAAATAAAAGATGATAAAAAAGTTATAGTTAATGATGAGATGAATACTAATCTTAATCCTAAATATACTTTTGATTCTTTCGTAATAGGTAATAGTAATAGATTCGCTCATGCAGCATCTTTAGCAGTTGCTGAATCACCTGCTAAAGCATACAATCCTCTATTTATATATGGAGGCGTAGGTCTTGGTAAGACACACTTAATGCATGCTATCGGTCATTATGTTTTAAAAAATAATCCAAGTGCCAAAGTTGTTTATGTGTCATCTGAAAAATTTACTAACGAGCTTATAAATGCTATAAAAGATGATAAAAATGAAGAATTTAGAAATAAATATAGAAACGTAGATATTCTTCTAATAGATGATATTCAATTTATAGCTGGTAAAGAAAGAACACAAGAAGAATTCTTCCATACATTTAATGCTCTACACGATGCAAATAAGCAAATAATTCTATCATCTGATAGACCACCAAAAGAAATACCTACATTAGAAGATAGATTACGTTCTAGATTCGAATGGGGTTTAATTGCCGATATTCAAGTTCCAGACTTTGAAACTAGAATGGCTATATTAAAGAAAAAGGCAGATGTAGAAAAATTAAATGTAGCTAATGAAGTTATGGTATATATAGCAACTAAAATTAAATCAAATATTAGAGAACTTGAAGGCGCATTAATAAGAATAGTTGCGTATTCATCTTTAACTAATAGAGAAATAACTGTCGATTTAGCTTCAGAAGCATTAAAAGATATAATTTCTAAGAAGCAAGGCAAACATATAACTATAGAAATTATACAAGATGTAGTTGCAAGCTACTTTAACTTAAGAGTTGAAGATTTAAAATCCCAAAGAAGAACTCGTAATGTATCTTATCCAAGACAAATGGCTATGTATCTAAGTAGAAAGCTAACTGATATGTCTCTTCCAAAGATCGGTGAAGAATTTGGTGGTAGAGATCATACTACTGTAATACATGCTTATGAAAAAATCTCTGATAATTTAAATAGAGATGAAAGTTTACAACATACAATTGACGATTTAACTAAAAAACTGACACAAGGGTAATTTTTTTTCTCTTATTGTACAATTATCAACAATTGTAGATAATAACTATATAACAATCTGTGGATAAACATAAAATTTAAATTACGTGTGGATGACTGTGGATAAGGTATACTTTTAGTTACTAACTTATCCACACTATTTTTTTATAAAATGTTGTGGATTTTACTGGCCTAAGGGTAGTTATCAACAAATCCACAACCCCTACTACTATTATTACTATAAATTTTATATTTATCTAACTAAATAAACCAATCTTATCTGTGAATAAATAAGGAGGATTTCAAATGATATTTATATGTGAAAAACAGAAACTACAAGAAGGCATCTCAATAGTACAAAAAGCTATTACTGGTAAATCAACAATGTCAGTATTAGAAGGTATCTACATAAATGCAACTAAAGATGGATTAACTTTAATTGGATCTGATATGGATGTAAGTATAGAAACTAAAGTTAATGCTGATGTAATGAATGAAGGTAGCATAGTTATAGATGCTAAAATATTTGGTGAGATAATACGTAAATTACCAAATTCAGAAATAAAAATTGAAACTATGGATAATGATACAGTTCAAATAACATGCGAAAAATCAGTATTTAACGTAGTATATATGAATGCTGATGAATTCCCAGAACTTCCAAAATTAAATGAAAATATGAAAGTTGAAGTTCCTCAAAATATATTAAAAAATATGATAAAATGTACTTCTTTTGCTATAGCTCAAGATGAAACAAGACCAATACTTCAAGGTATTTTATTTGAAGTTAAGGATAGAACACTAAATCTTGTAGCATTAGATGGATATAGATTAGCAATTAAAAGTGAATATTTAGATAGTGACTTTGATATAGAAATTGTTATTCCTGGTAAAACTTTAAATGAAGTATCAAAAATATTAGAAGATGTTAATGATTTAGTTCAAATAACATTCACTAATAACCATATTTTATTTAACCTAAATAAAACAAGAATAATTTCTAGATTGCTAGAAGGAAAATTTGTAAATTATAAATCTTTATTACCTGAAGAGCATAAGCTATTAGTCACTGTAAAAAAACAAGATCTTCAAAATGGTATTGAAAGAGCTTCCTTAATGGCTAAGGATGGTAATAACAACTTAATAAAATTAGATGTCCAAGATGAAGCTTTAGTTATAACTTCTAATTCTCAATTGGGAAAAGTTAGGGAAGAAGTTGGAATAAATCTGCAAGGAGATAAGATACAAATTGCATTTAATTCAAGATACTTAATTGATGTTTTAAAGAATTTTGAAGAAGATGAAGTTGTTATGGAAATGACATCAAGTGTAAGTCCTTGTATAATTAAATCAAAAGAGGCTGATAATTATAGATACCTAGTATTACCAGTAAGATTAATAAGATAAAAAAGGAGGGAGTAAAATGCATAAATATACGGAATTTTATGCATTTTACCACACTATAAATTATGAAAGAAATTAATATTAATACAGAATTTATAAAATTAGATGCATTTTTAAAATGGGCAGGTATTGCATCATTAGGATCAGAGGCAAAAATTTACATACTAGAAGAAATGGTAAAAGTAAATGGAGAAGTTTGCACTCAAAGAGGAAAGAAGTTAAGAAGTGGAGATATAGTTAATTTTGAGGAAGAAGACTATAAAATACTATAATTTAATAGTATAGCGTGTACTAGACCATGAACTACAAAAATAAGCTTTTATTCTTTTAATATGATATAATTAAATGGGTGTTTATAAATGTATGTAAAAAAGCTTAAATTAATAAATTATAGAAATTATGAAAATTTAGAAATAGATTTAGGAAGACATGTAAATGTATTTATGGGAGATAATGCTCAGGGTAAAACAAATATCCTAGAAGCAATCTACTATTGTGGTTTTGCTAAATCTCATAGAACTTCAAGAGACAAAGAGCTTATTAATTGGAATGGAGATATTTCGTTTATAAGTGTAAGTGTCGGGAAAGATAGATTAGACAAAAAGATTGATATTAACATCCTAAAAGACGGTAAAAAAGTTATTAGAGTTAATTCTATAAAGATAAATAAAATCGGAGAGCTATTTGGAACATTTAATGTTGTTATGTTCTCACCAGAGGATTTAAAGATAATTAAAGATTCTCCGGGTATCAGAAGAAAATTTATAGATATGGAACTATGTCAATTAGATTCTAAATATTACTATAATTTAGTTCAATATAATAAAATAATGAATGAAAGAAATATTGTTCTAAAAAATAGAAATCTTGATTTAGATATGTTAGATATATATGATATGCAGTTAGCTAGTTTTGGATCATATATAATCGAACGAAGATTATCCTATTTAAAATCTTTAAATCAGTATTCTGAAGATATACATAAAGAGATTACTTCAGGAAAAGAGCAGATAGAGTTTAGATACAATTCTACTATAAGAAATCTTGATAATATCCAAGATGAGTTCTATGAAACATTAAGAAAAAACAGAAAACGTGATGTGGATAAAGGAATTACTAGTCACGGACCTCATAGAGATGACTTCTCTGTTTATATAAACAACGTTGATACAAAAAGCTTTGGATCTCAAGGTCAGCAGAGAACAGCAGTACTTACAATGAAGTTTGCATCATTGAGGATTATAAAAGAAATAACAGGAGAATATCCAGTGTTATTGTTAGATGACGTATTATCTGAACTTGATTTTAATAGAAAAAGGTATGTTTTAAGTTCTATTGGTGAAATACAAACAGTGATAACATGCACCGGAATTGAAGATTTAAATGATTATTTGGATAAAGATTCAAAGTTATTTAAAGTTAAAGAGGGGATAGTCTCGATATAGAAGGAGGAATTCTAAATGTTTTTACACTTAGGAGAGAATGTTGTAGTTCCTATAAAAGATGTTATTGGAATTTTTGATTTACAAACAACAATGTATAGTTCTGATACAATTCAATTTTTAAGAATGGCAGAAGAAGATGGATTTGTGGAAAGAATAACAAGTGATAAACCAAAATCATTTGTTATAGCGGAAGTTGATAAGAAAAGTAAAATATATTTATCACCAATTTCTTCATCAACATTAACTAAAAGAACAGGTTTGGAATATAATCCGTAAGTCCAATATACCTTCATTAAGACAATTCAAAATAAATTTTAGGAGGAATTCATGTTGGAACAAAATAAACAAAGCTATGATGAGAGTCAGATACAAGTTCTTGAAGGCTTAGAAGCCGTAAGAAAAAGACCTGGTATGTACATAGGTAGTACTAGTTCAAGAGGTCTACATCATCTAGTTTACGAAATAGTAGATAACAGTATAGATGAAGCACTAGCAGGATATTGTAAAAATATCGAAGTTGTAATAAATGAAGATAATTCTATAACAGTAAAAGATGATGGAAGAGGTATGCCAGTTGGAATGCATCCTAAGATGGGAAAACCAACTGTTGAAGTTATAATGACAGTACTTCATGCTGGTGGTAAATTCGGTGGAGGCGGATACAAGGTATCAGGTGGTCTTCATGGAGTTGGTGCGTCAGTCGTAAATGCACTTTCAGAAAACTGTTCTGTAACAGTAATGAGAGAAGGTAAGCTTTGGAAGCAAACTTACGAAAAGGGGGCAGTTACTAGTGATTTAAATGTAGTTGGTACAAGTGAATCAACTGGTACTATAGTTTACTTTAAGCCTGATAGAGAAATATTTGATGAAATAGTATATGATTTTGAAATACTTTCTCAAAGATTAAGAGAACTTGCGTTCTTAAATAAAGGCATAAATATAACATTAAAAGATAAAAGATATGATAAAGAGCAAAGTTATCATTACGAAGGTGGAATTAAATCTTTCGTAGAATACTTAAATAGAAATAAGCAAGCGCTTCATGAAGAACCAATATATGTTGAAGGATTAAAAGACGACATAATGGTTGAAGTAGCTCTTCAATATAATGATGGGTATAACGAAAATATATTTACATTTGCAAATAACATAGACACTATTGAAGGTGGAACTCATTTAGTTGGTTTTAAGACAGCCTTAACTAGAGTATTTAATGATTATGCAAAGAGATTTGGACATTTAAAAGAGAATGATAAAAACCTTTCAGGGGATGACATAAGAGAAGGTCTAACAGCTGTAATATCAGTTAAGATAGGAGAACCACAATTTGAAGGACAAACAAAAACAAAGCTAGGAAATAGTGAAGTTAGAGGTATAGTTGACTCAATTGTTGGTGAAGGTGTTGGAATATTCTTAGAAGAAAATCCAACTATATCAAAACTTATAATTGATAAAGCTTTAATGGCAGCAAGAGCAAGAGATGCTGCTAGAAAAGCAAGAGAGCTTACTAGAAAGACTGTTCTTGAAAGATCAGCGCTTCCAGGTAAACTTGCAGATTGTTCTTCAAAAGATCCAATGGAATGTGAAATATATATAGTCGAAGGGGATTCAGCGGGAGGTTCTGCAAAACAAGGTAGAGACAGAAAGTTCCAAGCAATTTTACCTTTAAGAGGTAAAATAATGAACGTTGAAAAACAAAGATTAGATAAGATACTAAATTCAGATACAATAAGATCAATGGTAACTGCATTCGGAGCAGGAATTGGAAAAGATTTTGATATATCAAAAATAAGATATAACAGAATAATAATAATGACGGATGCCGATGTAGATGGAGCTCATATAAGAACATTATTATTAACATTCTTCTATAGATACATGAGAGAATTAATAGATGGAGGGCATGTCTATATAGCACAACCACCATTATATAAAGTTACAAAGTCTAAAAAGGATTTCTATGCTTATACAGATGGAGAACTTGATAACATCCTAGTAGAAGTTGGTGGAAAAGATAATTCAACAAACATTCAAAGATACAAAGGTCTTGGTGAAATGAATGCAACTCAGTTATGGGATACAACAATGGATCCAGAGCAAAGAGTGTTATTAAAGGCAACAGTGGAAGATGCAATGGCCGCTGATGAAATATTTACAATACTTATGGGTGAAAAGGTTGAGCCAAGAAGAGAGTTCATTCAAGAAAATGCTAAGAAAGTAAGTAACTTAGACGTTTAGTACTAAATACGAGGTGAAGTACATGAGTTTTAATGAGGGAAAAGTAATACCCGTAGATATAAAAAACGAAATGAAGAAGTGTTACATCGATTATGCAATGAGTGTTATAGTTGGTCGTGCACTTCCAGATGTTAGGGATGGTCTAAAGCCTGTTCATAGAAGAATATTATTCTCAATGCATGAATTAGGATTAGCCCCTGAAAAAGGATATAGAAAATGTGCAAGAATTGTCGGTGAAGTACTGGGTAAATACCATCCACATGGTGATTCTTCAGTATATGATGCATTAGTTAGAATGGCTCAAGATTTCTCAATGAGATATATGCTTGTAGATGGCCATGGTAACTTTGGATCAGTAGATGGTGATAGCGCAGCTGCCATGAGATATACAGAAGCAAAAATGAATAAAATAGCAAGTCAAATGCTAAGAGATATTAGCAAGGATACTGTAGAGTTTATTCCAAACTTTGATGGCGAAGAAAAAGAACCATCAGTATTACCTTCAAGGTTTCCTAACCTATTAGTTAATGGTTCATCAGGTATAGCTGTTGGTATGGCAACTAATATACCACCTCATAACTTAGGTGAAATTATAGATGGAACAATAATGCTTATAGATAATCCAGAACTTCAAGTTCTTGATTTAATGACTGCTATAAAAGGACCAGATTTCCCAACAGCAGGAACTATAATGGGAAAATCAGGAATAAGATCAGCTTATGAAACTGGAAGAGGAAAGATTATAGTTAGAGCTGAAGCTGAAATAGAAGAAGAAAATAATAGACATAAAATTATTGTTACTGAACTTCCTTATCAAGTAAATAAAGCTAGACTTATAGAAAATATTGCTGACTTGGTAAAAGATAAAAGAATTAATGGAATATCTGATCTAAGAGATGAATCTGATAGAGAAGGTATGAGAATAGTAATAGAGCTTAAGAGAGATGCTAATCCAAGTGTAGTCTTAAATCTTCTATACAAACATACGAAGATGCAAGATACTTTTGGTGTAACAATGCTTGCTCTAGTTGATAATGAGCCACAAATATTAAACTTAAAACAAGTATTATCACATTATATTAATTTCCAAAAGGACGTTATAACTAGAAGAACTGCATTTGAATTAAATAAAGCAGAAGCAAGGGCACATATCTTAGAAGGATTAAGAATAGCTTTAGATAATATTGATGAAGTTATAAGTATAATAAGAAACTCAAAGACAACTGAAATAGCTAAGAATACTCTTATAGAAAGATTTAATCTTTCAGATAAGCAATGTCAGGCTATCTTAGAAATGAGACTTAGAAGACTTACAGGTCTTGAAAGAGATAAGATAGAAGAAGAGTATGCAGAGCTTATGAAAGAGATTGAATACTTAAAATCAATTCTTGCAAGTGAGGAAAAGCTACTTTCAGTAATTAAAGAAGAATTATTAGAAATTAAGAATAGATATAATGATGAGAGAAGAACAAAAATTGAGAATAATGTAAATGAAATTGATGTTGAAGATTTAATTCAAGAACAAGAAATAGTAATTACATTAACTCATACAGGTTATGTTAAGAGAATATCATCAGATGTATATTCAGCTCAAAAAAGAGGGGGGAAAGGAATCCAGGCAATGTCTACTAAAGAAGATGATTTCGTAGAACATGTAATGGTAACTTCAACTCACTCAGATGTATTATTCTTTACAAACAGAGGTAGAGTATACAAATTAAGAGGATATCAAATACCTGAAGCAGGAAGAACTGCTAAAGGAACTAATATAATAAATCTTATACCTATAGAGCCAGATGAAAGAATAGAAACTGTACTTACTGTAAATGATGTGTATGAAAATGGATATCTATTTATGGGAACAAAGAATGGTATAGTTAAGAAAACAAACCTTACAGAATTCAAAAACTTAAGAAAGAATGGCCTTATTGCTATTAACTTAAGAGAAGGTGATGAACTTCTAAAAGTTAAGATGACAAGAGGAGATGCTAATATCATAATGGTGACTCAAAATGGTTTAGCTATTAAGTTTAATGAAGCAGATGTAAGAGCTATGGGTAGAACAGCATCAGGAGTTAAGGCTATAAGTTTAACTGGTGATGATATGGCAGTATGTATGGATATAGCTGTTGATGATGAAGATTTATTAGTAGTTAGTGAAAATGGATTCGGTAAGAGAACGCCAACTACAGAATATAAAGTTCAAAACAGAGGCGGTAAGGGCTTATTAACTTATAAGATAAATGATAAAACTGGTAAGTTAGTAGGAGCTACTGTATGTAAGACTGAAGATGAGCTTATGATGATAAATACTAGTGGTGTTGCTATAAGATTAAATATCGAAGATGTATCTGTAACAGGAAGAGCTACAATGGGAGTAAAATTAATGAGAACTTCAGACGAAGAACAAGTTGTAGTTATAACTAAAATTACTAGTGATGATAATGACGAAGATAATGATGAAGTTCAAACAGAAGTAGAAATTTCAGAAGAGAATGTTGGAGTTGTATCTGATAATTCATTAGATGAATTAGTAAAAAGAGCAACTGAAGACGAAGAATAATAAATAATAGGGTCCTTGGATGAATTAAGTTCTCCAAGGGCTTCTTTTTTATATATAGGATGAGTATATCAGATATAAAATAATAAAAAAGTACTGTTTTATTTTTAAAATATGACTCTAAAAAAATGAAATTTATAAAACATTAGATGATTATATTGCTGTAAATACAAATAGATTTAAGAAGAAACATAAAAATATAACATAATCTTATCCAGGCGTATCTCTATTAGAAAAAATAAGGAATATAAAGAAAAAAAGAGAAAATAAAGATTAATATTATTAAAATGAACTAATTATACAATGAACATAATTAGTTATATGTTATTATAAATCTCGTCGCTGATGACGAAACAAAAACAACTCAAGAAAACATGAAAAAAAGTTTTTAAAAAGTTGTTGACAAAGTTTCAAAACGGTGATAAGATTTAATAGTCGCTTGAGGGCGACGAGATAAAATGGTCTTTGAAAATTGAACAGAATATATAAAACATTTAAACAACCAGCAAT
>NZ_JBNOOR010000006.1:0-40050 GCF_050584765.1 Clostridium sardiniense | reverse complement strand
GGCTCAGTAGCTCAGTTGGTTAGAGTGCCAGCCTGTCACGCTGGAAGTCGAGGGTTCGAGCCCCTTCTGAGTCGCCAAAAGAAGTAAGTATATACTTACTTCTTTTTTTTATGCAATAAATTACAAGTTATATCAATCACAACAGGTCATTTTTTATCATAATTTATTATAAGCGAAGGTGCCATTAGGAAAGTTAATTTTGAAGTTTCGCTGGATAAAGCTAGTATAAGTAAATCTAGGGAAGTGCTCTTATGAGGAGGAATAAAAGATGAATTTGAAGGAAGCAGAGATATTATCAACTGTTAAGGTTATTGGTATAAAAGCAGAGGGAGAATTAAGAAGAAGATTTTTTGACTTAGGGATAATAGAGGGAACAAGTATAAAGGTTTTGTATGGGGGGCCTTTTGGAGATCCAAAAGCATATTTGATAAGAGGTGCTGTAATAGCAATAAGAGAAGAGGATGGTGAAAAGATCGAAGTAATAGAATAGTAGGAGAAGGAATATGGGATTAACTAAAAACTCTACGGGACTTAGATTATTAGCGTCAGATAAAATAAATGGAAGTATTAAAGAGGATTATGTGGTTGCATTAGCTGGTAACCCAAATGTAGGTAAGAGTACTGTATTTAATGCACTTACTGGATTAAGTCAGCACACAGGAAATTGGCCAGGTAAGACAGTAGCTAATGCAGAGGGGTATTATGAATTTAAAGGTTCAATAATAAAGGTAGTGGATCTACCAGGAACATATTCATTATTATCAAATTCTGAAGAGGAAGAAATAGCAAGAGATTATATTTGCTTTAATGAGCCAGATATAGTAGTTGTTATAGCCGATGCCACATCATTAGAAAGAAATCTAAACTTATTTATACAAATATCTGAAATAACAGATAAAGCAATATTATGTGTAAACTTAATTGATGAAGCGAAGAAAAGAAACATAGAAATAGATTTAGAATCACTATCAAAGGAATTAAATTCAACTATTGTTTCAGCATCTGCTAGAAATGGAATTGGAATAGAAGAATTAAAAGAAGCTATATTTAAAGAAGTTAAACTAACAAACAAGAAAAAAAATGCAATAAATTATGGTTTTGATATAGAAAAAACAATAGAAGAAATAGAAGGTATAATAAATCAAGCTGTTAAAGTGGATAAAAGAAAAAGTAGATGGATATCTATTAGAATGTTAGAAGGAAATGATAGCATTTTAAAATCCTTATACTATAAATATAAGATTGAAGAAAAGTATATACAGATGATATATAAAATAAGAGATGATATTAATAAGAATTATAAAGATAAATCAATAGAAGATATAATAATAAAATCTATAATAAAAGAAGCTGAAAGATTAGGAAATAAAGTTGTTAAGGATGAAGGTGAATATAATAAGACACAAAGGAAGATAGATAAGATACTAGTCTCTAAATCAACAGGAATACCTATTATGATAGCAACTTTACTAATTGTATTATGGATAACTATAACTTTAGCAAATTATCCATCAGAAATGCTTGCTAATATGTTCGGATATGGAGAAGAATATCTTAGAGGATTCTTTGCAGGATTAAACTTGCCATCTTGGGTAGGGGGAGTATTAATTGATGGTGTTTATGTTACTTTAGCTTGGGTAATTTCAGTAATGTTACCTCCTATGGCGATTTTCTTTCCTATGTTTACTCTACTGGAGGACTTAGGTTATTTGCCAAGAATAGCATTTAATCTAGATAAATGTTTTAAGAGATGCTGTGCTTGTGGTAAACAAGCCCTTACAATGTGTATGGGGCTTGGATGTAATGCAGCAGGAATAATAGGATGTAGAATAATTAATTCTCCTAGGGAACGGATTATAGCTATATTAACTAATGCATTTATGCCTTGTAATGGTAGATTCCCTATGCTTATTTCTATAGCATCTATATTTATAGGAGGAGTAGCAGTAGGGATAAAAGGAAGTTTTATATCAGCTATTACAGTAACTATAGTAATAATATTAGGTGTTTTAATGACGTTACTTGTATCCAAGATATTATCAAAGACTATATTAAAAGGAATGCCTTCAAATTTTATATTAGAGTTACCTCCATACAGAAAACCTCAAATAGGAAAAGTTATTGTAAGATCAATATTAGATAGAACTCTTTATGTATTAGGTAGGGCTGTAGCTGTTGCAGCTCCAGCTGGAGTAGTTATATGGATATTCTCTAATATAATGATTGGAGATGCTACGTTGCTATCTGTATGTGCTGATTTTCTAAGTCCTTTTGCCAATGCAATAGGGGTAGATGGTTATATATTAATGGCGTTTATATTAGGATTACCAGCAAATGAAATAGTGATGCCTATAATAATAATGAGTTATTTAAGAGCTACAACAATGCTAGAATTAGATAGTTTAGTTGAACTTAAAGAGTTATTAGTTGCTAATGGATGGACAATGTTAACTGCAATTAATGTTATGATATTATGCTTAATGCATTATCCATGTGGAACAACACTTTGGACAATTAAGAAAGAAACTAAGAGTCTTAAATGGACTGCTCTAGGTTTTTTAATACCAACAATTGCTGGTATAATTGTTTGTTTCATTACAACACAAGTATGGAGACTATTTGCTTAAAATATAAAGCAAAATAATAAAGGAGTATTATTAATAATACTCCTTTATATATTATAAAATATTATCTTTTTGCTAGGTTTAATTTTATTCTTATATCGTCAGAATAAAATTTATATAATCTAAAATTACCAAGAAGTCTTGAAGAAATTCTTTCACTGTAGTGTTTAGCTATTCCTGATAAAGTTAGGTTTGTTGATATGATCATTCTTTTCTTTTTAAGTAACTTCCTATTTATAAGATTAAAAAGTTCAGTAGCAACAAAATCATTTAATTGTTCTGAGCCTAGATCATCAATTATAAGAAGATCACAATCAAGTAATAGTTTTTCAAGATAGTAGTTATTATTAAACTTTATATCTCTTAGACATCTTATTAGTTCATCAGAGGTTTTATATACTACAAGGAAACCTCTATCTAATAATTCTTTGGCTATACAGTATGAAAGAAATGTTTTACCGCTTCCAGGTGTTCCGTAGAATAATAAATTATCTGATCCATGTTTAAAGTTTGGAATAAAGTCTTTCATAACGAAATCAAGATTATTCTTCATGTTAGTTCTAGGAGAATACTTTTCTCCATTTTCTTTTGAAGATGAGAATAATTCCATATTAAAGTTATTAAAATTATTATCTCTTAAAAGATCTTGAAGTTCAGAATCCTTATAATAAAGTTTAACTAACTTATCTTTGTAGCAATTACATTTTTCTATTCCTATATATCCAGTATCCTGACACTTTTTACATCTATAGTGCATATTAAGATATTCAGGATCATAACCATGGGATACTAGTTGCTCACATTTTTTTGCTCTTAATTCTGTTATTTCATCTTTAATCTTTCTTATATCAGCTTCACTTGTATCTTTTTTCAAAATTGTCATTGTAAGTTTTAGTGAAAGTTTATGAATATCATTATCTAAATCTAATATCTCAGGATATAGAGACTTTATTTCCGCTCTTCTTTGTTTAAGCCTCTTATCTTCTTCATTCCTAATTTTTTGATATACTTCCATTAATTCTGATTGGTATCCTTTAATCATCTTTATCCCATCCTAACAATTTCTTTTCTAGAGAGTCATAATCATATTCTCTCTGCGTAAAATCATTGAATCTTATAGCCTTTGGTTTATTAGAATTAGTATTATTGTTATAGTTGGTTTTAAATTGCTTACTATTAGATTTATTTTTATCTTTAAGGGCAATATCTTCAATTGTTTTGATATTGTTTTGATGCCACTTACCTAATATACCATCTATGTATTTAAAGTCAGCTCTATTAAGTCTTTCAAAACATATATCACATGCCTTTTCAATTAATTGCATATTGAACTTATAAGTGAAAATCCATTTTTCAAGCATTTCTTCTTGGGGTTTCATAACTTCTGAAGATTTCATACCAAGATAGGATAGAATTCTTCTTATCTTAGTCCACTTATCTTCATTTTGTTTAATATGAATTTGAGCCTCATCAACAGTTTTGATATTCATATCATTCCAAGACTCTGCAACTTTTTCTATATATCTAAAATTATTTTTACCCTTTGAGGAACAATACTCTATTAATATGAGAATAAGCTCAGATGGGAAATTGAATTCACGTTGCCATCCTAGATATATCTCCATTTCTTTACTAGATAAAGGTCTTGCAAGAATTTTTTCAATATCCTTAAGCATGTCAGTAGTTTCACTATTGTTTAAAGCCTCTAAAATATTTATATTGTCTTTATTTACATTAGGGTCTTCATCTTCAAGTGATAAGAATTCTATACTAAAGTTACTCATTTTATCTATAGGGACTAATTTAATTACACCTTCATCATTCCAGTAGTTTAAGGCATTCATTATATCTGATTCTAGTAAGTTTAATGTTGTGGCTAGTACAGAGGAGTTAACCCCAGGTTCGCTAGCAATATTATATTTTAACATTAATAAATAAACCTTAACGAACTCACCACGAGCTTTGGGCATATATTTTTCTATAAATACATTGCTCACAGGAGTAAAGGTTAAGGCTGTATTTTTAAGCATAAAAGTGCTCATTTAGCGTATCTCTACCTTTCAAATTAAATTTAATAAGTCTAAATTATATTATTGGTTATATGTAAATTAATTATAACAAAGTGGTAGTGTTATAACAACTTAAGGTAAAAATAACATATGTATAAAAAAATAATTATTGGGTAATTTAAGGGATGTGTTACAAATTTTAAGAAAAAGAGGAGAGATTTATGGACTCGGGTAGTAGGAAAAAAATAATTTTTTCAGTTACAGCAATTTTTGTAGCCTTTTTATTAATTAACCTTTATTTAGATTCTAAGACTAAGGCATTTGAAATTTATATAGGAGATGCTGTTATTGGATATAGTGGTAGTAAAGAGGAAGCTAAATCAGATTATAGTAGTATAATAGATAATTTAAATAGGACATTAAAAGATGAAGAAAAAGTTCATGAAGAGGAGATATCATTTAAAAGAATAAGTGATGATGTTAAATTAAGTACATATAACGAGATTGAAGAGAATGTTTTAAAGACAATGAGTGATGAAGTAACACTAAAATCATTCAATATAGATAACAAAAAAATAGGATATGTATTAGATAAAGATGATATGAATGAAACTTTATCTAAGGTTGGGGCATATTATGCTAAAGAAAATAACATAGATAGAGATAAGATAGCTTCAATAAATGTAAAAGGTAATATAAATTTAAAGGAAGAGAAAGTCAAAATATCTAATTTAAATAGTAGTGATTATTTGGCTGACAAAATAGTTAAAGAAAACAGAAATGTAATAGATGTAGACCTAGTGGTTAATGATAAGCAAGTAATAGATATAGAGCCAATAGTAAAGATAGAGAGAACTGATAATTTAATGCTTGGTGAGAGTAAAGTTAAAGAAGAGGGTAAAAAGGGAAAGAAAGAGCAAGTTATTAATGTTACATATAGAAATGGAAAGAAGATAGATACTAAGGTTTTATCAGAAAATATAATTGAAAGTAGCAAAAGTAAAGTTGTATACAAAGGTACAAAGAGTCCTATAGACAATAATTTTGCATTTTTAAGTAGTCCAACTAGAGGAGGGGTAGTAACCTCTACTTTTGGAGAGCGATGGGGAAAGCTTCATAAAGGGATGGATATAGCAGGTGATATTGGAGATCCTGTAATGGCCGCCTTTGATGGTGTAGTTAAGAGTGTGTTTTATGAAAGAGATGGATATGGGAAAGTTGTTATCTTAGAACATGAAGATAGCTTAGAAACTAGGTATGCCCATATGAGTGAGTTTGAGGTCAAAGAAGGAGATATAGTTAAAAAGGGAGATATTGTAGGTAGAGTAGGTAACACTGGAAGGAGTACAGGACCCCATTTGCATTTTGAATTAAGAGTAAATGGAAATCCCGTAAATCCTGAAGGATATATAAATTAATTACTTTAATATATTATTGAAATTTAAAATACCTTCTCCAACATTTGCTTTTGGTAGATCTTTGCGATCACAAGCAAGCTTTATTATTGATAGAACATCATCAAAGGTATAAGAGCTATTATGCTCTAATATAAGTGCAGAAACAGCACTTACAAAAGCTACTGATAATGAAGTACCACTAAAAGTTTTATAATTGGCATCAAGCTTAGGCGGATATAGTTTGGTGCCATTTTTTTCAGATATATAAGAAGTATTACTATTAAGGGAAGTTATATTAGTACACGCTGAAACAAAATCAGGTTTAACTAACTTAGAATATGGTCCTTTTGAAGAGTATAGGTATGGGTCGTTAGAATTTTTAGTTTCAACTCCACCAACAGTTATACAATTCTTTAAGGTTGCGATCCCCATAATATTATTAAAACTTGAATTAGTACTTCCACTTGGTACTATAGGTATCATTTTATTCTTTATAGCGACATCAAACATAGAGTTAAATGCATCTATAATATAATAATTATGATTTAATAATTCAAATGGAAGACATAAAATTCTTATATTATTAGCCATAGAAGATTTTATAATACTCTCTATGCTATATAGGATATCAGAAGCATATCCCTTACCTAACTTGTCGAAAGCCTTATAGCATACTATTTTACTAGATGGTGCTATGCCCTTATATAAATTATCTGAAGAGATACCACTGCCACAAATTAATCCAGCCATTGCAGTACCATGTCCATTATCATCATAAGGATTTTGAGCACCATTAATAATATCAAAAAACGCTTCTATTCTACTATTAGGACTTAATAGATCAGTATGAGGATAAACTCCGCTATCTACTAAGCCTATTTTTATGTTAGTACCTGAGTAATTAAATTTATCTTTATTTAGAGAATAGCAATTATTAGCTGCACTTACGCTCATGCCACACAAAAATAAATAGTCATCAAAGAAGATTTTTTCAACTTCTGGATACTCCAAAATTAATTTGATTTCATATTTATTTAAATTGGCTACAACTATATTGCAATACTCTAATGGATAAATTAAAGCATCTTTAAAGTGAGAAACCTTCTTTACAATAGAAGAAAATAAAGTTTTACACTTTATAAGAACTCTATATTTTTTATAAGCATTTTCTTTTATGGCAATATTTAAATTGTAGTCAAGCTTACTTCTGAGATTAAACATAAAGGACTCCTATAATATTTATTACAATACCATATTATAGTTTAAGTCCTTTAATTGTTAATATTATTTTATATCTTATAAGTTTGACCTACGTTAATTATTTTAACTGTATCATCTTTAAAATTAACAAGGGTCTCATGTGTTTCATTAAAATCCTCTAAAGAAATTTTAAATGTTTTATAGTGTATTGGAATCATTGTTTTACTTTTCATCATCTTATACATTTTATAACCTTCTTCAGGGGAACAATGCATATGTTGGAATCTAGCGGGTTTATAACATCCTACTGGCATTAATGCTATATCGCATTCAATATCCTTAAAATTCTCAGTATATGCAGTATCTCCTGCGAAGAATACCTTAGTATTGTTTCTTTCTATAAGGTATGAGTTACTTTCATCATCTATACCTACATAGAACCTACGACCATCGTGATTAGCTTGAACAGAAGTGATCTTTAAGAAATCATCTTCAAAAGTATCACCAGTCCTTAAGAGATTTACATTTTTATATCCCATTGTTGATAAAATTCTCTTGTATCCTTTTGGAACTATAACGGTAGCATCTTTATTAACCCTTCTTAATCTTTTTAATGAAGGGAAATGCATATGATCCATATGTCCATGAGAAAGAACAATGTAATCAACCTTAAGGTCAGCTAAGTCAAAAGGTTTATCAATAACTCTTTTAAAATATCCTAATCTATTTGATATAACAGGGTCAGTTACGATGATTTTTCCAGATAAATTTATTATTGTTGTCGCATGACCATACCAATGTATAGAATTTTCCTCTATTGGATCGTTATTTGATGTCTCTCTAGTTTTAAAGTATTCTCTTAAATTGTTATAAGTTAATTGTGATAAAAAGTGTACGTTCTTAAAAAAATTCATAAGTACACCTCCTTAAGTATTACCTTAACCTTTCCACTTAAATACTATAATACCTATTATCATAATTGCAACACCTATAAATTCTTTTAAGGTAAAATTTATTTTTTCACTTCCAAAAAGGCCAAAATAATCAATTAGGGCTGCTGTAACAAGTTGAGATACTAAAATAATGCCGATAGCACAGGTAGTACCTAAAGATCCAATACTCATCATTACCGTAAAGATAATAACGACCCCTAGTGCTCCGCCTAATAAGTATATTTTATTAGCACCACTTAAAGCTTTAAAGTCACCTTTACCTACAAATACAGTAACGATTAATGTAATTATTAGTCCTGTTAATTGAACTAAAGTGTTTGTTTCCCAAGTTCCTATCTTTTCTCCAAGTCTCGTATTAAATACTCCTTGAAGACTCATTGAAATTCCAGATATTATCGCATATATAAATCCTAGCAATTGAATCACCTCAATGTTAGTGTTACCAGTTAGATATTAAATATAATAAAAAAAGCTATAAGAAAAATCTTATAGCAGAAAAATTAATTAGATAACTTATTAAATTCTTGTATTATTTGTTGTTCTGAGAAGCCTAAAGTGATACCAAGGCTTAGTAAATCTTCAAATAATGTCTCAAAATGATCTTCAGAACGTGAAATAATTAAATCATTTATATCTATGTATAAATTAAGAAATTGGTCACTTAAGCAATATTCATTAGGTTGTATAGTAATCTCATCTACTTCATCGTATCCATTAGTAATACCAACTGAAAGCACCTGCTTTAAGCACTGTACATATTTTGATAGAACCACAGTATTATCAGTGTTTTCTTTTCTATCAGTTGTATATGCAAAACAATTAGTCTCATTTGCAAGGTCACTTACTTTTATGTGTAGTTCTAAATTCTGACGAGCCTTTATTTTATACTCATCTAACTCTGGATTGATATTCAGTTTTTTATCAAGTTCTTTTTGTACTTTAAATAAATTTGAAATAAACATTAACAAATCCCCCTGTTCTTAAGGCAATCATACTAATCCATTTTACAAAAACTTTGTATTTATGAAAAGGGGAGTAAACGAATACAAATAAAATTTATTTGAAAAATTCTAAAAATTTTAAAAAATTGGACTAAACAGACAAAAAAATAACTTCATTTAATATAAATGAAGCTATTAATAAAAAAACGATAAATATAACGAATTAGAAAGTTTTTAACTCAAAATCTTTAACTTTGAATTCTCTTTTATTGTGAGGAACTTTCCATAATTGGAACTTATCTATTTTAAGTGTCTTATTTTCTATTTTATTTTGAGGAATAATTTGTGAATCTAAAGGTTTCTTCTTAGGATCCTTAGAAACATAATTTAGATTAGCTAAAGATACAGAAGGATTATCTGAATTATTCTCTCTAACATTAAATCCATGAAGTTTTAGATTATCTGTAAGGTCTCTTTCTATTTTCTTTATGTATCCTCTATAACTTATACCTAAGTTTACTGTTTTTAAATCTTCACTAATAGAAAGATCACTAGAAAGCTCAACCTTAAATTTTTTATAAGGACGTAATATCTTTTCAATAACTGTATTTAGTTTTTCTACATTAGGGTTATCGATTACTTCTAGCGCAATATAAGGTGCCGGTGAATTCCTGTTTGCCCTTAGTTTTCTAGACACTGTCTTTTGAACTGGATTAATAACTTCATATGAAGAGTCATCGAATAATGCAACAATATAATATCTCATATCTTACCTCACATAATATATTCTTATGGATTTTAATATCCAAACCTTTCTATAAATTATAACATAATACTTTATAGAAAAAAACTGATGGGGATAAATAAGCTAAATATACAGATAATAATATTGTAAATTAAACTTTTAGGAGGGATTAGACATGGATAGTAATTCTAGTATTAAATGTATAGTTGATGAGTGTAAATATCATTCTAAAAATGAAGATTATTGCACTTTAAATGTAATTGAAGTAGGTAAGCATGAAATTAAAGCTGATACAAAAAAATGTACAGATTGTAATTCTTTTGAATTGGGCTAGAAACCAGGTCAATAATATAGTAAATATTAATAATTAACCTATTTAATGGATAGATAAAAGCGTTACAAAGCTTTTATCTATCTTATTTTTTAACTTTATTAAAAAAAATATTTCAATAATACAAGTTTGTGTTATAATGATAATCGAACTATTAAAAAATAATAATAGGATTATAATGTCTAATAGATATTTTTTTGGATAATTAATTAAATATTGGGAATTTTAAGTATATAGAATCTAAAAAATAAGGGTGAATTGGATGGAAAAGTTAGTTATAAATGGAGGAAATCCTCTAAAAGGTTTAGTTGATATAAATGGAGCAAAAAATGCAGCGGTTGCAATATTACCAGCGGCAATAATTGCGAGTGAAAAAAAGTGTGTTATAGATAACATACCAGATATAGAAGATGTACATTGCTTAGAAAGAATACTTTTAAGCTTAGGATGTAAGTTAAATAAAATTGATAATAATACGTTAGAAATAGATAGTACAGAAGTACATACATATGATGCATGCACAGAAGATGTAAGAAGAATGAGAGCATCATATTACTTTATAGGAGCACTTCTTGCAAGATTTAAAGAAGCAAGAGTAGAGCTTCCAGGGGGATGCCCAATAGGGGTAAGACCTATTGACCAACATATAAAAGGTTTTGAAGCACTTGGTGCAGATGTAACTATAGAACATGGAGCAGTAAAGGTTAAGGCAGATAAGTTAGTTGGAACTAATATATTCTTCGACGTTGTTTCTGTTGGAGCTACAATAAATGTTATGATAGCTGCTACAGGAGCTGAAGGAGTAACTACCTTAGAAAATGTTGCAAAAGAACCTCACGTAGTTGATGTTGCAAACTTCTTAAATTCAATGGGAGCTAACATTAAAGGTGCAGGAACTGATATCATAAGAATAACTGGAGTCGATAAATTATTTGGATGTGCGTATAGCGTAATTCCAGACCAAATAGAAGCAGGTACATTTATGATAGCTGCAGCAGCTACAAAAGGTGATGTAACTATTACAAATGTTATACCAAAGCACTTAGAATCAATAACAGCAAAACTTAATGAAATGGGTGCTATAATCGAAGAAGGCGATGATTCAGTAAGAGTTAGATATGATGGAAAGCTAAAGGGAGTTAATGTTAAGACAGCTCCATATCCAGGTTTCCCAACAGATGTTCAGCAACCAATGTCAACATTATTAAGTATGGTACCAGGAAGAAGTTTAATAACTGAATCTATATGGGAAAGTAGACATAAGCACATTGATGAGCTTAAGAAGATGGGTGCTAACATAAAGGTTGAAGGTAGAGTAGCTATAATAGATGGAGTTTCAAAACTTACAGGTGCTGTAGTTAAAGCAACAGATTTAAGAGCAGGTGCTGCAATGGTTATAGCAGGACTTGTAGCTGAAGGAGTAACAGAAATTACAAGTATAGAACATATAGATAGAGGGTATCCACACATAGAAGATAAGTTTAGAAAACTTGGTGCAGATGTAACAAGAGTTAGTGTAGTGGAGTAAAATTTGGGGGAACAACAAATGATATTTTGTTCACTTTATAGTGGAAGTAGTGGGAATAGCATCTTTGTTGGAAATGAGAATACAAAGATATTAATAGATGCCGGTATGCCAGGAAAAAAGATAGATGAAGCATTAGCTAGAATAGATCAAAATCCTAGAGATATTGATGGTATTTTTATTACTCATGAACATTCAGATCATGTTAAAGGGGTAGGCGTTATATCAAGAAAATATGACATTCCTATATATGCCAATGATAAGACATGGGAAGCCATGAAGAATTCAATAGGTAAGATAAAAGAACATAACATTAAGATAATGGATAAAAGAAGCACTGTAGAAATAAAGGATTTAGCTATTAAATCCTTTAATATTCCTCATGATGCTATTGCACCAGTTGGATATACAATAAAGTCTAAGGATAATACTTCAAGTATAGCAACAGACTTTGGTACATTCACGGAAGAGATAAGAGACAATATTAAAGAGTCAGATATAATACTTTTAGAGTGCAACCATGATGTTAGCATGTTAAAGTTTGGACCATATCCTTATAATCTTAAGAGAAGAATATTAAGTGAAATTGGACATCTATCAAATGATGATTGCGGAAAAGCTATAACAGAGCTTATAAAGCATGGGAACAATAAACAAATAATATTAGGTCATTTAAGTGGTACTAATAATCATCCAGACCTAGCTTATCAAACTGTTCTAAGTGTATTAGAAGATGAGGGTATTAAGCAAGGTGAGGATGTTAAAATCTCAATGGCTAGTAGACATGAACCTAGCTCATTAATTAACTTATAATTTTAAAAGAAGAAAGAGGAGAGAATGAGATGAGTTTATACACAAATTGGACAGATATGGTTGTTGAATATGTAAAAGAAAAAGGTGAAAAAGCTTTTTGGCAAGAATATGGTAACATAGAAACAGGCATATATAAGGATTTACTATCAAACCACAAAGAAGTTAAAAAGACAACAATAAAAGAATTAGCCAATAAATGCAACACTACAGCTGAATTTGTAATGGGATTTGTTGATGGAATAAACGATAGTTTAAAGACATCATATGATTTAGAAGCTATAGATGAGAATACAGAATTAGTATTTGATATAGACCTTGAAAAGTTATATTTTAATATGCTTGATGCTAAAGCGGATTATTTATATAATCTACCACAATGGGAAGGTATTTTCTCAGAAGAAAAGAGAAAAGAAATCCAAAAAGAATATAGACAATCAGGTATCGTTAGAAACGAAGAAAAGATAGGAAGAAACGATCCATGTCCATGTGGTAGTGGTAAGAAATACAAAAAATGTTGTGGAAAATAGTTTAATTTGAATATTAAAAAGCTCATAGATTTCTTATGGGCTTTTATTATTATATAATTTTCTAGGAGGATTTGTAATGGATAGTAATGTTATTTGGTCAAATGAAAAGAAAATTGAAAGAACAATAGAAGCTTTAAAAAAGAACAATATGAATGGATATTATGTAAAGGACAGATATAATCTTATTGAGCTTATTAAGGACATTGTAGATGAAGGATCAATAGTTTCTTGCGGTGGCTCAATGACGTTATTTGAAACGGGAGTTATAGATCATCTAAGAAGTGGAAGATATGATTTTCTAGATAGATATAAAGATGGAATTACTAGAGAAGAAATAACAAATATATTTAGACAAGCGTTTTTATCAGATGCATATTTTGTAAGCAGTAATGCTGTAACAGAGAATGGAGAACTATATAATGTTGATGGTACTGGTAATAGAGTAGCAGCAATGTTATATGGTCCAGAGAAGGTTATAGTTATCTGTGGAGTTAATAAGATAGTTAAAGATGTTGATGAAGCTATAAAAAGAAATAGAGAAAAATCAGCACCTATTAATGCAAAGAGATTAAATAGAAAGACTCCATGTGTTAAGGTTGGATACTGTATGGATTGCAGTAGTCCAGAGAGAATATGTAATGAGTATACTCTAATAAGAAGGCAAAATGTACCTGATAGAATACATGTAATTTTTCTAGATGAAAATATAGGATATTAAAAAATAAGACTGCACTAGTTAAATTAAAAAAGTATAACTATACTTAACAAATGTAATGAACGCAAGGAGACGCCTTCAGAATATAATATTTAACTAGTGCGCATAACTACTTATAATAATACTTATGCATTATGGTAAGTAGTTTATTACATAATTTAATAAATTGAGATAGAAAAGCCAATAATCTAGGTAATAGAGTATTGGCTAATTATTTGTATAAATGTGCAAATAATTATTAGGAGGACAAATGAATATAACATTAGTAACTGTAGGTAAATTAAAAGAAAAATATTTAAAACAAGCAATAGATGAATACTCAAAGAGATTAGGAAGATATTGTAAACTAGATATAATTGAATTATCAGATGAAAAAACACCTGATAATGCATCAAATAAAGAAGAAGAGCAAATAAAAGAAAAGGAAGGTAGAGCCATACTCTCAAAGATAAAGGATACATCTTATGTTGTTGCTATGGATCTTAATGGAAAGCAAGTTACATCAGAAGAGTTTTCTAGCTTTATAGAAAGATGTGGAGTAACAGGAAACTCAAATATAGTATTTGTTATAGGGGGAAGTCTTGGACTATCTGAAGAAGTTATAAGAAGAGCTGATTATAAGCTTTGCTTCTCTAAGATGACATTTCCACATCAATTATTTAGAGTTATGCTTTTAGAACAAGTTTATAGAGCATTTAGGATAATGAAGAATGAACCTTATCACAAATAAATGAGGTTTTTTAGTTATGTATAAATATGATATAATATAGAATAATAGGTATAATTTGGTTGAAAAACCTCGAACTTAAAGGAGAACAACAATGTCAAAAATAACTACTATCTCACATCCTGTTATACAATCATATATTGAGAATTTTGTAGAGCAAAATGAGATTTCTAAAAATAAAGCAAAAGATCAACATACAGTATTTGAACAATTTATCAATTCACTTATATTATCAGTATATTCTAATGATCCTAATGTTACATATCAAGATATGGAGACTGGCACAGCTTTTGGTATAGATGGAATAGCAATTTTTGTAGCTGATAGAATTGTAACGAATATAGAAGATGTTGATTCTGTTGTAGAAGGGCTTAAAAAATTTGAAGTAAATTTTATGTTTACCCAAGTCAAAACTTCTGATAAATTTGATCGTACAGAAATTGGAGATTTTCTAACCGGAATTAGAAGGTTTTTCAATTTTTCAAAGTGTGAAATACCTGAACTTTTAAATCAATGGGAAATTGTAAAGTATATATATTCAAAGAGTTCTAGATTTAAAAAAGCACCTAATTTAAGTATGAAATTTATAACTTTATCACCAAAAGAGGTAAACTTACAGGATGGTCATTTAGAATCAACTATATCAATGGGGATTTCTGATTTGAGAGAAAAAAGTCTCTTTAGTGAAGTGATGAAACTAGACTTTTTAGGAATAAAAGAAATAATGGAGTTACATGAAAAAGTTGTATCAGGATTAGAAGTTTGTGTAACATTATCAAAACAACCGGTACCATATCCCAAAGATATGAATAATAAGATTAAAAATGGGTATTATGGATTGATGAAGTTAGAAGAATTTGAGGAGTTATTAACAGAAAATATAAATGGAGAAAAAGTTCTGAGAAAAGGAATTTTTAATGATAATATAAGATTTTATCTTGGTTCCTCTGAAAAACTTGAGGTCAATTCAAGTATGAAAGAGCAATTAGAAGGTGATGAAAGTTATTTATTTGGATTATTGAATAATGGAATTACAATAATTGCAGATTCTGTTGCAATAAATTCAGAAGAGTTAACGCTTACAAATTACCAAATAGTTAATGGATGCCAAACTAGTAATGTTATATTTGAATGTCTAGAAAAAATTTCAGGGATTAAGGATGTTTATCTACCAGTAAGACTAATTGGTACAGAAGATGAGGATACAAAGCATGCAATTATAAAAGCAACAAATAGTCAAACACCACTTAAAGCAGAACAATTAGTTGCATTATCAACGATTCAAAAAACTTTAGAGCAGTATTATATTACTAAATCAAAAGGAAGTAAATATCCTTTATATTATGAACGTAGAACAGAGCAATATAGAGATGAAAATATTCCTAAAGTCAAAATAGTTAATATACCATTTCAGATTAAAGCAACATCAGCCTTATTTTTTGATATGCCACATGAAGTTTCAGGACAATATGGGAAGGTAGAGAAAAAAACTAGAGGATTATTGTTTGAGGATTCACATATAGGATTTCTTAATTCATATTATGTAAGTGGACTAGCTTGGTATAAAGTAGAAAGATTTGTACAAAATCAAGATGAAGGGAAAAAATTTAGGCGAGCTAGATGGCATATAATAATGCTTTTAAAATATTTAAGTTGTCAAGAAAAAGAGTTTAGTTTAGCTATAAATAAAAAGTCAGATCAACATAGTAAAATTATAGAAGCAATTCTTTTAGATGATGATAAAACTAATGAGATATTAAAAAAAGCAATTGAGGTCATAGAGGCTAGTTTAAGTCAAAAAGGGGATATAAATGAAATTCTTTCAGATAGAAAAACATTCGAAAGAAAAGATACTACAACGCTAATAATAGACTATGTAAAAAAGAATATGTAAAAATAGTTTGTTCCTGTAAAATTAAAGGTTTTTGTTAAAAAATATTTTGATGCTATGTCATATGAATTTACTAAAAAGTTAAATTGGGAAGAGTATAATTAAATGTAGTAATATAGAAAAACCTCACTTAAAACTGATACGGAGAACCTTATCACAAGTAAATGAGGTTTTTACTAAAATTGGATATTGATTTGGTACAAGCTACAGAGCAATAGCAAAAAAACAATTAGCCTTATAGAGGCTAGGTTAAATGAGGGATTTACCTTAGATGATTTTAAGAAAGTTATATTAAATAAAAAGGGAAGCTGGCAAGGGACAAACTATGAAGTTTATTTAAGACCATCAACGCTCTTTAGTGGCAGTAAGTTTGAGGAATATTTAAACGAAAAAAGAGCTAAGAAAGAAGAGAAAAATAAAGGGATATATGATATTTATAAGCCATTTTTTGAAGAGGATTAAAGGGGTATGAATTGTATTGAGAATATAAAAAGTATTGAAGCAGAGATGGAAGTATCGGTCTTTTTAACCAAGTCAGTGGAAGGTATATTCACACTGAAGTAGCCGCTTTCCTTAATACCTGAAGTTGTATAGTGAGTATCCTTAATTGATACATATAGCACTGGTTTAAGGTTTACTACTCCGCACGTCCCCACAGTAGCATAATTAGGTTTTCCGTTCACATCTGCTCCTGCAAGTATAGTAGGAAACGGACCAAAAGGTCTATTTGGTAATTTAATCTTTTTCAATTTAACACCTCTATTTCTTAATTTGCATGATAACCAGCTTTAATATTATAATGGCAATCTACAAAAAGTATATAACTTTTCTTTTAAATGAGTTATGCTGTTGTAATAGTATAATCTAAAGTCAAATTGAAGCAGTGAATAAAAGCTTTAACTTGATAGAACTTTTTTATAAATTTTTTGACAAAAAAATTAAAAAGTAATATACTTGTTAAGGCAATTATTGTTCTAACAAGTATTTTAGAAGGAGAATTTTATGGATTACATTGTGGAAAATACTATTTTTTCTAGGCTTAATAGATTAATTGTAAAAATAAAAAAGAGTATGGCCAAAGAGCTTAAACCTTATGATGTTACATTAGAGCAATGGTCTTTACTTACAAGACTATGGAAACAAGATTCTGTATCTCAAACAGAATTAGCTATAAGAACTAATAAGGATTTACCGACGGTTACAAGATCTTTAAATAAACTTATTAAAAAGGGATTAATAGAGAAAAGAGATAATCCTGAAGATTCAAGGGCTTCTGTAATATGCTTAACTAAGGCAGGGAGAGAATTAGAAGTACCTTTAGATTCCATAGCTAAAGAAGTAGAGTTAAAAATAACAAATTCTATGGAACTATCGGAATTAGAAATATTTAAAAAATTAATGAAAAATATTTCTAATGAATTTGATAATTAATATTCTCATTAAAGCTAAATTTAATTAAAGTAAAAATTTAATTATTATAATGGAATTATATGATCCCACTTAAAGAAATTAACTTCTAAGTGATGAGCAATTTATTTTAAATAAATAGTTGTCATGACAATTGTTTATAAGAAAAATTTAAATGAAGTGATTAAATGGGGAAAAATAATTTATCTAGGATATCTAACATTGTATTAAAAAATAGAATTGTTTTTTAGAAAAATAGTTGTTATGACAACTATTTATAAAAGAAATTTAAAGGAAGTGACTAAATGGATAAAAATAATTCATCTAGAATATCTAACATTGTATTAAAAAATATTAGACCTAAAAAATTTCTACCAGAACCAGGAGATAGTATTCCAGTAATAATAGGAATATTTATAGCAATTTTAATTGGCTTTTTATTAAAAAATCCAGCTCTTCAAGATTTATTAACAGTTGGAGCTTTTTTATCAGGAGTTTTAATTTTGATTCCACACCATAGCACACGACGTACAGTGACTATAAGTAATTCTTTTTTATTAATTTTAGCTTTTTTTGCAGGAGCTTTTTTACATAATCAGAAAATAATTTTATACATAATATTTTTTGTACTTATATTCTTTTCAAGTTTATTAAGAAAAATAAATTCGGCTATAGCCATTAGAGCCTTAATATTATCAACATTTGTTTTAGCTTCAGCACAGATGTCAACTACGTTTAAAGTAGGAATATATATAAGTTTTTCAATAGCAGCTGGTGTATTAATTATAGCTATCTGTCAATTAATTCCACCATATAAAAATAGATTTTTAAAACAAAAAGTTACAGTAGCTAAGGTTTTTAAAGAGTTAAGCATTGATGCAAATTTATTATTAGAGGGAGAAAGAAATACAAAAGCCTATATAGAATCTATCCATATGGCAAGAAATATTTTAGAGAAATTAAATAAAAATGCTAGATATAATGTGGATTTTTTATTTGAGTTGATTGTGAGGGCAGAGATAATAGAAGATTCCCTTAATTCTGTTTATCTTAAAGAAAATTTAAATAAAGAAAGTTTAAATAAAATTTCAGAGGCTTTAGGAAAAATAGCAGAGAATTTAGCTAAAAAAGAGAATAAGGAGCTTACTTTTCAATCATATTTTAATGAAATTTTTAAAGAATTAAATAATTATGGTCTTAATGTAGATTATTCTTTAAAAGAAAATTTAGTAGAAGAAAGAATTTCTAAAGAAAAAGAGAATGTTATTAAATCAGTGTTAAAGGAGATAAATATTAAGTCGCCAATTTTCATACAGGCTTTAAGGTTAGCTATTTTTGTTATGGTTGCTACTGTTGCAGGAAATATTTTAGAATATTTTCCTAGTATATCTATAGAAAATCATGGCTTTTGGGTTTCTTTAACAACAGCTTTAGTTCTTTTTCCTGATTATGTTGATACATTCAACAGAGGAATTGAACGTTCTTTAGGAACTATAGTAGGAGCTATTGTAGGTTTTTTACTTTCATTACTACCTTTGGGCTTACTAGGTCATTCTATTATGATTTTCATTTTACTTGCTGGTTATGTAGTTTTTCGTACTTCAGGACAAGTTTGGATTATGTTTTGGATAGTTGCGTGGATTTGTAACTTAGAAGTGTTAAAAAATGCTCCTATCTCAAGATCAATAGATACTATAGTTGGTGCGGTAATAGCTTTGATAGCTTGTTTAATATGGCCTACTTGGAGTACTAATAAAATAGATAAACTATTAAGTTCTTGGATTAAAGAACAGGGTAAATATGTAAGTTCTATAGCAAATTTCTTTAAAGAAAGAGTAGGAGAAGAAAAAGTAGAAGTTAGAAATAGTCGTCATAAATCTAATCATATTTATCAACAGTTGATTACAAATATAAATAAAGCTAGTTATGAACCTATTTTCTTAAAATCTAAATGGAATAATGAAAATTTAACTAAAATTGTTCCAATAATTACTGATATAAGTTATAAAATATCAAGTTTAAATATTGAGAAAAGCAATATAAATCTTAGAGCAATATTTGAAAGAATAAGTTTAACAATGGAGTCATTAGGAAATTTAATTATAGAAAAAGCTACTAATGAACTTTCTTATCAATACAGTATAGAAAATTTAAAGGTAGATGTAGCAAATGAGTCTTTAAAAGTAGAAAATAAAAAGATTTTAAATAATTTAATTTTAGATTTAGAAAAATTAGAGCAGATAATAAAAGAAATAAATAGAATTTAATAGAGCTAAAGTTAAAAAACTATTAAATAAAATTAGAGCCTATAAAGTACTTTGCACTCCATACATAGTTCATAATACTAAAAATGCAAACTAAAAAGGTCTGGAATTGTCCAGACCTTTATTTTGTGAATTTAATTATGAAAGTGTTTGTGATTTTTTAAAGTCAAACACGTTAATCTTTTTAAACTCTAGTTTTTTATAAATTATTTAATTATAAATGATAAAATGCCTATAATTATATATACTATTCCGCTTAAAAATTGTCCTATTTCAGATGCTTGTCCCATTAGTGAAAAATTAAATATATTTTTTTCTTTTTGAGTTTTTCCAGCAAAAGCTTCATCTGTTTTCATTCTATGGATACCCCATAATGTTAAAAGTATTCCAAAAATTATAAATAATATTTGTAAAACCATTATAAAATCTCCACAATTTATCATTTGCTTTTTATTAATTATAAATATAGATAAAATAATTAAAATTGTTATAGCAAAAAACTTTTAAAGAGGATATTGTTATAGGAAAAATATTAAAGGTTTGTGATAAAAGCTATGAAATAAATATATAAGGAAGTATTAAGAAGCTATTATCCATCCTTATACTGATAATAGCTTTTTATGTCATTAATGGAGAACCGTACCATAAATAGGTGCGGTTTTTGTATTAACTTTATTATCTTTTTCTGCTGTAATTAGCATCCAATTTCCTCCTATAAGTTTAAAAGGACTTTCATTTAATTCGGTTGGTTGAATTCTTTTAGTTAGTCATATTAAGAGTCGCATTAAATTAATAAATTTATTTTACTAATTAATATTATGACTAAAACTTGTTAAATAATTCAAAATTATAGTTGCTTTAAAGAAAATGTATATGAATTAATCATATTTTACTATATATTTTAGCTTGCTTATAAAGTTAAAAGCATTTATATGAAATATAAAATTAATACTCTTAAATTTGGTAAGGATACAGTATATAGATTTTTAAAATTCATGTACATAAACTAGCAGATATTTTTATTAAAAGGCCAGGATGCGTTATAAATCAACACTTAGTAAATCTAATTTTTGAAAAATGCATTAATACAATTATAGATGATGATTCCTTAGTGTATTAATTGAAAATATAAGTGTATTACAATGAGAATTAAATACGAAATTTGATAGCATTATAAGTATTAAACTAACTGCTTATATAGGCTGTACTATTGAAAAGACCATTATTAAGGATAGTTCAATATATAAAAATTATAGAGGTATATTAAATAAAACTACAATAGAAATCATCGATAAAGTAAAGAATATACTCAAAGATATATTAAACATTATGTCGAATGAGAATGGAATTTGTTATAAAGATAAAATGTTTGAATAAGTATATCAAAATAACTTGAAACTAAAATAAAATAGTATCAAAAAATAATTAAAGTGTATTAAAGAAAAAAATTCAATGGCTAAAATTAAAGCTTAAATCATTGAATCATATAGCTTTAAGTACTTTAAGAATTCTTAATACATTTTATTGGCACAACATTTGCTTATAATATAAGTGCACGTAATAAAGTATTAGATAAAGTTGATTTAGAGAAAAATTACAATAATTAATTTTGCTTACAAGTTTTTAGAACTTATGTATAAATTTTATCGTAGCAAATAAAAAATAGGAGGTATATATATGGTAGGAATTATTCTTGCTAGTCACGGGGAGTTTGCTAAAGGCATTTTGCAATCTGGATCAATGATTTTTGGAGAACAAGAAAACGTACAAGCTGTTACGTTAATGCCTAGTGAAGGACCTAATGATATTAAAGCAAAAATGAAAGATGCAATTGCATCCTTTGACAACCAAGATGAGGTTTTATTCTTAGTTGATCTTTGGGGCGGTACACCATTCAACCAAGCTAATAGTCTATTTGAAGAACACAAAGATAAATGGGCAATCGTTGCTGGTATGAATCTACCAATGGTGATTGAAGCTTATGGTGCACGTCTTTCAATGGAATCCGCACAAGAAATTGCGGCTAGTATTATACAATCATCTAGAGAAGGAGTTAAAGCTAAACCTGAAGCATTAGAACCAGTTAATGATGATAAATCAACTACAGGTTCTGTCGAGCAGTCTAATACAGGTGCGCCAGGATCATTTGAATACGTTTTAGCTCGTATTGATTCTCGTTTACTTCATGGTCAAGTAGCAACTGCTTGGACAAAAACTACGCAACCAACAAGAATTATTGTTGTATCAGATGCAGTAGCTAGAGATGAACTTCGTAAGAAGTTAATTCAACAAGCTGCTCCTCCAGGAGTTAAAGCTCATGTTGTTCCTATTGAACAAATGATTAAACTTGCAAAGGATGATCAACATTTCGGAGGACAACGTGCAATGCTTCTTTTTGAAAATCCAGAAGATTTACTTAGAGCAGTAGAAGGAGGGGTACCTCTAAAGACAGTTAATGTTGGATCTATGGCTCACTCTCCAGGTAAAGTTCAACCAAATAAAGTTCTTGCTTTCAGTCAAGAAGATATTGATACTTTTGAAAAACTTAAAAAAGCTGGATTAGATTTTGATGTTCGTAAAGTTCCAAATGATTCAAAAGGAAATATGGATGAAATTCTTAAAAAAGCACAAGGGGAATTAAATAAATTAAAATAATCTAGATTATTTTAATAGAAAAAGGAGGATTAACATAGTGGATCTAAATATAATTCAAATAACATTAGTTATTATTATTGCATTTTTAGCTGGGATGGGAGGTATCCTAGATGAATTCCAATTTCAACAACCTCTAGTTGCATGTACTTTAATCGGAGCAGTTACAGGTAACTTAATACCATGTCTAATCTTAGGTGGTAGTCTTCAAATGATTGCCTTAGGTTGGGCAAATATCGGTGCTGCCGTAGCACCTGATGCAGCATTAGCATCTGTTGCAGCTGCAATTATTCTAGTTCTTAGTGGAGAGGGTCAAGCAGGGATTCCTTCAGCTATCGCTATAGCAATTCCACTAGCAGTTGCAGGACTATTATTAACAATTATTTGTCGTACAATTGCTACAGCATTCGTACACTTTATGGATGCTGCTGCTAAAGAAGGAAATATAAGAAAAGTTGAAATGTGGCATATTATTGCTATTTGTATGCAAGGTGTACGTATAGCAATTCCAGCTGCATTAATCTTAATAATTGGTTCTGGTCCTATTAGTGCATTACTTACTGCTATGCCAGCTTGGTTAACAGACGGTTTAGCTGTAGGTGGAGGAATGGTTGTAGCCGTTGGTTATGCAATGGTAATCAATATGATGGCAACAAAAGAAGTATGGCCATTCTTCGCAATTGGTTTTGTATTAGCAACTATTCCACAAATTACACTTATGGGATTAGGTGCAATAGGTGTAGCAATAGCGCTTATTTACTTAGCACTTAGTAAAAAAGGTGGCTCAGGTAATGGTGGATCAAATACAGGAGATCCAATAGGCGATATTATCGATAGTTATTAAGAAGGGAGAAAAGACGAAAATGGAAAAAAATTTAAAGTTAACAAAAAGAGACCGTCTTTCTATTTGGTGGCGTTCAACTTTCATTCAAGGATCTTGGAACTATGAAAGAATGCAAAATGGTGGTTGGGCATACTCATTAATTCCTGCAATCAAAAAATTATATAAAACTAAAGAAGAAAGATCAGCAGCATTAACACGTCACTTAGAATTCTTCAACACTCACCCATATGTAGCTTCACCTATTATTGGGGTAACATTAGCATTAGAAGAAGATCGTGCAAATGGATCACCAGTTGACGATGTAACTATTCAAGGTGTTAAAGTTGGTATGATGGGACCTTTAGCAGGTATCGGAGATCCTGTTTTCTGGTTTACTGTTAGACCTATATTAGGAGCATTAGGTGCTTCACTTGCTATGGCAGGTAACATTCTTGGACCTATTATATTCTTCTTCGGTTGGAATATTATACGTATGGCATTTACTTGGTATACACAAGAACTTGGTTACAAAGCAGGTTCTCGTATTACAGAAGATTTATCAGGTAATTTATTACAAGAAATTACAAAGGGAGCATCCATACTTGGTATGTTCATCTTAGGGTCATTAGTTAATAGATGGGTATCTATTAAATTTACTCCAGTAATATCAACTGTTCAGTTAAGTCCAGGTGCTTATATTGATTGGGGTAGCCTTCCTGCTGGAGCAGAAGGTATGAAACAAGCGTTAATCCAACAATCAGCGGGCTTATCATTAACTCCTGATAAGGTTACAACATTACAAGGTAACTTGGATTCATTAATTCCTGGTCTTGCAGGATTATTATTAACACTTCTTTGTATGTGGTTACTTAAGAAGAAGGTATCTCCAATTGTAATTATTCTTGCTTTATTTATAATTGGTATTGTCTTCCACTTAATAGGTTTAATGTAATATTTCTATTCAGCCTGGGTTAGTGTAATATTTTTTACTTAGCCTGGGCTTTTTTTAACATAAATAAGTTAAAGTAGAGTGAAGAAAATAATTTTTATGATATTATAGAATATAAGAATAAATATTTAATTTTGAGCCAATGGGTTCTTGATTCTTTTAAGAAATATATGAATAAAATATAATGTATATACTAAGTAGAAAAGAGGTAGAATATATGGTTGAATCACTTAATACAAAGGTAGATTTAGTAGTTGATGCAACAGCTTTTACAGGTCTTACGGATTATGGAAGAATAATGATTGGTGACAAGGGCTTTGAATTTTACAATTCTCGTGATGTTCAAAAATTCATTCAAATTCCTTGGGAAGAGATTGATTATGTTATTGTATCCGTAATACTAAAAGGAAAGTGGATTCCACGATATGCGATTAAAACTAAGAAAAATGGTACATATTCTTTTTCATCTAAAGAAACAAAGAAAGTACTTCGCACTATTAGAAATTACGTTGATCCAAATCACATAGTTAAGTCATTAAGCTTTTTTGATGTTGTCAAACGAGGGGTAAAATCTATATTTAAGAAGAAATGATATTAAAGGATTTTGTACTTGGTATAATAAAACTGGGCAGAAAGATAATAGAAAGCGAGCAAACAGATTATGTCAAGATGTTCATTTGATAAAGAGATTAAACTTTCAGTAGTTAGACCCATTGTAAAAGAAAGCTTTTCTATAAAAGAGTTTAGTAAAGAGTTTAATATTCATGCAAATATCTTGTATCGTTGGATTCAAGGATATATAAAGTATGGAGGTAGAGCGTTTCCGTGTAAAGGAAACGCTCTTTTTTGATGTTCAATATGTAAAAGTAAAAATTAACGCCTAGAGTTTAAAGAAACCATGAGATAAAATAACGGATATCAATTCTAAGTGGATGAATATATTATGCAGCAGTATCATTACATTTATTTGTTAAAAAAATATCAAAATATCCTTTATGACCAAAACTTATTTTAAATTTTCATAATATTTCAATGTATTAAATTTGCTGATATCATTTAGTTATAGTAAACGATAACAAAAAGGAAGGATGATATAAATGAATTATTTTGAAGAAAGCCTAAAATTACATGAAGAAAAAGTTGGAAAGATTGAAGTGACAAGTAAGGTAAAAGTTGAAACAAGAGACGATTTAAGTTTAGCTTATACACCAGGAGTTGCAGAACCTTGTAGAAAAATCCATGAAAATGAAGAAAACGTATACAAATATACTTCAAAGGGTAATTTAGTTGCTGTAGTAACAGATGGGTCAGCAGTTCTTGGTTTAGGAGACATAGGACCAAAGGCCGGATTACCTGTAATGGAAGGTAAAGCAGTATTATTCAAAGAATTTGCAGGAGTAGATGCTTTCCCAATTTGTTTAGCGACAAATGATGTAGATGAAATAGTAAAAACTGTTAAGCTTATAGCTCCTGGATTTGGAGGAATTAATTTAGAGGATATTGGAGCACCAAGATGCTTTGAAGTTGAAGAGAAATTAAAGAAAGAACTTGATATACCTGTATTCCATGATGATCAACACGGAACAGCTATAGTTGTTCTAGCTGGATTTATAAATGCTCTAAAGGTTGTTGGAAAGAAGATAGAGGATATTAAGGTAGTAGTAAATGGTGCTGGAGCAGCAGGAACTGCAATATCAAAATTATTATTATCATCTGGAGTTAAGAATTTAATTGCTTGTGATAGAGTAGGGATTCTTTATGATGGGATTGAAAATGTTGATGATGATAAAAAGGAACTAGCTAAGATTACTAATCCAGATAAGATTCAAGGTACTTTAGCTGATGCATTAGTAGGGGCTGATGTATTTATAGGTGTATCTGCACCAGGAATTGTATCAAAGGATATGGTAAGAAGTATGAATAATGACTCAATACTTTTTGCAATGGCAAATCCAACTCCAGAAATTATGCCAGACGAAGCAAAAGAGGCAGGTGCAAGGGTAGTAGGAACAGGGCGTTCAGATTTCCCAAATCAAGTTAACAACGTGTTAGCCTTCCCAGGTATATTTAGAGGCGCTTTAGATGTTAGAGCAAAAGAAATAAATGAGGAAATGAAAATAGCAGCAGCATATGCTATAGCTTCAATAATTAAAGATGAGGAATTAAATGAAGACAATGTAATTCCATATGCTTTAGATAAAACTGTTGCAGCTAATGTAGCTGAGGCAATAAAAAAGGCAGCAAAAGAAAGTGGTTCTGCAAGATTATAGAATAGATAAAAATAGGAGGGGATTAATATGCAAATTCCAATTAAGAAAACACTCGATAAAATTCCAGGCGGTATGATGGTTGTTCCACTTTTCTTAGGAGTATTAGTTAATACATTTTTCCCAGAGTTTCTGAAGATTGGTGGATTTACAACAGCATTATTCAGCGCAAAGGCATCATCAACAATTTTAGCTTGTTTTATGTTTTTAATTGGTTCACAAATTCATTTTAAACTAGCACCAAAGGCATTAAAGAAAGGTGTACTATTAATAACAGGGAAATTTATAGTAGGTGCTGGAATTGGTATATTTGTAGGAAAAGTTTTTGGACCTGCCGGAGTACTAGGTTTATCACCATTAGCTATCCTTGCAGCATTAACAAATTGTAATGGTGGATTATATGCATCTCTTGCTTCACAATATGGTGATGAAACTGATGTAGGTGCTTATGCTTTATTATCTTTAAAAGATGGTCCATTCTTTACATTAGTTGCATTAGGTGCGTCAGGACTTGCTCAAGTTCCTATTAAGTCACTTGTAGCAGTATTAATTCCAATAATAATAGGTATGATTTTAGGAAATATTGATTCTGATATGAGAGCTTTCCTTGGAAGCAGTAAATTATTATTAATCCCATTCTTCTCATTCCCATTAGGTGCAGGAATGGATCTTACAACTATTATAAAAGCTGGAGGTCCTGGTATATTATTAGGAATAATAGCTTCATTAACTGGGATAGGAGCATTTATATTACTAAAATTATTTAAAGAAGAGCCTATAATTGGACTAGCAACAGGCTCGACTGCGGGAAATGCCGTAGCCACACCAGCTGCTGTTGCAGCAATAGACCCAACAGTAGCTGTTATAGCAGCTACAGCTACAGCACAGGTTGCAGCCGCATGTGTAGTATCTGCTATTGTTTGTCCGTTCATTGTCTCTTATGCATTTAAGGTTCTCAGAAAGAATAAATTAAAAAAATTAGATGCCGAAGTTGACAGTGAAGTTGCTGCAGGATAAAAGATGATTAATAAAATTTTTATATAATAAGAATATTTTACTATAAGAAGTATTATAGAGAAAAATAAATTAATGAATACGGAATTTACCTTATGAATAAAGGTTAAATAAAATATATTACATACATACTAAATTAAACACGGAAAAATGGAAGACAATAATGGAAGAAGTGCTATATAATAGGATTAAAATATCTATTCCTATATTAAATCTTCTATCTGTATTTATAGTCTTCTATGATTCCGTGTTTTTAGCTTTTTAATTATAAAACTTAGATATGCATATATTAAGGTCGAGGTGATGAATGTGAAAAAACCGATGAAGTTGCAAACAAAGTTGACTATACTGATTATCATAGTAGTATTTATGTCTATATCCATAATCATTTTTTCTGTTGCCTCATGGATGAATAGAGATATTGAAAGTGAGGCTAAAACAAATGTTATGAATGTAGCTGAGATGGTAGCTCACTCTACAGAAATAATAGATGCATTGAAGATAAAGGACCCTAATAGAAATATTGCACCGTATATTGATATGCAGCTTAAAACTTTGGAACATATTGAGTACATAATAGTAGCAGATACTGAAGGAATTAGATATTCTCACCCTAATTCGAATATGATAGGTAAAAAATTTATGGGAGGAGATGAGCTTAGCGTACTTAAAAAGGGAGAGACATATATTTCTGAGGCTACTGGAACACTAGGAAAATCCTTGAGGGCTTTTGCTCCAATATATGATGAAAATAATGGAGAGATAGGCTTTGTCTGTGTTGGCACACTTATACAAAGTATTGGAGAAGCTAAGCATATGGCCATATTATACATAATATTAACTTCTTTTGTTGGTTTGACGGTAGGTATAGTAGGAGCATTTTTGCTATCAAATAATATAAAGAATACTTTACTAGGTCTTGAACCTGATGAAATAACGAAGCTTTATAATGAAAAGATGGGAATTCTCGGTGCCATTCATGAAGGGCTAATAGCTGTTGATAATAAAGGTGATATTACACTTATAAATGATTCAGCATTAAATATAGTTCACTATGAAAATAATATTGATAAAAACGATATCATAGGAAAGAACATAGAGGAAATTTTTCCTACAACACGTTTGAATACAGTATTGGAGACCGGGGAGTGTGAATTTGAAAAAGAGCAGATAATAAATAATACTGTAATAATGACTAATAGAATTCCTATAAATGATAGAGGGAAGGTTGTAGGGGCCATTGCTACATTTAGGGATAAAACTGAGGTGACAAGATTAGCAGAAGAACTTACTGGTGCAAAGAAGATGGCATGGTCACTTAGGGCTCAAAACCATGAATTTATGAATAAGCTCCATACTATTGCAGGGTTAATACAGCTTGAAGAGTATGATGAAGCACTACAATTTATATCTGATGTTGCTAAAAGTAGGAATGAAATAAGCAGTATTTTGACTCAAAGAATAAAGGATCCGTCTTTATCAGCGATATTACTTTCTAAGTATAATAAGGCTGAAGAAAGTAGAGTTAAGTTCAAAATTGATGAAGAATCAAACCTTAAGTCTCTACCTAAGCATATGACATCTGAAGGGATCGTATCAATAGTAGGCAACTTAATTGAAAATTCCTTAGATGCAGTTAGCAATGATGGTAATGGAGAAATTTATATAAAAATAGAAGAGAAAAAGGATTTCCTTCAAATAATAGTTAAGGATAATGGTCCTGGTATTAAAGAAGAATATATTAATAAAATTTATGAGCAAGGCTTTACCACTAAAGAAGGGCAAAGAGGCCATGGCATGTATATTGTAAGAAAAATAATAGAAGAGGCTAATGGGAGAATTGAAGTTAAGTTAGATAAAGGAGTTAATTGGGATATTACTATACCTATGGTAAGGAGTGAAGAATTTGATTGAAGTAATGATCGTTGAAGATGATCCAATGGTACGAGACATAAATTCAAGATTCTTAAAAAGGGTTGAAGGCTTTAATTTATATAAAGCAGTAGGAAATCTTACTGAAGCTAAAAAATTTATTATGATAAGGAAGCCAGATTTAATATTACTAGATGTTTTCCTGCCAAAGGAAAATGGTATCGACCTTTTAAAATGGCTTAGAAGTGAAGATGTTGATGTTGATGTAATATTAATTACTGCAGATAAGACCATAGAAAGAGTTCAGGAGGCTTTTAGATATGGAACGATAGATTATTTAATAAAGCCATTTAATTTTGAGAGATTTAAGGAGTCACTTATTCAATTCAAGGAAAGATACTATGAATTTAAAAAAGGAGATGAAATTGAGCAAGGAGCATTAGACAAATTAATTTCAAATGTCTCTATATCTCAAGAAGGAGAAGGACTTGCAAAAGGTCTTAATAAATATACTTATAAATCTATATGGGAAGAAATTGAGCGAAGAGATGATGAATACTTTACAGCTGAAGAATTATCAGAAAAAATAAAGGTAGCTCGAGTTACTGTTAGAAGGTATTTGGAATATATGGAGAAGGAAGGGCTATTAGAAAAACTAGTTGAGTACGGAAAAGTAGGAAGACCACAGCATAAATTTAGAAGGATATAAAGTATATAAAAAATATCATAAAAAGTAGTACATAAAGACAATTTATAAAATTAGATAAATTTTATAAGATTGTATAAAATATAAAAAGGAGAAATAAAATATATATTAGAGTTTTATTAGATTGAAAGTAGTATTAAATAGTTAAGATAATATAATTCTGAATAGTAAAACATAATTTAAATCAATGAAATTTTACATAACATATGACAGAAGCTTATAAAAAGGTTAATTAAAAAAATATAGGGAAATATATGCTATAATTTATTTTATTACATACATTTTAAAATTTATAACAAAGGATGAAGAGCGGTATGAAAAAATTTTTAAGTTTATGCGTTGCTGGAGGCTATAGCATTATAATAGGAGCAGCGGTTGGAGCTGTTACATGGCTATTTTTAACTTTAATATTTAGTGGAATAGATTTGATATGGTACGATTTTATATTTAAAATGAATAATGTTTATTTAGTTCTAGCTGTATGTATTTTAGGTGGAATTATTGTAGGACTATGTCAAAAATATTTTGGGAAGTATCCCAAAACTATGCAAACTGTTTTAGTAGAATTTAAAGAAACTAAAAGAGTTGAATATAAATCATTGCCTAAATCAATAATATCAGCATTATTTGTTCTTTGGTTTGGAGCAAGTCTTGGACCAGAAGCTGCTTTAAGTGGAATCATAGGAGGATTAGTTACCTTAGCCGGTGATTTTCTTAAATATGGATTTAAAAGACAAGAAATTAGTGACGATTTTAATGAAACAGTAATCGAATCAAGTATAGAAGCAACTATAGGAATTATATTTGCTGCCCCATTATACGGGTTTTATAACATAATAAGTGACAAAGATAGAATGAAAAGAGTTAAGACGGTAATATATGTATTAACTGTAGCTTCCGGTTTTTATATATTTGAGTTATTATCTCAATTAGATAACAGGGCATCATTTATAACAAGATTCTCAAAGGCTGATATAGGTGGAAAAGAAATACTATTCTTTATCCCTCTTTTAATAATAGGGCTTTTACTAACATTATATTATGATAAGCTTGGAGTTATATTAAGGAAGATATTAAAACCTTTAGAAAATTACAAAGTAATAAAAGCAATTTTAGGTGGAATTATGTTAGGTATATTAGGTATAACAATACCATATATATTTTTCTCTGGTGAACATGCGCTTAGAGATTTAATATCAAACTGGGAGAGCATAGGGATAATTTCGCTTCTTATAATATGCTTTTTTAAGCTTTTAGCAACAGAATTCTGTATTTCAACAGGCTGGATTGGAGGACATATTTTCCCGGTAATGTTTTCTGGAGTTGCCATGGGATTTGCTTTTTCAAGTATATTTGGGATAGATCCAGTATTTTCAGCATGTATAGTTTCAACTACATTTATGAGTGCAGTGATGAAAAGTTACATTGTAGCAATATTTTTACTTATATTATTTTTCCCAGTAAATCTTGCTATCTTTATAATAATAGCTGCTATATTAGGCGTGGAACTTATAAAAAAAATAGAATTAAAAAAAGCAAAAAGAATGAATAATTAATTATTCATTCTTTTATTTTAGTATTATATTAATTGTATTATGGATTTATAAGTTGTAGTTATCATAAAAATTGTCTCCTTCAATCGATATATTAATTGAAGGAGATGTAATAATAAAACAGTCATATTAAATTAGTACGGCTGCTTTTATTATTAGAATTTATAACCGTATAAAAATATATTGAGTTCTTCTTGAGAGTAATCAAGATATATTTTTTTTTCATTTAGACGTTTAAAGTTTTGACTGTCATAAAATCCATAGTTACAAATACTATCTGTATATAGATACATAGATTTTACATCAATACTTTTCATATAATTATATAAATAATTCATTAAGGTCTTTCCAACTCCAAAACCTCTAGATTCTTTTGACACAATAAATAATTCTATACAACCTTCGAAATCATCTTCTTTTCCTTTTATAATCTCATCATATGTTTCTCGAATTTTTGAGAATTCTTTTAATGCTTTTTTATTTTCTTTATTAGCTATGAATATCTTAAATATACTATATATAAAACTTAAAGTATTGTGCATTTTCTTTAAACGATTTTTATCTTTTTCTGAGCTGGCTAAAATTATACCAACTACTTTATTATTCTTTTCTGCTACCTTACTAAATGAACTGTCTATAATACATTCTTGTAGATAGCAGTTTAGCAGTGAATCTAAAAAATTTTCATCTTTTATAAATTCATTAATGTGAAACGCTTCTCCAATTAATTCTTTAATACGCTTATAATCTTCTTTAGTTACATCCCTATATATTACTTCATCCATGTTTATATGCCTCACTTCATATTATTAAATTTATTATCTATTATGAATGCCTTATTATGATAATAATATATCCCCTAAGAGTAGAGTCAACGAAAATTTAAGAGAAATATAAAAGCCGTATTGCAAAGATTTCAATACGTTTTTTATTATTATATATCTTATGATAATATAATAATAAATTCATTCAATAAGGGAGGTAGAAGAGATGTATGGAGTAGATGATATTATATACGAATGTCCAGTGGAAGCTTTATCAAGTATATTAGGAAAGAAATGGGTAGGGTCTATAATTTGGGCACTACAGAAAGAAAAAAAGAGATTTGGTGAGCTAGAGAGAAGTATATCAGGATGTAGTAAAAAAATGTTATCTCAACAATTAGAATTATTAATTGACCAAGGGATTATGGTAAATGATAAAAAAATAGAAAACAATACAGTGGAGTCTGTATACTATTTAAGTGAAGCAGGTTTATTACTTCTACCTGTGATGGAAAAGATGATTGGATGGAGTAATGAAAACCTTAAGTGTGGTGAATAATATAAGTATAAATACTAAAATATAGATATAGAATTTAATTAAGTAGGTTAAGAACCTCATTTAGAGAATTTTAAAAGTCTTAAAGTTATAAAATTAAATAATTAAATTCAGCATGACATAAAGAGTTATATTAAAAAATATGTAGTAATATAAATTGAGCTAGGTAAAATTACCTAGCTCTTTTATATAAATTAATTCTTTAGTTCTTTTATCTTTATAAGGAGATTATTATACTCATCTTCTAATAAGCTTTTCTTATTAACATCTGGCTCTGTTGATATTAAAGAAATAATCTCAGAAAATCTATTCTCTAATAAAATAAGATTATCTTTATTTTGTTTTTCTTTTAAATCTATTTTAGGTTTATTTTTAAAAGTTATATAATCATCATAACTACCAGAGAATTCATTAATTTTATTATTATCTATTTCTAAAATATAATCACATATATTAGATATAAACTTTCTATCATGAGATACTATAATCAATGTTTTATTACAATTAATAAGTGCAGATTCAAGGGATTCCATGGATTTAATATCTAGGTAGTTAGTAGGCTCATCTAAAATAAGTAGGTTGTTATCAGATAATAAGACCTTACAAAGCGCTATCTTTACTTTTTCACCACCACTCAATAAAGAGACTTGTTTAAATACATCATCTCCCTTAAATCCAAATCCGTCTAAGTTTGTTCTAACAAAACTCTCATCATAGGAACAATCTCTAAGTATATTTTTTAATATTGATTCATTATCGTTTAATATATATTGAGATTGATCAAAGTATCCTATAACAACATTATCCAAAACTTTTATATTATTTTTATTAGAAATAATATCTTTAAGCAAAGTACTTTTGCCACAGCCGTTATTACCAATAAGAGCTACCTTTTTGCCATTTTTTATTTTAAAGCTAGCATCCTTAAGCAATAATTTATCACCTGCAAGTAAATTAAGATGTTTAACTTCTATAAGGTTCTTAGAGGCTATTTTTAAATTATCTTGAACCGTAATATTGATTTCTTTTATAGCTTGAGGTTTTTCCTTAACCTCAAGATGATCAATCCTACTTTTTAGAGCTTTCATATTGTTATCTAAATTTTTCTTTGCCTTTTGACCGCCCATTTTGTGCAATCTAGCTTCAGAATTACCCATCCTTTTAGGTGTTCTTCTTATGCTATCTTTTATATTTTGCTTATTAAGGATAGCATTTTCAAGATGTTTCTTTTCATTTACATAAGCAACATACTCAGTTTCAGATCTTTGTCTTTCTAAAGTTTTAAGTTCTAAATACTTAGAGTAATTTCCTTTATAAACTTTAATTTTTCCATCTTCAATTTCAATAATAGTATTACATAATGCATCTAAAAAATTTCTGTCATGAGAAACTAAAAGTAATGCACCATTATAATTTTTAAGCATTTTTTCAAGTATTTCAATGCTATATCCATCTAAATTTGCAGTTGGTTCATCTGCAATAATTAAATTTTTATTTTCACTTAAAGCTTTTGCTATTTTAAACTTAACTTTTTCACCACCTGATAAAAAGTCATCATACTCAAAAGGTGCATTAAATACATTTTTAAAATTATTATCTAAAAACTTTTCATTAGTATCTTCTGTCTGACTTATATAAGCAAAACTTTTGGTTATATAAACATTACCCTCATCAATAGGCAGAGCATTTATCAATGCTTTTATAAGTGTAGTTTTTCCAGCACCATTAACACCTACTAAACCTATTCTATCACCGTCTAAAATTTCTAATTTATCTATATCTAAAATTAATCTATCACCATAATATTTTTTTACTTTATTTAATCTTGCTAAAGACATAAAAAATCCCTCCTATAAAATATAGGAGAGTATATATAGCCATTTAAAAGGACAAATATAAATACCTCACTATAATCTACTCTCCCTAAATTTAAGCACAACAAAAAAGCTCCAAATAAATACTTTTTTATTGTAATCAAAATTTGAAAAATAGATTATATTCTCATCTGTGAAACTACCTTTGCCTTCCTTAAAATTTATAATTTTTAATATTAATATATAGTATAGCACTACTTTGAATATATATCCAATGGATAAAAAGAGAAAATTAAAGTAGATTAGTACTTACATTTTAATAAGAATATATCTTAATATGTAATCTAATAAATAGTAAAATTTAATAACATATTATTTAGATATGTACTATTTTAGGCGACTATAGATTTATCTTAGATAAAATTAGGCATAGAAAGGATAGTGTAAGATGTCTATAATAAGAGTAATTATATAAAGTCTAGAAAAGAATAATGTATGGTTTAAATAAGGAGTATTGATTATGGAGTATATAGCTGCTAAAAAGATTGTATCTAATTATATAGAGGATAATTCTTGGTTTGCATTAAATTACACTATGAACATATATAGAGGTTGTTGCCATGGGTGTATATATTGCGATTCAAGGAGTAGTTGCTATCAAATAGTTGATTTTGATAGAGTTAGGGCAAAAGAAAATTCCACTGAAATAATAGAAAGGGATTTAAAGAGTAAAAGAAAGAAAGGGGTAATAGGTATGGGAGCCATGAGTGATCCATACAATCCTTTCGAGAAAAAGTATTGTCTAACAAGAGAGGCATTAAAGCAGGTAGATAAAAGTAATTTTGGAATAAGTATAGCTACAAAAAGTGATTTAATAACAAGGGATATAGATATATTAAAGAAAATACAGGAACATTCCCCTGTATTAATAAAAATAACTATTACCACTTATGATGATAAATTAGCTAAAAGTATAGAACCAAATGTTAGTAGTACTACAGAGCGATTCGATGCAATAAAGAAACTAACTGACAATGGAATATATACAGGTATACTACTGATGCCTATACTTCCTTTTATAAATGATAATAAAGAAAATATAATAAACATAGTAAGAAAAGCACATGAATGCGGAGCTAAATTTATATTTGCCTTTGGTATGGGAGTTACTTTAAGGCAGAATCAAAGAGAATATTATTATAAAAAGTTAAAAGACATATTTGAAGGTGAAGACTTGTCTAAAAAATATATTGAGACATATGGAGATAGATATGAGTATCCATCCATTAATTCAAAGGAATTATGGAAAGTTTTTAAGAGTGAATGTGAGAAATATGGAATCTTATATAAGATGGAAGATATAATTAAAGATTATAAAAGTAAATATGAAGAGGTTCAGATAAGCCTATTTTAAAATTATAAATATATATAAAAGGAGCTATCTATTTTGAGACAGCTCCTTAGCCATATAGAGTTATATTAAAAATATATTATTTAGGATTTTTTATACTTTTAGCAATTAATCCTTTTTTGGGGTTAAAACCAATCATATAACTAGGTTCATTAGTATCGACCTTACCTAATATAAAGCCATTTGAGTTTTCGTTTAGTATCAAGACATTTCCATCAGGTTCTGGTATGAATACATTCTGAACTTGAGTTAAGGAAAGATGAAGGGAAATTATAATCTCATTCATATAGTTATTATCCTTTTTAGTTATTATATCTTGTAATACTTGTATATAATCTAAATCACAATAAATTGGTTGCGAATTCTTTTGATAATATAATTTAAAATCAATATTATTATTTATAGGGATTTGATCGAAATTAATATTTATCTTTTCTGCGATTGGAATATCTAAATTAAAGCTTTTACTTGAGTTAAGATTAAGCTTATTAATAGAATATTTTAAAACTTTAGATATAGAACCTCTTATTATGAGTTCATTATTACCAGTAATTTCAAGGGTGCTTAAGGATATTTTATTTGTATTTTCTGAAATATTTATGTAGCTTTCATTAAAGTTTAATTCTGTAGTTATAGGAATTGAGATTTTCAAATTTGATAATACTACAGGAGCCTTTATTATAAGAGAACCAGGCTTTCCCATAGATACATAGTACTCACAATTTATTTTGTTAGAATTATTTTGATTTTCCATATGCCCTCCTATAGTTTTAAAATAATAACCTAATATAATATATTCATAAATAACAAATTAAATAACAAATAATTTATGCCTACTATATATGTATAAATAAAGAGTGCTGATTATTCATCAACACTCTGCTTGAGACTCATATTAAAATCTTTTAACAAATTAAATTATATTAGCAGCAACTATTAGAACAATTATTTTCTACAGCAAGAGCTGATATGTCTGCTCTTACTAATAAGCCTGCGTCTTCTAAAGTAGCGCTTGTTATTTGAAGTGTATAAGTTGTGCAATCATCGCAGCAATTATTACAATCACAGATTTGGAAACTAAATGATTTATTTGCACCTTTCTCAATTTCATCTGCAAATGTGAAACCTTCACCTACAATTGTAGTACAGCCCTTACAACATTTAACAACTGTGAAAGTTAAAGCAAAGTCATCATCTCCACCACCAGATCCACCACCAGGTCTTGATCCGCCGCCACCAGCTGCTGTGTTTGTTAGTTGTAGATTGACGCTTAAAAGAACTGTAGGATTACATAAATTTCTAGTATCTAAAGTAACACTAGCTATATGAATAGCATTTGTTCCACCAAAAATTTTACCCTCATTATCAATTTTAGGAAGTATACCAGATGAGCCTTTGCCACATCTTAATAAAGCTTTACCACCTTCAGGTGCATCTTTGCAACGTTTTTTACATTCATGACGATCATCGTCGCAATGTCTTCTACATTTGTGACAATCATCGTCGCAGTGTCTTCTACATTCATGACATTCTTCGTGACAACATTTTCTAGGCTCACAACAATCATCGAAATTACATTCACAATCGTCAAAGCAATTTTGTTTTTCTTGCATCATTTTCATAAATCCCTCCACAAAGTTTAAAAATTTTTATAAATACTTTGTTTCTTCAACAAATTATTTGTTTTTCTTCATAGTACATTGTATGAACGAGGGAGAAAAATGTGTTATTTTAAATTAAAAAATAGAAATGATTATTTTAAAATATGCTGTCGTAGATATTAAGCATAATAAAATATTTGCAGCTATTTGAGTATATATAGATAATAATTATATGTATACAGTTTATATGAATGATTTTAGAGTTATTTAATGATATATAGAGGATTACGTAAATACTTTATTATTATGAATTTATATGTTCAAATTTTGCGTAGTTAAATATGATAGAATATATAATAAGAAATTTATAGATATTTGAGGGTAGCAGATGGTAGAGTTACTAGGGAGGAATAATAATGTATGCAGTAGATGTATTTTTAGATAATAAATCATCAAGATATGTAACTTCAATTTGGGAAGCACTAAGTAGCAGTGGGATAGATTCAAGTTTAAAGGATACAGATGGATTAGCACCACATATAACGTTAGCAATTTATGAAGATATAGATGAAGATAAGTTTATAGCAAAAATGAAGGAATTTAAATCAAAACTAAAAATAATAGATACTAGATTCGATGCCTTAGGGGCATTTCCTACTACAGGGGCATGCTTCATAACTCCGGTAATTACAGAGGCTTTATTAGACTATCATAAAGAATACTATGATTTCTTTAAAGAGTTTGATGAATCAGCTAGATCGTATTACTTACCAGGAAAGTGGAATCCACATTGTAGTTTGGCTATGGGGTTAAGTAAACAAAAATTAAAAGAGGTATTTAATTTTGTGGTAGATATATATGAGCCATTTGAGGCAAGCTTTGATGGAATTGCTTTATATAAAGTAGAAATGGAAAACGGAAAATTTACAGATAGTATAAGATTATTCTAAAATATATAAAGATTAAGATAAATGTAAGTAGATAGTACAAGGGCTATCTACTTTTTTGATAATTATAATTACTTTAATAATGTAATATATCTTATATAAAATTAATTAAAGTATTTTAGAATATATATTTAATCATATAGAATTAGCTGATATGAGGATATAATTAATAATATATAATTTTAGATCTTAAAGGGAGGTACATGTGAAGAGGATAAAAGGTTTTTTCACGATATTTTCAATTAGTATATTTATATTACTATTTAATATGAGATGTATTTTTAAATCAATTATAGGGGTACCTTGCCCTGGGTGTGGATTAACTAGAGCATGGATAAGCTTTATAAAAGGAAATATATCAGAAGCTTTTTATTGGCATCCATTATTTTTAATGATACCCGTACTAGCAATTTTAATATTATTATACTTTAAAGAAGCATTTATTAAATATAGAAGATATATTCTTATAGCAATAGTGACTATAGTAGGTTTGTATTTTATTGTTTATATAGTTAGAATGATAATTTTATTTCCAAGTATAGAACCATTGGATTATAATAGTCAGTCTTTTATAAATAGATTAATATATTATTATAAATAACCTAATCTATTAAAAGTATATAATATATAAATAGTTAATTTAAAAGAGAAAAATTAGTGAGTGTAGCATATTTTATACATTTAAAAGACTTAATAATAATTGAAAAATAGAAAACTTAGCCAAGCATATCAATGTAAGATAAATGACGAAAAATAGAGTAATATAGAATATAATGAGACTAATCTTATATTAAGCGATTATATTATGTAAATAGTGTCGAAAAACAGTATATAATCATATACATCGGTTGCAGGAAATCGATTCTCGAAAGAGAAAAAACAACTAAATTAAATTCTTAAAAGAAATTAAAAAAGTTGTTGACAAGATTCGATGCAGATGATAAGATAAGTGAGTCGCTTGAGGGCGACGAGATAAAATGGTCTTTGAAAATTGAACAGAATATATAAAACATTTAAACAACCAGCAATTCTTTTTATTAAAGTAAGTTTTA
>NZ_JBNOOR010000005.1:0-69474 GCF_050584765.1 Clostridium sardiniense | reverse complement strand
CGAACAGGAAAGTTAAGCTCTATAGCGCCAATGGTACTGCACGGGAGACTGTGTGGGAGAGTAGGACGTTGCCAGGTGAGTAACGAAAAGAGATAGTTTAATTACTATCTCTTTTTTTCTTTATTTAAGAAAAAGATTTTTATTCCGCCAAATAAAATTTTACATTTTTTTACGCCTATAAATTTTGCATATAGAAAGACTATAGGACTTCTTAATCGCCCTCTAGAGCAACCTATAACTATGGGATAAGCTCCGTTGTTAGATAGGGTCATCAAACGCTTTTTTATATAATTTTTATTTCTATAAAGGCTTACTAATATTATAGGTATAGCTAATGGATAAAAAGACTTTATTTTTATATGATCAGCTTCATTTATTATTGGAATATTATATTGAAATAATCGCATATTATTAAACTCAGATACTGTTCTTACATCTATAGTAATTTCATCAGTTATATTTTCAAATCTAATAAACATATTTATTATCTCCTTGGAATAAAAATTAAATTATATTATATGCTAATTTATGGTATTATTCTCTAAAAGGGGGTGAGTATGTGAATATTTTATTATTGATATTAGGTATTATATGCTTAGTATATTTTGCTTTTGTAAATTTAGTATTTGGATATACTACATTTAGTAGTTTTTATTTAGTAGTAGGACTAATTATGATAGTGTATTATTTTTCTGTAAAAAAACTAATGCAAATTTCATGGTTTAAAGAAATCATTAAGCCATTAAGAATACTGTTAATAGTAGGAATCATAATTTTTATTGTTGTAGAGGGAATGATTATTATGTATCCTAAAAAATCTGTGGAGAAAAGTGATTATGTACTAGTACTTGGAGCGGGTATAAGAGGTGAAAACTTAACAACGACATTAAGAGATAGACTTAATGCTGCAATAAAATATATGGATGAGACTAACTTTAAAGGAGATATAATAGTGTCTGGAGGTCAAGGACCAGGAGAAAGCATAACAGAGGCTGAAGCTATGAGAAGATACCTAGTAAAAGAAGGTATAAATAATGATAAAATAATATTAGAAAATAAATCGACTAATACATTTCAAAATTTCAAATATACAAAAGAAAAAGTAGAAGATGAAGAGAAAATTGATATAGTAAATGCTGATGTTACGGTAATTACTACAGATTTTCATGCGCTAAGGAGTAGTATTATTGCTAAGAGAAATGGTTATGAAAATATAAAATTTTATAGCAGCAATACTGAGTGGTATTTGGTACCATCAATGTATGCAAGAGAATTTTTTGCATTTTTTAAATCTTTAGTATTTGATAGATAATACATTTATTTTTAGGAGGAGGAAGTCATATGAATAGATCCATAGAAAATTTAAAAGGAAAAGTTGTTAAGCACTTTAAAGGAAAATTATATTTAGTAATAGATGTAGCAAGACATTCTGAAACTATGGAAGAGCTAGTTGTATATAAAGCTTTATATGGTGATTTTGGTATATTTGTTAGGCCTTTAAATATGTTTTTAAGTGAAGTGGATAAGGATAAATATCCTAACTGTAACCAAAAGTATAGATTTCAAGAAATTAGTCATGAAGATATAGATAATATAAAAGAAGCATTAATATAATATATCTAATTAAATATAATAAGAATATGATTGCTAAACCTAATATTAAGTAAATATTAGGTTTGGTTTTTTTATTTTAAAAAATATATTTAAAAATTTAGATTATATTTAATAAAGAAATTATAATTTTTAAAATAAAAGTAGCTTTATTGATATAACAAAAATATAGAATATGAAACTTATAATTTGTAAAAATAGAAAAATGTAAAGATTGACGCTAGTTAGTATATATTTTAATAAATTATGATAATAATGCTTTAGTAGTAAATCTTAGGTTATAAGTTTATTGAAAGTATTGAATAAGCTAAAGTAGTTATAAGGTATCTGCAAGTAGTTATAAGATATCCGCAAAATGAATAAATAGAGCTATAGAATAGCAATATTTATAGCACTTAGCTTAATAGGACTCTCAATTACATGAGATAAAAAGAAAGTATAATATTTAATTAACTGTAGATAATGTTAAATTTAATATTAACTATACGTTTTAGTTTTTAAAAGTTTTATAAGAGTGTTATTATATAAAAGATAGGTAGAAAAGACGAAAATTTAATTAGGAGGTATGTAATGAAAAAAAATTGTAATTGTCATGGCTGCAATCAGGGTGAACCGGTATGTGCAAAGCATATATCAATATTCTCATCACTATCAGATTCAGAATTACAGAACATAATTAAAATGGTAATCAGAAGAGAATATATAAAAGGGGAAGTACTTTGTAGAGAGGGCGAGATATCTGATAATTTATTTCTTATAAGAGAAGGAAAAGTTAAACTTTCAAAAATGACGAGAGATGGAAAAGAACAAATATTACATATACTAACTAAAGGAGATTTCTTTGGTGAAACAAATTTATTTGATGATATAGAAAGCAGCTTTACAGCAACTGCAATAAATAATGCAAAGATATGCACATTATCAAGAGCTAATTTAGAAGGCATATTAAATCAAAATCCTGGAATATCAATGAAAATATTAAAGGAATTGGCTCATAGGCTTGCAGAAACAGAGGATTTAGCAAAGGTTCTTGCAACAAAGGATGTAGAAGCAAGAGTAGCAAGTATGCTTTTAGAATTCTCAGAGAAGTATGGAAAACTAGTTGATGATAATATACATATAGAGCTTCCTATAAACAGAGAAGATATGGCTAACTATTGTGGAGTTACTAGAGAAACAATAAGTAGAAAACTTTCTAAATTTGAAAGTGAAAATATAATAAATTTAAAGGGAAATAAAATAATAATAGTAAAAGATATAGATTTACTAAAAGATTTATCAGAATAAGATTTTTACTTTTAGAAATATTAGTATTAAAGAAACTAGATTAAATTAATCTAGTTTCTTTTTTTATATCTTTTATTTTATAAAAAATTGAAAAATAAAAAATTTTGATTTAAATCATATTAAATAACTAAGAATTAAATTAAAATCTAGTCATAGTTAAGAGAGCACGAATATTTTAAGAGATAAGGAGAGATTTTGATGAATAGATTAAATAGAGAACAAAAATTAGGTGAAGTGGTGGCTATGTTCCCAGGAGCAGCAAGAATTTTTAATAAAGAAGGTATTGATTATTGCTGTCATGGGGATAGAACTCTTGAGAGTTCATTATTAGAAAAGGATATAGAAGTAGTAGAATTTTTAAATGAAATAAATAAAGCATATGATGAGTTTTTAAACTCAAAGGAAGCATATATAGATTGGAGAAAAGAAGATCCAAATAAATTAATAGAAAATATAGTTGATACACATCATGCATTTACATATAGAGAGCTTATGGAAATAGACCAATTATTATTAAAGATATTAAAGGTACATTATCACCATAGTGGAGAAGAATTAAAAACAGTTCATAAGTTATTTGGAGCGTTAAAGACAGAGCTTGAGGAACATTTAATTAAAGAAGAGGAAGAATTATTTCCAATGATAAAGGAATATTTTAAAAATCCATCTGAAGAGTTAAGAGATTCAATAATGAAGTTTGTTGGAGTAATTGAAAATGAGCATACAGGGGCAGGACATATACTTCAAGATCTTTATAGAGAAACAAATGGATATAAGACACCAGAAGGAGCTTGTACAACATTTAACTTAGTATATAAAAAGTTAGATGCATTAGAAAAAGATTTATTTATCCATATTCATAAAGAAAATAGTATCTTATTTAAAATAATTTAAGAGTAACTAATAGTAGATATATAAAATTAAAGAGTAATTAATAGTAGATATATAAATATAGAAAAAGCAATAAAGCTATTTAAAATAGGGAGGCTAATGAAATGAAACAAGAAAGAATTAATGAATTAACAGCGGTTTTAAGAAAATTAAATAAAGGAAATATTTCAGACGAATTAAGAAAAGAAGCTTTAGAAATAGTTAAAAATATAGATCCTATAGAACTATCTATAGCAGAGCAAAATTTAATTGATGAGGGTATGAATCCTCATGATTTAAGACATTTATGTGATATACATATGGAAGTCTTAAAGGATGAACTTGAAAAGATAAAAAGTAAATTAGAGGTTGGACATGTAGTTAATACACTTATTGTTGAACATGATAAAATATTAGAATTCTTAACTAGATTAGAAGAGTTAAATGGTGAAGTACAAAAGTTAGATTCTATAAAAGGTCATGAAGATTATATAGTAGAACTAAAAGATGTTATAGATAATATATTAGATGCTGAGCTTCACCATAAGAGAGAAGAGGATGTTTTATTTATTGAATTAGAGAATGATGGTATTACAGGACCAACTAGAATTATGAGAATGGAACATGATGATTTAAGAGGAAAGAAGAGAGCTATTAAAGAGTTATTAAACTGCGTAGACTATATACCATTTGATGACTTTAAAGAAAGATTAGAAGAATTAACAGCTTACTTAGTATTTAATTTAAGAGACCATATATTTAAAGAAAATACAATATTATATCCTACAGCAATAGATAGCATAACTGATTCTAAGCTTTGGAATGACATGAAGAAGAGATGTGATGAAATAGGATACTGCAGTTTTACACCAAAGGAAATTATATAGAAAATATGTTATTTAAATGAAATTTATTAGGTAAATTTTAAAAAATTTAAAAGTGTAACTAATGTTACAGAAGAAACTATATCTTAGTAGTATACTCAGTATTGTAAGTGAGATGCTTACAGAATTTAAAAATAAACATAAGAATCATCTAGAAATTAAATATAAATATAAAATTAAGAGTTAAATAGAGGAGGAAATTATAATGTCAATGTTTTGTTTTCAATGTCAAGAAACAGCAGGATGTAAGGGTTGTACTGTAAGAGGTGTTTGTGGTAAAACTGAAGATGTAGCAAAAATTCAAGACCTTTTAGTATTCGTAACAAAGGGGTTAGCTACAGTAGCAAACGAAGGAAGAAAAGTAGCAGTTATCGACAATAAAGTTGATAAATACATAACAGAAAATTTATTTATTACAATAACAAATGCTAACTTTGACTTTAAGGCAATCGAAAAGAGAGTTAAAGAAACTTTAGCGTTAAGAGAAGAATTAAAAGAAAAGGTACAAGCTGCTGGAGGAAATCCTGTAGGAGATAACTTCTACGGATGTGCAACTTGGACTGCAACTACAGAAGAAGAAATGATGGAAAAGGCTTCAAGCGTAGGAGTACTTGCTACAGAAAATGAAGATGTAAGAAGCTTAAGAGAACTTATAATATATGGATTAAAAGGTATGTCAGCTTACATGAAGCATGCTATGAACTTAGGATACGATAAGGAAGAAATACATGCATTTATGGCAAGAGCATTAGTTCAAACTTTAAATGATTCATTAACAGCTGATGAATTAACAGCGTTAGCTTTAGAAGCAGGTAAGTTTGGTGTTGACGGAATGGCTTTATTAGATGCTGCAAACACTGGAACTTATGGACATCCAGAAATAACTAAGGTTGATATCGGAGTTAGAAACAACCCTGGTATATTAATCTCAGGTCATGATTTAAAAGACTTAGAAATGTTATTAGAACAAACTAAGGGAACTGGAGTAGATGTTTATACTCACGGTGAAATGCTTGCTGGACAATACTATCCAGAATTTAAGAAATATGATCACTTTGCAGGAAACTACGGAAATGCTTGGTGGTTACAAAACAAAGAATTTGCTTCATTCAATGGACCAATACTTATGACAACTAACTGTATTACACCAGTTCAAGATTCATACAGAGGTAGAATATTTACAACTGGAGCAGTTGGATACGAAGGATGTACTCATATAGAAGCAGATAAAGATGGTAAGAAGGACTTCTCACAAATCATAGAACTTGCTAAGAGGTGTGAAGCTCCAACTCAAATAGAAAAAGGAGAAATCATTGGTGGATTCGCTCATAATCAAGTTTTAGCTTTAGCTGATCAAGTTGTTGATGCTGTTAAAACTGGAGCAATCAAGAGATTCTTCGTAATGGCAGGATGTGATGGTAGAGCTAAATCAAGAAACTACTACACTGAATTTGCAGAAAAATTACCAAAGGATGCTGTAATATTAACAGCAGGATGTGCTAAATACAAATACAATAAATTAGACCTTGGAGATATAAACGGAATTCCAAGAGTATTAGATGCAGGACAATGTAATGACTCATATTCATTAGTAGTAATAGCATTAAAGCTTGCTGAAGTATTTGGATTAGACGATGTGAATAAGTTACCAATATCATATAACATAGCTTGGTATGAACAAAAAGCTGTAATAGTATTATTATCATTATTACACTTAGGTGTTAAGAACATACACTTAGGACCAACATTACCAGCATTCCTTTCACCAAATGTAGCTAAAGTATTAGTTGAAAACTTTGGTATCGGAGGAATTACAAACGTAGAAGATGATATGAAGATGTTCTACGAACTATAGTCATAACTAATTAAATCAAATAGATAACTAACTAAACTAATATAAATAACCACACACATTAAAAGATAGCATGTACATTTAACGTGCTATCTTTTTTATACTTCTTTATTTATATTTTCTCAATTATTAATTGCTGTGCTCCAACTATTGAAGTAAAGTTATCACTTATTGGTAGTTTGCTTTGATAAGATTTAGCATTTAATACTCTTTGCTGTACTGAATATTTTGTATTATCTACTTTTATGTAGATTTTAAAGGTACTAGATTTATCTAGAATTTTAACTTTGTGTTTAAGCTTTTGAAAAAAATCCATACAATAATTTTCAATATCACATTTTGTGTTTAAACTTTTATTTGGTTCTAGTAAATAGTAATTTTTAAGCATATTAGTACACCTCCAAAGGAAATTATAAATAAACTTATTTCTAATAATCATAACTTATTTAAAACTTTAATAAAGACTTATATATGAATATGTACTAAAATTTAACATAAATTATAACTAAGCAGTATTAACATAATTAATTAAAAAGAAATATTATATCTTAATATATAAGCAAAATGAAATTGCGATTATATAATAAAAGTAGAGTTTTATTTAAGTGGGGTGTAAATATGAATTTTTTGGATAGTATGAAAGAGTTAGCTGATACTGCTACAAAGAATGTAACATCACTATCAAAGAGCACAGCATTAAAAATAGAAACAAAAATGAAGATAAGAGACTTAAAGAATGAAATTGATGACCTAAATATAGTAATTAGAAAAAGTAATGAAAAAATAGGTGCCATGTTTGTTGATGAATTTAAAAATAGTGTATCAATGGATGAGGAAGAGGTTAAAAATTTAATTTGTAAAATAGATGATAGTATAAGTAGAATAGCTGATATAAATATTGAGATTGAAGAAATAGAAAAAGATCTCTTAGAAAAATTAGATGATATTGAAAGAGAAAAATATGAAGATTAAGTAGTATAGTATTTATGTATATTATAGTGGTTTCTCAATAGAAAAAGGGCAGTGTGCAAAAATTAAGTGTACACCGCTCTTTATTTATTATATTAATTTATTTTTGATGTTTTTGCACTCAAGGAGGAAATATCTAAAAATATTACTCATGTCTTTGGATTTATAAAACATCATTTCAGGATGCCACTGAACTCCAAGCTTAAATGAACCAGTTGTATTTTCTATAGCTTCTATAACATTATCGTTAGATATAGCAGCAATTTTTAATCCTTCTCCAACCTTTTTTATTGCTTGATGATGATAAGAATTAACTAAAGAATTTTTACCAAGTATTCTGCTTAATTTAGTGCCATCTTCTATAGTTATTCTGTGGGTTCCGTCATATTCAAAAGCATCTTGATCATGCTTAATAAAGCTTCCTTTTATTAAGGATATATCCTGATATATTGTTCCACCGTGGACTACATTTAATATTTGATTTCCTCTGCAAATACCAAGGATAGGTTTATTTAAATTTTCAAATTCATTTATTAGTTTAATTTCAAATTCGTCTCTCTCATCAAGGATTCTTCCTAATTTATAGTTTGGATCCTCATCATAATTTAATGGATCAACATCATAACCGCCTGAAAGAAGCAAACCATCTAAGAGCCTTGCATATTCTTTTATAACATTAATGTCATTACTAATTGGTAAAATGAAAGGAAATCCTCCTGCATTTAAAATGGCATTAACATAATTTTCACTTAGAGAAATAATTCTACGGCCTGCCATCTTTTCAGAAGTATCTATAGTTAAAGATGCAGAAATACCAATAAGGGGCTTAATACTCATTTTATCCTCCTCCTTAGTTAGTGCTATTACTATAATTAATATGTAAGTAGTAAGTATTTTGCTATATGTATATAACAATTTTAAATATTATTAAATACAATTTATAATAAATATAGTATTTGCAAAATATATAAAATCTAATTAACAGAAACTTAAATTGAAATAATATTAAATAAACAATATAATATATATAAAATAATAATATGTATATATAGGTTATGGAGTTAACCTTTAACTGCTTAAAAGCTAATGACTCCTACAGAAAATATTACAAGTAAATTGTATATTTATGTAGGTATTATTAGCTTTTTTATTTAGACATATAAAAAGGTTTTTAGCTTATAGTTTAGTACATAATACTGAATAATAAATAAATTTTGAGGTGTGAGACATGCAGAATATTGAGTTATTAGCACTAGTTGGATGTGGTGGTTTTATAGGAGCGGCCTTTAGATATTTAATATCTATAAATGCATCGAAATTATTTGGAGCAAACTTTCCCTATGGTACATTAATTGCAAATATAATAGGAGCACTTATTATAGGATTTGTAATGAAGCTTAGCTTAGATACAGCATTAATATCTCCGAACACAAAGCTATTTTTAACAACAGGAATGATGGGAGGACTTACAACATTCTCTACTTTCTCATATGAAACAGTTAGTATGTTAATCTCAGGAGAATACATATTAGGGGCGTCTAATTTACTTTTAAATGTAATTTTAAGTCTTGTTGGAGTAATTATAGGAATGTTCTTTGCAAAATTATTAGTATAAAAATATTTAATATGAAAATTAATATATATACATAAAGATGCACATATTAAGGAAGATTAGAAAAAGTATTAAGATTTTAATAGAATAAAGGGATAAATATATTTATATTAAGGAAGCAGTATTTAATGCAGTACTTCTTTTAATATAGATTACCTTACATAATATAAGTCTAGAATATTGACAAAAGGTAAAATATTTTGTATATTTTACAAATAAATTGAAAGATATTAAGCACAAGGGTTAAAATCTATTTAAGTATAACTTTTATTTAGAGAAAGGGGGACTATTATTGAAAAGAATAGAAAAGATCTATAGTTACCTAAATGAAGTTTGTTTGGGATATAAGAAAGATGACCTTAATGAAAATATAGGAGTAAGTGCACAAGATATTGGAGATAAACTTGATATATTAAGAAATAATGTAAGTAAGGAGCTAAATGAGCTTTGTAGAAATAAAAAAGTAATAAAGATTAAATGTAGGCCAGTTAGATACTTTGATAGAGAAATCTTTCAAAAAATATTTGATGTTAGACTTTCTGAAGATATTACAGAGATTGATGATATAAAGTCATTACTTAATAAACAAAAAGAGGAAGAAGAGAAGAAATCACCTTTTGATTATCTTATAGGATACGATACTAGTTTAAAGACACAAATTGAGCAAGCAAAGGCTGCTATAATTTATCCTCCAAATGGATTACATACATTAATAGTAGGACCAACGGGAGTTGGTAAAAGCTTGTTTGCAAATAGAATGTATAGCTATGCAAAATATATAGGTAGATTTAAGGAAGATTCACCATTTATAGTGTTCAATTGTGCAGATTATTATAACACTCCACAACTATTATTATCACATATATTTGGACATGTTAAAGGTGCTTTTACAGGAGCTGATACTGAAAAGGATGGTATAGTTCAAAAGGCAGATGGTGGAATTCTATTTTTAGATGAAATACATAGATTACCTCCTGAGGGACAAGAAATGGTATTTTATTTTATGGATACAGGTACATATAATAAGCTAGGAGAGACTGAAAGAAAAAGAAAAGCAAATGTACTAATCATTGGAGCTACAACTGAAGATCCAGCATCAACGCTTCTTAATACATTCGTTAGAAGAATTCCAATGACAGTTAGAATACCAAGTTTTGAGGAGAGATCTGTTAGAGATAAGATAGAGATAATAAAGCATTTATTGCATAATGAAGCTGTTAGAGTAAATAAGCCAATAAAAATATCTGTTGAAGGAATAAAGGCTCTTATAGGTAGTACAACTTTTGGTAATATAGGACAATTAAAATCTAATATACAACTTTTATGTGCTAAAGGATTTCTAAACAGTATAAATGAGGATGGATATATTGATATTAATTTAAAAATGATGCCAAACAATATACAAAGTGGACTTATTGGAATAAGCTCTAAAATAAAAGAAAAAGAAGAAATACTAAATATAATACCATCAGAACTTATAATAAACCCAGAAAAAAATATAATAAAACTTGAAGAGAATAGTAATTATGAGCCACCATTTAATTTATATAAGATAATAGAGGATAAAGCCTCTGTACTTAGAGAAGAAGGTATGGATGAAGAGGCAATAAATAAATTTATTACAACTGATATAACAGTTCATATAAGATGCTTCTATGATAAATTAAAAAATGATAAATATTCAAGACAGGGTTTATTAAAAATAGTTGATGAAAATATAATAGCTTTTGTTGAGCAAATTAAAGATTTAGCTGAAGAGAGGCTTGGAAGAAAATATAATGAAAGATTTATTTATGCTATGAGCCTACATATGAGTGCATTTTTTAATAGATTAGATAAAAATGTAGAGCCGGATTATGAACAGATGGAGGAACTTATAGCAGATTATCCAGAAGAATATGAATTATCAAAAGAGATATGCCAAAGGGCATCACAATATTTTAAGGCTACAATTCCAAATGGAGAGGTTACGTATATAACCTTACTATTAACATCAATTGAAGAAACTGATGTTAATGGAAAGATCGGTATTGTAGTTGCATCTCATGGAAGTAGTACTGCAAGTAGTATGGTAAATGTAGCTATAAAGTTATTTGATAATGAAAATATACTTGCTGTTGATATGCCTCTTGAAATAAGCCCTAAGGAAACATTAGAATTAGTTACTAAAAAAGTTAAAGAAATTGATAGAGGAAAGGGTGTAATGTTACTTGTTGATATGGGATCCCTTAATAGCTTTGGTAACATAATTTATCAAAATACAGGTATAAAGATAAGAACATTAGATATGGTATCAACGCCTACTGTATTAGAAGCTGCAAGAAAGTCATCATTAAATGATGTTGATTTAGAAGGGTTATATAGATATTTAAAATCATTTAAGGGGTACAGTGTTAATACTAAGGAAAATAGTAATGATGAATCTAAAGGAGTAATAGTAACAATATGCTCTAGTGGTAAAGGTGCTGCAATTAAATTAAAGAAATTAGTTGAGGATGTTGTTCATAATATATCTGAGGAAAAGATTGAAGTTATCCCAATAGGTATAAAGGATCATGAAAATAAAATAAATAATATATCTAAGAATAATAAAGTTCTAGCTGTGGTTGGAGTCATTGATCCTAAAATGAATATTCCATTTATATCACTTGAAAGTTTAATATCAGGAACAGGAGAAAAAATAATAGAAAGTATATTTAAAGGTGAAAGTATTAGTATAGAAGAGAGTGTTCATGAAGATATTGTATTAAATAATTTATGTTACGATAGCTTAAAAGAAACTATTACTTATTTAAATCCAGATAAAATTATTAATCTTCTTTTAGAGTTTATAGAAATGTTAGAAGGTGAATTGAAGAGAGACTTTATTAATTCAATGAAACTTAGAATAGCCCTTCATACAGCTTGTGCATTAGAGAGAGTACTTCTTAAAGATGAATTAAAATATATAGATGATAGAGATAAATTTGATTATAATATAGTAAATAAAATTAGAAATGCTTGTTTAATATTCAAAGAATCATTAAATTTAGAGATAAGTGAAGACGAAATATATTACATTACAGAGATGGTATTATTATAGTATCAAAAAATATAAGAAGTATATTAAGATAGTATTAGAACTGTATCAGAAATATAAATAAGCGTATCAATGAGAAATTTGTACAAATTTTTTATAGCCAAATTATAAGGCTATAGTTAGTTTGTACAATTTTTTTGTTTTATAATAAACTTTGGCATGAGTTTTGCTACTAAAATATAGACATAAGAAGTATACTGAGGAGGATGACTTATAATGAAAATAGTTTTAGCAAGAATAGATGATAGATTAATACATGGACAAGTAGCTACAATTTGGAGTAAGCAAACAGGTTGTAATAGGATAATAGTTTGTAATGATGAGGTTGCAAATGATGAAATAAGAAAGACTTTATTAACACAAGTAGTACCTCCAGGAATAAAGGCGCACGTTGTTGACGTTGATAAAGCAGTAAGAGTATACAACGATCTTAAATATGCAAATGATAAGGTAATATTTCTTTTTACAAATCCAATAGATGTTTTAAGAATGGTAGATCAAGGTGTTGATATTAAGAGTGTCAATATTGGAGGAATGTCATTTAAATATGGTAAAAAACAAATTACAAATGCAGTGTCAGTAGATGAACAAGATATAGAAGCATTTAAGAAATTGCATGATAAAGGAATTGAATTAGAAATAAGAAAAATATCATCAGATTCAAAACAAGATATCATTCCATTATTAGAAAAATTACATATTAAAAATTCGAAGAAGGGTAATCGTCCAAACTCATAGACCTCTTATTGCATGTACAGTAATGTGACTTATATTAGGAGATATTACAACAGGCATTATGATAGATGGTTTCCTTGATTAGTTTTCAAAAAATGAAAGAACTCTCTATAAAGTAACACCAAACTTTATAGAGAGTTCTTTTATATAAGAATATAAGAAACACAATTGCTATATACGTATAATAATAAATATAATTAAAATAAAATTCGTAAAAAGTCTTGATTTTTTATCTAGAGTAGATTACAATTTCCATATAAGGGTTAATTAAAACAGAAAAATCGAACATTAAGACCTGTATAAATCTCTAATAAGGGGAGATGTTTCTACCGAGCTTCCGTAAAAAGCTCTTGGCTATAGGATCACTTAATATTATTTCGTTTATGATAAGGGAGATGTTTATTTATGAATTATGAAGTAATAATAGTGGGAGCAGGACCAGCAGGTATATTTACCGCTTTGGAATTAAATAAAAGAGAGCCAAATAAGAAAGTATTATTAATAGAAGCAGGAAGAAGTATAGATAAGAGAAGTTGTCCAAAAGAAAAGACAAATAAATGTGTTTCATGTAAGCCATATTGTCATATAACTACAGGATTCTCAGGGGCAGGGGCATTCTCAGATGGAAAACTATCACTTAACTATGAAGTTGGAGGAGATTTACCAGAGCTTATAGGGGGCAATTTAGTTCAGAAATACATAGATTACACAGATAAGATATATCTTGAATTTGGGGCAGATAATAGGGTAGAAGGATTGGATAATCCTGAAGCAGTAAAAGAAATTAGAAGAAAAGCTATTGAAGGAAATTTAAAACTTGTGGATTGTCCTATAAGACATTTAGGAACAGAAAAAGCACAAGAAATTTATTTAAAGATTCAAGAACATTTATTAGAAAAGGGAATAGAAATTAAGTTCAATACTTCAGTAAAAGACTTAATAATAGAAAATGGAAAAATTAAAGGGGTTAAGGTAACGGATTCAGTAACTAGAACTAAAGATGAAGATATCTTCTCAGACACAGTTGTTGTTGCAACAGGAAGAAAGGGTGCTGACTGGCTTAAGGATATGTGCATAGATCATGATATAGCACATAAAGCTGGAACTGTTGACATTGGGGTGCGTGTTGAGCTTAGAAACGAAGTTATGGAGAGTGTAAACAACGTTTTATATGAATCAAAACTTATAGGATATCCAGCGCCATTTAAGGATAAGGTAAGAACATTCTGCCAAAACCCTGGAGGTTTTGTATCACAAGAGAATTATGATAATAATATGGCGATAGTAAATGGGCATTCATACAAAGATAAGAAATCAAATAATACAAATCTTGCTATACTTAGCTCACACAACTTTGAAGAGCCTTTTAACCAGCCAATAGAGTATGGTAAAAAGGTTGCAGAACTTGTAAATATGCTTGGTAATGGTAGCATACTAGTTCAAAGATATGGAGATATGTTAGCAGGAAAGAGAACATGGCAAAAAGAGCTTGATAGATCAAATGTTAAGTATACATTACCAGATGCAGTAGCAGGAGATTTAACATCAGCTATACCATATAGAACAATGACTAATATAATAAACTTTATAGAGTCATTAAATGTAGTAGTTCCTGGTTTTGCAAGTGAAGAAACACTGCTATATGGACCAGAAATTAAATTCTACAGTAATAAAGTTATAATAGACGAGAATTTTAAAACAAACATTAATGGGTTATACTGTCTAGGAGATTCTAGTGGATGGACTAGAGGTCTTATGATGGCTTCAGCTATGGGAGTAATGATGGGAGAAAAATTAGCTTAAAAAGCTATAAAAGTTGGCAAATTATACATTATAAAAGATCTAGAAATTGGGGGATTTCTAGGTCTTTTTTTATATAAAAAATAAAGTATTAGAATTTACATATGATATTAATAAAGAAATAGATATTCCACTTGAAATGAAAAAGGTAATGAATAAATAAAAAAAGCTGTTTTAAATTTACTTATTAAGTAATTTTAAAGCAGCTTTTTTTATTAAGCATGTAATTTTAGGGATTAAATCTATATAAATTTATATTTAATAAAGGGGGCACAAAATTTATATATTCTTTTGTTCTGTAACCATGATTTAATGATAATACTATATACTTAGAGGTGCAAAATGTATAAAACTAAATATATTCAAATAAAGCTATGAAAAAACTTAATATTAATAATTTAAATGCATTTTAAGTGATAAAATTTCAATAAAAAGGGAAGTTTATTAAGAATCACAGCGGTGGATATTAGGTAAGTAAAAGCTTTGTTACATATTTTGAATTTGTTTGAAGAAAAAGTTATATATTTAAGGTTGCATATGCTAGATGAACGTAGATATAAAGCGAGTTTGGATAAAAATATACAATAGTAATTTTTGAATGAGAATAATAGTTTAGCAACATATGTAACATAAAAGATTTATAAGTGAAGTAAAAATTTACCATAAAATTTATTAAAAAATATCACTATAGAAAATAATTTCTATAGTGATATAAAAAGTAAGTATTATATCTTAATAAATTCCGGTTTCATTTTATCAAACTTACATATATAATTAAATCCAATATCTTTAACTGCATCATATGCAACATCTAATTTATGACCAATCTGATTTGTATTATGTGAATCAGAACCAATTGTTAGTATTTCTCCGCCAAGCTCTTTATATAGCCTTAAAATTGACGTAGATGGAGTTAAATCAGGTAAGTTATATCTAAAGCAAGAGGTATTAACCTCTATACCTTTTCCATCATGTATGGCTGTCTTGAGAATCTGTTCTAATATATCTTTAAAAATACTGTCATCTAAAATAGTATCAAAGTTTCCATAACGTTTTATTAAATCTAAGTGTCCTAATACTGAATAATCTTTATAGTTAGTAATTATACTTAATAATCTTTTATAATACTTTTCATAGGCCTCTTTTTGAGACTTTCCTTTATGGAAGTCTCCAGTAAATAGCTCAAGCCTATCTATTGAGTGAATTGATGCTATTACAAAATCAAATTCATGAGATTTAATATCCCTAGAACATTTATCTAAAATATGATTTTGAAGTCCCATTTCGATTCCTTTTTTTATAGAGATTGTATCTTTATATTTATTTGTATAGTACTCTAAATTATTGAAATACTTAGTATAGTCTACCTTTACGTTTGGATTACCAATTATGTCATAATCAACATGATCAGTAAAACAAATTTCTTTAAGACCAAAGTCTACTGATTTTTCTATCATATCTATCATTGGTGTTTTAGAATCAGCAGAAAAGTCACAATGCATATGGTAATCGTAGTACATAAAAAAGCTCCTTTATAATGTATAAAAAATTTATATTTCAATTAACTTATACAAGTATACCATAGATTTACAGTATAAAATAAATAAAAAAAGTTATAAAATAAATACCTAATACAGATAATAGTTATTATCTATACTAGGTATTTATATAATATATGAAAATTAAATTATTATATATAAAGTTAGGTTAATCTAATTTTATATGACAGTATCCATTAGGATTTTTCTTAAGATATTTTTGGTGATACTCTTCAGCTTTATAGTAGTTTTGTAATGGTTTAACCTCTGTGATGATTTTTTTGCTATATTTTTGTTGCTCTTCATTTATTACAGATTCGATTGTAGGTATATCAGAGGAATCTAAATAATATATACCTGTTCTATATTGGCTTCCTACATCGTTTCCTTGCCTATTAAGAACAGTTGGATCTATTATTTTAAAAAACTCATTTAATAATTCTTTTAAGGATAATATACTTTCATCATATGTAACTTTACATACTTCAGCAAAATAAGTATTTTTATAGCATACATCATCATAAGTTGGGTTTTCTGTTCTGCCATTTGCATAACCTACTTCTGTTTCAGTAACACCTTTAATTCTTGATAGAAATTCTTCTACTCCCCAGAAACATCCACCGGCTAAAACTATATTTTTCATAATGATATCACTCCCTTCAATTCTTTTTTATTATTATAATCTTAATGAATAAAAATTCAAGTAAATTCTTTTTCGTGTTCATGGTTTATTTAATATATTTTGCTATAATTGTAACAATTACATATATATATTAATTTTTATAAAAACTAAGGAGGAGTATTGATGAAGAAAAAGAAAAAATTAAGCTTTCCAACAGCCTTTACAGTTTTGTTTATTGTTTTAATATTATCAGCTGTATTAACTTACATAGTTCCAGCTGGTGCATATGCAAAGCTAAGTTATAATAAAGATGATAATAACTTTACAATAACCACACCTCATGGAGAAACAAGTACTGAGCCAGCGACTCAAGATACTCTAAATAAGCTCGGAATAAAGATTGGCTTAGATAAGTTCGTTGATGAGAGTATAAATAAGCCTATAGCTATTCCAGATACATATGAAAAAGTTGAGCAGAAGCCTCAAGGTATAGCTGAAATAATAGAAGCCCCAATACAAGGTACATATGACACAATAGATATAATAATGTTTATTCTAATAATAGGTGGGGTAATAGGTGTTTTAAATACAACAGGAGCATTTAATGCAGGTATTGCAAGTCTTTCAAAAGCTACTAAGGGTAAAGAATATTTACTAATTATATTATTAAATATTTTAATAGCACTTGGAGGAACAACTTTTGGTCTTGCAGAAGAAACCATAGCTCTGTATCCTATATTAATGCCAATATTCTTGGCGGCAGGATATGATGCTATAGTATGTATAGCTACTATATACATGGGTTCATCTATAGGAACTATGTTCTCAACAGTAAACCCATTTTCATCAGTTATAGCATCCAATTCAGCAGGTATTAACTTTACAGAAGGATTAGTATTTAGAGGAGTTGGATTAGTAATAGCTACTGTAATAACTCTTGTTTATATAGTTAAGTATGCTAATAAAGTAAAGAATGATCCAAGTAAATCACTTATATACGATCAAAAGCAAGAGATTGAAGGTAAATTCCTACATGAATCAGCAAAGGATGTACCTAAGTTTACATTTAGATTAAAATTAATGCTTATTATATTCGCATTAGCCTTTGTTGTAATGATATATGGTGTTTCAATGCGAGGATGGTGGTTCACAGAGATGACTGCACTATTCCTTGTTGTCGGTATAATACTTGGATTTATATCAGATTTGAATGAAAAAGAGTTTGTAAATAACTTTATAGCTGGTGCTGGGGATTTAGTTGGAGTTGCACTTGTAATTGGTGTTGCAAGATCCATAAACTTAATTCTTGAAAATGGAGAAATTTCAGATACATTACTTAATTTCTTCTCAGGATCAGTTAAGGGCATGAATGGATCAATATTTATAATATTAATGCTTGTAATATTTGTTATATTAGGATTCTTCATTCCATCATCTTCAGGTCTTGCTGTTTTAGCTATTCCTATTATGGCACCACTTGCAGATACTGTAGGACTTCCAAGAGACGTAATAGTAAGCTCATACCAATTTGGTCAAGGATTAATATCCTTTATAGCACCAACGGGGCTTATACTGGCCACATTAGCCATGATTGACGTAACCTATAATAAGTGGCTAAGGTTTATAATGCCTTTAATGATTATTATAACTGTATTTGCAGGAGCACTATTATTAGTTCAAGTACATTTTTAGGAGAAATATAAAAACTCATCATCTATATAGATGATGAGTTTTATTTTTAAGCTTTTTTATTTTTTACAATTATGTTTAAGAATGAGGCTAATATAATTACTATGTATCCTATTATTGATAAGATATCTGGAATTTCACTAAATAATATAAATCCATATATTGCAGCTATTATTAGACCTACATAATCAAACATTGATATTTCAGACGCTGGTGCATTTCTATAGGCAAGAGTTAAGAATACTTGTCCAAGAACAAAACAAAGACCAGCAAGTATCATATATATGATATTAGGTGTTGTAAGGCCATCTGTATCAATAAACATAAATGGAGCGCAAACTATTGTTGCAATTCCTGTAAAGGATAGTATAACAGTAAAGAAATCCTCCTTATCACCAATAACCCTAATCATAGTATATGCAAGACCTGCACAGGCAGCAGCTACTATTCCCATAAGTGATGGGATTATTGAAGAGTCAAAATGTGGTTTTATTACAAATAAACTACCACCAAAAGCTAAAAGTAAAAATATTAATTGCTTTCCTGTAATCTTTTCTTTTAGATAAAGAAATGAAAAAATAATTGCAAAGAAAGGACTTAATTTATTTAACATAGTTGCATCAGACAATAATAGATAATCTAAAGAAAAATAAAATGCGCATATAGATATAGTACCCATTATTCCTCTTAAAAATAGATATTTTCTATTGCCTTTATGACCCAAAAATGATGCCTTTCTCTTAAAAATAATTATACAAACAATTACTGTTGCTACAGCATTTGTTAGAAAAGTTTTTTGGTAAGGGGTAACACCAGAAGCGAGCTTACCAAACATATTCATAGTTGTAAAAAAGAAAGAAGCTAATATCATAAAGAATATAGCTTTTCCTTTATTGTTAATTAAATTAGACAAGTTTACATCCTCCTAACTTTGTCTTTATCCCATATAAATAACTGCTCTGAGTTATTTAAACATCCAAACAAGCTCTTTTTAAAGCCAGGTATTTGTTTATCCATATTACGTATAAGCTCTTTTATATCTTGTCTCTTTGTTTTTCCATCAGCAGGGCAAGGGTTCTTTATAACTGGGTAATTATAAATGCGTACAGCCTTTCTTATCATAGATTCATCTATGTATGCCATTGGCCTTATCAGTGTTACATCATACTTTTCCATTGTGCTTTTTGGTGAAAAGCAATTAATTCTTCCTTCATAACTAATTGAAAGCATTAAAGTTTCTATAGCATCATCTTTATGATGACCAAGAGCAACCTTGTTGCATCCGAGTTTTCTAGCATTATCATTTAATGCGCCACGTCTTAAATTAGCACATAAAGAGCAAGGGTTTTTCTCTTTTCTAATATCAAATACAATCTCAGTTATATTTGTTTGAATCTCATGAAATTCAACAGACAAGTCCTCGCAAAGTTTATGCAATGGGCTATTGTCAACATCTCCTGGATTTAAAGTTATAGCAATAAGATCAAATTTTTGTGGAGAAAAACGTTGATATGCTTTTAATATGTGTAATAATGTTAGGCTATCTTTACCTCCAGATAAACCAACAGCTATCTTATCTCCATCTTCAATTAACTGAAAATCATTTATAGCTTGCCTAGTCTTGCTTAAAAGCTTTTGCATTACCATAAAATCACCACCTTTTGTAAAAAATGATTAAAATCAACTAATATATTGTACAGCAATAATTAAAAAAAGTTAAGTGGAAGAGAGGTAGAGGAAGTAAATTAGATTTGAAAATAAAAAAATGTATAAGAGAGCTAATAAATTTGTATAAGAATCATGGAAATATCATATTTTTTCATAAATTTTAAGTAAAATAGTGTTATGAAAATAATATAAAATATGTAAAATAATACAAATGAGTTTTGCTTGTTACTTTGGTAACTGATATAAACTTTCTTTAACCTTAATTCTATAAAAATACATATTTTATATAAAAAGTAATTATATAAATAAAATTACAATTGGTAATATTTAATCAATAAAATATTAATCTTTTATTTACTATTGACATAATTTATTAATTATTAGAAAATAATTAATGGCATAGTTAATAGAATAATTTAGTTAATTTTGAGCAGATGGGCGGCTAGACTACCCGTGTGCTCTTTTTTGTTTAGAAAGGGAGGCAATATGAAAGAAATACTTAAGGATAAAAAGTTTATTAAGACTATGATAACACTAGCATTACCAATAACTTTGCAGAGTTTTATTACCTCTTCATTAAATTTAGTTGATAATTTAATGATTGGAAAGCTCGGGGAAGATGCAATTGCAGCAGTTGGACTAGCTAATCAATATTTCTTTATTTTTATGTTAGCATTAACGGGAATAAACGCTGGTGCTAGTGTATTTATGGCTCAATATTGGGGCAAGAGAGATGAGAAAAATATAAAGAGTATGTTAGGTCTTGATATATCTGTTGGCTTCGTAGCAACAATAATATTTGGAGTTGGAGCTTTATTTTTTGCAGATAAAATAATGGGGATTTTATCAAATGATCCAAGGGTAATAGAGCTTGGTGCATCATATCTTAGGATAGTATCAATGAGTTATATATTTACTAACCTAACTATGGCATTCTCTTCAGCTTTAAGAAGCACAGAACAGCCAAGAATACCTATGTATGCAAGTTTAATTGGGGTTTTAAGTAATGCATTTTTAAATTGGGTATTTATTTTTGGAAACTTAGGAATGCCAAAGATGGGAGTAGACGGAGCGGCGCTTGCAACTATGATAGCTCGTGGAATAGAGATGGTATTTATAATATCTGCTATTTATATAAGGAAAAATAGAGTAGCAGCAAGCTTAAAAGAAATGATTAATTTTGATAGAAATTTTGTTAGAAGATACTTTAATACAGCTACTCCAACAATCTTGAATGAGCTTATTTGGTCTTTTGGAATGACTGCATTCTCAATTGCTTATGCACAAATTGGGACAAGCGCAGTTGCAACTATGCAGATAGCTACTACACTAAATAATATGTTTATGGTTCTTTGTATAGGACTTGCAACAGCTGCATCAATTATGGTTGGAAATAAAATTGGTGCAGATGAAGAAGAGGTCGCTATAGATTATTCTAAAAAAATAGGATTAGTCTCACCTATAATAGGACTAGCTATAGGAATAGCTATATGGGCTTTAGCTAAAGTAATAATTGCACCATTTAATGTAACAGCGCAAACTTATAGTGACACTATGAAGGTACTTTATATAATGGCACTATTCTGTCCTATAAGGTTCTTTAATGTTGTAATGATAGTCGGAGTATTTAGAGGTGGTGGAGATACTACTTATTCAATGTTAGTACAAGCAGGAACTATATGGTGTTTTGCAGTTCCTATAGCATTTATTGGAGCTACATTACTACATCTTCCAGTAACAGTTGTATACTTCTTAATTTGTTTAGAAGAAATAGTTAAGATAGTATTTGAGTTTGCAAGATTAAAGTCAGGAAAATGGCTTAAGGCATTAGTATAGTAGCAACTAAATAAAATGAAATGCTATTAAAAATAATGATTAAATGTTTAATGTGCTAGTATAGTAGTAACTAAATAATAGAAACTTAAAACAAAAAAGGACGAGCTACTTAGCTCCTCCTTTTTTTATAACTAAATATTAAGTTAGTTCTCTTAATACTATTATTTATTATAATTAATTGACCTTATTGTTTTACACATTTAAAGAATACACCATCTTGTAGATACACAAGATATCCATCTTGTATATATAATTCATCAAAGTCACTATTAGGGTTAGTTGAGCTAGTTATATCTAATGCTGTAACTGTATCTCCTTTTAATCCAGTTCCTTTTAATGAATCCATCTTATATCCCTTGCAGAATGCCTTTGCAGGTACTTTAGCAATCAAATATTTAGGCTCATCTATCGTAAATCCAAATGAGTTATTAGTATATTTATCTTTACTTAAAACTATTGTCTTATTAAGAGGTTTAGTATCAGCTGTAGTTAATGCTGTATAGCCAATAACTTTTTCTATACGCCAAGTTCCATAATATTTTGCCATAGCATCTTTAGAGGATTCATCTTTATTTTGTGTTACTCTATCTTTAACTACTTCATTTTTGCTAGGTGTACTAGTTTTTTTAGCAATTTCAGCTTCTTTTTTAGTAGGTTTAGTAGCTGGTTTTACAGTAGTTTCCTTATCTTTAGTTATATCTGAATCTTTTTGGGTTTCAGAAGTTTTTGCGGAATCTTTATTAGTAGAATTATCTGTATTTTCTTTATCATTAGCGTTAGTAGTATCAGTTTGCTTATTTATATCTGAGCTATCAGTATTGCTAGATGAATTATCCTGTACTGTTGATTGCTCAGTTTGAGTATTAGCAGTGCTAGTTTGTGATGATTTATCTGAACAACCAGATACGACTAAGGTGCTTCCTAAAATAAGAATTCCTATAAGTAATTTTTTCATAAATTGTATACCTCCATTATAAGCATAAGTATACCCATAAGTATAAGGGATAAATATGAAAAATATTACCATCAAATATTAACAAAGTGTTAAAAAATAATAGTTTGTTAATTTTTTATACAAAAAAAAGAAGGGATATTCCCTTCAAATTTTATTGTTGTTCTTTAGGTAATTTTGAAACTACTATATTTCTAACCGTATTGTGTAATTCAGCTATTTCTTCCTTTGAAAGATTTGTAACATCTATAGGTTCATGTATATAAACTTCAACATCAGAGGATTTAATTTTACCTCCGTTAGCCTCTAAAAGTTTATATGATCCGTTTATAGTAACTGGGACTATTTTAACCTTTGACTTTAAGGCCAATTTAAAGCTACCTGACTTAAAGTCTGCTACAGGTTTACCTTTACTTCTAGTTCCTTCAGGGAATATAACCATTGAATATCCTGACTTAAGAATTTGGATACCTTGTACAATTGCCTCTGCTGACTTTCTAATATTGCTTCTGTCCATAAACACACAATTAATATATTTCATCCACATACTAATTGCAGGCCATTTTTCTAATTCTTTTTTTGCAATAAATCCCTTAGGTACATCAATTGTACTCATTATTAATGGTATATCAAAATTACTTTGATGATCTGAGACAAATAATACCGCTTCATCTTTAGGAATGTTTTCTCTGCCGTATACTTTCAGTTTAGCACCACTAATCAACATAATGTACTTTGCCCACCTGTGAGTTAGTTTATAAATTGCAGTAGTTCTCTCTGCATCTTTTCCTTTACTTTCTAAATACTTTATCTTAATTAATCCAATAGGTGCAATAATTAAACTGAGAATTATTCCAGGATAGAAAAGTATTGTTCTTAACATAATACCAATCCTCTCTAAGTTTTAAATAAATCATATAAAAAAAGTATATTATAAATTGTAAAAATTTAAAAGAACTAAAAAAAATAGAGTGACATATATTTTAAGTAAGATATTTAAATAGAGAAGGTGATAAGTAATATGAGTAATTTTATGAAAGATAAACTTAATGTAACCTTTATGAAAGGGCTTACTAAAGAAGAACCTATAATCCCAAGGTGTTATACTCTTACTCACTCAGATGAAACGGGTGATTTGTATTTAGATATAGGACTAAAATTTGCATATAATAAGATTACATCTACTAGAGATGAAGTATTAGCAGAATGGTCAAAGATGGGGAACAAATATATTCTAAAAATTGATTTGCATGTTGATGGGCCATTGAATGGACTTGATATAAGAAAACGGGATCAAATATTTAGAAAAGAACTTAAATTAGCCATAGAAAGTATTGTTTACGGCGATAAAATATTTTTTTATAAACATAATATATTAGATGAATCTCCAATTGTAGTGTACTTTAATTCAAAAGAAGAAGAATTCAATAAAATAGAATGTTGGGGAATAATTAAAGATTATATGAAAAATGACTATATAGATGAGGCTAAAAAAGATATAGATGATGATTTAAAAAATGAATTAGAATGTGAAAGTATAGAAGATGGGTATGGGGGGCAAGTTATAATAACGCTTTTGCTACCATACATCGATAGAGCTATATATTATGAAACAAAAAATAGAAGAAGGTTTTCAAAAAAGGACGTTGAATTAATTAATATAGAAAAAATAAATGATTATAGAAATTTAGATGATTATAAAGTAAAAGTCAAGGCTTACTATAAGGATGAAGAAAGCTTTAATATGGAGTTTATAATTAAATCTAGCAGAATAGAAATAAAAAAAGTAGAAAAAATATAAGGGTTTTTGGCAATAATACTTAATAAGATAGGGGTGAAAATAATGAAAAAAGTTTTTCCTATGATACTTACAAGTATTATTGTCATTTTGTTTTTAGGGATATTTATTTATTCTAAACAAAATTATTCACAGGCCAGTATGGAAAGTATAGCAGGATTTGTGGATAACAGATTAGTAACTGTTAGTAATTTTAAAAACAGTATATTAGTAAAGCCAAAAGAAAGAGAGGCTATGGTAGGGTATATATTCTATCCACAAAATAATATAGATGAGAAATCTTATATTCCTGTTATGTCAGAAGTTGCACAAAGAGGATTTAATATATATATAATAAAAACTCCTCTTCATTTAAATTTAAATACAAATAAGCTTGGAGAACAAATAGTATCTACAAATCAATATATAAAAAAGTGGGTTATTGGAGGAGTCGGTGAAGGTGAGAAATCTGCGAGCGATTTTCATGATAAAATAAAGGGAACTGGAAATGCTGAACTGTTATTATATAATGATGTTATGCCAGTATTAGATGGAACTAATTATTATTGCGATAGAGATTATAAAGAAAATGTGTTAGAGAGTAGCAAAAACTTGCTTAAATATTTGAATAAAGTTAGGAATTAAGATGTCTTAAGGATAAATTTATTATATATTTGCAAAAATTTAAGAGTAAATTAAGATTAGTGAATTAAACTAGTATTTATATGAAATACGGTTTGGTAAAGGAGTTATGTGATGGAATGTAGAGAAGATTATGATATAGGAAAAAATGAAAAAATAACAGGGTTAACAGAGGAACAGGTAAAAGAGCGAATTTTAAGCGGAGAAACAAATAAAATTCCTAAAGCTCCATCAAAGACCTTTCCACAAATTTTAAGATCTAACTTTTTTACTATGTTTAATGCACTAAATCTTGTTCTTGCGGCAGCAGTAATAATTGCAGGTTCACCTAAAAATGCAATATTTGCAGGTGTAATAGTTGTAAATAGTTTAATTGGGGTTATACAGGAAGTTAAAGCAAAGAACATAATAGAAAAGCTTTCAGTAATTAGCGAAGCTAATTGTAATGTAATAAGAAGTGGATCTATTAGAAGAATAGGAATAGAAGAGATAGTAAAGGATGATATAGTATATGTTACATCCGGAGATCAGATTTTGGCTGATGGAGTTTTAAGTGAAGGAAATGAGCTTGAAATAGACGAATCAATGCTTACAGGAGAAGCAGATCCTATTCATAAGAAAAAAGATGATAAAATTCTTTCTGGTAGTTTCGTTGTAGCTGGAGAAGGATATATGAGAATTACTAAGGTTGGAGCTAATACATATTCTTCAAAACTTGCAAATGAGGCAAGAAAATTCAAAATAACAAATTCAGAATTACAAAATTCATTAAATAAAATATTAAAAGTATTACTTTTCTTAATAGTTCCGATAGGGATAATACTTGCAACCACTCAACTTATATTTATAAAAGCTAGTTGGCAAGATGCAGTAATAGGAACTGTATCAGGAATAATAGGTATGGTACCAGAAGGTTTAGTATTACTTACAAGTGCAACGTTTATTGTTGCAATAATAAAGTTATCTCAATATGACACTTTGGTTCAAGAGCTTTCAGCAACTGAAGTTTTAGCAAGAGTAGATGTTTTATGCGTAGACAAGACTGGGACAATAACAGAAGGTACTTTAAAATTAATAGATGTAATAAACTTATCAGATTATGAAAACAAAGAAATAGATGATGTATTATCATCTATAGCACATAATTTACCTAGTAAAAATCCAACTCAACAAGCAGTACTAGATAGATATAAAGAAGATTCAGGACTTGAGATAATAGAAAAAGTTCCTTTCTCATCAAAAAGAAAATGGGGAGGAATAGTAACTAAAGATAATGGGGCTTGGATATTTGGAGCTCCAGAGATAGTAATGGGAAATAAATATCTAGAAATTAAAGCTAAGGTTGAAGAAGAAGCTATGAAGGGTAGAAGAGTCCTTATACTTGCAAAATCAGATCTTAACTCATTAAGAGGAGAAAAGCTTAAAGATGTAGAAAAGGCTGCATTAATCTTAATTGAGGACATAATAAGACAAGACGCTCCAGAAACTTTAGAATTCTTTAAGAATGAGGGAGTAAAAGTTAAAGTAATATCAGGAGATAATCCTGTTACTGTATCTTCAGTTGCAAAGAGAGCTGGAGTAGAGGGTGCTGAAAATTATATAGATGCAAGAGAACTTCCAGAGGATATGGAAGAACTTAAAAAAGAAGTTGAAAAGTATAGTGTATTTGGAAGAGTTACTCCTCATCAAAAGAAAGCACTTGTAATTGCACTTCAAGAAAATGAGCATACTGTTGCCATGACAGGTGATGGAGTTAATGATGTTTTAGCACTTAAAGAAGCTGATTGCGGAATAGCTATGGCAAATGGATCAGATGCCACAAAAGCAGTATCACAACTTGTGCTTATGAAATCAAACTTTAGTGCATTACCTAAGGTTGTTGCTGAAGGAAGACAGCAAATAAATAATTTAGAGAGAGTAGCGCAGTTATTTTTAACAAAGACAACTTACTCAATAATACTTGCAGTTGTATTTTCAATACTATTACTTCCATTCCCAATACAACCAATACAACTTTCATTAATAGGAAGTTGCGCAATAGGAATACCAGCACTATTCTTAGCATTACTACCTAATAGAGAAAGAGTTAAAAAAGGCTTCCTTGGAAGAATACTAACAGCTAGTATACCAAATGGTGTCTTGATAGCAATATTTGTTTCAGCTACCTTTGTCATATCATATAACTATGCAGGTGCATCTATTGAAACAGCAAGAACACTTGCAGTACTTATGCTTGCAGGAGTAAGTATGGTAATACTATTTAAGGTTGCCCTACCACTTACACCATTTAAAGTTGTATTGGTATTTGTAATGATGGGCATAGTATTACTTGGATTTATTACTCCAATAGGAAGATTAATATTTACTTTAAATAAACTTACAACAATGCAATGGATCTTATCAGGAGCTACAATAGCAGCATCAATACCTATACTTGCTGTGGTAGTAAGTTTAATTAGAGTTAGAAGACATGTTGAACAATAAAAGAATATAAAACACTAGTAGAAGCAGTTAATCTGCTTCTATTTTTATATTTTTAATTATTTTAGTAAGAAGTTTTACAATAATATTTTGAGGGGAATATTGAAAATAATTACGAATAAGCTTTAGGATAAAGTTTATAGAAAAATATTGGTGGTATTTTCCATATAATGTTTGACATATAGATTATATTGTAATAAAATTAATGTGTTACGCCCCTATAGTTTAATGGATAGAATAGTCCCCTCCTAAGGGATAGATACAGGTTCGATTCCTGTTAGGGGTGCCATATACAGTAAAGAAATGGCTTAACCATAAGGGTTAAGCCATTTTATTTTGCTTTAAAAGTGATGAAAAGGTGACTAAAAGTTTTTTGCGAGAACTTAGTCACCTTTTTTATTAGATAAATTATCTAATAATCAAATAAGATAAGCACTATTAGTATTCTAGTCTTAAAGTATTGCAAAAGAATGGTCTATTGAAAGTAAATAAATAAATGATATTCTTATATAAGATGTATAAATCAAAGAAAAACTGAATTAATGATTAAATAATTCTATAAGTAATTATCAAATATTGTTTAAAGGAGAGTGCAAAATGAGAGTATTAGAAAATTTAGAACCTAAAAAAGTATTTGAATTTTTTGAAGATTTAACAAGAATACCTCATGATTCTGGAAATGAAAAAGAAATTAGTGATTATCTTGTTAAGTTTGCAAAAGTGAGAAATCTTGAAGTTACCCGAGATAAGGCCTTAAATGTAATAATTAAAAAGCCTGCTACAAAAGGGTATGAGAATACACCAGGGGTTATAATCCAAGGTCATATGGATATGGTATGTGAGAAGCTAAAGCATAGCAATCATGAATTTGAAAAAGATCCATTAGAATTAAGAATTATTGATGATGAATTTGTTTATGCAACAGACACGACTTTAGGAGCTGATGATGGTATAGCAGTAGCATATGGACTAGCTATATTAGATTCTGATGTAATAGAGCATCCAGCAATAGAGTTTGTAGTAACTACGGAAGAAGAGACAGTTATGGGTGGAGCTAATGCATTAGACACTTCAGGGCTAAAAGGAAAGGTTCTTTTAAATATAGATGCTGAAGAAGAGGGTGTATTTATTTTAGGTTGTGCCGGTGGAATTTTGGCTTACCCAGAAATAAAAACAGAATTTGAAAATTTTAATGGAGAGTCTTTGAAATTAGAGATTGCAGGACTTAAAGGTGGACATTCTGGAATGGAGATTCACAAACAAAGAGGAAATGCTAATAAGTTAATGGGAAGACTTTTATATACGTTAGGTAAAGAAGTTAACTTTAATATTGCAGAAATTAATGGTGGCTCAAAACATAATGCGATATCTCGTTCTTGTAAAACTATAATTAGTGTAAGAAAAGAAGATATAGAAAAAATTAAAGAAATCTGTGCTAATTTGGAAAGTGATTTTAAGAATGAATATAGATTAGAAGATCCAGATATTCATATTATAGTTAAAAGTGATGAAAAGTTAGAGAAACAATTAACTAAAAAGGTTACGGATAGTTTAATAAAATTCTTATTTGTAGTTCCAGATGGCATACAATCTATGAGTAAAGAAATACAAGGGCTAGTAGAAAGTAGCTTAAATGTTGGGATAGTAGAAACTTTAGAAGATAGAATTGAATTTATTATTGATATAAGAAGTGCAGTTAGAAGCAAAATGTATGAAATTATAAATAGAATAGAGGCTCTTTGTGATGCTATAGGAGCTACCATGGACAAAAATGGTGAATATCCAGAGTGGCAATATGAACCAAAATCAAGAATAAGAGATTTAAGCATAAAAACCTATAATGATTTATTTGGAATTGAACCACAAATAACGGCTCTACATGCAGGGCTTGAATGTGGAATATTTAAAGAAAAACTACCATCTGATGTAGAAATAATAAGTTTTGGACCAGATATATTTGATGTACATACTGCAAATGAGCATTTTAGGATAGAATCTGTTGGACGATGCTATAAATTCTTAACTCAGTTGCTAAAGAATATGAAATAATAAATTTATTTTATGGCATGAGTTATAGTTATCATAAAAAATAAAATTACTATTAAAGAGTTAAATAGATCTTTAAATAATAAGTATCCCTCTATGTTAAATTTAAAAAACATTAAATTTGTTATATATAGTAAGATAAGTTTATCATATAATTTTATGGTATAATTTACTATATAAATAAAAAATAAAAAATTTTACATATAAAAAATTAGAGGTGAAGAAGGAATTTATGAGTAAAGAGGAAGCACTCAGTAAGTTAAGTAAGGAAGAGGTGGCAATTGTATTTAAGCATTCTGCACTCGTTACAATATTGTGTAGTGCCATCTATATTTTATTATCTTTTATGGAATTTGAGCTATTTAGTTCTATATGGATAGAGATACTATCTGCAATAGTATTTTTCGCTCTTCAGTTTACATTTTTGTATTTAGCAAAATCGTTAGATAAAAAATTAGAAGAATTAAAATAGTTAAAAGAATAGAAAAGAGATAGGTGTATATTAAAATATACACCTATCTCTTTGTTTTAATTTATGCTTAGGATTATCATTAATCTAATTTCTTATATATTATAGGATCTTCAAATCCAAATGTTCTTTTATCATCTTTTTTAAATACTTCACTAACTTCTAGGATACCATCTGACATTCTTTCTTTTAATATAAATGTTGTACTAGGAGTAAAATAACTTATACTTTCTCCAATGAAGCTACCATCTTTATAAGAATATACCATTGGGGTGAATTTAGGAGATACTTTTAACTCATTAAAATCCATAATTAAATCTGTATTATCATTTCTAAAGTCTTCTTTTGCTATACCTTCAGGTAATTCATAAGATTCTAATACTACATTTCCTTCTTCATTTAATTTAAATGAGAATAAATGAGGAAGAATATTTTTGAAATTCCCCATATCATAATAACTTTCTTCTATGACAAAGTAACCATTAAAGCCTTCAGGAATATTTTTAATTTTATCATTACATACTCCATTTATATGATGAGCTTTTGGATGAATTATTTTTCCTAAAGCTTTTTCTTTAGATATTTGTTCATCATTATTGAATTCTCCGCATAGATTTTTAATAAATAGCTCTAATTTTTCCAAAATAAACACCTCCATAAAAGTTTATAAGTTAATTATAGTACTTTTATTTCAGGATAAACGTTAAAATTTTATGATTTAATGAAAATAATTTAAGTATTTAGGGGGAACGTATGGGAATACAAGCAAAACTAATAAAGAAATTAATAAAAATAAAGGTGTACGAGTGTTTAAAAGGGCAAGTGGTAATAGAGATGAAGTGCTTAAAGATGCTATCAGAGGAGTATAGAAGTTATGAAGTATTTTTAGAAAAGGCTCTTACTAAGCTAAATGGTATTACAAGAATAGATGTTGATATATCCAAAGGATTTATAACTATAAATTATGATGATAATAAGCAAAGTGAAGAGAATGTAATAAAGTGGGCTTATAAAGTTAAAGATATTGGAATAGATAATTTTGATTTAATAAAAACAGAGGGAGAGAAAAATCTAGAGAATGTAGTAAAAGTTATAGAAAATAAGCTTGATAAGGAACTAAAAGATTATTGTTAAAAATATAACACGCAAAGTTCGACAAAGTCCAACACCTTGATAATACAGGCTTTGACAAGGTTTTTAAGTGCTTAAAAAATAGGTGTATGTTAAAATATTAACAAATGGATAGAATAAGGTTAAAAATTTAACGAAGTGTAAAGTTAAAAGGTGTTTTTAGGTCGTAGAAGATATCAGATATATTTATAAAAAAATATTAAATCTAAAGGAGGAAAAATGAGAAGAAGTAGTGGAATATTGATGCATATATCATCATTGCCAGGAGATTTTGGAATAGGAACTTTAGGGAAAAAGGCATATGATTTTATTGACTTCTTAAAGGTGAGTGGACAACGTTATTGGCAAATCCTTCCCTTAGGTCAAACTAGTTATGGTGATTCTCCTTATCAAAGTTTTTCAGCCTTTGCGGGTAATCCTTATTTTATTGACTTTAACCTACTAAAGGATGAGGGATTATTAAAGGAAGATGACTATATAAATGAAAATTATGGAGAAGATAGAGAATCCATAGACTATGCTTTACTTTTTACTACTAAATATAAAGTTCTAAACAAAGCCTATAAGAATTTTAATAAAAATAATTTTAAAGATTATGAGGAATTTGAAAGAGAAAATAGATTTTGGTTAGATGATTATTCTTTATATATGGCTATTAAGAAGAACTTAGCATTATGTAGCTGGAGAAATTGGGATAAAGGAATAAGGATTAGAGAGGAAAGGATACTTAAAGAGTGTAGAGATAAGCTATCCTATGAAATAGATTTTTGGAAGTTTGTTCAATACGAATTCTTTAAACAGTGGATAAGCTTAAGATCATATGCAAATAAAAATGGAATTAAAATAATAGGAGATATACCTATATACGTAGCAGAAGACAGTGCTGATATATGGTCTAATACAAAGCTATTTAAAACAGATAAAGATTTGAACTTAGAAGTTGTCTCAGGTTGTCCTCCAGATGCCTTTACAGAAGATGGACAGTTATGGGGCAATCCTATATATGATTGGAAAGAGCATGAAAAGGATGGGTTTAAATGGTGGATATCTAGGATTAAAGAGAGCTTTAAACTATATGATGTGGTAAGGATTGATCATTTTAGAGGTTTTGAATCTTATTGGGAAGTGCCTCATGGGGAAAGTACTGCAAAGAATGGTAAATGGGTTAAAGGACCTGGTATTAAGCTCTTTAATGCAATTAAGAGTGAACTTGGAGAGCTCGATATAATAGCAGAAGATTTAGGGTTTTTAACTGATGAGGTAAGAAAATTTAAAGATAAAACAGGATTCCCAGGTATGAAGGTGCTGGAGTTTGCATTTGGAGAAGAGAATAGTGAGTATTTGCCACATAATGTAGATGAGGATTGTGTTTATTATATAGGAACTCATGATAATGAAACTATAGTTGGTTGGTATAATAATGTTAAAAATAAAAAAGACAGTGAAATGGCTAAGGATTACTTTTATATAAATGAAGAAGAGGAAATAAACTTTGGATTTTTAAGAGGGGTACTTTCAAGTAGAAGTAAACTTGTTATAATACAAATGCAGGATATATTAGGGCTTGGCAATGAAGCTAGAATGAATGAGCCATCAACACTAGGGCGTAATTGGAGATTTAGAATAAAAGAAGAAGATTTAAGTAATAATCTTAGCAAAAAACTTTTAAAGATGACTAAAATATATAGTAGATTTTAGATTTTGATTAAATAGCATAAAATCCTTTAATATAATAAAGGGTTTTATGCTATTTTTATTTATATAATGACTGTATATTAAGGCTTTTTTATGGCATATAATAAGGCGTAGAAATATATAAAATTTTTTTAGTATATGATATAATGGAAAATAATATAATAAAATAACTAAAATTGTGAATTGTGGGAGAGTGATAATTGTTGGACTCTAGTTATACGGGGCAGATGATTTTATTATTAGTACTTCTTGTTTTATCAGCGTTCTTTTCTATGTCAGAGACTGCGCTTATGTCATTAAGTAAGATTAGAATAAGACACATGGTTGAAGAGGGAGTAAAAGGAGCTAAGTTAGTAGAAAAGTTAATAGAGGATCCAAATAAGCTTTTAGGAGCTATTTTAATAGGTAATAATATAGTAAATATAGGTGCATCAGCTATAGCTACATCACTTGCTGTTAAAGTATCAGGTGGAAGCGAAAGCGCTGTTGTAGTTGTAACTGCAGTTATGACTGTTTTAATTCTAATTTTCGGTGAAATTACTCCAAAGTCTATTGCAAAGCAAAAGTCAGAAGAAGTATCTTTAAAGGTTAGTAAACCTATAAAGTTATGTGTGTTTATATTCAAGCCTTTTGTAGCAATATTTACTGTTATTTCATCAGTATTTATTAGATTATTTGGAGGAGATCCAAAGGCAACAGAACCATTTATTACAGAAGAAGAACTTAAAACAATGGTTGGTGTAAGTGAAGAAGAGGGTGTCCTTGAAGATGTTGAAAAAGAGATGATTTTTAATGTTTTTGATTTTGCTGATCTTCAAGTTAAAGATGTAATGGTTCAAAGAGTAGATGTTACAGCTGTTGACGTAAATGATTCATATGAGGATTTATTAAAGATCATAAAAGAAGATCAATACTCAAGAATTCCTGTTTATGATGATACTATAGATGATATAATTGGAGTACTTAATGTTAAGGATCTTATAATAGCAGGATATAAAGGTGGAGAATTTAAAGTAACTGAATATATGCGTGAACCTTTATATACATTTGAATTTAAGAAGATAACTGAACTTTTCAATGAAATGAAAAAATCAAGAAATCATATGGCAGTTGTACTTGATGAATATGGCGGAACTGTTGGTATAGTAACAATTGAAGACTTAGTTGAAGAAATTGTTGGTGATATTCAAGATGAGTATGATAAAGAAAGAGATATGATTGAAGTAATAAAGGAAGATGAATATGTAGTGGACGGAAGTGCCAGACTAGATGATATAAGTGATCTTATAGGAGTTAATATGGAATCAGAAGAATTTGACTCTGTAGGTGGGCTTATTATAGGTGCACTTGGAAGGATTCCTGAAGAGCATGAAGAAGTAGTAATAGATAGAATTAGATTTGTCGTTGAAGAAGTTGAAAAAAATAGAATAATGAAAGTAAGGATATATACTTAAAATTAAAAGGACGGCAGGGTGCTGTCCTTTAATTATATAATTTTATAATTGAAGTGGTGATTTTATGAATTACATAGATTTAGCATTAGAAGAAGGAAAAAAGGCACTAGAAATTGGAGAAATACCAGTTGGAGCAGTAATTGTAAAGGATAATAAAGTTATTGGAAAGGGATATAATTTAAAAGAAAGTAGGAAAAGTATTATTGCACATGCAGAGATAATTGCCATAGAAGAGGCGTGTAAGACTATTGGAGATTGGAGATTAAATGGGGCGGAAATGTATGTAACTTTAGAGCCATGTCCAATGTGTGCAAGTGCTATAATACAGAGCAGAATATCAAGGCTTCATATAGGTACATTTAATAAAGATATGGGGGCTTGTGGATCTGTTATTGATATTGTGAACAATAGATATTTAAATTCTTATATACATATAAATTGGTTATATAACGAAGAATGTAGCAAGCTTATAACTAATTTTTTTAAAAATAAAAGAAATGAGAAAAAACTTTATAAAAAAGTAATGAAGAAATAACCATTATCTGTTATATTATAGAAAAACATAAGGAGGTACGAGATGAACAATCCAGTGGCATTTGAAATTTATGGCTTTAAGGTTATGTGGTATGGAATTCTTATAGGATTAGGTATAATTCTAGCATTTATATTAGCTTATAAAAATGCTAAGAAAAAAGGATTAGATTTTGATGTATTAATAGATGTATTCTTAATTTCTTTTCCTTGTGCAATAATAGGAGCTAGAGCATATTATGTAATATTTGAGTGGAGCAATTATAAAGATAACTTATCAGATATATTTAGGATAAGAGAGGGTGGTCTTGCAATCCATGGAGGGCTTATTGGTGCATTTTTAGCTGCGTTCATATACACAAGAATTAAGAAAATAAACTTCTTAGCATATGCAGATTTAGTTGCACCATCAATTATATTGGCTCAAGCTGTTGGTAGATGGGGAAACTTTATGAACAGTGAAGCTCATGGTGGGCCTGTATCACGTGAGTTTATATCAAAATTCCCTGAATTTATTCAAAATGGTATGTATATAAATGGACAATATTATCATCCAACATTTTTATATGAATCAATATGGGACGTCTTAGTTTGCATAATATTAGTTATCATACTATATAAAGTCAAAAAAGGATATGAGGGAGTAGTAATAAGTTCATATATGATATTATACTCAATTGGAAGATTCTTTATTGAGGGGCTTAGGACAGATAGTCTTATGTTTATGGGACTTAGAATGGCACAACTTATATCACTTGCAGGAATAGTGATCGGGATAATATTTATATTTATTATAGTAAAGAAGAATAAAAATAGAATCTAGTTTATAAGCTCTTAAATATTTAGAATTAGGTATTTAAGAGCTGTTTTATTATAATATATATTAGAGGTGATTGTATGTTTTCAAATAAACTTACGCATATATTGAGCGCTATTGAGATAATTGGACTAATATCAATGATATTTATTCATAACAATGTAATTAGAATAGCCATATTTGTATTATTAATGCCAATATTTTTAATAAATGGACAAATAAAAAAGCAATTGTATGCTGAAGAGAGAGAGGCTAATAGTAATAAAAAGAGTGATGATAAAAATATTAAAAAATAAATTTTATAAAAAATAAGTATTATATTATCTATAAACATACAAAAGGTAGATGTATTTATCTAATTTTTATATGTTTATTATAATTTAATAAGTAAAATTAAAGTGAATTAAAAAATATTGCAACAATAAAAATATAAGCATTTTAAGGGTAAATCTTTCTATTGAACTAAAATAGTATTTATGATAGAATGAAAAAGTATCAAAACTAAATATCGTTTTATAACGGATTTAGTATATTAAGTTTAATTGTAGGTAAAACTATTTAAGCTTAATAATTAAATACTTTATGGAGAGATGTCCGAGTGGTCGAAGGAGCACGCCTGGAACGCGTGTGTAGGGGAAACTCTACCGTGGGTTCAAATCCCACTCTCTCCGCCAGAACCGTGCTAGATGGGGAGTTAGCGGTGCCCTGTAACCTGCAATCCGCTACAGCAGGGTCGAATTCCTCGGGGAGGCTTTAGTTTGTACGGCCTGCCCTATGTAAGTGGTGTTGATGGCTGGGTCCCACGCAACGGGAGCCCATGAATCTTGTCAGGTCCGGAAGGAAGCAGCAATAAGTGGATCCTTTCGTGTGCCGTGGATAAATCTGGCCTGAGCTAACTGCATAGGTAACGCGTATAAGCTACTGTCGAAGCGAGGTGCACGGTTTTTTAATGTTAATTTTGAATATTAAAGTACATATTCAATAAAATAATTTAATTCGGTTACTCTTCAATAGGATTAACAATATAGGACAAAAACAATAGGATAAGAAAGTGAGGGAACTTTGCAAGCCAAGAAGTAAAGAGCCCTCTTTTTCTTGTTAAAGATAAAATAAATCTATACAAAATATTTATAACTATATATTTTGTATAGATTTATTTATATAATGAATTAATTTTTTTATATTTATTCTACTAAAGATTAGATTATTATGGTTGATTTATATATAAAAATAAAAAAAGCTACCTCATTTTTAGAGGTAGCTTTTTTACTTTCTAATAAGATCTATAAATTCAAAGATTAATCCACTTTTCTCATCAGTTTTATCACCAGATTTGTGGATAACTTCCCAGTTATTCATATCAATCTGTGGAAAGAATGTATCTGCATCAAAATCTTTCTTAACTTTTGTTAAGTATAACTTATCTGCATAAGGCATAAGTAAATTATATATCTCCCCGCCACCAATTATAAATATTTCTTCAGCTGAGTTTTTATAATTACTTATAACTTCATCTAAGTTATGAATTACAGTTACTTTATCAGAGTCTACGCTGAAATTTATATCTCTAGTAAGAACTATATGTGGTCTGTTTGGAAGTATTCCAGGAAGAGATTCAAATGTTTTTCTTCCCATAAGTATTTTATGACCAGAAGTTATTTCTTTAAATCTTTTAAGGTCTTCTGAAATATGCCATAAAAGAGAATTATCTTTACCTATTGCATTATTTTGAGCAGTGGCAACTATTATTGATAACATTAAACTGATACCTCCATTTTTATTGATGGGTGATACTTATAGTCTTCTAATTTAATGTCATCAGGTGTAAAGTCATAGAAGTCCTTAATCTCTGGATTAATCCAAAGCTTTGGAGCCTCATAAGCTTCATTTCTTCTTGTTAATTGAAGTTTCATTCCCTCAACTTGGTTTTCGTAAATATGTGCATTATTTATAACATGAGTAAATAATCCTGGTTTTAATCCAGTAACTTGAGCTATAAGGTGAACAAGAACTGCATATTGAGTAGTATTAAAAGGCACTCCAAGTGGAATATCTCCTGAACGTTGTACAAGCATACAGTTTAATCTATCATCTGTTACATCCCACATAGTAAGGAAGCAGCATGGATGAAGAGCTCCAGTATCTAGATATGGAATTTGCCAAAGGTTAATCATCATTCTTCTATCTTGTGGATTATTTTTAAGTGCATCTATTAATTTATCTAATTGATTAAATTTTTTAACAACCCAACCGTATGATGTTCCTATTGTTCCATCATCCATCATCCATTCGTTCCAAATCTTAACGTTTTGTTCTTGCAATTTCTTAACGCTGTTTGATTGATCTTTATATATCCATAAAAGCTCCTTAACAGCTGTCTTAAAGGCAACAAATTTAGTTGTTAATATAGGAAATTCTCTTTCTAAGTCAAATTGAAGTATTTGATGAGGAATTTTATATGTAGCAACTCCAGTTCTATTTTGATCGTAATATCCGTGGTCTAGAATTTTCTCTACAATATCAAGGTATTGTTTATCATATAAGCTCATTTAAAATTCTCCTTTCATTTTATCAGCATATTATTATCATATTATTTTAACATATAAAAAGGATTATTTGTGACAGAAAAAAAAGCATTGATTTATAAATTAAACCAATGCTATGTGTAGACACATTAATATTATAAATATTATTCCTAAAACTTTGTGTACATGAATAACCTTATTAAATATTCTAAACATACCTGTTATAAGCATGAATATTAAATCTATAAGTGCTAATATTCCTAATATATATCCTATAGTCCATTTAAATCCTAAATACAAAAAGATATATGCATGTATCAATATTATGGATATTGCTAATACAGCTATTGGTACATGAAATTTCTGAAATATCTTAGATATAGATACAATAAAAGATTTAGTTTTTTTAAAGATAACACTGCTTAGAAAACTATCTTGTTTTTCATGTGGAATATCTAATTTAAATTTGTTTAAAAATGAGTTTAATATTTTTAGTCCATTACTATTAAGGGATTTAATTATAAATCTTAAAATAAATAGCCCTATGGCTAAGAAAAAGCAAATTTCTGCAAATGTAGCTAGATTCTTGGCTATATCCTTTAAATATTTATTATTAAAACCACCTAAATAATTATTTGTAGTTGAATAATATATAAAATATAAACTAAAAGATATTAGTATTAATCCTATAAAAAAGAATAATAAGTTTCTTTTTTGAAAAGGTAATAATTTCTTTTTCATATAAATCACCTTCCTAAGTTTTTATAAAATAGTTCTTTAAATTATTCTACAATAATAAATATTTGAATGTTTGAATATGTATTAAAAGTTTAATTTTATTATTATAGTTTTAACAAGTTATAATAGATTAGATTTGATTAAGAATTAATAAGTATATAAATATTAATTTAAGACAAGTAGAGTCAATTTAAGAAGTATTAAGTGAAAGAGTCATTATATTTATAAATTGTATAAATAATATGCTTATTAGTGTATAATTAATATAGACTTTAACTTTAGAAAAAGAGGTGACAAAACCTTGGCATATACAGCGTTATATAGAGAATGGAGACCAAAGACATTTGGAGATGTGGTAGGTCAAGAACATATAACTACAACACTTAAAAATCAAATATTAAACGAAAGAATAGCACATGCATATCTTTTCTGTGGTACAAGGGGAACTGGTAAAACATCAACAGCTAAGGTATTTGCAAAGGCTTTAAATTGTACTGATTTAAGAGATGGAGAGCCATGTAATGAATGTGAAATGTGCAAAAAGATAAATGAAGGGCTTGCAATAGATGTTACAGAACTAGATGCAGCTTCAAACAATGGGGTAGATAAAATAAGAGACATTATAGATGACTCCAAATATCCTCCTCAAGAGGCTAGATATAAAGTTTATATAATGGATGAGGTTCATATGCTTTCAACAGGAGCCGTTAATGCATTCCTTAAAACTTTAGAAGAGCCACCTGCAAATGTGATATTTATTCTAGCGACAACAGATCCTCAAAAACTTCCTATAACAATACTTTCAAGATGTCAAAGATTCGATTTTAAAAGAATTAGTAATAAAGAAATTACAGCAAGACTTAGAGAAATTGCTGAAAATAAAGGAGTTTTTGCAGAGGATAAGAGTTTGGATCTTATTGCAAGAGTATCAGATGGTGCTATGAGAGATTCACTTAGTATATTAGATCAAGCAATTGCTATGGGTGATGGTAATGTAGATTATGATGAATTAGTATCGATGCTTGGATTAGTTACTAATGAATATCTCTTTGAAGTAACTTCAGCTACTATAGAGAGAAACATTGAAGATGCGATGACTATAATCGATAAGATAGTTTATGCAGGTAAAGATGTATTCCTATTTATTAAGGATTTGATAGCTCACTATAGAAATCTTCTTATGATTAAAGTTACAAATAATCCAGAAGAAGTACTTGATATGTCTCTTGAAAATATTGCTTTAGTAAAAGAGCAAGGAGACAGAATAAGAGTTGAAGAAATAATGAGAAGTATAAGAATACTTCAAGAGGCTGAAGGCAATGCTAAGATGTCAAAGCAAGCAAGGCTTTACTTAGAGCTTGCTATAATAAAGATATGTAAAATTGAGTATGATACATCAAACGAGGTTATACTTGGTAGATTGAATAGATTAGAATCAGCCTTAAAATCAGGAAAGATAAAAGTTGCAACTTCTAATCAAACTACAAGTACAGATGGAGCAGCTAATATTAATGATTTAAAAAGACAAGTAGCAGCTAAGAATCAAAACAATAGTCAATCTGTAGAAAATAACATTAAACGAGATGAAAATCTTTCAACTAATGTAAGTATTCAAAGTGTAAAATCAGCTTGGAAAGATATATTAGAAGAATTAAAAAATAGAAGAGCAATGATAGTATATGCATCAATAACAACAGGAAAACCTGTTGATTGCAAAGATGGAGTTATAACGGTTCAATATACTGATCAGTACTCATTTAATAAAGAGAGATTAGAAAAAGCTGAGAATAATAAATTAGTAAATGAAGTATTCTCAGAAGTTTTAAGAAATAATGTAAGAGTTAGATTTACAGTTTCTGATGAGCAAAAAGAAAATGCAGCTCCAGAGCAAGTTCTAAGTGATGTCATTGGAGCAGATTTTTTAGAGATTATTGATGAATAAAGACTAATACTATTTGGTACACTATAAAAATTTAAGGCATAAATTATATAATAAACATATAGATAAATACTAATAGGTTATGTATAGTAAAGTTATAAAAAATACTATATAATTAAAATTAGATTTTATTATTAAGGAGGACATATATATGGCAAAAGGTGGATTCCCAGGCGGCATGGGAGGAATGAATAACTTAATGAAACAAGCGCAAAAGATGCAAAAGCAAATGGAGCAAATGCAAAAAGATCTTGAAGAACAAGAATTCGTTGCATCAGTTGGAGGCGGAGCTGTAACTGTAACTGCAAATGGTAAAAAAGATATATTAGCTATTAACATAAAGCCAGAAGTTGTTGATGAAGACGACGTAGAAATGTTAGAAGATTTAGTTCTAAGCGCAGTAAACGAAGCATTAAGAAAAGCAGAAGAAGAAACTGCAAACAAGATGGGTAAAGTAACTGGTGGAATGAACATACCAGGATTATTTTAATTAATATATATTTTGAAAGACCAACTTTTAGTTGGTCTTTTTTTTACTAGATATAAATATAGACTCTATAATAACTTAATGTTTATTTAATCTTTATTAAGTTGTTAAATAATATAAACTATATTAAACTACTATTATAGTTTTTAGTGATAATTATTGAAAATAGAGATTTGAAAGGAAGAGGGTTATGGAATTTTATCCAGTTGCGATAGAGAAATTAATAGAGGAATTTGCTAAGTTGCCAAGTATAGGTCAAAAGACGGCACAAAGGTTAACGCTTCATGTATTAAACTTACCAGAGGATGAAGTAAAAGAATTTGCAGAAGCATTAGTAAAGGCTAGAGGAACAATTAAATATTGTTCAGTTTGTGGTAATTTTACTGATTCAGATCCTTGTGCTATATGTGCAAATCCAAATAGAGATAAGAGTACTATATGTGTAGTAGAACAACCAAAAGATATAATGACTATGGAAAAGGTTAAAGAATATAATGGAGTTTATCATGTTCTTCATGGAAATCTTTCACCAATGCAAGGTAGAGGACCACAAGATATTAGAATAAGAGAATTAGTTTCTAGAATGAGAGAAGAAATTAAAGAGGTTATTATAGCTACAAACCCTAATATAGAAGGTGAGGCTACAGCTATGTATATAGCAAAAATACTTAAACCTTTAGATGTTAAGGTAACAAGAATAGCTGCTGGTATACCAGTGGGTGGAGATCTAGAGTATGCTGATGAAGTAACTCTTTCAAAAGCATTAGAGGGAAGAACTCAAATATAAAAAGAAGGACTCAAAAAAATTGAGTCCTTAATATAGATGGGAGTTAGAAGTTTTGTTTGAGAATGAGTGAAAAGCTTCTTATGATAATAATGTATGATGATATTTGAAAATGTGTTACTAAATTTTTAATAGCTTGCATACTAATTACAATTTTTGGATAAAATTTAATTATAAATGAATTTTAAGGGGTTAGTATATGAATAAAAATTTTATAGTTAAATATCTTAGGGGAGTAATTGGTTACAGAAGTGAAAAAAGGGACTTGCTAATGGCAATTGAAGGTGCAAAGGCTGAAATGGAGATTGCAAATAGTATTTTTGAAAATGTAGAAGATCCATTACTTATAGAGGTGGCTATATATGCAGAGCAAGCCGCTAAAAAAAGATATGCATATTTGGTGGATCAAGCTAAGAAAAAAGGAATTAAAGCTAACAGAAGATATATTATAAATAAAAATCTAAGACTAGCAGAATAAAGAGGTGTTTTTAATGGTAGATGCTAAGTTACTTGTATATGGGCTTATTGGATTAGTAGTTTTATATGTTATTATAAGATTATTAAAATGGCCAATTAAATTGTTGTTAAACGGAATATTTGGAGTTGTATTATTATATATAGTCAACGTAATCGGAGCAGGGTTTGGATTCCATATAGCTATTAATATTATTACTGCATTAATTGCTGGTATATTTGGAATACCTGGTGTAGCAGCTCTTATATTATTTCAAATGTTTTTATAGAAAAGAACCAAGCTAAATTAATTTAGCTTGGTTCTTTTATCTTAATTAAATCTTTAATACCTCTTGCTTATCTAAAGATATCTAATTTTAATTTAGCGTTGATATCATTAAGTAATTTAATACTAGCAACACTATTTCCAGGCACATCTAATGCAGGACTAAATAATCCAATACCACATTTACTTGGAACTGCTGATAGTATTCCGCCACCTACACCACTCTTTGATGGAAGACCAATGTGAACTGAGAAAGTACCAGATTCATCATATAATCCGCAAGTAGTCATTAAAGATTTAACTACTGTAGCTGTTTCAATTGGGAATAATCTTTCATTATTCCAAGGGCATACACCTTCATTTGCAAGAACAGCACCCATTCTAGATAGACCAACTGCTGTTACTTCCATAGAACATTGTCTAAAGTATGTGTCTAGTATATCAGGAACATCTCCTTCAATCATGTTATTACCTTTCATGTAATAAGCTAATGATCTATTTATATCTCCAGTTCTTTTTTCTGATAAGTATATCTCAGTGTTTAATTTAACGCCATCATCACCCATGATTTTCTTGAAAAATTCTAAAATTCTAGCTGAACGCTCTTCAGTATCTTTTCCTTTTACTAAAGATGTTGTTGCAATTGCTCCAGCATTTATAAATGGATTTGTTGGTTTATTTCTATGGTTTATTTGCATATTTAATATTGAATTAAATGCAAAACCAGTAGGTTCAGTATCAATTTTCTTAAATACTTCTTCTAACCCATTATCTAAAGTTGCAAGTATAAGAGTTGGAACTTTAGAGATACTTTCGATAGCAAATCTTGCATTATAATCACCAGCAAAATATTCTTTATTGCTTTCTAAATCATAAATTGCAACACCTAATTGATTAGGGTCTACTACTGCAAGACCAGGAATGTATGTTGCTACATGACCATCCTTAATATACTTTTTATTCTTTTCTACTAATTCTTCTAAGTCATTATTGTTAATCATAAAATCACCCCGTAGTATTAATTTTCTAGTTATTCACATCATCTTAAATCGCTTAACCAAAGCATAGCACTTTGAATTTTGCTATTCAATAAACGCTTTATGAATATTTGCATATATTTGTAAAAATAATAAGAATGAGGATTTTACCTATATTTAAAGCAATATTAAAGGTAAAATAATTTTAGTATTTTCATGGAAAAATTATTTGAAATTTATACTGAAAAAAGAACTAGAGTATACTCTAGTTCTTGTTGTTATAGTTATTTTATACAGCTAGTTTGCTTTGGATTTATGTATTTAAAAATTAATAATTTAATAATAAAAAGTATATGCTATTAACAAATAGAGTAGAAATTTTTTTAATTAAATGTTTACAGCAAAAATTTAAAAAGTATTATATATTATTTATTGTGATAAGCCTTTATACAGCTTGTGTAAAGGTTTAGGCAGTGTAACAAAAGATTAGATAGAAATTATATATTATCTTAAGGTAGTAATAGTTTAAATATAAGGAGTAGCAATGAACAAAAGGTTAGAAGAATTAAAAAGCGGAACTGATATAAGAGGTATAGCAATTAAAAATAGATACAAAGAAGTAAACTTATCTAAAGATGAAGTAAGAGAAATAGCAACAGGATTTTATAATTGGCTTGTAAAAGAAAAGGATTCAAATTCTTTAAAAGTAGCTATAGGATGCGATTCAAGATTATCAGGAGAAGAGTTAAAGGCAGTATTTATAGACACAATAAGAGAATTAGGTTGTGACGTTTATGATTGTAGTATGGCTACAACACCAGCTATGTTTATGTCAACTGTAATGGATGGATATAAATGTGATGGTGCAGCAATGATAACAGCAAGTCATTTACCTTTCTATTATAATGGAATAAAATTCTTTACAGATAAAGGTGGAGTAGAAAAAGCTGATATAGATGAAATAGTAGATTTATCAGAAGTTAATAAAATCACTACAAAGAATATAGGTAAGCTAGAAAAAAGAAATCTTATTGATGATTATTCAAAAATTTTAGTAGATAAAATAAGAATTGGCGCAGATAGTAAGAGTAATTTTGATAAACCTCTTGATGGATTAAATATAATAGTAGATGCTGGAAATGGTGCTGGTGGATTCTTTGCAGAAAAGGTACTTAAAGAATTAGGGGCAAACACATCAGGAAGTCAATTTTTAGATCCAGATGGCAATTTCCCAAATCATATTCCTAATCCTGAAAATAAAGAAGCTATAGAGTCAATATGTGAAGCTGTAAAAAGAAATAACAGTGATATTGGAATAATATTTGATACAGATGTTGATAGAGCTGCAATCGTGGATAAAAATGGGAATCCAATAAATAAAGATGCACTTATAGCATTAATATCAGAAATAATTCTTAAAGAGTATCCAAATAGCACAATAGTTACAGATTCAGTTACAACTGAAGGTCTTGGAAGATTTATTGAAAGTAAAGGTGGAAGACATCATAGATTTAAAAGAGGATATAAAAATGTAATAAATGAGGGTATTAGATTAAATAAAGAAGGCGCAGAATGTCATCTTGCAATAGAAACTTCAGGTCATGCAGCTATAAAAGAAAATTATTTTTTAGATGATGGAGCATTTTTAGTATCAAAAATATTAATTGAAGCTTCAAAATTACATGAAGAAGGAAGAGAGATTGGAAGCCTTATAGATAATCTTGAAGAGCCTTTAGAAAAAGTCGAGTATAGAATAAATATAGAAAAAGATAACTATAGAGAGTTTGGAGAAGGGATTCTAAAGGATTTAGAGGAACTAGTTAAAGGCCATATTTCATGGAAATTACCTGAGAAGAATTATGAGGGAGTAAGAGTTATGTGTCCATCAGAAAAAGAAGATGGATGGTTTTTATTAAGATTATCCCTTCATGAACCACTATTAGCATTAAATATTCAATCAGATGCAGAAGGTGGAGCTGATGCGATGGTAGAATCAATAAAAAGATTTTTAGAAAAATATAATATGAAATTTTAAATTAGGATATAACAAATAACTCAAAATAATATATAAATAATTAAAGCTTTAGGTAGTTAATTTTAAATATTAATTACTTAGAGCTTTTTTGTATATCTAAGTTTATTCCATTAGAAATTTTGTATTGTCTTTACAATGTAATATTAGAGGGTATTGAGTTACTCTTAATAATTATGGGTAGACTTTTTACAATTCTATTTGGATAATTAAGGAATTATTAAGAAATTAATAAGAAAATACTCCTCTTTATATTAAGATTTAATGTTTAGAATTATATTATAGTAATCACTGGAGGGGTAGTTAATGAATGTTTTAGAGGTGAAAAACCTTAAAAAGGTTATTGGTAAAAGAGAAATAATAAAAGATTTAAACTTTACAGTTAAAGAAGGGGAGATATACGGCTTCTTAGGGCCTAATGGAGCTGGTAAGACAACAACAATTAGAATGTTAGTTGGTCTTATATCACAAACATCAGGTGAAGTTAGAATTTGTGGAGCAAATCTTAAAGATAATAAAGAGAAAGCATTAAAGGATGTAGGGGCTGTAGTTGAAAATCCTGAGCTTTATAAGTATCTTTCAGGAAGAGAAAATCTTATGCAAATTGCAAGAATAAGAAAAGTATCAAAGGAAGAGGTAGAAGAATTAATAAAGCTTGTTGGATTAGAAAACAGAATAAATGATAAAGTAAAGAAATATTCTCTTGGTATGAAACAGAGATTAGGTCTTGCTGCAGCACTTATCGGAAATCCAAAACTTTTAATATTAGACGAACCAACAAATGGACTTGATCCATCAGGAATTATAGATTTTAGAAACATAGTAAAGAGCGCTTCAAGAGAAAGAGGAATGGCTGTATTTGTATCTTCACATATATTAAGTGAAGTTCAACAACTTTGTGATAGAGTAGCATTTATTAATGATGGTGTTATAAAAGCAGTAGAAAATATGAATGAAGCTGTACAAGGAACAGAAAAAGAAAGTCTTACATTAGTTGCAAAGAATGATGATGAAATAGTACTTAAGGTGTTGAGGAATCAACCATTTGTATTAACTTCAGAGAAATCAGAAGACGGAATAAATATTGTTATAGACTCAGGAACAACTCCAGAACTTGTAAAAGCCTTAGTAAAAGAAGATATTTTAATTGAAGAAATATTTAAAAACAGAGAAGGCTTAGAGCAAAGGTATATGGAGCTTGTTGAAGGAGGTATAAGATAATGATATTTACTCTAATAAAAAATGAACTTATTAAGATAACAAGAAGGGGTAAGACTTGGGTAGTATTTGGACTATTTGCATTAGCTATGGTAGGATTTATATTTATGGCAAAAATAAGTGCAAATCAAATGGCTTATTGGCAATCACCTGAAGGTCAGATTGAGAATATAGACAACCAATTAAAGTGGAGAAAAGACGATTTAAAATATAATGAAGAGCACTTAAAGGAAATTGAGAAGAACTCATCTTCTGCAGCAGATATAGAAAATGCTAAAAGTAATATAGAGTATACAAAAGATGATATAAAAAGATTAGAAGCTGACAGAAAGATACAAGAGAAACTTATAGGTCAAGAAACTCCAGATTGGAGGATTGCAGTTAAATCAGAGATTGCTAGCTTAAAGAGTGAATTAGAAAAAGCAAAAGTAGAAGGTTATGCTAGTAAAGAGCATACAGATAGTACCAATAAGCAAATTGAAAGAAACCAATATTTCTTAGACAATGATATAAAGCCAATACAATCATGGGAGTTCTACCCTAGTAATTTTGGAATACAAGTTATGATGATGCTTGGTATGGTTATACTAGTTGCAGGAATTGCAGTATTTATGAGTGATATAATATCAGGGGAATGTACTCCAGCAACACTTAAATTCTTATTAGTTCAACCAATTTCAAGAGGAAAAGTAGTATTATCTAAATTTATTGCTATAATAATAACTGTAGTAAGTATGATATGTGGACTTGAAGTCGCAACATTTGGTATAATTGGAGCTTTCACAGGATTTGATGCAATGAAAATGCCAGTTGAATTGGCTTTAAAATATCAGATTAATCAAGAGGTTTTAATTCAGCAAGGATTTAAGCAATTAGATTTAGTTGCAAATTCAGGATATAACTCAACAATGGGTGAGTTTGTACTTAAGAGCTTTTTACTGCAAGTATTATTTATTATTGCATGTTGTGCATTTATATTTATGATATCTGCTTTATTTAAAAGTAGTATGATAACAATGGCAGTTTCAGTAATTGTTTCAGTGGCAGCTACAATGTTACCTATGATGAGCCAAAAGATTGGAGAGTATGCACATCTTATATTCTTAAATTACGGTAATACACCAAGTATAATTCAAGGAGATATAGCATACAATTATTCCAACGTAAACTTTACACCGCAACTTGGTGCTATACTTATGATTGGAACTATAATAGTTTCATATATAGTAGCCCATGTAGTATTTAGTAAGAGAGATATGCTTGTATAGTATATTTGAATATAAAAAAGTTAGAGATTGATCTCTAACTTTTTTAGTTTATATTTCTTATAATTAATTCATTTAAATCTTTACGCATATTAGAATATTCTTCAGCTTCTAAACTATTTATAAATATTAATATACTTACTATAAGTAGAGAAGAGTTGTATTTCTTTGATATAATAAATTATATAAATCAAAAGAGGAGTGTTTTTATGTCAGCAGGAATTGCAGTAAATTGTGTAGATTGTCCAGAAAAAAGAGATGGAAATTGTGATGGAAAGGATCTACAATGCGTTTGTTTTAAGTGTCCAAGAAAATTAAGTGAATGTATAGTAACTAAGTATTGTAGGGAAACTGAATCTGTATTATATTTTGGACCTGAATATTAATTTAAAGGAGATGAATTGGGGCTTATGAGAGAAGCAAAGTTAAGGGAACTTAAAAGTTATATTGAAAGTATTTCTAAAATGAATTCAGCTTTAGAGCTTATTTATTGGGATATGCAAACTAAAATGCCTAAAAAGGCAATAGAACAACGTTCAGGTATTATAGAACATTTATCTGGAGAGATATTTAGGATGACAACTTCTGATAGAATGGGAGAACTTTTAGACTACTTTGTTTGTAATGTAGAGGGTCTATCAGATAAAGATAAGGCTATAATAAAACATGCTAGAAAAGAGTATGATGAAACAAAGAAGATTCCAGAAGAGAGATATAGAGAATTTGTAATAGCGCAAGCATTATCAGAAGGTGCATGGGAAGAAGCTAAAGAGAAAAAGGATTTTGAAATATTTAAGCCGCATCTAAAAAAGATGATAGATTTTCAAAGGGAATTCGTAGAATACTGGGGCTATAAGGATAATAAATACGATACACTTTTAGATAAATATGAAGAAGGCTTAACTGTAAAAAAGCTTGATAATATATTTAGTGAGCTTAAAAAAGGAATACTAAATATATTAAGCAAAATAGAAAAAAGTGAAAAGAAGATTAATAGAGACTTTTTACTTGGAAAGTTCGATAAAAAGTCTCAGGAAAAGTTTGCTTTATTTATTCTAAATAAAATGGGATATGATCTTCAAGCAGGGAGACTTGATGAAAGCGTACATCCATTTACTATAAGTTTTGGGAATAAAGATGTAAGAATCACAACAAATTATGATAATGAAGATTTTACATCCGCTTTATTTAGCTCCATACATGAAGGTGGTCATGGCATATTTGATCAAGATGTTCCAGAGGAACTTCAAAGAACAGGTCTTGATACATCTCTTTCAATGAGTATTCATGAATCACAGTCAAGATTTTATGAAAACATATTAGGAAGAAGTAAAGAATTCTGGGAATACTTTTTCCCTTTTGCAAAGTACGAATTTAGTGAATTTAAAGATGTAAGCCTAGAAGAATTCTATGAAGCAATAAATTATGTTGAGTCATCACTTATAAGAACAGAGTCTGATGAGCTAACATATAGTCTTCATATAATAATTAGATATGAAATAGAAAAGGCTCTTATAAATGGAGATTTAGATATTGATGATGTTAAAGAAGAGTGGAATAAGAAATATAGAGATTATTTAGGAGTAGAGCCTAAAAATGATAGTGAAGGAATACTTCAAGATGTTCATTGGTCAGATGGTTCCTTTGGATATTTTCCAAGTTATGCATTAGGAAATATTTATGGAGCTCAGATGCTACATGTAATGAAAAAAGAATATAATGGAATGTATGATGATATAAGAAAAGGTGAATTGGGTGGAATCCATATGTGGCTTTATGAAAATATCCATAAGTATGGAGCTATATATTCACCTAGTGAACTTATAAAAAATATTAGTAATGAAGAATTAAATTGCAAATATTTCTTAGATTACTTAGAAAAAAAGTACTTAAATATATATAAATAGATAGATAAATTTGTTAAGACCGACATTTGCTTTTATATTAAGGTTAGTGTATTGGTCTTTTTTTTATGCTTAAATGGTATGAATTTAAGTGCAAATGGCAAAAAGAGAAAAAATATAAGAGAAAAATAGTATATATGAGTAAACGACTATGAATACTAGGACATTAACTATTAATAATTAACCCAATAAATGAGTTAAATGTATAAAATTGTAACCATATATAAAAGAAAGTGAAGTTTTTAAATAAAAAGTAATTATTAGGTATAAATTGATTATAATGAAATATTAAGGTAAACGTTTAACGTAAGTAATATAGCCATTACTTAAAATTAATAATTATATGAAATTTATTAATTATATGCGTGAAGTGGCTATTTTAAAGGCTTTGAGGGGTACTTGTAAAATTTACAGAATGAATTTGGTAAGAAAACTAAGAATAGGTAAGAATGCGAGATTATTTATAGGGATTTATTCCTGTAATCAAAATTTATAGTTGATTTGAATATTTTGGGTTTGAAAACAGCGTTTTACATAGAAAATGACAGTTGTTATACTTTAGCCATGGACAGGAACAAGAAAAAAGTTCCTGACTTGCTTAATTTTGTCGACAATATTAAGGGTTTTAATAAAAACAAAATATTGAAGGGTCGTGAAATTATGGATAAGGGTTCAAAGCCAAGTACCGCTAAGTCATTGAGCTTATTCGGATTCTTTGCAATAACAGCATCTATGGTAATGACTTCATATGAATATCCAACATTTGCAACATCCGGATTCAGTTTGGTATTTTACTTATTAGCCGGTGGTATATTATGGTTTATACCAGTAGCTTTATGTGCAGCAGAGATGGCAACAGTAGAAGGATGGCAAACAGGTGGTGTCTTTGCTTGGGTTGGAAACACACTAGGAGAGAGATATGGATTTGCAGCAATAGCATTCCAATTCTTTGAGATATCAATCGGATTCATAACAATGCTATATTTCATATTAGGAGCATTGTCATATGTATTTGATTTTCCAGCACTTAATACAAATCCAACAGTTAAATTTATTGGTGTATTAATTGTATTCTGGGCATTAACATTTACTCAGTTAGCAGGAACAAAATATACAGCAAAGATTGCTAAAGTAGGATTTATAATAGGTATAGTTATACCATCATTAATTTTATTTGGATTAGCAATTGCGTATATTGCACAAGGAAATCCACTAGATGTAAAAATTAGTGCGGGAACATTCTTCCCAGACTTTACTAAGATAAATACTTTAGTTGTTTTTGTATCATTTATATTAGGATATATGGGTGTTGAAGCATCAGCTACTCACGCTAATGAAATGAAAAATCCTAAGAGAGATTATCCATTAGCAATGTTACTTTTAGTAATTTGTGCAATAGTATTAGATACTATGGGTGGTTTATCAGTTGCAGCAGTTATACCACAATCAGACTTAAATTTAAGTTCTGGTGTCATACAAACATTTGCAGCTTTAATAGGTCACTTTACTTCTCATGGAACTTGGATTGTAAAAATTATATCATTAATGATTGCAGTTGGAGTTATGGGAGAAGTTAGTTCTTGGGTTGTTGGTCCATCAAGAGGATTATATGTAGCAGCTCAAAAAGGAATATTACCAAAAACATTTAGAAAAGTTAATAAACACAATGTTCCAGTTCCATTAATTATGGTACAAGGTGTTTTATGTACAATATGGGCAGCAGTTTTAACATTTGGAGGCGGTGGTAACAACGTTTCATTCTTAACTGCAATGTCACTTACAGTTGTTGTTTACTTAGTTGGTTATTTCTTATTCTTTATAGCTTACTTTAATTTAGTATTAAAGAAGAAACAGTTGAAGAGAGGTTACCAAATACCAGGTGGAACAGTCTTTAAAATGATAGTTAGTATTGTAGGTTTTTTAATGTCAATATTTGCATTCGTTATATCCTTCGTACCACCAGCATCATTAGATGCGGCAAGTGCTAAGCAATATGAAACAATGCTTATAATATGCTTCATAATAGTTCTTATACTTCCATTTGCAATATATGCACTTCATGATAAGAGTGCACATAAGAGTATTAAAGAACCAGTTGCATTAAAAGCTGATGAAGTTAATAAATTTGTTCCTCCTATTGCAAGAGGACAACATCAAATCAATCCAGATCCAGAAGATATTATGGATCAAGAAGAAAAACTTCTTCCACCGGGAGATAGTTCAGGCAACAAGAAATAGTATAAAGCGAGTAGCTTTGTTCACCCAATGGCAAGACTATCAAAAAAACCAAAGCCTACCTGAAGATGAACATGTTATAAATATAAAAAATATAAAATAATTAACAATCAAGGGAGGTCTTACTATGTTATTTAGTAGAGATGATAAAGAATTAAAAGATACTTATAGAACACCAATATTTGGTACAGAAGAAGAAGATGTGGAAATGCCAAGATACTCAATTGGCAAGAAGCCTATACAACCAAGAGTTGCATACAGATTAGTTAAAGATGAATTAATGGATGAAGGTAACGCAAGATTAAACTTAGCTACATTCTGTCAAACTTATATGGAAGATGAAGCTACAAAATTAATGGCTGAAACATTAGAAAAAAATGCTATTGATAAGTCAGAATATCCTCAAACAACAGAGCTTGAAAATCGTTGTGTAAATATAATTGCTGATTTATGGAATGCTCCAAAGGATATGAAGTTTATAGGTACTTCAACAGTTGGATCATCAGAAGCTTGTATGTTAGCTGGTATGGCTATGAAGTTCAGATGGAGAAATAGAGCTAAGAAGCTTGGTATGGATGTAATTAATAAGAAACCAAACTTAGTAATATCATCAGGATTCCAAGTATGCTGGGAAAAATTCTGTGTATATTGGGATATAGAAATGAGATTAGTTCCATTAGAAGAAAATCATATGAGTTTAGATATGGATAAAGTAATGGATTATGTTGATGATTATACTATAGGTATAGTTGGAATACTTGGTATCACTTACACTGGTAAATTTGATGATATTAAGAAATTAAATGATCTTGTTGAAGAATACAATAAGACTGCTAAATTATCAGTACCAATTCACGTTGATGGTGCTTCAGGTGGATTATTCACACCATTTATAGAACCAGATCTTGAATGGGATTTCAGATTAAAGAATGTTGTATCAATAAGTACTTCAGGTCATAAATACGGACTAGTTTATCCAGGTATCGGTTGGGTAATGTGGAAAGATGAACAATTCCTACCTAAAGAATTGATATTTGAAGTAAGCTACTTAGGAGGAAAAATGCCAACAATGGCTATAAACTTCTCAAGAAGTGCAAGCCAAGTAATAGGACAATACTACAACTTCTTAAGATACGGTTTCGAAGGATACAGACAAATACATCAAAGAACAAAAGATGTTGCAATGTATTTAGCAAAAGAAATCAAGGACATGGGATTATTTGAAATCTACAATGATGGATCAAACTTACCAATAGTTTGCTACAAATTAAAAGAAGATGCTAATGTAGAATGGTCATTAGATGATCTAGCAGATAGATTATTAATGAAGGGATGGCAAGTACCTGCTTATCCATTACCAGAGAACTTACAAAATGTAAGAATCCAACGTATCGTATGTCGTGCTGACTTAGGTCATGCAATGGCTGAACAATTAGTAAATGATATTAAGGCTGGTATAAAAGCTCTTAACAATGCGCATGTTTTAGAAAAGAATGAACAAAATAAAGGTGCACATGGTTTCACACACTAATCAAAAAAAGATTATTAGATAAACAATAGTTCAATTCACTATATATCGCTTAAATTATTTTTAAAAAAGTCCTTTATCTATAAAATTTATAGATAAAGGACTTTTTTTATTATAATATAATGAAATTTTTTCATTCTAAATCATATTATTAATAAGTAAAGGATAAAAAATGTTTAGGGTAAAAAGTGTATTTGTAGTATAGACACTTTTATTGAAAAGTATTTTACAGTAAAAACCATTAAGGATATTTGAATTTTATGGAAGATAATAGTAAAATGTACGGATAATCAATAACGAAAAAAGGAATTTAATAATAGGGGGGATGTAAATGCATAAAAAGTTGTTTATTCCAGGTCCTGTAGAGGTTCGTAAAGATGTATTAGATCAGATGACAAAGCCTATGATAGGTCATAGAAGTAAAGATGCATCAGTTCTTCAAAGAAGAATAAGTGATAATCTAAGAAAGTTATTTCTTACAGAAAGTGAGATTTTATTATCAACAACTTCTGGAAGTGGTCTTATGGAAGGGGCTATAAGATCATGTACATTAAAAAAGGCTGCTGTTTTTTCTTGTGGGGCATTTGGGAGAAGATGGTACAATATGGCTATTAACAATAATGTACGAGCGGATATTTTCGAAGTCGATATGGGCAAAGGTATAACAAAGGAAATGGTTGATAATGCATTAAAAACTGGTGAATATGATTTAGTTGCAGTAACGCATAATGAAACATCAACAGGAGTTATGAATCCTATATATGAAATTGGTGAAGTTATTAAGAAATATCCAGATGTAGTATTTATTGTCGATGCAGTAAGTTCAGCGGCAGGAATAAAAATAGAGGTGGATAAAATCGGTATAGATGTATGTATTACATCTAGTCAGAAAGCTTTAGGACTTCCTCCAGGACTTGCTGTATGTACTTTTTCAAAGAAGGCAAGGGAAAGAGCTGAGAAGGTTCCAAATAGAGGTTTCTATTTAGATTTACTATCACTTTATAAGTATATTCAAAAGAAGGATTATCAATATCCATCAACACCATCTATTCCTCATATGTATGCACTAGACTATCAACTAGATTATATATTAAATAAGGAAGGTCTAAAAAATAGATTTAATAGACATTTAGAGATGGCAAAAGTAGTTAGAGAATGGGGAAGGAAGTATTTTGAGCTATTCCCAGAAAAAGATGAGTTATTATCAAATACATTAACGACTATAAAAAATACTAGAGGAGTAAGTATTGCTGATTTGAATAAGGAGCTAGGAAAAAGAGGATTTACTATATCTAATGGATACGGTGATTTAAAAGAAAAAACATTTAGAATAGCTCATATGGCAGATTGTCAGGTGGATGATGTTAGAGAATTATTAGATAATATTGAAGAGATATTGGGGTTATAGTTTAAGTTAAGGGGGGTATTTTATGTATAGAATTTTAACTAATGATGGTTTGCAACAAAGTGCTATAGACAAGTTGGAAGCTCTTGGTATAGAAGTTGTAAACACTCATTATAATCAAGATATATTAGGAGAAAAACTTAAGGATTTTGATGTAATAGTAATTAGGGGTGCTACAAAGCTGACTAAAGATGTTTTAGATGAAGCATCAAAAGGGAAGCTCAAACTTGCAATAAGAGCAGGGGTCGGAATAGATAATATAGATGTTAAATGTGCTGAGAATCTTGGGATAACTGTTAGGAATACTCCAAATGCAAGTTCAGATTCTGTTGCAGAACTTGCCATAGCTCATATGTTTTCAGTTGCTAGATTTTTAGGTGAATCTAACTCAACTATGAGAAATGGTGAATGGAATAAGAAAAAGTATCAAGGAACTGAAATTTGTGGTAAGACCCTTGGGATAATAGGGATGGGGAGAATAGGAAAAAGTTTAGCTAAGAAAGCTGAAGCACTAGGTATGAAGGTAATATATTATACAATTGAAGGAAAGTATGATGAATTACACTATGAATTTTTAAGCTTTGAAGAGGTATTAAAATCTTCAGATTTTTTATCAATTCATGTTCCTTATGATAAGGATACGGAATCATTAATTGGAGAAAATGAATTTAATATAATGAAGGATGGAATATATATTGTAAATTGTTCAAGGGGCAAGGTTGTAGATGAAGATGCATTATTAAGAGCGCTTGAAAGTGGAAAAGTATCAGGAGCTGGAATTGATGTATTTGCAAAAGAGCCAACAGCGAATAAAGAATTAGTAAATCATCCAAGAGTTAGTGTAAGTCCCCATATAGGGGCATCAACTAAAGAGGCTCAAGATAGGATTGGAAAAGAAGTAGTTAGTGTAGTAAAAGAATTTTTAAATTTATAAATAGCATTAAAATAAGGAAGCTTTATAAATGTATAAAGCTTCCTATAAATTAAAGTTTTGAATTTGGGGAGGTATTTTTATGGCAATTGTTAAGCCTTTTAAGGCAATTAGACCAGTAAAGGAATTAGTTTCAAAGATAGCAGCATTACCTTATGATGTTATGAGTAGTGAAGAAGCGAGAGAAATAGTTAAGGATAATAAATATTCATTTTTACATATAGATAGAGCTGAGATAGACTTAGATATTGGAATTGATGCTCATGATAAAAGGGTTTATGAAAAAGCTAGGGATAATCTAAATAGAATGATTAAGGATGGAGAATTTATTCAGGATGAAAGTCCATACTTTTATATATACAGGCAAATAATGAATGAAAGAGTGCAAACGGGACTAGTATGTACAGCATCAATTGATGATTATGTAAGCAATGTTATTAAAAAGCATGAATTTACAAGAGCTGATAAAGAAGAAGATAGAATTAATCACGTAGATTATTGCAATGCAAATACAGGACCAATATTTCTAACTTATAGAAAGAATAATAATATCTCAGGTATTATAGATAAATATACTAAAAAAGATCCTGAATATGATTTTCATTCAGAAGATGGCGTAGGGCAGAGCGTATGGGTTATAGATGAATACAAGGATATAGAAAGATTAGAAAAATTATTTAAGAATATAGATAGTATGTATATTGCGGATGGTCACCATAGATGTGCATCAGCAGCAAAAGTTAGTGAAATGAGGAGAAAAGAAACCCCAGATTATACTGGTGCTGAAGATTTTAATTATTTTTTAGCTGTAGCTTTTCCAGATCAAGATCTTTATGTCATGGATTATAATAGGGTAGTTAAGGATTTAGGAGAGCTTAGTAAGGATGAATTTATTGATAAGGTTTCAGAGAACTTTGAAATAAGTAAGTATCAAGGAGAAAATGGATATAAGCCAACTAAAAAGCATACATTTGGTATGTATTTAGATAATGAATGGTTTATATTAGAAGCGAAAAAAGATAGTTTTGATGAAAATGATCCTATAGAAAGATTAGATGTATCAATACTTCAAAAAAATTTACTTGAGAAAGTTTTAAATATTAAAGATGTTAGAACGTCAGATAGAATAGATTTTATAGGTGGAATAAGAGGAATTAAAGAACTTGAAAGACGAGTTCAAGAGGATATGAGAGTCGCTTTTTCTATGTATCCAACAGATATTCATGATGTTATGGATGTTGCAGATATTAATAAAGTTATGCCACCTAAATCAACATGGTTTGAGCCTAAATTACGAAGTGGGTTATTTATTCATAAATTATAAGTTAAAATAAAAAAAGTCCTAATGGACTTTTTTTTATTTTAACTTATTAATCATACCTTTAAGGATTGTTGTTGAGTTTCTAACTCCGATTGGAGTAAACTTTTCATAATCCATGTGCGCTCCATTATTAGCGTTATCTGAAATTGATCTTATAACTACAAATGGAATGTGGTTTAGGTAACAAACGTGAGCGATACTTGCTCCTTCCATCTCAACAGCTTTAGCATCGAATTCTTTTTCAAGCCATTTAATTTTATCTACACTAGCTACGAATTGATCTCCTGAAACTATTCTTCCTGAGAAAGTATTAAATCCGTCGATTTCATCACAAGCTTCCTTACAAACTGATACTAAGCTTTCATCACATTTGAAATCAAAAGTATCTAATCTTGGAATTTGACCATGTTTATCTCCAAATACTGTTGTATCCATATCGTATTGAACTAAGTTTTCGGCTATAACGACATCTCCAGGATATATATCCATTCCGATACCACCAGCAACTCCAACGTTAATTACTGTTCCAACATTATATTCTGAAATTAATATTTGAGTACATATTGCTGCATTAACCTTACCTATTCCTGAAACAACTGCTACAACATCCTTATTCCAAAGCTTACCTTTGTGGAAAGTCATGTTTGCTTTAACGTTTTTTTCAGTAACATCCATATCTTTTAGAAGAATTTCTAATTCTTCACTCATTGCACTTATTATTCCAATTACCATAATCTAATCCTCCGTAAAACAATTAGTTATCTTAAAAATAGATAACTTATACAATATTATAGACTCAATAGAATGTATAGTAAACATAAGTGAAGATTTTACCGGAGAAAAAAACCTTGTATAAGGGAATAATATAAAATAAAATAGAAATAAATATTTTGAGATAACAAAGGAGATAAAATATATGGCGCAGCATTCATTGTCAAGAACGGAATTACTTATAGGAAAAGAAGGTTTAGATAAATTAAAAAGTGCTAAGGTAGTTGTATTTGGAGTTGGAGGAGTTGGAAGTTTTACAGTTGAAGCATTAACTAGAGCTGGAGTTGGAAATCTAGTTTTAATTGATGATGATACAGTATGTCTTACTAATTTAAACAGACAAATCCATGCAACATATAATACAATAAGCAAAGTTAAAGTTGATGTTATGAAGGAAAGAGTTTTAAGTATTAATCATAAATGTAATGTAATTACTCATCAAACCTTTGTAACTCCAGATAATATAACAGATTTTATAACAGATGATGTTGATTATGTAGTTGATGCAATAGATACAGTAACTGCAAAGATTGCTCTTGCTAAATATTGCTATGAAAATGATATAAAAATAATTAGTTCAATGGGAACAGGTAATAAATTTGATCCAACTCAATTTAAGGTAAGTGATGTATTTAAAACAAAAGTTTGTCCTCTTGCAAAAGTAATGAGAAGTGAGCTTAAAAAAAGAGGAGTTAAAAAGCTTAAGGTTGTATACTCAGAAGAGCAACCAACTAAGCCAAGAACTGAAGATGTAGTTACATGTAAAACTGGATGTGTTTGTACAGGTGGAACTAAAAAGTGTGCTGAAAAGAGACAAATTCCAGGAAGTATATCATTTGTGCCTCCAGTTGCAGGTATGATAATTGGTGGGGAAGTTATAAAAGATATAATTGGAATGAATGATAAGTAATTTATGTGGATAACTTTTAAAGTTTGAAAAGTGTTTACAAAAATTGGATAAAATATGACTTTTGTCGATTAAGTTAGCCAAAAAAATATAATATGCAACAAGTCTCGAAGCACAATATATTGTGTGAAAATAAAAAGTTATCAACAACATGTTGATAAAATTGGGGATAACTTTATTTTTGAGATTTAATTACAATAAAGTTTATATATATATTAATCTAAAGACCTCTTTGAATAAATTTAAAGAGGTCTTTATTATTATTCTAGATAAAAAGTAATTCTATTTAAAATATAAATTTTTACTTATCAGATAAATAAAAATTATTTAAATACACTTTAAGCATAATATTATTTATAAATTAAACATAATATTATTTATAAATATAATCAGTTAAACCTTGTAAACGTAGAAGTATAATATATAATATTCTTATAAGACTTTAATTTTAGGAGAATTTAATATGTCACCAAATTACAATATAAATATAGCTTTAAATAAGGGAAGTAATAATGAATATCTTATTAGGGATAAAAACAGCATAAACATAGGAAGATTTTCCATAGAAGAATTAGATCAAAGTAATAAAAGATGTAATATTGATTTAAAATTTTATAGAGAATATGATTATAGCCTATTAAGAGAAACTTTAGAGTTATTATTAATGGCGACTTTTAAGGATAAGAATATTTTTAAGGTTAACATAAAAGTAATTGAAGGACTTAGTCTTTCGCCATTTCTTGATTTAGGATTCATTTTAGAAGGTATATTATCGGATAATATATATTCTAATGGAATCTATAAGAATGAACTTATGTTAGGAATTAATAGAGAAGATTATATATATAAAAACTGTGCATCTATGATTCAATTGGAGGGTAAAAATATTACATTAAGAAATTTAACTCCAAATGATGATAAAGCATTATTAGAATACTATACTAAAAATAAAAAGCATCTTGAAAAATTTGAGCCTACAAGAGATAAAGAATTCTATACATTAGAATCACAAAGAAACTCATTGAATGAAAGTTACAAGCAATTCTTAAATGGAACCTCAATAGATTTAGCAATTATAGATAATGACAAAATAATAGGAAAGCTTAGATTATCCAATATAGTATATGGAGTATTTAAAAGTGCTATACTGGGTTATTGTATAGATGAAGATTATCAGGGAAAAGGTTACATGAAAGAAGCTGTAAACTTGGTTGTAAATTATGCTTTTAAAGAATTAGATCTTCATAGAATAGAAGCATCAGCGCTTTTAGATAATGAGAGATCAAGGGGGGTACTAATTAGTACCGGGTTTAAAGAATTGGGAATAAATGAAAAATATCTTTTTATAAATGGAGTGTGGAAAGATCATATAACATATTACAAAGTAAAGGGTTAAAATGTAAGTGAGGGGAAAGAATGGGTATAGGATTAAAGGACGATGTGGTGGTAACTAAAGTTTTTAACAATAGTATAGTTTTAGTAAAGTCTGAAGGTAAAGAAAAAATATTACTTTCAAAAGGTATAGGGTTTGGAAAGAAATTTGGAAATATAATTTCAAAAGATACTGAAGTAGATAAGATTTTTAAAATTGAAAATGAGGACAATATAAAGAACTTTAATAGAATAATTTCAAAGATAGATGATGATTTCTTTGATTTATGTGAGGAAGTTATTTATGATATATCAGAGAGTCTTGGGGAAGAGCTTAGTGAAAATATTCACATAGGACTTATAGATCATCTATTTTTTGCTACGAAAAGATTAAAAAATAATGAAGAGATTCAAAATCCTTTCATTATAGAGATAGAGACATTATATCCTAAGGAATTTTTACTTGCAGCAGAAGCAGCTAAAAAGATAGGAAAATCAATTAATATAAATATACCAGATGGAGAGATTGGGTTTATAGCACTTCACATACATTCATCTAGAAATAATGGGAAGCTATCAAATACTATAAAATGCAGTTACTTAAGTAGTTCTATAATCGAATATGTTGAAGAAGCTTTAAATATAAATATAAATAGAAAATCATTAGATTATGCAAGATTCTTAACACATATAAGGTTTGCAATAGAGAGAATAATGACTAAAAGTCCCATAAAAAATGATTTGATATCAGTGATAAAAGAAAAGTATAAAAAATCATATAAGATAGCAATGGGAATAGGCGAATTCTTAGAAGAAGAACTAGATAAGGAAATAGTTGAAGATGAAATTGCTTATTTGGCAATGCATATAGAAAGATTTAGATATTCTATAAAAGTAGAATAATAATTAAAATTTAGAATTACAAAAGATTTGTAAATACAACTGATAAAGGGTAAAAATACTAAATGTGTAATTACAAGAATATTATTACACACAAATAGTTAAATATTTAGGTTATAATTAAAATGTTGCTATTAGGGGAGTGTTAGAAAATGAGAAAAAAAAGGGAAGAGGAAGAGGGTAAAAAAAGCCCTAAGAAAAGAAGTAAGCTTCTTACTATATTTGGAGTTGTATTCATTTTAGGTGGATTACTACTTATAGCATATCCTTTTATAGAAATTGGGTTAGATAAAAGAGATATATCAAAGAATATAAACGAATGGGACAAGCAAAGAACAGAGGCACTTAAAAATGATAAGGATAATTCAAATAAAGAAGATACAAAGAAAGGGAATAAAATAAAATACCCTATTGTAAAAGTGGACGGAAAAGATATAATAGGAAAGCTTGTTGTTACTAAGACAGGTGAGCAAATTCCAATACTTATGGGAGCAACAGAAGAAAATCTAAGAGGTGGTGCAACTCTTTATGATAACGGGATATATCCAGGGGATAAAGGCACTGCAATTATATTAGGTCATAGAGAAACTACTTTTGGATTCTTAGAAAATATAAAGGATTCAGATATAGTTGAAGTACAAAGTTTAAATCACACATATAAATTTAAAGTTAAGAAGACATATATAACAAATCCAGAAGATGAATCAATACTTGCTCAGGAAGAAGGTCCAAGTATGACTTTAGTTACTTGTTATCCTTTTAGATATGTAGGACCTGCACCTGATAGATTTATTGTTAAGCTTGATTTGATTGAATAAATAATTAATAAAAAATACACGAGAAAAAACAAGGTGATAATAGTATGAAAAGCGATAAAAATATTGGAAGGTGGCTAAGTTTGGTTTTAGTCACTGTAGTAATATTACAGCTCTTGCAAGCAGTTGGAGCAAATAATGTATATGCTAATGAGAATAATGGTGATAGCGTAGCCATAAAAAACAATAATATTAAAGGTGTTCAAGGTACAGAGGACCTATATTATTCATATCCATATTTAAGAGAACTTAAATATCATATAGCACCTGATGCCTATAAAAAAGAAAGATTGAATTCATCAGATGGTAATTCAATAACAATAGGCGATTATAAAAGTGTATTGGCACAACGTATTTTAGAAAATTCCGGAACGGATAATGAAAATACAACACACTATTCAGCAATAGGCGGAAAAGTATGGCATGATATCAATGGTGATGGAATACAAGAAGATAATGAAATATTAATAGAAGGAATAGATGTATATCTTTTAGACGGAAATAAAAATATAATAAATAGCACTAAAACAGATGCGTTTGGTAGATATGAATTTGATGATTTACATGCAGGAACTTATTATGTAAAGGTTAATAAATCTGATGAGTTTAAGTTATTTACGAAAAGACAGGGAACAGATGATACTAATCTAGATAATGATTTTGATAAAGATGGATTTACATCCAAAATAGAAATAACAGATAAAGCGGAAAACTTTAGTATTGATGCTGGAATGACAAAGGCTATAACTATAGGTGATTTTGTTTGGAATGATATTAATTGGAATGGCAAGCAAGACGAAGATGAGCCTGGAATCCCAGGAATTCTTGTTAAATTATATAAGGATGGTGAGTTAAGTCTTGAAACAAGAACAGATGAAAGTGGACATTATTCATTTAATAATCTTGAGCCAGGTGAATATAGTCTAAAATTTGTTGATTTAAAAGATATATATGCACCAACTATAATATTGAATAGTGACAGTAGTTCATCTAATGTAATAGATGATAGTGGTTTTACAAAAATATATAATTTATTATCTGGAGATGAAAAAAAGGATATTGATGTAGCCTTTCATAAGGCTAAGATAAAGAGTAATATTTTTGAAGATAAGAATTTTAATGGTAGACAAGATGCAGGTGAATCCGGAATAAATGATGTTATCGTAAAACTATATTTAGAGAATGGAACATTTGTAAAAGAGACTAGAACAAATAACTTAGGTATATATGAATTTAATAATTTATTGCCTGGAAAATACTATATTAAGGTGGAAAAAGCAAAAGGATATAATTATTTTTCCCCTAAAAAGGTAGGGGTATCTGCTAAAAGTAGTGTAGTAAATGAAGATGGAGTATCAGATGTTTTTAATATAAATAAAGGTCAACGTTATATTTATCTGAATGCTGGTATGACTTTTTTTGGAGAAGTGAACGCTAGAGTTTTTGAAGACAAAAATTATAATGGTAGAAGAGATAAAGATGATAAACTCATAGAAGGTACTAGAGTAAAATTATTAAGTGCTAATGGTGATGAAGTTAAAGATATCTATGGAAATAGTGTTGAAGATCAAATTACGGATAAGTATGGCAGGGTTTATTTTAAAAATTTACCGAAGGGTGAATATAAGATTAGTGTATCAATGCCTAAAGGATATAGTAGTTTTACAAAGCAAAGTACTGATATAAGTTCAAATTTTAGTAATGTAAATACTGGTGGATTTAGTGAAAATATAGATGTCAAAAATATAGACAAGGATAATGTAATTAATGCAGGTGTTATAAAGTCAGGCAGCATTGGAAGTAAAGTTTGGAATGACAACAATAAAGATGGAAAGCAGAATGATAATGAAGAGGGCGTTGAAGGAATAGATGTATTCCTTTGTGATTCAAATGGTAAATTACTATCAGTAACGAATACTGATAAGGATGGTAATTATAAATTTGATAATTTAGATCCTGGTAAGTACTATGTTTTATTTGAGACACCAAAAAACCTAGGTGTAACTAATTTAAAAGATAATGGTGCACAATCACATAAAAGCAGAGATATAAATCTATCATCAGGAGAAGCTAATAATAGTATTAATCTAGGTGTTTATGTAAAGCCAGATTTATCAAAAGAAGTGAAAGAACTGCCAATTACAAGCAAACAAGGATTTAATGATGTGCTAGGTGGAAGTGCTTTAATTATACTTGGAATATCAGTTTTAGCATATAAAAAAAATAAGAGTTACGGGAACTGTAAAGATGAATAGAAGATAAAATAGAAAAACTCATTGCATAATAGCAATGAGTTTTCTTGTTATTTATTAAACAGTATATTCTAAAACTACAGTTTCACCAGCTACTACGTCCATGCCAGTTTTAACATCTAGTGATTTAACTGTATCTGGGTTAGTTATAAGAACTGGAGTAACTAATGATAGTCCTTTGTTCTTAATGAATTCTCTATCTATTTTAATGATAGGAGTTCCAGCTTTAACTCTTGTTCCTTGTTCTGCTAATTGTTCAAAACCTTCTCCATTTAAGGATACAGTTTCTATTCCTATGTGAACAAGTACTTCGATTCCGTTGTCTAAAGTCATAGCAAATGCATGCTTAGTTTTAAATACTAAAGTTAATTCTCCATCACAAGGTGCTACGATTATATCTCCTGTTGAGTCAATTCCTAATCCTTCTCCAGCCATCTTTTGAGCAAATACTGGATCTGGAACTTCTGATAAATCTACAGCCTTTCCGCTAACTGGAGCTACAAAATTTAATGATTCTTCTTTTTTATTCTTTTTAAATAATCCAAACATAATTTTCAAGTCCTTTCTATTTTACAAATGTTTTAAATATCAATAATTAGGTTGTTTAAATTTTAAATATAGTATACCATATGCACTTTAAAATAAAAAAAGGCATAAGTTTAACAAATAAACTTATGCCTGATCTAACAGTTACACGTCTTGATATTATTATAACTTTAATAATAATAAGTGTCAATTTAATTATTTGTAAAAATATTAAAATTTATCACTTGAAATCGTTGACAGAATAGTAAAAATATATTAGAATAGGATTACAAAGTAAAATATGCTTATTAATTCGGCGTGTTACCATTAATAATTTGGGCATTAGCTGGAAGGAATATAACTATAATTATATTCTTTCCGGCTTTTTTTGTTTGTTATTATTTATTTTCTGTATTATTATAAATACCGATTCATAAGCATAAATAATTTATATTGGAGGGAATTATATGTCAAAAGGAAATAATAAGGTTCTTGGCGCATTACAAAAATTAGGTAAGGCACTTATGACACCTGTTGCTTGCTTGCCGGCAGCAGCAATTTTATTAAGACTTGGAGCGCCGGATGTTCTTGGAATTGTTTGGATGGAAAAAGCAGGGGGGGCAATATTAGATAATTTAGCAATTTTATTTGCAATTGGTATAGCAATTGGACTTGCTAAAGAAAATAACGGAGTTGCAGGACTTGCAGCTGCTGTTGGTTATTTCACGCTTACAAATGTAGCAGGCGCATTTGATGAAACAATTAATATGGGAGTTTTAGCTGGTATTCTTTCAGGGGTTGTTGCAGGATTACTTTATAACAAGTTTAAAGATATTCAGCTTCCACAATTTTTGGGATTCTTTGGAGGTAAGCGTTTTGTACCTATAGCTACAGCTTTTGCTTGTCTAGCATTAGGAGTTGCTGCAGGATATATTTGGCCACCTATCCAAGGTGTGTTAAATGATTTTGGTAACACAATGGCAGCAGCTGGAGCAATTGGAGCATTTGTTTTTGGTGTCTTAAACAGATTACTTATACCATTTGGTTTACATCACGTGCTTAATACAATATTCTGGTTCCAATTTGGTACATTTACTAAACCTGATGGAACAGTTGTTACAGGAGATATAAATAGATTCCTTGCTGGAGACCCAACTGCAGGAGTATATACAACTGGGTTCTACTTTATAATGATGTTTGCATTACCAGCAGCTTGTTTAGCTATGATAGCAGCAGCTAAAAAGCGAAATAGAAAAGCAGTAACAGGTATGTTAGTTAGTATAGCAGCTACTGCATTCTTAACTGGTATTACAGAACCAATTGAATTTACATTCATGTTCTTAGCACCAGTACTATATGGATTCCATGCGATTATGACAGGAATTGCGCTGGCCGTTGCTAATATATTTGGAATGAAGATGGGATTTGCCTTCTCGGCTGGTTTTATAGACTATGCGTTAAATTATGGAATATCAACAAAAGCATTAATGATTATTTTAGTAGGCTTAATATTTGCTGCAATATACTTTGTAGTATTCTACTTCGCAATTAAGAAATTCAATTTACCAACACCAGGTAGAGAAGACGATGATAATTTTGAGGACATAGTTGAAGATGATGCTCAACGTGGAGTAGTTAAAGGTAAATCATCAATAGATGAAAAAGCGGCAGGGATTTTAGAAGCATTAGGTGGAAGCTCAAACATTGAAAGCATAGATGCTTGTGTAACTAGAATCAGATTAACTGTTAAAGATTCAGGAAAAGTAAATGAAAAAGAATTAAAGAGATTAGGTGCTACTGGAATAATGAAATTAGATGCTAAAAATCTTCAAGTTGTTGTAGGAACTTTAGCAGATCCAATAGTGTCACATATAAAGAAAATGATGTAATAAAATATAAACAAAAAGGTAGATTTAATATCTACCTTTTTTTGTTTGTATAAAATTGATTAATAGGGATATAACTATACAAATAAAAAGGTAATCATACTATTTAACTTAGATTTAATATTGAAGATTAATAATTAACATAAGTAAGATTGAAGAAAAGTTGTTTTGCTGATATATTCTAAAATAATCATTAGATATATAAATTAGGGGGGATGTTTATGAGTTTAGAAGAAGTTATAAGAGAATTTGTAGTAAACTATGGAATGATAAGTGTATTTGTTCTTGTTTTATTGGAATATGCAAATTTTCCATTACCTAGTGAACTTGTATTGCCGCTTATGGGTATAGTTGGGGTAGTAAATGGTGTAAGTTTTATTGAGATATTAGTTGTTTCTGTAATAGCAGGAGTATTAGGCTCTATATTAAATTACATAATAGGTCTATATTTTGGGCCTAAAGCGGTGGATTATATAACTTTAAAATTTCCTAAGACAAAAAAATCAGCAGATGCAGCATATAGCTGGCTAAATAAATATGATAATATTGCTGTATTACTATCAAGGTTAGTGCCACTTGCAAGAACTTTTATATCCATTGTAGCAGGAGTTGTTAAAATGAAACCAATAGCTTTTATTGGATATTCGGCGATAGGAATAACTATTTGGAATTCTATACTTATTGGACTTGGATTTGTATTTGGAAATAATAGTGAAGTTATAAACTTAATATTAAAAAGATATTCTTTAATAGTTGGATTAATAATATTACTAATATCAGTGGTTTTAATTATTAAGAATAAAGACAAAATAAAAGAGAAGTTATTCTAAATTAACTTCTCTTTTATTTTGTCTTTAATATAATGTATTTTTGATATAATATTAAATTAAAATATGAGGATTTTTGATACTGGTTTAGGAGTGGGGTTTAGAATGAGAAGTTTTGATAAAAATACATTTATAAATAGTGTTGAGGTAAGACCTAATAATATATTAGAAGGCTTTGATAATTATAATAATGCCATAATAACAACAGAGTTTATTACTAATAACGAGGAAGCGGAAAATTGTTTTATTGAATTTTTTAGACATATATTTGAAGTAAATAAAAATAGTATATTAGATTATTATGGAAATACATTAATGGATGATGAGTTTAGCAGAATGATATGTACACTATCCAAGGATGAAAAAGATATACTTATACAGATTAGAGAAAAATCAAATAATGAGGGTATTTACTTTAAAATAGATGATATGAAAGTTTTAGATATATTAGTAAAGATATCAGCAAGAGGGATATTATTTAGTACTTTTTATATAATTAATGATGGAGTTACTATTTGGAGCAATTATGATTATAAGTTTGTTATGTTTTTTAAAGATAAAAACATAATTCATCATTATGAAAATATAGCTAAAAAATATAAATTAACAATAAAAGATGTAAAAATGATAGTATAATATATATATAAATGCACAAACTATACCTAGTGTATCAGTATGAGATATAGTTAGTAATAAGCAGTAAATTGGAGTAATATAGTTATAACAGTTATATACAAGAAAAATAAAGTCGAGAGATGTCGTAAATGTGTATATAATAAGTCTTGTCGCTTGAGTGCGACGGACAAAAATTAAATGGTCTTTGAAAATTGAACAGAATATATAAAACATTTAAACAACCAGCAATTCTTTTTATTAAAGTAAGTTTTATGAGTGAAAAGATTAAACTTTTTATTGAGAGTTTGATCCTGGCTCAGGACGAACGCTGGCGGCGTGCCTAACACATGCAAGTCGAGCGATGAAGTTTCCTTCGGGAAACGGATTAGCGGCGGACGGGTGAGTAACACGTGGGTAACCTGCCTCATAGAGGGGAATAGCCTTCCGAAAGGAAGATTAATACCGCATAACATTGCAGTTTCGCATGAAACAGCAATTAAAGGAGCAATCCGCTATGAGATGGACCCGCG
>NZ_JBNOOR010000004.1:0-206490 GCF_050584765.1 Clostridium sardiniense | reverse complement strand
TCAGCTTTAAAAGCTTTAGAAAACCCAACAGATGCAGAAGCAACAGCTTGTATCGATGAATTAATGGCAGCTGTAGATAGCTACATCCCAACTCCAGAAAGAGCAACAGATAAGCCATTCTTAATGCCAATAGAAGATGTATTCACAATCACTGGTAGAGGAACAGTTGCAACAGGAAGAGTTGAAAGAGGTATCTTACACGTTGGAGACGAAGTTGAAATCGTAGGTATCAAAGAAGAAACTAAGAAAGTTGTTGTTACAGGAATCGAAATGTTCAGAAAGTTATTAGACGACGCGCAAGCTGGAGATAATATCGGAGCATTATTAAGAGGTATCCAAAGAACAGAAATCGAAAGAGGTCAAGTATTAGCTAAACCAGGTTCAGTTAATCCTCACAAGAAGTTCGTAGGTCAAGTATACGTACTTAAAAAAGAAGAAGGTGGAAGACATACTCCATTCTTCGATGGATACAGACCACAATTCTACTTCAGAACAACTGACGTAACAGGTTCAATCAAATTACCAGACGGAATGGAAATGGTAATGCCAGGAGACCACATCGACATGAACGTTGAATTAATCCACCCAGTAGCTATGGAAGAAGGATTAAGATTCGCAATCAGAGAAGGTGGAAGAACTGTAGGTTCAGGAGTTGTTACTAGCGTAATCGAATAGTAGTAATTACTTTATATATAAAAATAGTAAGAGAGACGTCTCTTACTATTTTTTTTAATTTTTATTTTTAAATGTCTTTATATTGTATATAATTTATTATTTAATGAAATAATTGTAAAATGTGAGTAAAAGTTTACAGGAATAGCTAGAAATTTACTTTTATAAAATGCTTGATATTTATATGAAATACTATTAAAATATAAAAAGCGAATTAATTCTAACGGAAAAAATTTAAAAAATAATTTAAATTTTATAAGAAAAAATTACTTGAAAAACATAAAATTTAATAGTATAATATAGAAGTTGTATAGCATGCGGCGATGAATCAAGAGGTTGCCGGACTTCCGGGTAATTCTTGATGAGTATGTCAGGATCTAGAATCCGACGACAGGGACTCTATATTTCTTTCCAAAAGTTATGAAACACCAGGAACAGTTTATAGAAGAACCGCTGTTGTGCGTTAGAAGTAAAGCGTACATGAAAAGGAGGGAAACCAAGATGTCAAAACAAAAAATAAGAATCAGATTAAAAGCTTTTGATCACACAATATTAGATCAATCAGCAGAAAAAATCGTTGAAACTGCAAAGTCAACAGGAGCTAAGGTTGCAGGTCCAGTACCACTACCTACTGAAAAAGATGTTGTTACTATATTAAGAGCAGTTCACAAATATAAGGACTCAAGAGAACAGTTCGAAATAAGAACTCACAAGAGACTTATAGATATCGTTAATCCATCACCTAAGACTGTTGATGCATTAATGAGATTAAATCTACCAGCAGGTGTAGATATCGAAATAAAGCTATAATAGCAAAATTATAATAAAGACATTGAACTATTATGATTGCCTAGCAATCCGCTAATAAGTTTTGGAGGTGTAAATACATGAAAAAAGCTATAATTGGTAAGAAGATAGGAATGACTCAAATTTTCGACGAAAATGGTAAAGTAATTCCAGTAACAGTTGTAGAAGCAGGTCCATGTGTTGTAACTCAAAAGAAAACTATCGAAAACGATGGTTATGATGCAATACAAGTTGGTTTTGGAGACATAAGAGAAAAATTAGTTAACAAGCCAAAAAGAGGACACTTCACAAAAGCAGGAGTTTCATTAAGAAGAACTCTAAAAGAATTCAGATTAGAAAATACTAGTGAATATGAAGTAGGCCAAGAAATAAAGGCTGACGTATTCGTAGTAGGAGATAAGGTTGACGTATCAGGAGTTTCTAAAGGTAAGGGATTCCAAGGCGTTATCAAAAGATGGAATCAACAAAGAGGACCTATGTCACATGGTTCTAAGTTCCATAGAGCACCAGGTTCAATGGGAGCAGCTTCTGATCCTTCAAGAACATTCAAGAACAAGAAGATGCCAGGACACATGGGTGCTGTAAACACTACAGTATTAAACTTAGAAGTAGTTAAAGTAATAGCTGAGAAAAACTTAATACTAATCAAGGGCGGAATTCCAGGTCCAAACAAGAGCAAAGTAGTAATAAGAAATACAGTTAAGGCTTAATTTCTTAAGGAAAGGAGGAAGCAGGATGCCTACAGTAGGATTATTCAATAAAGAAGGTAAACAAGTTGGAGATTTCCAATTAAACGAAAATATATTCGGAACTGAAATAAACGAAAACGCTATGCACCAAGTAGTTGTTGCATTATTAGCTAACAAGAGACAAGGAACTCAATCAGCTAAAACAAGAGCTGAAGTTAGAGGAGGCGGAATCAAGCCTTGGAGACAAAAAGGAACTGGTAGAGCAAGACAAGGTTCAATCAGAGCTCCACAATGGATCAAGGGTGGTATTGTATTCGCACCAAAGCCAAGAGATTACAGAATGGCTATACCAAAGAGCATGAAGAGAGTTGCTATGATGTCAGCATTATCAACTAAAGTTCAAGACGGACAAATGGTTGTTGTTGAAGATTTAGCATTCGATTCAATCAAAACTAAGAATGTAGTTAACATGCTAAACACAATGGAAGCTAAGAAGACTTTAATCGTAACAGCTGAGTCAAACGAAGTTGTTTATAAGTCAGCTAGAAACATTGATGGAGTAGCAGTTATACCTGCAAACAACATCAACGTTTATGACTTACTTAAGTTTGAAAAAGTAGTTATGACTAAAGATGCTGTATCAAAGATTGAGGAGGTGTACGCATAATGAATTTAACAAGCCATGATATAATAAGAAAGCCTGTTATTACTGAAAAGAGTATGGCAGCAATGGCAGAAAATAAGTACACTTTCATAGTTCACATAAGTGCTAACAAATCTCAAATAAAGAGAGCAGTTGAAGAAGTTTTCAACGTTAAAGTTGCAGACGTAAAGACTAGCAGAACTATGGGAAAAACTAAGAGAATGGGCGTACATGTAGGAAAGAGAGCTGACTACAAGAAAGCTATCATTACATTAGCTGAAGGCAGCACTATTGAATTCTTCGAAGGAATGCAATAGACGTCAATAAGGTGATTTATTGGTGATTATTCACCAGATAAGCTGAAAGAAGGAGGGAAATTAAATGGCAGTTAAAACATTTAGACCGATGACACCATCAAGAAGAAATATGACTATGCCAACATTTGAAGAAATAACTACAAATGAGCCAGAGAAGTCATTATTAGTTTCTTTAAAGAAAACTGGTGGTAGAAATGCACAAGGTAAAATAACTGTAAGACACCACGGTGGTGGCGCTAAGAGAAAATACAGAATAATTGATTTCAAGAGAAATAAGGACGGTATTCCAGCAAATGTTGCTACAATAGAATACGATCCAAATAGATCAGCATATATCGCATTAGTTGTATACGCAGATGGAGATAAGAGATACATAATTGCTCCAGCAGGATTAAAAGTTGGAGATAAGATTGTATCAGGAGCAGACGCGGATATCAAACCAGGTAATGCATTACCATTATTAAACATCCCAGTAGGTACATTCATACACAATATCGAATTACAAGCTGGAAAAGGTGGCCAATTAGTAAGAGCTGCTGGTTTATCAGCACAATTAATGGCTAAAGAAGGTAAGTATGCTACATTAAGATTACCTTCAGGAGAAATGAGATATGTTAGAATAGAGTGTAGAGCTACAATTGGTTCAGTTTCAAACTCAACTAACGATATCGTTAAGATAGGTAAAGCTGGTAGAAAAAGACACATGGGAATCAGACCAACAGTTAGAGGTTCTGTAATGAACCCTTGCGATCACCCTCACGGTGGTGGAGAAGGTAAATCTCCAGTAGGTAGACCAAGTCCAATGACTCCATGGGGTAAACCAGCACTTGGATACAAGACTAGAAAGAACAAGAAGTACTCAGATAAGTTAATTATTAAGGGTAGAAATAAGAAATAGTTTGAAGAGAATATCCATTCTCTTCAAGGCTAGAGCCTAAGAAATGAAGGGAGGCAAATATAGTGAGTAGATCAATTAAAAAAGGACCTTTCGTCCATGCAGGACTTTTAAAGAAAGTAGAAGAAATGAACGCTAATGGTGAGCAAAAAGTTGTTAAAACTTGGTCAAGAAGTTCAACAATTTTCCCTCAAATGATAGGACACACAATAGCTGTTCATGATGGAAGAAAACATATCCCAGTTTACATTTCAGAGGATATGGTAGGACACAAATTAGGTGAATTTTCACTAACTAGAACATACAGAGGACACGATGATAAATCATCAAAAAGAAAGTAGTAGAGCCTGGAAAGGAGGATCATAAATGGAAGCTAGAGCTATAGCTAAATATGTAAGAATGTCTCCAATAAAGGTAGGAGCTGTTCTTGATTTAATAAGAGGAAAAGATGTAAGAGAAGCAAGTGCTATTTTACAATACACTCCAAGAGAAGCTGCAGTTGCTATCAACAAAGTTTTAAAGTCAGCTGTTGCAAATGCTGAAAATAATCATGGATTAGAAGCAGATAGATTATTTGTATCAGAAGCATACGTAGGTCACGGTCCAACATTAAAGAGATTTAGACCAATGGATCATGGTAAGGCATTCAGAATAAATAAGAGAACAAGTCATATAACAGTAGTTGTTAAAGAAAGATAAAGAAGGAGGGAAATCGAAGTGGGTCAAAAAGTACATCCTCACGGACTTAGAGTAGGTGTTATCAAGGGATGGGATGCAAAATGGTATGCAAACAAAAAAGATTTTGCTGACAATCTAATAGAAGATAACAAAATAAGAGAATTTGTAAAAAAAGATCTTTTCTCAGCTGGAATTTCAAAGATAGAAATCGAAAGAGCAGCTAAGAGAATTAAGTTAAATATATATACTGCTAAACCAGGTGTTGTTATCGGAAAAGGCGGTTCAGGTATAGAAGCTTTAAAGAAGAAATTAGCTAGCTTTATATCAGGAAAGAATATTCTAATAAACATAGTTGAAGTTAAGAACGTTGAATCAAACGCTCAATTAATGGCTGAAAATATAGCAGCACAACTAGAAAAGAGAATATCATTCAGAAGAGCTATGAAGCAAGTTATCCAAAGAGGAATGAAGCAAGGAGTTAAAGGAGTTAAGACTGCTTGTTCAGGAAGATTAGGTGGAGCTGAAATAGCTAGAACTGAGCAATATCATGAAGGTACAATTCCACTACAAACTTTAAGAGCAGATATCGATTACGGATTTGCTGAAGCTGATACAACTTATGGTAAAATCGGAGTTAAAGTTTGGGTTTATAATGGAGAAGTTCTTCCAACTAAAAAAGTTGAAAAGGAAGAAGCTAACGCATAAGCATAAGAAAGGAGGAATAAATCATGTTAATGCCTAAAAGAGTAAAGCATCGTAAGGTACAACGTGGTAGAATGAAAGGTAAAGCAACAAGAGGAAATTTCCTAGCATATGGAGATTTCGGTATTCAAGCTACTACTTGTGGATGGATCACAAGTAACCAAATAGAAGCTGCCAGAATTGCTATAAATAGATATATAAAAAGAGGAGGAAAACTTTGGATAAAGATTTTCCCAGATAAACCAGTTACTGAAAAGCCAGCTGAAACAAGAATGGGTTCAGGTAAAGGATCACCAGAGTACTGGGTTGCAGTAGTTAAACCAGGTAGAGTATTATTCGAATTATCTGGAGTTACTGAAGAAGTTGCAAGAGAAGCTATGAGACTTGCATCACACAAACTTCCTGTAAGAAGTAAATTCGTTACAAGAAGAGATTTTGAGGAAATGGGTGGTGAAGAATAATGAAGGCTAGAGAATTAAAAGAATTAAGAGCAAGTAATCCTCAAGATTTAAAAGCTAAATTAGGAGAACTTAAAGCTGAGTTATTCAACTTAAGATTCCAATTAGCTACAGGACAATTAGAAAATCCTATGAGAATAAGAGAAGTAAAGAAATCTATAGCCCAAATAAAAACCATCTTAAGACAAGAAGAGTTAAGGGTTGTTGAACAGTAATCTGGAAGGAGGTAAGCCTTAATGGAAAGAGGACTAAGAAAAAAGAAAATCGGTAGAGTTGTTTCTGATAAAATGGATAAAACTATCGTAGTTGCTATTGAAACTAAAGTAAGACATCCACTATACGGAAAAACTGTTAACAGAACTACTAAGTTCAAAGCGCATGATGAAAAGAATGAAGCTCAAGTTAATGATAGAGTATTAATAATGGAAACAAGACCTTTATCAAAGGATAAAAGATGGAGACTTGTTGAAATAGTTGAAAAAGCTAAATAATATGGCTTAAAGACCGAAAGGAGGGTAATCTAATGATACAACAACAAACTAGATTAAAAGTTGCTGACAACTCAGGAGCTAAAGAAATAATGTGCATCAGAGTATTAGGCGGATCTAAGAGAAAGTACGGTAACATTGGAGACATAATAGTTGCCAGCGTTAAAAGTGCAACACCAGGCGGAGTTGTTAAAAAAGGTGACGTTGTAAAAGCTGTTATTGTTAGATCAGTAAAAGGAATAAGAAGAGCAGACGGTTCATACGTGAGATTTGATGAAAATGCTGCTGTTATAATAAAAGACGATAAGCAACCAAGAGGAACACGTATCTTTGGACCTGTTGCTAGGGAGCTAAGAGATAAAGAATTTAATAAAATATTATCATTAGCACCAGAAGTTCTATAAAGAGGAGGTGGCTAACTTGAAAATACATGTAAGAAAGAACGACACAGTTGTAGTTATATCAGGAAAAGATAAAGGTAAAACAGGTGAAGTTTTAAAAGTATCCCCAAAAACTGGTAAAGTACTAGTTCAAGGAGTTAACATAGTAAAGAAGCACCAAAAGGCAGGTAGAACTCAAGCTGAAAGTGCTATAATAGAAAAAGAAGCTGCAATAAACAGCTCAAAGGTAATGTTATATTGTACAAAGTGCAAAAAAGCTACTAGAATTAGCAACAGAATATTAGAAGATGGAGCTAAGGTTAGAGTGTGCAAGAAGTGCGGAGAAACATTCTAGAAATTGAAAGGAGGTTAACAATATGACAAGACTTCAAGATAGATATGAAAAAGAAATAATTCCGGCTATGATGGAAAAGTTCGGATATGAAAATATAATGCAAGTTCCAAGACTTGAAAAGATAGTAATCAACATGGGTGTTGGTGAAGCTAAAGATAATCAAAAAGTTTTAGAATCAGCTGTTAGCGATTTAACTATAATAACTGGTCAAAAGCCAATATTAACAAGAGCTAAGAAATCAGTTGCTAACTTCAAGATAAGAGAAAACATGGCATTAGGATGTAAAGTTACATTAAGAAAGGCAAAGATGTATGAATTTGCTGACAAGTTAATGTCAATTGCTTTACCAAGAGTTAGAGACTTTAGAGGGATTTCAGCTAAATCATTTGATGGTAGAGGAAATTACTCACTAGGAATTAAAGAGCAATTAATATTCCCAGAAATAGAGTACGATAAGATCGACAAAGTAAGAGGAATGGATATAATCTTCGTTACAACTGCAAACACTGACGAAGAAGCAAGAGAATTATTAAGATTCCTTGGCATGCCATTTGCTCAACAATAAGGAGGGGTATCTATGGCACGTAAAGCGATAATAGAAAAGTGGAGCAAAGAACCTAAGTATAAGACTAGAGCTTATACTAGATGTAGAATATGTGGAAGACCACATTCTGTATTAAAGAAATTCGGTATATGCCGTATCTGTTTCAGAGAACTTGCATACAAAGGCCAAATCCCTGGTTGTAGAAAAGCAAGCTGGTAGTACTGAAGATATAGCGAAAGGAGGCACATTAAATGGTTATGACAGATCCTATAGCAGATTTGCTAACTCGTATAAGAAACGCAAATGCTGTTAAACATGAAGTAGTAGAGGTACCTTCTTCTAACGTAAAGAAGGCCGTTTCAAATATATTATTACAAGAAGGATACATCAAGGAAATTGATGAATACAATGATGGAGTAGTTCCAATGTTAAGAATAACTCTTAAATATGGAGCTAACAACGAAAGAGTAATAACTGGATTAAAGAGAATATCAAAGCCAGGATTAAGAGTATATTGTAAAAAAGACGAAACTCCTAGAGTTCTTAATGGTTTAGGAATCGCTGTTATTTCAACTTCAAAAGGAATAATGGTAGATAGAGAAGCTAGAAAGAGCAACATAGGTGGAGAAGTTCTTTGCTACGTTTGGTAGAAATTAATAATAATTAATATATGAATATATGCATGTAGAGAAAAACAGGAGGTGCAATTATGTCAAGAGTAGGTAGATTACCAATAGCTATACCTGCTGGCGTAACTGTTACAGTAACACCAGAGAACGTTGTTACTGTAAAAGGCCCAATGGGTGAGCTAGTAGAAGCTATGCACAAAGACATGAATATCGCAGTTGAAAACAACGAAGTGGTTGTAACTAGACCTAGCGACGTTAAAGAGCATAGAGCTCTTCACGGATTAACAAGAGCACTTATAAACAACATGGTTGAAGGAGTTACTAAAGGATTCCAAAAGACTTTAATCTTAAACGGTGTTGGTTACAGAGCTCAAAAGCAAGGAAAGAAACTTGTAATGAACCTTGGATATTCACATCCAGTTGAAATAGAAGCAGTTGAAGGTGTTGAATTTGAAACACCTGAAGCTACAAAGGTAGTTGTAAAAGGAATCAACAAGCAAAAAGTTGGAGAAGCAGCTGCTAAGATCAGATCATGGAGAAAACCAGAACCATACAAGGGTAAAGGTATAAGATACGAAGGCGAAGTGATCAGACGTAAAGAAGGTAAAACTGGTAAGTAATAAAAGAAAGGAGTGAGCTTTATATGTTCAAGAAATCAGACAGAAAAGCTAGCAGAAAGAGACGTCACCTTAGAGTACGTAAGAAGGTTTTCGGTACTCCTGAAAGACCAAGACTTTCAGTATACAGAAGTGAAAAAAATATTTACGCACAAATAATTGATGATATAAATGCTGTAACAATTGTTGCTGCTTCAAGCTTAGAAAAAGATTTCTCAGCTAAAGGCGGAAACAAAGAAGGCGCTAAATTAGTGGGCGAATTAGTTGGTAAGAAAGCTGCCGATAAGGGAATAACAGAAGTTGTTTTCGATAGAGGTGGATTCGTATATCACGGAAGAATTCAATCATTAGCTGAAGGTGCTAGAGAAGCAGGCTTAAAATTCTAAGAAACGAGGAGGGAAATAAATGAGAATCGATCCTAGTACACTAGACCTTAAAGAAAAGGTTGTTAACATAAATAGAGTTACTAAGGTTGTTAAGGGTGGTAGAAACTTCAGATTCGCAGCTCTAGTTGTTGTCGGAGACGAGAACGGACACGTTGGAGTTGGAATGGGAAAATCTATCGAAATACCTGAAGCAATTAAAAAAGGAATAGAAGATGCTAAGAAGAACTTAGTTTCAGTTTCAATGGTTGAAACTACTATTCCTCATGAAATCCACGGTAAATTTGGAACAGGAGATGTTCTTATAATGCCAGCTAAAGAAGGTACAGGAGTTATTGCTGGAGGTCCAGCAAGAATCGTACTTGAATTAGCAGGAATCAAGGATGTTAGAGCTAAGTCATTAGGTTCAAACAATCCTAATAACATGGTTAAAGCAACAATCAATGGATTAGCAAACTTAAGAACAGCTGAAGAAATAGCTAAATTAAGAGGAAAATCTGTTGAGGAAATTTTAGGTTAGGAGGGAAATTGCATGGCTAAGTTAAGAATTACATTAGTAAAGAGCTTAATCGGTAGAAAGAAAGACCATATCGCTACAGCAAATGCCCTTGGACTTAAGAAAATAGGTAAGACAGTAGAGCATGAGGGAACTCCTCAAATAAATGGTATGGTTAAAAAGATAAGCTACATGTTAAATGTAGAAGAAGTATAAAAAGAGGAGGTGCACTGAGTATGAAACTTCATGAATTAAAGCCAGCAGCTGGAAGCAGAAAGGCTCCTAAGAGAGTTGGAAGAGGAACTGGTTCAGGTTTAGGAAGAAACGCTGGTAAAGGTGAAAAAGGACAAAACGCTAGATCAGGCGGTGGAGTTAGACCAGGATTCGAAGGGGGTCAAATGCCATTATACAGAAGACTTCCTAAAAGAGGATTCACTAATATCTTCGCTAAAAAGATCGTTAGCATAAACATAGATAGATTAAACATTTTTGAAAATGGAACAGAAGTTACTCCAGAATTATTATTAGAAACAAGAGTTATTTCAAAAGTAATGGACGGAGTTAAGATTCTTGGAAACGGAAACTTAGAAAAGAACTTAACTGTAAAAGGATGCAAGTTCTCAAAATCTGCTATCGAAAAGATCGAAGCAGCTGGAGGAAAAGTTGAGGTGAAATAAGAATGCTATCAACCCTACGTAACGCCTGGAAGGTACCTGAATTGAGAAAAAGATTTTACTGGACAATATTTTTAGTGGCAATCTTTAGGATGGGAAGTCATATTCCTGTTCCTGGGATTAGCGCTGATTATTTGAAAGGAATGACTCAATCAGGAAACTTAATGGGTTTCTATGATTTAATATCAGGTGGAGCCTTTAGTAGATTTAGTATTTTTGCTCTTGGTGTAATGCCATACATTAATGCGTCAATTATAACTCAGTTATTAACAATAGCTATACCATCATTAGAACAACTTTCAAAAGAAGGTGAAGATGGTAGAAGAAAGATACAAAATGCCACTAGGTATTTATCAATTGTTATAGCAGTTATTCTTGCATTCGGTATGTATGCAACAATTTCCCAAATGGGAGCAACAATAGGTATGAAAACTGTACAAATGATAGTAGTCATACTAGCTTTAGTTGTCGGATCAACATTCTGTATGTGGTTAGGAGACCAAATCACTGTTAAAGGTTTCGGAAATGGTGTTTCAATCCTAATCTTTGTAAATATAGTTTCAAGATTACCAATGACAATTAGATCTATGTTGATGTTAGAAAACTCAGGAGAAATAAGTATTGTTGAGATAGCATTATTCTTAGTATTTGCTTTATTAGCACTTGCTGGAGTAGTATATTTTTCACTTGCTGAAAGAAGAATTCCTGTTCAGTATGCAGGAAAAGCAGTTGGGAATAAGGTGATGAGAAGTCAATCAACTCACATTCCTTTAAGTATAGTTGGATCTGCTGTTATAGCGATTATATTCTCTATGTCAGTGATGCAATTCTTACCAACAATTGCAGGTTTCTTCCCAAGCCATGAATGGGCAAAATGGGTTACAAGTAGCCCAATGAGTATTTTTAATAGTAAGACTTGGATGTATCCAGTTGTTTATTCACTATTAACTATATTCTTTACTTGGTTCTACACTCAAGTAACATTTAAGCCAGATGAAATGTCAGAGAATCTGCACAAATCTGCTGGATTTATACCAGGTGTTAGACCAGGGGAGCCTACAACACAATACTTTGAAAGTATTCTTAATAGAATTTCTTTCATCGGAGGAATATTTGCAGCACTACTTGCTGTAACACCAATAGTTATAGATAACTATACTGCATTCAAAGGAATACAATTTGGGGGAACAGCACTTCTTATTGTAGTGAGTGTTGCTCTAGATTTCACAAGAAAGCTAGAATCACAAATGATAATGAGACACTACAAAGGATTTCTTAAATAAGATTAAATAATGGAGATGATGCCCGTGAAGATTATTTTACTAGGTCCTCCTGGAGCAGGAAAAGGAACACAGGCAAAATCAATTAGTAATAGATATTCAATTCCTCACATTTCAACAGGAGATATTTTCAGAAAGAATATTTCAGAAAATACTCCCTTAGGAATTGAGGCAAAAAAATATATGGATAACGGACAATTAGTACCGGATTCAGTTACTATAGATATGGTTAAAGATAGACTTCAAGATGATGACTGTAAGAACGGATACCTACTTGATGGGTTCCCAAGAACAGTTGCTCAAGCTGAAGCCTTACAAGAATTCTTAGATGGTAGAAACGAGAAGTTAGATACAGCTTTATGTATTGAAGTTCCAAGTGAGTTTATACTTGAAAGAATGACTGGTAGAAGAGTTTGTCCATCATGTGGAGCAAGTTACCACGTTAAATTTAACCCACCAGCGGTTGAAGGAAAATGTGATCTTTGCGGAAGTGATATAGTACAAAGAAAAGACGATACAGAAGAAACTGTAAAAGAAAGACTTGATGTGTACGAAAGACAAACACAACCACTAATTGATTTTTATAAGAATAAAAACTTACTTTCAACAGTTGATGGTACTCAAGCAATCAATGAAGTATTTGAAAGTATCTGCAAAATCTTAGGGAGCGCTAAATAATGATCTTAATTAAAGATGATTTGGCCCTTGACCTGATGAGAAAAGCAGGGAAAATAGTAGGTGAAACATTACTACTATTAGAAAATGAAATTAAACCAGGTATAAGTACTAAAGAATTGGATAGAATAGCAGAAGAATTCATAAGAGAGCAAGGAGCTATACCTTCATTCAAAGGTTTGTATGGATTTCCAGCTTCATTATGTATCTCTGTAAATAATCAGGTAGTTCACGGTATTCCCGGAGGCTACATCCTTAAAGATGGTGATATAGTCAGTATAGATTGTGGAGCTTATCTTAATGGATTCCATGGAGATGCAGCAAGAACTTTTCCGGTAGGAAATGTTTCAGAAGATGCAAAAAGACTTATACAGGTAACAAGAGATTGTTTCTTTGAGGGAATTAAATTCGCTCAAATTGGTAATAGATTAACAGATATATCACATGCGATACAAGGCCATGTTGAAGCAAACGGATTTTCCGTTGTGAAAAGTTTTGTAGGACACGGGATAGGCAGAGATCTACATGAAGATCCTGAAGTACCAAACTTCGGTAGACCAGGTAGAGGTCCAATACTTACAAAGGGCATGGTTCTAGCTATAGAGCCAATGGTTAATGAAGGATCCTTTAGAGTAAGAACTTTAAAAGATAATTGGACGGTTGTAACAAGTGATGGAAGCCTATCAGCACATTACGAAAATACAGTTGCGATTTTACCAGATGGTCCCGAAATACTAACACTAGTTAAATAAAAGTGTTGCTTAGTTATAAATTTGCAAAGTAGTATTACAGTGCTTATTTATTTCTAAGGTAATCATCGAGGTGAAAAATTTGCAAAACAATGACTTGATTGGGAAAGTTGTGCTTTCTTTAGCTGGTAGAGATAAAGATCATTTATATATAGTAACAAATGTAATTGATGAAAATTATGTATTGCTTGCAAATGGTGATACTAAAAAGATCAAGGAACCTAAGAAGAAAAAGGTTAAGCATTTAGAGTTCTTAGAAAATATAGATGATGAGATAAGAGCAGCCATAATCAGTGAGAGAAAAGATACTGACTTAAAAATTAAGAGATTTTTAAAATTAAGAGGCATTGTTAAGGAGGGTTGATTACCTTATGTCAAAAGATGATGTTATAGAAATGCAAGGAGTCGTTGTAGAATCCTTACCAAACGCTAACTTCCAAGTTGAACTTGAAAGTGGGCACACAATTCTAGCACATATATCAGGAAAATTAAGAATGAACTTCATAAGAATTTTACCTGGAGATAAAGTTACAGTGGAGCTTTCTCCATATGATTTAACAAGAGGTAGAATTACTTGGAGAGCAAAATAAGATAGTAAGATCTATCAAATATTACAAGGAGGGTTAGCGATGAAAGTAAGACCATCAGTTAAGCCTATTTGCGAAAAGTGCAAAGTAATTAGAAGAAAAGGAAGAGTAATGGTAATCTGTGAAAATCCAAAGCACAAGCAAAAACAAGGCTAATATAAATAAATATTAGACAAAAAATACAAATTAGGTATTTAAAATTTATTGACTTTTTTGTCAAAGTCACATATCATTATATAGGCATTTAATTAAATAATTAGATTTTAGGAGCGGCTGATGATAGAGAACAAATTCTCTATTAACCTAAAATTTTATTATATATATATTATATTTTTGATAATCAAAAATAATAAACTTTTAGGCATTTCAATTACCAGGAGGTGTAAATTTTAATGGCAAGAATAGCAGGTGTTGACCTACCAAGAGAAAAAAGAGTTGAAATAGGTTTAACTTATATTTATGGAATAGGATTACCTACTTCACATAAGATATTAGAAGCTACAGGAATAAACCTTGACACAAGAGTTAAGGATTTAACTGAAGATGAAGTAAACGCGCTAAGAACTTATATTAAGGAACTTACAATCGAAGGTGACTTAAGAAGAGAAGTAGCATTAAACATCAAGAGATTAGTAGAAATCGGATGTTATAGAGGAATTAGACATAGAAAAGGTCTTCCAGTAAGAGGACAAAAAACTAAGACTAATGCGAGAACAAGAAAAGGTCCTAAGAAGACTATCGCAAACAAGAAGAAGTAGTTAGGAGGGAAAGCAATGGCAAAGGTTAAAAAGACTAGAAGAAAAAGAGACAGAAAAAACGTTGAGCACGGTGCTGCACACATCAAGTCAACTTTCAACAACTCAATAGTTACTTTAACAGACGCACAAGGAAATGCGTTATCATGGTCAAGTGCTGGAGCTCTAGGTTTCAGAGGATCAAGAAAAAGTACTCCATTTGCAGCTCAAATGGCAGCAGAAACTGCTAGTAAAGCAGCAATGGAACACGGTTTAAAGAGCATTGAAGTTTATGTAAAGGGACCAGGAGCTGGAAGAGAAGCAGCTATAAGATCTTTACAAGCAGCAGGATTAGAAGTAACTTTAATTAAAGATGTTACTCCAATCCCACACAATGGATGTAGACCACCAAAAAGAAGAAGAGTCTAGTATTTGATTCATACAGGAGGTGTAATTAATGGCAAGATATACTGGAGCTACATGTAGATTATGTAGAAGAGAAGGCATGAAGTTATTCCTTAAAGGGGATAGATGTTATACAGATAAATGTGCTTTCACAAGAAGAAGTTACGCACCAGGACAACACGGAGCAGCTAGAAAGAAATTATCTAACTACGGTGTACAACTTAGAGAAAAGCAAAAAGCTAGAAGAATATACGGAGTGTTAGAAGGTCAATTCAGAGCATACTATGAAAAGGCTGAACACATGAAGGGTATCACTGGTGAAAATTTATTAATGTTATTAGAGTTAAGATTAGATAACGTTGTTTATAGATTAGGATATGGTGCTTCAAGAAACGAAGCAAGACAATTAGTTAACCACGGACATTTCTTAGTAAATGGTAAGAGAGTTGACATTCCTTCATTCAAAGTATCAGTTAACGATGTAATAACTGTTGCTGAAAAGAGCAAGGGAAGCGAAAAGTTCAAGACTTTCGTTGAAAATCCAAAGACTTTACCAAAATGGTTAGAAGCTAACGTTGAAAACTACGAAGGCAAAGTAGTTGCTGTACCAGTAAGAGAAGATATTGACGTACCAGTTAATGAAACTCTTATCGTTGAGTTATACAGCAAATAATTGTAATATTTGTTAGAGCAATAAACTTAAAGCAAATATAGAATCAGTTGCCCTCAGAATAAGGTTGCCAGTTTAAAAATAAGGAGGGTTCGTATGTTAGAAATCGAAAAGCCAATAATTGAATGTGTAGAAGCAAATGAAGACGGTACTTATGGTAAGTACGTTGTAGAGCCATTAGAAAGAGGATATGGTATAACTCTAGGAAATGCCCTAAGAAGAATACTATTATCATCATTACCTGGAGTTGCAACTACTTCAGTTAAAATTGATGGTGTGCTTCATGAGTTTTCTACTATACAAGGAGTTAAGGAAGATGTTACTGAAATTATTCTTAACATCAAAGCTTTAGCTTTAAGAATGAACGGTGAAGGTCCAAAGACTATATATATAGATGCAAAAGGACCTGGTGTTGTTACAGCGGCAGATATAAAGACTGACGGAGATGTTGAAGTTGTGAATAAAGACTTACATATTGCAACTTTAGATAACGACGGAAGACTTTATATGGAGTTAACTGTAAATAGAGGTAGAGGATATGTTACTCAAAATAAAAATAAAAGTGACGATCTACCAATATCAGCAATAGCTGTTGATTCAATATATACACCAGTTAAGAGAGTTAACTTTAAGGTAGAAAATACTAGAGTTGGTCAAATTACTGACTACGATAAGTTAACACTTGAAATTTGGACTAATGGAACTATTAAGATTGATGAGGCTATAAGCTTATCATCAAAGATCTTAATAGAACATTTTAAATTATTCATGTCATTAACAGATGAAACTAATGATGTTGAAATAATGATTGAAAAAGAAGAAGATAAAAAGGAAAAAGTACTAGAAATGACTGTGGAAGAGCTAGATTTATCAGTTAGATCATATAACTGTTTAAAGAGAGCTGGTATTAACACAGTTCAAGAACTTGCTAACAGATCAATGGATGATATGATGAAGGTAAGAAATCTAGGAAAGAAATCCTTAGAAGAAGTTGAAAAGAAGCTTAAAGAATTAGGCTTAAGCTTAAAGTTAAGCGACGAGTAAGGAGGTAAATCCATGGCAGTTAATCGTAAGTTAGGTCGTCCAACAGACCAAAGAAGAGCTATGCTTAGAAACCTAGTAACTAGTTTCTTAAAGCATGGTAAGATTGAAACAACTGAAACTAGAGCTAAAGAAACTAGAAGTTTAGCTGAAAAGATGATCACTCTTGCTAAAAGAGGAGATCTTCATGCTAGAAGACAAGTTTTATCTTTCGTACAAGAAGAAGCTGTAGTTAAGCATTTATTTGATAATATAGCTCCACAATACACTGAAAGAAACGGTGGATATACAAGAATGTATAAAAAAGGCCCTAGAAGAGGGGACGGAGCTGAAATAGTTATACTTGAATTAGTTTAATTATTTGAGGGGGATTAAGAGCAATCTTAATCCCCGTTTTGTTATATTTAAAAGTATTTTATATAGAGAAGTAATGATTTAAATATTCTGAATAAGGTTGAAAGTTGAAATTAATGTTATATAATAATGTTAAGTGTATATACAGTAACCATTAAGTTTGTATATAGAATATAATTTAGATAGCAATATAATAGTGAATGAGTTAAATATGGAGGACCAAATGAGTCAAGAAATGATTAAATGTGAGAATTTAGTTTTTAAATACACATCACATGAAGATGGTATGGAAAGGTACGCTATTAATGGTGTAGATTTAACAGTTGAAAAGGGAGAATTCTTAGTTGTATTAGGGCATAATGGGTCAGGTAAATCAACATTAGCTAAGCATATGAATGCATTACTTTTACCTACTGATGGTATTGTATATGTTGATGGACTTAATACTAAGGATGAAGATAATGTATGGGACGTTAGAGCAAAAGCTGGAATGGTATTTCAAAACCCTGACAACCAAATGGTTGCTACAATAGTAGAAGAAGATGTTGCTTTTGGACCAGAGAACCTAGGAGTGGATCCTAAAGAAATAAGAAGACGTGTAGATGAGAGCTTAGAGAAGGTTGGAATGAGTGAATATAAAAGACACGCTCCGCACCTTTTATCAGGGGGACAAAAGCAAAGAGTTGCTATAGCAGGTATCCTTGCAATGCAACCTGAATGCATAATTTTTGATGAGCCAACTGCAATGCTAGATCCCTCAGGAAGAAAAGAAGTATTAAATAATATTAAAGAGATTAATAAACAATATGGTATTACAATAATTCTTATAACCCATTACATGGATGAAGCGGCTGAAGCTGATAGAATTGTTGTTATGGATGATGGTAAGTTAATAATGGGTGGTACTCCTAAGGAAGTATTTTCACAAGTAGAACTTATGAAAAAAATAGGTTTAGATGTTCCACAAGTAACAGAACTTAGTTATGAGTTAAACAAAGAGGGAATAAAGTTAGATGATAAAATAATAAATGTAGATGAGATGGTGGAAGCGTTATGTCAATTAAAATAGAGAATTTAACACATATATATATGCCTAATGGTCCTTTTGAAAAAAAAGCATTGGATGATGTAAACATAGATATAAAAGATGGAGAATTTATTGCTTTAATAGGACATACAGGCTCAGGTAAATCAACTTTAATACAACATATGAATGGATTATTAGAAGCTACATCAGGAAAGATAATTGTTGATGGAGAAGATATAACAGAAAAAGGGGTTAAGCTTTCTGATGTAAGAAAGAAAGTTGGATTAGTATTCCAATATCCTGAATATCAACTTTTTGAAGAGACAATAGAAAAAGATATATCTTATGGACCAACAAATCTTGGCCTAGACGAAGATGAAATACATAGACGAGTAATGAAATCAATGGAGATGGTAGGTCTTGATTATGAAACTTATAAGGATAAATCACCTTTTGATTTGAGTGGAGGACAAAAGAGAAGAGTGGCTATAGCAGGTGTTATTGCTATGGAACCAAAAACTCTTATACTGGATGAACCTACAGCTGGACTTGATCCTAAAGGAAGAGATGATATATTAGCTCAAATCAAACTTCTTCATACAAAATACAAAATGACAATAATACTAGTTAGCCATAGTATGGAAGATGTAGCTAAGCTTGCAGAAAGAGTTATTGTTATGAATAAAGGAACTGTAGCATTACAAGGGACTCCTTCTGAAGTATTCAAGGAAGTTGATACTTTAGAAAAAATTGGACTTGGAGTACCACAAGTTACTTATCTTATGAGGGAACTTAGAAGAAGAGGCTTTAAGGTAAGTGATGAAGTTTACACTATAGAACAATGCAAAAAAGAATTAGTAAGATTATTTGGAAATAAGTCAAAAAGTCAGGGGGATGAATAGGTGATAAAGGACATAACTATAGGGCAATACATACCAGGGAACTCATTTACTCACAAGCTAGATCCTAGAACAAAGATATTAATATCTCTGTTATTTATTGTCTCTCTATTTATAATAGATAAATTTGTAGGATATATTTTAGTTGTTGCATTTATAGCTGCAGTAATAATTAATTCTAAAGTACCGCCGAGATTTATATTAAAAGGACTGAAACCTATTATCTTCTTAGTAGCATTTACTTCAATATTGAATGTATTTATGATAAAGGGAAGTCCTGATACATTATTATTTCATTTTGGATTTTTAAATGTATATGTTGAAGGTATTAGAACAGCATTATTTATGGCATTAAGATTAATATTCTTAGTAGTTGGCACATCATTATTAACTCTAACAACGTCCCCTATAGAGCTTACAGATGGAATAGAGATACTTCTTAGACCTATAGGTAAGGAAATAGCACATGAGCTTGCAATGATGATGACTATAGCATTAAGATTTATACCAACTCTTATGGATGAAACTGATAAGATTATGAAGGCACAAAAAGCAAGAGGTGCTGATTTTGAATCAGGTGGAATTATTCAAAAAGCAAAGAGTTTAGTGCCACTTTTAGTACCACTATTTATAAGTTCATTTAGAAGAGCAGATGAACTTGCAATGGCAATGGAGGCTAGATGCTATAGAGGCGGTTCTGGAAGAACTAGAATGAAACAATTAAAGTTTTCTAAGGATGATGCAATAGCATGGGGAATATTTGGAATATTATTTATAGCTAGTATAGTAATTAGAATACTTTAAGTTTTAGGTGAGATTATGAAAAATATAAAATTGACAATTGAATATGATGGAACTAATTATCTAGGATGGCAAAAGCAAAAAAGTAGCAAGAATACAATTCAAGAAACTATAGAACTAGCAATTTCCAAGATAGTTAAAAAGGAAGTAGCTATTACAGGAAGTTCTAGAACTGATTCAGGGGTGCATGCTAAAGGTATGGTAGCAAACTTCTATACAGACAGTAATGTGCCACCAGAGAAGTTTAGAGAAGCTATAAATACAAAATTACCAGATGATATTGCTATTATAAAATCAGAAGAAGTTTCAGAAGAGTTTCATTCAAGATATGATAGTAAAGGAAAGACATATTGTTATACTCTAGTAAATAGAGAAGAGAAGGTAGCACTATATAAAAACTTTTCTTATCATGTTAGAGAAGTTTTAAATATAGATGAGATGAAAAAAGCATGTGAATACTTCGTAGGTAAACATGATTTTAAAGCTTTTAAGACAACGGGAAGTTCAGTAAAGACATCTACTAGAACAATAAGTGACTTACATATAGAAAAAGAAGGCAACTTTATAAAAATTTTTATTACTGCTGATGGTTTTTTATATAATATGGTAAGAATAATAGTAGGAACTTTAATTGAAGTAGGACGTGGAAAAATCAAGTCTGAGAGTATTGAAAAGATAATAGAAGAAGGTAAAAGAGAGGAAGCAGGCTTTTGTGTTCCGCCAAATGGCCTTGTTTTAGAAAAAGTTTATTATTAATATAAAAAAAATACAGAAAATTTGTTGACACGCCCGTAAGCGTGTATTATAATAATACATGTTTGTTAGAATATTTATGTAGATAAGATTTAGTAAGCTAACATCTTAACATAAATGCAATATGTAGATATTGCGAATCGTAAGTTCAAGGAGGGAAACAGAGATGAAATCATACATTGCAAAAGCACAAGAAGTTGAAAGAAAATGGTATGTTGTTGATGCTGCTGGTAAGCCACTAGGAAGAGTTGCTAGCCAAGTTGCTTCAATCTTAAGAGGAAAAAATAAGCCAACATTTACACCAAATGTTGACTGCGGAGATTTCGTTATAGTAATCAATGCTGAGAAAGTTGTTTTAACTGGTAAGAAGTTAGATCAAAAAATGATGAGAAAGCACAGCTTATACGTTGGTGGATTAAAAGAAATCCCATACAGAGAAGTTCTTGCTAAGAAGCCAGAATTCGCATTTGAAGAAGCAGTTAGAAGAATGCTTCCAAGTGGTGTTTTAGGTAGAAAAATGTTAAAGAAATTAAAAGTAAGCAGAGGTTCAGAGCACGAACATCAAGCTCAAAACCCTGAAGTACTTGAATTAAAGTACTAATAACCGAAACTCGGGAGGAGGATTTAAAATGGCAAAAGTTCAATACATGGGAACTGGTAGAAGAAAAAAATCAGTTGCAAGAGTGAGACTAGTACCAGGAAATGGTAAAGTAGTTATAAATAAGAGAGAAATCGAAAACTATTTCGGTTTAGAAACTTTAAGAGTTATCGTTAACCAACCTTTAGTTTTAACAGGAACTAAAGATAAGTTTGACTTATTAGTTAACGTTCATGGTGGAGGATTCACAGGTCAAGCTGGAGCAATCAGACACGGTGTGGCTAGAGCATTAGTTAAATCAGACGAAGCTTTAAAGTCAGAATTAAAGAAAGCTGGATTCTTAACTAGAGACCCAAGAATGGTTGAAAGAAAGAAATACGGTCTTAAGAAAGCAAGAAGAGCTCCACAATTCTCAAAGAGATAATATTTGGAGTACGGAATATGGAAGAGAAGAGTTTTATACTCTTCTCTTTTTTTGTAGAATTTTATATTATTATGGCACTTATACTTTGTCCGAAGTTCAATTAATATACATAAATTTAATAAGAAATATATAAATTTTTAATATAAAAGATATTTACGAAGAATAAATGGGAATAAAAGTAAGTTTATATTAAATCTAAGTTAAAAAATAAGAATAAATATTAACAAATGTTAAGAAATAATGTACACTTAGATTGTAAAATTCAGAATATAAATATTAATTTGATTAAATAAATTTCTTTTTGGGATGGAGGATAAAAATTTGAATTCTATAGTAATGACGATTATAAGCTTAATGGGTGGTCTAGGACTATTCCTTTACGGAATGAAATTAATGGGAGATGGACTAGAAAATGCAGCCGGAGAGGGATTAAAGAAGATCCTTGAGAAAGTTACATCAAACCCTATAATTGCAGTGCTAGTTGGGGCAGCAGTTACTGCTGTAATACAAAGTAGTAGTGCAACTACAGTAATGGTTGTTGGTTTCGTTAATGCAGGACTTATGAACTTAGCACAAGCTGCTGGAGTAATAATGGGTGCTAATATAGGTACAACAATAACAGCTCAATTAGTTGCATTTAAGCTTGATCAAATAGCACCATTATTCGTATTTGTTGGTGCAGCTATGGTTATGCTTGCAAAAGCTAAAAAGAGAAGAGATATTGGTAACATAATACTAGGATTCGGTATATTATTTACTGGTATGGGAATGATGAGTGGAGCTATGAAACCACTTGCATCATCACCTATGTTTGAACAGCTAGTAGTTGCTATAAGTAATAATATGTTTATAGGTATAATAGCTGGTGCAGCAATTACAGCTATACTTCAAAGTTCATCAGCAACAACAGGTATACTTATTGCCCTTGCAACAGCAGGTGCAATTGATATAAGAGCTGCTCTTCCAATATTATTTGGATGTAATATTGGTACATGTATAACAGCTATGCTTGCAAGTGTTGGTACAAATAAGACTGCACATAAAGCAGCATTTTTACATTTAATATTTAATGTAGGTGGTACAATACTATTTATACCATTTATAAACATGCTTGGTACATTAGTTATAAATATGAGCCCTGACGATGTTGAAAGACAAATAGCAAATTCACATACAGTATTCAATATAGCAAATACAGCAGTAATGTTACCTCTTAGAAAGTATCTGATATTAGCTGTTAATAAGCTAGTTCCAGGAGAGGATGAGATAGAAAAGGTTGGTCCTAAGTATATAGATGATAGATTACTTGAAACTCCAGTTATTGCAGCTGGACAAGTTATAAAAGAAACTATAAGAATGGCTAACAAAGCAAAACAAAATCTTGAATTATCAATGGAAGCATTCATGAAAGAGGATGAAGAGCTTATAAAGAAGGTTTATGATAATGAAGAGATAATAAATGTATTAGAAGAATCTATAACGACTTATCTAGTTAAATTAGCGAAGTGTGAGCTATCAGATAAGGAAACTGGAATTGTTGCTTCAACATTCCACATAATAAATGATATAGAAAGAATCGGAGATCATGCTGAAAATGTAGCAGATCTTGCAGCACAAAGATCAAATAAGAAATTACAATATAGCCAAGATGCTATAGATGAATTATATGAAATATATAATTACACAACAACAGCTCTTCAACTTGCTATAGATAGCTACGAGAACAGAGATGTTAAGAAAGCTAACGGAATAAATAGTATTGAAGAAAGAATCAATTCATCTCAAAAGAGCTATAGAGATAAGCATATTAAGAGATTATATGATGGAAAATGCAATGCATATGCTGGAGCTATATTCCTAGATTTAATTTCAAATTTTGAAAGAATCGGAGATCATGCAAAAAATATTGCTGAAAGTGTAATAGAAAATAATGCAGTATAATTAAATTTTAAAAGAAGCCAGATATAAATCTGGCTTCTTTTTTTATATAATACTTATACCTTTTTCTTGGATATAATTTCAAAAAGCTTATATATCATAAAAAACATTTTTTATCACATAATAAAATTATAAGTTTTTAGGAGGATAAGCTATATGAAAATTTTAAAAAATATATGCATAGCCTTAATGCTATTATTAGTAGGCATAATGCCAATAGAAACAAATGCAGTACAATCAAACTCAAAAGAATCAACTAAGGACTGTAAAATATTAATTGATCCAGGGCATGGAGATTGGGATGGAGGAGCAAAAACAAATAATGGAACTATAGAAAAGGATATAAATCTTCAGATAAGTTTAAAGCTAAGAGATGCACTTAAGAAAGAGGGATATGATGTTTATATGACTAGAGAAGAGGACACCTCTCTATCAAATAAAAAGAAAGATGATTTGCAATTAAGATGTGACAAAAAGAAAGAAACAAAATGCGATATGTTTATATCTATTCATCAAAATATGTTTACAAGTGCAAGTAGTAAGGGGACTCAAGTTTGGTACTCAAGTGACGAAAAGAGTAAAGGGCTTGCAGAGAGTATTCAAAGTGCAGTAAAGGAAACACTTCAGCCAGCTAACCATAGAGTTGCTAAGGATGCTAAAAAGTCATATAAGATACTTAGAGATGGATATGAAGGAGCGAATGTTATAGTTGAATGTGGATTCTTATCAAATCATGATGATGAGCAAAACTTAAAGGACGATTCATATCAAAATAAGTTAGTTGATTCAATAACTAAAGGAATAAATAAATATATTGAAGAAAAACCGGAGAAGCCAATATTAGAATAATTTAATATATTTCCGAGGAAATTAGGGACTAATAAAAAATATTAGTCCCTTTTGTAGAATTATAGAAAAAATTGTATTCTATAATCAAAATATCTTGTAAAAATAGTAAAAAATTAATAAACTAGGAAGGAGAGGAGATGGATTTTATGAGAGAGATTAGTGTAAACAAAATTAGAGATAGTGTAAGGGATTTATGCATTAGTGCTAATTATTACATAGGGAATGATGTAAAGGATAGTTTGATTAACTATAGGGATAGAGAGAGTTATCCTATTGCAAAAGAAGTGTTAGGAAAAATAGTTGAGAATGCAGATATCTCAAAAAATGAGAATATGCCAATGTGCCAAGATACTGGAATGGCTTGCATATTCTTAGAAGTTGGACAAGATGTTCACTTTATTGATGGTGATATAGAGGAAGCTATCAATGAAGGTGTACGAAGAGGATATGAAGAAGGATATTTGAGAAAGTCAGTAGTTAAAGATCCTATAGATAGAGTTAATACTAAGGATAATACTCCAGCAGTTATTTATTATAATTTAGTAAAGGGTGATAAAGTAAAAGTAACTGTAGCGCCTAAGGGGTTTGGATCAGAAAATATGAGTAAGATTGCTATGCTTAAGCCATCTGATGGTTTAGAAGGAGTTAAGAGATTTATATTAAAAACTGTTGAGGAAGCTGGACCTAATCCATGCCCACCTATGATTGTGGGAGTTGGTATTGGAGGAACCTTTGATAAAGCTGCATATCTTTCAAAGAAAGCTTTACTAAGACCCATAAATGAAGAAAATAAAAATGAATTTTATGCACAGCTTGAGAAAGATTTACTTAAAGATATCAACAGTTTAGGAATTGGTCCACAAGGATTTGGTGGATTAACAACAGCATTGGGGATAAATATTGAGGTTTATCCAACTCATATTGCAGGATTACCTGTTGCAGTAAATATTAGCTGCCATGCAACAAGGCATAAAGAAGCAGTAATATAAAAGGAGTGTTTTAGGTATATGGTTAAAAAGATTATGACACCTTTAACAGAGGAGAAGGTTAAAGATTTAAAATGTGGAGATTCAATACTTTTATCTGGTACTATATATACAGCGAGAGATGCAGCACATAAGAGGTTAATTGAACTTTTAGATAAAGGCGAAGAGTTACCTATAAATATAAAAGATGAGATTGTATATTACGTAGGGCCAACTCCAGCTAAAGAAGGACAAGTTATAGGTTCAGCAGGACCAACAACAAGTTATAGAATGGATGCTTATTCACCAAAGCTTCTAGATTTAGGTCTAAAAGGAATGATAGGCAAAGGAGTAAGAAATGATGAAGTAGTCGAATCAATAAAGAAAAATAATGCAGTTTACTTTGGAGCAATTGGAGGAGCAGCGGCCCTTATAGGTAAGAGCATAGTATTCTCTGAGGTAATTCTTTATGAGGATTTAGGCGCAGAGGCTATAAGAAGACTAGAAGTTAAAGATTTTCCTATAATTGTGGTTATAGATTCAGAAGGAAATAATCTTTATGTAGAAGGAAGAGAAGACTACAAAAGAACACTTAAATAAAGATATGGAAGAATAATTATAAAGATATAAAAAATAAGGTAGAGATTCTTAATGAATTTCTACCTTATTTTTTATATGACTATACACTCTTAAAGCCTTTACCCTTAACTTCAGATGTATCCATTATTGTTATAAATGCCATAGGATCTACTGCATAAATTTCATTCTTTAATGACAGCATTTCACGTGTTGTAACTATACAGTAAAGCATTTTAGCCTTCTTATGAGTATATTCACCTTCTATTGGAATTGATGTTACACCTCTATGCATATCTTTAATTACAAAATTAATTATAGCTTGACTTTCGTTTGTAATTATAAGCATAAGCTTTCTGCTATTAAGACCTCTTAGAACCCTATCTAGTACTACACCTTGAACAAAGATAGATAATAGAGTATAAAGTGCTTTGGGTATACCAAAGATAATAGCTCCAACTATAACTATTATACAATTTAATATAAATCCAAGTTTACCAATTTCAAAGCTTGAATATTTTTTTCTAATAAGCATAGTTATAATGTCAGTACCGCCTGTTGAACCATTTCTTAAAAACACAAGTCCGTAACCTGCACCACAAAGTACACCACCATATATACAATAAAGTAATATGTCATCTACTTTAATTAATGCAGAAAGAGGTTTAGTTATAATAAGTGCAAGTGATAGTGAAACCATACCTATTGCAGAATAAAGGGTAAATGATTTACTAAGCTGTTTATAACTTATTAAGAATAAAGGTAGATTAATAATAAATACAACAATACCAGCTTGTACGCCAGTTAAGTATTGAAATATAAGTGCTACCCCTGTTGCTCCACCACTTAATAACTTTGCATGAGTTAAGAATAGATTAACTCCAAGTGAAGCTATAATACAGCCAATAAAAATAAGAATTACATCCAGTATAAAGGTTTTACTTTTTAGTAGTTTAATCATGATCTTCTCCTAAGTATCTGTAAAAATTTATATAATACCTTCGTTTATTATATATAAAATATCAAATAAAGTTAATGCTTAAAAAATAGTGGTTTTAGCTAGATTTAAGTGAATTTCATGAATACAACGAATAACATCATTAAATTTATTAATAGCTTTAAATATATAGCAATAGCTATACTAAGCAATTATATTTTATAGACATTAGTGTAAGTATGAAGGATAATTATAATATAGAATAGAAAAAGAGAGGATATAATTATGTTTAGAGTAAATTTGCCAGGTAATCTAAAGACAAAAAAGGTAATATTAGCTGTACTTATAGTAGTGTGTATAGGTATATTAATAAAAGTTTCAATAGATAATAAAGATAAAAGTAAAGATAGTAATATAAATACAAATGTAGAGACAAGGTTAGAAAGTAAATAATAAAAGTGTAACAAATCAAATTTTTTTAAGATTCATTACACTTTCATTAAGAAGTCAAAAGATATTAAGGTTTTAAAATTAATATTTGTATTAAAGCTCTATAGTATCAAAGATACTTTTAGAAAGATTCATTAGTATAATAGAAGCTATTAAATTATATATAATAACACCAGCATATATTGCATAGTGACCTAAAAAGCTAAGTTTTATTCCTATAAAAGCACCTATTAATATTGCAGGAGCTATATATATAAATATACTAAAGAACATAACTAAAGATTTAGTAACTTGATTAGAGACCCTATCAAATATTTTATAATTAAATACTCCACCATAAGTAGTTAAGAATCCAAAAGATATATAAGTTATCATACATAGAAAGATTTCTATAGGACTTGCTTTAAGAAGTGTACCAACCAATAAAAATACAATAAATCCATCTATAGATATTTTTATAATAGATGTTAAGGTTGAGTAAAATAACTTTTTTACACTACTATCAGGTATTAGAAAAATAGTAGGAGTATTAAATTCTAATGACCATTTAGAGGCAGAAACAGACAATACTAAAAGATATACTATTATACAAAGAAATATAAAGATATCCCCCTTAACTACCTTTGCAAAGAATATTGTACCTAATACTAGAATTAAAGTCATTATATTTAAAAAATAAAATCCAGTCTTCTTATATTCAAGTAATTGCCTTCTAAAAATGGCTTTAGAAAATTCAGAAGAATAATTATCTGTTACATTTTTTCTAGTCCATGGTTTATACTTAAACTTACTATAGTCTAATTGCTTAGCATCATAGCCACTATTTTTATAGCTCATTGCAGCTTCACGCGTTTCAGCTGAAGATAATACATCTTCATAAAAATCTAAATTAAGTTTACATAAGATACTTATAAAAATAGCAGAAGAGACAATTAATCCTACTATAGATAATAGTAATTGAATTGAGAAACCACTAAAGATAGATTCGCCAATAACCTTGCAGAAGCCGACCAAAGGAACAAAGTTCCAAAAATTAGCATTAGATAAATTTAAAATTGAATTGAATAAGCTTCCTCTTTGATTGTAGATGGTTAAAGCAAAATAAATAAAAATTAAAATTATAATAGATATAAATATATTTTTAGCTATTCGCTTTCCTTTAGGGAAATGAGTAAATATTCCATAAATCATAAGTGATAATGCACTGGTGCTAATAGATATTAATATAATTAGCATAAATAATATAAAGATTCCTTGTGTAGAAATTCCAAACTTATCAATTAACATAGGAATTTGAAAAATCAAGAAAAATCCAAATACAAAGACATATCCAATTTCTTTTAAAAAGCCATAAAGTAAAACTTTAGTTGGAGTTATTTCAGAAGTGAAGATTAAGTTAACGTCAGCCATAGAATAGGAAAAGCTCTTTCTAGTTATACCTGAATAGATGGCAATCAAAATGAATAAGAAAGAGGCTATAGTAACTATTCCAGTAAATATTTTGGAGTCAGTAAATGTAGTATTTTTTTCTCCTAGAAATACAGATGAGAAAGAAAACCCTAAAATAATTATAAAAAATATATAGGGTATAGCTTTTGACGGCTTGGACTTAAAACTCTTAAAATAGTTTATAAAATTTCGTTTAGCTAAATATAAAAATGGACTCATTAAATATCACCTTCTATGCTAATATTTTCTTTTTTAGATTCAGTGTATTTAAAGAATATATCTTCTAAACTTTCACCACTTTCCATAAGTTCTTCTTCAAGCTCATTTTTAGTTTTATCCAAAACAATTTCTCCAAGTTTCATAAGAAGAACTCTATCCCATAATTCTTCAACTGATGAAAGAAGGTGAGTGCTTATTAAAATAGCAGTTCCGTTATCTTTTAACTTTAATATAAGATTCTTAAGCTCTTTAATAGCCTTAGGGTCCAGTCCTATCATAGGCTCATCAAGTAATATAAGTTTGGGATTAGTTATAAGAGCGGTGCAAAGACTAACTTTTTGTTGCATACCTTTTGATAATTCAGATCCTAATTTATCTAGTTTATCCTCAAGATCAAAAAGATCAAATAAATAATTGGCATAATTCTCATAATCCTTAATACCATAGGCTCTTGCAATAAAAAGTATATGTTCTCTTATTGTTAGAAGAGGATATAATCCAGGAAGTTCTGGAACGTATGAAAAGTATTTTTTACCTTTAGGGCTTTTATTTAATTCACCATTTATAAGAATTTCACCATCATATCTTAAAAGTCCAGCGATAGATTTGATAGTAGTAGATTTACCTGCTCCATTTGGACCTGCAAGGACACATACTTCACCTGCTTTAAGATTAAAACTTATACCCTTTAGTACAGGAACCTTTTTAAAAGACTTTGTTAAATTGTTAATTTTAAGCATTAATATTTTCCCCCTTTTTATTAATCTTATATAGTTATATAATATAATAATTGAAATTTCCTGTAAATTCATTAATAGTATAATTAAGTTAGATGTAAGCTTAATAATTTCGTAACAAAGGTAGATGCTTTTTCTATTGATTTACGATAATATAATTATAGGGAAAGGAGTGTCTAGGATTATGTTTAATATTTTAGTCGTAGATGACGAAAAAGAAATAAGAGATGCTATAAATATTTACTTAAGAGGTGAAAACTTAAGAGTATTTAATGCAAGTAATGGAATAGAAGCTCTAGAGATATTAGAAGAAAAGAATATTCACCTTATAGTGCTTGATATAATGATGCCAAAGATGGATGGAATTAAAACATGTCTAAAGGTTAGGGAGAATAATAATATTCCTATAATAATGCTTTCAGCAAAAGGGGAAGATTCAGATAAAATTCTAGGATTAAATGTAGGAGCGGATGATTATATAACAAAACCATTCAATCATTTAGAACTTGTGGCAAGGGTTAAGTCACAGCTTAGAAGATATGAAAGTCCATTATCTATGGAGAATAAAGATTTTATAAAGGTAAAAGATTTAGAAATAGATACAGTTGCGAAAAGTGTTACAGTTAGAGATGAAGAAATAAAAGTTACAGCAACAGAATATAAGATACTTGTACTTTTGGCGTCAAACCTTGGAAGAGTATTTTCAATTAAAGAAATATACGAAAAGGTTTGGGAAGAACCATTTTATAAAAGTGAAAATACAGTAACTGTCCATATAAGAAGAATAAGAGAAAAAATTGAGATTAATACTAAAGAGCCTGAATATATAAAGGTGGTATGGGGAATTGGATATAAGATTGAAAAATAAAATGAAAAAATATTTCAATAATATTTGGCTTATAGAGATAGTAATAGTGGTTATAATAACAATGCTATGTATAGATATATCAGTAAAATATATAAATAGTCCACAAGCTAAAGATGGCACGGGAGTAATGGAAGCTGTCTTTGATAAGGATGCATTTTATAAGAATTCATTAAAAAATGATAGTAAATTATTAAGTGAAGATATCTATAAGAGAACTAATGGTTTAAATAAATTTTTATATTCAACAGAAAATGAAAAAGATGCACTTAGAAATAATATATATGATAATAGCTTTTATTCAAATAAAGGAACTGATACAGAGAAAGGTGGATTACCTGAAAATATATATTTCGTAATAAGAAATAAATTTAATGATGATATATTTACTAATGACCCATTCTTTCAAGGTGTAAAGAAGATACAAGGTGAAAATCTTTATAAGGTAATTAATGAGAAGTATAAAGGTGAGAATATTGTTACATATAGCTGTAATAATGTAAACATATATAATAAAGTTGTAGAGGACTCAAAATCAACCGGTAATGACAATATAACATATTCAGAAAAAGTATTAAAAAACTTTGAGGAAATATATTATACACAACAAAGTAATTATGCAGAGGTCTTAAATGCAGATGTTAAAGAATTCTATCTTTTTATATCCATTCTTGTAATAGATATATTCTTAATATGTAAGATTATTTATGTATTCTTAAGCAAAAAAGGAAGAGTGGAATTAAGAGGAAATGTAATAAAAGATATAATATATATATTTAAACATGTATTTAAGTATAAAGGTCCACGAAGAGCAATGTTAACAGCTATAGTAGTTAGCATTATATTCTATATAATATATTTATACCTTTTAGCTTTAGGTGGAGATAAGAATAATATAATAGTAAACTTCTTTGAAGCATATCCATTTAAGGGAAGTTTACTTATAGTAGCATTACCTATGGGTGGTGTAATGTATTCAATAAAAAGAAATATTGAAATTGGAATGGTTAAAGATGATGTAAAAATAATAAATGACGGTAACTTTGATCATTCAGTAAAAGAAATAGGTGGAATTGAAATTAGAGAGCTTATAGAAAATATAAATAAGATGAAGGAAGGATATAATGTAGCTGTAGATGAAGCACTTCAGAATGAAAAGCTGAAAACAGAGCTTATATCAAATGTGTCCCATGATTTAAAGACACCTCTTACATCAATAATTAATTATGTAAATATACTTCAAGATTCTAGGATATCAGAAGAAGAGAGAATGGATTACTTAAAGATATTAGAGCAAAAGTCTAACAAACTAAAAACTCTTATTGAAGATTTATTTGAAGTATCTAAAATAAACTCTGGAAGACTTCAGCTTCACAAGGAAGAGATAGACATAGTATCTCTTATATATCAAGTAATAGGTGAGTACTCATCTCTTTATGAAGATAAAGGTATAGAATTTAAAGTAGAGTGTGATGAAGATGAGATTATAATGGACTTAGATGGAATAATGATATCTAGGGTTATAGAAAATATAGCAATAAATTCTTTAAAGTATTCTTTAGAAGATACAAGAGTATATGCAAAAATAATAAAAGATGATAACGGTGTATTAATCTCATTTAAGAATGTTGCAAATTATGAAATGGACTTTAATGAAACAGAAATTTTTGAAAGATTTGCGAGAGGAGATAAGTCAAGAACTTCATCAGTGGAAGGTTCTGGACTTGGGCTTGCAATTACTAGAAGTATAGTTGAACTTCATGGTGGAACAACAAGGATAAAGAGAGACGGGGATCTATTTAAAATTTATGTATTCCTTCCTTTTAACCCAAACATCATTAATATAGATGAAAATATAAAAGGGGTATGATATAATTAATAGTAAATATTATCTGATAATTATTAAAGGAGAGAAGATATGAGTTATTTATTTGTTGAATATCCAAAATGCACAACATGTAAGAGAGCAAAGAAATGGTTAGAAGAAAACAATATAGATTTTATAGATAGAGATATAAAGATAGAAAATCCAACTAAAGAAGAATTAAAAGCATGGCTTGATAAAAGTGGATTAGAAATAAAGAAATTCTTTAATACTAGTGGGGTTCTTTATAGAGAGCAAGGCATGAAAGATAAGGTTAAGACTTTATCACAAGAGGAACTTCTAAACATATTAGCTTCTGATGGAATGATGGTTAAAAGACCACTTATAATAGGTGAAGATAAAGTTCTTATTGGCTTCAAAGAAGCAGAGTGGGAAAGTAATTTAAAATAAAGATATTAGAAGCCCGTTAATACGGGTTTCTTTTTTTATAATTATAATAGATAAAAATATAGGGATATACTTGGAAAATTGTATAGATAATACATGTTTTTACATATAATAAAGGTAAGATTTAATTATTTTATAGGAGATGTATCTATGAATATGAGAACTGTAAAGATGATTATGAATATTACAATTATAATTGTAGGACTATTATTTTTAATAGTTCACAATGCAAGAATAATATCTTTATTTGCAGGAATGATAATAGCATTAGGAGCTGGATGCCTATACATAGAAAGTGAGGAGTGGAGAGAGTAGGTTATAAAATTTATAAATTTAAAACCATATAATGTATAAATAATTAATGTCTTATAGTTTGGATTGTCAAAGGATAAAAGTTATTAAAAAAGAGAGATATTTAAAGCTTATTAGATAAAATTACGCAATAAGATACAATAGTAAGCTTTATAAAATTTTACACATTACTTTATAAAAACTATAATATATTAAGTCAATATATTGTGTTGGTTTGGTAAAAACATAATATTAATATACTACATATTGTTGGAGGGGACTTTGGTGGATAGAATACAGGAGCTTTGTGCATTAGGGTTAGAATCAATTAGTGATTCTGAAACGTACACTATAGATAGATTAAAAGAAAAGTTAGATTTAATAATAAGACCTGGAATGGATCATTTGGAGATAAGAGATTCATTAATTCAGGTTTCATTAGAACTTACTACAGATATGGAGCCAGATTGGCAATATGTAGCTTCTAAGTTACATGTATATAAGCTTTACGATGAAGTAAGAAAAAATAGGGGCCTAGGGAATGAAGAGAATCCATATAATGATTTATATGGATTTATAGAAAGCTTAACAGAACAAAAGTTATACGGAGAATATATATTAGAAAATTACTCAAAAGAGGATGTATATGAATTAGAAAGAGAATTAAAACCAGAAAGAGATTTTCTATTCACATATAGCGGAATAAAATTATTAAGTGGAAGATATCTAGTTGAAAATTTCAACAGAAAAGTCTTAGAGTTACCACAGCAAATGTTTATGGGAATAGCGATGCATTTAGCTATACCTGAAAAGCCAGAGAGAAGAATATACTGGGCAAAGAGATTTTATGATGTTTTAAGTTCACTTAAAGCAACAATGGCAACTCCTACAATGGCTAATGCAAGAAAGCCTTTCTATCAACTGAGTTCATGTTTTATAGATACAGTAAATGATAGTTTAAAGGGAATATATAAATCACTTGATAACTTCTCAGAGGTATCAAAATTTGGTGGCGGAATGGGCATATATATAGGTAAGATAAGAGCACTTGGATCACCAATAAGAGGATTTAAGGGAGCTTCAGGTGGAGTAATACCATGGGTTAAATTATTTAATGATACAGCTATAGCAGTAGATCAATTAGGTGTAAGAAATGGATCAGTTGCCATATGGCTTGATGCATGGCATAAAGATATCCCAGAGTTCCTTCAAGTAAGGACAAACAATGGGGATGATAGAAAGAAAGCTCATGATGTATTCCCAGGGTTATGCTATCCAAATCTTTTCTGGAAGATGGCAGAAGAAGATATAGATGGTAACTGGTATATGATGTGCCCACATGAGATAAGACAGGTTAAAGGATATTCATTAGAAGATTTCTACGGGGATGAATGGGAAAAAAGATATTATGACTGCGTAAATGATGAAAGAATTGATAAGCGTGTTATGAAAATAAAAGATATAGTACGTCTTATAATTAAGAGCGCAGCTGAAACTGGAACACCATTTGCATTTTATAGAGATGCTGCAAACAAAATGAATCCTAATAAACATACTGGAACTATATATTCATCAAATCTTTGTACAGAGATAATGCAAAATATGAGTCCTATGAATATACAAAAGTCAGAGATAATAGATGAAGATGGAGAAAAGGTTGTTGTTGAAAAGACTAAGGCTGGAGATTTTGTTGTATGTAACCTTTCATCAGTTGTTCTTGGAAATGTTGATGTTACAAGAGAAGAAGAGATTGAATATGTAGTTGAAACTCAAATAAGAGCTATGGATAATGTTATTGATTTAAATTACTATTCAGTACCATATGCAGAAGTAACTAACAAGAAGTATAGAGGTGTAGGTCTTGGAACATCTGGATATCACCATATGCTTGCAAATAATAGAGTTCACTTTACAGCAGAAGAACATAAAGAATTTGCAGATAAAGTATATGAGAATATAAACTATTATGCAATAAAAGCAAGTATGAAAATTGCAAAAGAAAAGGGAAGTTATAGTGTATTTGAAGGATCAGATTGGGAAAATGGAGATTATTTTAAGATAAGAGAGTATAACTCAGATAGATGGAATGAACTTCAAGCTGAAGTTAAAAAGTATGGAATGAGAAACGGATATCTTATGGCAATTGCACCAAATGGATCAACTGCAACTCTAGCTGGAACTTCAGAAGGGGTAGACCCTGTAATATCAAGATTCTGGCTTGAAGAAAAGAAGGGAAGTATAGTTCCAAAGACTGCTCCTAATCTTTCAGAAGAAACATATTGGTATTATAATTCTGCTTATAATATAGACCAAGAATGGTGTATAAAGATGAATGGAGTAAGACAGAGACATATTGATCAAGGTCAATCATTCAATCTTTATATAACAACAAATTATACAATGAGAGCAATAATGAATCTTTATATAGAAGCATGCAAATCAGGTGTAAAATCAATATATTATGTTAGAAGTAAATCACTTGAAGTTGGTGATTGTGAGAGCTGTTCTGCTTAGAATTTGGGAGGTATTACTACATGTTTGATATAAATAAAAAACCACTTTTTAATGAGTTTGGAGATACAGAAACTTCAAAAAAAAGAATGATAAATGGGAATACTACAAATCTTAATGATTTTAATAATATGAAGTATACTTGGGTATCAGATTGGTACAGACAAGGTATGAATAATTTCTGGATACCAGAAGAAATAAATTTAGCACAAGACTTAAAGGATTATAAGAAATTAACGGAAGAAGAAAGAACAGCTTACGATAAGATTCTTTCATTCTTAATATTCTTAGATTCAATACAAACTGCTAATCTTGGGAATATAAACAATTATATAACAGCAAGTGAAGTTAATCTTTGCTTAACAATACAAGCATTCCAAGAAGCTGTTCATTCACAAAGTTATAGTTATATGCTAGATACAATATGTTCACCAGAGAAAAGAAACGAAATTCTTTATCAATGGAAGGATGACAAAATACTTCTTGAAAGAAATAAGTTTATAGGTGATCAATATAATACATTTGTAAATGAGCCAACAAGACATAACTTAATGAAAACAATAATGGCTAATTATATACTAGAAGGAATCTACTTCTATTCAGGATTTATGTTCTTCTATAACTTAGAGAGAAATGGTAAGATGCCAGGTTCAGCACAAGAAATAAGATATATAAATAGAGATGAAAATACTCATCTTTGGTTATTTAGAAGTATAATAAGAGAACTTCAAAAAGAAGAACCTGAAATGTTTACTGAAGAGCTAAAGACTGAATTAATAGAAATGATGAAAACTGGAGTAGAAAACGAAATTGCATGGGGCCACTATGTAATAGGCGATAGTATACAAGGAATAAATAAAAAACTTATTGAAGATTATATAAAGTACTTAGGTAATATGAGATTAAAAGCTATAGGACTAGATCCTTTATATGACGGATATGATACTAATCCAGCGGAATGGGTTGATAGACAAGCGAATGCAAATTCAGTTAAGACAGACTTCTTTGAAGCTAAATCAACTGCATATGCAAAAGCAGCAACATTAATAGATGATTTATAAGAATTAAGAGAACTATCTCAAAATAGTTTCTTTATAGAAATATAAATAAGTAAAATACACATAATAGTTAAGCTTATTATGTGTATTTTTTTATTAAAGCAAAGTATTTTTTATTATAAAGATGTACTTATTATATATATCGTGTAAAAAGTATATGTAAATAGATACTCTTATTTCAAAACAGTGAAATTACAATTTTAAAATGATAAAATTATTAAAATGAAAAATATATCATTTATAAAAAGGAGTAAGAGAATATGAGTCAATTAAATTATAGGGAGACTTTAAGCAAAGAATTTAAAAGTTATAAAGGTGGACTTAGAGCATATAGAGATTATATTGTAAGTGATAATAGTGTGGAAGTGTATTTCTCATCAATTAAGCTGGAGATAATCTATTTTAATGATTCTATAGTAAAGGTTTTCTTAGGGGAGAAAAATGAGAAATCAATAGAAACTAATGCAGTTATACTAAACTCCAATAATACTAGTATTAACTTAGATGTAGAAGAAGTGGGAAATGATATTGTAATAAAGGGTAGAAGGATAGTTACTATAATAAATAAATTAACTAGTGAAGTTAGATTTGAAGATATAGAAGGAAATGTTGTTTGTGAGGATTTTGAGCCTTCTTTTAAAGATGATGAAGGAACTATATATATATCAAAGATAAATGATTGTCATGCCTACTATGGACTCGGAGAAAAAGGTGGAGATTTAAATAAGAAGGGAAGCTATACAGAAAATTATAATACAGATGATCCTGAAACTGATGATAATTCAACAATGTATTATAAGACAATACCTTTTTACGTTGGCTTAAAGGAAGAGAGCTGTTATGGATTATTCTTTGATAATAGTTTTAGAAGCTTCTTTGATATGGGAAAGCAATATGGAGATAGAATATTCTTTGGAGCAAATGGTGGACAAATTCAATATTACTTTATCTTAGGTGATGATATAAAGGAAGTTGTACAAGAGTATTCAAACTTGACAGGGAAAATGGAAATGCCTCCGCTATGGAGTCTTGGATATCAGCAAAATAGATTTAGTTATTTCACTCAAGAGGAAGTTGATGAACTAGTAAAGACCTTTGAAGAAAAGGAGATACCACTAGATGTAGTTTATTTAGATATAGATTATATGGATGGCTTTAGGGTAATGACATTTAAAACACCACATTTTGATGATGCGGCTGGACTTATAAATAGACTAAAAGAAAAAGGAATAAAGACTATAACAATATTAGATCCAGGAGTTAAGGTAGATGAAGATTACGAAGTATATAAAAGAGGAAAAGAATTAGGGCACTTTACTAAAAAGTTAGATGGTGAGGTATTTGTTGGTGCAGTATGGCCAGGGGATAGTGCTTTTCCTGATTTCTCTAATGAGGAATGTAGAAAGTGGTGGAAATCAGAGTTAAAGTCATTTATATCTAAATATAATATAGATGGTATATGGAATGATATGAATGAGCCTTGTGTATTCAATAATGATCATAAGACTATGTTAGAGTCATGTATTCATAACAGTGATTATGGCACAATTGAACATAAAGGATTCCATAATAGATATGGACTTGAAATGAGTAGATGTTCTCATGAGGCACAAAAGGAATTAGATAAAAATAAAAGAGAATTCTCAATGACAAGAGCAACATATGCAGGTGGGCAAAGATATTCTTCAGTATGGACAGGAGATAATATGAGTCTTTGGAGTCAAATGAGAATGTCTATATCAATGAATGCTAATTTAGGTATAAGTGGATTCTCATTTGTAGGAAATGATGTAGGTGGATTTGGATTAGATGTAACAGAAGAGCTATTTATAAGATGGATGCAACTTGGAACATTCTTGCCTATATTTAGAAATCACTCAAATATGTATACAAGAAGACAAGAACCTTGGGCATTTGGAGAAAAAACAGAAGATATATCAAAGGCTGCAATAAAGCTGAGATATGAATTATTACCATATATATATGATTTGTTCTATGAATCACATAATAGTGGACTACCTGTATTTAGACCACTAGTTATGGAATTTCCAAAGGATAAGAATGTTCAAAACATGAAAGAAGAATTTATGCTTGGAGATAAAATGTTAATTGCTCCAGTACTTTGCGAAGGCGAAAGAAGTAAGGTCGTATACTTACCAGAGGGAAATTGGTACAACTATCATACAAATAAAAAATATGAAGGAAATAAAAGATACAAATTAGATTGTGAATTAGAAGATATATTAGTGTTTGTAAAAGAAGGAAGTATAATACCTACTTACACAGAGAGCTACATGAATGTAGAGAATAGACCAGATAAGGTTACATTTAAAGTATATGGCGAAGAAGCTAGTACATTACATTACTTTGATGATGGAAACACTATGGAATATAAAGAAGGCAAATATAATTTATCTAAAGTAAAATGCAGCAAAGAATGTACAAGTATAGACTATATACATCACAGTATAGAAGAAGAGGAAGTTGGGTTTATTTTTATAAAATAATATAGAAAATAAGGAGAAGCTATGAGAAATAATTTTATGACCTTTAACTTAAAGTATGATTTTATAGATGATGGAACAAATGATTGGGAGATTAGGTTAAAAAGGATAAGTAAAATAATAAAAGATAATAATCCTCTATGTATCGGAACTCAAGAAGGGCTTATTCATATGCTTAATGATATGAGTAATGAATTAGAAGAATATTCTTTTGTTGGAGAAGGTCGTGATGGCTTTGATAAAGGAGAATATAGTGCAATATTTTATAAAAAAGATGAATTAGAACTAATTAAATGGAAGCAATTTTGGTTATCTGAAACACCATTAGTAAAAGGAAGTAAAAGCTTTAATAGTGCATGCACAAGAATTTGTACATGGGCAAAATTTAAGGAAAAGAAATCGGGAAAAGAATTTATAATTTATAATACTCACCTAGACCATGAAAGTAAACTAGCTAGAGAGGAGGGAATAAAAATAATATTACATTTTGCTAGATTAGAATTTAAATCTAGTAAAGTACCATTTATTATAATGGGAGATTTTAATTGTTATTTAGGTGATGAAGTTTTTGATATTATAAAGGAGTTTAAGATAGGTGATTCTTACTTAAGAAATGTCTATGATGAAGTAAGCCATAGTATAAAAGGTACTTTCCATGATTTTAAAGGAGGGTATGATGGCGGAATAATAGACTTTATACTAATAGCGAGTGGGATCACTTGTAACAAATTATATATAGATGATAGAACAATATATAATGGATACCCATCAGATCATTATCCGGTAATTGCAGAGCTTGAGATAAATTAAAAGGATAGGATTATAAAATTTATAGCTAGAAATATAATTTAGCTCATTATTAAGATAATAAATCTATGTAATTTAAAATAGTAAGTGTAATTTATGGAAAGTTTAATTTGAATATGAAAAGGCGAAATAAAATATATAAAAAGAAAAATTGAATTTATAAAATAATTTGAAGTGAGGAATATATATGAAGCCAGTAAACTTAAATAGAAAATGGGAAGTATTACTTATACATCATTCACATACAGATATAGGATACACACAAAGCCAAGAAACTATAGAGTTATATCATATAAATTTTATTAAACAAGCTATTGAGATAAGTGAAGAGTTAAGGAAAGTAGGAAAAGAAGGGGAGTTCATTTGGACATGCGAAAGCTTTTGGGGTGTTGAGAGCTTCTTAAAATATGTAGATAATGAATGGAAGCATCGTTTTGAAACTTGTGTTAAAAATGGTGGGATAGAAATTACAGGTAACTATCTGAATTTTAATGAGCTTATAGATTACGATAATTTGAAAAATCAAATCTTAAAAGGAGTTAATTACTGTAAGAGCATAGGCAGAGATATAAATAGCGCAATGACGGCTGATATTAATGGATATAGCTGGGGGTATTCAGATGCACTATATGATTGTGGAATAAAAAATTTATTTTCTTGTGTTCATACACATCATGGAATGTATCCACTATTTAAAAAACAAACTCCATTTTATTGGGAAACTCCAAAAGGAAATAGGATATTAGTATGGAATGGAGAGCATTATCATTTTGGAAATGAATTTGGAATAGTAGGTACTGCTACAGGCTCATATATAAACAAGGATGAATTAGGAGCAACATTTACTAGGGATAAATTAAAAGAGTATGGAACAATTAGAATGTTTAGATATTTAAAAGGCCTTGAAAAGCAAGATTATGAATATAATTTTGTTCCAATTACTATTCATGGATTACCAACGGACAATGGTTCTCCTAATACAGAAGTATTAGAATTTATTAATTGGTGGAATGAAGAGTTTGGAGAAGAAGTAACTGTAAAGATGACAACATTAGATGATTTCTTTAAAAATTTAGAAAAAACTAATGTTACGATACCTACCTATAAAGGGGATTGGCCAGATTGGTGGGCATTTGGGGTAGGAAGTACTCCAAATGTAAATAAAATATTTAAAGAATCACAAAGATTATTAAAAACTACTAAATTATTAGATGAAGATTTAAGTTTAAGTAATAAAGAACTTGTAAATAGGTGTGAGGATATGCTAGCGCTTTATGCAGAGCATACTTGGGGACATTCTTCATCAATAACAAATCCATGGAACAGCTTTGTAAATCTTCTAGATTATAAAAATGCATCATATGCTATAAATGCTCATGAAGCTGCAATAAGAAATTATAACTTTATATTAGAAAATAAGGGAATGAGTAGTTTAAAGCCTAATAGAGAACCAAAATTTAAAATAATTAATCCTCATAATATAAAATTAACTGAGTGTGTTAAGCTATCATTAGATTATTGGGAAACATCAGATTTAGAAGAGATTATAGAGGATGATTTAGGTAATAAATACTTAACTCAAAGTGAGCAACATCCAAGAGGAAAGTACATTAATTTTACAATTACCTTAAACCCTAAAGAAGAGAGAACTTTAGTAATTAAAAGGTTAGAGAATAAGGATCCATATGTAAAAATAAAAAATGAGCATATGTGTTGTCAAGGAATAGATGATATATATGTTTACGGAGAAGAGACTAATATTAAAAAGTATGGTCAAATTTATGAAAATAATCATTTAAAAATAGAGTGGAATTACGATAGAGGGATAATAAGTTGGTTTGATAAGATAAACAATGTAGAGCTAATAGATAGTAATGCAAAAACAGGAGCATTCATGCCTATATATGAATTAACTAAGGGTGAAGGACAAACTACAGAGGCTCAATATAAAGTTAGACAAGTATTGGGACGTAACATGAGAGGAAAGAATGCAAAAGTTTATTATCCAACTATAGAATCAATAGAAGTAACTGAAGTTGGGAAAATATTTGGTAAAATACATTTGAAATTAAGCCTTAAAGGAACAAGCTTATTAGAAGTAATAATTAAAGTTTACAATGATAATAAGAGAGCAGATATAAATGTAATAGTTAATAAAGATAGTGTATGGGATCCAGAAAGTTTATACATTGCAATGCCTTTTGCATTTAATAATAAAAAAATGGATTTATATTGTGAAAAAACTGGCTGTACAATACAAGCAAGAAAAGATCAATTACCTGGAACTAATTGTGATTTTTATTTAGTACAAGATGGAATTGCTTTAAAGGAGAATAATTATGGAGTTAGTATATCAATGCCAGACACATCATTAATATATACATCAAAGCTTCAATATGAGAACTCTAAAAAATTATTTCATGAAGAATATACAAAGCATAATGAGTATGAGTTATATTCATGGGTTATGAATAATATTTGGGAAACTAACTTTAAAGCATCTTTAGGGGGATTTATAGAATTAAATTATTCTATGAGTTGGTCAGGTAGTGTTTTAAATATTGAAGAATTAATAGAAAAAAATAAAAGTATAAATATAGGATTTATAAATTATAGAATTGATTAATTAAATAAAATTATGCATTATTTCGTTATAATTAATTTGAGTATTAGTTAATTTATTAAATGCAAAAGAATTATATAATTCTTTTTATATTTAATATTATTTAAAAATGCATAATTAGACAATTACCAATATTAGAACTATACTGATATTGGTAATTTTTCTTTTGAAAAGGCTTTTTACCTATATTTTCTATAATAAATTATTTTACAATAGAGGGGTGTATACAAATGATTAAATTTGAAAAGTTATTTGATAGTATTAGTACCGCTATAGAAGTTAGTGCCGAAAAGGGTGATGTTATAAAAGTTGCCTCAGATTCTATGATTTCCATGACTGATACTTTTGATGTTAAAATAACTTCGGGTTGTATGAATAAATTTTTTAGTAAATTTTTTGCTGGAGAGCCTATTGTACTAGTTGATTATCATGCTTTAAGTGATGGGAAGCTTGTTTTATCACAAAGGTTTTTAGGTGATATTGAATTTTTAAATATGGATGGAAACAGTAACTACGCACTTAGTAAAAGAGCATTTTTAGCATCAACAGAAAATATAAATCTAGAAGTTAAAAAAGAAGGAAGAGAAGGGATCACAGAAGGCGATGGCATTTTTGTAGTGGAAGCTAGTGGTAAGGGTACAATAGCTATTTGTGCTACTGGAAAAATAATAAAAAAACAATTAAAAGAAGGCGAAAGTCTAATAATAGATCAGAATCATGTAGTTTTAAAAGAAAGTAATATAAAACATTCAATAAGAAAATTTGGAGATGAAAAGATATCCATTGAAAGCGGAGAAGGAAATATAATGAAATTTTTTGGACCAGGTTTAGTTTGGTACCAAACTAAAAATCCAAGTTATTTTATAAATAATTCAATAAATTAATTTAATTATTTATAAAATAAAGAAAAGATAGATATAAGTTTTATATCTATCTTTTCTCATTATAATAATAATTAAGGATTCAAATAGTATTACAATTTAATATTTTTCATAATAATTGTTTCGTATATAAAATGTGCAAATAAAGAATTTGACCAAGCAAACCAATCTCTAGTAAATTGCTTCGAATCATTACAATAGAATCCTTCATGCATAAAGCCTGTACCAGCATCAGTTGAAGTTAAAGTTTTTATTAAGTCTTTAATTTCATCTGTATTATTAGTAGTAAGTCCTTGCATTGAAAGTGCTATATGCCATATATACTCAGGTGGAGTATGAGGGCTTCCTATACCACAAGCTTCAGTTCCGGCGTAGTAGAATGGATTGTTTTTGCTTAGTATAAATCTTCTTGTATTTTGATATATTTCATCGTCAATTCCTCTAAACTCAAGATAAGGTATTGATAGAAGACTAGGAACATTTGCATCATCCATAAAGTTATGATTTCCAAGTCCATCTACTTCATAAGCATATATATCGCCAAATTCTTCATCATGAACTATACCAAACTTTTCTATGCCAGATTCTATTTCTGATCTTAGACTACTTGCTTTTTCTTTAAGTTCATTATCTTTATATATAGTTTCAGCAATTTCTTCAATATAACCTAAAGCTACACTTGCAAACATATTAGCAGGAACTAAGTATCCATATTGACAAGCATCATCACTAGGTCTAAATCCTGACCAAGTCATACCTGTAAATCCTACTGGATTTCCAAGACCATCATTACATAAAGTATCTGTAGGTGAACAGTTTAATCTTTGGAAAGAGTAATCTGACTTTTCAAAGTGATGTTGTTCTGTTCTCCATAAATCAATTATTATATTAAATACATTTCTTATTTCTTCATCAAAGAAAGATGTATCGCCAGTTTCTTTAAAGTATTTATACATTAAACGTATAGGATAACAAAGAGAATCTATCTCATATTTTCTTTCCCATACCCAAGGGCTATCTTTAGTTATATCATTGTCCCACTTTTGTCCATTAGCTTCTTTATTAAAAGCATTAGCATAAGGATCTATTAAAATACATTTCATTTGTCTTTTAATAAGACCAGTAAATATATCTTTTAAGCATTCATTCTCTTTAACAAATGGTAAATAGTGTTCTATCTGTGATGTTGAATCTCTAAGCCACATAGCTGGTATATCACCTGTTATTACAAAGGTATCATTTTCTGATACGTCAACAGTAGTTTCTATTGTGTTTATAAAACAGTTATAAAATAAAGCTTTTAAATTTTCATCAGATATTTTATTTGATAAGTCAGCTCCTATTTCTCGTACAGTATTTTTAATAATATCTAGTTTATTAATTGTAATAGTGTTCATAAAATTTCCTCCAAAATATTTATAATTAAGAATTATTTTTTGATGCTTGTTCAAGTTCTAGTAATAGTGCTTTATTTGTAAATACAAGTGAGAAAGCAAGTAAACTAGCTATAAATAGTACCATTGTTCCAGGTGCAACCTCAAAAACTACAAGTGAAACAATTAGAATTAATAAGTTAGTTATAGTTATTATTGGTCTTGTAAAAGTCAATATAAAAGAAGTCTTTAAAAGATCGAAATTCTTCATTGAGAATCTACTCATTAATATATATAAATGTGGTGTTACCGCAGCAATAAGTATAAGTAGTGCTACAAATAAACAAGTCAAAATCAAATTATAATTAACTGTAGAGAAGAACTTAACATTAGAATATAAGGCTAATATTATAAGAAGTTCTGGAATCCACATTGATAAAGCTTGAAGGAAATTTAATTTAACTCCTTTAATGAAATCTTTAACTATATCTAAACTTTTAGTACGTATAAGCTTTCCCATGCAATATAAAAGTACAGTGAAAGCAGGTACTGTAGGAATTAAACATACTAAGAATAGTGGAAAGTATGTGAAAACATTACTTATACCAACAAATAAAAAGAACAAAATAACCGGAATATTAAATATCATAAAGAAGATATTTAACAAAAAGAACCAAAAAATATAATTGAAGGTATCGAATATTTTGTCTAAATTAAAAATTTCTTGCATAATGAACTCTCCTTTGAAAATGTTTACTTTTGATAGCTATAGTATAATTTAATCAATGAGTAGATTCAATTTATTATGTATTTTTTATACAAAAAACTAGAAAAAATACACTAAAAATATAATATATTACATAAAAAAATCTTTTAATGAAATAATTATTATGGTTAAATATAGTTATGGGTAAGTAAAATTTAGGGGTGTTAAATATGCGTGCCAGAAAATCAATGATATATAAAAGATTATTTATTGTTTATATATCTGTAATACTTCTTTTAATAACAGCATTAGATATCTACTTTATTAATAGGGTACATAAAGAGAATATTGATAACAATGTATATGTAAATGAGAAGGTTGCCTATGATGTAAACGATGTCCTAAATGAAATAACAAATTCTAGCAACTCAATAATTGAAACTATGTATAATGATTCTTATGTAGTAGATGATATAATACATTTTTTAAATACAGATAGTGTTACATATCTGAAAAATAAACTAAATAAATTTTCTGAAAGTAATGAATACTTCTATAGGGGAGTAGAACATTTTACTAGAAACTCATATATTTCAAATAATAGCTTAATAGATATATCATTTATTGGCTATGATAGAATGGAAACTAGATCATTTAATAGAACTAATCAAATAGCAGTCAAAAAAATAAACAAATCATATGTATTTAACAATAATAACTTTTCTAATGTTATATGTGAAAAAAACACTGTAAGCTTTGTTAAAGAAATTAGAAATCCAACTAGCTTAAAAAGTGAAGGTCTTATAGTGCTTACATATGATTTAAATAATATTTCAAATATTGTAAAAAAATATAATGACGAATATGAAGTTATGGTTTTAGATGAAAATGAATTCGTGGTTTATGATTCTAATAAAGACTTTGAGTATAAGTATTATGATGATTTTCCAAAGTTAGAAAATGGACAAGATATAGTAAAGTTAGATAATCAAGAGTACTATGTTTATAAAATAACTAGTAAATCTAATTTAACAACAGTAGCTAAGTTCAATAAAAATAGCATACGTAGTTTACCAAAAGGATTTTTAAATTCTTTGATAGCTGTAGATATAATATTATTTATAATAGCTTTAGGGATTCTAATTATTAAGCTTAAAAAATTTAGTGATAGAACAGATAATATATTAATTGCTATGGAAAAAGTTAAAAATGGTGATTTAAATGTTTCAATACCTATAGATGAGAAAAAAGATGAGAATGATGAGATTAGATATATATCAGAAAACTTTAATGATATGTGCAGAGATTTAAATAAATATATTGAAAAGAGTTATTTAGCAGAATTAGATCAAAAGAAAGCAGAAATGATAGCACTTCAAAATCAGATAAATCCACATTTTTTATACAATACATTAGAGTGTATAAGAATGACTGCTATTTGTAATGGGGACAAAGAAGTAGGTAAAATGTTATATACATTAGCATTTTTATTTAGAAAGCAAGTTAAGGATAAAGATGTAATAACTATAGGCGATGAACTGGAATATTGCACTAAATATATAGAAATATTTAAGTTTAGATATGATGAGAAGTTTAATTTTAAGATTAATTGTGATGAGAGCTTATTAGATAAAGAAATAATAAAATTCACGTTACAACCTATAATTGAGAATTATTTTGTTCATGGTATAAGACTTGATGATTTTGATAATTACCTAGAGATAAATATAATAAAAGATGGAACAGATATAATAATAATGGTTAAAGACAATGGTAATGGGACAACTAAAGAAAAGATAAATAGTATAAATAATAGTCTGAAAAATAGGGATTATGAAGGAAAATCCATAGGTATTACTAATGCTCATGAGAGAATTGTAATTGCATATGGTGATGATTATGGTATTGGATTAGAACTAAATGATGATAGGGGAGTAATGGTTGTTATAAAACTTCCATGTAGAGAGGGGTAATTTTATGTATAAAGTTATGTTGGTCGATGACGAAAAGCTTATTACGCAAGGATTATTAAATTTAGTTGAATGGGAAAATTTAAATTTAGAAGTTGTAGATACAGCCCAGAATGGGGAAGAGGCTCTTGAAAAGTTTAAAGAAAGTCCTGTCAATATAGTGGTAACAGATATAAATATGCCAAAAATGAGTGGGCTTGATTTAATAAAAGAGATTAAAGCTATAGATGAAAGTGTTAATTTTATAATATTAAGTGGATATGATGAATTTTCATATGCAAAAAAAGCAATAGCATATGGAGTTGAAAGTTATATACTAAAACCTATTAACGAAGAAGAACTTGAAGAATCTTTAATAAATATAGTAAAGTCTATTGAGTTAGAGAAGAAAAATAAAAATAATATATTAGATAAAAATAGAAAGCTAATTGAATTTATAAATGGGAAAATAAATAAAGAAGAGATATATAAAATAAAAGAAGATATAAACTTAGATTTTAATGAAAAATATTATACAGTAGCAACAATAACCATAAGTAGACGAAATGAAGATGGTAAGTATATAAATATAGATGAAGCCATAGAAGAAAATACACTTGGAAATTATGAAATAATTCATAAATTTGATGGTCAAACTATATTAGTTAATCAATGGAATGAAGGATGTAGTAGAGAAGAAATTATAGAATATTACAATCGTATAAAAGATAAATTAATAGATACTCTAAATGTAGATGTATTTATTGCAATAGGTGATACAGTAGATTCTATAGATAAACTAAAAGACAGTTACAGAGTAGCATGTATATTTAAAAAATACATGCTTACAGAAGGAACTAACATGTGCTTGTACAAAGAGAAAGTTTCTGATATAGAAGAATATAGAATGAATTTTTCATCAGAAATAGACAAGCTAAATAAGCTTATAATAGAAAAGAATATAAATAAAACTAAGGATTATTTAACAGAAATATTTGATAATAGTAAATTAACTCCGAGAAATATATATGATTTATCAGTAAAAATAATAATACTTCTTGATAATATTTCTGATGAGTTTAAGTTAGATAAAAAGTATGTAAGAGATAGCTTAAGTTCAACTATAGTAGAATTATGTAATGAAAGTACAAGAGATAGTGTAAAAGCATTTATAATTAGTGAAGTTGAAGAAGTTATAAATGCTATGTGCTCAAATACTATAAAGTATAGTCCTATAGTACAACAAATTATAAATAATATAAATGATAGATATTATGAAGAGTTGAGCTTAAAGACACTTGCTCAACAATATAATATAAATAGTTCATACCTTGGAAGAATATTCTCTAAGGAAGTTGGAATATCATTTTCAGAGTATCTAAATAAGACAAAGAATATCAAAGCTAAAGATCTTATATTAGAAACTAATATGAAAATAAATGATATTGCTAAGGCTATAGGATATACAGATACTAGTTATTTCTATAGAAAGTTTAAAAAATATTATGGAGTTTGTCCATCAACATTGAGAGAAATGAAGAATTATTAATAGAGAAAATTAATCCTCTAATTGATCTAAATTATAAAATTATGGTCAATTAGGGGATCTTTTTATGCAATAAAATTAGTTGAAAATAGATAAATCTAATTTCTACACTAAATCTAGATTATTTCAACTTTAAAGGTAAATATTAAATATGATATATTTTAAGTAACTTAGGGAACGTTTACAAGAACGGAAGGGAGAGGGGTAAATGTCTAAAGTAGGAAATCTAGAAAAAATAGAAGAAAAACAAAAAATAGACAAAGTAAATAAAGTAGAAAAAACACATAAGGTAGACGAAGTAAAAAAAGTAGAAAAAATAGAAAAAGTAAATAAAGTTGAAGAGGTAAAAAAGGTAGACAAGTTAGCTAAAAAGAAAAAAGAATCAATGTTTAAAAAATTAAAGGCTAATAAAGAATTATTACTTTTAACTGTACCAGGAAGTATATGGTTTTTAGTATTTGCATACTTACCTATGTTTGGAATTATAATAGCCTTTAAGGATTGGAAAATACATGGTGGATTCCTTGAAAGTCTATTTAAGAGTGAATGGGTTGGACTTAAAAACTTCGAGTTCCTGTTCCAAAGTAGTGATGCCTGGTTAATAACAAGAAATACAGTCTTGTATAATTTGGTGTTTATAATCCTTGGAATAGTTCTTCCAGTAACTTTTGCAATACTTTTAAAAGAACTTTTAAATAAGAAATTATCAAAGTTCTATCAAAGTTCAATGTTTTTACCATATTTCTTATCATGGGTTATAGTAAGTTACTGTTTATTCGCATTCTTAAGCCCAGAAAAAGGATATGTAAATGGAATTTTAAATATGCTTGGAATGGATAGTGTATCTTGGTATACAGAACCTAGATATTGGACATTCATAATAATTTTCATGAGTCAATGGAAAGGTGTAGGTTATGGAACAGTTGTTTATCTAGCATCAATATGTGGTATAGATAAATCATACTTTGAAGCAGCAATGATAGATGGAGCTAGCAAGTGGCAACAAATAAAATATATTACACTTCCATTATTAAAACCAGTATTAATTATCATGTTTATAACAGCAGTTGGAGGAATGTTTAGAGCTGACTTTGGATTATTCTATCAATTACCAAAGAATTCAGGTGCATTATACTCAGTAACAAATGTTATAGATACTTATGTTTATAGAGGACTTACTAACCTTGGAAATATAGGAATGAGTTCAGCAGCAGCATTATATCAATCATTTGTAGGATTAATATTAATATTAGTTACAAATGGAATCGTTAGAAAAGTAGATAACGAAAATGCATTCTTCTAGGAGAAAAGGTGGTGTAGATTATGATAGATAAGATAAAAAATAAAATATTCAGTAAAGATAAAGAAGAAGTAGATGGAGTAAATAAGTTTAACTCTATATCAAAACCTACAAATATTGCGTTTAATATATTCTTTGCTATATTAGCGGCACTTTGTATAATACCATTTATATTCGTTGTAATTATATCATTTACTAGTGAACAATCACTTCAAATGAACGGATATAGATTTTGGCCAGAAGAGTGGAGTTTAGAAGCATATAAATTCATATTCTCAGGCGGAGAAATAATGAGATCATATGGAATAACTATATTTATAACTATAGCTGGTACATTATTAGGGCTTGTAATTATGACAACTTATGCATATGCACTATCAAGAAAAAACTTTGCATATAAAAAGTTCTTTACAAAACTAATATTTATACCAATGTTATTCTCAGGTGGTATGGTTGCATCATATATGGTTGTAACACAGTTCTTAGGACTTAAGAACAACTTACTTGCATTGATACTTCCCATATGTGTAAGTTCATTCCACATTATAATACTTAGAACATTCTTTAAGACAACAGTACCAGATGCAGTTGTAGAATCAGCTAAAATAGACGGTGCATCAGAATGGAAATTATTCTTAAAGATAGTTCTTCCAATATCACTTCCAGCAATAGCAACTATAGCATTATTTTTAACACTTGGATTCTGGAATGATTGGTTTAACGCAATGCTTTATATTGATAAAAATAGTTTAGTGCCATTACAGTACTTACTTATTAGATTGGAAACCTCAATGGAATTCTTGGCAAATAACTCGGCTGCCCTTGGAACAAATGCAGTAGAAGCTGCTGCAAGTATGCCAAAGGATACAGCGAAGATGGCGATAGTTGTTATAACTACACTTCCTATAATATTTGCATATCCATTCTTCCAAAAGTATTTCGTAAGTGGACTTACAGTTGGAGCAGTAAAAGAGTAAAAACTAAATTAATAAATATAAATTAATCATAAAAAACAATAGAGTATAGAAGTTAGAGAGGGATATATTATGTATTATTTATTAGAAAGAATTGATAAAATTTGTGGAGAAATTTCAAAGCACGTATATAGAGATCAAATTAATCTTGAGAACTATATGTATATAGATGGAAACTATCATAATATTGATTTAATAAAAGAAGCTCCAGAAGATGGCTGGAGAGAATTTAAAACAGGAGATCTATGGGGCGGAAAAGATTGCCACGGGTGGTTTAAGTGTTCAGTTGAAGTTCCAGAAAGTTTTGCTGGACAAACTATAGCTTTAAACTTCCATACATTCGAAGAAGGTTGGGATGCAACAAATCCTCAATTTATCCTATATGTTAATGGAGAACAAATTCAAGGTGTTGATATAAATCATAGAGAAATTATATTAACTCATGATGCAGTTGCAGGTCAAAAGTATGAAATAGACTTACACGCATATGCAGGAATGCTTGCTGATAAAAAAGCTACATTACATGGTAAATTAGTAGTAATTGATATGGCTGCAAGAGAATTATACTGGAATTTAAAAGTACCAGCAGATGTTTGTAAAGAGCTAGATAAAGAAGATAAAAACAGAATAGATATGATAACAGTTTTAAATGATGCAGTTAACTTAATTGATTTAAGAAGACCAAAGACAGAATTATATGATGAGAGTGTAAAGAAGGCAAATGAATTCTTAAATGATAAGTTCTATGGAGAATTATGTGGACATGAAGATGTAATTGCAACATGTGTTGGACATACTCATATAGACGTTGCATGGCTTTGGACAGTTGCTCAAACTAGAGAAAAAGTTGCAAGAAGTTTCTCAACAGTATTAAAGCTTATGGAAGAATATCCAGAATATATATTCATGTCAAGTCAACCTCAACTATATAAATTCCTAAAGGAAGATCACCCAGGAATTTATGCAAGAGTTAAGGAAAAGATTGAAGAAGGTGTTTGGGAACCAGAAGGCGCTATGTGGCTTGAAGCTGACTGTAATGTAACATCAGGAGAATCATTAGTAAGACAAATATTACACGGAAAGAGATTCTTTAAAGAAGAATTTAATGTTGATAACAAGATATTATGGCTTCCAGATGTATTTGGATACTCAGCTGCTATTCCTCAAATTTTAAAGAAATCAGATGTTGATTACTTTATGACAACTAAGATTGCATGGAATCAATTTAATAAAATTCCAAATGATACTTTCATGTGGGAAGGAATAGATGGATCTGAAGTATTAACACACTTTATAACAACAACTGGACCAGGACAAGAAAGAGAATCACACTTTACAACTTATAATGGACATATTCAACCAGATGCAATAATGGGTTCATGGAGAAGATACCAAAATAAGAATATAAATAATGATGTTCTAGTTTCCTTTGGATGGGGAGATGGTGGTGGTGGTGCCACTCTAGAAATGCTTGAAAATGGAAGAAGACTAGCTAAAGGTATACCAGGAGCTCCAAGAGTTAAGATGGGTACATCATTAGACTACTTCAAGAGACTTGAAGAACAAGTTTCAGGAAATAAGAAATTACCAAAGTGGGTTGGAGAATTATATCTTGAATACCATAGAGGAACATATACTTCAATGGCTAGAAATAAGAGAGATAACAGAATCTGCGAAAATATGTACACAGCAGCAGAGAAGTTAAACTCAATGTCAATGTTACTTGGAAATAACTATCCATACAGAAGTATAACTGATTCATGGGAAACAGTATTATTAAATCAATTCCACGATATTATACCAGGTTCATCAATAAAGGAAGTTTATGATGTAACAGATGTTGAATACAAGGCATTAATACAAAATGGTAAAGAGTTAATAGGAGAAGGTTTATCAAATATTACTTCAAACATTAACTTAAAGGATAGAAGTGTTGTTGTATCAAATACTTTAGGATTTGAAAGAAGTGATATAGCTACATTTGATATTCCAGAAGATATAACTAATCCTGCTGTTTTAGATAATAATGGTGAAGAACTAATATGCCAAAAGATAGATGGAAACAAAGCAATATTCTTTGCAGAAAATATTCCAGCTAATGGACATAAGTCATTTAAGATAGTAGAAGCAACTAAAGTATCTAATGATATTGTAGAAGTTTCTGAAAATGGAGCAGAAAATAAATTCTTTAAGATTGAGCTTGATGATAAGGGACAAATTGTATCATTCATAAACAAAGCAGCCAACAGAGAAATCTTAAAAGATGGTGCTATAGGAAATGAAATACAAGCATTTGAAGATAAGCCAATGTGCTTTGATAACTGGGATATAGATATCTACTACAAAGAAAAAATGTGGAAGATAGATGATATTCAAAACATTGAAGTAATAGAAAGAGGACCAGTAAGAAGTACATTAAAGATAGAAAGAAAGTTCTTAGAATCAACAATAGTACAAAAGGTATATGTATACAATGATTTAGAAAGAGTTGACTTTGACACATATGTAGATTGGAAAGAAAGAGATGTAGTTGTTAAAGCAGCATTCCCAATTGATATAAATACTAAAGAAGCAACTTACGAAATTCAATATGGAAATGTTACAAGACCTACACATAACAATACTTCATGGGATGTTGCAAGCTTTGAAGTTTGTGGACATAAGTGGGCAGACTTATCAGAAGGAGACTTTGGGGTATCATTACTTAATAACTCAAAGTATGGACATGACATCAAAGATGGAAATATGAGATTAACTCTATTAAAATCATCTTGTGATCCAAATCCAGATGCAGATAAAGAAGAACACTTCTTCACATATTCAATCTACAGCCATGAAGGTGATTGGAAGAAGGCAAAAACAGCTAATGAAGCTTATAAGTTAAATACTCCGCTATATGCAAAAGTTGAAGAAGCACACAATGGAGAATTAGAAGATGAATTAAGCTTAGTTAAGGTAAATAAGGAAAACATCATGATTGAAGTTATTAAGAAGGCTGAAGATACAGACCACTTAATAGTAAGAATGTATGAGTTCCACAACAAGAGAACAAATGCTACTTTAGAGTTCTTTAAAGATATAGAAGAAATATGTGAATGTAACCTAATGGAAAGAGATTTAGAAGTGCTTAATGCAGATGAAAATAAAGTTAACTTCACAATTAAACCATTTGAAATAAAGACATTCAAATTTAAATTAAAGTAGTAGATTAAGAAGGCATATAGAAGAAATTATAGAAGTATCTACGAATAAATAAAATGAGTAGATACTTCTATTTATATATCTAAAAAAATTAATGAGACTAGTATAGTGATATTAGCAGGAGGCAGAATTATGAAGCCAAGAGATAGAGCTCCTACGATAGTAAATATTTATAATTTTATAAGAAAAACAGTTTATCCTAGTGGAGAGTTTGTAAAGGATGATTTTGATACAGTTTTATATCAAATGGAAACATTAAAACGATATAATTTACCGGCAACATATGCATTAAAATATGATGCGCTTATGGATGACAGATATTCTAATCTTATCAAAGAAAATATAGATGATTATGATGAAGTTGCAGTGTGGTGGGAGATTGATGAGACACTTGCAAAAAAGGCTAATGTAGAGTGGAAGGGAAAAACTCCAGTAGATGACCATGTTAATATAGGATATTCATTAGGATATAAACCTGAAGATAGAATAAAAATGGTTGATGTTTATATGGAGGATTTTAAGGACATATTTGGATATTATCCAAAGACCGTTGGATCATGGGTAATAGATATAATTACACTTAATTACTTTAAAGAAAAATATGGAGTAGTAGCGGCGGCTTTATGTAGAGATCAAATTGGAACAGATGGATTTACACTATGGGGAGGGTATTTTAGCCAAGGATATTATCCAAGTAAATTTAATGAGTACATTCCAGCGCAAAGCACAGAAATGCAAATAGATACACCTATATTTAGAATGCTTGGACCAGATCCTATATATAGCTTTGAAGATGGCTTAAGAAAATCGGTTACTGGAGTACATACTTTAGAACCAGCTTCCGTAATTGGACAAACGGAAGAATGGGTAAAGTGGCTGCTTGATAGATTTACAAAGGAAGAAGTCTTAGGATTTTCCTATGTTCAAGCAGGCCAAGAAAATACATTTTTATGGAATACAATGAGAAAAGGATATGAACTTCAGATTCCTTATATAGCAGAACTTGAAAGAATAGGAGAGGTAAGAGTTCAGACCTTAGAGGAAACAGGTAAGTGGTATAAGAAAAGATATAATTTAACTCCTCCAACAACTTTTGTTGCATCAGAGGATTGGAATAAGGAGGAGAATTTAAGAACAGTTTGGTACAATAGTAGGTTTTATAGAGTAAGTTTTCTTTGGGAGGATAATAAACTTTCTATAAGAGATTTACATCTGTTTAATGAAAATTATAAATCGAGATATTATGATGATACTTTAGATGATAATGAAAGTATATTTGATGCATTGCCTGTGTTAAATGCTCATAAGTGGAGTGATGATGAGTCTCGTGCATCAATAGATTTTATAACTTTAGATAGTGACAATAAAATTCAAAGTTTAAAGGGAAAAGAACCTAGGTTTTCAACAAATGGAGAATCTATTTACAATATAGAATGGAAATGTGAAAATTATAATTTTGTCATAATAAACTGTAATGAAAGTAAGATAAAGATAGCTATGAAGAGCATTTCTAGCAATGATAAGAAATTAGCTATTCATATTAATAAATTGCCAATTTTGAAAGATTTAAATAGAAAGATGTTAATCTGTAATCATAATGGATTTGAATATAGAATTTCATTAGATGATGGTGATTTTAAATTGCAAAATGATGGAAGTATCCTAATAATTAGTGAAAAAAATGAGATTACTATAGTTCTTTCTAAAAATAATATACCTAATGAATCAGATGAATTCCTAAATAAAGAGTTTATCGAAAATATAGAATCTATAGATAAATATATTCCTATAAATAGAAGAGTTACTAAAAACTCAAAGATGAAGCTTAGAGCTTTAAAGCCTAATATAATTCCAAATGTAATACTTAGTAAAAATAATGATGCCCAAATATTTAAAATAGAAAACAATGAGGAGAATGGAGAGATTCATTATACATTAGATGGAAGTACCCCAGATATAGAATCTCCTGTTTATGAAAAACCTATAATTTTAGATAAAGAATTAACTATAAAAGCTATCGCTTTTAAAGATGGATTTAAAGAAAGTGAAGTTGTAGAGGGAAGACTTTATAAAACAATATCTATAAAAGATATCATAGGTAATACAAAACCAGTAGATATTGATAAATTTAATAAAAAAGGTATATATGATCTTATAGATGGTAATAAGGGAACTTCAGATTATACAGATGGTAATTGGCTTGGATATTATGAAGATATGGACGTTACTGTTGATTTAGGTGAGATTAAAAAGATAAATAGTATAACAGTTGGTTTCTTACAGGACACTAGAGCTTGGATATACTATCCAAGGTATGTGGATTTTGAGGTATCAGTTGATGGAAAAGCTTTTAAAAAAATAGATCGCATATATAATGAAAACTCTTCTCCTAGAATAGAAGTAGGAGTTAAAAATATATCTACAAACAGTGTAGCAAATATACGTTATATAAGAATATTTGCAAAGAATGAAGATCTATGTCCAGATTGGAGCATAATGGCAGGAGAAGGGCCAGCCTTTATGTTCGTAGATCAAGTGACAATAGTATAAATTTTTTTAAAGAGCAGAGGGGGAAAATAATAATGTCCATCAAAGCAAACAAAAATAAAACTAGAGGTTTTAAGAAAAGCTTCGTATCAAAAAGACCATTAGCTTGTGCATTAGCACTTGCAATTACAGCATCAATGGCTCCAAGTCTTGATGCTGTTGCAAAAGAAACTACTAAGTATGTGAAAGGAATGTATCAAAAATCAGCTCAAGAAAAAGTAGATAATACACTACAGCCTACAGGGAATGGATACAGTATAAAGACTTTACTTGAATGGACTCCAGAAAGTGATGAGAATGCAAGATACAACAGAGGAAGTATAAAATTACAGGACAGATTTACAGGTCCTGTAGTAAATAAGAATGCTAACAAAGATGCAAAAATTATGAATTGTGCACTAACAAATCCGCAGTCAGATAATGCGCCATCTCAGGGTGGAGATACAGAAAATGCATATGCTTTTTCATATTGGCAATATGTTGATTCTTATGTGTATTGGGGTGGTACAAGTAAGGGGATATTCTTAGTGCCAACAGCTGATGTAATAGATTCAGGTCATAAAAATGGAGTGCCAGTACTTGGAACAGTAGGTTTTCCATGGGGGCCTGGGGAAGGACATGTTGAACAAATAAGAGAATTTTTAGCTAAAGATAAAGATGGAAAATTCAAAGTTGCCGATAAAATGATAGAGATGGCAAGGTTTTATGGATTTGACGGATGGTTTATAAATCAAGAAAGTTATGGATGTAGTAAAGAAGATGCCGATCTTATGGTTGAGTTCTTTACCTATATGAAAGAAACAGCACCAGATATAAGGATTGGATGGTATGATTCCATGACAACAGAGGGTCCAGTTAAATATCAAGATTCTTTGAATCCATTAAACGTAGGATTTTTTCAAAATGAGGGCAAGAGGGTAACAGATGAGTTTTTCCTAAATTATAATTGGGATATGCCATCAACTAGTTTTCCAGAGAAAAGTAAAATTGATATGAGTGTTGATACTGCAAAGAGTGTAGGGAGAAGTCAATATGATGTATATGCAGGAGTCGAAGTTCAACAGAATGCATATAATGACAAGTTCCCAGTAGAACATCTTTTGGATGAAAATGGGAAATTAAAGATGTCACTAGCAATGTATTGTCCAAACTCAACTTTTTCTATGGCAAAGGATGTTAATGATTTTTATAAACACGATCAAAAATTCTGGGTTGGACCTACAGGTGATCCAGCAAATACTGATACAAGCGAAAAATGGGTTGGACTTGCAAATTACGTAGCTGATAAATCAGCAATTAATAGCTTACCCTTTGTTACCAACTTTAATTTAGGACATGGAGCAGATTATTATATAGATGGAAAATTATCAAGAGATAAAGAGTGGAATAATAGGGCAATACAAGATTATCTACCAACGTGGAGATGGATAGTTGAGTCAAATGGATCAAAATTAAAGCCAGATTTTGATAGGACTGATGCTTATAATGGGGGAAGCTCATTAAAGATAGAAGGAAATTTAGAGAGTGAAAATCCAAATCATATAAAGCTGTATAGCACAAATTTAAATATAGTAGATTCATCAACAGAACTATCTCTTGTATATAAGACACCTTTAAAAGAAAATAATATGAAGATTGGTTTATGCTTTGGAGATAGTTATGATGATGAAAACTTTGTATTCTTTGATGTTAAAGATGGACAAGCAGGTCAATGGAATACTGCAAAAATTTCTTTAGCTAATTATGTGGGGAAAAAGGTATCTGCGATCTCTTTAAAATTTGATAGTTCAGAAGATATTAATAATTACAAAATAAATGTAGGAAACATATCTATAGAAGAAAAAAATAATGATAAGGTCCTAGAAGCTACAAGTAAGATAACTTTAGATAAATCACTTCTTCATAATTCAAAAAAGGCTGAAGCTAAAATTTATTGGAATGATGTAAAAGGTGCAGATTTTTATGAAATATATAGAGTTAAGCCAAATGGGGAGAGGGAATATGTAGGATCAACTTATAATGACTCTTATTATATAGCACCATTTAATAGATATGACAATGAGAAATCATTTAATTTCGAAGTAGTTGCAGTTGATAAAAATTATAATAGAGGAAAGGCAAAACAACTAAAATTCAATTGGAATATTGGAGAAAATGATACAGAAGTACCAAATGAAGAAGTTCCTGTAAACGTTGCATTGAATAAAAAGGTCAGAGCAAGTTCTGAAAATGCAGGTGAGCCAGCATATAAAGCTGTAGATGGAACTGTTGATAATAATAGTAAATGGTGTACTACTACTGATATGTTTGGTGGATGGCTTGAAGTAGATTTGGGAGAAGAAAAGACAATTAAGAGATGGGTTACTATGCATGGAGAGGCTGGAGGAGAAGATAAGCTTACCAATACTAAAGACTTCAGGCTTCAAGTTTCTAATGATGGTGGAAAAACTTATAAAGATGTGGATACTGTAGTGGATAATGCAGAGGGGATTGTGGATAGAAATCTAAAAGAACCTGTAACGGGAAGATATTTTAGAATAATGATAGATCATCCAGGGCTGTCACCTTGGAATGCTATAAGATTGTATGAATTCCAACTGTTTGAGGAAGCTCATAGTCCAAAAACTGAAAATATATTCTTAAATTCAGTAAGGGCATTTAACAATATAGGAGCAAAGGATAAATTTGTTGCAAAGAATGTTCCAGTAGGTCAAGAAGTATCTTTATATAAAAATATTAATGATACAAAACCCTTTGCAAGTAAGATTGCATCAGAAGATGGAATAGTAACATTTGATAATTTAGATTTTGGAGCAAAGGAAGGTAGAGTATTCTTTGCAACTAAAGCTGAAGGAAAGGATACTAGTATAAAGCTTAGTACGGCTTATGAGAATGAAAATTGGGAGGTTACTCCTATACCAGATGAGTTTAAGATATATGAGTATCAAGTCGCACCAAGGGCATTAGATAATAAATATTACGGAACTATAGAAGCTGGAGGTTTAAAACCTGGAGATATAGTAAGTTATTATGAGAATTTGGATGATATATTCCCAACTAAGGTTAGTGTAGCTGCGGAGGTAGATACAGCAATATTAGAAGGAATAAAGCTTAATAATGATGGAGGAGATTTAATCCTTGAAGTTAGTAGAAACGGAATGAAAACAACTCCTAAATTTAAATTAGCATATACAAGTGATAAGAGAGCTTCAACTAAAGGTGAAGTTGAAGTCAAAGTAGGAGATAGCAAAGGAACTTCTGCAATAAAAGATGCTGTATATGAAGTTCTAAAAGATAATAAAGTAGTAGGTGAAATAACTACAAATGATGATGGAGTTGGGACAATAAAATTAGATCCAGGAACTTATATAATTAAATATACAGGGAATTTAAAGGGATATGAGAAGGATGATAATAAATATGAAATTAAAATAGAGAAGGCATTTGATAAAGAGGTTAAAAAACTATCATTAAATAATATAACAGAAGATACAGAGAATAAACCTGATCAAGGGGAAGATAAGCCGGGGCAAGGAGACGGTAATAGTAAACCGAGTGGAGATAAGGATGAAGGCCAAGGTAATAATCAAGATGAAAAACCAAACAAGAATCCTGATAAAGATCCAAATAAAGATCAAGCCAATGAAAATTTACCTTCAACAGGGGTCACTATACCACTTAGGATTTTTACTATGTCTGGGCTATTAACTTTAGTAGGATCAATCTTACTTAAAAAGAGAAGATAATATTAATTAAATATATAAGGGTCACAAAGTGACCCTCATAAATGACAAGGAGATGAAGAGATGTATTTAATACCAACGCCTAAAAGTTATAAAAAAACAACAAATAAATTTAATATAGAAAGAGGAACAGAAATTAGTATAGGTTATAATTGTGACTTTAATGAACTTGAAGCAGCTATTATATTACAAAAAGAAATAGAAGATATATTTGGCTTTAAAACACCAATAAACAAGTGCTTTGAAGAAAGCTATAAAAAAGGTACTATAAGATTCACTAGAAAAAATTCATTGAAAAATGAAGCATATGAGATTTTAGTAGAAAATGATTGTATTGAAATAAAAGGAGCTAAGGGATCAGGAATATTCTATGGGGTGCAAACATTAATACAATTAATAAGACAAGAGGGAGCTACTATATCAGGAATACTTATAGAGGATGAACCCTATTTTAAAAATCGTGGATACTATCATGATGTTACAAGGGGGAAGGTTCCAACTTTAGATACATTAAAAGAATTAGTAGATAGGGCTTCTTTTTATAAAATAAATCAAATCCAATTATATATAGAGCATACCTTTGCATTTGAAGGAATGAGTGAAGTATGGATAGATAAAGACCCACTAACAGCAGAAGAGATATTATTATTGGATGAGTACTGCAGAAGACGACATGTTGAACTAATACCATCACTATCTACTTTTGGACATTTATATGAAGTACTTCGCACAGAATCATATGGAGATTCATGTGAATTGGAAAATAGTAAGGATATAGAGTATTCATTTATTGATAGAATGGCTCATCATACTTTAAATGTAAGCGATGAAAAGAGCTTTGAGTTAGTATCTAATATGATAAATCAATTTATTCCATTATTTAGTTCAAATAAGTTTAATATATGTTGTGATGAAACTTTTGATTTAGGTAAAGGGAAAAGTAGCAAGCTTCGAGAAGAACTTGGAGTAGGAAAACTGTATACTACATTTTTAAATAAAGTTATATCTTTAGTTAAGAAACATAATAAAAAGGTATTTTTCTGGGGAGATGTAATCTTAAATCATCCAGAATTAATGAGTGATATACCAAAAGATGTTGTATGTCTAAATTGGAACTATTGGTATAAAGTTAAGGAGGATGATACGAAAAAAATATCTGAAAGTGGATTAGAGCAGTATGTCTGCCCAGGAGTAGGTGGATGGAGTCATTTAATGAATCTTATAGAGAATGGATTTGAAAATATAAATAGAATGGTATCTTATGGAGTGAAATATGGAGCTACAGGAGTATTAAACACTGATTGGGGAGATTATGGGCATATTAATTTACTATCAAATTCAATTCCGGGAATGGCTTATGGTGCTTCGTTATCATGGAATCCAAATATAGAAAAAGATTTTGAAAAAGCATATAAAGCAATATCTTTACTAGAGTATGGGGATGAGTCACTTAAGTTAATTTCATTATTAAAAGAGCTTGGAAATTGTCAAAGAGTAGGCTGGTCAGAACTTGTGAGATTTAAAGAACGTCCTAAAGAGAGAGAGGAGCTTTTTAAATTAGATATAGAAGAGATAAAAGGAAATTACGAAAAAGGAAAAGATATAGAGAAAGCACTTACATCATTAGCTAAAAATATAGATAAAAAAGATGATGTTCAAGAGTTTATGGTATCTGCAAGAGGAATAAATTTAATAAATGAATTTTTTATTATTTTACTGTCTAAAAAGCAAAATAATAAAGATGAGATAAAGGAAAATAATGAAAAAGATCTAGCAGAAAAATTTGAACTTTGGCTTTATGACTACTCATTTATATGGAGAAAACGAAATAAAGAAAGTGAATTATATAGAATTAGAGATGTAATAAGATATATAGCAAATTATTTAAGATGTATTTAATATTTAAAGTGAGATTATTTTAAGTAAATGTTGAATATGTACACTATAAAACAATAAATGGATATATTATAATTTTATTGTAAACGTTATTAAAGATGTTTAATAAGGGTAGGGGAGGAAAAAGTAATGAAATTTAAAAAGATTGTTGCACTAGCTGCATGTGCTGTGCTAACGACTACAACAATATTAACTGGTTGTGGAAAATCAACTGCTACTTCAGGTAAAAATGGGGATGTAACTACATTAACTTGGTATTCAATTGGTGGAGAACCAAAGGACTTAAAGATGGTTCAAGATAAAGCAAATGAGTACTTAGAAGAAAAAATCAACGTAAACTTAGATATGAAATTTATAGATTTTGGTGATTATAACCAAAAGATGTCAGTTGTAATAAATTCAGGAGAAGATTATGATTTAGCATTTACTTGTTCATGGGCTGGTGACTATCTAGGAAATGCTAGAAAGGGAGCATTCTTAGAATTAGATCCTTACTTAGATAATCAAGGTAAAGAGATGAAAGCAGAAATAGATCAAAGATTCTGGGATGGAGCAAAGATAGATGGAAAGACATACGCTATACCTAACCAAAAGGAATTAGGAGTAGCTCCAAGCTGGGTATTCACTAAAGAATATGTAGACAAGTATAACATACCATACCAAGATATCCATACTTTAGAGGATTTAGAACCATGGTTAAAACTTATAAAGGAGAAAGAGCCAAATGTAACACCTTTATATATAACTAAAGGATTCTCATTTACAACATTCTTTGATCAATTAGTTGATCCAGTTGGAATAGATCTTAATGACAAAGATTTAAAGATACAGAATATGTTTGAAACTCCAGAAATGAAAAAAGCTTTAGAAACTTTAAGAAAATACTACAAAGCAGGATATATAAATACAGATTCAGCTACAGCTCAAGATGATAAAGCTCAGAAGAGATTTGTAACTAAAGCTGATGGACAACCTTATGCAGATTCAATATGGTCAAAAAATTTAAAATATCCAGTTGTTTCTTCAACTATTACTGATACTTGGATTACTAATGGTTCAACAACAGGATCAATGATAGCAGTATCAAAGAACTCTAAGAATCCAGAAAAAGCTGTTGAATTCTTAAATCTTTTAAATACAGACGAATATTTAAGAAACTTAATTAACTATGGAATTGAAGATACTCATTATAAGAAAACTGGTGATAATACAATCGAGCTAATAAATCCAGATGAAAAGAGATATGATGTTCCATACTTTGCGATGGGAAATCTATTCAAAACTTATGCAGTAGGTGATGAGCCAGGAACTAAGTGGAAAGAATTTGAAGCATTTAATGATGCAGCAAAGGTATCACCAATATTAGGATTTAAATTTGATCCATCAAAAGTAAGTACTGAAATCGCAGCCGTAAATAATGTTTTAGAAGAGTTTAAGGCAACTATTTATAGTGGTTCAGTAGATGTTGATGAATATCTAGGAAAATTAAACGCTAAGCTAAAAGAACAAGGGATCGATAAGATAATTACAGAAATGCAAACTCAAGTTGATGAGTGGAAAAAGACTAATAATAAATAAACTTATAGCTTAGAGCAGTAATTAATTTTAGGAGTGGGAGATATTTATTCATTTAACATGAAATAATATCTCCCTTTCTATAAAAATATTAGGAATTTTACTACATAAAAGAATTAGCAGTAAACAAAAAGTAATACTAATTGCAGATAGAATAAGAATTTTTAAAAGGTGTAAGGAGGATTATATAGCATGATAGCTTGTATAGATATTGGAGGAACTGCAATAAAGGTTGGAGTCTTAGATAAAGAAGGAAATATACATCATAGAAATTCATTAAAAGTAGGAGTAGATTTAGAACAGTTTACAGAGACACTATTAAATTGGGTATATGAAGCAAAAAAAGAATTTGAAATTGAAGGTATAGCAATTAGTGCTCCAGGGGCAGTAGATACAAAAAGTGGAATTATAGGTGGTGCAAGTGCGATACCTTATATACATGGACCAAATTGGAAAGAAATATTAGGACAAGAATTTAATTTACCAGTAAGTATAGAAAATGATGCAAACTGTGCAGCGCTTGCAGAATCATTTAATGGATCTGGAGCTAATGTTTCAGATATGTTATTTATAGTTTGTGGAACGGGAATAGGTGGAGCTATAGTCCACGATGGGAAAATACATCATGGCAAACATCTTCATGGTGGAGAGTTTGGATATATGATAATGGAAGAGAAGGATGGAAAGTTTAGAAACTTTAGCGAAGTAGCATCAACAATGTCATTTGTAAGAAAAGTGAGAGAAGAATATAAAGATGATTCATGGGATGGAGTTAAAGTATTTAATGAAGCCGATAAAGGCAATAAATTATGTATTGATGTGATAAATACATTTTATTTAAATTTAGCAAAGGGAATATTTAATCTTCAATATGTTTATGATCCAGAATTAATATTATTAGGTGGAGCTATATCAGAGAGAGAAGATTTTATAGAGAGAATAAATGAGCAGATAGATTTCTTAATGAAAGAGATAGAAATAGCAAAGGTTAGACCTACTATATCAACATGTACCCATAAGAAAGATGCAAATCTTATAGGTGCATTAGCAAATTTTATTTATGAATATAATTACTAAAATTGAAAGAAATAATTGTTTATATAGTCTACTAAAGGAGATGGAACTTCTATATGTAGCTAAAAAATAAGTTTAGATATAAGTTTATATATAAAAGAGGGAGATAAATGGATAATTTTTATGAGCAATTTTTGACCAAAGATTATGGAAAGCTTCAAAAGAAATTTGAGACTACAAGAAATACATTAGTAGTACTTGCAATGATTGCAGCAGTAATAGTTGGATTATTCGGAGTTATAGCTTTTATAGCTGGATATATAATATTAGGGCTTATAGCAAGAGCTATGTTCTTAGAATACGAATATGAATTAACAGAAAATGAGCTAGTAATAACTAAGATAATGAATAAGAAAAAGAGAAAAGTTATAACAACTTTAGATATTAAAAACATAGTAAATGTAAAAGGTGTAGAAGAAGGAAATCAAAATGGAGCAAAACTTGTTAAAGCATGCGTAGATGAGAGTGGATTAAGAGAGCAAATAATATTTGTACAGAAGAATTCACAACTTATAGGTTTTAAAGTAGCTATGGATAAGAAATTAATATCAATGTGTAAGAGAATAAATCCATTGAATTTTAGTGGAATATAAATTAGGGAGGCAATTAAAAATGGCAGGATTAGTATTAAAAAATATTGAAAAAAGATATGAAAACGGATTTAAGGCGGTAAATAATTTTAATTTAGAAATAGAGGATAGAGAGTTTATAGTATTTGTTGGACCATCAGGATGTGGTAAATCAACAACCCTTAGAATGATAGCAGGACTTGAAGAAATTTCAGACGGAGAATTATACATTGGGGATAAGTTAATGAATGATGTAGCACCTAAGGAAAGAGATATTGCAATGGTATTCCAAAACTATGCGCTATATCCTCATATGACTGTATATGATAATATGGCATTTGCATTAAAGCTTAGAAAGACTCCAAAGGAAGAGTTAGATAAAAAGGTGAGAGATGCTGCAAAAATTCTTGATATAGAGCATTTGTTAGATAGAAAGCCAAAGGCTCTATCAGGTGGACAAAGACAAAGAGTTGCAATGGGAAGAGCTATTGTTAGACATCCAAAGGTATTCTTAATGGATGAACCTCTTTCAAATCTAGATGCTAAATTAAGAGTTCAAATGAGAACAGAAATAGCAAAACTATATAAGCAATTAAAAACAACATTCGTATATGTAACTCATGACCAAACAGAAGCTATGACTCTTGGAACAAGAATTGTAGTAATGAAAGATGGAATAATTCAACAAGTTGCATCACCTAAAGAAATATATGATCATCCAGCTAATATGTTTGTTGCAAGCTTTATAGGAAGTCCTCAAATGAATACTTTCTACGGAACAACTTATGAAAAGAATGGAAAAGTATTTATTAAGATGTTAGATAATGAAGTTGAACTTCCAGCAGATAAAGCTAAGATAGCTAGAGAAACAAATCATGCAAATGCAGATGTTATTGTAGGAATAAGACCAGAGAATATAAGCTGTAAGAGAGAAGATGTAGAAAAAGAAGGCGCTGTAATATTTAAATCTGAAATAGATGTATCAGAAAACTTAGGAGCTGAAACTTTCTTATACCTTAAGAGTGAAGGAAGAACAATGATAATAAAAACAGCAACAGCTGATAATGTAAACACAAAAGGAACTGTTGAATATGTTATGGATTTAGATAAGCTTCATATATTTGATAAAGAGGAACAATACACAGTATTCTAAAAATTATAAATTTACTTTAACTAATAAAAAATAGATGAGGTTAAGGGAGGAGTCACTTTATGGGGAAGTTATTTGTAGGGGTCGATCTAGGTGGTACTAAGATATACACAGCATTAGCAGATGAGACTGGAACTATTTTAAAGGAAATAATAGTTGGGACAGAAGCTAACAAAGGACCTGATCAAATTGTAGAAAAGATAAAAAATAGCATAAGAAATGTATTAGAAGATATAAATATAGATGATATAAAAGCTATAGGTATAGGTTCACCAGGACCACTTGATATAAAAAATGGATTAATTGCAGAACCTGCAAATTTACCGTTTAAAAATTATAATATAGTAAAAGAAATTAAAGGTGAGTTTAATATACCAGTATATTTAGATAATGATGCAAATGTAGCAACACTTGCAGAGTTTAAGTTTGGGGCTGGAGTTAATACAGAGAATATGATATATGTTACAGCCAGTACTGGAGTAGGCGGTGGAGCCATATTAAATGGTAAAATATACAGAGGAAGTACAGCAAATGCTTTAGAAGTAGGACATACAACTATAAGTACAACTGGAAGAAGATGTGGTTGTGGAAATAGAGGGTGTGTTGAGGCTATGACTTCAGGAACTGCAATTAAAAAAGCTGCTATAGAAGCATTAGAAAGCCGAGTTGAAACATCATTAAGAGAATATGAAAATATTTCAGCAAAAGAAGTATTTATAGAAGCAGAAAAGGGAGATAAAGTAGCAAATGAAATTTTATCAGAAGCGTTATCTTATTTAGGTGCTGCAGTATCTAATTATGCAAACATATTTGATCCAGATATGATAGTAATTGGTGGTGGAATTACAGGAGGAGGAAAGGTAGTGTTTGACAAGATAAATGAAGAGATGAAAAAGAGATGTCTAAGCACTATATTAAATAATTGCAAGATAGAGAAAGCGAAATTAGAAGGTCAGGCTGGGGTTCTAGGTGCAATTGCTCTTGCTATGATGGAAGCAAAATAATAAATTAATAATTAAAGTTAAAACCCCTTAAATTATATATAGATTATTGTTTGAAAAATAAGCTGGACTTTAAATCTGGCTTATTTTTATTTTTTAGAGCACATTAAATTAAGTCCATTTGTAGAAAATACATATATAAATATAAAATATAAAAAAACTTTTAAAAACAAATATTCTTCGAATTTCAATATATGATAATATATGTAAATTTTTGTGGATAGATGTTAATTTAAAGAATAAATATGTAAAAAATTCAAAAATATATATAAATAATCCATTATTTTTGGACAAAAAATATCTTATAAGGTATTAACAAGGAAAAAAATTATGTTATAATTGATAAGGGTTGTACTTAATATGTAAAAGTTATCATAAAACTTGTTAAATTGTAACAGTTTTATTTATGTACTTATTTTTTTGGAAAAGGTAACATAATTAAGGAGGATTTTATTATGAAAAAAGGTATTGCTGCTTCAAAAGGATACGCTATAGGAAAAGTATTCTTACAAGAGCATGAGGAAATAGTTATAACAGATGAGAAAATTACAGATGTAGCATTAGAAAAGGAAAATTTACAAAAAGCTCTAGATGCATCAAGAGAACAATTAGAGAAAATAAAAGCTAAAGCTGCTGTAGAAATGGGAGAAGAAAAGGCTGCTGTGTTTGAAGCACACATAACTTTACTTGATGACCCAGAATTCACAGGAACTATGGCTATGGAAATAGAAAATAATCAATTAAACGCTATGAAAGCTGTTGAAAATGTAACAAATACTTTCGTTATGATCTTCGAATCAATGGAAGATGCTTACATGAGAGAAAGAGCAGCTGATATAAAAGACGTTTCAAAGAGAATAATAGCAAATTTAGCAGGTAGAGGCGGAGATGCTTTCGCAATAACAGAAGCAAATACTATAGTTGTTGCTGAGGATTTAACTCCATCAGATACTGCACAATTAGATAGAAGTAAAGTTGTTGCTTTCTTAACTAATATTGGAGGAAGAACTTCACATTCAGCTATAATGGCTAGAACATTAGAAATTCCTGCAATAGTTGGTCTTGGAGATATAACAACTTCAGTTAAAACTGGAGATTCAATCATCGTTGATGGTATTGAAGGAATAGCTATAATCAATCCAGATGAAGAAACAGTTAAAAAATACGAAGCTAAGAGAGAAGCTTTTAGAGCTGAACAAGAAGAACTTAAAAAGCTTATTGAAGTTAAAACTGTAACTAAATCAGGTAAGAGAATAGAAGTTTGCGGAAATATCGGAAAAGCAGAAGATGTTGATAGTGTTATAGCTAACGGAGGAGATGGTGTTGGTCTATTTAGAACTGAGTTCTTATATATGGATAGAGACAACGCTCCAACTGAAGAAGAACAATTTGAAGCATATAAATATGTTTTAGAAAATATGAATGGAAACCAAGTTGTTATAAGAACACTTGATATTGGTGGAGATAAGACATTACCATACTTACCATTACCAGAAGAAATGAATCCATTCTTAGGATATAGAGCAATCAGACTTTGTTTAGATAGAAAAGAAATATTTAAGGTTCAATTAAGAGCATTACTTAGAGCTTCAGTATATGGAAATCTTGCTGTAATGTTCCCAATGATTTCAGGAATAGAAGAATTCAGAGCTGCTAAAGAAGTAGTTGAAGAATGTAAGGCTGAGCTTAGAGCTGAAGGAAAAGAATACTCAGATACAACTCAATGGGGTATCATGGTAGAAATTCCAGCAGCAGCTGTAATGGCTGATGAATTAGCTAAAGAAGTTGACTTCTTCTCAATCGGAACTAACGATTTAATTCAATATACATTAGCAGCAGATAGAATGAGTGAAAAGGTATCATATCTTTATAATCCAATGCACCCAGCTGTACTTAGATTAATAAAGATGACTATAGATGGAGCCCATAAGCATGGCAAATGGGTAGGAATGTGTGGAGAAATGGCAGGAGACGAAGCTGCTATACCAACATTAGTTGAATACGGACTAGATGAGTTCTCAATGAGTGCTTCATCAATTTTAACTGCTAAAAAAATCATTTTAGAACAAGAATAGATTTTTTTATAAATAACACAAACCCAAAATCTCAGCGTGGACTTAAGTCCACGCTTTTTTTGAATTTATATGTTAAGGTATGAGAAAGATATAGATAAGTATGTGGATTGTGTATTTAAAATATTATGAATGAATTTAAATTATATAATATAGATTATAAATAAAATAAAATTTAATTTATGAGTATTCAATAAGTTTACTGATTATAAAAAGTTAATAAGCATATATAGTAACAATACGTTAAAAAGTAATATAGAAAAGCATTTCTAAAATTAAATATGTGGGTTTGTGATAAAATATGTGTATATAAAAGTAAATATGGAGGGAATATTGTGGATAAAGTTTTAAAGATGTTTATTTCATTTTTTAAGATAGGTGCATTTACATTTGGTGGTGGCTATGCCATGATCCCGATTATTGAAGAAGAGGTTGTAAATAAGCAAGGTTGGGTAACTAAAGAAGAGTTTATGGATATGCTTGTAGTATCTCAGAGCTTTCCTGGTGCTATGGCCGTAAATTGTTCTCTTTTTATTGGTTATAAAATAGCAGGTGTAATGGGTGGAATTATTGCGCTACTTGGAGTTGCACTACCATCATTTTTAATAATCCTTATAATTGCTGCATTCTTTATGCAATTTAGAGATAACTATTATGTGAATCTTGTATTTAAAGGAATATCAGCAGCTGTACCAATACTAGTTTTAACGGGCGTTATAAGCTTAGCAAAAGGTGTTAATAAGAATATTAGAAATGGAGTAACTCTAGTTATAGCCTTAATTGCATTAATAATTTTTAAAATAAACCCTATTATAGTAATAGTAGTAGCAGCCTTATATGGAGCAGTATTTTTAAGGAAGAAGGTGGAGTAGATGAGTATATTAATACAACTATTCTTTACTTTTTTAAAGATAGGAACATTTAGTTTTGGTGGGGGATACGCAATGATTCCCTTTATCCAAAGAGAAATAATAGAGAATCATCAATGGATAAATAATAATGTATTTATGGACATAATAGGTATATCACAGATGACACCTGGACCTATAGCAATAAATTCGGCAACTTTTGTTGGATATAAAGTTTCGGGAGTGCTTGGGAGCATAGCTGCAACTTTAGGGGTGGTAACTATGTCCTTTATTTTAGTATCTATTGCATCAAAAGCCATGGAAAAATTTAAGGAATCAAAGGTATTAAAAGGTGCATTACTTGGAATGAGGCCCGTGCTTATAGCTTTAATAATACAAGCGTTTTTTGATTTAGCAAAGGATGCCTATATTGATATTAAATCTGTAATAATAACACTTATAATAGGTGGGCTACTAATATCTAAAAAGGTTCATCCTATAATAGGGATAGTTATATCTGGAATACTTGGGATCATATTTTATGGAGTTTTTTAATATAAAAACATCTTATTAAATATAGTGTAAAGGAACTATTAATAGACAATTATTGTCGAGAAAATATGAGGAATCTAACTGAATATTATTTGTAAAGGCCTTTTTTGAGTGCTTGTAACCGAAATTAAGTAAATAAGGTATTTGAATGTTTTTTTCTAAAGGATTATTATTTAGCCATAAACAAGGTTATAACGTGTTTAAAATCTTAGAATAAAATATTTAAGAAGGTGTTTTTATGAGTTCTAATATGGATTCTTTAATGATGGAGATTAAAAAAAATAGCGATGCGTTACATGATGTAGCTGAAAATACAGGTATTTTAAAGAAATTAAAGGAAGGTACTGCTTCAGTAGAAAGTTATTCAGAGTACCTATTTAACTTATATGAAATTTATAAGACTTTAGAATTTAATTTGCAAAAACATGATAAAAACCGTATAGTTAAAGAATTTACAACTATGGAAGTTTATCGTTCAGAGGCAATATATAAGGATTTGAGAGTTTTATTTGGAAATAAACTTAGTTCAATGAAACTTTTAGCATCAACAAAAGCTTATGTTCAAAGACTTAATGAGTTAAGCGAAAGAGAGCCTGAATTATTAGTAGCACATGCTTATACTAGATTTTTAGCAGATCTTTTTGGTGGAAGAACTATATATAATGTACTTAAAGAATCATGTGGTATGAAAGATGAAGCTTTAAATTATTATAAATATGAAGCATTAGATGAGGCTGAAGGAATGAAATCATTCATTATGGATTATCATGAAAAGCTAAATTTATTAGATATTAAAAAGAACTTTGAAGAAAAGTTCATCAATGAAGTTTCTAATGCTTATGTATACAATATAGCTATTTCAAATGAATTAGAAGTATCAAAGTTTAATAAATAAATATAAATAAATATATTTAAAAAAGATTGCATTCTAAATTAGAATGCAATCTTTTTTTATTTTAAGTATATAAATAATATTGAGTTAGTTTGGGGGAAAATAAAAGTATCATAATTTTAGGAGTGAGTTTTTAGATGATTAAAGTTATTAAGAACATAAAGATATATTCTCCAAAATACCTAGGAGAAAAAAATATAGTTATAGTAAATGACAAAATTGAAGGAATATATGAGAATATAAAAATTCCAGAAGATTTTATTAATATTGAAGTTATTGATGGAAAAGGAAAATATGCTTTTCCAGGATTTATTGATGCACATGTCCATTTAATAGGTGGTGGAGGTGAAGGTGGTTTTAAGACAAGGACACCAGAACTTCAATTAAGCAATATAACAAGAGCTGGAATCACAACTGTCAACGGATGTATAGGAACAGATGGAGTATGCAGAAATATGAGAGCACTAATTGCAAAGGTGAAAGCACTTAAAGAAGAAGGGATAACAGCTACTTGCTATTCAGGGTCCTATGAAGTTCCAGTAAAAACTATGACTGATAGTATTAAAGGAGACTTAATGCTTGTAGATGAAATAATCGGAGTTGGAGAGATTGCACTTTCAGATAATAGAAGTTCACAACCAACATTAGATCAATTTATAAATTTAGTTGCTGAGTCTAGAGTTGGTGGACTTTTATCAAATAAATCAGGAGTTGTAAATGTTCATCTAGGTGGTGGTGCTAGAAGATTGGATTTCTTATTTAAGATGTTAGATGAATCCGAAATACCGGCAACTCAAGTAGTACCTACTCATATGAGTAGAACAAAAGAACTTTTAGATGCAGGAGTAGAGTGGGTAAAAAGAGGAGGATATATGGATTTAACAACTAGTTCAGATCCAGATAATTTAGAAAAAGGAGAAATGATAGCATCTAAGGCATTAAAATATCTATTAGATAAGGGATTACCAATAGAGAAAATAACTTTTACATCAGATGGAAATGGAAGTATGCCAATTTTTGATGAATCTGGTAAGTTAAAAGGGCTTGGGATATGTAGTGTTGAGAGTCTTTACGGAGAAGTAAAGAAGGCTATATTAACTGAGGGAATAGATATTGAGAAAGCTTTAAAGGTAATAACATCTAATGTTTCTGATGCACTTAAGTTAACAGGTAAGGGGAGAATAGAGCCTGAAAAAGATGCAGATATAGTAATAGTTAATGAATCCGACTTAGCAATTGATAAAGTAATTGCTATGGGAAAGTTAATGGTAGATAAAGGTGAGCCTATAGCAACTGGAACTTTTGAAAAGGCAATAAAAGAGTCTTTTGATTAAAAGGAAGATATTGTATAATTAGATGTGATAGGTCATTAGATAGTAGGAAATCTATTTAATGACCATATTATTTATAAAGTGGAGTTAATACATAATCTAAAGTATATGTATAATTAAAATTATTAGAAGAATATCAACAGTATAATAGCCTTATAGTGGATTATTTTATTGTTTTTGTGGATAGTTTAATACCAGTTGTTAATAATTCAATAGAGGAGAGAGTATTTATGAAAGCTATACAAGTTTCATCATTAACTAAAAATTATAATGGGAAAAGAGCTATAGAAAATATAAATTTTGATGTTGATAAAGGTGAAATAGTTGGATTTATAGGTCCAAATGGAGCAGGTAAATCAACAACTATTAAAGCAATGCTAAATTTTATATATCCTACTAGCGGAAGCTGCAAAATTTTTGGCTTAGATTGTGAAAAAGAATCTAAAAGGGTTAAAGAATTAGTTGGATATGTGCCTAGTGAAGTTAGATTTTATAATGACATGAAGGTAAAGGATATATTAAATTATGCAGAAAGTTTTTACGATGATATTGATAAAGATAAAGTAAAAGATTTGTGCAGAAGATTTGAGGTAGAAGAAAATAAAAAAATGGGGGAACTATCTCTTGGAAACAAAAAGAAGGTCGCTATAGTACAAGCTCTTATAAACTCTCCTAAATTAATAATCTTAGATGAACCAACTAATGGGCTAGATCCTTTAGTTCAGAATGTGCTATTTGAAGTTTTATTAGAAGAAAAAAAGAAAGGTACAACAATATTTTTATCAAGTCATAATCTTACTGAGGTTCAAAACTATTGTAATAGAGCGGTAATAATTAGAGATGGAAACATTGTAGATATAAAAGATATGTCTACAATAAAGGCTTTTAGCAAGAAAAAAGTAACGATATTAACTAACGAAAATATAGAAAGAGATATTAGGATACTTGGAGGAGAAAAAGTAAAAAGGATAAAAAATTCAATTAATTTTTCTTATAATGGGGATATAAATACATTGATAAAATTAGTAGCTTCATATGAAATTGATGATATAAGTATTGGCGAAGAAGAATTAGTAGATACTTTCATGAATTACTATAAAGGGGAGGAATAAATAGTGAATATTATAAAAGTAGAATTAAAAAGAAGTATTAGATCGCTATTAACATGGAGCATTGTGACCTCTCTTATATTAATTTTATTTATGTCTCTTTATCCATCTTTTAAAGATAGTGGGATGGTGGATATAATAAATGCAGAAATAGATGCTCTTCCAAAGGCAATGCTTGAAATGTTCAATATGAAAGATACACCTAATTTTTCTAATATAATAGAATACTTTGCTTATTCATTTCAATATATATTGATGGTATCAGGAATATATGGTGGCATACTTGGTGTTAATTCATTAATAAGTGAAGAAAGTGATGGAACTATAGAATTTCTTTATTCAAAGCCAGTATCAAGAGCAAAGATAGTAGGAATGAAGATAATATCAAATTTATTAATATTTTTAATATTTTCTATAATTATAAGTATAGTATCTATAATACTTATTATGATTCTAGCACCTGATGGAATAGACTTATTAAATGTATTAGTAGATACTAGAAATATATGTATAGGATTTACTGTAGTTGGATTAGTATTTTTAAGTATAGGATTTTTAATTTCAACTATAATAAAAAGTTCAAAGAGCGCTATAGCACTATCTCTTGGAGTGTTTTTCGCAACATATTTCATTGGTATAATATCTAAGATAAAAGAGAATGTAAACTGGTTAAAGGTAGTTTCTCCTTATGAAAATTTTATTCCCGGTGAAATAGTGAAAGATGGGCTTGATATAACATATATTATAGGAAGTATTTGTATTATGATAATATGTATCACATGCAGTATCATTATATATAAAAGAAAAGATTTTAGAATTTAAAATATAAAAGTACAGACTCTCTAATATTAGGGAGTCTGTACTTTTATATATGTAAAGCTATTTATAGAAATAATTAATTTTAATTCACTTATTATTTATGTAGATTTAAAATATTATCTATTAATTAATAGTATAATACAAAGAAAAATGGAGAATATGATTAGATGGATAGGAGATGATGGGTATGAAGGCTATAAGAGAAGAAATAAACAAAGATATAAAGTTTGTAGTTATGTTTAGTATCTTTACTTCAATTATTATTATATTATTTTTATCAATATATCCACTAATTGAAATCAATATAAAAAAAATTATAGATTCAGATATTATTAATATAAATAAGTTTAGTGAAATGAGACCAGTAGTTAACTATGCTAGTATAGTTAATTATATGGCATATATGTTTGATTACATCTATATAATTGCAGGTATTTATGGAGGAGCTCTTGGAGCCTGTGCATTTTTAGATAAAAAAGAAGATAATATAAGTACTAATGATTATTTACTTTCTAAGATATTAGGAAATATAGAAAAATTTTTAGCATATACGCTGATGATAGGAATGGCGACCTTTATAATGATTGTGCTTGTTACTCCTATAGATGGAAAAATAGAGTATGTCTTATTAGAGGAAGTGAACCTACTAATAGGACTATTTATAATAGGTATATTCTTTATGAGTATAGGATTTATCATCTCATTAGTATCTAAGAATAAAGTTATGAGTATAGTAATTTCTTTCGTAGTAGTCGTTTATACATATATTTTAGGAGTAGTCTCAAGGCTTTCATATAAATTAGAAATTTTAAAGATATTTTCTCCTTTTGAAAATATTAAACCTATAGATATAATAAATTATGGATATTATGGAGTGGTTGTATTTAGTATTATAATTACATCAATATGTTTTATATTACTAACAATTCTTGCATATAAAGAGATGGGTGATAGAAAAAATATTTAAGAAAGTTTTTAGATTATAGGTATTTACCTATGATTATCATAATAAAATCTTCGTTTACGATGTACATTGCAAAGGATAAAATAAATAGAAGAGGTGATTGTTAATGAATAACTTAAATAAGGAACTAAATAAAATATTAAAGGAAGAAATTATTACGTTTAGGGAAAATGGACATAAGTTTTTAAACAAAGAGATCAATGTAGGACAATTTAAAGGAATGTCTGGGGGAATGGGTGTTTACGCACATAGAGGTGGACAAGAGTTCATGATAAGATTAAAAACTCCTTCAGGAAGAGCAACTAAAGAAGATCTTGCTAAGATATATGAGTGGGCAAGTAGATATAATTTAGAATGGATTCATCCAACAACAAGAGAAGCCATACAATTACATGGATTAGGAATAGATGATGTATGTGATTTAATGGAAGAAGCAATGGATTATGGAATATATACAAGAGGATCAGGTGGAAACTTCCCAAGAAATGTTGCAATATCACCTCTTTCAGGTGTAGAAAAAGGAGAAGCTTTTGATGTAACTCCATATGCAGAAGCTGTAAATGAGTATATTATGCAAAGAGTATATACTTATAATCTACCTAGAAAAATAAAGATAGCAATGGCTAATAATTCATCCGATGCACCACACTGTACAGCAACAGATTTAGGATTCTTAGCAGTAAAAGAAAATGGAGAAAATATGTTTAAAGTTTATCTAGGTGGTGGACTTGGAAGAAATCCAAGATTATCAGTTGAATATGATGAGCTTATAAAACCAGAAGATGTAATCTATCATGTTCAAGCTATGATAGATTTATTTATGGCAGAAGGAGATTATTCAAATAAAAATAAAGCTCGTATAAGATATATTGTTGAAAGAATGGGAGAAGAAGAGTTTGTAAAATGTTATAAGAAACATTTAGCAGAACAATTTGAAAATAAAGATTTAAAAATAGATGTTAAAGAATATGAAATTACTAAAAAAGGATGTAAAGCTGATGTAAAACATTCAAGACTAGTAGAGCAAAAACAAGATGGACTTTATAGTGTTTACTTCCATCCATTTGGTGGAAAATTAAATATGTCAGATCTTAAAGGTATTATTGATGCGACAAAAGATATGGAAGCAGTAGATTTCAGATTTACTATGGAAGAAGGCATGTATATAAGAAACCTTAATGGTAAAGAAGCTGAAAAGATGCTAGAGTTAACTCAAGGTCGTGGTGGAGAAATAAAGGTAATGCAATCTGTATCATGTATTGGGGTACCAATATGCCAAATGGGGCTAGCTAACAGCCAAGGATTATTAAAGAGTATTTTAGATAAACTTTCAAATGAAAATGTAGAGAAGGACCTATTACCTGTAATGCATATATCAGGATGTACAAATTCATGTGGTGTACATGAGATTGGTGAACTTGGATTTACAGGGAAATCAAAGAGAGTAAATGATACACCAAGAAAATGCTTTGAACTTCATGTAGGTGGAAAGTTTGCAATTGGAGAAGCAAAGCTTGGAGAAGTATATGGTGATATACTAGATGAAGAAATTCCGAATTTTGTATATGATTTATATACTGCACTTGAAAAAGATAATGCTAAATTCAATGATTGGTATGTAGAAAATAAAGAAGAATTTAGAAATATAGTAAACAAATATTTAGTTTAATATAATAAAAAAAGTGGCTTAGCCACTTTTTTTTTATAAAGTTTTGTTTTAAAATACAGATAATATAAAAATATAAGGAGAATAAAGATGGCAAAGAAAACAAGTAAGAATAATGATCTATTATATACAGCAAGAGAAAATACCTCACCAAAGGTTTACGATATAATACTAGACTTAGTTAATAAAGATAAAGAAAATATTGCAAAAGATGTAATGAAGGTAGACTATCTTTTAGAATATACTAGTACTTGCATAAAACAAAAAGATTTCAGAGAGGCTAGAGAGAGCATAAATAGAGTTTCGGAAAGAATAAAAATATTAAAAGAAAATGGAGCAAATACAGAATACTTAGAATATCTTAGAGATGGGATAAGAAATAAGATAAAGTAATTAACTATAGAGATTAATAAAATATTTTATTAATTTCTAATTTTTTTATATGTTAACGGATAATAATTATTTGTTAACAAAGAATTAAATTTAATAAAAGTTATTTATAAAAGGTTTATTTAGTGATATTATTAAATAAATGATAAGTGAATTCAATTAGATTATTTAATAATTACTTACAAAAGAAGAATCCATAAAGAGAATTATTAGGAGATGACGTTTATGGAAGATAACTTAAATAAAATATTATGCAAAACAACAAAAGAATATACAGTTAGAAGAATGAAAGCGCTATTACAAAAGGCAAAAATGCAGTATAAAGATTATACCAATACATTAATAGATGCTGAAAAAGAAGATTATGAGAATGAACTTATAAACGAGGTTGAAGAAGCTAACGTGGATAATCCTCTACATGATAAATTAGATGACTTAGAGGATATATTAAAAAGTTTAGTTAATGACTGTAAAGAAGAGAATATAGAGATGAATTTACAGCGTGCTTATAAAGAATTCTCAAATGGATTTTGTAATGAATGTGTTGATTATTTAAATAGAGAAAAACTAAGAGAAAAATTAATTCAATCTATTTCAGGATTTGAATGCCAAGATAAAGATATGATGAATAAAATAGTGGAAGAATGGATAAATAATTTAATGAAATGAAGCAAGATAAGGAGGATTCATATTATATGTTTAAAGAAGAAAAAAATGGGGTTTCTATATATGGAAACTTATTAAATGGTAATTGGATAGTAAAAGATAGTACTAAATTAATAGAAATAAAATCACCTGCAAATGAACAAGTAGTAGGATTTGTAGAAGCTATGAGCAAAGAAGCTGTAGATGAAGCTATTAGTGCAGCTAAAGAAGCTCAAAAGAAATGGAGAGAAGTGCCAACTAATCAGAAATCAAGATTACTACACAATGTAGCTGATTTATTAGAAGAAAGAATAGAAGAGATGGCTGATGTTATGGTTCTTGAAATATCTAAGGATAGAAAGAGTTGTATGTCAGAAATAAAAAGAACTGCTGATTTAATAAGATTTACAGCAGATACTGCAGAAAATATAAAAGGTGAATCAATACCGGGAGATTCTTTCCCTGGATTTAAAAATGATAAAATATCAATAGTTACAAGAGAACCACTTGGAGTTGTCCTTGCAATTTCACCATTTAATTATCCAGTGAATTTAGCGGGATCTAAAATAGCACCTGCATTAATGGCTGGTAATACTGTTGTATTTAAACCTGCAACTCAAGGTAGTATATGTGGATTATACCTAGCAAAAGCATTTAACGAAGCTGGAATACCAAGTGGTGTTTTAAATACAATCACTGGTAAAGGAAGCGAAATTGGAGATTATGTTGTAACACATAAAGATATAGATTTTGTTAACTTTACTGGAAGTAGTGAAGTTGGAAGAAGAATATCTAAGATTACTGAAATGAAACCACTTTTAATGGAACTAGGTGGTAAAGATGCAGCTATAGTTTTAGAAGATGCTGATTTAGATTTAGCAGCTAAAAATATAGTGGCTGGTGCATTCTCATATTCAGGACAAAGATGTACAGCTGTTAAGAGAGTTCTTGTTATGGAATCTGTTGCAGATGAATTAAGTAGTAAAGTACTAAAAGAAATGGATAAAGTAACAGTTGGTAATCCATTAGATGGAGACTTTACAGTTGGACCTTTAATAAGTAGTAAGGCATGTGACTTTGTTCAAGGTATCATAAATGATGCAGAGAAAAAGGGTGCTAAACTTTTATTAGGTGGAACAAGAGAAGGAAATATAATAATGCCAACATTATTTGATAATGTAACAGTTGATATGAGAATAGCTTGGGAAGAACCTTTCGGACCAGTTCTTCCAATAATAAGAGTTAAAACAATTGATGAAGCAATAAAAATTGCTAATGAATCAGAATATGGACTTCAATCATCAGTATTTACTAGAGACATAAATGAAGCATTCTATGTAGCTAATAAATTAGAAGTTGGAACAGTTCAAGTAAATAATAAGACTGAAAGAGGACCAGATCACTTCCCATTCTTAGGAGTAAAATCATCAGGTATGGGAACACAAGGTGTTGCTTACTCAATAGAAGCAATGTCAAGACCAAAGGCTACAGTTATAAATTTAAAATAATAAAAAAGAGGCTCCAAAAATTGGAGCCTTTTTATTGCTTAAAAAATGTGTGATTTCCTATTTTTTTAGAATCTTTTTTTGCTGTTTCCTTCATCCAAGAGCAAGTTGCTATTGTAGGATTATAGAAGAATAAAGCTTCATTAGTTGGATCTTTTCCTCTAATTGCTTCATATACTGCGTCATAGCAAGATTCATTTGGCTGGGCAACTATCTTTCCATCAAATACACATGAGAATGCATTCTTCTGGAAGATTACATCAGATATAGTATTTGGGAACTTAGGGCTCATAACTCTGTTTAAAACTACAGATGCAACAGCGACCTTACCTTCAAAAGGTTCACCTCTGCTTTCACAATAAACAAGTTTAGCCATAAGATCAATATCAGCCTTTGTTATTTTAAGCTGAGAGCCATTTTGATTAAAAACTTCTATATCATTTTTAGAAACTTCATTTTTAGTGGCTGATGTTGCTTTCACAGCTGTCTCCTTTTTAAGAGCAACTTTATTTTCTTCCTTCTTGTCATTAGTATCTAATTTGTCTTCACTTAAAGAAACATAATCAAATAAACTAAGCATAGAAGCATTTGCTTCTATAGATGACATTAACATAATAGAAAGTAAAAAAAGACTTACAAACTTTTTCATAAAAAACCTCCTTTTTACAACCCAGTCAAAGAATATTATTGCCAAAAGGAGAAATTATATACTATTTTTCTTTAAAAGATTCAAAATCCTTACATGATTTATTTAATGAATCTATAAATTCTGTATATTTTGAAAAAGAATCTTCATATTCATCTAAATCTTTTGGATTATCTTTAGAAGCGATATCAGAATCTAATGTATCGTCAATTAAATTTATATAAGATTCATAAGTATTTATAGATTGTAGTAAACTTGAATGAAGTTCTATAGCTTCTTCAGGTACACTTAGCGTATAAAAATCATTTTTAATATTCTCAAAAATAGATTTTTTATTCGTAATATCTGTAAGAATAACGTTTAAATCTCTCTTATTTTCCTTAATATCTTCTAAAGCTGGCTTTAAATCATCATCAATTTCTTTAAATTTAGATATTAATTTATCAGCTGATAACATGTAAGATGAATTTTTTTCTTTAGTTATATCTTTCATGATATTAATTTGAATTAAGGTATCAAAATACTTATAAGTTTTATCAAAAAATTCTAAGCTATCTTCTGACATAAGACCTTCTATTCTAAGTTTAGTTAAAGAATTATTACTTTCTTTAAAACTATCTAAAGCGCCCTTATAATCTTTGAGTTTATTATCAAGGCTAGGGCTTGATTGACTCATATACATAGATAGAGCTTGCTCACAAAATGCTATGTTATAGTCTAGGGTTTCATTAAATTTTGCCTTTGTTTCAGTAACTGTTTCTGATACTTCAAGAGCATCTAGTGAGCCTTTTACTTTATTTAAATTAACAATAGCAATTGAGAGATCATTTTTTGCAGTTTCAGAATTTGCATTATCAGAGTCATTTGAATTTTCTAAAGTTGCATTTATAGATGAGACCTCCTTAGCTAATTTATTAATTTCTCTAATATTTCTACTAGATGGAGTCATCTTGGTTATAATAAGTAGTATTAATGGAATTAAAATAATTATCAAAGCAATAGAGAATAATGTCTTTTTTGTTTTAATATAATCAATAAATTTATTTAACTTTTCTTTACATATCTCCATAATATTCCTCCTTTTCATAAGATAAATAAAGTAATCTTATAAATTATATTATTTAAGGTTTTAAAATATTATTAAAAATAATAAAAAGTAAGACTCTGTTATACTAAGGTTAGAGTATTTGGTGTATAATTTAGAAAAGATACAATAATAAGGGGTGAAACTGATGCAGGATTTTTTTATTGGAGCAATAAATTCAATTAAACATATATCTATTTTTTCAATAGTAGATATTTTAGTTGTTTCATATATTTTTTATAAAGGATATATGCTTATAAAGGAAACAAGAGCAGAACAGCTTTTAAAAGGAATTTTGTTTATTCTTGCATTAATTCCAATAAGTTATGTTTTAAGATTAAATATGTTATATTTCATATTAAGTAAGACATTGACAATAGGAGTTCTTTCTTTTGTAATTATATTCCAACCAGAAATTAGACGTGCACTTGAACATTTAGGTAGAAGTGCTTTTGATGAAACGCATAATATCGGAGATGTGAAAGAGAGAGAAGCAGTAGTAGATCAAATAGTAACAGCAGTAGAAGATTTAGCAGAAACAAAAACAGGAGCATTAATTGCAATAGAACAAGGAACAGGACTCGGAGAAGTTACTGGATCAGGAACTATAATAGATGCTGAGGTTAGTTCAGCACTTTTAGAAAATATTTTTGTTGTAAATACACCTCTTCACGATGGGGCAACAATAATAAAACAGGATAGGATTTATGCTTCAGGTTGTGTATTACCATTAACAAATAATACTGGAATAAATAAAAAGCTAGGTACTAGACATAGAGCTGGTATTGGTCTTTCAGAGAACTCAGATGCATTAGTTATAATTGTTTCAGAGGAAACAGGAGTAATTTCCCTTGCTATAGGTGGAAGACTAACTAGAAATTATGATAAAGAAAAATTAAAAAGAACTTTATTAAGCATTATGCATGATAAAGAAAATAAAAAAGTAAAATCAGCTGGTGAGAGGGTGAAATCATGGATAAAAGGAATACAAAACAAACATTAGTTATAAAATTAGTATGCGTACTTCTATCCTTTGGTCTATGGCTTTATATAACGAATATTCAAAGCCCAACTAGAACTTATACTTTAAAAGATGTTCCAGTTAAGTTATTAAATACTCAATCATTAAAGCAGTTTGGATTGGCAATATCTCCAAAGCAAACTTTTACCGTAGATTTAAGCCTTGAAGGTGATGCAAAGGATATTTATTCGGTAACTAAAGATCAGTTCTCTTTGACAGCTGACCTTGGAGAATATGCTTTAAAAACTGGAATAAATAATATACCAGTTCAAGTAGTAAATTATCCAGAGGAATTAAATATAAAAAATAATGGTAATTTAGTAATTAAGGTTAAATTGGAAAAATTAATAACTAAAGATTTTAACACGACATCGAAAGTTAAAGTAAGTTATGCACAAGGTGTATATAAGCAAAAAGAGCAATTTACTTCAGAAAAAGTTGAGGTATCAGGCCCACAAAGTTCTGTAGACAAAGTTGCAAGTGTAGCTTTAGTTGGTGACCTTAATAACGTCAGTGGAAGTTTAACTAAAGAATTTCCTCTTAAAGCATTAGATGCAGATGGAGATATAGTTGAAGGAGTTACTTTAAGCAAAGAAACAGGAACGATTGCTATTGACGTTAATAATGGTAAGAGTGTTGATTTAAAAACTGAATATACAGGTCAAGTGCCAAAGGGATATAAGTTAGTTAGTACAACACCTTCAAAAACTTCAGTTCAAATTGTAGGAAACGAAAATGTTATATCATCTATAAATTCTGTGCAAACTGAAAAAGTAGATTTATCAGATATAACAAGCAATACAGAGAAGAAAGTTAAAATAATATTACCTCAAGGGGTTAGTCTAGCTAGTGGGGATAATTATATAACTGTAAATATTGTTGTTGAAAGTGAAAATAGTAATAATAAGACACCTTCCAATAAAATAACTAAGGTATTTGATGTGCCAGTAAATTATACTGGAATTAATAGTGATTTTGAGATGTCTAATGAAACTAAGACAATTAAGGTAACTGTACAAGGAGATGAAGCAGACATAAATAATATGAAAGCATCAGATTTTGTGTGCAATTTTGATTTAAGTAAATTTAAAGATGAGGGATCATTTGAAGAAGATGCAAATGTTACTATGGCAAATAGTAATCCAAATGTAACTATATCAAATGCTGATAAAGTTAAATTTACATTAAAGAAGAAATCAGCTTCAACTACAACAGATGAAAACAAAGATAAAGAGAATGGTAAGAAAACAGTATAGGAGAAATACGGTATGGCGATAAGAATAAATAATATTATTCTAAGTATAGAAGAAGATAATGCACTTCTTAAGAAGAAGGTAGCAAAAAAATTAAAGATAAAAGAGCAGGATATAGAGTCATTTAAGATTATAAAAGAAAGTATAGATGCACGAAAGAAGGATGCAATTAAGTTTAATTATTGTGTTGATATAAAATGTAAAAATGAAAAGAATATAGTAAATAGACTTAAAGATAATAATATAAAACTTGAAGAAGATGAAATTGCAGAAGAGTTTATTTACGGAGATAAAAAATTAAATTCTAGACCAGTTGTAATTGGATTTGGGCCGGCTGGAATATTTGCAAGTTTAACTCTAGCAAAACATGGATATAAACCAATAGTTTTTGAAAGAGGAGAAGATGTAGACAACAGAACAAAAACTGTAGAGGAGTTTTGGAAAAGTGGAAAACTTAATTTAAACTCTAATGTTCAGTTTGGTGAAGGTGGAGCTGGAGCGTTCTCGGATGGAAAGCTTACAACTAGAATAAAAGATAAAAGATGCTCATTCGTGTTAGAGGAACTCGTTAAAAATGGAGCACCAGAAGAAATAATGTATGTTGGTAAACCTCATGTAGGTACGGATATATTAAAAGGTGTTGTTAAAAATATAAGAGAAGAAATAAAAAGTTTAGGTGGAGAAGTAAATTTTAACTCAAAGCTTGAAGGAATAAACAAAGAAAATGGAAAACTAAAAAGTATAGTAGTAAATGGCAAAGAAATACCTTGCGAGTCTTTAATACTTGCCATTGGCCATAGCTCAAGAGATACTTATGAAATGATATATGATTCAGGAGTCTTAATGGAGCAAAAAGCCTTTGCTATAGGAGTTAGAATAGAACACCCGCAAGAGATTATAAATGAAAGTCAGTATGGAAAGTATGCAAACCATCCAAAGCTTAAAGCTGCTGATTATAGATTAGTTTATCAAAGTGAAAAGTATAATAGAGGAGTATATTCATTCTGTATGTGCCCAGGAGGTGTTGTAGTTGGTGCTGCCTCAGAAGAGGGAAGACTTGTTTCTAATGGAATGAGTTATCATGCAAGAGATCTAGATAATGCAAATTCAGCTTTAGTAGTAACAGTTGGTCCTGAAGACTTTGAAGGAGACCATCCGCTTGCAGGTATGGAATTCCAAAGATATTATGAAAGTCTTGCATTTAAATTAGGCGGTGGAAACTATAAAGCACCAATTCAACTTATAGGTGATTTCTTAAATGATAGACAATCAACTAAGCTTGGCAGAGTTAAGCCTACATATGAGCCTGGATATGCTTTTAAAGAACTAAAAGAATGTTTACCAGAAGTTGTAGTAGATACTATAAAAGAGGGTATACAGGTGTTTGGTAAGAGAATAAAAGGGTATGATATGGAGGATGGGGTTTTAACTGGTATAGAAACTAGAACATCAGCACCAGTTAGAATGCCAAGAAGCGAGAGTTTTGAAAGTGTAAACTTAGAAGGATTCTATCCAACAGGAGAAGGTGCAGGTTTTGCTGGTGGTATAATATCAGCAGCTGTAGATGGAATAAAGGTAGCAGAAATAATAATGAAAAAATATAAAATAGATTAATTTAAAAAAGTGGTTTTATGCCACTTTTTTTTTGTGCTAAATTTTCTGACAATTCGTATTTTATATAAATTATCTGATACAATATAAATGTTAATATTGTTATAAAATTAACGATAAAAAATTACATTTATGATTAAAGTATACAAAAAGATATTAATTTAAAATATAAAAGTAAGAGGTGCGTTGAAAATGAGTAGAAATTTTGATGATTTATTATCAAAGGTTAAAGAGATTGAATCAAAAAAAGTAGCTGTAGCAGTAGCTCAAGATGAGCCTGTACTAGAAGCTGTTAAATCAGCAAAAGAAAAAGGGATTGCAGATGCTATACTAGTTGGAGATAAACATGAAATTAAAAAGATAGCTGATAAAATAGGAATGGATTTATCAGAATACGAAGTAATGCACGAAAAAGATATTAAAAAGGCAGCACTTTTTGCAGTTCAACTTGTTTCAAGCGGAAAAGCAGATATGGTTATGAAGGGATTAGTTGATACTGCAACTTTCTTAAGAAGTGTACTAAACAAAGAAGTTGGATTAAGAACAGGAAAACTTATGTCACACGTTGCTGTTTTTGAAATAGAAGGAATAGATAGATTAATATACTTAACAGATGCAGCATTTAACACATATCCAGATTTAAAGGCTAAAAAACAAATAATAGAAAATTCAGTAGCAGTAGCACATGCTTGTGGACTTAAAATGCCCAAAGTAGCTCCAGTTTGCGCTGTTGAAGTTGTAAATCCAGACATGCCAGCTACTTTAGATGCTTCATTATTATCAAAGATGAATGACAGAGGACAAATAAAAGGATGTATCGTTGATGGACCTTTAGCACTTGATAATGCATTATCAGAAGAAGCAGCACACCATAAGGGAATAACAGGACCAGTTGCAGGAAAAGCAGATATAATAATGCTTCCAAATATAGAAACAGCAAATGTTATGTACAAATGTTTGACTTATACATCAAGATCAAAAAATGGTGGATTATTAGTTGGAACATCAGCACCAGTAATATTAACTTCAAGAGCAGACTCATTTGAAACAAAAGTAAATTCAATTGCATTAGCAGCTTTAGTTGCTGAATCATTAAAATAATATATTATTAGGAGGAAGTTAAAGCTATGTCATATAAATTATTAATTATAAATCCAGGTTCAACTTCAACTAAAATTGGAGTTTATGAAGGCGAAAAAGAAATATTAGAAGAAACGTTAAGACATTCATCTGATGAAATAGCAAAATATGCTACAATATTTGATCAATTAAACTTCAGAAAAGATGTTATTTTAGATGTATTAAAAGAAAAGAATTTTGATGTAAGAACATTAGATGCAGTTGTAGGTAGAGGTGGAATGCTTAAGCCAATTCCTGGTGGAACTTATAAAGTTACAGAAGAATTAATTGAAGATTTAAAAAATGGTGTACAAGGACAACATGCTTCAAACTTAGGTGGAATATTATCAAATGAAATAGGAAATGAATTAAATATACCAGCATTTATAGTAGATCCAGTTGTTGTAGATGAATTAGAAGCGGTAGCTAGAATATCAGGTATACCAGAATTACCAAGAAAGAGTAAATTCCATGCACTTAATCAAAAAGCAGTAGCTAAAAGATATGGAAAAGAGAGTGGACTAGGATATGAAAACTTAAATCTTATCGTTACTCATATGGGTGGTGGTGTTTCAGTAGGAGCGCACAAAAAAGGTAAGGTTATTGATGTAAATAATGCACTAGATGGAGATGGTCCATTCTCACCTGAAAGAGCAGGAGGAGTTCCAGCTGGAGACCTTATAAAGATGTGCTTTAGTGGAAAGTATTCAGAATCTGAAATTTTTAGTAAGCTTGTAGGTAAAGGTGGATGCGTGGCATACCTTAATACAAATGATTTTAGAGATGTTATAAAAATGTCTGAAGAAGGAAATGAAGAGGCTCAATTAATATATGATGCATTCATATACCAAGTTTCAAAAGAAATAGGTGCTATGTCAGCTGTTTTAGAAGGAAAGGTAGATAAAATAATATTAACTGGTGGATTAGCTTACTCAGAGAAAGTTGTTAATGATATAAAGAAAAGAGTAGGATGGATTTCAGAAATAAAAGCTTATCCAGGAGAGGATGAATTACTTGCATTAGCACAAGGTGCAATCAGAGTATTAAGCGGAGAAGAAGAAGCTAAAGAATATTAGTACAATCATTGAATAAGTAAAAGAGATATGTCTATAATTTAGATGTATCTCTTTTTAGGTACATAATAACAATTGTAGATTGAAGAGAAAATATTCAATTACATACGGAGGTTTTTATGAGGACTAGCTTAGCATTTGAAAATAAATTAACAATGATTAGTCAAATGACAAATGATTCAAGATTTCAAATATTAGAGTATGATGAATTAAAGGGTGCTACAGAAGTGGACACAGCATTTGATTTAAATATTATGAATAGATCAGGTATTAAATTAAAGCAAATTAGAATAATGCTAGATGAGAGCAGAGTTAGGATAGAATCTGGTGCTTTAAGTTATATGAAAGGTGATATTGATATCATAAATAAAACCGGAGGTGTTATAGGACTTTCTAAGAAGTTTATCTCAAGTAAACTAACTGGTGAAGAAATGTTTAAACCAGTTTATTCCGGAACAGGAGAAATATTTCTAGAGCCATCTTTCAAACATTATGCTTTAATAGAACTTGAGGATGATCACATAATAGTAGATGATGGACTTTTTTTAGCTTGTGAAGATGGAGTAGATGTATCACCAACTAGTCAGAAGACTATTTCATCAATGGTTTTTGGTAATGAAGGAATTTTTCAAACAAGAATACATGGAGACGGAATTGTTGTTTTAGAACTTCCGGTTCCAGAAGAAGAAATTTTTAGATGCAAGCTAAATAATGATACTTTAAAGATAGATGGTAGTTTTGCAATATTAAGAAGTGGTGATATAGAGTTTTCGGTAGAAAAGTCAGCAACATCTCTAATTGGTAGTGCAACAAGTGGTGAAGGATTACTTAATGTTTATAGAGGAACTGGGGATGTTTGGCTTGTACCAACTAAAGTTGTATATGATAAGATGAGAGAACTAAATTTAAAAAGTAACTTTAAAGAAGAGGAATTTGATGATAATTAAAAAAATATTACTTCCATATGATAAAGTTATGAATTAATAAAGCAAAATGATATAATAATTAATAGAAAACTATGGAGGAATATATTATGAGCTTAATGAACTCAAAGATACAGAGTAAAGATATGGACCTTTTTTTTGAAGCTATTTTAAAGCTAGAGAATATAGAAGAATGCTATAATTTTTTCGAGGATGTTGCTACGATAACTGAAGTTAAAGCACTAGCTCAAAGAATACATGTTGCTAAACTTTTAAAGTCCAAAAGAACTTATACTGAAATTGCAGAGGTTACTGGTGCAAGTACTGCAACAATAAGTAGAGTTAATAGATGTCTAAACTATGGAAGTGGTGGATATAACATGGTCTTAGATAGAATAGATGATGAAAAAGTTGTCAATAAGTAAATAAAATACTATACTATATATTAGGTAAAAAAAGTTAATAAGTTAATGTAAATTTAAATCAAAAGAAAGAGGTAAAATTTTATGGGTAGAATGTTTGGAACTGATGGAGTAAGAGGAGTTGCAAATACTGAACTTACAGCAGAACTTGCATATAATCTTGGAAGAGCAGGAGCTTACGTATTAACAGAAGCGGCACATAAACCAAAGATATTAGTTGCTAAGGATACAAGAATTTCAGGGGATATGCTAGAAGCAGCATTAGTTGCAGGGATATTATCAGTTGGAGCAGAGGCTGTAGTGCTTGGAGTAATACCAACACCAGCTGTAGCACATTTAACTAGAGAATATGGAGCAGATGCAGGAGTAATGATTTCAGCATCACACAATCCAGTAGAATATAATGGAATAAAATTCTTTAATAATAATGGATATAAACTTTCAGATGAGTTAGAAGACGAAATACAAAGAGTAATCGAATCAAACTTTGAAGGAGTACCAAGTCCAACAGGAGTTTCACTTGGAAGAGAAAAAGTTGAAGTTGCAGCTTTAGATGATTATATTGAATTTGCAAAAAATACAATATCATCAAATCTTGAAGGAATGAAAATTGCTTTAGATTGTGCAAATGGAGCATCTTATAAAGCAGCAGTTGAAGCATTTAGAGATTTAGGTGCTGAAGTTTATGTTATAAATGATAATCCAGATGGAACTAATATTAATGAAAATTGTGGTTCAACTCATCCAGAAGAACTAATGGAATATGTAGTTAAAAAAGGTTGTGATGCTGGATTTGCTTTTGATGGAGATGCAGATAGATGTCTAGCTGTAGATGAAAAAGGAAATCTAATAAATGGTGACTTCATATTAGCATTATGTGCAAAGCATCTTAAGGATCTTGGAAGATTAAAGGATGATACTTTAGTAGTTACTGTAATGAGTAATCTAGGATTAGATATTGCATGTAAAAACTTAGGAATAAAAACTTTAAAAACTAAAGTTGGAGACAGATATGTATTAGAAGAAATGGTAAGTGATGGCTATGTTTTAGGTGGAGAGCAATCAGGTCACATAATCTTCTTAGAATGTAATACAACAGGAGATGGATTAGTTACAGCTCTTCAAGTTTCATCAATAATTAAGAGAAGCAAAGAATCTTTAAGTTCATTATGTTCAATAATGAGAGAACTTCCACAAGTTCTTGTAAATGCAACGGTTCCTAATGATAAAAAAGATATTTACTTAAAAGATGCTGAAATAATAGCAGAAATAGAAAGAATGGAAAAATTAATGGATGGTAAAGGAAGAGTATTAATAAGACCTTCAGGTACAGAACCATTAGTTAGAGTTATGCTAGAGGGTGAAAATCAAGAAGAAATTGATAAATTAGCTCATAACTTAGCAGATATGATATTAGCTAAGTGCTAATATTTAGAATAAGTAAAAGACCAAGAATAAATAATTTAATTATTTATTCTTGGTCTTTTTTATTTTATAAAGCATAGAATTAAAATTGGTAGTATTAAAAAATTAAGGGTATACTGGAATAATAAATTTTAGTATAAGATAAAGGCAATTAAATATTATATTGCTTAATAAAGTATTAAAATTGATATATAAATAGCTATTCAGATAATGTCTTTTTAGACATCCCTAAAATATATATACAAAAAAGAGAGTGCTAAAATATTTTAGCACTCTCTCTTTTTACTTAATAATATATTATAATCTAAGCATTTACTGGCCTAAGACTATAATCTGGGTTTATTATTTTAATGATTCTTTCTACTGGCATAAGTTTTAGTATAACCATACAAATAATCATTTCACCACCAACTAAAGGTAGATTTACTGCAGCTGAGTAAAAAGCAGCTCCCATCCCTACTGGAGCATATTCACCAAAGAATACAACACCTGATATAAAGTGACATAAGAATTTTATAAAGAATGCAACAAATACTCCGAGCATTCTTCTATCTCTAAAATATCCTGCAAATCCCATAGCCATTGCTGGTAATGGATAATCAAATAACATTTGTATTGGATGTATTATATAAGGGTCAGTAAGTAAATTAATTAATCCATATAGGAATCCAGTTAAAAATCCTATTTCTTTACCATAAGCAAAAGCTATAATAAGTATTGGAACCATACAACCTAATGTAAGACTACCACCTTGAGGAAATCTATATATTCTAAAAACATTAAGTATTGTTGAAAGCGCTAGTGCTATTGCAACATGAGTAATTATCCTTGCATTAAACTTAATTTTTCTAAACTTAAATAAAGCGAAGAATAAAGCTAAGCAAGCTACAATTGTAAGTATTGTCATAGGACTCTCTATGATTGTCCTAAATTTTTCTGGAAGATCTGAGTATAAACCACTAAATCTATCTCCCCAGTCCTTAAAAAATTCCATAAAAAAAACCTCCTATACTTGTGCTAGAAGGACGTATGAAAACGTAATTGCTTTCCTACGCTGGTATTAGCCAGATCAGGTTTAAGGGTTAATGCATATGCATCTCTCAGCCAAATATTTGGCACCCCTAGCACAGTTAAAAATATATTTTATTAATAAGTTTATTTTAATATTAATTTGATGTAATGTCAATAAAATACAAATTGTATTACAAAATGCTATATTGTATTACAAAATGCTATATTGAAATATTGGTATTATACTAGTATGATATATAAAACACTAAATATAAAATACTACACATAATAATAGATTGAAGGTGAGTAACATGCATATAGCTTTAATAATTATAGTCATAGTAGGAATAGGTATGTTCTTGTATGTACAAAATAATTGGCTACATATAAATAAGATAAATATTAATGATGCAAATTTAGATTTAGATGAAGATTTAAAAGTTATCCACTTAAGTGATTTACATAATAAGATGTTTGGGGATAACCAAGAAATATTAGTGGATAAAATTAAAAAATTAAATCCAGATATCATAGTAATAACAGGTGATATTATTGATAGTCGTAGATATAATGAAAAACCTGCAATTATTCTTATAGAGAAACTTATAAGAATTGCTAAGGTATATTATGTTGCTGGCAATCATGAAATTAGAGCTGGAGTTTATGAGGATTTAAAAGAAAGATTTACTAAAATAGGTATTGATGTTGTAGAAGATAGGCTGACCACTTTAAAACTAAAGGATGAGTATATAGATTTAATTGGACTTAAAGATTTACAAATAGATGAGCTTAACGATAAGCTTAAGTATATATTAAAAAAGGAGAACTCTAATAATTATAAAATGCTTATAGTTCATAGACCTGAGGCAATCAAATTCTATTCTGAAAACAAAATAGATATGGTATTTGCAGGTCATGCACATGGAGGTCAGATTAGGATACCATTAGTTGGAGGGGTCATAGCACCTGGGCAAGGATTATTCCCAAAGTATACAGAGGGTGCTCATAAAGTAGATGATACAACAATGATAGTTAGTAGAGGTCTTGGTAATAGTGGATTTCCATTTAGAATACTTAATAGGCCAGAAATTGTATTAGTCAAATTAAAAGGAAGAAAATAAGTTATTAAATAATATTTTAATATTAAATTATAAATTAAATACAAGAAATTAAGATAAAGGATTTATTAGTTTTAAATAAGAACTAATAAATCCTTTTTTATTTAAAATACAAAATAAGTAATAAATGAAATAAATAGTATATAATTATAAGTAACAGTACTATTTAGGGGGAGTTATGGAGAAATATTATAAAAGAATATTTTGGGGGTATTTATTAGTAATACTTGATTTTAATCTTTCGATGACCGGTATAAATATAGATATTTTGCCTGATTTTATAGGTTATATTATGATTGGTAAAGGATTATACGATCTTTCTAGACTTGAGGGGATTTTTAAGAAAGGAGTTAATGCAAGTTATATTTTAGCAGCATTGGAGATATTAAAGATTTTTGTAGTTATAAATGTAGGAACGATGTCTGCATTCATACTTATGATTATAGAATCTACTTTATGGCTATTTGTTATATATTCAATATGCAGAGGAATTGAGAATGAAGGTATTAAATATAATAAAGAACATATAAGTGACAGGGCAAAAATAATATGGGAATTAGAATTTATAAGGACTATGATTTTAATGTCAGTCTCATCCATTACATTTAATTTTAATCAAGGAATTCTTTTAGGTACAGCTTCAATACTTTTAATTGCATTTACAATATGTATAGCAATTATGTTATTAAGATTATTGTATGTAGTGGGGGATGAGTTTTATGAAATTAAGTAAAGGTCAAATAATAATGTTAATTATTACGGGTGTAATAGTTATTGCTAATTTTATTTATTTTCAAATAAGTAAGATAGATGAGCCTATATTTATAAAAAGGTATTCGGAGCTATTTTATGATACTAATATAAATTTAGAATTTATAAGAGATAATACTAGCATAAAAGAAAAGGAAGAAGATTTTTTTGAAAGCAATATCACAAGTAATATTATGAATATAGAATTTCCGGAAATAAATAAATCCTATGATATGGCCTCATATTCATATAATTTATATAAAAATAAATATGAGTATTTAACATATAGATTAGGTGTAAATGAACATGATAAAGAGGATGGATTATATGATTATATAGATAAAAATGGACCAGTTAAATTAACAAGGGCTATATTAAATACTTATGATGGAAAGACCTATGATGTAGATCTTGGTGAAATAATTTTAAATCCATTTAATACTAATGCAAACAGACCTGTTAAAGAGAGCGGATATTCAGGCGATGGTAATGAAGACTCTATGATATGGATTGCAGAAAAAGATATTTATATAAATAAAATAGAAAGTAAATACTTAGAAGAACTAAAGAAATACTATGATTTTTCATTGCTAATAGGTGATGAAAAAATACCAATTGATAAAATAAAATATCCTCTTAGTATAAAAGAGAATACTAAATTTAGTTTCATATCTACTAAGAAAAAGGATGCTGAGGTAGATGTTGAAAGCATTTATGATACAGAAATTAAGATAGAGATAGAAGGGATTGATAAAAAGAAAGGAAATTTATATGTTAGGGTTAGAAATATTGATCCATATGATATGTTAAATGAGAAAAATATATTGAAGCTAAAGTATTAATATAAGTATAAAGGTCTGTAATAAATAAGTAGGTTTATTACAGACTTTTATTTGCTACGTAATGAAGAAATAAATTTATAGTAGTATACTTTTAAATATAAATTTAAAAAGGAGGAAAAAGAAAATGAGAGTCATTGATTTAGCTCATGTCATAGAAGAGGGGATGACTGCATATTGCGATGAAGAGAGTGCAAGCATAAAGCAATTATCTACAATAGATAATGATGGGTATAATGTACTTAAAATTCAGCTATCAACTCATACTGGAACTCATATTGATTCACCGAATCATATATTTAAAGATGGTATTACTGTGGATGAATTTGATATAAATAAATTCATAGGTAATGCATATCTAATTGATTGCAGTGATATGGAAGAAATAGATTTAGATACAATCTTAAAGCATGAAGGTGAAATAAGAAGCGCAGAGTATTTAATATTAAGAACTGGATGGGAAAGTAAATGGAATAAAGAAACGTACTTTAAGGATTATCCTACATTATCTTATGAAGCGTCTAAATTTTTAAGTGAATTAGAAAACTTAAATGGAATCGGAATAGATTGCATATCAGTAGATAATGAAGAAGGAGATTTATACAATCATAAAAATCTATTATCAAAAGGTAAGATAATAATAGAGAATATATGTAATCTTAGTGATGTAGAAAAAAGATTTAAAATTATAGTATCCCCTTTAAAATTAAAGGATGCAGATGGTGCACCATCTAGAATATATGCACTTATAGAATAACAAAAGCTAGTCAATAAATTGACTAGCTTTTTATGGTTGCGGGAGCAGGACTTGAACCTACGACCTTCGGGTTATGAGCCCGACGAGCTACCAACTGCTCCATCCCGCGATATTATTTTTTGTGTTTGTATCTCTCTTGCTTGTAGGTTAACTATACTCCTAATAAGTATCTTTGTCAACTAAATAATTAAATAAGTTTAAATTATTTATAAATAAAACTTTTAAAATAATAAAAAAATTGATATTATATATAAATATACAAATAATCCTTAGTAAGACTATAAGAATACTAGGAATTTGATAAATTTCTTTTTAGAATTAACTCCTTTAATGAAGTTAATACTAAAAAAGAGGAGGGATAGAATTTGGATATTTATTTTGATAATGCTGCAACTACAAAACCTTATGATGAGGTAATAGAAGTTATGGCAGAGGGAATGAGAGAATATTATGGGAATCCATCTTCTCTACATAAGTTAGGAATGAAAGCAGAAAAAAAGATAAATGAAAGTAGAGAATTTATAGCTAGTACTATAAATGCATCAAAAGATGAAATTTATTTTACATCAGGCGCAAGTGAAGGAAATAATTTAATTATAAAAGGAATTCCAAAGAGTGGACATCATGTAATTACTACAAAGTTCGAACACCATTCAGTTCTAAAAGCCTTTGAAGATATAGAAAAGAATGGAGCTCGAGTAACATACTTAGATGTAGATGAAAATGGAATGATTTCACTAGATGAATTAAGTAATGCTATATGTAAAGATACTGTTTTAGTTTCTATAATGTTTGTTAATAATGAGATGGGTGCAATACAAGATATAGCTAATATTGGAAAGCTTATAAAAGAAAAAAGTAATAGGGCTAAGTTCCATGTTGATGCAGTTCAAGCTTATGGAAAGCTTCCTATAGATGTTGAGAAGATGAATATAGATATACTTACAACTACAGGTCATAAATTTCATGGACCTAAAGGAATAGGATTTTTATATTTAAAGAAAGGTATATTACCAAAATCACTTATACATGGAGGAAGCCAAGAAGGTGGATTAAGAGCTGGTACTCAAAATGTTTCAGGAATAATAGCACTTACAAAGGCCGCTGAAATTTCAAATACAAAGAGAAGTGAAAACTATACAAAAGTATTAGAACTTAAAAAATATATGATTGATGGATTAAAAGAAATTGATAATATAAGAATTAATAGTATTGATGATATTAATCATTCACCTTATATTTTAAATGTTTCATTTATAGGTGTTAGGGCTGAAGTATTACTTCATATGTTAGAGGATGCAGATATATATGTATCAACTGGATCAGCATGTACATCAAAAACTAGTATAGCGAGTGGAAGTTATGTAATAAAGGCTTTAGGATTATGTGATAAAGACGCTGAAAGTGCAATTAGATTTTCTTTTAGTGAAGATAACTCAAAAGAAGAGATAGATAAAACAATAGATAAGTTAAAGAAGTCATTAACTTTCTTAAGGAGGATAAAAAGATGAGAAAATTAATATTAGTTAAATATGCAGCAGAGATATTTTTAAAAGGATTAAATAAAAATAAATTCGAAAAAAGATTAAGAGATAATATAAAGAAGAAACTTAAAGGGTTAGATTTTGAGATAATAAATGACCAAAATAGATACTTCATAAAAATTGAAGATTTAGAGCAAGGTGTAGAAAGAGTAAAGAGAGTATTTGGAGTAGCAGAAGTATGTATTGTAACAGAAGTGGATAGAGATATGGATGCTATAAAGGCAGAAGCTCTTAAGAAGGTACAAGAAATTAAACCTTCTACTTTTAAGATTGCAACTAATAGAGCAAATAAACAATTCCCTAAAACTTCAATAGAAACATCAATGGAAATAGGATCATATGTATTAAAAAATTATCAAGGAGATCTTTCAGTTGATGTAAAAAATCCAGAATGCTTAGTTAATGTTGAGATAAGAGAAAGAGCTTATGTTTACACTAGTGCAGATAAAATAAAAGGTGCAGGTGGTCTTCCATATGGAATGAACGGAAGCACAATGCTTATGCTTTCAGGTGGAATTGATTCACCAGTTGCAGGGTATCTTATGGCAAGAAGAGGTGTAGAACTTAACTGTATATATTATCATAGTCATCCTTATACATCTGAAAGAGCAAAAGATAAGGTAAAAGATTTAGCAAAAATATTAAGTAACTATACTGAGAAGGTTAGATTATTTATAGTACCTTTTACGGAAATACAAATGGATATTATAGATAAATGTCCTCAAGACGAACTTACAATAATAATGAGAAGATTTATGATGAGAGTTGCATGTGCAGTTTCTGAAAGAGAAGGAATACAATCAGTTTCAAGTGGAGAAAGTATTGGGCAGGTTGCAAGTCAGACAATGGAAGGACTTGTTGTAAGTACAGACTGTGCTGATAGACCAGTATTTAGACCTCTTATAGCTATGGATAAGGGAGATATAATGGATATTGCAAGAGAGATAGGAACATATGAAACATCAATACTTCCTTATGAAGATTGTTGTACTATATTTGTTCCAAAACATCCAAAAACAAAGCCAAGATTAGAGAATATAAGAAAGTCAGAGGCTCCTTTAGATGTAGATTCATTAGTAGAAAAAGCAATTAATGATATGGAAGTCGTAGTATTTTAATTTATAAAGTCAAGTTTAGCAGTATTTTAAGCTAAGCTTGACTTTGTTTTTGTCAACCTTCTAGCTGATTTCTAATATATTGTTTATAGGAGATAATTTAGTATGAAAAGGAGGGTTACAATGAAAGTTAAAATAACTCCTACAGAAGAAATTCAGTATTTAAATGGAGAAGTTACAGAGGTTCATAATAGATTATTAATTTGTAATGAACCTAAAAGCTATAATAGTGATTCAAATGTTTGTTGGATTTCTTTGAAATTTAATATAAATAAAGATTTGAATTCTATAAAAGACGCTATGCTAAGACTTTATTTAAGTGAATTAAGATTTACTAGAAGTATTCTAATTAAATTTAATATAGTTATTAATAATGAAACTACAGGTATAGTTTTAGATAAGACAGTAACAGATGTAATGAATATGATGGATGAAAGAAGATACGTTCATATAGACTTATTTAATATTATTAAAGATGAAAATATATCGCGAATAGATGAGATAACAATAAATATATCAGCTGAAAGTAATGGTATTGCCATACTTAATTCAAATGGCAATAAGAAAAGACCTTCTGTATATTTAGAAGAAGGTAATGTTCCAACAAAGTCAATAGAAGAAGCAGAACCAACTGGGTCAACAAAGCCAACAGGAGCAACAGAACCAACTAGGCAAGCAGGAGCTATAGGAATAATAGGAGCAACTGGGCCTACAGGAGCGACTGGTCCAACAGGAGCAATGGGACCAGCTGGACCACAAGGGCCAATAGGGCCACAAGGGCCAATTGGAATACAAGGATTAATGGGACCAACAGGGGCAAATGGAGTAACCGGAGCGCAAGGGAAAATTGGGCCAACAGGGCCAACGGGCCCAACTGGAATAACTCCATCAGTAGCTTATGGGTCATATATTAGACGTACTGATGTTTCAGCAACAGTATTAAGTAATAATCGTTTGAATTTATTTGATGATATAGTAAGTGAAGAGGTTGGGATTACGCACACTGCAGATCAGTTGATAGTAGCAGAGGCAGGAGTTTATAGGATAACTTTCTTTATATTTGTACCAGTAGGAGTATGTCTTTCAGATATGAGAGTTAATATAACAGGGGTAGCAAATGGGCTTAGTGTACCTATTACATTAGGACAGAACTCTGTATTTGATAGAATAGTAACTCTACCTGAATCAGCAGTAATATCAGTTACTTTAAATAGTGAATTAACATTAGCGATAGGAGATGGAAAAAATATATCTAACTTCACAATAACTAGAATAGCATAAAATAGAATTTAAATTAAAAAAACTACTGATAATTTATCAGCAGTTTTTTTATTTATAATTAAAAGATCTTAAGCAGTAGCTTCTTCTTCATGAGCAAATTGGCTATTATAAAGATCTGCGTAGAAGCCATTCTTTTCAATTAATTCTTCATGATTTCCTTGTTCTATAACGTCACCATGATTCATTACTAAAATTAAATCTGCATCTTTTATTGTTGATAGTCTATGAGCAATTACGAAGTTTGTTCTACCTTCCATAAGTCTTGTCATAGCATTTTGGATATAAGTTTCAGTTCTTGTATCTACTGAGCTTGTTGCTTCATCTAGTATTAATACCCTAGGATTAGCAAGTATTGCTCTAGCAATTGTTAATAGTTGCTTTTGTCCTTGTGATATATTTGAAGCTTCTTCATTTAATACAGTATCATATCCATCAGGTAATGTTCTTATAAAGTGATCAGCATGAGCTGCTTTTGCTGCAGTTACAACTTCTTCAAAAGTAGCACCTTCTTTTCCGTATGCTATATTATCTTTTATGCTACCATTAAATAACCAAGTATCTTGAAGAACCATACCAAACATGCTTCTTAAATATCCGCGGCTGAAGTCTGTTATATCTACACCATCGAATGTAATTTCTCCACCGTTTAACTCATAGAATCTCATCATAAGATTAATTAATGTTGTTTTACCTGCACCAGTAGGACCAACTATTGCAATAGTTTGACCTTGTTTTGCAGTTACATTCATATCCTTCATTAATAGTTCATTTGGAGTATAACCAAATTTAACATTTTTGAAATTAACATTTCCTTTAGGGGCTTTTAAAGTTTTTGGATGTTCTGGGTCTTTAACTTCTTCTTCTTCATCTAAAATTTCAAATACTCTTTCAGCAGAAGCCATTGTTGATTGAAGTATATTTGCTATATTAGCAGTTTGATTAATCATTTGAGTAAATTGTCTTGAGTATTGAATAAATGATTGGATATATCCGACACTTAGCTTATCCTTAGTAACTAATATACCACCAACTACAGCAATAATAACATAACCTACATTATTTATAAAATTCATTAAAGGCATTATTAAACCTGACATGAATTGTGCTTTCCAAGCTGAATCATAAAGTTTATCATTTATATCATCAAATTCTTTAATAGCCTTCTTTTCATGACCAAAAGCTTTTATAACAGTATGACCTGTATAAACTTCTTCAACATGACCATTTAATTGACCAAGCTCTTTTTGTTGAGTAGCAAAGAATTTTTGTGATTTACCTATTATAGGTCTAGTTGCAATAATACAAATTGGAAGAGTTAACACACATATTAAAGTTAAAAGTGGGCTTATTGTTAACATCATTATAGTAATACCAATCATTGATATTACAGCAGTAATAAGTTGAGTTAAACTTTGTTGAAGTGTACTACTTATATTATCTACGTCATTTGTAACTCTACTTAATATATCACCTTTTGAGTTAGCGTCAAAGTACTTGATAGGAAGTCTATTTAACTTCTCATTAACATCTTTTCTCATATCACGAACAGTGTTTTGAGCAACTCCTGCCATTATATATTGTTGAAGATACATAAAGACTGCACTTAATATATAGAAGAATAAAAGTAATAAAATGTAATGAGTTAATTTTGAGAAATCAATTGAAGCACCAGGTATTCCTTTAAATTTAGCCATCATACCATCAAGTATTACGTTAATAGTTTCTCCAAGTAATTTAGGGCTAAATACAGTAAATGCTGTACTTATTATAGCCATAAAAATTACAGAGATAAGTTTAGTTTTATGTGGATTTAAATATTTTAAAAGTCTTTTTGCTGTTCCTTTGAAGTCTTTAGCCTTTTCACCACCCATGACTACGCCATGGGCACCTTTATTTCCACCCATAGGAGCAGCTGATTTTTGTTTATTCTTATCTATGCTCATTTGAAAGTTCCTCCTCTGAAAGTTGTGATGAGGCAATTTCTTGATAAATTGCACAGTTTTTTAGTAACTCTTTATGAGTGCCCATTCCAACGATGTTACCATCTTCTAAAACTAAGATTCTATCAGCATCCATTATTGTGCTTACTCTTTGAGCGACTATAATAACAGCTGATTCTTTAGTTTCACTCTTAAGAGCAGCTCTAAGTTTTGCATCAGTTTTAAAGTCAAGAGCTGAGAAGCTATCATCAAATAAGTAAACTTCAGGTTTTCTAACTAAAGCACGAGCTATAGCAAGACGTTGCTTTTGACCACCTGAGAAGTTTTTACCACCTTGTTCAACGATAGAGTCAAAACCATTTTCTTTTTCTTCAATAAAATTATATGATTGAGCTATCTTTGCGGCATGAACTAATTCATCCATAGTAGCATCTTCTTTACCATATCTTAAGTTTTCTGCAATTGTTCCTGAGAAAAGTACAGCCTTTTGAGGAACAAATCCAATTTTACTTCTAAGAGTTTCTTGAGACATATCTTTTATATTAATTCCATCAACTAGGATTTCTCCTTTTGAAGCATCATAGAATCTTGTTAAAAGATTTAATATTGTAGATTTACCAGAGCCTGTACCACCTATAATAGCAGTAGTTTCTCCAGGGTTAGTTTCAAAAGAAATATTATTTAATGCAGCACTTTCTGCACCAGGATAGAAGTATGATACATTTTTAAATTCAACAAATCCTTTCTTAGCACTTTCATTTATAGGATTTTTAGGATTTACTATATCAGGTTCTATAGCTAGCACCTCATTTATTCTACTAGCTGAAGCTGAAGCTCTAGGAATCATTATAAATAGCATACTTACCATTATAAGTGAGAACATTATTTGCATTACATATTGTAAGAATGCCATAAGGTTACCAACTTCCATAGTACCGGCATCTATTCTATTTGCACCAAACCAAAGTATTGCAACAGAAGTTAGGTTTAATATAAGCATTAATATAGGCATTAATAAAGCAATTATTTTATTTACTTTTATTGCGTTATCAGTAAAGTCATCATTAGCTTCATCAAATCTTTTCTTTTCAAAGCTTTGCTTATTAAATGCTCTAATAACTCTTATACCAGTAAGATTTTCTCTTAAAACTCTATTTATTTTATCAAGTTTTACTTGCATTGCCTTAAACATTGGCATACCAGTTTTACCAATAAGTAAGATTGCTATAATTACAATTGGCATTGAAACTAAAAGTATTAAGGATAAATCTTTATTAACAGAAACTGCCATTATGATACCACCTATACACATAAGAGGTGCAGTAACCATCATTCTTAATATCATAATAACAACTTGTTGTACTTGGTTAACGTCATTTGTTGTTCTAGTAATAAGTGATGCAGTACCAACTTTATCAATTTCATTTAAAGAAAAAGTTTCTGCTTTAGTAAATATTTTTCTTCTTAAGTCTCTACCAAGGCCCATTGAAACTTTAGAAGAAATGAAACTAGCAAAAATAGTACAAATACTACCTATTAATGCTACACCAATCATAATCCCACCAATTTTAAGTATATAATTAACATCACCGTTAATTATTCCTGTATCTACTATTTCAGATAATAGAGTAGGTAGGTATAACTGCGTCATAGTTTGAATGAATAGTAAAATTAATACAAAGATTAATTGCTTACTATATGGCTTTAAATGCTTAAACAGCTTTAACATTTCTTTATCACTCCTTAAGTAATATTTTCTTTATTGTCTGTATTTTCTTTATGGTCTTTTAAATTTGTTTTTATTTTTTCTAATAAGATTTTTAAAGAATCTATATCATCATCAGTAAAATTATGCAAGCAAACATCATCAATCTGCTTAACCATACTTTTTAGGTCAACACAAGATGAAATACCTTTCTCAGTTAAATGAATTCTAGAGATTCTTTGGTCATTTTCATCCGCAACTTTTTTTATAAATCCTGCTTTTTCTAATCTTTTAATCATTACAGTAATTGTTGCAGGCTTTAAATGTAATTTTTCAGCTATTTCCTTTTGGCTTAATCCATCTTCGTCATATAAAGCATATAAAAGAGGGGGCTGCCCAGGATATAGACCTTCTTTTTCTAAAGTTTTATGAGTCAAACAAAAATGTAATCTTACTACTTGACCTAATAATTTATGAAAAGAAAAATTATCTTCTGAATTCATAATAGAACTCCTTTCATTAGAAATAGTTAGTCGGCTAATAGTTAGATGACTAACTGTTTTTTATTTTAATACCATTTTATAAAAAAAACAAGCTATAAGTTCTAAAAAATTATGGTAAAAGAATTAAGAAAATATTACAATGATTTAGTAAAACGTTATCGATAAAATATATACTTTGTGATTTAATAATTTAATATACAAAAATAAATAAAAATAAGGTGATAAAATGAATTATGTTTATATAATAAGATGTAAAGATAAATCTCTTTATACTGGATGGACGAATAATCTAGAACGTAGATTTAGAGCGCACCAAGAAGGAAAAGGAGCAAAATATACAAAGGGGAGAGGGCCGCTAGAACTTGTATATTTTGAAGAATTTGAAGAAAAGATTAAAGCGATGAAAAGAGAATATGAGGTCAAAAAAATGAGTAGAGAAGAGAAACTAAAAATGATAAAAAATTTCAAAAAAATTTAAATAAAATTATTGAAATTTGTAGCAAATGTGAGAATAATAAAATATGTTAATCATATAGACAAACTAAAAAAATATGATAAAATGATTTGGTAAGGTATAAAATTTTGTAAAAAGGAAGTGAATGTTATAGGAATAAACTTTTAAATAGATAAAAAGCGCCAGAACTTAGGTAAGCTTATTATATAAATTTTAATAGCAACTTAAGTTGACGAGGTTGGGAGTTATCGAAACTTTTCGGCGGGTGCCCCACGGTATCGCACTACCGTTAACGATTGGCAAAACTATGGAGCAATCTATAGCACAAATCCAATCTGGTGTTAAAACCTTCAATTTTATGGTTTTTGTAGTCCTAGGATTATTATACCCATTTTTATTTACGCTAGGAGAAGACTATAAAGAAGATGACAATTAAATATAATATTAGATACAAAGGAAGGAAGATTTTTATGTGCGGAATAGTAGGATATGTTGGTAAAGGCCAAGCAACTAATTTTTTAGTAGAGGGATTATCAAAGCTTGAGTATAGAGGATATGACTCAGCTGGAGTAGCTGTTATAGAGGATGGCAAGATTGATGTTAGAAAGCAAAAAGGACGTCTTGCTAATTTAGAAGAAAGCCTAAAGGAAAATCCTATGAAAGGAAGTATCGGAATTGGACACACTAGATGGGCAACTCACGGAGAGCCATCAGATGTTAATTCACATCCTCATTTAAGTTCAAAAGGAGATGTAGCTGTTGTTCACAATGGTATTATAGAAAACTATATTGAACTTAGAGAATTTTTAAAGAGCAAGGGATGTAACTTTGTTTCAGAAACAGATACTGAGGTTATACCAAACCTTATAGAATACTACTACGAAGGAGACTTATTTAAGGCAGTAGTTAGAGCATCAAAGGATCTACAAGGAAGCTTTGCAATAGGAGCAGTTTGTAATGCAGAACCTGATAAGCTTGTAGCTGTAAGAAAGGATAGTCCATTAATCGTAGGATTAGAAGGGGATGAAAACTTTATTGCCTCAGATATACCAGCAGTTTTAAATTACACTAGAGATGTATATCTTTTAGAAGATAATGAGTTTGTTGTTATCACAGAAGAAGGAGTAAAACTTCTTGATGAAAACGGCAATAAGATAGATAAAGAAGTATTTAAAGTAACATGGAATGCAGATGCAGCAGAAAAAGGCGGATTTGATTCATTCATGTTAAAAGAAATTCACGAACAACCAAAAGCAATTAGAGATACTATGACTTCTAGAATATCAATGGAGCACAGTGTTTGTTTTGATGATTTTAACATCTCAAAAGAAGAACTAGAAAACATTGATAGAATTTATATGGTAGCTTGTGGAACTGCATATCATGCAGGATTAATGGGTAAATACTCAATAGAAAAACTTGCAAGAATACCAGTAGAAGTTGATATTGCATCAGAATTTAGATATAGAGATCCATTAGTTACTGATAGATCATTAGTTGTTGTATTAAGCCAATCAGGTGAAACAGCAGATACTTTAGCAGTATTAAGAGATTGCAATAAAGCTGGAGCTAAAACTTTAGCTGTTACTAATGTTGTTGGAAGTACAATTTCAAGAGAAGCTGATCATGTTATATACACTATGGCAGGACCAGAAATTTCAGTAGCATCAACAAAGGCATATACTACTCAAGTAGTAATAATGCATACAATTGCAATGTACTTTGGAGAACTTTTAAAAACTGTAAGTGAAGAAGAATTAAGTAATTTAAAGAAGGAATTATTATTAATTCCTGAAAAGATAGAAGAAGTATTAAAAGATACAGAAAATGTAAAGAAAGTTGCAGAAGAAATTAAAGATGAAGATGATATATTCTTCTTAGGAAGAGGAATGGATTTTGCACTTGCTTTAGAAGGATCATTAAAATTAAAAGAAATATCATATATCCATTCAGAAGCTTATGCTGGAGGAGAATTAAAACATGGACCAATTGCCTTAATAGAAAAAGGTACAAAGGTTGTTTCAGTTCTTACTCAAAAGAATTTAATAGATAAAATGATTAGTAATGTTGTTGAAATAAAATCAAGAGGAGCAATTAATTTTGGAATAACATTTAGACAAAGCGAGAAAGCTCAAGGTGTTTTAGATAATGTATTATTCATACCTGAAACTATAGATATGTTTGCACCAATTATTGCAGCTGTTGAATTACAATTACTAGCTTACTATGTTGCAAGTCTTAAAGGATTTGATATAGATAAGCCAAGAAATCTAGCAAAATCAGTAACAGTTGAATAAAATTCCTATTTAGAGGTATAATAGACTATAAAGTAAAATATTACCTGTACGAGTTAGGAGAGATTTTTTATGAGAGAAGAGTTATTGAAATTAATCAGAGAGTATAAGGAAACTGGGAATAGCCTAAACTCAGGATTAGAGTGGATGCCTGATAATGAATCAGCAAAATCAAAGATAGAAGTAATTAACATGATTGTTGAGGACTTAGAGAATATAGTTAAATAATAAAAAGTATTAAGCTTATACATTCTTATATGAGAGTGTATAAGCTTTTTTTATTAATATTCTATAGAATGAGTTAATAAAAAGTTAATTTATATATATGGGAAATTTGACTAAATTCATGGTATCATTTAATTAAATTACAAAATTTTAGATATTCAGCGCTAGAATATGGAAATATAATTAAACCTAAAGGAGAAATTTATGAATAATATAAAAAAATCCCTAGTATATGTTTCATTAATGTGTTGTGCATTAATATTTTTAGTAGGATGTTCAAAGGACACCGGTAAGAAGGATGAAAGTTCTAAATCCCTCACATTAGATTTTGTTCAGACTAATAGACATGATGATAGCGTAAATAAATTTTCAATGACATATGATACAAAACCAACAAAAGCATTAGCCATAACAAATGCTATGATTGAGATGATGCTATCTCTTGATTTGCAAAAGGATATGGCAGGAACAGCATATGCTGAAAATAATATATGGCCACCTTTAAAGAAAGCCTATGATGAAGTGCCAGTAATGAGTAAAACGTATCCATCAAAAGAACAAATATTATCAAACAATGTTGATTTTATAATTGGATGGGGTGGAGACTTTACTGATAAAGGTGTAGGAAGTATTGAGTGGTTAAAAGAGAATAATATAAAAGCTTACATACCAAGATCTACAGATTCTAATGCAAATATTGATTCAGTATACGAAGATTTTAGGAATCTTGGGGTGATTTTCAAAACACAAGATAAGGCAGATGAAGTAATAAATAAAATTAAATCAGAGCTAAAAGAAACTACTAGCAAGATAAGTAATATTGATAAAAAAGTAAAAGTATTGGGATATGATTCAGGAACTGATAAAGCTGTTGTTGTAGGATCAGGATTAAGTAATGATATTATTAAGTTAGCTCAAGGTGAAAATATATTTGGAGATATGGATAAAACTTATCCTCAAGTATCAATTGAAGAGATAGTTAAGAGAAATCCAGATGTAATAATGGTTTTAGAATATTCTACTGATAATGGAGGAAAAACATTTGAAGAGAAGGTGAAGGAACTAAAATCAAACCCTGCATTAAAGGATGTAAATGCTGTAAAAAATAATAGATTTATAAAAGTAGATTTAGCTGAATTATATCCTGGAGAAAGAATTCCAGGAACAGTTAAAAAATTAGCTGAAGGTTTCTATCCTGATAAATTCAATGAATGATATGATTAGAAAAAATTTTAAGACATGCTTAATAGTACTAATATTGGTGTTAATAATAGTAAGCTTGATTTGTATAACCTTTGGTTCAGTAAAAATAGACGTAGATATAATTTTTAAGGCATTTATAAATAAACTATTTAACGATGAGATTTATCCAAAGACTTGGGAGAATAATATAGAGTCTATCATTTTCAAACTAAGACTTCCAAGAATATTTCTAGCTATAATAGCTGGAAGTGCATTATCTTTTATTGGAGCTTTAATGCAAACCTTAACAAGGAATTCTTTATCAGATCCATATATTCTCGGAATATCTTCTGGGGCAAGCACCGGCGCAACAATATCAATAGTATTAGGTGCGTTTTCCTTCTTAGGAAGCTTTGGAATAACAGCTGGAGCATTTTTAGGAGCAATGCTTTCAGCAATTATGGTGTTTAAAATATCAGGAGTAACAAAAAAATATTTAAAAAATAGACTTATATTAACTGGTGTTGCAGTTTCGTTTATATTTGCAGCTATTACAAATTTAGTGATAGTATATGCTAAAAATGATAGCTTAGTAAAAAATGCAGTATTTTGGTCCATGGGAAGCTTAGCAGGAGCAAACTATAATCAAGTGAAATTTTCAGCAGCAGCACTTATACTATCTTTCTTAGTAACTACTATCTTTTATAAGGATTTAGATGCATTGCTTCTTGGAGAGGTTATGGCAAGAAATCTAGGAGTTAATACAAAAATTTTAATTAGATATATATTATTTATATCAACGTTATTGACTGGAATTATTGTTGCATTTACAGGGGTTATTGGATTTGTTGGACTTATAGTTCCACATATAGCAAGGCAGTGTATAGGCTCTAAACATAAGAGATTAATTCCTTTTAGTATGGTTATTGGAGCAATACTGATGGTTATTACAGATACTATTGCTAGAACTGCATTATCTCCAGAAGAGATACCTATTGGAATTGTAACAGCTCTTTTAGGAGCACCATTTTTCTTATATTTAATAAGATTAAATAATTATGATTTTGGGGGTAATAAATAATTGAAACTAGAAATAAAAAATTTAAATTATAATATTAAAAAGTTACCCTTTCTGTCTAATATAAATTTAAATGTAAAAAAGGGACAATTTGTTGGTCTAATAGGGCCAAATGGTTGTGGAAAAACTACATTATTAAAAAATATTTATAGAACATTAGAGTCTGAGAGTGGAAGTATACTTATAGATGGTAAAAATATAAATGGACTTAAGAATAAGGAATTCTCTAAATTAATAGCTATTGTTATGCAAGAAAATCATTTAGAATTTGATTTTACTGTAAAAGAAATTGTATCTATGGGGAGGCTTTCTTCTACAAGTAAATTTTCTTCAGATATAAACTGTGAAGATGAAAAGATTATAGATGAATCTTTAGAAAAGGTAGAATTAATAAAATATAAAGATAGTAGTTTTTTTAGCCTATCTGGAGGAGAGAAGCAAAGAGTTATGATTGCACTAGCTCTTTGTCAAAATACAGATTTTATAGTATTAGATGAACCAACTAATCACTTGGATATAAAAAATCAAATTCAAATAATGAATATGTTAAAGGATTCAAATATTACTATTTTCACTACTATTCATGATATGAATATAGCAGCTACTTTTTGTGATTATATATATGTAGTCAAAGGTGGTAAAATAGTTAAAGAGGGTACTGTAGAAGAGGTCTTTACTAAGAAAATGTTTAAAGAGGTTTTTGAAGTAGATACATATATATATGTAAATCCTCATAATAATAAATTGAATGTAAGTTATTTGCTATAAAATAAAAGTTTAAGATTAAGATGGCTTTTATAGAATAGAAAACTTGAGTTTATTATAGGAAGATAATTTAATATTTATATCTTATTTATAACGGTGGAGGGGATCGGCCCTATGAAGCCCAGCGACCTATGAAGATTAGATTTAGGATAATTGTAAAGAATATGTTTTATATATTTATTCTCTATATCGTAAGCAAATAAATAGTGTGGTGCTAAATCCTGCAGTTTGGTAAACTGATAGATAAGAGAGTATATTATAGTGAATTTAAGCACTAGAGATTTATTCCCTAGTGCTTTTTATTATATAAGGATTTGGAATGAAAGGAATGAAGAAGTTATTGCATAAAAAAATTATTAAAAAAGAGACTAGAAAAAATATTATTAAAAAAAGAGATGAATTAGATATAACAGTTAAGGAAGCTGTGGATAATAATATAATAGAAAAACTTATGATGAATGAAACTTATAAAAGTGCAAGAGGAATATTTATATATATTGGTTTTGGGTCAGAGATAAACACAAAAATAATAATTAAAGAAGCATTAAATAGTGGTAAAGAGGTATATGTACCAAAGGTAATTAAAAAGGATATGATTCTTATAAAAATAGATTCATTAGAAAATTTAGTCACAAGTAGCTATGGAATATTAGAACCAATTGGGGATAAAAGTGATTTTGATGTGAATAAGTTAGACCTTATAATTATGCCTGGGGTTGCTTTTGATAAAGCAGGAAACAGATTAGGATATGGAGGAGGTTATTATGATAAGTTCTTAGAATATAATCAAATTGAATGCAAAAAAATAGCCTTAGCATATGACTTTCAAGTTTTAGAAAATTTAGAAGTTGAAGATCATGATATAAAGGTAGACTTAATAATAACAGAAAAGCAGATAATAAATATAAAAAATAAAAGTGATAAATAAAGAAAGAAAAAGTGGGCAATTTCATGAGAGGATAATTAAGAGAGAGGCTATTTATCTTCGTAATAAATTTATATAGAATACTTTTAACTATAACTTATAAATTCATTTAAATATATAAGTTAAATGAATTTATAAGTATTATAGTATTGATGTTAATATTTATGTAATGTAAAATAGTAGAACATAATATAATTTAATATAAGAAATAAATTGTATTATCTATGTAAAGGTTTTAATAAAACGTGTATAGAGAGGGATGGGAATTAAATGATAAAAGAGGTTAAAAGAGGATTTTACAATGAAAAAGATGTTATAGAATATACTTTAACAAATAGTAATGGAGTAAGTGTATCTATATTAAATTTAGGTGGAATAATTACAAAGATTATGACACCTAATAAAGAAGGAAAACTTGAAAATATAGTGCTAGCTTATGAGAATATAGAAGATTATTATACTAATCCATCTTATTATGGAGCTATTATAGGTAGAACAGCAGGAAGAATTGATAAAGGCCAAATAACTATAAATGATAAAGTATATGAGCTTTCAAAAAATTATGGAGTTAACTCTGGTCATGGTGGACAAGTTGGATTTGATAAAAAATTCTGGGACGTTAAAGATATAAGTGACGATGAAACTACAAGACTTGAACTTTCAACAGAATCTTATGATCTTGAAGAAAATTATCCAGGGAATCTTACTGTAAAAGTTATATATGAATTAAATGATTATAATGAATTCTTATTTAAGATTAAGGCCATTTCAGATAAGGATACTTTAGTTAACATGACTAATCATAGTTATTTTAATTTAAGTGGAGATTATAAGAGAGATATACTTAATGAAGAATTATATATTAATTCAGATAAGATATTAAATATAGATGAAAATGGAGGAGTTACAGGAGAAGAGTATGAAGTTTTAGATACTCCATTTGATTTTAGGAAACCTCATAAAATAGGAGAGAGAATAGATAGTGATGATCCACAAGTAAAGCTTGGATTTGGTTATGACCATCCATTTATGCTAAATAAAGAAGATAGAAGAGTCGTGCTTAAAGATGAAGAAAGTGGAAGGATATTAGAGATTCAAACTGATCAAGAAAGCGTTGTTGTTTATTCTATGAACTTTATAAATGATTGTACTATTTATGGTGGTATGACTCCAAAAAGAAGACTTGGTATATGCTTTGAAACACAAGCACCACCAATTGGGTATAATGAAGCTTTTAAAGAAAAATCTTATCTAAGTGCAGGAAAAATTTATTCTAAATCAACAAAGTATACATTTAAAGTAGAGAGATAATTAATGCAATGAATAAAATAGATAAATAGTTAAACAATTAAATAATTAGGTCAATGGATATTAAAATTAATTATAAATAATATGAGATAAAAGAAGAGAAGCTTAAAAATTTAAGCTTCTCTTTATAAATATATTATAATTCTCTGTTAGCTATTTCTGAAAGTAATCTAGCTTTGAATTCTTCAAAGTTCATTGAACCTTCATCATCATTCTTTCTGCTTCTAACTGAAACAGCATTATCATTCATTTCTTTTTCACCAACAACTAAGATGTAAGGAACTCTTTCAAGTCTTGCTTCTCTTATCTTGTATCCAAGTTTTTCAGTTCTGTAATCAGCTTCAACTCTTACACCACTATTTCTTAAATCTCTAACGATTTTTTCAGTGTAGTCATTGTACTTATCTGATAATGGAAGAACCTTTGCTTGAACTGGTGCAAGCCAAGTTGGGAATGCTCCTGCATACTTTTCAATAAGCATAGCAAGTGTTCTTTCATAACATCCGATTGATGATCTATGGATAATGTATGGACGTTTCTTTTCTCCATCTTTATCAATATAAGTCATATTAAATCTTTCAGCTAGAGCAAAGTCTATTTGAACAGTTATAATAGTATCTTCTTTTCCATGAACATTCTTAAATTGAATATCAAGTTTTGGTCCGTAGAATGCAGCTTCATCATCAGCTTCTACATAATCTATTTCTAAATGATCTAATATAGTTTTCATTATTTCTTGAGTCTTTTCCCAAGCTTCTGGATTATTAATGTACTTCTTAGTATTGTTTGGATCCCATTTTGAGAATCTGTATGAGATATCTCCATCAATTCCTAAAGTAGCCATTACATATTTTATTAAATCAACAACACCTTTAAATTCTTCCTCTAATTGTTCTGGAGTACATACTATGTGACCATCAGCTAGAGTAAATTGTCTAACTCTTATAAGTCCGTGCATTTCTCCTGATGATTCATTTCTAAATAGAGTAGAAGTTTCAGCAAATCTTACAGGAAGATCTCTGTAGCTATGTTGTTCTGAGTTGTATATTGCATATTGGAATGGGCAAGTCATAGGTCTTAAGGCAAATACTTCGTCATCCTTTTCTTCATCACCTAAAACGAACATTCCATCTTTATAGTGATCCCAGTGACCTGAAATTTTGTAAAGGTCGCTCTTTGCCATTAAAGGAGTTTTTGTTAAAACATAACCTCTTCTTTCTTCTTCATCTTCAATCCATCTTTGAAGAGTTTGGATTATTCTAGATCCTTTTGGCATTATTAAAGGAAGACCTTGACCTACATTTTCATCAGTAGTGAATAATTTTAATTCTCTACCTAATTTGTTATGGTCTCTCTTTTTAGCTTCTTCTAAAGCTTCTAAATGTTCTTCTAAATCTTTATTCTTTAAGAATGCAGTACCGTATATTCTAGCAAGCATCTTGTTCTTTTCATCGCCTCTCCAGTAAGCACCGGCAGTTCTTAAAAGTTTGATACCCTTCATTGGCTTAAGTGACATTACGTGAGGTCCAGCGCATAGGTCAACAAAATCACCCATTTTGTAGAATGAAATAACTTCATCTTCTCCTAAATCATTTATAAGTTCAACTTTGTAAGGCTCATCTTTCATAAGCTCTAAAGCTTCATTTCTTGGTAATTCAAATCTTTCAATTTGAGGATTTTCCTTAACTATTTTTTTCATTTCAGCTTCGATTTTTTCTAAATCTTGTGTACTAAATGCACCTTCTTTATCAAAATCATAGTAGAATCCATCTTCAATTGCAGGTCCTATAGCAATCTTAACTTCTGGGAATAATCTTTTAACAGCATAAGCTAATACGTGTGAAGCACTGTGTCTTAAAGCATCTTTTCCTTCTTTTGAATCAAAAGTACAGATACCAACCTCGCAATCTTCGTTTATTGTGTGACGTAAATCAACAACCTCTCCATTTACTAATCCACAAAAAGCATTTCTAGCTAATCCTTCGCTAACACCTTTTGCTATATCTAAAACTGATACACCTTTTTCAAATTCTTTAACTGATCCATCTTTTAAAGTAACTTTAATCATCTTAAAAAACTCCTTTCTTTCTTTATATTAAAACTAAAAATTATTTACTAAAATAAAAAAACTCCATCTCTAAAAATTTTAGAGACGAAGTGTATATCCGTGGTTCCACTCTAGTTATCCTTAAGAGTTAATCTTAAGAATCACTTTAATATGTCGTAACGTGACAATGACGGACTGGATTAGAGTCACTCCGAGTTAGTTTTCTGTTAAGCTCATATAAAAGTACTTACAGCTAATGTACTCTCTCTCTGTAAATGAGGATTTAACATACTCTTCTCATCAATGTGTTTATCTTCTTAAGTTAATTTATATTATAATCATACAAATTTCAGATGTCAATAAATGCTTTCATAAAGTTTCTCGAGTTTAATATTTTCGAGCAATTCTTCAGAATAGTAAGATTTGCCCATTAAAATAAATATAATATCTTCTTTTTTATAGCCTTCTTTGTATAATTTTATATCTTTTGTCAAACGCTTAACTATATTGGTAGAGGCGTTTAATATATTACAAAGTTCCTTAAAAGAGTAATACCTTTTAGGGAGAAGTTTATATAGCTTTTTTTGTAATTTAATTTTATAAGAAATATCTGTTTCAAGGGAGTGATGGGGTCCTGATCTTCCGCGATGGTGATCTTCGCATAGATACATATAATTTAACTCTATATCAAATCCACCTTCATTTTTATGAATAATGTGATGAATATCAGCTTCTTTATTACATATTTCACAAAAATACAATGATAAACCTCCTTAATCTATATTTAATAATTATAGATAAAAAAATTAGCTAAATCAATTAACAGAATATTCATATAAAATAAAAAATTAAATTGTATAAATCAAGGGTAAAAACAATAAAAAATGGTATAATATACTATGTAATATATTATATTGAGATTTATGAAAAAGGGTGATATTTATGAGAGATAACTACAATTCATTTAATTTCTGGACTAATAATGTTAACGAACACAAAGCAATAAGAGGGCATGCTTTTACAAATGAATTGCCAACAAGCAAATCAGTATATATACATGCACTTATATTTTCTAACAAAAATGGAATAGAAAATATTTATTCATACTTTTCAAATCCAAGAGTGTTATTAGGTTATATACAACACTCATTTTTTCAAAAAGCATTCTATAAATGGGCATATGGAACAGAAAGACTAGTAATGAAAATTCCAGCCATTCCAACTTGTGACCTAATAAATAATCTTTTAAAAAAGAATAAAATCTCCAAAGAAGAAGCAAAAATAATGAAAGAACAATATACATTTTTAGGTAATCTATGGGATAAAGATGATAGTGAAATTATAACGGAGCTAGTGAAATTTGCAAAAGAGTTTAATAAGGTTTGGGTTGGAGATAACAAACAATTCTTATATATAAAAGTATTTAAAACAGCAAAGGACTTAGGAGAATTCATTGATGATTCAGTAAGGATGACAAACAAGGAAGAAGAGTTTAAAGAAGGAATAGGATTATCATTAGATGAATGGAGAGAAGTATACTTAAAGGTTGGAGAAGATAAGGAATACTCAAATATATTTAGAAAAATTCTTTTAAATAAATTATCAGAAACACTTTAATAAGGGTAATGTAAATAAGCAATTCATTTATGTATATGAATTGCTTATTGTTATTAAATTAATATTCAAATTAGTATTAATTTAAATTATTTAGCAATATTAGTAACTTATAAATGTTGACATAGTCTATTAACACTGTTACAATAAATCATAATCAAAATTTAAAAAAGTCTTATCAAGAGTGGTGGAGGGACTGGCCCTATGAAACCCGGCAACCTACTAATAATTAAAGTGGGAATGACTGTAAGAAAATCAATGTATAACATGCATTGAGTGTTTGTCGTTTCTAATTATAGAGTGTGGTGCTAAATCCAGCAGTGAAAACTGATAGATAAGTAGTATTTATAGAGTGTATATAAAGCTTCTGATTTCTATCAGAAGCTTTTTTATTTTGTGTATAGGAACTTTAGGGAGGGCAAAAAATGAACAAAGAAAATAAAGGGAATTGGTGGGCGCTTTTACCATTAATAGTGTTTGTAGTTGTATATGTTGGAATTGCAATAATTGCAAAGGATTTTTATGCAGTTTCTGTGATAATACCATTTTTAATTGCATCAGTTGTGGCTTTAGTTATGAATACTAAAGTTGGATTTGAAGAAAAATTACAGATTTTCTGCAAAGGTGCAGGAGATACTAATATAATTTTAATGATTTTAATATTTATATTAGCAGGAGCATTTGCAGCTGTTGCTAAATCTATGGGGGCAGTTGATTCAACTGTAAACTTAGGGCTTTCAGTATTGCCACCAAATCTTTTGGTAACAGGAATATTTATAGTTGCATGCTTTATAGCATTATCAGTTGGAACATCAATGGGAACAATAGTTGCTCTTGTACCAATAGCACTTGGAGTATCTGAAAAGACTGGAATAGCTGTAGCTTTAGTAGTTGGAGCTGTTGTAAGTGGAGCAATGTTTGGGGACAACTTATCAATTATATCTGATACAACAATAGCGGCAACAAGAACACAGGGCTGTGATATGAGAGATAAGTTTAGAATGAACTTTAAAATAGTATTACCAGCTGCAATAATTACAGCAATTATTTTTATGGTTATAACTAGTGGAACGGAAGCCATTAGCTTAGGTAGTTATGATTATAGCTTAATAAAGATTGTTCCATACATAGGTGTTTTAGTTGCAGCACTTGCAGGAGTAAATGTTATATTTGTTTTAGCATCTGGAATAATTTTAGCGGGGATTATCGGAATTGGAACTGGAAGTTTTGATGTTATAGGACTTTTTAAAAGCATGGCAGAAGGTATTAATGGTATGAGTGAATTAATAATAATATCATTATTAATAGCCGGTATGGTTGCAATTATAAAATATAATGGAGGAATTGATTTTATACTTCATAAGGGATTAAAAAACTTTAAAACTAGAAGGGGTGCAGAACTTGGAATTGGAGCGTTAGCAAGCTTAGTTGATATATGTACTGCAAATAATACAATAGCAATAGTTACAGTAGGACCAATTGCTAAAGATATATCAAATGAATTTGATTTAGAACCAAAGAGAGTTGCAGGTATTATGGACATGTTCGCATGTGCATTCCAAGGGATAATACCTTATGGTGCTCAGCTTATATCGGCAGCAGGACTTGCAGCAATATCACCAATTGAAATAATGCAATATCTTTTCTATCCATATCTAATGGGTATATCAGCGGTAGTTGCTATAATATTTTACTGGAGTAGAAGAAAAGAAGAAAATAGAGTAAAATAAAAAAGCCCAAGTTTGGGCTTTTTTATTTTAGTACATCTAGTTTACTAGGCATATGCATTGTGATGAGATTCCAAGACCTTCACCAGTAAATCCAAGTCCTTCTTCTGTCGTAGCTTTAACGTTTATTTGATTAAACTCTATGTTTAATGCCGCTGCTATATTACGTCTCATTATCTCTATATAAGGAGCCATCTTTGGCTTTTGTGCAATTATTGTTGCATCTATATTACCTATTTTATAGCCATGAATCTCTAAAAGATTTCCAACTTCTTTAAGAAGAGCTATGCTTGATATTCCTTTATACTTTGGGTCAGTATCAGGGAAATGTGTACCTATATCACCTAATGCTGTAGCACCAAGTAGTGAGTCCATAATTGCATGAATAAGAACATCGGCATCAGAGTGACCTAATAATCCAAGTTCATAAGGGATTGTAACGCCACCTAAAATCAAATCTCTACCTTGAACTAAACGATGTACATCATAACCTAAGCCAATACGCATATCTTTCACCTCTCTAATATTTCTTCTATAAGTTTAACATAAAAATATAGTATAAAGAAGTAAACGGTATTAACCTCACGACGCCTATACTTAAAATCAACATAAATAACATTCGATTTCATAAAAAAATCACCGATACAATTAGTGCTTTTTATAATATATTACAAAAGTAGTTAATAAATGATTATTAATTTCTAATTTCATTTAAAAAAAACAGGTATTTAGGTATAATTAAATATAAGAATAGATATTATTTGACAAAAATAATGTCTACGTAGGGGGGAGCGTATAGATTTGGAGATATTCGATAGAAATAAATATAAATTTTCAGATATACCAAGTTTAGTAGAGATAAGTGATGAGGTAAATAAAGCTAGAGCAGAGCAGATATCTTTGATGGAGAAAGAACTTTATTCTTATAAAATTCTAATACAAGATTTATTTGCTTACTCTCCAAGTGATAGGGATAGAAATATAATATTAAATATAGCTTTTTACATAATAGGAGAAGTAGAATTATTAGAGTTTATACAAGATAAGAAAAAATTACCACCTAATATATTATCTAAGAAGACTATGCAACCAAGAAAGTTTATAGAGGAATGGAATGATTATATAATTACATACACTATTATATTTTCAAATCCTAATTATAAACTTATACAAGATTATATGAGGATTGAAGAGTCAAAAGATGAGGTGGAAGTACCAAAGAAGAAGCAATCTAATAAAACTGTGATTAAGAAAGTAATAATAGAGAAAACTAATGAAGAAATTAGTGTAGATGAAAATGATAAAGAAGAAGAATCAAATGTGGTTTCAATAAATAAGAATTCAAAACCGGAGTTAAGAGGAGTGATAATAAAATCCTTTAAACGTAGTGCATGTATACTAACTAGCAGGGGTGAATTTAAGAAAGTAAAGCTAGAAGGTGATATGAGTGTAGGTGAAGAGGTAACAGCTATAGCGAAAAAAGGGATAAAAGATTATAAACTTCAAATAGGAATTGCGGTGATTGCAATTGTAGTGGCCTGTGGTGCATTTTTATATAAGTATTCAGACATAGATAGAACTATATTAATTAACACAACATCGCAAGTAAAGGTAGATGTTAATTCATTTAATAATATAATAAATGCGTATTCTCCAACAAGTAAGGGAGAAGAGATGGTTAAGAGTTTAAATTTAAATAATGTGAAATTAGATAAAGGTATAGAAGCGATATTAAATTATGCAAATAATAATGAAATGATACCATCTGGCAATATATTAATTACTGTAACTGGAGATCCTCTAGAGTATGGAACTTTAGAAAAAACAGGTGAATTTGCAGCAAGTCATAAGATAAAGCTAACAATAAATAATGCTGGAAATGAGCAAAAATTATATAAGTAAAAGATGAAATTAAAAGGAAGATAAGAATGAAAAAAAACTCAAATAGAGAAAATGATAGATTTAAAAATATCAAGAAAAAGAAAAGTAATAAAGATTATAAAAAGCCTAATTTAGATAAGGGAAAAAAGAAGAAAGAAGTATTAAATAATAATAGAAACATAATTAATCACGAAGATAGAGGCGATGAAATACGTCTAAATAAATATATTAGTGAAACAGGAATATGTTCTAGAAGAGAGGCTGATAAACTTATAGAGTCTGGAAGGGTTACTATTAATGGAGTGAAGGCTACAATGGGAACTAAAGTATCTAAAGGGCAGGTAGTAAAAGTAGATGGGAAAAATATATCTAAAGAGGAAGAGTTAGTTTATATAGTTTTAAATAAGCCTGTTGGTATTACATGTACTACTGAAAAGAAGATAAGAGGAAACATAGTTGATTTTGTAGGACATAGCAAGAGAATCTTTCCAATAGGAAGATTAGATAAAGATTCTCAAGGATTAATATTACTAACTAATGATGGAGATATAGTAAATAAGATTTTAAGAGCTGGAAATAATCATGAAAAAGAATATATTGTAACTGTAGATAAAAAGATAACTAATGAATTTATAAAGGGCATGAGTAGTGGAGTTAGAATACTTGGAACTATTACTAAAGAGTGCTTTGTTAAAAAGGAAGATGATTATACATTTAGAATCATTTTAACTCAGGGGATGAATAGACAGATAAGAAGAATGAGCGAAGCTTTAGGATATGAGGTTAAGAAACTTAAAAGAATCAGAATAATGAATATTAATTTAGGAGATTTAAAGATAGGTAAGTGGAGAGACTTAACTAGAAAAGAACTTGTAGGGATAAATGATTTAATTCAAAGTTCTAAGAAGACAAAAGAAGTTGATGAATAGAAAATGAGTATTTGCAAATGGATTATATTTGTGAATACTCATTTTTTTATGTATACATATTAGAAATAAAATTAAATATTTTTCTAATATGTGAAATATTACTAACATAATCCACATGTCCCTGTGGATAACTTGTTATAAACTTGTTGATATAGCTGTAGATAATTTCTTGTATTTTGAAGAATACTATTAAAAAATGATATATTTTTTGAAAAAATGTTGGAAAAGGTAGGAAACAATATGGCAAGAAGTAGTATTTTAAAGGGTTTAGGCCTGCTGGGGATAACTTTTATAATCATAAGTTTTGCACATGGGGTGTGGATAAGTACAAAAGAGTATCAGGAAAAAAGTGGACTTACTGAAGCGGTAGAGATAAAGCATAAGGATAATTGCCTTGAGATTAACGTTAATTATCCAAAAATAACTGATAAGGAAAGTGAAAATATAAATAAAGAAATAGTTACATGGACAAATGCTTGGATTAAAGATGTTGAAGATGTACTTGAGGATTATAAAAAGAGCGGATATATATGTAATACCCCATATCAGTTATTCTCAAATTACTATATAACAAAGGAAAGTAATGATATATTGAGCTTTTATATAGACTATTATCAATTTACTGGTGGTGCACATGGAAGTACTACAAGAAAAGCTTATGTTATAGATAGAAAGCTTGGTAAGAAGTTAGCTGTTAAGGAGTTATTTAAAAAAGGATATAATTATAAAACCGTTATAGATAAAGAGATAAAAGAACAAATAAGTGCAGATAAAGAAAGGTATTTTGATGAGGGAACTACATATAAAGGAATAACAGATGATGTTAAATTCTATATAAAGGGAGAAAATTTAGTCATATATTACGACCAGTACGAAATAGCTCCATATGCCTCAGGAATACCTGAGTTTAACATACCTTTAAGTAAGTTTAATGGGAATCTTGTATATGATAAAATCTAAGTAGAGAATTAAAGTACTTAGAGGTGATAGAGGATGGGGAAGTTAGAAGAGGTATTAAAGAAACAAAAGGAGTTCTTTGCTACTAGAAAAACTAAAGATATTGATTTTAGAATAAGCAATCTAAAGAAATTAAAGGATATATTAAAAAAGAATGAGGATAGAATACTTGAGGCACTTAAAGATGATTTAAATAAATCATATTTCGAAGGATATTCAACGGAAGTCGGGATTGTATATGAAGAAATAAATATGCAAATAAAACATTTAAGAAAATGGGCTAAAAAAGAAAGTGTATCTAGTTCTATAATATTTTTTCCAAGTAGAAGTTATGTTTATAAAGAACCATATGGAGTATCATTAATTATTGGACCATTTAATTATCCATTTCAATTAGTAGTAGCACCATTAATAGGAGCAATAGCGGCAGGAAATTGTGCTGTAATGAAACCATCAGAGTATTCAATAAATACTTCAAAGACATTAGAAGATATTATAAATAGCAATTTTGATGAGGGATATATTAAGGTTGTTGAACCAGAGGGCGGCAGAGAGTCTGTAACAGAGTTACTAACATTAGATTTTGATTATATTTTCTTTACAGGAAGTGTGATGGTTGGAAAAATAGTTATGGAAGCTGCATCTAAGAAACTTATTCCTGTGACTTTAGAACTCGGTGGAAAGAGTCCTTGTATTATTGATGAAGATGCTAACTTAAAATTAAGTGCAAAAAGAATAGTATGGGGTAAACTTTTAAATGCAGGTCAAACTTGCGTGGCACCAGACTATTTAATGGTGCACAAGAAAGTTAAAGAGGAGTTTTTAAGATTATTAGTTCAAGAGATTGAAGATCAATATGGAAAAGATATAAGAAAGAATGATGAATACCCAAGAATAATTAGAGAACGTGATGTAGAAAGATTAAGTACCTATTTAAATGATGGTAATATATATTTTGGTGGAGACTATGATATTAAAGATAAATACATGATGCCAACTATACTTACAGAGGTTGATGTAAATAGTGAAGTTATGATAAATGAAATATTTGGGCCAATATTACCTATATTGGAATTTGATGATAAAGATAAAGCAATAAATTTTGTTAATAGTAGACCAAAACCACTAGCATTATATTATTTTTCAGAAAGTAAGAAGAATATAGAATATGTATTAGAAAATACTAGCTCAGGTGGAGTTACAATAAATGATACTGTGCTTCAAGCTGGATATAAAAATCTTCCTTTTGGTGGAGTTGGAAATAGTGGTATTGGAGAGTATCATGGGAAAGCAAGCTTTGATACATTTACTCATAGAAAGCCTGTTGTTAAAAGAGGCACATATGTAGAATTCCCATTTAGGTTTGCACCTTTTGGAGATAAGATTAAATTAATAAAAAAATTTATGAAATAGAATTATAAAAGCCTCCCTAAATAGGGAGGCTTTTTAATAAAGTTTATTAGATTGCAGCTTTTTTATCTTCTTCTTGTGAATCTTTTACGAATGCTTCTTTAAATACTTTAATACCTTGTATTATAACTGTTGGTAAGAAAGCTAGTAGATAAATTAAGCCAACTTGAATTCCTGAAAGTTTAGCAACTTCAAATAATTTTTGTAATGGTGGTACAAATAAAACTAAATTTAGAAGTATAGTACCAGTTAAAAATGCATATATTGAATATTTGTTAGATCCTAAACCAAGTTTAAATATTGAAGCTTTACCACGACAGTTAAATCCGTGGAATAGTCTTCCAAGACAAAGTGTTGAGAATGCCATTGTACTACCAACAGCAGCACTAGTTTCAAGTCCAATATGGAAAGCAACTAAAGTAAATACTGCAATTATTAAACCTTCAAGAGCAATATCGAAAATAAAGTCTTTAGTCAATATAGATTCCTTACTATCTCTTGGCTTATCTTTTAAAAGGTCTTTAGTTGGATTTTCAACACCAATTGCTATAGCAGGTAAACTATCAGTTAAAAGGTTAATGAATAATAAGTGTACAGGCATGAATGGTACAGGTAGTGCCATTATTGAAGCATAAAGTACAGCAAGTATACCAGAAGTATTACCTGAAAGTAAGAATTTAATTGAGTTCTTTATGTTTGCATAAACATTTCTTCCATTAGTAACAGCTTTAACAATTGTTGCAAAGTTATCATCTGTAAGTATCATTGATGCAGCATCTTTTGAAACCTCTGTACCAGTGATACCCATAGCTATACCTATATCAGCTTGCTTAAGTGCAGGAGCATCATTAACACCATCACCAGTCATAGCGACAATCTTACCTTTATTTTGCCATGCACTTACTATTCTAATTTTATGTTCTGGTGAAACTCTAGCGTAAACTGATATATGATCAAGTTTTCTCATAAGTTCTTCTTCACTCATTTTATCAAGCTCTAAGCCAGTAACAGCCATATCTCCATCTTGAAGAATACCTATTTGTTTAGCAATAGCAGAAGCAGTGATTTTATGGTCACCAGTAATCATTATTGGTTTAATTCCAGCAGTTATACAATCTCTAACAGCTTCAGCTGATTCAACTCTTGGAGGGTCAATCATTGAAACTAATCCAAGGAAAGTATATTCACTTTCATCTTCTAAAGTTAAATCACGGATTTCTGGAAGTTCTTTATAAGCAAAAGCTAAAACTCTTAAACCATTTTGTGAAAGTTCCATATTAGTATCTATGATTTTTTGTTTATCATCTTCAGTTATCGGTCTTACACCATTTGAAGTTTTAATAGAAGTAATTCTGTTTAAAAGTACATCAAAAGCACCTTTTGTGAACATTATGTTTTTGCCATCAAGCTGATGAACTGTACTCATAAGCTTTCTATCTGAATCAAAAGGAATTTCTTTTAATCTTTCAAATTCTTTTCTTACGGCATTTTCTTTTAAATTATAAATATGAGCAAGATTTACTAAAGCAACTTCAGTTGGATCACCGATTTCTTGTCCATCAATTGAAGTTGAATCATTACATAAAACTGCACTATTTAATAAGTACTGTTCAGCTTCATTAGTTAAATCTAACTTTTCAGAAGCAATAAGTTTTCCATCAACGTATATTTGCTTAGTTGTCATTTTGTTTTGAGTAAGTGTACCAGTTTTATCTGAACAGATTATTGATACAGAACCTAAACCTTCAACAGCTTTAAGGGATTTTATTATGGCATGTTCTTTTGCCATTTTTTGAGTTCCAATAGCAAGAACAATTGTAACAATAGAACTTAAAGCTTCAGGAATAGCAGCAACAGCAAGGGCAACAGCAAACATTAATGAATCAAGTATTGGGGTATTTCTATAAACACTTAAACCAAATACAATAGCACAAATTACTAGAATTACTATAGCAAGTTTTTTAGAAAAATCATCTAAACTTATTTGTAGTGGAGTTTTCTTTTCTTGTGTTTGTTCCATAAGTGTAGCGATTTTACCAAGTTCAGTATCCATACCAGTAGCAGTGACAACAACTAAAGCACGTCCATAAGTAACGAGAGAGCTAGAGAATACCATATTCTTTTGATCGCCTAATGCTATTTCATCTTTAGATATAACATCAGAAGTTTTAGTAACACTTTCAGATTCTCCAGTTAATGCACTTTCATTAACTTGAAGAGAGTAATTTTCGATAATTCTACCATCAGCAACAACTAAGTCACCAGCTTCAAGAACTAATATATCTCCAGGAACAATATCCTTTGAAGGAACTTCAATTTTGACACCGTTTCTAAGAACCTTAGCATTAGGTGCAGAGAGTGCCTTTAAGCTGTTTAGTGATTGTTCAGCTTTAACGTGTTGAACAGTACCTAGTATTGCATTTAAGATTATAACTGCAAATATTACTATTGTACTTTCAACATTTCCAGTAGCGATAGATACAATACCTGCGATAATAAGGATAATAACTAATAAATCCTTAAATTGCTCAAAGAATACTTGCATGGTACTTTGTTTTTTCTTTTCACTTAGTACATTTTCACCATACTTTTCTCTGTATAAATCTACTTCAGCATCTTTAAGACCTTCTTTTGTTGTACCAAAGTTATGAAGTACATCGTTAGTATTTTTGTTAAAGAAATTTTTCATTTAAATAGGACCCCTTTCATACTTTAATATCTTAATTTTTTTAATAAAAAAGACTCTTAATATAAACTACGAATTAAAAAAAATCATAATCTATATTAAAAGTCTCGTAACCACTAGGGTATATAACACCAGACATGAAATCATGCCGAGAATGTTGACGTTATATTTAAAACTACTCCCTCTTAAGCTATTTAGTTGTTAATACAAGGATATATCGACGAAGTTAGAAAGTCAATAGATAATAATATAATATATTAAGATTTAACATAGAGTGAACATAAATCTTACATAGAATTTATAAACATAATGGTATATTTACAAAATTTTGTATTAATATATGTGGTTTTAAATTTAGATGATTTGTTTGATTATAGATATGAAGAAATTAATTAAATATTTTAATATAAGATTAATTCAGAAGATAAACGTATAAAAATAGCCTACACAAACTTCATTAAATGATAAATTATCACAATTAAGATAGCACAGACTATATTTTAAATTAAAATATTTTTATTATTTTAAAGCTGTTTTAGCTATAAGTATATCTTCATCTGTGTTACCTCCACTAACACCAATAGCGCCAATAAGTTTATCATTATTCATTATTGGTATTCCACCACCAAAAGTACAAAGTTTGCCAGGATGTACATTATCTAAACCATAAAATGGCCCCCCAGGAAGTACTAGCTCATGAACTTTTTCTGTATCCATTTTTAGGGCAATAGCAGTATAGGCTTTATTTAGGGCGGCGGGGATACTTATCAGTAAAGCGTTGTCCATTCTGTGTTGAGCAATAAGATTTCCACCTTCATCAACTATTGCAATAGTAACAGAGATACTCATTTCTTTAGCTTTATCTTCAGCTTTCTTAAGAATTTCCTTAGCTTTATTTAAAGTAATAGTGTCATGTTTCAAAGATTCTATTATATTTTCTGTAATTTTATGAGCCATATCATCATCTATCATTTTTAATCACCTCATTAAACTTATGATAATAAAAATTAATTTATAATATAGAAATAGTGTATTAGTTTATATTATTTAATACTTGTAAATTATAATTAGCTATTATGTAAATTTAAGACTATAGTGAGATGGATATTAATTTCTTTAAAGTTGATATTAATTAAATGTTAAACATTGCAATATGTGAGTGATGAGGATGGATTCTAAGTATATATAGTATTGGGAGAGTAGAAGTGTGAGTAAAATTAATTTATATAATGTATTTTATATAAAGTTTGGATTTTACAAGAAAATATTAAAATGGCAGCTTAAAGGTCTTAATTTTACCTTTTGTAAAAGATACAGTCTAATATAAAAAATATTTGTGTAGAAATAGAATTTTCCAAAGGATTATTAAGGTCGTAGTTTTTTAGATATAAAAGTAATTACAGTTTTAATATTACTTTTATATCTTTTTTATTTAAATCCATTTACTGTGGAACACAGTATGGTTTTAATATTACTTTAATTAAGTTTGAAAAGTATTATAAGAAATTTATATAGCTAATTTATAATAAAGCTACAGCAAATAAATTTAAACGATTTCTTAAGGGGGAATAAAAATGATAGCCAAAGGTTTTTCAGAACCAACTGAAAGAGTTAAAAGATTAAAAAGAATGATTGTTGATGCAACTCCATATGTTGAATCAGAAAGAGCTGTTCTTGTAACAGAATCATATAAAGAGACAGAAGGTTTATCTCCAATACTAAGACGTGCTAAAGCTGTAGAAAAAATATTTAATAATTTACCTATAACTATTCGTGAAGATGAGTTGATAGTAGGAGCTATAACTAAAAATCCTCGCTCTACTGAAATTTGTCCTGAATTCTCTTATGATTGGGTTGCTAAAGAATTTGAGACTATGGGAACAAGAATAGCAGATCCATTTCAAATTCCAAAGGAAACAGCAAAAGAATTAGAAGAAGCTTTTAAATATTGGGAAGGCAAAACTACAAGTTCACTTGCTGATTCTTATATGTCCAAAGAAGCGAAGGATTGCATAGCAAATGGAGTCTTTACAGTAGGAAATTATTTCTACGGTGGAGTGGGACATGTTTGCGTAGATTATGGAAAGATATTAAAAAAAGGATTTAAGGGAGTTATTGCAGAAGTTGTTGAAGCTATGAGCAAAATGGACAAGAAAGATCCAGACTATATAAAGAAACAACAATTTTATAATTCTGTAATTATTTCATATACAGCTGCAATTAACTTTGCACATAGATATGCAAATAAGGCAAGAGCTATGGCGGAGGTTGAAACTAATAATATAAGAAAAGAAGAGTTATTACAAATTGCGGATAATTGTGATAGAGTTCCAGAAAGTGGAGCTACTAATTTTTATGAAGCTTGTCAAGCTTTCTGGTTTGTTCAAATAATGGTCCAAATTGAATCAAGTGGACACTCAATATCTCCAGGACGTTTTGACCAATACATGTATCCTTACTTAAAAGATGATAAGAAAATTTCAAAAGAATTTGCTCAGGAGTTAGTAGATTGTATTTGGATTAAACTTAATGATATAAATAAAACACGTGATGAGGTATCAGCTCAAGCCTTTGCAGGATATGCTGTTTTCCAAAATCTTTGTGTTGGAGGACAAAATGAAGAGGGAATTGATGCTACGAATGATGTTTCATATATGTGTATGGAGGCAACAGCACATGTTAAGCTACCAGCACCTTCTTTCTCAATTCGTGTATGGCAAGGAACTCCAGATGAGTTTTTATTAAGGGCATGTGAGCTTGCAAGATTAGGGCTAGGTGTTCCAGCTATGTATAATGATGAAGTTATAATTCCAGCATTAATTAACAGAGGTCTTACACTTAGAGATGCTCGTAATTATTGCATTATTGGTTGTGTTGAACCTCAATGTCCTCATAAAACAGAAGGGTGGCATGATGCAGCATTCTTTAATGTAGCAAAGGTGTTAGAAATTACATTAAATAATGGTAAAGTGAATGGAATTCAATTAGGACCTGTTACAGGAGATGTAACAACTTTTAAATCTATAGATGAATTATATGATGCATTCAAGAAGCAGATGGAGTATTTTGTACAATATCTTGTTGAGGCAGATAACTGTGTTGATTATGCTCATGCAGAGAGAGCACCACTTCCATTCTTATCAGCTTTAGTTGATGATTGTATTGGAAGAGGCAAATCAGTTCAAGAGGGTGGAGCAATTTATAACTTTACAGGACCTCAAGCCTTTGGTGTTGCTGATACAGGAGATTCAGTATATGCAATACAAAAACATGTATTCGAAGATAATACAATTTCTATGAAACAATTAAAAGAAGCATTAGATGCGAATTTTGGACATTCTATAGAAGGTAATAATATATCTTGTGATAACACAAGTAGTTCAGAAATTAGTGAAATGCAAATTTATGAAGCTGTGAAGAAAATATTAATTAATTCAGGATCTATTGATCTTGCAGATATTCAAAATAAGATTGTATCTGAATTAAAACCATCTAATAGCACAGTAGTTTCAGGTGATTTTGAAAACATAAGAAGGATTTTAGATAACACACCAGCCTTTGGTAATGATATTGATGAAGTAGATATGGTTGCTCGTAAATGTGCACAAATTTATTGTTTTGAAGTAGAAAAGTATACTAATCCACGTGGAGGGCAATTCCAAGCCGGTGTTTACCCAGTTTCTGCAAACGTTTTATTTGGTAAGGATGTTTCAGCACTACCAGATGGTAGACTAGCTAAGACACCACTTGCAGATGGTGTTTCGCCAAGAGCTGGTAAAGATGTTAATGGACCGACTGCTGCAGCAAATTCTGTGGCTAAATTAGATCATTTTATAGCATCAAATGGAACTCTTTATAATCAAAAATTCTTACCATCTGCTGTAGCAGGAGATAATGGACTTCAAAATTTTGCTTCTGTAGTAAGAAGTTACTTTGACCATAAAGGTATGCATGTCCAATTCAATGTAATAGATAAGCAAACCTTAATAAATGCGCAAAAAAACCCACAAGAGTATAAAGATCTTGTTGTTCGTGTTGCTGGTTATAGTGCTCAATTCGTTGTTCTTGCAAAAGAAGTACAAGATAATATTATAGATCGTACTGAACATTCAATGTAGTTTTTAATATTCTGATGAGAATCATACTACATTAATAATTATAAATGAAGGTAGGGAGTTATGGATGATGGATACTATTAATTATGGTATGGAGGGACTTGTATTTGATATACAAAGATATTCTATACATGATGGACCAGGAATTCGTACAATAGTTTTTTTAAAAGGATGTCCTCTATCATGCAGATGGTGTAGTAATCCTGAATCTCAAGAACTAAAGCCATCTATAATGTATCAAGAAAGTAATTGTATTCATTGCGGAAAATGTATTTCTGCATGTAAAAGGGGAGCTATCAATCCTAATAATAAGGGATTTATTAATAGAGAACTTTGTACAGCCTGTGGGGAATGTGTAAATGTATGTCTAGCTAGTGCATTAACTTTAAAAGGCAAGAAAATGACTGTCGAGCAAGTTATAAAAGAGCTTAAAAAAGATGCAATTAATTACAGAAGATCTGGAGGCGGGATAACTTTATCAGGAGGAGAGCCCTTAGTGCAGTCTGTATTTGCACAGGAAATTTTTAAGGCTTGCAAAGCACAAGGCTGGCATACAGCAATTGAAACTACAGGTTATGCAAGACCAGAAGTTATTGAGAAGGTATTTCCTTATGTTGATTTAGTGCTTATGGATATAAAGAATATAAATTCAGATAGTCATAAGGAAGGGACAGGAGTATCAAATGAAATTATTCTTAAAAATGCAAAAAGAATTTCTGAAATAACCAAAATGGTTGTTAGGGTACCAGTAATCCCTAGATTTAATTCTGGCCTAGAAAGTATTTTAGAGATAAGTAAGTTTGCCAAAACTTTAAATGGAATAGATACAATTCATTTATTACCATACCATACTTACGGTGAAAATAAATATGAACTCCTTGGAAGAAATTATTCTATGAAAGAGTCTCAATCATTAAGTGAAGATGAAATTGATACTTTAAAGGATATAGTTCAAGGACAAGGGCTTAAATGTGTTATTGGTGGATAAAAAATTAGATATTAGAATGGAGGTTTTAGAATGGATCAAGAATTAATTGAAAAAGTAATGAGACAAGTTTCTAATGAATTAGGAATTTCAAGCCAAAATAAAAAAAGTGAATGTAAAGATAGTTGTACACAAACTATAGGAGTTACTGAATTTGTAGGTACTGCAATAGGAGATACAATAGGACTAGTTATTGCAAGTGTAGATCCAATGCTTACAGAAATTATGAAACTAGGCAAATATCGTTCAATTGGTATTATTGGTGCTAGAACTGGTGCAGGTCCACAAATAATGGCTGTTGATGATGCTGTTAAAGCTACAAATACAGAAATTATCTCAGTTGAATTACCTAGAGATACTAAAGGTGGAGCTGGTCATGGAAGTTTAATTTATATAGGTGCTGATGATGTATCTGATGCTAGGCGTGCAGTTGAAATTGCACTTTCAAGTGTTGAAAAATATTTTGGAGATGTTTATGGGAATGATGCAGGACATTTAGAATTCCAATATACAGCTAGAGCAAGTTATTGCTTAGAAAAAGCTTTTGGAACACCACTTGGTAAAGCTTTTGGAATGGTTTGTGCAGGGCCTGCTGCAATTGGAACAGTATTAGCAGATAGTGCTGTAAAAGCAGCAAATGTTAATGTGGTTAGTTATGCTTCTCCAGGAAGTGGGACTAGTCACTCAAATGAAGTGATTTTAACATTTAGCGGAGATTCAGGTGCTGTTAGGCAAGCGGTAAAATCAGCTATTGAAGTTGGTACAAAATTATTAGGGGCATTAGGTGATGAGCCTAAGTCAACGACTACACCTTATATTTAGAATTTTAAGTATAAATGAAAATATTATAAGAAATTAGGAGGTTTTTAATATGAATTCAGAAGCGTTAGGAATGATTGAAACTAAAGGGTTAGTTGCTGCAATAGAGGCAGCAGATGCTATGGTTAAGGCAGCAAATGTTAATTTGATAGGATATGAGAAGATTGGTTCAGGGCTTGTTACAGTTATGGTAAGAGGTGATGTTGGTGCGGTTAAGGCAGCAACTGATGCAGGGGCCGCTTCAGCAAAACAAGTTGGAGATGTTGTTTCTATACATGTTATTCCACGTCCACATACAGACACAGAGAAGATTCTTCCTAAATTTGTATAAAAGATATTAAAAGCAGTCAATGGGTGATGTACACCGTTAATTTAAATAATAATTAATAAGCTATTTTTGTTAGTTTGAGGTTTGTTAATTAATGGAGTGCTAGCCCATTGAAAATTTAATAGGAGGGATAATGTGGAGATAGATGAGAAGGTAATTAGAGAATTAGTAATTAAAGCTATAAAATTGATACAGTCAGAAAACTCTACGAAAAGTTTATCTATTCCTAAGAAGAAGCTTTATGTAATTTTTACTGAAGAATGGAACAGTAAGTATTGGGACTTTTTTGAAAACTTAAATAAAATAAATAAATATGATGTTTATGCTGTTATACCATCTCGTATAACCAATAATCTTCATATTAACAATCTAAAAAAATTTAAGGTATGCAAAGGCATAATTGAGGAGAAAGATGTAGATTTTGATGATTTAGAAAATTATATAACTGTATTGCCTACAATATCAAGAAGCCTTGTAGCTAAAGTAGCATTATGTATAGATGATACTTTTGAGACAAACTGGATATTTAAAAATATGGAAAAAGGAGAAAGAACTATTTTATTAAAATCAGGTCTTGTCAAAATGACTGGGAAAGAGCCATCAAGTTATGTAAATAAGATATTAGGTTACTACAGAACATTGTTAGAATTTAATATAGAAATATCTGATGAAATTGTTGATATAAATAAAGAGAGTTTATCTATAGGTGTTGATGAACCATTAGATAAAGTAAATGAAAAAAAAGAACATACTTCTAAAAAAGTCATAACGGAGATTGATATAGAAAAATATGTACAGGATAGAAAAATAATTTTAAATAAAGGAGATATTATAACAGAATTAGCTAAAGATAGAGCACGTAGTTTAAATATTTCTATATTAAAAATGTAATTTATATACTACTTTTAATATCAATTAATTATTATGATTTTTTGAAATTTTACTTTATAAAGTCAAAGTGAGGTGACAGGATGGGAGAATCATTAGGATTAATAGAAGTGAGTGGATTGACGACTGCTATTTTAGTGGCAGATACAATGGCTAAAACAGCCAATATTAAAATATTAGATATTGAAAATACAAAAGGACTTGGATATATGACAATAAAAGTATGTGGAGATGTTGGTGCAGTAAATTCTGCAGTTGAATCAGGAAAGCAAATTGCTATAGAAAATAATGCACTTGTTTCTGTTAAGGTTATTCCAAGATGTTCCAAGGATGTAGAGTCAACGTTTTATCCTCGTGAAGAGAAAAAAGATGGTTTAACTAAGAAAAGCGAAAAGGAAAAAAATATTGAAAATACTCCTTTAGAAAACTTAAAGGAAACTAATCATAAACAAGAAAAAAATATAAAAAAAGTTATTAAAAATAATATAGATGATAAAGTTATTGATAAAAATTTGGAGATAGATAATTCTAAGCCGAAGGAGAAGAAAGCAAGGAAAAATAGCAAAAAAGTTGAAACTAAAAAGGAATAAATACATCTAAAGAAACCATTAGAGTTAAGAAAGGACTGTGATTAAGATGTATATGGCTAAGGTTATTGGGAATGTTGTAGCAACAAGAAAAGATGAATCATTAGTGGGATATAAATTAATGGTTGTAAGGCGAATAGATGCTAACTATGAATTTATTGGACACGAAGAGGTTGCAGCAGACTATACTGGAGCAGGTATAGGTGACTACGTTTTATTATGTAAAGGATCAGCTGTTAGGGTTGAAGAGAGAAAGAAGAATGTTGCTATAGATATGGCTATTATCGGAATTATAGATACTATTGATGTTTAAGGATATCTTAGTATTTTTCTAGATAAAGAAAGGAGGAGAGAATGAACAAAGGTTATAGGTTAAAAAGCGGTATTTTTCCTTCAGTAAATGATGCAGTTTTATCTGCATTAGGTGCATATAATCAATATGCTAAACTTAATTTAAATGAGCGTAGAGAAGTTATTGAAGTTATAAAGAGACGACTTTTAGCAAATGTTGAGGAAATTGCAAATATGGTTGTTGAAGAAACTGGGATGGGAAATGTACATGATAAAATAACAAAACTTGTTTTAGCTATAAATAAAACTCCAGGAATTGAGGATTTAATTACTGAAGTAAAAACAGGTGATAATGGAATGACATTATATGAATTATCTTCTTATGGTGTTATTTGTGCTATTCATCCATGTACTAATCCATGTGCAACATTAATTAGCAATACAATTGGTATGTTAGCAGCAGGAAATGCAATTGTTCATTGTCCACATCCAAGAGCGATAGAGGTATCAAAATATGTCACTGAAATAATTAGTAGGTCAATAGTAGAAATATGTGGTATTGATAATTTAGTTGTAACACTAAATGAAAGTTCAATGGCTTCTACTAGTGAAATTATGAGCCATCCTGATATTTCTATGATTGTAACAACAGGAGGAATCAACGTTTTAAGACGTGCAATGATTTCAGGAAAGAAAGTTATTGGCGCAGGACCTGCAAATCCAACAGTAATCGTTGATGAGACAGCTAATCTTGAAAAAGCTGCAAGAGATATAGTTAATGGTGCTTCCTTTGATAATAATGTTATGTGTATATCAGAGAAAAGTATAGTTGCAGTATCATCAATAGCAGATAGGCTAATAGAGGAGCTTATTAAAAATGATGTTTATTATGTAAGTAGTGATGAAGAAATGTTAAGACTTACAGTTGCAACGGTAACAAATGATATGACAATAAATAAAGCACTTGAAGGAAAAAGTGCAAATGAGATTTTATCAGCAGCTGGAATCCAATGTGATAGGAAGATTAAGCTTATTGTAGTTGATACAATAAAGCAACATCCTTTTGCAACACTGGAGATGCTTATGCCTTTAATACCTTTAATAAGAGTAGAGAATTTTGAAAAATCCTTAGAGACAGCTTTAGAAATAGAACAAGGATTTAAGCATACAGCAATAATTCACTCTCAATCAATTGAAAGACTAAATATTGCAGCAAAAGAGATGCAGACATCAGTATTTGTTAAAAATGGTGCTTCATTAGTTGGAATTGGTGTAAATGGGGAAGGAGACACTAGCTTTACCATTGCTACTGCAACTGGAGAAGGAACAACTACTGCAAGACACTTTACTAGAAGAAGACGTTGTTCACTTACAAGTGGTTTTTCAATTCGCTAGTGCGACAAGGAGGTTAAAGTTGTTACATGAAATTTATATAAAAACAAAGATTTATTCTGGAGAAAACTCATTAAGTAGGTTAGAGAAATTTAAAAACGAAAACATATGGATAATATGTGATGGGTTTCTTGTTAGAAGTGGAATAGTTAAAGGGATATTAAAGTTTATAGATAGTAGCAATAATGTTTCTATTTTTGATAAAGTTATTCCTGATCCACCGTTAACAGTCATAGGAAGTGGTGTTGCTATTATTAAAAAAATTAACCCAAGTGTTGTTATAGCATATGGTGGGGGATCGGCAATTGATACTGCAAAAGGTATTCTTTACTTTGCGAGAGAAAAAAATATAATTGATAAAGTTAATTTTATTGCAATTCCAACAACAAGTGGAACAGGTTCAGAGGTTACAAATGCAACTATCATAACCGATATAGAAACTAAAATTAAACATGCTATATTTGATGATAGTCTTTTACCAGATGAAGCAATTTTAGATTCTAATTTAACTCTATCTGTGCCAGCAGATATAACTGCTAATACAGGAATAGATGTTTTAACTCATGCATTGGAAGCTTATGTTTCTAATAAAGCTAACTCTTATTCAGATGCTTTAGCAGAAAAAGCAGTTGAACTTGTTATAGAATCATTAGTTAAGTGCTATCACAACGGGAAAGATATTGAAGCAAGAAGTAAGATGCATGAAGCTTCTAACTTAGCTGGTATAGCATTTAATATTTCTGGATTAGGCATAAATCATAGCCTTGCGCATCAGTTAGGTGGCAGATTTAAGATTCCACATGGTTTAGCCAATGGATTACTTTTAACTAATGTAATTGATTATAATAGCCAGGATGTTAGTACTCTTAAAAAATATGCAAAGCTTTTATATAAAACTGGAATGGTTGATAAAATAAAAGGCGATGAATTTGCAGTAAAAGTATTAAAAGAATACATTAATTCAATAATGAAAATTATGAAAATGCCAATGAGCTTAAAAGAATTAAATATAGGTAAGGATGAGTTTCATAAAGTAAAATCATTAATGGCACAAAATGCATTGAAAGATGGGTGCACTAAATCAAATCCAAGAAAGGTTAATACACTTGAACTAGAGGATTTAATAGGGAAAATATACCAATAAAGTGCTTTATATGGTAAAATACATTAAGAAATGTATTCTATAGTATATAAAGGAGTGGAATAAATGAGTGAGTTCCATGGAAATAATGGTATTAAAATAATTGATGATAACTTGATAAATAAATTTAATATCACTAGTTTATTTGGTAAGAAGACATTAGAAGGCATTCAAGAAAAAATAGCAAAGGCTACAGGACTTGCTTTTGTTACAGTTGATTTTAAAGGTGAGCCAATAACTGAAATGACATCGTTTACTAAATTTTGTCTAGAAAGAAGAAATAGAATGGATACTGCATGTCATTGTAAGGCTTCAGATGCTTTTGGTGGTATTCAAGCAGCAGTAACACAAAAAAATTGTGTATATCTTTGTCCTTGTGGATTATTAGAGATAGCTATACCAATTATAGTGAGGGGGCATTATTTAGGAGCATTTATTGGTGGACAAGTAAGGTGTATAGATACACCAAAGGATATAAGTAGACTAGAGAATCTAATTACTGATTCAAATGATTATAAAAAAGAAAATTATATGAAAGAATTATTTGATGATATACCTATATATAAATATGAAAAGTTTGTAAGTGTAGCTGAATTAATTTCACTTATTATAAATCAAATGGGTGAAAAAGGGGCTTATGAAATAATAAAAAATGATACATTAAAAAAAGAATTAGAAGAAATTAATAATGATAACAAGAAACTAAAATTAGAGAATGATTTAAAAAATATTGAGATTTCTAATTTAAAGGCAAAAGTCAACCCATATTCTTTGCTTAATATACTAAATTCAATTTCAAGTTTAGCTATAATTGAAGATTCACCAAGGACTAATGATATGATTATACTTTTCGCTGAGTACCTAAAACAGAATTTCAGCAGTGAAAAAAGTTGTAAAAGCTTAAATGAGGAATTTGATAGAATAAATACTTATTTAAAGATGCAAAAAATTAAATATGGTGAATTATTAAATTATACAATTGATATTTCAGAAATAATTAGTATACAAAAGGTTCCTTGTGATATTATTATACCATTTGTTGAGAATGCTATTTTTTATGGTATAACAACAAATACTATAGATTGGAAAATAGAAATAGATGCACATTATGAAAAGGATGATGTTGTTATTTCTATCCGTGATAATGGGCTAGGGCTTACTGATAAAGAGATATCAAAGAAATTTAAAATATTTAAAGATAATTATGAGGGGTATTCTATAAAGGTTGGCATTAGGAATGCAAGAGAAAAACTTATAATGCTATTTGGGAAAGAATACGATGTTCTTATTGAAAACATTCATGAAAAAGGTACAACAAGCATAATTAGATATCCAAGAAATTTTGATGAAAGGAATGTTTAGATAGATGTATCGTATATTGATTGTAGATGATGATCCGCTTATGAGACAAGCTCTTAACTTAATAATATCAAAAGTAGAAGGATTTGAAGTTGCCTTTTCAGTTGGATCAGGAGAAGAAGCAGTAGAGTTATGCAAAAATAACAAAATTGATATAGTGTTTATAGACATTATGTTGTCTGGTGAGTCAGGAATTGAATCTAGTAAAAAAATTTATTTATATAATCCTAAAACTACAATTTATATAATGTCGTCATATAGTAGCTTTGATTTTGCAATAGAAGCTTTGAAAATTAAAGTTAAAGCTTATATTACAAAACCTATTTCTTTCTCAAAAATAAAAGATTTATTAGATGATTATTTAATTGAAAATAAGGAAGAAGATAAAAGTAGTTTTATTAATGAAGAGGATGAACTTGAAGAACTTTTTAAAATAATAAATGAAAAAGACTTCAAAAGAGCATATTACAAGATACCTAAATTTATCAATAAAATTTATGAGAAAGAAGATGTAGGTGAAGTATACTTTCAAAAGTACTTTAATGAGTTAGGTAATAAATTAGTTGCTCCAATAGAAATATTAAAAAATAAAACTATCGATATTAATGAGTTATTTCCAATTAATAATTTATTTACTTCAAATAAAAAGGCTTTTGAATTGTGGTTATTTAATGTTGTGAACTATATCTTTAAAGAGCAAAGTATAAAAAAATATAGTTTGCTAGAAACCGTTTTTGATTATATTGAAGAAAATATAGAGGAAGAAATAGGATTAAATGATGTAATAAAAAATTGCACAATAAGTCAAGGATATTTAAGCCGTATATTTAAGAGACAATTTAATGTAAGTATTATGGAATATATACATATGAGAAAAATATATATGGCAAAATACTATTTTTCCTTTACAGATTTAAATGTTACAGATATTGCATTTAAGCTTGGATATAACGAAAGTGGATATTTTAGTAAAGTATTTAAAAGGTATGAAAATATAACAATTCATCAATATAAAAAAATGTTATAAGGTTTTTAATTAGAAGTAGGTGATTAAAAATATGAATGAATATTTTATTACATCAGAATCTGTTACGGAGGGACATCCAGATAAGATTTGCGATCAAATATCAGATGGAATTTTAGATGCATATTTAGCATATGACAAATATTCAAGGGTAGCAATTGAAACAATGGTATCCAAAAATACAATTATGATTGCTGGAGAAGTTAGGTCAAAAGCAAAGGTGAATATTGTAGATATAGCAAGAAAAATTGTAAAAAACATTGGATATACAAAGGAATCTATTGGGTTTGATTATAAGACATGTTTAATCCTTACTAATATAAATGAACAATCTGCAGATATTGCATTAGGTGTTGATAAATTAGCAGAAAATGAGAAAAGATCTAAAGAGATAATTGGTGCTGGAGACCAAGGTATAATGTATGGATATGCCTGTGATGAGAGTGAGAATTATATGCCATTAACATGTGATTTAGCAAATAAATTAACGATGAAGTTATCAGAAATTAGAAAAAAAAGAGGTGCTTTTTGGTTGCTTCCTGATGGAAAAGCACAGGTTACTATGAAATATGATAGGAATGGGAGCCCCATTAGTATTAGTAGCATAGTTATTTCAGCACAACATGAGGCCAATATTGAGTGTGACTATATCAAAAGTGTTATTGACTATGATGTTATTAAGACTGTTATTGATGATAAGTGGATAAATTATGATACAAAAATTCATATAAATCCAACTGGAAGATTTGTAATAGGGGGACCAGCTGGAGATACAGGTCTAACAGGAAGAAAAATAATGGTTGATACCTATGGGGGAGTAGCTAAGCATGGGGGAGGAGCATTTTCAGGTAAGGACCCAACCAAGGTAGATCGTTCTGGAGCTTATATGGCAAGATATGTTGCCAAAAATATTATAGCTGCTAAATTGGCTAAGAGAGCTGAGGTTGCTTTATGTTATGTTATTGGATCTGAAGAACCAGAAGCTATAAATATTAATACATTTGGAACGGCAAATATTAAAGAGGAATATATATCTGAAATAGTAAAGAAGATATTTTCATTTTCTGTTGCTGATATTTTAGAAGAACTTGATTTAAGAAAGCCTCAATTTTTAAAGAGTGCATCCTATGGACACTTTGGAAGAGAAGATGAGAACTTTAGATGGGAAGAATTAGATAAGGTTAAGGTTTTGAAAGATGAGGCTATGCAATATATTTGTGAAAGTTTTAAATAATATTTTTCTTTAATATAGCTAGAAGGTGAGTGAGAGTAATGCAGACGGAAGAAACAATAAAATTAGTTACTAAATTAGTTATGGATAAATTAAGTGATTTAGAAAAATATAAGATACCAATAGGTGTATCTAATAGGCACGTTCATGTTAGTCAAGCTGATTTAGAAGTGTTATTTGGAAAAGGATATGTCTTAACTAAAAAAAGTGATTTAAAGCAACCAGGACAATTCGCTGCTAATGAAACTGTAACTATAAGGGGTCAAAAAGGTGAATTTAAAAAGGTGCGTATACTTGGGCCTATTAGAGAAAGAAGTCAGGTTGAAATTTCTTTAACAGACAGCTTTCGTTTAGGTATTAAGGCTCCAATAAAAGAGTCTGGACATTTAGAAAATACACCAGGAGTTGAATTAATAGGACCTAATGGAAGTGTAAAAATTGAACAGGGAACAATTGTGGCTTTAAGACATATCCATATGCCGCCAGAATATGCTGAAAAAATAGGGGTTAAAGATAAGGAAATAGTTGAAGTTGAAACTTTAGGCGAAAGAGAAGGTATTTTAGGGAATGTCTTAGTTCGTATATCTGATAAGTTTTCTCTTGAAATGCATATTGATATTGACGAAGCTAATGCATGTGCTTTAAAAAATAATGATTTTGTAATCTTACGTAAAATTTAAGGAGATACAAAAATGGTAATATACAATGAAAGTTTAGGGAAGTTTTCTGAATTAATTGCTAATAATCAGTATAATAAATGCGATGGAGAACTAAGAATAGGAGTAGATTTAGGTACAGCGAATATAGTTATCTCTGTTACTGACGAAGATAATGTTCCTATTGCAGGTGCTACATTTCCATCAACAGTTGTTAAAGATGGGGTTGTTGTAGATTTTATTGGTGCAATAAACATCTTAAAAAAAATGAAATCTAGCATTGAAGAAGCTATTGGAAGAGAACTACGGTATGCGGCTACAGCTGTTCCACCTGGAATAATTCAAGGAAATATTAAATGTATATCAAATGTCGTAGAAGCAGCAGGATTTGATGTGATAAATGTTGTGGATGAGCCTACAGCAGCAGCTACTTTACTTGGAATTAAAGATGGAGCAGTTGTTGATGTTGGTGGAGGAACAACAGGAATTAGTATTTTAAAGGATGGAAAGGTTATATTAACTGCTGATGAAGCGACTGGTGGAAGTCATATGACATTAGTAATTGCAGGTTATTATAGAATTTCTATTGAAGAGGCAGAAAACTTAAAGAAAGATCCTAAAAAAGATAAAGAAATTTTTCCAATTATTAAGCCTGTAGTGGAAAAAATGGCTTCAATAGTAAAAAAACACTTGGAAGGCCACGATATACCACAAATTTATGTTGTTGGTGGGGCATGCTGCTTTGAGGAGTTTAATGATATCTTTGAAAAAGAAATTGGTATAAAAACAATAAAAACTAATGAATCTTTACTTGTAACACCATTAGGTATTGCAATGAATTGTAATAGAGAGCAAAAAATGAGATGAGGTGAAAGTTAAAATGAGTATAGATGCTATGCTAGTAGAAAAAATAGTTAGACAAGCAATTGAAGAAGTGAAAAAGGAGCGGATTGTAGAGTTTAATAATTTAAGTAATGAAAAAAGTTATGGTATTTTTGATACAATGGATTCCGCAGTTGAAGCCTCTGATATTGCACAAAAGCAGTTACTAAGGTCTTCAATGGCCCAAAGACAGAAATATGTTGATACAATAAAGGCTGTTATTTTGAAAAGAGAAAACCTAGAATTAATCTCTAGAATGTCAGTTGAAGAAACTGAGATTGGTAAGTATGAACATAAGCTAATTAAAAATAGAGTTGCAGCAGAAAAAACTTTAGGAATAGAGGATTTAACAACAGAAGCAATAACAGGAGATAATGGAATTACCTTAGTTGAGTATTGTCCATTTGGAGTGATTGGAGCTATTACACCTACTACAAATCCAACAGAAACAGTTATTTGTAATTCAATGTCAATGATCGCTGGAGGTAACACAGTAGTATTTAGTCCTCATCCGAGAGCAAAAAATGTTACTATAAAATTAATTACAATGATAAATAAAGCTTTAGAGGAAGCAGGAGCACCAGAAAATCTTATTACTACCGTTAAGGAGCCATCAATTGAGAATACAAATATTATGATGGAGCACCCTAAGGTTCGTGTATTAGTTGCTACCGGAGGGCCTACTATAGTAAAAAAAGTTATGTCCACTGGAAAGAAAGCAATTGGAGCAGGGGCTGGTAATCCACCAGTAGTTGTTGATGAAACTGCAGATATTGAAAAAGCAGCAAAGGATATAGTAGACGGCTGTAGCTTTGATAATAATGTTCCATGTATTGCAGAAAAAGAAGTTTTTGCAGTTGATGAAGTATTTGATTATTTAGTTCATAACATGAAATTAAATGGTGCTTATGAAATAAAAGATAGAAAATTAATAGAAGAACTTTTGCAATTAGTTACTAATGAACAAGGTGGTCCCAAAGTTGAATTTGTAGGTAAAAGTGCTCAATATATTTTAAATAAACTTGGAATAAGCGTTAATGAGGATATAAAAGTAATAATTATGGAAGTTGATAGAAATCACCATTTTGTTTCAGAGGAAATGATGATGCCAATACTACCAGTTGTAAGAGTTAGTAACGTAGATGAAGCTATTGAATGTGCTTATGTTGCTGAACAGGGTAATAGACATACAGCTATAATGCATTCAAAGAATGTTGAAAAACTTACAAAAATGGCTAGACTTCTTGAAACAACAATTTTTGTTAAAAATGCACCATCTTATGCTGGAATAGGGGTAGGTGGAGAAGGCTATACAACATTTACTATAGCTGGTCCTACTGGGGAAGGTTTAACTTCTGCTAAATCTTTTTGTAGGAAGCGTAGGTGTAGTATGGTAGATGCATTTCATATAAGATAAAATATATGTATTTTATTAAAGAGAAAAGATATAAGGGATTAGCTGTATTCATAAAGATGATATTAATTAGTTATCCTATAATGAAGTAATATAATTTTATTCATTTATAAAATAATTTAGCTAAGTTCATTAGTTTATAAATATGAAAAGTAAAGAATTACAAAAAGACCGTGGAGAGTATCCATCGGTCTTTTTTTATAAGTATTTTATAAAATATTATGAATTGGCTTTTTCTTTTTTTATAGTAGATAAAATGTAAGTACTTAAGAAGAATCCAACAACAGCAAAACCAGCCATGATTAGGAATACAATTTTGTAGCCCTCTATTCCAGGATTACGATCTAATACATTTCCGTATACTGTATATAAGAATGCTCCAGGTAAATATCCTATAAATGCACCAAGTGACATTGCTGAACCTGTTATTTCTCTAGGTACCTTAACTTCAGCCATTGGGGCAAAGAAGATAGCACGCATACTAAATACGCAAGCACCTATACTTAAAGTCATAGCCATTCCAAAGTATACATGCATATTACCATGAGGCATGAATGCAAATATAGCAAGAGCAATACCAACTATAGCAAAGACATATTTTAAATATTTAGTAGCTGAATGAAGAACTTTATCACTAATATATCCACCAATTGGTCCGCCAAGCATTTTAAGTGCATATTGATTTATAATTCCATATGCGCCAACTAATACAGCAGGTAATGCATAAACGTCTTTTAAGAATGGAATAAAGTATGTTAAACCACAATAAATACTATATACTGTAAAAACGTTAAATGAAACTAACCATATGTTTTTATTCTTTAATGCTGCAATTACACCATCTAATGCAGCTTTACCTTTATTAACTTCTTTACCATCATGAGTCTTAACTTCAACTGTATCTGGTTCTAATAAGAAGTATGAAACTAAACCTATAATAATAGGAACAATAGAGTAGAAAAGTATAGCAGCTTTTAATCCAGCTGCATTACTTCCAAATGCAGCAAATATTCCTAATGCACCAAATGCAACTAATGTATCAATTAATCCTCTACCAGCTTCTAAAATACCAAACATACGTCCTTGATCTGATTCATCTCCAAGTAAACGCACTGTCTTAAGCATTGTAGGCCAGAATAGCATGTCCGCACATACGGCTAATAAAGCATATATAATTAGAAAAACAGGATATGATGGGAACGTATACAAACAAAATCCTAATAACCCAGTTCCTATTAATGCAGCAGGAATCATTATTTTTTTGGAAACACGCTCTGTTAAGTACATGGAAGCTAAAAATCCAAAAGTAGATATAATACCAGCAACGCTCATAGCAGTACCTATTTCTGTATGAGATAATCCCATGAATTCCTGCATAGGTACATAAAATGCATCTTTAAGAAATCCAAGTTTATAAATTGTTCCAGCACCTAAAATTAATGTGCCGAAAGATAACCATTTCTTTGAAATTTTTGTCTTTGTATCCATTAATGTCAACTCCTATTAAATATTTTATGAATCCGTTTACACCATAATTATATATGCAAATAAAAGTTATTTCAAGTGTTTATGTGTTTTTATGTGCAAAAAAGTTGTTTTTATGTGTGAGTAAACGATTATGTAGACGATAACATATTGAATTGTGAGGAAGTTAGTGCTATAATACACATATAGAATAATTGGAAGAGGTGATTAAGATTTTAGTTGAACAACGATACCTAAAAATACTTAACCTAATGCAAGGGGATGGAACTGTTAAGGTATCAACATTAAAAAAAGTTTTAAATGTATCTTCCGAGACTATTAGAAGAGACTTAGAAAATATGGAGTCACGAGGACTATTAAAAAGGACATATGGAGGAGCTCTTCTTATAAAAGAAGATAATTTAGATAATTTATTATATACATCATTTAATCAACGAGAAAGTAAAAATATAGAAAGTAAGATTGAGGTTGCAGAATTAGCAACACAATTTATTGAAGAAGGACAATTAGTTGCCTTAGATTCAGGAACTACATCATTAGAACTTGCTCGTGCAATTAAAAGGAAATTTAAATTATTAACTGTTATTACAAATTCACTAATTATTGCAAATGAACTTGCAGGTGTTAATGGAATAACTCTTGTACTGACAGGCGGTGTATATAAGGATGATGAAGCAGCATTTATATCTGATATTTCAGCGAGCTTCTTTTCAAAATTAAGTATACAAACTTTTTTCCTTACAACATGTGGAATATCTGTTGAGAAAGGTGTAACTTATCAGCGTATGGATGAAATTAGTATTCAAGAAAAAATGATGGAAGCATCAGATAAAATTTTTGTTATTGCAGACAATAGTAAACTTGGTGTTAATTCATTAGTTAAAATGTGTGATGTAAATAGGGTTAGCATGATAATAACTGATTCATATGCAACAGATGAGCAAATAAAACCTTTTAAAGATAAAGGAATTAAAATTGTAAAACCAACAAAATAAATTTAGTATAAAGGGGAAGAGAAGAAAATGATAAGTAATGACAAGAAACCTAGTGTATTATTAGTATCAATTGACGCATTAAAACCAGAGTTTATTTTTGAACAAGAAAGGCTTGGCATTAGTCTTCCTAACATAAAGAAATATTTTATTGAAAATGGAACTTATTCAAGATGTGGTGTAAGGAGCGTTTTTCCTACGTTCACTTACCCATGTCATCAAAGTATTATAACAGGTACAAACCCAGCAAAGCATGGTATTTTTAATAATGGCATTTTTGATCCAAAAGGAATTCACAATGGAGCATGGCATTGGTTTGCAAGTGAAAAAGTTGATAATCTTTGGAAGGCATCTAAAGAAAACGGTTACGTTTCTGCAAGTGTTGCATTTCCTACATCAGTTTGTGCAGAAGGAGATTTTATAGTACCGGAATTTTGGTGGGATGGAACTGAATTTGATAGTTATTTCATCAATGCTCTTTCAAAACCACAAGGAATTATTTCAAAAATGGAAAAAGAAATTGGAAGATATGCAGGTGGATTAGACCTTACCGAAGAAGGGGACGAGCAAAGATTCAAGGCAACTATGTGGGTACTTAAGAATAAAATTCAAGAGTTAGTTAAAGATAAACCATTTTTTATGACTTCTTACTTTGCATCATTTGATGAGATGGCTCATGTAAACGGTGTCTACAGTAAAGAAGCAGCACATGCACTTGAAAAGATAGATAAAATGCTTGGTATATTAATAAAAGAGGTTCATGAAATAACAAATGATAATGTAGTTGTTTGTGTTGTATCTGATCATGGAACATTAGATAATGAATACAATATTAATCCAAATATGTTATTAAAAGAAGCTGGATTAATTGATGTAGATGAATGTGGAAACATTATTTCATGGAAAGCTTGGGCTCAAAGGGCTGGGGGAACAGCTGAAATAAGAGTTAAAGATTCAGAAGATGCAGAAACTATAGACAAGCTTAAAAAAGTTATTGAAAAAATGACTTCTGATGAAGAAAGCGGTATATTAGAAGTTTTAGATAGAGAAGAAGCTAAAAAAAGAGGTGGCTTCCCACTTGCTGAGTTTGTACTTGTAGCAAAAAAAGGGTATGAAATTCGAGAAAACGTTTTAGGAGATTATTGTACAACAAAACTTGCTCAAAAGGCACAGCATGGATATAGTGAAAACTTTGAAGAAATGAAATCTTCATTCTTAATTGAAGGAAAAGGAATTAAATCAAAACAAGATATAGGTGAGATGAATTTAATAGATATCGCACCAACACTTGCTAATATTATGGGATTTGTTTTATCACAAGCAGAAGGAAAAAATATTTTGTAGATAAATAGGAGCAGAATATGAATATACTTGAAGGATTTTTTTCTAGGTTATCAGATTTATTATGGGGAAACTGGCTTCTTATTTTATTAATTGGCTTAGGAGTATTTTACACAATTATTACTAATGGAGTTCAAATTACTAAAATACCATTTATATTTAAAAGTATTATATTTAAAAGTAGAAAAGAAAGTAAAGATAATGGTAATTCAATATCTTCTTTTCAAGCATTATGGGCATCATTAGCAAGTTGCGTGGGAAGTGGAAATATTGTTGGTGTTAGTACTGCGATTTTAGCTGGAGGACCTGGAGCTTTATTTTGGATGTGGTTTGCAGCTTTTTTTGGAATGGCTACTAAATTTGGAGAAATTGTTTTAGGGATATACTATAGAGAAAAAGATGAAAATGGAATGTATATAAGTGGCCCTATGTACTATATAGAAAAAGGACTTAAGAAGCCGTGGCTTGGTTCACTGGTAGCTATATTACTATTTATTCAAAATGCAGGTGGTACTTTGATTCAAGCAAATACTGTCTCATCAGTTATGGAGGAAACATTTATGATTCCTAAGGCCATAACAGGTATTATCTTAGCAATTTTAATGTTTTGTGTAATTAGTGGAGGATTAAAGAGGTTAGTTAAAGTATCAGAAACAGTAGTTCCTATAATGGCTACAATATATGTAGTTGGAGGGCTGTTTGTTATATTAAGCTATTGGAGTATGATTCCAGATATGATTAAATCAATTTTTTCAAGTGCATTTACATTAAAGGCAGGCTTAGGTGGAGTGTATGGAATTACTATTAAAGAAGCAATGAGATATGGTGTTGCTCGTGGATTATATTCAAATGAAGCTGGAGAAGGATCAGCAGCAGTAATACACTCAACAGCAGATGTTGATCACCCAGTTAGGCAAGGTTTGTATGGTATTATTCAAGTATTTGTTGATACTATGATAATTTGTAGTACAACTGGATTTGTTGTATTAATTAGTGGAGTTAATCAAACACATACTGCCAGTGCAGCAACATTAGCAGCTTCTGCATTTGGAACAGTTATACCACAGTTAGGATATGTTGTTTCAATTAGTCTTATTTTATTTGCATCTACATCACTTATGAGTCAGTGGTATTTTGGACATGTTAGTTTAAAATATTTAAAATTAAAAAAATCAACATATATATATAAAATAATATTTCCAATGTTAATAATATACGGAAGCTTGGTTACTGTTAATTTAGTTTGGTCTATTCAAGATTGTGCATTGGGATTATTGATTATTCCTAATGTTATAGCTATGATTATACTTTCACCTAAAGTAAGAAAGCTCACAAAAGAATTCTTTGATCCTAAAAATGGATTTATAGAAAAATAATTATATAAAGGGGATTATAATATGGATAAGAAGATAAAAGATTATGTAGAAAAAACTCCAGCAATTTTAGAAGCTGTAAATTTAAGAGAAACATTATGGATAAATGATAAGAAAAAGCCTGAAGAAGAGCAAAAAAAAGGCGTTGTAACTAAGGAACAAATTGAAGATGCAAAAAGAAGGTTAGAAAGATTTGCTTCATATATTGAGACAGTTTTTCCAGAGACAAAAGCAAATAATGGAATTATTGAATCACCAATAAAAGAAATAGAAAATATGAAAAAGTATTTAAATGATAAATATTCATCAGATATTGAAGGTAAATTATTTTTAAAGATGGATAGTCATCTTCCTATTGCAGGATCAGTTAAGGCAAGAGGTGGAATTTATGAAGTTTTAAAATATGCAGAGGATTTAGCAATTAAAGAGGGGATACTTAAGGAGTCAGATGACTATAGTATTTTAGCAACAGAAAAATTCCAAGAATTTTTCAATCAATATACTATTCAAGTTGGATCAACAGGAAATCTTGGACTTAGTATAGGAATTATGAGTGCAAAATTAGGCTTTAAAGTAATTGTTCATATGTCTTCAGATGCTAAGCAATGGAAAAAAGATTTACTTCGTAGCAAAGGAGTAACTGTAATTGAATATCCTACAGATTATTGTGCAGCAGTAGAAAATGGAAGAAAAAATTCTGATTTAGACCCAATGAGTTATTTTGTTGATGATGAAAATTCAGTAAGTTTATTTTTAGGATATGCAGTTGCAGGAGAAAGACTACAAAAACAATTAGAAGAAAAAAATATAATAGTAGATGATAAACATCCATTATTTGTATATATTCCATGTGGAATTGGGGGAGCTCCAGGAGGAGTAACTTATGGATTAAAGGAAGTATACGGAGATAATGTTCATTGCTTCTTTACAGAGCCAACAGAAGCTTGTTGTATGCTTCTTGGAATGGCAACTGGAAAGCATGATGAAGTATGTGTACAAGATTTTGGAATAAGCGGAAAAACTGATGCGGATGGACTTGCGGTAGGTAGACCTTCAGCATTCGTTGGTAAAGTTATAGAAGATAAGTTAAGTGGTATAGGTACTATTAAAGATGAGCGTTTATATGAATTGATGAGAAATTTATTAAAAACAGAAGATGTATTTATAGAACCATCAGCTTGTGCTGCCTTTGCAACTTTTATTAAGCCAAATGAATTTAAAGAATATGTTCATAGAAATAATTTAGAAGATTATATGAAAGATGCGACTCATATTGCTTGGGCAACTGGTGGAAATTTAGTTCCAGATGAAATGATAAAAACATACTTAAATACTTGTTTAGAAGAGTAATTTTTATATTATTTTGATAAAAAGTATACTTAGAAGAAAACTAATAATAAGATAAATTTACTTATTGAAAGTCAATTTATCTAGTATTTAAATAAATAAATTTAGTTTTAAAATAAAATTAATTATATTTTGGAAAAAGAACGTATATATCTCTTTTTAATATTTCCCCTGTTAAATAGATACAGATAAAAATCTGTGAAAATCTATTTAATAGGGTGTTTTTTTATGGAAAGTAAATAAAGAATTTGATGATAAATAAACCAAAATAAAAGCTAATGCTCAAAATAATGATATGATTATAGATAAAATATATTGTGATATTACGTAAAAAAATTAATAGGAGTCGTATATATTATTATTTTATAGATGTTTTATTCTAGATAAAGTTTAAAGTTGTATCATAAATAGGTAGGGTTTTTATTGCACAAAGTCTTAAAAAATAACATAGAATACACTAAAGTATTACATGGAGTTGAAAAGATGTGATATACGGGCTTATTTTAGCTGGTGGTAAAGGAAGTAGATTGTATCCTTTGTCTAGAGCAGAAAAACCTAAGCAATTTCTAAAAATCATTAATGATAAAAGTTTTTTAGTAAATACTGTAGACAGAATAGCTCCTTTAATAGACAAGAAAAACATCTACGTAGTTACAAACCAAAATTATAGAGAAAAGATAGAAGAAGAACTTAGTGATATCGAAAAGGATAATATTATTACAGAACCTATGAATAAAGAAACTGCAACATGCATAGGTCTTTCAGCAGTTAGACTTTTAAAGAAAGATAGAGATGCAGTAATGATAGTGCTACCATCAGATCACTATATAGAAAATGAAAAAGAATATATAGAAACTCTGGCCCAAGCCGTAGAATTGGCAAATAGGAGAAGATGTATAGTAACCTTAGGGATAGATCCTACAAGACCAGAAACTGGTTATGGATATATTGAGATGGGCGACAGGATTAGCGGAAATAGACCAGCTTATAGGGTAGCAAGATTTACTGAAAAACCTAATCTTGAAGTAGCAAAAGATTTCATTTATAAAGGTACTTATTTATGGAATTCAGGCATGTTTGTATTTAGAGCAGATGTAATACTAAGAGAAATTGAAAAATATCTTCCATTAATGCACAAGCCACTTATGGAGATATATAAGCATATAGGCGGAGATGATGAAGAGAAAGTAATAGAGGAACAATATAAATTAATAGATGGAATATCTATAGATTTTGGAGTAATGCAAAAAACCAGAAAAGCGTATGTTATTAAATGTGATTTCTCCTGGGATGATATTGGAAGCTTTAATGCACTTAGTAGATTCTTAGATGCTAGTAGAAGTAATGCAGTATCTAAAAATGTTTATTTAGAAGAGTGTGAAAACTGTTCAGTATTTGGAGGAAAAAATCTTATAATAGGTTTAGGAGTTAAGGATCTAGTAATAGTAGATGCAGGAGATGTACTTCTTGTAATGGATAGAGATAAAGATCAGGAAATAAAGCATCTATTAAATGATTTGGATAGAGCAAATGATTATAAGGAATATTTGTAGTTATAAAAAGCAAGCTTAATTTTAATTAAGCTTGCTTTAATTTTTTTATAATTGGATATACTTTCAAATATACATATCAAATTATAGTTTTTATAAGACAGACAAAATCTTATTAACAATATGTTATTTAAGTACTATATTAACTTACAACTTTGAAGCGATAAGTTTATAACTAATGGAACTGATTAAGTTACATTAAGGTTATAGAAGGGAGAACTTTAATATGAAATTTTATAATAAAGAAAGAAGAAAAATGGAGAGGAAAAGATATAGAGCTATAATAGTTATTTCTATGTTAATTATATTGCCATTAATATTTTTTGTATGTGTAAAAAGTATTAATGCTGATATAAAATCTGATGAAAAATATATAAAGTCAGGTGTAAAAGATGAAAAAACTGAGACAATAGCAAATGTATATAAAAGTCAAATTTTACTTGTAAATAAAGAGAATGGATTAGAATCAGAGTATGAGCCAGATAACTTAGTGAATGTAAATACTAAAACAAATCAGAAAATACTTATGAAAAAAGATGCAGCGGAAAAGTTACAAGAAATGTTTAAAGCAGCAGAAAATGATGGAATTGAATTAGTACCAGTTTCAGCATATAGAACTTATGACTATCAGAAGAATGTATTTGATCAAAGTGTAAAAAGTCAAGGGATGGAGTATACAAAAAGGTATGTTGCAGTTCCAGGTTACAGTGAGCATCAAACAGGTCTAGCTATAGATGTTGGATCTCCTGAAGATACAACATTAACAGATAATTTTGAGAATACTAATGCATTTATATGGTTACAGAAAAATATGCATGATTATGGGTTTATACTTAGATATCCAAAAGGAAAAGAGAATATAACAGGCTATAAGTATGAACCATGGCATATAAGATATGTAGGGAAAGATGTTGCAAAAAAAATACAGGAAACAGGATTAACCCTAGAGGAATTTATGAAAAAATAAAAATATATAATTATTTAAAGATTAAACCAAATAAACGTAAGGGGTAAGGAGATAGTCATAGTAAATGAAGGTATATAAGAAATACCTTCATTTATTTTTGTATATAATTAGTAATGCTATTATTTGTAAGAATTATATATAAATATTGTTAATATATATAGCTCAAATATATTAATTTTAGATTACTATTTCAATTTTTTGTAATAAAAAAATTTAAAAGTGGTACAATAAAAAGTGGACTAAGGTAACTTTAAAATAAAATTAATTAAAGAAATAATTACCTTATATTGAAATAGTAAAACCTTTTCTGAAATAATTAGCAACTTGTCCAGAAGTATAACATATATTTTATATGATGATTATAGTAAGATGAAATTAAGGTTTAAATTTGATAAGGAAGTGATGTTTAAATGATGATGAACACTCACATGATGATAGCCGATTATATATTAGACAATCTTAGAGAAGATAGATCACATTTAATAAATAGAAAAAGATTCATATGGGGAAACATAAAGCCAGATTGTGCTTCAAGATATAAATTTAAAAAGCATTATTATACAGAAAGTATAGATATGATAGTTGATATGATAGATAGATTATCATCTCTTTCTATAACTGAAATAAATAACGAAAGTAGTATAGGAAAGTTTAGTGGAGAGCTAGGGGTCATCTGTCACTTCTTGACTGACTATTATTGCTTGCCACATTTCCAAAGATGGGAATTTAAAAATGCAATAAAACCTCATGTTCTTTATGAAAGAGAACTTTCAAAAGCTGCAAAAAATTACAAGATAAATGTTATAAAGAATAATAGAGTGCAAATAGATAATGTAAGAGAATTTATAGATAAGACTTTAGAGTTATATCAATTAGAAGAAGGCTTTACAAATGATTTGAATTTTGCTTACTATGTATGTAGTAATGTTTTTAATATGATTATTGAATCAATAGTTGCAAATGAAAAAGAAAATAGAGTGGCTATATAAGGGTTTTAATATATCTAGAGAATATTTAGTTATATTGAAAATTTACTTGTAATAAGGAATGAAATATAAAAAATAGGTCAAATTGAGGGTTAAATTGCAAAACGATTCACAATTTTAAATTATAGAATTATGATATAATTTAAATATATTTGGAGGATGAGTGGAGTGATGTAATGAAGTTAGAAGCAAAGTATCTGAATGATATACTACTTCTAGTATGGGCAGTTTTATTTATAACCATTCCTTTGCTTGTAAATAATGAAAAAAAGGTAATTTGGCAAATCATCATAACTGCAGTTATGTTAGCACTAAGTCTTATTATTGAAAATTTAGAAAAGCGTGAAAGTGTATAAGCATAAAATAGTTTTTACTATTTTATGCTTTTTTTATTTTTTAATGTTGACCTTTTTAGTAGGAAAGCATATAATGAACATATGAGCAATCATTCATATGAGAGGAAGATTTTTATGAGTAATAATTCAATAGACAAGTGTAATTGTAATATAATACATCAAGATAGAGTTGACTATGCAAAAGGTAGATTACCAGAAGAGGAAACTTTATATGATTTAGCAGAATTATTTAAAGTATTTGGTGACACAACAAGAATAAAAATAATATGTGCGCTTTATGAAAGTGAAATGTGTGTATGTGATATAGCAGCTCTTCTAAACATGACTCAATCAGCGGTATCTCACCAATTAAGAACATTAAAAAATGCAAGATTAGTTAAGTTTAGAAGACAAGGAAAAGTTGTTTATTATTCATTAGATGATGAGCATATTATGAGAATATTTAATGAAGGATTAAATCACGTAAATGAATAAAAGGAGGAAAATTTTATGGAAAGCAAGAAGTTAAAACTATCATTAAATGGATTAGATTGTGCTAACTGTGCGAGTAAGATTGAAAGCATTGTTAGTAAATTTCCAGAGGCTGAAGAAGTAACTTTAAATTTTTCATTTAAACTTTTAATAGTCAAATATGATGCAAATATTGATGAGAAAGATATGATCGATAAAGTTACTAAGGTAGTTAAGGATTTAGAACCTGATGTTGAGGTAGAAAAATATTCATTAGCATCAAAACCTGTAAAGAATAGCGAATCACATTGTAGTGGTGGAGTTTGTACTGGACACGATCATGATGGACATAACCATCATGAACATGGACATGCTAATAAAGTTAAAGAAAATAATCAAAGTAATGATAGTAAGTTTATTAGTTTTATAAAGGAAAACATCAGACTTATCGTTGGTATTATACTATTTATAGTAGGAATGATACTAAATGAGAATGCAATAATATTAATAATTTCATACTTCTTTGTTGGAGGAGAAGTACTTCTAAGTGCTTTAAGAAATATACTTAAAGGAAAAGTATTTGATGAGAATTTCCTTATGAGTATAGCAACTATTGGAGCTATAGCAATTGGTCAATATCCAGAAGGAGTAGCAGTTATGCTATTTTATGAAATAGGAGAACTATTCCAAGGATATGCTGTAAATAGATCAAGAAATTCAATATCAGAGCTTATGGATATAAAAGCTGAATATGCAAATCTAGAAAAAGATAATAAAATAATTAAGGTTTCACCAGAGGAAGTTAAAATAGACGATATAATCATAATAAAACCAGGTGAAAGAGTACCACTAGACGGAATAATAATATCAGGTAATACTTCAATAGATTCATCAGCACTTACTGGAGAATCAATGCCAGTAAGTAAGGTGAGTGGAGATGAAATATTAGCTGGATGCATAAATAGTACTAGCACTATAAAAGTTAAAGTGACAAGTGAATTTGAAAATTCAACAGTTGCTAGAATTTTAGAATTGGTACAAAATGCAAGTAGCAAAAAAGCTTCAACAGAAAAGTTTATAACTAAATTTGCAAGATACTATACACCAATTGTAGTAATATGTGCATTAGCATTAGCAGTATTACCTCCTTTAGTAACAGGGGATGGTAACTTTAGTGAATGGATATATAGAGCATTAATTTTCTTAGTTGTTTCTTGTCCATGTGCATTAGTAGTATCAGTTCCTTTAGGTCTATTTGCTGGAATTGGAGGAGCATCTAAGAAAGGTATATTAGTTAAAGGCGGAAACTATTTAGAGTCTTTAAAAGATATCGATACAGTAGTATTTGATAAAACAGGAACACTAACTAAGGGTGTATTTAAGGTTAATAAGATAAATAATATAGATATTTCAAAAAGTGAACTTTTAAAATACGCAGCTATTTGTGAAAGTTATTCTAATCACCCAATTGCAAAATCAATAGTTGAAGAATATAAAGTTTCAACTAATAAAGATTTAAGCGATATAGTAATTGATAGTAATGAAGAAATATCAGGAAAAGGTGTTGTAGCTAAAGCTTTAGGACATGTAATACTTGCAGGAAATGAAAAATTAATGAAAGCTAACAATATAGAAGTTCCTAAGGAAGATAATGTTGGAACTATAGTATATATAGCTGTTGATAATGAATATAAAGGAAATATAATAATATCTGACCAAATCAAAAATGATACAAAAGATGCAATTAGGGAATTAAAAGAAATTGGCGTTAAAAATATAGTAATGCTAACTGGAGATAGTAAAAAGGTTGCAGAATCAGTTGGTAAAGAAATTGGAATAGACAACATTTATTCAGAGCTGTTACCAAATAATAAGGTAGAAAAAGTAGAAGAACTTTTAAGCCAAGAAAGAGATGGTAAGCTTGCTTTTGTTGGAGATGGTATAAATGATGCCCCAGTGCTTGCAAGAGCAGATGTTGGTGTTGCAATGGGTGGAATAGGATCAGATGCAGCAATAGAAGCGGCAGATGTTGTATTAATGAAAGATGAGCCATCTGCATTAGTAGATGCTATTAAGATAGGAAGAAGAACTAATAAGATATTATGGCAAAATATAATATTCTCATTAGGAATAAAGGTATTAGTATTAATACTAGCTACTATAGGAGATGCAAATATGTGGGAAGCGGTATTTGCAGATGTAGGAGTTACATTGATTGCTGTTTTAAATTCAATGAGAGCACTTAAAAATTAATAGATATGATTTAAGATATATATTAATGTAAAAAAGCCACAAGTATTTGTGGCTTTTTTACTTTATCATAATATATTATTTTACATTAAATTGAAGCTTTATTGCATAACTTAAACTTAATAAATATATATGGAGATATTGAAACAGCCCACATAACTATTAAAAAGTATTTTAATGATGAAAAGAAATTAGATGATGGTAAGAACTTTGAAAAAACAAGATAAATAATTAAAGCGCCAATTACACCTATAAGACATTTAATTAAATGATTTATAAAGCTTCCATTAGGATCAAAGTTAATAAATTTCTTTTCTATTATTAATGAAACAACAAGTCCTATAAATGCTCCAAGAGATTTACTTAAATCGTTGCTTGGAACAAAAATACCTATTGTTAGAAATAGTATTAAGGAATAAATAATAAATGATGATGATTTGTCAAAGGATGATTCAAATATTTTATTTGAAATAAAAACAGATATGATTCCTATTATTGTCCCAGCTATTACATCTTTTGGCCAATGAACACCTAAATAAAGTCTAGATAAAGGAACCATAATCATCATGAAGATTCCAATTATCCATATATATATATTTCTATATTGACTTATTAAGAATGTAAATGTTGTTGCACTTGCTTGAGAGTGACCAGATGGGAAAGAACTTCCCGTTGCAGTTGCAATGTCACTACTAAGTATTCCAGGTTGTCCTATTGGTCTTGGCGAATTGAAAAATCCTTTAATAAGATTATTAAGGGAAAAAGAGAAGATTACTGCATATAGAAATTTATAGCCTAATCTTTTATTAACACACCAAAATAATAGTATAGAGAAAAGGATACCTATTGTTGAACCTCCAATATGAGTTATGGTACTGAAAAAAAAGTCAAGAAAAGGATTGGCGAATCCTTGAATGTATTGTATTACTTCCATAAGATAACTCCTTACTATTGTAAATTTTAAAATAAATATAATTATATCCTATGAAAGCCTTATAATACAAGTAATTCCATTGACAAAGGATTTAAAGCTAAGTATAATTTACTACGGTAAATCTTTCAGGCAGAACAGATGGGTAGCATACAGGATGAGTAATCCTGTTATAAAGTCATATATAGACTTTATATCTGAAGCAAAGTTTATATATAAGTTGATACTTATATATAAACTTTATTTTTTATAACGAAAAATAGATTATTTTTATTGTTTTTATGATAATATAATAATGTTAGTTAAAAAAATTTACTCTAGATTTAGAGTTTTTAAAGAAAAGTTGTTAATAATATATATGAACATTGTTAAAAAAAAGATTAATTAAGGAGAATACAGTATGGAAAAAAAGAAAAATATTTCTATGGCTGTTATCAAGAGATTGCCTAAATATCATAGATATTTAAATGAGTTATTAAATAACGACGTTGATAGAATATCTTCAAAGGAACTTGGAGAAAAGATAGGCTTCACTGCTTCACAAATACGTCAGGACTTAAATTGTTTTGGTGATTTTGGGCAGCAAGGATACGGCTATAATGTAAGAGAACTTACAAATCAAATAAGTACTATACTTGGATTAGATAAAGAGTATAATGCAATAATTATAGGTGCTGGTAACATAGGTCAGGCGATTGCTAATTACACTAGATTTGGGAAGATGAGCTTCAATTTAAAGGCTATATTCGATGCAAATCCTAAGCTTCTAGGAATGAGAATAAGAGATGTTGAAATACAGGATATAGATAATTTAGAAAGCTTCTTAAGTAATAATAGTATAGATGTAGGTGTTATATGTGTACCTAGAATAAATGCACAAAAAGTTTGTGATACTTTAGTACATGGTGGTGTGAAAGGAGTATGGAATTTTGCGCCAGTTGATCTTGCAGTACCAGATGAAGTAACTGTAGAAAATGTACATCTTAGTGAGAGTTTATTAACATTAATATATCTATTACATGATAAAAATGACAAAACGAAATAGTAAATAAAAGGATTTTGTTAAAAATTTTTCATCAATTCACAGAATTATATTGCAAAAAATTTAACAAAGTATTATAATTGTAATTGAAGTTGAAAGGCTTCAATTATTTTTTAACATCATTTGTTATAATATTAACAAACATCAAATTTTTTGATGATTTTATTAAGTTTTGACAAATGAAATTGATGGTATAGGATATCGTTTGTATCATGAAGTTTAATTTAATTATGAAAATATAAATAACGTAATTATAAAGGGAGGGCTTTATTAATGGAATTAAAAAATGTGCTTCTTGAAAAAGAAGGAAATTTAGCTATCGTAACAATTAATAGACCAAAGGCATTAAATGCTCTAAACTCAGAAACTTTAAAGGATCTTGATAATGTAGTTACTGATCTAGAAAAAGACAATAACATAACATGCGTTATCCTAACTGGAGCAGGAGAAAAATCTTTTGTTGCAGGAGCAGATATTTCAGAAATGAAAGATTTAAATGAAGAGCAAGGAAGAGAATTCGGAGTTTTAGGAAACAAAGTATTCAGAAGATTAGAAAAATTAGATAAGCCAGTTATAGCTGCAATCTCAGGATTTGCACTAGGTGGTGGATGTGAACTTTCAATGGCATGTGATATAAGAATAGCTTCAGAAAAAGCTAAGTTTGGTCAACCAGAAGCAGGTCTTGGAATAACTCCTGGATTTGGTGGAACTCAAAGACTATCAAGAATAGTTGGAGAAGGAAAAGCAAAAGAACTTATTTATACATGTGACATCATTAAAGCTGATGAAGCGTTAAGAATTGGATTAGTAAATAAAGTAGTTCCTCTAGAAAACTTAATGGAAGAGGCAAGAGCTATGGCAACTAAGATTATGGCTAATGCACCAATTGCTGTTAAGTTATGTAAAGATGCAATAGGAAGAGGAATGCAAGTTGATATAGATGAAGCAATCATGATAGAAGCAGAAGATTTTGGTAAATGTTTTAGCACAGAAGACCAAGTTGAAGGAATGACTGCTTTCATGGAAAGAAGAGAAAAGAACTTCCAAAATAAATAAATTTAAATAATAATTATAAATCACTAAAAAGAATCAAGGTGTATTGATTAGGAGGGTAATTTAAATGAATTTCCAATTAACTAGAGAACAAGAATTAGTAAGACAAATGGTTAGAGAATTCGCTATAAACGAAGTAAAACCGATTGCAGCTGAAATCGACGAAACAGAAAGATTCCCAATGGAAAACGTAGAAAAAATGGCTAAGATAGGTATGATGGGAATACCTTTTGCTAAAGAATTAGGCGGAGCTGGTGGAGATGTACTTTCATACATACTAGCAGTTGAAGAATTATCAAAAGTATGTGGAACAACTGGAGTTATACTTTCAGCTCACACTTCACTTTGTGCTTCATTAATAAATGAATTTGGTAAGCCAGCACAAAAAGAAAAATATTTAGTTCCACTTGCAAAGGGAGAAAAAATCGGAGCATTTGGTTTAACTGAACCAGGAGCAGGAACAGATGCAGCAGGACAACAAACTACTGCAGTTTTAGATGGAGATAACTACATCTTAAATGGTTCAAAGATATTCATAACAAATGGTGGAGTTGCTGAAACTTTCATAATATTTGCTATGACAGATAAGAGCAAGGGTACAAAGGGAATATCAGCATTTATAGTTGAAAAAGACTTCCCAGGATTCTCAATTGGTAAGCTTGAAGATAAGATGGGAATTAGAGCATCATCAACTACTGAGTTAATCATGGAAAACTGTATTGTTCCAAAGGAAAACTTAATTGGACAAGAAGGTAAAGGATTCGGAATAGCTATGAAAACTCTAGATGGTGGTAGAATTGGTATAGCTGCTCAAGCATTAGGTATTGCAGGTGGCGCTTTAGACGAAGCTGTTAACTACATGAAAGAAAGAAAACAATTCGGTAGACCACTTTCAGCATTCCAAGGATTACAATGGATGATAGCTGAAATGGATACAAAAGTTGAAGCTGCAAGACATTTAGTATATAAGGCAGCATGCTTAAAGCAAGCTGGACTTCCATATTCAGTTGAAGCTGCAAGAGCAAAATTATTTGCTGCAGACGTTGCAATGGAAGTTACAACTAAGGCAGTACAAATCTTCGGTGGATATGGATACACTAAAGAATATCCAGTAGAAAGAATGATGAGAGATGCTAAGATAACAGAAATCTATGAAGGAACTTCAGAAGTTCAAAAGATGGTTATCGCAGGAAGCAAGTTAAGATAGGGGAGGCCTTTTAAGAATGAATATATTAGTTTGTTTAAAACAAGTTCCAGATACAACAGCGGTTAAAATAGATCCTAAGACAGGTACACTTATAAGAGATGGAGTACCATCAATCATAAACCCAGAAGATAAGCATGCTTTAGAAGCTGCACTTCAAATAAAAGATAAATCAGGGGCAAAGGTTACTGTAATTAGTATGGGACCTCCTCAAGCTCAAAGTGCTTTAAGAGAAGCATTATGTATGGGAGCTGATGAAGCAGTTCTTATAACAGATAGAGCATTTGCTGGAGCAGATACACTTGCTACTTCAAAAGCATTAGCTGGAGCAATTAAGAAATTAGAATATGATATTATATTCGCTGGAAGACAAGCTATCGATGGAGATACAGCTCAAGTTGGACCAGAAATAGCAGAACATTTAAATATCCCTCAAGTAACTTACGTTCAAGGAGTTACAGTTGAAGGAGATAAAGAATTATTAGTAAACAGAGCATTAGAAGATGGATATGAATTAATAAAGGTTCAAACACCATGTCTTTTAACTGCAATTGAAGAATTAAATCATCCAAGATATATGAATGTTGGATTAATCTTCGATACAGTTGATAAAGAAATAACTATATGGTCAGCAGATGATATAGATGTAGATAAGGCTGAACTAGGACTTAAGGGTTCACCTACAAAGGTTAAGAAGTCAATGACTAAAGAAGTTAAGGGTGCTGGAGAATTAGTAAAAGAAGGACCTAAAGACTCAGTTAAATATGTTATCGGAAAATTAAAAGAAAAACACTACATCTAAATTTGGGAGGTAATTGAAAATGAATATAGCAGATTACAATGGCGTATGGGTATTTGCTGAACAAAGAGAAGGCGAATTACAAAAAGTATCATTAGAATTATTAGGCGAAGGTAGAAAAATTGCAGATAAACTAGGAGTTAAGCTTACAGCTTTATTACTAGGTAAAGATATAAAAGGATTAGCTAATACATTAGGAGAAAATGGTGCTGATGAAGTTATCGTTGCAGATCATGATGAATTAGAACATTACACAACTGATGGTTACACAAAGGTTATTTGTGACTTAGCTTCAGAAAGAAAGCCAGGAATATTATTCATAGGAGCTACTTTCATAGGAAGAGATTTAGGACCAAGAGTTGCAGCTAGATTATCAACAGGATTAACAGCTGACTGTACTCAATTAGATGTTGTAGTTGAAAACGGAGACCTTTTAGCTACAAGACCTGCATTTGGTGGTAACTTAATGGCAACAATTGCTTGTCCAGATCATAGACCTCAAATGGCTACAGTAAGACCTGGAGTTTTCGCAAAGGTTGAAGAAAAGAACACTAACTTTGAAATAGAAGAAGTAGAAGTTAACTTAACTAGTTCAGATATAAGAACTAAAGTTGTTGAAATAGTAAAAGAAGCTAAAGAAGTAGAAGATATAAGCGAAGCTAACTTCATAATAGCTGGTGGTAGAGGACTTGGAAGTAAAGAAAACTTTGATAAACTTTATGAATTAGCAGAAGTTGTAGAAGGATCAGTTGCAGCTTCAAGAGGTGCTATTGATAAAGGATGGATAGAAAGAGATTATCAAGTTGGTCAAACAGGAAAAACTGTAAGACCTAGCATATACATTGCATGTGGTATCTCAGGAGCAATTCAACATGCTGCTGGTATGCAAGATTCAGATATGATCATCGCTATCAATAAGGATGAAACAGCTCCAATCATGAAGATGGCTGACTATGCTATCGTTGGAGATGTAAATAAGGTTTTACCAGAACTTATCGCTCAATTCAAAGAAGCAAAATAAGATTTTCAACTTGAATTTTAGGAGGGTATTAATATGAAAAAGATATTTGTTTTAGGTGCAGGAACTATGGGAGCTGGAATCGTTCAAGCTTTCGCACAAAAAGGTCACGAAGTAATAGTTAGAGATATTAAAGATGAATTTGTTGAAAGAGGAATCGCAGGAATCAACAAAGGTCTTACAAGATTAGTTACTAAAGGAAAAATGACAGAAGAAGTTAAAGAAGAAATCTTAGGAAGAATTTCAGGAACAACTGACATGACTTTAGCTGCAGATTGCGACTTAGTTGTAGAAGCTGCTATAGAAAACATGAAAATCAAAAAAGAAATCTTCGCTGAGTTAGATGAAATCTGTAAACCAGAAACAATCTTAGCTTCAAACACTTCATCATTATCAATAACAGAAGTTGCATCAGCTACAAAGAGACCAGATAAAGTTATCGGAATGCACTTCTTCAACCCAGCTCCAGTAATGAAGCTAGTTGAAATTATTAGAGGAATAGCTACAAGCCAAGAAACTTTTGATGCTGTTAAAGAGTTATCAATAGAAATCGGAAAAGAACCTGTAGAAGTTGCAGAAGCTCCAGGATTTGTAGTAAACAGAATATTAATCCCAATGATAAATGAAGCATCATTTATTCTTCAAGAAGGAATAGCTTCACCAGAAGACATAGATACAGCTATGAAATATGGTGCAAACCACCCAATGGGACCTTTAGCTTTAGGAGATTTAATAGGATTAGATGTTTGCTTAGCAATCATGGATGTTTTATATACTGAAACAGGAGATACTAAGTATAGAGCATCAAATATCTTAAGAAAGTATGTAAGAGCTGGATGGCTTGGAAGAAAGACTGGAAAAGGATTCTTTGATTATAGCAAATAAGAGAAATTACTAAACTACACTACACCAATATAATAAAAGTGACTTTTTTATGAATTGTAAAAAAGTCACTTTTTTTCTATATATTTATATATTATAATTATTATGATAAATGCTTTACACAAAAGATAAAAAACAGGGGGACTACAAATGAATAAAAAGATTTTAAAGATTTTATCTTGTACTTTACTGACGGGACTTATATGTATTGGATATACAACTAAGGCCTATGCTTGGGATGGAAAAGAGGATGGAACAGGGACTCATTCTGTAATCGTTACCCAAGCTATTGAAGTGCTTAAACATGATTTAGCAAAGGATGAACCAGAAGCTATAAGGAATAATTTAAGTATTTTAGAGGAAAACTTACATAAGTTTCAATTAGGATCAACATTCCCAGATTATGATCCAAATGCTTATAGCTTATATCAAGACCATTTCTGGGATCCAGATACTGACCATAATTTTACTCAGGATAATAAATGGTATCTTTCATATGCTGTACCAGATAATGCAGAATCACAAACTAGAAAGTTTGCAGCACTTGCAAAGAATGAATGGGCTAAAGGTAATTACGAAAAAGCCGTTTGGTATCTTGGACAAGGCATGCACTATTTTGGTGATTTAAATACTCCATATCATGCAGCTAACGTAACAGCAGTTGATAGCCCAGGTCATGTTAAGTTTGAAACATATGCAGAAGAAAGAAAAGATACATACAGATTAGATACAACAGGATATAATACAGATGATGCATTCTATAAAGATACATTAAAAAATGATAACTTTAATGAATGGTCAAAAGGATATTGTAAGTATTGGGCAAAGCAAGCTAAAGATTTATATTACAGCCATGCAACTATGAGTAATAGTTGGGATGATTGGGAATATGCAGCCTCTCATGGAGTTGGAAACGCACAAAAAGGTGTTGCAGGATATTTATACAGATTCTTAAATGATGTATCCAATAAAGATGCAGTAGATAAAGATTATGCTCTTAACGAAATAGTAGTTATGATAAAGACAGCTGATGTACAGGATGCTGGAACTGATAATTATATTTATTTCGGAATTGAAACAAAAGATGGAGTAAAAGAAGAATGGGCTTTAGATAACCCAGGTGATGATTTTACAAGAAACCAAGAGGGTACATACACATTAAAATTGAAAAATAAGAATATTAAGTATAGTGATATAAAGAATATGTGGATAAGAGATGAGAAGTTCTCTGTCCCAGACGGCTGGAAACCAAGTTATGTGAAAGTTATAGCTGGTGATAAGGTTAGACTTGAAAAAAATATCAATGAATGGGTTTCAGGTGATACAACATATTCTTTAAACTAAAAATATTTTAAATAATAGGAAGAGATAACAGTAGGTGTTATCTCTTTTTATATATTCTAATAAAATGATTAAATCATTAAGATATGTATTTAATGTAAGGTAAGTATGAGTGTAAGGATTAGAAAAAGAAAATAGAAAAAATTTATTTTTATAATAGTTAGAAATTGAAAAAAAGAAATAGAATATTAACAACTAGGAAAAGATAAAAGGAATGATAAATCTTAAAAATATGATATAATTAACAAAAGTAATTAATTGATAATAATTAGTAGGTGGAAAAATGTTAATTGATAATGCAATAAAATTTTGGGATAAGAAATATGATTTAAACTGTGCAGAATGTATTTTGTATGCTGCAAATGATGAATATGATTTAAATCTTTCAAAGGATGCTCTAAAAATAATGGCATCATTTGGTGGGGGAATGAGTATAGAAGGAACATGTGGTGCAGCAACAGGTTCATTAGCTGTAATAGGAGTAATGTTCACAAATGAAAGAGGTCATGAAAGTCCAATAGTTAGAGAGTTGTCATCAGAATTTCTTAGAAGGTTTGATGAAGAATTAGAAACTTTAAACTGTAGTGAGCTTAAGGAAAAGTTTAACGATACTGATAGAAGGTGCACTACTATGATTAAAACTGCAGCTTCAGTATTAGGCGAAATAATAGAGAGAGAAAGAAATAATAAACAGTAGAAAAGGTGAGGAGATATATGGATTACAAAAAGGCTATATATGAAGATAATAAAGTTATATTAGAAGGTGTTAAGAACTTCAATATAAAACAAATATTAGAGTGTGGGCAATGCTTTAGATGGGAAAAGAAAGCAGAGCTTGATTACATAGTAATTGCATATGGAAGAGTAATCGAAGTAGTGCAAGAAGATGATAAAGTTACAATTTTAAATTCAAACGAAGAAGATTTTAAGAACATATGGTTTGAATACTTTGATTTAGAAAGAGACTATTCAAAAATTAAAGAAGAGCTTTCAAAAGATGAGATACTAAAAAAGTCTGTTGATTATGGATATGGAATAAGAATATTAAACCAAGAACCATTTGAGCTTGTTATAAGTTTCATAGTATCAGCAAGAAATAGTATACCTTCAATTAAAAAGACAATCAAAAAGATTAGTGAAAGATGGGGAACTGAAATAGAGTACAAAGGTGAGAAGTTCTATACTTTCCCAACTCCAGAAATGCTAAAGGATGCTACTGAAGATGAGATAAGAGAAACAGGAGCTTCATTTAGAAGTAAATATATTGTAGATACAGTAGCTAACATAAATAACGATTTAGACAATTTAGAAGGCGTATATAACCTTGAAAGAATAACTTCTTTAACTGATGATGAGTGTCATACAGCACTCCAAGAATTTAAAGGGGTAGGTGCTAAAGTTGCAGATTGTATAATGTTATTCTCAATGAGTAAGTATTCAGCATTCCCAGTTGATGTATGGGTAAAGAGAGCTATGATGCATTTCTATAATGCTGAAGAAGGTTCACTAAATAAGATAAGAATATTTGCTAGAAATGAGTTTAAAGATTTATCAGGTTTTGCACAACAATATCTTTTCTATTATGCTAGAGAAAATAGTATAAAGATAGATTAATAACATATAGTAGAATAAGCTTAATTTAAGTAGGGAAAATTTACTTGAATTAGGCTCTTTTTAATTAAATAAATATAGTTAAATCTATAATCTAAAAGAGATTGTAGAATATCTATTAAACAGAGATGATAATTAATATGAGAATAATTTAAGTTTTAGATTAGAGGATAAAATTACAGCTATATAGATAAATTTATTTGATCTATATAGCTAGTTAAAAATCTATTATCTTCTCTTTTTTCTATTTTTGGCCTTTTTTATGGGGATTATAGTTTCTCCAGGCATTTTTACTATAAAATTCAGATACTTCTTTATATTATCATCATTCTTAAGTCTTGCAATCGAAAATAATCTTGCTGCAAGTTCTTTGTTAGTATAAAGAGCATGGATTTGAGTATGACACATTCTACATAGCATAGCAGTTGAGTAATGTTTTCCACCCTTTTCTTTAGGTATAAGATGGTGTTCAGTTATTTCAGGAACTTGTCTATTACACAATTGGCATATGTGTTTCTCTGTCAAATAAATTCCCCCTTTTAAGAAATTTACAATAGTATTATATCAATAAATATATTCATAATCAAAAGAATAAATTAGAAGAAAACACAATTTATACACATAATTAATAGGAATTAAATGTAAAATTTATAGAGGAACAATTAATGTTTAGGAGGGATTATGTTTCAATTTGAAACTCAGCTAAATAAATTAAAACATGAGGTTTTAACAGAGGTTGCAAAACTAGCAAAAGAAGATAAATTAACTAAAGAGGAAATTGAAAAGATACCTTATAAAATTATAAAAGGTGACAAAGCACTTTACAGATGTTGTGTATATAAGGAAAGAGCAATAGTTCATGAAAGAGCAAAACTTGCATCAGGTTTTCTTTCAAATGGAGATTTAGAAGAAGATGATCTTATAGATATAAGACCAGATGAGCAGATTATATATGTAATTGAAGCTGCTTGTGATAGATGTCCAATAAACAAATATACAGTAACAGATTCGTGTAGGAATTGTATTGCACATAAATGTCAAGAAGCTTGTAATTTCGGAGCAATTACTAATATAGGTGGAAGGGCATATATAAATCAAGAGATGTGTAAAGAGTGTGGTATGTGCAAAAAAGCATGCCCATATGATGCTATATCAGAAGTAATGAGACCTTGCAGGAGAGTATGTCCTACTGGAGCTATAGAATTTGGAACTGAAGATAGAAGAGCTGTTATAAAAAAGGAGACTTGTGTTAACTGTGGAGCATGTATGCTTGCATGTCCTTTCGGTGCAATATCAGATAAAAGTTTAATAGTTCCAGTTGCAAAAAGATTGGCTAGAAAGAGAAAGATGTATGCAGTAGTTGCCCCTGCAATAACAGGACAATTTGGAATGAAAATTACTTATGGAAAGATAAAAAATGCAATTAAAAAGCTAGGATTTGTAGATATGGTTGAAGCTGCATGTGGTGCTGATGGAGTAACAATACATGAATGCAAGGAATTTAAAGAAAGAATGGATAATGGAGATAAATATATGACTAACTCCTGTTGTCCAGCATTTTTAACATATATAGAAAATCTATATGGAGATCAAGTAAGGAATATATCAAATACAGTATCTCCAATGATTGCAACAGGAAGACTAATTAAAAAGAGAGAGCCTGATGCAAAAGTTGTATTTATAGGACCTTGTACAGCTAAAAAGAGTGAAGCTGTAAAGAAAGGGATAAGTGATGCAATTGATTATGTAGTTACATTTGAAGAATTAACAGCACTTCTTGAAGCTTTTAATATTAATCCATGGGAATGTGATGATGAAGTGGTTAATGATGCCTCAATCTTTGGAAGAGGATTTGGTGCCCATGGAGGATTAACTGCGTCTATTGAGAGTTTTATTAGAGAAAATAATATTGATACAGAATTTAAGCCGGTTAAAGTATCAGGTGGAAATGAAATCAAAAAGACTATGGCCATGGCTAAAATAGGAAGACTTAATGGTAATTTTATTGAAGGAATGATGTGTGAAGGTGGTTGCATTAATGGTGCAGGAACTATAGTGCCAGCACTTAGAGCTAAAGCTACATTTAATAAAATAAATAATCTAGGAGAGAAGAAATTAATATCTGAAAATGAAACTCTTGAAGAATTTGAAGATATTAATTTAGAGAGAAAATAAAATACGAAGAAAATAGTTATAAATTAAAGAGAATTAGAGTAATATAGAAATATATTACTCTAATTTGTTATAAATAATATATTTTGGGCAAAAATATTTTAATAAGTATTTGAATTTATTGGATAGAAAAGATATTATTATATTAGAATTAGCACTCGGTTGATGAGAGTGCTAATAAAAAGAGTTTTAAATAGACATATTTTAAGGAGGGGTTTTAAAATGGCTATTAAACCATTAGGAGACAGAGTTGTCATTAAAAATTTAGAAGCAGAAGAAAAGACTAAAAGTGGAATACTTTTAGCAGGATCAGCTAAAGAAAAGCCACAAGAAGCGGAAGTAATAGCAGTTGGACCTGGAGCTATTTCAGACGGAAAGAGAATAGATATGGAAGTTAAGGTAGGGGATAAAGTCCTTTACTCAAAATATGCAGGAACAGAAGTTAAAGTAGACGGAGAAGAATATATGATATTAAAGCAAGAAGATATACTTGCAATAGTGGAGTAGGAGGTTTTTTATTATGGCTAAAATGATTAAATTTGGTGAAGATTCAAGAAGATCAATGCAAATAGGTGTTGATAAGTTAGCAGATACAGTAAAGGTTACTCTTGGACCTAAAGGAAGAAACGTAGTTTTAGATAAAAAATTTGGATCACCTCTTATAACTAACGATGGTGTTTCAATCGCAAGAGAAATAGAATTTGAAGATCCATATGAAAATATGGGAGCACAACTTGTAAAAGAGGTTGCTACAAAGACTAATGATGTTGCAGGAGATGGTACAACAACAGCGACTCTTTTAGCACAAGCAATTATAAGAGAAGGACTTAAAAATGTAACTGCTGGTGCAAACCCAATGTTAATTAGACAAGGAATAAATATGGCAGTTGAAAAAGCTGTAGGAGAAATAAAAGATATATCAAAGCCTGTAAACGGAAAAGAAGATATAGCAAGAGTTGCTTCAATTTCAGCATCTGATGAAACAATAGGTAAGCTTATTGCAGATGCTATGGAAAAGGTAGGCAATGAAGGAGTTATAACTGTTGAAGAATCAAAATCAATGGGTACAGAACTTAATGTAGTTGAAGGTATGCAATTTGATAGAGGATATGTATCAGCTTATATGGTAACAGATACAGAAAAGATGGAAGCAGTTCTTGAAAATCCATATGTATTAATTACAGATAAGAAGATTACTAACATACAAGAAATACTTCCTATATTAGAGCAAATAGTTCAAACAGGAAGAAAGCTTTTAATAATAGCTGATGATATAGAAGGTGAAGCTGTAGCAACATTAGTTGTTAATAAGCTAAGAGGAACATTTACTTGCGTAGGAGTTAAGGCTCCGGGCTTTGGAGATAGAAGAAAAGAAATGCTTCAAGATATAGCAATTCTTACAGGTGGAGAAGTTATTTCAGAAGAACTTGGAAGAGATCTTAAAGAAGTAACATTAGACATGCTTGGAGAAGCTGAAAGCATAAAGGTAACAAAAGAAAGTACAACTATAGTAAACGGAAAAGGAAGCTCAGATGAAATTCAAGCTAGAATAGGTCAAATAAAAATTCAACTTGAGGAAACATCTTCAGAATTTGATAAAGAAAAATTACAAGAAAGACTTGCTAAATTATCAGGTGGAGTAGCTGTAATTAGAGTTGGTGCTGCAACTGAAACAGAGCTTAGAGAAAGAAAGCTTAGAATTGAAGATGCTTTAGCTGCAACAAAGGCTGCAGTAGAAGAAGGTATAGTACCAGGTGGTGGAACTGCTTATGTTAATGTTCTAAACAAAGTAGCAGATTTAACATCAGATGTATATGATACTAAAGTTGGTATTGATATAATAGTTAGAGCGCTTGAAGAACCAATGAGACAAATAGCAACAAATGCTGGTGTTGAAGGTTCTGTAATAATAGAAAAAGTAAGACATAGCGAAGATGGTGTAGGATATGATGCCTTAAGAGGAGAATACAAGAATATGATAAAAGCTGGTATTGTAGATCCAACAAAGGTTACAAGATCAGCGCTTCAAAATGCAGCATCAGTTGCATCAACATTCTTAACTACAGAAGCTGCAGTTGTTGATATTCCTAAGAAAGAAGAACCAATGGCAGCTTCAGGTGGAATGGGCATGGAGGGAATGTACTAAACTTAGAAGTAATAAAAAGAGGTCTAAATCATTTAGACTTCTTTTTTTATTGTTCTTTATGATATAATTTTGTAAGAAAAAGGCAATGATTAAGATGGAAGTAGCTAATATGCTGCTTTACAGTAATTCTAAGGAGTTTGATTTATGAAAGAAATATCGAAAAAGAAGAAAAAAGGGTTTACATTAATAGAGCTAATAGCTGTTATAGCTATTATAGGAATATTAGCTGGTGTTTTAGTACCAAAGATTAATGGTTATATGCAAGAGGCTAAAAAAACAAAGGTTATTGATCAATCAAGAAAGGTTTTATTAGCAGTAGAAACTTATAATATGAAAAATGATAAACCTATTGATATTAACAATATAAATACTGTTGATACTGCACTTAGTAAAGCTTCAATTATAGAGTTTATTGACCCAGGTAAAGATAAAGCTACTATTTTATCAAGTACACTAGATAAAATACCATCAGATATGAAATTAGAAGAGTGTAAAGCAATTGTTGAAGAGAGAAAAGATTTCACATTAAAGAATGATGATAAAAGTGGTAAAAAGGATATATTTGATTCAATATTAAATGAATCAGAAGATTAGTAGTTAGAAGATCAATAATATTGATGAGAATTTAAATGAGTGAAAACAAAGAGATAGAACCTCATTTAAAAAAGTAATAGGGCTTTACTTAGAGGGTAGAGGAGTGTAATGAACTTAATTATGTGGTTAATAATATTCTTATTTGGATCAATAATAGGAAGCTTTTTAAATGTATGTATATTTAGAATCCCAAAAGAAGAATCAATAGTATTTCCAGCATCACATTGTGGAAGTTGTAATACGAGACTTAAAGGAAAAGATCTAGTACCTATAATAAGCTTTTTAGCTTTAAAAGGAAAGTGTAGGTATTGTGATGATAAGGTATCTGTTCAATATCCATTAATAGAGGTAGCAACTGGAATTCTTTTTGTAATTGTGTATTTAAAGTTTGGATTAAGTATAGACTTTTTTAAATTTGTAACCTTAACATCAGTCCTTTTAGTAATTGGAATTATAGATTATAAAACTCAATATGTATACTCTTCAGTAATAATGACAGGAATAATTTTGGGTATTATATTTTTAACAATAACTCTTATTACAGGTGAAAAGTTAAATTTAATAAATGCAGCTATAGGTGCACTTATACCGGCGGTGATATTAGCAATAATTGTTTGGACGACTAATGGTATGGGATGGGGAGACGTAGAGATTATATTTATGATCGGTATATTTTTAGGGTTAAAACTAAATTTGTTAAATTTATTTATCTCCATAATTTTAGGTGGTGTATATGCAATTTACTTAATTATCTTTAAGAAAAGGAATGGAAAAGAAGCCATAGCTTTTGGACCATATATTGTAGCTGCTACATTTATAACTTTTATATGTGGAAATCAAATTTTAGATTGGTATTTAGGAAGATTTTTTTAGTAGTAAGTATTAGATTAGATATTCTGGAAGACTTTAATAATTTCAGACATGAGTTAATAAACCATAATAAAAAAAGCTAGATAATATTAAAAAAAGAAATGACTTAATTATAAGATTTTAAGTCATTTCTTTTTAATTTTAAATAAAATCAAGAAGAAATTATGGTGTATTAGATATTTTAGTTATGAAAGGTTTATTTCATATATAATAAAGTTAGTGTAAAGATATGTTGGTGTTTCATTTTATTAATAATTGCAATAATTCATTCAAAAAACATATTGACTTTAATTAAGATGTAATTTATAATTAGTTTAATTTTAAAAACGAAATGCACATTTAAAACTCGTATATCCCCTGAATATGGCAGGGAGTATCTACCGGGAACCTTAAATTTCCGACTATGAGTGGATTTAATATACCAAGGGGTTAGACTAGCCCTTATTGCATGAAAGCATATGGCATATTAACTTCACTTAGGAAGTTAATGTGCTTTTTTTATACATAAATTTAGGTGGAAAATGCAAGTTATCTTGCAAAAATTATTTTGTTATGAAAGTATTAGGTAAAATAGGGAGGATATAAAATGGCTAGAATTTTAAAACAAGCATACACTTTTGATGATGTATTATTAGTTCCAAATAAATCAGAGGTATTACCAAATCAGGTATCATTAAAGACAAATGTAACAAAGAAGATTGCGTTAAATATACCTTTAATAAGTGCTAGTATGGATACAGTAACTGAATCAAAGATGGCAATAGCAATGGCTAGAGAAGGCGGTCTTGGAATAATCCATAAGAATATGAGCATAGAAGCACAAGCTAAGGAAGTTGATAAGGTAAAGAGACAAGAAAATGGAGTAATTACAGATCCGATATTCTTATCACCAGAGAATACTCTACAAGATGCAGAAGAATTAATGGGACAATATAGAATATCAGGTGTTCCAATAACAGTTGACGGAAAGCTAGTTGGAATACTTACAAACAGAGATGTAACTTTTGAAGAAGATTACTCAAGAAAGATCTCAGAAGTAATGACAAGTGAAAATTTAATAACAGCGCCAGAAGGAACTACTATAGATGAAGCAAAAAAACTTTTAAAGAAGCATAAAATAGAAAAGCTTCCTTTAGTAGATGAAAATGGAATGTTAAAAGGACTTATAACAATAAAAGATATAGAAAAAACTAAGATATTCCCAAATGCAGCTAAAGATAGTAAAGGTAGATTATTATGTGGAGCAGCAGTTGGAGTAACTAAAGATATGATGGAGAGAGTTGATGCTTTAGTTAAAGCTAAAGTTGATATCATAACGATAGATACTGCACACGGACATTCAAAAGGAGTTTTAGAGGGCGTTAAGAAAGTTAAAGAAAAGTACCCAGAACTTCAAATAATAGCAGGTAATATTGCAACAGCAGAAGCTACAGAAGATTTAATAAAAGCTGGAGCAGATTGTGTTAAAGTTGGTATAGGACCTGGATCAATCTGTACAACAAGAGTTGTTGCAGGGGTTGGAGTACCTCAACTTACAGCAGTTATGGATTGCGTTGAAATTGGTAAGAAATATGGAATTCCTGTAATTGCAGATGGAGGAATCAAGTACTCAGGAGACGTTGTTAAAGCATTAGCAGCTGGTGCATGTGCAGCAATGATGGGATCATTATTTGCAGGATGTGAAGAAGCTCCAGGAGAAGTTGAAATATTCCAAGGTAGAAGCTACAAAGTTTACAGAGGAATGGGATCTTTAGGGGCTATGGCTTGTGGATCAAAAGATAGATATTTCCAAGATGGAAATAAGAAATTAGTTCCAGAAGGTATTGAAGGAAGAATAGCTTATAAAGGATCAGTTTCAGATACAATATTCCAAATGCTTGGAGGAATTAGAGCTGGAATGGGATACTTAGGATCACAAGACTTAGATACTTTATACAACACAGCAACATTTGTTGTTCAAACATCAGCAGGACTTAGAGAAAGTCATCCTCATGATATTAATATGACAAAAGAAGCACCAAATTATAGCGTAATGAAATAGTATTATTATAATTTGAGTATTGAAATAATAAAATAAGTAAACTATAACCATGTATAAAATAAATAATACGGAATTTTGAAGATAAAGCACATAAAATTACAATAAAACGAAAAATGAATATAAATATATGAAAAACATTCGTATTAGGAGAGATTTTTCTCTCCTAATATGTTATAATTAGTTATCAATAAAATGTAAAAATAGTAATATTTTAATTTGATATATCTAGGAGGAGCACATGAAGAAAGATTTAGTTTTAGTTGTTGACTTCGGTGGACAATATAATCAACTTATAGCAAGAAGAGTAAGAGAATGTGGAGTTTATTGTGAAATAATTCCATACAGCTATACAATAGAAAAAATAAAAGAAAAGAATCCTAAGGGAATAATATTTACAGGTGGACCAAACAGCGTATATGGTGAAGGTGCACCAAGAGTGAACGAAGAGGTATTCAATTTAGGAATTCCTGTACTTGGAATTTGTTATGGAGACCAACTTATGGCTCACACTTTAGGAGGAAAAGTTGCTACAGCTCCAGTTAGAGAATATGGAAAAACTGAAATAAACTTAGATAATTCATCAAGATTATTTAAGGGAATAGACTCAAAAGATATCTGTTGGATGAGTCATACAGATTACATAAGTGAAGCACCAGAAGGCTTCAAAATAATTGCACATACTGAAGTATGTCCAGTAGCTGCAATGGAAAATGAAGAAAGAAATCTTTATGGAGTTCAATTCCATCCAGAAGTAGAACATACTCCATTTGGACAAAAGATGATTCAAAATTTCTTACATGAAATATGTGGATTAGAAAGTCTTTGGACAATGGCTTCATTTGCAGAAGATAAGATAAAAGAAATTAAAGAATTAGTTGGAGATAGAAAAGTTTTATGTGCATTATCAGGTGGTGTTGATTCATCAGTTGCTGCTATGATAGTTCATAAAGCTATAGGACATAACTTAACTTGTATCTTCGTAGACCACGGTCTTTTAAGAAAAGATGAAGGAGATACTGTTGAAAGAGTATTTAAGAAAGAATTTGATATGAACATTATAAGAGTTAATGCTCAAGACAGATTCTTAGGAAAACTTAAAGGAGTTTCAGATCCAGAAACTAAGAGAAAGATCATTGGAGAAGAATTCATAAGAGTATTTGAAGAAGAAGCTAAAAAGGTTGGAGATATAGATTACTTAGTTCAAGGAACAATCTATCCAGATATCGTTGAAAGTGGAACTGATACATCAGCTGTTATTAAGTCTCACCACAACGTTGGAGGACTTCCAGAAGATATGGAATTCGATTTAATAGAACCTTTAAGAGAATTATTTAAAGATGAAGTTAGAGCTGTTGGAGAAGAGCTTGGAATACCTCATAAATTAGTATGGAGACAACCGTTTCCAGGTCCAGGACTTGCAATAAGAGTACTTGGAGATATAACAGAAGAAAAGCTTGAAATAGTTAGAGAAGCAGATGCAATTTTCAGAGAAGAAATAGCTAATGCAAATCTTGATGAAACTATATGGCAATACTTCGCTTGTCTTCCAAACATAAAGTCAGTTGGAGTTATGGGAGATGAAAGAACTTACTGTCATACAATAGCACTTAGAGCTGTTACTTCAAGTGATGCTATGACTTCAGAATGGGCAAGAATTCCATATGACTTATTAGATTTAGTATCAAGAAGAATAGTAAATGAAGTTCCAGGAGTAAACAGAATTGTTTATGATATAACTTCAAAACCACCAGCAACTATTGAATGGGAATAAAATATATAGATTGGTTAATTTATAACCTCTAAAATAAGGTAGCTATAATTTTATAGCTACCTTTTTATATTACATATAATATTGTTGTGTATATTTAAAGTGATAAAATATAAGTAAAAACATTATTTATGGTATAAGGTTGTGAGTTTATTATGAAAAGATTAACTATTGGGGAAATGAGTGAACTTAATAATGTATCAACGCAAACACTAAGGTTATATGATAAGTTAGATATATTAAAGCCAAAATATATAGATAAAAATAATGGGTATAGATATTATTCTATATATCAATCAGCTACTTTAGATATAATACAAAACATGAAATCTTTAGGTATGTCATTAAAAGAAATAAATAATAACTTAGATAAAAATGATCTTTCAACAATAAAAGATATATTGAATAAAAAAAGAAATACTATAGATAAAAAAATTATGGAATTAAATGAAGTTAAAAGTGCAATAGACAGAGCTATAGAAAATATCGAAAGATATAATTCAGCACCTAAAGAGGGAATAGTTCTATTAGAATATATACCTAAAAGGACTGTATATCGTTATAAGGGCAATATGAATATATATGATAATGGAATAGAGTGTTATGAATATATGCTTAGGAATTTTAAAAGGCATATAAATTCAAAAAAGATTCCTTTATTGTATTTTTGTAATGTAGGATCTTTTATAAGGAAAGAAAACTTACTAAATAAAAATTTAGTATCAAATGAAATATTTATATTTGTAGATAGTGAAGAATTTAATGATAATGAAAATATAGAGCAAATACAAGCAAGCACATATTTAACTATATATTGTGATAGTTTTTCAAAAGAGCTAGATTATTTAAAAAAGCTTATGTATGAAATTAAAGATAAAGATTATAAAATAATTGGAGATTATATATGTGAAGTAGTTGTAGAGCTCCCTATGCTAAACAACAATGAAAGAAATATGTTTATAAAATTGCAAATACCAATAAAAATATAATGTTGACTTTATAGTAACTATAAAGAATAAAATTAAGATATAAATTAATTTATTAATTTAGCATTAGGGAGGGTTTTTATGGAGAGAAAATTAAGGATAGCACAATATGGTTGTGGTAAGATGTCACTTTATACTATGAGATATGTTTATGAAAAAGGAGCTGAAATTGTAGCTGCTTTTGATGTTAACCCTAATATTATAGGAAAAGATGTAGGAGACATATTAAATAATGATAATAAAGGTGTACTAATACAAGATGCTAAAAGTGCTGAAGAGGTGTTAGCTAAAGTTAAGCCAGATTGTGTAATAATAACTACTATGAGTTTAATGAAGGACTTAGAAGACATACTTATGATTTGCGCTAAAAATGGTATAAATGCCATAACTACTTGTGAGGAGGCTATATACCCTTGGAATTCAGCAATTACAATTACTGAAAAAATACATGAAGAGGCTAAGAAAAATAAATGTACTATTTGTGGTTCAGGATATCAAGATGTATTTTGGGGTAATTTAATTACTACACTTGCAGGAGCAACTCATAAAATTAATAAAATAAAAGGAAAATCAAGCTATAATGTCGAGGATTATGGAATTGCATTAGCACAGGCGCATGGAGCTGGATTAAGCTTAGAAGAATTTGAAAAAGAAATTGCAGCAACTGATAATATAACTGAAGAAGAAAGACTTGAAATAATAAAAAAAGGTGAATTTATGCCATCATATATGTGGAGTATGAATGGTTGGATTGCTTCTCAGTTAGGATTAACAGTAAAAAAACAAATTCAAAAATGCATACCTCAAACATGTAATAAAGATTTAAATTCAACAACTCTTAATATGAATATAAAAGAAGGATATGCAACAGGTATGTCAGCTTTAGTAATCACAGAGACAGTTGAGGGAATAACAATAGAATCAGAATGCATAGGAAAGGTATATTCAGAAGAAGATATTGATTCAAATGAATGGACAATCTATGGAGAGCCAGATACAAAGATGGTTATCCAAAATCCTTGTACAGTAGAATTAACTTGTGCAACTATAGTAAATAGAATACCAGATGTTATTAATGCACCTTATGGATTTACAACTACAGAAAAAATGCCAAGAGCAATCTATAGAAGTAAAGCATTAAATGAATATGTAAAATAAATAGGTTTAAAAAAAGCCACTTATAGTATTTTATATTGTAAGTGGCTTTCTTAGGCTTATTATAATAGATAATAATTTTAAGTTTTATAAGGTATAAAATTTTATATTAACTATTTAAATGAATTAATAGTCTTTAATCTAGCTTCCATTTTATCACTTGGAGACATTTTAAAATCATAATTGTATACTGCATTTTCAAAGTCACCATAAGTTGGATTTGGAAGTACTATGTATTTAGTTCCAAAGAATTTCTTTTCTTTTTCTACTATGTTACGTCTTTCTTCGTTACTTTTATTATCATATCCATTAGGGAAATCACCTAAATTATCTCCACAATATATTGCAAGATTATATTTTTCTTTGATTTTATTCCATCTAGCGTCTTTATTGCTAGTATCTGTCTTTAGAAGTATATGTTCTTTATCAGAATTTACAAAGCCTAAATCTTTCATATTCTTTATTGTGGCATCAAGCTCCTTTTCTTCACTTCTATTTGATACGTAGAATACTTCAAAGCCTTTACTTTTAGCGTAGTCAGTAAATTCTTTTGCGCCATCAATAGCTTTTGCATCTGCCTTTTGGACCCATTCACCAAAATTTTCTTTTGAGTATGCTTCATTATGTTTTATTTCATATCCTGCATGAGGAGAATTATCTATAATAGTTTCATCTATATCTAGAGTAACAGCATAAGGCTTATCAGTCTTTTCTTTGACTAATTTATCCACATAGTCCATGCCAGAATTATAAGCCTCGTATCTTAGTGCTTTTACTTCTCCAGAGTTTTGTTGCCATAGAGTAGCTAGAACATTTTGTTGAACTAATGCTTTAGTATCATTATTTTCGTACTTTGCTTCAACTTGTGCTATTTTATTAGAATGTTTTTCGTTTTCATAGATTAGAGTCCCCCCAGTACCTACACCAATTCCAATGATTAATGATAGGATTATCCCTTGTATTTTTGTTCTATTCATGTAAAACTTCCTCTCTTTTGTAAAGTAATTAAATATTATTGCAAACAATTACAGTTTATTTGTTATTTGTAATTAAATCAATTAACAGGATATGAACAAAATTTTACAATTAAATGAATGATATAAGCATTGAGTTATATATAATAAAACAACTTCAATATAAGTATAATATTAACTAAAATTATATAAAATATTTAAAGGTTTTCATAAAACAAATTGTTAATATTCCGCTTTTATAAGAAAACGATATGTAGTAAAATAAAGAAGGATATCATTTTCATTAATGAAGTTTGGATATTTTTTTAATGAAAATGAGCTATCGGTTATAAATATAGTGTGTAGCGCATAATATAAAGTTATGTTAAGAATAATTACACAAAATTAAGGAGGACGCGATTATGACTAAAGGACTATCATTAGACTTATCTAAAGTAGCTCCATATCTAAACATGGATGAAATTGATTTTATGGGGGATTTAGTACAATCAGCACATAAAAAATTACATGAAGGAACTGGTGCAGGAAATGACTTCTTAGGTTGGATTGACCTACCTGTAAATTATGATAAAGTAGAGTTTGCAAGAATCCAAGAAGCAGCAAAGAGAATCCAAGAAACTTCAGATGTTCTTATAGTAATAGGAATAGGTGGATCATACTTAGGAGCTAGAGCAGCTATAGAAATGCTTACAAATAACTTCTATAATGTATTATCAAAAGAAGATAGAAAAGCTCCACAAATATTCTACGTAGGTAATAACATAAGTGCAACATATATGAACCAATTATTAAAGGCTATAGAAGGAAAGGATATTTCAGTTAACGTAATATCAAAATCAGGTACTACAACTGAACCTGCAATAGCATTTAGAATATTTAAAGATCTTCTTGAAAAGAAATATGGAAAAGAAGAAGCTAAAAAGAGAATATACGCAACAACTGATGCTTCAAAGGGAGCTCTTAAGACATCAGCAGATGCAGAAGGATACGAAACTTACGTAATTCCTGATGATGTTGGAGGAAGATTCTCAGTTTTAACAGCAGTTGGATTACTTCCAATAGCAGCAGCTGGAGTTAATATAGAAGAAATGATGAAGGGTGCAGCAGATGCAAGAGAAGCTTACTCAAATCCTTCAGTTAAAGAAAATGATTGTTACAAATATGCAGCAGTAAGAAATGCTTTATATAACAAAGGAAAGACTATAGAAATCTTAGTAAACTACGAACCATCACTTCACTATTTCAACGAATGGTGGAAGCAATTATACGGAGAATCAGAAGGAAAAGACAATAAGGGAATATTCCCAGCAGCTGTTGATTTCTCAACTGACCTTCACTCAATGGGACAATACATCCAAGAAGGAAGAAGAGATCTTTTTGAAACTGTTATAAATGTAGAGAAAGCTGAAGAATCAGTTATAATAGAAGCTACAGAAGATAATATAGATGGATTAAACTTCCTAGCTGGAAAAGATATGAACTTTGTAAATCAAAAAGCTTTCCAAGGAACTTTATTAGCACATAACGATGGTGGAGTTCCAAACATGGTAGTTAATGTACCAGAATTAACTCCATACTACTTTGGACAATTAGTTTACTTCTTTGAAAAAGCATGTGGAATCAGTGGATACCTTTTAGGTGTAAATCCATTCAACCAACCAGGTGTTGAAGCATACAAAAAGAATATGTTTGCTTTACTTGGAAAACCAGGATTTGAAGATTTAAAAGCTGAATTAGAAGCTAAATTAAAATAAGATATATATGAAAATTATTATTGATGGAGATGCTTGTCCAAGCATCTCCAAAATTGAAAATTTAGCAAAAGAATATGCAATAGAAGTAAATATTTTTGTTGATATACATCATTTTATTCAAAGTGATTATTCAAAAGTTGTAATTGTAGATAGTGGTTTTCAAAGTGTAGATATGTATGTAGTAAATAACTCTCAGAATGGAGATATAGTAGTTACTCAAGATTATGGAGTTGCAGCAATGTGTTTACCTAGAGGTGTTAATGTCATAAGTCCTAAGGGAAGTATATACACAGAAAAAAATATTGATTTATTATTAGAACAAAGACATATATCACAAAAGATTAGAAAATCTGGTGGAAGGTTTAAAGGACCTAAAAAGAGAACCTCAGAAGATGAAGAGAGATTAATAAACAATTTAAGATCTATAATTGAACATAGTATTAGAAGCTAAGAGCTATATAAAATACCTGTATTTTATATAGCTCTTTTTTTATGAGTGTATATGTACTATAGGCTCAATATATTTATAACAATACATTATTATGATATTTTTTGTAACCATTAAGGTGTCAATTAGGAAATGTACATTGTACATTAAGAAGAATGTTGTATAATAAAATAAGAGAATTATGGAATTTTATTTACAATAATTGGGATTGTAGTATAATAAGAGAATAGCAATGGTTAATACGGGGTGAAATATATGGGTGATATGAATATTTTATTTGGGAAGAAGAGTCCTCAAGAACCTAAGGAGAATATAGAGATAGGTGTTGAATTTGAGGAAGAGATAGATTTTAAAGTTTTAATCGGAAATGATGGGATTTGGAACACAATAAAAAACTTTAATAATAAAAAATCATGTGTTTGGACTCCAAAAAATGAGGGCGAATACATAGTAATGGTACAAGGGAAAAGGAAGGGCTCTAAGAAGCCTTTTGAATTTTTAGCAAAAGAAGAATACATAATAGGAAAGAGCTTGGGTGAAGAGAAATTGATTAAGGAAATTTTATTAGATAAAGAAGAGTGTTTTACTGGTGAAAAAGTTAATATAGAAGTCGTTTCAAGTAAAGAAGTTCTATTATATAGATTTTGGAGAAGAGGAGATAATGGTTGGGAACCTGTAAGGGATTATTCAACTGACAATAAATTATCCTATGCTGCTGTACGTGAGGGAACTGAAGAGGTCCTAATAGAATGCAAAAAAACAAATTCTAAAGAAAATGTTGATGAATATAAGACTGTAAAATTCAAAGTTAAAGAAAAAAATAAAGTTGAAATAACAGATTTTAAATGCTTAACAGATGAATTGTTATTAAATGAAGAACTAGTATTTAAAGTTAAAGCTTCCTGTGATGATGCACGTCCATTACTATTTAAATTTGTAAGAGTGGACAAGTACGGAAGATCAGTATGTATACAGGATTTCTCATCAAGAAGAATTGTAAGCTTCCAAGAGAATGAGGAAGGGGAATATAAACTTCTATGTCTTATGAAAGATATATTCTCAAATAAGGAGTACGATGATAGAGCTGTTATGTTATATGAAGTTAGACCATATAATGCTGTAAGAATTAATAGCTTTAAGGCTGATGTTAAGACACCACAAGTATCAGGAACAGATATTACATTTAAAGCAGATGCTTATGGCGGAAGAGAATTAGTATATAGATATATTGTAGATGGTCCAATTGCAGAAGATTCATGCTATACAAGAAGTAAGGAATTTTATTGGAATCCTAGAGAGAGGGGATCTTATAAGATAACTTTATATGTAAAAGATATATCTTATAATGGAGATTATGAAGATAAGAAGACAATATTATTTGATATAGACAAAAAAGGGGATAAGCCAATTAGAATAGTTGATGTTATCTCAGATCAAAGAAAAGAAGTTCTAGTTAATAGACCTATAAATGTTAGAGCAATTGCTGAAGGTGGAACTATACTTTTATATTCATTTATAATTTTTAGAGATGGAAAAGAAATCGATAGGATAGATTATAGTAGAACAAATTGGCTAAACTATACTCCAAAAGAAAAAGGAGAGTATGAAATCAGTATAAGAGTTAAGGATAAATACTCTCTAGAGGATTATGATGTCGATTCAAGTGTGTTTTTAAAGGTAAAAGACTATTTACCGGGAAATATAGATTATATTCTATTACCTTGTAGAGAATTATTCTTAGTTGGTGATGAAATAGAAGTAGAAGCTGTAGTTCAAAATACAAAAAATATATTAATTAATTTTGTAACTAAAATAAATGGACATGAAGTTGAAGAAACAGGATTTATGAAGAATAAGAAGATTGTTGTTAAACCTAAATGTGCAGGAAAATACACCTTCGAAGTTTATGCAAAAAACGTAAAGTGTGAAGGGGAATTTGATACAAAAAGAGATATAAATATATATGTACATGAGGCAATTCCAGTTACAGGAACTAAAATAAAAATAGATAAAGAACCAATTAAAATCAACACTGAAGTAAACTTCTGGGCTGAAAGTGTTGGAGGAAAAGATGTTTGTTATGAATTTTATTTAATGGAAAAAGGCAACTGGGTAAAAGCTCAAAGCTATAGCAAGAAAAGATATTATACATTTATACCATTTTCAAAAGGTAAATATAGAGTAATGGTACTTGCAAAGAGTTTTTATAAAAGAGTTAATTATGAGGATTACTGTGAGATAGAATTTACTGTATAAAATTTATTATAGAGTTATGTAGCGTAGATTAAAAAAGTCCGAAAGGGCTTTTTTAATTTAGCAATAATTTTATATTTACAGCAAGGATTCATTAATTGATTTTTGGGGAGATTAATAATACAATAAGATGAAACTTAAGTTAGATAAAAATATTTAGATAAATAACAAAATAAAGATAAGAGGTGTTTAGTAAATTGCAAAGATTAGATAAGATAATTTCAAATTTAGGATATGGAAGTAGAAAAGAAATTAAGGTATTAGCAAGAAAAGGATTTATAGAAGTTGATGGAGTAGTAGAAAAAGATAGTGGTAAACTTGTAGATCCTGATAAATCAGTTATAAAAATAAACGGAGAGCAAATATTTTATAGAGAATTTATATATCTTATGATGAATAAACCAGATGGAGTAATATCAGCGACATCTGATTCAAGAGAAGAAACAGTTGTTGATCTTCTAGAAGTAGATCATCAAGCATTTGAACCATTTCCAGTTGGAAGATTAGATAAAGATACAGTAGGATTACTATTATTAACTAATGATGGAGAGTTAAACCATAGATTAATAGCTCCTAAATGGAAAGTAGATAAAGTTTATTATGCCAAAATAGATAAAAAAGTTACTGAAGAAGATATTGAAGCATTCAAAAATGGAATTACTTTAGATGACGGATATGTTTGTAAAGAAGCAATTCTTGAAATTATAGAAGCAACAGATGAGGGATCAGAAATTAATGTAACAATACAAGAAGGTAAGTTCCATCAAGTTAAGAGAATGTTTGAAGCTGTAGGAAAAAATGTAGTATATCTTCAAAGAATAGAGTTTGGCGGATTGCCTTTAGATGAGGAGCTTGAAGAAGGCGAATATAGGGAATTAACAGAAGAAGAAATAATGCATCTAAAAAGCTTTTAACGAATGATGGGAAAACTTGCAAGAGAATTATTCATTAATTTCCATAAAATGAATAAAGTTTTTAAAATTACTTGCATTTTATAATCCATTAACATATAATACTATTGCAAGGATAAATAAAAGGAATAAATAGCCCCCTTTTTATTTATTGCTTATTGCTAAAGCGCAACCTGGCCCCAAGGGTTGCGTTTTTTCGTGTGCAAAAATATAATTTCTGTAAATATTTACATTGATGATGAGTTATACTAAACATATGAAATAATTAAGTGAAGAATTTGAATGAAAAAAATCAAAAACTACAAAAAATGAAATATTTAATTCATACATAATAAGTCATGAAAGATTAAAATCTATCAAATTCTATAATTTTGCATGATTTAAAAGAGATATTTACAATGATATTTAATAAATGTATAATTAAATACGTTAGATAAATAAAAAAGTAATGCAGTGAAGAAGAAGAGTATATGAATCTTTATTTTAAAGAGAGCGAAGTATTGGTGAGAACTTTGTAAATAAAATCATAGAAAGAAGCTTTGGAGCATAGTGTCGAAATTTAAAAGTAGATAACTGGGATTTCTCCCCTTATAGAGAATTAAGTGAGCTTAAAAAAATGTATTTTTTGGCTAATTTAGGTGGTACCGCGTAAAGTTTTAGTCTTTTCGTCCTAAGTGTTTAGGAGGAGAGGGCTTTTTTTATATGAAGTTTAGAAAGGTGATGAAGTAATGAGTAGAGAAACATTAGCAAATTTAATATTTAAAAATGAATTAAAGACTCCAGAATATTATTTAGAGAAATATCCTGAAAGAAACTTAAAAGAAGGGGCTAGAGTTGTAAGATATGCACCAAGTCCAACTGGATTCCAACATATTGGAGGAGTTTATGCAGCTCTTATAAATGAAAGACTTGCACATCAAAGTGAAGGGATTTTCTATTTAAGAATTGAAGATACAGACCAAAAAAGAGAAGTTGAAGGTGCTATAGAAGATACAATAGCTACTATGCATAACTTTGGAATGAATTTTGACGAAGGTATGACAGGAGAAGAAACTTCAAAAGGAGAGTATGGTCCATACAGACAAAGTCAAAGAAAAGAAATATACCATACATTTGCTAAACAATTAGTTGAAAAAGGATTAGCTTATCCATGCTTCTGTACTCCAGAAGAATTAAATGAAATAAGAGAAAAGCAAATGGCAGAAAAAATTACTCCAGGATACTATGGAGAATATGCTGTTTATAGAAATCTTCCAGTAGAAGAAGCTATAAAGAAAATTGAAAATGGTGAAGAATATATCTTAAGATTAAAATCACCAGGAAAAGAAGAAAATAGAGTAGAATGCCATGATTTAATAAAGGGAGATGTTTCATTCCCAGAAAATGTTCAAGATATAGTTATAATTAAGTCAGATGGACTTCCAACATATCACTTTGCACATGCTATAGATGATGCATTAATGCACACTACAGATGTAATAAGAGGAGAAGAATGGTTATCATCACTTCCAATACATCTTCAATTATTTGATGTTTTAGGATTTAAGAGACCAAACTATGCTCACGTTCCAACAATAATGAAATCAGAAAATGGATCAAAGAGAAAACTTTCAAAGAGAAAAGATCCAGAAAGTGCTGTAAGTTACTATAGAGAAGAAGGATATCCAGCAGTTTCTGTTATTGAATATCTTTTAAATATTATAAACTCAAGCTTTGAAGATTGGAGAGCAGAAAATCCAGATGCAGATTATCATGAATTCCCTGTAGCTTTAGATAAGATGAGTAAATCAGGTGCTTTATTTGATATAGTTAAATTACATGATGTAAGTAAGAATGTTATATGTAAAATGAAACCTGAAGTAGTATATGATTACTATACAACTTGGGCAAAAGATTTTGATAAAGAAATGTTTGAATTTGTAACTAAAGATGAAGCTATGATGAAAGAAGTATTCAACATAGACAAAGAAGGTCCAAAGCCAAGAAAAGACTTCGGTAAATGGAATGAAGTACGTGAAAAAATATTCTACTTCTTTGATGAATTATTTGATTTAGAAAAAGCAGAAGATGTAGAACTTCCAAAGACTTTAAATTTAGAAGATGCTAAGAGCGTAATTGAAAGCTATGCTAAAGCATACAACTTTAATACTGATCAAGAAACTTGGTTTGAAGAGCTTAAAGCTTTAGCTGTAGAACTTGGATATGCGACAAACAGAAAAGAATACAAAAAGAACCCAGAAAACTTTAAAGGAATGGTTTCAGATGTTGCAGGTGCAGTAAGAGCAGCTCTTACTCATAGAACAAATACACCAGATCTTTATACAATAATGCAAATTATGGGTGAAGAAAAGGTAAGAGAAAGATTTAATAAATTCATTAACTTATAAAGTATTAGTTATAAATAGAAGGACATACTACATTGAGTAGTATGTCCTTTATATTTTGTATAAATATTATTTTAATTTAAATGAGCTCTTAAGTGGAACTATTCTATTAAAGATTAACTTACCATCTTTAGTGTGATTATCCACTGAGAAGAATCCGTTTCTAACCATTTGGAATTTATCTAATGATTTTGCTCCATTAATTGCAATTGGTTCAATGAATCCGTTAAGAACTTGCATTGAGTTTGGATTTATTTGTTCTAAGAAATTCTTATCAACATTTCCATCTTCAACATCTAATATTAAAGGTTCGTATAATCTAAATTCAGCAGGTACAGCATTTTTTGCATCAACCCAGTGAATTGTTCCTTTAACTTTTCTTCCTGTAAATCCAGAACCACTCTTAGTTTCTGGGTCATAAGTACAGTGAAGCTCTATAACATTTCCTTCAGGATCTTTTATTACATCATTACACTTAATAAAGTATGCTCCCATAAGTCTAACTTCGTTGCCAGGGAATAATCTAAAGTACTTTTTAACTGGTACTTCCATGAAGTCATCTCTTTCAACATAGATTTCTCTTGAGAAAGGAACTTCTCTTGTTCCAAGTTCTTCATTCTTTGGATTATTAGAAACTGGTAACATTTCAGTTTTTCCTTCTGGATAGTTTGTTATGATAACCTTAAGTGGATTCATAACAGCCATAGCAGTAGGAGCCTTAGTTTGAAGATCTTCTCTTAAGAAGTAATCAAGCATTTGAGAGTCAACCACTGAATTATTCTTCGCAACACCAATAGCTGTGCAGAAGTTTCTTATAGATTCAGGAGTATACCCTCTTCTTCTAAGACCTGAGATAGTTGGCATTCTAGGGTCATCCCATCCATCAACTATCTTTTCATCAACTAATTGTTTAAGTTTTCTCTTACTCATAACAGTATTAGTCATGTTAAGTCTTGCAAATTCAATTTGTCTTGGTACATTTTCCATTTCACATTCTTTAACGATCCAATCGTATAAAGGTCTGTGATCTGCAAATTCTAAAGTACAAATTGAATGAGTGATTCCTTCAATTGCATCTTCAATTGGATGAGCAAAGTCATACATAGGATATATGCACCACTTATCACCAGTATTGTGATGTGTAGCATGAGCAATTCTGTATATTATAGGATCTCTCATATTCATATTAGGAGAAGCCATATCTATTTTTGCTCTTAAAACTTTCTCACCATCTTTGAATTCACCTTTTCTCATTTTTTCAAATAAATCTAGGTTTTCTTCAATAGTTCTATTTCTATAAGGACTATCTTTTCCAGGTTCAGTTAGAGTTCCTCTAAACTCTTTCGCCTCATCTGGAGTTAAATCACAAACATATGCTAACCCCTTCTTTATTAAAAGGATTGCTCTATTATACATTTCATCAAAATAGTTTGATGCAAAGTGAAGTTCATTCCACTGGCATCCAAGCCATTTTACATCCTCTTCAATTGATTGAACATATTCAGTATCTTCCTTAACTGGATTTGTATCATCAAATCTTAAGTTTGTTCTTCCTTTAAATTCGGCACCAAGACCAAAATTTAAAAGAATTGATTTAGCATGACCTATATGTAGATATCCATTTGGTTCTGGTGGAAATCTAGTTATTATGCTATCATGCTTTCCGTTATCTAAGTCTTCAATAATTATATTTCTTATGAAGTTAGATGAATTCATATCGTTTGACATAAATATTACCCCTCCTATAATTATATTTCAAATAGGGCTATTAAAAACAACCTCTAATCTATGTCTATATATTATACATTTACCTTTAATTTTAATCTAATATAGTAAAAAAATAAAGTATAACTTTATTTATCCAGTTTAAAATAGATAATACTGGATAAATGTTGTAGAATTTACTTATATTATGATTCTAGGGGGGTAAATATGAAGATTTCAAAGAGTATAGTAGTAGTTTTTATTATTATATCTATTAGTGTTATTGGAATAGGATGCACTGAAAATAAAGATGTTGATATTAAAGTGGATAATAAAGAAGAGAATGTGGATAACAATGTAAAAGAAGAAAAGGGAGATAAAGAAGAAAAGGGAGATAAAGAAGATGTAATGACTTTAAAAGAAATTGAAGAAAAGTATAATGGGAGAGCTCCTAAAGAGTGGGGGGAGAAGACTACTGGAGTACTAAATCATATAAATACCAATGATAAGGTAGTGTTTTTAACATTTGATGCTTGTGGAGGAAAGCATGGAAATGACTATGATAAAGAGATTATAGAGTATCTAAAAAAAGAAGGAATAGAGGCTACATTATTTATAAATAGTAGATGGATAGATAGTAATAAGGATATATTTAATGATTTAGCTAAAAACGATCTTTTTTCTATTCAAAATCATGGAACACTGCATAGGCCTCTAAGCGTAAGTGGAAGAGAAGTTTATAATATAAAAGGTACTAATTCAATTAAGGAAGTCTATGATGAAATTAGTGGAAATGATGCTAAAATAAAAGAATTAACAGGTAAAAAACCAAAATTATTTAGATCAGGAACTGCATATTATGATGATATATCAGTAAAGATAGCTAAGGATATAGGATATGAAATTGGAGGATTTGATGTTTTAGGAGATGCAGGAGCAACATTTTCAAAAGAACAAATAATAAAGCAAGGAAAGAATGCAAAGAATGGTTCTATATTAATCTACCATATGAACAAACCTAAGGGAGAGACCTTTGAAGGGGTTAAAGTTGTAATAGAAAACTTAAAGAAATCTGGATATTCATTTAAAAAGATAGAAGATTATATTTAAAAAAATAAAGGGCTGCTGTAAAATTAACTGATTCAGCTAATTTTAGAGCACCCTCTTATTTCAATATATAATTATTTTGCTTTATTAAATCTATCACTAACTACATCCCAATTTATAAGTTCAAAGAAATTAGTTGCGTAATCAGCACGTCTATTTTGATATTTTAAGTAATAAGCATGTTCCCAAACATCTATTGTTAGTAATGGTGTTTGATCTGTTGATATTGGACAGATTTGGTTTGGAGTTGATATTATTCCAAGTTCTTTATTTTCGTTTAGTACAAGCCAAGCCCAACCTGAGCCAAATTGACCCAAAGCAGCAGCCTTTAATTTAGCTACAAAGTTTGCATATGAACCAAATGTTTTATCGATAGCCATTTTTAAATCACCAGTAGGAACTCCTCCTTTATTAGGACCAATTCCATCCCAATAAAATTCATGATTATACACGCCACCTGCATTGTTTATAACAGCTTGTCTTATATCTTCAGGAATTTCATCAAGGTTTTTAAGTATTTCTTCTACTGAAAAATTAAAAAACTTTGGATACTTTTCAATAGCCTTATTTAGATTATCAACATATGTTTGTTGATGCTTATCATGATGTATCATTACAGTTCTTTCATCTATAACTGGCTCTAAAGCATCATATGAATAAGGTAGTGGTTTTAAAGTAAATCTTTTTTCCATATTAAATCACCTCTAAATTATTATTTATATATGCGTATTTAAAAATACGTAATAATCTTAATCAATACCTTTATTATATTTATATAATTTGATTATAGAATATTATTACAAGTAAGGATATGGAATTTATGTGAATATTCCTTCTAAGTTAAATGATGGAACAAAATCAGTAGTATTACTTCCACATTCTTGTATGAATGCATTTTTAACTCCAATTTCAGCTGCGTAGTTTATTAAACTATCGTAAAGCTTAGGGTTTAATGGTTTTGATAACTCTTTATAATCAAAAGCATTAAACATAGGAGTATATTGATTCATTATACTAATATATACATTATCACCAAAAAGGTTATATATTTTATCTATTACTTTCTTTGAATCAAATAGTAGAGTAGGAAGCATAAGGTGTCTTATTATCAATCCTTTAATCATTCGTCCTTTTTCATCAAACTTATTTGGACCTACTTGAGAATACATTTCTTTTAAAATAGATATAACATTATCCCTATATCCAGGTGCTTTAGAATATTTAATAGCATATTTATCATCAAAATATTTAAAATCAGGAAGGTACACATCAATATATCCATTTAGTGCTTTAATTGTGTCTAAAGAGTCATATCCATTTGTGTTATAAAGAATAGGAAGGGTTAATCCATTATTTTTAGCAATCTTTAAAGCTTCAATTATTTGAGGAACATAGTGAGTTGGTGTAACTAAGTTTATGTTATTAGCTCCTTTATCTTGAAGTCTTAAGAATATATTGGATAGTTCTTCTATACTTATAAAAGCGCCTTTATCCTCTTGACTTATCTCATGGTTTTGACAAAATACACATCTAAAATTACAGTTAGAGAAAAATACTGTTCCAGAACCAGTATCTAATGATATCGGAGGTTCTTCCCACATGTGAAGCTCTGCACGAGCTGCCTTTATTTTATCTGATGAATTACAAGCACCAAGTTTTCCGTTTAATCTATCTACATTACATTTTCTTGCACAAAGGTTGCAGTTTTTAAGCATAGCAGTATAATCCAATAAAATCACCTCTTAAATAATATATAAAGATTATATTACTACAAAGGTAGTTAATCAATTATACTAAGAACTTATTTGTTGTAACACATATTAAATATTTTCAATATATAATAAATATTGACAAATGATATATGATAACTATAAAATATATATTAACTAAAAAATATAATGAAAAGTATAACTTAGAGGTGAATTATGAGTGTAGGAGTATCTAAATAAGATTTTTAATTAAATAAATCCAGAAATTTTGAATGGGTAGTTACCCTTTATTTGTCATGGAGTTATTTAAATCTTTGAAGATACTAAAATCTATACGAGGAATAATTATGCCCTAAAATAAGTGCGTAATATTTAAGTCGTAGAGTATCTTTCTCTACGACTTTTTTGTATCTTCATTAAATAATTTATATTTAAAGGAGAATTAAAAATGAATAAAGAAACATTTGAAAAATTACAATATAATGAATTAAAAGAAAAGCTTAAAAGCTACTGTGTAAGTGGACTTGGAAGAGAATTAATAGATAAATTAGAACCATCAAGCAATATAAAAGTAGTAAAAAGAAGGCTTGAAGAAACAAAAGAAGCAAGAACGCTTTTAGATATAACAGGATATGTTCCTCTTCAAGGAATTCATAATGTAAATATGTTACTTGATAGTATAGAGAAAGGTATTGTTTTAACAGGTGAGGAGCTTATAACAATATCAGACTTTTTAAGAGGCTGTAGAAAAGTTAAAGAGTATATGAAAGATAAAGAAGGATATGCACCTATATTAAATTCATATTCAAGTAATATAGGAGAATTTTTGTGGATTGAGGAAGACATAAATTACTCAATAAAAGGAAATAGAGTTGATTCAAATGCTACAAAAGAGCTTAAAAAGATTAGAAAAGCAATTGATATATGTGAAGGGAAGATAGAGGAAAAGCTAAATAAATTCCTTAAAAATACTGAGAATAAAAAGTTTATTCAAGAATTTTTTATAAGCAAAAGAAATGACAGATTTACTATACCGATAAAAGCAGCTTATAAAAATGTTGTTAATGGAAGTATAGTTGAAGTAAGTAGTAAGGGTTCTACAGTTTTTATTGAGCCGAGTACTATAAGCAAATTTACAGTAGAACTTGTAGGGTTAAAATCTGAAGAGGCTATTGAAGAATATAAAGTTCTCTCTAATTTAACAGAGCTTATATATATCAATTTAAGAGAGATAAAAATAAATCTAGATATAATAAGAGAATATGATTTTATATTTGCAAAGGGTAAATATAGTAGAGAAATAGATGGTATATCGCCAAAATTAAACACAAGTGGATTTATAAAAATAGAAAATGGAAAACATCCTTTATTAGAAGGAAGTATAGTTCCTTTAAACTTTGAAGTTGGGAGAGATTATAGAAGTTTAATAATTACAGGACCAAATGCAGGCGGAAAAACTGTAGTATTAAAAACTGTAGGTCTTTTGACTTTAGCAGTTCAATCTGGACTTCATATAAGTGCTAAAGAAGGAAGTGAGATTTCAGTATTTAATAAGATATATGTAGATATTGGAGATAATCAAAGTATTGAAAATGCACTTAGTACATTTTCATCTCACGTAAAAAATTTATCAGCAATAATTAGAGAAAGTGGTAAATCAACATTACTATTATTTGATGAGATAGGAAGTGGTACAGAACCAAATGAAGGAGCGGCCCTTGCTATAGCTATATTAGAGGAGTTATATCTTAAAGGATGCATAACCATTGCTACAACTCACTATGGAGAGATAAAGAATTTCTCACAAAAACATGAGGACTTTGAAAATGCAGCCATGATGTTTAAGAAAGACACTCTAGAGCCGCTTTATAGACTTCAAATTGGGAAATCAGGTGATAGTAATGCACTTTGGATATCAAAGAAGATGGGAATTGATGATAGAATATTAAATAAAGCTAAGAGATATATGGAAGATAAAAATTATAGTCTTGAAAAAGTTAAAGAAAGTAAGATTTCTAAAGATATTATTAATGAAGAGGAAGAAATAAAGAATATATATAATTACTCTATTGGAGATAAGGTTCTTTTATTAGATTATAATGATTATGGTATTATATACAAAGAGAAAGACGAGTTTAATAATATAGAAGTGTTTTATAAAAATGAGTTTATAAAGGTTAATGAAAGAAGGATTAAGATTAGTATAACAGCAGAAGAACTTTATCCAGAAGGATATGATTTAAATTCAATTTTTATAGAATACTGTGAAAGAAAGCTTGAACATGACATAGAAAGAGGATCTAAGAAGGCTCTTAGAGAAATTAAAAAGTCAATGAAGTAGATAAATTTTAAAAGGCTAAAGGAGAGATTTAAAATTATGGATGAATTTTTAGAGTGGGATTATGAAGGGGAAGTATTTGATAGAATTCAAATTAGGAATGTTGAAATAAGAGATAAAAATTTTGATGGATGTACATTTAATAGATGTGATTTTACAGGTGTAAACTTTCTAGAGTCATCATTTGAAGATTGTACATTTAATGAATGTAATTTATCTTTAACTAAATTCTATCATTCAAAGATTAGAGGAGTTAAGTTTATTGATTGTAAAATTGTTGGAGTAGACTTTACTAAATGTGATAGATTTATTATGGATTTTGAATTTAATAAATCTCTTATACAAAGTTGTAGTTTTGCAGGGCTTAAAATCCCAAAGACTAAATTTATAGAATGTAACTTAGCATCAAGCGATTTTATAGATGCAGATTTAATAGAATGTAATTTCTCAAAGTCAAGTCTAGAAGATACTATATTTGAAAATACAAATCTTTCAAAAGCAAACTTTAAAGATTCCATAAAATATAGAATAAACCCTCAAAATAATAATATAAAGAAAGCTAAGTTTAGTATGCCAGATGTATTAGGACTTTTAGAAGATTTTGATATAGTTATAAAATAGTAAGTTTTAAGAGGAGTTAAGTATGAGCGATTTAGAATGTATAGTAAATAACACTAAAAAGTTAATAACAAAAAGTTATCTAAAAGATCAGTTAAGAAGAATTGGAATAAAAGAAGGAGATTGTTTAATGGTACATTCTTCATTAAGCAAACTTGGATTTGTATGCGGTGGAGAAGTTACAGTTGTAGAAGCACTTATTGAAGTTGTAGGTGAAGATGGAACAATAGTTATGCCAACTCATAGTGGTGATTATGTAGATCCAATATTCTGGGGAAATCCACCTGTACCGAATGAATGGTTTGAAGAGATAAGAAATGAAATGCCTGCCTTTAATCCAGATGTAACGCCTACATTTGGAATGGGAAGAATAGTAGAGTGCTTTAGAAATATAAAAGGTGTAAAAAGAAGTTATCATCCTACCGTATCCTTCGCTGCATTTGGAAAACATGCTGAGTTTATTACAAAAAAACACAGCTTAGAATATTCCCTTGGGGAAAATTCACCATTAGCTAGATTTTATGAGTTAGATGGTAGAGTCCTATTGCTTGGAGTTGACTATGATAGCAACACATCATTCCACTTATCAGAGTATAGAGCTGGAAACTATAGTACTACTATTAGCGCATCGCCAGTTATAGAAAATGGAGAGAGAGTATTTAAATCTTATGAAGATATAGAATTTAAAACAGAGTTATTTATGTTTGCTGGAGAAGGTTTTGAGGAAAATTACAATATTATTTTAGACAGGATAGGTAATGCAGATGTAAAGCTATTTAGCCAAAGAGATTGCGTGGACTTTGGAGTTAAATATTTTAAGGAATGTACTTTATATTAGCTTGTGTTTAAATTTGATAAAAAAAATTTACAGTTTTGAAATTGCAATATTTAACAAAATCGAGATATTTAGATATATTAAAGATAAATAAAAGAAAATAGCATATAAATATTGACTCAATAGTTAATTTAAAAAAATATAGATGAATATTATAAAATATAAGAAAAAAACTTCAAAGCAAAAGCTCCTTTATTTGTATAATTTAGTTATAAAAGATTTATACAAAAGGGAGGAATTTGTAATGAGCAAATGGTTATTTATATTACAAGGAATTTTATTAGCTATTATAGGTGTAATATTCTTTATTTATCCAATGCAAGCATTAATAAACCTTACAATGATTTGTGGAATATTTGTTTTTGTAGCAGGTATTATATCAATAATAAAAGCATTTAAAGCAGATAGAAAAGGGATGTTTATATTTAATGGTATAATAGATATATTATTTGGTTTAACACTTTGGTTTTCACCAATATATTCATCAGAAGTATTAGTAATATTCTTTGGAGTATGGGGATTAATAAGAGGTATATCCCTATTATGTGGTGAATTTAAATATAAGACAGCGGGATTTAATATAAGAACAATATATACAATACTAATAATTTTACTAAGTATATTAGTAATTCTTTATCCAATAATAGCATTAACATTTACACCAGTTATAATTGGAGTATATTTAATTTTAATAGCTATATTTGAAATATATTTATGTTTTGAGATTTAATATTTAGTTAGAATACAAAATAGTATGTATTAGATAATAAATTGAAAGAGTCTATGATAACATAGACTCTTTTTTATTGCTTATATAATGAAACTTCTTAATAAAAGTTAGTTATTTTAACTTTTTTTAGATAGTTCTTGTATCTTAGGTGAGCTGAAATATAATCCACATACTTTATATTTAGAATCAACTTCTTTAAAGGATATTGATATATTTACAGGCTTGTCTTCTTTGGTAAATTTGCTTTTATAAAGTAGACTTACAGAATCTTTATCTTTTTTAGCTTGTATAAATTCTAAGGATCCTTCTTCATAGGTACCAATAGCTTCTTGAATTGGCATAACTAATTTAATAAAGGCGGCTTTATCAGGAAACATTTCATCCATAGATTCATCAAAATCTTTCCTAAAGTCGTCATAATTTAAATCACTCATTGAAATTAATATATTTTTTGTTATATTATCTGAGTATTCTCTTATATTAGATGCATCATAATTTGATGAACAAGCCACTAAAGATATAGTAAAAATAGTTCCTAGTATAACTAGTAGAAACTTTTTAAGCTTCATATAAAAACCTCCATTTTAAAAGTAAAAAACATTAAGAAAATTATACCACAGTTTTACTAATAATCGGACTTTAGGGCAACAATAAAAACATGATGTATGATATAATATTTTAATACTAGGAAGGGAGGATGATGATTTGGATTTAAAATCATTATTAAATAAAGAACAGTATGAAGGTGCAGTTACTGTTGACGGTCAAGTCCTAATATTAGCAGGTGCAGGTTCAGGTAAGACAAGAGTTCTAACATATAGAATGGCTCATATGATAGAAGATCTAGGAATTAAACCATGGAGCATACTTGCAATAACGTTCACTAACAAAGCTGCAAAAGAGATGAGAGAAAGAGTTGAATCACTTGTTGGTGAAAAAGCTAATGAAATGTGGATATCTACTTTCCACTCAACTTGTGTAAGAATACTTAGAAGAGAAATTGAAAAACTTGGTTATAAATCAAGCTTTACTATATATGATACTTCAGATCAAAAGACACTTTTAAAAGAATGCATGAAAACTTTAAATATAAATGATAAAGATATTACTATTCAAGAAATTATGGGTAAGATAGGAAGAGCTAAGGATAATATGCAAAGTCCTGCAAGCTTCATGAGAGAATTTGAAGATAACTTTAGAGAAAAGAAGATCGCAGATGTTTATGAAATGTATCAAAAAAGACTTAAAGAAAATAATGCTTTAGACTTTGATGATCTTATATTTAAAACAGTAGAATTATTTAGATCAAATGATGATGTTTTAGAATTTTATCAAAATAAGTTTAAATATATAATGGTAGATGAGTATCAAGATACTAATGGTGCTCAATATGAATTTGTTAAGCTTTTAGCTATGAAATACAAGAATATATGTGTTGTTGGTGATGATGACCAATGTATATATGCATGGAGAGGTGCAGATGTAACTAATATTCTTGATTTTGAAAAAGATTATCCAAATTGTAAGGTTATAAAACTTGAGCAAAACTATAGATCAAAGGGTAATATATTAGATGCTGCAAATGTTGTTATAGTAAATAACTCAAGAAGAAAGAGTAAGGCACTTAGAACAGAGCAAGAGCCTGGAAGTAAAATAAAAGTATATAGAGCGTACTCTGATAAAGAAGAGGGAGACTTTGTAGCAAGACAAATACTTGATACAAAAGCTAAAGAGGGATGTGAAAATAAAGATTTTGCAGTTCTTTACAGAACAAATGCACAGTCACGTATTTTCGAAGAAACATTCAGAAGAAGAGGTATTGCTTATAAAATAGTAGGTGGAACAAAGTTCTATGATAGAAAAGAAATTAAAGATATGTTAGCTTATCTTAAAGTTCTTATAAATCCTCAAGATGATATAAGTATAAAGAGAATTATAAATGTCCCAAAAAGAAGTATAGGGGATGCAACTGTTAATAAAGTACAAGAATTTGCAGATATGTATGAATTAAATCTTTGGGATGCACTTCAAGAAGTAAGAACTATACCAACTCTTACTCCAAGAAATTGTGCTTCACTTGAAAAGTTCACAGAGCTTATGGATAACTTTATTATAATGGCAGAAACTATGCCAGTTTCTATGCTTATTGAGGCTATATTAAAAGATACTGGATACTTAGAAGAGCTTAAGAAATCTAATGAAATAGAAGATAAGAGTAGAATTGAAAACTTACAAGAATTAGTATCTGATGCTGTTGAGTTTGAAAAGAGTAGTGAAGATAAAAGCTTAATTGCTTACTTAGAAAAAGTATCACTAGTTCAAGATGTTGAAGATGCAGAAGGTGAAGAGGATAATGCTGTAGTATTAATGACACTTCATAGTGCTAAGGGGTTAGAATTCCCTCATGTATTTATGGTTGGAATGGAAAATGGTCTTTTCCCAAGTATGAGTGATTTTGATAAAGAAGATCAGATGGAAGAAGCAAGAAGACTTTGTTATGTTGGTATAACAAGAGCTAAAGAGACACTTCATATGACTTCAGCTGAAGTTAGAAGAGTCTTTGGTAGAACAGTGTCTTATAGCCAATCAGATTTCATTGGAGAGGTAAGAAGCGATCTAAAGGAGTATGTAAATGAAAGAAGTACTAATGGTGCAGCTAGAGAAGGAATGGTTACTACACCTGGAAAGCCAAACTTTAATAATCCACATAGTTTAAGAAATTCTATGGGATCAAATACTCAAAATAGAGCTGTATCTCCAGCTGGAGTATCACATACTTCACCAAGTAGCGCTAAAGCATCTGCAAGTCCAGCAGAAATTAGTCTTGGAAGAAAAGTAAAACATGATAAGTTTGGAGAAGGTACAGTAGTATCAGTTATGCCAGTGGGAAATGATAAGAAACTTACAATAGCATTTGATAAGCAGGGAGTAAAGGTACTACTATTATCAATGGCTAATTTACAACTTTTATAATACCAGGAGGAAGTGTAAGCTTATGGATAAAAGAGAAAGAATGAAGACTCTTGTTGAGGAGTTAAATAGATATGCATATGAATATTACGCTTTAGATAATCCTTCAGTTAGTGATAAGGATTATGATAAGAAATATGATGAGCTTGTAGCTTTAGAAAAAGAACTTAATGAAGTGTTACCATATTCACCAACGGTTAGAGTTGGTGATGTGGTTCTTGAAGGTTTTAAGAAATATACTCATAAAGGTAGACTTTGGAGTTTAGGAAAAGCTCAAAGTATTGAAGAAATAATTGAATGGCATAATAGAAATGTTAAATTTGTAAATGAAATGAATGAAAGAGGAGAAGAATTGCCACCTCTTAAATATATAGCAACTAAAAAGTTTGATGGATTAACAGTAAACTTAACATATGATGAAAATGGGGTTCTTGTGGTTGGTGCAACTAGAGGTACAGGAACAGTTGGAGAAGATGTAACGGCACAAGTAAAAACTATAAAGAGCATACCTCTTAAAGTTGATTGCAGTGATGTATTTGAAGTTCATGGAGAAGCAATAATGACTACAGAGGCATTTGAAAAGTATAATTCAGAAGCGGATGTTCCACTAAAGAATTTAAGAAATGGAGCAGCAGGTGCACTTAGAAATTTAAATGTACGTGAAACAGCTAGAAGAAATCTTTCAGCATTTTTCTATGATGTAGGGTATAAGGAAGGCAAGCCTTTTAAAACTTACACTGAAATGATGAATTTTATAAAAAATATGGGATTCCCAGTAGATGATTACATAAAGGAATGTCATACAATAGAAGATATTCAAAAAGAAATAGATTATATCAGAGATATAAGATTTGATTTAAACTATGACATTGATGGACTTGTACTTGCAATTGATGATATGAGAACTAGAGAACTTCTAGGATATACAGTAAAATTCCCTAAATGGGCCATTGCATATAAATTTGAAGCACAAGAAGCTACAACTAAACTCTTAGAGATTGAGTGGAATGTAGGTAGAAGTGGTAGAGTATCACCAACTGCTATTCTAGAACCAGTTGAACTTGCTGGAGTTACAGTAAAGAGAGCTACCTTAAATAATATGGATGATATAAAAAGAAAAGGAGTAAAGATTGGAGCAGAAGTCTTTGTAAGAAGAAGTAACGATGTTATTCCTGAAATTATGGGAGTTGTACCTGAAAGTTTAGAGGGTTCAGAAGACATAATACCACCAACTATATGTCCAGCTTGTGGTAGTCACTTAGTTGAAGAAGGAGCTCATATATTCTGTGAAAATACTCTTTCATGTAAACCACAGCTTGTTAAAACTATAGTCCATTATGGATCAAGAGAAGCTATGAATATAACAGGATTCTCAGAAAGAACAGCAGAACAATTATTTGAGAAATTAAATATAAAATCAATTGGAGATTTATATAAACTAAATAAAGAAGACTTAGAAAAGCTAGAAAAGTTTGGACCTAAGAAGGCTCAAAACCTATTAGATTCAATAGAAAATAGTAAGAACTGTAAGCTTGAAGCATTTATTTATGCATTAGGAATTAAAAATGTAGGTGCAAAGACTGCAAAAGATATAGTAAATAGATTTAAATCTATTGAAGGACTTAAAAAGGCTACATTTGAAGAATTAGTGGAAGTTCCTGATGTAGGAGATATAGTTGCTAACTGTATTGTTGAATTCTTTGATGAAGAAAAGGTAATAGAGACAATAAATGAGCTTTTAGAACTTGGAGTTAATCCAGTATTCGAAAAAAAAGAAATTTTAGAGAGCGTATTTGAAGGAAAAACTGTAGTTGTAACAGGAACTATGGAAAAATACTCAAGAAAGGATATAAAAGAAAAGCTAGAAACTCTTGGAGCTAAGGTTTCTGGTAGCGTAAGTAAAAAGACAGATTATGTTATAGCTGGAGCGGAAGCTGGTTCAAAGCTTACTAAAGCGGAGGAATTAGGGGTCAAGGTTATTACAGAAGATGACTTTGAACAAATGATAGGAGGTTAGGTATTTTGAAAAAAGCAATAAATATGTTAAGCATTGCTTCTAGTATTATAGCCTGTGTAGTTATAATTTGTACTTTTATAACTTCTTATCAGTTTGTTTATTTAGGACAGATGTTTGATTCATATTTAGCAGTTCAAGTTACTGTAGCAATAACTATGTTATTATGGGCTGTAAGGTTTTGGATGAATGAATATGGAAGAAAAAGATTATTGCATACATTTGTTAGCTTAGCGATAGCAGTTTCATTAATTTTCTTTATTTTTGTAACTGTAAGATAATAAAATATAAATAAAAAATACTTCTATGATGTACATAGAAGTATTTTTTATTTATGATCTCTTTTTTCGAAATCTTTAACATTATCCAAGTCTGAAATGTTAAACCCATCCGGAGTTTCATCATTTAAAAAGTCTTCATAAGAATATCCTTGATTATTTATACAGAGAGTATCTAACTTCTGACTCATTTTTTCAAGAATGTAATTTTTATAACGAAGTTGGTTATAAGCTTTTAAGGCTATAATGAAAAGCCAAATGCCAATAAACATAAAAGTTAACATAAAAAGTATGCCTATAACGGATACTAAAACAACTAAAAATGCCATCTTAACGCCTCCTCAAAATATAGGTTAATTATAGCATATTATTTTATAAAGTTAACCAAAGTAGAAAAAAATATTCGCTCAAATTGTTTAGAATAAATGGACATTGACAATAATTATGATAGGTTAATGAAAAGGAGAGGTATAGGTATGAAGAAATTTTTAATACCATGTATTTTTATAGCCCTATTGCTAGTATTTACTCTAAGCTTTATAGAGATAGAAAAGTTAGATGATTCTAACGGAACTGAATCACTTTTATATGCCGTTAATACTATACCTAATGAACTAAAAGATGTAAGTAAGCTTACAGTAAGAGAAGAGGATATAATTTGTGCCACAAGTAAGGGGCTTGTTGAGAAGGATAGTGAAGGTAAGATAGTTCCATCATTAGCAACAGAAGTTAATGTAAAAGAAGATGGGATAGAGTATGAATTTAAGATAAGAGAGGATGCATACTGGAGTGATGGTAATAGAATCACTGCAGAAGACATAGCTAACTTTTTTAAAGAATTATTAAAAGAAGAGAAAGATGAAAATATAGAACCTTTCTTAGATGTATATGGAGCAAGGGAATTTAGAAAAGGTAATGTAACTTTTGAGAATGGAGTAGCTATAAATTCAAAGGAAGAAGTTCTTACTATTCGTTTAAACAAAAAGAATGATAAATTCTTAGAAGAGTTAACTAAGACTCAATATAGAGTTAGAAAATATCTAATGATGTGGGATGATATAGAAAATAATTATAAAACTATAGTTTATTCTGGAGAATATTACATCAGCAAGGTAACTGATGAAGGTATTGAACTTAAAAAGAATAGTAATAGTAGCAAGGATGTATCAGTAGAAACTATAAATATAGTTGAAGATGATAATGAAGAATTAGCAATGGCCGCCTTTGAGATAGGTCAAAGAGACGTAGTGGTTAATCCACCTAATACGCAGTTAAACAGATTGCAAAGTGAGGGAAGACTTAAGACATTTCCATCAGATAATGGAAAGTATATTTCGTTAAACTCAGAAGATGAAAGTTTACCGTTATCAGTAAGAAAGACGCTGTACTTTAATATAAATTTAGCAATGGCCTCTTATCAGGAAGAGAATAATAATTACTTAGAACTTGCTGAAAGTAGTTATTTTAGAGATGATAAAGAAAATTTAGATAAACTTCAATCAAGAAAAGTTATGACTACTCAACAGAGCGGGAAAATTCCAGAAGTTATAACTATTATGGCTAAGGATAATAATGAGAACAGAGCTATTTTAAAGCATATACAAAGTTGGTTTAAGGATAATACGGAGAGTACAGTTAGATATACTCTTGTAACGGAAGAGGAGTTTAAAAATCTAGAATTAAGAAATAGATATGATGCTGTAATAATAGATGAAACTGCGAATTCAAATAATAAAGAAGAGTTTTATTTAAAGTTAAAAAGCTACTATACTGAAAAAGAGCTATCTATGTATGAAGAAATAATTAAAACAACAAATAAAAACTTTAATGGATTAGAAGACACTTTATTTAATAGTTATAGTATACTTCCGTTATTATTTGAAAAGAAAAATGTTGCTGTATCTAAAGATGTAAAAAATATAGAATTTGACTGGTATGGAAACATAAATTTCAAAACATTAAAATAAGGTTGCTGTTTATGCAACCTTATTTTAATAATAAAACTTAATTATCATAAGTTTTAGAAATCACATCTGTATTTTCAGAGGTACCATCAATAGTGGTTTCATCTTTAACTTCTCTCTCATTTACTGAGGGTTCTACAGAAGCTTGAGATTCATCATTTTTATTAATTGTAATATCATCACTAATATTAGCCGCAGTATCATCAACAGTATTAGTTACAATATCCACGTTAGTACTCGTAGTTTCATTTGATGATGAATTTCTAAATTCAAAGTTTGGTTCTTTAAGTTCTAATTTTTCAAAGAAATTATCCTTAAATACATGGATAAACATAAAGAATATAAACATGTTTTTATAACTATCAAATGATTTGCTAGATGAAGTAGTAAATATATCTTTCTTTCTTGAGTAAGTTATATTTTTTAAAAATATTGGTGATAACCCTGTGCTAGTTAATGTAGGTAAACTTGGCATTCTAAAGAATGTTTCATCTAGCATATCTTTAGATAACATACTAAAGTGCTTATACCTTTCTACATTATCTAAATCTGGTGCATCAGGCCAACTTGTAATTAAATTTGAGTTTAAGAAGTATTTTTTATATATTTTAGATATCATTGGAGTATATTCTCTTAATAAATCTGATTTATTAGCAAACATTATAACTGAAATCAAATAAAAACAAAGATCAAAAGAAGTATACTTAATTTCTTTTTTATCAGTAAGCTTTTGAATTATATTATTATCTTCATCATATAAGGATAATAATCTCTCCATTGTTTCAGTATATTTTTCCTTGAAGGTAATTAAACCAGTATGTTCATATGAGTACATCAAATTTATAGCAAAAAGAGCACATAAGTCTAACGATTCTATATAATAATCTTTTTCATCAAATTTATTAATTAAAAACTCACTTAGATCGGTTATAAGGCTCACTATTTCATTATCATTAGAATATTCATAATAGATGTTAAAAGCTAATAATGTTTTAAGCCCTTCATCGAAGGAGAGATTATATAAAGCTTCTTTATAATCTAGGAACATCTGAAGAATTTGTGATGAGAATTCTTTATACTCTTCCTTAGCTTCTTCATCTTTTGCATAAATAGAGTATAGATAGTAAGCATTCATCATAAAGGCTTGATCACTAAATATAAACTTTCTGTCCTTCTCAATTAAATTACCATCTTTAGATTCACTTTCAAATAAACTCTTTTTAGTAATAAATATACCTTCTGAATTTCTAAGATTCTCATAATAAAAATCAAGTTGTTCATGTGCAAGGTATCTATAAGCATCTTTAAGTGAATCCTTAGAAGCCTTCTTATTAAAATGAGAGTAGTAGTCACTAAGCTCTAATAACGACATAGTCATTAAAGCATTAGTTGATGGGTTTACTTCTCTTTTAAAGGATGATGAGTCAAACCCATGAGAAGTCTTATTGTGCATAAATATTGGCGATGATTTTTTATATAAGCACAATACTGGTGAAAATTTACTTAATATGCTAATATCTTTTGTAGATGTATTTTTTTTGGAATTCCTTGAAGAGAAGGTACATCCGCACTTAGAGTTTAAAGTAAGTATTTTAACGGCTTCTTTTGATAGATGAAAAAGCTGACCACATACTTCATCCTGTGATAAGCTATTCATACGAAAAAATGGCCCAATATATCTCAAAATATTTCACCTCATATATAATTCTTATAATAATTAATATGAGTAAATTTTTAAAATAGTGCAAAAAACTAAAAAAACATTTAAATTAGTATATAAAAATTAGAAATAATAGATTATTAATGAAGGAGGCGACTAATATGAGGTGTGACGGAAGAAAAAATGATCAAGTTAGACAAACAAAGGTAACTAGAAACTATACAAAATATGCTGAAGGATCAGTTTATATAGAGGTAGGAGATACAAAAGTACTTTGTAATGTATCAATAGAAGATAAGGTGCCACCATTTTTAAAAGGAAGTGGAGAAGGGTGGATAACAGCAGAATATAATATGCTACCTAGATCAACAGGTACTAGAAAGATTAGAGATATAGCCAGATTAAAAATAGATGGAAGAACTATGGAAATCCAAAGGTTAATAGGAAGAGCATTAAGATCTGTTGTTGATTTAAAAGCTTTAGGTGAAAAAACATTATGGATAGATTGTGATGTTATTCAAGCAGATGGAGGGACTAGAACCACATCAATAACAGGAGCATTTATAGCGATGGTTGATGCAGTGAATAAACTTCATAAAGAAAAGCCATTTAAAGTGTATCCAATAAGAAGTTTTGTTGCTGCGACAAGTGTAGGGATAGTAAATGGTGAGAAAGTAATAGACTTATGTTACGAAGAGGATTCAAATGCTAAAGTTGATATGAATATAATTGGAACAGAAGAAGGAGAATTTGTTGAGGTCCAAGGTACGGGGGAAGAATCTCCAATGACAAGAAGTGAACTTAATGAATTATTAGATTTAGGTGAAAAGGGATTAAAACAAATGGTATCAATTCAAAAGAATTCATTAAAGATGGATGCTTTATGGATTGGAACAGGAGGAAAATAGATGAGAAAACTTATATTAGCTAGCAATAATCAGAAGAAGATTAAAGAGATAAAACATATTCTAGAAGATATGGATTTGGAAGTTAGATCTTTAAAAGATGAAAATATAGATATTGATGTAGTTGAAGATGGAATAACTTTTATGGAGAATGCCAATAAAAAGGCAAGAGAAATAAGAGACTATTTAATAAACAGAGGAGAAGAAAATTTCCTTGTTATGGCTGATGATTCAGGATTAGAAGTTGAGTATTTAAATGGAGAGCCAGGAGTATATTCAGCTAGGTATGCAGGTGAACATGGTGATGATGCCAAAAACAATGAAAAATTACTAAAAAACTTACAAGGTGTTAAAGCTGAAAAAAGAGGAGCTAAATTTGTTTGTCATCTAACTCTTATAAATTATGAAGGCAAATCATTAGATATAAGAGGAGAAGTTAAGGGTAGGATAATAGAGAAGCTAAACGGAGAAGGTGGATTTGGTTACGATCCTTTATTCTATTATGAAGAATTTAATAAGACATTTGGAGAAGCTACACCTGAAGAAAAAAATAGTATTAGTCATAGAGGGGTAGCGTTAAAAGAATTAAAAGAAAAAATTTATAAGGTTCTATAGGAGGCGGTCAGTATGTTAATAGCAGTAGTAAGTGATACTCATAGAATGCAAAGATATATAGAAGCTGTTAGAGAGAGAATTATAGACGCTGATGTTCTTATACATTTAGGAGACAACGTAGATGATGTAGAAGAGCTTTCAGATGGTTTTGAGGGGGAAGTATACGCTGTAGCTGGTAATTGTGATTACTCCAAGGAATATCCTATAGAAAGAATAATAGAATTAGATGGAGTTAAGATACTAGCAACTCATGGACACGCATATAATGTTAAGTGTGGATTGCATAATTTATATTATAGAGCACAAGAAGTTGGAGCTAATATAGCTTTATTTGGGCATACCCATCAAGAGTTAATTATAAGAGAGAATGGAATTACGATTATGAATCCAGGGAGCGTTTCACTACCAAGAGGAAAGGGTAGGTATATTGGATTTATAGAAATTAAGGCTGAAGAAGAACCAAGTGTATATTTAGAACGTATAGAATAGATAGATATGATGATAAATTGCTAATGAAAGCTTAAAAGCGTTAATAAAATGTTTATGAAACAAGCATTTTGCTTTTAAATTAAAAAGTATTGAATTTTATAATATATTCTTTAAAAAAAGTATTGACGGATTAGTAATCATCATGTAGAATAGTCATTGTCGTTGAGAGACAACGCGGTGAGCGAAATGTTCTCGAAAGACGATATATGACTCTTCGGGGTGTGGCGCAGATGGTAGCGCGCATGGTTTGGGACCATGAGGTCGCAGGTTCGAGACCTGTCACCCCGACCACTTAAAATTTTGTCAAATTAAAGCTTGACAAAATTCTCAAAAACCTGTATAACTAATAAGGCAGGTTGCTTGTTCAACTTACTAAGTCCGAGAGACACAAGTAACAAGTATAACATGCGGGTGTTGCTTAATGGTAAAGCTCTAGCCTTCCAAGCTAGCCACGAGGGTTCGATTCCCTTCACCCGCTCCACTTTGACAAAGAACTTCTTCAAAAAAAGTTCTTGACAAAATAAACGGAATGGTTTACAATAATAAACGTTCTGAAATGCGTCTTTAGCTCAGCTGGATAGAGCAACGCCCTTCTAAGGCGTGGGCCAGGAGTTCGAATCTCTTAAGACGCAC
>NZ_JBNOOR010000003.1:0-225302 GCF_050584765.1 Clostridium sardiniense | reverse complement strand
GGTATAGCTCAGTTGGGAGAGCACCTGCCTTGCACGCAGGGGGTCAAGAGTTCGAATCTCTTTATCTCCACCAAATAGGTGGAAAGCTATGAACTTAGGTTCATAGCTTTTTTTGTTTATATAAAATTGATAAGATATAATCTAAATGATATTATAAAGTAAGAAATAAAATATTTTTAATGAATTTAAAGTTTTGAGGAATTAAAAATGATATATAGAGTTAAACAATTTTTTTGGCATGTAACTTCTAGATGGAAAGGCATAGACAATAAATTAATAAAAAAATATTTAAATAAAAAAGAAATAGAAATATTTAATAGATTAAATATATCTGAACAGCAACATTGTATTAGAGTTTGTAACGATGCATTAGAAAAAGTTAATAAAGAAAATATAGAGATTAATAAGAATAAATTAGCTAAAGTAGCTCTTTTACATGATGTAGGAAAGACCATGAAATCATTAAATGTAATAGATAAGTCCATAATGGTGATGTTAGATAAATTTACTGGTGGAAGTCTTAGAAAGTATACTAAGATTAAAAAAATAGATGTGTATTATAATCATCCTAAAAAAGGTGTTAGAATATTAGAGGATTTATATAGATATGATAATGAGTTCCTAGAAGTAGTAAAGAAGCATCATAAAGAATCTAAAGAATCAGAAGATAATATATATCTTAAAATAATAAGAGAGTGTGATAACAAAAATTGAGGATACTAAAACTATTTAAGGAGGATATATAATAGCAAAATGGATTCAAAGAAGAGAAGAGAAGATATTTTATTAAAATTAATAGAAAATAATGATCCTATAAAAGGTACTGATTTTGCCCAATTATATAGCGTTACTAGGCAGATAATAGTTAAGGATATTGCTATATTAAGAGCAAGAGGAAATAAGATTATAGCTACTCCAGATGGGTACATTATAGCTAAAGAAGAAAATAGGGTTAAATCTATAATTGCAGTATCTCATGATAGTGATAGTATCAGAGAGGAATTGGAGATAGTTATAAAGTACGGCGGAATTATAGAAGATGTAATTGTTGAGCATCCCCTATATGGAGAAATAAAAGCTATGCTAATGATAAAGAATTTAAATGACATAAATAAATTTGTAGAGAAATATAAAAATAACCATGCTAAGCCATTATCAGTATTAACAAATGGCGTTCATATACACACTATTTCAGCTGATGATGAGATTAACATGGATTTGATAAAGGAAGAGTTAAAAGATAAGGGTTTCGTAGTTTCTTAAGTAACTACACTTTAAATATGGAGGTATATCAAAAGTATGGATTATGATGTATTGATACTAGGTGGAGGAATAGTTGGGTGTGCTGTTGCATATGAGCTTTCAAAGTATAATCTTAATATAGCATTAATTGAAAAAGGATATGATGTTGCAGATGATATTGCTGTAGTGAATACTACTATTGTATATGATGGATCAGAAACTTCCAATGAAGTTATGGCTGAACTTGAGAATATAGGGAGCGGTCTTATTAGGGAAGCTTGTGAGAAGTTTAAAATTCCATATAAGAAAGTAGGCTCTCTTAGAATAGCTACTAATGATGCACAATGCGATAAACTTGAGGAGATGTATTTAAATGCAAAAAATAGAGGTATATCTGGGGTTAAATTAGTTAATGGCAGTGAAATAAAAGAGATAGAGCCTAATTTAGATATAGAGGCAAAAAAGGCTTTATATTCAAGAAATACAGCTATAATAGCACCCTATCACTTATCAATAGCATATGCAGAAGTAGCGGCTGATAATGGGGTTAATTTTAGACTGGAAGAGGAAGTTTTAAATATATCTAAAATAACTACCAAAACAACTAAGGGATTTGATGTAATTACAAATAAAAATAAATTTAAATGTAAGGTGGTTATAAATACTATTCCAGATGAAATATATGTTTATGATAATAATAGGATAGAAGAAGAATCAGAGGAAATAATCCAAAAGAAAATGAACTACTTTTTAGCTGAGGATAAAATTAAAAATAGTCTTAAAAAGATAGTTGTTAATGTTATTGATGAGCAAACATTTGTTATAAGTTCTCCTATGATTAATGGTGGTACTATGTTCGGTGTTAAGAATACAAATGTATTAGATACTGATAAGGGCGTTTATTTTAGCAAATATATAGTACCTAGTGTTACTAAGGAAGATATTAGTGAAATGATTAGAGAAGTATATAAAAGAGATGAAATGGTTATTGATAATAGTAAATTCGATGATGGATATATAAGAGTTACTGGTAAGCATTATGGTAAAGTAACTATAGCACCAGCTATTGCGCAAAGCATAAGAAATGATATAGTCAATGGAATGAGTTCTACATTAAAGAAAAACTTTATTGATAAGAGAAGAGAATTTTATAGATTTAAAAATTTAAGTAGAGACGAAATAAATGAAATAATAAATCTAGATAAGAGATATGGAAATATTATATGTGCATGTAATAAGGTAAGTGAAGGCGAAATTATAGATTGTATTAGAAGACCACTTGGAGCTAGAACTGTTGAAGGCGTTAAAAAAAGAACCGGAGCCGGATATGGTAATTGCCATGGATCATATTGTATTAGAAAAATAATAAATATATTGGCAAGGGAAATGGATAAAAGTCCAACTGATATAGTTAGGAATTCAAAGGATTCTAAGATTGTATCAGGAAGAATAAAGGAATTTGATGAGGTCTAGTTTAGGGAGGAATACTTTTGGTTAAGAAAGATATTTTTACTAGTGTTGTAAGAATTAAAGGAGATATTAAGCATAAGGTTGTACCTGTAAAGAGTAGTGATAAGGTTGACGTAGCTTTATGGAGAGAATTTTCTAAAGTTATAGGAAGGATATATGCAAGCACACCTATTAACACTGGAGATATTATATGTAAAAATATATTAAATACAGGTATAGATATCGTATGTAGTAAAAGAATAGATAGTGAGTAATAAATATATTGAGTAAAATATTGACAAAGAAGCTTGGAATGTAATATATTAGAGATAATCGCATAAAATACTTTAAACCGATGATAAGGATAAGTAGTTTTAATTAGGCTTTAAGAGAGTCAGTGGCTGGTGTAAACTGATAGTTCTAATTAATATGAATCCACCTTTGAGGGACTGTGAATGCAAGCAGTACGGTGTGAATCGTTAAATTTATTAAGAGGATAAGAAGTAACTTCTTATCAATTAGGGTGGCAACGCGGAGTCTATTCGTCCCTTTATTAGGGATAATAGGCTCTTTTTATATGTAAAAAATTAAATGATTAAATAGATTTTAGGAGGAAATAGAAATGTTAGACTTAAAAAGAATAAGAAACAATCCAGAAGAAATCAAGTTAGCTTTAACTAACAGAGGAGAAGATTTTGATGTAACTATTATTGATGAATTAGTTAGATTAGATGAAGAGAGAAGAAATATTTTAAGTGAAGTTGAAGTATTAAAGAGCAAGAGAAATCAAGTTTCAGCAGAAATTCCAAAACTTAAAAAAGCTGGAGAAGATGTAGCTCCAATAATGGCTGAAATGAAGGAACTTGGAAATGAAATAAAAGAGCATGATACTAAGCTTGCTGAAGTTAATGAAAAAATGGATTATATAATGCTTAGAATTCCAAACATACCAAATCCACAAGTACCAGAAGGAGATTCTGATGCTGATAATGTTGAGATTAAGAGATGGGGAGAAACTAGAGTGTTTGAAGGTGAACCAAAGGCTCACTGGGATTTAGGAACAGACCTTGGTATACTTGATGCAGAAAGAGGCGGAAAGGTTGCAGGTTCAAGATTTACATTCTATAAGGGATTAGGAGCTAGACTTGAAAGAGCTGTTCTTAACTACTTTATGGATAAACATTCAGATGACCATGGTTATACTGAAATATTACCTCCTTACATGGTTAATAGAAATAGTATGACTGGAACTGGTCAATTACCTAAATTTGAAGATGATGCATTTAAAGTAGAGAATAATGGATTCTTCTTAATACCAACAGCAGAAGTACCAGTAACTAATATGTATAGAGACGAAGTGTTAAATGGAGAAGAGCTTCCAATAAAGCATGTTGCTTATTCAGCTTGTTTCAGAGCAGAAGCAGGATCAGCAGGTAGAGATACTAGAGGTCTTATAAGACAACATCAATTCAATAAAGTTGAATTAGTTAAGTTCTCAAGACCAGAAGATTCATATGATGAATTAGAAAAGTTAGTTAGAGATGCTGAGGAAGTATTAGAAGAATTAGGATTACCATATAGAAAAGTTAGAATCTGCAAGGGTGATTTAGGATTCACTGCAGCATTAAAGTTTGACTTAGAAGTTTGGATGCCAAGTTACAATAGATACGTTGAAATTTCAAGTTGTTCAAACTTTGAAGATTTCCAAGCTAGAAGAGCTAATATTAAATTTAGAGACGGAAAGGGTAAACCTCAATTCGTTCATACACTAAATGGATCAGGATTAGCTGTAGGAAGAACAGTAGCAGCTATACTTGAAAACTACCAAAATGAAGATGGAACTGTTACAGTACCAGAAGTTCTAAAGAGATACATGGGTGTAGATGTAATAAAGTAACATAACAATACAATGTAAAGATATAAAAATAGCAGGTTTTAATATATGCCTGCTATTTTTATATAAATAATTTTTATAAGGAAATTGATTTTAAGTATTTAATAACTCCATCATTAGAATTTGAATCAATTATTGAAGTAGATATATCTTTTATATCTTTTGCAGCATTTTCTACTGCATAACACTCATCAGATATTTCAAACATAGGGATATCATTTAAGTTATCACCAAAAGAAATTAGTCTATCAAAATTAAAAAGGCTCATAATTTCTTTTATAGAATTAGCTTTTGAAGACTTATTACTATATATCTCTAAATTATAGAAGCCATCATTATAAACATCTTTATAGGCAATGGCATATATACCTTCTATATCTTTTACTTTATTAAATATATCCATTATTAAGTCTTTCTCATTTAGTAGTAAAAAATATAAAACATTCGAATCTTTAGGGATAGAAGCATTTATAAAAGTTTTATGAGGGCTTCCTGTTCTATCTTTTATAAATTTTTCTTCAACAGGATTATTAATTCTATCGTAATATGCATTTATATGGTTATCGCAAAGTGTATAAGATAATGCAGAAACATCATTTTCTGATAATATAGATATTAGTTTATCTACTGACTTTGATGGAATAGAATTAAATTTTATATATTTATTATTTTCTATATCATATATTGCAGCTCCATTCATAACAACTACAGGTAGTTTTATATCAATATCTGATAATATTGGTACTACTGTAGCAGGAGTTCTCGCAGTTGCAATAGAGAAATTAAGTCCATCTTCTATAAGCTCTTTTAATATGGACTTTGTATAATTAGAAAGTTTAGCATTACTATCTAATAAAGTTCCGTCTAAATCTGAAATGTATAAATTCATAGGTAGCCTCCAATTTTATTAAAATACAAATTTCCAATAATTATAATATAAATATTTATATAATTCAATTGAACCAATATGGAACACAAAAAAATATATAAATATTATGTATCATATGGAATATTTTAGATAATAATAAGAGTATATGTAATAGTGGAGGCAAAAAAAATGATACATAATAAAAGAAAAAGTATTAGTATATACTTACTATCATTTTTAATACCTATAATAATAATGCTAATAGTTTATGCAATCTCTGAAATATATCCCTTTGGAGATAAAACATTATTATTTAGAGATTTAAGAGGACAATATGTAAGTTATTTTAGTGCGTTTAGAAATGCCTTATTAGGCGATGGAAGTCTATTATACTCCTTTACGAAGGAGATAGGTGGCAATATGTTTGGGCTTACAACTTACTATATGATGAGTCCATTTAATATAATTTTATTATTATTTCCTAAGGAAATGATTACTGAAGCTATTTTAGTGATGACTTTATTAAAAATAGGATCATGTGGATTAACATTATCAATATTTTTAAGAAAATCATTTAAAGACTTTGGGTACTCATCAATTATATTTTCATCAGCTTATGCATTGATGGCTTATAATACAATGTATCAGTCAAATATTATGTGGTTAGATGGAGTTATATTACTTCCATTAGTTTTACTTGGTATAAATAATATTATAAATAAGAAGAGAATTTTACTTTACATATTTACGTTAGCACTGAGTATAATAACTAATTTTTATATAGGATTTATAATATGTATTTTTTCAGTTATATATTTTATATATAAGATTGCTGTAGAAAAGATTTATGCTAAAAAATATTTTTCTAAATCAGTTATTTATAATAGAATCAAATATTTCTTATTAGGTTCTATTTTAGGTGGAGCCCTTAGTTCATTTGTATTAATACCAACTGTATATGCATTATTGGGAGGAAAGGCTAAATTTGAATTTTTCTCAGCTCCAATATATCAAAATTTTAAGATATATGATATATTATCTAAATTCTATATAAATGGATTAGTTAATAATGATATATTAAAGGGATTACCTAATATATATTGTGGGGTATTCATCGCTATTTTATTTATACTATATTTCTTTAATAAAGGAATAAAAAGAGGAGAGAAAATTTACTCCATTATAGTTGTTGGTATCTTACTAGTGAGCTTTTATGTAAATAAAATTGATTATATATGGCACGGGTTTAATAAGCCTGTTGGATTCCCATATAGGTATTCATTTTTATTTAGTTTTTTTATGATTTTATTAGCTTATAAGACCTATATAAATATAAAGGAGACATCAAATACATCAATAGTAATAACATTAATATCAATCTGTATAACTTCACCATTTATGTTTAAGATGAATTATGTATATTTATCAAACTTTAATATTATAGTAAGTACATCATTAGCAATAGTGTACTGTATATTGCTTATAATTAAGAAAAATAAGATAAGATTAGATAATTTACTTAAATTTTTTATAATTATATTAATGCTTGGAGAGCTTGGAATACATGCATTAGAGATAAATATTAAATTGAATTATGCAAAAAGAAGTGAATTTGTAAGATATAATTCAGAGTTAGATAATATTTTAAGTGATATAAAGAGTAAAGATAATAGTTTTTATAGGGTAGGTAAGAACTTTGTATATAATAGCAATGATCCTATGCTTTTAAACTATAATGGATTATCTCATTTTAGTTCAATGTATAAAGTATATGTAAAAGACTTGCTAGGTAAAATGGGATATATGTCAAATAAATTTTTATTTGGAGATGGTATGACTTCAACATTAATATCGAATTCATTACTAGATGTAAAATATATATTATCTAAAGAACAAGATGGAAGACTATATAATAACTACTATAGATTATTAGGAAGTGTTTATGGCATAAATGTATATGAAAATCCGTATTATCTTCCATTAGGATTTATGGTGAATAAGGATATTGTTAATTTAAATATAAAAGATGAGAAAAATCCATTTAAAGCACAAGATGATATTTTAGATTCTATGGTTAAGAGTAACAATAAAAATAATTATTATAAAAAAGATGATTATGAAGTTAAGCTAACTAATCTAATTGTTGAAGATATAAATGGAGCAAAAGAATATACAAAAGAAATAAAAGGTAAGCCAGCATATATAGAGTTTACTATGCAGAATCAAAGTAGTGATCCTTTATATGCATTTATTGAAACTGATAAAATTTATGAAGCACAAATATATCTTAATAATAAGAAAATAACATATTTTTCAGCGAATAATTATAAAATCATACCTTTAGGAAAACGAGCAATTGGCGAGAATCTGAATTTTAAAATAGAACTTAAAAAAAATAAATTTAATATAAGTAATCAATATTTGTATTATTTAGATGTAAAAAACTACAAAAAAGAATATAAGGAAATATCAAAAAATAAATATGATATAAATTACTTTAGCAATACTAATATAAAGGGAACTGTAAATTCGTCTGATGCAAAGAGTGTATTATATACATCTATTCCGTATGATGAAGGATGGAAGGTTAGTATTGATGGAAAGGAAGTTCCGAAAATAAAATTAATAGACTCATTAATAGGGATAAATGTACCAAAGGGAGCACATGAAGTAGAACTTAAATTTACTCCTAAGGGTCTATATTTGGGAAGTATGATATCTATAATAACAGTAGGATTAATATTAATTGGATATCTTTATAAGAAAGCAAGAGATACTTAAGTTATATAAAAGAATATATACAAACATATAATGTTATATAATTGGCTATTCAATTTATATATTACATAAAGTAATACAAAATAAATAAAATTATATGAGCTAGATATCTTATATTTAAATATAAGATATCTAGTAATCAAAGAAATTAAAAAAATAGTTGACATAAGAAATATATGTTGATATAATTCTACTTGTGTTTCGCATGGAGAGATGGTCGAGTTGGTTTAAGGCACCGGTCTTGAAAACCGGCGTACCTTCACGGGTACCGTGGGTTCGAATCCCACTCTCTCCGCCAGAGAGCATAACCTGTTCGTAAGAGCAGGTTTTTTTGCACATAAAAATAAGTTGATTAATGAAGAATATAAAACTGACAACGAGTTAGATTGATATTTAAAGTATAATTTTACATAATAAAGTTAATATTTAGGATTACATAATAAATTTATATTTTATAATTAACTTTGTTAAAATAGAGCCTAGTGATTAAAATATATTAAGTAAAGACACTGAGATTTATCTTAGTGTCTTTACTATTTTATTATTATGAAAAAAAAAGAAAAAAGTTTTTGAAAAAGTGTTGACAGTATATTACCTTGTTGCTATAATAATAAATGTCTTTGATACGGAGAGATGGTCGAGTTGGTTTAAGGCACCGGTCTTGAAAACCGGCGTACCTTCACGGGTACCGTGGGTTCGAATCCCACTCTCTCCGCCACATATATTTTTTAATATAGAAGGCACTTGGAGAATTACTCAAGTGGCTGAAGAGGCGCCCCTGCTAAGGGCGTAGGTCGGGCAACTGGCGCCCGGGTTCAAATCCCGGATTCTCCGCCATAAAGCATCTAACTTTTTGTTAGGTGCTTTTTTTATATATTAAATTATTTTGTTAGATGAATTATAATTAGGATATAATTAAAATATGTAAATTTGACAAATAGGAGTTTAGTTATGGGAATTAGATTTATTTATGGGAGAGCAGGAAGCGGAAAAAGCAGATTTTGCTTAGACCAGATTAGAAAAAAATTAGATGATAAAAAACAAAATAAATTGATATTATTAGTTCCAGAACAATATACATTCCAAACAGAAAATAAACTTTTGCATATGGCAGGAGAAAAAGCACTTTTAAGAGCACAAGTTTTAAGTTTTAAGAGTATGGCTCAAAGAGTATTTGATGAATGTGGTGGAAGAGTTCATCAAAATATGAAGGATGAAGGAAAGAGTATGCTTATTTATAAGCTTCTTCAAGAAAAAGGTGAAGAGCTTGAATATTTTAATAAGATATCTAGACAACAAGGGTTTATTGATATTGTATCAAAGACTATTACTGAATTTAAAAAGTATAATATTTCACAGGAAATATTATTAGATGGAGCTAAAAATACTGAAGATGAGGAATTAAAAGAAAAGCTTAATGATTTAGCTGATCTTTATAATGAATATAATAGAAGAATTGAAAATAACGTAATAGATGGAGATGACGAGCTTACTATATTAGCTAGAAAGCTTAAGAGTTGTAATATTTATGAAGGTGCGGAAATATGGATTGATGAATTTACAACATTTACTCCACAGCAACTTGATGTAATTAGAGAACTATCATTTAGTGCAAGTAAAATAAATATAACCTTATGTATGGATGAGTCAGGTAATGGAAAAGATTCTGAAGTAACAGATATATTTAATGCATTAAAAGGCACGGAAAATAGAATTATTAAACTTATGGAGGAAAATAATATAGGTTATTTAGAGCCTATAAATTTAAATAAAGAATATCCTTATAGATTTAAAGATAGTGAAGAGCTAAAACATATAGAGAAACATTTCTTTACTTACCCATTTAGAATTTATAGCGGAAAAAATAAAGATGTAAGATTATATAAAGCTAATAATAGTTACGATGAAATTGATATGATAGCTAGGGACATTATTAGGCTAGTTAGAGATAAAGAATATAGATATAAAGATATAGCAGTCGTTTGTAGAGATATTGGAGCTTATGAGAAGATAACTTCTGTTGTATTTAATCAATATGATATACCATATTTTTTGGATAAGAAGATAGAAGTTTTAAGTAATCCGTTAGTTATATTAATAATGTCAGCTTTTGAGATTCTTATACAAAATTGGTCATATGAGAGTGTATTTAAATATTTAAAAAGTGGACTTATAAAAATCGATAGAAATTATATTGATATTCTTGAAAATTATATATTAGCCCACGGATTAAAAGGATATAGATGGACTACAGATGAAGTTAATGATGGATATTTTGAGAGTGAAGATGTCTATGAGAATCAAGATGAGCTATTAATAAAAGAAATAATGGAAGAAGTAAGAGAACCTCTAATGATATTCCATAAAAAAATAAAAGGTGAAAAATCTGTTAGAGAAATTTGTACTGCTATATATGAGTTATTAATAGAGTTAGATGTATTTAATAGAATAGATGAATGGATAGAAGTATTTAGTGAAGAAGGCCTAGAAGGAAAAATTAAGGAGTATGAGCAAGTTCCATCAATGGTTATGGAGATATTAGATCAAGCTGTTGATGTAATTGGAGATGATAAAGTATCACCTAAGGAATTCTATAAGGTTTTAAATGCAGGATTTGAAACTAAGGAGATAGGTGTCATACCAGTTGCGCTAGATCAAGTCAATATAGGTGATATTGCAAGAGTTAAAGGAAGAGAAGTAAAGGCACTCTATATAGTTGGAGTTAATGATGGTGTATTACCAGCAGCAAGTAAGGATGAAGGAATACTATCGGATAGAGATAGAGACATATTAAAGGATATGGGGATAGAACTTGCATCAACAACCAAGGCAAGAGCATTTGAAGAGCAGTATATGGTTTATACTGCGCTTACTATACCAAGTAAATATCTAATGGTTACTTATCCTATGGCAGACTTTGAAGGTAAGTCACTTAGACCATCAATTATAATACCTAGACTTAAAAGGATTCTTAGCAATTTAAAAGAGGAAAGTGATATATTCAATTATCCTCAAAAATATGATGAATTTAATAAAATAACAACTCCAATACCAACCTTTAATGAGCTTATATTAGCACTTAGAAAACAGGCTGATAGAGAAGAAGTCGATGATTATTGGAGAGAAGTATTTAGTTGGTATATGAAACATGAGGGCTTTGAGGAGAAGACTAATACAATATTTAAAGGTATAGATTATTCAAATACTGGAGAAATGATTTCAAGGGAAAAAATTAGAAAGCTATACCAAAATGAGAACGGTAATCTAAGATTTAGTGTTTCAAGACTTGAAAAATATGCAGAGTGTCCATTTTCATACTTTGTTCAATATGGATTAAAAGCTAAAGATAGAAAAATATATGAGTTCTCTGCACCAGATTTAGGATCATTTATGCATGAGATACTAGATAAGTTTACTAATAAAGTTAAAGAAGAAAAAATAGCATGGTCAGAATTAAATAGAGAAAAGTGTAGAGAAATAGTTGGAAGCTTAATTGATGTGAAGCTTAAAGAAGATGCTAATTCAATACTTAATAGTACAAAGAGATATAAATATTTCACTGATAGATTTAAAAGAGTTATTACAAAATCAGTATCAATTATTTCAGAACAAATGAAAAGAGGAGAATTTGAAGTATTTAGAAATGAATTTGAATTTGGAGCAATGGACGGTGGAGAACCAATAAAGCTTGATTTACCTACTGGAGAGAGAGTTTATCTAACTGGTAGAATAGATAGAATTGATACCTTAAATATGGATGGTAATACTTATCTTAGAGTAATAGATTATAAATCAGGGGCTAAGAAGTTTGACTTAACAGAATTATATTATGGTATCCAAATTCAATTATTAGTATATTTAGATGCGCTGCTTAGGAATTCAGAATATATTTTAAATACAGGTGCAATTCCAGGTGCGATACTTTATTTTAAAATAGATGACCCTATAATAAAAAGCAATAAAGGATTAGATGATGAAGAAATTCAAAAACAAGTTTTAGATAAGCTTAAAATGAATGGACTTATATTAAAAGATGCTAAGCTAGTAAGAGCAATGGATAATACTATGGAAGCATATTCTCTTATAATTCCAGCTAGCTTCAAAAAGGATGGAGATTTCTCATCAAGGAGTTCTGTTGCAACGGAGGAGCAGTTTAACATACTAAGAGAATACGTAAATATGAAGATGATAGAGCTTTGTACTGATATGTTAAGTGGGAAGATTAAAATAGAGCCAACTAAGAATAGTCAAAGGGCATATTGTAATTATTGTGATTACTCAGCAATATGTCAGTTTGATACTAGTATAAAAGATAATAAATATAAGCTTATCATAAAGAAAAGTGATGATGAGATATGGCAAAAGATTGAGAATAGAGTTGAAGGGGAGGAGGAAGAATAGTCATGGGAGAAACAAAATGGACCAATGAGCAATTAGAAGCTATAAAAACTAGAAGGTGTAATCTTTTAGTAGCAGCTGCAGCAGGTTCAGGAAAAACCGCTGTACTAGTTGAGAGAATTATAAAAATTGTAACAGATAGTGAAAATCCTATAGATATAGATAGACTTTTAGTAGTTACATTTACAAGTGCAGCAGCTTCTGAAATGAGAGAAAGAATAGCTGCTGCAATAACGAAGGAACTTGAGAGAAATCCTAGCTCTAAAAACCTTCAAAAGCAGTTAACACTTTTAAGTAGAGCAAATATAACAACTATGCACTCATTTTGCTTAGATGTTATAAAAAATAACTTCCATACTATAGATTTAGATCCTGCCTTTAGAATTGGTGATGAGACAGAAGGAACACTGTTAAAGAATGAAATCATAGATGAATTATTTGAAGATTTATATGAAAATGATGATGAGGAATTCTTCAATTTAGTTGAAGCTTATGCAGGAAGTAAAGACGATGAAAAGCTTAAAGAAATAATATTAAATTTATACAGATTCTCAATGAGTGGACCTTGGCCAGAAAGATGGCTTAAGGAAAAAGCAGAAGAGTTTAATATTAAATCTTTAGATGAATTAAATGATACAGTATGGGTTAAAGTTCTAAAAAATGATATAGGAATGGAAGTTGATAGCTTTATAAATATGTATCATAAAGCAATTGATGTTATATCAAATACTGAAGGAATAGAACCATATTTAGACGTTTTTAATGATGAATTATCAGCACTTATTAACTTAAAAGATGGTTTAAATAAAGGACTTAATGATATTTATAATGCACTATCTAAGATATCATTTGGAAGACTTAAATCTATAAGAAAAAATAATGTAAGTGATCCAGAGGCACAAGAATTAGTTAAGAGTATTAGGGAACAAGTAAAGAAGAAGATTGGAAAGCTTAGAGATGAAGTCTTTTCTATGACTCCAGAAGAGTCTCTAGAGGGAATACGAGCTTCATACCCATTTATGAAAAAGCTTGTAGAAATCACATTAGATTTTTCTAAAAGATTTAGCGAGAGCAAAAAAGAAAGAAATATGCTTGATTTTAATGACTTAGAGCATTTATGTTTAAGGATTCTTATAGAAGAAAGTGAAGATGGAGAGATAAAACCATCTAAGGTAGCTGAGAATTTTAGAGAGTTCTTTGATGAGGTACTGGTAGATGAATACCAAGATTCAAATAATGTTCAAGAGGCTATTATAAATCTTGTATCTAGAAAGAGTACTAATAATCCAAATGTATTTATGGTTGGAGATGTTAAACAGAGTATATATAGATTTAGGCAAGCAAAGCCAGAGTTATTTTTAGAAAAGTATAATACGTATTCTAGAGAAGAAGGCGGGCTTGATAGAGTTATACAGCTTTATAAGAATTTTAGAAGTAGAGAAGAAGTTATAAACGGCGTTAATTTCATATTTAAAGAAGTTATGTCTACTAGTGTTGGAGAGCTTGAATATACAGATGAGGAAGCTTTAAATTTAGGTGCAAACTTCAAAGAAGTGAAAGAAGAGAACTGTTATGCAGGTGGCCCTATTGAACTTCATATATTAGATAAAAATGATACTAGAGATTTAGATGATATAGAAGATGATGAGGATATAGATTCAATAAATTTGGAGGCTAGAGTTGTAGCTAAAAGAATCAATGAACTTATGTCACAGCAAAATGAAAAGAATTTTAGAGTATTAGATAAAGATACAGGAGAGTATAGACCTCTTAAATATAAAGATATAGTGATACTTCTAAGAGCAACAAAAAACTGGTCAGAAGTATTTTTAGATGAATTAGGATTAGAAGGTATACCTGTTTACGCAGATACAGGTGCCGGATACTTTGAATCAATAGAAATTAGGACTATAATGTCACTTCTTAAAATTATAGATAACCCACTTCAAGACGTGCCTATGATTGCAGTGTTAAAATCACCTTTTATGGGTTTTACAGCTGAAGAACTTAGTGATATTAGAATAGTAAATAGAGATAAATATTTTTATGAAAATATAGTTTCTATTTCAAAAGGTGAAGAGAAGTCCACTGATGAACTTAAAAGTAAATGTGATAAGCTAGTTACTTATCTTGATAAGTGGAGAAATAAATCTGTATATATGCCAATAGATGAATTTATCTGGTATTTATATATGGATACAGCTTACTATGGATATGTTGGTGCTATGCCAAATGGAGTATTAAGACAGGCAAACTTAAAAATATTATTCCAAAGGGCAAAACAATATGAGCAAACTAGTTTTAAAGGATTATTTAACTTTATAAATTTCATAAATAAGCTTAGAAAATCATCAGGGGATATGGGAAGTGCAAAGATATTAGGCGAAAATGAAGATGTAGTTAGAATTATGAGTATTCACAAAAGTAAGGGATTAGAATTTCCTGTTGTATTTTTAGCTGGAGCTGGAAAGCAATTTAATCTAATGGATCTAAATAATTCAATTCTTCATCATGATGACTTAGGATTTGGACCGGATTACATTAATTTAGAAAAAAGAATTAGTTACGGAACATTACCTAAGGAAGCTATTAAAAAGAAAATAAGATTAGAAACTTTATCAGAAGAAATGAGAATATTATATGTTGCATTTACTAGAGCAAAAGAGAAATTAATTATAACTGGAGCTACTCGTGATATAGATAAAACTGTGGAAAAATGGATTCAATCTGCAAGTATAGAACAAAACAGAATATCCCCAGCTGAAGTTTTTAAAGGGAAAAGTTATTTAGACTGGATCGGAATGGCTCTTTGCCAGCATAGAGATGGTGAAGTGATTAGGGAAAGAATAGGAATATCTAATGAAATAGCTAAAGATGACTTATCCACATGGCAGGTTAAATTATGGGATAGAAATGATATAATTGTGGAAAAAAAATTAGAGGTTGTGGATGAAATTTCTCTTGAAGAAGAACTGTTTATTAATTGTAAAGAAGAAACTGTGGATAAAGAAATAGAAAGACGACTTGGATATAGATATAAATTTAAAGATGCAACAACTATTAAAAGTAACTTTTCAGTTTCAGATTTAAAGAAGGCTGGGTACGAAGCTGAAGTTGAGTATAGCGGAGAAAGATTATTTAAAGAAGAAATTGTTTTAAAGCCAAGGTTCCTTCAAGAGGAAAAGGGACTATCTGGAGCCGAAAAAGGTACAGCGGTACACTTTGTAATGCAAAGGGTAGATTACGAAAGAATAGGTTCATTAAACGAAATAAAATTACAACTTGAAGAGATGGTTCAAAATGAACTTCTAACTAAGGATGAGTTTAAGGCTGTTAATCCATTTAAAATACTTAATTTCTTTAGAAGTGAAATAGGAAAGAGAATATTAAAGGTATATAAAAATGGAGGAATGGTACATAGGGAATTGCCATTCTACACAAGTATAAGTGCTAAAGAAGTAAAAGAAGACTTATCAGATGAGTCAGTTAATGAAAAAGTTAGACTTCAAGGTGTAATAGACCTTTTCTTTGAAGAGGATGGAGAGATAGTTCTTGTAGATTATAAGACTGATTATGTTAAAGATAATATAGAAGAAGAGATGAGCAAAAAGTATAAGGCTCAACTTGATTATTATACTGAAGCATTAGAAAAAATAACAGGAAAAAATATAAAGGGTAGATATCTTTATCTATTCTATCCAGAAGAGGAGATAGAGATTTAATTTAAATAATTATGATGAAGAGAAAAAGTTATGATATTATAGATTAATGTATATCAGTTGTGAGATTTCTTAGGAGGAAAATATGTTAGGTAAAATTATTGAATTATATAATAAGTTTAAAGAACAAATATTATATATAGTATTTGGTGTATTAACTACTGCTATTAATATCATAAGCTTTTTCTTATTCACAAGAGTATTTGGAATGGGATTGCTGGCAAGTAATATAGGAGCATGGATAGCTTCTGTAATCTTTGCATTTATAACTAATAAGATATATGTATTTGATAGTAGAGATTATAGTTTAAAGATAGTAACTAAAGAGTTAGTTGATTTTACTATATCAAGAGGAGCTACAGGTGTCTTAGATATGGGACTGATGTATTTATTTGTATCAGTCATTCATATGGAGGATATGGTAAGTAAAATAATAATAAACGTTATTGTTATAATTTTAAATTATGTATTAAGCAAACTATATGTATTTAAAAAAGGAGATTAACTTAGATTTCTAAGTTAATCTCCTTTTTTGTATTATTTAGGTTAATCTAGGTCTGATACGACCTGTCACTTTAATTGATGAGTCTTCTATTTTGTATTATCTATATTTGTTATATATATTTTTGCATTATCTAATAATATATCTTTATAATTTAAGTCTGGATTATCCAGAACTAATTGAAGAAGATGGTTTAATATATCTCCAATAACTTTTCCAGGAACTAAAGATAATTCTTTTATTAGTGTGCTTCCATCTATAGCTAAATCTTTTGTAGACATTGGAGCTTTTGATTCTAAAATAAATTTAGTTTTATCTCTCATAATATTAAGCTTATGTAATGCTTCTTCAGGAATTTTAAGCGATGTTATATCTGCTTCTTGAAGTGAATATAGTAAATAAATATTATCTACTGATACTCTATTTATGAGTCTTTTTATTGCTAAGTTACTTGGATTATCTAAAACATTCATATGCTCTTTAACAAGGATACATATAGTTTTAATTGTTTTATTATCAAAATGTAATCTAGTTAATATTCTCTCAGTAATTTTTTCACCAACATTGTTATGACCGAAGAATCTTCCGTTTGCCTTATTATCAATAAAGAAACAATCTGGTTTTCCTATATCATGAAATAATGCAGAAAGCCTTAATATTAGATCATTTGGAGTATTTTCAACTACAGATAAAGTATGATTAAATATATCCTCGTAATGATATTTGTTTCTTTGATTAAAACCTATTAATGGTATTAATTCTGGAATTATTATGTTTAAAACTCCGCAATCCTTTAAAAGGTTAAGTCCTTTTCTTGGGTTATCAGATATTAATATCTTACAGAGTTCATCACGTATTCTTTCAGCACTTATATTTTTAAGTAACTCTTTATTTTCCTTAATGGCATTTAAAGTATTTTCTTCAATTTTAAAATCTAATTGAGCGGAAAATCTTATAGCACGCATTATTCTAAGGGCATCTTCATTAAATCTTTTGTTACTATTACCAACTGTTCTTATAATTTTATTTTTAAGGTCATCTAGTCCATTAAAGTAATCTTTAAGGCCTTCCTTAGAATTATAAGCAAAAGCATTTATAGTGAAGTCTCTCCTTGAAAGGTCATCTTTAATGTCTGTAACGAAAGATATTTCATCAGGTCTTCTATTATCTTTATACTCACCTTCAACTCTATATGTTGTAATCTCAAAAGGCTCTTTATCAATAAGTACTGTTATAGTACCATGTTTGATACCGGTTGGAATTGTTTTGTCAAAGAGTGATTCAGTTATTGTTGGTGTAGCAGATGTTGCAATATCATAGTCCTTAGGCTCTTTTAAAAGCAAAGAATCTCTTATACAGCCACCCACCATAAATGCTTCATAATTATTTTCATAAAATTTATCTATTATAAATTTGACTTTATCAGGAATATTTATCTTCATAATTTCCTCCTACAATATTAAAATACCTTATCTATATTATAAGTTAATAGATAAGGTATTTAAAACATAAAGGGATTATTTAATTATTACTTTAGTACTTTTTGTTACATTATCATAAAGCCATTTTGAATCCTCTAATGATAATCTTATACATCCATGTGATGCAGGTGTACCTAATGTTGTATCAAGAACGGTTTGCTTATCTCTATCATAAGGTAGTGAATGGAAAAGATAATCTCCATCAAATTGAATCCAGTATTTACCACCTTGTTTATACTTTTCTGAGAAAAACCATTCATCTCTATTTTGAACAGTATAGACACCGGATGGAGTTTCTTTATCCTTTATACCGGTAGAACATTTCATTGATTTCTTTAAGTTCCATTTATTTTTTGAACCAGTATAAACATTAGTAGTTTGAGCGTTGGTATCTACATATATTAGATAATCAGTTAAGCTTTCAATATCTAATGAATTTATGTTTGATGTATTTATTGAACTAACCAATTGAGAAGAACTCGCTGGAGTAGCAGAAGATTTTTGACTTGCTAGATAATTATCTTTAGAAACTTTTAAATCTTCAATCTTTTTAACTAAATCTTTATCATTAGAAAGTAAACTAAGCTTGCTTTCTATTAAATTAATAGCAGCTGTAAAATATTCTTTGTTTTCATAATCATTAGCTGTTTTTAGAAGATCTTCTTTTAGTTTTTCTTTAGATTTAGCTATATAATTTGTAGCATTTTGATAGCTTGGGTCACTAGAAGAAATATTTTGTAATGTTGCAATTGCATCTTCGTATTTACCTTCTTCAAATTCAGAGATACCTTTAGATAGGGGAGTATCATTATTTGTACCTTGAGATAAAACAGAAGAATCATTTTGTAAATCTGAACTTAATAGATCATACCTATTCATTTCATTAAATACTACTAAAGCATCATCTTTTGAAATCTCATTTAGATTTATCTTATTTTTTAAATCTGTTGTTTTTACTCTAAAATAAGTTTCTAAATCATCCTCTAAAAAAAGAGATTTAAATATATTAGAATTTCCTGAAGTCACAATATATTTATTAGCTTCTGAATAATTGCTTGAATCAAAATGACCTTTAAAAGTAGATAGTAATGATTTATATTGATAAGATTGATAACTTACTATAGCTGCACCTATAAATATAATAATAATAATTAATGCTAGAATTACCTTTTTAAACTTCTTATCAGATTTATCATTCAATTTATCATATAATTCTAATTCATTTATAGCATATTCTTCGAGATTATCATTTAAATAATCGGTATTTTGATCATCTTCTTTAAAATTAACATTTTCTTTTATATTGCTTGTATTTTCATCTGGTGTATTATTAAGCTCTTTCATATCTGACAAATTAATCCCTCCTAAAATAATATTTACCTTAATACTTGACCAATTTTTGGGATATTAAACATAAAATATTTAATAATACAATTTAGTATGTTACTATAGTTAGAGAGGATTTAGGAAAAAATAATTACATAAAAGTAGTTTAAAGGAGTAGAGAACGTGAAGAGAGATGGTTTTTTTAGTAAGCTAAAAAATAATATATATAACATAGAAAAATTTTCGGAATATGTAAGAGATGGCCTCGGTAAAGCTATATTATATACACTTATTCTGAGCCTTATAATCGGTGGTATACAAGGTGTATACATGGGATTTAGAGCTAAAAATAATATAAATGAAGGTATCGTAGAACTTAATGAACCCAAATATGATTTTTCAATAAAAAATGGGATATTAGAAATGAAAAATAGTCCAGTTAAATTTAATCAAGATAATATAGTTGTTTATATAGATAGTAATAAAGATTTAAATCAAGCAGAAGGATTAAAGGATGCATATGTTCATGGAGATATGTATATATTACTTCTTAAAGATGGAATTAAAGTAGGTTCAGGAGGACTTAACAAAGATATATTATATAAAGATGCATTTACGGGAGAATATACTAATAAAACTATTGTCGAACAATTAAAACTTGCATCTGTTGTTATAGTTCCAATTACAGTTGGATTTACAATATTCCAATACTTCACAACATACTTACTTAATTGCTTAATAATAGCAGCTTTTTCAATAATAATTGGAATGATAATGGGATTAAGAATGAAGGCATCAGCAATGTATTCATTATCTGTTTATGCAGCAACACTTCCAAGTTTAATATTATTACCATTTAGCTTAATAAGGCCAGATATATATTTTGATACAGCATTTATGGCAGGGACAATAATATACGTGGCATTTATATTAAGGTATATAAAAAAGGATCTTTTAAAGAAAATAAAATTATAATATATAAGGTGATTTCTAATTCTTAGAAATCACCTTTATTACATTATTATAAATAATATCTTAAATTTTTATAGTATTATTTGCTAAATTAAAGTTATATAAGCAAGGATATCCTATTCTTTTAAAATAAAATTGTTGAAAAAAGATTTTATTGTGAAGAAGAAAAAGATTTAAGAGAAGTTGAAAAGAAATATTTGAAATAGAAAAATATTATTAGAGAAATAAAGGTTTCTAATATGCTGTTATAGAAGTAATTTATAAAATAAATGGAATTAAATAGAGTTTTTTGTACCTACGAAAATTGTAAGATTATGATTTTATAAGGGTTAGAATTATAAAAGAAAAATAAAATTTATTTTCCATATGTAGGGCAGCTTATGTGATGTAGTAACAAAAAGCATATGTGTATGTTATGAGCTAATAAGAAATAATAATTTGAGGAGGGAAAAAAATGATAAGATTAGGTATTGCGGGAATTGGATACATTGCTGAAGAATATATAAAATTGATTGTCAGCAATAAAATTAAGGGGTGTCGCATCTGTGCTTTATCAAGCAGAAATTTTGAACGTATGGAAAGTATCTGTTCTCGATATGCTTTGACAGATGTTTCATTGTTTACAAGTTATGAAGATATGCTTGAGGCTGGAATGATAGATATGGTTGTGATTTGTACACCACATTTTACCCATCCGTCAATGGCAATCAAGGCTATTGAAGCAGGTATTCACACATTAATTGAAAAGCCTGTTGGGGTATTTTCAGATGAAGTGGAAAAACTTATGAAGTGCGTAGAAACACATCCTAATATTTTAAGTGGTGTACTGTATTGTAGAAGAACCAGTCAAGCCTTTAACAAAATAAAGGATCTGATTTCTTCAGGCAAAATAGGAGAGTTAAAGAGAGCTAACTGGATAATTACAAACCTGTATCGTACTCAGGCATACCATAATGCACAATCGTGGAAAGGTACATATAATGGAGAAGGCGGAGGATTATTGATGACACAGGCCTCTCATCAATTAGATTTGTTGGTTTGGCTCTGCGGTATGCCAAAAAATATTCATGCGTTTTGCTATTACGGTGCTGAGCGTCAAATCGAAGTAGAAAATGATGTAATGTTGCACATGGAATATCAGAATGGTGCAACTGCTCAGTTTATCGCATCTTCAAGGGAATTCCCAGGAAGTAATCGTTTGGAGATAATAGGAAGTAAAGGACAAGTAATTTTATCTGATGATCAAAACTTGCTATTACGTGAGTTAGAACAAGATGAAAAAAACTATGCAAATACAACAGATGAAGTCTACGGAAAAATTCCGTTCAAAGAACAAGAGTTTACATTTGATGATGCAGACAATTCAATACAGCAGGCTGCTATTATAAACAATTTCATAAATTCTATTGCAGGTAATGCGACTGTGTTGTGTCCTGTAAAAGAAGCCATAAATTCGCTATATATAATTAATGGAGCCTATTTGTCATCATGGAACAATGCAATAATTACTTTCCCAATGGATACTAAAGAATTTAGGATGAAATTGGAGGAAAGGTTTTAATACAGTTGTAGGAAAGACAATAGATGCATTATTAGAAATATGGTTTATTATAGTATAGTAGAAATTCATATTGATGTATGAAAGATAACAGAGAGAAATATAAATATTTTAAAAACTTGAATATTAAAAGCAATTATTATATTTAGTGAAATAGACTCATAGACAATATATAGGTGATTTCTAAAGGTTAGAAATCACCTTTTTTGATATAATTAATTTATATAATAAAAATGGTAGGGAGGATTAATATGAAAATTATTCATACAAGTGATTGGCATATTGGGAAAATAGTAAATGAGTTCTCAATGTTAGAAGATCAAAAATATATATTAGATGAGTTAATAAAACTTGTAGATAAAGAAAGGCCAGATGTACTTATAATAGCTGGAGATATATATGATAGATCAATCCCACCTGTTGATGGGGTAGAATTACTAAATAATATTTTAAGTAAATTAGTAATGGAAAAAGGAATAAATGTTTTAGCTATATCAGGAAACCATGATAGTGGGGAAAGAGTATGCTTTGCTAGCAATATATTAGAAAAACAAGGATTATATATTGTAGGTCGTGATGAAGAGTTATATAGGAAAATAGAGATAGATGATGAAGAGGGTAAGGTAAACTTTTATTTAATACCTTATAAAGATCCATCAGTAATTAAAAAACTTTTAGATAATAGTGAAATTAGAAATCATAATGATGCAATGAAGGCAATTGTAGAAAAAATAAATGAAAATCTTGATAAGAGTGAAAGAAATGTACTAGTAGCACATGGATATGTAACTATGTATAGAGAAGATGCTAAAGAATCAGATGAAGATAAATATGAAGCTGCAAATCTTGAGGTGAGCGAATCTGAGAGGCCTTTATCAATAGGCGGAACAGATCTTATTGATTGTAATATATTTAATGACTTTGATTATGTAGCACTTGGACATCTTCACGGAAGGCAAAAAATAGGAAGAGAAGAAGTAAGATATTCAGGTTCATTATTAAAGTATTCATTCTCAGAAGTTAATCAAAAGAAGGGAGTTACAATATTTGATATAGATAAGGATAAGAATGTAACTTTAGACCTAAGAGAATTAAAACCATTAAGAGATTTAAGAATCATAAAAGGAGATATAGATGAACTTATAGAGGTCGGTAGAGATGTAGTAGATGGAAAAGAAGATTATATACAAGCAATTCTATTAGATGAAGGTGAACTTATAAATCCAATAGAAAAATTAAGGGCGGTATATCCAAATGTAATGCTGATAACTAGAGAGAAGAAAAGAGAATATGATGAGAATAGTACATCAGCTAAAAAGGGATATAAAAGTAAATCAGAAAAAGATTTGTTTGAAGAATTTTATAACGCATTATCAGATGGAGAATTTACAGAAGAGAAAAGTAAAATTATAGATGAAACTATAAATGGAATCTTAAAAGAGGAGGTGTAGTTCATGCGACCAGTTAGATTAGTAATATCAGCATTTGGACCATATGCAGAAAGGCAAGAACTTGATTTTAGAGAATTAAATGGTAGAAATATATTTGTTATAACAGGTACTACAGGTTCTGGGAAGACTACTATATTTGATGCTATAAGTTATGCTTTATACGGAGAGGCAAGTGGAGAATATAGAGAAAATGATTCTCTTAGGAGCCATTTTGCAGATGATGATACGGAAACATTTGTAGAGCTAGATTTTGAACTTAGAGGAGATATATATAAAGTAGTCAGAAGTCCTAAGCAAAAGAAAAGAAAGACTAGAGGAGAAGGGTTCACAGATAAAGAACCAGAAGCTGAGTTAATACTTCCAAATGGTAAAGTTATTACAAAAGTTAAGGCTGTTAATGATAAAATAACTGAAATTTTAGGTATAACTAAGGAACAATTTAAACAAATTGTAATGCTTCCACAAGGTGAGTTTAAGAAATTGCTTCTTGCAAGTTCTGTAGAGCGTGAGGGGATTTTTAGAAAAATATTTAATACGTATGCATTTGAAAAAATACAGTCATCACTTAAAGATAAAGCTATTAAATTGAGTAAGGAAAGAAACTTATGTAAGGAAAAAATGAAGACTTATTTAGAAAATATACAAGGTGAACATAATATTTTAATTGGTGAGTATATAGATTTTCCTTTAGTAATAGAGGAGCTTACTGAATTAATAGATACTGAAAAGAGTTCATATAAACAAAATAAGGATTCATTAAATGAAATAAAAACTGCTTTAGAGAAAAAGAATAAAGAAAAATTAATAGGAGAGCAAAACAATGCCTTATTAAAAGAAAAAGAAGAAACAACAATAAATTTAGAAAAAGAATTACTTAAGGCAGCAGATTTTGAAAATAAAAAAGAGTTATTATTAAAAATAAAAAAAGCTAAAGACATTAAGCATATAGAAGAGAAGTATATTGATTTCAATAAAAGGTTAGAAATAAAAAATACAGAATATAATAATTCAATTAAAGATATAGAAAACTTAAAAAATGAATTAAGTAAGCAAGAGGATTTTGTAAAGGTTGAAGAAAATAACGATAAATTAAGAGTTGAACTTACTGAAGAGATAGGTAAGCTAAGAAATATAGAGCCTAAGATAGAAGTTTATGAAAAAGAAAGAAGGCTAATAATAACTTTTGAAAATAGAATTAAGGAAATAACTACTGAAATAAGAAATAAGCAATTGCGTTTGGAGAAAAATAAAAAAATTAGAGAAGAAAATGAAGCTATATTAAAAGATATTTCTGAGCTTGAAATTAAAAAAGTTAATTTAGAAAATAGCATAAAAGATGAAACAAAAAGAATTAATGAATTGAGAGATTTGTACGAGAAGATAAGATTATATGAAGGTATAAAAAATGACCATACAAAGTTTAAAAATGAATATGCTCAGTTTGAAATTCAATATAAGAATATTAAGAGTGAGTATGAAAATTTAGAAGAGATATATAAGAAAGAACAAGCTGGAATATTAGCAAATGAATTAATAGATGGAGCTCCTTGTCCTGTATGCGGAGCATTAGATCATCCAAATCCAGCAAGTAAAAGTGTTGGAAGCATTCCAACTGAAGATGAATTAAAGAAAAAGAAGATTGAATTTGAAAAATATGAAAAAAAGAATAATGAAAAAATAATAAATCTAACTGAAATAAATTCTAATGTAAATAATGCATTACAAAATATCAATGATATCTTAAAGTCAATAAATATAGGAGATGATTTTAATACTTATGAAGATAGTTTAAAAGTTATCATAAGAGATAAGGGTATTGAATTAAAGAATGTAATTGATTCTATAAATAATGAACTAAAGGATATTATAAGTAAGATAAATAATAAAGATACACTTCAAAAAAGAAATAAGGAATTAGAAGAAGATATAAATATACTAGAAGCAGCAATTGAATTACTAAATACTGAAGATAAAGAGACTTTTGCAAAACTTGAGGGATTAAAGTCCTCATGTAATAATCTTAAAAAGGATATTCCAGATGAAGTTAATTCCATTAATAGTTTAACAAAATCAATAAAGGATAAAGAAAAGCAATTAGAAGATAGTAAGAATAGATTAATTGCACTAGTAAGAAAGAGAGACAATACTATAAAGATTTTTGAAGGTGAAAAATCAAAGTGTAAAGAAATAGAAAAAAGCATTAAAGAGCTTAAAAAGGATATTGAAAAGGCTAAAGAAGACTTTGCAGTTAATCTAGGAAGAGAAGGATTTTTAAATGTAGAAGACTATAGCAAAATAAAAATGGATATCGATAAAATAGATATTTTGGATAAAGAAATAATTGAATACAATAAAAAAATAGGAATATTAATGGAAGCTAAAGAGACGTTAAATAAAAAATGTGAAAATATAAATGTAGTTTCTATAGATGAAATAGATAATTCAATTAAGTGCATGAAAATAGATGAAAAAGAGAAAGAAGATAAATTAAAACAAGAGTTTTCTATAATAGATAATAATACGAATGTTTTAAAAAAGGTTATAGAATTAAACAAAGAATTTAAAGAAAAAGAAGATGAATATAGAGTTATAGGAGAGCTTTCAGAACTTTCAAATGGAAGAAAAGCTCCATATATATCATTTGAAAGATATGTATTAGCATCATACTTCCAAGATATAATAGATGCAGCAAACTTAAGATTAGAAAAAATGACAGGGGATAGATTCTCACTTAGAAGAAAAACAAGTAAGAGTAAAGGTGCAGGTCAAAAAGGATTAGAACTTGAAGTTTATGATAATTATACAGCAAGTTCAAGAGATGTAAGCTCACTTTCAGGAGGAGAGAGTTTTAAAGCATCATTATCTTTAGCACTTGGTTTATCTGATGTAGTTCAATCAAATAGTGGAGGAGTATCATTAGAAACAATGTTTGTTGATGAAGGTTTTGGTACTCTAGACCCACAATCTCTTGATAATGCTATAGATAGTCTTTTAGATTTACAGCGTGGGGGCAGATTAGTTGGTATAATATCTCACGTTGAGGAGCTTAAAGAAAGAGTAGATGCAAAACTTGAAGTAAAGGCAACTAAAAACGGAAGTATAGCAAAATTTAATGTTTTATAATAAAAATGAGATACTTTTTTAAGTATCTCATTTTTTCGCCTCCAATTATTTGGGAGCATATTCTTTACTTTTGCCAAGGGCTTCAGTGTCATACATAATTTCAAAATATCCTTGAGGATGCTTACATGCAGGGCATATTTTGGGAGCTTCAGTTCCTTCATATATATATCCGCAATTTCTACATTTCCAATACTCTGGTTCATTACGTTTGTATAGAAGATCATCTTTTAAGTTAGCGTATAGATCTAAATAACGTTGTTCATGATGCTTTTCTATTTCTAATATTTTAGAAAAAGCAAATGCTACTTCTGGATATCCTTCTTCTTCTGCAACTTTAGCAAATTCAGGATAAGCAGTACCCCATTCTTCTCTTTCTCCTTCAGCCCCATATTTTAGATTATCTAAAGTAGTTCCAAAGCCTATTGGATAATCTGTATCCACATGAATCTGGGCTGTACCAAGACCTTCAATCATTAAGTCATAAAAAACCTTAGCATGAGCTCTCTCATTTTCAGCTGTTTCTAAGAATATAGATTCAATTTGCTTATGTCCTTCCTTTGCAGCTACTCTTGAGAAGAATGTATACCTGTTTCTAGCTTGAGATTCTCCTGCAAAAGCCTTTGCTAAATTATCTGCTGTTTTACTTCCTTTTAAACTTTTCATAAATAAGACAAAACCCCTTTCAAATAGTTATGATTATAGTATTAACTATTTGAATGGGGATTATGTTTAATTAATATCTCTATTATTTCCTTTAAAGAAAAGAGCCAGTGTATTTGGACCAGCATGACTTCCAATCGCAAGCCCAATATAATTTATAATTACTTCTGTATCATACTTTTCCTTTATCATATTTGCTAAGCTTTTAGCATCATCTAAACAATCGCCATGAGATATGAAAATTGTCTGATTACTAGGGTCTACTACTTTTTCTTCAAGTTTATTGAATAAAGATTTTATAGATTTCTTTCTACCTTTAACTTTACTAAAATTTTGAAGAGTTCCATCATCAGGTATATAAAGAAGTGGCTTAACTTGAAGTAGAGTACCGATAGTAGCCATAGCAGGTGAAATTCTGCCACCGCGCTTTAAATGATTTAAATCATCAACAGTAAATAGATGATTTACTTTAAGCTTAGTATCTTCTATATATTTAATAACTTCATCTTTTGAAGCTCCATTTTCTCTCAATGTACATGCTTCATAAACTAAAAGTCCTACTCCAAGTGAAGCTGAACGAGTATCTATGATTGATATATCTGCATTAGGATAAGATTCAAGTATTTCCTCTTTAGCAATTAATGCACTATTATATGTTCCACTTAGTGCTGAAGAGAATGCTAAGTATATAACTGAAATATCTTCTTTAGTATACTTTTCAAAGGCTTCATAAAATCTAAAACTATTTATCTGTGATGTAGTTGGCATTAGACCATTTCTTAAACCATTATAGAAATCTGAATAGCTTAATGATTCCCCACAGTCCTCAACATACTCATCATTGTTTAAATTGCATATAAGACCAGTATAATGTATAGAGAATCTATCTATTATATCTTTTGGTAAATCACAACTAGAATCTGTCATTATAATAAAACTTTTAATAATAAAAACCTCCCTTTTATTAATTAATTATACTTAGATATTATCTAATAGTATAAATATAAATACAAGTTATTAAATTATATCAATAAAATCTTAAAATAATATACCTTTATAGAATTTATTTTAATAAAAATAAAAATGAAATTAAAGGATATTATACAAAAAAATGGTTGTTAGTATTCGAAAATAATGATAAAATTTATTTAGGGTTAAAATAGGGGGTAAGGTAGGGAGAATTATGGTCCAAAATAAATTTAAACATAAGGTAAATGAATTATCGAGAGAAGAGATGATATCACTTATAGAGAATTTAAAAGGTAAGCAGGAAATGCAAGAAAAATTCATACTGAATATATCTCATGATTTAAGATCACCGTTAAATGTGATTATGAGCATAAATCAGATGCTAGAATGTGTTAAGAAGGATGAATATTCTAATTATAATGATAAAGAAAAAGAATATTTAAAGATGTTAAAAAGAAATAGCTACAAAATGCTAAAGTTAATAGACAATTTAATTGATGTAACTAGATTAGAGAAAAATTATTTTAAAATGAATAAGAAAAATATAGAAATAGTAAACTTCCTTGAGGATACGATAGGCTCTATAGATAAGTATGCAAAACAAAAAGATATAACCCTTATATTTGATACAAACAAAGAGGAGTGCATAGTTGCAGTAGATCCGCAATCTCTTGATAGAATATGTATAAACCTTATTTCAAATGCTATAAAATTTTCACCAAGTGGAAGTTATATATATGTAACTCTTATGATAGATGATGAATATATTAAAATTAGTGTAATGGATAATGGTATAGGCGTAAGTGAAGAAGAGCAAAAGAAAATTTTTGATAGATTTGATAGAGGAAATGAAAAGAGCGAGTATAAAGGAAGCGGCATAGGTTTAGATTTAGTTAAATCATTAGTTGGTCTTCATAATGGAAAAGTATCTTTAAAGAGTAAATTAGGCGAAGGTTCTACTTTTACAGTTATGCTTCCTAATATTAAATTAGAAAAAGAAGAAGTCGAGTTTGAAGAACATAGTGATAAGGTTCAATTATTAGAAATAGAGTTTTCAGATATATATCTTTAAATAAGCATTATAATAAGGAAAGAAGCTTCTAAGTATAGCCTCTTTCCACCTAGCTTACCGCAAATAAATTTGCACTGACTTAAAAATTATGATAAGATATTTCTGTTAATAAAAAATAATATATGGGGCGTTAGTTAAATGGATATAACATACCGCTACGGACGGTACATTATGGGTTCGATTCCTATACGCCCTACCATCAAACTTCAAAAGACTTTTCTTTTGAAGTTTTTTATTTTTATATAAAAGTAGGCTTAACTGTACATACACAAAAGAATATATTATAATTGAAATTATTGAATTAACGCAATAAATTTTAAAATAAATAATATTAAATTTTATAAAAGCTTTATAACATTGACAGTATATTTGATTCAAAATATACACAAAACTTTCTATTGGAAAGTACAGGAGGGGTATTTTGTTTAAGAAGTACAAAATAAGTGTTATTGTTCCTGTTTATAATGTAGAGGAGTATCTTAGAGAAACACTAGATTCTTTAATGGAGCAAACGTTAAAAGATTTTGAATTAATACTAATAAATGATGGATCTACTGATAAGAGTGGTGAAATTATAGAAGAGTATTCAAAGAAGTACGATAACATAGTTAATGTATATCAAGAGAATAGCGGACCTAGTAGGGCGAGAAATAAGGGAATAGAGCTAGCTAAAGGTGAATTTATAGCATTTATGGATTCGGATGATATAATACCAAAGGACTCATTACAGGTTAGATATGAATTAGCTATAGATAAAAATGCAGATGCTATAGTCTGTGGTACCTATAAGTATGACGGAGAAAAGACATGGCCAATGCTTAAGCATTTCTTATCAGAAGGCTCTAAAGATGTAAAAATTGATTATGACTTACTATGGACTGTAGGACCTTGTAATAAACTTTTTAAAGCAGACCTTATAAAAGATTTAAGATTCCCAGAAGGCATTAAATATGCTGAGGATCAGGTCTTTGTTATGACTGCCTATTTAAGAGCCAAAAAAATATATGCAACTAAATATGCTGGATATTATTATAGGATGAGAAATAATCCAACTGAGTCTTTAACACAGCAGATACAAACAGCATCAGCAAGTGTTATAGAGCAGGTTCTTAAGTCATGGGAATTAACATCTAATGAAATTGATAAAGATATTAAGGATAAGAAAACAGCAGCAAAACTTAAAAATGCATATTTTTATAGATTGGTTAATATCGATATATGGCCACCCTTTAGACGAGCACTTTTAAGTAATGATAAAGATATAGAGTTAAAAGCATTAAGAAATTTAACTGAACTATTAAATGTAGTAGAAGAAGAGCAACTAAATAGTATAGGAAAAATAAAAAGATTAGTATTTAGAGATATTGTAAAAAATAATTCCACTTTAAATGAAAAATCTAAGATAAAAACTATTAAACTAATAATAAAGATGCATAATGGTATTATTAGAATGAAAAAAATAGGCAAGAATTAAATAGTAAGATGGAGCTTTTAGCTATAAAAATGTTACTGTTTATAAAATAAACATACAGATTTAGGAGGGGTATCTTGAATAGTAAGTATAAGGTAAGTGTCATCATGCCTGTATATAATGTTGAAGAGTATCTTAAAGAAACATTAGATTCTTTAGTAGTTCAGACGTTAGATGATGTAGAGGTAATCTTAATTGATGATGGATCTACAGATAATAGTAAAGCTATTATAGAAGAGTATGCAAGTAAGCACTCGAATATAGTAGGTGTATACCAAAAAAATAGTGGGCCAAGTAAGGCAAGAAATAAAGGGATAGAATTAGCGCAAGGTGAGTTCATAGCATTTATGGATTCAGATGATTTAATTCCTAAAGATTCATTAGAAGTTAGATATAACCTAGCTGTAAATAATGATTCAGATGTTATAGTATGCGGAACATGCAAGTACGATGGATCAAAATTATGGCCAATGGTTAAGCATTTCTTAAGTGAGGGACCTAAAGATATAAGAGAAGATTATGATTTACTTTGGACGTTAGGACCATGTAATAAATTATTTAGAACTAGTTTAATAAAAGAATTAAGGTTCCCAGAAACTATTAAGTATGCAGAAGACCAAGTGTTTGTAATGAGTGCTTATTTAAGAGCTAGAAAAATTTACGCAACAAAATATGTAGCATATTTCTATAGAATGAGAAATAATCCAACAGAATCATTAACTCAACAAATACATACTGCATCAGGAAGTGTTATAAAGCAAGTTTGTGATTCCTGGAGCAGAACAAAAGAAGAGATAGATAGAAATATAAAAAATAAATATATAGCATCTGGTTTAAAGTATGCGTATATATCAAGACTTGTAAGTGTTGATATATGGCCACCTTTCAAACGTGCAATTATTAGTAGGAATGAAAGTGTACAATTAGAAGCAATAACTAATATGGAGAACTTATTAGATGCAGTAGATGATAATATATTCAATGACCTTAGCACTTTTAAATGGATAGTAATTAAAGGTGTAATAGATAAATATCTATTCTTGTCAGCAAAGGCTAGAACTAAATATATTGATTTATTAATAAAAGGATATAATAAATTAAATACCAATAGTAGATATATATTAGCTGTTGAAAATAAATATCTTATAAACTATGTAGAGAAGGCAGTGCGTAAACATAGTAAATATTATATCTATAAATACTTAACTAGAAGAAAGATTGAAAACCTTCCAGAGAAGATAAAGAAAACTTCTAAGAAGTATGTAAGAATTAGCTTTAGGTTAAGTAAATTAATGCCTATCAAGAAAAATAAAGTTATATTAGCAAGTAATAAGTCAAATAGATTGTCAGGAAATTTAAAGTTTATAAATGATGAATTAGTTAAAAAGAGTAAGTATGATATAAAAGTATATATGGACAGAAATAATAGAACTCTTTGGGAATTAATAAAAATGTATTACAATTTTGCTACAGCAAAGTATATAATCTTAGATGACTATCATAGACAGCTTTATGGATTAAAGTTTAAGCCAGAAGCTGAGGTTGTACAAGTATGGCATGCTTGTGGAGCTTTTAAGAAATTTGGTTTTAGTTCTGTTGGAAAAGGTGATGGAAATACAGCTGAATTCGAACAAAGAGCTCATGGACATTACACAAAAGTTATAACAAGTTCAAAAAATATAAATAAACATTATGCAGAAGCATTTAATATTGATGAGAGTAATGTAATTCCACTTGGAGTACCAAGAACTGATATATTATTTGATACTGATTATAGAGACTTCATTAGAAATAAGTTAGAATCAGAACATCCAATCATAAGAGGAAAGAAGATAATAACTTATGCACCAACATTTAGAGGAAGCCCAAAGGAAAGACAGAACTTTAAGTTAGAGTTAGATCCAGTAAAAATATTAAAAGAAGTTGGAGAAGATTATGTAATAATATTTAAGCTTCATCCAAGTGTTAAAAATGGTTTAGGTAATGTAATAACTATACCTAAAGAATTTAAAAATAGAATAATTAATTTAAATAGTAATACAGATATAAATGACTTAATAATGGTTACTGAAATTTTAATATCAGATTATTCATCTGTTATATTTGAAGGTGCATTATTGGATAAGAAGATGATACTATTTGCATATGATAAGGAATCATATCTTGCAGAGAGAGATTTCTATTATGAGTATGATGAATTTGTACCAGGTCCTATTGCATACACAAATAATGATATTATTAAAATAATAAATGAAGATAAATTTGATGCAACAAAAGTATCAGAATTTAAGAAAGAATTCTTTGATCATGCAGATGGGAAATCAAGTGAAAGATTCGTTGAATATATATTCAATGAAAAGTAATAGATAAATAGGTGATAAAAAATGTTAAAAACTATTGTATTAGAAAACATAAGAAATATTAAACAAACGATACTTATATCTAAAGCTGACTTAGTAAAATTTTATAAGGGTGCGGCCCTTGGATATGCCTGGGCTGTTATAAGACCTATGGTAACAATAGCCGTTTACCTTTTTGCATTCCAGATGGGTATCAGAAAAAGTGGTTATGTAGATGGATTTCCGTTCCTATTATGGCTTATTGCTGGACTTGGACCATGGTTCTTTATAAGTGATGCAATTGTTGGTGGGGCAATGTCAATTAGACAGTATAGACACTTTGTTACAAAGATGAAGTTCCCAATATCAACAATTCCTACTTTTGTATTGTTATCAAAGCTATATGTACAAATAATGCTTTTAGCATTTATCGTATTAATATTTGCAGCGTATGGATATTATCCTGATATATACTATTTACAATTCTTATATTACATACCAACTATGTATATATTCTTCTTAGTATTATCATGGACATTATCATCTCTATCAGTTATAAGTAGGGACTTTGAAAACTTAGTAAAAGCGGCTATACAAGCAGTTTTATGGTTAACACCAATTCTTTGGAATATAAGAGGACTTTCTCCTACAATGAAATTTATAATGAAATTAAACCCAGTAAATTACTTTATAGAAGGATTTAGAGATATATTCTTATATAAAGAGTGGTTCTTCCAAGGAACATATTCAATATATATTTGGATTGTAATACTAATAACTGCATTAATAGGTAGTCATGTTTACAAGAAATTATATAAAGACTTTACTGATGTGTTATAAGGAGAAGATTTATGGAATATGCAGTTGAATTTAAAAATGTAGTTAAAGAATATAAGCTATATAAAAATGATAAAGATCGTTTTAAAGATTTATTCTGGGGAAAAAGATATACTCCTTTTAGAGCAATAGATAAGCTAAGTATTGGATTACCAAAAGGTGAGGTTATAGGTATCTTCGGTAAAAATGGATCAGGAAAATCTACTATACTTAAAATGGTAACTGGAGTTGTATATCCAACAGAAGGTGAAATATTAGTAGATGGTACAGTATCTGCATTACTAGAACTTACAGCAGGATTCGATGGAGAACTTACAGGAAGAGAAAATATTTATCTTAAAGGTTACTCAATGGGACTTATAAGAAGTGAGATAACTAAAAAGTTAGAGGATATAATTGGATTCTCAGAACTTGGAGAATACATAGACCAACCTGTAAGAATGTACTCAAGTGGTATGAAGGCTCGTTTAGGTTTTGCTATAGCAGTTAATATTGATCCAGAAATATTAGTTGTAGATGAAGCTTTAGCAGTTGGTGATGAAATATTTAGACAAAAATGTATGACAAGAATGGATAAATTCAGAGATGAAGGAAAAACAATTCTTTTCGTATCTCACTCATTACCTCAAATGAGATCATTCTGTACAAAAGGAATGTGGCTTAATGAAGGAAAGCTTTTATCATATGGAGATATTGACGAAGTTGCAAATCTTTATAAGCATTATTTAAATGGGGTACCAGTAGAGACTATATTAAAGAATATGGAACAATACAAGGACTTTGTAGAGATAAAGCAAAGCTTAACTGATATTGATATGTTCTCTGATAAAGTTGAATTCAAAGGTTATGTTGAAGTTTTACCAGAAAATAAAGAATTTAAAATTGATAGTATTACTTTAAAACAAGATGATGAAGAAGTTGAATTTAAGAATTTCGAATTTGAATATAAAAAAGAAGCTAATAGAATTGAATATGTATGTACGCTTAAGTTTGATGAAATACCAAAGGGATATTTCACAGCGGAGTTACACTTAGATGTTCAAGGTGAAAGATTTATAAGACAAATGTGGTGCATGAATAAGGTCGGAAAGTTCATGGCGCAAGAATATAATTTATCTTTATTAATAAAAAATAATAGATTAAAGGTAAAGAGAAATTAATAATAAGGGTAGTGTTTATCACTATCCTTATTATTTTAAATAACAAAAAATTGTGATACAATTATAATAATATGGAAAAAGTAAATGTAATATATATTTAATACAGTTAATCACAAAATAATATATTATTAAATTATAATAGTATAAGATATATAACTATACAGAAAATTAGTTAAGTGACGAAAAGAGATAGCATAAAATAAAGATATGCATAGGAGTGATAATATGATATACGCAGAGATATTAGCAGGTGGAAAAGGTACTCGTATGGGTAACACTGAAATGCCAAAGCAATTTTTAAAAATTGGTGATAAGCCAATAATAATTCATACTGTTGAGACATTTTTATTAAATACAAGATTTGATAAAATAATCATAACAACACCAAAACAATGGATTCAACACACTAATGATTTAATAAATAAATACATACCAAAAAATCTAATAGATAACATAGTTATATGTGCAGGTGGTGCAGATAGAAATGAGTCAATAATGAGTGGTATAAGATATGTCGAAGAAAAATTCGGAATAAATGATGACGATATAATAGTTACTCATGATGCTGTAAGACCATTTTTAACTCACAGAATAATAAATGATAATATAGATGCTACTTTAGCGTTTGGAGCTTGCGATACTGTTGTTCCAGCATTTGATACAATAGTAGAATCAGTTGATGGAGATATAATAAGTGATATTCCAAGACGTGATTTCATGTATCAAGGTCAGACGCCACAAAGTTTTAATATAAAAGAATTAACTAATTTATATAATTCATTATCAGATGATGAAAAGAAAATATTAACTGATGCTGCAAAGATATTCGTTGTTAAAGGAAAACATGTTAAGTTAGTACAAGGAGAAGTATTCAATATGAAAATAACTACTCCATATGACTTAAAACTAGCAAATGCTTTAGTGAGGGATGAGATAAATGATAAATAAGGTATATAGATTAATTGCACCTAAGCAAATCACTGTAGAATTTGAGGAGAGAAGCTTAGATGGAGAAGGAATAATTATAAGACCTACAAGATTATCAATATGTGCAGCAGACCAAAGATACTATACAGGAACAAGAGGAAAGGAAGCTATGAAAAAGAAACTTCCTATGGCTCTTATTCATGAGGGTGTTGGAGAAGTTATATATGATCCAAAAGGAGAATTTAAACCTGGTGATACAGTAGTTATGATACCAAATACGCCAACACAAGTTGACAATGTAATAGCAGAAAATTACTTAACAACAAGTAAATTTAGAGCTAGTGGTTATGATGGCTTTATGCAGCAATATGTATTTATGGGAAGAGATCGTATCATAAAATATGATAATATAAATCATGATGTTGCTTCATTCTTAGAGCTTATAAGCGTATCAGCACATTCAATAGATAGATTTGATAGAAAAGCTCATAAGAGAAGAAATAAAATAGGAATATGGGGAGATGGGAATGTAGGATTTATAACTGCATTAATACTTAGAAAGAAATTCCCAGAATCAGAAATAATAGTTTTCGGTAAAAACGAAGAAAAATTAAACTTCTTCTCATTTGTAGATGAAACTATACAAATAGACAATATTCCAGATGATTTAAGAGTAGATCATGCTTTTGAAGCAGTTGGTGGAAAAGGAAGTCAATATGCAATAGATCAAATAATAGATTACATAAATCCAGAAGGTACAATTGCATTACTTGGAGTTTCAGAAAATCCAGTGCCTATAAATACTAGAATGGTTTTAGAAAAGGGCTTAACATTTGTAGGAAGCAGTAGAAGTGGAAGAGTTGATTTCCAAGAAGGAGTAGACTTCTTAGAAGCTCATGAAGATGCTCAAAACCAATTACAAAAATTAATTTCAGCAGTAATTGATGTAAGAGGTATTGAAGATATAATAAAAGGATTTGAGCATGACTTAACAACTCCATTTAAAACTGTTTTAAATTGGAGAGTTTAATATTAAAATAAAGACCCTTTTATAAGGGTCTTTAAATATATCTTAAGGTGAGGATTTTAGTACATGAAAACATTAGAGAGAGTAATATTAAAATACCTATTAAGGATTGTATATTATTGTTCTTATATATTTCCGGTAAAGAAAAGAATAGTGTTCGCAACTTATAGAAATGATACTATGAATGGGAATTTTAAATATATACATGATGAAATAGAATCAAGAAATTCAGAATATGAGTGTAAGTTCCTTTATGAAAAGTTTAATAAAGGAGCAAAAGGAATAATAACGTATTTTATTCACATGATGAAAGCTACACATTACATGGCAACTTCAGAATACTTCTTAATAGATGATTTCTATTTTCCAGTATATACAGTAAGTAAGCTTAGAAAAGGTACAGAAGTAGTTCAAGTATGGCATGCATGTGGGGCGTTTAAAAAGTTTGGATTTAGTATATTAGATAAAAACTTTGGTGCCGATAATAATTATGTTAAGTATATACCTATACATACTAATTATTCACACGTATTAGTAAGTTCAAAGGAAGTAGCTAAATATTATGCAGAAGCTTTTAATATGAGTGAGGATAATATTGATCCTATAGGAGTACCAAGAACTGACATATTCTTTAACGATAAAATGAAGGAAGATGCTATGAACAAAGTTTATAGTAAATATCCAGAGCTTAAGAATAAAAAAATAGTATTATATGCACCTACATTTAGAGGAAATAGTCAATCTGATGCAAGGATGGATATAGCTTTTGATGCAGAAAAAGTAGTAGATACATTACCAGATGATTATGTATTGGCTCTTAAAATGCATCCATTTGTAAAAGATAGTATAAAGATAAATAATGATAGAATAGTCAACTTATCAGATTATCCAGCTATAAATGATATATTAGTTATGACTGATTTACTTATTACAGATTACTCATCTATAGTCTTTGAATATTCTTTATTAGAAAGACCAATGATATTCTATGCTGATGATCTAGATTCATATGAACATGAAAGAGATTTCTATTATCCATACGAAAGTTTTGTACCAGGACCTATAATTAAGAATACAGATGAGCTTATAGAAGTATTAAATAATAGTGATTGCGATTATGAAAAAATAAAGTCATTTAAAAATAAATTCTTCGATTATACTGATGGTTTAGCATCTAAAAGATTTGTAGATAAAATAATCTTAAAGAAAGATATTTAGGTGAGAATATGAAAAAAGTTATATTTATATCATCAACTGGTGGACACTTATCTGAATTAATGCAGTTAAAGAGTATATTTAAAAAATATGATTATCATATAATAACTGAAAAGAATGATACTACTTTAAAATTAAGAGAAGAGTATGGAGATAGAATAGATTATTTAGTATATGGAGCTAGAAATTATATGCTTAGTTATATGTTTAAGTTCCCATATAACATAATAAAATCATTGTTTTTATATATGAAAATAAAGCCAGATATAATAGTAACGACTGGAGCTCATACAGCAGTACCAATATGTTATATTGCAAAGTTATTTAAAAAGAAGATAATATTTATCGAAACATTTGCAAGAGTAAATTCTCAAAGTATGTCTGGTAGGATGATAAATAAAATTGCAGATGTATTTTTAGTTCAACATGAAGAGATGGTTGATGTTTATGAAAATGCAATTTACAAAGGAGATTTATATTAATGATATTCGTTATTTTAGGAACTCATGAGTTAGAGTTTAAAAGAATGTTACAGTATTTAGAAGATATGAATATTAATGAGGAAGTTTTAATCCAATCAGGGAATACAGAGTTTTCTTCAAAAAAATATAAGGTAATACCTTTTTTATCACCAAAGGAATTTGATGAATATATAAATAAGAGTGATCTTGTTATAACTCATGGAGGAGTTGGTTCAATACTTACTGGGCTTAGATATAAAAAGAAAGTAATAACTATGCCAAGGCTTTCAAAGTATAAGGAACATAATGATGATCATCAATTAGAAATATGTAATAAGCTATCAAAGGAAGGATATACAATTAATTGTACAGATTTTGATTCATTAAATGAAGCTATTAAGAACTACAAGGAAATAGATTTAAAGGAATATGTATTTGATAATAGCAAGCTTATTAATTTTATAAATGACACTATAGATAATTTATAGTTTGAATCTAAAGAGAGACCTATATAGGGTTTCTCTTTTTTTATAGCGATAATTATTATATGTATTATACTTCTCTTTGAATTAAAGTTGTATTTAAAGGTTAAATTAATTATAAAATAGAATATTTAAGGAGAATTATTATGAAAGAAGGCACTCTGCTTACAGTATTTAGTGATCATAATGAAAGTGGGATAATTCTAGCTAAAAAATATAAGTTTGAAAATATAATTGTTTCTGAATGTAATATGCATAAAGAAGAGATATTTAATAATTTGGAGGAGATATATAAAGAAAATAATAATGGTAGTAAAATTGAAATAGTAAAAGATGATATAGACAGTATAATAGATAGGCTTAAAGATAATGAGAATAGACTTATAATAAATCTAACTTTAGATGATACATTAAAAGCACTTAAACTTCTATATAAATGTAGAGAACTTAATATAGATGGAGTATATGTTGATATATCTAAAAAGAAAGAATATTGGTTTAAGAAGAACTTAAATATATTAGAAGAAGAGCTTGTAGATTTAGATATAGAAGAAATGTTTAAATCGAATGGGAATAATATAATATCTCATGAGTGTAGACTTACAAATAATAGTCAGATACTAGACTTTGCTAAGATAATCTATGAAAATATGGATACATGGCATAAGTACAAACAAAGGCTATATGATACAGAGATATTTTCACACGATTATACGAATCAAAGAATAGTTACTATAAATAAAGAAAAGCTATGTGATGAAGAGAAAACTATCTTATTTAAAGTAATAAGCAATCTTAAAAAATTAAATTTAATAGATGTAGAAGAAGATAAAAATATAAAAGTTACATTTTTAAATGATTATCTAAAAGGATTTATATTTAAAAGTGGAACTTGGCTTGAAATTCTTACAGAAAGTATAGTTAAAGAAATAAATTCTATAGATGATGTTAAAAGTGGAGTTGTATTTATGTGGAATGAACTTCATGGAAATATAAAAAATGAATTAGATGTTGTAGCTATTAAAGATTCAGTTATGGTATGTATATCTTGCAAAGATAGTGCAAAGTATGATGAAAATACACTTAATGAATTAAAGGTATATAGTGATAGAATTGGTGGGGAAATTTCTAAAAAAATACTGATAGCTACTAAAAAGCCAAATAAATCATCAGTGATAGATAGAGCAAGAGAGATGGGAATACATTTAGTTATACTTGATAGAGATATAAATATCTTTAAAAAAACATTAGAGAATATAATAAACAAAATAACTCAAGATTAAATCTTGAGTTATTTTACTATAGTATTTTGGCACCTATTTTTTCACCCATAACTACCTTTGTCTCATATCCTAAATTAGTTTGATTTATTATATCATCATCGATTTTAACTATCCCTTTTTTTAGGAATACTATAACTGTTGATCCACCAAACTTAAAATATCCTTTTTCATCGCCTCTATTGACGTGTTTGCCTACAGTGTATGATTGAATTATACTACCAACACATGTTGCCCCTACTTCAACATAGAGTACATCATCAAAATTATCTGATTTAAATACTGACCATTCACGTTTATTTTGACAGAATAACTTAGGTATTTTATCAACTGCTATAGGATTTACTGAATAGTAATTCCCTCTTATAAAGTGATTTGGTCCAGGTATACCAGAATCTATGAAATGATATCTATGATAATCTGTTGGACAAAGTCTAAAAATTAAACAAGTTCCGCCATCATATTCTTTAGCAACATTTGAATCTCCAAGCAATTCCTTTAAGCTATATGTAATTCCCTTAACTTGAACAATTTCATTCATATCTATGTTTTCATAAGCAAAGAGTCTTCCATCTGCGGGTGACATTAATTTATTAATATCATCTGGAATTGGACGAGCATTTGGTAGTACCGTTCTTGCAAAGAAATCATTAAATGTTATAAAGTCAGAAGCTTCCTTAGAATATATATCCATATCAATATTAAAATCTTCTATAAATTGTGGTATTTTCTTTGTACTTAATTTAGTGTCACAGAAAAGTCCATACATTTTAGAGCAAAGTTTTTTCTTAATTAATAATTCGGTAAGGCGTTTGCCAGCAGGTGATTGATAGCACCATTCTAAATACTTTCTTCCAGCTACCTTTTCTTCCTCATGTGATTTTGTAGTTCTGTTGTATACAAGTATCATTAATTACTCCTTTGTTACTTTTATTGGAAATTTCTTAGTAAATATAATAAAAGTATAGTAGAAATCGTTTGTTAATGCAAGTTATAGGAAATTCTGATACATAATAATAGGAACTTCCAATTGATATTAGCATCGGAATAGGTTAAAATCTAATAGTAGTTTAAATATGATTAGATATTTTATATAAATTTATACTTAATAATATAAATTTTATTTTTATTATTGTAAGTTAAAATTATAACAAAGTTTTTGTTTAAGAGAGTTTTAAATTTAAATTAATGGAGGTACGTCTTTTAGGATGAAAAAATTAGTTATTAATGACAAGGAAATCCAAGTTGCGGAAGGTACTAATATATTAGATGCAGCGAGAGCAAATGGGATTGATGACATTGCTACTCTTTGCTATTTAAAAGAGTGTGGAAATGTTGGAAAGTGTGGAGTTTGTGCAGTAGAAGTTGAAGGTAAACCAAACCTTGTACTAGCATGTCTTACAAAAGTTGAAGATGGAATGGTTATAAGAACAAACACAGAAAAGGTTCAAGAAAGAGTGAAATCTAGAGTTTCAGCTTTATTAAATAAACATGAATTCAAGTGTGGACCATGTTCAAGAAGAGAAACTTGTGAGTTCTTAAAATTAGTTATAAAGAGTAAGGGAAGAGCAACAACGCCTTTCTTACCAAAAGATAAAAGTGAATATGTTGATGAAAGAAGTAAATCAATTACTATAGATAGAACAAAATGTGTACTTTGTGGAAGATGCCAATCAAGCTGTAAAGTAAAATCAGGTACAGAAGCTATAAAGATAGCAAACTTTGATGGAACTAGAATGGTAGCTCCAACAGATAATAAATGTCTTGATGATACAAATTGTTTATTATGTGGACAATGTGTATCTGCATGTCCGGTAGCCGCGTTAGAAGAGAAATCACATATTGAAAGAGTTGAAGAAGCTTTAGCTGATCCAGAAATGCACGTATTAGTTGCTATGGCCCCTGCTGTAAGAACTTCAATGGGTGAATTATTCAAAATGGGTTACGGGGTAGATGTAACTGGTAAATTATATACTGCTTTAAGAGAATTAGGATTCAATAAAGTATTTGATATAAACTTTGGTGCTGATATGACTATAATGGAAGAAGCTACTGAGCTTATCCAAAGAATACAAGCGGGTGGACCATTCCCAATGCTTACATCATGTTGTCCTGCTTGGGTGAGACAAGTTGAAAATTACTATCCAAATCTTATAGATAATTTATCAACAGCTAAATCACCTCAACAAATATTTGGTACTGCTACTAAAACATATTATCCTCAATTAGCTGATATTGATCCTAAAAAGGTATTTACAGTAACTGTTATGCCATGTACAGCTAAAAAATATGAAGCTGATAGACCAGAAATGGAACAAAACGGATTAAGAGATATAGATGCTGTTATTACAACAAGAGAATTAGCTAAAATGATAAAAGCTAGAAAGATAGACTTTGCTAACTTAGAAGACGGAGTTCAAGATCCTGCAATGGGAGAATACACTGGTGCTGGAGTAATCTTTGGAGCAACAGGTGGAGTTATGGAAGCTGCAATAAGAACAGCTAAGGACTTTGTTGAAAATGAAAGCTTAGAAAATGTAGAATATCATGAAGTAAGAGGATTAGATGGAATTAAAGAAGCTACTGTAAAGATAGGTGGAAAAGACTATAACCTAGCTGTAGTTAATGGTTCAGCAAATCTTTTTGAATTCATTGAAAGTGGAAGACTTGATAATAAACAATACCACTTCATCGAAGTAATGGCATGTCCTGGTGGATGTGTAGATGGTGGTGGTCAACCACATGTAAGTGCTACAGATAGAGAAAAGATAAATGTAAGAGCTGTAAGAGCGTCTGTTTTATATAATCAAGATAAAAACTTTAAGAAGAGAAAATCTCATGAAAATGAAGCTTTATTAAAGATGTATGAAACATATATGGGACATCCAGGTCACGGAAAAGCTCATGAGTTATTACATCTTAAATACAAGAAAAAAGATAAAAAATCAGAAGAAATTGTATAATTCTGTAGAATAATCTGTAATTTAAATATATCTCATGCTATAGTAAGTGTGAGATATATTTTTTTTATTTATGGAGGTAATATGAAGATACTAGCGAGTGATTTTGATGGAACTTTATTAGTTGATAAAGAGATTAATCAAAAGGATATTGAGGGAATAAAGAGATTAAGGAAAGAAGGACATAAATTTATTGTATCCACTGGAAGAACTTTTTTAGGAATGAAAGATGTCTTAGAAAAATATGAGTTAGAATTTGATTACTTAGTGCTTTGTAATGGAGCATTAATACTAGATAAAGACCTTAAGGTTATAAAAAATAGTATGATAAGTTTTGAAGTGGTAGAAAAGATTATTAAAGAATTTTCACAAGAAGAAAATACAATGGTTTATTTTGATAATGGAAATGGAATGAATTTAATTGAAAATCCTAGTGTTGATTTAAATAATCTTGAATTCTTTGCAGAATTAGATGTTGATGTGGCATCAAAAGAGGATATATTAGAACTGAAAAGTGGGGCACTTATATTAAGTGTATTTGCAGCAGATGGTTCAATAGAAAGAGCTGAAAAAATAAAAGAAAACTTAATAGGTATGTTTGGAGATAAGCTTGGAATATTTAGAAATCAATTCTTTGTTGATATAGTATCAAAAGGTTCATCAAAGGGAAATGGACTTACAGAGGTACTAAAACTTGAAAATAAGGATTTTGATGATATATATACAGTTGGAGATTCTTTTAATGATGTATCTATGTTTAATATAACTAATAACAGTTATACATTCAATAGGGCAGAAGAGGGCGTAAAAGAATATGCTAAGAATCATATAGACTTTGTCCATGAAATTGTAGAGAACATAATAAAATAATGAAATGGATATTTTAAGAATATAAAGGTTAACTCATTTAAATAAGTTAACCTTTAATAATATCCAATTTAAGCAATAAAAAGTATAAAAATGTTTATAAAAAATATATGTTTATTTGCTATATATACTTTGGAAAATAGTATGATTTAAATAAAGGCATTATAGAGAAGGAGCTTTTTACTATGAAATTATTTAATAGTATTAAGAATGGAGCAATAAGAGCAGATAGTATATTAGCTAAAGTTAAATTCGAAGTATTAGCTGTAATATTAGTTTTAGCTATAGGATCAATGACATTATTTATTAAACCTTTAATAGGCATGGCTAATAATGGTGACTTTTTTAGAATTATAAGTCAAAATGATCTTCATTATTTAAACAATAATCCAGAAGATCAGCAAGATGAGCATTTTAAATACTTTCAAAAAGATTACGGTATTAATCAGTATCATAGTGATAACAAAAGAATGCTTATATCAACTCAATCTATTCTAATAAAGCCAGCAATTATGTTAAATGAATTAATTACTGGCAATAATAAAATATTTGATATTCGATTTTTGTCAGCTATATTACTTGTATTTCATGCAATAGCTGCTTATATACTAGTAAAAGTATTTACATCGTACTTAAGAAGGCCAGTATTTAAGTTAACAATAACTTTATTATACATATTTATTTTTATGAATACTGGCTATATAGCATATTTTAATTCTTTCTATGGCGAAGGAGTTAATATACCATTCTTTTTATTAAGTATAGGGATACTACTCTATATGATAAGGTTTAATAAATTTACTTGGTATAACTTAATTGCTTTTTTTATTACATCTTTTATATTCTTTGGAGCTAAGCAGCAATTAGCGCCTACTGGTGTATTACTTGGGATTTTAATGTGGAGAATAATTCATTACACAAATAAATTATCAGTGAAAATACTATCTTGTGTAATGGCAATAGCCTTTGTTGTGGGAGCAGGATTTTTTTACAAATCAATAGAAGGAGACTTTGACTATATAAATAGATATCACTCATTAAATAGAGGGATTCTTTTAGATGAAGGAGATGCAGATAAAATATTAGATGATATGAATATAAATAATCAGTATTCACTGCTAGAAAATACAATATATTTTGTAGATGTCCCTCAAATTGATTTAAAGAATAAAGATCTTATTAAATCCTATTATGATCATTTTACGATAGATAAAATAATTCTTTATTATGCTACACATCCGAAGGATATGTTTAAGATGATTGATATAGGATTCAGAAATGCTTATTATATAAGGCCAGTTACACAAGGAAATTATGAAAAAAGTGCAGGAATGGAGCCAGGTGCTAAATGCTATTTCTTTAGTGGATGGAGTACATTTAAGAGTGAATATTTACCTAAAACATTTATTGCATCTATGATTTATATAATATTATTTTTCATTTTATCTATTAAGAGATATAAGATTTCAATATATGAAGATGATGATAGTGGGCGATTAATGGAAGAGGCTTATTTATATATATTCTTAATAGGGTTAGTCCAAATAGCAACATCATTAGTTGGAGCGGGAGATGCGGATCTTTCTAAGCATGAATTTATGTATAACATGTCTTGGGACATAATGCTTTTATATTTTGTATTAAATTTATTAAAGAAAAAGGACATTGAGGAGGTTTAAAGAGTGGGTTCATTAGATATAAGAAAGAAAATAGACTTAGCAGTAACTATACTAATAGTATTTTTCTTTGGAATAGGGATCACATTTAATATATTAAAACTAGAATCAAGTTTTGAAAATTATATTATGTTTTTAATTTTAGTAATTGTTATGATTATATCCTATTATACAAATATAACATTATCGCTAATAGTATCCTTAGTTGTAGACTTTGTATATATGAGTATAAAGCTTTATTTTGCATTAGGTGGAAAGAGCAGTATCAATATTAGTACATATTTTTGGATCATTTCTATTGTTATTTCAGCTATATTAATATCTAATATATCAAGTCTTATTTTTAGAATGCAAAAAGAGATAACTGAACTAAGAGAAAGAAACAATAATCTTGTAATGATCGATCACGAAACAGGCATGAGAAACTCAAGAGCTTTTATGAATGAGCTACCAATATATATAAGCATGACAAGGAGAAGAAAAGATATTCCTATAACTGTGATGGTTGTAAATATAAAGCATAGCAGCAAGATAAAAGGGTTTCTTGGAGAAGAGAGGTACAAAGATGTCATAGCTTTCGCCTCAAGTAGAATAAGTAGTTTATTAAGAGGTGAAGACAGAAAATACATTATCAATGATTCAACTTTTGCGTACATATTATTATCCACTGAAGAAGGTGCAAGAGTAGTAATGAAAAGACTTAAGGAAGAAATAAATAAGATAGTTTTAGATGAGGATAGTTTACTTGGGGGATTGAACTTAGAAATACAAGTTGGATATAAGACTTGGAGCGAAGATATAAAAGGTCCAATTGATTTCTTAAGGAGAGCAGAAGCTGAGGTTGAGTATGATGTATAAAAAATATAAAAATTATATTTTTTATATTTTTATTATAGCTGTTTTATTTGGGGTACTTCCACAAAGGAAAGCTTCTGCTTCAACATTGAATAATATAATCATATTATATGATAGCTATACTCAGTATGGAGAAAATAAAAATACCCTAAATTATGTAAATGAAATGGCATTATCATTTGGCGGGAAAGTAGAGATAGTTAACTTTAATGATTTTAAAGATGAGTTATTTAGAGATAACAGTAGTGTAATTATATTAAGTAATGATGATAATAGTCTAAGTAGAGAGTTGAAGGATAAAATCAAAAACTTTAAGGGTATTATATTCTGGATAGGAAAGAATTATGATGAGTTTAAAGGGCAATCTAATATAACGCATATTGGTTTAAATTCATTAAATAGTTCTACTCAAAAAAAGATTTTTGAGGCATTTAATGAAAAAGAAGTATGGATTCATAAGAAATATTTTATGTTGGATAATGTTAATCCTTTTATAGATTTAAATGAACTAGTAAATAAAATAGATTATTTAAATAGTCATGGGATTCAATTTTTTATTAGTGCAATACCTATATTTGAAAATACAGATTTTAATGCAATGAAGAGATTTGCAGAAGTACTTAGGTACGCTCAATGTAAAGGCGGATATGTAATATTGCACGGTCCATATATTATGGAAAAGTCAGTGCCTTCAGAAGATATAATTAATAAAAGTGAAATAGGATATCAAAATTATTTGAACTATCTTATATATCCATTAGGCTTTGATATACCAGATTTCTTTTTATATAGAGACGATATGAAGCAATTTCTTGAAAAGACAAATACAATCTTTATAAGTGGTGATGAAGATATAGGGGTTCAAAATCCTGGACATTTTAAAAATATTAAATTTAATAATGTTATAAATAAGGTAGATTATACAAAGATAAATGATATTAAATATCGGGATTTTAAAGATATTGCTATATCTGTGGATAATAGTATACCTTATGATAAGTTTAAAAATATTGTAGATGAACTTAGTAATTCAGAGGTCTATTTTAATGATCCAAGATATTTAAATATAGAATTGAAGATAAATAATAATACAATAACATCGGGGATGAGTGGTACTTTTTTAGATGGAAGTCCAGTTACTCAAAATAATTTTATAAGCCAAGATGACTTTGCAAAAGCAGTAGGGGAGAATGGTGGCTTAGAGCAAAATAAAAAGTTAATAAGCATTGAAAAGCCTAAAAAAATAATTATAACAATAGCGGTATCTTCAAGCATTATTTTCTTAATAATAGTTATATTGAGTAGGAAGAAAGACAAGAGGAAGTACTTCAAATAAGGAGAATGGTATGAATATATTTGATTATTTGGCTCTATACTCTTTGGCAGTTATATGGGTAATAATATTTATAAATGTTATATTGATGATTGCTGGATATGTTTATTATACTAAAACTTTAAAAGTTAAAATGGATGAAGAATTAAAAGAATATCCTTTTGTTTCTGTTATGGTTCCAGCACATAATGAAGCAAAGGTAATTAGAAGAACGGTTCAATCTCTTTTGGGGTTTGATTATCCAAAGGATAGATATGAGATTATAGTCATTAATGATAATTCAAGCGATAATTCACATGAGATATTAACTGAAATACAAAATAATAATCCAGATAGAAATTTAACTGTGATAAGTACAGATAATATAGTTGGAGGTAAGGGAAAATCAAATTCTTTAAATATTGGATTTGAAAAAAGCAGAGGAGAAATTCTTGCAATATATGATGCTGATAATACTCCAGAGAAAAAAGCACTTAAATATTTAGTACAGACACTTATAAAAGACGATGGACTTGGAGCTGTTATTGGGAAATTTAGATGTAGGAATAAATCTAGAAATCTTCTTACAAGGTTTATAAATATAGAAACACTTACATTTCAATGGATGGCACAGGCTGGTAGATGGCAATTATTGAATTTATGCACTATTCCAGGAACGAATTTTGTTATAAGAAGAAGCATAATAGAAGAAATGGGTGGATGGGACACAAAAGCAATAACGGAAGATACAGAAATAAGTTTTAGAATGTATAGAATGGGATACAAAATAAAATTTATGCCTCTTGCAGTTACGTGGGAACAGGAACCTCAAACTCTAAAGGTTTGGATTAAACAAAGAACAAGATGGGCAAAAGGAAATACTTATGTTGTAATAAAAAATTTCAAATATTTATTTAAAAGGAATGCTGGTGTTACTAGGTTTGATATTCTTTATTATGCTATGACATATTTCTTATTCCTATCAGCAAGTATTATTTCGGATGGTTTATTTATACTTGGAATGACAGGATTTATCCATTTAAATTTAGCTGGATTTGGAGCGATAATTTGGTTAATTGCAATAGTCATGTTTATATTATCTATAATGGTAGCGATATCTACAGAAAAAGGTGAATTAACATTTAAAAATACAGTCATTATATTCTTAATGTATTTTTTCTATTGTAAGCTATGGGCCTTTGTAGCACTACTTGGATTTTATAATTATATTAAAGATATATTATTCAAAAGAGAAGTTAAGTGGTATAAAACAGAAAGATTTTAGATGGGAGGATATAATATGAAAAATCGTAATAAAGCGGAATGGATTTTGAAAGTATTACTAATATTCAGCTTTACCATTCTTATAGGATTTACTTTAAATAATAATATTGCGAATGCAGCACCTAAAAATAATAAAGTTACGAACCAATCAAATAAAAAAACTTTTTATATAGATTCTGATGTAGTATTTAAGGGCGTATTCTCTTCTCATAGTTGGTTTTTTGATATAGAAAAATGGTGGGACACAGACTATGTTGAGGCAGAAATAGATTTTAGTATGAATCAAGTTGTTCAAAAGGGAGTTGAAAGTTATTTAACTCTTTCAGTAAATGACATACCATTCTCGTCTGAGAAAATAGCATACAATCCTAAAAAAGAAACTCAAACTCTAAAGGTAAAAATACCAAAGAAACTATTTAAAGAAGGAAGTAATAAGTTTACTGTAAATGCATATGCAAGAGTTACTGATTTGCCTTGTGTTGATGATGTGAATTCAGCAAATTGGCTTGATATATACAATAGCTCTAAGGTAACAGTAAATTATAAAAATATAGATTCAGATAATAATATTTCAAATTTCCCATATCCATTTTTAAAAGTTAATGATGATAAAAATCCTGGTACTGTAATTGTAGTGCCAGACAATTACACAGATAGCGATGTAGCATCTGCATTAATGATGAATTCATATCTTGGAAGCATATATAAAAATGGTGATTATAACGGGCGGGTAATAAAGTATTCTGATATAAAAGATTATAAGGACTATAACATAATTTATATAGGCGAAGAAAGTAGTCTACCGAATGAACTTAAAGGCTATTTTAATAAAGTTGACTCAGGTAATTTTAAGAATGGGTCAGTAATAAAAGAGGAACAATCACCTTATACAAAAAATGAAAATACAAAGATACTATTATTAGTATCAAATAATCCAGATATGCTAAATAAGTCAATTAGGTTTATGATGAATGATAATCTAGTTTCTCAGATTAATCAAGATCAATATATAGTTGATGATAATACCAAAGAATTAGATGTTGCATCAGAGCCTTCAAATAAGATAACTTTTAGTGAACTTGGTAATAATGAGATTCTTTTAAAGGGGCCTTTTAGAAGAACAGCGAACTTATCATATTACATACCTAAAAATAGGATTCTTGCAGATGGTGGAAAGATAAAACTTAATATGAGGTATTCGGAGAATTTAGATTTTGATAGATCACTAGTGACTGTTTATATAAATGGAGTTCCAATAGGAAGCAAGAAACTTACTAAAGAAAATGCTAATGGAGACTTTGTAGAGCTAAATATTCCATCTGATATTAAGAAAACAAGTTACTTAAATATTCAAGTCGCCTTTGATTTAGAAATGCCAGGAGTATGGTGTGAAAAGAGAAGTGAAGATACACCATGGGCACTAGTTACTGGAGATTCTTATTTATACTTACCAAATTCAAGGCAACTTAATTATTATTTTGATAATTATCCTAATCCATTTATAAATGATGGTGCACTTAATAATGTATTAATAGTTACTCCAGATAATATGGGATCAGATGATTTAACTACACTAGGGAATATAGTATCATATTGGGGTAAGGACTTAAAATATAATATAGGAACCATAATGGTAAAGAAAGGCTCGGAAGTAGGGAAAGAAAAAAAAGAAAAGAATCTTTTAATATATGGTACGCCTAATAATAATCCATTTGTAAAAGAAGTAAATGATAATTTATGGTTTAAATATAATAAAGGATATAATGCATTTGAGTCAAATGAAAAATTATATTTAACAGCTCCTTTTAGTTCTCAAATAACAACATATCAATTAAGTGAATCACCATTTAATAATCAATTAGGTATGCTTGTGCTTACATCGCCTAACGATAAGTTACTAAGAGAATCAACTGAGTACTTATCATCATCAGATAAAGCATTCAAACTTACTGGTGATTCAGAGATTATAGATCAGTATGGAAATATAAGAAGTTTTGTTATGAGTTCTCCAAAGGAAAGACCTTTATTTGAAAAAATAGATAATTTAGATGGCAATATAAAGGTTTTAATGGCTACACTTATATTAATACTAATACTAGTAATAGCTATAATAATAATGTTCACATATAAGTATAGAAAATTAGATAAAAAAGATAAAAAACATACTGTTGAAGATAAGGTAAAGAATATATTTAAGAGAAAATAAAAAAAGCCTTAGGAGTTATAAATTCCTAAGGCTTTTAATTATTTCATTGTTTCTAAGTATTCATCATATGTCATAACTCTGTCAACTAAGCTACCGTCTTCTTTGATATCAAAGATTCTGTTTGCAATAGTTTGAATGAACTCATGGTCATGAGAAGCGAATAAAAGTACGCTCTTAAAGTCTTTAAGTCCATTATTTACAGCAGTTATTGATTCAAGGTCTAAGTGGTTTGTAGGTTGATCTAGCATTAATACATTTGCATTTGAAAGCATCATTCTAGATAACATACATCTAACCTTTTCTCCTCCAGAAAGTACTGAAGCTTCTTTTAATGCTTCTTCACCTGAGAATAACATTCTTCCAAGGAAACCTCTTATGTAACTTTCTGATTTTTCTTCTGAGAATTGTCTAAGCCAATCAACAAGTGATAGGTTACAATCATTGAAGAATTCTGAATTATCTTTAGGGAAGTATGAAGTTGATATAGTAACACCCCATTTGAATGTACCACTATCTGCTTCCATTTCTCCGTTTAATATTTTAAATAATGTAGTTATAGCTATTTCGTTAGCACCAACTAAAGCAATTTTATCGTCTTTGTTTACTCTAAAGCTTAAATTGTCTAGAACTTTAACACCATCGATAGTTTTACTTAAGCCTTCAACTACTAATATATCATTACCAACTTCTCTTTCAGGTTTAAATCCAACGAATGGATATCTTCTAGTAGAAGGTTGGATATCGTCTAAAGTAATTTTGTCTAATAACTTCTTTCTTGAAGTTGCTTGCTTAGATTTTGATGCATTAGCACTAAATCTAGCAATGAAGTCTTGAAGTTCTTTAATTTTTTCTTCTTTTTTCTTATTTTGATCCTTAGACATTTGAAGAGCAAGTTGACTTGATTCATACCAGAAATCATAGTTACCAGTAAATATTTTAATCTTACCAAAATCAACATCGGCTATATTAGTACAAACTTTATTTAGGAAGTGTCTATCATGGGATACAACTATAACAGTTCCTGGGAAGTTTATTAAAAATTCTTCTAGCCAGTTTATTGATTTAATATCTAAATGGTTTGTAGGCTCATCTAGTATAAGGATTCCAGGATTACCGAATAAGGCTTGAGCTAAAAGAACTTTAACCTTTTCTGAACCAGTTAATTCTGAAACTTTTTTATAGTGCATATCAGTACCAATACCAAGTCCTTGAAGTAATGATGAAGCTTCTGATTCAGCTTCCCATCCATTAAGATCAGCAAATTCTCCTTCAAGTTCTGATGCTTTTATTCCATCTTCATCAGTGAAATCAGGTTTTGCATATAATGCATCCTTTTCTTTCATGATTTGATATAATCTTTCATTACCCATAATTACTGTTTCTAAAACTTCGAACTCATCATATTCAAAATGGTCTTGTTTTAAAACAGACATTCTTGTATTTGGAGCAATTGATACGTCTCCTGTGTTTGGTTCAACTTCTCCTGAAAGAATCTTTAAGAAAGTACTCTTACCAGCACCATTAGCTCCAATTACGCCATAACAGTTTCCAGCAGTGAACTTTAAGTTAACATCTTCAAAAAGCTTACGTCCACCATATCTTAAACTAACATTTGATACAGTTATCAATCTTATTCTACCTCATTTCATAAATATATTTATCTGCCTATTATAACATATAAATTAAAATAAATACCATAACAAAATAAACATTAGGTAAATGGCTCTAAAGTTAGTAAAAGTAATAACTTAGATAACATACCAATAGTAAGAATTTATATTGACAAGTTTTTTATAATGATGGTAAAATTAACTTATATTAAAAAGTAGGTTGGGAGAATCAGTCATGAAAAATTACATTAACTTCAATTTTGTAAAAAAAGTTAATATAGCATATTACTTTAACTATTATAGATAAAGTTTGTATTTATAAAATGAAATTATAGATACAAACTTTAGTCGAAACTTTAAGTTTGTATCTATGATGGTTAGGGTTAAATGACTTGTTCGGATTTAATATATTATTAGCCACATAGGACGAAATAACTATGTGGTATTTTTAATTTTTGTAGTAAATATGCCACATAGGAGAGAAATCGCCTATGTGGCTTTTTTTATATAGATTTAAGCATCAAGTACATAATAGATATGTATATTGATTATTAGGATAGTAGGATAAGAAGGGGGACATTAAAAAATGAAAAGAGAAAAATTTAGTAGTAAAGTAGGATTTGTATTGGCGTGTATAGGAGCGGCAATAGGGCTTGGGAACATATGGATGTTTCCATACAGGCTTGGGCAATATGGAGGTGCGGCCTTTTTAATACCATACTTCATATTTGTCTTTTGCCTTGGGACGATAGGACTTATGACAGAATTCTCTTTTGGGAGAAGGTTTAAGGGAGGATCATCAACTGGACTTAGTAAAATACTTAAGGATAAAGGAATAAAGTTTAATAGGTTTATTTCTTTAATACCTGCAATTGGACTCATGGGAGTATTCATGTTTTATAACATTGTTATTGGATGGATAATAAAATACTTTGGTATGAGTATAACGGGTAATATATCAAAAATAGATATACCAAATTATTTTAATTCTTTTGCAGGAACTAGCAGTTCTATATTCTTTAACTTTATAGCCATAGCTATAACTCTTGGAATTGTATATATTGGAGTGACAAAGGGGATTGAAAATATAAATAAAATAATAATGCCAGGATTATTTGTAATATTTATATTACTTGCCATTAGATCGTTAACTCTTCCTAATGCAATGGAGGGAGTGAAATACCTTCTAACACCAGACTTTTCGTACCTTTTAAAGCCGGAAACTTGGATTATGGCTTTAGGTCAAGCTTTCTTTACAGTTTCCCTTAATGGGTGCGGAATGGTTGTATACGGAAGTTACATTGATAAAGATTTTGATATTCCAAAATCAGCATTTAGCACAGCTATATTAGATACATCAGCAGCACTTTTAGTATCATTTGTAATAATGCCAGCAGTATTTTCTTTTGGATTAGATCCGCAAGCTGGGCCACCATTACTTTTTATAACAATGCCAACAATATTTAAATCAATGCCAGGAGGACATATATTAAGTATTATATTCTTTTTAAGTATACTTTTTGCAGCTATAAGCTCATCAATAAATATGCTTGAAGGGCCAGTTGAAGCTTTGATGGAAAAAACTAAAATTACAAGAAAAAAAGCCTCAATACTTGTTGCACTTGTAGGATTTATATTATCAATACCTTTAAATTTGAGCATGAGCGGTTTTGATAACTTTACTAATTTAATAACAATAGTTATATCACCAATTGCAGCACTTATAGTTGCTGTAGCCTTTTATTTCATGCATGGAGCAGATAATGTCCTTGAAGAAGTTAACATTGGAGCTAAAAGAAAGCTTGGTGCTGGATTTATAGTTATGGGTAAGTATGTATTTAGTATAACAACAATATGCGTAATAGTACTTGGCATTGTTTATGGGGGGATAGGTTAGAAATAGCTATTTAAGTATATTTGATCACAAGAAAAAAGTAATCTAAAGAAATAAAACTAAATTCCTTTTACTAGAGAAGATGTTTTTAGGGATAATTTTTATTTATTATGATTAGAGCTTAATGACTTATTCGAATTTTTATATATTAGCCACATAGTATAGAACTATGTGGCTTTTTATTTTGTTTTTTGCTACTAGTCTAATCTAAATTACAATTTAAATTAGATTTTAAAATGTAATTTAGATTATAAAAATAGTTTACATTAAAAAATACTTTTAAAAATTTATGCTAAATTTATTTTTTAATGTAACTAAGTTCTTAATTTAATATTTTAGGTAAAATGGATTTTATAAATTTTTATCCATATCAAATGTCAATTTTGAAAGGTCAATGCTTTTAACTACTAGTTCTCCGATGTATTTCATAGTTATTTCACGCATTTTAGCAACAATTTCATGATTTTTATTTGTTAAGAATTTAGTTGCTTCTTCATTCCTCAAGTATTTACCAGCTTCATCTGTTTCATTAATAGTTCTAATTAATAATTCACGACATTCTTTTAAATAATCTATATCAGATTGGATTAATTTGCTGTAATGACCTTCTACTAAAGCAGTAACTGTACGATACATCCAATAAGCATCAGTTAAATTCCATTCTAATTTTGTATCACTATAGCTTGGATCTGAGTCATTAGAATTTCCGTAGAATGGTACATAAGGTGTATAAGCAGGCACACCTACACATATCCACATTATTGTAGATAATTCTTCTGGTACATTATTTCTAACTTGCATTACATGAGAATTTTGAGTACGATTTAAGGAAATTGGTCTGAATAAAAGTTTTTCAGATTCTGTTCCTTTGCCATATGGGTCATATGCTGTTTCGTCATAGTGAGAACTTAAAATATATTCTACGTCTTCTACAGAAAGTTTTCTATTTGCATGAAAAATGAATGGTAAATCATTAGAACCTGGTTCTTGTTTAATATCTGGATTAAAATATCTTTGTCCAAACCAAACTCTTGGAGTATTATAGTGACGATCTTTTTCTGTGCTTGTACCAAAAATTTTACGGAAGTTCCATCCAGATAAATTTGGATTTAGATTGTTTTTTTCTACAAACTCTTGAATTTCTTCTGACCACATAAAGTTTTCATGATCATTAAAATCTATTTCTTCAATAGCCACTTGGTTTGCAATTACGCAACATGCATCATCTGGTATTCTTTGAGCTACCCAATGGTGTCCTGTTACTATTTCCATATACCAAACATCATTTTTATCACTAAAAATAACACCATTTCCTTCTGCAGAACCATGTGTTTTAATTAAATTACCTAAATATTCAACACCATGTTTAGCTGAATCAATGTAAGGGAGTACCATAAGCATCATAGAATCTTCAGCTAATCCATCTGATAATAAAGGATCATAAGCTAGTACATGTTCATTTGCATAAACACTTTCTGTTGCACTCATTCCTACATTTTTTTCATTAAAGCCACTTTCTCCAAAGAAGCCTTCTTTTTTAATGTCTACATTTGGAACAATTTGATACCTATAAGCGACTTTAGGTAACTCTGCTTTGAATCCATTTTGATTAGAAGCGTAAGTACCGCTTTGTTCTTTATTGGATGCTTGAACATAAAATTTTTGTGGATTATAAGGTGCAAAAGTATCATCATTTCTACCGATAATTGTTGAACCATCAATTGAAGCTTTTTTTCCTACTAAAACAGTTGTACACATAATACATTCCTCCTAAGTTTTTTAATTTAGTTAATAAGTTTTAATAATGAAATAAGATGTTAATTTTACATATTTTATATTACATAGTAACATTTTCAAGATACTCTATAATTCATATGATATACTTTTGGCCTATTTTGTAAATCTTTCTAAATTTTAATTATTGATATCTAAAGTGCTTATTTATAACGTTTAATATACTTTTTAAAATAGATACTATAAAAAGCTTAATGAATTATGTTTAATATTGAAGATGTTATAATAGTTGTGGAATGTTTAAAAAATATTTAGTGTACTTTAGTTAAATAGTAATTTAAAGTAATTATAATTAACGGTTTTAAACTAAACATATATAATTACTTAGATAATTTTTATAGAAGTTATAAAAATTAAGTGTTTATATAAATTAAAAAGCTAGGAATTAATTCCTAGCTTTTATTTTAAAGATTAGTATACTTGTTTTATAAATGGTTTTTTATGTAATAAAATCCATAAAGTCAAACTAATTATAGCAATAATCAAATACATAGCGCCAATGGCTACTATTTTATTTCCTACATTTAAAGTTATAATAAACATTCCAACACTACCCATTATTGTATTTGCGAAGCTTATAAGAGAAGAAGCTGAGCCTATGTTGGTATCTTGCTGAGCTAACATTAAATTCGTACTAGGTGGTCTTAGCATATTACCACAAAGCATAGCAGGAACTAATGAAATAGCAAAAATATATGGTGATTTATTTCCTACTGAAATTAATAAAATTCCACTTAAAATTAAAACTATAAAGTCTACAGTCATAATGTTATTACTTTTAAATTTTTTTGCTAATTTAACATAGAGCATTGGTCCTATAATTAAAAATATAGCAGAAAAAGAATAGAAGTAAGTATAAACATCATCTTTTAAACCAAAGCCATCAATGTAAATATAAGATGACATAGTTATATAGGCCATAAGTGGTATTGATGTTATTGAAAATATAAGCATAAGTAATGAAAATCCTGGGTTTTTGCTAACAACTTTTAAATTACCAAAAACTTTAGATATTTTTTGAGTGCTATAAGTTATTAAAGTTTCTTCTAATAAAATTCCACCAACTATACCAATTACACTAACAATTGTTAAAGTCCAGAATATTCCGTGCCATGAAGAATATTTTAATATAAGTGCACCTATTGAAGGAGCAATAACTGGTGTAGTCATCGCTATTGATTGAACTAAAGCTAACATAGCGACTAATTTTTTGCCAGTATAGACATCTTTCATCATAGCAGTAGAAACTGATACGGCAGAACCACTACCTATAGCTTGAATTATACGAGATATTATAAGTGTTTCAACGCTACTTGAATTTGCACATAAAAAACTTCCTATGCAGTAACAAGTCATTCCTATTAAAAGAATTTTACGCCTTCCGTATTTATCACTTAATGGTCCCCAAAATAACATACCAACTGCATAGAAAATAAAGAAAAATGTTATTGTTAGGTTTAATGTACTTACATCTGTATGAAAAGTATCTACCATTTTAGGTAATGCAGGTAGATAGAGGTCAGTAGACATAGGGACAAAGGCGCTTAAAAATCCAATAAATAATATAAAACCTTTATCTCCTAAGAATTTTTGAGTATTATTGATTTTTTCTTCTGTGTTCATTTAAATCTCCCTGTGTATTTAATGTTATATTAAAAAACAAGAACTTAGACATTTACATTAGATAATGGCTTAATAATGTAAATGCCTAAGTTATTGCATAAAGAAATGATAATATCAAATTAAATATAAGTCAATGTAAGGAAAGGTCTATATTTACTTTCTCCTCCATAACTTCAAAATATTAAAAATAATTTCTTAAGAATTTATAAGTAAATTTATATATAAAATAATAGTATAGGAAATTAACAAAGGAATAGATATAAATGATAGATATGTAATAGCTGTAGCTGTTAAATAAATTAAACATAAAAGGGGGATATAGTTTATTTTGAGAAATTTATTTAATTCAAATGAAAGCCTATTTAAAAAAGTTAAGGATGGGAAACCATCTGGAATTATATTTACGTTATTACTTCCTATAATGGTGTCATTCTTAGCACTACCTATAGTTATATTAATTACAATGATTATTAAACTTTCAGGAATATGGAGAATTGGAGCATTTGCTTCTATAAATAAGCCTTTAGGTCTTATGATATCAACAGGTTCAGTAATTATAGTATATTTCCTAATAGTTAAATTTAAAGAAAAGAGAAAAATAGTTACTATGGGATTCTCACTTAAAGATAATGCTGTATTTAAATACATAAGGGGATTTCTTATAGGAATTTTAATGATTTTTATAGTCGCTGTTTTAATAGTTGCTATTGGTGATGGGAAGTTTATACTTAATAAAAATTTAGACGCTTCTTTTTTAATACCATTTATATTTATGATTATAGCTTGGATTATTCAAGGTGCATCAGAAGAAATTATGATGAGAGGTCATATGTTGCCAGTCTTAGGAGTTAAAATTTCACCTATAGTTGCAATAATAATATCATCATCATATTTTGGAGTACTTCATCTTGGAAATCCAGGTGTAGCACCACTTGCTATAGTAAACTTAATATTATTTGGAATTTTTGCTGCTATATATGCAATTTATGAGGAAAGCCTTTGGGGGGTATGTGCATTACATAGTGCTTGGAATTTTGCTCAAGGAAATATATTCGGATTTTTAGTAAGTGGTACAGAGGCAGGTGTAGGAAGTATTATAAATACAGAAATATTAGAAAATAATTTGATTAATGGTGGAACATTCGGACCAGAGGGTGGTTTTATAGTTACTTTAATATTGGCTGTTGGAATAGCTGTTTTAGGATATTTACTTATGAGAAAAAATAAATTAAAGAGATAGATTTAAAAATAAGCTAACCTATATTTTAAAATATAAGTTAGCTTATTCTATTGTGATCTTATCTATACTTTGCCACGCATGTAGTTTTTCTTTTATTATTTCACGATGTTTAAGATTAGGATTAATTTTAGTTTTCAAAATATATTCTTTTGGAAATATAGTTTTAATATCTTGATTATGAGAGATAGATTTAAAATCAGTAACAATAAAGTCTTTATCACTTTTTGAAATAGATATTACTCCATTGAAATCTTCATTAGACATGTTTTTCGCTATATTCTTATCAACTTTATATCCAGATAGAGAGTATGTTATATAAGCAAGAAGTACATTGTTTTTAACTTCTTTTCCGACGATATCATATGATAAAAATATTTGATTTGAATTAGGAAAGTTCCTATTTTTATAATCTTTTTTTAAGTAATTAGATATAATATTATCTAGTCTTTTATAAGAGATAAAATTAACTTCTTTATTTGAACTTTCATTAGGGATATACTCATGTTCAAAAGCGAATAAAAAAATAATGGCAGTTGATACAAGAACTATAATTAATTTCTTCAAAAAATCACCCCCTATAAATATAGTATAGAGCATGTCTAGCATCTAATTAACAACAAAAGGGTTAAAAAAAGGAATATTTAAGGTTACATTAAGGAAAATATAAGATTTCAAAAATAATGTGTATAATAAATATATGAGATTTTAAAAATGGAGTGATTATTATGCAAAAGACTAATGCAATGAGAATATTAGACAAGAATAAAATAGAATATAATGCACTGGAGTATGACTGCTCAGATGGTCATATAGATGGAGCTTCAGTTGCAGAAAAGACAGGTCAAGATCCAAAGACAGTATATAAAACATTAGTTACAATTGGTAACTCAAAAAATCTTTATGTATTTGTTATTCCTGTACTTGAGGAATTAGATTTGAAGAAGGCTGCAAAGGTATCAGGAGAGAAAAAAGTTGAAATGATACATGTTAAAGATATAAATAAATTAACTGGTTACATAAGAGGGGGCTGTTCTCCTATAGGGATGAAAAAACAGTATAAAACATTTATACAAAAGGAAGGACTAGAGCTAGAGAAGATAGTCTTTAGTGGTGGAAAGATAGGACTTCAGATAGAGATGAATCCAAAAGATATAGAAAAAGCAATTAGAGTAAATTTTGAAGATGTAATAAAATAGTAGTATGTATGGTATAAGTTAACTTGGATAAACTAACCTTATAATGAAAAAGGAGAGTTTATTATGAAAACAAAGAGGGTTATATCTTACTTAATTATAGCTAATTTAATAGTAATTTTATTATATATCCTTGGAAACTTTAAAGTAATAGATGAATTTATGGATGTGTTTATTTTGGTTATATTCACACCAATGGTATTTGGCGTTTTTTTATTTTATATATTGAAACCATTAAATGAGATATTTATAAGAAAGGGATTAAAGCGTTCTATGGCAACAGCTTTAACACTTGTTATTTTTATATTTGTACTATCAGGTATAGCAAAGTACTTTGGAGAATATTTTATAAAGCAAATAATACAATTAAGGCAAATTATAAATTCAATATTAATGGAAAATAATATAAGAGAATTTGCAGAAAAAGGTTTTAATGATGGTCAATTAAAAGTATTTACAGATGGATTTGCTAATCAAATTATAAGATATGTTAATTTAATATTAGCTAATGTAGGTGGCATATTTAATAAGGGAATGATGATATTTTCAAATGTTATACTTGTTGTTTTAATAACATTTTTCTTATTGAGAGATGGAGATCAATTTAAGCCTCATTTACTTAAATATTGCCCTAAGAAATATAAGGATATTGCAGATAATATACTATCTGAAAGTGATACGGTATTATCAAGCTATATAATAGGTCAGGCTACAGTAGCATTATCCTTAGCAATAATGGTCTTTATAGGATATAAAATAATAGGGATGCCAGGTGCATTATTTCTAGCGGGATCAACATTTGTATTAGCATTTATACCTTTCGTTGGTTTTTTTATATCTATGATAATTCCATACATACTTGCAGCATCTATGGGATTAGATATGATAATTAAGCTTACTATATTATTTATAATAGCTCAGACTTTAAAGGGTAGGGTAGTTGTACCATTTATAATGGGAAGGGCAATGAAGATACATCCGATAACGGATATATTTTTAGTGGTAGGAGCAGCTGCAATTGGAGGTCCTATAGCAGCTTTTTGTATAGTTCCTATATATTCACTACTAAAAGTGATTTTGAAGAATTTAAGGGATAATGGCTACATATCTTATGAAAAAATTATAGATAAAAAGTTCAATTAGAAAATAATATATATAATAAATAACTATCTAATAATCATAGAATTATTAGATAGTTATTTATTTATGTAAATGTTTAGATTGGTGATATAATTGATGTTAAGAACTATCAGATAATAGAAATTATTATTAAAGGGGCGATATTATGTATGATGTTGTAATAATTGGCGGTGGAGTTATCGGTGGAAACATCGCTAGAGAACTTTCAAAATACAAATTAAAAGTCTGTATGATAGAAAAAGAGGATGATGTTAGCTGCGGCTGCTCTAAAGCTAATAGTGGAATAGTACATGGCGGATATGCAGATACTCCAGGAACATTAAAGGCTGAGCTTTGCGTTAGAGGCAATAGAATGTTTGCTGACCTAGAGAAAGATTTAAACTTTGGTTATAGAGAGACAGGCTCTTTGGTATTAGCATTCTCAGATGAAGAGAAGGAGCATTTAGAAAAACTTTATAATGATGGTATAGAAAATGGAGTAGGTGGACTTAAAATAATAGATGGTGAAGAAGTAATTAAAATGGAGCCTCATCTAAATAAGGAAGTAAAGTGGGCATTATATTGTAGTGAGGCAGGGGTGTGCTCTCCCTATGAATTTACTATAGCCCTTATAGAGAATGCTATAAAAAATGGGATGGAATTAAGGTTAAGTGAGGAAGTTATAGGGCTTGAAAAGTCAGGAGATATATTTAAAGTTAAAACTAATAAAGGAATTATTGAATCTAGATATGTAATAAATGCAGCAGGCGCTTATAGCGATAAAGTTTCAAAAATGATAGGAGTGGATACTTTTGATATTATTCCTAGAAAGGGCGAATATATAATATTTAATAAAGATCAAGCGTATTTAGTTAATAAAGTAATATTCCAAGTGCCTACTAAAAAGGGAAAGGGGATATTAGTTACAACAACTTATCATGGCAATCTTTTAATAGGTCCAGACGCAGAGCAAGTTGCTCATAAAGATGATGTATCAACAGATGAAAAATCCCTTAGAGAAATTGTAGATGCTGCAAGACAATCTGTAAGCGAATTTGATATGAAGAAGGCATTAACTTCCTTTGCTGGAGTAAGGCCAACTAGTTCAACTAAAGATTTTATAGTAGAAGAGACTAGGGTTAAAGGATTTTTAAATGTAACAGGAGAGTCTCCAGGACTTACATCATCACCTGCAATAGCAAATAAGGTAATTGGAATACTTAAAGATTCAGGATTAAAATTCGAAGAAAATAAAGACTTTATTGCTTATAGGAAACCTATATTTATTAAAAAGGATAAAAATTTTAAAGGGGATATAAATGCAATAGATCCAAAGAAGCATATAATATGTAGATGCGAAACAGTCACTGAAACTGAAATAGTAGATGCACTAACTAGAGAGATAAAGATTAGATCTATAGATGCTGTTAAAAGGCGTACAAGAGCAGGAATGGGTACATGCCAAGGTGCGTTTTGTAGACCAAGAGTTAAAAAGCTTATTGCAGAAACTCTAAATATAAAGGAAGAAGATGTAGGCGGTTTATCACCAAGGTCTTCAGATATCCATAATAGAGTTAAAAGAATGGATATAATGAAACTTTAATATAAACATAAAATGAGTGTCTTTACTGTTATATAAATAATAGTAAAGACACTCATTTTGTTATATTAAATAACGTAAAAGAATACTGCTATAAAGTGGCATAGAGTTCCAAGCATTATAAATATGTGAAAAATTTCATGAGTACCAAAAGGTCCTATTTGGAATTTATCATCTTTAAAGGCGTAGATAACTCCACCGATTGTGTACATAATTCCTCCAAGAACTAATAAAAATAAAGCTGGTGGTGCTAATACTTGTGATAATGGGTATATTGCAAATATAGCAAACCAACCAATTGCAATGTACATTACACTTGAAACCCATTTAGGACAACCAACCCAAAACATCTTAAAGATAATTCCAAGCACTGCTGAAGTTAGTACAGCACCAAATAAAATTAATCCAGTTTTATTGTTAAGTGCTACTAAGCAAAATGGGGCATATGAACCTGTGATAAGTACAAATATCATTGAGTGATCTAATTTTTTTAATCTATATATTACCTTTTCGGTAGAAATAACTGAGTGATAAGTGGCAGAAGCTGAGTAAAGCAAAATCATGCTGATTCCAAACATAATAACTGACAGTATAGCAATAAATCCACTATGGGTTAATATCGCCTTTATAACTAAAGCTATTAATCCTACTAATGAAAGAGCAGCACCTATAAGGTGAGTAAGCCCATTTACTGGTTCTCTAAAATATTTATCCATACTTAAACCTCCAAAAAATTCCACGTAGTTTTTATAACTACTTATTATAATGTTATTATATTATTTATAACTAAATATGGTCAAAGTTATTATTGACTCAAAAATGAGTAAAAATACTTAAAATACTGTAAAAATATTGAATTATCTCCGAAATACTATTATTATTAAAATATAGATATTTTGACACGTAGTTTTTGAAACTAGATTGGGAAGTGAAGTTATGGAAAAAAAACAAATAATAAAACTGATAGAGGAAATGGCATTAGAGAAAAATATTAGATTAGATGATATTCCAGAAATAGATCTATATATGGATCAAGTTATACAATTATTTGAGAGTAAATATAATGACGCTAAAAGAAATGAAGAAGATAAGGTATTAACAAAAACAATGATAAATAATTATGCTAAGGGTAAGCTTCTTATGCCAATTAAAAATAAGAAGTATTCAAAAGAGCATTTAATACTTATGAGCCTTATTTATAATTTAAAAGGTGGTTTATCAATAAGTGATATAAAATCATCTTTAGATCATATAGTAAAAGAATTTGAAGATGGATCAGAATATCCTTTAAGAGAGGTGTATAATGCTTATTTAGAACAGTGCGAAGAAGATTTAGATAGTTTTAAAAATAGTGTTTGTGAAAAGGGTGAATTAGTAAGAAATAAGGTTAAGAATGATAAAGATAAGGATTTTGAAGAAAAGTTTTTACTTCTATGTTCAATGATTAATATGAGTAATATGTATAGAAGGATGGGCGAAAAAATTATAGATGAGTTCTTAACTAAAGAAGGAGGGAAATAAAATTTATGAAAAATTTAAATGATTTAAAGAAGCAGATAGACTCTATAGATGGTAGAGGATATAAGGCATATAAAACTTTAGAGGGAGATTATGATTTTTCAGATTATATCCTTCATATAGATCATGTTCAAGGAGATCCATTTGCATCACCATCAAGAATAAGAGTAAGTATGAAAAGTAATGTAAATAAGATTCCATATGATTTATTTAATGAAAATCATAAAAGAATAGCAGTTCAGGATTTTATAACTAGAGTTTTTTCTCAAAATATAAATAAATTTGGGGAAAGAGTTATGGGATCGGGTAAAAGTGGAATGATAAATATAAGTAGATGTCCACAAGAAATATTAGATAGAACGGCTATTGTTATAAATAAAGATAAAATTGAAGCAAGATTTGAAGTTGGATTTCCGGCTAGAGGAAGAAGTGTCTTAGGAAGAGAACTTCAAAAGATACTTTATGATTTCTTACCTAAGATAGTAGATAATAGCTTAAAATATGAAAATCTAAATAAAAATAAACTTATAAATAGAGTTAAGCTTGTGTGTGATCAAGAGTTTATAAGGGAAGAAATTAAAAGACTAGGTTTAGTTGCATTTGTTGGTAATGGATCAATATTACCAAGGGAAAGTGGTGTATCGACTAGACCATTAAGAGATGGAAAAGAATTTATATCACCAAAGGAATTAGAGGTATCAATAAATTTACCAAACAAAGGATTAATTAAAGGTATGGGAATAAAAAAGGGCATAACTTTAATAGTTGGTGGTGGATATCATGGTAAATCAACCCTTTTAAACGCCTTAGAACTTGGAGTATATAATCACATAGAAGGTGATGGAAGAGAGTATGTAATAACTGATGGTACTGCCATGAAAGTTAGAGCAGAAGATGGAAGAGCAATAATAAAGGATGATATATCATTATTTATAAATAATCTCCCAAACGGGAAAGATACTAAGAAATTTACAAGTGAAAATGCTAGTGGTAGTACATCACAGGCTGCAAATATAGTTGAAGCTATGGAATCAGGTAGTAGTCTGTTACTTATAGATGAAGATACATCTGCAACTAATTTCATGATTAGAGATGATGTTATGCAAAGCTTAGTATCTAATGAGGATGAACCAATAACACCATTCATAGAACTTGTTAGAGGAATATATGAAGAGAATGATATATCAACTATTATAGTTGTTGGAAGTTCAGGAGATTATTTTGATATTGCAGATACTGTAATTCAAATGGATGCATATGAGCCAAAGGATGTAACAGCAAGAGCTAAGGAATTATCTAAAGGGTTAATTCTTAAGAGAATACAAGATAGAGATTTAAAGATTAACATAAGCTTTGATAGAAAGTTATTAAAAGGATCAATAGAAAAAGGTCCAAAGGGTGTAAAAATTAAAACTTTAGGAATAGATGGGCTTAACATAAATAAAGAAGAAGTAAACTTAAGATCCGTTGAACAAATAATAGATAGAGAGCAAGTAACTACAATCGGAAATGTGATGAAATGGGCTGATGATAAATTAGTTAATAATAATCTTACTATGATTGAAATAACAGATAAAATAATAGATGAGATAAAGAATAAAGGATTACTATCAATTAGTGGAACAAAAGGTGGAGCTGGAAATTTAGCACTTCCAAGAAGACAAGAAATAATGGCCGCATTTAATAGATATAGAAAGCTTAGAATAAAGTAAATTTTAAAATGACAGTAGCTAGATTTGTACGAAGACATATCTAGTTACTGTTTTTTAGTGATTAATTATATGATTCAATCTGTAAGCAAAATGACCTTGTACTTATAAATCTTTAGTCATTTTTATATGTAAAATTCCTACTTCGGTGAATTCATCACCTATCTTTACGTAATTAATCTTTTCATAAAATGGTATAGCTGTCTTTCTAGCATTTAATATTATTTTAGTAAAGCCTTTATCTTTAGCAAAGTTTTCTGCAAAAGATATAAGGTTTCTTCCGATATTGTTATTACGAAGGGACGCATCTACAGCAACTTGTTTCATTTGAAGTGTAGTATTATTAAATTTCCTTAGTAGAAGTGTACCCACAACTTTAGAATTAATAAGCGCACAAATATGATAATCATTTAGTTCTATTTCTAAATCATCATCTGATATATTCATTCCTAAAGGCTTTCTTAAAACCTTATCTCTAAGTTCTAATTCAGATTCATATTCTGGAGTATTAAAAAATACTTCTTTTATCATTATCTCATTCATTAAAATTCACCCCAAATTAATGTATTTATATTAAGATTTTATTATATATAGTTATTTGTGAACAGTATATAATAAAATTTTAGTATATTATTAAGTAGGAGGGGAGATGTAAATATGAAAATAATAATTTCTATATTAGTAGTAATTTTAATATTATTAGGTGGGGTATTAGGTTTCGTAGGAAATTATTTTTATAATTTAGCACTTAATCCACACATATCAAAAGATGTAATATTTGGTGCAACTGAAGAAGCAAGCAGTGATGCAGTATCTCAAGATGAAACTAGTGGGGAAACTAGATCTGAAGACCTAGAATGGCTTTTAGCTGAATCAGATTATAAAGATAAATATGTAAAGTCTAATGATGGACTTAAACTTCATAGCTATGAAGTTAGAAATACAAAGAAAACAAACAACTGGGTTATAGTTGTTCATGGATATACTAGTGAAGGAAAGCAAATGTCTAGCTTTGCAAAACCTTTTTATGATATGGGATATAATGTACTAATTCCGGACTTAAGAGGGCACGGAAAAAGCGAAGGTGACTATATAGGCATGGGATGGGACGATAGATTAGATATTATAAAATGGATAGATCATATACTAGAAGAAGATAAGAATGCAAATATAGTACTTCATGGAGTATCAATGGGGGCCGCTACAGTTATGATGACAGCGGGAGAAGAGCTTCCAAGCAATGTTAAAGCTATAATTGAGGATTGTGGTTATACTTCAGCTTGGGATGAATTTTCATATCAATTAAAAGCACTTTTTAAGTTGCCATCATTCCCAGTAATGAATGCAGCGAGTATAGTTAGTAAGATAAGAGCTGGATATTGGCTTGGAGAAGGATCTGCAATAAAGCAGGTTGCTAAATCAAAGACACCTATGCTATTTATACATGGTGATGCAGATGATTTCGTTCCATATTTTATGCTAGATGAACTATATAATGCAGCAGGCTCTGAGAAGGAAAAATTAGTAATAGAAGGTGCTGGACATGCTAAGGCAGCAACAGTAAATCCTGAACTTTACTGGGATACAATAAAGAAATTTATAGATAAGAATATTTAAAATACTTTATAGAAATAAGGGGGCACTTTATGAGGAAATTAAGCCATGGTTGTACTTTAGACTGCTTTGATTGTTGTAAATTCAATGTTTATGTTGAGGAGAATAATATAATCAAAATAGAAGGTGATAAGGGACATCCGTACACTAAAGGATTTGTATGTAAAAAGGGACTAGCTCATTTAGATAGATTAAATCATAAAGATAGAATATATAGTCCTATGATAAAAAGAGATAATAAGTGGATGAAGATATCCTTTGATGATGCTTTAGATATAATGGCGGAGAAATTAAAAGAGTATAAAATTGATTTTGGTTCAAAATCAATTATGTACTATGAACAATACGGTAATGGGGCTATATTAAAGAGCATAGGTAATATATTTTTTAATATGTATGGTGGTGTAAGTACATCAAAGGGGGGACCATGTTGGAGCGCTGGAATAACAGCACAAAAATATGATTTTGGAGATGTTAGAAGCCATTCATTAGAAGATATGTTAAATAGCAAAAGCATATTTGTTTGGGGTAAAAATCCTGCATTTACTACTATTCATACCATGCAAATGATTAGAAAAGCTAAGGCTAATGGAAGCAAAATAGTAGTAATAGATCCTATTTATACTGAAACTGCTAAAATCTCTGATTTATATATAAGAGTTAAGCCTGGTGGAGATTGTGCTTTAGCTTTAGCAATGGGAAAGATAATCATAGAAAAAGGTTTATGTGATTTTGAATATATAGATTCATATGTATTAGGATTTAATGATTATAGAAGATATATTGAATCATTAGACCTAGATGAACTTTTAAAAAGATCTGGAGTATCTAGAGATGATGTAGAAAAATTAGTTGAGTTATATACTAATAAATACTCTACACTTTTATTAGGTTATGGAATGCAAAAGTATAAAAATGGCGGAAATACAATTAGAGCTATAGATACTTTAGGTGCTATAACAGGACAAATAGGTTTTAGCGGTGGAGGAGTGAACTATGCCAATAAAGTTTACCCTAAAATAGTAAATGGAGATCCTTATAATAGCGAAAATTTCGGTGATAATAGACTGTTTTATGTAAGTGATATGAGTGATTTTATTGATGAAACAATAAAAGGGGATACTTATTATAAAAATAGAATCTTTACTAAGGATATAGATGACGAGGAAGATTTAGAGAAGTTAAATATTCCAATAAAGATGGCTGTTATAACTAAAAGTAATTTATTAAACCAATTAGCCGATTTAAGTAAACTTAAGTGTTCAATAAATAAGATTGAATTTAAAGTTTGTTTTGATATGTTTATGACAGATACAGCAGATATGTGTGATATGTTTATCCCAACTACAAGCACATTAGAAAGTGAAGATTTACTATTTAGCTCAATGACAAATCCATATATTATTTATAATGAGAAACTTGTAGAACCTAAGAATAAGTATATGGATGAGTATTATTTCTTTAGGGAATTAGCAAAGAGAATGGGGATAAAAGAATACCCATTAGTTTCAAAGAAAGAATATTTAACTAAGGTAATAGAACCACTTAAAGAGTATTATAAAGATATATCATTAGATAAAATAAAAAATGAATATATAACAATACACAAGAGTGTTCCCTGGGAAGATAAAAAATTCTTAACACCGTCAGGCAAGTTTGAAATTTCTTTATATAAAGATGACTTCACAGATAATAGGAAAGGTAAGTTTAGATTATTAACCAATCATGGTAGGGATTCTCTATCTAGTCAGCATTTTATGGATACAGAAGGTATATCTAAAGCTTATATAAATGATAATATGGCAAAACGTGTAAATGTATCTAATGGTGAAATTGTAAACTTAAAATCAAAGAATGGTAGCATAAAAATAGAGCTTAACATAGATAATTCTATAAGTGATGAGGTCGTGATGATGTATGTAGGCTGGTGGAATAAACATGGAAATCCTAATTTATTAACAGAGTCAGGAATATCAGATATAGGTGGACAAGTAACGTATAATGAGACATTTGTAGAGATAGAAACTAAAAGTAAATAGTGTCTCACATTTTGTATATAAAGCATATAATAACCTTGAAAAATAATATTTATGGAATGAGAAAATGAAGCATAATGATTGGGTAATAATGAGATTTAGAGGAGATCCAAATAAGAAATCTTTCACTCTTGAAGAAGCAAAAAAGATAGCTAAAGACTTAAAAATTGATTTTTCTAAAGAAAAGTTTGATATAGAGCAATTTAGAATGGGATTAGATGTAGAACTTGAGCATGGAAGTAGATCGCCAAGGACTGATGTTACACATGATGATCCTATATTAACGGGTAAAATAGCTTTGGCACACTTGATGGAATTTCCGGATTATTATACAAGACTTAAAAAGCTTGAATCTGAAGCTGAGGCTTATTGGAGCAAAAAAAAATAACATAGATATATTATTTATAAATTAGATATACAATTTTTATAAGGTTGTATATCTTTTTTCATATACTTTTAAATTGCTATCATTTTATATAAGAGGTCTTTTATAGGCTGCTTTTTATATTTAGAAAGATTTATCTGAATGTAAAGTGTCCTTAAAGATGATAGGAACTTAAACTAGCCTTTAAGAATATAATATAATAAATTTTTTTTTGGAGGAGAGTTATGATAAGTAATAAAAAATATGTTGTACTATCGTTGGAATTACATTTATTTTTTGCAAGAATAATGAAAGAGCATTCTCTTTTTTTAGAAGCAGGATTTACACCTAAAGATTCTAAACTTGCCAAAGAGGCAGATGGTTATAAGCGAAGATTTGAGGAAGTTTTATCAGATGCAGTTAAACTAAGCGACGGCATAATTAGGGAAGAGGTATTAGATTCTGGAGAATTTTTTACTGACTACACATTGAGTACGGAACGAAAAACAGAACACTTAACAGGTATAAAGATAAATGAAAAGATAACTATGATGGAGTTAAGGCTGCATTGTGAAGAACATAAATATATTAAATCTGAAACAGTAAAAGAAGTAAAGCAGCTTAATAAGAAAGCAAAGAGATTGGTGGATGGACTTATAGATCTAAAGATGAGAGTATTAGATTGTGTATTGTGCTGTGAATTATTTACAATGAATTATCCTTTGCTTATTGAACATATAATCAGAGAGGCAAAATTATATCGTGATTATATAATAAAGCTTGAGAATAATGAAGATGTTGAGGAGATTGATAATAGGGATATTAAAGAAACTCAACTATTTTGGGATAGAATTATGATGGAACATGCATTATTTATTAGAGGATTACTTGATCCGACTGAGAATAATTTAATTGAGACTTCAAATGAAATTGCTAAAGAGTATGATATGATTATTAAAAAGACACGTAGAATGACTGATGAAACAATGTCTGATGTTACTATGGAAACTCTAAATGAAACAATTAAGATTAAGGATTTTAAGCAAGCTGGAACAAAGGGTATAGATGAATGTAAAATACGATCCATAATTTTACCTCTCCTTGGAGACCATGTACTAAGGGAAGCTAATCATTATATTAGAATATTAGAAAAATATAAAGGCAAAATGGAAGAATGTTAGAGCTTATATTTAATTTAAAATTATTTATGAGATATTAATAAATGGAAAGAGGTGAATTTTAAAAAATTCACCTCTTTTTATTTAAGATTAGCCTTGTGATACTTGTTGCTTTACTGTTGAGATTTCTTGTTGTGTTGCTTGTGCTGCAGGCACGTAATATCCCTTTTCTCTTGCTTTTTGGAAAAGAGCATATTGACGAGTTTCATCTTGATTTCTCATCATTTGAATAGTTTCACGAAGTTCTTTATTTTCTGTTTCTGCTATTATACCTCCGTAGCCAGCTATACTAGCCTTTAAACCAGCAAGGTAATCATTTATCATTTCTTTTTCTTGCATAAAATACTACCTCCTATCCTAAGAATGACATTAATTTGTCTTTACTTGTTTTAGCATCCTGAGCATCTTTTTGTAACATTTGCTTTAATGTTGGATCTGTACATTGGTTAGCATAATCTGTTAACTTCTTTTCAACTGTACAATGACCACCGATTAGGTGACGTAAGTGTTGTAATTCTAATTCATTTAAATTAGCCACAATATTCAACTCCTTTTGTTTAATGTTCTATATTAATATCTGCAATCTAGTAAAAAGTTATTCTTAATTAGGACATGGTTATTTTAGATTATTAATTCTAATAATGGTATATTTAGATTAGTATATAATTAATGCTTATAGATAAAAATAAATTATAAAATTTAAGTGTAGTAAATTATTTTATTAGAAATTATAGAAGAGAAGCTAATAATTCAATAGCTTAAAAAACATGCATTATTTATTGCTTCATTGACGAAATATATATATAAGTATCTAAACATAGTATATTGAACTCACAAATATACGTGGATAGAGTATTATAATAATGAAAACTCTTAAATAATGGGGAATTAAATAATGGGATATTATGTTGAAGTTGATTCAAATGTAAAAGTATATGTAGAAGACCTTAATGAGGAAGGAAATAAAACAATTGTATTTTTGCATGGATGGCCAGGTAGTCATGAGCTGTTTGAATATCAATTTGATTATTTTTCAAAGAAGGGATATAGATGTATTGGATTAGACCAAAGAGGTTTTGGTAAGTCTGATAGACCAAAAGATGGATATGATTATAATACATTAGCTGATGATGTAAGATGTGTTATGGAAAAGTTAAAATTAAAAGACTGTACATTACTGGGACATTCTACCGGCGGAGCAATTGCTACAAGATATATGGCAAGGCATGAACAATATGGGGTATCAAAACTTGTACTTTGTGCGGCAGCGGCTCCTAGTCTTATAAAGCGACCAGGTTTTCCTTATGGAGCAAAAGTGGAGACAGTTGAAGATATTATAGAGGGAACGTATAGAGATAGACCTAAAATGTTAGAGGACTTTGGTAAGATATTCTTTTATAAGAAGATAAGTAGACCATTTTCTGAATGGTTTTTACAATTAGGATTTCAAGCAGCGGGATGGTCTACAGCAGCAATCGCTAATACTTGGATTAATGAATGCTTATTTGAAGATTTGGAGGAGATTTATGTTCCTACATTAATTTTGCATGGTGTTCATGATAAAGTTGTTTTACCTCCACTTGGTGAAGCACAAAGAGAACTTATTAGAAATTCTAAGCTTATAAAGTTTGAAAAAAGTGGTCATGGATTATTTTATGATGAAAAAGATAGGTTTAATAGGGAAGTAAGATGTTTTATTGAAGAGAAGTATTATTAAACTTATATAATGGATATCATATAATATGAATATGTATATTATTGATATATACCTTCAAAATAATAATATTACTTTAATTATTACTTTGCATAAATAAGTTAAAAGAATTATTATAAAGCACAAGGAATAGGGAATTTAACCCTATTCCTTTATTTTATACTTCATGGTAATTGGTTCTACTAAAAATAATGTAATTAGAGCTATTATTACAAATGGAATGTAGAAGGGAACAATTCCTTTTGATGATAGGATTTGAGATATACCATAGCCTATAACCAAGCATATTCCTGCAACGAAAGTATTAGATAAGGTAGCTATTAAAGGTGTTCTGCAATGAGGACATTTTGTAACTCTACTCATTTTTACTTGAGTAACTTTAAAATCTTCTTTACATTTAGGACACGTTTTAGTGAAACTAAACAAAGTAATCACCTCCTAATTTAAATATATTATACAGATTATACCATATATGACTTCATATTAAACAAAAACCTCATCTATTAGATGAGGTTTTTAATTAAAAGAATATATTTGCCATTAGAACAATAACAGGTAGTGTTATAATAGTTCTTTCAATAAATAATATTATTAAGTCTTTTAAACCAACTGGAATCTTTGATCCAAGTAAAAGTCCACCAACTTCTGACATATAGATAAGTTGAGTAACTGAGATACAAGCAACTATAAATCTTGTCATTTCACTAGTTATGCTAGTTGCAAGAACTGATGGAATAAACATATCAGCAAATCCAACAACTAATGTTTGAGCAGCAGCGGCAGCTTCTGGAACACCAAGTAATTTTAATAATGGAATAAATGGTGTACCCATAACTTGGAATATTGAAGTGTATTCTGCAATCATAAGTGCAATTCCGCCCATAGCCATAACTATTGCAAGAACACCAATCCACATATCTAGTACATTTTTTATTCCTGATATAACAAATTCTTTTGGGTCAGTATTGTCATTAGCCTTTTCTACAGCTTTTTCAAGTCCCCAAGAAAATGGAGTATAGCCTTCTGGTATAACTTCTAAATTTTTTGAGTCCTGACCGCCAAAGTATTCATCTTTCTTTCTTGAAAGAGGTGGTATTCTAGGGATTATTATTGCAGCAACTATTCCTGAAAGTGTAACTGTTAAATAAAATGGTAGGAACATATGAGCAAGTCCTACTTGAGATATTATAACTAGACAGAATGTAATTGAAACAGCAGAGAATGTTGTACCAATTACAGCAGCTTCTCTTTTAGTATAAAAACCTTGTTCGTATTGTTTTGAAGTTAAAAGTATTCCAATACTTCCATCACCAAGCCATGAAGCTATACAATCAATTGAAGATCTACCTGGTAAGTTAAATATAGGTCTCATGAATTTAGTAAGAAGTGATCCAACAAATTCTAAAAGTCCAAAATCTAAAAGTAGTGGAAGTAAGAATCCTGCAAATAGGAAAACTGCTATTAGTATAGGTAATAAATCATTTAAAACAAGTCCGCCAGTATTTTCTGACCATATGAATTCTGGTCCAATTTCAAAAAATGCACATATAACAAAAATCATTCCTAAGATTCTAGCAATAAACCATAGTGGTGTTACATTAAATAAATTATTTAAATAATTATTTTCAGTTAAAAATTTTGGTTTAAATAACTTTATAACGACACTACCTATAACTGATAATGAAATAAGTATTAATGCCATAAACTTAAGTAATTCTGTAAAATTTCCCTCAATAAAATTAGCCATAAATGCTATTGGTATAGTTATCTGTCCCTCTATTTTCATTGGTATCATAAATAAAGATATTCCAATTAAAGATGGTATTATAAATTTAAACAATGATTCCGGGTGATACTTAGTATTTACCTTTTCCATAATTAACTCCCCTTTATATAAACTTTATGCATAATTTCCTTATAAATATACAATATATATACATAATAACGTAAAATATAAAAAAAAGATACCCTTTTTAATAAAAATATTCATAAATTATACATAAAATATTAACAGGGCGACCTAAAATAGCCATGCATCAGGGAAGAAAAAATACAGATACTATTAATGTAAAAAGAGATGAAGGAGGGTGAATTGCAATGACAATGGCACAAAATGCACAGGATATGCAAAATACTCAAGGTGCACAAAACGTTCAAGGTGTACAAAATGCGCAAGGTGCACAAAATGTTCAAGGTGTACAAAATACGCAAGGTGTACAAAATACGCAAGGTGCACAAAATGCGCAAAATACACAAAATGCAATAGAAAGTGTAAAGGGCTGCTTAGATGAATTAAATAAGGCCAAAACAAAATTAAATGAAGCCATTGAATCGGCAGAAAAAGAGCAAAATAAGAGCTTAATTCAAAATTCCTTAAAGTCAGTTGATCAATCAATAAATAGTGTACAATCTACAATCAATAACTATAAAGAGAGCAGTAAATAGATTGATAAAACATTAAACAAAAAAAGAACTATCAATTATAATTGATAGTTCTTTTTATAGTTAAATTTTATTAATTAATCTTCTTCCCAATCCATTGATCTCTTAACAGCCTTTTGCCATCCAGCATAATATTTATCCATATCAGCCTTAGAAGCTTTAGGAATGAATGTTTCACCAATGCATTTCATAGACTTAATTTCTTCTTTGTCTTTCCAGAATCCAACTGATAATCCAGCTAAATAAGCAGCACCAAGTGCTGTTGTTTCTACTATTATTGGCTTTTCTACCTTTTTACCTATTAAATCAGATTGGAATTGCATTAAGAATTTATTTCTACTTGCACCACCATCAACGCTTAAAACGTTTACTTCGCAATTTGTATCAGAAACCATTGCATCTAAAACATCTTTAGTTTGATAAGCTATTGATTCTAAAGCTGCTCTTATCAAATGATTTCTATTAGATCCTCTAGTTAATCCAAGGATTGCGCCTCTGGCATACATATCCCAATAAGGTGCACCAAGACCTACAAAGGCAGGTACAACATATACTCCACCATTATTCTTAACTTTTTTAGCAAAATATTCAGAATCAGCAGCATCATTTACTAATCTTAATTCATCTCTAAGCCATTGTATAACAGCGCCACCAACAAATATAGATCCCTCTAAAGCATACTGAACATTATCCTTAGTACTTGCTGCTATTGTTGTTAGAAGTCCTTTATTACTTTTAACCATTTCATTACCTGTATTCATAAGTAAGAAACAGCCAGTACCATAGGTATTTTTAGCATCACCTTTATTAAAGGCAGTTTGTCCGAATAGAGCAGCTTGTTGATCACCTGCCATACCTGAAACTGGAACTCTAACTCCACCTGTTCCACCTAAATTAGTGTATCCGTAGATTTCTGATGAGCTTTTAACTTCTGGGAGCATACTTTGAGGTATGTTTAATTCATTTAATAATTTTTCATCCCATTTTAAATCTTTTATATTAAATAGCATAGTTCTTGATGCATTAGTATAGTCAGTTACATGAACCTTTCCATTTGTAAGCTTCCAAACAAGCCATGTATCAACTGTTCCAAATAATAATTCACCTTTTTCAGCCTTTTCTCTAGCGCCTTCAACATTATCAAGTATCCATTTTATTTTTGTTCCTGAGAAATAAGCATCTATAACTAATCCAGTAGTATCTTTTATATATTCTTCTAATCCTTTTTCTCTTAATTTATCGCATATAGGGGCAGTTCTTCTACATTGCCAAACTATTGCATTATATATAGGAGTTCCTGTATTTTTATCCCAAACTATCGTAGTTTCTCTTTGGTTTGTTATACCTATTGCTGCAATTTCATCTTGATTTATATTACTTTTAGCTATAGCTTCTTGAAGCACTGCAAATTGAGATGCCCATATTTCCATAGGGTTATGTTCAACCCATCCTTCTTTTGGATATATTTGAGTAAACTCCTTTTGGCTAACTGCAATTATATTTTGATCTTTATCAAAAATAATCGCTCTTGAACTTGTAGTTCCTTGATCTAATGCTATTACATATTTTTTCATTCCACTCACCTCTAAATTAAAAATATTAATTATCTAAATAAGTATATAAATGTAAATGCTCCAACTAGTGCTCCTAAGATAGGTGCAACTACAGGAATCCATGCATATTTCCAGTCAGAATCTCTCTTTCCTGGCACTGGTAAGATTGCATGAGCTATTCTTGGACCTAAATCTCTCGCAGGATTAATTGCATAACCTGTAGTTCCTCCAGAACTTAAGCCTATTGCCCAGATTAGTAGTCCTACAGCAAGTGTATTTAATCCATTTGCCATTGGAACTGCACTTATTCCTAGAATAGCAAAAACTAATAAGAATGTTCCTATAAATTCACTGATGAAATTAAATTTACCATTTCTTATAGCTGGGCCTGTACAGAATACTCCAAGCTTGCCATCTTTATCATCAGTTTCTTCGAAATGATTATAATATTGAATAAATACCAGTAAAGCACCTAAGAAAGCACCGATCATTTGAGCGGTTATATACATAGGAACTTGACTCCAAGGGAAATCCCCAATAGATGCTAATGCTAAAGTTAGTGCTGGATTAAAATGAGCACCACTTGTAGCACCAAATATGAATGCAGGAATAGCGACAGCAAAAGCCCAGCCAGTAGTAATAACCATCCAGCCACCATTTGTGCCTTTTGTTTTTTTCAAGACAACGTTTGCAACAACCCCATCACCTAAATAAATTAGGATCATTGTTCCAATCATCTCAGCTAGAAAATTGATCATAAAAATACCCCCATTAGAATTAATTTTTATAATATGAACATTAGCAATAGGTTAAAAATATTGTTAATGAACAAATCAAATAATCTTAGGTTACATAATAAAATAAAAAAGCTAAGCAAAAAGATGACAATCTTCTTTATGCTTAACTCTCTAAATCTCTATCACACAAATTATATTCATTTTATTTAATTATCAAACGTAAATGTATTTTTATTTATTGAAAATGTTTACAATAATAGTATAACACTTTTGACTAGATATGTAAAAAGATTTTTAGGGAGTAAAAACAATTTATAAATATATTATTTTAATATGCTTTTAATATAAAAATAATGAATAATAGGTTACTTATTTTAACAGTTTTAATAAAAAACATTATATTTTTGAGGTATACTATATAAAGTAATTAAACTTTTATAGTAAATATAATAATAAAAAGATATAATAAAATCAGTTTAATAAATAAAATTAATACAAGGGGCTGTACACAATATGAGCAATAGAAATGAAATAAAAGATTCAAAAAGAATAGTTATAAAAGTAGGAACGTCTACATTAACTTACGAGAATGGAAATATTAATTTAACTAGAATCGAAAGATTAACTAGAGTTATATCAGATTTAATGAATTCTGGCAAAGAAGTTGTACTTGTTACATCAGGTGCAATTGGCGTTGGAAGTAGCAAGTTAAAGCTTAAAGAAAAACCCCAAAGTATTAGAGAGAAACAAGCAGTTGCATCAATAGGTCAATGTGAATTAATGCATATATATAGTAAATTTTTTGGAGAATATAGCAATACGGTAGGTCAAGTATTACTTACTAGAGATGTTGTTGAAGATGATCATATAAGAAACAATGTATGTAATACATTTAATACATTATTAGAAATGGGAGTAATTCCAATAGTAAACGAAAATGATACAGTTTCAATTGATGAAATAGAGAATATAGTTAAGTTTGGAGATAATGACAATCTGTCAGCTATAGTTTCACGACTTTGTGATGCAGATCTTCTTATAATACTTTCAGATATAGATGGATTCTATGATAAAGATCCAAGAACTAATGAAGATGCTAAGCTTTTAACTGAAGTTCATGAAATAACAGAGGAATTAGAAGCAGCGGCAGGTGGTGCAGGAACAAGCTTTGGTACAGGTGGAATGATTACTAAGCTTGCAGCTGCAAAGGTTGCAAATAGTTCAGGAATAAATATGATTTTAGCAAATGGTGAGGAACCAAAGATACTATTAGATATAGTAAATGGAGAAAATATAGGAACATTATTTTTAAAGGGTAGGAAGGAGAATTAAAGTGAGTGAGTTAATTGTAAAAGGGCAAAAGGCAAAGGAAGCATCATATGTATTAGCTAATCTTACCACTACGGATAAAGATAGGGCTTTAGAGAATATGGCAAAAAAGCTTTTAGAAAAGTCAGATGAAATAATAGTGGAAAACAAAAAGGATTTACAAAAGGCAGTAGAAAACGGAACAAGTAAAGCTATGCTCGATAGATTATCATTAGATAAAAGTAGAATAGAAGGTATGGCAGATGGATTAATGCAAGTTATAAATCTGCAAGACCCTGTTGGAGAAGTTATAGGAATGTGGAATAGACCAAATGGACTTCAAATTGGTCAAAAGAGAGTTCCTATGGGAGTAATCGGAATAATATACGAGGCAAGACCAAATGTTACTTGCGATGCAGCTGGGCTTTGCTTAAAGACAGGAAATGCAGTAATATTAAGAGGTGGAAAAGAAGCTATAAATTCAAATATGGCGATAATAAAGGTTCTTAGAGAAGGGCTTAAGGAAGCAAATCTTCCAGAAGATGCCGTTCAACTTGTTGAAGATACAAGTAGAGAAGTAGCTACAGAGATGATGAGATTAAATGATTATATAGATGTCCTAATTCCAAGAGGAGGATCAGGACTTATAAATGCGGTAGTTAATAATGCAACTGTTCCTGTAATTGAAACAGGTACAGGAAATTGTCATATCTATGTGGATTCAGAGTGTGACTTTGAAATGGCAAAAGATATTGTAGTTAATGCGAAAACATCAAGACCAGCAGTATGTAATGCAGCAGAAAGTTTAGTTATACATGAAGATGTTGTAGAAGAATTACTTCCAATACTTGCAGAAGCTTTAAGAGAAAAAGATGTACTTTTAAAAGGCGATGAAAGAGCAAGAGAAATAGTAAAGGATATGGAAGAAGCTACAGAAGAAGATTTCTATAAAGAATTCTTAGACTATATAATGAGCGTTAAGGTAGTAAAAAATATAGATGAAGCTATAGCTCATATAAATAAATATAATACTGGACATTCAGAAGCTATTGTTACAAAGAGTTATGAGAATTCTCAAAAATTCTTACAAAGGATTGATGCAGCAGCTGTTTATGTAAATGCATCAACAAGATTTACTGATGGATCAGAATTTGGATTTGGAGCTGAGATTGGAATAAGCACTCAAAAGCTTCATGCAAGAGGACCGATGGGACTTAAAGAGCTTACAACAGTTAAATATATTATATTTGGTAATGGACAAATTAGATAAATAAGTTATGAATAATTAAGCTCGCTCTAAGATTTTAGAGTGGGCTTTATATAAAAGGAGGAGAGAATTTTATGAGACTTTGTATTGAAAAGTTTGATGAACTTACAAGAGATGATTTATATAGAATCTTACAAGAAAGATTTGAAGTCTTCGCTTGTGAACAAAAAATAACATGTGAAAATGAATTTGATGGAAAGGATAAAGATTGTATACATATATATGCTAAGGATGGCGATAAAATAGCAGCTTATCTTAGAATATTACCAAAAGGGATTGGATATGAAGATGCACCTGGTATAGGGAGGGTGTTAGTAAAGAAAGAGTATAGGGGTTATGGACTTGGGAGAGTTGTATTAAGGGCAGCTATAAAATATATAAAAGAAAATTTTGATGATAAAAAGATAAAATTATCATCTCAAGCATATATAAAGAGTTTATATGAATCAGTTGGATTTTCAGTAGTATCAGATGAATATGAGGAAGCGGGAATTCCTCATGTTAAAATGATTTATAATGTATAGTAAAAAGCCTTCAGACGGTAAGTCTTGAAGGCTTTTAAAGGTATTATTGAAAGTAAGTTTGGTCAGTTCTTAAAAAATCAAGTAACTGCCTCTTACCATAAATTATCTGAATATTCAAATAAATTATACTATAAATTATAAATAAAATCAAATTACATCTATATCAAATTACATTTATATCAAATCAAATCCATATCTAATATATATTATGAATTCTGGTAAAATATGTTACAATTAATTTATAGATAAACACTAAAAAGGGAGAGTGTATGGGGGATGTTTATAAAAAAGCATAAAAGGGGAATAGCATCACTTTTAATAGTGGGAAGTTTCTTCACTACTATATTATTTGGATGTTCTAAAAAGGAAGAGGTATCAGCTACTCCAAAGGCTAATGGATTTCAGTGGGAAGTAAAAAAGGATGATAAAATTATGTACTTAATAGGTACGATGCATCCTATAAATAAAGGGTATGATTACTTTACTGATACTGTAAATAATATAGTTAAAGAAACAGATGTACTAGCAGTTGAAATTAATCCAACACAGGATGAAATATTAGAGGTTAATGCCGATGGAGTATATAGTGGGGATGATTCCATTGAAAAAGAATTAAGTAAAGAGCAAGTTGAGAAACTTAAGTCAATATGTAATGAAACTGGAATTGAGTATGAAAAGATAAAAATATTAAAGCCTAATATGATTATAAATAATCTTGAAGCAGTTTTATATGATAAAGCAGGTCTTACTATGGAAACATTTGATGATATGTTAATGAAGGAGATAAAAGATAGTAAAAAAGAGGTAGCCCAATTAGAGTCTATTGATTTTCAAATGGATCTTTTGAAACAAATAAATGGAATAAAAGCATTAAAAGCTACTTTAGATGCTCACGAAGAAGGAAAATTCATAGAAAGTGGGAAAGAGGTTATTAAGTATTCAGAAGGATTAATGGATGGATACGTAAAAGGTGATACAAAGGTAATGGAGGATGCGATAAAAACTCAAAAGCAAAGTCCAGAAAGTTATGATCTTATGATAACTAAGAGAAATGAAGCGATGGTTAAAAAGATGGAAAAATTCTTTGATGAAGATAAGACATATACTATAGCCGTTGGAGCACTTCACTTCTTTGGAGATGATGGAATCGTTAAAATGATGAAAGATAAGGGCTATGAAGTTAATATAATGGAATAATAAAAATATTAAAGGCAAGATGCATCTTAAATAAATAAGGTGTATCTTGTTTTTTCATAAACAGTTTATATTAAGCTAATTAAAATTTAAAATCATTATATTATAATGATTTTAAGCGTAGTTGAATCAAGTGAATTGAATTTTAATAAAAACGTATTTTATTATATAGGTAAAAGTATATGATTATTATAAAAATAAAATATTTTACTTATATATAGTGTGATCATATAATATAATTAAAGTTATTTAATGATGATTTAAATGAATTGATAATTATAAATAAATTGATAACTAACGACAAGGTAAGATAAGAGGTGATTATTAAATATGAAAAAATATTTAGATAAATTAAAAAATTACCCTATTGGTATAAGTGGTACATGTTTAGCATTTATAACATTAAGTAATTCTTGGATAATAAAAGATGTGAATTATTTCAAACCAATAGCAATTTTCATTGCAGTATGCATGTTAGCATTAATGTTAATAAGATTAATTAGATTTCCAAAAGTTATGTGGGAGGAATTAAAAAATCCTGTTACAGGTACATTTTACCCAACTATTGGTATGGTAGTATGGCTTGTATCAGCATATTTCTACCCTAGTTTCCCAGTTCTTTGTAGTTACTTATGGATTGGTGCAGCAGTATATCACTATGCAATAGTAATTTTCTATACAATAATAAGAATTAAAGAGAGAAAATTTAGTAATATAATGCCAACTTGTTTTATTGTATATACAGGTATGATAACAGGTAGTGTTGCTAGTAAAGGAATGGATGGGGTTATACCTCAAATTCCACAAATAGCTCATTTCATGCTTATGTTTGGATTTGTATTTTATACACTATTATTACCATTAGTTCTTTATATAGTATTTAGAAGTGAAAAACTAGATGATCATAAGCTTCCAACAGTAGGTATAATTTGTTCACCAGCTCCACTTGGAGTAGTTGGAATATTAACAATAGAACCAAATCCAAATAAATATATGTTAGCTTGGTTAGTTATTACAGGATTAATTTTACTTGTAGTTGTATATGGATACATTTTGAAATTATTTAAAGAAGGTTTTAAACCAGCATATGCAGCATTTACATTCCCTTTAGCTATAGCAACTCTTGCAGCATATAAATTATCAGATTACTGCATGGGATTAGGAAATATATCATTAGGAAATGTTTTTGAATTATTAGGAAATATAGAAATATTTATAGCAACTTATGTAGTATTATTTATATTACTAAATTTCTTAAATATGTTTATTAAAGCTATTAATCCTAGAGCGGGCAAATATATAGAAAAAGAAGAGAAGATAATAGGTGGTTCTTTATATTCTAAATAAGATAATAGAAGTATTAAAGGCAGGTTGCATCTTTAAATAAAAAAGATGTAACCTGTATTTTTTTATTTTAAGAATTAGATATTTCATTATTATATTTAATATCTAAATTATCCTTTGGAATAATTTTAAGTTCGATAGTTCCTTTTGATTTTTTGGCACATAGTTTTATTGAAAAATCTTGTTTATCATTAGAATTTATCACCATAGATCCAGATTTATTAGATGGTATTTCATTAATGATATTATCATCCTTATCAACAACATAGATATTTAAATTGCCACCTAAAATTTTGCTATCGTATTTAATAGTAAAATTACCATTATCTTTAATATGAATTTTGCTTAAAGTAGTAATTCCAGATAATTTTTTGAAAGCTACTAATTGTTCATTATTGTTTTCCTCACTATCATAATATAGTGCTGAAGTTTTTTGTTCAGGATCTTTTAGTAGTTCCTGTGGATTGTGAAATGCAAATGCTGTAAACGTTTTAAAGCATAGGAAAATAATAATGGCTAAACTTGCTGATATAATGGCCACTCTTCTTTTGTTAATCATCTTCATAGAATATCATCCTCTCATCATATGGAAATAATACTAAAAATTACTTATATACTTATTATACTACAAGACCTAGATAATAAATAAAAGTAGCATAAGCTACTTTTATTTATTGCATGTATTCAAACTCTCTATATTAGATAAGTTTCTTATTTTATATATATTCAGTATTAACCCAATTAACATTAAGTTTATTATTCCTGAAGTTCCACCATAACTTAAAAATGGAATAGAAATTGGTATGTGTGGGGCCATTCCTAAATTCATAAGAATACTATATATAAACTTAATACAAAGAGTAGTAAGCAGTATAATCACTAATGATTTATTGTAAGTATTTTTTACTTTCATTAATATTTTTGATATTTTAAATAATAAGAATCCACATAATGAAATTGTGGTAGCTCCTGCTAAGTAGCCAAATCTATATATTATAAAAATAAATATAAAATCACTATGAGCTTCTGGAATTAAATTAGGGATAAAGTTATTAGCTTCACCTATTAAAACAGAATTATGAAGAGCAGTTTGTATTTGATTATATATATAAGTGCTACCTTGTGGATCTAAATATGGATTTAAAAATGAAGTTAATCTCTCAATTCTATAACTATTCAAAGCAAGTAAAAACAATAAGAAGCATACAAAAATAGGAATTAGTATATATTTATTTTTATATTTTTTAGTTTTTAAAATTGCACATACTCCAATAAAATATATAGCTATGCAAGAAATACTACGAAATGCAATCATAAGAATTAATGGCATAAAGCATAGAGTGTATACCTCTAGAAAATCCATTTTAGTTGTACATTTTTTAAATTCTTTAACTAAATTGCATAATGAAATTAGTATAAGTATAGGAGAGAGTTCTAATATATTTATAGAAAAGGAACCTAATACTAAAAATGATCTACTACCGCCTACCACTGTCCCAGAGAATAAGCAAAGTAATAATAACAATATAGATATTATATATATTTTTTTAGACGATACCTTTAATTTAATATAATTGAATGAGCTACATAAAAATAGTGAAACTATTCCTATGAAAGAAAATATAATACTTTTATTAATATATAATTCTCTTACATCTAAGTAATTTGATGTAAAAGTTAAAGAGACTAATCCTATAGATAATATTAATAATGTTGATATTAATATACCCCATTCAATTGATGGTTTATGGATTTTATTTAAATCCTCACCAACCTTTCTATAATCACCCATAATCGTAACTGCATTTTCGATAGCTCCTTCCTCATCTGACCCCTTATCTAGATTTGAAAGAAATCTATCTTCAATGTGGCACAATAATTCCGCACGTATCTCATTATGCATTCTAGTATTTTTTATATTTGAGCAAACATTGTCTAAGTAGTCATTAACAAGCTTATTATTTTCTATATTCATGCTGTAGTTCCCCCTAAAACTTTATCTACAGTTGTACTAAATAAATTCCACTCATCTTCTTTTTCTTTAAGATGTTTTTTTCCTGTGTTAGTGATGCAATAATACTTCCTTTTTCTTTTAGTCTCTCCCTCTTTCCAGAATGATTCAATGGCACCTTCTCCTTCAAGTGCATGGAGTATAGGGTAGAGTGTACCTTCATTGAAGGAGAAAACTCCATTTGAGGTTACTTCAATTTCCTTGATCATTTCATAGCCATACATTTCTTTTCTGTTTAATAACCCAAGAATAAGAAGCGATGTACTACCTTTCATTAATTCCTTATTTACCTTCAAGATTATGCCTCCTTTATTTTAGACTAATGGTTTTACTAAGATATTTAATATAAAGTAATTTATATTAATAGTTTTGGAACCATTAATTCCGAATTCAAATTATACCTAGATAATCTATGCATAGATTATCTAGGTATAATTATATTAGAATATATTTACAAATACAATACTTTTATCCCAAAAAATACTAATTATGCAAAAGGAAGTTATATTAAAATATAAATTTAAAGTCAGTATTTATGGCTTTATATAAGTGTAAATTTAGACTAGGACTATAATTCTAAATATTATTATTGTAAAATAATAGAAAGCAAAAGGTGAAAAACTTTATAAGAATAAATGTTAATTATATTTAGGAGTGAACTAAAAATATTATGGATAAAAAATATACACTAATAACTGGCGGAACAAAGGGGATAGGTATAGAACTTGCGAAGTTATTTGCAAAGGATAAAAATAATTTAATTATAGTAGCAAGAAAAGAAGATGAGCTTAAAAGAGTAAAAGAAAATTTAGAAAAAGAATTTAATATATCTGTTGAAACTTTAAGTTTAGATCTTAGTGTGGATAATTCTTGTGAGAAACTTATAAAATTTGTGGAAGAAAAGAATATGGTTGTGGATAACTTAATTAACAATGCTGGTTTAGGAAGTTTTGGATATTTTGATGAAATAGATGTGGATAAAGATATAAAACTTATAGATATAAATATTATAGTGTTAACTAAGCTTATAAAATATTTCTTACCAAAAATGAAAGAGAGAAAATCTGGCGGAATACTAAATGTGGCATCTACAGCAGCTTTCGTTGGTGGACCTAAAATGAGTACTTATTACTCTTCAAAAGCATATGTACTTACATTATCAGAGGCACTTTATGAAGAGGCAAAAGAATTTGGAGTTAATGTAAGTTGCCTTTGTCCTGGACCAGTTAAAACATCTTTTCAAGAAAATGCAGGAATTATAAAATCAGAAAAGGCAAAGAAATATTTAATGGATGCAAAGGATGTTGCTAAAGAAGGTCATGATGGATTTAAGAAAGGTAAGGTTATTATAATACCAGGTTTTAAAAATAAATTAATTGTAATAGCTACAAAATTTTTACCTAGAAGCATAATAAGAAAAATAATATTTAGTACAAATAAATAGGAGGAAAAGGTATGGGAAATTTTAATGGTTATATTTTAGTTTCAGATATGGATGGAACATTATTAAATGATAAAAGAGTAATTTCAGATGAAGATAAAAAATCAATACAGTATTTTATGGATAACGGTGGACTATTTACGATAGCTACAGGAAGGATGCTTCCATCAGCTAGTAGATTTGCAAGAGAACTTAATCTTAGCTTACCAATAATTTTATATAACGGAAGTAAGGTTTATGACTATTCAAAAGAAGAAATCATTAAAGAATATTTTTTAGAAGAAGAAAGAAAAGATGTAATAAATAAAATCCTTAATAGCAGAAGTGATATTGGAATAGAAGTTTATTCAGAAGAAGATATATACATATTTAAAGATTGCAAATACACAAAGAGGTTCACAGGTAAAGGATACAATGTGATTTATGATATAAATGAAGATGTATGGAAAAAGAAATGGACTAAGATCTTAGTTGTAGGGGACAAGGAAGTATTAGATGAGATTGAGGAAGAATTTAAAGAAAAATACGATAGTGAGATTCCAATAAGAAGCGGTGATAATTTTCTTGAGGTCGTGCCTAGATATACTTCAAAAGGTCATGCACTTAAAGATTTAGTAGATGACTATAATCTAAGAGATTTAAAGATAGTTACAGTAGGGGATAACATGAATGATAAAGAACTTATAGAAGAAGCTCACTATGGTTTTGTAGTTAATAATGGTAATGAAAAGTTAAAAGCTAATACTAAATACATAGCACCAAGCAATAATGATAATCCTATTACTTATATTGTAAAATTCATGGAAAAAATCTAAAAAAAATCTCTCCTTACGGAGAGATTTAAAAGCTTTGTAATTAAATTAAACCTTGATCAACTAGGAATTTATGTGCAACTTCTTCCGGGGATTTTCCAAGTTCATCTACTTGATAGTTAAGATCTATCATAGTCTTTTCATCGATTTTCCCAGATAATGAATTAAATACATCCTTAAGTTCAGGATGTTCTTCTAAAGTCTTATTATTAACTAAAGGTACTGCATTGTAAGGAGAGAAGAATCCTTTATCATCCTTTAATACCTTAAGGTTAAATTTCTTTAAAAGACCATCAGTTGAAAAGGCATCAACAACTTGAGATTCGTTATTGGCCAATGCTGAATATCTAAGACTTCCATCCATTGCCTTAACATTTTTAAAGTTCATATTATAGAACTTTGATAAACCAACTAAACCATCATCTCTATTTTCGAATTCTATTGTTGGAGAAAGGACAAAATCCTTACTATGCTTAGCTAAATCAGACAATGTATTTATATTATATTTTTCTGCCACTTCAGGCTTCATAGCTAATGTATATGTGTTATTAAATCCAATTGGATCTAATAAAGTTATTCCATATTTACTGTTCATAACATCTTTTATATGATCATAAGCCTTAGCATTATCCTTTATTGGCTGTTCTTTCATTACATTTAATAAAAGAGTACCAGTATAGTCAGCATACATATCTAAATCACCAGATTGTACGGCTCCAAAGGCTACTGATGTACCACCAAGATTAAGTTTTCTCTCTACATTTAAATCAGTTTTGGCTTCAACTAAATCAGCATACATATTTCCAAGTATAAGTTGCTCTGTAAAGTTCTTTGAGCCAATTGTTATAGTATCTTTTTTATTTGAAAATATTGAATTAAATGCCGTAAATAAAACTAATATAGCAAGTATAACACCAATTATTTTAAGAACAAGAAGATTCTTTTTAGGAGAACCAGGATTTAATCCTTTTGGAGTAACTGCAACTTCTATCTTACCAAATATATAGTCTACTATTAAAGCAAGTATACAAGCGGGAATAGCACCAGCTAATATCATGTTGTTATTAACAGTTTGAACTCCTGAGAATACTAAGTAACCAAGACCACCAGCACCTATAAATGCAGCTAGAGTCATAAGACCAACAGCAGTAACAGCTGATATTCTAACACCTGCCATTATTATTGGAAGTGCGAGAGGTAACTGAATTCTAAACAAAGTTTGATTACTTGTAAGTCCAATACCTTTAGCAGATTCTAAAATTACTGGATCTATACTAGTAAGACCTGTATAAGTATTCTTAACAATAGGAAGCAATGAATAAATAACAACCATGAATATTGCAGGAGTACTGCCTATACCAAGTAAGGGAATAAGAAGACCAAGTAATGCCATTGATGGTACTGCTTGAATTAAGTTTACAAAACCTACTATAGGTTTTCTAAGGAATGATACTCTAGATACTATTATTCCAAGTGGAACACCGACTAAGATTGCTATTAATATAGCGGTAAGTGTTAATGAAATATGTTGAACTAAAAGGTCAAGTATTTGATCCTTTTGTGAAATTATAAATTGAAAGAAACTATCCAAGAACACTCACCTCCATCTCAAGGAATTGTTCACTTAAAACTGAAAGTAAACTACTTCTAGTTATTAAACCAACTAATTTGTTAGATGAATTAGTAACTGGAACATATCCAACGGAATGTTCATTCATAGTAGCTAAAATATCTACTAAATTATCATTTTCATTTACAGTAAGTAATTCTGTACTCATAACTTTATCTAAAGGTGTAGATTTTTCATGAGTAGATTTTATATCTTTTACTGTAACTATTCCTCTTAGTATATGATCTTTATCAACAACTAAAAGACTATCAACTTTACTAGTTCTCATTATTTCTATACCTTGAAGTATAGTTCTTGAGCCCTTAACTGCAACTGGATTTTTAATCATAATATCATCAGCTTTAATAAACTCTGGATTGTTCCAAACTCTATCAGAACCAATGAAGTCTCTAATAAAGTCATCAGCAGGATTTCTAAGTATATTTTCAGGTGTATCATACTGAGCTACTTTACCATTCTTCATAATACAAATCTTATCTGCAATTTTTAGTGCTTCATCCATATCGTGTGTAACAAATATTATTGTTTTCTTTAATTCCTCATGAAGAGAGAATAACTCTTCTTGAAGAGAAGTACGAGTTATTGGATCTAATGCACTAAAAGGTTCATCCATAAGTATAATTTCGGCATCAGTAGCAAATGCTCTTGCGACCCCAATTCTTTGCTGCTGTCCTCCACTAAGTTCTGATGGATATTTATTTAAATAGATTTCAGGATCAAGTCCTACCATATTTAAAAGTTTTACTGTAGATTCCTCAATATCTTTAATAGACTTTTCCTTTTTAAGTTTCGGAATAAGCTCTATATTTTCTTTTATAGTTAAGTGTGGAAATAATCCAGTATTTTGTATTACATAACCAATTCTTCTTCTAAGGTCTATTGTATTTTCCTTAGACAATGGTTTACCATCAATAAATATTTCACCAGAAGTTGGCGTAATTAATTTATTTATAAGCTTAAGTGTCGTAGTTTTTCCGCATCCACTTGAACCTATTAAAACAACTAAGCTACCACTTTCTATTGAAAGTGAAATATCATCTAATATCAGTCTATTGCCTAATTTTTTTGATACGTTTTTTATCTCTATCACAAAAAAGCCCCCTTTTTCGACAACTGACAACTTAATACTTAAATTAAAGTTGCTAGTTGTGATTATATCATTAAAGTTCATAAATTTCAAATAAAATTCATTAATATGCTGAAATCTATCAGTTATATTATTCGAATAAATTAAATATTTTATTATAAAAAAGCATAAAAAAAGAAGGTTACTTATAAATAACCTTCTTTAGTTCTTTTTCAAATCCATACATTCAAAAATAAGCGTGGTCTCAAATTTAATTTTTACCAAGCTTCTTAAGTTAGTAAATTTCATTCCGTGCCTTTCCTTTGCGTTAGCAAAGGCACGTTCTATAGTTTTTTCTTCCTATATTCTAGATATACTTTTCCTTCCTTTATACAATATAGAACTAAAAAATTATATTATGATAGGAATGCACAAATAAAAACTAAAATAAAGAAATTTAGTAATGACAATACAATATAAACTAATTTACTTTCCTTTATAAAAAAGTCAATAAAATATTTCATACTAAGTTCAAAAGATATATACATATAAATAATACATAAACTCATACCTACAAATATAAGTGTAAAGCTAAATTTTATAACAATATATAACAATAATATATTAACTATAAAAAATAATAATTTCTTTTTTTGTAGAAGTTTTATAAATAAATCACCAATAAAAAAAGAAATTATTATAGAAAATATTATATATAATTCACGAATGTCTGCCGTTATTAAATAATATTTAAAAGACATTTCTGTATATCCAAAGGATAATATAACAATACCTGCAAAACATAAGAATTTAATTATATTAAAAATAATACATTTTCTACTTAATTCCATAAAGAATCTCCTTATATGTAAAATATTACATATAATATTATATGACATTTTATATATAAACTAAAGAAAAAACTTTATTATTTAATAGAGTTTCTTCTTTAGTTTATTAATATCTTTTTTAAACATAATCATCAAGGGCTGTGCTATCCACAGAGCATTGTAAAGGAGTTTGTCTTACTTTATTATGTCCAGCAGGAGCTAATAAATCAAAGATATTTAATTTAGCAATAACAATTGTTTTATCTCTATTTAATGCTAATGTAACTGCCTCCCACTAAATTTAATTTTAATTTATTAAAAAGACTTTGGAAGGTAATTTGCAAATCTGTTATTTTGTATTTTTTCAAAAATTTAAGTTAACTGACTAATATATTGTTTAGTAAGAGATAATTCATATTAATATATTACAAAAAATTACTTTTATATGGTATTATTTACTTTGAAAATAACTTTAATAAAAGAGGTATTTAGCATGAAATTATCAATAGGTGAAGTAAGCAAAATATTTAAGATAAGTAAAGATACTTTAAGATATTATGATAAAATCGATATTTTAAAACCTGAAGTAAATGAAAATAACAAATATAGATTCTATGATTTAAAGGACTTAGAACAGCTAGGATTAATTATTGGTATAAAGTCTTTAGGAGTGCCATTATTAGATATAAAGAGTACAATAGAGGGCGGAGATATTAATAGATATATAGATTTAATACAAACACAAAAAACTTTAATAGAAAATAAGCAAAAAGAGTTAGAAAAATTAAAATGCTCATTAAGTAATAGTGAAGATATATTAAAACAGGTGTTAAACTTTAAAAATGAATATGACTTTAGGAACTTAAATTTAACTAAAAAGGATTATACCTTATATGGTATTGATATAAAAAATGTTTTAACATCTAAAAATAACACTTCTGATATCAATACAGAAATAGAAAAAAATCTTATTTATTTAAAAGATACTCCATCTTTATATTATTTTAATATAAATAAAAATCAAGCTATTGAAGAAGAAAGCAATCTTATATTTTTTAAAGAAAATGAAAAAATAAAACTTTACATAGAAAATCACAGTTCTATTGAGATGAATAAAAATTTAAAAAAAAATATTTCTGGTAATTTTATTAATGTTAATTTCTATGGAAGTTCAAATCAAATTGACAAATATATAATTGATTTAAATAAGCATTTTAATTCTAATAAATCAAGTTATGCATTGATAAAATATGATTTTTATTTACCTCAAAAAGATAATGATGCTAAATATTTTGTAAATATAGACATTAAAATTAATTAATAAGTAAAATAGCTATATCAATTTTGATATAGCTATTTTATATTATTTTGTCACTGTTAAGCCTGAGCTTTCTTCATATTCTAAAAGTTTATTTATCCCATATTTCTTATTTAAGTGCAAACAAATAAATAATGTCATAAACTCAGAGAAGGGGATTGTAAGCCAAACTCCATTTATTCCAAATATTGATGGAAGAACCGTAATTCCAATTGTTATAAAAATTAACCCTCTACTTAGAGCAATTATAACTGATTCTTTAGCATATCCTATTGCTGTAAAATATGAAGAAGAAAGTGTTGTTATTGCAATTATTAGGTATGCTAATGCATAAATTTTAGAACCAGATACAGCTATATTTATAACCTCATAGTTAGATGGAACAAAAATTTTAACTAGATTCTCACTAAAGAAAAATACACAAATAAATGTTAGGGTTCCTACACATAATGCTATTTTCATAGCAAGATTAAAAATGGATTTAACTCTATCCATATATTTTGCTCCATAATTATAACTTATTATTGAAGAAATCCCATCTCCTATTCCAAATATAATCAATGAGCCAAATTGTGTTACGTATCCAATACTTGAAAATGCAGTTACTCCATCTTCACCAGCAAATTTTATGAAAGCCATGTTAAATAGAAATGCAGAAATTGCAGCTGTAACAGATGCTATAGCTTCTGATAGTCCATTATATGCAACTGGAATTATAATAGTTTTTTTAAAATTTCCGATAAATATATTTATTAAACTATTTTTCTTTATTAACGGATGTACAACTACTAAAAAAACTGATGAATAAGAGATCCCAGTTGCAAGTGCAGCTCCAACTATTCCTAATTTTAATATTTTTATAAGAATAAAGTTTAAAGTTATATTAGTTATTAAACTTAATACCATACCTTTAAAATACAGATCAGGTTTTCCAAGCAATCTATTTGAAAACCCAAATAAAAATGCAAGAGACATAGGCAATATACAAATAGATATAGTTTTTATATATAAGCTTACCTCACTTAATAAAACTTCATTTGCTCCAAAGAATTTTGCTATATTAGAACTAAATAAAAAACCTATAATAGTGAAAAAAACAGCTACTATCGATAATGATATAAAAGATGTTTTAAAAATATCCTGTGCCTGTTCTATTTTATTTTCACCAAGACTTCTTCCCATATAGCTTAAAGCTCCCACACTAACAAGCATTGATACACCTATTACTATTTGCATAAATGGAGCTCCTATACTAACGCTTGCCATAGCATTAGAAGATACGAAATTACCAACAAATATCCCATCTACTACTGACTGCATTCCTGCAATTAACATGGCAATAATTGCAGGAATTGAAAACTTTGCAAATAATTTTGTGATTTTTTCTGTGCCTAAAATATTTTCATTCATCCATTTGTCCTCCATGATAAACTACTACATCCTAATTTCATAAAAAAACTCCTTACATAAAAACTTTAAATTAATTAGTTTTAAATTTCTAATTGTTTTAAATTATAAAGAGTAGAGTAACTCCAATGTCAATACCTTTTATATATAGAATTTAATTAAAAAAAATAACCTTCAAATTAGATTAAATCTAATTTGAAGGTTATTCATAAAAATTAATTTAAGTAAGATTGAAGAAGGCTATTTTTAATAGCCTTCTTTAAAATATTTAAGCTCTAAATATAACCTCTTCTCTTGAGAACATGTATTTAGCAAATAAAACGGCAGCAATTACATAAACTATATGCCAGCCTACAACTATTCCTATATGAGTTGGATTATAAACTCCTACCATAACTTCTTTCATGAGAGCAACTGAATTTGCAACTGGAATATTAAAGATAAGCATAGATGTATTTTTTGCATCCATAAATACAGGAACATATGAAAGAATCATAAATGGCATTACAAGACCAGATAGATAAGTTCCAGCTTCTTTAACTGATTTTGCATATAGACTAACACAAGTTTCTAATGAGCAAATTGCAATTAATAGCAGGAATGATACTAATAATATAAGTATTATACCTGTTGTATTTAATCCTAGTGAAAATCCTTCCTCAAGGCCAGGTATATTTTGCATAGAGAAATATATAGATCCTATACTCAATATAAGTGCAAGAGCTGATACTATACTCATGGCAACTATTTTTCCCCACAAAAGAGCACTTCTATTACATGAAGTTGAAAGCAATGGCTCTAAAGTATTTCTTTCTTTCTCGCCAGCACCTAAGTCTGCAGCTATTGCAAGTGTTGGTGATATCATAAGTATTACTATAAGTGATGGAATCATTCCTAAGAATCCGTTAGCTGCACCATTTCCAGCACTATCACTTAAGCCAGATTTAACATCTAATAAAAATGGTGTAAGAGAATCCTTATCTATTCCTTGTGCTTTTAGCTTATCAGTAACTATTTTGTCTGATAGCCCTCCTAATAATTTTTGAACTACATTTGAGGCTATAGCAGAATTATTAGAGTTCTCATCAACAGAGATTGGGATTGTTAAATGTTCACCCTTTTTAATTTTTTCATCAAAATTATTTGGAATTGATACAATAAGTTGAATATCTCCATTTTGTAGTGCTTCTGTAGGATTATCAACAGCTTTTATAGTTATATTTTCTTGAGATTTAAGTAGATTTGCGGCACTTGAATTTACGTCACCTTCAAGACATATATTTATATTTTCTGTTGCCTTTTTAGTGGTACTTTCCATACCTTTAAACATAACATTAAATATTATTGGAAAAATTAATATTGGAAGTAATATAGAAAATATAATAGTTTTTTTATCACGGAATATATCTTTAAGTTCTTTCTTTAAAATAATCATAAAATTACTCATGCTTATTACCTCCAATTAAAGATACAAAAACATCTTCTAAGTTATTATTGTTATATTTTGATTTAAGGCTATCTATTGAGCAATTTTCTATAAGTTTACCTTTATTTATAATTACAACTCTATCACAAAGTTTTTCAACTTCTGCCATGGAGTGACTAGAGAAAAGAATAGTTTTACCTTCTTCTTTGCAACTAAGTATAAATTCTTGTATTCTTCTTGCAGCAGTAACATCTAGTCCTGTAGATGGTTCATCAAATAACATAACACTGGGACTATGCACTATTGAACGTGCAATAGATACTTTCTGTTTCATACCTCTAGAAAATTTTGCTACTCTTTTATTGATGTATTCATCCATTTGAAATCTTCTAGATAGTTCATCAATTCTTTTATCAGCTTCCTTGTCGTCAATACCATAAAGATTTGCAAAATATCTTATATTTTCTCTTGCTGTTAATCTATCATAAAGACCAACATCTCCTCCAAAAAGGATTCCTATTTCCTTTCTTACTTTAATAGGATCTGTAGAAGCAGAATAGTTATTTACTATAGCCTCGCCAGAAGTGATTTTTAGCATTGTAGAGATCATTCTAAGAGTAGTAGTTTTACCAGCACCGTTTTCCCCTAAAAGACCAACAATTTCACCTGGATTCACGGTGAATGTAACGTCATTAACAACGGTATTTTTCTTAAATGTTTTGGTTAAATTTTTTACCTGTAACATGAATTTCCCCCTTATAATATACTCATTTAAAATATTACCATATTTTAGATGTTAAGGAAATTATACTACTATAAAAAGTTGATGTAAATAGTATTTAATAACTTTTTAAACAATATTAATAATTGTATTATGCGGTGCGTTGAATTGGAAATGATTTAAAGAAATTTCTTGACATGGTAGTGGCCATAAATTAAAATAGTAAAAAAGAATAAATTTGAAGTTAAGATACACTTTAAATTGGTCCTGTGAGGCCAGAAAGGAGTATGCAACTATGTTATTGAGAAATATGAATATCATAGCTTTGTCTTTAAAGATAAATTTAAATAACGGTGAACATACGAGGATAATAAGGATAGCAATTTAAAATGTTGTGGTCTCTTTATTGTCCTTTTTTTTATAAAAAATTATTGAGATTTATCTTTTAAAGTGTATTTTTAGCAACTAACTAATAGTTTAGAGGAGGGCTAAGCATGAAAGCAAAGCTTATATTAGAAAATGGTATGGTCTTTGAAGGAAATCCATTTGGATACTTAAAAGAAAATGTAGGAGAAGTAGTTTTTACTACAGGTATGACTGGATATCAAGAGGTTTTAACTGATCCATCATATTATGGTCAAATAGTTACAATGACATATCCTTTAATAGGAAATTATGGAGTTAATTTAGAGGATGTTGAGTCAAGCAAGCCACAGGTTAAAGGGTTTATAGTTAGGGAAAAATGCAATATGCCAAATAACTTTAGATGTGAATTAACTTTAGATGATTATTTAAAACAAAACAAAATAATAGGTCTTGAAGGAATAGACACAAGAGCACTAACTAAGATATTAAGAAACAATGGAACAATGAAGGGAATAATTGTTTTAGATGATTCAAATTTAGATGATGTTAGTGAAAAATTAAATAGCTTTTCAAATAAAGAGGCAGTACATATAGTTACTACAAAAGAAAGGTATGAGATTCCAGGAGAAGGTAAACATGTAGCGATAATAGATTATGGAATAAAGCAAAATATAATAAGATGTTTTAGAAAAAGAGGATGCAGACTTACTGTATTCCCATCAAATGCATCAGCAGAAGAAATACTTAATGTAAATCCAGATCTAGTATTCGTATCAAATGGTCCTGGGGATCCTCAAGATTTAGAATATGAAATACAAACAATAAAAAATATAATAGGAAAGAAACCTATAGTTGGAATATGTCTAGGGCATCAACTTTTAGCATTAAGCTTAGGTGGAAATACAACTAAATTAAAATTTGGACATAGAGGTGGAAACCATCCAGTAAAAGATTTAGAAACAGGAAAAGTACACATAACCTCACAGAATCATGGATATGTAGTAAATAGTATGCCAGAAGATGTAGAGGCAACTCACATAAACATCAATGATGGAACTATTGAAGGATTAAAGCATAAGACAATGCCAATATACTCAGTTCAATTCCATCCAGAGGCATCAGCAGGTCCAAAGGATTCAGAATATATATTTGATAGATTCTTAAATTACGCACTATAAGATTATTAGGAGGTTTAAAGTTATGCCATTAAATAAAGATATAAAAAAAGTATTAGTTATAGGTTCAGGCCCAATTATAATAGGTCAAGCTGCGGAGTTTGATTACTCAGGAACTCAAGCTTGCCAAGCTTTAAAAGAAGAAGGAATGGAAGTTGTATTAATAAATTCAAATCCTGCAACTATAATGACAGATAAAGAGGTAGCAGATAAAGTTTATTTAGAGCCATTAACTTTAGAATTTGTTGAAAAAGTAATAGAAAAAGAAAAACCAGATAGCTTACTTGCAGGAATGGGTGGACAAACAGGTCTAAACCTAGCAGTAGAGCTTTATGATGCTGGAATTTTAGATAAATATAATGTAAAAGTAATAGGTACATCTATCGAATCTATAAAAGAGGGTGAAGATAGAGAACTATTTAGAAATATGATGAATAGAATCAATGAACCAGTTATACAAAGTGAGATAATAACTGATTTAGAGGCTGGAATGGCTTTTGCAAATAAGATAGGATACCCAGTTATAGTAAGACCTGCTTATACATTAGGTGGAACAGGTGGAGGTATTGCTGAAACTGAAGAGGAATTAAAAGAAATATTAGAATCAGGATTACAGTTAAGTACTATAGGACAAGTTCTTTTAGAGAAATCAGTTAAGGGCTGGAGAGAAGTTGAGTATGAGGTAATGAGAGATTCATACGGAAACTGTATAACTGTATGTAATATGGAAAACATAGACCCAGTTGGAATACATACAGGAGATAGTATAGTTGTTGCACCATCTCAAACATTATCAGATAAAGAATATCAAATGCTTAGAACTGCATCAATTAATATTATAAATTCTGTAGGAATTGAAGGTGGATGTAACGTACAATTTGCTCTTCACCCAGAAAGCTTTGAATATGCAGTAATAGAAATAAATCCAAGAGTTTCAAGATCATCAGCCTTAGCATCAAAAGCAACAGGATATCCAATAGCAAAACTTGCAGCGAAGATAGCACTTGGATATGGCTTAGATGAAATTAAAAATGCAGTTACACAAAAAACATATGCATGTTTTGAACCAACACTTGATTATGTTGTATGTAAGATACCAAAGTGGCCTTTTGATAAATTCTTCAGTGCAGATAGAGCCCTTGGAACAAAGATGATGGCAACTGGAGAAATAATGGCTATAGGAGCTAATTTCGAGCAAGCATTCTTAAAAGGAATAAGGAGCTTAGAAATAGGAAGATATTCATTAGACTTTAAAAAGTTTAGAGATTTAAGCATGCAAGAATTAAAGGAAAGAGTAGTAACTCCAGATGATGAAAGAATCTTTGCACTTGCAGAAATGCTTAGAAGAGACTATAGAGTTGATATGGTATCTCAAATAACTGGAATAGATAGATTCTTTGTAGATAAAATAAAGTGGATAGTAAATGAAGAACAAAGATTAAAATTAAGTCACATAGAAGATTTAGATAAAGAATGGTTATTAAACTTAAAGAAAAAGGGATTCTCAGATAAGGCAATTGCAGATTTCCTAGAAGTTAGTCCAGAGGATGTTTATAGATTAAGAGATATATGGAATATAAAACCTTCATATAAAATGGTCGATACTTGCGCAGGCGAATTTGAAGCCTTATCACCATACTATTACTCAACTTATGAGCAATATGATGAAGTTACAGTAAATAAAGATAAAAAGAAAGTGATAGTTATAGGTTCAGGTCCAATAAGAATAGGACAAGGAGTTGAGTTTGACTATGCATCTGTACATTGTGTAAAATCACTTAAAAATATGGGAATAGAAACTATAATAGTTAATAATAATCCAGAAACAGTAAGTACAGATTTTGATATATCAGATAAGTTATACTTTGAACCATTAACAGAAGAAGATGTACTTAATATAGTAGAAAAAGAAAATCCAGATGGAGTTATACTTCAATTTGGTGGCCAAACTGCAATAAAACTTGCTAATTTCTTAAAAGAAAAAGATATACCAGCACTTGGAACTACAGCGGATCAAATAGATATGGCTGAAGATAGAGAAAAGTTTGATGAATTATTAGAAGAACTTGGAGTTTCAAGACCTAAAGGTAAAGGGATATGGTCACTAGAAGACGGATTAGAAGAAGCAAGAAGACTTGGATTCCCAGTACTTGTTAGACCTTCATATGTAATTGGTGGTCAAGGTATGGAAATAACTCATGATGAAGAGGAATTAACATACTACCTTAAAAATGCATTTATAAAAGATACTAAAAATCCTATATTAATAGATAAGTATTTAATGGGTAGAGAAATCGAAATAGATGCAATATCAGATGGAGAAGATATATTAATACCAGGAATAATGGAACACTTAGAAAGAGCAGGAGTACACTCAGGGGATAGTGTTACTATGTATCCAAGTCAAAATATAAGTGATGAAATTAAGGGGAAGGTATTAGAATATACTAAGAAGCTCGCTTTAGCAATAGGAATAAAGGGAATGATAAACATACAGTTTATCGAATTTGAGGGGCAATTATATGTAATAGAAGTTAATCCAAGAGCATCAAGAACAGTACCATATATAAGTAAAGTATCTGGAGTACCAATAGTAGACCTTGCAACAAAGGCTATGCTTGGATATAAGATTAAAGATTTAGGTTACGGAGTAGATGTTTATAAAGAGCCAGAATTAGTATCAGTAAAGGTTCCGGTATTCTCAACTCAAAAGCTTCCAAATGTAGAGGTATCATTAGGGCCTGAAATGAAATCTACAGGGGAAGTATTAGGAATAGGTAGAACTATAGAAGAAGCTCTATATAAAGGGTTTGTTGGAGCTAGTATGTTCCCAGGAATGGAAAAGGGAAAGATACTTGCAACAATTAAAAATCATGATAAAGAGGAATTCTTAAAAATGGCAGTAGAACTTTCAAAACTTGGATATAAATTTGTATCAACAGAAGGAACTTGTAAGCTTTTAAGAGAGCATGGTGTTGATGTAGAAGAAGTAAGAAAGTTAAATGAAGAAAGACCAAATATATTAGATGTTGTTAAGAATAAGGAAGTGGATTTAGTAATAAATACGCCAACTAAAGGAAATGATTCAAAGAGAGATGGTTTCTTAATAAGAAGAGCTGCTGTAGAGAGAAATATAGGGGTTATAACAGCACTTGATACATTAAAGGCTATAATTGATGTTAAGAACAAACATTTTGAAAATGAGAGCAATTTAGAAGTATTTAATATAGCTGAAATTTAAGATTGATTATAAAAAAATAAGACTACACTTACTTTATATAAGAGAGTTTATTGTTATATTTATAGTTTTAAATACTATGAATATTTAGGGAGCAATATACTCTCTTTTATTGTAAATTAAGTAAATTTATAAAAGTGAAAAAATAATTAGGAATATTTAGAAAATGGGTACATATATTGTTAACATAAGAGAAAAATATGTTGACATGCGAACCTGCGTTCGATAAAATGTAATCAAACGTATGTTCGTGCAGAAGGAGTGTTATTTATGAAATCAGATTCAGGCGTTTTTGTAAAATTAAACTATAAAAATATAGGTGAAAGCAATAGCTTAATTATTGATAGACAAGGAAACTTTGGAAGTTCAAAAAAATACTTAATGTGTGCAGGTAAGTATGATAAAAATGGATGGACTATAGTTTTTAAGGCTAGAGATTTTAAAGAAGCTGAAGAGATAGTAAATAATAATCCTTTTAGACATGGCAAAGACTATTCAGCTAGGATGTATCAAAATTAATATAAAAATTAATATAAAAATAAAAAGACTAGATATTTAATCTAGTCTTTTTTAATTAATTTTATAGGTCTAATAAATTCTTTTCATATGATGAATAAAGTTCTCTTAATTCACTCATAGAATCTTCAACTTGTAAGTATAAGTTTGAAGCTAATTCATAATCATTATTTTTAAATGCATCTTTAGTGCTAGTGAATAATGATTTACTATTATAAGTATCTTTAAGTAAAGTATGTCTTAGCTTATTTATTTCTGTCCATCTTGAAATATCTAAATCAAGAGCTTTTTCAGGTGCATGAAGAATTCTACTAGCTCTTATTTCTTTCATATAGTTAGTTATTACTCTATATTCTATTTCAGTAGCCCATCTACTTAATGCTGCTATTTTAAAGCTTTCTATTATTTGATCAGTAAATACTGGGTTTTTCTTTAATACATTAACCTTTTCCGGATTAGCTTCAAGTTGAGCTAAATTTTCAAAAACTGTTGCAGGAGCTTTCCCGAAATATTCACTTCTTTCTTCTTCAGTGAAATCTTCAAATACATCTTCTTCAGTTCTATAGGCTCTTCCTTTTTCTAAGTAATCAGCATCTTCACCAGGTTTTTTTGATAATTCTTTTAATAAATCATCTTTTGATTTATTAGAATTTGCAGCATATAATATACCATCAAGCATAGCTGTATAAGAGACTGCTATAGCAAGATATGTATTTGTATGAGGATTTGGTGATCTAAGTTCAAATCTAGTAGCCATAGGCTTATCAAGATCTCTTATTAATCCTATAAGTATTGTTCTATTTCTTGAAGGATTATCAGGTGCTAATCCTAAAGATGTAACAGTACATATAGGGGCCTCAAATCCAGGCTTTAATCTTTTAAGTGAATTATTAGTTGAAGAAATAAATGGATTCATTACTTCATAATTTTTAAGTACTCCCATTACAGCTCCATATCCTATTTCACTTAAGAAGTGCTCTTTTCCAACGTGGAATAAGTTAATTCTACTTCCGTCCTTTAACTTAGCACTAACTCCTAGGTGAGTGTGCATACCAGATCCAGCAACTCCATCTATTGGTTTAGCCATGAATGTTACATCAAGTCCGTTTCTTCTGAATGTTTCTTGGATTAATATTCTAACAAATAATTCATTATCAGCAGCTTGTAATGCTGAAGAGAATTTCCAGTCAACCTCTAACTGTTCCATTATATGATTGAATTTTCCTGAACTTTCTAATTGAGCTCTAACACCACCAACTTCTTTATGACCCATTTCTGGCTCAAATCCGTACTTATCCATTAAATCTAATGTTTGTTCTAAAGCAGTTCTTACATTACCTTTAGTTCTAGTCCAATATTGTTCGTGTAAAACCTGTGAAGTTGATAATTCTTCTATTTGAGCTATATTATTTGGTGTTTTTACCCAGAATTCTAACTCAGTAGCTGAAGTAAGAACAATTTCTTCTACATCATCTTTAGTTATATTGTATGTATCTAATAATTTAGGATTTTTATCAAATGCTTCCCAAAGAGATTTTTTGAAAGTTTCAATGGATGATTTTAAGATATATCTTGAATCAACAGGCTTGTTGTCGTGATATAAAAAACAAGGGATTTTAAGAGTACCAACAGGTCTGTTAGTCATTGGGTCTATGTTATCGTAGTTGTAGTCAACGAACCAATTACAGTCTAGGTCTGCAATCATATCAACTTTAGCGTTATTAAGAGTGGCAATTCCAGGAAGGACAACGGAAGAACCGTCAGTTTGAACAGCAACGCCATTTAAGAAAGAGTCGATATCATCTAAGAATAAGGTCATAGGAATTTTTTCGTCAGTATCATTCCCCGATAAATCTATTCCGACTAAAGAAACAAATTTAACTTGAGGGTTTTTAGACATAATCTCGATAATATCATTTTTAGTGTGTTTATCGCTTGGTATAGTATAAATTAAATTTTCAATCATAGTAGTATAATTCCAGATACTTTCTATCAATTTGTATCTAGAATAGCTTCACATCCTTTCTTAATTTAGGGTCGAATGAAATTGTGAACATTTAGTTAAATGTTCGTATAATCCAAATCTTAGAAAGATTTTACTACAATATATCTCGTCAGTCAATAAACTTAATAAAAAATTATATTTTATATTTGAAATAAATAAACTAAGTAAATCTAGATTTATTTTAGTTAAAGTTATAGAATATGTAGTATATAAATTTAAACGAAAAAGAGTGGAGTGATTAGGCTTTGAATAAGAAACAATTACCAATAGGTTTTTTTGATTCAGGAGTTGGTGGGCTAAGCGTAATGAGAGAAGCATTAAAACTTATGCCTAATGAAAATTACATATATTTTGGAGACTCAAAAAATGCTCCTTATGGAGTTAAAGAAATGAAGGAAGTTAGAGATTTAACATTTGATGCAATTGAATTTTTATTAAATAAGGGAGCTAAAGCTATAGCAGTAGCTTGCAATACAGCAACAAGTGCAGCAGTTGCAGAACTTAGAAGGGTCTACAAAGATGTTCCTATAGTAGGTATAGAGCCAGCAGTTAAGCCAGCAGTTGAATTACATAGAGATGGAGATGTTATAATAATGGCTACTCCATTTACCCTAACACATAATAAATTCAAGAGGCTTATGGATAGCTATGGAGAACAGGCTACTATAACTCCAATGCCTTGTGATGGATTAGTAGAATTTATTGAAAATGGGGATTTGGATAGCGAAGAACTTAAAAATTATCTTAAAGATAAATTTAAAGAGTATAAAGATAAAGATATAGCAGCTATAGTTCTTGGTTGTACTCACTATCCATTTATAATAGAGAGCCTATCAGAAGTAGTAGGAGAGGATGTTCCTATAATTGATGGTGGCGAAGGTACTGTAAGAGAGCTTAGAAGAAGACTTGGAGAAGCAGACCTTATAAATGATAGTAATGAAAAAGGAACAATAGAATTTTATAATTCTTGTGGAAGAGATGATGTAACAGAACTTAGTAAAAAATTACTTAGTATATAGAAGATAATATTTATAATAAACCGCATGTATATAAAGTACATGCGGTTTATTAAATTTAATACTAAAAAATAGTCAACATATTAGAGATTTTGAATATATTAAATTAAGAAGAGAAAAAATTCAAAAAAACTTTGTTAAATAGTTGACAAAGAAATAGGAAGTTGGTATATTATATATGTAGACAGAATTGTCAGAAAATTTGAAAAAAGAAAACTAATAAAGATAAAATAAATTTATGAGGTGATTGTAATGATGATTAATGTTAGAGAATTTTTAGGAGAAAATTTTGCTGTTGAAGATGCTATAGTACTAAGAGAACAAATAAAAGAGAACTTAAATGATGAAGTTGTTTTAGACTTTGAAGGATTAGACAGAATACCAAGCACATTCTTAACATGCCTATTCAGTGAATTAATAAATCAAAATGGAAGAGAAGCAATTTTTAACGCTGTAAATGTTAAGAACTTAACAAACTACAATGATTTTTCAAGAGTTGTAATGGGAACTACTTTCCTAAATTAACAAATGGAGTAATAGAATGAGTATATTAATTAAGATCCATAAGAGGCCACTATCTTTCCGATATTAAGATAGTGGCTTTTTTTTGCTTTTATAGAATTAATAAATTTCATAATAATCTATTAATATTATAATTACTTAACTAATAATTAACATAATACGTCTATAATAAGTATTACAACAAAAAATCAATAAAAGTTTAGAGCAAAATTAGCTTAGGGAGTGATAATATGAACTTAATAAGTGGATTAATAGACGTAGTGTTACACTTAGATAAGTATCTAGGAGTATTAATCAATAATTATGGAACGTTAGTATATGTTATATTATTTTTCATAATTTTATGTGAAACAGGATTAGTTGTAACACCATTTTTACCAGGTGATTCATTAGTATTTGCAGCAGCAGCCTTTGCAGCAATAGGGTCACTTAATATTTGGATACTGCTAATTTCTTTATCAGTAGCTGCAATACTTGGAGATACTATAAATTATAATATAGGAAAACATCTAGGGCAGAAGCTATTAAATCGTGGAGATTCAAGGTTTATAAAAAAAGAATACATAGATAAAACAAATGCTTATTATGATAAGTATGGTGGAAAAACTATTGTAATAGCTAGATTTATTCCAATAGTTCGTACATTTGCACCTTTTGTAGCAGGGATAGGGTCAATGCATTACAAGCAATTTATAACTTTCAATGCAATTGGAGGATTACTTTGGGTATTAACAGCATCTTTATTAGGATTCTTTTTTGGGAATATACCATTTGTTGCAAATAATTTCTCACTTGTTATAATAGCTATAATCTTAATATCAATTTTACCAGCGGTCATTGAAGTGATTAAAGGAAGAAAGAGTGCTGGAAAGAGTTTAAATTAAATATAAAAGATTATTTAATGTATGTTTTATTTAAATTCTTTAATGAAAATATACTATAGGCTATAGTAATTGTTTAATAGGTATAAATGAGATATAATTTCATTATATAGAACAAAATATTATCTTAAGAAGTATATGAATTTATATAAATTTTTTGGATAATAATAGTTAATAGGTTTTAGTTTTGAAAGGAGAATTTATATGAAAAATCCAATAGTAACAATAGAAATGGAAAACGGAGGAGTTATAAAAGCTGAGTTATACCCAGAAATAGCTCCAACTACAGTTGATAACTTTATACATTTAATAAATATGGGATTCTATGATGATTTAATATTCCATAGAGTAATTCCAGGATTCATGATCCAAGGGGGATGTCCAGAAGGAACAGGAACAGGTGGTCCAGGATACTCAATAAAAGGAGAATTCTCAAGAAACGGATTTAAAAATGATTTAAAGCATACTAAAGGTGTTTTATCAATGGCTAGAGCTATGCATCCAGATTCAGCTGGTAGCCAATTCTTTATAATGGTTGCAGATGCACCACACTTAGATGGACAATATGCTTCATTTGGTAAGGTTATAGAAGGAATGGAAGTTGCTGATGAAATAGTTAAGCAGCCAAGAGATCGTGGAGATAGACCATACGAAGACCAAAGAATTAAAAAGGTTACTGTAGACCTTGGAGATTACTCAGCAAAAGAACCTAAAGTAATAGAAGAGTAAGAGGTGGGCTAAATGAATAATAATAAATCATTATTAGTACATGGCTTATCAAAAAATGAAATAAATTCATTAAGATTATTAGCAAAAGTTATTGAAATAAAACCAGAAATGGTAGAACTTAAAGTTCATGAAATAGCTTCAGGCGTTGTTAATGAAGAAATTATTGAAATAGTTGAAATGCCAGATGAGAAGGTAATATTATTTAATGGATTCTCAGATGGTGAAGTTCAAATTTTAATAAAGAAAATAAGAAGAGCTGTAAAGGATGGAGTACTAGCAGTAGTAACACCTGTATCACGTAATTGGTCATTTAAGTACCTAATTACACACCTTTTAGAAGAGAGAGAATGGTATAGAAAACAGCAAAAAGGAGAGTAATAGTCTTGAGTAGAGTTGGAGATAGAATTAAGGAAGCTAGACTTAAAGCTAATATACCTCAAAAAGCATTAGCTAAGAAGCTTGGTGTTTCTGAAAAGTATATAAATGAAGTTGAAATGGGAAGAAAAGTTGCTCAAGAAAGTTTCATAAATAAAGCTTCAAAGGTTCTAAATACTGATTTAAATGATATCAATATGGTAGTTACTGATGAAGATTTAATGGAAGAAAAGAGAGTAGCTAAAGAATCTAAACCTAGCTTTAAAAAAGATAATAAATCAAATGAAGTTTGGGAAAATGCTTTTTCTTCAGTTTTAAAGAATGTTCCTATATATGATTATGAATTAAAAAATGTTAAGGGACATAAGGAATTACCTATACATTCAAATAAAGTTGAAGGTTATCCTCAAGATAAGGTAATATATTTAGAAGTTTCTGATGATGAAATGAGTGGATTTAGAATGCTAAGGGGAGACTTAGTATTTGGGCACTTAGTTACTGAACTTAATCAAAATGGTTTTTACTTAGTTAATTACAAGGGAGAAACTAAAATAAGAGAAGTTAGAAGACTAGATAATTCTAAAGTATTACTTATGAGCAACAGAGGAAGTGCTATGACTGAGACTGTTGAAGTTAGAAATATGAAGGTAGTAGCAAGGTTAGATAGAGTAGAAATTAAGCTATAAATAAAAAGAAAGTACATCTATGGATGTACTTTCTTTTTATTATATATGTTTTACAGCACCTTTATCAAAAGTCATATACTTTCATACAATAAGTATATGATAAGAATAATCTCGAGGTGAATTAGAGGTGGAGAATAAGTTAGATACTTACTTAGAACTATATAGAGCATTAGGCAGGGATACAATTAATAAACTAAATTTATTTAAAGAAAATATGATTGATGGAGAAAATGCGATAGAAGTTATAATAATAAGTGGGGAAAGTGTGGATAACATATCACAAATTGTGAATGGTATAGGCGGAAAATATGAAAGCCTGGGGTATGGATATGGAATAGTGACCATATCTGTTGATAAAGTAGATCAATTAGAAGATTTAGATGCAATACAGTATATAGAATTACCTAAAGCTTTGTATTTTTCAGATATAAATAGCAATAGAGCGGCTTGTATACCAGAAGCGCAGTCCAGTTACAATGTAGGTGGAGAAGGTGTTGTTGTAGGATTTATAGATACTGGAATAGATTATATGCATCCTGCATTTAGAAATGCCGATGGTACTACAAGAATAGAGTATATTTATGATTTAAGTTTAGGGGGAGCTATATATAATAAAGCAACGATAAACGAGGCTATATTAAATGAAGATCCATCTAGTATAGTTCCATCAAATGATTTAGTAGAACATGGAACTCATGTTGCTGGAATAGCATGTGCTGGAGGGCGAATTCCAGTGGCTAATTATGGGGTAGCGCCTAAGAGTTCTATAATTATGGTAAAAGCAAACCGAGGAAGGTTTGCCCTTAGTACTCAAATATTAAGAGGCCTTAAGTTCTTGGTTGATAGGAGCAAGGAGCTTAAAATGCCTTTAGCTGTAAATATAAGTTTAAGCACTAATGATGGAGCACATAATGGTCAATCACTATTAGAAAAATATATAAGTACGGTCTGTGATTTGGAAAGAATAACCATAGTTATAGCAGCAGGTAATGAAGGGGATGCTTCACATCATGTTGGAGGAGAGCTTAGAGGCGAGCAAACAATATCAATAAATATTGCAGATGATGAGCCATCTGTAGAATTAGCTTTATATCATGATATTTTGTCAGAGATAAATGTTCAAATAACAAGCCCAACAGGTAGAGTAAGTGGAGGAATAAGAATAGAGCAAGGGCTAAATGAAATTAATTTAGACGGAGATAGAATTGTATTTTATATGTCAGGACCTAAACCTTTTGATTTGCTTGGAGAAGTAGTTATAGCATTCATTTCAGGGGGAGAATATCTTATTGCAGGTGAGTGGAAAATAAGATTAAATGTTTTGAATGAGTATAGAGGAAATTATGATATATGGATGCCTGTATCAGAAGGCCTTAATAAAAATACAAAATTTTTAAGACCAACACTCTTTAATACATTAGGAATACCAGCGACAGTTAGTAATGTCATATCAGTTGGAAGTTATAATTATATAACTAATACCATATCAAGCTTTAGTGGAAGGGGAGCAAGTGGAGATCCAGCATATACAAAGCCAGAACTTATAGCTCCAGGGGAAGGGATAATCTCATCCATTCCTTATAATAATTTTGATGCTAAGACAGGGACTTCTATGGCAGCACCTCATGTTACAGGTATAGCTGCATTATTTATGCAGTGGGGAATAGTAAAAGGGAACGATAAATTCTTATATGGTGAACGGCTAAAGAATTACCTAGTTAGAGGTTCGAAAAGAGATAGACCTAGTGTAACTTATCCTAATCCTTTATGGGGGTATGGAACTGTATGTGCATATAATGCTTTTGAGATATTGAGGAATACACTAAATCTACCGAGATTTAAACAAGGACTCGAAAGCTTAAATAGGCAAGAGATAGGGAGGAGAATAATTGAGTATACAGGAGATATTCAAAAAGCTATAGGTGCATATCCAAATGCACGAATAATAATATTAGATGAAAATTTTGCAGTAATAGCAGCACCTGATAATGAGATAGATAAAATAACTTCTACGGTACCAGAGATTGTATTTGTAGAACAATCACCGGTTTATACACTTAATGACATATCTCCAGTGTATGCATCTAATGCACCTATCTTTCACAAAAATCCCTATCTTGGTTTAAATGGAAGAGGGGTGTTAGTAGGTATACTTGATACTGGAATTGATTATATGAATACAGAGTTTACTAGAGAAGATGATAAAACACGGATAGTATCATTATGGGATCAAAGTATTACAGATGGAACTGCAGAAAGCTTTGCACAGTATGGAATAGTATATTCAGAAGAACAGATTAATAATGCAATAAGTGTAGGGTTAAGTGGAGGAGATCCGTATTCTATTGTTAAAAGTAGAGATGAAATAGGACATGGAACTATGATGGCAGGACTTGCTGGTGCAAGGGGAAAGAATCCGGAACTTGTAGGGGCAGCGCCAGACTGCAATTTTGTAATAGTAAAACTAAAGGAAGCATCACAGGAATATTTAAGGGATTTTGGTGTAACTACACCCGGAGTTGGAAGATATGAAAATACAGATATGATATTAGCAATAAGATATATATTAAATGTGGCTAGAAGCAGGAATCTGCCCGTTGTGATATATATCCCAGTTGGTACTAATGTAGGGTCTCATGATGGAACTTCTATTGTAGAGAGATATATAGATGATATATCTAAGAGAAGAGGACTTGTTGTAGTTACAACAACAGCGAACCAAGGAGATGCAGATACGCATACTTTATCAACTATAGCAGCAACAGGTGATACAGCGACAATGGAGCTTAGGATAGCTCCTAATCAAACAGAACTATATTTTCAAATATGGATGAATAGTCCTGATAAAGTATCTTTATCTATAGTATCACCCTCAGGAGAGATTATAGAAAAGATACCAGCAAAATTGAAGCAAACTGAGGAGATAAAGTTTGTCTTTGAAGGGACAAGGATGTTTATACAATATTCAATTCCAGAAGAGCAAACAGGGGATGAACTAATAATTATAAAAGCAGAAAATTTAAGAGAAGGAATATGGCAATTTAAATTAATAGGTGATTATATAGTTGATGGAAGGTGTTACTCTTGGATACCTCAAAAAGATTTACTTCAAGAAGGTACAAGATTTTTAAATTCAAATCCATATACGACGCTAGCACTTCCATCAACATCACGTAGATGTATAGCTGTTGCATATTATAATCAAAATAATAATGCCACAGTAGGAAAGTCAGGGCGAGGATATACTAGAGATGAAAGGATAAAACCAGATATAGCAGCAGGAGGAATAAATGCACTAGTACTGTCACCAGGTGGGGGAACTAAGGTTGCATCTGGATCATCTATTGCAGGGGGGGTTGTTGCTGGATGTTGTGCACAACTACTTCAATGGGGAATCGTAGATGGAAATGATCCAACTATGTATTCCGTAAAGATAAAGACATACCTAACAAGAGGAGCTGGAAAGAGAGAAGGAGATGTATATCCAAATCGTGAATGGGGATATGGGACTATTGATATGCAGGGTGTGTTTAATAATATTAGGTCTAGAGGTTATAGAAGCACTATATATGATGAATTTTATATAGGAAATTTATTTGTAAGGAAACCAAATGATTTCACCAATGAAGATGAAAAAGCATAAGTTATTTATAAAAGAAATATTAAGGAGCACTTTATGGCTGATAAAGGAAGTTTAAAAATTCAGTGTTTTAGTGGAGATGATTATATCCCTGTAGAAGGGTGCAAAGCAACTGTAACTCCCCAATATGGTACATCAACTCAGGTTCAATTAGTAACGGATTCTTCTGGACTTACTCAAACTATACAATTAGACGCGCCTCCGTTTGAGAATTCACAGCAACCTGGACAAGAATTACCATATGGGTTGTGTAATATAACAGTTGAAAGAGATGGATTTCAACCTTTCGTGGTCAATGGATGTCAAATATTCTCTAGAGAAACAGCTTATCAAAAATGTAATTTGTCAGAGACACCTACAGCTAGAGCAAGCAGAGCAGAAATTATAAATATACCGCCGAATAGACTTAATGGTAATTTCCCCAAAAAGATTCCTGAAGAGGTAGATAAGCCATTACCACCACCATCTAGTGGGGTAGTATTACCAAAACCTGTTGTACCAGAATATATTATAGTTCATGAAGGGGGACCTAATGCACCGGGGAGAAATCATAGAGTTCTTTATAAGGACTATATTAAAAATGTTGCTTCAAGTGAAATATATTCAACGTGGTCAAGCAATACAATAAGAGCTAATGTATTTTGTATTATATCATTTACATTAAATAGAATTTACACAGAATGGTATAGATCAAAAGGTAAGAATTTTGATATTACTAATTCAACAGCTTATGACCATGCATTTAATTTTGGACGTAATGTATATGAAAATATAGGCGATATAGTAGATGAAATATTTTCAACATACGTAAGAAGAATAGGAAGAAAGCAACCACTTTTAACTCAATATTGTGATGGTAAGAGTGTTATTTGTCCAGAATGGCTTAGCCAATGGGGAAGTAAGGAACTTGGAGATCAAGGGATGGTCCCATATGATATATTAACTCACTATTATGGAAGTGACATTGAGCTTACTACAGCGGAAGTTGTTAAAGGAAGCCCTCAATCTTACCCAGGATATGACTTAACTGTTGGCTCAAGGGGAGAGCCGGTCAGAGTAACACAAGAATATCTAAATAGAATAGCTAGAAATTATCCATTAATACCTAAAGTAGCTGAGGATGGTGTATATGGAGAAAGTACGGCAGAGCAAGTAAGAGTATTCCAAGGTATATTTGGATTACCAAAAACAGGAATAGTAGATTATAAAACATGGTATAAAATTTCAGAAATATATGTTGGAGTTACTAAAATAGCAGAACTTAAACAATAAGGTAAATGACCATTTCTATATTAAATAAGAAATGGTCATTTATTTGAAAAATATTAAGAATTTAATGTTTTTCTATTTTTAAAATAGAATATTAAGCATTGAGAAATAAAGATTAAGCTTAACATTCCAAATAGTGGGTATAAAGTTGATATAAGATTACCAAAGCCTATTTGCGATATTGGGAATGCTATTAATAATACTAATAGTATCCCTTTTTTAAATCCTATTTTAAATGATTTTTCTAATGTTTTACTTATAGAATATACATCAGAAACCTCTGTTGAGAACATTTCTAAAAGTATAACCATAAGAAGAAGTGCTTGTAATATTGTACTAAATCTTTTTGCCACAAATAATAATGGTATTTCAAGGTCATAAATATAAGGTTGATTTATTGTAAGTAATAAATTTATCATTAGGCAAAGTAATGTAAGGCCTAATGCACCAAATACAACACCTAAAGACATAGTCTTTGTCTTCTTTATACTTGTACTTAGTGGTACTAAAACACCACAACAACACAAGATGTTATAGCCTGCATAAAGAATTGTTGATACAACAAGTCCACTTTCTTTTTTAGGTGTAAAGCTTAATATGTTTTCAAATGTCATAGCATCACGACAAAGTACAAAATAAAGTATTGTAATAGTTGATATTGTAAATATCAAGGTTGGGACTATGAAGGAATTAACCTCTATTAACCCATTTGTACCTCTAAGTAAGAAAAATATAGAAATTGCAATCATAATTAAAGTACCAACTATTTTAGGAATTCCAAAAAACTGATTAATAAGTGCTCCGCTTCCTGCAAGGATTATAGATGCACTTGATATTAAATAAATTGTTGTTATACCTCCTGTAATTTTCCCAAAAAAGTTTGGACTAATTTTATGAATAACATCTCCATAGGACTCTAGTTTATATTTGATACTTATTTTTGAAATTATAGTACCCATTGCAATATAGAATAGTCCACAAATAATTATAGATACAAAGCTAGCTACACCAAAAGATGTGAAAAATTGTGTTATTTCTTTTCCGGAAGCAAGACCAGCACCAACAACTGTCCCTATAAAAACAACTGCAACTTGAAATACTTTAATCCATTCTTTTTTCAAGATATACCTCCTTATAAATACTCCTAATATCAAATATACAAAGTATACTTAAGATTTATTCTATTTATAAGTGAATAAGGTGAATTTTCTAAGGAAAACTAATAGGAGATTAAGAAGCACTAAAGAGGAGTGAGTTTTTTGAAAAAGAGGAGATTATTTATTTTATTTATGATATTTATTTTATGTATAGTTGGATGTAAGGCAAAAGAGGAAAAGGTTGAATTACAGCAAAAATTCAATACTCAAATTGCAAAAGAGAAAGCAATTCAATATATGGAAAGGCTTAAGGCGAATGATGTATCAGGTGCTAATGCTATATCAACTCCAGAACTTGCAGCTAGTAATAAAATAAAAGAGCTATCTAATATGCCTATTGTAGCTTTTGAGCCTGGAAATGTAACTGAGACTGGGATGAGTTCATATATTGTATTTTTTTGTTCTAGAACAAATGGCCATTTATCAGATGCAGATTTAGATATGGTAACCTTAAAGATAATTAAATCTGGAGAGGAGTATAAAGTTGCAGATGTTAAAAGTGATAATGTTAAAGAAATATACCATGATAAGGATGAGCTTAGAGTACTAACAAAGGGAACAGGAAGTAGTCAATTAATACTTAGATTAAAAGATTTACCTTTAGAAATTTATCCAAAGGGGCAAATACCAGTTATAAAAAAAGTTACAGTACCAAAGGATAGATACTCTGTAATAGGTATAAGTTATAAGGGTAGCAATATAGGAATAAGTACAACAGATGGAAAAAATAGCTTTATTGGAGTTGCTATTATTGAAGAGGCTAGTATTGAAAGTAATGCAAGGGTATCAGATGAAAGAGTGGCTCAAGGCGGAAGTACTGGTGGCGGAAGTAGTACTGGCGGCGGATTAAATGAAAATACATTAAAAAAAGCATTAGAAAAACCTATTGCACAAAAAATATCTGGATATGATGTTTTAGAAGATAGTCAAGTTAAAAAAATGATGTTTAATGAAGAAGAAGGTTTTTTAATAGTTCAATACACAAAAGGGAATGGAAAGTCATTAGGACTAAAGATATACAAAAATCCTGAAGGAGATTTGTTCCCAATAGAATTTGATAAAATATTCCCAATAGATAAATATAATATTGAATATGTAAAGGCAACAAAAAATAATATGATAATTAATGTTACAGCAGGAAATAAAAGCAATGCATCACAAGATATCCTTGGGAATTATGAAATAGATTTAGTAAAAGAAACTATTGAAAAATTGTAATAGGAAATAAAATTTCACTTATGATATTATAGTATAAAAGAGACATAATAATGGAGGAAATCATGGTGAAAGAATGGAATGGAAAAAGATATCACAGCTTAAACTATTTCCTAAGAAATAAATTTGACGAAAAAGTGTTTAAAATATCGTTAGATGGAGGATTTTCTTGTCCAAATAGAGATGGTACTATAAGTATAGGTGGTTGCCTTTTCTGTAGTGAAAGTGGATCAGGAGATTATGCTGGAAATAGAGTTTTATCAATAGGTAAGCAATTTTGCGATATAAAAGAGATGATGAATAAAAAGTGGAAGGAAGGTAAGTATATTGCCTATTTTCAAGCTTTTACAAATACATATGCACCAGTTGAAGAGCTTAGAAGAAAGTATGAAGAAGCTATAAGCCAAGAAGGTGTAGTTGCACTTGCTATTGCAACTAGACCAGACTGTTTGGGTGATGATGTATTAGATTTATTAGAAGAGATAAATAAAGATATATATGTTTGGGTGGAACTTGGACTTCAAACTGTATCTGATGAGACAGCAAGAAAAATAAATAGAGGATATAAATTAGAAGTATATGAAGATGCTATAAAAAGATTAAAAGAAAGAAATATCGATTTTGTAACTCATTGTATATTTGGGCTTCCTGGTGAAACAAAAGAAGATATGCTTAAAAGTGTAGACTATATAGCACACTCAGGGTCTAAGGGAATTAAGTTCCATCTTCTACATTTAATGAAGAATACTCCTATGGTTAAGTTATATGAAAGAGGAGAGCTTGAATTTGTATCACAGGATGATTATATAGACTTAATATGTAAGTCCATAGCTATGCTTCCAGAAGATATGATAGTTCATAGATTAACTGGAGATGCACCAAGGGATCTTTTAATAGGGCCTATATGGAGTCTTAAGAAGTGGGAGATATTAAATGCTATAGATAAAGCTTTAATAGATAATGAGATATATCAAGGAAAAGAATTTAGAGAAATTCATGACAAATAATTAAATATATTTTTATAACATAAAAAGCCCTTAGGGGTTTTTTGTGTTATATAGATTGAAAGTGGAGGCGTTTTATGAATATAGATATTATTATTTCAGCAGATCATATAGAAGAAAATTTATTAAAGGATAAGGTTGTAGTTGTTATTGATATGCTTAGGGCAACAAGTGTTATAACTACTGCATTTATGAATGAGTGCAAAGAGGTAATACCTTACTTGACTGTTGAAGAAGCAAGAGAGAAAAGCACAGAATTTAAAAGTGGACAATGTGTTCTTGGTGGAGAGAGAAAGGCAGTTAAGATAGAAGGATTTGATTTATCAAACTCACCTTTAGAATATACAAAAGATATAGTTAAAGATAAAACTGTAATAATGACTACAACAAATGGTACTAGAACTTTAACAGAGTGTGCTAAGGCAAAGAGAGTTTTTGTTGGAGCTATGATTAATGGGAAAGCAGTAGCTGAGAAATTAATAGAACTTGGCGAAGATGTTGTAATAGTTAATGCAGGAACAAATGGGCAATTTTCAATGGATGACTTCATATGTGCAGGATATATGATTAATGAGATGCTTAAGATGAGTTCTAAACTATACCTTACTGATATAGCTAAAACTGCAAACTATATATATGAAAATAATACCGGAATAGAGAGCTTTATAAAGGATGCAAGACACTATGGAGTAATGAAAGATCTAAACCTTATGGATGATATTTCATATTGCATGAAAAAAAATATTACTGATATTGTTCCAGAATATAAAGATGGACATATTATAGAATAAATTAACCCTATAAAGGGTATTAAGAATTTTTGAGGGGAAAGGCATGGGTAGGTGTAAGTATCCTAAGTGTATCAAAAAAAATAATATAAAAGTGTTAGAAGACTCTTCCGAAAGCAATTGTTATAAAATAAGTATTGATGTTTCAAGTGAGGGAGATACCATACTTATAATTTCTAATTATCCTAAAAGAATAGATAGCAGAGGGTGTAGCAAGACCTTCAAAAAAATACTAAAATACCTTAATGAAAAATCTTATAAAAGCTTTATAAATGGAGTAAAGAGGATAGTTATAACTAATTTATTTTCAGCATATGAAGTTGATATAAGGGATGAAAATTATACAGAAAACTTATATATAAATAATGATATAATTAAGGAATGTATAAGTGAAAGTGATATAATAATTGCGGCATGGGGAGAGCCTTGCATCATCAATAAAAAGGTTTACAGGGACAGAATTAAAGATATATTAGAATTAATAAGAGATGAATTTTTAAATTCTAATTCTAAAAAGGAATTTTTAAGAGTGGGGGATTTAACTAAGTTTGGATATCCAAAGAACTCTTTAGCATGGGAATTTAAAGAAGAACTTAATCCTTTCTATAATTAAAAAAGCTACCCTAAAATTAGGGTAGCTTTTTAATTAAATATATTTATTTTAGTAGTTTTCTACAAATAATTCAAAGTATGATTGAGGGTGTAAGCAAGCTGGACACTTAACTGGAGCTTCAGCACCTTCAAATATGAATCCACAGTTTCCACATTTCCATAAAGTTTCAGCTGAATCTCTCTTAAATACTCTTCCGTTTTCTATATTTGCAGCTAATTTTCTATATCTAGTTTCATGAGCTATTTCTGCTTTAGTAATCATTCTAAATGCTGCAGCAATTTCAGGGAATCCTTCTTCTTCAGCAACTTTAGCAAATGTAGGATAAAGGTTTGAATTTTCATCATGTTCACCTTCAGCTGCAAATATTAAGTTTGTTTTTGTATCAGTAGGTAATTCTACTGGATATGCTGCATTGATTTCAATTCCTTCTCCTTGGAAATCATCCTTTAAGAATTTATAGAATCTCTTAGCATGTTCTTTTTCATTTTCAGCAGTTTCCATGAAGATATTTGAAATTTGGTGATAACCTTCTTTTAATGCTGCACTAGCAAAATAAGTATATCTTGTTCTAGCTTGACATTCTCCTGCGAAAGATTTCATTAGATTTTCAGCTGTTTTTGTTCCTTTTAAACTTTTCATAACTAACTCCTCCTTAAATATGTACAATAAATATTAACGAATAATTATTTTCCGAAGAAAACTTATGAATTAATTATAGTACTATAAAATCCAATAAGCAATTAACGTGCTGTTAACAAAGGGGTAATTATTATAATTATATGTTAAAAATATGTAATTATTAAAAAGTATAAATATTAATTATTAATATGATTATTAAACTACTTGGAATACAAAGAATTTTAGATAATATGATTCATCAGAATTCCAAAGTATTGGGTGATCTGAAGATTGAGTTCTAAATTCTATTTGTCTTAATGTTCTATGTGAATCATGCGCAGCTTCAGCAATTGTAGATTTTAGTAAATCTTCTGCCATGTAGTGAGAACATGAGCATGTAACAAAGTAACCACCAGGTTTAACCATTTTTAATCCTCTAAGGTTAATCTCCTTATAGCCTCTCTTTGCACCACTTATTGTATCTCTTGATTTTGTGAAGGCTGGAGGGTCTAATATTACAACATCAAACTTTCTTCCTTCTTTTGACCAAGAAGATAATACATCAAAAGCATTATGACATTCAAATTTAACTGTATCTTGAAGTCCATTAAGCTCAGCATTTCTAGTCGCACAATCAACTGCATGTTGTGATACATCAATACCAAGTACTGACTTTGCTCCAGCTATTCCAGCATTTAATGCAAATGACCCAGTATGAGTAAAGCAATCTAGAACATCTTTTCCTTTGCAAATTCTATGTATTGCAGCTCTATTTTCTTTTTGGTCTAAGAAGAAACCAGTCTTTTGACCATTTTCTAAATCTACAATATATTTAACTCCGTTTTCTATAATTTGAATATTAGTATCAAAAGGTTCTGTTAAAAATCCTTTTGTTTGCTCTAATCCTTCTATTTCTCTAGTTTTAAGGTCGCTTCTTTCGTAAACTCCTTTAGCATTATATTCTTCAACTAATATTTTTGTTACTATATCTCTGTATTTATCCATACCTAAAGTAGAAATTTGTATTACGTAATAGTCTTCAAATTTATCAACTGTAAGTCCTGGAAGGAAATCAGCCTCTCCAAATATAAATCTACAAGATGATGTATCAATTACAGTTTTTCTATAATCCCATGCAGCCTTAAATCTTTTTTTGAAGAATTCTTCATTTATTTCTTCGTCTATGTCTCTTGTCATTATTCTTATAGCAATTTTACTTGCATCATTTATGTATCCTTTACCTATAAAGAAATGTTTGTGATTATAAACTTCAACTATGTCTCCATTTTGATACTCACCATCATATTCTTTAATTTCATCTGTATATATCCATGGTCTGCCTTGTTCAGCTTTTGCCTTTTTGCTTAACTTTTCTAAGTAGAATTTACTAGCCATTTAATTGTAGCTCCCTTCAAATTAATTCTTTTAAGATTATAACACAACTTTTTTAATGTTATTCCAATAAAAATAACTTGTTTTTTTATCGTATTGATAATATATTATAAAAAAGATTTACTGAAGAATAGTTTTTAGGAGGACGTTATGAATTTATTTTTAAATGAAGAAGCAAATAGATGTTTATTATGTAAAAAACCAAGATGCAAAGAGTTTTGTCCTATAAGTACTCCGATTCCAGAAATTATAGAACTTTATAGAGAAGGCAAACTTAATGAGGCAGGAGAGATATTATTCCAAAATAATCCTCTTTCAGCTGTGTGTGCTATAGTTTGTCCACACGAAGATCAGTGTGCAGGTAACTGTATAAGAGGAATTAAAGGTGAACCAATCCATTTTTATGAAATGGAAGAAGAAATTTCAAAAGATTACTTAAATAATGTTAAGTTTGAAAAGCCAGTAGCTAATAGAGATAGAATTGCAATAATTGGTGGAGGACCAGCAGGAATAACTATTGCATTTACATTAGCAAATAGAGGGTTCAAAGTTACTATATTTGAAGCACATGAAAAAATAGGTGGAGTTTTAAGATATGGAATACCTGAATATAGACTTCCAAATACAATGGTTGATAAAATCGCAGAAAAGCTACAGGAATTAGGAGTTCAAATAAGACCTAACATAATGATAGGACCAGTTATTACATTAGATAGATTATTTGAAGATGGATACAAATCAGTATTTATAGGAACTGGTGTATGGAATGCTAAGAAGTTAAATATAAAAGGTGAAACTCTTGGAAATGTTCATTATGCTATAGATTATTTAAAAGCACCAAATGTTTATAATTTAGGTGATACTGTATGTGTTATTGGTGCTGGAAATGTTGCTATGGATGCCGCTAGAACAGCTAAGAGAAATGGTGCGAAAAATGTTTATGTAGTATATAGAAAACATTTCGATCAAATGACAGCAACAAAGAAAGAAATAGAAGAAGCTAAAGAAGATAATGTAGAATTTAAATTATTTAGAGCTCCAGTTGAGATATTAGAAGATGGTATTAAGGTAGTTAAAACTGAAAATATAGAAGTTGATGGAAAAATCCAAACTAAAACATTAGATGGTCAAGAAGAGATAATACCATGTGATTCAACAATAATAGCTGTAAGTCAGGAGCCAAGATCAGTTATTGTTTCAAGTACAACAAGATTAGAAACAAATAAGTGGGGACTTGTTATAACAGATGAAGAAGGTCATACAACAAGAGAAGGTGTATTTGCTTCAGGAGATGTTGTTACAGGGGCTAAGACTGTTGTTCAAGCGGTTGCTCATGCAAAACATGTTGCAGATGCAATGGAAAGATATTGTGAAGAGAATAAATAAAAGTATATATAATAAGACTGTGAGAAGTTTAAATTTTAATTTTAAAATTTAAATTATAGCAATAAATTATATTTAACATTTAAAAATATAATAAAAAATAAAAAGGATATAGCAAATGCTATATCCTTTTATAAGTCTTATTTTTCAGTATTTTTAGCTGGATTTTTATTTGTGGAAGTCCACTCATTATTTCCTTCAGTTTTTTCTTTATGACAATCAGATGAAAAACCTTCAGATTCTACTGGAGTTGAAATCCATTGGTTATTAGTTGCAGTTTTTTCATTTTTATTCATAATAAACGCCTCCTTTTTTATAACACTATTAGTTTTAGCATTATAAAAAATTTAATCCGAGGAATTTATTTGTATTCACCATTTTCAAATTGCTCTATTAAACCTTGAATCTTAAATACACATCTAGCACCGCCACAGCATCCAGTTCCAGCACCAGTTGCTTTTTTAACATCCTCCATATTTCTAGCACCATTTCTTATAGCATCTTTTATAGTAGCTCTATTAATAGCCTTACACACACATACTTTAGTTAATTTATCCATTATTTCTTGATTTGCATTGTTATTTTCCATATTTACTCCTCCTAATACTAAGTAATTTATATTTTAAATTTTCAATTAAATTTCATATTTATTTTTCTATAAGACAATTTAATCATTCTTTAATACAAAAATCAATACTAAGTAATAAAAATTATTATTTAAATTGAGCGAATTTATAAATTTATGTTTAATTGACTTTTTTAGGGGCATAATATATAATGTTTTTAATAAAGACAATGATTAGGAAAAGTAGTTAATAGCCTTGCTTAAAGAGAGTAGCTGTTTGGTGAGAAGCTATAGTAAATATTAATGAAAATCACCTAGGAGTCGGTAGCCTAACGGTAATAAAGTTACTTACTAAGTTAACCCGTAATCTTGCGTTAAAAGATAGAGTATGTTAGTACTTGAATCTCACAATATCAAATTAAATAGTAAAGGAGAAAATTTACTATTATAAAAGTATTGGTGTTTTATCAATATTATTGATTATTGTATTACCATGGGTGGTATAGCGAGTTATTTACTTCGTCCTATAGTTTGGATGAGGTTTTTTTATATTTAAAAAGAAATTATAAAGTGTCATATATAGTATTAAATATTTTAATTAATAAAATACAAAAGATATTATAAGATGCTTATATATATAAATATTTTAACAAAAATAAATATATAGTAAGAAAGGAGTTTTGACATGTACAAAAAAGTAGAACTTACAAATGGATTTGTAGGTATGGAAAATGAAGTTGCTAACCTTTGGAAAGCAAGAAATGTAATCAAGAAAAATTTTGACATGAATCAAGATGGTGAGTATTTCACATTTTATGATGGACCTCCAACAGCAAATGGAAAACCTCACGTAGGACATATCTTAACAAGAGTTATGAAGGATATTATCCCAAGATATAAAGTTATGAAGGGATATAAAGTTATAAGAAAAGCTGGTTGGGATACTCATGGATTACCAGTTGAACTTGAAATTGAAAAGAAACTTGGAATTTCAGGTAAAGAGCAAATAGAAGAGTATGGAGTTGAAAACTTCGTTAAAGAATGTAAAGAAAGTGTTTTCACATATGTTAACATGTGGGAAAAGATGACTGATAAAATAGGATACTGGGTAGATATGGAAAACCCATATGTAACATATCATAATCCATATATTGAATCAGTATGGTGGGCATTAAAACAAATGTGGAACAAAGATCTTTTATACAAAGGTCACAAAGTTATGCCATATTGCCCAAGATGTGGAACAGGACTTTCATCACACGAAGTATCTCAAGGATACAAAGATGTTAAAGACTTAACTGCAGTTGCTAAGTTTAAGGTTTCAGGAGAAGATAACAAATACATACTTGCATGGACAACAACTCCTTGGACATTACCTTCAAATGTAGCTTTATGCTTAAATAAATCATATGATTACATTGAAGCTAAAGTTGGAGATGAAACTTATATTTTAGCTAAAGAATTAGCACCAAAAGTGCTTGGAGAAGAGTATGAAGTAGTTAAAGAATTCAAGGGCGCAGATCTTCTTGGAATGAAGTATGAGCAATTATTACCATTCCATACTCCAGAAGGAAAAGCTTTTGAAATAATTCACGGAGACTTCGTAACACTTTCAGATGGTACTGGAATAGTTCATATAGCACCAGCTTATGGTGAAGATGATAGCTTAGTTGCAAAGAAAAATGGAATGGCATTTATAAACTTAGTTGATGCTGCTGGATGTTTTACTGAAGAAGTAACTCCATGGGCTGGTAAGTTTGTTAAGAAGTGTGACCAACAAATTTGTGATTACTTAGAAGCTGAAAATAAGTTATTTAAGTCAGAAAAGCATACTCACTCATATCCACATTGCTGGAGATGTGATACACCACTTCTTTATTACCCAAGAGATAGCTGGTTTGTTGCTATGACAACTTTAAGAGATAAACTGTTAGAAAATAACGATAAGATCAACTGGTTACCAGACAACATTAGAACTGGTAGATTCGGTAAATTCTTAGAAAATGTTATTGACTGGGGTATTTCAAGAGATAGATATTGGGGTACACCACTTCCAATATGGGAATGTGAATGCGGACATAAAGATTGTATTGGAAGCATTGAAGAATTAAAGCAAAAAGGAATTAATGTTCCAGATGATATAGAACTTCACAAACCATTTATAGATAAGATTGATTTAACTTGTGAACACTGTGGAAAGAAGATGAAGAGAACTCATGAAGTTATTGATTGCTGGTTTGATTCAGGATCAATGCCATTTGCTCAACTTCACTATCCATTTGAAAATAAAGAGTTATTTGATCAAAACTTCCCAGCTCAATTTATATCAGAAGCTGTTGACCAAACAAGAGGATGGTTCTATACATTACTTGCAATTTCAACTGCAATATTTGATAGAAATCCATTTGAAAACTGTATAGTATTAGGTCACGTTCTTGATAAGAAGGGCTTAAAGATGAGTAAATCAAAGGGTAACGTTGTAGATCCATTTGATGTACTTGATGCACAAGGTGCTGATGCTACAAGATGGCATTTCTATACTGCAAGTGCACCATGGCTTCCAACTAGATTCTCAATAGATGATGTTGCTGAAGCTTCAAGAAAGTTCTTAAGTACATTATGGAATGTTTATTCATTCTACGTTTTATATGCAGATTTAGATAAATTCAATCCAAATAAATATGCTGATTTTGAATCAGATAATGTAATGGATAAATGGATATTATCAAAATTAAGTACATTAATTAAGACAGTAGAAGATGGATTAGATGAGTATGATATAACAAAATCAGCTCTTGCTATTGAAGACTTTACAGATGAGTTATCAAACTGGTATGTAAGAAGAAATAGATCAAGATTCTGGTCATCAGAATTAACTGATGATAAGATTGGAGCTTATGTAACATTAAATAAAGTACTTGTTACTTTAGCTAAAGTTGCTGCACCATTTGTTCCATTTATAACAGAAGAAATCTATCAAAACTTAGTAGTTAACTTAGATCCTACTGCACCAGAAAGTATTCATTTATGTGGATGGCCAGAAGTTAATGAAAAAGCTATAGATAAAGATTTAGAAAAAGATATGGATTTAGCCTACACAATAGTTAAATTAGGAAGAAGTGCTAGAAATGGAGCTAATGTTAAGAACAGACAGCCACTTTCAAAGATACTTGTATCTACAACATCACTTCCAAACTATTATGGTGATATCATAGCAAATGAGCTTAACATCAAGGAAATAGAATTTGGAGCAGACCTTTCAAAGTATGTTAACTTTGAAATTAAGCCTAACCTACCTGTTTTAGGAAGAGCTTATGGTAAGTTAATACCAGGAATAAGAAAAGAAATTGCTTCAAGAAATCAAATGGAATTAGCTCAAAAGATTCAAAGTGGTGGAGTTGAAGTTATAGATGTTCAAGGAACTGAAATAGAACTTAACTCAGATAGTATCTTAGTAACAATGCAAGGTCTAGATGGATTTGCATTTGCAGGTGAAGGAGATACTGGAGTAGTTTTAGATACTCATATCACAGAAGAATTAAGAGAAGAAGGTCACGTAAGAGAAGTTATATCAAAAATTCAAAATATGAGAAAAGAAAAAGGTTTCGAGGTTGCAGATAATATAACACTTTATGTTGCAAATAACGACATGTTAATTGATGTTATAAAGAAATTCGAGGATACTATTAAGAAGGAAACTTTAACTAAGAATATAGTATTTAATGGAGAATTTGATTATACAGAAGTAACAATAAATGGCGAAACGTTAGATATGACAGTAGAAGTTGTTAGATAAAATTTTCTTAAGACTAGGAATCGTAAAGATTTCTAGTCTTTTTTAAGAATTAATATATATTTACATAAATTTTAGGAAAACTATAATTAAAGAAGGTATTTTATTGAAATAAGGCGAATATATTAGTATAATAAATTATCAAATATGATTAGGAGTGATAAATTATGGCTACTTCTATTAAAGATGTTGCTAGAGAAGCGGGCGTTTCAATTGCTACGGTTTCTAGAGTTTTAAATGACATAGATGTTGTAAACGAGGACACAAAGAAAAAAGTTGTAGATGCGATAAAGAAATTAGGATATAGACCAAACATAGTAGCAAGAAGTTTAAAGACACAAAGAACAAAGACAATCGGAATATTAATACCAGACATATCAAGCCAATTCTATCCAGAAATCGTTAGAGGGGCTGAAGACGTATCCAATATATATGATTATAACATAATACTTGGAAATTCAGACTTTGATGTAGAGAAAGAAAAAGAGTACTTAAGAGTATTAAAAGAAAAGATGGTAGATGGAGTTATTTACATGAGTAGCTCTCTTCAAGATGAAATTTTAGATTTAATAAATGAATTAGATTTAAAAACAATTCTTGTTGAAACTAAAGACAAGGAAGGAAAACTTCCAAGTGTAACTATAGATAACATAGATGCCGCTTATGAAGGAACAAAGTACTTATTAAATAAAGGTTTAAAGAACATAGCGTTTATCGGAGTTAAGAAAGATGAGATGAATGCATGGAGCGATAGATATGTAGGTTTCGAAAAAGCTATGAAAGAGGCAGGTATGGCTATTAATAACGAATTAGTTCATTTAGCAGACCTTAAAGTTAGCAGTGGATATAAGGCTGCTGAAGGTTATGTAAAATCAGGCAAAAAAGTAGACGGTATAGTTTGCGCAACTGATGAGCTTGCAATGGGAGCAATAAATGGATTAAGAGATAATGGAGTAAGCGTACCAGAGGATGTTAGTGTTATTGGATTTAATAACAACTATGTTGGAGAAATGTTCTATCCAAAACTTACTACTGTTGGTCAACCAAGTTACGATATGGGATCAGTTGCTATGAGAATGTTAATAAAACTTCTTAATAAGCAAGAGTTAGAGCAAGCACATTATGTATTACCACATAATATAATTGAAAGAAATAGCGTAAAATAACAGAAAAGATAAAAATAGCTTCATTAAAAACTTTTGATGAGGCTATTTTTTTGTTTGGAATATTTATCCTTAGGTCGCAATGTATTTTTAATTTTTATAAGGCAACAATTATACTTTATTTATGATATAGTATATCTATGAAAAGACTATGAAGGAGGAGTATTTGTGAAGAAAAAACACATAATAATTACTAGTATAATAATTGCTATTGTAGTTATAACTGCTAGTACTTTTGCTATTATTCATATAAGTAATAAGAATAAATATGATGCTATAAAATATGGTAGAGCTGAATTTGTAACAAGCATGAAGGATATAAATAAAGATTTACCAACAATAATACTATTTAAAAGCTCACTTGTAGAAAATAGTGTTAAAGCAGAGAGAAATCTAAAGCTTCTACATGATGAATATGGTAGTCAATTTAATATAGTACATGCTAATTCAGATGCTTTAGATAATGAAGAAGCAATAGAACTTGCAAAAAAGTATGAAGTTACAGGAGTACCAACATTAGTAGCGTTAGATAGAAATGGTAATTTCATAGAGAAGAAATCAGATATTTCTTCAATGAAAGGAATTGAAAATATGCTTAAAGACATGGGCGTAAATATAGATAATAAAGGGTAAGGGGTTTAAAGATGAATCAGCAAAAAAGATTGGGAGAAGAAAAAATTTCAAAATTACTATTAACATTTTCAATACCTGCAATTGTAGGTATGATGGTTAATACTCTATACAATATAATTGATAGAATGTACATAGGTAATATTGAGGGCATTGGACAATTAGCTATAACTGGTGTGGGAATAACGATGCCTATAATGACTATAATATTAGCATTTGGAATGTTAGTTGGGGTAGGAACAGCTGCTAGAGTATCATTAAAGCTTGGCCAACATGATAAGAAAGCAGCAGAAAAACATTTAGGTAACGCATTTACCTTAATAATTATAATAAGTATCATAATTACTATAGTTGGACTTATATTTTTAGATCCAATACTAGCTCTTTTTGGAGCAAGTGAAAATACAGAAATTTATGCAAGGCAATACATGCAAATAATATTCATTGGAACAATTGTAAATATGTTAAGCTTTGGGCTTAATCACTCAATTAGAAGCGATGGAAGTCCTAAAGTTGCTATGTTATCAATGTTAATTGGTGCAATTACTAACATAATATTAGATCCAATATTCATATTTGCTCTAGATATGGGTGTTAGAGGTGCAGCCATAGCTACAGTAATTTCACAAGTTTTAACAACAATTTGGGTACTTCAGTATTTCACTAGAGGTAAAAGTATTATAAAACTTAGATTAGAGAATTTAATGTTAGAGAAATCTACTATTATTAGTATATTTTCAATAGGTATGAGTCCTTTTAGTATGCAACTTGCGGCAAGTATTGTTCAAGTGATTTCAAACAATTCATTAAAGGAATATGGTGGAGATTTAGCAATTGGTGCTATGACTATAATATCAAGTATTTCTATGATTTTCTTAATGCCTATCTTTGGTATAAACCAAGGGTCACAGCCTATAATAGGATATAATTATGGTTCAGGAAAATATCATAGAGTAAAAGAGACAGTTAAATATGGAGCAATAGCTGCTACCATAATAGTTGTATTAGGATGGATTGCAGTACAGTTTGCACCTCACTTATTAATAAGAATATTTAATAGTGATCCAGAGCTTGTATCTATAGCAACTGATGGAATAAGAATTTATTTATTTATGTTACCTGTTATTGGATTCCAAGTAATAAGTTCAAATTACTTCCAATCAGTAGGTAAGGCTAAGATATCAATGTTTTTAAGTTTATTAAGACAAGTTATTCTTTTAATACCATGTCTTTTAATACTTCCAAATATTCCAGGATTAAATGGAGAAGCGCTTGGGCTTACAGGAATATGGCTTTCAGGAGCAATAAGTGATGGACTTTCATCATTAATTACAGGAATTATATTTTATAATTCAGTGAAGAAATTAAAAGAGACAATAGTATTAGATGGTGAAGAAGAATTAGAGATATGTTAATATAAATTAGATATTAATTGCTATAGTAAATATATAGTAATTGATATCTTTTTTTATTTTTGTAACTTTGGTTACAACTTAATTTAGAAGGGTAAGATATAATAAGATTGTAAAATGGAATTATTATAGTTTATTTAAATAGATATTTTAAAAGAGGAGGAGAACTTATGAGCGATATAAAAAATACAGTTACTAATATGCCAACTATGGTAAGTGGAGCACATCATGGTAATCTTCAAAAGATTAGAAATGGTAGAAGGACTTTTGGTATAACACCTCATATTCCAGGAGGATTTATAACTATAGAAACTCTAGAGAAGATAACAAAAGTTGCAAAGAAGTATAATGGAGTAATTAAAATAACATCAGGACAAAGATTATTAATAACAAATCTTGAGGGTGAAGATTTGCCTAAGATTTGGGAAGAACTTGGAATGGAACCGGCTGTAAAAAAGCAAAATACAGTTAAAAATGTTGAAATGTGCCCAGCTGGATATTGTAAAAGATCTAAGTTTAATACAATAGGAACAGGAATGAAACTTTCAAAGAAGTATCAATACATGGAAGTACCTTGCAGAACAAAAATTGGAGTAGCGGGATGTAGAAATGCATGTGGTGGTGTATACTCAAAAGATGTTGGAGTTATAGCTGATAAGACAGGATTTCTTGTAACTGCTGGTGGATCAGCAGGACATAATCCAAGAATGGCAGATATAATTATACAAGATATAGATGAAAAGGAAGCTTTGAGAATAGTAGATAAAATTTTTGAAATCTATAAAGAAGAGGGTATGCCAGGAGAAAAACTTGGTGATTATATAGACAGGATTGGATTAAAAGAATTTAAGGATAAAGTATTATAAAAGAAAAAAAGGACTATAGGAATAGTTATAAAATATAATTATTTCTATAGTTCTTTTTATTTAAAATAGATTATAATTTATAGATTTTTTCATATGCTAAAGCTATACTTTTAAACCCATTATTATTTAATGATTTAACTACAGAGTTAATTAATTCATCATAAGATGCGGCTCTACAATCATTAGTAATCTCTTTTAATATATCTTCTGCATTTTTTGAAACTAAGTCTAAATCTCCTTCTGTGTATGAAAAATCTGCATCTTCAAATGCGCCAAAAATACTCTTTTTTAATTTTTCAAAATTAAATGGAACGACCTCATTATGTTTATTTACTACTCTCATTTTAAATTCCTCCCTTGTATAAATATTAAAAATGCACAAAAGAAGCTTATAGGATAAGCTTCTTATATTTTCTAGATACTATTAAATTTTATAATATGCCTTCATTCTTTAAGATATCTTCTAATTGTTGAAGTCTATCGCTTAATGATATGAATTTTTCTTTTATATCATCTTTTGACATATTGTCATTATCGATTCCATTTTCTAGATCCTCTACAGTTTTTAATGCTTCTTCAATATCTTGTTGTGCTATTTTAAGATTTTCTTCTTTCATTCAAGCTTCTCCTTTAACATATCATATTTAACTTATGTTTATATATATTTATCCTATCACTACTAAAACCCTTACGCAAGGCATATATTTAAATGTTAACAGTACTTATTTTATGGAGGGTAATATGATTAATTACATTTGGTTTTTGATGATATTTTTTGGAGTGATATTTGCACTCTTTACTGGAAACGCAGATAAGATAACAGAGGCTATTGTAAATGGCAGTGGAAGTACGGTAACTTTTATTATTGAGCTTGCTGGAATAATGTGTTTTTGGTGTGGAGTTATGAAAGTAGCAGAAAAGAGTGGGCTTACAGCACAACTAGCTAAACTTTTAAGACCTGTCCTTAAAATGTTATTCAAAGATGCGGCTAAGGATGAAAAAGCACTTGGTGCTATAGTAATGAATCTAACTGCAAATATGATGGGACTCTCTAATGCAGCAACTCCTTTTGGAATAAAAGCAATGGAAGAAATGGAGAGATTAAATAAAAGTAGTAGTATAGCATCTAATGATATGTCATTATTTTTAGTTATGAATGCAGCTTGTATACAGTTACTTCCTACAACTATTATTTCAATAAGGGCAGCAGCAGGTTCTGGTAATCCTGGAATAATTATAATTCCAGCGATGATATCTACTGGAGTAGCAGCAATAGTTGGGATAACTTGCTGTAAGATATTACAACGATATTTTTAAGGGGGATGTATTATGTTTGATTATATGACAAAAAGTATAATCCCTGTAGTTGTTGCAATAATACTATTTTATGGAATGATAAAGGGAAGAAAAGTTTATGAATGGTTTATAGAAGGTGCTAAAGATGGTCTTGGAGTTTGTATGAGAATATTTCCATGCCTTCTGGCTATGATAGTGGCAGTTCAAATACTTAAGAGTTCAAATCTTTTAGACTTATTAAATAAAGGAATTTCACCACTTTCAGGGGCCATAGGACTACCTGAGGAAGTTGTACCTTTAGTATTAATAAAGCCAATTTCAGGAAGTGGAGCAATTGGAATGTTTACAGAAATAATTAAAACATATGGGGCAGATACATTTATTGGACTTGTTGCGTCAGTGATTATGGGAACTACGGAGACTATATTTTATACAATAACGGTTTACTTTGGAGCAGCAAAAATTAAAAAGATAAGACATACCCTTTGGGCAGCTATAATAGCTGATATAACTGCTATTATAACAGCTATTATAGTGGTTAATTGGATGTTATTGTAATAGGTAATATATTATGGTAACATTTAACTAAAAAAAGGGGGGATTAAGTTGATTTGTATTAAAGGTGTGAGCAAAACATACAATGGAACTTTTAAGGCGGTAGATGATATTAATCTACAGATTAAAGATGGAGAAATATTTGGACTTTTAGGACCAAATGGAGCAGGGAAAACAACTACTATAAAAATGATAACGGGTATATCAGAAATAACTGATGGTAATATTACAATCAATAATGTGGATATAACTAAAGAGCCAGTAAGAGCAAAGGAACAATTCGGATATGTTCCTGATAATCCCGATATGTTTCTAAGATTTACAGGAATTGAATACTTAAACTTTATGGGAGATGTATATGGAGTACCAAAGGAAGATCGAAAGGGTAGAATAGAAGATCTATCAAAAAGATTTTCAATGGAAGGTGCTTTAGGAGATAAAATTCAAAGTTATTCTCATGGGATGAGACAAAAGATGATAATAATGGGAGTTTTACTCCATAAACCTAAAGTGTGGATACTGGACGAGCCATTAACTGGATTAGATCCTAAATCATCATATATATTAAAAGAGATGATGAGGGAACATGCAGATGAAGGTAATACAGTATTATTTTCAACTCACGTACTAGAGGTAGCAGAAAAAGTTTGTGATAGAATTGCAATTATAAATAAGGGGAAATTACAGTTCGTCGGAACTTTAGATGAAATGAGAGAAGAGTTTAAAGAGAGTGAGTCATTAGAAAAAATGTTCTTGGAGATGACAGAACATGAATAGGATTAAGATGGCAACAAAATTCTTTTTAAAAAATGCTCTTGGAGAGATGTTTAATAACAAAACGTCAGGTACATTAATGATGGCTCTTATGCTCGGATTAGTTCTTTTATTTTCAGCACCTATATGTATAATGATTGGTACAACTTATGAGGGTTTTAAGGCAATAAATCAAGAAGGATATCTTATATCATTTATATTATTTATGGGAAGTGCAACAACATTTCTTATGGGTATTTATACTGTGCTTAATGTCTTTTTCTTCTCAGAAGATATAGAAGTACTTATGCCAATGCCATTTAAGGCTAGTGATATTATGATAGGTAAGTTTGCAGTTACTTTATTAAATATGTATGTTTATACATGTATAATAATTTTACCGCTTATAGCTTATGGCTTACAGGCTAATATGGGAGTATTATATTACGTATTTGCAATTATAATTATAATAGTAAATCCAATATTACCACTTATGTTATGCTTACTAATTTCATTAATAGTTATGAGATTTACTAATATATCAAGACATAAGGATATGTTTAAAACAATTTCAGGTGTCATAGCAATAGCTTTTATTGTATTAATTAATTTCTTTTCAAATAGAGGTGCCAGTGCTACAGGTACAATTGAAGGATTATTAAAGAAAAGTAATGGGCTTATGGAGACTATGAATGGGATATTCTTTACAAATATATTTGGTGCAAATGCATTATTATATAGTAATGAAGGTAAAGGAATAATTAATTTAGTATTATTAATTGTAGCAACTTTAATACTTACTTTTATCCTATATTATATTGGAGATAAGTTATACTTTAAGAGTATCGTTGGAATGTCAGAGACTGTAGGTAAGAGAGAAAAGATATTAGAAAATAATAAAGAATATATAAAAGAAAAATCTCCGCTAGTAACACTTGCTATTAAGGATGTAAAGATGATATTTAGAACACCAACATTTTTTATAAATTGTGTTGTTATGATTATATATATGCCAGCAATATTTTTTGTTGCTTTTTTAGGTAATGGGGTATCTTTGGGTAATGAAGCTTTTGGAAGTATGGTTATAGTTGGAGGATCTGTTTTATTTATGGCATTAACAATAGCTGGTGGTAGTGCTGCCTCTACTTGTATAAGTAGAGAAGGCAAAAACTTAATGGTATTAAAATATATTCCTATTGATTATAAAACACAAATAAAGTCTAAAATACTTTCATCAATAATGATAAACTGTATAGGATTTTTAATTGGAGTATTTATACTTATATATTTTGATGCTCCTATAATGGCATTTATTATGAGTTTAATATTACAAGCTTTAACTATAGTTATGGTTTCTGTAATAGGTGTATATATGGATTATAGCTCTCCAAAACTTGACTGGGAGGATGAAAAGGCTTTATTTAATAAGAACTTTAAACCTCTTATAATGTTTTTAATATTTATTCCTATTGGAGCGATATTAACATGGCTTGCATTTATGATAATAAATATATATATAATATTTGCTTTAAATGTAGCTATAATATTATTAGTAACTATAATTTCATATAAAATGTTAATGAAAAATGGGCCTAAGTTATATGATAAAGTTTAGTAATTAAATTAATATATTTAGAGTGTATTAAAAATTAAGTAATATAAAAATAGAGATGGGCATTAGACCATCTCTATTTTAATCTACAGACTGACAATATTAATATTAAGTACTTATACTGTTTTACTCTACTTAAATTTAAATCTATCAACTATTAATGCAATTGCGTTATCTCCTGATACATTACAAGCAGTTCCGAAACTATCTTGTGTTATATATAGTGCTATCATTAAAGCAAGCTGTGCTTCACTAAAACCTAAATTAGCTTGAAGTACTCCAAGTGCTGCCATAACTGCACCTCCAGGAACTCCAGGGGCAGCAACCATAGTTATACCAAGCATTGCTATAAATCCAGCAAATTGAGGAAAAGTAAAATTCATACCGTTTAGAAGCATTACTGCTATTGAACAGCAAGTAAGAGTTATAGTACTACCTGATAAGTGAATAGTTGCACAAAGTGGAACAACAAATTCTCTAACACCTTTTGATACACCATTTCTTTCAGCAACATCAAGATTTACAGGTATAGTTGCAGCAGATGATTGAGTACCAAGAGCAGTTAAATAGCCGGCAACCTGGTTTTTTAGGAGAACAAAAATATTCTTTTTACTAGCAGCGCCAGCTATTGAAAATTGGAATAGTATTATACAGAATTGAAGAGCTAGTATAATTAAAAATACCTTCCAAAATACAGAGAAGATAGTTTGAACTTCGCCTGTATATGTCATATTTGCAAATATCCCTAAAATATGTAATGGGATTAATGGAATAATAATTACTTTAATAACTTTTTGAACTATTTCTTGAAATTCTAAAGCCATATTATAAAGAGTACGACCTTTTTTTAATGATGATATACCAAGCCCTAAAAGAAAAGCTAAAAGTAAAGCTGTCATAACAGGCATTATAGGTGGCATATCAACTACAAATAAAGGGGGTAGTAGTCCTTTTTCAGGATTACTTGCACTAAAAGATTCAGCTGCAGTAATGAACCTCGGAAAAATATTTGATGAAACAAAAAAAGCAAAGAATCCTGCCAAAAGTGTTGATCCATAAGCTAATAATGTTGTAAATCCAAGCATTTTACCAGCAGAACCACCAAGGTCTGCAATACCACAAACCACAAATCCTAATATGATAAGTGGAATTATAAATCCAAGAAAATTACCGAATAAGGAATTAAAAGTAGCCAATACTCTTATAAATCCTTCGGGCATAAAGTTTCCAACTAATAAACCTAATATAATTGCTATTATAAGCTTAGGGATTAAACCTAATTTTTTCATATGTATTCCTCCTATGGACAAGTGTATTTTATATGATATTATAAGAATATAGAAAAGATGTCTATTTATTTAACATAAAAGCATAATATAAAGAGGAAATAAGAATAAAAAGAAGAATAACAATAATTATATGTATATTAGGAGATAATATGCCTATAAATTAGAGTAATAAGCATAAATTAAATTATACTAAAAAACAGATTGTGGGATTTGTTTTTAAAAGTACAGGGGGACGAGATATATGTCAGAAGAAAGATTCTACATAGTTAATGAAAATGTATTACCAAACGTATTCTATAAGGTTATTGAAGTAAAAGAATTATTACACACAGGAAAGGTTAAGGATATTTCAGAAGGGGTAAAGAAGGTTGGTATAAGTAGAAGCACTTATTATAAATATAAAGATGCCGTTTATCCAATGGCAGAAGGAGTTAATAGCAAAAAAATAACAATTGTGCTATTGCTTTCTCATGAATCAGGAGTATTATCAAAGGTATTAGACTTTATTGCAACTAGAAAACTAAATATATTAACAATAAATCAAGATATACCAATAAACATGACAGCTAATGTTACTATAACTCTAGATGTTTCTAAGATAAAAGGCGATGTTAAAAAGTTTTTATATAAAATGAGTGAAATAGATGGAGTAATAAAGGTTAGGGTATTGGCTGTTGAATAAACATTTGGAGGGATCAATATGAAAAACGAAGTATTTGAATTAAATAGGAAAAGGTTAGCAGAAAAGCTAGAGGATAATGAATTAGTAATTCTTTTTGCTGGTAATGCACCAAAGAAAACAGCAGATGAAAAATATGATTTTACACCAAATAGAAATTTTTATTACTTAACAGGAATAGATGAAGAAGATCATATACTTGTTATGGAAAAGAGTAATGGAAATATAACTGCAAAGATGTTTATAAAGGAGATTGATGAAGAAAAAGAAAAATGGCTAGGAAAAACTATAAGAAAAGAAGAAGTATATGAAATAAATAAGATTGAAGAAGTTTTATACTTAGGAGAATTCAAGGGTTATTTGAATAAAATTTTAAATGAGAGTGTAGAAAAAACTATATACTTAGACTTAGAAAGAGATGGTTTTGATAGCCTTCCTTCAGTAAGCAATACTTTCTGCAATGAATTAAAGAATAGATACTCACAAGTAACTATAAAAAATATATTTCCTATATTAGCTCCTTTAAGATTAATAAAGAGCCCTGGAGAAGTAATAGAAATGCAAAAAGCTATTGATATAACAATTAAAGGTGTTGAATCAATAATGAAAAATATAAAGCCAGGTATGAAAGAATATGAGCTTGAAGCATACTTTGAATTTGAATGTAAGAGAAGAGGAGTACGTGATTACGCATTTAAGACTATTGCAGCAGCAGGTAAAAATGCCACAATTCTTCATTATGTAGATAATAATTCAGAAGCTAAAGATGGAGATTTAATATTATTTGATTTAGGAGCACAAGTTAATTATTATAATGGGGATATTTCAAGAACCTTCCCTGTAAACGGTAAGTTTACAGAAAGACAAAAGGAAGTATATGAAGCTGTTTTAAGAGTTAATGAAAGAGTAATAGATGAATTAAAATCAGGTGTGAACTTTTTAGATATTAATAAGAAGTCAAGGGATTGGATTGCTGAAGAATGTATTAAACTTGGTCTTATAGAAGATAAGAAAGATGTATCAAAATACTACTGGCATAGTATAGGACATAGTCTTGGATTAGATACTCATGATGTTGAAAATCCAGGAAGAAATACTACTCTAGAAGCAGGTATGGTATATACAGTAGAACCTGGAATATATATAGCTGAAGAAGGAATAGGAGTAAGAATAGAGGATGATGTATTAATAACAGATGGTGGACACGAAGTTCTTACTAAAGATATGATTAAGAGTGTAGAAGATATAGAAGCATTTATGAGCAAATGTTAATAAAATAAAGATAAAATGTTAATAAACTATTGACAGTAATTTGAAAATAATGTATAATAACATTATTTTAATAAGTGAATAATGAGAAGAGGTAGAGGCGCGATATTTAAGAGTACTATCATTGAGGTAAGCACTTAGAGATGATAGAAAAGGAGATGTCGCCGAAGGATATAGCTAATGCTTTAATGCTATAATCCTGGGCTTATGTAGAATATGCATAAGACTGTCACAATTATATTGTGGTGAGCTATCATTCAACGGATTTTTACGTATATAGTAGAACCTTGAGTGTTATCTCAAGGTTCTTTTTTTGTATTAAAGAGCAATAAATGATGGGCCTCTAATATTCACAAAAATTATTTTGAGGGGGATTCAATCATGAAAAAAAGAAATTATTTAGTATTTTTATTAACATTCATCTTAATGATGAGTATGTCAACAGTTGCTTTTGCAGCAGAGGTTGATCCTGGAACTATAAATGCAGATAAATTTGGTATCTGGACGATAATTCCACCATTAGTTGCAATTGTATTAGCATTTATCACTAAAAATGTTGTTATTTCATTATTCGTTGGAGCATTAGCAGGATGTTTTATGCTTCAAATAGTAGATAATAATGCATTTATATCATTAATTCAAGCATTCCTAGACTTTATTCAAAGGGTTTTAAATTCACTTGCAGATCCTTGGAATGCTGGAATTATACTTCAAGTATTAGCTATAGGTGGTGTTATAAATCTAGTTTCTAAGATGGGTGGAGCAAGAGCTATAGCAGAGGCGTTAGCTAAAAGAGCTAAGACACCAAGAAGTGCTCAAATGACAACTTGGTTCTTAGGATTATTAGTATTTTTTGATGATTATGCAAATTCATTAATTGTTGGACCTATAATGAAACCAGTTGCAGATAAATTAAAAGTTTCAAGAGAGAGACTAGCTTTTATAATAGATGCTACAGCAGCTCCGATTGCTGGACTTGCTATTATATCAACATGGATTGGACTTGAAGTTGGACTTATAAATGATTCATTCACTCAAATAGGAGTAGAGGTAGATGCTTTTGGAGTGTTTTTAGACACTATACCATTTAGATTTTATAATATATTAATACTTGCTTTTGTTGTAATTACAACACTTATGCTTAGAGATTTTGGACCTATGAGAAAAGCAGAGATTAGAGCAAGAAAAGGAATTAAAGATAAAAAAGCAGAGCTTGAAAGCATAACTGTAAATGAAGAAATGGAAGTTAAAGAAGGAGTAAAGCTAAGTGTATGGAATGCAATAATTCCAATTGGAACATTAATAATTTCAGCACTTGTAAGTTTTTATTATAGTGGATACTCATCAATAATGGCAGGGAATGATGTAGCTCTTCAAGGGATACTTACTAATTCACCATTTTCATTCCAAGCTATTCAGCAAGCATTTAGTGCAGCAGATGCATCAACAGCACTTTTCCAATCAGCAGTATTTGCATCAATAGTTGCTATATTAATGGCTGTTTGCAAAAAGATATTTACAATTTCAGAAGCTATAGATGTATGGATTGATGGAATGAAAGGCCTAATAATCACTGGTGTAATACTTTTACTTGCTTGGTCATTAAGTTCAGTAATAAAAGATTTAGGAACAGCTAAATACTTAGTTACATTACTTTCAGATTCAATACCAGCCTTCTTACTTCCAAGTATTATATTTATTCTAGGTGCAGTAATATCATTTGCAACTGGAACTGCTTATGGAACAATGGGAATACTTATGCCACTTGCAATACCTCTTGCACATTCAATCTCACCAGAAATGGGGTATATAGTATTAAGTACAAGTGCGGTGCTTACTGGAGCAATCTTTGGAGATCATTGCTCACCAATATCAGATACAACCATTCTCTCATCAATGGGGGCTGGATGTGATCATATAGAACACGTTAAGACACAAATGTGGTATGCGTTATTTGTTGGAGGAGCAACGATTCTACTTGGGTACATTCCAGCAGGATTAAATATACCAGTGTATATTATATTACCAGTTGCTATATTGGTACTTGCATTAGCAGTAAGGTTTATAGGAAAGCCAGTTGATAATGTAGAATAAAATATTTTCAATAATATAGAATCCCACGGAATAAAGTTCTGTGGGATTTATTTATAACTTATAAATTATTTGTGTCATCATATGCGTAAATGTAATAACTTATATAGAGGAAAAATTTATATTGGGAGACGTATAATGAATAGAAATATTATGAATGGTGGAAATGACCTGACTAATATATTTACTCAGACATTTAATGCACTTATAAATAACAATAATTTCATTGATGGAATAGTTGATAGCCTATTTAATTCAGGTCTTTTAGAAAATCTTAATGAAGGCTTCAATGGAGATTATAATAATGAAGATAGTATAATAAAAGTTAATATAAGAGATGAAAATGATAAATACTTAATAGAAGGAGAATTTCCAGGGATAGATAGACAAGATATAAAAATAGATTATAAAGATAGTTATATATATTTAAATGTTAGAAGAAAACAAGTATTTTCTAATGGGTATAATATGTCTATGATGGTAATGCAATTTGGTGATGAATTTAGCAGAGAATTCTTTGTACCTAATGCTGATGCTACAAGGCTTAAAGCCTCATACAAAAATTATAGATTAAGACTAGAACTTCCTAAGTATATGGAGGAAATAGTAGGAAATAGGAATGATAACTTAATAGAGAATGAAGACAATATTATTGATGTTGTTGATTACGAAGAAGAATAAATCTGAGATGCTTTTGCATTCTCAGATTTTTTGTTTTAGATAAGCTTGATATAAAAGTATGTATATGGGAAAATATAGTAGAAGAAAAAAGGGGGCAAGATTATGGATATATTAAAGAGAATAGAGTCATTAAGAAGTCTAATGAAGAAAAGAGGAATAGACTATTATATTATTCCAAGTGGTGATGCTCATCAAAGTGAGTATGTATGTGAACACTATAGAGGAAGAGCATATATGTCAGGGTTTACAGGATCAGCAGGTACTTTATTAGTGGGGCTAGATAAAGCTATACTTTGGACTGATGGAAGATACTTTATTCAAGCTGAAAAAGAACTTGAAGGTTCTAATATAGAATTATTTAAAATGAGAATACCTGGATGGCCAAGTTTACAAGAATGGCTTATGGATAATATGAATTCTGATGAAGTCCTAGCTTTTGATGGAAAGGTATTTTCAGTAACTGACTATAAGCAATTTAAGAACATAGAAGATAAAAAATCAATAAAGATAGAGAGTGAGTATGATTTATTAAATGATGTATGGATAGATAGACCTAAGCTACCTATGGAGAAGGTATTTATACATGATATTAAGTATTGCGGAAAGAGTACAAAAGAGAAGGTTAGCGAAGTTAGAGAGAAGATGAAAAGCTTAGGGGCAGCAAATTATATAATAGCTTCATTAGATGATATAGCGTGGCTTTATAATATTAGAGGAAATGATGTTGAATGTAACCCAGTTGTAATAAGCTATGCATTAATTAAGGAAGATGAAGCGATTCTTTATGTTGATAATTCTAAAGTGCTAGATGATGTAAGAAATAAGCTTAATGAAGAAGGCATAATATTAAAAGAATATGATGATATAAAAGAAGATGTTAAAGATATTAAAGGAAGTGTATTAATAGATCCAAATAAGATAAGTTCATTTATATATACTAATGTAAATGAAAATGTAGATATAATTGAAGGATTGAATATAACAACATCACTAAAGTCTATAAAGAATGATATTGAAATAGAGAATCTAAAAAGGTGTCAAATAAGAGACGGTATAGCAATGGTTAGATTTACTAAATGGCTTAAAGAAAATATAGGCAAAATAGAAATAAGCGAGATATCAGCTTCTGATAAGTTGCTGGAGTTTAGAGCTTTAGGAGAATTATTTAAAGGAATAAGCTTTAATACAATTGCAGGTCATAAAGACCATGGTGCAATGATGCATTATTTTGCAACAGAAAAAACTAATTATAAGTTAGAAGAAAAAGGATTTTTACTAGTAGATTCAGGTGGTCAATATCTAGATGGAACTACTGATATAACAAGAACCTTTGTACTTGGAAAGCTTACAGAGGAAGAAAAGAGAGATTTTACATTAGTTTTAAAGGCTCATATAAGTTTAATGAATACAAAATTTTTAAAGGGAACAACTGGATCAAACCTTGATATTAAAGCTAGGGGACCATTATGGGATGAAGGTATAGATTATAAATGCGGAACAGGTCATGGGGTAGGATTTTTCTTAAATGTACATGAAGGTCCACAAAGTATAAGCCCAGTTCCAAATAAAGTTTCATTAGAACCAGGAATGATTTTGACAAATGAGCCAGGAATTTATAGAGAGGGAAAGCATGGTATAAGAACTGAAAATACTATGCTTGTAGTTAAAGATACATCATCAAAAGAATTTGGTGAATTCTACAAATTTGAAGTAATATCACTATGTCCAATAGATTTACAAGGAGTAGATACTAAATTACTAGACCACAAAGAAAAGGAATGGATTAATAATTATCATAAGTGGGTGTATGATACACTTTCAGCTTATTTAAGTGATGATGAAAGAAAATTCTTAAAAAAAGAAACTAAAAGAATATAATAAAAGGCCCGATTGAATATATTAATTATTTAATTGGGCCTTTATTATGAATAGTTAATTTAATTTAAAATATACATTGCATAGCTTGTACACTTTGAGATGATAGGTTAGTTACAAGTCCTTCGTATACAATATAATCATAATTAATTCTTTGAATATCACTAGGCTTTATGAACTCAGGCTTTTTGTTTGATGAGAATATATTGTTATTAATCAAAAGCTCAGATATAAATTGAGAGCAGAAATAATAGTTATCTCTTTTAAATGAAACTCTTAAAGGAGCAAATATAAGACCTAAAAAATTATATCTGTAAATCTCCTTCTTATTAAAGTGATTCTCTAAATCTCTCTTTATTCCTAAATGCTGTTCTTTCGTTATTTTGATTCTATATATTAAGCACTTACTTTTTCCAAATAATTTAAATGTACCATCATAAAGACTCTCTTTAACAAGACCTGCAACAAAAGGATTATTTGGAATCTTCCTTCCAAAGGAATACATTTCGGTGAAAGAATCATCTAAGCTAACTGAAACATGAGTATACATATCATTGGTAACAAATTTTATGCAATTTGATAAATTTGAACCAGTATAAGAGAATACTAAATAAATATATTTTTGCATTATATGATAATCCTTTCCTTATCAAATTGATTCAAATATATTCTAATCAAATATTAACAAAAAGTAAATAAAAAATGAATAGTAGGTGAATAAGGTGATAGCGGATTTATAAAAATAAAAAAAGAGACAAAATTGCCTCTTTAATTATATTATTCGTTGTTTTCTTTTTCTTCTGGTGGATTAAAATATTTATTAATTAAAATCGCTACTATAATTCCTATAGCAGTATCTATACTTCTACCAATTGCGTAAGCATATGATTGTGGACCACTATAATTTATCATGATACCAATGAGCACTATACATGCTATGGTTACAGAACCGGGTTTATTAAAAAGATTACATGTATATATAACCCCAACAATACCAAAACCAGTAACAAAAGCATTATAATTATACAAAAAAGGAAGTTTAATCATAATAAATATAATTAATATTCCAAATACCCCTCCTATTATAGTACCTATCAGTCTATTTTTGCCCATTGTAAAAGAACTTGATACAGTATCTTTCATACAGATAACTGCAGCTATACAAGCATAAAAAGCATTTTCTCTTCCAATAAGCTGAAAAATAACCATACATACAGTAACTGCTAGAGCCGTCTTTATATTACGTAAACCCACTCTATGCACATTTAGCTTCATACTTATTCCCCTCTCTAATTAAGTATTTTAATATTATATCATATGAAATAATATTATGTTAAACTAATAAAGGTTAAAAGTAATTGACATATAAAACTATATGGAATATTATATACTTAAAATGTAAATGCTATGAAAAGAAGAGTAATAAAAGTAGATTTCCAAAGAGAGCTAACAATGGCTGAAAGTTAGCGTTATAGACTTTTATGAAGATGGACTTTGAGCATATCTTTTGAGCTGATAGGATTTAGTAAGGAAGATACGGGAGCAACCGTTATATTGCATGGTGATAATTCACCTAGTGAGTTTCTTATTGTGAGATAAGAATGAAGTAGAGTGGTACGCGTATATAACGCCTCTATGCAGTATATTGCATAGAGGATTTTTTATTAAAGGAAACTATAAAAATTTTAAAATAGTAAAAAATACATTTAATATGTAAATAACAAGGAGGATTTTAAGATGTGTAAAAAACCATACTATATAACTACACCAATATATTATCCATCAACGAAACTGCATATAGGTAATACCTATACAACAGTTGCAGCAGATGCAATTGCAAGATTTAAGAGATTAACAGGATATGATGTTATGTTCTTAACAGGAACAGATGAACATGGTCAAAAGATTCAAAGAATTGCAGAAGAAAAAGGAATAAAGCCAATAGAGCATGTAGATGAAATCGTTGCAGGAATCAAAGACCTTTGGAAGATGATGGACGTAAGCTATGATAAATTCATAAGAACAACAGATGATTATCACGTAGAAGCTGTTCAAAAGATATTTAAGAGATTATATGATCAAGGAGATATTTATAAGAGTTCATATGAAGGATTATACTGTACTCCATGTGAATCTTTCTGGACAGAAAGCCAATTAGTAGATGGAAAATGCCCAGACTGTGGTAGACCAGTTGAAACTTCAAAAGAAGAAGCTTATTTCTTCAAAATGAGTAAGTATGCTGATAGATTAATAAAATATATTGAAGAACATCCACACTTCATTCAACCAGAATCAAGAAAGAATGAAATGTTAAATAACTTCTTAAGACCAGGACTTCAAGATCTTTGTGTTTCAAGAACTAGCTTTGATTGGGGAGTACCTGTAACATTTGATGAAAAGCACGTAGTATATGTATGGATAGATGCATTATCAAACTATATAACTGCATTAGGCTATGGTAGTGATAATACAGAGTTATTTGATAAATACTGGCCAGCAGATGTTCATTTAATAGGTAAAGATATATTAAGATTCCATACAATTTATTGGCCAATAATGTTAATGGCGCTTGATTTACCATTACCAAAGCAAATATTTGGCCATGGATGGTTACTTGTTGATGGTGGTAAGATGAGTAAATCAAAAGGAAATGTAGTAGATCCAGTTGCACTTGTTGAAAACTTCGGTGTAGATGCGGTTAGATATTACTTATTAAGAGAAATACCTTTTGGAGCAGATGGATTATTCAATAATGAAATATTCATAAAGAAGATAAACTCAGATCTTTGTAATGACCTTGGAAACTTACTTTCAAGAACAGTTGCAATGGTAGAAAAATACTTCGATGGAGTAATACCTGCACCATTAGAAAAAGAAGAAGTTGATGATGAGTTAATAAATCTTGCGTTAGATACTCCAAAGAAGGTTGAAGAAGCTATAGGAGAGCTTAGAATCCCAGAAGCTTTAGAATATATCTTTGATTTAGTTGGAAGAGCTAACAAGTATATTGATGAAACAACTCCTTGGATATTAGCTAAGGATGAAGATAAGAAAGGTAGACTTGGAACTGTACTTTATAACTTAGCAGAATCTTTAAGATTTGCATCAGTTTTAATATCATCATTCTTACCAACAACATCAGAAAAGATAAATGAACAATTAGCAGTAACAGCTAAAGATTGGAGTTCATTAGAAGGTTTTGATGGAACAGCGCCAGGAACAACAGTTAAAAAGGGGGATAGTTTATTCCCAAGAATAGATGTTGAAAAGAAGCTTGCTGAACTTGAAGAATTAAGAAAAACTCAAATGGAGGCTATTAAACCTCAAGAAGAAGTTAAAGAAATGAAGCCGATAAAAGAAGAAATTACAATAGATGATTTTGAAAAACTTGACCTAAGGGTAGTTAAAGTATTAGAATGTGAGCCAATAAAGAAAGCAAATAAATTACTTAAATTAAAAGTAGATTTAGGTGGAGAAGTTAGACAGGTTGTCTCAGGAATAGCAAAACATTTTAAACCAGAAGAATTAGTTGGAAAAAATGTTGTTCTTGTAGCAAACCTTAAGCCAGTTAAGTTAAGAGGGGAATTATCACAAGGTATGATACTTGCTGCATCAAATGATGATGATAGCGTATTAAACTTAGTAGATCCTGGTAAACTACCAACTGGAAGCGAAGTAAGATAGTAGTATAAAATAAACACTAAAGAGGAAGTCAGCTTAGATTATAAGTTGACTTCCTTATTTATATTAATAGCAGAGGGAGAGAATTTATGAATATAGTAATAGGAAATGCATGGCCTTATGCAAATGGAAAATTGCATTTAGGTAGAATAGCAGTATTCCTTCCAGGAGATATTTTAGCTAGATATCATAGAATGATGGGTGATAATGTTTTATTTATATCTGGAAGTGATGCACATGGTAGGCCGGTTAAGGTGAAGGCGGAAGAACTTAATATAACTCCAAAGGAAACTCTCTTAAAGTATCATGAAGAATTTTTAGAATGCTTTAATAAGCTCAATTTTTCCTTTGATTTATTTACTAATACTGATACAGATTATCACAAGGAAATGGTAATGCACTTTATTAGAAGCTTATATGACGAAGGATATATATATGAAAAAAAATCCTTAGAGAGAGAAACAGGGCGTGAAAGTAACCATCTATTTTTAGCTCTTTCAAGGTTTGAAAATGATGTTAAGAGGCTATTTATAAAGCAACAAGGTTGGAGAGAAAATGCTCAAAGTATAACTAAAAAATACATAGAAGAAGGATTAAGAGATAGAGCAGTAACTAAAGAGATTGATTGGGGTGTAGATGTACCTTTAGATGGGTTTTCGGACAAAAAAATATTCGTATGGATTGAAGCTTTAATGGGATATATTACAGCAACAGCAAAATGTCTTGAAAATAGTGATGAAAGTATAGAAGATTATTGGAATGATGAAGATAGCAGAGTTTACTTAGTTCATGGAAAGGATAATATACCATTTCATACAATAATATTTCCAGGATTATTATCAGCATTAGGCTTTAAAAATGTAAATTTAAGCATAATGTCTAGTGAACATTTAAAGCTGGAGGGTAAAGATTTTTCTACTAATAAAAATTGGGCTATTTGGGTTGATGATATATTAGAAAAATATAATGTAGACTCTTTAAGATATTATTTAATATCGAATGGACCTGAAAATTCAAATACTGATTTTAAGTGGAGGAATTTTATAAACTCAAATAACTATGATTTAGTATTAGAATTTGATAAATTATATAAAAATATTATTACAAATGGAGATTTAAAAGGACTAGATTTAAGTGAAAAAAATAAAATACTAGATTTATATTTTAGTGTAGGAGATAAGATTGAGGAAGGTGAATTTAAGGCTGCATTAAAAGAGATTTTTTCATATATAAAGGAAGAAAGTAAGAAGAAAAGACCTTCCATTAATGTGCTAATAAATATAGCAAATATACTAGAGCCGTTTATGCCAAGTACATCTTTAAAAATAAAGGAACAATTTAATATAAAGGAAAGTATATGGAATTTGATAGAGGTAAAAGAATTGCCAAAGCAACTAAGTTATAAGCCTATTTTTGAAATGATAGATAGGAAAAACATAATGGAAGAAATAAAGAAACTAAAAGATAATAAGATTTAAAGACAAAAAAAACCTAGAATATCTACAATAGGGGGACGAGATATTCTAGGCAACCAATCAATTAAGATGGTTATAAGGGGTAAATAATAATGCTTTAACTACTTTACAATTACATGATAACTTAGTAATATGTCATTTATGTGTCAAAAAATATAATAAAGTATTAAGAGATAATAATTATCAACTTAAATATCCTAAATAAGGAATTACTGTATATAAATCTTATCGAAATTTAGTATTTCTATTGTTTTTCTGTCATAATCTATGATTTTCTCCTGCTTCATATTGATTAATTCCCTAGAAAGAGAGGGTCTTTGAACTCCGAATGAATCTGCTAATGATTGTTTTGTCATAGTCAATTTTATTGTGTCACTGTTTTGTTTCTTTGATTCTTTTATTAAAAAATCGCAAATCATATGTCTTAAAGATTTAGAACTTACTTGTCTTAATTTATTACTAAGTATCATAGCTTTATTTGACAATAATTTTAGAAATGCTAATAAAAAAGTTTGGTTTGATTGAAGTAACTTAGTTACTTCTTTTTTGTTTATATGGATTACTACACTATTTTCTTTGCTTACGACATCCATTGGATATGTATTTTTATCACCGAATAAAAGGTTTTCGCCAAACATATTTGCTTTATTTAAGGTGGTTACCACTAAAGTGTTTCCATTAGCGTCATTTTGTTGTATTTCGACTTTGCCTGAAATTAAAATGCTTAAATCATTACAGGTGTCATTGTGAAAGAAAATTGTTTCTTCTTTTGAATATTTTTTTATGCGAACTAATGGATTATTAATTATTGAATCTAAATCATCTCTAGAAAAGTTATTAAATAGAGATGATAAATTTAAAACATCAATTATTTCACTATTTGTCATATGTTTCACATCCTTTCAATTTGTATTTATTTTTTGTCAGTTGTTTATAATGTATAATAATATATATTATTAATTATTTAAAGAGGGAGACAGAAGATATGGAGAAAAAATATAGAATTTTTGATACTCATGCACACTATGATTCAGAAGATTATGACATAGATAGAGATGAGGTATTTAAAGAGTTAAAAGAGAATGGAGTTATAGGAATATTGAATTGTGCATCATCATATGACAGTGTAAAGCTAACTGATGAGCTTACAAAAAAATATGACTTTATTTATGGTGCGTTAGGGGTCCATCCTGAGAATGCAGATGAACTTACAGATGAAAGATTAGAAACAATAAAAGAGATGATTAAAGCAAATGATAAAATAGTTGCTGTTGGAGAGATAGGACTTGATTATTACTGGGAAGAAAATCCTTCAAGAGAGATACAGAAAAATGCTTTAAGAGCTCAAATGAATTTAGCTAAGGAGCTTAAAATGCCAGTAGTAATTCATGATAGAGATGCGCATAAAGATACTCTTGATATACTAAAAGAATTCCCTGAGGTTAATGGAGTAGTACATTGTTTCTCAGGTAGTGTTGAGTTTGCTAAAGAATGCATAAAACTTGGATATTATATAGGATTCACAGGAGTAGTAACATTTAAAAATTCTAAAAAGATAGTAGAAGTTGCTAAAGAAATACCTGTTGACAGAATGCTTGTAGAGACTGACGCACCATTTATGGCACCAGTTCCGAATCGAGGAAAAAGAAATAGATCTGATTACATAAGAGAGATTATAGAGAAAATCGCAGAAATAAGAAGTATAAATCCATATGAATTAAATATTCAACTAAATACCAATTTTTTCAATTTGATTAAAAAAGATATTTAAGCTAAAATGAAATGGAATTAATTGTATATTAAGAAAATATCAATTAATTTAAGGAGACACTTCACTAAATATACCATGGACGCAAGGACACCCCATAAAGAACTGAAAATATACAATTTATAAACTTTGTTAATTATGCATAGAACTGCATTTATTGTATCAGTTCAATCAAGCAAGAGGCCTTAAATTTGACAAAATGTCAAAAAGTAATATATAATGCAAAAGACACTCTTGCCAAAGGAGGGAAATAAATGGTAGAAAAATTTAAAACTTTTATTAAGAAAAGTTTTTCTAACGGTCCGAAGGCAAAAATAGTGATATTAGCCACGGCATGTGTTGTGGCAGTAGCAGCAACAACCGTTGCTACAATGAGAAAGACAGTAAATTTGAGCATCGATGGAAAAGAAGAAACATTTATCACATATAAAGGGACTGTTAAAGATGCGTTGCAGGAGAAAGGTATAGAAATATCTGATCATGATAAGGTGCAACCATCCTTAGAATCCAAAATTGAAGAAGCGGAAGAGATTACAGTTAAGAAGGCCGTGCCTATCAAGGTTAACTTTGCAAAGAAAGATGTTACAATTCTTTCAGCAGAGGATAATGTTGAAGATGCCTTAGTAGCTAGTAATGATCAACTTAAAAAAGAAGGAGTAGAATATGTTCATGGTGTTGACGAAGTTCAGCCAGGACTAGAAGCTCCTGTTAAAGAAAACATGGATGTTGACGTCATAAAGGTAGAAACTAAGAGTGTAACTGAACATAAAGTTATACCTTTTGACACTGTAACTAAGAGTGATACTGAACTTGAAAAAGGAAAGAAAAAAGTTGAAGCTGAAGGTAAAAACGGAAAGCAAGAGGTTACTTACCAGGTAGTATATAAAAATGGCAAGGAAGCTTCAAAGAAGGAAGTAAGCAGTAAAACTGTTGCTACCCCAGTAAATGCAATTGTTGTACAAGGTACTAAGAATCCAGTTAAATATATACCAAATAGAGGGGATTCAGTACAATACAAGAAACACTTAGTTATGGAATCAACCGCATATTCAGGACATAATAATACTGCTACTGGAGTTAAACCAGTGTACAACCCTGGTGGAACTAGTACTATAGCAGTTGACCCAAGAGTAATACCATTAGGTAGCTTAGTATACGTAGAAGGATACGGATATGCTAGAGCTGCAGATACAGGTGGAGCAATAAAGGGAAACATTATAGATGTTTTCTTTAATAGTGAAGATCAATGTACTCAATGGGGAAGAAAATATGGTGTGGATGTTTATATAGTATCTTATCCGGGAGAATGGTAGAATTTTTTTTTAAGAGATAACAATTTTGTTATCTCTATTTTTTTATGATAAAATAAAACCTTGATATTTGACACGGGGTGTATATATAGGTAAATTATTTATATAGAAGCTATTAAGGAAAAATAGAATTTGCGAAAGGATGTAGTCGCGTGAGTAAAAAAGTCATAAAAGAGGTCATAGTTGTAGAAGGTAGAGATGATATAGATGCAGTAAAAAAAGCAGTAGATGCTGAACTTATTGCTGTTGGCGGATTTGGAATAAATAAAAGAGTTATAGATAGAATAAAAGAAGCTCAAAAAAGAAAAGGTGTAATAGTACTTACTGACCCAGATTTTGCTGGAGAGAAAATAAGAAGTATTATAAGAAAAAGAGTTAGTGGGATAAAACATGCATACATAGCTCAAGAAGATGGATTAAAAGACGGAGATATTGGTGTTGAAAATGCTTGTCCTGAAGTTATAATAAGAGCTTTAGAAGGAGCGAAAGTAACATTAGAAGAAAAGCAATCTATATATGGAATGGAAGATATGTTCTTCTTTAAATTAACAGCTGATAGTAAAGCTAGAGAAAGAAGAATGGCACTTGGAAAAGAGCTTGGAATAGGATATGGTAATGCAAAGCAAATGATATCTAGATTAAATAATTACGGAATAGATAAAGATGAGTTTGTAAAAGCTATACAAAAGGTAGAGAAAGAAATAGGAGAATAATTATTATGGAAATAAAAGATTATAAAACACAAGAGCTTGTAAAGAAGTATAACTTCAGATTTTCAAAAAGTCTAGGACAAAACTTCCTTATAGATGACTCAGTACTTAATGATATAGTAAAGGGTGCTGACGTAAATAGTGAAGATTTAGTAATAGAAATTGGTCCAGGGGTTGGAACTTTAACAGCTCAATTATTAAATAAAGCAAAAAGAGTTGTTTCAATTGAGTTAGATAGTGACCTAATTCCTATATTACAACAAGAACTTGGAGAACATCCAAATTTCTCACTTATACATAAAGATGCATTAAAGGTAGATTTTAATGAAGTAATTGGAGATGAAAAAAGCGTAAAACTAGTTGCTAACCTTCCATACTATGTTACAACTCCAATAATAGTTAATCTTTTAAAGGAAGGATATAATTTTAAGAGTTTAACTATTATGATTCAAAAAGAGGTTGCAGAGAGAATAGATGCTGAGCCAAACTGCAAAGAATACGGTTCACTATCATTATTAGTACAATATTATTGCAACACTGAAATTATAAGAAAAGTTGCACCAAGTTCATTTATGCCAAGACCTAAGGTTGAATCTATAGTAATAAGATTAGATAGATTAGAGGAGCCAAAAGTTAAAGTTAAAGATGAGAAACTTATGTTTGAAATCATTAGAAGTTCATTTAATATGAGAAGAAAGACTTTATGGAATGGCGTAAAAAATATTGGATTAGATAAAGAGGATTTAAAGAAAGCCTTTGAAGAAGCTGAGATTGATCCTAAAAGAAGAGGGGAAACTCTATCATTAGAAGAGTTTGCAAGACTTAGCGATAAGATTTATGAATATAAATAAATTAATATTATCATAATAGTGACCTTCACGCATATACTATATGGAATAAATATATGTGGAGGTAATGGAGACTTGGCACATAATAAATTATATAGAAACTTTATAATATTACAGGAAGATGATAAGTCAAAATCTTCTTCAAATGATAAAGCTTTATCAGGATATGCAAAAATCGAGGCAAAGGGGGAAAAGTGTAAAATAACCTTTTATGCTCAGAACTTAAAAAAGGATGACGATTACGCCATAGTACTTATTTGTTATAAAAAAGACATGAAACAGATAATTGACATGGGACCACTAACTGTCAATGAAGTTGGTAAGGGAGAGGCTTGTATTGAGTACTATTCTGATAATATAGCTGGTCTAAACTTAGGATACGATAAGATTTCAGGAGCCGGTATATGTAAAAAGAAAAGTGGAAGCTTAGACTTTTCAATGTATGGTTTTATGAACGGAGAAAAGGTAGATGACGGCTGGAAGAAGATGAAAGTAGTAAACTGTTATGATAAGAGTGGTAGTACAAAGTCAAAAGAGTACTACAAGAAAGATGATGATAAAAAATACGAAAGTAAAAAAGATAAAGATAAGAAGTGCGAGGATAAAAAGCACGAGGATAAAAAATATGACAAGAAGCATGAGGACGAGATGAATTGTGAAAAGATGCATGAAGAAAAGAAGTCCCATGATAAAGATGATCATAAACATAATTGTGATGATAAGAAAAGGGATATAGATGAAGATGATACTATAGACGAGAATGATATTATATATGATGAAGTTCAAGAGCATCACAATGAAGACCATGATAATGAGAATTATAGCATGGATGATGAGATCAGAGGTCATAAAAAATATTGCTCTGGTAAGAAAGATTATAAAAAACATGATAAGAAGATGCATGACGATAAGATGCATTGTGGAATGATGCATGGAGAAAAGATGCATTACGATAAGATGAATTGCGGAATGATGCATGGAGAGAAGATGTATGACGATAAGATGCATTGTGGAATGATGCATGGAGAAAAGATGCATGACGATAAGATGAATTGCGGAATGATGCATGGAGAAAAGATGTATGACGATAAGATGAATTGCGGAATGATGCATGGAGAGAAGATGTATGACGACAAGATGCATTGTGGAATGATGCACGGAGAGAAGATGTATGACGGTAAGATGCATTGGGGGATGATGCATGGAGAAAAAATGCATGATAGAGATGAAGAGTATACTTCAGAAGAAAATGATATTAAGGATTATGAAATCCAAGATTACCATAATGAAGGCTATAACATGGATGACGAAATTAGAGATAATAAGTACCATTGTGGTAGGGATAATTTAGCAAATAATTTTGAAGCGTATGAAAGAAGAATAGAAGAACAAAAAGTAGATCCTTATGATTTTAGTTTAAGAGGTGGAGTTGGAAACTTCTTTGAGAATTTAGTAAAAGAATTTGAAGAAGTAAAAGGCGGCTTTAAAGAAATATCTTACTGTAAGTGGTTTAAAATTCCTGTACGTGATATAGAAGATATGTGTAATTCAAAAGATTATAATAAATATTCAATTATATATTATCCAATGTTAAACTATTATCCATATATCAAGAAATATGGTTACTTTATGATGGGATATAAATGTGATTCAAAAGGTAACTTAAAGTACTTAGTTTATGCAATTCCGGGAAAAAGAGATAGAGAAGAACAACCTTATTGTGGAAAATCAGGCTTTGTAACATGGTGCAAGAGAGATGATGATCGTAATGGATTCTGGCTAATGTTCTATGATTACAAAAACTCAACAGTTGTAGTACCTTCAAAGTAATAAAATCGTAATATACAATTGTTTGCCAATGATAAGTTAAAGTATTATAATTTAGATATAATTAGGAGAAGCATATGCTTCTCCTAATTACTTATATAAGGTTTGGGAGGGAATATGAGATTAGTATTATTTCAAATAGGGGATTTTAAGGTTTATAGCTACGGGCTTATGATAGCTATAGGGATAATTGTAGCAGCTACATTATTCATAAGGAGAGCAAAGTATGATGGATATGATGAAGATAAATTATTAAATTTAATAATAGTAACAGTTATATCAGGAATCTTAGGTGGAAAGCTTCTATTTATATTAACAGAATTAAATAACATAATTAATGATCCGTCAATTCTTTTAGACTTTGGAAATGGATTTGTTATATATGGGGCTATAATGGGTGGTATATTAGGTTTATATTTATATTGTAGAAAAAATAAATTTAATTCATTAAGAATATTAGATTTTGTAGCTCCTGGAGTTGCATTAGCTCAAGGATTTGGAAGAATTGGATGCTTTTTAGCAGGATGTTGCTATGGAAGGGAAACTACACTTCCTATAGGGATTACATTTCCACAAGATTCATTAGCTCCAAGTGGAGTAAGCTTACTTCCAACACAGCTTTTTAGTTCAGGCTTTGATTTTATATTAGCTGGAATATTGCTTTGGTATAGCAGAAAAAATAGCAAAGATGGAAGAGTGTTTGCCTTATATTTAATAATATATAGTATAGGTAGATTTCTTATTGAATTTTTTAGAAATGATCCTAGGGGTAATGTTTGGATTTTAAGTACATCTCAATTTATAGCTATTTTTACATTAATACTTGGAATTGTAGTATACAATTTAGACAAACTAAAAAAGGAGAGGTAAGCAGGTTTATGAAAAAAAGAATAACTAAACTATTAATGCTTGGCATTATGCTTATTATTGGATCATCTATGGTTGGATGTGCACCAGTAAATGATGTTATGGTTAAGCTTGGATTTAGAAATAATGACTTTGACTATATGAAAACAAATAAAGTAGATGAAATCACAATTGAAAGCACTAGAGATAGTGGTTTTAGGTTTAAAGTTACTGATCCAAAAGCCATTGATGAGATATATAATACTTTAGCAGCTGGTAATCCAGAGTCAGAGAAGAGTTCCTTAGATCCAGATTACATATTTGAGATTCACTGTGGAGATGAAATAAAAAAATATGAGTATGTTGTTGGAGTAGATGAAAATGGCAAAGGAAATTTTTATGATGGAGAAAAAGCATATAAGGTTCCTAAGAATCTAGATCAAACAATAATAAACAATTTATCATTTATAAGAAGACCTAGGGATTTTAATTCAATTTATTATGGAACAATAATGGATGTATTAAAAATGAATAAAGATCAATTAGGGGATGGAAAACATAAAGTTGGAATAGATATACTTGGAGATCTAGATTGTGTTAAATACCTATTCTCAGTTGATTTACAAGGCTTCCAAGATGAACTTCAAAAAGTTATTCCAGGGGCTGAAATTATAAAGAATAATGCAGAAGATTATAATGTCATTGTTACAGTTCAAAATAAAGGATATGATAGTGATACTTTTAGAACACTTATTACTATAGATAATAAAGTAGATAATGTTTATGAAAAGTATTATGTTGTAGGACATTATGAATTTAAAAAGTGGGAAATAACAGTTGGTAAAGATGGAAAGAAACCAGAAAATTGGTAAGCAAGGAGGAGAAGGAATGAACGAATTAAAAACTAAAGGTACACCTATAGGAGAATTTAAAAAGAAACCTAGATACGGAAAGATAAAAAATGTAATTGGTGTAATAAGTGGAAAAGGTGGAGTTGGTAAATCAACAGTGACTGGAATTATGGCAACTATGCTTAGTAAAAAGGGATATAAAGTAGGAGTTTTAGATGCTGATATAACAGGACCATCAATGCCAAGATTTTTTGGTATAAATAATGAAAGAGCGCAAATAATATCATTAGATGAACAAAATATAAAGTTCATCCCAGCTACTACTAAGAGTGGAATAAAGGTAATGTCAATGAATCTCTTAACAGATGTAGAGGATGATCCAGTTATATGGAGAGGCCCAGTTATAACTGGTGTATTAAATCAAATGTACTTTGATACTGAGTGGGAAGAATTAGATTATCTATTAATAGATATGCCACCAGGTACAGGTGATATAGCACTTACAGTTATGAGTGATTTCCATTTAAAAGAACTAGTAATAATTTCTACACCACAAGATATGGTTTCGATGATAGTTAAAAAAGTGGTTAAGATGGCTCAAAAGGTAGGGGTACCTATAAGAGGAGTCGTAGAGAATATGGCTTATATAGTTTGCGATGGATGTGATAAGAAGTTAAGAGTATTTAGTAAAAAGTCAGCTGAAGAACACGCTGAATATCTTGGATTACCACTTTTAGGAGAACTTCCAATCAACTTAGAGCTTACGGAAGCTTTAGAGGAAGGTAGAGCTGAGGAGTATGTATTAGATAATCCTCTGTACTCATTAATTTTTGAAGGGTTATACTAAGATATACTCTCTATAAAAGAGAGGAGTAACTTAATATGAAAGCACATGTAGATAAGGATACTTGTATAGGATGTGGATTATGTCCTTCAATTTGCCCAGATGTATTCTCAATGGATGATGATGGAAAGGCAGTAGCTATCGAAGAAGATGTACCATCAGAACATGAAGATGGAGCTAAAGAAGGCGAAGAAAGCTGTCCAGTTAATGCCATCGAAGTAGAATAATTAATAAAAATAGCAAGCTTAAATTTAAGCTTGCTATTTTTATTGAAAGAAATCATTCATAAATGGGTTTACATTGCATTCGGATAAATTATGATTATTGGGTGAAATAGAATTAGATAAATAAATATGATCACCTATAGAGGCGCCAGATAATTGATGAGTAGGTACAGAAACTAGGCTACCACCATCAAGTTCAACAAATGCTTCTAAGCCGTTTATATCGATTATTTGTCCATGCATAACACTAACCTCCTTATTGTTTATTAGTTAGTGTTATCAAAATTAGCAATATCTATACAAAAATAGGCGCTAATCTATATTAGCGCCTTTAATAAATATCATTGTATATAATTTTAAATACTTCTAAAGCTTCTTCGATTTTAGATTTAAGTAAATATTTTTTTCTTAAATATTCTTTTTTCCCATCTGGTGTAAGGGAGTAAATTTTTCTAAATTTTTTCTTAGGGTCATCCCAAGTACCAATAACGAGACCGTCTTTTTCTAAGCTTTTTAGTAAAGGGTATATACCACCGGTACTAGGAACCCATTTGCCCTTTGTACGCTCTCCTATATCATGAGATATATAGTTGCCTGTAGTTGGTCCTATATTGAGTATATGAAGGACGTAAATCGGTAAAAGTCCTTTAGTAAAGACTTGACCTACAGCATCATTTTCTTTTTTTACTTTTTTTAATTCAGAGACCTTCTTTTTATACTCCTCATAAAGACGCTTTTCTTCAGCCTTTATATCATTTGAATTAGAGAAATTTAAATTATTCATCAGTTATTACACCTCTTGAACTACAACTCCTAATAAGCCAGGGCCAGTGTGTACACCAAGAGCTGGTCCGATTGTTGCAGGAGCTATTGATTCTATATTATCAAGCTCTGAAATTAATTTGTATAAAGAGTCAAATTCCTCACTAGGACTTCCTCCGTTTAGAACCCAAACTTTACACTTTGACTTTTCAAGATGCTCTTTTGCTATCTTATATATTCTATTCATTGATTGCTTTCTACCACGTACTTTTGCATAAGTGTAATAAACACCTTCATCATCAATAGAAATAATAGGTTTTAAGTTTAATATTTCACCTATTGTACCTGCTACTTTTCCTATTCTTCCACCTTTTTTTAAATACTCTAACGTACTTATAGTAAAGTACCCATAAGTTTTTTCTCTAAGCTTTGGAAGTTTTTCGATAATTTCTTCAAAGCTTCTACCTTCTTTAACCATCTTAATAGTATTTAATACTAAAGCACCTTCTGCCATACTAAGTATCTTAGTATCGTATACATAAGAAATTAATTTAGGATGATCTTCAAGAGCAAGTCTTATTGCATTTCCTGTTCCTGAAAGTCCACTTGAAATTGTTACTGCAATTAAATGGGTATATCCTTCATCCTCTAATTTATTCAGAATATTTTCAATTCTAGCTGTACTAGGCAGTGATGTTTTTGGAATTTCTTTCTCTAAAGAATCGTAAACTTCTTGAGGACTTAAATCTATTTTATCTTCAAATTCACCATATGAATATATAATTTTAAATGGTGCAAATTCTATGTTATTCTCTCTTAATTCTTCTAATGTTAAATCTGACCCACTATCAGTTAAAATAGCGATTTTTTGCATTAATTATTCCTCCTAATTTTAGATTGTAATTATGAAATCTTTATCAGTTATGATAATATAAACTATATCACTGCTGATATAGTTTAGCAATAAAAAAAGAAATTATTGTAAATAATTTCTTTTTTTGTTGCTTAATATGTGATCTCAGATTGAGAGTCTACTATATTCCATATAGTATTACCTTCTGATAAAGATATTTCTTTTCCATCTAAATCATAAAGCTTGGTATCACCATATTCTGAATCCTTAGACCATTTTATATCTAGTACTTTTCCGTTAGAGAATACATAACCTTCTCCACTGTTAACCAAGTCAATATCTAGATGAGAGTTATCGGTTTGGAGAGTTATATCAGTTTTTTGAATAACTATATTAGTAAATGTTAATGGAGAATTTGTTAAAGCATCCTTAGCAATTTCACCATCCATTAATTTAGTATAAACGCCATCTTTAAATGCATAAGAAGTTTCATATATGTTATTTGGTTTAACAGTTATGTTTAAAGCTTCTTTTAAATCATCTTTATTGAAAAATTCTTTATCAAATTTTAATGATGACTCTGCTTTTAGGTTGTACTTCTTATCTTTAGTGGCTTGTATTATATTCTCACTAGAAGTATACAGATTATGAGGCGCTTTTCTATTTTTATCTCTATTATAATATTTCCCGTTAGTCATTTCATTAAGACTCATAATAGAATTATCTTTTTTTACTTCATTGAGAGCTTCTTTAGATCCACCACAATGAGCTATAGGAAGGGCATATTCTTTAGATATGGTTAAAAAGTAAGGTCTAATGCTTCTAACAGGACCAATTTTATTAGCTGTATTACTATGATACACTGCTATAAATCTTGGAATACCACCTTCAGCAGATGTTTCATATACTATATCAGCAAAGGATAAACCACTTTGTGGTCTTGCAGCTTTTGAGTTTTCAACAACAACCATATATGGGGTTTTATCTTTGGGGTTTTCTTTAGTTTCAAGTCCTGTAAATGGATATTTATATACTTGTTCTGATTCTTTAGCACTGGATTCTGTAGTTTCGGAATCTTGTTGCATAGATTCTAACGAATCGCAGGATACTAATGATGAAATAACAAAAATTGAAAGTATCGATAATAATATTTTTTTTCTCATAAATTCCTCCTAGAACTAAATGTTTTCTACTTAATATATATTAATGGTTTAGGAGAAATCATACCTAATAAAAAAATTATTTTAATAGCAAAAGTACAATAAAAACCAAAAAAGAGAGATAAATAGACATAGAGAGAATTATATCTAAAAATTTAAAAATAAAATGTAATTGCACTAGAATATCTTTTGAAGTATAATAATACGGTACGAAAAAACGGTACTATATATTGTGTAATGGGGGTAGTTTAAATGCTATATGTTGTAAAAAGGGACGGTAGAGAGGTAGAATTCAATGCCGAAAAAATTGGTAACGCTATAAAGAGTGCGGCAGCAGAAATAGGCGTAAATTTAAAGACAAGTAAGACTTTGGATATCGTTCAAAAAGTTATCAAATATATAGAAATGTCAGGAGACAGCAGAATTACAGTAGAGCAAGTTCAAAATCTTGTAGAAAAAGCATTAAAAGATTCAGAACTTAATGATGTAGTTTTAGCATACCAAAATTATAGAAAAGAAAGAACTAAGGTTAGAGAAATAAAATCAGATCTTATGAGAGCTATAAGTAAAATTGGAGTTGAAACTGATAGAGATAATGCTAATGTAGGTAATAATTTTAGTTCAAAATTATTAAGAATAGCATCAGAATCAAACAAGTGGCACAATTTAGCTTCAATGCCAAAGCATTTATCAAAAGGTCATGAAATAGGAGATCTTTACTATCATGATTTAGATAGTTATAATCTAACAACTAACTGTCTTCATATACCAACTAGAGAAATATTAGAAAATGGATTCAATACAGGATATGGAACAATCAATGCTCCAAGAAGAATAGAAACAGCAGCAGAATTATCATGTATATTATTACAATCAACTCAAAATGATATGTTTGGAGGACAATCACACCCAGACTTTGATAATGATATGGCTGTATTTGTAGCGCCAACAAGAGAAGAAATAATAGGTGAATTAAAAGAGCTTGAAGTACCAGCAGAAAAAATAGAAGAATTAGCTGAAAAAAGACTAAGAAAGAGAATACATCAAGCAATGCAAGGAGTTGTATATAATTTAAATACAATGCATTCAAGAGCGGGTTCACAGGTTCCATTTAGTTCAATAAACCTTGGGATTCCTGAATCAGAAGATGCTGCATTAGTTTGTGAAATATTCCTATTAGAATATGAAAAGGGATTAGGAAAAGGTGAGCAACCAATATTCCCTAATATAATCTTTAGAGTTAAAGAAGGTGTAAATAGAGAGACAGAGGATCCATACTTCTATTTATATGAATTAGCTTGTAGAGTAGCAGCTAAGAGAATGAATCCTACATTTATGAATATAGATGCAGATTTTAATAAAAAATATTATGATATGGGCATAACTCCAGCAACAATGGGTTGTAGAACATACCTTATGAGTAATGTGAATGGAGAGCCAGGAGTTAAAGGTAGAGGTAATATAGCACCAACTACAATAAACTTACCTAGAATAGGAATACAAGCACAAGGTAATATAGATAGATTCTTTGAAATATTTGATACTAGATTAAATCTTGCAAAAGAAGCTTTAATGCATAGATATGGGGTATTAAAGAATTTAAGAGTTAAAGATTTACCATTTGTAGCAGGACAGCACTTAATGAAAGGTGCAGAAGGATTATCACCAGACGATTCAATTGAACCAGTATTAAAGCAAGGAACTTGGGGAATTGGATTCATAGGGCTTGCTGAAACTTTAGTTGCTTTAACTGGTAAACATCATGGTGAAGATGAAGAAGCTAGAGCACTTGGTTTAAGAATAATTGAACATTTAAGAGCTTATTGTGATAGATTAACAGAAGAAACAAAACTTAACTGGAGTGCATATGCAACACCAGCAGAAGGTCTATCAGGAAAGTTCATAAAGCAAGATCAAAAAGCATTTGGAATTATTGAAGGTGTAACTGATAAGGAATACTATACTAATAGTTATCATGTTCCAGTTGGGTGTGCTATTTCAATAAAAAATAAGATAGAGATTGAAGCACCATACCACAAGTTATGTAATGGTGGACATATAAGCTACTTAGAAGTTGATGATTGTCCATCAGGGGAAGCTATAATGGATATTTTAAACTTTGCATATAAGAAAACAAATATCAGTTACTTAGGGATTAATTTCCATATAAGATACTGTAAGGATTGTGGAACTTATCTACAAAATCATGAAAAAAAATGTACTAATTGTGGAAGTGAAGATATACAAGGAGTTTCAAGAGTTACTGGATACCTAAGCTTAGATGAAAGATTTGGACCAGGAAAATATCATGAAAGACAAGATAGAGTAACTCATACAGGAACAAAACTAAATCACTATCAAGAATGTTAAAAATATTAAAGGCCGCTATAATAGGAAACTTATTATAGCGGTCTTTTTTACTTGTAAATAAATTATGTAAATTAGTTATATTAACAAAGCACTTAAATAGACTCAAAAATTAAAATGAATAATAAATAAAATAACTTGCAAAAAAAGTCGATTATTAATAACAAAATATAAAAGATAGGCATAAAATGAATGGATGATTAATAATTCTTGCAAAATGCTTGTTTAGGAAGTTAGTTTATGGTAAAATTAGGATATTGGGGAATTTGGTATAAAAGGGGGGCTCTAAAATGACTATTAAAAAATTAGATAATGGAAAGCAAATATATGTTGTAGATACAACTTTAAGAGATGGAGAGCAGACCGCAGGAGTTGTTTTTGCAAATGATGAGAAAGTAGCCATTGCAGAACTTTTGAATGATTTAGGAATTGATCAATTAGAAGTTGGCATTCCTACAATGGGTGGTGATGAAAAAGAAGCTATAAAAAAAATAGTGAAAAGAAATTTAAAAAGCAGCATAATGGCATGGAATAGAGCTGTAATTTCAGACATTAATCAATCAATTGATTGTGGAGTCGATGCGGTTGCAATTTCTATATCTGTATCTGATATTCATATAAAGCATAAGCTTAAGACATCGAGAGAATGGGTAATAGAGAATATGTGCAAGGCGGTTGAATATGCAAAGAAAAGTGGTCTTTATGTATCAGTAAATGGGGAAGATGCATCAAGGGCGGATAGAGACTTTTTAGTTAAATTTATTGAAGCTGCAAAAAGCTCAGGTGCAGATAGATTTAGATATTGTGATACAGTAGGGATAATGGATCCGTTCAAGATTTATACAGATATAAAATATCTAGAGGAAAAAACTAATTTTGATATAGAGATGCATACCCATAATGATTTTGGAATGGCAACAGCAAATGCAGTAGCTGGAGTAAAAGCTGGGGCAAGTTATGTTGGAGTAACTGTAAATGGTCTTGGGGAGAGAGCTGGTAATGCAGCACTTGAAGAGGTAATAATGACATTTAAGTATCTGTTTAATTATGATGTAGATATAGATACAAAGAAATTTAGAGAGACTTCAGAGTATGTATCAAGAGCATCTGGAAGAGTACTTCCTGCATGGAAGGCAATAGTTGGAGATAATATGTTTGCTCATGAATCAGGAATACATGCGGATGGCGCTATAAAAAATCCTAAGAATTATGAAGCCTTTGATCCTGATGTTGTAGGGCTTGAAAGACAAATAGTAATAGGAAAACATTCAGGAAGGGCAGCTATAATAAATAAATTTAAAGAGTATGGTATAGGTCTTACTCAAGATGAATCTGATGGTATATTAAATCTTGTACGTGCTACATCGGTAAGGCTTAAAAGAAGTCTTTTTGATAAAGAATTAGTTAAGCTTTATAAAGACTATAAAGAATCCTTAAAAGCAAGAGTTAATTAGGGGGCTTAAATAGATGGGAGATAATTTAGTAATTAAGATTTTAAAAAATCATCTAGTTAGTGGAATAATTGAGGGAAATGGACCTATTGGCATAAAAGTAGATCAAACATTAACACAAGATTCAACAGGAACAATGGCATACCTTCAACTTGAGGCTATGGATATAGGCAATGTTAAAACCAAAAGATCCGTGGCTTTTGTTGATCATAATATGTTACAACAAGGATTTGAAAATGCAGATGATCATAAATTTATTCAAACTGTTGCATCGAAGCATGGGGTGTATTTTTCAAAGCCTGGAAATGGAATATGCCATCAAGTATTTCTAGAGAGATTTTCAAAGCCGGGAGAAACTTTAATAGGATCTGATAGTCATACACCAACAGCTGGCGGAGTAGGAATGCTTGCTATGGGCGCTGGAGGTCTTGATGTTGCACTTGCTATGGCAGGTGGTGAGTATAATATTAACACTCCAAAGGTATGTAAGATAAATCTTGTTGGAAAGTTAAATGAAATGGTATCTGCAAAAGACATAATATTAGAAGTTTTAAGGAGATTTTCAGTTAAGGGTGGAGTTAATAAAGTCTTTGAATATGGAGGAAGTGGGGTAAAAACTCTTTCGGTTCCTGAGAGAGCAACAATAACTAATATGGGAGCTGAACTTGGAGCCACTACATCGATATTTCCTAGTGATGAAAGAACTTTAGAATTTTTTAAAGCTCAAGATAGAGAATCAGATTATATTGAATTAAAGGCAGATGAAGATGCTACGTATGATGAGGAGATTACAATAAACCTAAATAATCTTAAGCCTATGATAGCAAAACCTCATTCACCTGATAATGTGATAGAAGTTTCAGATATATCAAAAATTAAAGTAGATCAAGTAGCAATAGGCAGTTGTACTAATTCATCCTATGAAGATTTAATGAAAGTTAGTAAGATATTAAAGGGTAAAAAAGTTCATCCAGATGTTAGCTTAGTTATTGCACCAGGGTCGAGGCAAGTAATGGAGATGTTAGCTAGAAATGGTGCTCTTGCAGATATTATAAGCTCTGGAGCTAGAATACTTGAAAATTCCTGTGGGCCATGTATTGGTATGGGGCAAGCACCTGGCACAGAGGGAGTATCTCTTAGAACATTTAATAGAAATTTCTATGGAAGAAGTGGAACGCTATCTGCTAAAGTATATCTAGTGAGTCCAGAAACAGCAGCAGTTTCTGCAATAAATGGATTTATTACAGACCCTAGAATTATGAATGTTGATTTAAGTATTGATCTACCAAAGAAATTTTTAATTGATGATTCTATGATATTAAAACCAGCAGATAAAAGTTCAGATGTTACAGTATGTAGAGGACCAAATATTAAGCCATTTCCGATTAATAAGCCATTAGGTAGAGATATAAAAGGGAAAGTTCTTATAAAGGTTCAAGATAATATTACAACTGATCACATAATGCCATCTAATTCAAAGCTTTTACCATTTAGGTCTAACATACCATATCTTTCTAAGTTCTGTTTTAATACGGTAGATGTAGAATTTCCTAAACGGGCAAAAGAAAATAATGGAGGTATTATAGTTGCTGGTGCAAATTATGGGCAAGGATCGAGTAGAGAACATGCGGCACTTGCGCCTTTATATCTTGGTGTAAAAGCAGTTCTAGCAAAATCCTTCGCTAGAATTCATAAAGCAAACCTTATAAATAATGGAATATTACCGTTAGAATTTGAGGATGAGGATAGCTATAATAGCATAGAATTAATGGATGAAATAATATGTGATAACATACAGGATGCTTTAATAAAAAGAATAGTTAAGTTTAAAAATAGAACTAATAAGAGTGAATTTAATACAATTTTAAATTTGACAGATAAGGAAGTAGAGATAATTAGAGCTGGTGGAAGGCTAAATTATGTAAAGAATAATAGTTAATATTTGTATATTAAAAGGAGTAATAGGGATAAGCTATTATTCCTTTTAATCTTGAAATATAAATATACTAAAATATGCAAATTAAAAATAAATATAATTAATGTTAATAAGAGTACAAACAATATAAATTTATATATAGGTAAAATATATATTAACATAGGAAACTTTAATTATATTTAATTTAGGTTTTAGCTTATAATATATTTAATGAAAAGAATGCATTATAAATACATAAAGAGTATGTGATAAATATATTAATAATTTAAATTAAGTAATAAAAAGTATCTATAAACATATGATAATAGTTATCACAGTGATATAATATAAATTAATTAAAGGAGTGAGCTTATGGGCAAAAAAATTAGACTTGCTGGCATAGCTTATGAGAGCTTAGTAAATGGACCTGGTATGAGAAGAGTATTTTTCTCACAAGGATGTAAACATAATTGCGAAGGATGCTTCAATCCTGATACTCATGATTTCTCAGGTGGAGAAGAAAGAGATATGGATGAACTTATAGAGGATGTATTAGATAATCCTATTATTAAGGGCGTTACATTTAGTGGTGGAGATCCAATGGAAAGAGCAGAAGAATTTGCTTATATGGCAAAGAAATTCAGAGAAAATGGATTAAATGTTTGGTCATTTACAGGCTATACCTTTGAATATATCTTAGAGCATTTAGAGGATAGATTTGGATGGAGAGAATTTATAAACAACATAGATGTTCTTATAGATGGTAGATTTGATGAAACAAAGATGGATGATGGCATAAGATTTAGGGGTTCAAGTAATCAAAGAATCATAAATGTTAAAGAGAGCCTAGATAAAGGCGAAATAGTTTTAGTACATGAATACATGAACTAATTTATTTATATATGAAGGGAGAGAGTTATATGGACGTAAGTGCAAAGGCAAAAAAATGGACAGAAGTTCAAGGGGTAATCATTTCTTTATTTGAGGATAATTTAGAATTAAAAACTCCTGAAATAAATAAAATGATAAAGCATTTAGAAAAGAGTGGTAAGTTTAGCGGAAAAGAAGGTGAAGTTTATACTTTCACTCAAGAGGTAGAAGGCAATATAGAAGATATAGTTTTATTAGGTCTTGGAAAAGAAGAAGATATAAATTTAGAAAAGATAAAAGTTAATTTATCAAAAGCTTATAAAAAGATGAAAGAACTAAAAAATGATGATATTGTTGTAAGAATGATAGAAACTGAGAATTTAGATGTAAAAGAAATGGCTAAAGCTATGACAATATCTTTAATGCTTTCAGATTATGAATTTGATAAATATAAGAGTGATAAGAAAGATGAAGTAAAGGATGTATTTGTTTCAATTTCATGTGCTAAATTAAATGATTCAATGATAGATGAGGTTGAAGAATATATAATTGAAGGAAAAGATATAGCAGAAGGAGTAACTATAGCTAGAGACTTAGTTAATGAACCTGCAAATGAAATGTATCCAGAAGTCTTAGCTGATGAAGCTAAAATATTAGGTAATAAGTTTGGATTTGAAGTTGATATCTTTGGAAGAGAAAAGATTGAAGAATTTGGTATGGAAGCTTTTATATCAGTTGCAAAGGGATCAAGTAAAGAACCAAAGCTTATAGTTATGAGATACTTTGGAGATAAGCATAATAAAAAAGATGTTCTAGGACTTGTTGGTAAGGGATTAACTTATGATTCAGGTGGATACTCAATTAAGCCAACTGCAAGTATGGATACAATGAAATCAGATATGGGTGGTGCAGCAGCTGTTATAGGTGCTATGGCGACTATCGCAAAAAGAAATTTAAGAATGAATGTAATAGCAGTAGTTGCAGCTTGTGAAAATATGATATCAGGAAATGCTTATAAGCCAGGAGATATTATAGGAAGTATGGCAGGTAAGACAATTGAAGTATTAAATACAGATGCTGAAGGTAGATTAACTTTAGCAGATGCAGTAACTTATATAATAAGAAAAGAAAAGGTAAATGAAGTTATTGAAATGGCTACACTTACAGGAGCTGCTCTTGTTGCACTTGGAGAGACAACAACAGCTGTTATAACTAATGATGAAGAATTATATAAAGAATTAGAAGATGTATCAAAATATACAGGAGAAAAGGTATGGAAGTTACCAACATTCCCTGAATATAGAGAATTAATAAAATCTGATATAGCTGATATTAAAAATATAGGTGGAAGAAATGCAGGTACAATAACTGCTGGATTATTTATAGAAGAATTTGTAGATGATGGAGTATCATTCTTACATTTAGATATTGCAGGAACTGCTTGGACAGATTCAGCAAAGCCTTATAAATTAAAAGGTGGTACTGGAGTACCTGTTAATTCAATATATGAATTAGCAAAAGGAAGAGAAAACCTATAATAAATATTTTACTTTATTAAAAAGCAGCTTTTTAGCTGCTTTTTTTATGTAAGAAGATATAGGTGTATGATAGAATGTATTAAAGAAAATAATATTATAAAATATGTTAAGTGAATGAGCTTATTATTAGGAGTAGTTAAACCTGGTGTTAACACTCCTATATTTTTTAGAGGGAGGGAGAAAAATTACTATGAAATTTGTACTAGCACCAGATTCTTTCAAAGAGAGCATGACTTCAAAGGAAGCATGTGATGCAATGGAGCGAGGAATAAAAAAAGTAATAAAAGATGCAGAATGTATTAAGGTGCCTATGGCAGATGGAGGAGAAGGAACAGTTGAAGCTTTAGTTTGGGCGACAAATGGATCAATTTCAAAAGTCATGGTAAAGGGACCTTTAGGAAATGATGTGGAAGCCAAGTTTGGAATGCTTGGAAATTCAAAAACTGCAGTAATTGAAATGGCAGAAGCAAGTGGGATTGCACTTGTAGATAGGGATAAAAGAAATCCTATGATTTCAACAACATATGGTACGGGGCAGATAATAAAAAGAGCATTAGACTTAGGTGCTGAAAAAATTGTTATTGGAATTGGAGGAAGTGCTACTAATGATGGCGGGGCAGGTATGATCCAAGCATTAGGAGGAAGATTACTTGATGAGGATGGCAATGAACTTTCTTTTGGAGGAGGAGAGTTAAGGAGACTTTCTAAAATTGATGTATCAGGGTTGGATAAAAGATTAAAGGATATAGATATAGAAGTTGCTTGTGATGTAACTAATCCACTTTGCGGAAACCTTGGAGCATCTCACGTGTTTGGTCCACAAAAGGGAGCGACAGAAGAGATGGTCTTAGAACTTGATAAAAACCTAGAGCATTATGCAGAAAAAATTAAAGAATATTTAGGTAAAGATATAAAAGATGTAGAAGGTGCCGGAGCAGCTGGTGGTCTTGGAGCAGCACTTCTAGCATTTTTAGATGGTAAGCTTAAAAGAGGAATTGACATTGTAATAGAGCATACTAGATTAGAAGAAAAATTAGAAGGTGCAGACTTCTTGCTTACAGGAGAAGGTAGTATTGATGATCAAACTATCTATGGAAAGACCCCTATGGGAGTTTCGGTAGTTGCAAAGAAAAAAGGTGTAAAGTCAATTGCTTTTGGAGGAAGAATATTAGAAGGATCTGAAAATCTTTATAATATAGGAATAAATTCTATATTATCTATTACTCCTGGAGTTATAACATTAGATGAAGCACTAAAAGATGGAAGTAAGAATTTAGAGAGAACAGTTGAGAATGTTATAAGACTTTTATAAGATATCCATAGAAAGTATGCACAGATATGTGGATAAATAGCTAATAAAATTCAATATTGTGGATAAAAGATAGGCACTAAGGTTTTGTATTAAGCTTAATAAAGTTTGTACAAAACTTTAGTGTAGTTTATTTATTCTTTATATATTTATTTCTATAACTGATAGGTGGTAATCCATTATATTTTGTAAAAATACGTGAAAAATAGGATGGACTACTAAAGCCAGTTAAGTATGATATTTCATTTATAGAAGAATTACTCTTTTTTAGAAGTTCACAAGCTTTATTTAATCTATAATTTATAAGATATTGCTGTGGACTCATAGTCATATTTAATTTAAAAAGTTTAAATAAGTGACTTCTATCTATATTTACTTCAGAAGCTATATCTGCAACAGATATTTCTTTATCATAATTCTTGTGAATGAAATCTAATGCATCAGTAACATAGGTGTCAGAATTACTAACGTTATAATTACTTGTGTTATTATCATATTCACTTATAAGAGTCCCCAAAAATAAGTAAAGATAACCTATAGCAAGAAATGGATCACCAGTATTACAATACTCAAATATTTTATCAAAATAAAAATTAATGGATGTGTCTTTCTTATAATTAAAAACATAGTTATCATCTGAAAAACCACATAACTTAAGCAATGACTTGCATTCAGTACCATTAAATCCTATCCATTTATACTTCCAGGGGTTATTCTCACAAGGAAAATATTTATTCTTAATTTGAGGTGGAATTAAAAAACCATCCCCTTTTTTTAAGTGATATTCTATTCCATTTATAGTTGCTATCCCTTCACCTTCTACAATATAGTGAATTAAATAGTAGTCTATAGGTACATATTCAAAGGCCTTTGTAGCTTTGCAATCTTCATAACCGCATTCGTAAATAAATAATTCTTTACTCGGTCTATTGTTAGTCTTAAATAATCCAACAAAATCTCCCATGATGAAAACCTCCTTAAAAGATGCAACAAAAGTGAAAATTAATACAACAAAATGTAATCGAAAAAAAGTTTAATAAAATATAGAATATATTTAGAAAGAATATTAAATTCAATACAATTTTACCATATTATATATATACTTACAAATCAATGCAGATCAATGTATGTAGAGTTTTATTGTTTTTTGCATTGCTTGTAAAGGTTTACCAAGTGATTAGATGTATTGATTTTAAATTATGAAATAATTAATGGGTTATAAATAAGGAGGAATTAACATGGACGATTCAAGGAGAAGAATGAGTTCTAAGGCATTGATGCTTATGACATTTACTGCTGTATTCTCATTCAACAGTATAATTAACAACAGTATAAATATAGGACTTGCATCAATACCGACTTATGTATTTGCAACAATATTTTACTTTTTCCCATTTGCACTTATGATTGGGGAGTTTTCATCAGCAAATCAAGATTCAGAGTCAGGAGTTTATAGTTGGATTAAAACAGCACTAGGCGAGAAATGGGCGTTCTTAGGATCTTGGGCATATTTCTTTGTTAACTTATTTTTCTTTACGTCATTATTACCACAAACTTTAATATATGCTTCATATACTTTCCTAGGAAGAAATATATTCCAAGGAAGTAATATGACAGTTATTATATCAATAGTATCAATAGTACTGTTTTGGGTATCAACGTATGTATCTACAAAAGGTGTAGATTGGATATCTAAAATAACTAATATATCTGGAGTAGCTAGAATAATAATTGGTATTGGATTTATAGTTCTTGCATTTGGAGTAACTTTTGCATTAGGAGAGGCCCCAGCACAAGAATTTGCAGCATCTACAGTAGCTCCAAAATTCAATTGGGCATATTTCATGACACTTGCATGGATACTTCAAGCGGTTGGAGGAGCTGAGAGTATTGGTGTATACGTTAAAGATGTTAAAGGTGGAACAAAAGCTTTCGTAAGAACAATGTTATTATCTACAGCTGCAATAGGATTAATTTATAGCTTAGGCTGTGTTGCTGTTGGACTTATAGTTCCTGAATCAACTTTAAGTGGAAATTTCTCAAATGGATTATTCGATTCATTTATTATTTTAGGTAAATATTATGGAATAGGTAATTTTATTACTAATATAGTTGGATTAATAATGTTATTAAGTAGTTTAGGATCACTTGTTATATGGACCGCTGCACCAGCTAAAATACTTTTCTCAGAGATTCCGGAAGGAATTTTAGGAAAGTGGATTGCAAAGACAGATAAGCAAGGAACTCCAGTAAATGCGCTGTATACACAAGCTATTATAGTAACTGTTCTTTTAATAATACCTGCACTTGGAATAGGATCAATGGATACATTCTTAGAAACTTTAATAAATATGACTGCTGCAACATCACTAATACCAGTATTATTCCTATTAATTGCATATATAGTTTTCAGAATTAAAAAGGATAATATAAAAAGAGATTTCAAACTTGGAAGTAGAAATATAGGTATAGGTGTAGGCGTAATGTTATTAGCATTATTCACGCTATCATTTGTAATATCAACAATTCCAGAACCATCAATAATTATGGATTACCTAAAAGGAGTACCTTTAGCTGAAGGAGTTGCAAATCCAATGTTCGTGCTTGGGTACAATATCTTAGGAATCGTATTATTCATGGGAATTGCATTATTCTACTGGAATAGATATGAGAAGAAGGTTAGTGCTTCAAATACTATGTATAGAAGAGAGAGAAAATCTAATTTAGTTGCACAAGAACTAGCGGCAACAAAAAGTGAAGATAAAGATAAATAGTTTTAGTATATAAAATAATTATTAATTAGATGAAATGGGAGGATTATTATGAAACTTTGGGAAAATATCAATATTGATGGAATTAATAGATTAGAGGCAAGAAGTTATTTTAGGAGCTTTGATTCAATAGAAAAAGCAGAAATAAATGAAAATAGATATAGTCATAAATTTAAAAATTTAAATGGTACATGGAAGTTCTTATTCTTAGATGCACCAGAATATTCACCAGTTGGCTTTAGCAATGAGAATTTTAATATAGAAAATTGGGATGATATAATCGTTCCAGGGAATTGGCAACTTCAAGGATATGGAAAGATGCATTATTCAGATCTTTGGTATAACTTTCCTATAAACCCTCCATATGTACCGACAGAAAATCCAACAGGAATCTATAAGAGAAGTTTTTATATTGATGAGAGTTGGAATGATAAAAGGGTAATATTGAGATTTAATGGTGTAGATTCAGCATTTAATATTTGGATAAATGGGGTAGAAGTTGGATATAGCAAGGGAGCTAGACTTTTAACTGAATTTGATATAACGGATCATATAAGACTTGGAGAAAACCAATGTACTGTTAGAGTATATCAATGGTCAGATGGAACATACCTAGAAGACCAAGATATGTGGTGGCTAAGTGGAATATTTAGAGACGTTGAACTTATAGGAGAGCCAAAAGATGGTATTGAAGATATATATGTAGTTACAGATTTAGATGAGGATTATAACAATGCAAATCTAAATGTAAATTTAAAACTTAAGTCAACAGAATGTGATCTTATTTCTTTTAAATTAGTAGATAAAGATAATAATAGAGTATTTGAAGAATCAGTTGAGATAAGCAATGAAAAAATAACATTTAATAAAGAAGTAATGTCTCCATTAAAGTGGACAGCAGAAACTCCAAATTTATATACATTATTTATAACTGTTATGAAGTCCGGAAAAGTAGTAGAAGTTATACCTCAAAGAATTGGATTTAGAAAAATAGAATTAAAGGGTGAATTTTTCACTGTAAATGGAGTGGCTATAAAGTTCAAAGGTGTGAATAGACATGATTATAATCCTAAGACAGGAAGAGTTGTAACAAGAGAAGAAATTGAAAAAGATATTATTTTAATGAAAGAGAATAATATAAATGCCATAAGAACAGCTCACTATCCAAATCAATATTATTTATATGAATTATGTGATGAGTATGGAATGTACTTAATTTCAGAAACAGATTTAGAATGTCATGGATTTGAATTAACAGGAAATTATAAGTGGATAACTGATGATCCAGCTTGGGAATTAGCTTACGTTAAGAGAATGGAAAGAATGGTTGAGATGTTAAAGAATCATCCATCAATAATAATGTGGTCTTTAGGGAATGAATCATCATTTGGATGCAACTTTAAGGCTATGACTGAAAAGACAAAGGAGATGGATCCAACTAGATTAGTACATTACGAAGGTGATTTTGATGCTGAAATAACAGATGTATACAGCACTATGTATACTTGGCTTGAACATAAGGAAAAATTACTTATGGATAAGGTTATTAAAGAGAGCAAAAAGCCTCATATACTTTGTGAATACTGTCATGCCATGGGTAATGGACCTGGAAATCTTAAAGAATATCAAGATTTATTCTATGCACATGATAAGTTACAAGGTGGATTCGTTTGGGAATGGTTTGACCATGGTATAGAAACTATTAGTGAAGATGGACAAGTTTATTATAAATATGGTGGAGACTTTGGTGATGATCCAAGTAATATTAATTTCTGTATAGATGGACTTATAATGCCAGATAGAACTCCATCTCCAGGATTACTTGAATATAAGAAAGTAATTGAGCCAGTACAAACAGAAGCTGTAGATTTAAATAAAAGAATATTTAAACTTATAAATAGATATGATTTTAATGACTTAAATACTTTAGATTTAGTATATACAATAGTTGAGGACGATAAGATAATAGAAAGTAAAAAGGTAGAACTTCCTTCAATTAAAGCAAGAGATACTAAGGAAATAGAGCTTAATTACTCTTTAGATTTAAAGAAGGTTAAAGGTGCCGATTATTATGTAAACTTATCTTATGTATTAAAAGAAGATACTATGTGGTCAAAAGCTGGCATTGAACTTGCAACAGCACAATTTAAGTTACCAATAGATACAGAAATGGTTAAGATAAAACCAGAAGGAGATCTAGAAGTTAAAAAAGATAACTATAGATTAATAGCTAAAGGAGAGGACTTTGAAGTAGAGTTTGATTTAGTTAGAGGTAATATAGTACATGTAATTAAAGACGGATATAAGTTAGTTGAAGAAGGTCCAAAATTAAACTTCTGGAGAGCTCCAATTGATAATGATATGTATGTAGTTGAAGATTATAAGAAAAAATACTTTATGCATTTAATGCACGAAGTTGCAAAAGAAGTATCTTATGATGTAAAAGAAAATATATTAACTGTTACTGTAAAAGTTGTAAATGGAACAACTAATAGCTCATGGTACTATGAATCAAGTTATGAATATGTAGTATATCCAACTGGAGATATAGTAGTAAATGTAGAAGGAGTTCCTTCAGGTATGATTGAAAATGCCCCAGACATGCTACCAAGAATAGGAGTTAAACTTAAAGTTAACAAAGAGTGTAGTAATGTAACTTGGAAGGGAAGAGGTCCAGGAGAATCTTACGCAGATACTAAAGAGTGTAATCTTTTTGGAGTATTTAATAAAACTGTAGACGAGATGTTTACAAACTATGTTAAGCCACAAGAAAACGGAAATCGTTCAGACTGTAAGTGGGCAAGCTTAGTTAATGGAAAAGGGTTAGGATTAATTGCATCAACTGAAAATAAGTTTGATTTTAGTGCATCTTATTATGAAGATATAGATTTAGAATATGCTAAGCATACAATAGACCTTAAAAAGAGAGATTATGTAGTCTTGAATATTGACTATAAGCAAAATGGTGTTGGAACTAATTCTTGTGGACAAAGTCAATTAGAAAAGTATAGATGTAAGTTTGAACCATTCAAATTATCATTTAAATTAACGTCATACAATAATACAGAGGTATCAGCAGTATCATTAGGTAGAGAAGTAATAGATAGAGAATAGTTAAAAAGAAATAGAGATAATTTGTTTTAAAAAAGATTTTTAAATAAACTAAAAAGAATGAGTCTTATTGACTCATTCTTTTTCTATTAAATATATTAGAAGTCTGATTGACCAGTTGTTCTTGGGAATGGTATTACGTCTCTGATATTTGACATACCAGTGATGTACATTATTAATCTTTCGAATCCAAGTCCGTATCCTGAGTGCTTAGTTTCTCCGTACTTTCTAAGCTCTAAGTACCACCAGTAATCTTCTTCATTTAAGTTAAGTTCTGCCATTCTTTGTTTTAATAAATCAAGTCTTTCTTCTCTTTGGCTACCACCAATTATTTCTCCTATTCCAGGAACTAAAAGGTCCATAGCAGCAACTGTTTTATTATCTTCATTCATTCTCATGTAGAATGCCTTAATATCCTTTGGATAGTCAGTTACAAATAGTGGCTTTTTGAAATGTTCTTCTGTTAAGAATCTTTCATGTTCTGTTTGAAGATCTATTCCCCATTCAACTGGGTAGTCAAACTTCTTGCCACAATTCTTTAAGATTTCAACTGCATCTGTATAAGTAACTCTAGCAAAGTCTGAGTTTACAACATGGTTTAATCTTTCAACTAATCCTTTATCGATGAACTTATTGAAGAATTCTATTTCTTCTGGACATTCATTCATTACATACTTAATTACGTAAGTAAGCATTTCTTCTGCAAGTTTCATGTTATCTTCTAAATCAGCAAATGATATTTCAGGTTCAACCATCCAGAACTCTGCTGCATGTCTTGCTGTATTTGAATTTTCTGCTCTAAATGTTGGACCAAATGTATAGATATTTCTAAATGCTAAAGCATATGATTCACCATTTAATTGTCCTGAAACTGTAAGGTTAGTTTCTTTTCCAAAGAAGTCTTGTGAGTAATCAATTGCGCCTTCTTCAGTTTTAGCAACATCATTTAAGTCAAGAGTTGTAACTCTAAACATTTCCCCTGCACCTTCGCAGTCACTTCCAGTAAGAATTGGAGTATGAGTATAAACAAATCCTTGATCTTGGAAGAACTTATGAATAGCATAAGCTGCAACTGATCTTACTCTAAATACTGCTGAGAAAGCATTACTTCTAGGTCTTAAGTGAGCAATCGTTCTTAAGTACTCAAAAGTATGTCTTTTCTTTTGAAGTGGATAATCTGAATCTGACATCCCTTCAATTACGATTTCTTTAGCTTGAATTTCAAATGGTTGTTTTGCATTTGGAGTTTCAACTAAAGTACCAACTACTTTTAATGATGAGCAGATTGGAAGTTTTGATATTTCTTTAAAATTATCTAACTTGTTATCAAAAACGATTTGGATATTCTTAAAGAAAGAACCATCATTAACTTCTATGAAACCAAAAGCATTTGAAGCTCTTAAAGTTCTTATCCAACCAGTTATTGATACTTCTTTATCTAAGTAATCTGAAGTATTTCTGTAAATTGACTTTACTAAAGTATTTTTATCCATTATATTACCTCCTGTAATTTTAAAAATCTTTTTTATAAAATAAAAAAACCTCTCATCCCCAAAACTATGGGACGAAAGGATACTATCGCGGTACCACCCAAATTGCTATAAAATTTATAGCCAACTCAAAATGTAGGCACATTTAATTATGCCCTTCTAGAAGTTAACGGTCTAGAAAATTCCGTCTAAGTCTACTAACAATAAATGCTTTCGGTTAGAAACTCGGAGATGTTCTTCAAAATAGGCTTCATATAAGGCTTACACCATCCCTTACTCGCTAAGACTACGTCCTAAGTTTACTCTTCTCGTCACAGTTATTTTAAAAAATAATATTATATTAAATTGATTTTACAATACTTTTCTAACAAATGCAACTTACTTAGCATATATTACTTATATATTAATATTATTAGGAGAAGTTTTATGATACTTGAGAAGCTTATAATGAAGAAAAATAGCGAGCTTAATGAATTAAAGAACAGACTTTTTTACAGAGGAGAAGAAGATAGAGAGGAAATTTTAGAAGATATCAAGAATGTAATTGAAGATTTAGATATCATATTAGAGGAAGAAAAGAAATTAGATATTGAAGTAGAAGAAAATAGCTTTAGAGGATATAGAGGTTACAGAGAGATTAACGAAGAACCTAGTGAGCCTGATAGAGCAGGTAGAGAATTTACTATGATGGATTTATCAAAATACAATGGTGAAAATGGAGCACCAGCTTATATAGCTATAGATGGAACTGTTTATGATGTGACAGGTATTATGGGATTTGAAGATGGAAATCATTTTGGAGTAAAACCTGGAACAGATGGAAGCAAAAATTTTAAAGAATGTCACAATGGAGACAGGAAAGTACTTATGAATTTGAGGAAGGTTGGAGTATTAAGACAGTAGAGTATTTGTGATTTGCAATTGACAAAGGGGCTTATATAAATATGATATTATAATTTATGATTCTATTATATAAGCCCTCATTATAATTTTTAGCTTAGTTATTCTACGCCTGTCTCAAAAGACCTTATTAAACTTTCAGGGAATTTAAGCATTGTCATATCTTTTACTATTCTTTTAACTTCATAAGTAATTTCTTTTATTTCAGCTTTTACAGGTCTATTATTTTCAACATCTAATATGCAGTAGGTTGGATTTGGACGACCTATTTTAGGTTTTCCTATGCTACCATCATTCACAAAAAGCTTGTCTCCAAAATGCTTCACTGATGGTATATGAGTATGAGCACATACTAAAACATCTTCTTTTATATTCTTCATAATCTCAGAAGTGTTATCTCCATCTTCTAACATATATTCATTTATTTTATTTGGACTTCCATGAACAAATAAAATTTTCTTTCCTTCAAATTCTAATGTGATAGAAGTTGGAAGTGAATTTAAATAAAATCTATTTATAGCCCTAAGTTCATCTACTGCCCAAGGTAGTGAGAAAGAATTTATACTATTTTCTCTTATAAAAGTGTAATTTTCATCTACAACTGAGGCATCATAATTACCCTTTAAACAAATAATATTTCTTCTTTTTATCATTGCAACTACTTCATTTGGATGAGGTCCGTATCCTACTAAATCACCCAAGCAAATTATAGTATCTACTTTTTGATCTTCTATATCTTCTAAAGCTCTCATTAGTGCATAAAGATTTCCGTGTATATCTGAGATTACTGCTATTTTCATGTGTATATCCTCCTAATTATTATGTTAATAATATTATAGCACTTAGATTAATTTATATTTATTAAATAATACTTAAGTTGTTATGATTTGTAATTTATTCATAATAGTATATTATAATAAGTAATAGAAAAAAATTAATAAACGGAGGGAAGAAGAATGAAAGAAAATAGAATTAGAAAAGTTATATCAGAAATGGAAAAGAATAATTTATCACAGATGATAGTTTCATCACCATCATCACTTTTCTATTTAACAGGAAAGTGGTTTCATCCAGGAAATAGAATGATAGCATTACTTATTAAATCAAATGGTGATCATAAGTTAGTTATAAATAAGTTATTCCCTGTCGAAGAAGATTTAGGGATGGATTTAGTATGGTATGTAGATACTGAAAATCCAACAGAAGTATTAGCAAAATATGTTGACAAGGATAAAGAACTTGGAATAGATAAAACTTGGGCATCACATTTCTTACTATCATTAATGGATTTAAATGCAGCTAAAGGGTATAAAAATGCATCACCAATAATTGATAACTTAAGAATGATAAAAGATGAAGAAGAAATAGCTATAATGAAAGAATCATCAAAGAGAAATGATGAAACTATGAAGGATTTATGGAGCAACTTAAAAGAAGGAATGACAGAAATAGAATGTGTAGAATTATTAGAAAAATTATACGCTAAAAACGGAGTTCATAAATTCTCATTCTCACCTATTATTGCGGTTTCACCAAATGGAGCAGATCCACATCATAGCACTGATGCTTCAGTACTTAAGAAGGGTCATAGCATAGTAATAGATATGGGTGGAGTTTATAATGATTACTGCTCAGATATGACAAGAACAGTATTCTTTAAGGAAGAGCCATCAGAAGAGCATAAAAAGATATATAACATAGTAAGAGAAGCTAATGAAAGAGCTATTGCTATGATAAAGCCAGGAGTTAAGTTCTCAGATATAGATAGCGCCGCAAGAAGTTATATTACAGAGCAAGGATATGGAGAATATTTTACACATAGAACAGGACATTGTATAGGAATAGACTGTCATGACTTTGGTGATGTAAGCGGAGTAAATCACAATGAAGTTAAGCCAGGAATGATATTCTCAATAGAACCAGGAGTATATTTAAGTGGTAACATAGGAGTAAGAATAGAAGATTTAGTGTTAGTTACTGAAGATGGATGCGAAAGATTAAATAAAGTAACTAAAGAATTAACAGTTATAAAATAAAAATTTTGGAGGAGTTATTTATAATAATTCCTCCTGTAACTTTAAGGTGAATTTATGGGAAGATTAATGATATTTCTATGTACTATAATTGCTGTAGGGGCCATGTTTAGTAATAGAGAAAATAATTCGAGAGTAATTACTATAATAAAGAATTTATTTATAGAAATAAACGTTACGTATTTAGATTTATTTAAAGAAAAGTCAAAAGTTACAAGATGGCTTCAAGGATCATTTTTTATTTTTGCTGAAATAATGACAATAATAGGTGCATTAGGTATAGCATTTAGAAGTATGGATAATGAAATTACAAAAAAAACTTTTGTGATTCCAATACTTATAATAGGAATTGTACTTGCAGTTCATTTATCAATAGGTTATTTACTTCTTGTACTAACTAATATCCAATTATTTATAACAAAAATAGAGAATAGAAATTTAAAAACAGAGCTTTTAATAGCATACTTTATTGTAAGCACATACTTTTTTACATTAATAATGTTCCCTGCTGATTTTGAGAATACATATATTACAGGGCTTATTGGTCTTGCCATGTCTTATTATTTAAATATGAAAGTTTTGATAAAGCTTATAAGAAACCCTAAAGATGTTCATAGCAAAACGAGAGCGAGAAGAACTGGGAGACAAAGAAATAGCGTAGTTATAGCGTCAGTTTTGCTTTTAATTATGATAGTTTTAAATCTATTTTTAGCTGTAAACTTAATAAATAGTGGTATTCCAGGATCATTCTCTAACAATCCATCAGATTTTGATTTGTTTTACTATACTATAGTTACATTTACGACTATTGGATATGGGGATATAGTTCCACTTACTATAGCAGGTAAGATTATAACAATAGTGATTTCAATAACAAGTGTTGTATGTTTAACTGTATTTTTAAGTAGTGTACTTTCAAATACTGATGAGAAGTGAGAAAAAATTATATTAGCTAAAAGATAATTATAATTATCTTTTAGCTTTTTTTATTTAAAAAAATGTTTATATGTGAGAACATTTTAATATATAAAGTTATCTAATAAATAGTTACGTAACTACATAGAGGGTTTAGTTGGGGGTGAAATGATGCAATTAGCTATATTTAGAAAAGAGAGGCTTGTTAGAAAAGCTAAAAGTGGAGAGCGGGATGCTTTTAGCGAGCTTATACGTGAAAATAAGTTATCACTTTATAAAGTGGCAAGAGGAATGCTTAAAAGAGAATGTGATATTGAAGATGCAATTCAAAATACCATAATGAAGGCTTTTGAGGGTATATCTAGCTTAAGAAATAATAGTTATTTTAAAACTTGGCTGATTAGGATACTTATAAATGAATGTAATATTATTTTGAGAAACAATAAAAGGGAAAACTTAGTTGATGTATCAGAAAGTTTTAGTGGATTAAGGCATGATGATAAATATGAGAATTTAGATATAACAAATGCAGTGAATATGTTAGAAATTGATCTTAGAGAAGTAGTTGTACTTTATTATTTTGAAGATTTTAAGCAGAAGGATATTGCAGATATATTAGGTATAAAAGAGGGGACGGTTAGGACTAGACTTCTTAGGGCTAAAAAGAAATTAAAAGAAGCTTTGGGCGAAAGGGAGTAATTTTTATTATGGATAACTTTGATAAAAAATTAAAAAATAGAGTAAATGATGAAATTAAAGAAATACCAGAAAACTTAGATAAAAAGATAGAAGAACTATTAAATGATAAGAAGAAAAATAATAGATGGAAGAGAACAGTTGCCGTAGCAGCTATAGGATTTATAGTATTTTCAAGCTTTGGAGTGACCTTTACAAGTTATGCAACTGGAAGAGATTTTAAAGATATAGTATATTCATTTCTAGGATTTAATGATAATTATAATAAATATGCTACAGGACTTAATGAGGCACAAAGTAGTGAAGGTATGAAGGTAACTATAACAAGTGTTGTATTTGATGGCTATAAGATTAATATTGCTTATAAGCTTGAAGCTGAGAATGATAAACAACATCTAATAGATACTAAAGGGTTTAACCTTCAAACAAATAATTTAGGTGAGACTAAAATAAAAATAAATAATAAAAGTGTAAGCACCTCATCAGGCGAATATTGGAATTTAGATGAAGAAGGAAACCAAATTGGAGTTCTTAGCTATGATGTAGAAGAAGGATGGTTAGATGATATATTAAATACTAATGGATCAAAAAAGTTTATAGATAATAATATATCAAAAGAATTCATAGGTAAAAACGCTAAGGATTTTAATATAGAAATAAATATAAATAAAGATATAGATGGAAAAGAAGCTAATTGGAAGTTTAATATTCCTATATCTAACGAAAAATTAAGAGAGGATATTAAAGAGTATAAAGTGGATAAAAGTGAAGATGGAGTAAATGTAGAATCAATAGTAGTAACTCCACTATCAATATATATAAAGGGAGAATTAAATAAAGATTATGAGGAATTAAAAGTTATCGTAGAAGATAATAAAGGTAAAAAATATGATTTTATAGCTTCAAATATAACTGGTAACTTCGGAAAGTATAAATTTAGATTTGAACTTGATAATAAAATAAAGGATTCAAAGGATATTAAAACTAAAATTTTCTACAATAACAAGGAACTTAAAGAACTAGAGACACAATTAAATATAAAATAAAAAAGAGTGCTTGAAGTATTTCAAGCACTCTTTAAATTTATACTATATTGAGAATAGTTCTTTTTGTATTATAAAATAATTTATTAATATAGAGGTAGAGAACTAGAGCTACTGTAAGAGTTATAAAATTATATGGTAAATATTTAAAATAATTTATATAAAAGTATTATTAAATGTTGTAATGTGAAAATAAGATGGTTAACTAACTATAAGCATTATGGTAGAATAATACAATAATTTGTCGAGTATGTATAATCTTTATATTTTTTAGAGTTAATAACTTAATGAATAGATAATTTTACATATGAAATAGAAAGTGTACTAAAATAAGGGACCCAATAGTAGCTAGATATACATAAAAATATTATACAAATTGTATAAAGGGATTTGTAAAGTATTAATAATTTAAAGGAGAATTAAGAATATGAATAAAAAAAAATTATGTTCAATAATCGTTGGGATGACCATTAGTACAAGCTTTCTAAGCCAGCCATTAATAGCAAATGCAGAAACATCACAAGTTAAATCAATAGGAAAAGATAATCAAGATTTATCTACTAATTCAGAAGTTGTTAATATTCCAGATGCAAACTTTAAAGCTATACTTAATCAAAAGTTAGGACAAGCAAGTGGTGAAAATATAACAAAAGAGCAGTTATCAACAATAAAGAGTATTGCAGCTAGACAGAGGGATATTAAAAGTATAGATGGTATTCAATACTGTACATCACTTGAAACTTTGAGCCTTAGTGAGAATCACATAAGCGATATAAGTTATTTAAAAGGATTAACAAACTTAACAATCTTGCAGATTGGAAGCAATCAAATAAGTGACATAAGCGCCATAAAGGGGCTAACAAAGTTAGAGTGGGTATATTTAGATGATCAAAATATAACATTAGATTCTATTTATAGTAAAGGAAATTATGCGGAATCAAATAATCCAATAAAAGATGAAAATAACAACTCAGTTGCACCAACAGATATAAGTAATGGAGGTGTATATGATTCAAATACAAATCAGGTTAAATGGAGTAATATAACTAACGATGCTAATGGAACTTATAAGTTTAATAAGAATTTGTCTATAGGAAAGGCTGATTTTGAATTTAGCGGAATAGTAACACAACCTATAAAATACAATTCTATACCAATAATAAATGCAAAAGATGAAACAATAACAGTAGGAGACAAGTTCAATCCGTTAGCAGGAGTGACAGCAGAAGACAAAGAAGACGTAGATTTAACAAAGGATATTAAGGTTATAAAAAACACAGTAAATACAAATGCTTCAGGAAAGTATGAAGTAATATATGAAGTAACAGATAAGCAAGGAGCAACTGGAACAAAAACAATAACAGTGACAGTAGATCCAAAGATGGAATATGTTAATATTCCAGATGTAAACTTTAAGGCTGTGCTTAATCAGGAGTTAGGGCAAGCAAGTGATGCGAACATAACAAAAGAACAATTAGCAACAATAAAAAATATTAAAGGTAGATATAAAAATATTGAAAGTATAGAAGGTATACAATATTGCACATCACTTGAAAATTTAAATCTTGGTAACAATCATATAAGTGATATAAGCTATTTAGAGGGTTTGAAAAATTTAAATGATCTAGAACTTGGTGATAATAATATAAGTAATATAAGTGCTTTAAGTAGTTTAACAAATTTAAAAAATTTAGGATTAAGAGCTAATAAAATAAGCAACCTAAGTGCTTTTGAGGGATTAACAAATTTAAGTGACTTAAATCTTGGTAATAATGAGATAAGTAATATAAGTGATTTAAAGGGATTAACAAATCTAACTAATTTAGAGCTTGGTAACAATCAGATAAATAATATTAGTGATTTAAAAAATCTTACCAATTTGACTGCTTTGGGGATAAATTCTAACCAAATAAGTGATGTAAGTGATTTAAAGGGATTAACAAATCTAACAGAATTACAGCTTGGTAACAATCAAATAAGCGATATAAGTGATTTAAAAGGATTAGTAAATTTAATAAGTTTAGACTTAAGTACGAATCAAATAAGTGATATACAAAATCTAAATAATTTAACAAAATTAAAGAACTTACATCTTAATAATAATCAGATAAGTGATGTTAGTTACTTAAAAGGATTAAAAAATTTAACTAATTTGCAACTTGGGAATAACAAGATAAGTAATATAAGTAATTTAAAAGGATTAATAAACTTAACATATTTAGAATTAGGTAATAACCAAATAAGTGATATAAGTGATTTGAAGGGCCTAACAAATTTAACATGGTTGGATTTAAAGAACCAAGATCTAACATTAAATTCTATATATAGTGTAGGAAAGTATGCAGAATCAAATAATCCAATAAAAGATAAAAATAATAATGCAGTTGTACCAATAGATATAAGCAATGAAGGGATATATGATTCAGATACAAACAAGGTTAAATGGAACAATATAACTGATGACATTAATGAAACTTATACATTTAATAAGAATGTATCTATAGGAGGAGCTAACTGTGAATTTAGTGGAACGGTAATACAGCCTATAAAATACAATTCTATACCAACAATAGATGCGAAAGATAAAACAATAACAGTAGGAGACGAGTTTGATCCATTAGCAGGAGTAACAGCGGAAGATAAAGAAGATGGAGAGTTAACAGAGGATATCAAAGTCATAAAAAACACAGTAGATGTAAATACTCCAGGAAAATATGAAGTAACATACGAAGTAACAGATAAGCAAGGAGCAACTGGAATAAAAACAATAACAGTGACAGTAAATCCAAAGATGGTAATAATAAATAGTGCTCCAGTAATAAACGCAAAAGATGAAACAATAAAAGTAGGAGACAAGTTTGATCCGCTAGCTGGTGTAACTGCTACTGATAAAGAAGATGGAGATTTAACAAAAGACATCAAAGTTATTGAAAATACTGTAGATACAAGCAAACCTGGAACTTACAAGGTTGTTTATGAAGTGACAGATAGTCAAGGTGCTAAAACAACAAAAACTATTACTGTAACAGTTAGAAGTAACGATAAGCCAGTGATAAGTGGAGTAGGTAATGTGAGTATAAAAGAAGGAGATAAATTCGACCCTATGTCAGGTGTAACTGCTACTGATACTGAGGATGGAAATATAACTAAAGATATTAAAGTAACAGGAACTGTAGATGTAAATAAGCCTGGAAAGTACGAATTAACTTATACCGTAACAGATACTGATGGAAACACTACAACAGTAAAAAGAGTTGTAACAGTAAATCTTAAGTGGGCAAATATAAATGCAGTACCAACAATAATAGCAGGAAATAAAACAATAAAGGTAGGAGACAAGTTTGATCCGTTAGCTGGTGTAACCGCTACTGATAAAGAAGATGGAGATTTAACAAAAGACATCAAAGTTATTGAAAATACTGTAGATACAAGCAAACCTGGAACTTACAAAGTTGTTTATGAAGTGACAGATAGTCAAGGTGCTAAAACAACAAAAACTATTACTGTAACAGTTAGAAGTAACGATAAGCCAGTGATAAGTGGAGTAGGCAATGTGAGTATAAAAGAAGGAGATAAATTCGACCCTATGGCAGGTGTTACTGCTACTGATACCGAGGATGGAAATATAACTAAAGATATTAAAGTAACAGGAACTGTAGATGTAAATAAGCCTGGAAAGTACGAATTAACTTATACCGTAACAGATACTAATGGAAATACTACAACAGTAAAAAGAGTTGTAACAGTAAATCTTAAGTGGGCAAATATAAATGCAGTACCAACAATAATAGCAGAAAATAAAACAATAAAGGTAGGGGACAAGTTTGATCCGTTAGCTGGTGTAACTGCTACTGATAAAGAAGATGGAAATGTAACAAAAGATATTAAAGTTATTGAAAATACTGTAGATACAAGCAAATCTGGGACTTACAAAGTTGTTTACGAAGTAACAGATAGTCAAGGTGCTAAAGCTACAAAAACTATTACAGTAATAGTCAGAAGTAACGATAAACCGGTAATAAGTGGAGTAGTTAATGTAAGTGTAACAGAAGGAGATAAATTCGATCCTATGGCAGGTGTTACTGCTACTGATACTGAGGACGGGAATATAACTAAAGATATTAAAGTAACAGGAACTGTAGATGTAAATAAGCCTGGAAAGTATGAATTAACTTATACAGTAACAGATAAGGATGGAAATACTACAACAGTAAAAAGAGTTGTAACAGTGAACCTTAAATGGACAAATATAAATGCAGTACCAACAATAACAGCGGAGAATAAAACAATAAAAGTAGGAGACAAGTTTGATCCGCTAGCTAGTGTAACTGCTACTGATAAAGAAGATGGAGATTTAACAAAAGACATCAAAGTTATTGAAAATACTGTAGATACAAGCAGACCTGGAACTTACAAGGTTGTTTACGAAGTAACAGATAGTCAAGGTGCTAAAACAACAAAAACTATTACTGTAACAGTTAGAAGTAACGATAAGCCAGTGATAAGTGGAGTAGTTAATGTGAGTATAAAAGAAGGAGATAAATTCGACCCTATGGCAGGTGTTACTGCTACTGATACCGAGGATGGAAATATAACTAAAGATATTAAAGTAACAGGAACTGTAGATGTAAATAAGCCTGGAAAGTATGAATTAACTTATACAGTAACAGATAAGGATGGAAATACTACAACAGTAAAAAGAGTTGTAACAGTGAACCTTAAATGGACAAATATAAATGCAGTACCAACAATAACAGCGGAGAATAAAACAATAAAAGTAGGAGACAAGTTTGATCCGTTAGCTGGTGTAACTGCTACTGATAAAGAAGATGGAAATGTAACTAAAGATATTAAAGTTATTGAAAATACTGTGGATACAAGTAAATCCGGAGTCTACAAAGTTGTTTATGAAGTGACAGATAGTCAAGGTGCTAAAACTACAAAAACTATTACTGTAACAGTTAGAAGTAACGATAAGCCAGTGATAAGTGGAGTAGTTAATGAGAGTATAAAAGAAGGAGATAAATTCGACCCTATGGCAGGTGTTACTGCTACTGATACTGAGGATGGAAATATAACTAAAGATATTAAAGTAACAGGAACTGTAGATGTAAATAAGCCTGGAAAGTACGAATTAACTTACACAGTAACAGATGCTGATGGAAACACTACAACAGCAAAGAGAGTTGTGACAGTAAACCTTAAATGGACAAGCATAAATGCAGTACCAACAATAAATGCAAAGGATGAAACAATAACAGTAGGAGATAAGTTTGACCCATTAGCAGGAGTGACAGCAGAAGATAAGGAAGACGGGAATTTAACAAAGGATATCAAAGTTATAAAAAATACAGTAGATACAAATACTCCAGGAAAATATGAAGTAACATACGAAGTTACAGATAAGCAAGGAGCAACTGGAATAAAAACAATAACAGTAACAGTAAATCCAAAGGAGGATAATAAAGATACTATAAACAATCCAAATGAAAATAAAGATACTATAAACAATTCAAATAATTCGAATGAAAGTGATAAAGTAAAAGAATTGCCTAAGACAGGTTATGGAGATACATTATCATATATAGGAGCGATTATGACTTCACTAGGTGGCGCATTAGTATTAAAAAAGAAAAAACGTAAGTAAGATTAGATTGCTTTAGGAAGTGCTTTAGTTACTAAATAAACTATAGAATTCCAAGTACATTTTGCACTAAGAAAGAAAACTAAATAATTTAAAAAATATTTTATTTGAAAACAAAAGAGTGTCGATTTTATCGACACTCTTGTTTCTTTAAATACTAAAAGTATTGTTCAATCTATATGTTATATTGCGAATAGGATACCAGCAATTGTTCCTGTTAAACAAGTTGCAAGTGCACCACCTAATAATGCTTTAAATCCTAACTTTGCAATTAAACCTTTCTTTTCTGGAGCTAAAGCACCGATACCACCAATTTGTACGGCAACTGAGCTGATGTTAGCAAATCCACATAAAGCATAAGTTAATATAAGGACTGTTTTAGGTTGTAATGTTCCAGCTGCGATATACTTAGATAATTCTGAGTAAGCAACGAATTCATTAATCATAACCTTTTGACCAAGTAAGCTACCAGCAGTTCCTAAATCGCTAGTTGGTATACCCATTGCAAATGTTAAAGGTGTGAAAATCTTACCTAATAACCATTGGAAGCTAAGATCTGGGAATCCTACGAGTCCACCAAGTGAAGCTAATATGTAGTTAAGTAAAGCGATAAGTGCAACGAATGCTAAAAGCATAGCAGCAACGTTTAATGCAAGACCTAATCCCTCGCTTGCTCCATTAGCAGCGGCTTCAACAACGTTTGATGCTGTTTGTTCTATTTGAATATCTGTAGTATTTTTTGTCTTTGGTTCTTCAGTTTCTGGTACTAATATTTTAGCTAATATAAGTCCAGCAGGAGCAGCCATTATACTTGCAGCAAGTAAGTCACCTGCATTAACTCCCATTGCAACATATCCAGCCATAACTCCACCAGCAACTGTTGCCATACCACCAACCATGATAGCCATAAGTTCTGACTTAGTCATGTCTTTTATAAACGGTTTAACAAGAAGTGGCGCTTCTGTTTGACCTAAGAATATGTTACCAACAGCACTTAATGTTTCAGCACCTGATGTTCCAAGTAACTTACAAAGTCCCTTAGCTATTATTTTAACTATAAATTGCATAATTCCTAAATAGTAAAGTATTCCCATTAATGCTGAGAAGAAGATAATTGTTGGAAGTACTTGAAGTGCAAATATCATTCCAAAAGTATCTTGGTTCATTAAGTTACCGAATAAGAACTTAGAACCTTCAAGTGTAAAGTCAAGTAATTTAGTTATAGCTTTACTACAAAAATCAAAGAATGCTCTACCAGCAGGTACTTTTAATATTAATAATGCGAATGCTACTTGTAGTCCAAGACCAATCCCAACTAAACGCCAGTTAATTTTTTTCCTGTTGTCTGAGAATAGTACAGCTATTCCGATAATTGCAGCGACTCCTAATAATCCTATAAATCTACTCAATGTTATTTCTCCTTTGTTTGTAAAATTTAGTCATTTTTACTCTAGCTTTTTTATAATCTTTTGATTATTTCTCTAGTTAAAGTCATAAAGCTATCTCTAGCCTTAGTTGAAGTTTCTATAACTTCTTCGTGGTTAAGTGGTTGTTCTAAAATTCCAGCAGCCATATTTGTTAGGCATGAGATCCCTAAAACTTCAATGCCAGAATGATTGGCTACAATTACTTCTGGTGCGGTAGACATTCCTACAGCATCACCACCCATAAATCTTACCATTCTAATTTCGGCTGGAGTTTCATAAGTAGGCCCACTAAACATAGTATAAACTCCTTCTTTTATGTCTATTCCTAAATCTTTTGCAGTATTTTTTGCAAGGTCTCTAAGCTGTGGCTTATAAGCTGTAGACATATCAGGGAATCTTGGACCAAAATCATCTAAGTTTTTTCCTATTAAAGGATTTGCACCGGAGAAGTTAATTTGATCATTAATGATCATTAAGTCACCAGGCTTAAAGTCAGTATTAACTGCTCCAGCTGCGTTGGTAACGATTAACTTTTGGATGCCTAAAAGGTGCATTACTCTAACTGGAAATGTTACTTCTTGCATTGAATATCCTTCGTAATAATGGAATCTTCCTTGCATTGCAACAACAACTTTTCCTTCAAGTTTTCCTATAACTAGACGGCCAGCATGACCTTCTACAGTGGATACAGGGAAATTTGGTAATTCTTCATATGGATAAAATTCAGGTTCTTCAATTAAATCAGCTAAAGATCCTAAACCTGATCCAAGTATAAGTCCAATTTCAGGTTTATACTTACTTTTTGCAAGTATGTAATCTGAAGTAGCCTTAATGGTGTTTGATAAATCCATTTTAATCACCCCTATAAATATTTCGTTTTAATTATTACTTTACTGCTTATAGCAAAAAGCATAATTTTTCATTTTGTCATATTAAATTATAGAATAAAATTAAACAAATTTAAATACAAAAATTAAATTTTAGCGAAATAAATAAAAAAATGGCGAATATAACCCAAATAGTATCTAAATGAATATATTAGTATATACTATTTCGTCTGGTAGGTGGTTGAAAATGATATTTATAGCATTTATTACAATAACAATATTAATAGTTTTAGATATTATCATTACTTCTTATAGAAGTAGAGGAGAAAAAAGTGATGTAATAGTGGTACTAGGGTGCAATTTAGATAGCTTTTTTATGAGTCAAAGAATTGAAAAAACAATTGAGCTATACAAAAACAATATTGCACAGCATATTATTGCAACTGGAAAAGGAAGAGGAGAAATAACGGAAGCATTAGGTATGAAAGAGATGCTTATAGGACTTGGAATACCTAGCGAATACATATATGTAGAAGAAAAAGCAATAAATACTTATGATAATTTAAAGTTTTCAAAAAATATAATGGATATAAATAATTTTAAAAGTGCTGTTATTGTTTCTGATGGTTATCATTTAGCTAGAATAAAAATGATTTGTAGGAATATAAAATTAAAAGCAACTTTTGAAGGAAAGAATTGTAATTATTATGGGAGGTATGAGATATTTGCCATTATAAGAGAAGTTCCTGCATACATTAAAGATTTCATTATTAGTTTTATCCAGTATAAAATAAAAAAAGTGGCTAGTTAGCCACTTTTTTATTATTTTTCTAGGAATTTCTCTCCAACTATAACAACATCTCCAGCACCAACTGTTAGTAACATATCACCAGAGTTTATATGTTGCTTTATATACTCTACAGCTTCATCATGAGAGTGTACATTTGTACATTTAACACCAGTTTTTCTTATAGCATCTCCTAATTCATCAGAAGAAACAAGACCAGTATCTTTTTCTCTTGCAGCATATATGTCCATCAATACTAGTTCATCTGCATCATTAAATGCTGTAGTAAAATCATCAAATAATGTCTTTGTTCTAGTATAAGTATGTGGTTGGAAAACACAGAATGTTTTTCCGTGAGGTATCTTTTTAGCTGTATTTAGAGTAGCTTTTATTTCAACTGGGTGATGAGCATAGTCGTCTATTACAGTTACTCCATTAGCTTCACCTTTGTACTCGAATCTCTTATGAGCCCCTCTACATTCAGCTAATCCTTCAGCTATATCATCATATGAAAGTCCAAAGATTAAACCAACACAAACGCTAGATAATGCATTTAATACATTATGTTTTCCAGGCATGTTTAATTTAAGATTAAATAATTCCTCTCCATCTTTGCAAACTGTAAATGAAGCACATCCCATATTGTTGTATTCAATATTTTTAGCTGTTACTCTAGCATTAGAGAAGCCATAACTTAATACATTACAATCAGCTTCTTCTAAGATTTTAGCTACATTGCTATCTTCATTGTAGCCGATTAAGTATCCATCTTTAGGAATTAACTTTGAGAATTTTTTAAATGTTTCAGTAATATGATTTAAATCTCTGTAATAATCAAGATGATCTGCATCTATATTTAGAATTATTCCTATGTATGGGAAGAATCTTAAGAATGACTCTTTATATTCGCATGCTTCAGTTACAAAATATTCGCTACTTCCTATTCTATAGTTACCACCAATTACATCAACTTCTCCACCAACAAGAATTGTTGGATCTAGCTCAGCTTTAAGAGTTATATTTGTAATCATACTTGTAGTAGTTGTTTTACCATGAGTACCAGCAACTGCTACATTGTATTTATGTCCCTTCATGATATGTCCTAAGAATTCAGCTCTATCCATAAGATGAATATTCTTATCCTTGGCTTCTACAATTTCAGGATTATCCTGAGGTATAGCAGCAGTATACACAACTAAGTCAACATCTTGAATATTTTCTCTTCTATGACCTATGTGAATTTCTGCACCTTTCGCTTTTAAGCTATTAGTGATGTTTGATTCTTTAGAATCAGAACCTGAAACTTTAAATCCATTATTTAAAAGCACAGCTGCAAGACCGCTCATGCTTATACCACCAATTCCTATAAAGTGAACTTTTTTATTAGTATCTTTTAAAAAATCAAATGACATGAAATCAACCCCTTTTTATTAGTTCATTTATAATTATATACATTTTTAATTAATTGAACACAACAAAACAATTAAGAATTGAAAATTTTTTAGAAAATAAACCCATATTTAAAAAGAATTTAAAAATAATTAATGTATAAGTAGCTAAAAAATATTGCACTGGGATAAAATATAGAATAAAATATGAATATTAAGATGGTAAAAAGTAAAAATAATTCGTGCAATTTCGTACGATTATGGAAAATGTAGGTGATTTTAATGGAAAAATTGAGTAGAAATAGTAGGGTTGTTGTAATAACAAAAATACTAATGGAAAATCCAAATAAAATTATTGGATTAAATAAATTTTCAGAATTATTAAATGCAGCTAAATCAACGATAAGTGAAGATATAGTTATAGTTAGAGAAATATTAGAAAAACTTAAAATGGGAAGAGTAGAAACAATATCAGGTGCCGCTGGAGGTATAAGATACGTTCCAGAAATGAGTATTGAAAAAGGAAAAGAATTTGCGCTAGAATTATGTGATCTTTTAAAAGATGATGGAAGAGTCGTACCTGGAAATATAATTTATATGACAGACTTAATGTATAACCCTGAAATAATAAGCAGAGCAGGAACTATACTTTCATCATGGTTTGAGCAGATGGAGATAGATTACGTTATAACAGTTGAAACTAAGGGTATACCTTTAGCTTATGAAGTTGCTAGAAACTTAGGAGTTCAACTCGTAATCGCAAGAAGAGATAATCAGTTCGCAGAAGGAACTACAATGACAATAAATTATGTATCAGGAACGAGTGGAAGACTTCAACAAATGTCTCTTTCAAAGAAATCAATGAAGAGTAATTCAAAATGTGTATTTATCGATGATTTTATGAAAGGTGGCGGAACTGCACTTGGAATAAAAGACCTTTTAAAAGAGTTCGATAGTGAACTTGTTGGAATTGGGGTCTTAGTTGATAGTAAGGAAGCAAAGAAGAAACTTGTTGATGAATATGCATCTATAGTAGAGCTTCATTCAGTTAGTGAATCATCAATAATAGATGTTCGTCCATCAAAAATATTCAAATAGAGTATACAGATTACACCGAAGAGTAAAAAATAAATTATTTTTTTAAAATATTTCCAAATAAAAAGAGGAAATTGCCAACTTATGGAGAATTATAATACCATCAAGGCAACTGGAGGTGTAGTCAAATGCAAATTACAGACGTTAGAATTAGAAAGATAGCTACGGATGGAAAAATGAAAGCAATAGTATCCATCACTTTTGATGACCAATTTGTGGTTCACGATATTAAGGTTATTGAGGGACAAAATGGATTATTTATCGCTATGCCAAGTAGAAAGACTCCTGATGGAGAGTTTAAGGATATCGCACATCCTATAAACACAGACTCAAGAGAAACAATACAAACAGCTATTCTTGAAGCATATGATAAAGCGTTAACAGAAGACGCAAATGCAGAATAATATTAAGGCTTAAAATAAAAGGGTAATTCCCTTTTATTTTTTTGTTTTAAAATACTTGGAAATACGAATGTTGGAAAGTGTAAATTAAATATTGTAGGCAAATAATTTATTTAAAAGTTTACAGAGGTTGAAATACAAGATTGATTGAAATATAATAAAATAGAAATAGTTTGATTTAAGAATATAGAGAGCAAATAATATATACTATTTAATAAAAAAAGTATCATAATAGAGGTGGTAAAGTGTATAAATGTGCATTAATACTTGCAGCAGGTCAAGGAAAGAGAATAAAATCTGATATTCCGAAGGTGCTACATAAAGTTTGCGGTAAGGAAATGGTTAACCATGTTATAGATAACATGAGAAAAGCAGAAATAGAAGATGTAAATGTAATAATCGGAAAAGGTGCTGAACTTGTAAAGGAAGGTACTAAAGATAGAGCCGTTTCATATTCTATGCAAGAAGAACAACTGGGAACTGGACACGCGGTTAAGTGTGCAGCCGATTTCTTAAGAGGTAAAAAAGGAACTGTAGTAGTGTTTGCAGGTGACGCGCCATTAACAAAAAAGGCCACTATAGAAAACTTAATAAAAGAGCATGAAGAAAATAAAAATGCTGCTACATTATTAAGTGCGATGGTAGAAGATCCAACAGGATATGGAAGAATAATAAGAGATGAAGATGGCTATGTTTTAAAGATAGTTGAACATAAAGATTGTAATGAAGATGAGTTATTAGTTAACGAAATGAATGCAGCTATGTACTGCTTTGATATAGAGGAATTAGTTAATTCATTAGAAAAACTTTCAAATAATAATAACCAAGGAGAATATTACCTTACAGATGTAATTGGTATTCTTAAAGATGAAGCAAAGAAAATTGGAGCTGTTGTTACAGATTACGAAGATACAATAGGAGTAAATTCAAGAGCTCAATTAGCAGAAGCAGAAGAAATATTAAGAAATAGAATAAATGAGTCACACCTTGATAATGGAGTTACTCTAATAGATCCAAAAGCTACTTATATAGGTATAGATGTTGAAATTGGAAAGGATACAGTTATTTATCCTGGAACAATATTAGAAGGAAAAACTATAATAGGATCAAACTGCTTAATTATGCAAAATTGTAGAATTAAAGATAGTAAGATAAATGAAGGTGTTACTGTTGAATCATCAGTAATATTAGATAGTGAAATTGGAGATAACACAACAGTTGGGCCATTTGCATATATAAGACCTGAAAGTAAGATAGGTTCAAAAGCAAGAATAGGTGATTTTGTAGAAATTAAAAAATCAACTATAGGAGATGGTACAAAGGTATCACATTTAACTTATATTGGAGATGCAGAAGTTGGATCAGGATGTAACTTTGGATGTGGAACAGTTGTAGTTAACTATGATGGTAAAGTAAAGAACAAGACAATAATAGGAGATCATAGCTTTATTGGATGTAATACTAATTTAGTTTCACCAGTAACAGTTCATGATAATACTTATATTGCGGCTGGTTCTACAATAACTAATGATGTTTTAGAAGGAGATCTTGCAATAGCTAGAGCTAAGCAAAGAAACATCAAAGGATGGGTAGAGAAAAAAGGATTAAAGAAGTAGATAATTAAAAATTTATATACAATTTAAAGAGCTAAAGTTTGAGGAGGTCTTCATTAATTATGTTAAGTCATGTAAAGAATATAAAAATATTCACAGGTAACTCACACCCAGAGTTAGCGCAAGAGATTGCTAAAATATTAGGACTAAAAGTAGGTGCTGGTGATGTAGGAACTTTTAGTGATGGAGAAATATCAGTAAATATTGGAGAAACTGTAAGAGGTGCTGACGTATTTATAGTACAATCAACTTGTTCACCTGTTAATAATAACTTAATGGAATTATTAATAATGATAGATGCATTTAAAAGAGCATCAGCAGGAAGAATAACAGCAGTTATTCCTTACTATGGATATGCAAGACAAGACAGAAAAGCTAAGTCAAGAGATCCGATAACTGCAAAGTTAGTAGCAGATCTTTTAACTACAGCTGGAGCAGATAGAGTTCTAACAATGGATTTACATGCTGCTCAAATTCAAGGATATTTCAACATACCAGTTGATCACTTAGTTGGTTCACCAATCCTTTCAAGATATTTTGTAGATAAGGGATTAGCAGACCAAGATGATGTAGTGGTTGTATCACCTGACCTTGGAAGTGTTACAAGAGCTAGAAAATTCGCTGATAGATTACATGCACCAATAGCGATTATAGATAAAAGAAGACCTAAAGCAAATGTATCTGAAATAATGAATATTATTGGAGATGTTGAAGGAAAGAAATGTATCTTAATAGATGATATGATAGATACAGCTGGAACAATTGCAAATGCAGCAAATGCATTAAAGGAATTAGGAGCTAAGAATGTATATGCTTGTTGTACTCACGGAGTGTTATCAGGTCCAGCATTTGAAAGAATAAATAATTCAGCAATAGAAGAACTAGTTATGCTTAACACAATTAAATTACCAGAGGGTGTAGATAAAGAAAAGTTCAAATCAATATCAGTTGCTCCATTATTTGCAGAAGCAATAAGAAGAATATATGATGACGAACCAATAAGTAAATTATTTGAAGCATAAAATTTTAGTACATAAGATATAATAAGTAAATTATTAGATTTAAAACCTCTAGAAAATTAACTAGAGGTTTTAAATTTTATCAAAATAATGATTTATAGTTAATAATTTGTAACTTTTAGACAAAACTATATTAAAAAGCAACAAAAAATGATAAATTTATAATTGGTAGTTAACTAATAGAATGGGGAACTAGCAATATTAAGCATGGAGGTGCCGAGATGGAAGGCGTTTTAGGAAAAGTATTAATAGTTGATGATGATGAAAATATTTGCGAAGTTATAAATATGTATGTTAAGAGTGCAGGATATGATACAAGAGTTGCACATAATGGTAAAGAAGCAGAAGAATTATTTTTAGATTATAAACCTGACATAGTATTATTAGATGTTATGATACCAAACATAGATGGAATAGATGTATTAAAGTGGGTAAGAAAAGAAGGAACAACTCCTGTAATAATGCTTACAGCTAAGGGAGATACATTTGATAAAGTTTTAGCTTTAGAACTTGGAGCAGACGATTACATAGTTAAACCATTTGAACCAAAGGAATTACTAGCAAGAGTTAAGGCTGTAATGAGAAGATATACAGCAGATAACACAAATAAGGAAGTAATCCAATATAATGATTTAACAATTGATGCTAACTCATACAGAGTTATATATAGAAATAATGAAGTTAAAATGCCACCTAAAGAATTCGAACTATTATATTACTTAGCATGTAATAAAAATAGAGTATTCACAAGAGAACAGTTATTATGCGAAGTTTGGGGATATGATTATCCAGGAGATTCAAGAACTGTTGACGTTCACGTTAAGAGATTAAGAGAAAAACTTCACTCAGGAGATACATGGCAAATAGAAACTGTTTGGGGGGTTGGCTACAAATTCGAGGTGAAATAGATGAAAAAAAGTAGCTTAGCTTATAAGCTTATAATAACTTTTACTTTAATTTTAGCCATTGCATTAGTAATAGTTGCTGGAGTATTATCTATTTGGTTTAAAGGATACTACTTTGATCAAAAGAAAGATCAGCTTAATAAAGAAAGTACAATTATTGAGAGTGCAGCTATATCGTATTTAACGTTAGATAAAAGTTCAAATTTAACAACTCTAAAAAACGTAATGGATTTCGTTGGTAAATCAGTAGATGCAGAGATATTAATTACTGACAACTTAGGATATACATATGCGGTATCTAGTAGTGAACATGAAAGTTATAAGTTTTCTAATTTGGGAATTCCTAAGGAAGATATGGATGTTTTAAAACAAGGTAAAGCTATAGAGTATGGTAGTATAAAAACTTCAACAAAAAATGATTATGTTTATTTAAAACCAATATTTAATAAGGATTATTTTAGTGGAGTTATAGTTATGGTAATACCTATAGATAGTATTCTTGATCCTATAATAAGAGTTAATGAAGTAATTTGGGTTACAGCTATAATTGCTATTGTTTTAGGTGGAATAGTACTTTACTTATATAGTAAGAAATCATTAATAGAACCAATAGATGAAGTGGCTACAGCAGCTAGAAGGTTAGCTAAAGGTGGTGTAGATCAAAGGATTGAGGTAAAAGCTAATAATGAAATAGGTGAGCTTGCACAATCTTTTAATACAATGGCAGAATCACTTCAGCAAGTTGATGATAATAGAAGGGCATTTATATCAAACGTATCTCATGAACTTAGATCGCCCATAACATCAATAAAAGGTTTTATATCAGGAATTCTAGATGGAGTAATTCCTAGAGATAAAGAAGGATATTATCTTAATATTGTTTATGAAGAAACAGATAGATTATCAAGGCTTATAAATGACTTATTAGATATATCAAGCTTAGAAGCAGGAAAGATAAGACTTAATAAACAAGAATTGGATATAAGTAATTTAATAAGGCATACTATTGCTAAATTTGAGGGATCAATAAATAATAAATGCCTAATCGTTGATGTTGTATTAGAAAAAGAACATCAATATGTTATTGGTGATAATGATAGAATAACTCAAGTAGTTACAAATTTAATTGATAATGCCGTTAAGTATAGCCATGAAAATGGTAATATAAGAATTAACACTAAGTCAAAGGGGGATAAAGTATTTGTAAGTATTTACAATGATGGTGAAACCCTAACACAAGAGCAATTAGTTAAGATTTGGGATAGATTCTATAAGGCTGATGTCTCTAGAACGAATAAAGTGAGTACAGGACTTGGATTGCCAATAGTAAGATTGATACTTACAGAACATGGTGAAGATATTTGGGTTGAAAATTATAAAGATACTGGTGTTATATTTACATTTACTTTAACTAAAAAATAGGTTTGGTGACGTATATGAAAAATAGTAAAGATAAAAACGGTACTATAAATATAAAAAGTAAGAAGAAATTTATTACACGAAAAAGTATTCTAATAGTATTAGCGGTGTTATTAGTAGCAGTGCTAACTGGAGTAATATCAGTAGAGTATGTTTTAAATAAATTAAACGTACGCAATATAAATCAAGATAATGATATAAGTAACATAAAGTCAGGGGCTATAACAGAAAGAAATATAAAAAAAGCTATAAGCGAAGTGGCGCCATCTTTAGTTACTGTAGGAGATAGTGTTAGTAATTTAGAACCACATAAATTACCAAATACAAATTCAACTGGAGTGGTTATTGCAAAGGATGGGCTTATAGCAACTTCATATAGCAATATAAAAGATTATAAAAACATTTTTGTAGAATTACCTTCAAAAGGATTTAAACCGATGAAGGGAGTTGTGCTAGGATATAATGAAAATGCTGATATAGCATTAGTCAAAATATCAGCCAATGATTTAAGCCCTATAAAGATATCTGATGATAAATCTATAAAGCCTGGAAACATAGTTTATGCTTTAGGAAATTCAAATGGTGATAGTTATATTGGTCTTATTACACCAGGGATAATAACATCAACAAACCATAATGTTAAGGTTGGAGATAGTGACTATGAAGCAATTCAAACTAGTGCTATTATGAATGAAGAAAATTATGGTGGAGTTCTCTGCAATTCAAGTGGTGAACTTATTGGAATAAATAGTAAGTACTTAACTGATAAGTATAGTAGAGATGAGTTATTCTTTGCTGTAAGTAGTGAGGCACTAAAAGCTGTTACAAATGAAATAATAAAAGATGCAGATGTTTTAGGAATAAGAGGGTCAGAAGTTGAAGTAGATAATGAATATAAAAAAGGTTTCTATATTGAAAGTTTAAGTGAAGATGGAAAGGCTGCAAAGAGTGGACTTAAGCCTACGGATATAATATTGACGGCCAATGGGAAACCTATATTATCCTATGATGATTTAATGGATATTATTAAAAATTCTAAAAAAGATAATAAGATAGAACTTCAAATTTTAAGAGATGGCAAAATGCAAAAATTGGATATGGCTATATAAATAACAAAGAGGCTTTTTTTGAAAGCCTCTTTATTATTGCAAAAATTTAGTATAATATTAAGTAGTATTTGAATAGATGTATGGTTATAGTGAAAAGATTATAATATATAATTAAGCTAGAAAGAGGAGATTACATGTTTTTAATAGTTGGACTTGGGAATCCAGGTGAAAAGTATGATAATACTAGACATAATATAGGATTTGAGGCTATAGATTATATAGCTAAGAAGTATAATATAGATATAAATAGGAAAAAATTCAAAGGTGAATATGGAGAAGGATTTATAGGAAGCGAAAAGGTTATTCTTATGAAACCAACTACATATATGAATTTAAGTGGAGAGTGTGTAAGGGAAGTTATAGATTTTTATAAACTTACAAATGAGGATATATTAGTAATATACGATGATATAAGTCTAGATGTTGGAAGGCTTAGAATAAGAGAAAAGGGAAGTGCTGGTGGACATAATGGAATTAAGAGTATAATAGCACACCTTGGAAGTGATGAATTCTCAAGAATTAAAATTGGCGTAGGACAACCTAAAGGGGATTTAGTTAATCATGTATTAGGTAAATTCTCAAAAGAAGAAAATGAAATTTTAGAAGAAAGTTTAGAAGCTGCAAAGCTTTCAGTAGATATAATTTTAAAAGAAGATACAAGTTCAGCAATGAATAAATATAATGGATTTAAGGCAAAGAAAAGTATTTAAGGAGGATGTATAACATGAGGTTACAAGGGTTAATGACGCCCTTAATTGAGAGTGGGGAATTTAATGAGATAAGCAATAATATAGATAATAAGAAATTTCCTTCTGCAATATATGGTTTATCTGAATCGGGTAGAACGTACTTAATAGATGCTCTATTTGAAAAGTATGATAGACCATTAGTTGTAGTTACTCATAGTGATATTGAGGCAAAAAATTTATATGAAGATTTAAGTTTCTACTCTACAGAAGTTTATTATTTTCCAGTAAGGGAAGTTGTTTTCTATAATATAGACGCAATATCAGGAGATCTAAGGTGGGCTAGACTTAAGGTTATAAAAGAAATTTTAAATAAGAAGAAGAAAATAATAGTAACATCAATAGAAGCTTTTGCGGCAAACTACACTCCAAGGGAGTATTATGAAAAGCATAAAATCAATTTGAGTGTAAATGATGAAGTTGATTTCTCCAGTGTTAGTAGGCTACTAATTGAAGGCGGATATGAAAGAGTAGAGATGGTGGAAGGTAAGGGAGAATTTGCGCTAAGAGGAGGTATACTTGATGTATATCCACCAGATTCAGCATACCCTTACAGAGTAGAATTATTTGGAGATGAAATTGATTCTATAAGAACCTTCAATGTAGAATCTCAAAGAAGTATAGAAAAAGTAAAATCAGTAGATATTTTCCCTGCTAAGGAAATAATAATAGATGATGATGTTATAAGTTATGCTAAAGAGAATTTAAGAAATGAACTAAATAAATCTTTAGAGAGTAATAAAGATAAAGAAGTTAAGGAAAAGCTATCTGAGACTATAAATAGAAACTTAGAAAGTTTAGTTCAGACTTCAAGTTTCGAAACTATAGACTCATATTTACCGTTCTTCTATGAAAAGCTTGAGAGTTTATTTGATTATTTTAAAGGGTACAATTTTATAATAGATGATACAACAAGAGTCCTTGGAAAACTAGAAGGAACCTATACTGAATTTAGAGAGAATTTTTCAATATTCCTTCAAAAGGGAAATATACTTCCAAAGCACTCAGAACTATTAATTGACTATAATAAAGTAGTAGATAAATTTGAAGAATCTAATTTAATAACTTTAGATACATTCCAAAAGAGTAGAGAGATATTTAGACCTCGTTCTATAACTAATATATCTCAATTAACTCTTCATAATTATCAAGGGCAATTAGATTTATTAATTGATGATATTAAAGATAAGAAAAATAAAGGTTTTAGAACACTAATTCTTTCTGGTACAAGAACAAGGGGAGAAAGATTAGTTGATACGTTAAGAGACAGAGATATAGAAAGTGTTTATAAAGATACTGTAGATAATATACAATGTGGAGAAGTTGTTATAACTTTTGGTAATCTTCTAAAGGGATTTGAATATCCAAATGAAAAAGTTTGTGTAATATCAGATAAAGAAGTCTTTGGTGAAGCGAAAAGAAAATTACCAAAGAAGAGAAAGCAAAGAAAGGGAGTATCAAAAATAAACTCCTTTGCAGAGCTTAAAATAGGAGATTATGTTGTTCATGTAAACCATGGAGTTGGTGTATATAAAGGTATAAAGCAGATAGAGGTATCAGGAAATACTAGAGATTATTTAGATATAGTATATCAAAAGGGAGATAAGCTTTATGTACCAGTTGAGCAACTTGACCTTATACAGAAGTATATAGGTAGTGAAGGAAAGACTCCTAAAGTTAATAAACTAGGAGGAACTGAGTGGCAAAAGGCTAAAAGTAAAGTTAGAACTTCTATAAATGAAATAGCAAAGGATTTAGTAAAACTTTATGCAACAAGAGCTACACTAAAGGGATATAAATTCAGTAGGGATACAGAATGGCAAAGACAGTTTGAGGATGAATTCCCTTATGATGAAACTCCTGACCAACTAACATCTCTTGAAGAGATTAAGAAGGATATGGAATCACAAAAGTCTATGGATAGACTTCTTTGTGGTGACGTTGGATATGGTAAGACGGAAGTAGCTGTAAGAGCTGCATTTAAAGCTGTTATGGATGGAAAGCAAGTAGCATTCTTAGTTCCAACAACAATACTTGCAGAGCAACATTATAAAAATATGGTTAAGAGATTCTCAGATTTTCCTATAAAGATAGATATGATAAGTAGATTTAGGACTGCAAAGCAGCAGAAAGCTACTATACAGGCAGCTAAAGAGGGGAATGTTGATATACTTATAGGAACACATAAACTTGTAGCTAAAGATATACAGTTTAAGGATTTAGGACTTCTTATAATTGATGAAGAACAAAGATTTGGAGTTAAACAAAAAGAGAAAATAAAAGAGATTAAAAAGAATGTTGATGTACTAACACTTAGTGCAACACCAATTCCAAGAACTCTTCATATGTCTTTAACAGGAGCTCGTGATATTTCAGTCATAGAGACTCCACCTGAAGAGAGATACCCTGTACAAACTTATGTTATAGAGCAAAATGATCAACTTATAAGAGATGCTATACTTAGGGAGATGAATAGAGGGGGTCAGGTTTTCTTTGTTTATAATAGAGTAGAAAGTATTGAAAGCATGGCAAACTATATTAAAGAATTAGTTCCTGAAAGTAGAGTAACATTTGCACATGGAAGAATGACAGAGAGACAACTTGAAACGGAAATGATGGCCTTTGTGAATAAGGAGTATGATGTTTTAGTATGTACTACTATTATTGAAACAGGTATAGATATGCCAAATGTAAATACAATAATAGTTTATGATGCAGATAAGATGGGGCTTTCACAGCTTTATCAATTAAGAGGAAGAGTTGGAAGATCTAATAAGATTGCATATGCATACCTTTTATATACTAAGGATAAAGTTTTAACAGAAGTAGCGGAAAAGAGACTTAAAGCATTAAAAGATTTTACAGAACTAGGCTCAGGCTTTAAGATTGCTATGCGAGATTTAGAAATAAGAGGTGCAGGAAATATGATGGGATCTGCACAACATGGTCATATGGCCACTATAGGTTATGATTTATATTGCAGAATGCTTGAAGATACAATAAAGCTTATTAAGGGTGAAATCACAAAAGAACCTATTGAAACGACTGTTGATATTAAGGTAGATGCATATATTCCAGAAAGCTTTATAAAGGATGAAAATCAAAAGATTGAAGTATATAAGAAGATTGCTGCAATTGAAAGTTATGATGAATATATGGAAATTAAAGATGAACTTGAAGATAGATATTCAGACATTCCTGATTCAGTTTATAATTTGATGGATATAGCTTATATAAAGAGTAAAGCTAGAGAGCTTAATGTAGAAGAGATAAAAGAAACTCCAAAAGGTATATTCTTTAAATTTGTAGAAGGTGATAAAGAATATGAAAAAGTATTTAAAGTTTTATTAGAAAAATACAAAAATAATGTTATACTTAAATTTGGAAATAACCCAGAATTTGAATTTAAGCAAAATAGTGTAAAAAAAGAAGAAACTTTACCATTCTTTAAGGAAATGTTAGACAATATTATAAAAGTAATAAATACTTAAAAGTTAAATAATTGAATTGAGGTTATAATATTGTTATACTTAAAACATGTGAAATTTTAGAAAATAAATCGTTATAAAATAAAATTAGTGAAGTGAGGGAAAAAACGTGGGTAAGATTAAAAAGTTAGTAGCTCTAGGATTAGTTGTGATGGCTAGTATGTCATTTGCAGGATGTAAGATGATACAAAAGACTCCAGAAGCAGTACAAAAAGAAACATTAGCTAAAGTTGGAGACCAAAAGATAACAAGACAAGATTTAACAGACGCAATGACATATTATTATAAACAATACGAACAGCAATTTGGAAAAGATTATAAAAATAATGAGCAAGTAAAAGCTCAATTACAAGCTCAAGAAAAACAAATGTTAGAGAGTTTAGTAGATACAAAAGTAATAGTACAAGAAGCTGAAAAGAATAAATGGGTTCCTTCAACAGAAGAATTAGATAAAGAAGTTAATTCACAATTTGATAAAATGAAGACTGCGTATAAGACAGAAGATGAGTTTAAAGCAGCATATCAACAAAGTGGTCTTAAAGATGATGCTGCAGTTAAAGAAATGTTAAAAGAAAACATAATAGTAAAAACAACTCTTGATGATCATATATATAAAGATTTAAAAGTTAGTGATGAATCTATTAAAAAGTACTATGATGAAAATAAAGACTCATTTAAAGTAGATAAGGCTGGAGCTATGATATACAATATAGTTCTTCCAGATGAAAAGACAGCAGAAAAAGTAAGAAAAGAAATTTTAGATAAATCAACAACTTTTGAACAGGCGGCTGCAAAGTATAATACTGATAATACTAAAGCTACTGGTGGTTCATTAGGATATGTTGCTTATGATTCAACTCAATACTTACCTGAGTTTATGAGTGCTGCTAAGAAGCTTAAAAACGGTGAGATATCACAACCTGTTAAGACTAAGTATGGATATCACTTAATAAAAGTAGAAAATGTTATGGAAAAGCCAGGTATAATGCCACTTGATTATGTAAAGAGTGATATAAAAGATAATTTATTAAGTTCAGAACAACAAAAGGCTTATACTGAAACTATTAAAAAGTGGAAAGATGAAATTGGAGTTAAAGTATACGAAGATAAACTTCAATCATAAATTATACATTTAAAGAACATCTAAATTGTTAGGTGTTCTTTTTTTTCTTTTAAATATTGGTTATATGTGCATAAAATTTCTATCTAGTTAAATAATAATAGTGCTACTAATTTTAATAGTATTTTATTAAGGAGGTTAATTATAAATGAAAGCTACAGGAATTGTAAGACGTATTGATGATTTAGGTAGAGTTGTTATACCAAAAGAAATAAGAAGAACTTTAAGAATCAGAGAAGGAGATCCACTTGAAATCTTTACAGATAGAGAAGGTGGAGTAATTCTTAAGAAGTATTCCCCTATTGGAGAACTTACAGACTTCTCAAAAGAGTATGCTGAAAGTTTACAACAAGCTATTGGACATATAATCTTAATAAGTGATAAAGATGCATTTATATCAGCAAGTGGTGTGCCTAAGAAAGATTACATAGATAGAAAAATAAGCAACGAACTTGAAACTGTTATGGAAGGTAGAAAACCAGTATTGCTTGGGGACGGCAATCAAAAATTAATCCCATTACATAGTGATGAAGACGTAGAAGGAATGACATCACAAGTAGTAGCACCTATAATTGCAGAAGGTGACGCAATTGGAGCTGTTGTTATCCTATCAAAACAATCAGGAGAAAAGATGGGAGAATTAGAACTTAAATTAGCAGAAACAGCTGCAGCTTTCTTAGGAAAGCAAATGGAACAATAAAAAAATATTTTTTATTAAGTAAAACAGAAAATAAAAGTAATAATACCTCTAAACTTACAATAATAATTATTAGTAAAAGAAAAGTTTGGAGGTATTTTATGAAGAAACAATCCCTAATAAAGGGTAGTATAATATTAGGAACTGCTGGAATACTAGCAAAATTCCTCGGGGTATTTTTTAGATGGCCTCTTATAATGCTTATAGGTGATGAAGGAATAGGACTTTATCAAATGTCATTCCCTTTATATATGTTTTTTGTAGCCATAGCATCAGGAGTACCAGTTGCTATCTCTAAAATCGTTTCAGAAAATAATGCAATGGGTGACATAGAAGGAAGTTTTAAAGTTGTAAAATGTTCTACCTATATGATGCTTATACTGGGTGCTGGGACAACATTCTTTTTATTTTTCTTTGCAAAGCCTATAATTAATTTTCTAAAATGGGACATGAAGGCTTATTATTCATTGATAGGTATATCATTTGCACCTCTCATAATTTCCGTTATGACAATATTTAGAGGATTCTTTCAAGGCCTTCAAAATATGACACCATCTGCAGCATCGCAAGTTCTTGAGCAGATTGGTAGAGTAGTTTTTGGAGTTGGACTAGCTGTTTTATTTCTTCCAAAAGGAATAGAATTTGCAGCCGGTGGTGCAGCTTTTGGTGCAGCAGCAGGAGGGCTACTTGGAGGTGGATATCTATATATTAAATATCTAATTACTAAGAAAAATTATGGAATCAAGAAAGTGAAAAGTGATCCAGCTGTTATGAGTAAAATACTTAGAATTGCAATTCCTATATCACTAGGAGCTACAGTTGGAACAATAATGAATCTTATTGATTCTATATTTATTCCACAAAAATTATTAGAAGCAGGGTTTACAACGCAACAATCAACAATTCTATATGCACAGCTTACAGGGAAGGCTTCCGTTATAGTAAATATACCAATGACTCTTTCAATGGCTCTATCTATATCATTAATTCCAATAATAGCAGAACAATATATTTTAAGAAGAACTAGAGATGTTGAAAATAAAGTAAATCTAGCAATAAAGATTTCAACTGTTATATCAATACCATGTATGTTTGGTATGTTTTTTATGGCAGAACCAATAATGAAACTTATATTTCCAGGAAGATATGAGGGATTCGAGATTCTTAGATATCTTTCGCTTACGGTACCTTTTGTAATTTTAACTCAAACTACTACATCTATATTACAAGGAGTAGGTAGATATATACTTCCAGTTGTAAATCTTTTTGTAGGTTGTGGAATAAAGCTTATACTAACTCTCATGCTAGTTCCTATGCCTAAATTTAATATATATGGAGCTGTAATAGCGAGTATATTAGCTTATATCGTAACGACAATCTTAAATATGATTTTACTAAAAGTGAATTTAAAAACAAAAATTAAAATAAATAATAATATAATAAAACCTATAATTGCATCAGTTATAATGACAGCTGCAGTTTTATTTAGCTATAAAATGATTTTAAACTATACAATGAGTAATGGAGTATCTTGCTTATTATCAGTATTTTTAGGTATTATAGTATATATGGCTTCAATAATTTGCATGAGAGTGTTTTATGTTGAAGAAGTAAAGAGCAGATTTTATAAAAAATAAACATACAAAAGGAGAACTACCTAATGATTAAGATTATTGGTTTAGGACCAGGAGCTAGTGATGCTCTTACCGTAGGTGCACTAAGAGTATTAGAAGAAAGTGATAATATTTATTTTAGAACAGAAATTCACCCAACAGTTGAGTTTATAAGAAAAAGAAATATAGAATTTAAAACATATGATCATTTTTATAATAGTGGAGAAAGTTTTGATGAAGTCTATAAAAATATAGCAGAAGACTTAGTTGAAATTCATAAAGAAACAGGAAATGTTGTATATGCAGTTCCAGGGCATCCGTTAGTCGCAGAAAAATCAGTATCAAATCTTATGGAGATTTGTGATGAAGAGAAAATAGAGTACGATATTCTTCCAGCAGTTAGCTTTATTGATGCAATGATGGATAGACTTAAAATAGATCCTATTGAAGGTCTTAAAGTTATTGACGCTTTTGATATAAATAATCAAATAATGGATAAGAGAATAGGTACTATAATAACACAAGTATACAATCCATTTATTGCATCAGAAGTTAAGCTTAAGCTTTTAGAGTGTTATGATGATGAAACAAAGATAATTTATGTAAGAGCGGCAGGTATTGAAGGTTTAGAGAGTATAAGGGAAATCCCACTATATGAACTTGATATGCAAGAGGATATAGATTATCTAACATCTGTGTATATACCTAAAGATTTAAACAATAAAAAGGACATAAATGATTTAATAGCTTTAATAGATGTATTAAGAAGTGATGAAGGATGCCCTTGGGATAGAGAACAAACTCATGAAAGTATAAAAAATGGAATAGTTGAAGAAAGCTATGAAGTTAAAGATGCCATAGAAAAAGATGATGATAATGCGTTGATAGAAGAACTTGGGGATGTTTTATTACATGTGATATTCCATTCATCAATAGGAAAAGAAGATGGATATTTTGATTTTAGTGATGTAATAGAAGGAATTTATACTAAGATGATAGATAGACATCCGCATATATTTAAGGGTAAAGATGCTTGCAGTTCAGAAGAAGTTGTACAAAATTGGGAAGAAATAAAGAAGGAAGAGAAGGGATTTGAAACAGTAACGGAAGAATTAAGAGGTGTTGCAAATGCTCTTCCAGCTTTAATTAGAGCTCATAAGATTCAAAACAAGGCGAGAAAAGTTGGATTTGATTGGGATAATGTAGAAGATGCATCAAAAAAGGTAACAGAAGAATTAAATGAAGTTTTAGATGTATATAATACAGAAGATAAGGGAAAGATAACAGAAGAAGTTGGAGATTTATTGTTTGCATGTGTAAATGTAGCAAGATTTCTAAATGTTGATGAAGAAGAAGCATTAAATAAAACAACTGATAAATTCATAAGAAGATTTAGTTATATAGAAGAACAGGCAATTGCCAAAGGAAAAGATTTAAGAGATATGTCTCTTGAAGAAATGGATGAACTTTGGAATGAGGCTAAAAGACAAGAAAATAATTAGATTTAGAAGGATTTTCAAGGTTTTTAGAGAATATAATTAAGTAATAAATTCTATACTTCCAAATTATTGTATTAAATTAGCTTTTTTTTACAGGAATATATGAATATTTATATATTCAGTATAGACGAGAGTACAAAGTAATAATATAATAAGATAATGTAAGTGTAGTACATAAAGAATTAGTTAGTACTATAAATATGTAACTAGTTATTTAAGGAGGATGTAATTGTGAATAAAGCAGAATTAATTACTAGTATGGCTGAAAAGTCAAAGTTAACTAAAAAAGATGCAGAAGTAGCTTTAAAAGCATTTATAGAAAGTGTTGAAGAAGCTTTAGAAAATGGTGAAAGAGTTCAATTAGTTGGATTCGGAACTTTCGAAACTAGAGAAAGAGCAGCTAGAGAAGGAAGAAACCCAAGAACTAAAGAAACTATAAAAATTCCAGCATCAACTGTTCCAGTATTCAAAGCTGGTAAAGAGTTTAAAGAAAAAGTTAATAAGTAATTTTTTTGAACCCGAGGAGACTCGGGTTCTTTTATAAAATTAAGTTTTAATTTGAATATTATTAAACATTAGATGTAATATATCCATCACTAAATAGTGGTGGATATAAATTTAAAAAAAGAAGGTGACTTTGTATGAGATTAGACAAGTATTTAAAGGTTTCAAGACTTATAAAGAGAAGAACTATTGCTAAAGAAGCGTGTGAAAGTGAAAGAGTTTCTATAAATGGTAAAATAGCAAAGTCAGGAACTCAAGTAAAAGAAGGGGACATAATAGAAATTACATTTGCAAATAGATCATTACGTGCTGAAGTTCTAAATATAGTAGAGCATGTTAAAAAAGAAGATGCAAAGGATATGTATAAGATATTAGAGGGTGCAGAAATAGAATAATTTCATAATAATCTTTAAAGACGTCAATTTAAGAATATAGAAATTAATAATCACATATATTTCTTAATAAGAGTAATGTCTAAAGGAGATTATATATGGAAAAGAAATCTGATAACATACAAGCTTGCAAAAGTAAGATGGAACTAGAGAATAGAAAAAAACTTTCATTAACAGGTGTTGATGAAGTAATGAGTTTTGATGATGAGAAGATAGTACTTAATACTATACTTGGAAAGCTTAAAATCAATGGTCAAGGACTTAAGATGAATAAGCTAGATGTTAAAAATGGGGATGTAATAATAGAGGGACATATTACAAGCATGATATACAGTGGTAAAGTAAAGCGAAAAAGAAGAAGAATAAATTTAAAAAAGCTTATAAGTAGGTAAAAAATATGCCATTAGAGTTAGAAGTTCAATTTAATATTGTATTTTATGCATTAGCTGCTGGATTTATTTTAGGAATTTTTTTCGACATATATAGAATATTAAGAGGAAAAAAAGGACATAAAATAATAGTAATGATACAGGATATCCTATTTTGGATATTATCAGCACTAGCTATATTTACGTTTTTGCTTTACACAAACTTTGCTTTTTTGGGGCCATATGTTTATTTATGTATGGGAGTATCTTTGCTTATATATCTAAAATTATTTAGCAAAGCCATATATAAATTAGAAAATATAATTCTTTTCGGCACAAAGACAATAGTGAGAAGAAGCTACAAAAATGCAAGTTATCCCCTAAGAATTATATGGTCAAAAATTAATAATAAAAACTAATTTTAAATAAAAGCTAAATATAATTAAAAATAACTTGAATTAAGAGTTCAGAGTGTTTAAAATATATTTATAGAATTTAAAAAATGAGGTACTATGGATGATAAAAAAGATAAAAGGGAAGAACTTAATAATCTTAGTACTAAGCCTTGTTTTTTTACTTAGTTTTGTTAGACAAGAGAGAGCTATAAAAAGAATAGAAGATACTATAGCTCAGAAGCATACAGAATTAGAAAAGCTGAAGGAAAAAAACAAGCAGCTTGAAGAGGAAGTTAAAAGTGCTAATTCTGATGAGTATATTGAGACCTTAGCTAGAGAAAGACTTAAGATGGTTAAACCAGGTGAACAAGTCGTAAATGATAAAAAAGGTGACTCAAAGTCTGAAAAGTAGGTTATTATTAATAATAACATATATATTTTATTTAAATTAAGGAGGAGTCTTTTAAACATGACCTTAGAGGCAGGAAACATATTAGAAGGTACAGTGGTAAATATTACTAATTTCGGAGCTTTCGTAGAATTAGAAGGCGGAAAAACAGGTCTAGTTCATATATCAGAAGTAGCAGATTCTTTTGTAAAGGACATAAGACAACATTTAAAAGAACAAGATAAAGTAAAAGTAAAAGTTATATCAATTGATGATAACGGAAAAATTAGTTTATCAATAAAGCAAGCTGAAACTAAGCCAAAAAAATCAGTTAGACCAGCTGAATTTGATTGGGTAACTGAAAAGAAAAAAGCTGGCGGAAATTTTGAGGATAAGATGTCTAAGTTCTTAAAAGATAGTGAAGAAAGAATGCAAGATGTTAAAAAGCATCAAGATTTCAAAAGCAAGAGTGGTAAAAAATCATTCTAAAATACACGACATCATATAAATTTAATATATAAATCTATATAATAAAAAGCCCTTAGATGATTAACTAGAGGCTTTTTATTATTTTATATGGGTAAAATGACATGGAAATAATAAAAAATAGTTTTTAAATTATAGATATAGGTATTAGATTATAAAAAATTAGAATATATTTTATCTTTAGAACATAAGCAATATAGCCATTTAACATAACTTTTTAAAATAAAAGTAATATTATTATAAAAAAGTTTCGAATAAATGTTGACAGTACTATATCTATACTATATAATAACTATTGTCGTCAGGAAATGACAGAGAGAAAAACGCATGCCGAAGTGGCGGAACTGGCAGACGCACAGGACTTAAAATCCTGCGGTGGTTAAACACCGTACCGGTTCGATTCCGGTCTTCGGCACCAAGTTTTTCAAAATATAATATCGCGGGATGGAGCAGTTGGTAGCTCGTCGGGCTCATAACCCGAAGGTCGTAGGTTCAAGTCCTGCTCCCGCAACCACAAATGTGGCGGAATAGCTCAGCTGGCTAGAGCATTCGGTTCATACCCGAAGTGTCGTAGGTTCAAGTCCTATTTCCGCTACCAATTAACTCATGCCGAAGTGGCGGAACTGGCAGACGCACAGGACTTAAAATCCTGCGGTGGTTAAACACCGTACCGGTTCGATTCCGGTCTTCGGCACCAAGTTAATTTTAAAAATGAAATAATTTATAATATCGCGGGATGGAGCAGTTGGTAGCTCGTCGGGCTCATAACCCGAAGGTCGTAGGTTCAAGTCCTGCTCCCGCAACCACAAAGCGTGGCGGAATAGCTCAGCTGGCTAGAGCATTCGGTTCATACCCGAAGTGTCGTAGGTTCAAGTCCTATTTCCGCTACCAATTGCCTGCCGAAGTGGCGGAACTGGCAGACGCACAGGACTTAAAATCCTGCGGTGGTTAAACACCGTACCGGTTCGATTCCGGTCTTCGGCACCAAAGATCTAAGATTCTTCTTAGATCTTTTTTGCTATATAAAATAAAAGTATAGAAGCTATAGTCGAAAAAAGATTTATTATAGCTTCTATTTTTTTATGCATAAAAAAATATGTTAAGAAATAACAAATTGATATATATAATGACAAAGAGTAAAAATAAAATAAATTGCTACAAAGTATTGGAAGATGGCACTTCATGGAACTTTTTATATGATATGAATAATATATCGAAAAATAATACTAAAGATAGAAAATTAAAAATATAAAAGAATAATGTCCGACGAAATTTTAAAATTACACCATGTATTGACATATATCGAGAAGAATAGTTGTTATAATTAAATTACAAATTATGGGAATTGGGAGGAAGATATATGCAGTACAGACTTAATGGAGGAGCATTTAAAAGATTTGAAGAAGGAATAGACAATAATAGTAAAGTAGAAGTGAGGAATGAGCCTACGAAGCTAGCAGTTATTTTTATAGCTACATTATTGTTAAGTAGAGTTACTATAATGATTGGAGAAGGTGATATAGCTGGAGTATCTCCATTTGGGTTAGCCTTTTTAATTAGCGTAGTTGCTGGAAGAGAACAGAGTAAGGTTGTTGTAGCTTCTGTTGGAGCCTTGATTGGATATTTTACAATAAATGCTACATTAAAAGATGGATGGATGTATCTAATAACTGTTCTTATGGTATTAGGGTATAGCTTAGTTATAAATAAGCTTCAAAAAAGACTAAATGAAAAGCATTTATTCTTTATAGTATTTTTAAGCTATATAATTTATGGATTAGTGATAAGTAATTATGATATAGGAGTTAACGTAACAATTGCAGGGTTAAATACGATTCTTGTCCTTCCTATATATTATGTTATAAAGTATGGATTGAAGTGTGTAGGTGAGTATAATACAAACTATTTCTTTAATATAGAAGAAGTAATAAGCATTGCAATAATAGTGTGTTTGATGATTGCAGGAATTGGTGGAATAACTATTGCAGGAGTTGGTATAAGAAATATAGCATCACTTGCCACTGTAATATCAATAGCTTATATTGGTGGAGCTGCAAATGGAGCTGCTATTGGAATTGCAATGGGCGTTGTTGTAGGAATTACATCTGGAAACATGATAAGCGGAATTGGACTATATGGAAGCATAGGATTAATGGTAGGATTATTTAAAGAAACTGGTAAGGTATTCTCATTCTTATCATCTATAATGGTTTATTTGATTCTTTCACTATATTCTCAAGGGTTGCATATGGAAGGAATTATTGAGATATTAGTAGGAGGAATGATTTTCCTAATAATTCCTAAGAAAATATTTAATGGGTTAGAGGTTGAAATGTGTCAGGAGACTAAGGTAGATACTATAAATGAGGAGCATCTATCCCAAGTTAAGAATGAGTTTTCAAGAAAAGTACAGGGCTTTGGAAATGCATTAGATATGTTAGCAACATCCTTAAATAGTATTTCAGATAATAATAAATTACAATATAAAAATAGAAGTACAGCATTAGTTGAAAATCTAGCAGATAGAGTATGTAGTGTATGTACAGATTGCAATAAATGCTGGGAAAGAGAATTTAATCAGACATATACAGCTTTTCAAGAGCTTTTAAAGGGAAGAGAAGAAGGAAGACAAAATTTCCCTATAGAACTTGAAAAAAAGTGTATTGGTAAATCAGAACTTATAAGAAATTCAGAAGAAATATTAAATATACTAAATGCCAATGAAATTACAAGAAGGAAGCTAGAGGAAGGTAGAAAACTTGTAGCAACTCATATAAGGAATGTATCAGATAATTTAGATAATATGGTTTCAGATTTTAAACGTGATGTTACTTGGTGCTCAGAGCTTGAAAGAATAATTAGAAAAGAACTTAATAAGAATTCAATAAAGTATAAAGAAATATTCTGCTTTACAGATAAAGGTGGAAGAATGAATATAAAGGTAAGTATGGAGAACTGTTCATGCGGAACATACTGTATAAAGAATATACTTCCAGTAGTTAATGAGTTAGTGAGAACTCCAATGATGATTAGTGAAGAAGGATGTAGAATACAACCAAACAATAAGGATTGTGCTATATTCTTAAAAGAAATGCCAAGATATAAGGTTGTCTCTTATGCTGGTATGAGAGTTAAAGAAGGAGAACAACAAACTGGAGATACTTATTCTTTTGGAAGATTAGAAGGTGGACAATATATAACTTTATTAAGTGATGGAATGGGATCAGGTCCGGAAGCTGGAAAAGAGAGTAAAATAACTGTTGATTTAGTTGAAAAATTTATTGAGGAAGGATTCGGAGTTGAGACTGCATTAAATACAGTAAATTCAATAATGAGTATGAAATTTGAAGAGGATGAGAAATTCTCAACATTAGATTTAAATACAATAGACTTATATACAGGTAAAGCATCATTCTATAAAGTTGGTGCAGCAGCTAGTTTCATAAAGAGAGGAAATAAAATAAAGAAAATATCATCTAATATGCCGCCTTTTGGATTGGTGGATAAGGTAGAAATAGAAAGTACTGAAGAAAGGATTAAAAACGGAGATATAATAATAACACTAAGTGATGGAGTTCTAGATGTCGATAAGAAGGGGGTCGGAGATTCTAGGTGGCTTGAAGATTATCTTGTTAAGAAGGGAAGTGATCCTAAGGAACTTGTTCTAGATATATTAGAATATTCTAAAGAAATTAACAATGGAACTATAAAAGATGATATGACTATTGTGGTATCTAAGGTTTATTCTGCATATTAAAATGTAGTTATGTTAATAATAAAAGCTGGCTTGTAGTCAGCTTTTATAATTTTAATATTACAAAATGTGTAATATTAAGGTATGATATAAATGAATAGTTATACATAGGAAGTGAGAAAGTTGATTAACGATTTTATTAATTATATAGAAGAAAATGAACTTTTAAATAAAGGAGATAGAGTTCTAGTTGGATTATCAGGAGGTCCAGACTCAGTATGTTTATTACATTTACTACACACTATAAAAGATAAATATTCTTTAGAAATTGGAGCAGCTCATATAAATCATATGATTAGAGGAGAAGAGGCATTAAAAGATGAGGAGTATGCTAAAGAGCTTTGTGGACAATTAGGAATAGATTTTTATAGTATAAGACTTGAGATAGAAAAAATAGCAAAAGATAGAGGAATATCTAGTGAGACTGCTGGAAGAGATGAAAGGTATGGATTCTTTAATAAAATAAGTAAAGAAAATGGATACACAAAGATTGCTACAGCTCACAATGCTAATGATCAGGCAGAAACAATAATAATGAGAATGATGAGAGGTACTGGTCTTGAAGGCTTAGGAGGAATTCCTGTTATTAGAGATGGAATATATATAAGACCCATACTATTTTTAGAAAGGGAATATATAGAAAAGTATTGCGTGGATAATAATTTAAATCCTAAAATTGATAAGACAAACTTAGAAAATATATATAGTAGAAATAAAATAAGATTAGATATATTGCCTTATATGAAGGAAAATTTTAATGGAGATGTAGTTAAAGCTATAAATAGAATGAGTTTATTACTTCAAGAAGACAATGATTTTATCAATAATAAGGCTAAAAAGGCTTTTTCTAAGTATTGTATAGTAAAAAAAGATGAAATAATACTAAGTAGGGAATTATTTGATAAAGAAAAGGCTATAATTACTAGAGTAATAAGAAAAGCTCTGACAACTCTTTCAAATAGTACTTATGATTTTGAAGTGAAACATATAAAAGAAGTTATAGAACTTAAAGATATAGGAACAAATAAAAGAATAGATTTACCTAATGGAATATATGCTGAAAATATATATGGTGAAATATATATAAAGAAGAAGGAAAGATTATTAAAAAAACAAGATGATATTCATGAGGTTAAAATAAAAAAAGATGAGTTAGATGGGTTACAAGTAGATTTTTTAGGTTGTCTTATAGAATTTGAAGTAAAAATAAAAGAAAAAAATTTAAAATTTAACAATAATGACTTAATTAAGTATTTTGATTATGATAAAATTAATGAGTATGTTACTCTTAGAAAAAGAAAAAATGGGGATAGAATAATACCATTAGGTATGAAAGGTAGCAAAAAAATAAAAGATATATTTATTGATATGAAAATACCTAAGGATTATAGAGACAATATTCCAGTTATTGAGTTTGATAATGAAATTGCATGGTTATTAGGCGTTAAAACATCTAATACATATAAAGTAACTAAACAAACAGAAAACATTATTAAGGTAGTGTGTAAAAGAGAGGAATTATAGTCATGAGGGAAGATATAAAAGAGATATTATTTAATGAAGAGGACTTAGCTAAAAAAGTCAAGGAATTGGGTGCTGAAATAAGTAAAGATTATGAGGGTAAAGATTTACTTGTAGTTGGAGTTTTAAAAGGATCAGTTTTATTTGCATCAGATCTTATTAAAAATATAACTATACCTTGCGAAATAGATTTTATGGCAGTATCAAGCTATGGTGATGCAACAGAATCATCAGGTGTTGTAAGAATATTAAAAGATTTAGACCATAGTATAGAAGGTAAACATGTACTATTAGTTGAAGATATAGTTGATAGTGGAATAACATTAAGTTATTTATTAAAATACTTAAAAGCAAGAAGAGCAGAAAGTATTGAAATTGTATCATTACTTAATAAGCCAGAGAGAAGAACAGCAGATTTAGATGTTAAATATATAGGATTTAAAGTTCCTAATGAATTCATAGTTGGATATGGAATCGATTATGCTGAAAAATATAGAAATCTACCTTACGTTGGCATATTAAAAGAAGAAGTATACAACAAATAAAAAAATTCAAATATTTACAAATAGGAATTATTGTAATTAAAAAAATCATATGGTAAAATTTAAAATATTATAAAGAGAGGGGGGCCTTGAATGAAAAAATATTCAAGTGCAGCTGTATGGATTGTCACATTAGCGGTACTGATTTTTGCATCAGTAGCCTTGTGGGAAACAGGTAATAAATCAGATACAATCTCATATAGTTCTTTCCAACAAAAGTGGAGTTCTAACGAAATAACTAGCATATATGTTCGTGAAGACGATATGACTATAGAAGGTGTAATGAACAATAATCAAAAATTTATAACATATGCACCTGAGACAATGCTTACAAAGTTAATTAGTGAAAATCCTAAGAATAATGTAAAAGTAGAATTTGAAAAGCCTTCAAATAGTGGAGCATGGTTATCTATTATACCAACAGTGCTTATGGTTGTATTATTCTTAGTACTTTTATTTGTAATGACACAACAATCTCAAGGCGGCGGTGGTGGTCGAGGGGTAATGAACTTTGGTAAAAATAGAGCTAAAGTTGCTACTCCAGATTCTAAAAAAGTAACATTTAAAGATGTTGCTGGTGCTGATGAAGAAAAGCAAGAATTAGAAGAAATTGTTGATTTCTTAAAGGAACCGTCAAAGTATACACAAATGGGAGCTAGAATACCTAAAGGAGTTCTTTTAGTAGGTCCTCCTGGAACAGGTAAGACTTTACTTGCAAAAGCGATAGCTGGAGAAGCTGGTGTACCATTCTTTAGTATATCAGGTTCAGATTTCGTTGAAATGTTTGTCGGAGTAGGTGCATCAAGAGTTAGAGATCTTTTTGCAGATGCTAAAAAGAATGCTCCATGTATAGTATTTATAGATGAAATAGATGCTGTAGGTAGACAAAGAGGAGCAGGTCTTGGTGGAGGTCATGATGAAAGAGAGCAAACTCTTAATCAATTACTTGTTGAAATGGATGGTTTCGGAATGAATGAAGGAATCATAATGATAGCGGCAACTAATAGACCAGATATTTTAGATCCTGCATTATTAAGACCAGGTAGATTTGATAGACAAATAGTTGTAGGAGCTCCAGACGTAAAAGGTAGAGAAGAAATTTTAGTAGTTCATACAAGAAAGAAACCTCTAGCTGATGATGTTAAGTTAGATGTCCTAGCAAAGAGAACACCAGGGTTCTCAGGTGCTGATTTAGAGAATCTTACTAATGAAGCGGCACTACTTGCAGTTAGAAGAGGAGATAAGGCTATAACAATGCTAGATATGGAAGATGCGATAACAAGAGTAGTAGCTGGTCCAGAAAAGAAAAGTAGAGTTATTAGCGAAAAAGATAGAAAACTTACGGCTTACCATGAAGCAGGTCACGCTGTTGTGATGAAGTCATTAAAATATTCAGATCCAGTTCATGAAATAAGCATAATCCCAAGAGGAAGAGCTGGCGGATATACTATGTACCTACCTGATGAAGATAGATCATATACTTCAAAGCTTAGACTTAAAGATGATATGGTTGGACTTCTAGGAGGAAGAGTTTCAGAACAACTTATTCTTGGAGATATAAGTACTGGAGCTAAGAATGATATAGATAGAGCTAGTGCAATTGCTAGAAGTATGGTTATGGAATATGGAATGAGTGAAAAGCTTGGAACAATTTCATACGGATCAGATCAAAATGAAGTATTCCTTGGAAGAGATCTTGGAAGAGGAAGAAACTTCTCAGAAGAAATAGGAGCTGAAATTGATAGAGAAGTTAAGAATTTTGTTGATGAAGCTTATGTAAGAGCCGAAGCTATACTTAGAGAAAATATGAGCAAATTACACGCTGTTGCTCAAGTACTTCTAGAAAAAGAAAAGATAGAAGGTAAAGAATTCGAAGAAATATTTAATAAAGCGTAATTTAAAGGTTCTGTGAAAACAGAACCTTTTTGTTTTATATAAAAATATAATCAGGAAATATACGAACTATAAGTAATAAAAAACAATAAACGTTCGATAAAATGCTTCAAAAAATTTAAAACAAATGGTATACTCGTAATATGTAGGGTATAATAATAGATAATTTTTAGAGAACTGAAATTTATTTAATAAGAAATGAGGTTAGTATTAATGAAAAGCGATATTAAGATAGCTCAAGAAGCAAATATGGAATATATAACAAAGGTAGCGGAAAAATTAAATTTAAATGAGGATGATATAGAATTATACGGAAAATATAAATGTAAAATATCATTAGATGCACTAAAAGAGAAGCAAGGAAATAGAGATGGAAAATTAGTCCTAGTAACAGCTATAAATCCTACACCGGCAGGAGAGGGGAAATCAACGGTTACAGTAGGACTTGGAGATGCATTGCGTAGAATGGGTAAGAATTCAGTTATAGCACTTAGAGAGCCATCTCTTGGGCCTGTATTTGGTATCAAGGGGGGAGCTGCTGGTGGTGGATATGCGCAAGTTGTTCCTATGGAAGATATAAATTTACATTTTACTGGTGATATGCATGCTATAACATCAGCTAACAACTTGTTATCAGCAGCTATAGATAATCACATACATCAAGGGAACGATTTAAGAATTGACTCAAGAAGAATAATTTTCAAAAGAGTTATAGATATGAATGATAGAGCATTAAGAGAAGTTGTTGTAGGTCTTGGAGGAAAGATTAATGGTTTTTTAAGAGAAGATGGATTTATGATAACTGTAGCATCAGAAATAATGGCTATATTATGCTTAGCTAAAGATTTAAGTGATTTAAAAGAAAGAATGGGAAATATATTAATTGCTTATAACTTAGATGGAGAGCCAGTATATGCGAAAGAATTAGGTATACAAGGTGCCATGGCACTATTAATGAAAGATGCAATAAAGCCTAATTTAGTTCAAACATTAGAAAATACTCCAGCTATAATTCATGGAGGACCATTTGCGAATATCGCACATGGATGTAACTCAGTTATAGCAACTAAACTTGCACTAAAACTTAGTGATATAGTAGTTACAGAAGCAGGATTTGGAGCAGATCTTGGAGCTGAAAAATTCTTGGATATTAAATGCAGATATGGAGAATTAACTCCGGATTGTGTTGTTATAGTTGCTACTATAAGAGCTTTAAAGCATCACGGTGGAGTGAAAAAAGATGACCTTAATACGCCAAATATTGAAGCCTTAAAAATAGGTGTTTCAAATTTAGAAAAACAAATAGAGAATATTAAAAAGTATAATGTTCCCGTAGTTGTGGCTATAAATAAATTTACATCAGATAGTGAAGAGGAAGTTCAATTTATAAAAGACTTCTGCAAAGAAAATGGTGTTAGAGTTGCACTTTCAGATGTCTGGGCAAAAGGTGGAGAAGGTGGAATAGAACTTGGCACTGAAGTAGTTGATGTATTAGAAAATGAAGAATCAAAATTTGAAGTTTTATATGATACAAATAATACTATTGAAGAAAAAATTAAAACTATAGCCTGGGAAATATATGGAGCAAATGGTGTAAACTATACACCACAAGCTAGAAAACAAATAGCTGAACTTGAAAAGTTTAATTTAGATAAGCTTCCAATATGTATGGCAAAAACTCAATATTCACTATCAGATAACCCAAATCTTTTAGGTAGACCAGAAAATTTTGATATAACTGTAAAAGAGATAAGAGTATCAAATGGTGCTGGATTTATAGTTGCATTAACTGGAGATGTTATGACAATGCCAGGATTACCAAAGGTTCCAGCAGCGAATAAAATGGACATATTGGATGATGGAGAAATTATAGGATTATTCTAACGTTCTGTTAACTCTTGACAAATACCACTGAATTGTTAAAATTATATTGTTAAAATTAAGTTATTTTATCAGAATAAAAGCAGCTTTAATTATAGCTGCTTTTAACTATATTAAGGTGGTGCTTTTATGATTTTGCTTGTCGATGTAGGAAATACAAACATCGTTTTAGGAGTTCACAAAGATGATAATTATATAGCTAGTTGGAGAATATCAACAGATGCACAAAAAACGTCTGATGAGTATAGCGTACAAGTTATGCAGTTATTTTCTCAGCATAACTTAGATCCAAAGGAAGTTAAGGGGATAATAATATCATCAGTAGTTCCTAATATAATGCATTCATTAGAAAATATGATAAGAAAATGTTTCTGCAGGGAGCCTATAATAGTAGGACCTGGAATAAAGACAGGAATAAATATAAAATATGATAATCCTAAAGAAGTTGGGGCAGATAGAATAGTTAATGCTGTTGCGGCTTTTGAACTATATAAAAAACCAAACATAGTAATTGATTTTGGTACAGCAACAACATTTTGCTCAATAACAGAAAAGGGAGATTATTTAGGTGGATGTATTGTTCCGGGCGTAAGAATTGCATCAGATGCATTATTCGAAAGAGCAGCAAAACTACCAAGAATAGAACTTGAAGTACCTAAAAATATTATATGTAAAAGTACAATTGTAAGTATGCAAGCAGGTATTTTATATGGATATATTGGGCAAGTTGAGTATATAGTAAAGAAAATGAAAAACGAAATGAGAAATAAATGCAATGAAGAACCTATAGTTATTGCAACAGGAGGTCTTGCAAATTTAATTGCTAAAGAGACTGATGCAATAGATATAGTTGATAGCGACTTAACATTAGAAGGGTTAAGATTAATATACAATAAGAATAAGGAGTAAAACTCAAAGAAATGAAGATAGGGAATATAGAATTCGAAAACAATGTATTTCTAGCTCCTATGGCAGGAGTAACAGATATATCATTTAGAGGGCTTTGCAAGGAACAAGGGTGTGGGCTAGTTTATACAGAAATGGTTAGTGCAAAGGCTTTATATTATGGCAGTGAAAATACGCAAAAGCTTCTTAGAATTTCAGATGAAGAGATGCCAGTTGCTGTACAAATATTTGGAAATGATCCTGATATTATGGCAAAGATGGTTGAGGAACATTTTAATGATAGAAAAGATATTTGTATTATAGATATAAATATGGGGTGCCCAGCTCCTAAGATTGTTAAAAATGGAGATGGATCAGCTCTTATGAAAGATCCAAAACTTGCAGCAGAAATTGTAAGAAAGATAAAACAAGTTTCATCAAAACCTGTAACTGCAAAGTTTAGAAAAGGATTTGATGAAGATAATCTAAATGCAGTTGAGTTTGCGTTAGCTCTAGAAGATGCAGGAGTAGATGCTGTAGCTGTACATGGTAGGACAAGAAAACAAATGTATGAAGGAAAAGCGGACTGGAATATAATAAAAGAAATAAAAGATAAAGTGAAAGTGCCTGTTATAGGTAATGGTGATGTATTTACTCCAGAAGATGCTTTAAGAATGAAAGAACTTACTAATTGTGATGGAATAATGGTCGCTAGAGGAAGTATGGGTAATCCATGGCTTTTCAAACAGATACAAAGAATTCTTGAAGGAGAAGCGCTTAAGGAAATAACTCCAGAAGAAAAGATTGATATGTGTATAAGACATTATGAACTAGCAATAAAGTATGACGGATATCATAAAGCTATAAGAGAGATGAGAAAGCATGCATCATGGTATATAAAAGGTCTTCCAAAATGTACAGATGTAAGAAATGAAATGAATGTATTAGAAGATAGTGATGCTGTTATGGAGCTTTTAATAAATTACAAAAACGAATTAAAGAACTTAAAAACTGGCAGATAAAAATGTAAGCTTTTGAATATTACGGAATGTTTATTCAAAAGTTACATTATTTTAAAATACATTTCTGAATAAAGTGTATTATTATGAATAAAGTGGTTATATAATAGATACTATATACTATTGACAATACTTTTAAAAAGTTAGATTTGTTGACATATTATAGGCCCTGCTTTATAATATTTTAAATGAATTTGAATATTCGTTATAGGGCCCAAATTTTGATAGGTTTAAGAAATATTAAATTAAAATATAAACCAGTAGAAGGTTATTAAAGGGGAGTTAAGTATGAGCGAACAAAAAAAATTTGTAATGACTTATGAAGGTGTTAAAAAACTTGAAAACGAGTTAGAGCATTTAAAAACAGTTAAAAGAAAAGAAATTACAGAAAAAATAAAAGTAGCATTAGGATACGGAGACTTAAGTGAAAACTCAGAATATGACGAAGCAAAAAACGAGCAAGCTTTTACAGAAGGAAGAATCCTTCAATTAGAGAATATGCTTAAAAATGCTGAAGTTGTAGATGAATCAGAAATACCATCAGACGTTGTTGCAGTTGGAGCAAAAGTAAAGGTTAAAGACTATGATTTTGATGAAGAAGTTATCTATACAATAGTAGGTTCAGCAGAGGCTGATCCAATGGAATTTAAAATTTCAAATGAATCACCAGTAGGAGCTGGCCTTATAGGTAAAAAGGTCGGAGACATAGTTGAAATATCAGTACCTGATGGAGTAAGTAAATACGAGGTCTTAGAAATAAGCAGATCATAACGGAGGGATAATTAATGTCAACTGAGGAAATGAATATACAAGAATTAGAAGCTCAGTTAAGTGAGCAAGAAGCACTTAGAAGAGAAAAATTAGCTGAATTACAAGCTGCAGGTAAAGATCCATTTGATGTATATAAAGTGGAAAGAACACATAGTTCAGAAGAAGTTAAATCAAACTATGAAGAATTAGAAGGCAAGACTGTAACTGTAGCTGGAAGAATCATGTCAAAGAGAGGTCAAGGTAAAGTTGTATTCTCAGACATACATGATAGAGATGGTAAAATCCAATTATTTATAAAGATTGATGCAGTTGGAGAAGAAAATTTAAAAGCATATAAGAGTTTTGACTTAGGTGACTGGGTTGTTGCGACTGGAGAAGTGTTTAAAACTAGAACTGAAGAAGTTTCAGTTAAGGTTTCAGATTTCGAGTTAATTTGTAAATCATTAAAGCCATTACCAGAAAAATTCCACGGATTAAAAGATCCAGACTTAAGATATAGACAAAGAGAAGTAGATATAATTACTAATCCAGAAGTAAAAGATACTTTTATAAAAAGATCAAAGATAATAAAAACTATAAGAGAATTCTTAGATAATAGAGGATTCTTAGAAGTTGATACTCCAATACTATCACCAATAGCTGGAGGAGCTGCTGCTAAACCATTTATAACTCATCACAATGCTTTAGATATAGATATGTACCTAAGAATTGCTACTGAGTTATATTTAAAGAGATTAATAGTTGCTGGATTTGAAAAAGTTTATGAAATGGGTAAAAACTTCAGAAATGAAGGAGTTTCAGTAAGACATAATCCAGAATTCACTTGTATAGAATTATACCAAGCTTATTCAGATTACAATGATATGATGGAAATCATGGAAAATATGATTGCATATGTATGTGAAAAGGTAAATGGTACAACTAAGGTAATGTATGAAGGAACAGAAATAGACTTTAAGCCACCATGGAGAAGAATTACTATGGTTGATGCTGTTAAAGAATATGCTGGAGTTGATTTCAATGAAATCAAAACAGATGAAGAAGCACAAGCTATTGCTAAAGAAAAGCATTTAGAATTCCCAAAACCTTTAGATAAGGTAACTAAGGGAGAAGTTCTTAATATGTTATTCGAAGAATATGGTGAATCAAAATTAATTCAACCAACATTCTTAGTTGATTATCCAGTAGAAATTTCACCTCTTACTAAGAAGAAGAGAGGAAATGAAGCATTTACTGAAAGATTTGAAGGATTTGTTTATGGAAGAGAAGTATGTAATGCTTACTCAGAACTTAACGATCCAATAGTTCAAAGACAAAGATTTGAACAACAAGCTAAGGAAAGAGAATACGGAGATGACGAAGCATACATGATGGACGAAGAGTTCATGAGTGCTTTAGAAACAGGGATGCCTCCAACAGGTGGTCTTGGAATAGGTATTGATAGAATGATTATGTTCTTAACAGACTCATCATCAATAAGAGACGTATTACTATTCCCAACAATGAAACCAGCAAAATAATAAAATATATTAAGGATATCTCTTTAGAGGTATCCTTTTTTTATGCATTAATATCCTTTAAAATACAAATATGTTAATATATTTGTATGCTTAAAATTGGGAGGAGTTATGAATAGTATTTAGTGAAGTAGTTAGTATTTTAAATATTAATTACAGTGAGTTTTCTATTGCATTATCAATAGTATTAGTTAATTGGTGTAATAGTAATGTTTAAGTGTTATAACATGATTGATTTTAAAAATAGACTTGAAAGAAGTATATATCAGGTCTAGAGAGTATTTTATAAAAGAATTCAATTAAAAATTAATTTTTTTAATAAAAAAGAGTTGCAATTTAATTTAAAGATGATATAATATCAAATGTAGCAAATATTCCGCGATAGCTCAATGGTGGAGCATTCGGCTGTTAACCGACAGGTTGGAGGTTCGAGTCCTCTTCGCGGA
>NZ_JBNOOR010000002.1:10552-907278 GCF_050584765.1 Clostridium sardiniense | reverse complement strand
TGACCGATACTAATAGGTCGAGGGCTTGACCAATAGAAAAAGCGATCAACAAAAATTCATGTGCAATTTTCAGAGAATAATCTGAAATCTGGTGATGATGGCATAGAGGAAACACTCCTTCCCATTCCGAACAGGAAAGTTAAGCTCTATAGCGCCGATGGTACTGCACGGGAGACTGTGTGGGAGAGTAGGACGTTGCCAGGTAAGTGTGGCTCGATAGCTCAGTTGGTAGAGCAGCGGATTGAAGATCCGCGTGTCGTAGGTTCGATTCCTACTCGAGCCACCATATATGGGGGTATAGCTCAGTTGGGAGAGCACCTGCCTTGCACGCAGGGGGTCAAGAGTTCGAATCTCTTTATCTCCACCAAATAAAAAGATGTTCAAGATAAGAACATCTTTTTTTATTTGCCCAAATGCAAAAAATAATAGTAAGTGATACAAAAGAATTTTAAAAATTATGCACAGAACGCAATGTGAACTGTGGATATTATCCACAAAAGATATAAAAACTGTGGACAAAATTAATGAATGAATAAAAAATTTACAATAAATGTTTAAGTTCTGCTATTTAGATTGTTAAATGATATATATATTGATAGAATTAGATAGTAGAATAAATTACAGTAGAAAAGGAGATTTTAAAATGGAAAATAAAGTATTAGCAACAGTTGGTTCACAAGAAATAACTGAAAAAGAATTAAATGAAATAATATCAAAGTACCCAGAAGATAGAAGAATGATGTTCGAAAGTGAACAAGGTAAGAAACAATTATTAGAACAAGTTATTTCTTTTGAATTAATGAGCAAATTAGGTGAAGAGTTAAAATTAGACGAAACTGAAGAATACAAAGAAACAGTTAAGCGTTTAGCTAAAGAAATATTAACTCAAATGACTATCGGAAAAATCTTATCAGATGTAACAGTTACTGATGAAGAAGCTAAAGAATACTACGATGCTCATAAGGAACAATTTGAAGAACAAGCTACTGTTTCAGCTAAGCATATATTAGTTGAAAATGAAGGCGATGCTGTTAAGATAAAAGAAGAAATAGACAACGGAATGAGCTTTGAAGAAGCAGCTATGAAATATTCAAGCTGTCCATCAAAGGAACAAGGAGGAAACCTTGGAGCATTTGCTAGAGGAATGATGGTTCCAGAATTTGAAAATGCTGCATTTGAAGCAGAAATTGGAAAAGTTACAGAACCAGTTAAGACTCAATTTGGATATCACTTAATCTTAGTTGATGCTAAAAATGAGCCAAAAACAAAATCATTTGAAGAAGTGAAAGATGCAGTTGTTCAACAATTAATCCAAGAAAGACAACAAAGAAAATACTTAGATGTATTAAAAGAATTAGAAGCTAAATACGGAGTTACTAGAAAGTAATATTAAGTAATTTAAAAAGGTAATTTTCATTAGAAAATTACCTTTTTGTTATATATAAAACTAATATCAATTAAACTACTATTTCTTGAGGTATAATTTCACGAAAATCAGCAATAAAATTATCAGCTACTAAAAGTATCTCATTTTTATCATTTAAGCTTCGAGTATCTTCCACACCTATAACTTTCATTCCTGCCTTTTTTGCTCCCTTAACAGCTTGGATAATATCTTCGAATACAACACATTCTTCAGGAGATACCCCCAATTTTTTTGATGCAAGAAGATATACATCAGGTTCATGTTTTCCAACTGATACTTCATCTGTAATAGTTATTGAATCAAAATAATCATATATTCCGTTATTTTTTAAAACAGCTTCTAAAAGATGAAGAGAATTGCTAGTAGCCAATCCTATTTTAATGTTTGATTCTTTTAAGAAATTAAAAAATTCTATTACACCATTTTTTAATTTTATATCTGTTGAATAGTGATGGTAAGCCATATCACTCCATGATTTCTTTATTTCGTCTAAGGAATCTTCTAATTTGAATCTTTCCTTAAAATATACAGCAACTTGATTAAAACTTAAGTGGCCAATTTCATCATTTAAATTTTCTGGCACCTCTATATTTTTTTCACCAAGATAATCCATATCTATTTGTTCCCAAACCCACATAGAATCAATTAAAGTTCCATCTAAATCAAATATTGCTGCTTTTACGTTATTAAACATATTCTGCCCCCTTTTAAAGCTAAAAATAAACTGTAGAATAAAGTCTTATCCTACAGTAATTATACAAGTATATTTAGTTATATGCTATGTTTTCTAAAAAGTTCTATGAAAAATCTTAGTTTTTTCTGCATCAAGTAAGTCTTCAAAATTTTCGATTCCAAGTCTTTTAAATAAATCTACCAATATATCACTATGTGTAGCTATTTTTATTGGAGATGAATATGCAAAGTCTGTAACCGCTTTTGTTCCTTCCTCAACTGCAATTATACGTTTAGGTCCACCAACGCATCCGCCAACACACCCCATACCTTCTATGAAATTATAATCGCATGAAGAATCTATGACTTCATTTAATAATGCTTTGCACTCTTTTACTCCACTAGCATTTTTACCTATAAATAAACTGGATTTTTCAGGGAATAATTCAGATACAGCTTCAGAAATAGCAGTTGTCACTCCATTTGCTCGTGCATAAATTCTACCGCCTCTAGAAGTATACTCATCTGAAATTGTTTCTGGTAGCGAAGCTGGGTCAATATTAAGAGTATTAAATAAACCTTGTAACTCTTCAAAGGTAAGAACTAAGTCTACATCACCAATTAGGTCTTTTTCTCTTGCTTCAGCTTTTTTTGCTATGCAAGGTCCTATGAATACTACTTTAACGTCTTCATTCAATGTTTTGATTACTCTTGCAGCAGCAATCATTGGTGATACTGAAGGAGTGACATGTTTGACTAAATCATTATATACACCCTTAATCATTCCAATCCACATTGGACAGCAGCAAGAAGTAATTAATAGATCATCTGTGCTATTTACGTGATGATTGAACTCAAAAGCTTCTTTTATTGTAAGCATATCAGCAGCAAAAGCAACTTCTATCATATCTGTAAATCCCATTTTTATGAAAGCTGTTCTTAATTGATCCATAGTAATAGTGTCTCCAAACTGACCAATTATAGCGGGAGCAACGGCTGCAATAACTTTAGTATTATTTTTTAGTAAGTCTAACAGTGGTATAAGTTCTATTTTGTCAAGATATCTTCCGTCATGGCAAGTAGTAACGCATACTCCACAATCAGTGCATAAATCAGTATCAATATATGTATTATTTGAAATTGGATCTTTTAAAATCGCATCAAAAGGACATGACCTTTGGCAAGCTGTTTTTCCATCATTACCTGTATGGCAAGAAGAACTACATTTTGAGATTTTTTCAACGAGCTTACTTTTAACAGAATAATCTGTAATAGCTTTCTTTAGATTATAAATATAATCACCATCTGATTTAACAGAGACACCACATAAAGATGAGATTATTGATTTAATTTCTTCTTCAGAATATTCTTCAGATTTAATAATTTTATTGATTTCTTCATCAAATGTATTATTATAATAAGAAGAAATAAGTTTATTTAATATATCATTATATTTTTTATGCATAAATTTCACTCCTAAAAACTTTTACTCAATATGTTTATATTATTTATATTTTTGACAATAATAATACTTATAATGCTGAAATATTATAAAGAGAGGGAATAAGATATGATGTGGTTTGGCTTAGGATATGTTTTAGTTGTTATAGTAACTTTAGCTTTATGTAAGGCTGCAAGCTCAGATAGGGAATATACTGAAAGATATGATGAAAAAGAAAATTTATAAATATAAATAGAATAAATATAGAAATAAAAAAAGACTATGAGCTAACTCATAGTCTTTTTGTGGTCGGGGTGACAGGTCTCGAACCTGCGACCTCATGGTCCCAAACCATGCGCGCTACCATCTGCGCCACACCCCGTTACAACATATTATATTATATGCAAAAATAGTACAATTGTCAACTTCGTTTACTTTTTATTAAAAAAAACATTACAATTTTGTAATGTTTATGATATTATATAAATATAATATCTATAACAAGGTGTTAATCGAGAGAAAATTTATATTAAATAAACAGGGTTTAAATAATTTTACTTCTTATGTATTAAGGTAAGAAGTTATAAATTATAATAAATAAAGGTCAAGTTATCTAGAGATATATAATTACTAACAGGGCTTAGTTGAAGCATCTTATAAAAAAATATATTTGGAAATAGTTGTATGATAATTGATACAAGCCGATGTAAACAATATCAATTATGATATATATTTACAAAATTGTTTTAAAAAAATGGTTGACTTTAAGGAATATGTAATAATTGAGGTTGTACCATTAAAGATGTGATGATATAATATTAAATGTATTTCTAGTAAGAAACACAGAATTTGAAAGGGGGGTAGGTTCATAAAGAACCGATATACTCATGAGAAAGAAGATTGTTGCTGCAGTTATTGCAGGCATGTTAGTTGTAAGTTCTGCTATACCAGCATATGCTACTCCAACTAACACTGAGGTAAATCAAGTAAGGGATGAATACACAGAATTAGGTGCAAAAATATCAGATATACAACATAAAATAGATGATTTAAACGTTAAAATAGAACCACTAGTACAAAAAGTGCAAAATAATAAAGTTGAAATTTCTAACACTAAGAAAGAAATAGAAACTACTCAAAAAGAAATGGAACAGACTAAAGAGAAAATGAAAAGTCAAGAAGAAGTTCTTGGAGGAAGACTTAGAGAACTTTATAAGTCAGGTGGACAAACTGGTTACCTTTCATTAATCTTTGGCGCAGATAGTTTCTCAGATTTTATAAGTAGATTAGACTCTGCAAATAGATTAGTAGAACTTGATAAGAATGTTGTGGACGAGCTAATTGCAAATCAAAAGAGCTTAGATAGTAAAATGACATCTCTTCAAGATAAGAGTAAGAAACTTGAGCAATTAAACACTGAGACTCAACAAGAATTAGGTAAATTCGAACAATTAAAGAGTGATCAAGAAAAATTAGCAGATGATGCTAAAGCAGCTCAAAAGGAATTCGATTCTAAGTATCTTTCAAAGATGGAAAGACAAATAATAGAACCACAATTAAATGTTATAAACAACTCAAATAGTTCAATTGATGATTTAAAGGGTGCAGTATCACAATTAAAAGATATTAAAAATAATCAAATAAAGAGTCCAACTGTAATTGAAGAAATCAATGCAGCTATAACAAAAGGACAAAATGCAATTTCAGAAAAACAAGCAGCAGCACAAGCAGCTCAAGCTTCACAAAGTGCTCCAAATAGAGGTGGATCAGCAGGTGCTGGATCATCAAATAATGGTGGCGGATCATCAAATGGTGGATCATCATCAAACGGCGGTAGCACTCAATCAGGTAGTGTACAAGCTGTATTAAATATGGCCTATGCACAATTAGGAAAACCATATGTTTATGGTGCAACAGGACCTAGCACATTTGACTGTTCTGGATTTACAAGCTATGTTTATAGCAAGGCAACAGGAATATACATTGGTAGAACAACATATGATCAAATCGGAGCAGGAAGAGCTGTATCAAGAGATGAGCTTAAGCCAGGAGACTTAGTATTCCCACATACAGGACACGTTGGAATATATGTAGGTAATGGTAATATCATACATGCACCTCGTACAGGAGATGTAGTTAAAGTATCACCAATCTGGAGCTTCTACGGAGCAAGAAGAATATTAAATTAGAGTATTTGAATACATTAAAGAGACCTTAGAATTTTCTAAGGTCTTTTGTTATTATACAAATATTATATGCAGTAAAAGGAACAATATTACTGAAGTTGTGAAGTGAATTTTAATAATGTATAATTAAAAAGAAATTCAGATATAGAAGGATGAGTAAATATGGCAATAAATAATAATGTTGAAATAAAAAATAATGAGAATATTGATGACTTACAATTAAATGGATTGATGCTTATACAAAAAACAGATGGTTTTAAATTTGGAGTAGATGCAGTCTTATTATCAGATTTTGCAAATGTAAAAAAGAAGCATAAGGTTATTGATCTCTGTACTGGAACGGGAATAATACCATTTTTATTATATGGAAAGTACAATCCAAGCAGTATAAAAGGAATAGAAGTACAAGAAGATATGGTTGAAATGGCAAATAGAAGTGTAAAGCTAAATGAAACTTACAATATTGAATTTATACATAGAGATTTAAAGGATATAGATTTTTTAAAAACAGTAGAAAAGGCTGATGTAATAACTGTTAATCCTCCATATAAATTAAACAATGCTGGAATAGTAAATCCTTCAGACAAATTATCTATTGCTAGACATGAAGTATTATGTAATTTAGAAAATGTAATAGAGGCATCAAGAATTCTATTAAAGGATAATGGAAGATTATTTATGGTTCATAGACCTGAAAGGCTTGCAGATATAATTACTCTGATGAGAAAATATAAAATAGAGCCAAAAAGAATAAGAATGGTACATCCAAATAAGAATAAAGCTCCTAATATAGTATTAGTTGAAGGTCAAAGAGATGGGGGATCATTCTTAAAATGGGATGCTCCAATATATGTATATAATGAAGATGGAAGTTATTCAGATGAAATAAATAGAATCTATGGCAGAGGAGAGAATAACAAATAATGAGTAATGGGAAATTATACTTAGTTCCTACTCCGATAGGAAATTTAAAAGATATAACATTAAGAGCGCTAGAAGTTTTAGAAAATGCAGATGTTGTTGCAGCAGAAGATACAAGGCAAACAATAAAATTACTAAATCATTTTAATTTGAAAAAAACATTAATAAGTTACCATATGCATAATGAGCAAGGTAAAAGTGGTGAAATATTAGATAGATTAAAAAGTGGAGAGCAAATTGCATTGGTAAGTGATGCTGGTATGCCAGGAATTTCAGATCCAGGAAGCGTTATAGTAAAAAAATGTATTGAAGAAGGCTTAGAATTTGAAGTTCTTCCAGGGGCTACAGCTTTTGCAACTGCATTAATATATTCAGGATTAGATAGTTCAGCTTTTATGTTTAAGGGATTTATTCCAAGAGACACTAAATCAAGAAAGGTTATAGTTGAAGAATTAAAAGATAGAAAAGAAACTTTAATATTTTATGAGGCACCTCATAGATTACTAAGTACATTAGATTTTCTATTAAATAATTTCGGAGATAGAAATATTGCAGCCTGTAGAGAACTTACAAAACTACATGAGGAAATAGTTAGAGGGAATTTGTCAGAAGTAATAGAACATTTCAATAATAATTCACCAAGAGGGGAGTTTGTTCTTGTACTTGATGGGTTAAGTGAAGAAGAAATAGAAAAAGAAAAAAGAGCTGAATTTGAAGAACTTTCTATAGAAGAACATATAGTTAAATATATAGAAGAAGGTTTTAGTAAAAAGGATGCAATAAAAAAGGTTGCAAAGGATAGGAAAGTAGCTAAGAACGAAATATATAAATATTCTACAAATATATAAATTGTAATATAATAAAAAGTCACTGAGTCCGTCTCAGTGACTTTCTTATTATAATATACAAAATATATTTTAGGGGAATATAGTTTGTATTTTAAGTCATATTATCTCTTTAATTCAGCTAAACAGTTTTTGCAGATGTTCTTTCCTTTATAGTTAACAACATCTCTAGCATCTCCACAGAAGATACAAGCTGGCTCATACTTCTTAAGGATGATTTGCTCACCGTCTACATATATTTCTAAAGCATCTTTTTCTGCTATATCTAGAGTTCTTCTTAACTCTATTGGAATAACTATTCTTCCTAGTTCATCTACTCTTCTAACTACACCTGTTGATTTCATAAAAGTTTCCTCCTCAAATTATACATTAATCGTAAAATTGCAAAATTCATCAATATTCGACAATTTACTATGTTATCTTACCAAAATTGTAATTTAAAGTCAACAGTAAAAATATTAAGTTTTATTAAACTACAAAATTTACTATTAAATACTACAATAATTAATATACTACCAAATTCTAGAAATGTCAATAGTTTACAAATTAAATTTTGGTACTCAACTATTATAAAACTAAAAATGGCTTGTTTACAAGGGTTAAAAGGAAAAAATATTAATAAAATACAAAAATTTTTGTAAAAAAGGTGCAAAAATTTTGAATCATATAGAATTAATGGATAAAAAATAGTGAAATAAAAGTCCGAAAATATAAAAATTTGTTGAAAAATAATATAAATTGAGTATATGCATACTAAAAAAATCTATAAATATCATAAAATAATTTAATTAAATGGTGTTTGCGAAAAAAATATGTGTAAATATATGTTTAAATATATGTAATAGGGAAAGAATAAAATATAATAATGGTAAAAGTAACTTGTAATAAGTTTATCTATACTATATAATAATATTAAGACTTATATGGAGGTAAAGGTGAAGATCGATGAGTAACAAAATTAATGCAGATTATATTAATGAACTTGCTGAAGAAATGTCTAAAGGAAGTATGATTTCTTATGATGATTTGCCAAAATATGATTTATTTTTATCTCAGGTTATTGATTATTTAAACGATAAATTTGCTGATGATAAATATACTAATAATATAGTTCAAAATTATATTAAGAGTGAAGTCATAACAAAACCTGAAGATGGCAAGAAAAGAGGATATACTAAAATACATTTAGTTCAATTAGTGCTACTTAGTTATATGAGACCTATACTTACTACGGAAGAAATAAAGAAAGTATTTAGCTTAGCATTTAATGAAATTAATGATAGAACTGATGATATCATATCATGGGAAACAGCATATAAAATGTTTGCAGAAACTCAGAAAGAAAGCTTAGATTCATTTTTATCAACATCTGTAGATACAGAAGAAAGACTAGATGAAATAGTTAAAAAATTAAGTTTAAATGGTAATGAAGAAGAAAGAATTAGAACTTTCTTATTAGTACTATCTTTAATAGCTCAAGCAAGTGTAATCAAAAAGTTGGTACAAAAGATAGTAAATGAATATCACGAAGATTAAATTATAGAGATGATGTTGGTACATCATCTTTTTTATATTTTAAATATTTTTCTTGTAAATTTATAAAGTTGCATATTTATAATTTATAAGGAGGGATGATAATATGGAAAGTTTCATCGAAGTTGCTAGTAATGTAGGGTTTCCTATTGCTATTTCATTATATTTGCTTATAAGAATAGAAGGAAAGCTTGAAACACTAACTAATAGCATAAATAATTTGTCTAATGTTATGAGTAAATTTGAAAAGTAAGATATAATTATAATCAAGGTTAAATTTGAGGGGAAAATGCTATGAGTAAAGAAATTATAAGAGAGTCTGTAAGAGGTCTTGTAGAATTTATACTTAAGAGTGGAAGTATTGATAGTAGATTTTCTACATCGAAAAGAGCTGTTGAAGGAATAAGAGCTCATCAAAAGCTTCAAAAAAGCAACGAAGAAATATTTGATAAATATGAACGAGAAGTTTATTTAGGTAATGAGTTTGAACTTGAAGATTTTATTTTGAAAATTGAAGGAAGAGCTGATGGAATAATATATGAAGAATCAAGTGTAATAATAGAAGAAATAAAATCTACATATAGACCATTGTTAGAAATTGATGATTCTAATGAACTTCATTGGGCTCAAGCTAAAGTATATGGATATATTTATTCTATTCAAAATAAATTAGAGAGTATTGAAATACAATTAAGTTACTATCAATTAGAAAGCAATGAAGTAAAAAGCTTTAGAAGAAATTATACAATGAAAGAACTAGAGATATTTCTGGATGAAATAATAAGAAAGTATGAGAAGTATGTGGTTTTATCTGTTAATCATAGAGAGAGTAGAAATGATTCAATAAAGCAATTAGAATTTCCATTTGAATCATACAGAGAAGGTCAACTAAAACTTGCACGTGCTGTTTATGGAACTATGAGGGAGGGAAAGTTACTTTTCGCTCAAGCACCAACAGGGATAGGGAAAACAATATCTACATTATTTCCTTCTATAAAGTCTGTAGGAGAAGGAATAAAAGAAAAGATTTTTTATTTAACTGCAAAGACAGTAAATAGTCAGGTAGCAGAAAATACACTTAATATACTTAGAGAAGAAGGATTAAAATTCAGAAGTATAACATTAACGGCAAAACAAAAGGTTTGTTTAAATGATAAGGTCAGCTGCAACCCTGATGAGTGTAAGTATGCAGTTGATTATTATGATAAAAGTAAAGATGTTATATATGATTTACTAAAAGAATGTGGAAATATTGATAGAGAATTAATACTTAAGTTAGCTAAAGAAAATGAGATATGCCCATTTGAATTATCATTGGATATGATTAATTGGTGTGACGGAGTAATTTGTGATTATAATTATATTTTTGATAAAAGGGTTGGACTTAAAAGAGTAGTTGAAGATATGGGCGATGAGATTGCATTACTTATAGATGAGGGACATAACTTGGTGGATCGTGGAAGAAGTATGTACTCTGCAACACTTAATAAGTCTAAATTCTTAGAGATGAGAAGAGAGTTAAAAGGAAAGGTTCCAAATCTTTATAAGGTAATGAATAAAATAAATTCATATTTTGTAACTATTAGAAGAGAGTGTGAAAGTAGAGAAGTAAATAGTTATTATGAAAAAGAGGGGCCTAAAGAATTATATAGATATCTTAGAAATTTTATAAGTGAAAGTGAAGACTTGTTAATTAAGCTTAAGGGTGAACCATATTATGATGAGTTGCTTGATTTATATTTTGACATAAATAAATTTGTTGGAGTCAGTGAGTATTATGGAGATGAGTATGTAACTTATGTTGAAAATTATAATAATGAAGTTAACATAACACTATTTTGTATAAACCCAGCAGATAAGATTAAGGCTATCACAGAGAAAATTAAAGGAACAGTAATTTTTTCAGCAACATTATCGCCAATTGATTACTATATTGAATTACTTGGTGGTGATAATAACTCATATAGATTAAGATTAAAATCACCCTTTGATAGCAGTAAATTTGATGCAAATGTACATCCCGCTAATACTAGATTTAAGTTTAGAGAAAGAACTATAAAAGATATAGAAGATAAAATTAGAGGATTTCTACAAGAGCGAAAGGGAAATTCATTGATATTTTTCCCATCATATGATTATTTAGAGATGTTTATCAATAGTATAAATGAAGAATTTGATGGTTATAAAATGTTAGTTCAAGAAAGAGAAATGAATGAAGAAGATAAAGAAAGATTTATATCTGAATTTAGAGAAAATAATAATGTGGTTGGATTTGCTGTTCTTGGAGGAATATTTTCTGAAGGAATAGACCTTCCAGGAGATATGCTAATTGGTACTGTTATTGTAGGTGTAGGTTATCCAAAGATTTCTATAGAGAGAGAAATTATCAAGGATTATTTTGAAAATAAGGGATATGATTACGCATATATATACCCTGGGATAAATAAAGTCTTGCAGGCTGTTGGAAGAGTAATAAGAACAGAAGAGGATGAAGGAAAGGCACTGCTTGTAGATGATAGATACTTAACATCAAAATATAAAAGTTTGCTTCCAAGAGAGTGGAATATTAATTAATTATCATTTATAAATAATATAATAAATAACTAGATAAATAAAAAAGTCCATTTAAGGACTTTTTTATTTATCTTAATTTAATATTTAATCTAGTATTTTAAGTATATTATTCAGATAGAGTTAATGTATAACTACATTGGAAAGTATCATTAACATCTAATTTTTCTATTCCGGCCTTATCTTTGAATTCTCCAGTAAAATCAGAAAAGTCAGCATGTCCATACCAAGGCTCTATACATACAAATGGAGCTCCTTCTGCTTTAGACCATAGACCCATGAATGGGAATCCTTCGAAATCCATAGTGAGAGACTTACTATGATTTTTTGATTTTAGAGATATTTTATTTGATTTTAGATTATCAAAGACTAACGCATCACCTGCAAATAATTCTTTGCTTAGTGGGATTATATTTTCATCATTTAAATAATCTTTTCTTTCATGATTAAAATATCCATCTTTAGTAAGAAGCATAGTATCGGCTGTTTCTTTTTGGTTGAATTCAAAATAATAATCATTCATAGTTTCATTTTCTTCAATTGGACATAAAAATGCTGGATGTGCTCCAATTGAGAAGTAAATTATTTTATCATCTAGATTCTTTACTATATAAGTAACCTTAACACCACTTTCAATAAGAGTATATCTAATTTGTAGTGAAAATTTATAAGGGTATACCTTTAATGTATCATTAGAATACTTTAACTCAAAAGTTATTGAGTCTTTAGTTTGATCTATCATTTCAAAATCAGAAACTCTTGCAAGTCCGTGCTGAGGAAGATTATATGTAGCTCCACAAGCTCTATATTCACCGTTATTGACTTTACCTACTATAGGAAATAATATTGGAGAATGATATTTCCAATGCTTTGGATCACCATTCCATAAGAATTCGATTTCATTTTTCTTTGAAATTAAATTGTGAAGTTCTCCACCATAAGTGCTAGCAGTTATTTTAGTTGACTCGTTTTCAAGTGTATATAACAAATAAAACACTCCCTTTCATATTGTATTATACATTTAAATTCCAATTTATAGAAGATTAATGTATAATAATCTTACTTTAAACCATATTATAAATTATACTATAGTAGAAAACGTTAATAAATACATATATTAATAGATAGATGATAAAATAGTAGAAGTGTAATTAAATAAATTTTGCTACAAAGAGAAATAAATGATATATTATAAAAATGAAACATTAAAAATAATAATAGTATTGGTGAGATTATGAAAAAAAATTCTAATAACAGATCAATGATAGACACATTTTTATATTTATTTGTTAAGGTTAAGAGAGATGATATTTTTGCTTTAGCATCACAGTTAGCATATTATTTAGTATTATCATTCTTTCCTTTTTTAATTTTTTTAAGTACTTTAATAGGATTCAGTCAATTAAATTCTGGAGAAGTGTTAGATGGGTTGCAAAAGATATTACCAACAGCAGTATTTCAATTAACTAGCACAACGATAGAAGAAATTGTAAATTCCCAGAATACGGGAGTATTAGGGGTATCAATAGTATTAACAATTTGGTCTGCTTCTTCTGCATTTAGGGCCGTAACAAAAGGTGTTAATAAGGCTTACAATATAGATGAAAATAGATCATTTATCAAGAGATCAATAATTGGAATTATATGTGTTATAGCATTAGCATTAACAATTATTAGTACACTTGTTATGCTTGTATTTGGTGACCTAATAGGTAAATTTTTAAATACGGTGCTTCCTTTTGAACATCTAATAAATTTTATTTGGAATATATTAAGATACGTAATTATAATTGTTATGATGATTATAGTCTTTGCTACAATTTATAAAGTAACACCAGCTAGAAGGATTAAATTTAGAACTGTAATACCAGGAGCTATAATATCTACTGTTGGATGGCTGATAGTTTCATTAGGTTTTTCATTCTATGTAAATAATTTTAGTCATTATTCTAGACTTTATGGTAGCATTTGGACAGTATTTGCTTTAATGATATGGCTCTTTATAACATCTATGGTATTTATGTTTGGAGTAGAATTAAATTCCGTTTTAGATAATGAGAAAAGAAAGAGGATATATTAACAATATATCCTCTTTCTTTTCTCAAAATTTAATTTCAAGTTTAGGAATTTATTTTGAATATCCGTTAGGATGATTTTTATGCCATTTCCAAGCAGTCTCTATTATTGTTTCAACGCTATTAAATTGAGGCATCCAATGAAGTTCTTCTACAGCTTTATCACTTGAAGCTATAAGAACTGCTGGATCTCCGGCTCTACGAGGGGCCACCTCAGCTGGTATAGGATGTCCAGTAACTTTTCTCGCGATTTCAATCATTTCTTTAACTGAGAAGCCAGTTCCATTTCCTAAATTATATATTCTACTTTCTCCGCCACCCATTAATCTTTCAAGTGCAAGTGAGTGAGCAGAAGCTAAGTCGGATACATGAATATAATCTCTTATACAACTTCCGTCCTCAGTATTATAATCATCACCAAATATCATTATTTTATCACGCTTACCTAAAGCAACATCCAAGATAAGTGGGATTAAATGAGTTTCAGGAGAATGATCTTCACCTATTTTTCCATTTATGTGAGCACCAGCTGCATTAAAGTATCTAAGAGTAGTATACTTTATTCCATAAGCATGGTCGCACCAATTTAATATTTTTTCAACAATGAGTTTTGACTCACCATAAGCATTTGTTGGTATAGTCTTACTTTCTTCTAATATTGGAATTTCGTCAGGCTCTCCATAAGTAGCAGCCGTTGATGAGAATACTATATATTTTACATTATAATCTCTCATTGCCTCAAGAAGATTTATAGTTCCATAAACATTATTGTTAAAATATTTTAGTGGTTCAGTCATACTTTCTCCAACTAAAGAGTAAGCAGCAAAATCAATTACAGCTTCTATATTATTCTCACTAAATATTTTATCTAGTATTTTTCTATCTCTTAAATCACCAATGTATAATTTTCCACCAAGAAGTGCATCTTCATGTCCCTTTTCAAGATTATCTAATATAATAACCTCATTTCCGTTTTCTAATAATTCAGCAACCATGTGGCTTCCAATGTATCCAGCGCCTCCGCAAACTAATATTGACATGTAATCCCTCCAATTATAATTTATAGCTTAATTTACCATCATAATAATTATACCATCAAAATTATCCAAATATAATACTGCATCTTGAATAATATTTACAATTAAGGAAATACTTTTAGGTATAATTGCTCAGGAGGTATAAGAATGAATAAAATAGTATTATTAGGAAAATTAATAAGGGACCCTGAACTTAGATACCTGGAAAGTAGTGAAAAGGTAAATTCGAAATTTATTATTGCAGTAGAAAGAAGTTTTAAGTCTTTAGATGGTACAAGAAAATCAGATTTAATACCTATAACTGTATGGGGAAAGAAAGCGGAGGTTATATGTAAGTATCTTAGAAAAGGTGATTACATAAGTCTAAGTGGAAGACTTAGAACAGGAAGTTATGAAGATAAAGATGGAACTAAAAAATATATAGCTGAAGTTTCTTTAGAAGATTTTAAATTTGTTGGTAGAAGAAGAAGTGAAGCTGATATTATACATGAAGAGAGTAATAAAGTTATGGATTAGTATATGCTAATCTATAACTTTTAAAAAATATGTTAGAATATATTGTAATTTTAGAGAATTATATGTTATAATAAAAATATCGGTAATGGTAACGTATTCACGTTTCAATTATGGTTGTTTAGGGGATATGAGAGAGAAAAAAGGAGCTAGGGAGCTCTTTTTTTTATGCATATATATCCAAAAAATTACAAAAAAATAACGTGGTAAAAGTTTACATTAAACAGGAATTAATTTCCATGGAGATTAATTATGAATTAAATTAAACAATAGTCGACAAGAAAAGTATTTTTAAGTTAATTATCAACTACTTTGACTGTTGAAATATAGATATACGTCTAGAAAAGTACGAAACATGTCAATAAAAAAATATTTACAAGAACATCCTTTGACATATTTCACGACATACCTATGATATATTTTACTAGAAGGCATATTTATGGCATATAGAGGGGGATTATCATGGTTAAGGAAAAATTTGTATTTTCAAGAATAACAAACGGAATTGAAAGGAAATATAAGTACAAGCTTATAAAGAGTTTAATGGGAGAAGAAGAGGTATTCGGCATAGAAATAGAAAGACTTGATATTAAAGGAGATCTAATTATAGATTCATTTAAAGATTCAATAGATTTAATTTCACCAATAGAAGAAAAAGTCAATGCATTATTAAAGATGCTTTATGAAAATCAAGTATCACCAATTCATTTAATTGATATAATAGGACCTTACGCTGATGAGTACGTTAGTGATTTTGATAAGATATGTTTAGAAGTACAAGTATAGTGAGGTTATAAGAAAACAAACATCTTTGATTTATAGTAAAATGTAATATATATGATATGTTACAGGGAAGGATGAATTAAGATGATAGTTGGTATAGGAACTGATATTATTGAAATAAATAGGGTTGAAAAGGCAATAGATAGAAACCCTAAATTTTTAGAGAGAATGTTTACTGAAAGAGAAATAGAATTTTTAAGAAGTAGAAACTTGAAAGGGGAAACTGTAGCTGGATCCTTTGCGGTAAAAGAAGCAGTAAGTAAAGCTTTAGGTACCGGAATAAGGGGATTTGCTTTTAATGATATTGAAGTGTTAAGAGACTCATTAGGTAAACCAGAAGTTACTTTAAGTGAAAAAATAATAAATAATTTAAATATTAATTCAGTTAATATTCATGCTAGTATATCTCATGATTTAGATACTGCCATTGCTTTTGTCGTAATTGAGGAGGCATAACTGAATGGAAGTTTTAAGTAGATATGGTTGTAGAAATATAGATAATGAAACAATTAATAAAGTAGGAATTCCATCAATAGTTTTAATGGAAAATGCAGCAAATGGAATAACTAATATTATTAAAGACATGGGAAATAAAATAGTTGTTTTCTGTGGAATAGGGAATAATGGTGGAGATGGCCTAGCAATAGCAAGGAAATTACATCTATTAAATAAAGATGTAGAGGTAATTTTAGTTGGAGATATAAAGAAAATAAGCAATGATTGCAATTTGAATTTGACGATAATTAAAAATTTAAACATTCCTATTATAAATGTAGAAAGAGAAGAAGATATAAAAAACATTATAATAGAAAAAGTAATAGAAGCTGATTATATAGTAGATTCTATATTTGGAATTGGTTTAAATAGGAGTGTCTCTGGTATTTATAAACATGCAATAGAAATAATAAATAAATATTCTAAATTTACGATAGCGATAGATATACCATCTGGAATGGATTCTGATACAGGAGAAGAGCTTGGAAAAGCTATAAAGGCAGACATTACATGTACAGTTGAAGTGATGAAAAGAGGGTTTATGTCTACTAATGCTATAGAGTTAACTGGAGATATAAAAATAGTTAATATAGATATACCAGATTATATAAAAAAACAAAATAGTGAAAGAACTTACATACTATCAAAAGATAAATATAAGAAAATGATTCCTATAAGAAAGAAATCAGGACATAAAGGGAATTATGGAAAGATATTGATAGTTGCAGGTAGCGAAAAATATTGTGGAGCAGCATTTATAACTACAGAAGCTTGCGTTAGAACTGGAAGTGGGCTAGTGACTTTATTGACACATAAAGATGTATCAAGTGCATTAAAAGGCAGACTTACTGAAGCTATGATACAAGAATATTCAAGGTATGAGGATGTAGATACTTTAGGTGGATTTGATGTTATAGCTTGTGGGCCAGGATTTAGTAAAGCTGAAGATAGTAAAATGATTTTAAAAAAGATTATAGAGAAGACTGATTGCAAATTAGTCTTAGATGCAGATGCTCTTAATATAATAAGTGAAAATAAGGACCTAATTAAAGGGCTAAAAGGGAGAACAATAATAACGCCTCATCCAGGCGAAATGGCTAGATTAATAAATAAGACTATAAGTGAAGTTGAAAAAGATAGAATTGATATTGCAAAGAAGTTTGCAAAAGAACATAACATTACAGTCTTACTAAAAGGTTATCATACAGTTATTACAGATGGTACTTATGCATTTATAAATACTACTGGAAATAGCAAGATGGCTTCAGGTGGAATGGGGGATTGTTTAACTGGAATTATAGCTTCTCTTATAGGTCAAAATCTTAATATAATAGAAGGAACTCTCTTAGGTGCATATGTTCATGGATATATAGGAGATGAATTATCAAAAACTAGGTATAGTGTAAATGCAAGAGACATAATAGAAGAACTACCTAAAACAATAGAAAAATTATGTGAAAACTAGAATAAAATTCTTCCAAGTTTAATATTAGTATTAATGAGTAATTAAACAGTGGAGGGATCATGAAGTTTTTAGAAAAATTAAAAAGTATAAAAAATAAAAAAAATAAGAACATAAAGACAGAAAAAAGCAATATAAAGAAAAAAATATTAGCTGTATTATTAATGATAATACCGTTTATATCTATAATATTAGTAATATCATTTAGACATGTTACAGATCCAACAAATGAAGAAATATTAGAACATGTAAAAAATATGAAAAGATACGATACAATTGCTGAATACACTATAATTAATACTAGAGGAACATATAGTGAGAAGACTAAAGTTTTATTCTGTGATGATCATGGAATCAGAATAGATTTTGGAGAGGAACTTACTAAATTTTATAATGAAGATAAAGTAACTATGGTGTATAACAAAAAGAAAGAAAAATATGAAATAAAAAGAGACTTAGATAATTTATATCCATTAGGAGTAATGAGTGAAATTTTTAAGAACCCTGTTGTAGAGGTATCAGAGGGTCAGGAAGAATGGGGAGATTTAAAATATTTAAAGGTCGATTTTGACCTAATAACTAACAATAATCATATGGATAAAGCTACTCTATATATAAATAAGTCTAAAAAAGAGCCATTGTTAATAAAAATTTTCGATAATGAAGACAAAGAAAGAGTTAAAATAGAATATAGAGAGTTTAATAAAAATAAAGAATGTAGTGAAGAAGACTTTACAGTTAATTAGTAGATTGAAGAGTGAGTTAAATATAAGTAGTATTAGACATGGATTTTAATGAACTAATTCAGACGTCATTTCAAATAACATAAGAGAAGTAAGAAGCTTACAAAGGATAACAATATTAGGATATACACTAATAAGCTTTAATGATGAGCTTTAAAGTACGATATTAAAAAGAAAGTATATTCTTTAGAATATGCAAAGAAACTCTCAGAGATTGCAATGTTAAATAAAAATATTGTAAAAGTACATATAGCGCTAGATACTGGTATATAACATATAGGTTTTTATAAACAGAAAAAAGCGTAGAAGAGTAAATTTGGAATTAAACATGTATCAAATAGTTTTCTATAAGTAATTTAGAAGAATATCATTTTGATACTGTAAAACTAGTGGTAATACTTTATGGATATTATCAATTTAATAAAATAAAAAATAAGGCCGGTAGTAACATTAAAAGCAATGTAGTTCATCTTAGAGAAGTCGGAGAAGGAACGTACATAAGTTATTGAAGAAGTTATGCAACTGTTGGTACACAAGTGATCGCAATACTATCTAGAGGATATGCAGATGTTTATCTTAAAGCTTTAAAGGAAAAAGTAAAAGTGATTATAAAGAATATATTATAAATTGTTTTAGGTAATGTTTGTATAGATCAGTGTATGGTTTAAGTAACGGATATTTCAAAAATTAAAATTGAAAACAAGGTTATGTTATTAGAGAAAATAAAAATGATGCTAATGATATAACTAATGAATTGAATATTATTAGTTATGAAGTTATGGGTGCCATTGATAGAATATTAGCGTGTATATAAAATGGACAAGTAATAAGCACTAGAAAGTATTTATAAATTAAGACAAATTAGAACAAATTTAAACAAATGTGACAAATCCTTTGACACAATGACATATTTTTATATATAATTTAAATATACATAAAAACTCTTTGGTAAATAGGGAGGAATTATCATGTCATGTCAAAAGGAATTAGAAAAAATGTATCTAGAAAAAAATAATTGTAAATATAATAGTGATAATCTAATAGTATATATAGATAGAGAAATTAGTAAGGAAACAGAGAAGCTTATGAAAAAAGGTTATCAAGAAATGGCTTTTCTAAATTTACAGTTAGCTTTGATGACAGAACATGAACTAGTTGATGTTAATGATTATGAGACATGGCTTTGCGGAGAGTGATAATTCTTATGACGACTATGGTAGTAAAAAGAGGCGATATATTTTATGCCGATTTAAGCCCGGTTATAGGATCGGAGCAAGGTGGCATAAGACCTGTGATAATTGTTCAAAATGATATAGGTAATAGGTATAGTCCAACTGTTATTATTGCGGCTATAACATCTCAAATTAATAAAGCAAAATTACCTACTCATGTTGAAATATCTTCGGAAGAATATGGTTTAAACAGAGATTCTGTTGTTTTATTAGAGCAGGTTAGAACTTTAGATAAGAGAAGATTAAAAGAAAAAATAGGACATATGACTGAAGAAGATATGAAAAAAGTTAATAAGGCTTTACTGATAAGTCTAAATTTAATTTAAAAAAATTTTTTAAATAAGCTACGCAAATGTTTACATTGGCGTAGCTTTTATTGTTTTATAATATTTATTAAATTAAAGAAAAACCAAGATAAATATCGAAAAATGATACACTATTAGAAATAGTATACTCTATATGGGCAAATGTGCAATACTATTAGGAAATAGCGTATATTATAGTGTATACAAAGAATAAATTGTGTGGTAAAATAAAATCTGTAAATAACGGAAAAACTAAATCTATAAAATGTTAAATTAAACTGGGAGGATATGAAATGAAAAAGAATAAACAAGAGCTAATGGATATAGCTAAAATTATAAGAAAAGATATAGTATCAATGCTAACAGAATCAGCTTCAGGACATCCAGGCGGATCATTATCTGCAACTGACATCGTAACTACATTGTTCTTTAATGAAATGAACATAGACCCAAAAAATCCTAAAATGGAAGATAGAGATAGATTTGTTTTATCAAAGGGTCATGCAGCACCAGTATTATATAGTGCTCTAGCAAGAAGAGGTTTCTTTGATCCTAAAGAATTAAGCACACTAAGAAAAATTGGATCAAATCTTCAAGGACACCCTAACATGAATGATCTACCAGGAATTGATATGTCAACAGGTTCATTAGGTCAAGGAATATCAGCAGCTGTAGGTATGGCTTTAGCTGGAAAAACTGATGATAAAAATTATAGAGTTTATTCATTACTTGGAGATGGTGAATTAGAAGAAGGTCAAGTTTGGGAAGCTGCTATGGCAGGAGCTCATTATAAATTAGATAATTTAACAATATTTATAGATTTCAATGGTCTACAAATTGATGGAGATATTACAAAAGTAATGAATCCTTCTCCAATAGATAAGAAATTCGAAGCTTTCGGATGGAATGTATTAGTTATAGACGGACATAACTATGATGAAATTTTAGAAGCAATTGAAAAAGCTAAGAATCATAAAGGACAGCCAACAGCTATAGTTTGTAAAACTGTAAAAGGAAAAGGTGTTTCATTTATGGAAAATCAAGCAAGCTGGCATGGAACAGCTCCAAGTAAAGAGCAATGTGAAGAAGCTTTAAAAGAAATTGGAGGGGAAGAATAATATGAGTAATAAGATCGCAACAAGAGAAGCATATGGAAAAGCATTAAAAGATTTAGCATCAATGAACAAAAACGTAGTTGTATTAGATGCTGACCTTTCAAAATCAACAAAAACTGCAGACTTTAAGGCTGTTGCGCCAGAAAGATTCTTTAATATGGGAATAGCTGAAGCTAACATGATGGGAGTAGCTGCTGGTATGTCAACTTGCGGAAAAATTCCTTATGTAAGTACTTTTGCAATGTTTGCAGCTGGAAGAGCTTTCGAACAAATAAGAAACTCAATCTGTTACCCAAGATTAAATGTAAAAGTTTGTGCAACTCATGCAGGATTAACTGTTGGAGAAGATGGTGCATCTCACCAAGCAATTGAAGATTTATCATTAATGAGAAGTATACCAAATATGACAGTTATAAACCCAGCTGATGCTGTTGAAACTGATGCAGTAATAAAGGCTATTGCAGAAATAGATGGACCTTGTTACGTAAGACTTGGTAGAGCTGCTGTAAATGTAATAAATGATAAAGACACTTATAAATTTGAACTTGGAAAAGGTGTTACTTTAAAAGAAGGTAATGATCTAACAATAGTTGCTACTGGTATAATGGTTGATGCAGCTTTAGAAGCAGCAGAAATGCTATCTAAAGATGGAATATCAGCTAGAGTAATTAACATACATACAATTAAGCCAATAGATAGAGAGTTATTAGTTAAAGCTGCTAAAGAAACAGGTGCTTTAGTAACTGCTGAAGAACACAGTGTTATAGGTGGTTTAGGATCAGCTGTATCAGAAGTTTTAACTGAAGAATATCCAGTACCAGTATTAAAAGTTGGTGTTCAAGATAAATTTGGTGAAAGCGGAAAACCAAATGATTTATTAGAAGCTTATGGATTAACAGCTAAGGATATAGCTGAAAAAGCGAAAAAAGCAATAAATTGTAAAAAATAATAGCAAAATTTGTTATAAATAAAGTTTAAATATGATATAACAGTATAGTAGGGGTACTATACTGTTATTTTTTATAAAAAATAATAATTTTACTATAAAAATAGGAGGTAAAAATGAAAGGGAAAATTAAAGAGTATGGGATAATAACGATAGGGATAATACTAGTGGGAATAGCCATTCAGTTTTTTTATGTCCCAAATAACATAACAGGAGGCGGAGTTACTGGTATTGCATTAGTAGTTAATCATTATATACCAGGTGCTAATCTTGGAACATTAATGGCGATTATGAATATATTTTTATTTATAATTGCGTTTATATTTATAGGTAAAGGCTTTGGAGGAAAGACAATTTATGCAGCAATGGGGTTATCCTTTATAAATTGGTTCTCAGAAAGCTTTATTAAGCCAGTGGGGATTCCGGACAATCCTATGCTTGCAACTATAGCTGGAACAGTTTTATTAGGAATAGGACTTGGAATAGTATTTACTCAAAATGCATCAACAGGTGGGACTGATATAATAGCAAAAATTTTAAATAAATTTTTCCATATTGATATGGGAAAAGGGATGCAAATGGTTGATATTATAGTTGTATTATTAAGTGCTGTAACTTTTGGTGTTGAAAAGGGTATATATGCATCCATTTGTGTTTTATTAAATGGAATTGTTATAGATAAGGTAATATCAGGTTTTAATACATGTCATCAGGTAGTGATATTTACAGAAAAGATAGATATATTAAAAGAGTACATAATTAAAGACATTGATAGAGGATGCACTGTCTTCAGAGGGAAAGGAGGATACACAGATAAAGAAAAAGATGTTCTATACTGTGTTGTTGGAAGGTCTCAGCTTATGAAAATAAGAAAGTTTATAAGTGATAATGAACCAGATGCTTTTGTTATAGTAAATGAAGCTCATGACGTTTTAGGGAAAGGCTTTGGCGATATAGAATAGTATCTCTTAAATTAGGAAAGATAATATCATAAATAAAACTATATAAATTGGGGTGTTAATATGAAAAAAGGTACAATAAAAGAATATGCATTAATAACTTTTGGAATTATTCTTGTTGCTATTTCTGTAGAGTATTTCTTTGCGCCAAATGAATTAGCTGCAGGTGGAGTTACTGGGCTCGCAATTGTTATAAATGATTTCTTCCCTTCAATTGGAGTTGGAATCATTACATTAATTATAAATGTAATATTATTTGGAGTTGCATTTATGTTTATTGGTGGAAACTTTGGGGGAAGAACGATATATGCAAGTTTAGTTTTATCATTAGTAATGTGGATTATAGAGAGATTTTTAAATCCATTTGCAATAACAAAAGATTTAGTAATAGCAACTGTTTTTGGAACTTTAATTTCTGCTTTTGGGATGGCATTAGTATTTAATAAAAATGCCTCAACAGGAGGTACAGACATATTAGCAAAATTACTTAATAAATTTAGTCATATGGATATTGGTAAAGCACTTTTAATAGTAGATCTTATAATTACACTTTCAGGGGCTTATGTATTTGGATTAGATTTAGGATTCTATTCAATGTTAAGTGTAATTATACTTGGTATTACAGTTGATAAATTTATCGAAGGATTTAACGCTTGTAAACAAATAATTATAATAAGTGAACATACTGAAAAAATAAGCAAATTTATTTTAGATGAGCTTGAAAGAGGGTGCACTTGCGTAAAAGGCGTTGGTGGATTCACTAAAAAAGAGAGCTTTATAATATATACAGTATTAAATAGAAATGAGTTCATAAAGCTGAAAAATCACATTAAGGAAGTTGATAGTAAAGCATTTATTACTGTTGGAGAAGTTCATGAAGTTTTAGGAGAAGGATTTACAGAACTTTATCATCCATAATATTACAAAATATGATAAAGTGTTTTGTCGTATTTGGGAATAATATTAAAAACTTAATAAAATCTTATATTATATGTCGTAAGACATGTGATATAATGATTTTGTATAATGGACAAGGGGTTTATGGAGTGAGTCCAAATCTATAAGGAGTGTTTAGAGATGATAGAATTTAAGAATGTATCTAAAATTTACGATAATAATGTAAAAGCTCTATCAGATGTTAACTTAGAAATAGAGTCAGGAGAATTCGTATTTTTAGTTGGACCATCTGGAGCTGGTAAATCAACTTTTATAAAAATGATATTAAAAGAGATAGATCCTAGTTCAGGACAATTAATAGTAGCTGGAAAAGATTTATCAGAAATAAAAAGAAAGCAAACGCCTTACTATAGAAGAAAAATAGGAATGGTGTTCCAAGATTTTAGATTAATACCTAACTTAAATGTTTATGAAAATGTAGCATTTGCTATGAAAGTAGTTGAAGCTACTCCAAAGGAAATCAGAAGAAGAGTTCCAATGGTATTATCATTAGTTGGGTTATCACATAAGTATAAGATGTTCCCACATGAATTATCAGGAGGGGAGCAACAAAGAGTATCACTAGCTAGAGCTATAGTTAATAATCCAACAGTTCTAATTGCTGATGAGCCTACAGGAAACTTAGACCCTGAAACAGCAAAAGAAATAATGGGATTATTAGATGATATAAATAAAGCAGGTACAACAGTTCTTATGGCAACGCATGCTCAAGAAATAGTTAATGACATGAAAAAGAGAGTTATAGCTATTGAAAAAGGAGAAATTGTAAGAGACGAGAAGAAAGGTAGGTACAACGATGAAAATTAATACAGTAAATCATTTTATTTCTGATGCTTTTAAAAGTTTAAAAAGAAATAAGACAATTTGTTTTGCTTCAATTATTACAGTACTTATTACATTCTTCGTGTTAGGTATATTTGTACTTATGAGTAAGAACGTAGGATTAGCACTTAATGATGTTCAATCAAAAGTGGAACTTAAGGTATTCTTAAAAGATGACATTAAGTTAATTGAACAAAGAGAAGTAGAAATTAAATTAAATGAACTTCCAGGAGTTAAGGATATACATTACGAATCAAAAGAAGAAGCTTTTAAAAACTTCCAAGAAAGCACAAAGGACAATAAGGGATTATTAGAAGGGTATAGCCTAGATAAAAATCCATTCCCAGCATCATTTGTAGTTAAATTAGATGATGCAAGCTATGCTAAATCAGTAACTGATGCAGTTCAAAGCTTAGCAGGAGTTGAAAGCATAGGTAATCAACAAGACCTTATAAATACAATAACTAAGGTTGTAAATGGTGTTAAAGTAATTGGTGGAGTACTATTTGTTATACTAGTTGGGGTTGCAGTATTCTTAATAATGAATACAACAAAACTAACAGTTTACTCAAGAAGAAGAGAAGTTGGTATAATGAAATTCGTAGGTGCTACAGATTGGTTTATCAGATGGCCATTTATAATCGAAGGTATGATAATAGGGCTTATAGGTTCTTTACTATCAATTGGATTAGTAGCCTTATTATATAACGGAGCTGTTAGCTGGATAGCTGGTAAGATGCTATATGTTTCATTAGTACCAGTAAGTTATGTAGGAACAACATTATTATGGCAATTTGCTTTAGGCGGATTAATAATTGGAGGAGTTTCAAGTTACGCTTCATTAAGAAAATTCTTAATAGTATAAAATTTATTAAATTGAATAGAATATAACTATGATAAACTCAGTAGGAATTTATTCCTACTGAGTTTAGTTTAATATGGAAAAATTGGGTATTATGCTTTATACTATTTAATTATATAGCATTGAGAGTTTAGAAAGGATGTTGTTTTAATGAAGCAAAATAGTAATAAAAACAACAAGAGGTTGGTCTACATAATAGTAGGAGTGCTTTTTGTTGTTTGTTTGTGTTTGGGAAGTTTTTATGTAGGGAATATTTTTGCAACAAAGGGTATGGTACTTGCATCAACAAATTCTAAAGTAAATAGTACATTTAAAGAATTTAACGACGTAGATAAGTATAAAGAATTATTTGAAGTTAGGGATGCATTAGTAAAAAATTATGATGGTGAAATTAATGATGAAGTAGCGCTAGAAGGTGCTATAAAAGGTATGGTAAATTCTTTGGGCGATCCATATACAGTCTATATGAATAAGAATGAGTTTAAAAAGTTTAATGAACAAAATTCAGGTGAATATATGGGAATAGGTGTTTATGTGGGTGTTAAAGATGGCAAAGTAACTGTGATATCACCTATAGATGGATCACCAGCTGCGAAATCTGGAATTAAGAGTGATGATGTCATAATTGCAGTAAATGGTGAAAAGGTTGGAGCTGATGTAGAAAAAGCAACATCTCTAATTACTGGTAAAAAGAAAGAAGAAATAACATTGACTATTCAAAGAGGAAATAAGGAACCATTTGATGTTAAAGTTATTAGAGACACTATAAAGACTGATTCAGTAAAGGGTGAAATGATTCAAAAAGATGTAGGATATATTCAAATTACATCATTCAATGCTAATGTTACAGAAGATTTTAAAAAGGAAATAGAAGCTCTAAAAGCAAAAGGAATGAAGGGAATGATATTGGATTTAAGAGGAAATCCAGGTGGATATCTGTCAGAAGCAGTTGGAGTTGCATCACAATTCATTCCTAAGGGTAAACTAATAACATATACAGTAGATAAATATGATAATAAAACTGAAGAAGTTTCAAAAGGAGGAATAGCTGAAGGTATGCCATTAGTTGTTCTTGTTGATGGAGGAAGTGCAAGCGCTTCAGAGGTTGTTACAGGTGCTTTAAGAGATTATAAGGTTGCAACTATAGTAGGAACTAATACTTTCGGTAAAGGAATAGTTCAGGCACCAGTTCAGTTTGAGGATGGAAGTGCTTTAAAAGTTACTATATCAAAGTACTACACTCCAAATGGAGAAAATATTCATCATAAAGGAATAAAGCCAGATGTAGTTGTTGAAATTCCTAAAGAGCTTTTAAATAAGCCTTACAGTAAAGATAAAGATAATCAACTTAAGAAAGCTTTGGAGGTCATAGATAACAAAATAAATAAGTAGTTGATTTAGGAGGAGCAATGGATTTAGTTTTACACACATTAAGGTCACTAGCATATATAATTGTCGAACCTTCTCTATTATTATTTTTAGTTATACTTGGCGTAATGTTTTATTTGAAAAACAAAAAACTTGCTTTTATGCAAAAAATGGTTACAGGGGAGAGTATTAACTCTCCCCTAGAACTTACATTATCCCAAATAACATTAGGATTAATTGGAGGAATCTTTGCAAGTTTAATGCTTAGCATATTAGGAGTAGTATTTAAAGAGAACTCAGGAATTGAATTACTGTTTATTATATCAATAATACCAATCTTCTTTAAAACAAAATTAACTAGCTTTGCATATGCAGGAGGAATTATTGGGGCTTTAAGTATAATAGTTACATATTTTAATATAGGTGGAGATAGTAGTGATTTCTTAAAATTAGATATATCGTCACTTATAATAGTTATTGGAGTTATACATATAATTCAAGGATTGCTTATTATGATTGATGGAAGTAAAGGTGCAATACCTGCTTTTTCTAAAAAGAATAATAGATTAATTGGTGGATATGTTCTAAATAGGTCTTGGGCAATACCAATTACTTTGTTTATAGCATTATCTAGTAATATGAATTCAGATATAATTAATAACAATATAAGTACACCAGGATGGTGGCCTATACTTTCAAACAGTAGCACCTTAAATTTAATAAGCACTGCTATATTAGCCATGATACCTTTGTTTGGATTGGTGAGTTATAATGCAGCGACATTCACTAAGACGAAGAAAGGAAAAAGCATAAGTTCAGGAATATACATTGTTATTTATGGTATTGTTATATCTTTAATATCTGTCATAGCAGAAATTGGACTAGCAGGTAAAATAATAGCAATAATATTAGTGCCATTACTTTATGGAGTTATTATTAGATTTGAAAGAAAGATGGAAGATAAAAAAGAGCCTATTTTTTATAGTGATGAGCATAGTATCTGTGTGTTAGAGGTTGTACCGTTTTCAAAAGCTTATTTGGCTGGTATAAAGGTTGGAGATAGGATAATATCTATTGAAGGCAAGTATATAGAAAGTGAGAAACAAATATACCAAGCTTTGAAGGATAATCATTTCGATGTAGAACTTGAAATAAAGAGTAAATCAGAAAGTAAAAAGAAAGTACAGGTTGGAAAAGGAAAAGGGGCAGGAATGCTTCTTGTACCTAGATTTGTAGATGAAGACAAAAAGATAGAAATAAATAAGAAAAGAATAAATGAAATATTAGAAAAATTAAAAGATGAACAAAAAAGCTCATAATTAGAATCAAGAGGTTTCCTATATATAATTTTTATTACTTTAATTAATAAAAATAGATATAGGAAGCTTCTTTATATTACAAGATATTTTAGCAAAACAAATACTATTTGCAAAAGAATAAATTTTGGGATAATGTATAAATAAGATTGAATTTAGTAAAGAATTAATGAGGTATGATATACTTTGAAATTTATATTATACATGAAATTGAGGTGAAATAATGGGAGAATTTAAGATAAAGTCTAAATTTAAGCCTACGGGAGACCAACCGAAAGCTATAGATAAATTAGTAGAGTCTATAAATGCAGGTAATGAATTTCAGACTCTTTTAGGAGTTACTGGATCAGGAAAGACATTTACTATGGCAAATATAATAGAAAGAACTCAAAAACCAACTATTATATTAGCACATAATAAAACTCTAGCAGCACAACTTTGCTCAGAATTTAAAGAGTTTTTTCCAGATAGTATAGTAGAATATTTCGTTTCTTACTATGATTACTATCAGCCAGAAGCTTATGTGCCACAAACAGATACATTTATAGAAAAGGATGCTTCAATAAATGATGAGATAGATAAGCTTCGTCACTCAGCTACATCAGCACTTTTTGAAAGAAAAGATGTTATTATAGTTGCATCTGTATCATGTATATATGGTCTTGGTAACCCAGATGAATATAAGAAACTTACAATAAGTCTTAGAACTGGAATGCAAAAAGATAGAGATGAGATAATAAAGAAACTTATAGAAATTCAATATGAACGAAATGATATTGATTTCTCAAGAGGAACATTTAGAGTTAGAGGAGATTCCTTAGATATTATTCCAGCATCATCTTCAAATAAAGGAATAAGAGTTGAATTCTTTGGAGATGAGATTGATAGAATAAGAGAGTTTGATGTTTTAACAGGAAAAATACTTGGGGAAAGAAATCATGCTCAAATATATCCAGCATCTCACTTTGCTGCTTCAAAAGAAGTATTAGAAAGATCAATTTCAGTAATTGAAGAAGAGCTTGAAGAGAGATTAAGAGTTTTAAATGCTGAGGATAAATTATTGGAAGCTCAGAGGTTAAGACAAAGAACTAACTTTGATATAGAAATGATAAGAGAGATGGGATACTGTAGTGGTATAGAGAATTACTCTAGAATATTAGATGGAAGAGCCCCAGGAACTCCGCCTAAAACACTACTTGATTACTTCCCAGCAGATGAATATTTAATGTTTATTGATGAAAGTCACGTAACACTTCCACAGGTTAGAGCAATGTATGCAGGTGATAGATCAAGAAAAGATTCATTAGTTGAATATGGATTTAGACTTCCATGTGCATATGATAATAGACCTTTAAAATTCCAAGAGTTTGAAAAGAAAATAAATCAAGTTGTCTTTGTAAGTGCAACACCAGCGAAATATGAAGAAGAACATGCAACTGTTATTGCAGAGCAGATTATAAGACCTACAGGATTGTTAGATCCACAAATAATTATAAAGCCAGTTAATGGTCAAATAGATGATTTATACGGAGAAATAGGAGAAACAACAAAACGAGGTTTTAGAACTCTTATAACAACTTTAACTAAGAAGATGGCAGAAGATTTAACAAAATATCTAACAGAACTTGGAGTAAAAACTACTTACATGCACTCTGATATAGATACTCTTGAAAGAATGAGAATTATAAGAGATTTAAGAATTGGTAAGTTTGATGTATTAGTTGGAATCAATCTTTTAAGAGAAGGTTTAGATATCCCAGAAGTTGCGTTAGTTGCAATATTAGATGCAGATAAAGAAGGTTTCTTAAGATCAGAAACCTCACTTATTCAAACAATAGGAAGAGCTGCAAGAAACTCAGAAAGTAAGGTTATAATGTATGCAGATAGAATAACAGGTTCGATGGACAGAGCTATTAAAGAGACTGAAAGAAGAAGAGTTATTCAAGAAGCATATAATGAAGAACATAATATTACGCCTCAAACAATTATGAAAGATGTAAGAGAAGTAATTGAGGCAACAAAGGTAGCAGAAGAAGAGACTAAGTACGAAATAGAAAATCAACCTAAGAAGCTTACGAAGAAGGAAAGAGAAAAACTAATTAAAGAGTATACAGACGAAATGATGGATGCTTCAAAGAATCTTCAATTTGAAAGAGCAGCTGAACTTAGGGATATGATTAAGAAGTTGAAGGATAAAAAATAAAGTGAATATTACAAAAGATTAGAGATATAATTCTCTAGTCTTTTTTTATTAAGTAGAAGATTTATGAATATATATAGCAGATTAATTTAATATAATTAATTGATATATTAGGTTCGTTAAAAGCGTTTATATATGTAGTATATGGAATTTAAGCATAGGATTATAGTGAGTTATATAATACATATAGATATAAGAAGATTAAATAAATTTGAATATTTCACAAAATATAAACATAATTATTCAAAAATTACAAAAAATGAAGAAAAAGACAGAATGATAAGTGTAGGCTGTAAAATCATTCAGGAAAAAATATAATATTTATCAAATTAATGGTTATTAATTACAAGATATGTATAATGAAAAGCTTTTAAAAATTATTACTATAGTTAATATAGTAGTTGGAAATTGATATTAAAAGTATGTATTTATGGGCAAGAAGTATATCTATAAAATTAATATTTAAATGAGGGGAGATATTTTAAATATTAAAAGGAGTGATCAATATGATTACAAGAGAAGAGGAAAAGAAATTAGAAAGTCTAGGAGCATTTGAAGTCAGCAATGATATGTTAAAGCTTGCTAAAAATAATGAAAAGCATAATGTGTTCTTAAATGCAGGAAGAGGAAATCCTAATTGGATTAATACTGAGGCAAGATTAGCTTTTGCAAGAATTGTCGAATTTGGAGTATTAGAATCTCAAAGGACAATGCATGATGGAAATTTAGCTGGTTATACAATCTTAGATGGAATTAGAGAAAGATTTGAATCATTCTTAGATGATAGTAAAGATATAGATAAGTTCTTAAAAAATATAATTGAATATTATACAAATGAATTAGGTATAGACGGAGATCAATTAGTAAAAGAGTTAGTTGACGGAGCCATTGCTAATAACTATCCAGTTCCAAGTCGTTGCTTAGTTAATATAGAAAAGATTTTAAATATGTATCTACAAAAGGAATTATATAATGGAGTAGACCTTAAAGATAAAACATCAGTATTCCCAACAGAAGGTGGAACAGCTGCAATTTGCTATATCTTTAATTCACTTAAAGAAAATAAATTAATAAAGGCTGGAGATAAAATTGCAATTAATACACCAATATTTACACCATACTTACAAATTCCAGAGCTTGATGATTATGAAATGGTAGAGATAGATTTAAGATCTAAAGAAGAAAATAAATGGGTTATATCACCAGATGAATTAGCAAAACTAGAAGATGAAAGTATTAAAGCATTATTTTTTGTAAATCCTTCAAATCCAGGATCAAAAGCATTAGATAAGCAAGCTCTAGATGCAATAGCTAAGGTTGTTCAAAAACGTAAGGATTTAATTATTATAACTGACGATGTTTACGGAACATTTGTAAATGGATTCCAAACAATATATAGTGTTGCACCACATAATACTTTACTTGTATATTCATTCTCAAAATTATATGGAGCAACAGGATGGAGAATTGGTTTAATAGCTGCAAATGAAGAAAATGTATTTGATAGCTTAATAGAAAAACTTCCAGAAGAAGAATTAAAGAAACTTGATGCAAGGTATGGACTTGTAACCTTAGAACCACGTAAATTAAAATTCATAGATCGTTTAGTTGCAGATAGTCGTTCAATTGGACTTTATCATACATCAGGATTATCTACACCTCAACAAGTTATGATGGCGTTATTTGCATCAACAGCTTTAATTACAAAAGAAAAAGACCAATATATTGAAAGTTCTAAAAAATTAGTATCTTCAAGATATCATGATTTATTCTCTACATTAGGAATTGATGAAGATAATAGCAAGGAAAATGCAAAATACTATTCATTAATAGATATATATGCTCTAGCAGAAGGTCACTATAATAGCGACTTTAGAAAATACTTAGAAAATGGATTTGAACCAATTGATTTTCTATTAAAATTAGCAGAAAAGAATGGAGTAGTATTAATGGAAGGGGTAGGCTTTGGAGCAACACCTGGAACTTTAAGAGTATCTGAAGCTAATTTACCAGATGAAGCATATAAGAAAATAGCAAAACAAGTATTAGAATTACTTTCTGAATATTACAGTGACTATAAGAAACAAAAATAATCTGTAGAATAAAAATATTAATTAAGTGCAGAAGGTGATTTAATATGAATGTGATTATTGATTTTTTAGAAAAGAATCCAAGTGTAGCAATATTCTTTTGCTTAGCACTTGGGTACTTAATAGGTAAGCTCAAGTATAAGTCATTTAGCTTAGGTTCAACTGTTGGAACACTTATAATTGGATTAATTGTAGGACAGTTTGGAGTGTTTCACATATCACCAATAGTGAAAAATATATTCTTTAGCTTTTTCATATTCACAATAGGATATGAAGTTGGACCAGCTTTTATAAATAGTCTAAAAAAATCAGGTGTGAAACTGGTTATTCACTCAGTATTTTTTAGTGTAGTTGCTTTTATAGTTGCTATGGTTTGTTTCAAAGTATTCCACGTAGATGCAGGGGAAGGTGCTGGTATAATTGCAGGATCCCTTACACAGTCAGCTGTTATAGGAACATCAGCATCAGCTATAAATGGACTTAATGCAACAGCTGCTACAAAAGCAGCTATGGAATCTAAAGTTGCAATTGCATATGCAATAACATATGTTTTTGGAACAGTTGGGATACTTATATTCTTGAAAAATATTGCACCTATGCTTTTAGGAGTAAACCTAAAAGAAGAAACAAAAAGGATGATTGAAAAGATTCATTTTAAGGGAGATGCATCAGATAATTCAAGCATAGTTAATAATATAAAGATGCGTTCCTTTTTAGTTAATGAAGGTTCATCATATGTAGGTAAATCAGTATTTGATATTGAAAAGAGCTTTAAAAATAAAGTGACTTTTGAAAAGATATTTAAAAATGGTGAAGACACTAATTTTGATCAAAGTACAGCTATAGTTTCAGGTGATTATATTACTGTAATAGGTAATCTCACAGATATTGTAGAAGCTGCAACTGATGGCTTATCAGAAACATCTGATGAAAAGTATATGAATGTGTCTTTAGAAAAGTCAGAAATAATGTTAACTAAAGAATTCAATATAAAAAATTTAAAAGACTTATATAGCAATAACATTATGTTAGAGTCAGTTAAAAGAAACGGAAAAAAATTAGAAGACGAAACAGAAATGAGAAATGGAGATATATTAACACTTATAGGACCTAAACATGCTATATCTAAAATAATAAAAGAATTTGGATATGTTAAAGATAATGGTACCTCAACAGATGTTAGTTATTTAACATTTGGGATTATAGTAGGTGTTTTAATAGGAACACTAGCATTAACAATTCATGATGTTCCATTAACTCTTGGAAGTGGTGGTGGAGCACTATTCTCAGGTTTATTATTTGGATGGTATCAAAATAAACATCCACGTTTTGGAGAAATACCATCATCAACACGTTGGTTCTTAAAGAGTGTAGGTTTAAATTTATTTATTGCTGTAGTTGGATTACAAGCCGGAAGTGCATTTGTTCCTGCATTAAAATCAATGGGATTTGCAGTATTAATAATAGGTATATTAGTATGCCTAATTCCACATGTACTTTCATTGTACTTTGGAAAATATGCACTAAAATTAGAACCCGTAGATATAATTGGTTCACTTTGTGGTGCAGGTACAATAACAGCTGCATTAAATGCTATAACTGAAGAAAATGGAAGTAGTATATTTGCTTTAAGTTATACACCTTCCTACGCAGTAGGTAATATTTTGATTACTATAATGGGACCTCTTACTATTGGATTGCTATATGTCCATTAAGTTTTAGGAAAAGAAAGTAATTACTATTTTGATAGTAATTACTTTCTTTTTCTTATAATAGTTTAAATGAAATCCTATAATACAGTTTAATTGCTAAAATGTTTGACAGTCAAAATAAAGTTTATATAATTATAAAGAGAGTTAAACAATACGAGGTGAACAAATGAATAAAGTACATAAAATTTGGAGAGGAATAGCTGGAATTATTATATTATTAGCTATATTAGGATCATTTACTAACCAAATGTTAGTTAGTGAAATACCAACATATACGGGAAGGGTCCTAGGATTTTTCTCATATTTTACAGAGTATAGTAACATATTAGTAATACTTTGGTTTATAAATAAAGCTTTTTTAGGAGAAAGAATACAATTCTTAAATAAAGATAGTGTAAGAGGTGCAATAACACTTTATATATGCATAGCAGGAATAGTATTTTTCTTTGTTTTAAATTCAGCTTGGAATCAGCACGGAATAGAGAAGATTCAAAGTTATATACTACATGGATTTTCACCAATTGCCTTTATTTTAGATTGGTTACTTTTAAGTAGAAAAGGAAGCTATAATTATAAAGATATTGGCATGTGGATTATATTTCCTATAGTATATTTATTTGGAGCGTTATTTATAGGAAATATTATAGGATCATATCCATATCCGTTTTTAGATCTAAATACTATAACATTTGCTGAATTTTTAAATTATCTAGTATTTTTAGTTATAGCATTTATAGGTATGGCATTTATTATAGTTAGTATAGACAAGCTATTAGGAAAACTAAGTGGTGAAACTAAAAGAAATGTTAAATTTGTAGAGAATAACTAAGGCTTTTAATTATATATGTTAAAATTATAATGTATATAATTAAGGAGGGATTTAGTTTGACTAATGAAGATATTAAAAGAATTAGAGAAACTGCTGAAAATTATTATAGAGTAGGTAGTTTCTTTTGCTCAGAGGCTATAGTTAAAACTTTAAAAGACGAGTTCATGCCAGAACTAAGTGATGATGTTGTTAAGTTTGCATCAGGATTTCCAGTTGGAATAGGAAGATCAGGATGTACATGTGGAGCATTAGCAGGAGCTGTTATGGCAATTGGAATGATGTTTGGTAGAAGTGAAGCTGGTGGAAAGGAAGTAGACAAGACACTTCAATTATCTAAAGAGTTACATGATAAGTTTAGGGAAGCTAATAGAGTGACTTGTTGTAGAATTTTGACTAAAGGATTAGTTATGGGTTCACCAGAACATAAGGATCAGTGTGTGAGATTTACAGGAGATATGGCTGAAGAGGCTGCTAAAATTATTATAAGAGAAAAGAATCTATAATACATATAAAGAAAGATTAGATAGAGCTAATCTTTCTTTTTTTATAATTAGAAAAATATATAGGTGGTTTAATGGAAAGAAAGTATCTAAATGGAATCTAGTATTACTTAGATAAGAAAGTAAAAAAAGAAAGTAAAATACTATTAATTCATATAATCAGAGTATAAATCTCTATACCTTTAAGTTACATACCTTCTAAATATGAGCAAATTTATTATAATTTTAACAATTCTTAAAAATTACTTAGGAATCATACTTGTTACTTAATAATAGAAAAGACAAGTGATATAATTGACAATAAGATGAGATAAATTTAAAATTAACTTATGGGAACTTATGTTCGAGAATTAATTAGTAAATATAAGTCTAAAATAAAGCTATAAGTTAAAAGAGAGGTAACAATAATATGAAGGATAAAATCATAATAAAAGGAGCTAAAGTACATAATTTAAAAAATGTTAGCTTAGAAATACCAAGAGATAAGTTAGTAGTATTTACTGGACTTTCAGGTTCAGGTAAATCATCATTAGCATTTGATACTCTTTATGCTGAAGGTCAAAGAAGATACGTTGAATCATTATCAGCATATGCAAGACAGTTTCTTGGTCAAATGAACAAGCCTGATGTTGAATATATAGAAGGATTATCTCCAGCAATTTCAATAGATCAAAAAACAACAAGTAAGAATCCAAGATCTACTGTGGGTACAATAACAGAAATATATGATTATTTAAGACTTCTTTATGCTAGAGTAGGAATACCACATTGCCCTAAATGTGGAAAAGTAATAAGTCAACAATCAGTAGATCAGATTATAGATAAAGTAATGGAACTTGAAGAGAGAGCCAAAATACAAATTCTAGCTCCAGTTGTAAGAGGTAGAAAAGGAACACATGAAAAGATATTAGAAAATATCAAAAAGAATGGTTTTGTTAGAGCGAGAATAGATGGAGAAATATATGACCTTACGGAAGAAGATATAAAACTTGAAAAGAATAAAAAGCATAATATAGAAGCTGTAGTAGATAGATTAGTTATTAAAGAAGGCATAGAAGGAAGACTTACAGATTCTATAGAAACTGGTTTGAAGTTAGGTGAAGGTCTAATTATAATAAATGAAATAGGTGGAGAAGATACTTTATATAGTGAGAAATTCTCATGTCCTGATTGCGGAATAAGTATAGAAGAGTTAGCACCAAGAATGTTCTCATTTAACTCACCATTTGGTAAATGTGATTATTGCGATGGACTTGGAACATTAATTGAAATAGATGAAGATTTAGTTATTCCAAATAAAGATCTAAGTATTATGGAAGGTGCAATTGCTTGTTGGGGTGAAGGAAGATTAAAAGATGATTCATGGACATTCTCATTCTTAAAAGCATTAAGCAAAGAATATAATTTTGATTTAAATACGCCAATAAAGGATTTGCCAAAAGATATAGTAAATGTACTTTTATATGGAACAGAAGGAAAGAGGTTAAAAGTAGATTACGCGAAAGAAGGAGTAAAAGCTACTTATAATTCTGTTTGGGAAGGTGAGATTAACGCTCTTCAAAGAAGATACAGAGAAACTAATTCTGACCTTATAAAAGGTGAGATAGAACAATATATGAGCAATAAGCACTGTCCTAAATGTAAAGGGGCAAGACTTAATAAAGAAGCTCTTGCTGTAACTGTTGGAGATAAAAATATTTATGAATTCACTGAGCTTTCAATACAAGAAGAGTTAGATTTTATAAATAACGTTGAATTCTCAGAAAAGAATAAAATAATAAGCGAGCAAATAGTAAAAGAGATAGTAAGTAGATTAGAGTTTTTAGTGAATGTAGGATTAGATTATTTAAATCTATCAAGAAGCTCAGGAACTTTATCTGGTGGAGAATCTCAAAGAATAAGACTTGCAACTCAAATAGGTTCTGCGCTTATGGGAGTTTTATATATCTTAGATGAACCTAGTATTGGACTTCATCAAAGAGATAATGATAGATTAATTAAGACATTAAAGCATTTAAGAGATGTAGGTAATACTGTTATAGTAGTAGAACATGATGAAGATACTATAAGAGAAGCTGATTATGTTGTTGATATTGGACCAGGTGCAGGTGAACATGGTGGGAATATTGTTGCAGCAGGTCCGATGGAAGAGATTAAAAAATGTAAAGAATCAATAACTGCTCAGTACTTAACTGGAGAGAAGAAAATAGAAGTACCAAGTGAAAGAAGAAAAGGAAATGGTAATAAGATTACTGTTTCTAAGGCTAAGGAAAACAACTTAAAAAATGTTACAGTAGATTTTCCACTTGGAATGCTTACTATGGTTACAGGAGTATCTGGATCTGGAAAGAGTACTTTAGTAAATGAAATTCTTTATAAAGGACTAAATAAGTTAGTAAATAGGAGCAAGAATCCAGTTGGAGCTCATAAAGAAATTAAAGGATATGAAAATATCGATAAGATAATTGATATAGATCAAAGTCCAATAGGAAGAACTCCAAGATCAAATCCAGCAACATACACTGGAACATTTGATATAATAAGAGAATTATTTTCACAAACGCCAGAAGCTAAAATGAGAGGATATAAGCCAGGAAGATTTAGTTTTAATGTTAAAGGGGGAAGATGTGAGGCTTGCTCTGGAGATGGAATAATAAAGATAGAAATGCAATTCTTATCAGATGTATATGTTCCATGTGAAGTTTGTAAGGGAAAGAGATACAACAGAGAAACATTAGAAGTTAAGTATAAAGGTAAAAATATAGATGATATTTTAAATATGACAGTAGAAGAAGCTTTAGAATTCTTTGAACATATACCAAGAATTAAAAATAAGCTTCAAACACTTTATGATGTAGGACTTGGATATATAAGGTTAGGTCAACCATCAACTCAGCTATCAGGTGGTGAGGCACAAAGAATAAAGCTTGCATTTGAACTTTCAAAGAGAAGTACAGGTAAAACATTGTATATCTTAGATGAACCAACAACAGGTCTTCATATAGATGATGTAAATAGACTTGTTCAGATACTACAAAGATTAGTAGATGCGGGTAATTCAGTTGTAGTAATAGAACATAATTTAGATATGATAAAGTGTGCTGATTATATTATAGATTTAGGACCAGAAGGTGGAGATAAAGGTGGTACAATTATAGGTACTGGAACACCGGAAAAAATATGTGAAATAAAAGATTCATATACTGGATATTATCTACGTAAAATATTAAAGTAAACAAAGAAAACAAAATATTATAAATTAATTAACTAGCTTTTAGAAAAGTTTACTATGAAAGCTAGTTAATTACTCATGTAAGCAATAATTGTAATATAAATGTAGGAATTTAATATTATTTTGGTGTATAATCAAAAAGATAAAGTAATTTTTCGAGGTGAAAAGATGGATTTTTCAAAATTTATTGCAGTCGTATTTGGAATAATTTTTATCGTACTATTATACTTTATAATAATTTATGCCTTAAAAATAATGGCCAAAGATGTTAAGAGTGGAGGGAATACACCAACTAATGCTAAAAGTAATAGCAATACTAAAAAACCTATTCCTTCGAAACGAAGACATCATGGAATAGAGATAATAGAAATAGGGGATAATACGGCATTAAAGGTAGGCTCAGTAATACCGATTAGGGATGTAACCACAATAGGGAGAAGAGGTAATAACACAGTAGTGTTATCAGATCAATATGTATCAGGTAATCATGCCAAAATAATGGTAAAAAATAATGCGCTAATATTAGAAGATTTAGGAAGTACAAATGGAACCTTCTTAAATGGTGAAAAAATAAGCGGAAGAGTTAAGCTATTTACAAAGGATCAAATAGCTATAGGAACAGCAGTATTTAAAGTACTGTCTTAAATGGCGTGAGGTGATTTAATGTTTAAAGGTAAGAAAGAAACCACAATGCTAGTCTTAACATATTTATTATGTATAGCTCTTTTCACAAATTTAGCTATCATAAAGGATCCGATAGACAAGAATGCACTATATTTTGGCGGAATATTATGTGTGGTTATTTTTATTGCACATTTCGTTGTAAGGAAGTTCTATCCAGATGGTGATAAATTTATTCTTACATTTTCATGTGTATTAGTTGTTATAGGAATAGCTATGTTATATAGAATAAACCCTAAAGTTGCAGAGAAACAACTTTTATGGTTTTTATTAGGTATAGTTATTTATATGATAATCTTAAAAGCATTTCCAGACTTTAGAAAGTTTGCTAAGTATAAAAATTTATATATGTTAGCAATCATAATCTTTATGCCAATGGCTCTTATAATTGGTACAGAAGTCTATGGAGCAAAGAACTGGGTTATAATTGGACCCGTAAGTTTCCAACCATCAGAGTTTGGTAAGATAGCTCTAGTATTATATCTATCATCAGCCCTTAGAGAATATAAATCAGGGGACAATTCCAAGAATAATATAAAAAATCTTATTCAGCCAGCATTAATAGTAATGTTTAGTTTAGGATGTATGGTGCTTCAAAGAGATTTAGGGTCAGCTTTAATATTCTTTGGGATATCAATAACTATGTTATATATTGCAACAGGAAAACTAAAGTATATTCTTAGTTGTTTAGCACTTTCAGCTGTAGGTTCAGTCGCTGCATTTAAGATGTTTGGGCACGTAAGACAGAGAGTTGAAATATGGCAAAATCCTTGGAAGTATGCACAAGATCAAGGTTATCAAATAGTTCAAGGGCTTTATTCAATTTCATCAGGTGGAATGTTTGGGTCAGGGCTTGGGCAAGGTTATCCAGGATTTGTACCAGTAAATACAACAGATTATATTTTTGCAATAATATGTGAAGAGTTTGGTATAATCTTTGGAATAGGTATAATGATTGTATATTTCTTATTATTCTATAGATGTATAAGAACAGCCTTTGTTACAGATGATGAATTCCTTCAACTTAATGCAGTTGGGTTTAGCGCTATGCTAGCTTGTCAGGTATTAGTTATAATCGGAGGAATATTTGCAGTAATTCCTTTAACAGGTATAGCACTACCACTTATAAGTTATGGTGGTTCATCAATGATTACAATGTTCTTTGCATTAGGTATATTACAGAAGATTTCAGAGGAGGGCTAGGATGAAAGGTGATATTAAAGATAGTGTAAAAAAAGTAATGATTGTATTTTTATTTTGCCTTGTAGCTCTTATTTCATATATAGCTTATTTCCAAGTGTTTAAGGCCCCTAAGATAGCAGAAATGCCAGGAAATCAAAGGGCTTGGGCTAAGAAAAATGAGGTCTTAAGAGGGGAAATATTAGATAGTAATGGAAAAGTAATAGCTAAGAGCGTTAGAGGGAAGAATAATGTTCAAAATAGAGAGTATGAAATGAATTCTTTATATGCGCATCCAATAGGGTATGTTAGTAATGTATATGGAGAATCAGGTCTTGAAGCTGCTTATGATAAGCAATTAACTACAAGCAATAATGCGTCAGTAGGATTTAAAAAATTATTAAGTGATCCTAGTATGGAAAATCTAAAGGATGCTTTCTTTACTAGAGAAGATAAGGCAAAAGTTGGGAACACTGTTGTAACAACTTTAGATACTAATCTTCAAAAGATAGCGTATGATGCACTAGGTGATAATAGAGGTGCTGTAGTTGCACTTGATCCTAAAACAGGAGCAGTTTTAGCAATGGCATCTAAGCCAAGTTTTAATCCAAATAATCTAAAAGAGGAAATGGATAAAGCTAATGCTGGAAAGGCTGAAAATAGTCCGTTAATAAATAGGGCTATCAGTGGATTATATCCACCAGGATCAACATTTAAGATTGTTACAACTGCAAGTGCTCTTGAAAACATACCAGGAATTCAAAATAAAACATTTAATGATACTGGAAGTATTAAATTTAAAGATGGAAGAACTATGAGTAATGCAGAGGGTGCATCTTATGGAAATATAGATTTAAGAAAAGCTTTTATAGTTTCAAGTAATGTAGTATTTGGAACTCTAGGAATGGATCTTGGTAATGAAAAACTTATGAAAACGGCAGAAGCTTTTGGATTTAATAAAAATGTTCCAGCAAATGGATTTACAATAAATCAAAGTACATTCCCTAAGGAAGTTGATCCAGGTCAATTAGCTCAGACAGGTATAGGTCAAAGTTCAATACTTGCTACTCCAATGCAAATGGCTTTAGTAACATGTGCTGTAGCTAATAAGGGAGTTATAATGCAACCAGACCTTGTAAGTAAGGTATTAGATCAAGAAGGTAATGTAGTAGAAACTATTAAGCCAAAAGAGTTTAGCAAAGCTATGAGTGAAAGTGATGCTAATACTATTAAAGGATATATGCAAGGCTTAGTTGAAAAGAATATAAAAAATGGTGTATGGAGTTACTTAAAAGGAACTAATGCTGCTGCAAAGACTGGTACAGCAGATCATAATGACGCAAATGGTAATCCATTAAAACCACATTCATGGTTTGTAAGTTTTGCACCAGCTGATGATCCTCAAATTGCAATTGCTGTAATTGTTGAAAATGGAGGATATGGAGCCGGTAAAGCTGCAGATGTCGCAGGAAAAGTTATAAATGCAAAATTAAATAAATAGTTATGATAATAGGGATATCTTTAATAGATATCCCTATTTTATTATAAAGAAAGTTAATCTGAGTTTATATAAAGTACTAAGAGTGCAAATACTATAATAAAAGTATTTTATGCAGGGATTGATTATTATGATAAATAAGAGGGTTGAGTTTAATGGGAAAAACACTTTAATAAAAATAATATTAATAATTTTATTAAGCATTTTAGCATGTATATCAAATATAATAAATTTAAATATCTATGGTATTAATATTAGTATAGTATCATGTGTACTACTTATCATATTAAATCTTTATGGATTTAAATATGCTGGAATTGTTATTATATCAATATTAGTAATGACTTATTTTACTGGGGATATTTATACTTATAAATTATTAATGGTATTTGAAATTATGTTTATAGGAATTCTAAATAGAATAGGTATAGTGAAAAGAGTGTTTTTAAAAGATGTAATCTATTGGATAATCTTTTTATGCTTAATCTTTATATCATCAAAATTAAATCTACTATATATAAATTTAAACATATCATCAAAGTTTATTATTCTAAATATTATTATAAACGGATTATTAAATGCTTTAATTGCAGATATAGTCATAGCTTACATATCGATTAATTTTATTACAGGAGAAAATAAAAATTATACAATAAGAGCTAAAGATATTATTTTTCATATTGTATGTATTTCTATAGTTATTCCATTTATTTTTGATTTTTTATTGAGTTGCAGAAGTGTATATAAGGAATTGAATATAAATATTATGCAGACTATAAATGATAGCTTTGATATTACTAGAGAAAGAGCAATAATATTAGATGAAGAAATTATTAAAATTAAGTTTTTAGCAATTATAGTATTAATTATATTTGCTTTAATTAATTACATAAAAAAAGCACTGCTAAAAGATATCGGAAATCTACTATCAATAATAGGAAATACACCTAATAATTTAAGCCAAGGGGAAATCATCGAATGGTCAAAAAGTAATATAGAAGAAATCGATATGATTATATGCGACTTTGAATTAATGGTTTATAGATTTAGATGTATTTTACATAGAAGTGAAGAATTAAATAAGCTTCTAGAGAAGCAAGCGTATACAGATTCATTAACAGGGCTTAAAAATAGATTAAGTTTAAAGAAGTACTTAGATGAAATAGAAAGAGGAAGTGATAAGACATTCATTGTAGCACTTATGGATATAAATAAATTTAAGCGTATTAATGATACTTTGGGTCATGACGTAGGCGATGAGTTGCTACTTGAAGTTTCAAGCAGGCTAATTACTTTAATAAATTCAAAGACAAATATCTTTAGAGTTGGTGGGGATGAATTTATAATAATAAAAGAAAAAGATAATAAAGAAGATGTACATAAATATGGCGATAAGATTATAAGTCTATTTAAAAAAGATTTTTCATCAAAGGATATTAATTATAAGATAGAAGCTAGTATTGGAATTAGTATTTATCCAGATGATAATAAAAATATAAACTCTGTTATTAGATATGCAGATATAGCTATGTACAAATCAAAAGAAATTGGATATGGATATTTTAAAATATTTGAGCATGGTATGGTTAAAGAATTTGAAGAAAAAGGAAACAAACTATAGTTGCGTTAGATGATATAATTAGTATATAAATGTAATTAAACAAAAGATTAGGAGGGGGTTAAAATTTTCGATTTTGAATATCAATTAAAAATATTACCTGATAAGCCTGGAGTCTACTTAATGAAAAACTCGTTAGGAGAAGTAATATATGTTGGTAAGGCTAAGGTTTTAAAAAATAGAGTAAGACAGTATTTCAGAAGTTCTAAGAACCATTCAGAAAAAGTAAGAGCAATGGTTAAGAATATAGCTGAATTTGAATATATAATAACAGACTCTGAGATGGAAGCTTTAATCTTAGAGTGTAATTTAATAAAAAAGTATAGTCCTAAATATAATATTTCATTAAAGGATGACAAGTTCTATCCATTTATAAAGATAACTGCAAATGAGGACTTTCCTAGAGTATTTGTAACAAGAAATTTTGCAAAGGATGGAAATAAGTATTTTGGACCATATACAAATGGTGCGGCAGTATATGAAACGATAAATTTAATAAGAAAGGTATTTCCTATTAGAACTTGTAAAAGAGCTATAAAAGAAGGCGGTGAACTTACAAGACCATGTTTGAATTTTCATATTAATAAATGCAACGGACCTTGCGGTGGGTATGTATCAAAAGAAGAGTATGGAAAGATGATTTCTTCAGTTATAGATATTTTAAATGGCAAGGATAAAGAAGTAACTGGTGAACTTAAAAAGAATATGGAGAAGGCAGCGGAAGAGTTTGAGTTTGAAAAGGCGGCTTCTTACAGAGATAAAATTTTAGCAATAGATGCATTAGTTCAAAAACAAAAGATGTTTAAAGTAACAGATGAGGATGAAGATTTCATAAATATATATAGTGACGAAAAAGATAGCTGTATTCAAGTATTTTTCTCAAGAGATGGAAAGATCACAGGAAGGGAACATTTTATGATAGAAAATACTGCTGAAGAAGAGGTAGAAGAGGTTTTAGCTAAATTTATAGTTAACTTTTATAGTGGGATGGCTAAAGTTGCAAAGAATATATATTGCCCAGAAGTTTCGGATAAGGATGTACTAGAAGAGTTACTAACAATAAAGAGAGGATCTAAGGTTTGGATTAAGACTCCGCAAAAGGGAGAAAAAAAGAGTATGTTAGAGATGGTTAGGGAAAATGCTAAGATAACTTTAGAACAATTTAAGGATAAGATATTAAAAGAGAAAGAAATAAATAAGATTTCATTAAGTGAGCTTGCCAATTTACTTTCATTAGATGATATGCCGCGTAGAATAGAAGCCTATGATATATCTAATATACAGGGGGTAGATTCTGTTGGGAGTATGATTGTTTTTGAAGATGGTAAAGCGAAAAACAGTGATTATAGAAGATTTAGAATAAAAACTGTAAAAGGTGCCAATGATTATGATAGTATGAGAGAAATATTAGAGAGAAGATTCTCTCATGGATTAAAAGAGATTAAAGAGATACAAGAGAGAGAACTTACATTTTCAAAAGGAAAGTTTTCAAATTTTCCAGACCTTATAATGATGGATGGAGGAAAAGGACAGGTTAATATTGCATTAGAAGTTCTAAAAAAGCTTGATATAGAGATTCCAGTTTGTGGTCTTGTAAAAGATGATAAGCACCAAACTAGAGGAATTATATATAAAAATGAAGAGTTAATAATAAATAGAAGTTCAAATCTTATGCAACTTATAAGAAGAATTCAAGATGAAGTTCATAGATTTGCTATTACCTATCATAGATCTCTTAGAGATAAAAGAACACTTCATTCAATATTAGATGATATACCGAATATTGGAGCTAAGAGAAGAAAGGAGCTTCTTATGAAATTTGGAAGTGTTGATAAGGTGAAAAATGCAAGCTTGGAAGAATTGTTAGATGTTCCAGGTATTAACAATAAAGCTGCGAAAAGTATAATAGAATACTTTAGAGGTGATGAAAATAAGCAGAATTAAAACAAATGTAAACTTTAAGTACTTGTTTTAATTTCCAATTTAGAATATACTAAATAATTGTAAAAAATATATTTCAAGGAGTTTTTATGGATGAATAAATACAGAGAATTATTCAAGGACATATATTCAGAAAATCAAATAGAGTTTAACGCTAATATGAGCGAACATATATATTTCAAAGTCGGAGGACCTGCTGACGTATTACTTACACCAAAGACGAAGGACCAAATTGTTAGGACTATAAAGGTTTGTAAGGAAAATAATATACCTTATTATGTTATAGGAAATGGTTCAAATTTACTTGTTAAAGATGGTGGTATAAGAGGTGTTGTTATAAAGCTTACAGAACTTAATAACATAGATATATCAGAAGGTAAGGTAATAGCAGAAACAGGAGCATTATTAAAAGATGCTTCTAAAATAGCATTAGAGCATAATATGACTGGATTAGAGTTTGCATGTGGTATACCTGGATCTATTGGCGGAGCTGTATTTATGAATGCAGGAGCCTACAATGGAGAGATTGCAGATGTAATTGAAAGTGCTGAAGTTCTAACAGAGGATGGAAAGATTATAAATTATACTAAAGAAGAATTAAATTTAGGATATAGAACATCAAGAGTAATGGAAGAAAAGGCAATAGTATTAGAAGCTGTATTTGCGCTTCAAGGTGGAGATCATGAAAAGATAAAGGCTAGAGTTGATGATTTAACTGAAAAGAGAGAATCAAAACAACCTCTTGAATATCCTTCAGCGGGAAGTACTTTTAAAAGACCAGAAGGACATTTTGCAGGTAAACTTATTCAAGATGCAGGTCTTAAAGGTTACTCAATAGGGGGAGCTGCTGTTTCACAAAAGCACTCAGGTTTCGTTATAAATAAGGGTGGTGCAACTGCAAAAGATATACTTGATCTTATAGCACACATACAATCTGAGGTTAGAAATCAATTTGGAGTTGAACTTCATCCAGAAGTTAGAATAATCGGAGAAGAAAAAAATTAGAAATTTTTATATATAAAAGGAGCCTATGAAAAATGGGCTCCTTTTATTTTGGGAAAATTGTATTAGTAGATATAAAGTGTTTAGAGTAAGTTTAATTTGTTAAATTTATGGGGATAGTATAATATTATATTTATAGCATTAGTATTTTTTTACAATATTATTAGTTATTTCGTATTAAAGATTAAAATTTGTATAAGAATTTAATTTATTGTTATTCTAGCAATATTTTATGCATTATTAAGCAATAGCGTAAATAATAAGATAAATATATACTAAAGTATATTAAAAAGGGGGGACTTCCTAGTTAGGAAGGAAAATATGGAAAATTTGATAAGGAAAGAAGTGAAATCCCTTTCACCATATGTAGCAGGAAAACCTATAGATGAGGTTAAAAGGGAATATGGAATTGAGCGAGTAGTTAAACTTGCATCCAATGAGAATCCATATGGGTGCTCACAGGCAGTTAAGAAAGTGATTAATGAATTAGTTGATGAGACTAATTTATATCCAGATGCAGCATCACATGATCTTAAAGAAGAGATAGCTAAAACATTTAATGTAGATAAAGATATGGTATTCTGTGGGGCAGGATCAGATTCTTTAATTAAAGATATATGTCTTACTATATTAAATGAAGGTGATGAAAGTATTATGGGAGAGATTACTTTTCCAAGATACGAATCAAATACTTTATTAATGGGAGCAAAGCCTATTAAAATTCCAATGAAGGATAATAAGTTAGATATACAAGGCATGGTAGATGCCATAACTGATAAGACAAAGGTAATTTGGTTTTGTAATCCTAATAATCCTACAGGAACAATATTTACAGAAGAAGAATTTCTTGCACTTATTGATAGGATACCTAAAAGTGTATTGATAGTTATGGATGAAGCTTATGAAGAGTTTGTTCAATCAGATAAATTTCCAAATACATTAGAACTTATGAAGACTCATAATAATATAATTTTATTAAAGACATTTTCTAAAGCTTATGGATTAGCATCTTTAAGAATTGGATATGGAATAGGTGAAATTAACTTTGTTCAGTACTTAAATAGAGTTATTAATGCCTTTGATTCAAATTTATATGGACAGAAAGCTGCTACAGAGGCTTTAAAAGACAAAGAATTCTTAAAATATGTAATTGAGAATAATGAAATTCAAAGGGAATATTTAAAGAGAGAGTTCAAAAAGCTTGGACTTAAATATTTAGATACTCATGCTAACTTTATTATGGTAAATGTAAATGGCGATGATAAAAAGATACATGAATACTTATTATCTAAAGGATTTATAATAAGACCTGGATTTTTACTTGGTATGCCAGGGTGGATAAGAGTATCAATAGGTCTAGAAGGTGACAATAGAGAATTTGTTGAACTTCTAGAGGAAGCAATAGAGTATAGAAATAATAATTAATGAATATAGGCGTTATGTTATACATAGCGCTTTTTTAATCTAGTAAAAAGTTATATAAAATTTGCAATTGACAAGAAGTAGAGAGTAAATTAATATAAAGATTACGTTAAAAATTATTAAGGATTTTTATCCATCATTGCAAGTTGTAAATAGTATATCGTGATTTGCATATATGATATAATGAGATAAATTAATCGTAAAAGGAGGAGTAGGTTATGAGATTTGTAATAGTCACAGGATTATCAGGAGCCGGCAAGACAGAAGCAACTAGAAGTTTAGAGGATTTAGGTTATTTTTGTGTGGATAATTTACCACCACAATTAATACCTAAGTTTGCTGAAGCGTGTAATAATGGAAGCATTGAAAAAGTAGCAATTGTTACAGATATAAGAGGTGGAGTATTCTTTGATGATTTATTTGAAAGCTTAGTATACTTAAAGAGCAACGATTTTAAGTATGAAATATTATTCTTAGAAGCATCAAATGAAGTTTTAGTTAAGAGATTTAAAGAAGCTAGAAGAAGTCATCCTCTTTCACCAAAATCTCGTGTTCTTACAGGAATTACTGAAGAGAGAAATAAACTAAGAGAAGTTAAAGATAGAGCAGATGTGATAATAGACACATCAAAATATGCAATTAGAGACTTAAGAGAAAAAATGAATAGTTACTATGGTTCAAGTGAAGAACCAGATAAAGAATTATCAGTAACTGTATTAAGTTTTGGATTTAAGTATGGAATCCCTGTAGATTCAGACTTAGTATTTGATGTAAGATTTATTCCAAATCCATTCTACATCCCAGAGCTTAAGCAATACTCAGGTAATGAGGAGCCTGTTAAAAAGTATGTTTTAGAACAAACAGAAACAGTGGAGTTCGTAGATAAACTTACAGATATGCTTAAATTCTTAATTCCAAATTACAGTAAAGAAGGAAAGAGACAACTTATAATATCAATAGGATGTACAGGAGGAAGACATAGATCAGTTGCTATAGCAAATAGAATACATGAACTTCTTTCATTGGAAGGATACAAAACAGGTATAGAACACAGAGATATATCTGAAGATGTCAATAAGGGAGAAAAGAAGCTATGAGGCTTTCTGATTGGTTTAAACCGGGTATTAAAGTTAAGAGGTGGATTGCCTTTGGACTTTTTGGGATTTTGTTAATTGCATTTGGATTTAATGAACTTGTTACTCATAGAGTTTATGATATTTATTATAAATTATTTTATATATGTCTTAATGTAACAGGAGTATTTGTAATATATATATCAATTACAGAAGGAATTAAATCAGTAATTGCACTTATGAATAAGGGTTATATAAGAATGTCATTAGATAGCAAGAAAATAGAGACTCTTATAACAGAAAAGAGACTTTTGGTTAAAGGTCCTAAAATAGTTGTTATAGGAGGGGGAACGGGTCTATCTACTATGCTTAGAGGGCTTAAATACTATACATCTAATATAACTGCAATAGTTACAGTGGGTGATGATGGTGGAGGATCAGGTGCTTTAAGAGAGGATCTTGGGATGCTTCCACCTGGAGATATAAGAAACTGTATTTTAGCATTAGCGGATATGGAACCATTAATGGAAGACCTACTTCAATATAGATTTACTGACGGAAGACTTAAGGGGCAAAGCTTTGGTAATTTATTTTTAGCGGCTATGGATGGAGTTTCTGGCAATTTTGTTGATGCAGTTCAACAAATGAGTTCTGTTCTTGCGGTAACTGGAAAGGTACTTCCAGTTACTCTAGATGACATGAAACTAGTAGCTAAATTAGAAAATGGTAATATTGTTGAAGGTGAATCAGATATTCCAGAAGAAGCTTTAAGACAAAAATCTAGAATAAAAAGATTATCTATTGAACCTAGTGATGCAAAACCGTTAGAAGAAGCATTAGAAGCTATAAGAGATGCAGACGCTATAGTAATGGGGCCTGGTAGTCTTTATACTAGTGTACTTCCTAATCTTTTGGTTAATGGTATTGTAGGTGAAATAAAAAAGAGTAATGCATTTAAGATATATATTTCAAATGTTATGACTCAACCAGGAGAGACAGATGGATTTAAAGTAACTGATCATATCAATGTATTAAGGAAATATGGTGGAAAAGATATAGTCAACTGTGTAATTGCAAACGTTGGAAGTATCAGTGATGATATGAAAGAAAAGTATAAGGATAAAGGGTCTGAGATTGTTAATATTGATAGAAAGAGTATTAAAGATCTTGGAATTGATATAGTAGAAAAGAATCTTGTAAGAGTAAGTAAAGGGACTATTAAGCATGACTCTGATTATTTAGCTCAAGTTTTAGTTGAAACTATTATGGAGAAGAAGCTTCTTTATGATAGAAGAAAGATTATTGAATATATGTATCTTTCTCAACGTATAAAAGAAAGAGATAAGACTGAAAAGAAGTTTAAAAGAGATAGTTCAAATAAAGAGAATTCAAATAAATAATAAAAACCAGCAAAGTACTTTGCTGGTTTTTATTAAGTTTTTAACATATTAAGTATCTGACTAAATTTATAATGTAAAGGCAAATGGGGGGCTAAGCAATGATTAGCTTAACATACTATCCTTGTAGAGCTGTTGGTTTATTGATTTAAGGTAATGGTAACAATGTAAGAAAAAAGGCTGTAAGCATATAAAAGATAACAAAGATACAAAATATTTATGAACATTATATTATAAAAGTTTTCTATAATAAGTATGAAATTAAAGTTTAAAATTTTATTAATATTAATGCAGAATATATTTCCTAAAATTCTAAGGATAATGTATATTATATACGTATATTAAAGTAATTATTTAGGTAGTTTTATGTTATAATTAAATATTGTATATAGTTAGATATATTTTAATTAATATATATAGAAGGAGAGCAATAAATGTCGTTTTCATCAAAAGTTAAAGGAGAAATCTGTAGATATAGTGATATAAGCAAAGAGGAGACTTTAGCAGAAATTTCAGCAATAATGAAAGTAAGTGGTACCATTGCATTTACTGGAAAGGGTTTAGCATTTAGGATTACTACTGAGAATCCTGCAAGTGCAAGACTTATATTTACTTTATTAAAAGAGCATTTTAATATTCACTCTAAATTAATGGTTAAGAAAAGTAATTCTCTTAAGAAAAATAACATATATATGGTTGTTATCGATGAAGAGATGGGGGTTCGTGGACTATTAGAAGATACTGGAATACTTAAGGAAGTAGAAGGTGTAATGAGTCTAGATTACACTATAAATCCTGAGATGGTAAAAACTGATGAAACTAAGAAGGCATATATAAGAGGAGCTTTCTTGGGTGGAGGAAGTATAAGTAATCCAGAAAAAACTTATCATTTAGAGTTTGTTACTCATAGTGAAGAATATGCAAATGATTTATGTGCACTTATAAATAGTTGTGGACTTAATTCTAAAGTTATTCAAAGAAAGAATAGTTTTATTATTTATATTAAAGAAGGGGAGCAAATAGTAGATTTACTTAATATACTTGGAGCTCACACATGCCTACTTGAACTAGAAAATATAAGAATAAAAAAAGAAATGAGAAATAACGTTAATAGATTAGTTAACTGCGAGACAGCTAACCTTTCAAAGACGGTTAATGCAGCTGTTAGGCAAGTTGAAAGTATTAGACTTATTCAGAATAATATAGGACTTCAAAGACTACCAAAGAATCTTCAGGAGATAGCAGAACTTAGACTTCAATATCCAGAAGAATCATTAAAGGAATTAGGAGAAATGCTAGATCCACCAGTTGGAAAGTCAGGAGTTAATCATAGATTAAGAAAAATTGAAAAGATAGCAGAAGAGGTAAGGTCAGGTACATACTAATGGCCTTTCTCTTATATAGAAAGGAGTGTGACTAAGTGGAAAATAAAAAGTTTTGTCATTTACACCTTCACACAGAGTATAGCCTTTTAGATGGATCAGGCAAAATTAAAAAGCTTGTAAAAAAGGCAAAAGAGTTAGGTATGGAAAGCATGGCTATTACAGATCATGGAGTTATGTATGGTTGTGTAGATTTTTATAAGGCAGCTAAAGAAGAAGGTATTAAACCTATACTTGGCTGTGAAGTTTATGTAGCTAGTAAATCTATGCTTATAAAAAATGTAGATAAAGATAATAGTACAAATCATTTAGTTCTTTTAGTTAAGAATGAAACTGGATATGAGAATCTTATGAAGATAGTATCAGCAGCATCTATTGATGGATTCTATTACAAGCCTAGAGTTGATCATGACTATCTAAGAGCACATAGTGAAGGGCTTATTGCATTAAGTGCATGCCTAGGGGGAGAGGTACAGAAGGCTCTTCTTAACGAAAACTATGAAAAGGCAAAAGATATTGCTTTGACTTATAAAGATATATTTAAGGAAGGTTTCTATTTAGAGCTTCAAAATCATGGAATGGAAGAACAAAGAAAAGTAAATGAACTTAATATAAAATTATCTAAAGAAACAGGGATTCCATTAGTTGCAACAAATGATGTTCATTACATAGAACAAAGAGATTCAAAGTCTCATGATATATTAATGTGTATTCAAACTGGTAAAACAGTTGAAGATCATGATAGAAGAAGATATCCATCAGATCAATTTTATTTAAAATCAGCTGATGAAATGTATGATATGTTCTCATATGTTAAAGAGGCTTTAGAGAATACAATAAAAATTGCGGATCAGTGTAATTTTGATTACGAATTCCATGTGTCTAAGCTTCCTAAATTCCCACTTCCAACAGATGAAGATGATCCTTATATATATTTAAGGGATACATGTTTTAAGGGACTTTTAGAGAGATATAGCGTATTTGATGATATAAAGAATGAAGAATATGATTACGATAAGATATTCAAAATGAGAGAAGAAAATGAGGAAGCTAAAGTACTTATTGATAGACTTGATTATGAACTTGGAGTAATTAATCAAATGGGATATGTTGATTATTTTCTTATAGTTTGGGATTTCATAAGATATTCAAATGAACAAGGGATACCAACAGGACCAGGGAGAGGATCAGCAGCAGGGTCAATAGTCGCATTTACTCTAGGAATAACAAAGATAGATCCTATAAAGTATAGCTTGCTTTTTGAAAGATTTCTAAATCCAGAGAGAGTAAGTATGCCCGATATAGACTCTGATTTCTGTTATGAAAGAAGACAAGAGGTAATAGATTATGTTGTTGAAAAGTATGGAGAAAACAATGTATCTCAAATTATAACATTTGGTACAATGGCTGCTAGAGCCTGTATAAGAGATGTTGGTAGAGCTATGAACTATTCCTATGCGGAGGTTGATAGAATAGCTAAAATGATACCTACAATGCTTGGAATAACTATAGAGAAGGCGCTTGACTTAAATCCAGAACTTAAAACTGCTTATGATACAGATATGAGGGTACAAAACCTTATAGATGTTAGTAAAGACTTAGAAGGTCTTCCAAGACACTCATCAACTCATGCTGCTGGTGTAGTTATTGCATCAAAGCCTTTAGTTGAATATGTACCACTTCAAAAGAATGAAGATATGATAGTAACTCAATTTGGTATGAATACATTAGAAGAACTTGGTCTGTTAAAAATGGACTTCCTAGGACTTCGTACCCTTACAGTTATGAATGATGCCCTTAGAATGATTAAATACAATAGAGGGGTAGACATTGATTTAGATAAGATAGATTTTGATGATAGAGAAGTTTATAAGATGATTGGTGAAGGTAAAACAGCTGGAGTATTCCAATTAGAGTCAGCTGGAATGGTATCTTTCATGAAAGAACTTAAACCAGATTCATTAGAAGATATTATTGCGGGTATATCTTTATATAGACCAGGTCCAATGGCAGAAATACCAAGATATATTGAAAGAAAGAAAAATCCAGATAAAGTTGAATATGTAACTCCAGAACTTGAAGATATATTAAATGTTACTTATGGTGTTATGGTATATCAAGAACAGGTTATGGAAATAGTTAGAAAACTAGCTGGATACTCCATGGGAAGAAGTGACCTTGTTAGAAGAGCTATGTCTAAGAAGAAACATAAGGTTATGGAAGAAGAGAGAAAGAACTTTATATATGGTATAGAAGATAGTGATGGAAACATTGAAGTGCCTGGATGCTTAAGAAATGGTATATCAGAAGAGGCAGCTAATAAGATATATGACATGATGATGGACTTTGCATCCTATGCATTTAATAAATCACATGCTGCAGCTTATGGTGTAGTTGGATATCAAACTGCATATTTAATGAAGTATTATCCAGTAGAGATGATTGCGGCCATGCTTAATTCAGTTATGGGGATAAATGAAAAAGTTGCAGGATATATAAAATTTGCAGAAAGCCTTGGTATACAAGTAGTTCCACCTGATATAAATAAAAGTTATTCAAAATTTACAGTTGAAGGTGACAAGATAATCTTCGGATTAGCTGCAATAAGAAATGTTGGAGTAAATGTAGTTGAAGGAATCGTTAAAGCTAGAGAAGGTAAAGGTGAATTTACCTCAATAATGGATTTTATAAACAAGTTAGATCTTGGAACAATAAATAAAAGAGCTGTTGAAAGTTTAATAAAAGCTGGAGCATTTGATGCTTTTGGAGTATTTAGATCTAAGCTTCTTGCTGTGTATGAAAAATTAATGGATGGAGTAGCTGGAGATAAAAAGAGAAATATTGATGGACAAATAAGTCTCTTTGCAGTTGAGGAAGAGATAAGTATGCCAGAGATTAACTACCCAAATATAAAAGAATTTAATAAAAGGAATCTTTTATCAATGGAAAAGGAAATGACAGGTATGTATCTATCAGGTCATCCATTAGATGAGTATACAAAAAGTTTAGAGATGCAAACAACTACTTCGGTAAGTAGTATTTTTAAAGTTCATAAAGCAATTGAGGAAAATATTTCAAAAGGTATAAATATAGAAGAGATAGTTGATCAAATGCCTATTAAAGATAATGAGACAGTGATACTTGGAGGAATACTTACAGAAGTAAATCAAAAGGTTACTAGAAATAATACTATTATGGCATTTTTAAAACTTGAAGACTTAAGTGGTGAGATAGAAGTTATAGTATTCCCAAGAACATTAGATAGAGTAAGAGAGAGTATTGCAGAAGATGCTTTAGTTACTATAAAAGGAAGAATTAGTCTAAAAGAAGATGAGCCACCAAAACTTATATGTGAAAAGATTGAAGGTTTAGAGAAGGTTGATTCTAACAAAATTTATATTAGAGTAAATGATGAAGAAGCAGTTAAAAAGGCTAATTATGAACTTAGAATAGGTTTTGAAGAATATAAGGGTGATGTAGCAATATATGTATTTAATGCTTCTAATAACAAAAGTTACAGATTAGCTAGAGAAGCTTGGGTTAATCTAGATACAGATATAATTACAGTGCTTAAAGATAAATATGGTGAAGATAATATCAAGGTAATATCTTCCTAGAATATTAAAGTATGATGCATAATTAATGCATCATACTTATTTTTTGTGGAAATAATCTAAAAATACTGAAAAATTACTATTTAGTATTGAAATTTTATCGAAATAAGTAGATAATTGTATTAGAATAATTAAGAAAAGTTATATAAATATCCTATAAATGATTAATTAGTACAATATTTATTTAATAAATTTTCAATAAAATGATTAAAAATATGAAAAATGGTTAATAAATATGAATAATATTGAATGAAATGTAAATGAAAATTTTTACAAAAATTAATTCCTAAAAATCATTTATTTTGTATATAATTTTAATATTCATAGGGTATAATATTAATTGTAATATTATTAAAAATTATCAGAACATAGCGAAAAATTTAGATAAATAAAGAATAACTTATTATATATAGAAGTATATTGAAAAAAGTTGAAGAAATTACGTTGATAAATTTCAACAATTTATGTACAATTATAATCGGTCATATAAACGTGGGAAGTTTTGTTACCAGTGGGACTAGCCATGTCCCGGCGGTAGAAGGAGGAGTAATCATGAAAAAGATAGCTATTTTAACTAGTGGTGGAGATGCACCAGGAATGAATGCTGCACTTAGAGCAGTAACTAGAACTGCTATAGCAGCTGGGATAGAAGTAATGGGAGTCCAAAGAGGTTACAGCGGATTAATAAACGGAGAATTATTCACAATGGATAGAAGCTCTGTTTCAGACATAATCCAAAGAGGTGGAACAATCCTAAGAACAGCTAGATGTCCAGAGTTTAAGCAAGAAGAAGTAAGAAAAAAAGCTGTTAAAATATTAAAAGCTTATGGAGTTGATGCTTTAGTTGTAATCGGAGGAGATGGATCATTTACAGGAGCTAAACTTCTTTCAAAATTAGGAGTTAAGACTGTAGGATTACCAGGAACTATCGATAATGATTTAGCTTATACAGACTATACTATAGGATTTGATACAGCATTAAATACAGTATTAGATGCAATTAACAAGATTAGAGATACTTCAACATCACATGAAAGAGTATCAATAGTTGAAGTTATGGGAAGAAATTGTGGAGATATAGCTTTATATGCTGGTTTAGCAGGTGGAGCAGAAGCTATCATAACACCAGAAAAAGGATTCGATAAAAACGACTTATGTAAAACTATTTTAGAAGGAAAGCAAAAAGGAAAGATGCATAATCTTGTACTTTTAGCTGAAGGAGTAGGTGGAGCTTTCGAGCTTGCTGAAGAAGTAGAAGAAATTACTGGAATAGAAACAAGAGCAACTGTATTAGGACATATCCAAAGAGGTGGAAGTCCAAGTGCATTTGATACAGTATTAGCTTCAAAAATGGGAGCAAAAGCTGTAGAAGTTCTACAAGAAGGAAAAACTTCAAGAGTTATAGGAACAGTAGATAATAAGATAATTGATATGGATATAGATGAAGCTTTAGCAGTTGAAAGAAAGTTTGATGAAGAAACTTACAGAATAGCAGAAATCTTATCAAAATAATAGCTATAAATAATATTTATATATAGATTTTGGGTTAATTATAATAAAGAGGAGTGTTATTTCGAATGAAAAAGACTAAAATGATCTGTACAATCGGACCAGCAAGTGAAAATGAAGAAATACTATCAAAAATTATAGAAGCAGGGATGAATGCTTCAAGACATAACTTTTCACATGGTGACCATGAAGAACATGGCGGAAGAATAAGAAAGGTTAAAGAATTAGCAAAGAAATTCAATAAAGAAATTGCTATAGTTTTAGATACAAAAGGACCAGAAATAAGAACTGGAAACTTTGAACCAAGTAAGCTTGAATTACAAAAGGGTTCAGAATTCACTATATATGTTGGTGAAGAAGTAGTTGGAGATGCAACTAAATGTTCAGTAAGCTACGATGGATTAGCTAACGATGTTAAACCAGGAAACACTATATTAATAGATGATGGTTTAGTTGGATTAGAAGTTAGAAGAGTAGAAGGAAACAAGGTAATCTGTGAAGTTATGAACACAGGATTAGTTGGAAGCCACAAAGGAGTTAACGTTCCTGGTGTTTCAATAAAATTACCAGCTTTAACTAAGAAAGACGAATCAGACTTAATATTCGGATGTGAAATGGGCGTAACTATGATCGCTGCATCATTCGTAAGAAAAGTTGAAGACGTAAGAGCTATAAGAAAAGTTTTAGATGAAAATGGTGGAGAAAACATACTTATCTGCCCTAAGATAGAAAACCAAGAAGGTGTTGATAACATAGATTCAATAATAGCTGAATCAGATGCTATTATGGTAGCTAGAGGAGACCTTGGTGTTGAAATTCCAATAGAAAACGTACCAGCTGTTCAAAAGATGATAATACAAAAATGTAATAAAGCTGGAATTCCAGTTGTTACTGCAACTCAAATGTTAGATTCAATGATCAGAAACCCAAGACCAACAAGAGCAGAGGTTTCAGACGTAGCTAACGCTATATTAGATGGAACAGATGCAATCATGTTATCAGGTGAAAGTGCTAACGGAAGCTACCCAGTAGAAGCTGTTCAAACAATGGCTAAAATCGCTGAAGAAGCTGAAAAGCAATTAAAATATGAAGTTGCTGTATCACAAGCAACTAGCCATATTCCAGCAATCTCAGGAGTAATAAGCAGAGCTACTTGTAATGCTGCTAATGAATTACAAGCTTCAGCTATAGTTTCATCAACTCAAAGTGGAGCAACTGCTAAGAGATTATCACAATGCAGACCAGAATGCCCAATAATAGCTGTAACTCCAGACGAAACAGTTGCTAAGCAATTAGCATTCTCATGGGGTGTATACTCAATCGTTTCAGACAGATTAGAATCAACTGATGAAATGATGGATAAATCAGTAGAAATAGCTAAAGAAAATGGATTCGTTCAAAACGGAGACACTGTAGTTATAGCTGCTGGAGTACCAGTTGGAGAAGTTGGAGCAACTAACTTAATGAAAGTAAGTGTTGTAAAATAGTTTAAATACTTTAAACACCTAATAACTCTTAGAGATTATTCTCTAAGAGTTATTTTTATAGATTTGGGTTGGATTTAGATATTAATCTTAATTTAAAAAAAATAAAAAAATATTGTATATTATTTGTAATATGTGTTAAAATTATAAGATGTACGTTTTATACGTTTATTTGAAAGATTAGTATTGGCAACTGATTCTATTGCACCCTTTGTGGTGCTATTTTTTTTATGCTTTCTTACAATAAATAAAAATAAAAATAAAATAAAATGAACAAACGGTAAAAAATGATAATTTGAAAGTGAAATTTCTTGTAAATGTTTACTAAAAAATGTATTATAAGAAAGGAAATAGCGCTATTTATCAAAATGTAAAATTGAATAAACTTAGGTGTAGAGATATAGAGAATAACCGCAAAAAGCATAATTTAAGATATGCCTTTTTGTGGTTTTTTTTAAGCACAGAGGATGAATACATAAGGGGATGGAAAAATTGTTAAAATTTTTAGAGCCAGCAAAACATATAGAGAGGCTACCAAAAGATAAGATAGACTCTGCATACAAAAGATATAGAATACAAGTTTTCATAAGTATATACATTGGATACTTAACATATTATTTTGTAAGAAGTAACTTTTCACTTGCAAAGGCATATCTTGTAGATCAAGGCTTTACAAAGATGCAGCTTGGGTTTGTAGCATCAGCGCTAGGAATAGCTTATGGAATTAGTAAGTTTGTTATGGGAAATGTATCAGATAGATCAAATCCTAGATATTTCTTAGCAATAGGGCTTATAGCATCAGGGGTAGTTAATTTATTCTTCCCGCTAACAAGTAGTATAACATTAATGTTTATATTAATGCTTTTAAATGGATGGTTCCAAGGAATGGGATGGCCACCATGTGGTAGAACAATAACTCACTGGTTTTCTGATAAAGAACGTGGAGTAAAAATGTCAATCTGGAATACAGCTCATAACGTTGGGGGAGGACTTATAGCTACAATAGCAGTACTTGGAGTATCAATATTTGGTAGTTGGAAAGGAATTTTTTACTTACCAGGAATACTTGCAATTATAATTGGTATATTATATATGATATTTGCTAAAGATACACCTCAATCAGTTGGATTACCACCAATTGAAGAATATAAGGATGATTATCCAGAGGTTGCTGTAGAGGATAGAGAAAGAGAATTAACAGCAAAAGAAATATTATTTAAATATGTATTTAACAATAAATACTTATGGTTTATTGCACTAGCTAATGTGTTCGTTTACTTAGTTAGATATGGAGTAATAAACTGGGTACCTACATACTTAGAAGAAGTTAGACATTTTAGCATGAAAGATTCTTCAATCGCATTTGCATTATTTGAATATGCAGCAATACCAGGAACAATAATAATTGGATGGCTTAGTGATAAGGTATTCCATGGAAGAAGAGCCCCACTTGGAATCTTCTGTATGATTGGAGTTTTCATAGCTGTATTCGTATATTGGAAAAGTGCAAACCCAGTTGTTATAAATTGTGCTTTAGCATCAATTGGAGCACTAATATATGGACCGGTTATGCTAATTGGTGTAAGTGCACTGGATCTTGTTCCAAAGAAAGCGGCAGGAACAGCAGCTGGATTTACTGGTCTTTTCGGATATATGGGAGGACAAGTAATTGCAGAAGTGGTAATGGGAGCCGTTGTAGATAGATTTAATTGGAGCGGTGGATTTATAATGCTTATGGCTTCATGTATACTTGCAATAGTATTCTTCGCATTTACTTGGAATGTACATGATAGATCAGCAGATGAGAAATAAAATGTAATAATGAATAATCACACTTACTTTGTTAATAATATATTGTAAAAGGGAGTGTGATTATTAATGAATACATTGGGATGTACAGCACATAATTGTGTCAATAATGAAGGTGGATTATGTGGTGCAGAATATATATTAGTAGAAGGTGATAGTGCATACACATCAAGCCAAACATATTGTAGTAATTTTAGGGTAGATACAATAGTAAATGAAGTGAAAGCTGTTACTAATACGGATTTCTTTGGTGAAATAATGCAAATTTTAAGTGGGCCGGGTGAAGTGAAGTTCTCACCTAATGTATCTTGCAGCGCTAGAAAATGCTTTTACAATGGTGATGGAAGGTGCGAGGCCAGAAACTTAATAATAGTTGGTAATATGCCAAGAGAAAGTGCAGAGACTCAGTGCGAAACTTTTATAGAGTCATATTAAATTAACCTTAAAAATTATAAAAATTGTAGATTAAGAAAGCAATAAGAGGGTAAAATCATAATATAGATTAAGAACATATTTACCGAAAGAATAATTTTAAGGTGAGGTGTAGCAATATGAAAGATTTTAAAGCTTTAGTATCTTGTAACAAGAAAAACACTACAAAACTACTAGGAGTAGGTGCTGCTGTACTTGTAAGTGTTGGAGGATTAATACTACTTTCATCAAAGGTTAGAAAAGCATAAGTAATCGTTTAAATTTTGACTACTGATTTAAATCAGTAGTCTTTTTTTATTATCTTAAAAACTTATTGTATATTATTTATTATTATAAGTTTAAATGGAAGAGTAAGAAGTAAATGCTACTCACAATATGTGTTGAAATTATGATATAATTAATCAATATTAAATCGTAAGAAAAAGGTGAATTTAAATGGTTGTAAAGAATACGGAATACATTTTAGATATAGTATCTCAGGGCTATGAAGGTGAAGGAATAGCAAAAGTTGATGGATATCCAATTTTTATAGAAGGTGCTTTAAAAGGTGAGAAGGTAAAAGTTAGAGTAGTTAAGGTGAATAAGAACTTTGCTTATGGAAAACTTTTAGAAGTTATAGAGAAATCAGAAGGTAGAGTAGAACCTAAATGCGAGTATTTTAAAAGATGTGGTGGATGTAAATTGCAGCATATGGACTATAAAACTCAATTAGACTTTAAGTGGGAAAGAGTAAAAGATTGCATTAAGAAGATAGGTGGGCTTTCTGAGGAGTTAGTTGAGTACCCAATTGGAATGGAGGAGAATCCATACCAATATAGAAATAAGGTTCAACTGCCTATAGGAATGGTTAAAGGTAAGCCAGCTTTAGGTTTCTATGCACCAAGAAGTCACGATATCATAGATATAGAAGAATGTTTAATTCAAGAAGAAGATGCAAATAAGATAAGTAAGATAACAAAAGAATGGATTGAAGAATTCAATATAATGCCAGCCTTTGTTGATGGTAAGTTTAACAAAAAAGGGCTACTTAGACATGTAATGATTAGAAAAGGCTTTAAAACTGGCGAAGTAATGGTAGTTATAGTAGCAACTAGAAAAGACTTAAATCATATGAATGAGCTTATTAGAAAGCTTGAATTCCATGTTGAAGGATTAAAGAGTATAGTTCTTAATATTAATTCTAAAGATACTAACGTAATACTTACACCAGAATGCTACACATTATGGGGAGAAGATTATATAAAAGATTATATTGGAGAGTTTAAGTTTAATATATCACCACTTTCATTCTTCCAAGTAAACCCTACTCAAACTGAAGTGCTATATAGTAAGACTTTAGAATATGCGGACCTTACGGGAGAAGAAACTGTATTTGATGCTTATTGTGGAACGGGTTCAATAACATTATTCTTATCACAAAAGGCTAAGAAGGTTTATGGAGTTGAGATTGTAGAACCTGCAATAATTAATGCGAGAGAAAATGCTAAGATGAATTATGTATCTAATGCAGAATTTTTTGTAGGTAAGTCAGAAGAAGTTATTCCAAAGCTTATAGAGGAAGGGGTTAAGGCTGACGTAATAGTTGTTGACCCACCAAGAAAAGGCTGTGATATTAAGTTATTAAAAGCTATAGGGGAAACTAAGCCTGATAGAGTAGTATATGTATCTTGCGATCCAAGTACTTTAGCTAGAGATTTAAAGATATTAGATGAGCTAGGATATAGAACGGAAAAAGTGCAACCAGTTGATATGTTCCCTCAAACTGCTCATATAGAGAATGTAGCAAGACTTGTTAGAAAATAGTTATTTTGAAGATGAGTGATTAATATTATTACCACTCATCTTTTTTAGTGGATTTTTGTAGACTACAAATACCCTGAGAATTTATTATTTAATGATATATAAATTATTAGTCAAAGGAAAGGAAGTGAAGAAGTATGAGGTTAGATAAATTCTTAGCACAATCATATGTTGGAAAGCGTAAAGAGGTCAGGATTTATATTAAAGAGGGTAAAGTTAAGGTTAATGGAGAAGTTATAACAATACCTGCAATAGATATAGATGAAAGATTAGATGTTATTGAATATCTTGATGAGAGAGTTTATTATACTGAAAAAGTATATTATATGTTTAATAAACCAGCAGGATACATAACTGCAAAAAGAGATGCTTCTCATAAAACTGTATTTGATTTCTTTGATGATATGAATATGAATGGAGTATTCCATGTTGGAAGATTAGATAAAGATACAGAAGGATTATTATTGTTTACTAATGATGGTGAATTTGAGCATAGATTAATGCATCCGGAAAAGCATATGGAAAAGACTTACTTCTTTTGGGCTTTAGGTTCTTTAAGTGAAGAAAACATAAAGAAATTAGAAGAAGGAGTTTATATTAATAAAGGTGAAATACTAACAAAGCCTGCAAGAATAGAGGTACAAAAATCAGGTGTGTGCAAAGATTTTAAAGATGAAATTGATAGTTTATGTAATATAGATTCAAACCAACATAATCAACAAGTTGTATCTGGATATCTTACTATTTCAGAAGGACGCAAACATCAGGTAAAACGTATGTTAAAGGCATTAGGTTGTCATGTAGTGTATTTAAATAGAATTGCTATTGGCGAAGTTAAGTTAGATGAATCATTAGAAAAAGGTCAGTATAGAGAATTAACAGAATTAGAGATTCAGAAGTTACTTCAGAATCAAATTTAGTTTAATTTGTAGTATAATTATTGTTATGAGACATATTAAAAATTATTTAATAGAGGTTGAATGAATGGATAATTTAAGTGATAAATTAAAATATATTTTTGAGCTAAATGGATTTAGATCTATAAAAGAAACAGATAAGGGAATAAAATTCGAAAATAAAAAGAATAAAGAAATTATATATTTAATTCCTAATAAGAGGATAAGTATAGTTCTGAATCCAGATACTATAAGTGAAGAATTAAAGTTAAAAAGCGAGGGTTTGTTTCATAGCACAGTGCTAAGAGAATTTCCTAAAAGGTTAAATAATGGACAAACAGCAATAACTTACGGATATTCTTTTAAATTTGATACAGAAGGTAAATTAAATACTTTTTTAAATAAGTTAAAAGAGGGGTATTAAATGAATATTATAATTAGAGAAGAAAATAATAAAGATTTCAATGAGGTTTATGATGTTGTTAGATTAGCATTTGAAAATGCAGAACATACAGACCATAATGAGCATAACCTTGTAAATAAATTAAGAGATAGTGATGCTTTTATTAAAGAATTATCTCTTGTCGCAGAAAATGATGGAAAGATTATAGGGCATACTATGATTACTAAAATAAAAATAGGGGAACATATATCACTTGCCCTTGCACCACTTGCGGTATTACCTAAGTACCATGGACTAGGAGTGGGAAAAAAGCTAGTTTTAGAAGGACATAAAATAGCAAAGGAGTTAGGATATAGTAGTGTAGTTATAGTTGGAGATCCTAATTATTATTCACGTTTTGGATATGAACCTGCAAGTAAATGGGGAATAAAAGCACCTTTTGAAGTACCAGATGAAAATTTTATGGCAGTTGAACTTATAGAGAATGGATTGAGGAATATTAGTGGAGAAGTTATCTATGCTAAGGAATTTTTTGAATAGATAAATGGAGATGAAATTATGTTTTTTATAGGCATATTTGGAATAGAGAGTGGTCAAAAGGAAATAAAAACATTAAATAATGTACCTTGTAAGGTTTGCAATACTAATACTACAGGACAACTTATAAAAACATTTAGTTTGTTTCAGTTTTTCTTTATACCCATATTTAAGTGGAATGAAAGATATTATATCAAGTGTAATAGGTGTGGTACTATATATGAAATTCCAAAAGACAAAGGGAAGAGAATTGAAAATGGTGAGAATATAGATATAACATATTGGGATTTAAATGAAATAGATAATGGGCATTCTGATAACTACTATTATTCACCTAAGAATATATGTCCTTCATGTGGAAGAACGTTAGAAGGAGATTATAAATATTGTCCATATTGTGGAACAAAGATTAAATAATAAAATGTCTTTATTAGAGTATTTTATAGAGGAATTAGAGTATATAATTTATAAAGAATTAAAAGGATAATATAGTTATAAAAAAGAGCTTTTTTGGCTCTTTTTTATGTTTAAAGCTATATGGGAAAAAATATAGTTTTAAACAGTATTATGAGTAACAAAATAAGTGTTTATTTAACCAAGGATATGTATTCTTATAAAAAATAAAAGAGTACTAGTGTTAATCGAATTAATACTGTTACAGAATATATTTAATTATATTCCAAATAATCACATGAATTTATTAAGAAAACAATAATAAAACTCAAAAAGAATTAAGAATTCATAAAGTTAATTGATTTAGATAATATTAGTATATATAATTTTGATTAAATTTATAAAAATTAAATTTTTAACAAGGGGGGATAATAGAATATGAGAAATACTGAATTTTTCAAATTCGAAAATAAAAATGATGATTTTCCTTTTTACAATGGAAAGCCATTTTATTTAACAGCTATACAAAGTCTTTTTCTTCTTATTATACCTATTCTCAGTATTATAATTTTTGATTATATGGGAGAATTAATTCCGAGTTTTATATCACCATTTATAAATATTATTATTCCACTTGGGATATTTATTATTTTTACTAAATCTAGTTGGACTAAGCTTTTTAGGAAAATTAAACTTAAAGATATAAAACTAATAGTTATAGTTCTTATAGTAAATTATTTTGTTACAATGTTAGTTGCAATTTTAATGACTAAAATAACTAGTGTAGGTTTAAATCCAGCAGTAGATATAATTAAAGGAAATACACAATTTGAAAATGTAGTATTCTTTGCTAAGACAATACCGATGCTCTTTGGGGAAGAATTAATTACTATTATTCCATTTTTAGTAGTTTTACAATTAGCAACTAAAACATTTAAACTTTCTAGGAAGAAAGGAATAATTTTAGCATGGATAATAACAGCTTTAATTTTTGGAGCTATTCATTTACCAACATATAATTGGAATATTATTCAGGCTATTTTAGGAATAAGTGTTGTTAGACTTGTACTTACATATCCTTATATAAAGACAAAAAATTTATGGATTTCTTTCTTTGTACATGTATTAAATGATTGGATTTTATTATTACCAGTCTTGTTAGCAAAATAAGTTATTAAAAAATCTCTTCAAATGATAAATTTTGAAGAGATTTTTATTATATGAATTTAATTTAGAGTACATAACAATTTTATAAAAATAGTATTTAAATATATTATAAAAGTTAAATTGATAATTCTATTTTTATTTTTAGTAAATTTATCTTCATGCATATATAAAAGATGAGAGCTATGTCTCTTAGAAGATTTATGAGAAAGAGGTAATGAAGATGAAAAATTTAAAAAAGGGTTTTGTAGACATAACAGAAAGAGGATGTATAGGAGATGGAGTGACACTAAACACTAAATTACAGTCAATAATTGATGAATGTGCAGAGAATGGTGAAATAGTATTTATACCTAAGGGAGAGTTTTTAACTGAAAGGCTGATTATAAGGAATAATACCCATATAGTAGGTACTGTAGATTCAACTATAGCATTAAATGAAGATATTATAAATAAGCATTGTTTATTTATAGGAGATGGGGTGAATGCTATTATAAGCAATATAAGAGTAAAGGGATTTAATACAGAAGAGTACTGTCCAAATAGAGGAGAATATATAGGGATATATGTTAAGCAATGTAAAAGAGTATTATTAGATAATATTTTAGTTGAGGGTTTTGATAAAAGTGGATTGTACTGTACTGAAATAGGATATAATAATATATCACAGTATTATAAAAATCTTCATGTTAGAGATTGTAGATTTGAAAAGAATAGTTATGGAATAACATTAGATAAGAGAGCTGAATATGTTCAGTTTACAAATATAACGTCAGCGAAGAATAATATAGGTTGCATAAATGCTGGAGGAAATAATATGTTTTCTAACTGTTCTTTTAATAGAAATAGATCAGGTATGTATGTAGTTGGGGGCTCTGCTTATCCAAATAACTCACATGGTAGTGCTGTTTCATGTCAATTTAATCATAATTTAGATGAATCTCTTGTATGTAATAATGTTGATGTTGGATATATGTTTGTAGGATGTCAATTTTATGATGGAGATATAAAGATAAATAATTCTAAAGGAATTATACTTAGTGCTTGTGAAGGTGGTACATGGACTATAAGTGGAAATGGAGAAGAAAATAAAAATATGATTACATCATCATTTTTCTATACGAAACCAGTAATAATAAATGATGGTACATTAGTATTTAATAATAATATATATAATATTTAGATGTAAGAATACCTAGCTATATATGTAATTCTTAATTTAGGTTAAACTATACATTGATACTCATTTATAGTAATATGATTATAATTAGTATATTTAGATATCATTAAACATAGTAAAAGTGTTTATATGAATTGATTTTCGTTGATTTAAGTAAATATAATGTGTGACATTATTTATTTAAAATAAAGGGCAAGTAAAATAAGATGATGTAGAAGACTACATTGAAAGAAGGATTTTATAATGAATAAAAACGTAGAGATGATGAAAAAGCTTTTAGAAGAAAAGAAAGCAAAGACAACAAAAAAATCAGGAAAGAAAATACCAGATAGATACGGAAAGCAAAGTGCTGGAGCAAGCAATACTCACTAGTAGTAGGTATTTATAAAAGAGGATAGATAGTATGAATAAGAATATTGAAATGATGAAAAAGCTTATAGAAGAAAAGAAGAAGAAAAGTTCTAGTACTAAAAATAGTATGAAAGCAAAAAAGAGTATAGGAAATGTAGCCTCTAAAGGTGTTAAAACTGGCAATGGTGGAGGCTTATTTGATAAGTAATTAGAGAAACTAAATAAATATTAAAGGTTAAGACTATATTATTGATAATATAGTCTTATTTTTTTATCTAAGAGCATATATAATCCTAAGTTTAAATTAATAATATTTTTTAGAAAATAGGACGAAAGTAAAAATATTCCATATGAAATAAATGGAAAATAATGTATAAATAAATTATGATGATTAACTTTATAGTTTTATAAAATAATAAATTTAAGGAGAAATAATATGCTTAGAAATAAGAAGAAAAAGGCTTTAAAGATAGGGGTAGCAACTACATGCTTCTTATCACTTGGAATAACTACATTTGCAACACCATTAGCTTATGGAATGACGGCAACTAAAGAAAAGGTGGATATAGTTAATAATAAACTTGATATATATCCATTACCGCAAAAGACAGAGTATACATCACAAGATGGATTTAAAATTAAAGGGAAAATAAATATTGTTGTACATGGAGAACAGGAAAAAGCAACTTTACCAAGGCTTAAGAATAGTCTAGATAAACATAAGATTCCATATGAAGTAGGGGAAAATGTAGATAATAATAAGGCAAATATAATTTTATCTTCTGATAAAGAACATTGTAATGATTGTACTGAAGGAATGACAGATAATCTAGGAACACTTAAGAAAGAAGAGGGATATATACTTAGTGCAAGTGATGATGTAAATAAAAATGGACTTATAAAGATTACAGGAACGGATAAAGATGGAGTTTATTATGGGGTATTAACGTTAGATCAAATATTAGATCAATCTACTGGCTCAAATAAAATAGCTGAAGTTGTTATATCAGATAGTCCAGAGATAAAACATAGGGGATTTATTGAAGGATTTTATGGTACTCCTTGGAGTCATGAAGACAGAAAAAGCTTAATGAAAGATACTAGTGAGTACAAAATGAATACCTATATTTATGCGCCAAAAGATGATATTTATCATAGAGCGGAGTGGAAAGAATTATATCCAGCAGATAAAGCAAAAGAAATTGCAGAGCTTGCAAAGGCAGGAACTGATAATAATTTAAACTTTTGTTGGACAATCCACCCTGGAGCAACACTTCAATTTACAGATGAAGATTATAACGCTATAATAAATAAATTTGAGCAGCTTTATAGCTTAGGAGTTCGTCAGTTTGGTGTACTATTTGATGATACTGATGATTGGAGTAGGGGAAAGCTTCAAGCAGAATGGATAAATAGAATAAATAAAGAATTTGTTAAAGCTAAAGGTGATGTTGCACCTATGATAGTTATTTCAGCAAGATATAATTCAGCTTGGGGACCTAATATAGATAGATATTTTAAACCATTTATGGAGACTTTAGATAAGGATATTGAAGTGATGTGGACTGGACATGCTACTATGTCAAATGTATCTAAAGAAGTCTTTGAATGGCCAAAAACTGCAACAGGTGTAGATAAAGATGTATCTGTTTGGTGGAATTATCCAGTAAATGATTATTGCGATTCTAAACTCTTAATGGCACCAATGCCTAATTTAAACCCAGATTTAGATAATGTTACAGGATTCTTCTCAAATCCTATGAATCAAGCAGAAGCTTCAAAGGTTGCCTTATATAGCATTGCGGATTATACATGGAATACAAATGAATTTAAATATCAAAAAAGTTGGGAAAGGGCTATTGAGGAACTTGTTCCAGAAGCATCAGAAGAATTTAAAAGATTTGCATCAAATATTTCATACTTAAGCGATGATGGGGGAGCTAGTGGTCCATTTATATTTGATGAGTCAGTTTATTTAAAAGAGAAAATTGATTCATTTAAGAATGCAATACAAAAAGGTGAATCAATAAAGAAGGCAGCGACTGTATTATTAAATGAATTCAATACTTTAAAATCTGATGCAAAAACTCTAAAATCAAAACTAAAAAATAAGAATTTACTTAAGGAAATCACACCATTTTTAGGTGCATATGAATCATTAAGTGAAGCTGGAATAGCATCTATGAAAGCTATAATTGCAGCAGAAGAAGGTGCAATTAAAGAGTGGATTACTAATACGAAAATAGCAAATCAAAAGTTAAATGCAATGAATGACTTTACTGTAGATAGAATTGAGGCAGAAGGGCCTAAGACTTATGTAGTTGATGTTGGAACAAAGCTCCTTAAACCACTAGTATCTGAAACTATAACAAAAGGTGAGAGTATAATGTCAGAGAAATTAAATGGAGATAAGTCACCAAAAGTAATTGGTAATGTTAAAGATATGCCTAAGGTAGATGTAAAGACTACTTCAGGTAAATATAGCATAAATGATATATCAAATATAAATATGAACAACAATGATTATATAGGATTTGCAATGCCAAAGGCTGTGATGTTAGATAAAATAGAATTAAAAGCTGATAATTATGATGATATAGAGCTTCAATATTCACTAAATGGAATTGAGTGGACAAAGGCAGAAACTGAAATGGTTGATGGAGTATTAACATCAAACACAGATGTACCTGCTACTTTTGTAAGAGTTGTGAATATATCAAGTGGAAGTATATCACCTAAGATCAATAAACTAGAAACGACACCAATATATAAAACTAAATTAGCTATTTCTGAAAACATAGGTATTTATGGTGATAATAAAATTGAGAATGCTATCGATGGAGATATGGAAACTAAATATTGGAGTAATAAACCATCAGCTGAAGGTCATTACATTAAAGTAGATTTAGGATCAGTAATACCTCTTTATGATGTTAAGTCATACTTTGCTGTATCAGATCGTATGAGAAATTCTGAATATGAAATTTCAGTAGATGGTGACAATTGGACTTCATTAGGTGAATTAAAGTATGTTGAAGAGAATGGTAAGATGGTCGCAGCTGTTAATGCTGAAGGTCAGATGGCAAGATATATTAGAATAAAGGCAAATGGCTCAAACACAGAAGGAAATTCAAGTTACTGGGTTCAGCTATATGAGATAGAGATAAATAAAACAGTGCCAAGCGAATCAGATGATTATGTTGAGTTAGTTACAGGAAATCCTAAAGGGAATTTTGAGAATCTTTATGACGGAGATTTATCAACAGCATATGCTCCAGAATCAGTAAAGTCTGGGGATAATATTGTTTATAAGATGAGTAGAGTTACTGATGTTCAAGAATTAATGTTCCTTCAAGATGAAAAGAATATAAGTGATGCTAAAGTTAGTATTAAAGGACTTGATGGTAAGTGGCTTGATGTTGGAAAACTTGATGAAGAGTTTAAAACATTTGATATTAAAAAGACAATATTAGAAGTTAAACTTGAATTTGATTCATCAAAACCAGCACCTAAGATATATGAAATTATAACTAAAGAGGGTGCTGTTGAATCTCCAAAGGAAGTCGATAAGAGTAAATTAAAAGATTTAATTAGTAGTGCCAAAAAGTTAGATTTATCAAAATATACAAGCAAAACGGCTAAGTTAGTTAAAGATTCATTAAAAGAGGCAGAAAAGGTGTTAAATAATGAAGATGTGACACAAGAACAGATAGATAAGGCAGTTAAGGGCTTACAGGAATCAATTGATAAATTAGTTCTTAAAAATGATAAAGATAATGCGAGTGATCCAGATAAAGGAGAAGGATCAAACAATAATACAAAACCAGATGACACAAATAATAATGGTAACAATTCAGGGTCGGACGGTGCAAACAATAATAAGCCAATACCTGACACGGGTAGAGAGAATTTAGGATTTATGGCAGGTGCAGTAGGATTAATTCTAGCTGGACTTGGTATATTAAAAAAGAGAGGTTAATTAGAATATTTCAATAAAAAGCGAGTCAGTTTTGACTCGCTTTAATGTTAATTTTATATATTAATATAATTATCTTAATATTAAAGGTGCTATAGGTTGTTGAGTTTGTAAGCTATAGTATACAACTTTATCACCGTGTATTCCACAGTATGCAGCTGAGTCACTATATATATCTAATAATCCATCTGGGCCTATTTTACCCATATTGAACTCATAATTTTCATTAGGTTCACATACAAATAAAAGTCCATAATTATTATCCTTTGTACTACGTAAAACATAAGAATAACCTTCATATAATTTAGGCTCAATATTAGCATGGTAGAAATCTATAAATGTTTTTTCTGTCATTAAATCAGGGTTATAATATCTAGTTATACATGGTTTACTAGGAGCTGCTGCAAAGTACATAGTACTTTGTTTTTGAGTATCTGATATACCTCTATATTTACAGTTATAATACTTTTGAGTTTTTTCTTTATCAGTTAATTTAGATTTTAAACTTTTAATAGCATCATCACTAGCGCCTATAGATTGAAGTGTGTTGATTGATTTATTAGCATCTTTAAAATTATTATTCTTAATTGCATCAGTTGCTTTTGTTGTATAAGTAGATACAAGCTCTTTCTTTTTTGAATCTATTAAATCTTTTAGTTTTTGTATATTGCTATTATTGCTATTTATAGATGCAATTTTATCTATCTCCTTATTAGCATTTGTAAAGTCATATTTATTTATAAACTCAGTTGAATTATCAACATATGTTGATATAAGTTTATTTTTCAGTGAGGCTATTTCTTTATTAGCCTCATCTTTTATTTGAGTAGCATTACTATCAATTTTTTCTAGAACATTTATTGCTTCTGTATATTTTTCTTGTTTAGCTAGATCTAAGCCTTCATCATATATTTTTGATTGTTCTTCATTTAAAGTTAGTAAATTTTCAGCTTCTTTTACTTCTGTAGAATCTTTTATTTCTTTAGCCTCATTTATCATTGAGGTAGCTTCAGAATAGTTCCCGTCAGCTATAAGTTTATTTGCAGTGCTTATATAATTAGAAAATTTAGTTTCCTTCCTATAATAATTAAATGAAAATCCTCCAATTACGACTATTGCACATATTCCTAAAATTATTCCTATCAATTTTTTCTTTTGCATTATTTATCCCCTTTAAATTTTATATTTAGTTAATAACATTATATAACAATTATTATATAACTACTATTTAGAAAATTTGATAATTACTTGAATGAGAGATTAGATCTATTCTTTTATATAAGTACACTTTTATTGACATAAAATTGAAAATATGTTATATAAAAAGTATGGTTAGCACTCTCGTGGTTAGAGTGCTAATCATAAGGTTTAAATAAATTATTACAATACGTAATAAAATAAATGTTTTTATTATGAAGGGAGAATTTAAGATGGAAAAGAAACAATTTAAAGCAGAATCTAAAAGATTATTAGACCTTATGATTAACTCAATCTATACAAATAGAGAGATATTTTTAAGGGAGCTTATATCTAATGCAAGTGATGCCATTGATAAAATTTACTATAAAGCATTGGTAGATGATTCCATAAAATTTAATAAAGATGACTACTACATTAAGATAACTCCTGATAAAGAAAACAGAACACTAACAATTAGTGATACTGGTATTGGAATGACAAAAGAAGATCTTGAAGATAACCTTGGTGTTATAGCTCAAAGTGGATCACTAAAGTTTAAGAAAGAAAATGAAGTTAATGATGAACATAATATAATAGGACAATTTGGTGTTGGATTCTATTCAGCATTCCTAGTAGCTGATAAAGTTACTGTTATAAGTAAGGCTTTTGGAAGTAATGAAGCTTACAAGTGGGAATCAGAAGGTGAAGATGGATATACAATTGAACCTTGCAGTAAAGATAGTGTAGGTACAGAAGTTATTCTTAAGATAAAAGAAAATTCAGAAGATGAAGATTATGATCAATACTTAAATGAATATAAATTACAAGCAATGATCAAGAAGTATTCAGACTTTATAAGATACCCAATAAAGATGGATGTAACTACTAAAAAACTTAAAGAAGGTAGTGAAGATGAATACGAAGAAGTTAAAGAACTTAAAGTAGTAAACAGTATGGTTCCTATATGGAAAAAGAATAAGAAAGAACTTACTGATGAAGATTATGATAATTTCTATTTAGAAAAACATTATGGATTTGATAAACCTTTAAAACATATTCATATAAGTGTTGATGGTATGATAAGCTATAATGCAATATTATTTATACCAGAAAATACTCCATATGATTTCTACACAAAAGAATATGAAAAAGGATTAGAATTATACTCAAATGGTGTTCTAATAATGAATAAGTGTGGAGATTTATTACCTGATTACTTTGGTTTTGTTAAAGGGGTAGTGGACTCACCAGATTTATCTCTTAATATATCAAGAGAAATGTTACAACATGATAGACAATTAAGACTTATTGCAAAAAATATTAAAAATAAGATAAAAAATGAATTAAAGAACATGCTTAAGAATGAAAGAGAAAAGTATGAAAAATTCTATAAATCATTTGGAAGGCAATTAAAATATGGTGTATATGATGACTTTGGAGCAAATAAAGAAGTGTTACAAGATTTATTAATGTTCTACTCATCAAAAGAAAAGAAATTAGTTACACTAGATGAATATGTAGATAGAATGAAAGAAGATCAAAAATATATCTACTATGCAACTGGAGAATCAAATGAAAGAATTGAAAAACTTCCACAAACAGAAGCGTTATTAGATAAAGGATATGAAGTATTATACTTTACTGAAGATGTAGATGAGTTTGCTATAAAGATGCTTATTAAGTATAAAGATAAAGAATTTAGATCAGTATCTGGCGGAGACTTAGGAATAGAATCAGAAGATAATAAAGAAGTATCAGAAGCAGATGAAAAAGAAAATAAAGAGATCTTTGAAGCTATGAAGGACTTATTAAAGGATAAAGTTACAAGCGTAAAAGAATCAAAGATATTAAAGAATCATCCAGTATGTTTATCAACTATGGGAGAGATAACACTTGAGATGGAAAAAATTCTAAATGCTATGCCTAATAATCCAGGTGTAAAGGCAGATAAGGTATTAGAAATAAATATAAATCATGATGTGTTTAAAGCACTAAAAGATGCATATGAACATGATAAAGATAAATTTAAACTATATACAGATCTATTATATAATCAAGCATTACTTATAGAGGGAATTGATATAAAAGATCCAGTAGATTTTACAAATGCTATATGCAAGTTAATGAAATAAATATAAAAGAGAACTCTAATTAATCAGAGTTCTCTTTTTGCATTTACTGTGTAATTAAAGGGGATATTGTGGAACAAAATTATTAAAATATAAATAAATTAAATATTGTACAAATTTATTAAAGGAGATATTTATGAGTTATACTACAGAGAGACAACCACAAGGTATGGAAAGAAATATAGAAACCTTTTTAAGAGAAGGAATGATAGCAGAGATAGTAGCAATAGATGATTATAGTCATTTTATATCATTAACTGATAATAAAGAAGTAAAGGATATTTTTTATCAAATAATGAAGAGAGAAAAAGTACATTATGGGATGTTTTTAGAAGCTCTTAGAAAGGTAGATAAAGAAGAAGGCGAGATAAAGAAAAGAATCTATTCAGAGGTTAATATATGTTCAAAACAAAAATATAAGGAATCTATTAAAAATGAAAAGGGAGATTTACTTGAAGCTATAAGGGTTTTAATAAAAGGAGAGTTAGAAGCCGTAATACTTTATGAAGCGTTTTTAAAAAGTATAAAAGATCAATCTGTAGTTTGCATAATAAATCAAATTATTAAAGATGAGAAGGAACATGTTGAAGAATTAACTAAAGCCTTAACTACTATTGATGAAGATAGTTATGGGCCAATAAGTGAGGTCGGTCATAGAGGCATGATATATAGAAAAAATAAATAAGATAAGCTACATTTATGTGTAGCTTATCTTATTTGTTTTTAGTAGTAGCATTATAATTAATGGACTAATTGTAAATTAAATAGCCACATAGAGATATTTAAACAATATACATACTAGCGGAGTAAAAAGTTAATAAAGTTCTCTTATAATAAACCTATATTTATATTATAGGAGGGTATTAAAATGAATAAAGCTAATGAAGAAATCAGCTCGCCTAAAAAGTGGAAAATATTAATTTGTGTAGTAACTATGACTTTTATGACGTGTATAGATGGAAGTATTGTAAATGTTGCATTACCAATGATATCTCATGATTTAAATGTAAGTATGGCAGGAGTTCAATGGATTGTTACAAGTTATCTTATGACAATATCAGTACTTATATTATTATGTGGTAGACTTGGAGATATAAAGGGTAAATGCAGTGTTTTTAAAATAGGTATTTTAATATTTACTATTGGTTCACTAATGGGAGGTATATCAAAAACTTTACCATTACTTATAGTTGCAAGAGTAATTCAAGGTACAGGTGCAGCTTGCACTATGGCAAATAGTATGGGAATAATAACAAGTACCTTTGTAAAAGAAGGAAGAGGAAGAGCTATGGGAATAGCGGCAAGCGCAGTAGCTTTAGGTACAATGATAGGACCAGCTCTTGGAGGAATAATAGTTTCATTTAGATGGGATTGTATATTTTATATAAATATACCGATAGGTATAATAAACTTTATAGCATCAAGATTTGTATTAAATGAAGTGCAAAATGATACAAAAGAAAAAATTGATATTAGAGGAACTTTAGTATTTGCTATATTTATAGTATCAATAGTATTATCAGTAACAGAGGGCGAATTTAAAGGATATACAAGTGCACCCATATTACTTGGGTTTTTAATCGCTATAATTTCATTTTCAATATTTATATATCTACAAATGACAGTTAAATCACCAGTTTTAAATCTAAAATTATTTAAGACAAAATTATTTTCTTTAAGTGTGCTTTGTGGATGTATATCATTTATAGGAATAAGTTGTGTATCAATATTATTACCATTTTACTTGCAGGATGTCCTTAAGATGTCGCCATTTGAAACTGGTATGTTTCTTATGATATATCCTATAGCATTAGCTATTGTATCACCATTTAGTGGCTCACTTTCAGATAAGTTAAATGCAGAGCTTATCTCACTAATTGGTATTATACTTTTAACTTTAGGACTATTCTTAATGGGTACAGTTAAAGAAGGAACAAGCATATGGCTTTTAGGAATATATAGTGTAGTTATGGGAGTAGGAAATGGAATATTTAAATCTCCAAATAACTCTTTAGTAATGGCCGAGATTAAAAAAGATGAACTTGGAATAGCTGGAAGCGTAAATTCATTACTTAGAAATTTAGGTATGGTGTTTGGCTACACATTAGCTACAACACTTTTATATGATAGAATGAGTTATAAGATAGGATATCAAGTGGATAACTATATACCAGGAAGAAATGATGTGTTTATATATGGAATGGATTGGGTATTCATAGTTGCAGGGATAATATGTAGTGTTGCGACAATTGTAGCAATAATAAGATATAGAAAGTTTAGTAAAGTTAGTTAAGAATATATTCATTAAAAATAACCTAGTTAAATAGACAATTAGTCTGTTTAGATAGGTTATTTTTATTAGAACTATTTCTTTTTACTAAATGTTTTTACTAACTTTAAAATAAAATAAACACCAAATAAAACTGTATATGTTATTAATTTTAATAAATCTACTTCCTTGCTATTTAATAATGCAAGTAATATATGTACATAAGCTAAAAGATAAAATGGATAAGCAAATCTTTGAAGCTTCTTCCAATCCTGATACTTCATTTTACTTCTAATTTTTTTAAGTGAAGTTATGAATAGTGGAATCATTATAATGAAAGCTATAAGTCCCACAATTAAGTAAATTAAATATAGCGGTTTTATAGGTTGATTAGTAAATAACTTAACTAGAAATCTAACAAAATACATTACACAATGTGGAAGTATAAGGATAGATCCAAGTATAGCTAATTCAGCTCTTATGCTTAATAATTTCTTAGTTATAGACCATCTTGAATTTAATGCACCTGCAAACATTACTAATACAAAAAATGCAATTGCTATATTTCCCTTCATAGAAGTCTTTTCTAAAATAGCTATAGTTCCCTGTAATTTTAAATTGGAAGTTAATCTTAAAATTTCATAAATAGTTGTGGCAATAGCTATTATGGAGGCGATTGAATAAAAAATCTTAGAATGATTTCTAATTGTTTTTGTAAAAAGTAGCGACAAGAGTGTTACTACTATTAATGAATAAATTAAATACATATGAGACCTCTTTTCTTTTTAAATTGATAATCAATATCAGATAAATTTTAATATAACATTATCTTAAAGTCAATGTTTTTTAGGGTGTGAGGTGAATTTAGCTTAATAAGAAGTATAAAAAATGCAAAATAATTACAATTTAATATGAGATAATTATCATATATTCAAAAAATAATTTATGATCTAATAATAAAATGATAACAAAATCATATAATAGATCATACAATATCAATAAAATATCTAAAAAATATATAAATTAATAATAAAATGTTGATTTGATTAATAATTTATAATAATATACATATAAGGAATTTATATGTATTAATTACAAAACATAAAAAGGGGGAATTAAAATGGAGGATAAGAGAGAGGAATGGGGATCTAAAATTGGATTTATACTTGCAGCTGTGGGGTCAGCGGTGGGGCTTGGGAACATATGGAGGTTTCCCTATGTTGCATATGCAAATGGAGGAGGTGCTTTTTTAATTCCATACTTCATTGCTATATTTACAGCAGGAATTCCGCTTTTGATTTTAGAATATGGAATGGGGCATAAATATAAAGGGTCAACTCCTCTAGCTATTGCAAGAGGAAAGAAAAGTTGGGAATGGCTTGGATGGTGGCCAACTATAAGTGCATTTATAATATTAATTTATTATTCAATGATACTTAGCTGGTCAACTAATTACTTAGGTCTTAGTTTTACTAAAGGTTGGGGAAGTGATACAAATACATTTTTCCATAATAATTTCCTAAACTTAAGTAATTCGCCTTTAGAACTTGGGGGAATTGTATGGTATATATTACTTGGAATAGCTTTTGTATGGATAGTAAATTGGTTCATTTGTTATAAGGGAATTAAAGGGGGAATAGAGAAAGCCAATAAGGTACTTTTACCTACGTTAGTTATAATCATGATAATAATTGCAGTTAGATCTGTAAATTTAGAAGGTGCAATGAAAGGGCTTAACACATTATTTACTCCAGATTGGTCAATGGTTATGGAACCAAAGGTATGGATTGCGGCTTATGGACAAGTGTTCTTTTCTCTAAGCTTGGCTATGGGAATAATGATAACTTATTCAAGTTATCTACCAAAAAAGGCAGATATAAATAATAGCGCTTTTATGACTGCATTTGCAAATTGTGGATTTGAATTTTTATCTGCAATAGCAGTATTTGCTATTTTAGGATATATGGCAACAGCTCAAGGGGTCCCAGTAGCAGAAGTTGTATCAAGTGGAGTAGGACTTGCGTTTGTAGTATTTCCACAAGTATTCACAACTATGGGATCAATAGGTACACTACTTGGAACTTTATTTTTCTTATGCTTGATATTTGCTGGAATAACATCATCAGTATCATTGACACAGGCAGTAGCTGCACCTTTCCAAGATAAATTTGGATGGAGTAGAAATAAAGTTGTTACAACAATATGTGTAATAGGATTCTTAATTAGCACGCTTTTTGCAACAGGAGCAGGTTTATACTTATTAGATATAATAGACAACTTTATAAATAACTATGGAATAGTTGTAGTTGGATTATTAGAGGTTATTTTAATTGGATGGATAATCACTCCAGAGAAGATTCGTGTTCATACTAATGGAGTTTCTTATTTTAGCATAGGAAAGTGGTGGGATATAGTAGTTAAGTATGTTACACCATCTATCTTAATATTTATGCTAGTTCAAAGCGTTCTTACAGAAATCAAAACACCTTATGGAGGATATAATTTATCAGAACTTTTATTGTATGGATGGAGTGTAATAGCTTTTGGAATAATTACTGCATTAATACTTTCAAAGAAACCTTGGAAGGATAAGCAAATTGAAGATTATATATCAGAATAATATAAGTTTTAACTTAGCAAAAGGGGGAATATATTTATGACAACAGCGGCTTTAGTATTATTTGCATTAGGCTCAACAGTATTATGGGGAGGATTAATTTTAACTATAGGAATATTTTTTCATAATGAGAAGAAAGATAGAGAAGAACTAGTTTAAACTACACCAGTTTATATAAATAGATTCAAGATAATTTTAGGGAAATCTTGAATCTATTTTTTATATGCCAAATTATATATTTTTATAATGATATAATAAGAAGTAATTAGTACGATATTTTATTTTGGGGAGGGATATAAATGAAAAAGATAGGATTCATTGGTGTAGGTGTAATGGGAAAATCTATGGTAAGAAATCTAGTTAAGAATGGATTTGATGTATCAATTTATACACGCACAAAAAGTAAAGTATTAGATTTAATAGAAGAAGGTATAACCTGGTGTAATGATGTTAAAAGTTGTGCTAAAGATAAGGATATAGTAATAACTATTGTCGGATATCCAAAGGATGTAGAGGAAGTTTACTTTGGTGAAGATGGAATAATAGAAAATGCAAAAGAAGGAGCATATTTAATAGATATGACAACAACAAGTCCAAAGTTATCTATTAGGATTTATGATGAAGCAAAGAAAAGAAATATTTTCGCTTTAGATGCACCAGTTTCAGGTGGGGATGTTGGAGCTAAAAATGCTACATTATCAATTATGGTTGGTGGAGACAGGGATGCTTTTGAAGAATGTTTAGAGATTTTTAAAAGTATTGGAACTAACATAATATATGAAGGTGGAGCTGGAAGTGGACAACATACCAAAATGGCAAATCAAATAGCATTAGGTGGTGCTATAGCTGGAGTATGCGAAGCTATAACATATTCTAAAAAGGTTGGACTTGATGTAGAAAAAATGCTAGATAGTATTAGTAAAGGTGCTGCTGGAAGCTGGCAAATGAGTAACATGGCACCAAGAATGCTTAAAGGAGATTTTGATCCAGGATTCTTTATAAAACATTATATAAAGGATATGAAAATTGCAGATGATGAAGCAAAAGATGTTAACTTAGAGTTAGATATTCTAGATGATGTATTAAAAATGTATGAAAAGCTTCAAGATGAAGGCATGGGGGATTTAGGAACACAAGCATTAATAAAATATTATGAAAATAAATAAAAATTATATATTTTTAAATTAGAAAAATGATAAAGTAGAAATTAATTGTTTCAAAGTATAGGTATAAGCTAATTAGCTCCTGTAAAATATAAATTTTAACTATAAATATATGAATAATATAACTGACTTAAGAGAAAAACTAGGTATATATAAATTAGTAAAATATTATATTTAGAAGGAGATTTTATACTATGGAAGTTATAAAAAAACACTTATTAGATGGTACTTTAGAGCAATTTGGTGGAGATGTTGTACCTAAGATACCAGTTTTTACAGGGGAGGATATAACATCAGAGGTATACTACTTTAAACCTAATCAAATATTAAGATCTCATAGACATCCTAAAGGTGAGCAAATCTTTGTATTTTTAAAGGGTGAAGGAAAAATGTTAGTTGGGGATAAATCACATAATGTAGATCCAGGTTCAATTGTTTTTGTAAAAACAGGTGAATGGCATGAAATAATAAATGGAACTACTGAAGAAATGGTTGCAGTCCAAGTAACAAAGGTTGATGCAGGTGCAGAATATAGACAATAAAAGTAATTAATAGAATAGCTTAGAATATAATTTAAAGAGGGCAGAAATGCCCTTTTTATATATTAAGAAAGTTTTCTAATATGTAATAGATATTTAATAGTAATAGCATTGATTATATAGATATAGAGTGCTAAATTGAGGATATAATTAGAAATAAATAGTATGCTTAGTGAATATAATCATGATATATTAAATGTTATTTTTATTGAGCATAGTATAGATAGTACATGGAGGTATTGAGTTATGGGAAAATTAGAAAATAAGGTTGCATTAGTTACATCATCAACAAAGGGGATAGGCTTAGCATCTGCTGCTGCTTTAGCAGAAGAAGGAGCATTAGTATATATTGCAGCTAGATCAGAGGAACTTGCAAATGAAGTTATTGCAAATATAACTAAGAGAGGTTATAAAGCAAAGTTTGTACATTTTAATGCAAGAGAAGTAGATACTTATACTACGATGATAGATACAGTTATAAACAATGAAGGAAGATTAGATATATTAGTAAATAATTATGGTAGCACTAATGTTAAGTTTGATAAAAATCTTGTAGATGGAGATACAGATGAATTCTTTAAAATATTACAAGATAATATACAAAGTGTATATTTACCATGTAAAGCAGCCGTTCCACATATGATTAAAAATGGTGGAGGAAGTATAATTAATATATCATCAATAGGTTCTGTAGTTCCAGATTTATCTAGAATGGCTTATTGTGTATCAAAAGCTGCTATAAACTCATTAACACAAAATATAGCAACACAATATGCTAAGCAAAATGTAAGATGTAATGCTATATTGCCAGGACTTATTGGAACTAAAGCTGCTTTAGAAAATATGACTGAGGAATTTAGAACTTCATTTGTAAGACATGTACCACTTAATAGAGTCGGTAAACCAGATGATATAGCAAAGGCAGTGGTATTCTTTGCTAGTGATGATTCATCATTTATAACAGGAGATCTTATGGAGATTGCAGGAGGTTTTGGAATGCCAACACCTCAATACGCTGAATTTATGGGAAAATAAAAAATTATTATAATAAAGAGAAGGTATTAATAGATTGTATTAATACCTTCTTTTAAAATTATATTTGACAATATCACTAACTAGTGATAAATTTAAATCATGGATAATAAATTTGTAACAGATAAAGAAACAAGATTAAGTTTAGCAAGTTTAATTGCACTAAGTAGGGCTGATCAAAAGGTAGATAAATTATCATATGAAACTATAAGACCTTCTGGATTAACTACATCACAATTTGCAGTTTTAGAGGTTCTATATAGTAAAGGAGACCTTAAGATATGCCAAATTATAGACAGTATACTTACTACATCAGGTAATATAACTGTTATAATTAAAAATCTAGAAAAGGAAGGTTTTATTAAAAAACTAAAAGACCCTGAAGATAGTAGGGCAGTTTTAATAAGTTTAACAGAGAAAGGTAAAGAGATAATAGAGAGTGTTCTTCCAAAGCATTTTGAAAACATAAAGAATATATTTAGTGTATTGGATGAAGATGAGAAAGAACAGTTAATTAAAATATTAAGTAAGATTAGAAAACTATAAATTTTTTTATAAATATATCACTAATTAGTGATAAATATAGTTATAAAAGGAGAGATTATTATGATTAGACATTTAGAAAATAAAAATATGGGAAAAAGTAATTTAGGATGGCTTAAAAGTTCATTTCACTTTTCATTTGCAGAATATTTTAATATAGACAATATGCATTTTGGGCCACTTAGAGTGTTAAATGATGATTTAATAGAACCAGGAACAGGCTTTGGCACACATCCACATGAAAATATGGAGATTGTAACTTATATAGTATCAGGAGAATTAACTCATGGAGATAGCATGGGTAATAAGAGAACTCTATCAAGAGGAAACATGCAATATATGAGTGCTGGAACAGGGGTATATCATAGTGAGCATAATTTGTCAGATGATATGTTAAGGCTTCTTCAAATATGGATAATTCCAGATAAGCAAGGCTTAAAACCACAATATGGCGACTTTGAATTTAATTTTGATGATAGAAGAAATAAATTCCTACACATGGTTTCATCTATGAAAGGTAATGCGCCTATAAAAATAAACCAAGATGTCAATATCTATACTTTATTTTTAGAAAAAGAAAAGGAAATAGATTTTAAAGTTGAAGCAGGAAGACAAGCATATCTTGTGCAAATAGAAGGAGATTCTATAATAAATAGTATAGAAATAAATGAAAAAGATGCTATGGAAATTATAGAAGAAGATATATCTATAGATGCAAAAACAGATTCACATTTTATAGTAATTGAAATGAAAAAATAATATATATTAATTTGTATAAAATTAAAGGCGAAGGTTAAAATATTTTAATTCAAACAGCTTGCTTTTAATTGAATTAATTGAATTATATGCAATAAGTCCTAGAAGTTAATATAGGACTTATTTTTTTTATGTTATTTTTATAAAGTTTAAATTAAATTATAAAAATATGATATAATTTCGAGTGAACGATTAAACTAAAAGATAGAGTTATTTAATTTGGATTTATAATTTTTATAAACACAGGAGGAATAATATGGATTTGATGACGGCAGTAGCCATAAGCGTAGGTATATTGTCTGGTGTGTGGGCATTTGTTAGTGATGTTTTTGGTCTTATAACATGGGTTGGATTTATAGGATTTACAAGTTATTTTGCATCAGGTGGAAAATTCGTAGGACTTAAGAAATCTATTTTTGCAAATATTTCAGGAGTAATTTGGGCAATGTGTGTAATACTTGGATCAAGTTATCTTTCAGGTTCAATTTGGTCATATGTACTTACAGGATTTTTTTCATTTATAATGTGTATTCAATCAAAGACAAGACCTTTAGAATTTATACCAGGAGCATTCTTAGGTGCATGTAGTACCTTTGGAACTGGAGGAAACTGGAGCGTAGTTATAATTTCATTAATCCTTGGAGGAATTTTTGGACATATATCAGATATTTTAGGATTACTTTTCTATGGAAAGTTTGGAAAAAGAAATAAAGAATTATAGAAATATTTTTATACATATAAAATGTGGTTAATATATTCATATTAAATGAGGCAAATATGTCCATTGACATTAAGATTTAATATATGTTAACATGAATCAAAAGATTGACAAATTAATATAAAATTAGAGTAGTTTCTACATGGAATATTCTAAAATTATAAAAGATAGGTTCAAGTATATATTTATAAAATATATACATTGATTAAAAGGGAAGTAATGGGTGAAACTCCCACACGGTCCCGCCGCTGTAATAGAGTAGTTTTCTAAATATTATGCCACTATGTAATTATGGGAAGGCCTTTTAGAGAATGATGATACTTAAGTCAGAAGACCTGCCTACTTTCGAAGCATCTCTACGGAGGATAGAGAGAGGTCATTTTTTATACTAAGTATTTTTATTTGTATACTTATGACTCTTTAACTATGAGTAGTTAAAGAGTCTTTTTAATTTTAAATAAATATAAAAACTTAAGGTATGGAAGGAAGAACGTAAATGAAAAATAAGGGATTAAAAAAATTAATGTTAGTCTTTATGGCTGTAGCTTTAACAATGTCATTAGTAGCTTGTGGAGGAAGTGGTAAGACTGAGAAGGCAAAAGAAGATAATAAAACTTCTGAAAGTAAAAGCAATGAAGGTTCTCACTACCCAGTTACAATAACAACATATGATTATGCAGGAAATGAAATAAAAGAAACTTTTGATAAAGCACCAGAGAGAGTAGTAACTACAAATCAAACAGCTACTGAACTTATGCTTGATTTAGGGTTAGGTGATAAGTTAGTTGGGACTTGCTATCTTGATAATCCAATATTAGATAGATTGAAAGATCAGTACAGCAAAGTAAAGGTTTTATCAGATAAATATCCTACAAAAGAGCAAGTTTTAGCACTTAAGCCAGATTTAATATTTGGATGGAAAAGTGTCTTTGCACCTAAAGTATTAGGAGATGTTAATGAATGGCATGATAGAGGTGTTAATACTCTTGTTCAAAGAAATACAGTAAAAACTGTTGGGAATTTCACTGTAGATAATTTATATAAAGATATAAATGATATAGGGTTAATATTTAATATACAAGATAAGACAAATGAATATGTAAAGAATTTAAAAGATAGATTAAAAACTATAGAAGATAAAACTTCTAAATTAAAGGATAAAAAGAAAGTTTTAATATTAGAAGAGAGTAAAGAAGGACAATTTAGAGTATATGGAAAAAATGATTTAGTTAGTGACATGGTAGAAAAAGCAGGGGCAGTTAACATTGAAGATAAGTCAGGAACTATTAGTACAGAAGGAATAGTAGCTGCAAATCCAGATGCTATTATATATATCCATTTTGGAGATGGAAAAGATAGTAATAGTAAAGAACTTACAAAGGTATTTACTGATAATAAAGCACTTAAAAATGTAACTGCAGTTAAAGATAATAATATAGTTGTAACAGGTCTTGCAGAAACATGGGCAGGTGGAGTAAGAGTAGTTGATGCTATAGAGCAATACTCTAAAGAATTATATCCTGAGCTTTATAAATAAATGAGTGAGAGATGGTTTAAAGTGAATTTGTTTAAGAAGAATTTTTTAATATTAATAGGGTTAGTTTTTATACTTTTAGTAACTATAATACTAGCAGTTTCTATTGGATCCGTTAAAATACCGGCTGGAGATGTTTATACAATAATCACGCATAAAATTTTAGGTATTCAAGGTTTAGAAAGTAGCATAGATTCATCTTTTATTGATATTGTATGGCAAATAAGATTGCCAAGAGTTTTACTTGGTGTAATTGTTGGTATGGGCCTTGCATTATGTGGAGTTGTTATGCAAGGAACTGTTCAGAATCCATTAGCAGATCCATATATACTTGGAATATCATCAGGGGGAACTCTTGGTGCTACATTTGCTATGCTTATGGCTTCAAGTGTAACAACTATATCAAGCAACTATTTTTCAGTATCATTTTCTGCATTTTTAGGAGCTTTGATTGCAGCAATTATGGTATTTAGGCTTTCAAGTATAGGAGGAAGGATTACTCCAGTTAAACTGATTTTATCTGGAATAGTAGTTAATCTTATATGTACAGCATTTTCTAGCCTAATGATATATATGACTAATGATAATGGAGAGGTACGTATCGCTACAGAATGGACTATGGGAAGTTTAACAAGTGCTAAATGGGAAAATCTTTTAGTACCTTTTATAGTAGTAGCTCTTGGTACATTGTTTTTTATAACTCAATCTAGGGTGATGAATACAATGCTTCTAGGAGATGAAGCTGCTATAACACTTGGAATAGACCTTCATAAGTATAGAAAGATTTATCTTGTTGTAGTTTCAATTATTACAGGAGTTTTAGTTGCTAGTTGTGGTATTATCGGCTTTATTGGACTTGTAATTCCACATATTACAAGAAGCTTAGTTGGAACTGATCATAAGATAAATTTACCTGTATCTATGCTAATTGGAGCAATATTCTTAACTTGGGCTGATGTTCTAGCTAGAATAATACTAAAGAATATGGAGATGCCAATAGGAATAATAACAGCTATAATAGGGGCACCGTTCTTTATGTATATAATGATAAAACGTACTTATACTTTTGGAGAGAGGTAACCCTTATGAAATTAAATACAGAAAATTTAAATGTAGAATTAGATGGAAAATCTATAGTGAAAGATGTATCTATTGATATAGAAAAAGGGAAATTTGTTGGAGTTATAGGTCCTAATGGAAGCGGAAAATCAACTCTTTTAAAGACTATTTATAGAATATATAAACCAAAATCAGGTGTTATGTATCTTAATGGAAGAGATTTATCTAAGATGTCTCCTAAAAATGTAGCAAAAGAGCTTGGTGTATTAGGACAATTTAATAATATATCCTTTGATATAAAGGTTAAAGACATAGTACTTATGGGAAGAACGCCGCACAAAAACTTCTTAGAAAGTGACTCATCTGATGATTATAAAATTGTTAGAGATTCATTAGAGAAGGTAAATATGTTAGAATACTATGAGAGAAGTTTTTCTAGTCTATCAGGAGGAGAAAAACAAAGGGTTCTTTTAGCACGTGTACTAGCACAAAAGGTAGATTTACTTATATTAGATGAACCTACTAATCATTTAGATATAAAGTATCAGCTTCAGATATTAAATGTTGTAAAATCATTAGGAATTACAGTCGTTGTAGCACTTCATGATTTGAATTTGGCTACAGCTTATTGTGATAAACTATATGTTATGCATGATGGACGAATTGTAAGTAATGGTAAACCTGATGAAATTCTTACAGTGGATTTGATAAAACAAGTATATGAGGTAGATGCTGTTATACATAATGAAAGTAACCCTATATATATAACTTTCAAAATAAATTAAACAAAGGAATGATAATATGGCTATAGCAGTAATGGCTTGCAGAAAAATGACGAGCAGGTGTTCAGGAACTGGATGTTTTAAAGCATACAACAGCTCCACAGATGCATTTGAAGTATATGGAGATAATAGAGAGGATTTAAGTAGCTTCTTCTATTGCTCAGGATGTAGTGACACTATGACAAAGGATGAGAATTGGAGTCATAAGATAGCTCAGCTTAAAAAGAATAATGTAAAAACTATTCATATATCAAGATGTATAAATGTTAACTGTGATAATTATGATAGACATGAAAAGATATTAAAAAAAGAAGGATTTGAAGTTGTTCACGGAACACATAAATAGATAGGATTAAAATTATATAAAAACACAAGCCATATTAAATTTAATATGGCTTGTATTTTTATTATATTGGTTCAATACAATAAGTGAGAAGTTATTTATTTATATTTAAAACTAAAATTAGTTTTCTTCATTGGCTGTTTTCTTTATATTTAAAGTTAATGATAATAGAATTAATGCAATTACAGCACCAATTATTATAAAGATAAATGCACCATTCCATCCGAATGTATCTGCTATAAATCCAATAACTAAGTCAGCCATAAGTTCTCCTAAAAGGTATGCACAAAGACCTGATAGACCAACTGCTGCACCAACTGCAAAGTTTGGAACTATATCTATTAGGCTCATACCGATTAAAAGTTGAGGTCCATAGATAAAGCAACCTATTATAGCTACAGATATCATTGTTACCATATAACTAGAAGTTGTCCAATAAGCTACTACTGCAAATATAACACCTATCATACATAATATACTTAAAGGAGCACGCTTACCTTTAAATAATACATCTGAAAGCCATCCAAGTAGTATTGATGCTGGGATAGCGGCATATTCAAATAAGAACATTGCCCAGTTAGAATCTGCAACAGAGAAGTTTTTTGCTTCTTGAAGATATATTGGAATCCAGTTAACTACACCTTGTCTAATTAAATAAACAAATATATTAGCTAAACATAAATACCAAACATATTTATTTGTTAAAACATATTTAACTACTATTTCTTTTGTAGTTAAATTGATAGGTTCTTTTACTTTAATTTCAGGATAATCATTTCTATATTCTTCAATAGGAGGTAATCCTACTGATTCAGGAGTATCAGCTCCAACAAAGAATACAAATATAGCAATAATAATACAAATTGCAGCAGGAACAAAGAATATGCTTTTAAAGTTATTAGCTCCAAATATAAATAGTGATAAAGTAGCTAAAGGAGCTATAAGTCCTCCACCAACATTATGAGATGTATTCCATATTCCCATTTTAAGACCTCTCTCATTTTGAGAGAACCATTTACCGATTATTATTGAACATGGAGGTGCACCCATAGCTTGGAATAATCCATTAATAATCATAAGGATTAAGAATGCCCAAACTCCGCTTGCAAATCCCATGAATATACTAACTATTGATGATGCTAAGAGACCAAAACCAAGAAAATACTTAACATTTGATCTATCTGCTAAACTACCTAAAACAAATTTACCAAGACCATAAGCAACAGCAAGTCCAGTACTTATTAATCCTATATCTGTTTTAGAAAAATGATAATTATTAATTAAAAATGGTGATGCTATTGCAAAGTTTTTTCTTACTAGATAATAACCTGCATATCCGACAAACATCATAAGGAACATACGAGTACGATAAGCTTTATAAGCTGAAGGTATTCTTTCTTTTGGCAACCTTGGTATAGCTGGTGCCGGTTTAAAAAAATTAAACATTTATAAGTCCTCCTTAGAAAAGTATCAATATAAATTGATTACGTTTTCTGTATTTGATTACACTACTATAATAAAATAAGAAATAAACAATAAAATCTCTTAAATGTTTCATAAATGTAACATTTAAGAGATTTTTGAAAATAATATGTATTTTTTATTTTTCAAGGCTATTATTGAAAAGATTTATTATAGTATCTTTTTCCATAGCAGCTTTTCTAAAGTCGTAATTTTGATATATATTTGAAGTAATATCATTATATTTTTTAGTAGGTACTGCATTAGAGTAGAGTGAAAGGTTACTTGAAACATCATCCGAAAGTATAAAATCTATGAAAGCTTCAGCTACTTCTTTATTATTATAATTATTAAGTTCAGCTACTGCATCTACATTCCAGCCAGTATTTTTAGGTGTAATGCTTATAAGATTAGGGTCTGATTTTTTAACAATAAGTTGATCACCTAAAAAATCTACAGTAACTGCATATTCACCAGATGATACTCTTTGAATAGAATTAAAACCACTAACGGTATATGATGAAACATTATTTGTAAGTTTTTCTAAGAAATTTTTATAATTATCTATACCTAGTTGTTGATATAAAGATGCAAGAAGTGTATATCCTGTACCAGAAGTTTCTGGATTAGGTAGTATTATTTTGCCTTTATATTCATCTTGAAGTAAATCTTCAAACTTAGTTGGAAGAGGTATACCTTTAGATGCAAAATCTCTATCCCAAACGGCTTTATTTATGCCTATAGATAATGTATCAACTTGAAATCCAGTCCAATAACCCTCAGGATCTTTGTATTTTGATAATATTCCTCTTGCATTAGGAGATTTATATTTAGCTAATGCGCCCTTTGACTTTAATAATTCATAAGCATCGCAGGTACCGCCTATAAATATATCCCCATTAGGGCTATTCTTCTCAGATAATATTCTTTTTACAGCTTCCTCTGTAGGAAGTTTTATATATTCATATGTACAGCCTGTCTCTTTTTTAAACTTTTCTAGAAGAGATTTTGCTTCTTCTTCACGGAGTGCAATATAAACAGTTAAGTGTTTACCTTTAAGGTTAGGATATGATTTTGTACTCTTTTTTGGGGAAAAGTATAAAAATAATAATATAAAAATAAATAACGAAATAACAATTAAAAAGATTTTTTTATTTAAAATATTTTTCATCTAAATCCCCTTTTACATAAATATTTTTACCATTTTCATCACCTAAATATTGAATAACTAAATAATGATTATATACAGTAATATAGATTGTATTATTAGCACTAGAATTATTACTTCCGTTTATAAATACTTTAAATACTTCCTTTGGAGATTCTTTTAGATTTATATTTAAAAAATCTTTATTATCCTCCATAATCTTAAATTTCTTTAGTTCAGATATAAGTTTTTTACTCTCGCTTTTAGTTAGTTCATGTAATGTATGTGAGTTTTCATAAACAATTTTTGAATCATTATGATCAATTATAGATATAATGTTTGGGTAGGTATAAAAGCAGCTAAATAATGTATTTCTTAAAGTATTAATATAATATGAGCTAGAGCTATAAGTTTTATTTTCAAATGTTAAAGAATTATCTACAGTAAAGTCTTCTGTAGATCCATTTGAATAAAAAATAGTACCAGATAATGTATCAACATTATCATTTATTAATTTGTTTTTTTGTTTAGAATCAGAATTAGTTATAGCAGAAAAATATTGCAAAATATCACTCATAATTAAATTATTATTAAGAGTGACCTTACCTAAATATTCATTTTTAATAATGATCTTAGTTGGCACTTTAATAGAGAAAGACTTTTTGCTTGATTTAAAATCATCAATGACTTTTAAATTATTATAGACAATCTTAGTAGAGTAGAAATAGAAAATCAAAATTATTACTACAAATAAAAGATATAGAGTAATTATGTTTTTAAAATTTTTCTTCATATAAAGTCCTTTCATAATGATATAAATCAATCAAATTTCTTTTGTTTATATAATGTTATTGTTGCAATAGTACCTTCATCTAATGTGCTTTCAATACTAAATGATCCATTTTGAGTAGATAATATATTTTTACAAATATTAAGACCAAAGCCATTACCTTTTGTACTTTTAATATTTGATACATCAAATCCAATACCATCATCTGAAATAAATATTTCTATTCTATCATCATATACTTTTGATGCGATTTCTATGGTTTCACAGCCACTATATTTAATAGCATTATCAATTATATTTATAAAAACTTGCTTTGTTTTATCATAATCTCCATATACAAATATGTTTTCATAATTTTTAATTATGCTTATATGATAATTATTAAGTTTAATGTGAAGGATATTTAAGCACTCATCAATCAAATCTTTAAGATTTATATAAGTTGATTCTATAGCGAAGTTTTCTTTATTTGCTTTAGATAATATTAATATTTCTTCGACTAAAGTTAAAAGTCTACGTCCCTCTTTTTCTATTAGTGCAGAGCTTTCTAAAACCTTATTATTATCATCTAATTTAGGGATTATTTCAGAAAATCCGATAATTGCAGTTAAAGGTGTCTTAAGCTCATGTGATATGTTATCAAAGAACTTTTTCTGTTTGGTTTTTGCTGCCTCAAGTTCCTTTATATATTTCTCTATTTCTTCACTCATAACATTAAATGTATTTGCTAAATCTTCAATTTCGTCACCACTAGTTATGTGAACCTTTTCTCCAAAGTTTCCTTTAGCTATCTTTCTTGATTGTTCTTTTAATGTTATGAGTGGATTAACTAATTCTTTAGAAAATGAGTATATTAATATGATACCGATACCAAGTGAAGCTATACTTACAAGTAACATTATTATAAGTGTATTATTTAATATAGTTACAGAAGATGAGTTTTGAAGTATTAATCTTAAAACCCCACAATAAGTATTTTTATAAAATATAGGAGTAGATAAAAATATATATGGAACACCATCAATTTTTTTTATAATATAAGATTGAGAACCATCAAGTGCCTTATCAATATCCTTATTATATAGACTTATTTGATTTTTATCAGAGTCATAGGTTATTTGACCAGAATTACTTATTGTTTGAACTCTTATATTAAATTTACTACTTAAGTTAGTGGCTATAAATGGAGAAATAGATTTAAAAGCTTCCTCCTTGTTAGGATTATTATTAGATTCTAATAAGTTTTCAACATATCCACACATAGTAGTATTTTCTTTTAATAGATATTCAAGAGAATTATCTAATAAGTTTTTAGATAAAGTATTAAATGTAATTATGTATATAAAAATAATAATAGGTGCTAATATTGCAATATTGGTTAATATAATTTTTTGTTTAAGAGATAGATTCGTCTGAAACATCTAGTTTATACCCTGCTTTATATAATGTTTTTATGTAATGCTGACAATCACCCAATTTTTTTCTAAGTCTTTGAACTAATATATCTACTGCACGAGTAGTACCTTCAAAGTCGTATCCCCAAACTTTATTTAAAAGCTCTTCTCTACTAAAAACTCGTCCTTTATTTTCACAAAGATAACTTAAAACCTCGAACTCTTTAAAAGTTAAATCTATATATTTAGAATCAATTAAGACTTTTCTTTCGTCAAGTAATATATGTATCTTACCAACAGATATTGAGTTTTTAATTTCTTTAGAATTTTTAGTTATTCTTTTTGAAATAACCTTGACTCTTAATAATAGTTCAGTACTATTAAATGGCTTTGTTATATAATCTTCAGCACCTAATTGCAATCCTAATAGTTTATCATTGATATCGTTTTTAGCTGTAAGCATAATAATAGGAATATCAGCTATTAATTTTATTTTATTTATAAGTTTAAATCCGCTAATATCAGGTAGCATTGCATCTAAGATTATGATATCAGGTCTTTCTTTTATAGTAAGGTCTAATGCCTCGACACCACAAGTTGCTGTAGTAACGGTATATTTTTGAAGTTCTAAATTCATTTTTATAAGTTGTAATATGCTAATCTCATCATCAACCACTAAAATATTCAATTTTTTTCTCCTTTAATTAAAATAGATAATAAATTCACAGTATTAATTATACAAAAATCGAGCTGTTTTTACAATTAACATAGAGGTTTCATATTTTAAAAGAGTATCTAAATATAAGGAATATGTAATAAAAATGAGCGACTTGGGTAAAATAAAACAAAATTATTAACAAAATGTAACTAATTAGCTAAAATGTAACTTATATGTAATAAAAATTGTTTTTTATGTAAATTTAATCTAAAAAAATATATTTATAATAAAAATAGTATATGCAAAAACATATTGATAAAGGGGACATAGATAATAATGTGTGGATTTTTACAAGTTTTCAAAAAAGCACTAAGTACAGAAGAGGTTAAAATATGCAGAGAAAGTGCTGAGATCATAAGACATAGAGGACCAAATGATACAAAGGAAATTAGACACGATAATGCGTTTTTTGTATTTAATAGACTAAGTATAATAGATTTAGAAAATGGAGTTCAACCTTTTAATTACAATGATAAATACACTATAGTTTTTAATGGAGAAATATATAATTATAAAGAGCTTAGAAATGAATTAATGCAGGTAGGATACAGCTTTAAAACTAATTCTGAAATAGAAGTTATTGCTACATTATATGATAAGTTAGGTAAGAAATTAGTAAATAAGCTTAGAGGTATGTTTGCTATTGTTATATATGATAGAGAAAAGGAAAAGGTTATTGGAATAAGGGATAATTTTGGAATAAAGCCGTTATATTATATGAAAAAAGATAATGGATTATATTTTTCTTCAGAGCTTAAAGCACTTAAAAATATTTTTGATAACTTAACATATAGAAGTGAGGTTTTAGGAGAGTATGCAACATTCCAATACATACCTTCAAATCAAAGTATATTTAAAGAAGTCAAAATACTCCCAGCAGGTCATTTAGTAGAGAAAGATCTATGCGGTGATGAAAGGGTGGAAAGGTATTTTGATGTAACATTTAATGAAAAGCATCATAATAAAGAAGAATTAAAGAAGAAGATAAAGTCAGTTATTAGAGAATCAGTTGCTAAGCATTTAGAAAGTGATGTGCCTGTTGCAACATTTCTATCAAGTGGAATAGATTCATCAATTGTTACTAAAATAGCAAGTGATATAAACCCAAACATAGTATCATATACTATTGGATTTGATATTGATGGGTATGATGAAACAGAACATGCAAAGAGATTTGCAGATGAGATAGGAATAAAAAATATAGGAATAAAGCTAAATTATAAGGATTATATAAGAGAGCTTCCAAAGATAGTTTATCATATGGATAGCCCAATAGGAGACCCATCGATAATTCCTTTATATAATATTTGTAAGGCTGTAAGTAAAGATTATAAAGTGATACTTTCAGGGGAAGGGGCAGATGAGTTCTTTGGTGGATATAATATATACACAGAAGATGAATCATTAAAGATGTTTAATTATATACCAAAAGGAATGAAGGATATATTAAAAAAGGTGGCTTCTGTAGTACCGGATAATACTAAAGGAAAGAGCTTTATAATTAGAGGATCAACACCATTAGAAAAAAGATATGCTGGAAATGCAAACATATTTAACGTTAATGAAAAAAGTAAAGTAATTAGAAATTATAATAAATTAAAAAATGATTTGGAAATTACAGAGGAATTATTCAATGATGTTAAATCATACGATAATGTAGTTAAAAGGCAGTATATTGATATAAATACATGGCTTGTTGGAGATATACTTACTAAAGCAGATAGAATGTCTATGGCAAACTCATTAGAAGTAAGAGTTCCTTTTGTTGATAAAGAAGTATTTAGTTTAGCATCAACTCTTAAAAAGGAGAATAAGATACAAGGCTTTACAACAAAATATGCATTAAGAGAAGCTTTTAAAGATGAGCTTCCAGAATATCTTTATACTAGAAGAAAGTTAGGATATCCCGTTCCTATGAGAGTGTGGCTTAAGGATGAGCTTTATGATTGGGCTTTTAATTTAATAGATAAAAACCCAGTAAAAGACATTAATAAAGATGAAGTGATAAACATGCTAAAGAAACATAAGGAAGGAAAAGGGGACTATAGTAGAAAAGTATGGAGTATGATAGTTTATATAATTTGGTATAAGTTATATATAGATAAAAGTTTAGATAAAGATGATATTTTTGAAATTTCTTAAATATTTCTAAAATGATAAAAGTATTAATAAAGAATTATAAATTGTTATAAGTCATTATATTTCGTTGACATTATTTTATAAGATGAATATAATGAAATTATCAAAGGAAACTTTGGTAGAATTTAATATTCTCGGTAGGTGAGGCTACCATAGGGATACGGGTTGCTGCCGCGAAATAGTGGAGACACTATTAGAGGGTTAGCAGTATACGTCGAAGTTAAGGCGTATTCTAATGCAATTTCATTGCCCTACGGAGTTGAAGCTTGAACGGGGGTGCCAATTATATATAATATTGATTATATATCCTCGTTTAGTTTTGCACTAAATGAGGATTTTTTTATTTTAAGAAATAAGTGAGGTGAGAACAATTGGAAACTGGAAGTAGTTGTATGGGAATAGACGGTCACCTGAGGTGTCTATATTTTATCAAGCAAAACTTAAAAATTTTATTATTTGAAAATTTGCATCCAGTTTCTGGTTTGTTTGCTTTGCAATAAAATATAGATTCTAAAGATTAAGAGTGTGACCTGATTATAGCGAAATTATAAAAAGTAGCTAACAGGTCTTTTCTTATGCCCGAATTCTCATAATTTACTTAAAAATGAGGAGGGTTTAAAAATGAAATTTAAAATTACAAAAAATAATTTAAATACAACAAAATCAGTAAGAAACTTAAAAAGGGAAGAAATAAACAAAAAGCTAATACAATTAGGATTATTGGAAAAAGAAGATTTTTTTGAAAAATTAGATACTAGAACTCAAGGAATAACAAATGAAGAAGCAGAAAGAAGAATAGAAGATTACGGATATAACGAAATAAGCTATGGTAATGGAATAACATGGTATAAAAGATTATTTGATGCCTTTATAAATCCATTTTCAGTTGTATTAATTTTACTTGCAATTGTATCATTTTTTACAGATTATGTTATACCAAAGCCAGGAGATAAAAGTTTAACTACAGTTATTATAATTACAATAATGGTTACCATTAGTGGAGTTCTTCGTATTGTTCAAGAAGGTAAATCTAATAAAGCTGGTGAAAAGCTTAAAGAAATGATAAAAACCACTGCAACTGTAGTTCGTGATGGAGAGACTCTAGAAGTACCAATGAATGAGGTAGTACAAGGTGATATTATAAAACTTAATGCAGGAGATATGATTCCAGCTGACGTAAGAATTATTTTTGCTAAGGACTTATTTGTAAGTGAATCATCAATGACAGGGGAATCAGAAGCTGTTGAAAAATACGGAGAGTTATCAGAAGAAACTTTAAATAAAAATATAACAAGTCACTTTGAGCTAGAAAACTTAGCATTCATGGGAACTAATGTTATAAGTGGAACAGCAACTGCTGTAGTTTTATCTACTGGAAATGATACAGTTTTAGGAAGTATGGCAGATACAATAACTGAAAAAAGAGATATGACAAGCTTTGATAAAGGTGTTAACTCAGTAAGTTTTGTACTAATAAGATTTATGGCAATTATGGTTCCAGTAGTATTTGTTATTAATGGATTTACAAAGGGAGACTGGCTTCAAGCATTTTTATTTGCACTATCAGTTGCAGTTGGATTAACTCCAGAAATGCTACCAATGATAGTTACAACTAACCTTGCAAAAGGTGCTGTTAAGATGGCTAAGTACAAAACTATAGTTAAGAATCTAAATTCAATACAAAATTTTGGTGCTATGGATATACTTTGTACAGATAAAACAGGAACACTTACTGAAGATAAGATAATACTTGAAAATCATCTTGATATTCATGGTAATGAAGATATTAGAGTATTAAAACATGGATATTTAAATAGTTATTTCCAAACAGGACTTAAAAACTTACTTGATGTTGCAATACTTCAATATGGAGATAAAGAAGGATTTGAAGATTTAAGTAATCAATATGAAAAGGTAGATGAAATACCATTTGATTTTGCACGTCGTAGAATGTCAGTAGTATTAAAGGATAAGATGGGTAAAACTCAATTAATAACAAAAGGTGCAATAGAAGAAATGATTGAAATATCTTCTTATGCAGAATATAAAGGTGAAATAGTTACTTTAACTGAAGAATTAAGAGCAGAAATATTAGAAACAGTTAGTGATCTTAATGCAAATGGAATGAGAGTAATTGGTGTATCTCAAAAGAATAATCCATCACCAGAAGGAAGCTTCTCTGTGGCTGATGAAAGTGATATGGTTCTTATGGGATATATAAGTTTCTTAGATCCACCAAAGGAGTCATCAAAAGAAGCTATAGAATTCTTACATGATTATGGTGTTGAAGTTAAGGTTTTAACTGGAGATAATGAAAAAGTAACTAAGTATGTATGTAAGCAAGTTGGAATTGATGTTAGAAGTATTCTTTTAGGATCAGAAGTTGAAGAAATGACAGATGATGAATTAAAGAAAGCTGTTACTTACACAAATGTTTTTGCAAAATTATCACCAAGTCAAAAAGCTAGAATAGTTTCTGTTCTAAAGAGTAATGGACATGTTGTTGGATTTATGGGAGATGGGATAAATGATGCCCCTGCCATGAGAAAGTCAGATGTTGGGATATCTGTAGATACAGCTGTAGATATAGCAAAGGAATCCGCTGATATCATATTATTAGAAAAGAATTTAATGGTACTTGGAAAAGGCGTTGTTGAAGGTCGTAGAACATTTGCAAATATAATTAAATATATCAAGATGACTGCTAGTTCTAATTTTGGAAATATGTTTAGTGTATTAGTAGCAAGTGCATTTTTACCATTCTTACCTATGCTTCCTATACAAATCTTAATATTAAACCTTATTTATGATATTTCATGCATATCAATTCCATGGGATAATGTAGATAAAGAATATTTAAGGAAACCTCGTAAATGGGATGCATCTTCAATTGGAAGCTTTATGGTATGGTTTGGACCAACAAGTTCAATATTTGATATTACAACTTATGCATTATTATTCTTTGTAATATGTCCAAGCATTGCTGGAGGTTCATATGGGGCACCAGGTGTTAATAATGTATTGTTTGTAGCTGCGTTTAATGCAGGATGGTTTATAGAATCACTAATGACTCAAACATTAGTAATACACATGATAAGATCACCAAAAATTCCTTTCATACAAAGTAGAGCTTCAAAGTCAGTGTGCTTATTTACAATTATAGCAATAGTTGTTGGCACAGTTATTCCATATACACCATTAGGTAAAGTGGTTGAAATGGCTGAGATGCCACCTATTTATTTCTTATATTTAGCAATTACAATACTTGCTTATATGGTATTAGTTACTTGCGTTAAGAAATTATATATAAGAAAATACGGAAAGTTACTTTAAATATTAATAATATTTGAAAGGAGAACTAAAGAAGAGAGTAATAATACTCGAGAGGGGAACTAAAGATGGGATTAAATTTAGAAGTTTTTAGATTAATAAACAATTTAGCTGATAAAAACTTATATTTAGATAGCATAATGATATTTTGTTCAAAGTATCTACCATATATATTTGCACTAGCTCTTGTCGTGCTATATTTGTTCGGTATTAGTAGAAGAAATATAGAATGTAGGAAGGTGGCAGTTAGTACAATAGTATTTACAATAATAAATTTACTTATAAGTTCTATAATAGGTAGTGTGTACTATGTAAATAGACCTTTTGTAGATCATAGAGTAAATTTACTTATGCCACATTCCGCGGATGCATCATTTCCAAGTGATCATGTTATAGGTACATTTAGTATAGCTTTAGGACTTGGAGGATATAGCAAAGTTCTTAGAAATATATTTATGATACTATCTATTTTAGTAGGTTTTTCAAGAATATATGTCGGAAACCACTATCCATTAGATGTTATAGGTGGCTATATTATTGTAATAATAATGAATTACGTGTATAAGAAATTATTTAAAAATACTGTTGAAAGTATATACGTAAGAATAGATAAAGCCATATTTAAAAACTAATTATCAATATATATTGATAATATATGATGAAAGTGATTAGATTAAGCTAACAGTTAATATCAAGTATTAGCTGAGAATATATAATTTACATCAAATACTATTAAAATAAAAAAGATAAGTTCTATAGCTTTTAGCTATAGAACTTATCTTTTTTTAATTAAGCAAAACAGTATATTAAATTTTGCTTAATCTGGGAAATAAGTTGAATGCATTTTTTAAATATAAATTTTCTCTATCTTCATTGTTAATTAAAGTTGTATTATTTAGCATTTCTTGAAGTGCACTACATTTAAATTCAGGAGTATAAGGATAATCACTTCCGTATAATAAGTGATCTTTATCAGCAACCTGTAGAAGAACTTCTAATTGTCGTGGTATACAAAATCCAGCTAAATCATAATAAAATTTCTTAAGGTCAGAGAAGAAATTTGGTACATAAGTATCTCCTCTCATTTTCATAACATCCCTATAGGAATCCAGTCTATCAGCTAAAAGTGGTAAGAATGCTCCAGCGTGAGGGATGATAAATTTAATATTTGGGAATTTGTTAAGAGTTCCCTTAAGCATCATATTTGTTATTGCACGAGTGGTATCAAAAAAGAATTCCATAAGTGGTATTGGTAAATTCTCATTAACATCTTCAGGTAATGCACTTGGTGTAGTGGGGTGTATAAGAACAATCGCATTATGTTTATTTAATTCTTCAAATATAGAATCAAGTTTAGGATTTCCTAAATATACTCCATCTATATTAGTAGGAAACATAACCCCATCAGCATTTAAATCATTAAATACATAATTAATTTCTTTTATACTATCTTGAGTATTTAATAATGGAAGTGATGCTATAAATCCAAATTTATTAGGATGTTCTTTTACTATATTAAAACACTCATTATTTACTTTTCTAGACAAAATTTTATTATAATTATCATCACCTAAACAAATATAAGGTGATGAAATTGATAGCATTGAAAAATCTATCTTTAATCTTTTCATCATTTCTAAATGATCTTTAGCTGACCAGTCTGGAGTTGGGAATCCATCAGGGTGAGTTAAATTATTATCTAAGAGTGCCTTTTTAAAGGAAGAAGGCAAACAATGCACATGTAAATCTATTTTATTCATTTAAAAAATCTCCTTAAAAGTATATTATTAATTATTATGTGTAATTAATATATAAAATTATATCAACAATATTTTAGGAAAATATAAACTGAATATTAATTAATTTTAAGTGAAATATACTATATTACAAATATGTAATTATAATGAAAGTAATTTCAATATTTAAGAACATATCTATGAAATATAATTACAAATGTAAGATATGTTAAAGCTAAACGAGAGAAATAAATTTAACTACAGTAAGAATTAATGCTAAATTAGTTTTAATTCCTACTATAGTTGAATTTTTTTTGCTTAAGTATATGATTACTAATATTTAAATATAAAAGAAGGAAGGACTATTATGCAAAAGGCGTCCATTCTTGGATGAAATAAAATTTTCATTAAATTCTGTTATTTTTCATAATTTGAAATAATTGAAAAAAATCCATTTAGAATATAAAATAGGATTATATTTGTAATTAGCAATGAAAGAGGGGGCAAGATGTAAAAATGTATTTAGTTGATTTAATTGATACGAAAAAAGGAGATATTATATCTGTTGTAGGTTCAGGTGGGAAAACTACTTTTATATACAACATAGCTAAAGAACTTATCAAAGAGAAGGTTTTAATATCAACAACAACAAAAATGTTATGTCCAACTAAAGATGAGGCTGATTATTTTTTCTGTTTGAGTAAGGGAGAGAAAATTAACATAAAAAATGGGAGGACATTTATAGCAGGAGAAAAAATAGATGATAATAAAGTCTGTGGAGATATTTTTAAAGTAGAAAATTACATAAGTAGCTTTGATTATGTATTACTTGAAAGTGATGGCTCAAAGAGAAAACCACTTAAAGGGTGGAATGATACTGAGCCTGTGATATTTAATAGAACTACTAAAACAATAGGTATAATACCTTTACATATTATTGGGGAAAAGATTACATATGAAAATGTACATAGAATTGAAAAATTTAATCATATATTTAAAACAAATGTTGGAGATGAAATAACATTAGATGTAATGGCAGATATAATAATAAATCCAAATGGATTATTTAAAGATTCAATAGGCGAGAAAATATTATTTTTAAATAGAGTTGAAGATGAAAAAAGTAAAGAGATGGCATGGAAATTGCTTGAAATATTAAATAGAAAAAACAAAAATTCATTAAAGATTATTGGTGGAAGTTTAAAAAGAAAAGAGTATTTTATGCTTTCTACTGGAGGTGACCTAAAATAATAGCAGTAATTTTAGCATCTGGACAAGGTAAAAGAATGGGAAGAAATAAGCTTCTATTAGATTTTTGTGGTAAGCCTTTAGTTGAATGGGTAATAGAGACAGTAAAGTCTGTAGGGTTTAAAGAAGTTATTTTAATTTATAAAGATCTTAAAGTAAAAGAAATTGGGATAAAGCATGGTGTAAGTACCTTATATAATAAAAATGCTAGCTATGGGCAGAGTGAAGGTATAAGACTTTCTTTAGAGAAATCATCAATTTTAAGTAATGGATATATGTTTTTTACTGGGGATCAGCCTTTATTAAAGGAAAAAACTATAAAAAAACTTATGGAAACGTTTAAGAGAAATGGAGGTATAGTGGTTCCGAGAGTTCATGGAAGAAATAAAAGTCCTGTGATATTTTCAGGGGAATTTAGGGATGAATTAATGTCTTTGCATGGAGATGTTGGTGGAAGACCTGTTATAAGAAATAATTGGGACAAGGTAACTTTCTTAAACTTTCATTCAAGTACTGAATTTTTTGATGTTGACACGAAAGAAGAACTAGAAGAATTAATTAAATTATATGAAGGGAGAATACAATGGATGAAATAATAATCGTAAGAGGTGCCGGAGATATTGCTACTGGTGCAATTCAAAAATTATATAGAGCTGGATTTAAAGTTATAGCCTTAGAGATAGAAAAACCAACGTCCATAAGAAGGAAGGTTTGCTTAAGTGAGGCTATGTATGAAAAAGAATTTAAAGTTGAAGATGTCATTGCAAAAAGAGCAGATTCATATGATGAAATATTTAGCATATTAGAAGAGGATAAAGTTTGCATCATGAAAGATACTTCTGGTGAAATAATAAAAAAAATTAGTCCTATGGCAATTGTTGATGCAACCCTTTGTAAAAGAAATATAGGAACAAAGAAGGATATGGCAAATATAACTATTGCGCTAGGACCAGGGTATGAAGCAGGTGTAGATGTCGATATAGTAGTTGAGACAAATAGGGGGCACAACCTAGGAAGATTAATATCTGATGGACCAGCTGCAAAGAATACAGGGGTTCCAGGAATAATAGAGGGTTTTGGAATTGAGAGAGTTATATATTCTCCTTGTGAAGGAAATATTAGGATAATTAAAGATATTGGAAGTATTGTAGAAAAGGGCGAAAATATATGCATGGTTGGTAATTCATATGTAAAAGCTTCATTAACTGGGGTAATAAGAGGAATGATAAGAGATGGATTTTATGTAAAAGAGGGACTTAAAATAGCTGATATAGATCCAAGAATTAATCAAAAGAAAAATTGTGACTTAATTTCAGATAAAGCAAGATGTATAGGTGGGGCAGTTTTAGAAAGCGTAATGATGTTAAAGAAAGGGAGGAATAAATAGTGGATGAAAGAGTATTACAGAGTATTATTGATGGGTTAGCAAGTGGAAGGAAGATGGCATTGGTCACTATAACAGCTTCTAATGGATCAACACCAAGAAAGAATGGATCTTTAATGAGTGTAGATGAGAACGGGAAAATAGTTGGTTCTATAGGGGGCGGAAAAATAGAATGCGTAGTTATAGAAAGTGCAGTAAAATGCTTGGAAAGTGGACAAGGAGAGAAATTCGCTTATAACCTAAATGAAAGTGGAAAGGTTAAAATGGCATGTGGTGGGGCTGTAGATGGATATATAAAAGTATTTGAACCAAAACCAAATATTATTATTTTTGGTGGTGGACATATATCTCAGAGCATATGTAGATTAACTGATAGTATGAATTTTAGAAGGGTTGTAATTGAGGATAGAGAAGAATTTAAAGATTATGATGCCTTTAAGAATATTGATGAGTTTATAGTAACGAATGATATAGATGGCTTAAGAAATATAAATTTTGATAATAGTTATGTAATAGTTGTAACTAGAGGGCATAAGAGTGATACTTATTGGACAAAAGAATTAATTAATAAAAATTATAATTATCTTGGCGTAGTTGGAAGCATGAAGAAAATTTTAGAGCTAAAAGAAGCGATATTAAATGAGGGTATTCCTAATGAATTAATTGAAGGAATACATGCTCCAATTGGGCTTGATATATCAGATGGTACTCCAGCAGAGATTGCTGTTAGTATTTTATCAGAAATATTATTAGTAAAGAATAATGGTAGATTAGAGCATTTACAAGATGTAAAAAAGAACGCACTATAAAAGATATGGAAAAGGGGAATTATCATAATGATGCAGATAAATCTAATAGATATTTCAGATGTAGTAAATAAATACGCAAATTTATTATCAAATATATTAAAGCTAGATGTAGAAATTGTTGATTATAATATGCAAAGAATAGCAGGTACAGGGATATATAAGGATGGAGTAGGAGAAAATATTGAATCTGCAGGTTATGTATATAAGGAGGCTCTATATACAGGGGAGGCAAAGATTATAGAAGATCCAGGAGAGAATTTTCTTTGTAGAGATTGTATGAATAGAGGTAAATGTAAAGAGTATATGGAAATCTGTGTGCCAATAAAATATGATGGTTCCATATTCGGGATAATAGGTCTTGTATGTTCCACAGAGGAACAAAAGAATCACTTAACATTAAATTTTGAGACAATCATGAGCTTTTTAGAACAAATATCTGAATTTATAGCTATAAAATTAATAGAACAAAATGAGATATTGACGAACAAAAAACATTTGGATTTCTTTAAACAAATCATCAACTCGGTAGATGATGGAATTATAACAATAGATAGCTTAAATAACATTAAAATAATAAATAATAAAGCTCTTAAGATGCTAAATTTAAGGCCAGAGATAGTAGGAGAATATATAAGAGTCGAAGAGACAGATGATTATTTTCCAGGAGGAGATATATTTGAGCTATACATAAGAGGTATTCCATATAAGGTGGTTGGTAAGATAATACACAACTATATAAATAAAAACCATTGTGAGAAGATAGTGATCTTTAATGAACTGAAGCATCTAAAAGATGAAGTTGTAAATTTAACTCATGGAAACAATAAAATAAACTGTGATGAAATTGTTGGGGATTCTACATCGATGAAACAACTTAAGAAAAAAATAAAAAAGATATCATATTCAAAGTCAACTGTTTTAATTACAGGAGAGAGTGGTACAGGAAAAGAGTTAGTAGCAAGGGCTATACATGCAGAAGGAAGTCGTAAAAGTAAACCATTTATAGCTATAAATTGTGGTGCTATACCTGAAAGTCTTCTCGAAAGTGAGTTATTTGGGTATGTTAGAGGCGCCTTTTCTGGGGCAAACTCAAGTGGACGTGTAGGTAAATTTGAGCTTGCAAATAAAGGTGTAATATTTTTAGATGAAATTGGAGACATGCCTCTATATCTTCAAGTAAAATTACTTAGAGTTCTTCAAGAAAGAACAATAGTTAAAATAGGTTCAAATCAACTAATAAATCTTGATATAAGAGTAGTTGCAGCTACTAATAAGGACTTAAAGAAATTAGTTGAAGAAGGTAAGTTTAGAGAAGATCTATATTATAGATTAAATGTTATACCAATAGAGGTACCACCACTTAGAGAAAGAGAGGGAGATATTGAACTTATTATGTATGGGCTTATAAAAAAATATAATAGGATATTTAATAAGTATGTTCATACTGTAAAGGATGATGTAATAGAAAGGTTAAAGTTATATCAATGGAAAGGAAATGTCAGGGAATTAGAGAACGTTGTTGAATTTATGGTAAATTTAAGTGGAGATGATGGTGTTGTTACCTTAGATATGCTACCTCAGACTATATTAGATTATAGAAAAGAAAGTAATGTGAATAATATAATTTCTGATTCTAAGGATATAGAAAAGCTTAAAGATGTAGAAAGTTATTATATAAACAAAGCATTAGATATTTATGGAAGAGACACAGCTGGAAAGAAGAAGGCTGCGAAAAAATTAGGAATAGGAATTGCCACATTATACAGAAAAATTGGAGAACAATAATAATATAAGCAAGAAGAGTTATCAAAATGATAATTACTCTTGCTTATTTTGTTAATAAAATAACCATCAGGCTTTATAAATACAAAGGATTATCATTATGATAATCCTTTTATCATTTTGATAAATAATGCTTATGTTAAGTGAAAATGACTATATAACTTACTGTAAACATATACAAAAAATAAGGAATTAAATGAAATAGTACGAATTAATGGAAAAATAACTAGATGAAGTTGGCATAAAGATTGCTTTAATAAATATTAATAAATAAAAGCTTATAGGGAGGAAACGTTATGGAAAAAATACTATGGAAACTAAATACATTACCAAAGACAAACAAAGAAGGGTGCATAGAATTTTTAAGTAGAGGCGAAGTATCAAAGGCAAAGAACTTTCATGAAAGTTTTTCAGAATATGATAAAACACCATTAGTTGAATTAAATGAGTTAGCTAAAAAGATAGACCTTAAAGGAATATATTTAAAAGATGAATCTTATAGATTTGGATTAAATGCATTTAAGGTACTTGGCGGATCATTTGCTATGGGAAGATACTTAGCAGATAAATTAGGAGAAGATATAAAAGATTTACCTTATGAAAGATTAACTTCAGATGAAGTTAGAGAAAAACTTGGAGATATTACATTTGTTACAGCAACAGATGGAAATCATGGAAGAGGAGTAGCATGGACAGCTAATAGATTAAAACAAAAATCAGTTGTATATATGCCAAAGGGCTCATCACTTCAAAGATTAGAAAACATAAAGGCAGAAGGTGCAGAAGCTAGTATAACTGATATGAACTATGACGATGCAGTTAGATTAGCTGCAAAATATGCAGATGATCATAATGGCTTAATGGTACAAGATACTGCATGGGAAGGATATGAAAAAATTCCAGCATGGATAATGCAAGGATATGGAACTATGGCTTTAGAAGCATTAGAACAATTAAATGCAATTAAGGTACTTAAGCCAACACATATATTTGTACAAGCTGGTGTTGGATCACTTGCAGGGGCAGTTCAAGGATTCTTTGCATCAGAATTTGGTGATGAATGTCCAAAGACAGTTATTGTTGAATCAAATTTAGCAGATTGTTTCTATAAATCAGCAATTGCAAATGATGGAGAAGCAAGATTTGTTGGGGGAGACATGCAAACAATAATGGCAGGACTTGCTTGTGGAGAACCAAATACAATTGGATGGGAAGTTTTAAAGAATCATTCAACTGCATTTGTATCATGTCCAGATTGGGTATCAGCTAAAGGTATGAGAATACTTGGAAATCCATTAAAAGGAGATACTAAAGTAACATCAGGAGAATCAGGAGCTGTTACAACAGGTCTTCTATATGAAATTATGACAAATAAAGATTATAAAGATTTAAAAGAAGCACTAGAACTTGATGAAAACTCAAGAGTACTTTTATTTAGTACTGAAGGAGATACTGACCCAGAAAAATATAGAGAAATAGTTTGGAATAGTGAATGTTAATAGATAATAAATGGTTTATAGGAGGAATAAAGAAATGCTTAATAATCAAAGAAAAGAAACTTTAACTAAATTATGCCAAGAATTAATCAGAAACCAATCAGTTTCAGGTGAAGAAGGTAAAGTAGTAGAAGCAATAAAGAAGGAATTTAAAGCATTAGGATATGATGAATGCTTTGTAGATAGTTATGGAAATGTAATTGGACATATAAAAGGCAGTAAGCCAGGAAAAACAATACTTTTTGATGGACATATTGATACTGTTCCAGTACCAGATGATTCAAAGTGGACTCATGCACCATTTGGAGCAGAAATAGTTGATGGAAAGATATATGGTAGAGGAGCTTCAGACATGAAGGGACAAACATCAGCTATGATAGCAGCAGCGGCTTACTTTGCAGAAGATTTTAAAAAAAATTTTGCAGGAGATATATTTGTTGCAGGTGTAGTTCATGAAGAAATATTTGAAGGGGTATCAGCTAGAAAGATAAGTGAAGCTGTTAAACCAGACTATGTAGTTATTGGTGAATCTTCAGAATTAAATTTAAAAATAGGACAAAGAGGAAGAGCTGAAATAGTTATTGAAACTTTCGGAAAACCAGCTCACTCAGCTAATCCAGAAAAGGGAATCAATGCAGTATACAAGATGTCAAAGATTATTGAAAAGATTCAAGATATTGAAACTCCTGTACATGATGTACTTGGAAAAGGAATTCTTGTATTAACTGATATAAAATCATCACCATATCCTGGTGCATCTGTAGTTCCAGATTACTGCAGAGCTACTTTTGATAGAAGACTTTTAGTTGGTGAAACTAAAGAAGGCGTTTTAGCTCCAATTAAAAAGATAGTAGATGATCTTATGAAAGAAGATAAAGAGCTTAATGCTAAGGTTTCATATGCAATAGGTAGAGAAACTTGTTATACAGGAGAAGTTATTGAAGGTGAAAGATTCTTCCCAGCTTGGTTATATAGTGAAGATGATGAATTTGTACAAGCAGCACTTAATGGATTAAAACGTGCAGGTATAAATCCAGAAATAACTCAATACTCATTCTGCACAAATGGTTCACATTATGCTGGAGAAGCAGGAATTAGAACAATTGGTTTTGGGCCATCAAAGGAAAATTTAGCTCATACAATTGATGAATATATAGAATTAGATCAATTATTTACTGGAGCAGAAGGATATTATGGAATATTAGAATCTGTTTATAACAAATAAAAGGTGGTTTTTAGGATGAAGATATTAATCAAAGATGGTTTTATAGCTGATGGAAGTGGCGACAAAGGATACCTTGGAGATATCTTGATCTGTGATGAGAGAATCGAAAAAATAGGACATGGAATTTGTGAAGATAATATAGATAGAACAATAGATGCTAGGGGCTTAGTAATAGCCCCAGGATTTATTGATACTCACTCACACAGTGATCTAAAGATATTAGAAAATCCATTTAATGAAATAAAAATTAGACAAGGAATAACTACAGAAGTATTAGGCCAAGATGGAATATCAATGGCACCACTGCCAAAGAAATATATCTCACCTTGGAGAAAAAATCTAGCAGGATTAGATGGTGAGTCAGATGAGATTGACTGGGAATATGAGGTAACTGATAACTATTTAAAAATGATGGAAGACAAAGGAGTAGGACTTAATGAAGCATACTTAGTACCTCATGGAAATGTAAGAATGGAAGTACTAGGGCTTAATAATGTCCCTGCAACTAAGGAAGATATAAAGAAAATGTGTGAAATAACAAGAAGAGAAATGAAAGCTGGAGCATATGGATTATCAACAGGTCTTATATATATGCCTTGTGCTTATTCACACACTGAAGAGCTTATAGAAATGTGTAAAGTAGTTGCAGAATTTGATGGAGTATTTGTAGTACATCAAAGAAGTGAAGCAGATACAATTATATCTTCAATGAGAGAAATAATTGAAATTGGTGAAAAGTCAGGGGTTAGGGTTCACTTCTCACACTTTAAAGTATGTGGAAAAAAGAACTGGAAATATATTGATGAAGTAATTGAATTATTTAATGAAGCTAAGAAAAAAGGTATAAGAGTTACTTTTGACCAATATCCATATGCAGCAGGAAGCACAATGCTTGGAGTTATATTACCACCATGGGCTCATGATGGAGGTACAGATAAGCTTATGGAAAGACTTTCATCAGAAGAAATGAGAGAAAAGATGATTTACGATATGGAACATGGAATTGAAGGTTGGGATAACTTTGTTGACTTTGCTGGATTAGATGCCATATATGTAACTTCCGTGAGAAATAAAAAGAATGAAGATGCAATAGGTAAAAACTTAATTGAACTTGGAAAACTTAGAGGAAAAGATCCTTATAATGCAACTTTTGATCTTTTACTTGAAGAAGAGAATGCAGTCGGAATGGTTGATTATTATGGAATGGAAGAACATATAATCAAATTCATGAAACTTGCAGAACAAAATGTCTGTACTGATGGACTTTTATCTGGAAGACCTCACCCTAGAGCTTATGGATCATTCCCAAGAATACTTGGAAGATTTGTAAGAGAACTTGGTGTATTAACTCTTGAAGAAGGAGTTATGAAGATGACAAGCAAAGCAGCAGGTGCAATTAGTATAAAAGATAGAGGACTTCTTAGAGAAGGATACTTTGCAGATATAGTGTTATTTAATAAAGATGAGGTTAGAGATATTGGAACTTTTGAAGATCCAATAAAATTCCCAGAAGGAATAGATTATGTAATTATAAATGGTCAGGTTGTAATAGATAATGGAGAGTACAAGAAGATAAAAGCAGGTAAGGTATTAAGAAAAAACTAGGGGGAATTTGTGTGTTAGTAGTAGGTAATGGAAGGTTAGTAACTCAAAACAAAGAAATTCCATTTATACAAAATGGAGCTGTGGTTATAGAAGATGGAAAGATACTAGACTATGGTGATACAAATGATATCTTAAAAAAGTATAAAAATAGTGAGTATATAGATGCAAAGGATAAGGTTATAATGCCAGGGCTTATAAATACACATGGTCATATTTATAGTGCCTTTGCAAGAGGGATGAATTTAGATGGACCTACATCAAAGGATTTCTTAGATATATTAAATAATTTATGGTGGAGACTTGATAAGAATCTATCTCTTGAGGATATAAAATACAGTGCATATAGCACATTAATGGACAGTTTAAAGTATGGAGTTACAACATTTTTTGACCACCATGCAAGTCCAAATGCAATTGAAGGAAGTTTGTTTACTATAGGAAAGGTTGCAGAAGAGCTTGGAATAAGAACTTCACTTTGTTATGAAGTATCTGATAGAGATGGAGAAAAAGCTTTAATCGAGGGGATAAAGGAGAATGTAGATTACATAAAGCATTGTAAGGAAAGCAATAGCAATATGAAATCTGGAATGTTTGGAATGCACGCTAGTTTTACACTTTCTGATAGATCTTTAGAAAAGTGTATAAAGGCAACTGATGGACTAGATTGTGGATATCATATTCATGTTGCAGAAGGGCTTGCAGATGAAGAAAAATGCATAGAAGAACATCAGATGAGAGTAGTAGAGAGATTAAGCAAATTCAATATATTAGGGGAAAAGACAATCGCAGTTCATTGTATTCATGCAGATGATAATGAACAAGATATAATTCTAAAAACTGGTACTACAGTTGTTCATAATCCAGAATCTAATATGGGTAATGCAGTTGGAGTATCACCAGCTATTAAACTTATAGAAAAAGGTATAACTGTTGGGCTTGGAACAGATGGTTATACATCAGATATGTTTGAATCAATGAAGGTTGCAAATATAATTCATAAGCACCATCTAAAAGATCCATCAGTAGCTTGGGGAGAGACTCCAATGATGCTATTTGAAAACAATAGAAAAATTGCAGAGAAACACTTTAATGGAACTTTTGGAATAATTGAAAAAGGTGCAGTAGGAGATGTAATAGTAGTAGATTATAATCCATTAACTCCAATGAATGGAACGAATTATAATTCACACATTCTATTTGGAATGATGGGTAAATCTGTGGATACGACTATAGTTAATGGAAATATTTTAGTTAAAGACGGTAAGCTTCTTAAGGTTAATGAAGATGAAATTTTAGCTAAATCTAGAGAGGTTTGTAGCAAGTTATGGAATAGAATCTAGCGAAAGGATTTGTGTGTGTTATGAGAGAGGAGAATGAAAATGAAAATGTAGCTCCAGTCGATGAAAAAATACCATTTTCAAAGGCTTGGATATTTTCAGTTCAACATGTTATGGCAATGTGTGCAGGAGCAGTTGCAGTTCCACTTATGGTAGGGGAAGCGGCAGGGCTTAGTCACACAGAAATAGTATTTCTTATAAGTGCTGGTCTCTTTATGGCTGGTATAGGAACATTAATTCAAACAATGGGAATCAAAAAACTTGCAGGAGCAAAGATACCAATAATAGAAGGTACAAGCTTTGCTGCTGTTTCAGGAATACTGGCAATAATTGCAGGTACATCTGGTGGTAAGGATTTAGCAATGACAAATGTATTTGGAGCTGTTATTTCAGCAGGATTATTTTGTTTAATAATTGCTCCGATATTTGGGAAACTAATAAAGTTTTTCCCAAAAGTTGTTACCGGTACTGTTGTTCTAGTAATTGGTATATCCATAATGCCAGTAGGTATAAAGTGGATAACTAATAGTAAGGTACAAGCGGTAGAGCCTAAAGACTTAGCTCTTTCAATGGCTGTATTAGTAATAACATTGCTACTATTTAAGTACTTAAAAGGTATATGGAATAGCGCAGCAATTTTATTTGCAATAGTTATTGGAACAGTAATTGCAATGATATTTGGAATGGCTGATTTTAGTGCAGTAAGTAGTGCAGGATGGTTTAGCATAAATGTTCCTTTAGAATTTGGAATGCCAACCTTTGATCCATCAGCGGTACTTTCAATGGTATTAATAATGCTAGTTTTAATGACTGAATCAGTTGGAAATATGATTGCTATTCATGAAATGACTGATAAGGAAGTCACTGAAGATAACATAAGAAAAGGCTTAACAGCAGATGGTATATCAACATTATTTGCAGGGTTCTTTAATACATTCCCAATTACACCATTTGCTCAAAATACAGGTTTAGTAGGATTAACAGGTATTAAATCAAGGTTTGTTGCTGTATATGCAGGAATAATATTATTGGCATTAAGCTTTGTACCGAAGTTTGCTGCAATTATAGGAGCAATTCCAAAGCAAGTACTTGGTGGAGTTGGATTTGCAATGTTTGGAATGGTTTTAGTTGGTGGAATAAGAACTTTAGGAAAAGTTCAATTTGATGGCAATAAAAACTGTGTAATAGTGGCAGTAAGTGTTGGACTTGCAATGATACCACTTGCAAATCCAGGATTTTATCATAACTTCCCATCATGGGTAGAAACAATATTCGATAGTGGTATTACAACAGGAAGTTTATCAGCTGTGATACTCAATATATTCTTTAATGTTTTAGGCAATAAAGAACCAATGCCAGAGACTTTAGAAGAAGATATAAAAGAAATTGAAGAAGAAGTAGATCAAGAAAAATTAGTTATGCAAGGAAATAAATAAAATTAAAGATAAATCATAATTTTAACTTAGAGGAGAGTGTGTGTTATGTCAAAATTAAACGTTAACATATTAGGAATGAAATTTAATAATCCAATATTTACAGCAGCAGGTCCAGGAGCAAAAGATGGGGATCTTTGTATTGAGGCAGTAAAAGGAGGAGCAGGTGGATTAGTTACAAAAACTATTTCAGTAGACCCAGCTCCAGTACCAAGACCATGTATGGGAAAAACAAATTCAGGATTCTTAAATACAGAGCTTTGGTCAGAACTACCAAAGGAACAATGGATAGAAGAAGAGTATAAAAAAGCTAAGTCAGCTGGAGTTCCTATGATAGTAAGTATGGGATATACAGCAGATCAAATAAAAATTGTTGCTCCGCTTGTTAAGCCTTATGCTGATGCAGTTGAATTATCAACTCACTATGTTGGAACTGATGTAACACCAATAGTTGAAGCTATGAAAGCTGCAAAGGCTGCATTAGATTGTCCAGTATTTATGAAAATGAGTCCACATACAGATATTCAAAAGATAGCAAAAGCGTTAGAAGAAGCTGGAGCAGATGGCCTTGTAATGATTAATTCTCTTGGACCATGTATGGCAATAGATGTTGAATCAGGATATCCAATAATGGGAAGCAAAAATGGATATGGATGGTTATCAGGATCACCAGTAAGACCAGTTGCTATAAGAAATATATATGATGCAGCACAAGCTGTTAATATTCCAATAATAGGTGTTGGTGGAGTAACTTGTGGAAGAGATGCAGCTGAAATGCTAATGGCAGGAGCTACAGCAGTTGAAGTTTGTACTGAAGCTATTTTAAAAGGACCTAAAGTATATGGAAAAATCGCTAAAGAGTTAGATGAATTCTTAGATAGCCATGGATATAAAGATGTTAATGAAATAATTGGATTAGCTCATAAGAAAATGGAAGAGAGAACATTTAGAACAGAAGCAATTGCTCCACAAGTTGATCAAGAGGCTTGTATAAAATGTGGACAATGTAAAGTAAGTTGTGTATATGATGCAATTGAAGTTGGAGAAGAACTTGTAATAGATGAAGATAAATGCTTTGGATGTGGATTATGCGTAACAAGATGTCCAAAACATGCATTATCAATTCAATATAAATAGTAAAAGAGGAGGATGAGTTATGGGAACAGTACTAAAGGGAGCTTATATAGTAACCAGTGAAGAGACATTTAAAAGTGATTTAAGAATTGATGGAGAAAAAATTGAATCTATAGGATTATCTGTAGAAAAAGATGGAGATGAAATAATAGATTTAAAAGGAAGCTATATACTTCCAGGTGGGATTGATGCCCATACTCATTTTGATCTAGAACTACCAAATATAAAAACATCTGATGATTTTAAGAGTGGTACCAAATCAGCAATTGCTGGCGGTACTACAACTATTATAGATTTTGTAAACTGTCATAGAGGTGAGAGCTTAAATGATGCATTAGAAGTTTATAAAAATAAAACAAAAGGTAATTGTTATTCAGACTTTGGATTCCATATGACATTATGTGAATGGAATAAAGAAGTTGAATCTGAAATGGAGGAAATGGTAAAGCAAGGTATAACATCTTTTAAAATGTATATGGCATATAAAGATACTCTTCAAGTAAATGAAGAAGAAATTGAACAGGCACTTAAAAAAGCAAAGGAACTTGGAGCACTTATTTCATTTCATTGCGAAAATGGAGATGAAATTATAAAAAATATAAAAGATTTAATAAGTAAAGGTAACTCCGCTGTGAAGTATCATGAAGCCTCAAGATCCTCCGAGGTTGAATATGAAGCGGTAAATACCATAATAGAAATAGCTAGAAAAGTTAATTACCCGGTGTTTATAGTACATCTAAGTTCTAAAATGTCATTGGATGCTGTAATAAAAGCTAGACAAGAAGGAGTTAAGATCTTCGTTGAAACATGTCCTCATTATCTTTTGTTAAATAAAGATTTTTATGAGCTTAAAGAAGATAACGGGTTAGAGGGATCTAAATACGTTATGTCACCACCTCTTAGAAGTAGAGAAGATAATAATGCTTTATGGGAAGGAATTAAATTAGGAGAGATAGATACAATTGCAACAGATCATTGTTCATTTAATTATAAGGATAAGAGAGAGAATGCAAAGATAGATTTCTCCAAGATACCTAATGGAATACCAAGTGTTCAGCATAGAATGGAATTGATTTTTAGCTATGGAGTAGAAGATAAAATAATATCTTTAAATGAAATGGTTAAGTTAACATCTACTAATCCTGCTAAAGTCTTTGGATTATATCCTAAAAAGGGTGAGATTAAGGTAGGCAGTGATGCTGATTTATTAGTAATAGAAGATGGATATAAAGATACTATTAGTTTTAAAAATAGTATACAAGAGGTTGATTATACTCCTTATGAAGGATTTAAAAGTAATGGAAAAATAAAAAGGGTGTTTTTAAGAGGAAAAGAATTGGTTAAGGATGGAGAATTCATAGGAAAAGAGCCAACTGGCCAATATATCTCAAGAAAGAAATGGAGTTATGAGAGGAGATAAGGTATGTTTGAATTTATTCTTAACGGTGAAAAAAAAGTTGTAGATGAAAATAAAAAACTTCTTAAGTATTTAAGAGAAGATTGTAATATAACATCAGTTAAAAATGGATGCTCAGAGGGTGCATGTGGAACATGTATGGTTATTGTTGATGGTAAAGCCATAAAAGCATGTATACTTACAACTGAAAAGGTTAATGGAAAAGAAATAACAACTATAGAAGGTTTTACAGAAAGAGAGCGAGATGTATTTGCATATGCATTTACTGAAGCTGGAGCAGTTCAATGTGGATTCTGTATACCGGGTATGGTTATTAGTGCAAAGGCACTTTTTAATAGAACATTAAATCCCACAAGTGAGGAAGTTAAGAAAGCATTAATTGGTAACATATGTAGATGTACTGGATATGTAAAGATAGAAAAAGCTATTATGATGGCAGCTGAAATCCTTAGAGAAAATAAAGAAGTTCCAAAAGTTATTTGTAAAGGGCTTGTTGGAGAAAGAATGGCCAGAGTAGATGCTAGAGATAAGACATTAGGAGTAGCTGAATATACTGATGATATAAGAATAGATGGAATGTTACATGGTGTTGCTTTAAGAAGTAAATATCCAAGAGCTTTGGTAAAGAGTATAGATATTAGTGAAGCTGAAAAAATTGATGGTGTAGTTAAGGTTGTTACTGCGGAAGATATTCCAGGGGAGAGATATTTAGGTCACATACAAAAGGATACTCCTGCATTAATAAAGGTTGGTGAAGAAACAAGATATCTTGGAGATGCACTAGCTTTAGTTGCAGCAGAAACAGAAGAAATAGCAAGAGAAGCCTTAAAGCATATAAAGGTTGAATATGAAGAATTAAAGCCTGTAACTTCACCACAAGAAGCACTAGCAGAAGGTGCACCAAAGATACACGAAAAGGGAAACTTGTTAAGTCATGAACATCTAGTAAGAGGAAATGCAGATGAGGCTATAAAAAATTCAAAGTATGTTGTTACATACAATTATAGAGTACCATTTACAGAGCATGCATTTTTAGAACCAGAATGTGCAGTTGCAGTTCCAGAAGGTGATGGAGTAGTAGTTTATACAGGAACTCAAAGTGTATATGATGATCTTCGTGAAATAGAATCACTTTTAGGACTTGATGATAATAAGGTTAGAATAATTTCTAAATATGTTGGTGGAGGTTTCGGTGGTAAGGAAGATATGAGTTGCCAGCACCATACAGCATTACTTGCTTATCTTATTAAAAGACCTGTTAAGATGGTACTTCCAAGACAAGAAAGCATCATAGTTGATACTAAAAGACATGCAATGGATATGGAGTTTACAACAGCTTGTGATGAAAATGGAATGCTAACTGCAATGAAAGCTATAATACTTGCAGATACAGGAGCTTACGCATCTCTTGGAGGACCAGTTCTTCAAAGAGCATGTACTCATGCCGCAGGTCCATATAATTATCAAAACATGGATATAGATGGTAAAGCACTTTACACAAATAACACACCAGGTGGTGCATTTAGAGGTTTTGGTGTTACACAATCAGCTTTTGCAACAGAGTGTAATCTAAATAAACTTGCTGAAATGGTTGGAATAGATCCTTTTGAAATAAGAAGAAGGAATGCAATAAAGCCAGGTGAAGTGCTTCCAAATGGACAAATAGCAGATGAAGGAACAGCATTAATTGAGACATTAGAAGCTGTAAGAGATGTTTATTACTCTAATGAAAAGAGAGCTGGTATAGCTTGTGCATTTAAAAATGCGGGAGTTGGTGTTGGTATACCAGATACAGGTAGATGTAAAGTTAAAGTTATTGATGGAAAGGTTCATATAAGAACATCAGCAGCATGTATTGGACAAGGACTTGGAACAGTTGTTGTTCAGATTGTCGGACAAGTTCTAGGAATACCAGCAGCACAAATAGTATATGAATCACCAGATACTAAAATAACTCCAAATTCAGGTACAACAACAGCTTCAAGACAAACTGTATTTACAGGAGAAGCAACAAAGGTTGCAGCTATGAAACTTAGGGATGCCTTAAGAAAACATTCATTAGAAGAATTAGAAGGACAAGAGTTCTATGGTGAATACTTAGGTGTTACAGATAAGATGGGTAGTACTAAAGAGCATCCAATAAGTCACGTTGCTTATGGATTTGCAACACAAGTGGTAATTTTAGATGATCAAGGAAAAGTTACTAAAATAGTTGCAGCACATGATGTAGGAAGAGCAATAAATCCTAAAAATGTAGAAGGCCAAATTGAAGGTGGAGTTGCCATGGGACTTGGATATGGGTTAACAGAAGATTATCCAATAGAAAATTCAGTACCAAAGGTTAAGTTTGGTACACTTGGACTTTTAAGAGCAACTCAAGTTCCAGAAATACAACCTATAATAATAGAAAAAAATACTCAAGAATTATCCTTTGGAGCAAAAGGTGTTGGAGAAATAACTTGTATTCCAACAGCGCCAGCTGCACAAGGAGCGTATTACAAATTAGATGGTGAGTTTAGAACAGAACTACCACTTAAAAATACATTTTACAAAAAAGCAAAGAAATAGAAAGAAGGAATTAAAATGAAAAAAATAATTAATACAGAACATGCACCAGCTGCAATAGGACCATATTCACAAGGATTAATCGTAGGAGATTTAGTATATACTTCAGGTCAATTACCACTAAATCCAGAAACTAAAGTTTTAGAAACTGAAATAAAGGCTGCAACTAAGCAAAGTTTAGAGAACTGCAAAGCGATATTAGAAGCTGCTGGAGCATCACTTGATAAGGTATTTAAAACAACTGTTTTTGTAAAAGATTTAAATGATTTTGCAGCCGTTAATGAAGTATATGGAACATACTTTAATGAAAATCCACCAGCAAGAAGTTGTGTACAAGTAGCTAAACTTCCAATGGATGCACCAATTGAAATTGAAGTAATAGCTAAATTATAAGATAAAATAATAAATTTATATAAAGTAGGGAGTTTTATAAGCTTCCTACTTTATTAAAATTATGGCTTATAAGGAGAGCATATGGAGTATAAAAATATTCTTATAACCGGAAAAAGAAATTGTGGTAAAAGTACACTTATAAATAACATATTAGAAAATCTTAATCTAAAATATGGTGGATATAGGACACTTCCTTACTATATAAATGGATATATGCAAGGGTATTATATTCATGGATATGTAGATGAAATAGAAAGAAAAAATTTATATAGTCCAATATCAATAAAAGTTAGTGATAATAAGTGTATCAGAATCACAGAGACATTTGATATACTGGGGACTTACATACTAAGAGCGAGCAGAATACAAAGGAATTCTACTCTTATATTATTAGATGAAATTGGATTCTTAGAAGATGAGTCAGAAGAATTTAAATTAGAAATACATAATTGTCTAAGCAGTAAAAAGTTTTGCTTAGGTGTTTTAAAGGATAAAGATAGTGATTTTTTAAATTCTATAAAAATTAGAAATGATACGTTAATTATAAATATAGAAGAGATAAGTTATGAAGATAGAAAAATAATACAAGAAGATATAGAAAATTATATAAGCTTATATCAATTAAGGGAGATGAGTAGATTATGAAAGGATTTAAAAAAGTAATATCCATTATACTTGTAGTTATGATGAGTATGATGTTATTTATAGGATGTTCTAGTGATTCAAAAAATAAGGGAGTAGATAACAAAACTATTGTTGTTGAGGATCAACTTGGTAGAAAGGTTGAAATAAAAGGCGATGTAAATAGGATAGTATCAAGTTATTACATTTCAACATCAATATTAATTAGTTTGGGTGTAAAAGATAAAGTAGTTGGAATAGAGGCAAAAGCAAAAAATAGGGAGATGTACAAAAAGGTAGCTAAAGAGTTTTTAGACTTACCAGCAGTTGGTACAGGAAAAGAAATTAATGTGGAAGAGTGCATGAAATTAAAGCCTGATGTAGTAATTATTCCAACTAGACTTAAAAGCTTTATTCCTCAATTTGAAAAGTTAAATATACCAGTTGTAGCAATAGAGCCAGAAACATTAGAAGGATTTAATAATTGCGTAGAACTTCTTGGAAAGATCTCAGGTTCAGAAGAAAGATCAAAAGAACTTCTAAAATATTATGATGACACAATAGATAAAGTAAAAGATATGACAAAGTATATAAAGAATAAGCCATCAGTATATCTGTCAGGAAGTGATAACATACTTAAAACTTGTACTTCTAAGATGTATCAGAACTATATGATTGATACAGCAGGTGGAAAAAATGTTACAGGGAATATAGATGAAGGGTATTGGACTAATATATCAGTAGAACAATTAATAGATTATAATCCAGATGTTATTTATATAGTCGGATATGCAAAATATACTGTAGACGATGTATTAAAAGATAACAGATTAAAGGGATTAAATGCAATTAAGAATAAGAAAGTATATGTATTCCCATCAACATTAGAGCCTTGGGATTATCCAACACCTTCATCAATATTAGGTATGCTTTGGATAGTAAATAACCTTCATCCAGATAAATATAGTACTGAAGATTTTAAAAAAGATGCTAAAGAATTTTATAATAAATTTTATGATTTAAAAGTGACTGATAAGGAAATTGGGCTATGATAAAAAAATACTCAATATTACCATATCTGATTATTTTGGTAGTTTTATCAGTATTATCTTTATGCATAGGAAGATATAGTATTAAAATAGATGAAATAATTAAGATTGCATTTAATGGTACAGGTAATGCTCAAGAGGCTAATCTTTTATTTAATATAAGGTTACCAAGGGTTTTATTAGTAATAATTAGTGGTGCCGCACTTGCATTATCAGGTATGGTTTTTCAGAGTATATTTCAAAATCCTTTAATATCGCCAGATGTATTAGGGGTAAGCTCAGGATGTTCACTAGGTGCTGCAATTGGAATAGTATTTTTGTCAGCATCACCATTTATGATACAAGGATTATCATTTTTATTTGGTATATGCTCTGTTATATTTTCATTGATTTTATCTAAAAAAATGAGAAGTAATAGGGTATTAGCACTTGTTATTTCAGGAATAGTTACAGGTGCATTAACATCATCTTTCATTATGATAATAAAATACTTTGCAGATCCTTATAAAGAGCTTCCAGCTATAGATTTTTGGTTAATGGGAGGATTCTATAATAGTGATTGGAAAAGTGTAATAAATGTTTTTATATTAGTTTTAATATCAACAGTTGTATTACTACTATTTAGATGGCGATTAAAAGTCTTAACAATGGGAGATGATCAAGCAAAGCTTTTAGGAGTTAATGTTAAGTATGTAAGAACGATAGCCATATTTGCAGCAACTCTTTTGGTGTCATCTGTAGTATCAGTTGCCGGACTTATAAGTTGGATTGGAATATTAGCACCTCATATAGTTAAATCATTTGCTAGAGATGATATATCAAAAATTATTCCATTAACAATGGTTGTTGGGGCTATTATATTATTGATTGCAGATACTGTGGCTAGAAGTATAACTACAACTGAAATACCTATAAGTATATTAACTTCATTATTTGGTGCGCCATTTCTTGTATATCTTCTTAATAAAAAAGGAGCTGTTATGAGATGAATAGGTCACTAGAAATAAGAAATCTAATAGTTTCATATGGAGAGAAAACAGTACTTGATGATATAAATATAAAGATTAATCCGGGAGAGGTTACTGTTCTTTTAGGATTAAATGGTGCAGGTAAGACAACTCTTCTTAGATCAATAGCGAATTTGAATCATATAGATAATGGAGATATTGTATATGGTGATATAGATTTACTTAAGCTATCAGATAAGGAGAGAGGAAAACTAATATCATATATTCCACAACATATTCACACAAATCAAAATTATAGTGTGGAAGATATTATACTTATGGGGATAACTCCTTATCTTGGAATGTTTGAAATGCCAAATGAAGATCATTATAAACTTGTGGGAGATATATTAAATGAGCTTAATATAATGCATTTAAAAAATAAGTTCATAGGAGAGTTAAGTGGTGGAGAAAGAAGGCTAGTGTATTTAGGGAGAATATTGATTCAAAAATGCAACATATTACTTTTAGATGAACCAAATACATTCTTAGACTATGTTAAGCAACATGATTTCTTTAGATTTATGAAGGGGTTAATAAAGAAAAAAAATCTAGCTACATTAATTACATTACATGATATTAACCTAGCTCTAAGGTATGGAGATAGAATAATAATTTTAAATAATAATAAAATAGTAGACTCAATAGATTGTAATGAAGAGAATTATGAAAAAAGGTTTATAAGAATAATGGAGGATATATATAAGCGTAAGCTTGAGGTGATTTATACAGATATAGGACCATTTATAATATGTTAAATATGATATAAAAAAAGTCTATCTTGTACTTGAATATCCAAGATAGACTTTTTTTACATTTAGGATATATAATCACCTATTTTAGCAATTGACATACAGTATAAGAAAATATATAATAAATTCATAAATACCCCATGGGGGTATATGGAGGTGTAGAATGAATCTGTATAAAAAGTATGGGTATGTAATTTTTTTAGCCTTTCTAGTACTGGCGCCGTTTAATTTTGTGTTTGGTGTACTAGCTATTATGTGCATGATAGCACCAATAATGCTATCGATATTTGGAAAGGGAAGATTATGGTGTGGAAACTTTTGTCCAAGAGGAAATTTTTATGATAACATATTAAGTAAAATCTCCAAAGGGAAAGAATCACCTAAATTTTTTAGAAGTACTATGTTTAGAATATTTATGGTTCTATTCGTAATAGGGGTATTTACGAGTGGCGTTATAAAAAACTGGGGAGATGTGTCTGGAATAGGATTTGTATTCTATAGAATAATATTAATAACATCTATCGTAGCAGTGGCATTAGGTATTATATTTAATGAAAGAATATGGTGTAACTTCTGTCCGATGGGATCAATTGCTGGATTTATAGCAAAGTTAAGAGGTCGTAATACTGGAATTGAAGTAAAGAATACATGTGTAACATGTAATATTTGTGCTAAAAAGTGCCCCATGGGATTAAAACCTAGTGAATTTAAAGGTGGACTAATTGATAGTACTCAATGCATATCTTGCAAAAAATGTACATTTTCATGTCCAAAGGATTCTTTAAGTATGAAAATCAAATAAAATGTTTATTAAAGTCTCTTAAAATAAAGAGAAATTTTTTATGAAATATATATCGTAATATTTAGATATATAAATATATAATACGTGTGAAAGAAGGAAAAGATATGTTTTCAATTTTTAATAAAAAATATAATTCAGTAAATGTAAATAGTTTAGGATCAAACTTAAAAGATATAAATTTAATTGATGTAAGAGAACCATATGAATATAAAGTTAAGCATGTACCTTATGCTAAAAATATACCAATGAATAAATTATTATCAGATCCAAGTAAATATTTAAATAAGGAAAAGGAATATCACATAATATGCCAATCAGGGGGAAGGAGTAGTAAAGTATGTAATATGTTATCTAGAGAAGGTTTTAAGGTTGTAAATATTTCTGGAGGAACTTCAACATATAGAGGATAGTAATTTATAAAAATAGTTAAATATAATTAGAAACGTGTTTTCAAATAGAAAACACGTTTTTTTAAATCTCTATAATATTGTATAAAAAATAATAAATAATATAATCAAGGTATATTATCTATTGATAATAATTAGCTAGTAAATACTCAAAAAGTAGAATGGTCTCTCCAAAGAAAGTATTTGGGATATTATTAAGGGCATTGAATTTATTATAACCTTCGACTGGAAATGTTAGTGTTGAAGATTCGGCTATTTTAGATGTTTCATCACCAACAAAACTTATAATATCTAAACCATTTTTATTAGCTTGAGATACTATATCTACAAGTCTAGCAGTTTGTCCGGATTCGGAAATCACAATAAGTAGCACTTCGTTTTGATGAAGCTCTGAAAGAAGCTGCATATGTACGGTAGAGATACTACGAAATCCAGATACTAATAATCTCTCATTTATATAATTAGCAACCATTTGAGAGAATCCAAGTCCAATAACCATTATTTGTTTATTGGAGTATCTTTTTATAAGAGTAGAGAAGGTATCAAATTTCTCAGATGCCTCATTGGTTACATTCATATAGAAGCCAAATTTATTATTTTTAGAGTCTTCTTCATTGTGGGATGATATTTGATTAATCATATCAGAATATCCTTGAAATCCTAATTTTTTAGAAAGTCTAAATATTGTTGATGTAGAAGTAAAATTATCTTTTGCAACTGTACGAATACCGATATTCTTTAGATCACTAATATTACTGTAAAGATATGAAAGTATTTTTGTTTCAAGAGTATCTAGTTGGTATTTATCGCAAAGATTTTCAATATTCATAATATCACCTCATGGTTATTATACTATACAAAATTTTTAAAACAAATAAATTAAAGTAAAGGAGTTTTTATAATGACAAAAAAATTTATTCAAGATCCATGGGCAAAGGTTAAAACACGTAATGGGTTAAATGGAGATGAAGTTATTTCAGCTCTACAAAAATCAATTAGAAGAGGAATGGTTGAGGAAGCTTGCCAGTTTGCTTATGAAATGTACATAACTTCTCCTCAAATGGAAGATAAACTTTGGAGAAGATTACTTACAATTACAGTTGAAGATATAGGTATGGGAGATAATAATGCATCAGTTATTATAAATAATTTAAATCAAATGAGAAAAGAGTTTGATTATGCAGATGGAGATCGTCCAATATACTTCATACATGCAATACGTTATTTGTGCCAATGTGAAAAAGATCGTTCAAGTGATTTATTAAAGAATATAATCATAAAAGGATTTGCTATGGGACAAGTTCCTGAAATACCTGATGTAGCATTAGATAAGCATACTGTAAGAGGAGCGGAGATGGGACGTGATTCTTTCCATTTCTTAAATGAAGCAAGTTTAGTTATTCCGCAAAAGAAAGTGGATAATGATTATAAAGAACGTTATGAGAAAATATTAGAGGAATATAATCCAGAAAATGTAGTTCCATCAACATTTAAATATAATGGATGGCAATATTAACATTTAATTTGTACTTAAATATTTTGTATCTCCTATAAGATAAATTACTATAGGAGATACAAAATAAAGCAAAATAGAAAAAGGTTAAAGGGGCGTACATATGAAAGAAAATAAATTTTTAATGCGATTAGATTCAATATTATCGCCAATAGGGGCTAAGGTAGGGAATGAAATACATTTAAAGTCAGTATCAACAGGAATGATGATGACTTTGCCTTTAATAGTTGTAGGATCAATATTTCTAATAATTGCAAATCCACCAATAAATCCTGAGTTAGTAAATTCTGATACTGCAAATATATTTATAAAATTCTTACTTGCGTGGAAGGAGTTTGCTGTAGCAAATTATAGTATATTAACAACACCATTTGATTTGACAATGGGTATAGTTGGGATGATGACAGCTTTTGCTATAGCATATTCACTAGCAAAAGAATATGAGATGAATGCAGCAATGTCAGGACTTATATCAACATCTGTATTTTTAATGGTTTCAGCACCAGTTATAGACGGAAAGCTATCAACTGAGTTTTTAGGTGCTAATGGACTATTTGTAGCAATTATTATTTCTTTATTATCTGTAGAAATTACAAGATTTATAGAAAAAAGAGGATGGCAAGTTAAATTTCCAGATACTGTACCACCAGCAGTTACGTCTTTTGTAAACTCATTATTTCCTTTACTTATAAACATAGTTGTTTTATATGGATTAAATATAGTATTAATTAATTATACAGGAGCCAATTTACCACAAAATATTATGAATATACTAACACCTGCATTATCATCTGTTGATAATATTTGGGGATTCTTATTTATAATAACTTTTGGTAATATACTTTGGGTATTTGGTGTTAATGGAACATCAATAATATTCCCAATTGTATTTGCACTAGGTATTGCAAATACAGGTATTAATGCTGATTTAGTTGCTTCAGGACAACAGCCAACTCAGCTTATGAATCTGCAAATGTTTAGGTATGCAATTGCAGGAGGAGCTGGAAATACATTAGGTCTTATATTATTAATGTGGAGAAGTAAATCTACCCATTTAAGGACATTAAGTAAACTTTCTTTAGTTCCAGGAATATGTGGTATAAATGAACCAATAATTTTTGGATGCCCAATAGTATTTAATCCTATTTTAGGTATTCCATTTATAATTACACCTATAGTTACATGTACTTTGGGGTATTTGGCACAGCTTACAGGATTAGTAACACCAGGATATATTGTGGATCCTTCCTTTACGCCATTTTTTGTTCAGGCGTATTTATCAGGAATAGATTTTAAAAATGTAATATTTGTACTTTTAATGGTTCCATTAAGTGCATTAATATATTATCCATTTTTCAAGATTTTTGAGAAGAATCTAATGAAATCAGAAAATGAAATAATAGATTAATTATAAAAAACGATAAGAAAAACTTATCGTTTTTTTCATTTTTTTAACGAAAAAATAATAAGAATCAATAAAGTGAAATTAATATTAACATTATGTGGAAGGAGTTGATATTGTTTTCCAGTAAGAATACAATGGAATATATTGGGGCAGGTTTAGATGCTGTAGTGCCAATTTCAGACAAAATATTTTATTAGAGAGGTGATTTTATGGGTATTAAAGATACCATAAAAAAAGGAACAAAAGAAGCAATTATAAAAGCAGGAATACAAGTATTAGAAAATAATCCAGAGAAAAATGTCGATAAAATTTTCAATATAATAAGAAAAGGGATAAGGGATGATGAGACTAGAGATTCAATAAATGAAGTACAAAGATACTATGAAGAAATACCATCTGTTCATGATTATATCCAAGATATACTTAAGAACACAAATAAGAACTGTTTATCTAAGTTCTTTGCTAATTTTGTTGGAAATGCTACATGGTATGGAATACCAAAGAGAGAACAGCAAGGGGAAAAATATGATACAAAAATTCCTTATACAATATTAATTAGCCCATCAATGAGATGTAACTTAAGATGTACAGGCTGTTATGCAGCTAATTACAGTAAAAAAGATGATATTCCATTTGAAGAAGTAGATAGATTAATAAAAGAAGCTAGAGACTTAGGTATATACTACATAGTAATACTAGGTGGAGAACCTTTCTTCAATGAATATATGTTAGACATATATAAAAAATATAATGATGTATTCTTTACTCCATTTACTAATGGAACTTTATTTGATGAAGAATTAGCACAAAAGCTTGCTGATTTAGGTAATGTTATGCCAATGTTCTCTTTAGAAGGATTTAAAGAAGAGACAGAAGCAAGAAGAGGAGAAGGAGTATTTGATGCCGTAATGAAAGGTATGGATCTTTTAAGAGAAAAAGGAATACCATTTGGAGTTTCTTCAGCTACTGCTAAAAACAATGTAGACATTGTTACCTCAGATAAGTACATTGATATGTTAATAGAAAAAGGTGCTAGAATGATATGGTACTTCATGTTCATGCCGGTTGGAGATGAGCCAATTAAGGATATGGATCTTATGTTAACGCCTGAACAGAGATTAAAGCTTGGAAAGAGAACTAGAGAAATTAGAATGACTAAGAAGATATTCCCTATAGATTTCTTCAATGATGCACCATATGTTGGAGGATGTATTGCAGGAAAATATTACTGTCATATAAATTCAAAAGAAGATGTTGAACCTTGTATTTTCTCACATTTCTCAACAGATAATGTAAAGGGAAGACCACTTGTAGAAGCATTCCAAAGTCCATACTTTAAAGAATTAAGAAAGAGACAACCATATAATAAAAACTTATTAATGCCTTGTCCTATGATTGATAATCCTAATCAAATTAGAGAAATAGTAAAAGTTACAGGGGCTAAGCCTACACACCCTAGTGCAGACTTAATGGTAAAGGATCCTGAATTTATGGAAAAGCTAGATAAACTTGCAGAGGATTTTGAAGGATATGCAGAGAAAGAATTCCAAGAAGAATTTGATGGAACAGGAAACTACGAGTTCTCAAAAGGCTAGAATTCAATAGATAAAGTATATTTTAATAAAGAATTATCTAAGGGTTATAAAGGGATAGCATTTAGATAATTCTTTTATTTTTGTTAAATAATTCTTCAACTTTGTTAAATAATTCTTAATTTTTATTATGTTAAGAAATTCAGTTATAATGTATACTTAATATTATAGTAAATTAAAATAATTATGGAGGAAGCTATGAACAGTTTTGAATTATATGGGGACATGCTAAAGGTATATAAGGAAGTAGATTTACAGTGTGGTTATAAATTGGATAATATGCTTCGAAAAATTAATGTTAAAGGTGCACTTTATGCAGCTAAATCATTAATTAGAGATGATGATGATAATGGGCTAGAAATTTTAATTAATTCTAACAAGGAAGAATTATCTTTAGAAAGATTAATATTAGATGAGAAGTATAAGAATATATTTGATGATGAAGATAGACAAATTTGTAATGACAGGTTAAGAAGATATAGAAACATAGATAAAAATAAAGAAGAATAGTTGAAATGTAAAAAATACACCACTTAAATTTAAGTGGTGTATTTTTTTAGAATACTTTTCCTATATAATTACTTGTTTCTAGTGATTCAAAATCATAAGCTCTAAGTGAATCTATAGAATCTATATAAGCATGTAGACTATCGCTTATCATTAAGTTTACTGGATTTCCTGTTAAGTTAACAATAATAACAGGCTTACCGATTGCGTATGAATATCCACATTCCCATGCAGTTCCACTATCAGAATAGTTACCATTACTTATAATTGCAACAACTACATCAGCATTTTTTATATTATCAGTATCTGCTTTAAAAGTTTCATGTCTCCATTCTAATGATCCAAATTCTAAATCACTTTTTAATTCATATGGTGCGAAAACATCAAAGCCCTTTTCTTCTCTTAAAACCTTAAGAACACTTTTCATTCTATCAAGTTCAGCATCATTAAAAAATGGGCTAGCTAAGTATACTTTTTTCATTAATATTCCTCCAAGTCAAAATTATCTAATTAATATTAGTTAATTTATATTATAAATAAAAATACTATACTTATAAACCTCTGCTTTATTGTAGATTTTACACTAAGTGTAATAAATTATGACAATATGTGAATAAAATATTAAAAATATATTGAAAATGTAAATAAAATGATATATTATTTTAAACAAGATATAAATTAATTAAATTTTTTGAAAAAACAGAAAAAGAGAAAAGTAGATTAGTAGAACAGTAGATGGGAGTGAGAGTAACTAATGATTAAGTTAATTGGAGTTTTAATTGTAATATTAGGTTTTGTATTAAAAGTAGAAACCTTATTTACAGTTTTAGTAGCAGGACTTGTAACAGGGTTAGTTGCAGGAATGGACTTAAATGAAATTTTAACTGTACTTGGACAATCCTTTGTAGCAAATAGAGCAGTTTCATTATTTATTTTAACATTACCTGTTATAGGTATTTTAGAAAGATATGGATTAAGACAAAGAGCAATATACTTAGTAAAAAAATTAGGAAAGCTTACAACAGGAGGAGTTTTAAGTGCTTATACATTAATTAGAGAAATCACTGGAGCACTTTCAATAAGAATAAGTGGACATCCTCAGTTTGTTAGACCTATAGTTAATCCAATGGCGCAGGCAGCTGCACAGAGTAAGTATGGAGAAATAGAAGAAAAGGATGTAGAAAAGATAAAAGCATTATCAGCAGCATCTGAGAATTATGGTAACTTCTTTGGACAAAATCTTTTTGCTGGAAGCTCAGGGGTACTTTTAATATCAAGTACATTAACTGAATTTGGATACGATGTTACAGCTTTAAGTATAGCGAAGGCTAGCATAATTATGGCAGTAGTAGCATTTTTAATTTCAGCATTACAAAATTATTTATACGACAAAAAAATGAAAAAGAAGTACGGTAAGTAGTTATACGCAGGATGGGAGGATAGTATATGCAAGGATTTATAGATATAGCATTAGAAATTTTCTATGTATCAATGGGTTTACTTATGTTAGTAATAGCATATAAATCATTTAGAACAATAGATTCAAATAAAAGATATTTCACAGCAGCATTTTGGACTATGATATCATTGCCATTTATATTTGGTAAGGTATTACCTGCAAATGTAGTTGGAGGAATATTAGTATTATCAAGTCTTTTAACACTTTCAAAACAAGTAGTTTTTGCAAAGTATGATATGGCAACAGAGGAAGAAGGACAGAAAGCTTCAGATAGAATAAAGAGTAAGGTATTTGTTCCATCATTAATATTAGCACTTGCAGCAGTTGTAGTTGCAATGGTACTTGCAGATTACAAAAATTCATCACAGTTTGCTATAGGGGTAGGTGCAATAGCAGCTATGATAGCAGCATTTTCAATAACTAAAGCTAAGCCTAAAGAAGCTGTAAATGATGGTGCTAGGCTTCTTCATCAAATGGGACCAACAAGTATGTTACCTCAACTTTTAGTTGCACTTGGAGCATTATTTACACAAGCTGGAGTTGGAGAAGTTATATCACAACATATTTCAGGTATAGTGCCTCAAGATAGTAGATTCTTTGGAGTAGTAGCATACGTACTTGGAATGGCACTATTTACAATGGTTATGGGTAATGGTTTTGCAGCATTTTCAGTAATTACAGCAGGGATTGGAGTGCCTTTTGTACTTGCACAAGGTGGAAATCCAGCAATAGTTGGAGCACTTGCACTTACAGCAGGATACTGTGGAACACTTTTAACGCCAATGGCAGCAAACTTTAATATAGTACCATCAGCATTGTTAGAATGTAAGAATCAGTATGAAGTAATAAAATATCAAGCACCAGCAGCAATAGTGTTATTGGTTTTACACATATTTGTAATGTATTTCTTAGCATTTTAATAAATTGTTCTAATAAAAAGAGTTTTTATGAAACAATTTAAGAGTAGAATTTTAGAAAAACAAAGGAGGAGTTATTAATGAAAGTACTATTAACAGGATTTGATCCCTTTGGAGGAGAAAAAGTAAATCCAGCTCAAGAAGCAGTTATGAGAGTTAGTGAAAATATAAATGGTGCAGAAGTAATAAAGCTTATAATACCAACTGTTTATGAGAAATCACTAAGCGCAATTGAAAAAGCTATAGAAGAGCATAAGCCAGATGTTGTTATATCAATAGGTCAGGCCGGAGGAAGATTTGATATAACTCCAGAGAGAGTGGCAATTAATATTAATGATTTTAGAATTAAAGATAATGAAGGTAATCAACCAGTTGATGAACCAATAAGAGAAGATGGAAAGGCAGCATATTTCTCAAGCTTACCAGTAAAGGGAATGGTTAAGCACTTAAATGAGAATGGAATACCAAGTACACTTTCAAATACAGCAGGAACTTTTGTATGTAATCATGTAATGTATGGGATTTTATATATGATTGATAAGAAGTATCCAAATGTTAAGGGTGGATTTATTCACATTCCTTATGTAACATCTCAAGTAATAGACAAAAAGAACACACCATTTATGTCATTAGAGGAGATAATAAAGGGAATAGAATTATCAATAGAAGCATGTACTATATACAATGAAGATATAAAAGCAATAGGTGGAGAGATATGCTAACAGAAAAAGTGTTTGTGTATGGAAGCCTTAGAAGTGGGATGTTCAACTATGAGAAGTTACTTAAGGGTAAGGTTAAAGGGTTAGAAAGTGGAACAGTTTGTGGGGAATTGTTTCATATAGAGAATAAGGGATATCCAGCAGTTATCTGTGGGGACAGCAAAATTGTTGGAGAATTAATGGAACTTAAAGATTTTAAGAAGACATTGAGAGAGTTAGATGAACTAGAGAATTATAATGAAGAGGATAAAAATTCAGAATATATAAGAGAAGTAGTAGAGGTTTCTTTAGAGAATGGGACTAAAGAAAAAGCATATTTCTACAGATATAATAAGGAAGCTGATAGGAATAAAATAGATAAGCTCCTTAAAGTTAACAGTGGGGACTGGGTAAATAGATAATATAAGATAAGAAATATATGAAGCAGTTTAGTATGATGGTCGTACTAAACTGCTTTTTCGTAATTAAATATGAATAATGCTTAAAGAAAAATAAATTTAATAATATAGTTAACTTTTACTTGTAATCAAGATATGGTTATTTAACAATTTGTAAAGAGAATTGACAATAAATAGTAATATATATAGACTAAAGAAGGACTAATAAATGAATATTAAGATAAAATCATAAGATAAAAGGGGTAAAGATATGAAGAAGAAAAAGAGTTCTTTAGCAGTTGTAGGAAATTGCATATTCTATTTATTCATAATAGCTGTTATATTTTTAGCTGGAATAAATATAATAGGATCAAAAGAAGGAAAACATCCAAGTATATTAGGATATAGTTCATATTACATATTAACAGGAAGTATGGAACCTACTATAAATCCAGGTAGTTTAGTGGTTGTAAAAGATGGAACGGATCAAGAAATAAATGTAGGGGATGTAATAACTTTTACAGGAAGAAATAGCAATACAATTACTACTCATAGAGTTAATCAGGTTATAAATAATGGAGAAGAATTTATAACAAAAGGTGATGCTAATAATGTAGTGGATCCAATAAGTGTTCAGAGAAATCAAGTTATAGGGAAAGTTATGTTCCATATACCTTATCTTGGGGAAGTTTCTCAGTTTGTTCAAAAGAATTTAGTTCTAATATTAGTTGTGATATTAGCTTTATTTGGACTATCATTCTTAGTTGGAAGAAAAAAATAACTATATAGAAATATTAAGAGAAGTATAGATATTTTTACTATACTTCTTTTTTATTTTGATAAATATAGATAAATTAAAACAAATATTAATGATACGTATATTTAGTAAAGGTTATGTAAAGCATATGTAAAGCGTATTGACTCTCTTTTATATCAGATGGTAATATTTATATGAAATTAACAAAAGATTATTAAAATCAAAAATATAGGAGCTTTGAAATATATTCTGTATGTGGGCACTTGGGGTATATGGAGCTAGTAGTGCAACCGACTAATTTATATTATTAAAGATAAAATATAGATTAGTTTTTTTTATGTTTAAAATTAATTTAATATAGATGCTTTGAATTATATTCTATATTTGGGCACTTGGAATATATGGAGCTAGTAGTGCAACCGGCTAATTCACAAATATATTGTATTAGTCCTTTTTTAAGGCTTTTACTTACAAAAATTCTTAAATATTTAAAAAAATTAAAATTTAGGGGGGAATTAACAAATGAAAAAGAAGAAAATATTAAGTGTAATTGCGGCAGTTGTAGTAGTGGCATCATTAGCGATAGGATCATTAGCATATTTTACATCAAAGGAAACAGTGAAGAACTCATTTAGCACAGTTGCTAATGGAACTGAAGATAAAGGTGGAGATGCTGGAATAGATATAAATGAAAATTTCGATCCGAATCAAGCTAAGAATATGATTCCAGGAGATACTGTAAATAAGGATGTACAAGTAGATAGTACAGCAAATTATGGACAATTCGTAAGAGTTAAATTATCACCAAATTGGATCAACAAAGATGGTAGTATAAATGTTGGATTAAATGATACAGATTTAGATGATATAGTATTAAATAAAGTAAATTTAGCAACAAATATTACAGAAAACCAATGGTTTGATGGTGGAGATGGATATTACTATTACATAGGAGTTTTAGCACCACAAGGACAATCAGGATCAAGTACTCCAAGATTATTGGACTCAGTAACTTTAGCAAGTGACACAGAAAAAGCTGCTTTAGGAAATAGATTTACAGTTGATGTAACAGCAGAATCAGTTCAAGCTTCAAATGATGCATTTACATCAGCATGGGGTGATGTACCATCAGCTGTTTCAGAAAAATTAAAATCACTTCAAATTCAAGGAAAAACACAAGCTAATACTGATACTAATACAGCAGAAGAACCAAAAGCAAGTCTAGCAAAATAATAGAATAATCAAGGAGTGATATTATGAAAAAATCTTTAAAGATTTTCATACTATTTATTTCACTTCTCTTAGGAATAACTACCAATGGGGTGGCAGCAGAGCTGCCACCCTCTAATATTAAAATAGATAAAGATGGAGTTCATTTTATCTATACAAAAGATAATAGTGATATATTTCTAGAAAAGAAGGGAATGTTACCTGGTGATTCAGTAAGTGGAACTCTTACTGTAGAAAATAATTTAAAAGAGCCTTTTGAAGTGTTTATGAAAGCTGAAAGAGTAGGAGCACAACAAAAAGTAGATTTATGTGAAGTATTAGATCTTTCAATAAATTATGATGGTAAGAACATATACCATGGCACTGTAAGTGGAAAAGACGGATTAAGAAATAATATAAGTTTAGGTACTGTTAAACCAGGGGAAAAAAAGATTTTAAATGCAAAGGTTGTCCTGGATGGAAAAGCCACAGATAATAAATATAAGAATAAAAGATCAGATGTAAATTGGATATTTACAGCTGTTGGAGATATAGATAATAAAGTAATAAGCACAGAGAATAACTCTAATAGTTCAAAAGATGATTTCGAGAATATTGTTGAAAGAATAAAAAATGTACTTCCTAAGACAGGATATAGTGGATTATTACAAATTAGCATAGGTGGTATAATAATAGGATTAGGGATATTTCTCATAGTAAGGAAGAAAAAGAATAATGAGAATGAGAAGTCCTCTTAAAATACTATTAAATGGAGTGTATGAAAATGAAAAAAGTAGGATTAACATTAGGTATAGTTCTTTTAATTTCAGTAGCAGCTGCTTCTATAGCATATTTTACCAGTAAGGAAACTTTAAAAAATAAATTTAAGGTAGGAAGTATAAAAACTGAAGTAATAGAGGATTTCAATCAAAACTCTGAATTGCCTTCAAATAAACAAGTACCTAAAGTTGTTAAAATAAAGAATACTGGAGATAACCCAGTTTTAGTAAGAGTTATAATAAACCCTCAATGGGATGAAGAAAAAGATGAGAACGGAAAAGTAACTAAACTTACAACATCAGCATCAAATCAGGTACAATTGAACTTTTCAGATACATGGAAGAAATATTGGATAAAAGGTAATGATGGATATTACTATTACAATAAAGTTTTAAAACCTGCTGAGAAGGATGATAAAGGAAATATAATTAAGGAAGCAGATGAAACAAGCCCTTTATTAGAATCTGTATCATTAAAAGATATTCCAAATGAAGAGAAGGCAGAATATAAAAATAGAAGTTTAACAGTAAATGTTTCATCAGAGGCAATTCAAGTTAATGATAAAGCCCTTGAAGATGAATGGAATTCAAATAAAACTATGGGAGATGTATATTCTCAACTACAAGATATTATAAAATCATATAATGAAAAATAAATAAGAGGGGAGGGAAAGGTATAAATGAGAATATATAGAAAACAAAGGAATAGTATAAAAAGAATAGTTAGCTTAGTAGTATTACTACTTATGATATTTGGATGTATTATAACTCCTAAAATAACAAATGCCGCAGATAATAATAATGTAGTATCACAGAACATAGATGAAAATGGTATTATAGAAATTCCTCTATCATGGTCAAGTAATAACATGAATAGAGTAAACTCAACCTATGATAATGATTATAATAGCAGCGGAATATCGGCAGATTATTTTGATAATATATTCAATACTCAAAATATATTAAATAGTCCACAAAATGCTAAGGCGGTCCAAAAACATTTTTGGGGTAAGTGGTACTACACTAATGAACCTGCTAAAACTGGAGCAACTCTAAGGACAGAATTTATGATGGAAAATGATAATAATTATACTATAGATTATAGTAGATTAGAGAGTTGGTTTGAGGGAAGCAATAAAGGTGATACTAAGCCCTATAATTTACCACAGGTCTTGAATTGGAATTCTGTAAATGGAACAGCGCAGAAATGGAATCAGTCAACTCCAGAAGATTATACAACACAAGATTGGAACTTATTTAGAGGGATAGCTGATTTAAGTGGAATTAATACAGATGATTATGAGTTTTATTTAGCTGCGCCTAAATCACACGCAATGTTTATAGGAGCTAATGACTTGATATCAGTTTTTGTTGATGAAATGACAACAGATATTAATTTTGCAACTTATAGAAATTCATCAACTCCAAATAAAGAAATTAATTTTATTGATGGAAATGGAGTTAATAATAAATTAGAGTTTAAGAGAGAATACTGGGGTACAAGAGATCATAATAGCTGTGTTGCTGAGAATTTAGATAAATACAATAGTATAATTGATGGTTGGCATGTGGATTTAAATGATTCTATAAAAGATAAAAGTGGTAATGTTATTTTAGGAGACGTAACTAAAATTATACAAAGCAATCGATATAAAAATTCAAAACATGCAATAGATTTATTAACAAGTGAATGGTGTAATAATGGTGGAGTAACAAAACTAGCTTTATATGCAGTAAAGAAGCCTACTATAGATATTCAGAAGATTGCATATGTCAAACAAAGTGATATTGATAAAATAAATAAAGATAATAATGAAAATATAAATATAGATTCTAAATATATTTTAAAAAGAGAAGATTCTACAACTAATGGAAAAAGTGACACTGATATTATACTTAAAACACATAAAACAGATGCGGATGGAAATAGATTAAAATCTAATGATGGTAAATATATTCAATCAGATGAAATACCTGAAGTACCAGCAAATTTACCAATTTATTTTAAATTTAAAGTAACTGCAAATAATAGTACTATAAATAATATTACTTTAAACGATAATGACAATGATATGAACATAAAGTTTTCTAAAGAAATAAAAGAGCTGAAACCAAATGAACCAATTATAATTAAAGATGAGGAAAATTTAAAGTTTCAGAATACAGCAAATAACTATACTGATTTAAATAAAGTTTTTAATAATACTGTTAGTATTACAGGGAAATATTTTAATAATCAATTAAGTGTTAGCAATTCGGATAGTGTAAAAATTAAAACTAAGACAGATAGCCCTATTAAAATTGATGTATATAAAGATTTAGTTAGCATAAATAACGTTAATGTTGATTATAATAAAAATCCTGTACCATTAGTTATGGGTGATGTAGCTAAGTTTAAGATAACAATAAAGAATGAAACATTAAATGGAGATACTCCTATATATTTAAATAACTTAGAATTAAAAGATGAATTAAATTATGATAATGGAGAAAAGGTACTTTATTCAGAAAACACAGATAAATGGATTTTTCTAAATGATAAAAATGAGAGAATAGATCCTAAGAATATAACCCTTTCACCAAATGAAGAGTTAAGCTTATATGCAGAATGTACTGTCCCTGATGTACCGGCAAATAGGGGAATAAACGGTGCTAGTATATACTATAATGGCGAAAAAATTGCATATGATAGAGTTGACTTTAATATTAAAGAAAAAACTGGAACAATAAAAGTAACTAAGAAGGTAAATCAAAAATTTGATAAAAATAAATCACAGTATTCAGAGCTAAGTGAAAATGATAAAGAAGCTATTAAGAATCAGTTGTTTACGATAAATGTATTAGATAAAAATGATGGTAGTACTCAAAGTGTAGCCATAAAAAGTGGAGAAACAGCTCAATTTACTGGATTAAAATATAAACATAGTTATGTTGTAACTGAAAGTATTCCTATGAATTATAAACTAGAATCAATAAATGGAGATGAAGCAAAAAGTTATACTTTTACAATGGGATCAGATACAGATAACACCGATATAATCATAGATAATGCTTATTCAGATGATGGATGGTTTGAATTTGGTCAAACTATAGTGAATAAGTTAAAGACAGCCCTAAATATTTAACTTTAGTAAGTTAAATTTAAATACAATAAACAGAGTTCTATTGAATTATAGTACTCTGTTTATTATTTTTTATGAGTAAATTAATATAGCAAAGTGAATATAGAATAATTAAATGAATTATGATATATTTTAACTAAAAGTTTAAAGGGGAGTTGAGGGTTTGAAAGTTACAATAAAAGATGTAGCAAAGGAAGCAAATGTTGCTCCATCTACTGTTTCAAGAGTTATAGCCAATAGCCATAAGATTAGTGAAGAAACTAAGTTAAAAGTAAATAAGGCAATAAAAAAGTTAGGTTATACACCAAATGTAATGGCAAGGGGACTTGTGAGCAATAAAACTAGAATACTAGGTGTTGTATTGCCTAGTGAAGCTGCAGATCTATTTAAAAATCCATTCTTTGTAGAAGCGATGAAGGGTATGAGTATGGGAGCAGAAGAAAATGGTTATTACATAATGTATGCTTTTAGTAAAAATGAGGAAGACGAATTAAAGAGCATTAAAGAGTTTGTATCTAGTAATTTATTAGATGGTATATGTTTACTTGCAGCAAGAGAGAATGATAGATGTATAAAATATCTAAAAGATATTAAATTTCCATTCGTAGTTGTAGGAAGACCAGATAATGATAAAGATATACTATGGGTAGATAATGATAACTTTAATGCAATGTATAGTGTAGTAAATAGATTCATATCAGAAGGAGAAAATAATATTGCATTTATAGGTGCTAAGAAGGATTGGAATGTATCTAGGTATAGATTAAATGGTTTTAAAGAGGCTTTAAAGATAAATGGTATAAGCTATGATAAAGATAAAGTAATTGAAACTGAAGATTTTAATGAGGCGTGTGGATATGAAGCGATGCAAAAAATAATATCAAAGAATAAGCCTAATATTGTTGTAACAACTGAAGACCTTTTAGCTTTTGGAGCAAATAAGTTTTTAATTGAAAATAATATTAATGGAATAAAACTTATAGGATTTAATAATACACCTATGGCAAAATATCAAATTCCTCCAATATCATCAATAGATATAAATGCAACAGAACTTGGATATCAGGCTACAAAGTTACTTATAAGCTCATTAGATAATAATAATGATGATAAGATAAATCACTATATTGTTGATACTAAGTTTATAGAAAGATAGAAAAAGTATATTATTTGTATTTCAATAAAATATATATTTAGAAGTTGGGCAAACGTTTGCGTGAAAAAATAAGAATAAGTGAGAAAAAAAGAGATGAGAGTAGATTAAATGAGTAAAATTTACTCTCATCTCTTTTGATAACATTTACAAAGTTTGATATTATAAAATTAGCAAACTTAAAGAAAAGATTTACGAATATTAAATTGTAAGTACTAGTGAGGATTTAGAAATAAAGCATAAGATTTTAGTAGTAAATAAATTCACTAAGAACTTTGATTTCTAATAAATCACTTATATTTTTGATAATTGGGCAAACGTTTGCCTAAGTTGAAATATTAGTTTATAGCGAGAGGGAATTAGTGTAATGAATAAAGTATGGTGGAAAGAGCTAGTTGGATATCAGATATATCCTAAAAGTTTTAAAGATTCAAATGGAGATGGGATAGGAGATCTTCAAGGAATAATATCAAAGTTAGATTATATAAAAGATTTAGGAATAGATGTTATATGGATATGTCCTATGTATAAATCACCAAATGATGATAATGGCTATGATATAAGTGATTATAAGGATATTCTTGATGAATTTGGTGACATGCAAGATTTTGATATGTTACTTAATGAGGTACATAATAGAGGCATGAAACTTATAATTGATTTAGTAATAAATCATACAAGTGATGAACATGAGTGGTTTATAGAATCAAAATCATCTAGAGATAATCCAAAGAGAGATTGGTATATCTGGAAAGATTCAAAGGATGGAAAAGAGCCAAATAACTGGGAAAGTATATTTAAAGGTTCAGCTTGGGAGTATAGCAAAGAACGTGAACAATACTATCTTCATCTATTTACTAAAAAGCAACCAGATTTAAATTGGGAAAATGAAGATATGAGAAAAGAAATCTACAATATGATAAATTGGTGGCTTGATAAGGGTGTTGATGGATTTAGAGTTGATGCAATAAGTCATATCAAAAAAGAGGACGGCTTTGAAGATATGGATAATCCAAATGGATTAAAGTATGTATCATCTTTTGACAAGCACATGAACGTAGATGGAATACATGAATATTTACAAGAATTAAAAGAAGAGACTTTTTCAAAATATAATATAATGACTGTCGGTGAAGCAAATGGCGTAAGTGCAAAAGAAGCAGAGGATTGGGTTTCAGAAGATAAAGGGAAATTTAATATGGTTTTTCAGTTTGAACATCTACACCTTTGGGACTATGAAGCTAAAAAGGGATTTGATGTTAAGGCATATAAAGATGTTTTAACAAGATGGCAAAAGGGATTAGAAGGTAAGGGATGGAATGCATTATTTATAGAGAATCATGATATTCCAAGAGTTGTATCAACTTGGGGGAATGATAAAGAATATCTAAGAGAAAGTGCAACATCTTTTGCAGCAACATATTTCCTTCAACAAGGAACACCATTTATTTATCAAGGACAAGAAATAGGAATGACTAATGTACAATTTGATAGTATAGATGATTATAAGGATGTAAAATGTATAAATGCTTATAATGAGAAGATTGAGAGTGGTATTTCAGAGAATGAAGCAATGGAAGAAGTTTTTGCAACTTCAAGGGATAATTCACGTACTCCAATGCAATGGGATTCAAGTAAAAATGCAGGGTTTACTACTGGAACTCCGTGGATTAAAGTTAATGACAACTATAAATATATAAATGTAAATGATGAGGAAAAGGATGAGAATTCAATTCTATCTTTCTATAAAAGACTTATAAAGCTTAGAAAATCTAGTGAGACTTTAATATATGGTACTTATGATTTGATATTAGAAGATGATGAGGAAATTTTCGCATATACAAGAAGTCTTGGAGATGAGAAGTATATTGTTATAGGTAATTTATCTAAATGCGAAAGCAAATATAATTATGAAAAATATAGTTTAAAATACGAAAATTTAGTTTTAAATAATTATAACGTTGAGAAGCATGATGAATTAACAGGGTTTACGTTAAAACCTTATGAATGTAGGGTATATAAATATATTTAAGTAAATTTGGGAGGTATAAAGGGATGAAGAAATTTAGGTTAGGTTCATTTGATTTTTGGCAAAAGTTCGGTAAGGCATTGCTAGTAGTAGTTGCGGTTATGCCAGCAGCTGGACTTATGATTTCAATAGGTAAAGTCATAGGAATATATGTAGATATTGATTTCATAAAAACTTGTGCAAGAGTCATGGAAGATATAGGTTGGGCAATAATCAATAATCTTAATTTACTATTTGCAGTAGCTATTGGTGGTTCTTGGGCTAAAGAGCGTGCAGGCGGAGCCTTTGCAGGAGCTTTAGCATTTATATTAACTAATAGGATAACAGGAGTAATCTTTGGGGTTACTGCAGATATGTTAGCTAAAACCTCAACTGACGTGGTACAGTCATTTACAGGGCAGCAATTATTAGCTAAAGATTATTTTATATCAGTACTTGGAGCACCAGCTCTAAATATGGGGGTATTTATCGGTATTATTTCAGGTTTCTTAGGGGCGGTTTTATATAATAAGTATTATAATTATAACAAATTACCTAATTCTTTAGCATTCTTCAATGGTAAACGTTTTGTTCCATTTGTAGTTATAGCAGGTTCAGTAGTTACTGCAGTAATACTATCTTTTGTATGGCCATTTATACAATATGGATTAAATTCATTTGGACAATGGATTGCAACATCAAAAGATACAGCACCAGTAATTGCACCATTTTTGTATGGTACATTAGAACGTTTACTATTACCATTTGGATTACATCATATGTTAACTGTTCCTATAAATTATACAGAACTTGGCGGAGTATATCATGTACTAACTGGATCTACTGCTGGCTCAGTAGTTGCAGGACAAGATCCATTATGGCTTGCATGGATAACTGACTTAAATAATTTAAAACAAGCTGGAGATATGGCAGCTTATAATAGTCTTCTAACTAGTATTACACCAGCACGTTTTAAAGCGGGACAAGTAATATTATCAAGCGCTTCATTAATAGGCGTAGCCTTTGCAATGTATAGAAACGTTGATCCAGATAAGAAGAAAAAGTATAAGACAGTATTTTTCTCAGCTGCAATAGCAGTATTCTTAACAGGTGTAACAGAACCTTTAGAGTTTATGTTTATGTTTGTATCACCAATTCTTTATGGAGTTTATGCAGTTCTAACAGGTATAGGATATGCATTAGCTGATATATTAAATTTAAGAGTACATGCTTTTGGATTTATTGAGTTATTAACTCGTACTCCACTTATGATTAATGCAGGACTAGTTGGGGATTTACTAAACTTCTTAATAGTAGCAGTAGTATTCTTCTTTGCAAACTTTGGAATAATGAATGTACTAATAAAGAAATTCAATATAGCTACTCCAGGACGTGCAGGAAATTATATTGATAGTGAAGATTCAGAAGGTGGAAAAGATAGTAGTAAGAGTAATTCAGGCACAGAAAATGATGATATTGCAAGAGAAGTAATTGTATTACTTGGAGGGAAAGATAATATAGTAGACGTAGATGCTTGTATGACTCGTCTTCGTGTTACGGTAAAAGATATAAGTTTAGTTGGTGATGAAAAGTCATGGAAATCAAATGGTGCAATAGGACTTATTCTAAAAGATAAAGGGGTACAAGCTATATATGGACCTAAAGCAGATGTATTAAAGTCAAATATACAAGATATTTTAGGAGTTTAGATAAAATATGAAATTACTTACATTAAATTGTCATTCATGGCAAGAGGAAAACCAAATTGAAAAGATAAAATATTTAGCTAAAGTAATAAAGGATAAAAAATATGATGTTATAGCACTTCAAGAAGTAAATCAAAGCATGGATTCAGATATAGTATTTAATAATATAAGAGAAGATAATTATGCTATGATTTTAATAAATCAGATAAAGAAACTTGGAGGAGAAGAGTATAATTTTGTATGGGATTTTTCACATATTGGATATGGAAAATATGAGGAGGGATCGGCTATTCTAACAAAGTATGAGATTCTTGAAAGTGAAAGTTTTTATATAACTAAAAATAAGTGTATAGATTTTTGGAAATCAAGAAAAATAGTTAAAGCTGTAGTTAGGGTTAATAATAAAAATATAGACTTTTATTCATGTCATATAGGCTGGTGGAATGATAAAGATGAAGATTTTAAAAATCAAATAAATGAATTATATAAGAGTGTTAAAGAAGGAAATGAGATTTCAATTTTAATGGGAGATTTTAATAGTAATGCACTAATAAGAGAGGAAGGCTATGATTTTGTTAAAGGTAAAGGACTAGTAGATACTTATGATTTAGCAAAATTAAAGGACTCAGGAATAACTGTTAAAGGGAAAATAGATGGATGGGATGATAATACAGAAGAATTAAGAATGGATATAATATTTACTAATAAATCAATGAGTGTTTTAGAAAGTAAGGTTATATTTAATGATATAAATAAGATGATAGTTTCTGATCATTATGGATTAGAAGTATTAATTGACAATCCTTAATACAATAATATATATAAATATCCTAGTTTTTGAGAAGTTTATAATATCTCTAGCTAGGATATTTTAATGTAATAAATTAAAAATAATACAATAATTATTTAAATTGTAACTAAATTAAACGATGTGTTAAAGATATAATAATTGCTAATAATTTGAATAAATACACAGTAAATAAGAGAAAATGCTTTATTATTTTATTAAAAACCTTGAAAATGGATTAATATAAATTAAAATGATTAAATATTAAGGTTATGTTGGTTTACCCTTTAGGAAATTGGTGTTAATATTAAGACAAGATTTGGACAGGCTATTATAAAGGGGATGAGAATTATGGGACAAAGAAGATATGATGAGGTAGCTAGAAAAACTGGTGAAGAAAAACTAGCTGAAGTAAGAAAAGAACAAGAAAAAATGGCAGACAAAATTAAAGAGAAGGAAAAGTTAAACAAATAAATTAGCTTAATCAAAAAATTTATATAAATAGGAAAGAACATCTTGCCTGCTTAAGTATATCTTAATTAAGCCAGATGCTCTTTTTTTATTAAAATTTTTTATACTTAAGTTTATGGCTTGTAATGATTTTTAATTGACACAACATCCCAATAAAAATTTTAGTGAAAAATAAAAAGAGTCGAATGTTTACATTCGACTCTTAATTTTATTATATAGTTTTTAAAAGTACCAAGTGCTCATCAATAAAATAATTTATAAATTAGAAACCAGTGTGACCGAAGCCACCACCTCTATTTACACCTTTCTTTATCTTACTTATATCATCCGTTTTAATGAAATTAGCCTTATAATAATGAGCTAAAACCATTTGTGCAATTCTATTTCCTTTTTTTATATAGATACTTCCATAAGGATTACCATTTTTATCTATATAAATATAGTTTTTTAGTAGTTTCCTAAAAGATTTATCATATTCTTCAAAGGCAAATACACTTTCTCCTTTAGAAGTTAAATAATCTCTAAGTTTAATTTGAGTATAATTCTCTTTTAAATCAGTAAGTATTGAGGGATCATTTGCTATTTGATAAGGTAAGCTTGATATATTATATTCATTTTCAAGTATAACTGAAATGTTATCTATAGAATCTGCATCAATTGTACCTATAGAGTTAGAAATTTTAAGGTCTGTTCTAAGGGAAAGTCCACTTCTAGCTCTTATCTGTATCTCCATATCATCTGGAATAGCAAACTTAATATTTAGAGGAATAGCAACTCTTTCAAATGGTAGTATTACCATATCAGTAGCAGCGAAAAGATCAGCGCCTGCAGCTAATGAAGTTTCATATTTTGGAACTGTAGCATCTTCATCATATTCTATATAAACATCAATTAAATTATTATCTTTTTTCATAATTAAATCACTCCCATAAAATTCTATAGATAAATTATATTATTTTAATTTATGGAGTAGTTAATAAGTACTTAAAATTAAACAATTATTAACAGAATAGAAATTTATATATAAAAATAAATGTAGTAATTATTCTTAATTTATATGATGTTATAATAAAAGGAATGGTAAAAAAATTAAAATTTAGTACATGAGGGGTGAGAACTAATGAGAATATTATTCACGTATTTATTTAAAAATATGTGGGAAAAGAAGCTTAGGAGCTTACTTATAATTTTAGCAGTAGGAATTACAACTGCTATGACATTTGCATCTTTTGGAACATCTGATAACTTTAAAAATATGGTTACTGAGAAAAATAAGGCTGAATTTGGAGATGCTAATATTATAATAACTCAAAAAGAGAGCTCAAATAATCCATTTTTAGATAAGGATATTTTAAATAAGACTTTAGAGGATGAAGAAAAGGCATATATATTTAATGGCAATGGATTATTTAAAGAAGGAGATAAGTCACTAAGAGTAGACATAATAGCTGGAGAGAACATAGAAAATCTTCAAAAAATAAATCCTATAGTATTTAAAGATGGTAAAGAAGATAATATAAATGAATTGAATGGAAATGAAGTAATAATTTCAGAGAAGATTTCTGAAGATTTGGATTTAAAAGTAGGAGACTCTTTTAATATAAAAAGTGAAGGTAAGAATATAACCCTTAAAGTTTCTGATGTTGCAGTTCCATCAGGGTTTTTCACAGAGAAGCCTGGAGAAATGACAATAATAATGAGTAATAGTGGATTATCAAAACTTATAGGAAAAAAAGAAGAAATAACATCAGCATTAGTTAGGTCAGATAAAAGTATTGATACTTTAAAGAAAACAGACTTAAAAGATTATTCTATAAAAGAAACTTTAAATAAAGAGGATTTAGATAAGATGGTTAGTCAATTTACTGTACCATTTTATATAATGCTTGCAGTTGTAGTATTAATGGCAGCATTTATTATATACTCATCCTTTAAAGTTATAATAATTGAAAGAATGGGGGTAATAGGAACTTTTAGAAGTATTGGCGCTACTAAAAAGGAGACAGATGGACTTATACTTTTAGAAAGTTTATTTTATGGAATAGTTGGCTGCATAGTTGGAACAGGACTTGGATTTCCAATGCTATATCTTTTAAGTGATAGCTCCAATCAGTTTAAAGATTATGGAGTAAGTACAACAATAAATTTTGATATTAAAAATCTAATTATAGCCTATATAATTGCTATTATACTTTGTTTAATAAGTTCCATAATACCTATACTTGGAGTATCAAGATTTTCAGTAAAGGAAATTATACTTGGAGAATATTCAAATGGGGGGAAGATACACCCATCATTTTGGGTAATCGGAATTGTATTAATAATAGCTCCATTCATATATATAAGCAAGTTTGAAGATACAGGTAATTTTATACTTAGTATGGCTTGTGCATTTTTTGTATTAATTGGTTCTGTTATGACGATTCCACTTATATTTAAAATTTTATCAAAGGTATTAAGAGGACTTTATAGATTAATATTTGGAAATATTGGAGTTCTGGCCTTAGAAAATATGGCGACATCAAAAAGCTTAATAAATAATGGTGTTTTAATATGTTCTGCACTTGCAGCTGTTACTGCTATATATGTAGCTTCATATAGTGTGAAAAGTCTAATTACAAACTCATATGATGGAGAAAATTATGAGGTGTCTATTTCAAATATTTCAAAGCTTAATTATGATGAAGTCCTTGCAAATTTAAAGAATCTAAAAGGTAAAGATATAGATGATTATTCAAATAGTTATGTAGAACATAATGTAAAGATAAAAGATAAAGATATGAATATAGGGGCACTTCAAGGAATTAACCCATCAAAATACTTAGAGTATTTCCGCGGTGAGAAGATATTTAATGATTCATCAGAAAGTAATAAGGAGATATTAGATAAATTAGATAGCGGAAATAAAATTATATTAGCTGATATATATAAGAAAAAATACAAGTTAAAAAGTGGTGATAAAATAGAATTGAATATTGATAATAAATTATATGAATATGAAATAGCAGGATTCCTATCATCACCAATAAGTGCAAATAAGAGAAATTGTTTAATAAGTGAAAAGAATTTTAAGGAAGATTTTAATAGAAGTGTTCCAAGTAGTATTTTAATTAAAGGGAAAGATATATCAGAAAATACACTTAAAAAGAGTTTAAATAAAGATTTAGATGAGTATGGAGTATCTATAAAAACAAAAGAAGAAATGAAAGAGAGTGAACTTGCAAATAATGCAGGACTTATGAGTTCGTTAGAGAGCTTTTCTATAATGGCATTAATTATTGGATCATTAGGGATAGTAAATAACTTAATGGTAAGTTTCATGCAAAGGAGAAAAGAACTTGCAGTACTAACTTCAGTTGGAATGAGTAAGGGGCAAAGAAGCAGAATGATATTTATAGAAGGTGCAACAATTGGAATATTTGGAAGTATACTTGGAGTATTTACTGGAGTTTTAGTGTGCAGATTTATACCTGAGATATCACTATCTTTAGATGCATATTTAAAGATAACTATTCCAGATAAAAAGTTAATAGGATTAACCATATTTGGAATAGTTCTTATGTTAGTTGCATCACTTGCACCAGTATTTAAGTCATCTAAAATATCAGTTGTTGATGAAATAAAATATGAGTAAAAAGAGGGTTTGGATAATATGGATAATATAATTGAGGTTAAAAATTTGTGGAAGAGTTTTGAAGTAGGCAATGAAAAAGTTGATATATTAAAAGATGTGTCTTTAGATATAAAAAAGGGGGAGTTTGTATCTATAATGGGACCATCAGGTTGTGGTAAGAGTACTTTATTATACTTAATTGGAGGACTAGATTCTCCAACAAAAGGAGAAGTTCTTTTAAATAAAAAAAATATTCATAAACTTAATGATAAAGATATGAGTAAGCTTAGAAGGAGAGATCTAGGATTTGTATTTCAGTTTTATAATTTAGTTCAGAATCTTTCAGTTGAGGACAATATATTATTACCAATAACATTAGATGGTGGAAGACTAAAGGATCATAAAAAGGATTTAGAAGAGATACTAGATATAATAGAACTTTCACACAAGAGAAAAGTTACTCCAAGAGAACTATCAGGAGGACAACAGCAGAGGGTTGCTATTGCAAGAGCACTAATAAATAAGCCAGAAATAATTCTAGCAGATGAACCAATAGGAAATTTAGATTCAAAGACTGGAACAGAAATAATGAAATTATTCCAAAGAATAAATAAAGAAAGAGGAATGTCTATAGTTAACGTTACTCACTCAAAAGAATCAGCGGAGTATGGAACTCACATAGTATTATTAAAAGATGGAGAAATTGTATCTAAGGATTCTATATAGATATTAATAATATTATAAGTTTAAGGGGATAATTTTATGTTAAAATAAAACATAATCTAGTATATTTAAGAAAAGAGGTATAGTGAATGAGTTTTACTGATATTAAAGTTAGATACGCAGAGACAGATGCAATGGCAGTAGTCCATCATGCTAATTATTATATATATTTTGAAGTAGCAAGAGAGGATTTAATAAGAGAATCAGGGATTTCTTATAAAGATTTAGAAGATAAGGGGATTATGATGCCTCTTATAGAAACTCATTGTAAATACATAGAAGCTGCTAAGTATGATGATGACTTAGTTGTTGAATCTTCTATTAGTGAGTTAACGCCAGTAAAGGTTAGAATAGAGTATGTCGTTAGAAGAAAAAATGATAACACTATTTTAGCTACAGGTAATACGCTTCAAACATTTGTAGATAGTAATGAATTCAAAATAGTAAATTTAAAAAGAAATAATGAAGATATATGGAATAAGTTTACTGAAATATTTGAAGCATAATAAATAAAAAGAATCCTAAATTTAGGATTCTTTTTGTTTATTATAATTATCTTTATCTATAAGTTAGAGATTTACAATCTTAAAATTATCGTTTTTCCAAGAAAAAGTCTTATTAGCTGTAAGAACTAATATAGTATCATATTTCTTAGCAAGACCATTGTTTAAAGCTATATTTCTTGCCTCTTCCATAAATTCTTCAGGACTATCAAACTTATCATAAATAAAAGGAGTTACCCCAAAATTAAGACAAAGGCTCTTTGCTATATCTTTGTTATCTGTGACAGCTATAATTGGTGCATCAGGTCTATATTTAGATATACTTCTTGGAAGCATACCATTATAAGTTCCAACGATTATAGCTTTTGTTGGAAATTTATTTGAGATTTCAGCAACTGAAGATGCCATTAAGTTATCATAATCTAATATTATATCGTTAGAAAATATTTTGAAAAACTCCTTATAATCTAAGTATTTTTCACTATCTTCTAGAATTTTTTTTAATGTTTTTAGTGTCTCTAATGGATAGTTACCGATAGCTGTAGTGCGTGTAAGCATTAATGCAGTAGTACCATCTAATACAGCATTGAAAACATCACTAGATTCTGCTCTTGTAGGTCTTGGAAAAGTATCCATTGAACTTAAAACTTGTGTAGATACAATGGCTATTTTATTTAATTTATTACATTTTTTTATTAAGTCCTTTTGAATAAATGGAATTTTTTCCACAGGAATATCTATTCCGAGCTCTCCTCTTGACATTATAATTCCATAGCATGAATTTAAAATATCATCTATATTATCTACAGCATCACTATTTTCGATTTCACAAATAAGCTTTATATTTGGCCCACCATATTCAATAACCATATCACGATATTTTAAACAATCAGCACCAGTTCTAACAGCAGAACATGATATAAAGTTCATTCCAATTTTACAAGCAAATTCAATATCCTTTTCCATCAATTCTGTTATTATTGAAGGGTTCTTAAATTTAGGTATATTTATTTGTTTATTTTCTGATATTACTCCACCGTGTGTTATTAAACATTTAATTTCTCTTCCTAAGATTTCTACAACTTCAAAAGAAATAAGTCCGTTATCTATATATAATTTATCTCCTATATTTAAATTCTCATGAAGATAGGAATTGCTTATTGAACATCTAGTATTATCACCTAAGATTTCACTGCCACAAAGAAATGAAAAATAATCATTGGTATTAAGTGTTACATTTTTATTTGAAAATTTATTAGTTCTTATCTTAGAATCTCTTATATCTCCAAGTATTGCTGTTGTTGTATCTAACTCTTCATCTAATTCATTTAAAATTTTAACTAGAGATTTTATTTCCTCATATGAGCTATGAAAGAAGTTTATTCTAGCTACATTCATTCCATTTTTAATAAGTTTTCGTATAGTATCTTTATTATTACTAGATGAACCTAGAGTAACAATCATTTTTGTCTTTTGCATTATTATCACCTCATTAAAGATATGTTTATATATGTATAGTAAAATTATACATATGTAAATATATAAAATGATAAATTAAATAACTTATTTTCTAAAAGTTTACAAGTAAAATACTCGCTATATATTAATGAATATTGTAAGATAGAGTAAATTTTAACTAGTTGAACAAAATATACTCAATAATATTGTCTTATAGGATATTGTAAATTCAAAATTACAATATCCTATATTTTATCTTACAAAATTGAAAGATTACTGAAATATAGTTCAATATGAAGATTAAAAATTAAAGCATAAAATAAAGACATAGTGTAGGGAAACGAGGAGGAAATTAAATGAGTAATATATTAGAAGTTAAAAATATAGAAAAATATTATGGAAATAAAGATAACGTAACAAAAGCTATAGATGGAATAAGCTTTGATGTTGAAAAGGGTGAATTCGTTGGAATAATGGGAGCATCAGGAAGTGGTAAATCAACACTTTTAAATTGTATTTCAACAATAGATAATGTAACAACAGGAAAAATATTATTAAAGGGAAAAGATATAACAAAACTTAAAGGGAAAAATTTAGAGAAATTTAGAAGAGATGAGTTAGGGTTTATATTCCAAGATTATAATCTTCTAGATACCTTAACTATTTATGAAAATATAGCATTAGCACTTACAATTCAAAATAGAAAACCAAAGGAAATAGATACTTTAGTTAAAGATATAGCTAAAAGATTAGGGATTGCTGAGCTTTTAAATAAATACCCATATCAAGTATCTGGTGGACAAAAACAAAGAGTTGCATCTGCAAGAGCAATAGTAACAGATCCTTCAATCATTTTAGCAGATGAACCAACAGGGGCGTTAGATTCAAAGTCAGCTAGACAACTTCTAGAAAGCTTTGAAAATATGAATAAGGAGCTACAAGCTACAATACTTATGGTAACTCATGATCCATTTACAGCAAGTTATGCTGAAAGAATATTATTTATAAAAGACGGTAAGATATTCAATGAATTAATAAAGGGGAATATGTCTAGAAAAGAATTCTTTGATAGAATAATTGAAGTTGTTACGCTTCTTGGAGGTGAAGCAAATGAATCAAACTAAATTAGCAATTAATAATGTTAGGAAGAGTTTTAAAGATTATACAATATACTTTTTAACTTTAACATTTGCTGTATGTATATTCTATGCTTTTAACTCCATAGGATCACAGAGTGCAATGATGGAGATTAATTCAAGTAAAAAAGACTCATTACAAATGATATCACAAGTAATATCCTATATATCAGTATTTGTTTCATTTATTTTAGGTGGACTTATTATATATGCAAACAACTTCTTGATTAAAAGAAGAAAGAAAGAACTTGGGTTATATATGTCTCTTGGTATGGGGAAAGGGAGAATATCAAAATTATTAGTTTGTGAAGAATTAATTATTGGGATATTTTCACTTATTGCAGGATTAGTTGTTGGAATTATAGCTTCACAAGGATTATCAATAATAACAGCAAAGCTATTTTCAATCAAATTATCAAATTATAAATTTGTATTTTCATCAGAAGCTATGGTTAAAACTATAATATACTTTGGTATTATATTTGTTCTTGTAATGATATTTAATACATTTGCTATATCAAAATATAAGCTAATAGATTTATTAAATGCACACAAGAAAAATCAAGAAATAAAAATAAAAAATCCTATGATTTCAGGATTGATTTTCATAGTATCATTAGTTTCCTTAGGGGTTGCATATTATTTAGTAAAGAAGGTTGGGCTAGATATTAGAACAATTGAATTTAAGTTATCAATTGTACTTGGGATAATTGGAACAGCATTATTTTTCTATGGACTTACAAGTTTCTTAATAATGGCAATACAAAGGAATAAGAACTTGTATCTAAGAAAGTTAAATATATTTACATTAAGACAAATGAATAGCAAAATAAATACTAACTTTATATCAATGACAGTTATATGTCTAATGTTATTTTTAACTATAAGTATGCTTTCAGTTGGTGTAAGTTTTAAAAGAAATAATATGGATTCATTATCACCATACGATGCGTCAGTAAGTACATATGTAGATAATGATTCAAAACTTAGTTTAGAGCAAATGTTAGATAAAGTTGGGTTTAAAATACAAAGTGGAGATAAATATTCATATGTAACAACATATAATACAAAAGATACAATTAACAATGTATTAGATAAATATATGGATTCAAGATTTAAAAATAATCTAAGTAATGGTACTACTATATCTGTAATGTCTATATCAGATTTTAATAAACTTAGAGAATTAAGTGGAAAGAGTGCTATGAAACTTAATGATAATGAAGTTTTAATTCAATCTAATTTTGATAAATTAAAGCCTGCAATTGAGGATTTAATAAAGAGTGGTAATAAAATTAAGCTAGGTAAAGAAGATTATACTATAGCGAATAAAGAAATAATAACTACAGCAAATTCAACTTCAGCGGTATCACAAGTGATATTTAATCTAATAGTTCCAGATAGTGCTGTAAAAGGATTAGAACCTAGTGATTATACTTTAAATATTAATTACGGAAAAGATAATAAAGAATCATCAGAGAAATACTATTCTGATTCTGCTATTAATTATATGAAAAATCCAAATGTTGAAAATGGATATATGATGTTTATGACAAAGACATTATTACAAGAAGAAATGCAAGCAAGTACTACTATGATTCTATATATAGCTTTATATATAGGTGTTATATTCTTAATATCAAGTGCAGCTATACTAGCACTTCAACAATTATCAGAAGCAAGTGATAGTGCAGATAGGTACAATTCTTTAAGAAGGATTGGAGCGCCAAATAATATGATTAATAAATCAATATTTATTCAAACTCTAGCATATTTCATGTTGCCACTTGTTTTAGCGATAGTTCATTCAGTAGTTGGAATTAGTGTTGCAAATGATTTTGTATCAATATTTGGTAAGAGTAGTATCCTAGAATCAGCTCTTATAACAATGGGTGGAATAACTATAATATATGGAGCATACTTTATTGCTACTTATATTGGATATAAAAATATAGTTAAGAAATCTTAATCTTTAGATAAGCTTAGGCACAATAGCCTAAGCTTATTTTATGTTATATATAAATTGTAATATGGTATATAATATAAAATAAGAAGATAAAGAGGAGGGGTATTATGTTTAACATTACTATTGTAGAAGATAGTGAAATCATAAGAGAGGAGTTAACTAAGCTTCTTTCTAAATATGGATATAATATTAAAGCACCTACAGATTTTGAAAATATAATTGAAGAGATATTAAACTCAAAACCAGATTTAATAATGCTAGATATAAATTTACCTTATTTTGATGGTTATCATATTTGCAGAGAAATTAGAAAGAAATCTAGCGTACCTATAATAATTGTGACTAGTAGAGATAGCGATATGGATGAGCTTATGAGTATGAACTTAGGGGCGGATGATTTTATAATAAAACCATATAATACTCAAATTCTTTTAGCTCGTATAGAGGCTTTACTTAGAAGGACATATGGAAACAAAGATAATTCAAGTAAATTAACATATAAGAATTTAGAGCTAGATTTAGCAAAAGGAATAGTAACAGTAGAAGATAAATCAATAGAGATTACTAAAAATGAAATGAGAATATTATCATATCTTATGGAACGAAAAGGTGAGATAGTAAGTAGAGAAGACCTAATGGAATATCTTTGGAATTCAGACTATTATGTTGATGATAATACTCTTTCAGTTAATGTAACAAGAATTAGAAAAAAACTTCAAGAACTAGGAATAGAAAATGCTATAGAAACTAGAAGAGGACTTGGATATATAATGCCATGAGATTTGTAGATTATATTAAAGATAAAAGTATATTTTTAATAGTAAGTTTAGGACTATTTCTTCTATTTACGTTATTTATGATTTTAATAGACATAGGTGGTGCAGTAATTACTATAGTATTTACATTGTGGTTTGTTCCACTTATATCATACATCGGTATAGAGTTTTTAAGAAAGCGAAAATTTTTCAATGAAATAAGTGAAATATCAGAGAAACTTGATAAGAAATTTTTACTAACAGAAATAGTAAAAAGTCCAGAATTTCTTGAAGGAAAGATAATTCATGATGCTTTAAGGGAATCTAATAAAGATATGTATGAGCATATAAATTCTTATAAGTATGCCCAAAAAGAATATAGAGACTATATAGAGATGTGGGTTCATGAAATAAAGACACCTATTGCATCAACAAAGCTTATTATTGAAAATAATAAAAATGAAGTAACTAATAGTATAAATAAAGAACTTAAAAAGATTGATGAGATGGTTGAACAGGTACTATATTATTCTAAAAGTGATGATGCTAATGAAGATTATATAGTAAGAGAATTTCCACTAAAGAAAGCTGTTATGAATGTGGTAAAAAGGAACTCAAGAGATTTTATAGGCAAAAGAATTGCTGTAGATATGGGAGAAATAAATGAATTAGTTCTTAGCGATATTAAATGGGTGGAATTTATAATAAATCAGATTGTAGGAAACGCATTAAAATATACTAATAGTGGCGGAATGATTAAAATTTACTCAGAGGCTTATAAAAATAAAATCATACTAACTATAGAGGATAGTGGTGTAGGCATACCAGATGCAGAACTTTCAAAGGTGTTTTTAAAAGGATTTACAGGAGAAAACGGAAGAATATTTGGTAAATCAACTGGAATTGGGTTATATCTATGTCAAAAGCTATGTGATAAGTTAGGTCTAGGATTAACTTTAAAATCAGAAAAAGATAAAGGAACTAAGGTAAATATAATTTTTCCAATAGGAGAGAATACTAGTTTTAAATAACTTATATTAATTAATAAGGAGCTAACCTGAAGCTATAGAAAGCTAAAGGTTAGTTTTTTTATAACATAAATATATTTTATTTATATATTCTTTTACAGATAAAAATGATTATTATTTTTTATAAATGAAAGAATAATAATAAATAATTTTATGAATTCAAGGTGGATCTATAATATGAATAAAAGAATATTAGTTACAGGCGCGGGGACAGGACTTGGAAAGGAGGCTTCTATAGAACTTGCTAAGAGAGGGCATTTTGTTCTTGCAACAACACATTATGAAGATGAAGCAAAATGTATAAATAAATATGCTATTGAAAATGGGTTAGATGTCAATTTAAAATCATTTAAATTAGATATATTATTAGATGAAGACAGAAAAATGATATTAGAATATGACTTGGATATTTTAATAAATAATGCTGCAATAGGGGATTCGGGGTCAGTGTGTGAAATTGATGTAGACAGATATAGAAAAACTTTTGAGACAAATGTATTTTCTGCAATAGAATTAACACAATTATTCTTATGTAAAGTTATCCCAAAAGGAGAGGGTAGAGTTATATTTGTATCATCATTATTTGGAAGAGAATCCTTTCCTTTTTTATCTCCTTATACGGCTACTAAGTTTGCATTAGAGGGAATTGCGGAGTCCTTTAGGGAAGAAATGAAAGTTCTTAAAGATTGTACTATAGATATAGTACTTATAGAGCCAGGAGCATACGCAACTGGTTTTAATCAAAAGAATATAGAAAAGAAATATAATTGGATGAGAGAAGACTCATACTTTAAAGAGCAAGTTGAAGAGATAAAATCAAGTGAAGAAAAAGCGTTTAATTTAATGGAAGCTTCAAGGTATGATTCAATTATAGAAAAATATATAAAAGCTGTAGAAGAGGTTAAACCGAAAGATAGATATGTAGCGCCAAAATATCAAGGTGCTTTAATACAAAGTATGAGGATATTTGGAAAATGAAAAATGATAAATAAAAAACTAAAGAAAATGAAAATTTTAGGTAGTAAAAGTATGGTTATCTTTTGCTATCTTTTTCATATATAGAATATTTTTACTATAATATAGAATATTTTTATAAAAGGTAAAAAAATTTTCATTAATAAAAATTATTTTCGTAAATTTGAAAATAATTATTGAAGTAAAGGTTTAAATGTGTATAATAAAAGTATAAAAGTAAATAAATGTTAATATTTGAATTGAATTTTCATAAAATTTGACATAAAAAATTTCGCTTACAATTAACCTACCAATGAAAAAATCTAAGATAATACCTATTAAAATTAAAAATTCAAAGGTTATTATTAAAAATTTATATATTAAGATTTATATTTTATATTTTTAGGAGGAAGAGAAATGAGAGGGATTTATTCAGCATTATTAGTTTCATTTGATAAGGAAGGAAATATTAATGAAAAAGGTTTAAGGGAAATAGTAAGACATAATATTGATGTATGTGGTGTAGATGGACTTTATGTTGGAGGAAGTACTGGTGAAAACTTTATGCTTTCAACTGATGAAAAGAAAAGGATATTTGAAATTGCAATGGATGAAGCGAAGGGACAAGTTAAATTAATTGCTCAAGTAGGTTCAGTAAATTTAAAAGAGGCAGTAGAACTTGCAAAGTTTGCAACGGAACTTGGATATGATTCATTATCAGCAGTTACACCATTCTACTATAAATTTGATTTTAATGAAATAAAGCATTATTACGAAACAATAATAAATTCAGTAGATAATAAAATGATCATTTATTCAATTCCATTCTTAACTGGAGTTAATATGTCATTAGAACAATTTGCAGAGCTATTTGAAAATGATAAGATAATAGGCGTTAAATTTACAGCAGCGGACTTCTATTTATTAGAGAGAATGAGAAAAACATTCCCAGATAAGCTTATCTATGCAGGTTTTGATGAAATGATGTTACCAGCTACAGTTCTTGGAGTTGATGGTGCAATTGGATCAACATTTAATATGAATGGAAAGAGAGCTAAAGAAATATTTAATTTAGCTAAGGATAATCAAATAGATAAGGCAAGGGAACTTCAACACTTAACTAATGATTTTATAACTGATCTTTTAGGCAATGGTTTATATCAAACATTAAAAGGACTTCTTCAAGAAGCCGGTGTAGATGCAGGATATTGTAGACAACCTATGAAAGAAGCAACTGAAGAAATGAAGATAAAAACTAAAGAAATATATAATAAATATTTCGCTTAAAAATCAAATAAAGGGGTAGGTGTAAGAAAATGCAAGGATTTACTACGATAGATTTTGGAGTATTAGTAATTTACTTAGCAGCAGTTCTTTTTGCAGGACTAGCTTTCTCAAAGAAAGAAATGAAAGGAAAAGAATTCTTTAAAGGAGATGGAAAAATTCCATGGTGGGTTACTTCAGTTTCAATATTTGCAACACTTTTAAGTCCGATTTCATTTTTATCATTAGCAGGAAATTCATTTAAAGGGACATGGGTTTTATGGTTTGCACAATTAGGTATGTTAATAGCAGTACCTTTAACTATAAGATATTTCTTACCTGTTTATAGTAAATATGATATAGATACTGCATATCATTATTTAGAAATAAGATATAAAGATAAAGGACTTAGAATACTTGGAGCTATAATGTTTATAATCTATCAAATAGGTAGAATGTCAATCATTATGTACCTTCCATCAATAGTACTTGCAGAATTAACAGGAATTAGCGTAAACGTTCTTATAATTGTAATGGGACTTATAGCAATAGTTTATTCATATACAGGTGGACTTAAATCAGTTTTATGGACAGACTTTATACAAGGAACTGTATTAATAATTGGAGTTATATTCTCATTATTCTTCTTAGTTTCAACAATTGATGGTGGTTTTGGAGCTATTACAAGTTCTTTGGCAGAAGGTGGAAAGTTCCTAGGAGAAGGAGATGTATTATTTGATCCTAATATATTAAAATCAAGTGTATTTATAATAGTTGTTGGTGCTGGACTTAATACATTCTCATCATACGTATCAAGTCAAGATATAGTTCAAAGATTTACAACAACTACAGACATGAAGCAACTTAAAAAGATGACTTATGGAAATTTAGTACTTTCACTAACTCTTGCAACAGTATTCTACTTAATAGGTACAGGGTTATTTGTATTCTATAATCAAAACCCTGCATTATTACAAACTGCACAACAAGACCAAATATTTGCTTCATTTATAGCATATCAATTACCAGTAGGAATTACAGGGATTTTACTTGCAGCTATTTATGCAGCAGCGCAATCAACACTTTCAACTGGATTAAATTCAGTTGCAACAAGCTGGACTTTAGATATTCAACAATATATTTCTAAAGACTTATCAGATAAGCAAAAAACAAGAATAGCTCAATATATTTCATTAGGTGTTGGTATTGTATCAATAGGAGTCTCAATATTACTTGCAAGTGGTGGAATAACTTCAGCTTATGAATGGTTTAACGGATTTATGGGATTAGTTCTTGGAGTACTAGCTGGAATATTTGTACTTGGAGTATTCTTTAAGAAGGCAACTAAGCAAGGTGCTTATGCTGGATTTATAGTTTCAGCTATTATAGTTGTAGTTCTTAAATATGGTGGTTTTGATGTAACAGCTTGGTCTTACTCAGTAATTTCAATAAGTTCATCAGTTATTGTTGGAGTTATAGTAAGTTACTTAACTCAACCAAGTGAAGCAAAAGCAAAGGAATTAGCTTAATATTCTTAAAGTGAAGGAGAGATATATATGATCTACGGAAATTTAGAGTATTTAAAGAATTTTAAGGGGTTAGAGGATAAGGTGAATAAAGCACTAGAATTCTCAAAGGAGAAAGACTTAGTAAGTTATGCTCCTGGCTCATATGAAATTGATGGAGATGAGTTATTTGTAAATATAGTTGAGTATGATACTAAAGAGGTTTCAGAAAGATTCTGGGAAGCTCACAAAGATTATATAGATGTCCATGTTATATTTACAGGTAATGAGAGAATAGATTATAACTTTATAAAAGATTTAAACTTTAAAGAATATGTTAAAAAGGATGATTTTGTATCATTAGAAGGAGAATCTAAACAATCTTTAATACTTAGCAAAGATGATTTTGCAGTATTTTACCCAGAAGATGCTCATATGACAGCATTAAAGGTAGATGGATCAGAGAAGGTTAAAAAGGCAATTTTTAAAGTTAAATTATAAACTTATCCCCCTATGTGGATTTACTTTCCACGTAGGGGTTGTTTATAGAATGAGGAGGATTAAAATGACTGGCAATAAAGAAAAAATAGATATATTTTTGCTAATTGGACAAAGCAATGCAATTGGATGTGGTAGTGTATATGAGGTAATTCGTCCAGTAGGTGCCTTTGAGTACTTAGAGACAGATGAAATAATACCAATGAGAAAATTTTTAGAGTTATCAAGAGGCAATGGAACTATAGCACAAAGTTTTGCAAAATCATGGAACGAAGATACTGGAAAGAAATTATGTTTTATTCAATCAGCTGTTGATGGGTCTATGATAAAAAATTGGGGACATGATAGATATAATTATTTAGATGATGCTATTTATAAATATGAAAATGCAGTATCAAAATTAGATAAGATATATGATGTGGATAAAACTTATGCAATATGGATACAGGGAGAAAGTGATGGTAAGTATGGCACAGATCCTATTTATTATAAAAATGCATTAATAGACCTTGGAGATAAATTAAATAAAATTGGAATAGAGAAAACATTTGTATCTCAGACTGGATATTGGGATGGAACTAATCCTTTAAGGATGGAAGTAATAATGGTAGCCCAAGAAGAGGCTTGCAGAGAAAGTTCTAATTTAATTCTCTGTAGTAAAAAAGGACCTACATTTAAAGAAAGAAAAATGCTTATAGATGAAGTACACTACAATCAAAATGCATTGAATGAATTAGGAAAAGATATAGAAAAGGCTATATATAATTATTGTAAAGAAGAAAAAGCTATAGAAATACCTGATGAAATTAATCTTAATGAGGCAAAAGAAATATATTTTAAACTAAAAGAAATCATTAATTACTAAAATTAAGGGAGTAGATTATGAGAAAGTATATTTGTATAGATATAGGTGGAACAAATATAAAATATGGAGTTTTAAATGAAGAGGGAAATGTATTATTTGATGGTAGTAGAAAAACATCAGTATATGAAGATGGAAATGATATATTAGAAGATATAGATAATATAATTTGTAACCTTATAAATGAATACCAGGTTGAAGGGGTAGGAGTTTCAACAGCAGGCGTGGTAGATGATGAAAATGGAACTATTATTCATGCTGGTAAGACTATTCCAGATTATATAGGAACGGATATAAAAGGATTTATAGAAGAAAAATTTTCATTAAAGTGTGAGGTAGAAAATGATGTTAATTCTGCTGCGCTTGGAGAAGCTTTTTTAGGTTCTGGAAAAGGATATAAATCAATATTTTGTATGACTGTTGGCACCGGAATTGGTGGTGCGATTATTCTTAATAATGATATAGTAAGAGGTGCTTCAAAAAGTGCTGGAGAGGTTGGATATATAAATGTAAATGGAAAACCAATTCAAGAGATAGCATCAACAAAGATATTAGTCGAAAATGTTGCAAAACGTAAAAATATTAAAACTAGCGATATTAATGGAAGAATCGTGTTTGAAGAAGGTAAAAGAGGAGATTCTATATGCTCTGAAGAAATAGATAAGTTAGTAGATAATTTAACTGAACTTATTTCTAGCGTTGTTTACTTTTTAAATCCAGAGGTTATAATTTTAGGTGGAGGTATAATGGAACAAAAAGAATTTTTAGAACCTAAAATAAATACTTCCTTAAAGGTAAAATTACCAAAAGCTTTCTTTGAAAGCACAAAGATAGAGTTTGCAAAGCTAGGAAATAGAGCAGGTATGATAGGGGCATTGTATAATTTTATAAACAAAAGAGACTAATATATTAAGAAATTGGATGTGTTATTATGGATATTATAAAGCAGATTGCAAAAGAAGAGTTTAGAGAAAGCAAAAGTGATAAAATTCTTATTGAATACATAAACAAAAATGCTTCTGAATGCATATATAAATCAATAACAGAAATTGCAGAAGAGGTATCTTTAGGAGAAGCAACTATAACTAGGTTTTCTAAGAAATTAGGATTTTCAGGTTTTCCAGAATTTAAAGTAACTTTAGCTAAAAAGTTATCAAGAGAAAGTGGAAAAAATGTTATTAATGCAGTGGTGAAATTAGATGAACCAGTTAAAGAAACTGCAAATAAATTATTTGATAGCCATGTAAAAGTTATTGAAGAAACACTAAAGAATCTGGATTTTGGTGAGATTATAAGGACAAGAGAGATGTTCTTAAATGCAAAGAAAATATACTTTTTTGGAATTGGTAATTCAGGTATAGTATCTATGGATGCTAATTATAAATTTATGAGAATAGGAATGAATACTGTATCTATATCAGACTCACATACAATGAGAATGATTTCTGCAATTGTAGGTAGAGGAGATTTAATATTTGCAATATCTCATTCTGGAGAAACGAAAGAAATTATAGAAGCTGTTAAGCTTGCAAAGATTAATAAAGCTAAAATAATATCTTTAACTGAAAGTCGAGAAAATACATTAAAGGATATTTCAGATATTAATATAAGTTATGTAAGTATGGAGACTATATTTGAAACTGGATCAATTTTATCGAAGCTTGTACAGGTATTCTTAATAGAACTTATTTATGCTGAGGTTATTAAAGAGAGCTATGAGGAATCTATAGATAAGAAAATGAGAACTACAACGGCATTAGAAGAGATTCGTGAAGAATATTAATTAAGCTAGATTTAGGTATTTATATCTAAATCTTTTTTTATTATTTAATTATAGATTAATAAATAAGTCTTTCGTTAATCTTAAAAATCATAAAAAGATTAGTTATGAAAATATAAGGTTGAATATACAAAACAAGTTGTATTAAAATATATATAAATATGGTTTAAGGAGGAATAGATGAGAAAAATATTTGATTTTTTATTCAGTAGGTTAGCCATAGTAGGATTTTTAATCTTTTTTCAATTAGTAGTCCTATTATTTGGAATATGGAAGCTTACTGAATCTTTTGTTTATTTATATGTTTTCTTCTTCATAATAAGTGTATTGGTAGTCATTTATATTGTAAGTAGAACAGATAATCCATCATATAAATTAGCATGGACAATACCTGTATTATTATTTCCTATTTTCGGAGGGCTATTTTATTTAATCTTTGGTGGAAAAAAGATGAATAATAAGTTTAAAAGAAAGGTTGAGCGGGTATATAATGAGTCTAAGGAGGCCCTCATTCAAGATGACGGTATAATAAATGAATTAGAAAATATAGATAAGTCTGTAGCAAATCAAGCTAAGTATACTAGCAAATACGCTATGTCACCAATTTATAAAAATACAACAACAGAATATCTTTCACCAGGAGAAGAGTTTTTTGATTGTTTAATAAAAGAATTAAAAAAAGCAAAGAGATACATATTTATGGAGTATTTTATAGTCCATGAAGGAAAAATGTGGAATACTATTTTGGATATTTTAGAAGAGAAAGCTAAAGAGGGTGTAGATGTCAGAATGATATATGATGATATGGGATGCCTTACAACTCTTCCATATAAATATAATGAACAGATTGAAAAGAGAGGTATTAAGTGTCAAGTATTTAATCCTTTCGTACCGTTTTTATCCATAGTATTAAATAATAGAGACCATAGAAAGATAACTGTTATTGACGGGCATACTGGATTTACAGGAGGAACAAACTTAGCTGATGAATACATAAATGAAATAGTTAGATTCGGGCATTGGAAAGATGCATCTATAATGATAAAAGGTGAAGCTGTCTGGAATCTTACTGTAATGTTTCTTCAAGTATGGAGCTTTAATACTGGAGAAAAAATAAATTATAGTGATTTTAAGGTATTAGATGAGCATAAATTAGATATAGAAAGTGATGGATATGTGCAGCCTTATGCAGATAGTCCACTAGACGATGAAATAGTTGGAGAAAATGTATATTTAAATATTATAAATAAGGCGAAAGATTATGTTTATATAAGTACCCCTTATTTAATAATTGATAATGAGCTTGTAACAGCGCTTACTTTGGCTGCTAAAAGTGGTGTTGATGTAAGAATTATAACACCTCATATTGAAGATAAATGGTATGCACATATAGTTACTAGAGCGTATTATCCACAGCTTATTAAAGCTGGAGTTAAAATATATGAATATACTCCAGGATTTATACATTCAAAAACTGTTGTATCAGATGATATAGTTGGAACTGTTGGAACAATAAACTTTGATTATAGAAGTCTTTATCTTCACTTTGAATGTGGAGTGTGGCTATATAAAACTAAATCTGTAATGCAAATAAAAGATGATTACTTAAAGATGATAGATATTTGTACGAGGATAACACTTGAAGATTGTAGACATATTAAATTATATGATAGAATATTAACTGCAATACTTAGAGTATTTGCGCCACTTATGTAATTTATGGCCTTCTCATTTTTAAACAATGAGAAGGCTTTTTAAATTTAATTTAAACACTTGGAGTCCTTAATTTACAAGCAGTTCACATAAAAAAAATAGACATATTATATAATGAAATCTAGAAATATAATTGGAGGAAAACAGAGTATGGTTTTAATATTAACATTTACATTATTTATGACTATTTTTCTTTTAGTTATAGATTTCTTTTCAATTCTTTTCAGATTAACAGGAATGCCTATAAGAAAGGCTAGGTTTCAAGTTATATCATTATTAACAAGTACAGGCTTTACGACAAAAGAAAGTGAAATGATTGTACAAAATCCAGTGAGAAGAAGGCTTGCAAGTTGGCTGATGGTAATTAGTTATGTAAGTACTGCAACATTTATATCATTCTTTGTAAGAATGCTTTCTGATAAAGTAGCAAGTATAGGTTTTTTTGCTGTGGCAATATCATTTGTAATAGTAGTATTTGTTGTACATAAGTCATCATTACTTGAAAAAATAGAGTCAAAAATTGAAAGTAAGGTTTTAAAATCAAAAATATGGGAAAAATTAAATGAGAAGCATTTAACTTTAATAACAAATACAAGGGGGTATGGAATATATGAGATATATTTACCTAAAGAGTCTAAATTAATAGGAAAGAGCATAATTGATAGCGGATTAAAGGATTTAGAGATAGAAGTTCTTAATATTGATAAAGGTGATGTGTTTGTAAAGTTTCCAACACCAGATTATGTATTTGAAGTTTATGATAATATAACTGTATATGGAAATTTAAAGAATATAAGAAGTGAATTCAAGCATGTATCTAATTAATATATTGATACATGTATTGAAATGTATTGATAAGTAACATATAATTTTATATTAGGAAACTAAATAGGATTAAAGTTAAATTCGGATATTTATGATTACATAAATATTTTTTGTATTTTTAGAAAGGGAGATAAAGAATGGAAAAGTTATCTATAATAATACCAATGTATAACGAAGAAGAATCCCTTCCATATTTGTATGAAAGACTTGTTGGTCTTGGTAAGAAGATACCTAATTATGAATTAGAATTTTTGTTTATTAATGATGGAAGTAAAGATAGTTCTTTAGAAATTGTAAAGGGGTACAGGAAGACAGATCCTAGAGTGTGCTATGTTAACCTTTCAAGAAACTTTGGTAAAGAAGTTGCAATGGGAGCTGCCTTTGATTACGTAACAGGCGATGTTGTAGCTATTATTGATGCAGACCTTCAAGATCCACCAGAATTAATAGTAGATATGCTTAAATATTATGAAGATGGATATGATGATGTTTATGCTAAAAGAAGAAGCAGAAAAGGTGAAACGTGGCTTAAAAAATTTACTTCAAAAAAGTTTTATCAAATACTTCAATCTGTGTCAAGGGTACCAATACAAGCAGATACTGGAGATTTTAGACTTTTAAGCAGAAGAGCTATTGAGGCATTGAGAGCATTTCCAGAAAAACAAAGATACACAAAAGGTATGTTTAGTTTAATTGGATTTAAAAAGAAGGCTATAGAGTTTGATAGAGATCCAAGAATAGCTGGAGAAACAAAGTGGAATTACATAAAGCTTATAGATTTAGCTATTGAAGGAATTACATCCTTTACAACAGCTCCACTTAGACTTGCAACAATAGTGGGAGTTATAATTGCATTTTTAGCTTTTATTTATATGATATACATAATCATAAGAACTTTAATCTTAGGAATTGATGTGCCAGGATATTCAAGTCTTATTTGTGTAATGCTTATGATGGGTGGTATACAGCTTATATTCTTAGGTATTATTGGAGAATACCTTGGAAGAATATTTACAGAAGTTAAGAGTAGACCACTATATTTTATTGATGAATATGCAGGACCACAAGAAAAAGACGTATTAGTAGAAGAAATAGATGTAAATATATAATAAAAAGAGGTTAAAGTACAAAAATGTGCTTTAACCTCTTTTTATTATATTAACATTAGGCCGATTTTAAATCTTAGTATATTTTTATTGTACAAAGCTATACACACTGATAGCTATTAAACTCATCTTAATTATTTGTACTTACTTGTTATTTAAAAAATAGATTAAAAGTAATACCTATTTATTTAAAGAATGAGAATAGTAATATAACTTGAAGTACCAAAATTATTGGAATACCAAATTTAAATTTAATATGCTTTGTTTTATGTCTAAATGTTTGCATACCAATGATACTTCCAATACTACCTCCAATAATTGCAACAAGCATTAATGTATTTTCAGGTATTCTCCATTTATGCTTTTTAGCTTTTTGTTTGTCTAAAAACATAAGAAAATAGCCTAGTATATTGACTATTAAGATATAAGTTATAAAGATAGTATTCAAACTTTCACCACTCCTTTAAAATATTTTACTATATATAGGAAAGAAAAACAAAACAAAAAAGTTTGCACCTTTTTACAAAATATGGTAAAATACATACATAATATAAGTTACAAATTTTACAGTAATTTGTATTAAATCATTATGGGAATAAGATTAATAAGGAATTTTGAAATTTTTAAGGAGGCGGACTTATGACTAAGACAAGCTATAACAAACTTAAAGACATAGAGAAATTTTATAAGAGGAAAAATAATTATGAGAAGCTTATGATGAAAAGAAGAAGAAGAACTTTTATGCTTATATTACTAATAGCTTTAATAAGCGTTGGAAGTTATGTTGTATATAGTAATATTTCAGTTGAAAAATATTCTTTATTTCTCGCCAAGAGTAGCGACAATATAAAGGTTAATAATAAATTACTAGTAGATAAATTGGATACATTAAATAAAGATATAGATATTGAAGAAATAGATTATAAATGGTCTGGAGAGCTAACGGAGTATAATGTACCTAAAAGATTAGTTGTACATCATGCTGCTACTAAGGAGGCATCTCCAGAAGCAATACATAAGTGGCATATTGATCAAGGATTTGGTGGGATAGGATATCACTATTATATAAAAAAAGACGGGACAATATATAAAGGAAGAGATGAAAAGATGCAAGGTGCTCATGCTATTAATGAAAATAGTAAAAGTATAGGAGTGTGTTTGGAAGGAAATTATGAAAAAGAAACACCACCTAAAAATCAAATAGATAGTTTAGTTAAATTAGGATCAAGTTTAATTATAAAATATAATATGGAAGACATAGTTGGTCATAGGGATTGTAATCAGACATTATGCCCGGGTAAAAATATAAATATAGAAGAAATTAAAACTAAAGTAATAGCTAATATGGAAGGGCTATTAGAATAAACATCTCTTAAATAAACAATACTAAGTAAAAAGTATTAAAAGAGGTGTTTTTTTTATGAAGTTATTATACATAATTGTAAATTCCAAGCCAGAGTCTGAATCATCAAGTAGAAGGGTATCTAGAAAGGTTGTAAATAAACTATTAGAGGTACACCCAGATTGCATATTAGAAGAATTAAATTTATATGATGAACATATTCCAAGATTGGAATATAGGTATTTTAAGCAAAGAAATTGTGTTGTGGATAAGGAAGAGTATGATAAATTACCTGAACAAGACAAAAAAGAAGTAGATAGAATTAATCAGTTATGCGATCAATTTATGTCAGCTGATATTTATGTAATTGGAGCACCGATGTGGAGCTTATCATTTCCAGCACCACTAAAAGAATATATAGATTGCATAGTACAAGTTAATAAGACTATGATTATAAGTAATGGTAAAGTAAAAGGAACATTGGATGATAAAGAAAGAAAAATGATTTATGTTCAATCATCAGGAGGTTCAGTACCTTGGCTTTTAAGAGGAAAAGTAAGTCAAGGTGTTGAATATGTAGAAGATATAATGAAAGTTTTGGGGATTAAAAAGTTTAAAGAATTACTTGTTGATGAAACAGGGTTTGAGAGAGACTCAAAAATGGATGCAGAGTATAAAGCCATTAGGCATATAGATGCACTTATAGATGATTTAGAGGGATAGATATAAAAAATAGGTTAAATTTAACCTATTTTTTTATTATTTACTCAATAAGAAATATAAAATTTGATTTATAAAAATTCATGTAAATAGGAAATTTAATATATAAAATATTAGAACATGTATTTTTATAAGGAAAAAATTAATAAATTAAACATTAAAAAATAATTATATTTTTTTAAAAATACTATGAGAAATAAAAAAATTCTGTTATTCTAAATATTGTATTTGGACAAAAGACAAAATAGTAATGTACATTAGGAGAGATCGACTTTGAAACAGAATATAAAAGAATATGGAATTATAACCGTAGGTGTTTTGTTAGTTGCAATAGCAATTGAATACTTTTTTGCACCTAATAATTTAGCAGCAGGAGGAGTTACAGGGCTTTCAGTTGTAATAACTCATTATTTCCCATCATTAACTGTTGGAGGCATAACATTTGTAGTGAATTTATTCTTATTTGTGGTTGCTTTTATAGTAGTTGGTGGTGATTTTGGTTTTAAAACAATATATTCTAGCTTTGGCTTATCACTTGTATTATGGCTTATGGATAAATTCATACATCCTCAGGCTTTAACAACAGATTTGATGCTTGCTACGATTTTCGGAACAATTATAACAGCAATAGGACTTGCAATGGTATTTAATTTAAATGCATCAACTGGAGGAACAGATATTTTAGCTAAAATATTAAATAAGTATACAAGCTTTAATATAGGTATTTCTCTATTATGCGTTGACTTTTTAGTAACATTATTGGGTGCTATAACATTTGGAGCAGATAAAGGATTTTATGCACTTTTATCAGTAATATTAAATGGGCCGCTTATAGATAAAATAATTGCAGTTATTAATCAAAAGAAACAAATTACAATAATAAGTGATAAGAATGAAGAAATAGCAAACTTTATAATGAATGAATTAGAAAGAGGATGCACTTCTCTTGCTGGGGCAGGGGCATATAGCAAAGAAAATAAACAAATAATATATTCAGTTTTAGATAAGAAAGAGCTTGAGAAAGTTAAAGAATTTATAGATAGTATTGATCCAGAAGCATTTTTTACAATTGGACAAATTGATGAAGTTCAAGGGAAAGGCTTTCTTAAAGTAAGTGGAATATAATTAAAGAGAATGTTAGTAAGATAGTTATGCTATCTTACTAACATTCTTTTTTTTATCAAAGTAAAATTAGTGTTAATAAATAGTCAAGTAAATAATCATACTAATAATAGTTGGTATAATTATATTATGTTTAATAGGAGGGAATTTTTATGAAGAAATTGATTGCGCTTATATTAGCTTTAGGAATTATATTTGGATTAGTTGGGTGTGGAAACAATAATAATAAAGTAAATGAACAAACAAAAAAAGTAAATGAACAAACAAAAAAAACTGCGCCTGAAGATACAATAAACTCATTTTTTGCAGAGTTTAAAAAGTGTAACTTTGATAATGCAAAAAAATATTTGCTTGTGGATAAAAATATAGATTTCTCAGCATATAAGGATTTTACAAAGGGAGAGAAGGACGCAATAAAATATTGGGTTGAAAAGACTGGATATGAAATAAAATCAATGGAAATAACTAACGACAGTGCAGAAGCGACAATAAATATCTCAACACTTAATGGACAAAAAATATATAGTGATTATATGAAAGATTTACTTAACTTAAAGGAGAAATATATATCAGCAAAAGACCAGAAAGATAAGGAAGAGTACATGCAAGCTTATGATAAAGCATTAATTGATTCAATAAGAAGTAAGAATAATGAGATTGTAACAAATACAGTTAACCTTGAATTAGAAAACAAAAATGGTAAGTGGTATATAGTAGGAAATCAAAATTTCACAAATGCACTTTATGGTGGATTTGATCCAGAAAAATTTAAAAGCTAGAGAGAAATGGGGGGACTAGAGATGAAAAAGATAGTATTAGTTTTAGTAGCGATATTTATGTCAGTATCTTTAGTTAGTTGCGGAGAAAAAACAGAAGCAAAAGATAGTGTTAAAGATTTTTTTAGCGCGTATCAAAATATGGATTTAAGTAAAGCTAATGAATATGTAGAAGATGGTGGACTTCTTCAGAAGTCAATAAAGCAATTTGAAGATTATGATGAAAGTAGAATAGAAGCACTTAAATATTGGAGTAGTAAATTAAATTATAAAATATTAGATTCAGAAGAGAATGATAAAGAAGCAAAGGTTAAAGTTGAAGTAACAGCACTTAATGGATCACAGATTTATAATGAGTATATGCAAAATGTTCAATCACTTAAAATTAATGAAGCAACACTAAATGATGAGGATACAGATGGTAATGCTGTGGGAAGTGACTTTGATAAAGCATTTATAACTGCATTAGAAAATCAAACTAATTCATTAATTACTACAGATGTAACAGTTATACTTAAAAAAGAAGATGGAAAGTGGAAAATACAAAATGATAAAGACGTGTTACAAGCTATATTAGGAGGATTAAATCCAGAGCAAATAATATCATAGAGATTGTTTAAAATTATATCAAGGTGTTTTAATATATCTATCTTGATATAATTTTATTATTGACTTATTTATCATTATATCGTAATATTACGATATAATGATAAATATAATAAAGAACTAAGAAGGTGTTATATATGCAAAATAATTATAAAGAATTAGAAACACAGGCTGAATTTTTAAAGGTTCTAGCACACCCTGTTAGACTTTGTATCGTGAGAGGGTTAATGCAAAAGGATAGCTGCAATGTAAGCTTTATGCAAGATTGCTTAGGGATGCCTCAATCAACAATATCACAACATTTACAAAAGCTTAGAAGTGTTGGAATAATTGAAGGTGAAAGAAATGGATTAGAGATAAATTATAAAATAAAAGATAAGAGAGTAGAAGGGATTATAAAAATTTTACTAGGAGAATAAGAGTTAGTGGATTTTTATAAGAGGAGGATATAATTATGAGAAAAAAAGTTTTAATTGTTGGGGGAGTTGCAGGAGGTGCATCTACAGCAGCAAGACTTAGAAGATTAGATGAAGATGCAGATATAATAATTTTTGAAAAGGGAGATTATATATCATTTGCAAATTGTGGATTACCTTATCATATTGGTGAAGTAATCAAAGACAGAGGAAAGTTAATACTTCAAAGTCCTGAAAAAATGAGAGATAGATTTGAGATAGATGTTAGAGTTAATAGCGAAGTTACTGAAATCGATATAGAAAATAAGATTATAAAAGTTAAATCAAAAAATGATGGTTTATATGAAGAAAATTATGATTATCTAGTATTATCTCCTGGTGCAAAACCAATTATACCAAATTTACCAGGAAGCGATAGTAAAAAAATTCATACACTTAGAACTATAAATGATATGGATTCAATAAAGAATGCTGTTGATAATATGAATGTTAAAAATGCGATAGTAATAGGTGGAGGATTTATAGGTATTGAAGTAGCTGAAAATCTAAAACATAGAGGAATTAACGTAAACTTAATTGAAGCTGCACCACATATCTTAGCACCATTTGATTCGGAGATGTCAGAGTTATTAGAAATGGAAATGAATGATAATGGAGTATCAATTATTTTAAATGATAGAGTAGAAGCCTTTGAAGAAAATAATGATACTATAAGTGTTAAATTAAATAGTGGCAGAAAAGTAACATCAGATATAGTAATTTCTGCAATTGGAGTTATGCCAGATACTAATTTTTTAAAGAAATCAGGAATAGATCTTGGTGAAAGAGGTCATATAATAGTTAACAAAAATATGAGAACTAATATAGAAAATATATATGCTGCTGGAGATGCAGTTGCAGTTTCAGACTTTGTAAATGGTAATGTTGCATACATACCTCTTGCTGGTCCTGCAAATAGACAAGGAAGAATAATAGCAGACAACATTTCAGGAATAAAATCAGAGTATAAAGGAACACTTGGAACATCAATAATAAAGGTATTTGATTTAGTAGCAGCATCAACAGGGAATAATGAAAGAACTCTCAATAATTTAGGAGTTAATTATAAAAAAGTATATCTATATCCAATGACTCATGCAGGATATTACCCAGGTGCCAAGCAACTAGCAATAAAGGTTTTATATGATGTAGAAGGAAAGGTACTAGGAGCTCAATGTGTTGGAGTAGATGGTGTTGATAAATTTATTGATGTAATAGCTACAGTTATAAAACTTAAAGGAACAATGGAAGATCTAAGGGAGCTTGAACTTGCATATGCTCCACCATTTTTATCAGCTAAATCACCAGCGAATATGGCAGGATTTATTGCAGATAATGAAGAAAAAAAATTAACTAATTTATTTTTTGTAGAAGATCTTAAAGACTTTGATAAAGATAAAGCAATACTAGTTGATTTAAGAGAACCAATTGAAGTTGAAGGTGGAATGATTGAAGGTGCTATTCATATTCCTTTAAATAGTTTAAGAAGTAGATTAAATGAGTTAGACAAAAATAAAGAAATATGGGTTTACTGTGCTGTTGGAGTAAGAGGATGGATTGGTGAGAGAATACTTAAAGGTCATGGATTTAGAGCTAAAAATCTATCTGGAGGATATAAATCATATAAAACTTTTGGATATAAAGCAAAAGAAATATCTTTTGATGATGGTAATAAAGGTGGAAATGAAAATGGCTTAGGTGGAGGTTATGCCAGGCAACAGCAGGAAATAGCAATAGAAGGTAATAGAGAAAGAAAAGTTAGAGAATTAGATGCGGAAGGGTTATGTTGTCCAGGACCGTTAATGCAAGTTAAAATGATAATGGATATGATGGAAGATGGAGAAATGCTAAATGTTAGAGCTTCAGATCCAGGTTTTTTTAAAGATATAGAAGCATTTGCAAAAAAGACAAAAAATACTTTAGTAAGTGTAGAAAAAGATAAGGGAATAGTTAAAGCTTCTCTTATAAAGGGGATTGAAGAGAATAAGGAAATTGCAGTTGATAGTAAGAATAATAATTCAAGATTAGAAGAAAAGAATGGTCAGACGTTAGTCGTATTTAGTGGAGATTTAGATAAGGCTATAGCGTCATTTATAATAGCAAATGGTGCAGCTGCAATGGGTAAAAAGGTTACAATGTTCTTTACGTTCTGGGGACTTAATATATTAAGAAAAGATGAGAAGATTAATGCAGATAAGAATTTAATTGAAAAGGCATTTGGTAAAATGATGCCAAGAGGAAGCAAAAAGTTGGGTTTATCTAAAATGAACATGGCAGGTATTGGCCCTAAAATGATAAGAGGTATAATGAAAAATAAGAACGTTCAATCATTAGAAGAACTTATACAAGCTGCAATAGAAAATGGTGTTGAAGTAGTTGCTTGTACAATGTCTATGGATGTAATGGGAATAAAAGAAGAAGAGTTAATAGATGGTGTAAAACTTGGTGGAGTAGGCTACTATTTAGGAGAAGCTGAAGAATCCACATCAAATTTATTTATATAAATTTAAAAGACAATTAACTTTATATAAGAGATAATATTATTAGAGAATAAAGTCTATCTATATAAAATTAAGAGAGATTAATCATAAATATTTTAATAGAAATTTTCTATAAAAATATAGTATGGTTAGTCTCTTTTGAACGTTTTAAATATGCATTTCATTGAATAACTTATTTATATTTAAAACATAATAATTTTAAGAGGGAGGTTAATGTGATGGATGTAAATAAAAAATGTTCAAAGAGTATTCATTTTAGAGCTTTTAGAGTGATAAATGATATATTGGTGTCCCGCAAAGATAAGAGATGTAAAGTGCCGAGTAACATAATTTCTAGATTAGATATTCCATATGATAAAGAGAAGAGTATTTGTAAGTTAGATATACATAAACCAAGGTTTATAGGAAAGTCATTACCTATTATAATTTATTATCATGGTGGTGGCTGGGCTGTTGGAGATAAGAGTATATATAGAAATTTTTGTAGCTTACTTTCAGGAAAAGGTTTTATAGTTTTTAATATAAATTACGAATTAACATCAAACAAGCCTCACCCAGAGCCAATGAAGGATTGTATAAAGGGAGCGGAATGGGTATATAAACATGCAAAAACATATGGAGGAGATAGAAATAATATTTTCATTATAGGAGATTCGGCAGGAGGTCACATTGCTGGATTAATTGGAGCATTATGTACAAATAAAAATATGAGAGATACTTATAAGAAGAAGTATAATGTAGAGCTTTCTTTTAAAGATGAATTACGCGCAATAGGAATGCTATGTGGATTAAGTGATTTTAGATCTTGTTATGATATGAAAGTACATTATATGAAAGTACCTATAATGAGACAATTCACAGAAATGCTTCTAAACACAGAAAGCATTGATGATTCAGAGATAGGAAACGAATTATCAGTAGCTAAAAATATGACAAAGGATTTTCCAAAAACATTTGTAACAACTGTAGAAAGTGATCCAGTACATTGTGAGAGTCTTGATATTGAGAAAGCTCTTATAGAAAATAAAATATCATATAGGCTGGTTGCCTTTGATAAAAGTCATAAAAAGTTATGGCATATATATCAGTTAGACCAAAGTTTGCCAGAATCACAAAGATGCCTAGATGAAATGATAGATTATTTTATAAAGAGCCAAAAATAAGGATTTTCACATAAATAATATAAGAAATTAAATGAAGATATTGTTATGAGGATAATATGATAATAAAGAGATGGTACTAAATTTTTGAATATATTCTATATCAATGATTGAATAATTCTATTTATTTCCATATAATTAATTGATAGTAAATATTATGGGGAAAGGGAGAAATAAATGAAAAAAATATTTATTGCTTTTATACTGGGGGTATCAGTGCTTGGTATGGTTGGGTGTGCTGATAAGGAAAGTAAGAATGAGAACAATCAAGAAGTAGTATCTAAAAATGAATTATTAGAAAAAGAGAAGGCTGAAGAAGAAGCAAAGAAGCAAGAAGAATTAAAGCTTGCAGAAGAGAAAGCCAAGGAAGAAAAGGCTAAGAAAGAGGCAGAAGAGAAGAAAAAGAAAGAAGCTGAAGAAAAGAAAAAGAAAGAGCAGGAAGCTAAGAATAATAATCAGAACAAAGATACGAATATAAAAGAAAAGACATTTACTTTATATTCAGTAGATGTTTCAAATGATAAAACTATAACAATTGGAAATGTTAAAACAAAGTCTGATGATATAAAAGAAAACTTAGATTCTATAGCAAGCTCTTTATCAAAAAAGAATTTTAAATCATTTGTAATAGAAGTTAAGGAAATAAAAAAGGTTAAGGGTAAATCAATTGCATATATAAATCTAAAAGATAGTGGAAATAAGAAATGGACAAGAGATTATTTCCAAGGATCAACTGGGGGATATATAACAAGTACATCACTTATTGAGAGTTTTCTTCAAAGAAAATATAAAGGTGATTGGATAGATGGTGTAGCATTTACTTATAATAATAAAAAAGTAGAGGATACAGGACATATACCAGCATTAACACAGATAAATTATAGATAAATAAAAAGATAAATGATATAAAATATATATCATTTATCTTTTTTATTAGTTAGTATTAAACTATATATTCTATTAGAATGGGAAGCTAATCATAGATGATATTAATGTGTTTAATAGAGTAGCTACCATTATAGCAATAACTCCTGCGGCTGCTAATAGAACTAAAGGAGCAACTAAAGTAGTACCACCATTAGTTTTTAAAGCTTCATCAGTATTACCGAATCTATAAAAGAACTTCTTTAAAGATAGAATCTTCTTTTTAGAATGTCTTATATAAATACAGTTACCAAATACACCTAAAAGTATCATCATGATTAATGAGAATAATATAGCTATAAATGGGCTAAAATTATCTAAAATTGTAAAGCCAATAAAATCTACTATAGTAAAACCTACAAACCATGCATAAAGTTTTCTATACAATAGCCAATATCCACCTAAAAAGAATGAGGCCCAATTCCATGAGGAAAAAGTATTTTTATCACTATTGTTTTTCCATTTATTAAAATAATGTTCAGTATTTGTTTGGCCAACAAATGTTACAAAATCAGAATCAGTTATTTCATCTGAATTATAAGTAGGTTCCTCAGGAGGATACTCTGATTCGTAGCAATCAGTAAATTTTTCTGTATTTAGATTTTCTTTAATTTCTTCATTTTCTTCGTTTTCAAAGCTCATAACATAGCCTTCTTTCTATATGTATTATTTAATTTAATATTATTATACTAAATAAATTTTAATAGAGTGTGTAAATTAATTAAATAAAACCTTATCAGAAAAAAGTTTAAAGTTTGTTTACATATAAAGGAAAGAGGAGATATAAATAATCTCCTCTTTTTGGTGTAGTTAAATTTATAATTATTATTTAATTGTTATAGTTGGTAAATTGCTTAAGTTATTTGACTCATTATCATCAGGTAGACTTCTTAAGTATTCGTCACCCTTAGCTGATACACTAATAGCGACTCCTTTGAGTTCACCCTTCTTAGCCATATCAATTGCCGCTGCTTTATCCACCTGATGGCCGTTTTGAATTTCATAACCTACAATTCTACTACCATATTTAATAACTCCTGTAATTTCCTTTGCATCATCTTTAGGAGTAGGGATATTCTTATTAATATTTTTAGGTAATCTACCTGTTGTTTCGTCTGCCATATTAATACACCTCCATTTGATACAAATATAGTTTAAGTAGAATTAAAGAAAATATACATAACTATATAAAGTTCGTAGGAATAGCCATATTCAATAATTAAATTTAATAAGGAGCAAATAACAATAGTATTATTCTAATTAGAATTATGTATTAATAGATTATACAAAGGAATTATATTAGGAGAATCTTATGAGATTAGATTTATATACTATTTATCTTTATAACTATTCAAAAGAATATCTTTTTCAAAAAAATGTTGATTTTAAAAAGATAAGTGAGTTTTCAAAATCGTCAAAGGCTGTATTTAGAGATGATTTTATTTTTGAAAAAATAGTTGCAACAAATGTTATTGAATTTTATGATTATTTGAAGAAGAGAAAATGTTTTAAAGCAGGATTATTAATACACAATGAAAAGGAACTATTTATAAAATTTTGGTGTAAATTTTCACTAGAATATTGGCATGGAGAATATATTACTAAACCTGAAATAGACTGTTCATATATGGAATATAGAAAAGTAAAAGAAGAGTTATGGGCAGATAAGTATATGGAGCTTACAAAAAAGGAAAAAGATGAATTAAGATTAAGATTTAAAATCAATAATTATATAGATGATTAGATAAAGAAAAAACTCCTTACGGAGTTTTTATATAAATCATTATAGTAGGTTATAGTTGATGTATTTATATAGAAAATTTAAAGGTTACTTAGTGAATATATCTAGTATTTTACCATCACATTTTTTAGTGGAATGATTTAATATATTTAAAATAGTAGTACCTTCATCTATTAAACTCATATCGCCTATATAATTATTCTTTTTTATATTTTTTCCTTTTATCATAAAGAATGTTCTATAATCTAAGCTTTCAGGGAAATAGCCATGAGTTGCAACATCGTGGTTTCCAGAGGTTTTTTCGATTATATCTCCATCAATAGAATTAATGAAGTAGTAGCCATCATTAGCTTCTAACATAAAGTCACAGTTTCTATCAGCTCCAAATGAGATAGCATCTTTATTTGAATATATATTCTTTATGCACTTATTATTATCTTTAGAGAAATTATCAATAAGTGCATAAACAGCTTCTCTAGAAATATTTGAATCTTTATTTATATAAATATAAGCTGAGCCATCACAATAGTTACAATATATGTCCCATGCTGTTATTTTATTTTTATTATTAACTTTGATATAGCCTTTATCTAAAAAGAATTTATTTAGTTTAATTACATAATCTGCATCCTTAAAACTATGATCACCAAGTGCTATTAATGTGCTATTTTCATAAATATTATTATCTTCTAAGAATTTAATTATTTTTCCAAGTCTATCATCATGACGATTTAAGGCTTCTTTAATTTTAGGTGATTTAATACCAAAGTTATGCTTATGAGTATCTACATCTGTAAGATGAACTAATATAAAATCAGCAAGATCGTTTTTAAGTACATACATAAGGCTTTCAAAGGTAAAGTTATCTAAATTAGGTTGATTAAGTCCATCTCTTAATTTTCCAAATAAATTATTTAATTTAAGCTGAAATGATAGTGTACCATTTAGAGCTGAAACTAAAATTTGATTTTGCCAAGGTCTATTTGCAAAAACTTCAGGTAAATTCAAATCAATAGTTTTGGATTTGGCTGTAACTGGCCAAAGTAGAGCACAGGTTCTAAGTCTAGACTCTTTAGCTACATCATAAATTGTTGGACCGTTTATATATTTTTGTTCCCAAAACCAATCAGGGTTTTTTCTAAAAGGTTCAATCTTAATGTTATTTACAATTCCATGATTAATAGGGTATTTACCTGTTGAAATTGATATATGAGCTGGATAAGTAAGAGAAGGATATACTGATCTTACTATATCTGAATATGAGGAGTGTTCCATAAGCTTTTTAAAATTAGGTAATGTTTTTATATATTTAAAATCATTTGTATCTACTGCATCGAAAGATAATATTATAAATTTTTCTTTCATAAAAAATAAACCCCCTTTAAAGGTAAAATATTATATTAATATTTTACTATAAAGGAGGAAGTTTATATAATTAGTTTTTTTATTTTAGAATAATATCTCCATTATTAGTGCTTAAATTTACAATGTTTTTTCCATTACCTAAAGAGAAGGAGCTATCATCAATAGATTTATTTTCATAATAAATACTATTAATAGTACCTGTTACTAATATTTGATAATCATTAAGATTTTTTATATTATTAAATTGTATTTCTCCATAGTTATTAGTAGATATATTTGTATTCTTGCCTAATTTAGAAAGATTGGTTTCAATATTACCATTATTAGACTTAATATTAGAGTTTCCAATAAAACCTTGTACATAAATATCTCCGTAATTAACTGATATATCAGAATTATTTATATTAGAATCATTTGATTGTATATGACCATTTGAAGCTTTTAAATTAGCATCATTAGCTTTTATAGTCTGTAGATTAATATCTCCATAATTAAGGTCTAAATTTAATCTAGAAAGAGTCAAATCTCTAACATTAATATATCCGTTACTAGATTTTATATTTAAATTTCCAGTATAACTTTTAGGAAGTAAAATTGTAATGCTTATATTATATATATTTTTAAATTCATTAGGTAAAGATAATTCTAAGGCAATGCCTGTTTCTTTAAATTTCATAGTAGAATCTTTAAATTCTTCTACTTTTCTTTGACGTCCACTTAATGAATATGTTAGTCCAATATCATTAGAATCTGTACTTTCAATTTCTATATTAGCTGATTCTAAATTTATATTAATATCTTTAATGTTTTTATTTAATTTCTGGTTATATGATTGAGTTATTGAAATATGAGGCTCGTTCCAAGTAGAAAAATCAAATATTGATTCATCGATACCAAAGTATTTAGTAACTTCATCTTTATAATTAGATAATCTATAATTGCTACTATATAGTATAGTACATGCACCTACGTATGAAAAAATAGATACAAGAAGGAGAACTAATAAAGTTATTTTAAATCTCTTTTTAATTATTGGTTTTTTCATTTTGAGCTCCTCCTTTATTTGGTTTTTTAAATAAATTTATTATTGAGAATAATATCCATTTTATAAAATAGTAAGAAAGCATAGCTAAAAGAGCTGTTAATGCAAGTGATCCTATTATAAATAATATAATTACGCTATTTGGAAAATCTATAATAAAACCTGGGGTACTTGAAGCACCAATAACAACTATACCTATTTTGCTAAGCATTACAAATATTCCGCTTACACTTATTGCTAGTCCACCAATGATTAATGCGCCAAGAAGGGCAACAAAAGCAATAAATAACCCAATAGCACAGGCTCCTGCACCTAATGCTAATGGTGCTAAAAAAATAAGTGCTATTACTATTAAAATAAATTTGATTAATCCTTTGCCACTAAATGAAAAGTTTTTAAAAGGTCTTGAATCTTTTTTATTTTCGGTTTCTTCTTTAGAAAAATTATATTTAAAATCTTCAGTAGCTTCAAAAGTCTTTTCCTTAGAATCTTCTATAGGATCTTCTTCACTCTCTTTAGTGGTTTGTTCATCAGATACAGTTTCATATTTTACATCACCATAAAACTTTGTATCATCTTCAGTATATGATGATGTAGTATCCTCATTTGTCTGAACTTTTTCTAGGTATGCACTTCTATATTGATAAACTAATTCGTAAGGATTTCCTAGTTCATCTATAATTTCTTCTTCTGTTTTACCATTTGATAATCCAACTGTAAAATGCTCTTGATAATCAAATATAATATCTGCAAGCTCTTTTTCAGGGAAATCTTTTAATCCGTTAGCTAGTATAGATAAAAATTCGTTTTTACTCACACTTATAACCTCCCATAATAATGTTGTTAACTGCGTTTTGGAACGCTAACCATTCACGTTCAAGATTTTCTTTATAATCATAGCCAAGTGATGTAAGTCTATAATACTTTCTCGGTGGGCCTTCCATAGATTCTTGAAGATATGTGGTGAAATAGCCCTCTTTGGTTAATCTCCGAAGAATGGGGTAAACCGTGCCATCTGAAATTGAGATATGTTTTGAAATTTCGTTAATTAATTCATAACCATAACAGTCTTTAATAGATAATACTGAAAGAACACATAACTCTAAAACACCTTTTTTTAATTGAGTATTCATGGCATCAGAACCTTTCTGTAAAATATTTCATGTCTATAGTATACGATTCAGTACTATACAATGCAATATAGTGAAATGGAATTTATTTATATTTTAAGAAAATAATAAGATTTCTTAAGAATTAGATTTTTAATGAAAATTTATTATAACTCTAGTAGAAATAGATAATAATATAAATAAAATATCATCATATTCTAAAAGGAAATTTTTATAGAATATGATGATATTTATATAGAGTAGTATTATTACATTTTTAGCTTTGAAACTTGCTTAAACATATTAATCTCTTTTTCAGAGGATACCTCCTCTAGAGATTCATTCCAATCTTTATCAAATTTTATTTTAAATAATTCTATTTTTTCATGAGATTCAACTGGAGCTAGTGCAACATATTCTGATCCACATATTAAAACTTGCTCTAAAATCTCATAATCAATTTTATTATTGTTTTCATCTCGGAAAGTCATTACTTTTTTATCACTCAAAATTATCACTCCTTATCTTATAAGATTAGTATCTTAATTAAATAGATTTTTATGCTTCAAAATGTTCATAATTTTCTATTTTGAAACTATGAAAATAATTACATTGGTGAAATCGATCCAAAATATGTAAAATTAATACACACTCAAAAAACGTTGAAAATAGGAGGTTTAAGGGGTATTGTGTTAATAATGTGGATAAGTCTAATAACTTTGTGGATAAGTCCTCTTTTGTGTTAAAATTCTTAAAAAGTAAGGTTTGTACAATATATATGTATAAAATAAAATATAAGTAACAATATAACGTATATTGTAGAAATAACAATTATCAATTACAATTTATTGTAGAATGATAATGAATAGTGTTAAAATTACTCAACATTACTAACAAAGCTGTGGACAAAAACTGTGGATAATGTGGACAAGATGAAAAATCCACAAAGTAAAAGGAGATTAATAATGAAATATAATAAAGAAATATTAGAAGCTAAATTTATAAGTAGGCCAAATAGATTTAATGCAAAGGTAAATTTAAATGGAGAAGATATAACGGTTCATGTTCCTAATACTGGAAGATGTAGAGAGATATTAACAGATGGTGCAACTGTGCTTTTAAGGAAAGAAGATAATCCAACTAGAAAGACAGCCTATGATTTAGTTGCAGTTTACAAGGGAGAGATGCTTATAAGTATAGATTCTCAAATACCTAATAAAGTGGTTTTTGAAGCTCTTCAAAATAAGAAAATAAAAAAGTTAGTTAAGTACAATAATATACTTAAGGAAAAGACCTTTGGTAATAGTAGATTTGATTTTAAGTTATCAAGTGATGAAGGTGAAGAATATTATTTAGAAGTTAAAGGTGTAACTTTAGAGGATAAGGGTCATGCAGCTTTTCCAGATGCACCGACAGATAGAGGGAGAAAACATTTATTAGAGCTTATTGATGTAAAAAAGAGTGGAAGAGGTGCTGGAGTATTATTTTTATTGCAAATGGAAAATATGAAGGATTTTGTTCCTAATGATGAGAGAGATGAAAAATTTGGTGAGGCACTTAGAGAAGCACGTGATAATGGTGTTGATATATTTGTATATGAGTGTATTGTAGATAAGGAAGGTATAACTTTAAATAAAGAGGTTAAAGTTAATTTTTAGAAAACATACTTCTAAAAGATAAGAGGGTACTTTATAATAGAGGTAATTGATGTTTTATAAGAGGGAGAAAGTGTATGAAATATAAATTTTGTCCAAAGTGTGGAAGAGAATTAGAAATGTTTAATTGTTGGGATGAGGGCGAAGTTCCGTATTGCCCAGTTGATGAGACATTGTATTTTGATACTCCAAGACCATGTATTGTTGTTGGTGTAGTTAAAGGTGATGAAATTCTTTTATTAAAACAAAGTTATATATATAAGAATTCTAAGGTGTTAATATCTGGATATGTAGATCAGGATGAATATGCAGAGGATACAGTTTATAGAGAGGTACTTGAAGAGACTGGAATAGAGACTAAAAATATAGAATATTTAGGCTCTGATTTTGTAGAAGGTAAAGAGCTTTTAATGATAACTTTTATGGCTGAATATAAATCAGGTGAAATAAAAAAATCTGATGAAGTTGAAGGTATTGGTTGGGTTAAAATAGATGATGCTTTAGCACAAATGCAAGAAGATAAAATAGGAACAAAAGTTGTTAAGAAGATTATTGACATTAGAGAAAAGTAGAAATCTATAGATATACAAGATAAGTAGTGTTATATATTAATTTATGAAGTTACGTTTCATAAATTTAGATAAGTATAATGCTACTTATTTTATTTTTATAAAGAGTAAATTTTAATATTTCATAAATGGTTTCCATAATATTTAGAGGGAGTAGTTTGAAATAGTAGTATATAAATTAAAAACACTATTGTAATATTACAATAGTGTTTTATTTTCTTTGAAATAAATATTATAAAAGTATATTAATGTGATTCTATTCTTTGAAGTTCTATATGAAGTACATTACTTTCATAATTAATATTTGCGCTATCAACCATCATACCTACAAGAGAAAGTTCACAGTCAAATTCACTTTCGCCACCAAGGTGCCAGTAATACTGCTCAACTTCATGCTGACGAGGAATGTTCAATGTTTGAACTAAGTTATCATAATCATCCTTAGGGAAATTCTTAATAATAGCATCTATAGTTATATTAGATGCATTATCTATAGTTTTTACATTAACAGTTATGTCTTCTGCTAAAAAGTGATAGCAAAAGGACATTAATTCATTTATTATCCTAAGATTTTTTTCAATTTTAAATTTCATCCTTACGAACCTCTCTTTTAAATGTAGTAATAATCGGTATTAAAATCATAGCTGCAAATCCACCAGCTAAACCATTATTATAAAGATTTAGACCTCCATGCAAGTATCCCACATTTGTAACTAATGCTACATGAAGTATCCCTGAAATTACACCAATCTTCCAGCCAAATTTACCACCGATAGGAGCTAAACAGGTACTAAAAAGTATTGCAAGTAATATTCCAGGGTCAGATAGGGAATAGATACTTATAAGTCCTCCAAGAGTTGCACCAATCATAACAGGTATTATGTTTCTTATATGTTTACCAAAACATCCAAAACCTATTATGGTGAATATTCCACCAAGGGTTGGACCATTTAGATCTCCACCTATAAGTAGTAAATAGAATGTAGCAAATAGACCTACTATTCCCATATTAATATAAGTGGTCTCTCCAAAAAGTAGATAAAAGTCTGACACAAGTTTACCAGATTGTTTACTTATTCTTTTTAAATTATTTTTTGTATTTCTTCCATAATAAAGTCCAATACCAATTAAATAAAGGCATATTATTATCATAAATACAAGAAAGAATTCATTATTGCCTGTACTCCAAATTAATTGAGTCTTAAAATCAATGCCTATTGATCTAAATAAAGACATTAATAGAGTTGCAAGTAGTCCACATGCAAAACCTATATTGTATAAATTATAGCCAGCATGGGAAGATATACAGTGTGTTGCTATAGGAGTTAAAACAAATCCTATAAAAACGCCAATAATTGAACCAAAAAATAATCCTAGAAGTGGGTTATCTGAAGTAAAGCTAAGCTGACTAACTGTTGGTGCAAGGGTGGTAGATAATAGCATAACTAATGTGTAATTAAGTAGTGGTTGTTTTTGATATCTTGCAAAAAGATAAACACCAAACATAACAGGCCATATGTTTAAAATATTTTTTCCAAAGAAAGAAAAGCCAGTCATAAGCCATAAAGCCATTATTGTTGAACCATTTGGTTTTATACCTACAAGAACCAATATAAAGATGCTTATTATACTAGTTAGTGCTGCATTTACTAAGGTAGCACCTATTCCACCAATCTCTACATAGTCAGTAATTAGTATGTCCGGAGTTAAGAGAATTTTCTTCAAACCATTAAAGATCTCATGGGGTGAATTAATAATAAAGGCTGTAACTATAAAAAATAAATAAATAACCAATAAAATTTTATATGGTAAGAAGAGTTTTTTCTTTCCAATCACAGTCTTTTCACCTCGTTTTATTCTATTATTTGTAAACATTATATTACAAAACTAGGCATATTAGCTAGAAAAATAATTAAAATATTACTATATAATATTTCCACAAAGGAAAGTTGGAGATATAATATAGTGTAAAGTTAATACATAATTTTGGAGGGATAATAATGAATAAGGATAATGAAAGATATGTACCGGAGATTTTAGGGACTTTAAGAAATCATATAATTGAAGCACCAGCAATTATAAGGAAGTGTAGTGGAATAAAAATATTTGGGAAAAGAGTTAAGTCTATAATGTTTTCCACAGATGTTGCAATGATAAAGAATACAAATGCAGATGCAATAATGGCAGTATATCCTTTTACCCCCCAGCCTAAAATCACTGAAGCCATAATAACAGCTGCTGATGTTCCAGTATTTTGTGGCGTAGGTGGGGGAATAACTCAAGGTAGAAGAGTTGTAAACTTAGCATTAGATGCAGAATTTAAAGGAGCAATAGGAATAGTTGTAAATGCTCCAACTTCAAATAGCATAGTAAAGAGAATAAGAAAGACAATAGATATACCGGTAGTTGTAACTATTGTTTCAGAAGATACAGATATAGAAGAGAGATTAAATGCAGGAGCAACTATATTAAATGTATCAGGTGGAAAAGATACACCTAAAATAATAAGAAGGATAAGAGAAGAATACCCATTAATACCTATAATAGCAACAGGTGGACCAACACAAGAAAGTATTCAAGAGACAATAGAAGCAGGAGCAAATGCAATAAGTTATACACCACCATCATCAGCGGAAATAATGGGGGATTTAATGGATGTTTACAGAGAAAGAAAATTATAGAAAAAATTAGAAAAACTTTTAAAAAAAGTATTGTAAATTAATAAAAATATGGTATCATAATTAGTACAAGTTGTATAAAATATAATATAAAATTGAAGACAAACCTAGGGTAGAGGTGCCAAGATTAAGAGTAATCTTTAGGAGTTTTGCAGACTATGATAAAAGATGAAAGGGAGATTGGCCGAAGTTTAATTATTAGCAAAGATAATTATACTGGGGGTGTATATAATATATGCATCACTGTCACATGTCGTGGAGAGCTACAAGGATTAAAAAGTTACAATGATTATTTCACCTATTGCATCTTAGCAGTAAGTAATATTCTTATACGTAATAATAGACCTTATAATCACACGCTATTACCCGTCACAGTTTAATCTGTGGCGTTTTGTTTTACTTAAATAGAGTGGAGGAATCATTATGAAACTATTTGGTAATATGAAGACAGAAGAGAATACATTGGTAATTGGAGGCGTAAAAACAACAAAATTAGTAGAGGAGTTTGGAACACCTCTATATGTTATGGATGAGCAATTGTTAAGAGAGAATTGTAAGAAGTATATTACTTCTTTTAAATGTGAAGAAAGAGGAAATAAAGTAGCATATGCAGGTAAGGCGTTCTTAACTCTTGCAATGTGTAAATTAATTGAAGAAGAAGGACTTTATTTGGATGTAGTATCAGGTGGAGAGCTTTATACTGCATACAAAGCAAATTTCCCATTAGATAGAGTATTATTTCATGGAAATAATAAAACATTAGAAGAAATTGAAATGGGTGTACAATTAGGAGTGGGAACATTCGTAGTTGATAATCTATTTGAAATAGAACAACTAAATCAGATGGCAAAGAATTATGGAAGATCACAAAATATTTATCTTAGAATAACTCCGGGGATAGAAGCACATACTCATGAGTATATTAAAACTGGTCAAATAGATTCAAAATTTGGATTTGCACCAGTTGGAGATAATATAATAAATGCAATAAAGAGAGCGATAAAACTAGAAAATGTAAATCTATGTGGGTTACATTGTCATATAGGATCTCAGATATTTGAGCTAACACCCTATGAAGATGCTGCTGAAATAATGCTTAATTTAATTAAGAGAATACAAGATGAAACAGGATATTTAATTGGAGAGTTAGATTTAGGTGGTGGATTTGGAATTTATTATAGCAAGGAAGACAAGCCTAGAGAAACAAATGAATATTGCGATGCTATATTAAATAAAGTTGATTCAGTATGTAAGGAAATTAATTTAGAGGTTCCAACACTTGTAATTGAACCTGGGCGTTCAATTGCAGGGAATGCAGGAACTACATTATATACAATAGGATCAATAAAGAATATTCCATCAATAAGGAAGTACGTATCCGTAGATGGAGGTATGACAGATAATATTAGACCAGCTCTTTACAAAGCGAGGTATGAATGTATTGTTGCAAATAGAGTTATATATGATTCAAAAGAAAAAGTAACAATCTCAGGAAAATGTTGTGAATCAGGAGATATATTATTAAATGCTATAAAGATACCGTCAGTTTTAAGTGGTGATTTATTAGCAATGATGTCAACAGGAGCTTATGGATATTCAATGTCTAACAACTATAATAAAATACCAAAACCAGCAGTTGTTATGGTTAAAGATGGAGAAGCAAGAGTTATATGTAAAAGAGAGAGCTATGAGGATATAATAAAGAATGAAGTAATATAAAAAAATTAACTAAGGGTATAAAGAGGGGAAGTATGGATAATAAGTTTATAAGAGAGTGGTTACCTCCTATAATTGTGGCTATTTTACTGGCTATAATGATAAACAAATTCTTAATATTTAAAGTAGATGTTCCTACAGGGTCTATGGAACCTACTATAAATATAGGAGATAAATTCTTAGTAACTAGGATATATAATTTTGAAAATCTAAAAAGAGGAGATATTATAGTCTTTAAAAACAATGAGAAGAATCAACTTATGGTAAAAAGACTTATAGGGGTTCCAGGAGATGAGATAGATATTCAAGGTGAAAAATTATATATTAATGGAGAAGAGATTAAAGAAGACTATGTAAAATATCCAGATAAATACTTTGGAAAATTTAAAGTTCCAGAAGGTAAATATTTTTTCTTAGGGGATAATAGAGCAAAGTCTGGAGATTCAAGAGAGTGGAAAGAGCCTTATATTGATGAAAGTGATATAAAAGGAAAAGTTCAAATAAGGGTATATCCTATTAAGAATTTTGGTAGTATAAAGTAGTATATCTAGAATTTATATCTAAATGAAGGAGAAGATTGTATAATCTTCTCTTTTATTTATTGACTTAGATTATTAAATTTGGACAGAATTATCAATAAGTTAAAAGTAGAGTGTTCTAAAGATATACTGAAGACTAAAAACTTTAATCTATATATCATATCTTAAAATTAATCAGCATAAATTAAACCTATAAATAATTCAATAAATAATATAAAGATAACTGCAAAACAAATATTCCAAATACTTTATATATTTTATACAATATATAAATACCTGCTGAACTTATAAAGCTATGTTTAGTACTAATTTTATATTACTAATAAACAATAAAACTAACTATTTTAAAAGGTATCTGATATTATATTATATATATATTGAAATTATATATATAATAGGGTAAAATGAAAAATAAATTATCTTAAACGTATAATTTTCATATAAAAATCATATAAATTTCTTCTAAAAATAATACTTATTAGAAAAATTCCTAAATTTACACATATGATACATAAAGCTTAACTAACTTTTAATAAAATTAAATGTCCTGAAAGAAAATTGACAAAAAAATATGATATAATTAATGATAATATCAAGTTTTAGAAAGGTTAAAGAGGGCGATAATATATTTATGAAAGATGTATATATAGTGGATAGAAAAGAAGGCGAATATTATATTTTGGAATCTTCAAGTGGAGATATGATTAATGTTCATGAAAGCGAAGTCCATATGTCACCAAAAGATGGAGATGTATTATATAAGAAAGAAAATAAATACTATTATAGTAAAGAAATGACCCAACAACATAAGAATGATATTAAAGAGTTAATGAAAGGAATATGGGTGGAATAATGATCGAAGATCCAAATACATCACAAGATCAAAATATAGCAGAAGAAAAAAATGATGTAAAGATAACTGACTATACAATGAAGAGATCCGATAGAGGAAAGAAACAAGTTAAAGAAAACAAGAAGAATTTCTTTTATGATTGGATTGTACCAGTTTTTATAGCAGTAGTTCTTGCTATATTGATAAATAATTTTTTAATCTTCAAGGTATATATCCCAAGTTCCTCAATGGTACCGACTTTAAATGTTGGAGATCGACTTTTGGTAACTAGGGTTTATAATCCAGAAAAGTTACATAGGGGTGATATAGTTGTATTTGACTCTGATGAGCTTAATGAAACTGTAATAAAAAGGCTTATAGGACTTCCAGGGGATTCAATCAAAATTGATGGAACAGCAGTTTATGTTAATGGGACAAAATTGGATGAACCATATGTAGAACATCCAATGGATTCATATGGAACTTATATAGTGCCTGAAGGTAAGTATTTTTTCTTAGGAGATAATAGAGCAAATTCTAATGATTCGCGTTTTTGGAAAAATCCTTATATAGATGGAAGTAAGATACAGGGAAAAGCTCAAGTAAGGATTTATCCTTTTAATAACATAGGTTTTTTAGAGTAGAGAATTATACTAAAGAAAGAGGTGGATTAAATGGAACAGCAAAATAAAAAAAGAAATAAAGCTGGGATTATTTATTTTATAATAGCTCTAGCTATAATAATGTCTTTTAATTATGTTAGAGAAACATCTATGAATAAAGAGATTAGTTATACAGAGTTCCAGCAAATGGTTAAGGACAAACAAATTTCAAAGGTTATAATAACTAATGAGAATCTAATAATAACACCAAAGGATGATAATGAATTTAAAGGTAAAACTTTATATACTGCAAATATAAAAAATGATGATTTACTTAAAGAGTTAAATGCTGCAGATGTTACTGTTACAGGACAAAATCCTAAGCAATCACCAGTATTTGATTTATTACTAGTTTACGGTTTACCAATACTTTTAATGTTCTTTATATGGAGAATGTTATTCTCAAAGATGGCAGGTAAAATGGGTGGCGGAATGATGTCTATGGGCAAAAATAACGCCAAAGTTTATATGGAAGATGAAATTGGAGTTACTTTTAAGGATGTTGCAGGACAGGAAGAAGCTAAAGAATCATTAGAAGAGGTTATAGACTTCTTAAATGATCCAAGAAGATATACAGAAATAGGTGCTAAGCTTCCTAAAGGTGTACTTTTAGTTGGACCTCCAGGAACAGGTAAAACATTACTTGCAAAAGCAGTAGCAGGAGAAGCAAAAGTACCATTCTTCTCAATATCAGGCTCAAGCTTTGTTGAGATGTTTGTTGGTGCTGGTGCAAAGAGAGTTAGAGAATTATTTAAAGATGCTCAAGAAAAAGCTCCTTGTATCATATTTATAGATGAAATAGATGCCGTTGGTAAGAGTAGAGATAATCAGCTACAAAGTAATGATGAAAGAGAACAAACTCTTAATCAATTACTTTCAGAAATGGATGGATTTGATTCTTCAAAGGGTATAGTAATACTTGGTGCTACAAATAGACCTGAAATACTTGATAAAGCATTACTTAGACCAGGTAGATTTGATAGAAGAGTAATAGTTGATAGACCAGACTTCCCAGGAAGAGAAGCTATACTAAAAGTTCATGCTAAAGATATAAAACTTGGAGATGATGTAGATTTAGAAGAAATAGCAAAGAGTACTCCAGGAGCTGTTGGAGCTGATCTTGCAAACATAATGAATGAAGCAGCACTTAGAGCAGTTAGAGAAGGCAGAAAAGAAGTTATTCAAGCTGACTTAAGAGAAGCTGTTGAAGATATAATAGCAGGTAAAGAAAAGAAAGATAGAATCCTATCACCTAAAGAAAAGAAAGCTGTTGCTTTCCATGAAGTTGGGCATGCTTTAGTTGCAGCACTTTTAGATGGAGCAGATCCAGTTCATAAGATTACAATAGTTCCAAGAACAATGGGTGCACTTGGATATACTATGCAATTACCAGAAGAAGATAAATACTTAATTTCAAGAGAAGAATTATTAAACCAAATTACAGTAATGCTTGGTGGAAGATCTGCTGAAGAAGAAGTATTTAATTTAGTTTCAACAGGAGCATCAAATGATATAGAAAGAGCAACACAAACAGCTAGAAGTATGGTAACTGTTTATGGTATGTCAGATAAGTTTGATATGATGGCTCTTGAATCAATACAAAATAGATATTTAGATGGTAGAGCAGTAAGAAATTGTAGTGAAGAGACTTCAACTATGATAGATAATGAAGTTTTAAAAATTATAAGAGAAGCTCATGAAAAGGCTAGAAAGTTATTACATGATAATAGAGACCTTTTAGATGAGATATCAAATGTTCTTCTTGAAAAAGAAACAATCTTTGGAGATGAATTTATGGATATAGTATATAATAAATATCCAGAAATGAAAGTTAAAAAAGAAGAAGAAGAGAGAATAAAAGAAGAGGCTAGAAAAGAAGCTAAAATGCTTGCAGAAAGTAGAAAAGAAATCAAAAGAGAAGCTACTATTCTAAGTCTTGAAAAGATAGATGAAGATAGCGAGAGTGAAGCTGTAGTTACTAAAACTACAACAATAGACGAGAACAGCGATGAGAGTTCTTCAAAAGAACAAGATGGTTCAGATAACCAATAATTTGAAAAAAAGGAGATGTAGCGCGCTTGAATAATAACCTAGATTTCCTAATGGAAGAACAGCATTTAGAGAATACTTTAAAGACATTAAATGAAGAGATATTAAATTATATAGAGAAGAGAAAATATATAACAGAATATATCGTAGACTATAGAAAAAAGGTTATAGAAGAATACAGAGATGATGAAGATAAGGTATTAGAGTATTTTGACCATGAAGCTTATGTAAAAGAAGAAGCTTATAAAAATATTGATAAAAAGCTTAGAGAATATACTATTCTTAAAGAGTCACCTTATTTTGGAAAGATAGACTTTATAGAAGAAGATAGTACTCCAGAAGAAATCTACATTGGAAGATTTGGATTGACTAAAGAAGGAACATATGAGCCAGTTATAGTTGACTGGCGTGCTCCTATTTCATCATTATTCTATAAAGGAAGTCTTGGAAAATCTTCATATGAGTCACCAGCTGGAGATATAGAAGCAGATATATTAAAGAGAAGACAGCTTATAGTTAAAAATAGTAAGCTTAAAGGTGTATTTGATTCAGCAGTTGATGTAAAAGATGATATTCTACAAATGGTTTTAACTAGTAATTCTGGGGAAAAGCTTAAAGATATAGTAATGACAATTCAAGAGGAGCAAGATGAAATTATAAGAGCTCCTAAAGATAAAGCTGTAGTAGTAAATGGAGTTGCAGGGTCAGGTAAAACTACAATAGCACTTCATAGAATATCATATCTTTTATATAACTTTAGAAAGCAATTTGGTGATAAGGTACTTATTTTAGGACCAAATGATATATTTATGGATTATATTGCAGGAGTATTGCCTTCACTTGGAGAAGATGGAATAGATAACATGACATTTGAAGCTTTTGCAAGAAGAGAGATAGGATTAGAAGAAGAGATAACTGAATTCTCTTACTATATAGAAGAAGCTATGAAAGGAAATGAAAAGGCTCTTGAAGAATATAAAGAAAAGAGTTCAAAAAGATTTGTTTCAAAGCTTGATGATATAGTTAATGATATGAATAGTACTTATTTTAATATTGAGCCTGTAACATTCTTTGGAGAAGAAATTGTATCTAAAGATGAGATAAGAGCTTTATTTACTGATCATTATGCATATATGCCTTTATTTAGAAGAAGTGAAAAGGTAAAGAGAATACTAACTTCAAAAATAAAGGATAAGAGAGATGAAGTAGTTTGGAAATTAAATAAGGATATAGAAAAGAAGATAAGTGAATTAAGCGAAGATGATCTTATTTTTGAAAAGAATAATTTAGATTTCCAAAGAAGAATTAGAATAAGAGAAATAGTAAGGGAAGTAATGAATTCTAGAGCTAGAGTAGATGAATGGTTATCACATGAAAGTATTCTTAGCATATATAAAAGAGTTACTGATACTGAGTCCTTAGGATATATGGATCTTGCAGGAATTCTTTATTTAATGATTAAATTAAATGGGAAGAAGACAAAGAAAGAGTATAAACATCTTGTAATAGATGAAGCGCAGGATTATAACTATATGCAATTTATGGTTTTAAAAGAGCTAACAGGTTGTAATAGTTGTACAATAGTTGGAGATAGTAATCAAAGACTTATTGATACAAAAGAAATCCCTGCAATGCTGAAGTTAGATGAAGTATTTAAAGATAATGTCTTAGAATTCTCATTAAATAAGAGTTACAGATCAACTCAAGAAATAATGGAATATGCAAGTAAATTCTTAGATGAGGATAGAATAGTTCCATTAGTTAGAAATGGAGAAAAAGTTCTTGAAGAGGAAACTGAAAGTATTGAAGAGACAGTTGATACAATAACTTCAATAATTGAAGATTATGAAGAAGAAGGTCTTGAAAGTATAGCAGTTATAACTAAAAAGAGAGAAGAACTTAAGGATATATCTCATAACTTAAAAGAAAAAGTTAAGATTCTTACCTTTGATAGAAATGATATAATTTATAGAGGTGGTAAGGTACTTGTTCCAGCTTACTTTGCTAAAGGATTAGAGTTTGATGGAGTAATAATATTAGAAGATGAAGAGGAAACTCCAAATCTTGTTAAATATATTATGTGTACTAGAGCACTTCATAGATTATCTGTTATAAAACAAAATAAAAAATAAAAGAGCCTATAGGCTCTTTTTTTATTATAAAGAAACACATAAAAATCTAAGATTCTATATATTATTTTTTAAATTGTTCAAACTCTAAGATAATTTCATCATAAATTTTATTTACCATATCAAAGTCCATATTATTAGCATAATGCTTTTCAAGTTTATCATGAAGAAGCTTGGCTTCAGTGATTAATGAAAGACCTTTATTTAATAATATATCAAATTCACATTTATCAAAATCTAGTTCATCTTTATACTTATCAAGTATATGTTTGTTACATAGAGATGACATATCAAAAACAGTTCCGTTTATATTAAGCTTTGATATTTCATTTTGGGTAAACACTCCTATATTTTCTTCAGGTATTATAATGTGTTCAATATCATCAGGCAATAATGGATGATGATAGTACTCTACATAAAGACCTGATTTTTGAGCAGATTCTCCAATTGATTTTAAGATATTACTTTTAGAAAGCCCAGGCTCTCCTTTAAGTACAAATAAATTTTCAACAGAGCTTGCTAAATCTTCACCAAAAGAAACTATACCATTTGGAGTGAATGCTGTAGCAAAAGTATGTCTTTCTCCTCCCAAAGTAGGTGATGATTTCTTTGGAAGAACTATACCTTTCACAGTTGCCTCAAATTTAACTAATAGATCTTTGTCTACAGATTTATTATTAAGATTTCTCCAATCTAAGTAGACTTTGCTAGCTGAATTAAAGAAGGTAAATGCTCTACTAAAACTTTCACTTATATCTTTTCCGATATCTATTATTTCAGCCTTATGATTAACTAAGTTTTTATGGTTAAGAGCTTGAGCTAAATCTATTATTTTATCCACGGCACCAGGGGTCACAGGATCAGTTGTATGGGGTGCAGTACCATCTAATATTGCGACTTTTAGTTCTTTAACTAGCAGTGCATCTAGTGATTGATCATCTGAAGAACAATGATATTCTTCTACAGTATAAGAATTAGATTTAAAATAAAAGGCTAATTTTTTCATTAAAGAAGATTTTCCGGTTCCAGGTCCTCCTTTTAAGCATATTATTTTATTAGCATCCTCTTGAGAAATTAGATTTTTAAATAATGAATAAAATCCTTGGGAGGTATTGTTTCCAAGAAACATGTGTCTATTCTTTGCTTTGCTCATAATGCCACCTTCTTACATATTTAATATTCTAAACAATATATTATATATTGCTTTGAATATATTTGTTACTACAACAAAATATACTGTACTTAGGAATGTTTACATGAATTGAAATTAAGTAAATATACATAATTTATGCATAAATACTTAAAAATAATGGAAAAATCGAAAAAATATAAAAAATACTTGCATAAATATTAATTTATGTTGTATACTTATAACAAGTTAAAAATGTAAATGAATTGAGGCAATTAAATAAAGAGGGGGATATAAACATGAAAAAAGGATTATTAAAAAAGATATTTGCGGTAGCAATAGTAGGAGTAATGGCATTTAGTATAGTAGCTTGTGGGGACAAAGCTAAGACAGATGAAGGAAATAAAAAGGAACTAGTAGTTGGATTAAGTGCAGATTATGCACCTTATGAATTTCATGCAATGGTAGATGGAAAAGATACCGTTGTTGGATTTGACGTTAAACTTGCTGAAGAGATAGCAAAAGATTTAGGAGCAACACTTAAAATTAAAGAAATGAAATTTGATTCACTTCTTGGGGCATTGCCAGCTGGGCAAATTGATATGATAATTTCAGGAATGAATCCTGATCCAGAAAGAGCAAAAAAAGTAGACTTTTCAGATATATACTATACTGCACAACACTCTGTATTAGTAAAGAAGGAGGATGCAGCTAAATATAAAAAGCCTGAGGATTTAAAGGATGCTAAGGTGGGAGCACAAATGGGATCAACTCAAGCAGATATAACTAAAGATGTTATAAAAGCTAAAGATCCAACACTTTTATCTAATGTTAATAATTTAATATTAGAGCTTAAATCCGGTAAGATTGATGCTTTAGTTACTGAAAAACCAGTTGGAGAGATGGCAATTAAGAGCAATAATGATCTTGTATTGTCAGATATAGAATTTAAAGATGAGTCAGGTGGAAATGCAGTTGCTGTTAAAAAAGGAAATAAAGAATTATTAGATCAAGTAAACAAGACAATAAAGAGATTAAAAGATAGTGGAGAACTTGATAAATTTATAGTTGAAGCTAACGAATTAGCTTCAAAACAAATACAACAAAAATAATATATGAAAAGAAATTTATGATTGGCGATGAATAACTTCATTGTCAATCTTAGCTTAAAAAGGGGGCTTTGAAATGGGATATCAATTTGATTTTAGTTTTCTTCCACAATACTTTCCAGTATTTTTAGAGGGAGCTAAGATGACATTAATTATATCACTTATATCAGTATGTTTTGGTACTGCATTTGGATCAATTTTATATTTTATGAAAACTGTTAATTTTAAAGTAGGTAAATTCAAGCCATTATTATGGATTGCAACAATTTATATAGAGATAGTTAGAGGAACACCAATGATATTACAAATCTTAATGGTGTACTCAGGATCAGCATTATTCTTTGGATGGGATTTTAGTCCACTTACAGCAGCAGTTGTGGCAATTTCATTAAATTCAGCAGCTTATGTATCTGAGATTATAAGAGCAGGTATAGATGCTGTAGACAAAGGGCAGATGGAAGCTGCTAGAAGTTTAGGAATGACAAAAGTTCAATCTATGAAAATGGTCATACTTCCACAAGCCGTTAAAAATATTATGCCAGCTGTAGGTAATGAATTTGTTGCAGTAATAAAAGAATCTTCAATGGCTTCATTTATTGGAGTTGGAGAGCTTATGTTTAGTGCAGATATAGTAAAAGGATCTGTTTATTTAGTTTTTGAACCACTTATGGTAATAGGTGTATTATACTTTATTATGACTTTCTCACTTGGAAGACTTATGGCATATTTTGAAAGGAGGCTGAAGGCTAGTGATATACGTTAAGGAACTTAAAAAATCTTTTGGCAAAAATGAAGTTTTAAAAGGAATAAATGAAGAGATAAAAAAAGGCGAGGTTGTTGTTGTAATAGGGCCTTCAGGATCCGGAAAGAGTACATTTTTAAGATGTTTAAATCTTTTAGAACATCCAACAAGTGGAGAAATAATATTTGAAGGAAATAATATTATAGATAAAAAGATTAATATAAATAAGATTAGAGAAAAGATGGGTATGGTATTCCAGCAATTTAATTTATTTCCACATAAAACTGTTATGGAAAATATAATAATGGCTCCAATGAACGTTAAAGGATGGAAAAAGGATGAAGCAACAAAGAAGGGTGAAGAACTATTAGAAAAGGTTGGACTTCTTGAAAAGAAAGATGCTTATCCAAATTCATTATCAGGAGGACAAAAACAAAGAATAGCAATTGCAAGAGCATTAGCTATGGAGCCAGATGTAATGCTATTTGATGAGCCTACGTCAGCATTAGATCCGGAAATGGTTGGAGAAGTTTTAAGTGTAATGAAGTCACTTGCCAATGATGGTATGACTATGATTATAGTTACGCATGAGATGGGATTTGCAAAGGAAGTTGGGGACAGGATTCTTTTTATGGATGAAGGCAATATAGTGGAAAGCGGAAGTCCAGAAGATATATTTGATAATCCTAAGAATCAAAGAACTATAAGCTTTTTATCAAAAGTTTTATAAATATATGTGTTATCAGACATAAGTGGAGGAGTATTTGTTACTTCTCTATTTATTTTAAGTATAAAAAATTAAAAAGTATTTTTTAAATAAAAAAAGTATATAAAAATTAAAAAAAAATTAAAAAAGTGGTTGAAATTGTAAAGGGGAAATGATATTATTAATTCAAGGAAACGTTTTCTAAAATAAAAACTATTTAATAGTTGTTTTTTTTATTTTGTAAGTTTTGGAAAGGTTTCCGAAAAAGAAGGATAATATAATTATTTTAGAGACGTTATATGGATATCAAATTTTTTTTAAGTTAATTGGAAAGGTTTCCGGAAAATAATTGGGAGGTTAGTATGGCTGGAGTAATTTTAAAAGATATTTATAAAATTTATGAAAATGGGTTTAATGCAGTAAAAGATTTTAATTTAGAGATAAAGGACAAAGAGTTTGTAGTATTTGTTGGTCCATCAGGATGTGGTAAATCAACAACATTAAGAATGATTGCAGGACTTGAAGATATTAGTAAAGGTGATATGTATATTGGAGACAAGCTTGTAAACGATGCACCACCTAAAGATAGAGATATAGCAATGGTATTCCAGAATTATGCTTTATATCCTCATATGTCAGTATATGAGAATATGGCATTTGGATTAAAACTTAGAAAACTTCCAAAGGATGAAATAGATGAAAAAGTTAAGGCAGCAGCAAAGATTTTAGATATAGAGCATCTATTAGATAGAAAGCCAAAGGCGCTTTCAGGTGGTCAAAGACAGAGAGTTGCTATGGGAAGAGCAATAGTTAGAAATCCGCAAGTATTCTTAATGGACGAGCCTCTTTCAAATTTAGATGCAAAACTTAGAGTTCAAATGAGAATAGAGATTTCAAAATTATATAAAGAATTAGATACTACATTTATATATGTAACACATGACCAAACAGAAGCTATGACACTTGGAACTAGAATTGTTGTTATGAAAGATGGAGAGATTCAACAAGTTGCAACTCCAACTGAAATATATAATAAGCCTGTAAATATGTTTGTAGCAGGATTTATAGGAAATCCACAAATGAATTTCTTATATGGTAGTGCAGAATTTAAAAATGATAAGTCTTATATAAAGATAAATGATATAGGAGTAGAACTATCAAAAAAGAATACAGAAAAATTAAAGCAAATTAAAAAAGATAAAGTTGATTTAATAATTGGAATAAGACCAGAAAAAATATTATACATGCCTGAAGATATGAATAAAGAAAATATTTTAAAATTTGAAGGTGTAGTTGAATTAACTGAGAACTTAGGTGGAGAAGTATTCATTCACGTAAAAGTTCAAGATAGAAATATTGTTATAAAGGCAAAGGGTGGCACAGAAAAGGCCATAGGAGAAAAGTTAGAAATAGCATTTGATATCAATGATATACATGCTTTTGATAAAGAAACTCAAATAACTATTTTCTAAGATTTTTGATAAAAGTATATTGATTTTTGGAGGGATTAACATGGTTAAAAAGAAACTTATTGCTTGCCTTATGGCTGTAGTAGTAACAGGATCATTATTCGTAGGGTGCGGAGGATCAAAAGAAGATTCAACAAAAGGACAGGAAATAACTATTTGGACAAAAGTAAAAGAAGATGAAATGAAGGTTATTGAGGATTCAGCTAAGAAGTGGGCAGAAAGTACAGGGAATACTGTAAAAGTAGTAAATGATGAAGGTGAATTCCAAGATTATCTACAAGCTGCAAACTCAAGTAAAGGACCAGATGTATATATAGGTATGCCTCACGATAATCTAGCAACATTTAAAGAAGCTGGATTATTAGAAGAAGTACCAGATGGAAAATTTGATAAGAGTAAGTACACAAGCGATAGTGTTTGGGATGCAACAGCATTTGACGGAAAGAATTATGCAGTACCTTTAGCACAAGAAACAGTAGCATTATTCTACAATAAGGACAAGGTTAAAGAAGCACCTAAGACTATGGATGAATTAGTTAAAGTAGCAAAAGAAAATAACAATGGATTCCAAATTGATTTAGGAAACTTCTATATAACAGGCGGAATTATTCAATCATATGGTGGATATATATTTGGTGGAAAACCAGGAAATTATGATCCAAATGATATAGGGCTAGATAATAAGGGCGCACAAGAAGGATATCAATTCTTACAAGATCTAGTATTAAAAGATAAATTAATGCCAGCTGATATAACTGGTGATATTGCATCATCAAACTTTAAAGATGGTAAGTCAGCATTCTATATTTCAGGACCATGGGATATAGCTCAATTTGAAAAAGCAGGAATGAATTTTGGCGTAGCTAAAGTTCCAACAATAAAGGGTGAAGGTTATAAATCATTCTTAGGTGTACAAACTGCTATAGTAAGTTCAAAATCAAAGAATAAAGAATTATCATGGGATCTATTAAAATACATTGTTGATAATGAAGGAGAAGCATTATTTAAAGCAGGTAACAGAATTCCAGTATTAAAAACTGTATTAGATTCACAAGCTGTTAAAGATAATAAATACTTCCAAGGATTTATAGATCAAGCTAAGACAGCAGTACCTATGCCAAACATCTTACAAATGCAAGCTGTATGGAATGCAACTAGCCAAATCACAAGATTATACAAAGGTGAAAGCCCAGCTACAGTAGGAAAAGATGTTGTTAGTGCAATTAAAAAGGGTATTGAAACACAAGGACAATAATATCTAAGAGGGGGAGGGAAGGTAGGACCTTCTCTCCTTTATTAATTTAAGGAGTGAATATAGTGAGCAAGAAAAAGATAACATATAAAGATAACTTAAGAGCTTTAAAGTTTATGTCACCATCACTAATAAGTATGATTATACTAACTGTACTTCCTATTATATGTACCATAGTAATAGCATTTACAAATTATAATATAAAAACACTTAATACAGGATGGGAGTTTGTTGGACTTAAAAACTTTGCGGATATTATAACAGGTCCACTAAAAGAAATCTTCTTACCGGTATTTGGATGGACAATAGTTTCAACAACAATAATAACTTTTGGTGGTTTTTTTGTTGGATTAATATATGCATTAATTCTATCAAATAAGAATATGAAGGAATCAGCTATATATAAAGCTTTTCTAGTAATACCTTGGGCATTACCAGCAACTATAGTTATAATTTCTTTCACAGGACTTTTAAATAGCCAATATGGAGCTATAAACGGAATGTTAATGAATCTTCATTTAATATCAGAACCTATCATGTGGCTTACAGAGCCATGGGCAGCAAGAACAGCGATAGTACTTATAAGTATTTGGCTTGGTTTCCCATATATGATGAATGTATGTATAGGAGCTCTTGCAGCAATTCCTGAAACATATTATGAAGCAGCAAGTATAGATGGCGCAACACCTGTACAAAAGTTCTTTAAAATAACACTACCATCTCTTGCAAATACTGCATTTCCACTTTTAATCGGATCATGGTCATTTAATTTTGGTAACTTTACAGCAGCATACCTTTTATTAGGTGGTGGACCAGTAAGACCAGATTCACCATTTGCAGGTTATACTGATGTACTTGGATCAGCAGCTTACAAAATGACAATTCAATTTGGAAGATTTGATTTAGGGGCAGCACTTTCAATAATACTATTCATAATAGTAGGAACTATAGCATTTGTTCAAATGAAAGCATCTGGCCAATTTAAAGAGGTGGATTAATATGATGAGTTTAAATAAGAATAAGAAATATAAGCATAAGAGAAGATTAACTAAACCTGAAAAAGTTACGCTTTTGATAAGTAGAATATTTATTTGGCTTAGTATAGCAGTAGTATTATTCCCAGTGCTTGCAATAGTTACTGCATCACTTTCAGAAGGTACAAGCTTTACACAAAGCAGTATAATACCAAGTAAGATAACATTTGAAAATTATGCATTTGTACTTAAAGAAACTGATTTCTTATTATGGGTATGGAATACATTTAAAGTATGTCTATTTGTTGCATTAGCTCAAGTTTTAATGACATTACCAGCAGCTTATACATTTAGTAGATTAAGATTTACTGGTAAAAAGTATAGTCTTATGTTCCTTTTAATACTTCAAATGTTCCCAGCTTCTATGGCATTACCTGCTATTTTAGGAGTTGCATACAAGCTTCCATGGGGAATGGATAATCTATGGTTCTTAGTTCTTGTAATGTGTGGTGCTAGTGCTTATAATATATGGCTTATGAAAGGATATATTCAAGGATTACCTAAAGAACTTGATGAATCAGCTCTTGTTGATGGAGCAACACATGGACAAATATTTAGAAAAATAATATTACCATTAACTAAACCAATGCTTGTAGTTATATTTTTCTTTTCATTCATTGGAACATTTGGTGAATTTATTTTATCAGCAGCATTACTTAAAGATCCAAGCGTGAAAACTTTAGTAATAGGATTAAAATCATTTATGGATAGTGGTGTTTCAGCAAACTGGACTGCGTATGCAGCAGCATCAGTAATGGCAACAATTCCACTTGCAATAATGTTTGCAGCAATTCAAAAATTTGTATCAAAAGGATTAGTTGCAGGAGCAGTTAAAGAATAATATATACGGTAAAGTTCTAGGAGGATGTTATGAATAAGCAAGCTATTTATCATATACCAGATGTACCTTATGCATATGCAATTGATAAAGATACCTTAAGAATAACATTAAGAGTTGCAAAAGATGATATTAAAGAGGTTAAACTTTATTATAGATGTCGATATGATTTTAAAAGTTCATATGAGGCAATTAAGATGAATTTATTTGAAGATAATAATCTTTTAGAAATATATTCAGCGGATATAAAAGTATTTAGAAATAGATACAGATATTATTTTGAAATTACAGATTTAGAGGGAAAAGTTCATTACTATGATGAACGTGGATATAGAGAGAATATAAGAAATAAAGAAACAGATCTTATACCATTTCAATATGCATATATAGGAGAAGCTGATGTATATGAAGAATCAAAATGGCTTCAAGAAGCAGTTGTCTATCAAATATTTCCTGATAGATTTTGTAACGGTAATAAAGAAAATGATCCTAAAGGGATAAAAAAATGGGGAGATGAGGTCGACGCTAAATCAATATTTGGTGGAGACTTAAAGGGAATAACTGACAAGATTGATTATTTAAAAAATCTTGGAGTAAATCTTATATATATGACTCCAATATTTATGTCTCCAAGTAATCATAAATACAATATAAATGATTATTATAAAATTGATCCACAGTTTGGAGATAAAGAAGATTTAAAAAATCTAGTTAAGAAGGCACATGAGAAGGGGATTAAAGTCATATTAGATGGAGTATTTAATCACACAGGAGATGAGTTCTTTGCATTTAAAGATATACTTGAAAATGGAAAGGATTCCGAATATAGAGATTGGTATCATATAGATGACTTGCCTATAGATCAAGATAAAGTGAATTACTATACATTTGCAAATGATGTTAAGAATATGCCAAAGCTTAATACTAATAATGAGAATGTCCGAAAATACTTTATTGATGTAGCTAAGTATTGGATTAAAGAGGCAGATATAGATGGATGGAGATTCGATGTTTGTGATGAAGTAGATCATAGATTTTGGAGAGAAATGAGAGTTGGAATAAAAGAGGTAAAAAGAGATGCAGTCCTTATTGGGGAAATAATGCATGAAGCAGTATCTTTCTTAAGAGGAGAACAACTTGACTCTATTATGAATTATCCATTTAAACATGCTATGGTTGATTTCTTTGCAAAAGGAACTATAGATGCAAAGGAATTAAATGATGCACTTTCAATGAATAGATACATTTATATGGAAAGTATAACAAGACAACTTTGGAATCTATTTGGAAGTCATGATACAACTAGATTTTTGACAGAGTGCAAGAATGATATTCAAAAAATGAAGCTTGCTATAGTATTTCAATTCACCTATCTTGGAGTTCCATATATTTATTATGGAGATGAAGTTGGAATAGATGGTGGAGATGATCCACAGTGCAGAAAATGTATGACTTGGGAGGAAGAAAATCAAAATAAAGAAATCTTAGATCATTATAAAGAGCTTATAAAAATAAGAAAAGAAAATAAATCATTAATTCATGGTGACTACAAATGTTTATATGAAGAAGGGAATATAATTTCTTTTAGAAGAAGATCAGATGATGAAGAAACTATTGTAATTATAAACAATGATGAAAAAATATCAGAAATTTCTTTGAATATAAAAGGAAATTATATAGATATGTGTAATAATATTACTATAAATTGTAATGATAAAATCACATTAGAATCTTTATCATATATAATTTTAAAGAAGAAATAATATAAGGTTTGAGAGGACGTAAGACATGAATATTAATGATATAGCTAAAATTGCTGGAGTTGGAGTTGGAACTGTTTCAAGAGTTATAAATAATCATCCAGATGTAAAAGATGAGACTAGAAAGAGAATAAAGAAAATAATAAAAGATAGTAATTATATACCAAATAATAGTGCGAGGAATTTAAAAAAATCTAATTCCAACACCATTGGAGTTTTAGTGAGAGGGGTATTCAATCCGTTTTTCTCAGAAATGATAGATGTAATAAGTAAAAGAATAACTAAAAATGGATGTACTATGGTACTTAGACATACAGATTATTCAGCTAGTGGTACAGCAGAAGTTAGGAACTTAATAGAACTTGAAAAAGAAAGAAAGCTTCAAGGAATAATATATTTAGGTTGCGATATAAAAGAGGTTTGCGAAGATACTTTTAAGGATATAAATATTCCGTTAGTATTAGCATCCACAAACTGTACTTATGATACAGATGCAAATAATTTTTCCTCAATAGGGATAAAACAAGCAGAATCAGCTTTTAATGCAACTAAATATCTAATAGATACAGGACATAAGAATATTGCAATTATCCTTGGACTGAAAGAAGATGCTGGACTTGGATCAGAAAGATTACTAGGATATATTGATGCATTAAATAAAAATGGAATAGAAGTTAAAGATGAATATAAAGTATATGGTAAATATAGCGCAAAAGGTGCTTATGATGTTACAGAAGAGCTTATAAAGAACAACAAAGAAATAGATGCAATCTTTTGTATATCAGATATTATGGCAACTGGATGTGTAAAAGCTTTAATTGATAATGATATTAAGGTTGGAGATGAAATATCAGTACTTGGTTTCGATGGTATGGATATAGCAGAATTTTATAATCCTTCAATAACTACAGTAGTGCAGCCAAGAAGAGCAATGGCAGAACAAAGCGTAGATATGTTATTTGATTTAATAAAGAATAATTCAGAAAATAAGCATGTAGTGTTAGATACTAAATTAGTTGAGAGAGAATCATGTAAAAGAATATAGTTTAGAGAGAGATGTGAGAATATATGAAGATAAGAAAATTTTCTTTCGGAAAGATAGTAGATTGTAATTCTGTTATTAAGAGTATAAAAGCAGAAGATGGAAATATACCATACTTTCATAATGATAATAGTAAGTTAATACTTAAGTTAGAAAAAGAAGATTTGGTTTATGGTCTTGGCGAAAATGTTAGAGGTATAAATAAGAGAGGTTGGATATTTGAAAGTTATTGTGCAGATGATCCAAACCATTCTCAGGATAAAAGATCACTATATGGTGCTCATAATTTCTTGATTATACATGGAGTAGATAGAAGTTTTGGAGTATTTATAGATACACCATCTAAGGTGAAATTTGATGTGGGTTACTCTAAGAATGAAGAATTATATATTGAAGTAGAAGGAAACAACTATGATTTATATATAATAGATGGTGATAATTTAAATGATATTTCAATGGCGTTTAGAGAACTTATAGGAGAAAGCTATGTTCCTCCTAAATGGGCATTTGGATATCAACAAAGTAGATGGAGTTATAAGGATGAAGAAGAAGTTAGAACTCTTGGTGATAAATTTAGGGAAAAGAATATTCCTATAGATTGTATATACTTAGATATAGACTATATGGAAAGGTTTAAAAATTTCACAGTAAACAGAGAAGCTTTTCCAAACTTTGAAGATATGGTATCTGATATGAAAAAGGATGGAATAAGATTAATTCCTATAATAGATGCAGGAGTTAAGATTGAAGAGGGCTATGATATTTATGAAGAGGGTGTAGAAAAAGGTTATTATTGCAAAGATAAAGATGGAAAACCTTTTGTAGCAGCAGTATGGCCAGGAAGAGTACATTTTCCAGATTTCTTAAATAGTGAAGCAAGGCTTTGGTTTGGAAAGAAGTATAAATGGTTAGTGGATAAGGGAATAGATGGTTTCTGGAATGATATGAATGAACCAGCTATATTCTATTCAGAAGAAGGACTAAAAAAGGCTTATGAAAAAGTAGAAGAAAGTAAAAGTAAGAATCTAGATATTTATAGTTTCTTTGCATTAAAAGATGCATTTACAGGACTAAGTAATAGCCAAGCTGATTATAATAGTTTCTATCATAATATGGACGGAAATATAATAAAGCATAACGATGTCCATAATTTATTTGGTCATAATATGACAAGATCAGCAGCAGAAGGTTTAGAAAGTATTGATAGTAATAAAAGATTTTTATTATTCTCAAGAGCATCATCAATAGGGATGCATAGATATGGAGGTATCTGGACTGGAGATAATACATCACTTTGGGAGCATTTAGAGATGAATGTAAAAATGATGCCAAATTTAAATATGTGCGGTTACCTTTATACAGGAGCAGATACAGGCGGTTTTGGAGGAAATTGTACTGAGGACCTAATGAAGAGATGGTTCCAATTTAGTATATTTACTCCACTATTTAGAAATCATTCAGCTATGGGAACAAGAAAGCAAGAACCGTTTGCTTTCGGAGAAGAAACAGAGGGTACACTTAAGAAACTTATAGAATTTAGATATGGATTTATTCCTTATTTATATAGTGAATATATGAAGGCAGCAATAAATAATGAACTTATGTTTAAACCATTAAGTTTTGAGTATAATGATGAAACTTCAAGAGGAATAGAAGATCAGGTACTTCTAGGTGATTCATTAATGCTTGCACCAATTATTAAGCAAAATGCTAAAGGTAGATATGTATATTTACCAGAAGATATGCTTATGGCAAAGGTAAAATCATTAGATGAAATTAAGTATGAAGTAATGGCTAAAGGACATAATTATATAGAAGCTGATATTGATGAGTTTATATTCTTTATAAGAAAAGATAAGATGCTAGTATTAGGAGATTCAGCAAAGAATGTAGAAAGTATAAAAAATGAAGAGTTAAATGTTATAGCATTCTTAGAAGATAGAGCAAATTATATCCTTTATGATGATGATGGAATGTCAAAAGAGTATATGAAGGGTGCATATAATAACATTAATATAGAAATAAAAAATGAAGATGGAGATATTAATGTAAATTGTAAAGTTGAAGGACAAACTGATGTAAAGAAACTAAATATTACAATAATATCAAAGGATAAAGATAACATTAAAAAGAGTTATGAATTTTAGGAGGGTATAAAAATTATGAGAAAGAGAAGTAGTGGGATATTAATGCATATCTCTTCTCTTCCAGGGAAATTTGGAATCGGTTCCGTTGGAGAAGAGGCTTATGAATTTGTAGATTTTCTTGTATCAGCAGGTCAAAAGTACTGGCAGATACTACCCCTTGGTCATACTAGCTATGGTGATTCACCTTATCAATGTTTCTCAGCTTTTGCTGGAAATCCACATTTTATAGATTTTAAAATATTATGTGATGAAGGACTTCTTAAAGAGGAAGATTATATTGATAAGAATTTCGGAGATGACCAAGAAGTAGTAGATTACGGATTAATATTTGAACTTAGAAATGAAATTCTTAAAAAAGCATATGAGAATTTTAAGAGTAAAGAATTAAATGGATATCAAGAATTTAGATATAAAAGATTTAAAGAAGAAAATAAATTCTGGCTTGAAGATTACAGTACTTATATGGCTATCAAAGAGCATTTTGGCTTAGTTTCATGGCAAGAATGGGATGAAGATATAAAAAATAGAGAAGAAAAAGCTCTTAATAAGTACAAAAAAGAACTTAAAGATAAAATAGAATATTATAACTTTATTCAATTTATATTCTTTAAGCAATGGAATGAGCTTAAGGAATATGCAAATTATAATGGAGTACAAATAATAGGTGATATTCCAATATATGTTGCAGAAGATAGTGCAGATATGTGGAGTAATCCAAAGATGTTTAAGGTAGATGAAGATAATACTCCAAAATTTGTAGCAGGATGTCCACCAGATGCTTTTGCAGTAACAGGTCAATTATGGGGGAATCCAATATATGACTGGGATGCTATGGATAAAGACGGATATAAATGGTGGATACTTAGAATAAGGGAAAGCTTCAAGCTTTATGACATGGTTAGAATAGATCATTTTAGAGGGTTTGAATCTTATTGGCAAGTACCTTATGGAGATGAAACAGCAGTAAATGGAGAATGGGTTAAAGGGCCTGGAATTAAACTATTTAATGCAATTAAAGAAGCTTTAGGCGATGTAAATATAATTGCAGAAGATTTAGGATTTATGACAAATGAGGTAATAGAATTTAGAAATGAGACTGGATTTCCTGGAATGAAGGTACTTCAATTTGGATTTGGTGGAGAAGATAGCACTGATTTACCTCATAACTATATAAATAATTCTGTAGCATATACAGGAACACATGATAATGATACAGTACTTGGATGGTTTGAGAATAATACTTCAAAAAAGGAAATAAAAAAAGCAAAGAAGTACTTATCCTTAAATGAAGAAGAGGGAGTAAGTTTTGGCTTTATAAGAGGTATTTGGAGATCAGTAAGCTTTTTATCAGTAGCAACTATGCAAGATTTATTAGATCTTGGTAGTGAAGCTAGAATGAATATACCTTCAACTCTAGGTGGAAACTGGGAGTGGAGAATAAAGTCAGGACAACTAACTAATGAATTAGCAAAAAAAATATACGATTTAACAAAGTTATATGGGAGGCTATAAAAGATGAGAGAAGAATTAAAAAAGAGCATGGAAAGAGAATTGAAAATTAGATATGGGGTAGGATTAGAGGATGCAGATGCAGGACAAATATTTTCAAGTCTTTCAGCAGCTTTAATGGAAACGGTAGTAGATAATTGGAATAATACACAAGAGGTTTATGAAGAAGGTAAACAAGCTTACTATTTCTCAGCAGAATATCTAATGGGAAGAGCACTTGGTAACAATCTAATAAGCTTAGGATTATATGAAGAGGTAGAAGAGTTACTTAAAGAATTAAATATAGATATAAATGTAATTGAAGAAGCAGAAGATGATGCAGCACTTGGTAACGGAGGTCTTGGAAGACTTGCTGCATGTTTTATGGATTCAGCGGCATCAATGGAAGTACCTTTAAGAGGTTATGGAATTAGATATTCAAATGGATTATTTAAACAATACTTTGAAGATGGATTCCAATATGAATGTGCAGATAACTGGTTAACTCATGGTGATCCTTGGAGCATAAGAAAGGATAAAGATGAGGTAATAGTTAAGTTTAAGGACATGGATGTTAAAGCAATTCCATACGATACACCTATAATCGGATATAAGAGTAAAAATATAAATACTTTAAGACTATGGAAGTGTGAACCAATAGAAGAGTTTAACTTTAATGCATTTAATGAAGGCAAATATGCTAAAGCAGTTGAACTTAAAAATAAAGCAGATGATATATCAAGAGTATTATATCCAAATGATGATATGAAAGCTGGAAAGTTATTAAGACTTAAGCAACAATACTTCTTAGTAAGTGCATCACTTCAAGATATAATTAGAAATCATATAAAACTTCATGGAGAAAACTTTGATGAACTTTATAAATATCATGCAGTTCAATTAAATGATACTCATCCAGTGCTTGCAATTCCAGAACTTATAAGAATCTTAGTAGATGATTATGGATTATCTTTTGATAAAGCACTTAATATAACAAAAGGAATATTTGCATACACTAATCACACAATATTAGCAGAAGCACTTGAGAAATGGGATAATAAATTAATGGTAGCTTTATTCCCAAGAATAGTGCAAATAATCAAGATGATTGATACAAGATTTATAAAAGAATTAAAGAAAAAGGGTTACTCAAAAGAAGATATAGAAGAATTTAGAATAGTTAAAGATGGAGTAACTAGAATGGCAAACCTTGCAATTTATGTAGGATTTGCAGTTAATGGTGTTGCAGAATTACACACTGATATACTAAAAGATACTGAACTTAATAATTGGTACAAGCTATATCCAGAGAAATTCCAAAATAAGACTAATGGAATAACTCCAAGAAGATGGCTTAGATTATGTAATAGACAATTATCTTCATTTATAACAGAACTTTTAGGAGATGAATCTTGGGTTAAAGATTTAGGAAAGCTTAAAGAACTTGAAAAGTTTAAAGATGATGAAGAAGTTTTAAATAGATTCATGGAAATAAAGCATGAAAAGAAAGAAGAACTTGCTAATTATATTAAAGAAACAGAAGGAATAGATATTGATCCAGACTCAATATTTGATATTCAAATAAAGAGATTACATGAGTACAAGAGACAATTATTAAATACATTATATGTATTAGATCTTTACTATAGATTAAAGAAAAATCCAAAACTTGATATTCCAAAGACAACATTTATATATGGAGCTAAGGCATTCCCAGGATATAGAAGAGCTAAAGCTATCGTTAAGTTTACTAATGAAGTTGCAAAGCTTATAAATAATGATAAAGATATAGATGGAAAAATAAAGGTTGTATTCGTAGAAAATTATAGAGTTTCTTATGCAGAAAAGTTATTCCCAGCAGCAGATATTTCAAAGCAAATTTCAACAGCTGGTAAGGAAGCATCAGGAACAGGTAACATGAAGTTTATGTTAAATGGAACTCCTACATTTGGTACTTATGATGGTGCAAATGTTGAAATAGTTAGAGAAAGTGGAGAAGAAAATAACTTTATTTTTGGACTAAGAGTTGAAGATATAGAAGCTTTAAAAGGAAAGTATGACTGCAAGAAGTTCTACAAAAAGGATCCTTCACTTAAGAAAGTAATAGATTCACTAATAGATGGAACATTTAGTGATGGAGGAACTGGATTATTTGAGGATTTATATAATTCATTAATTGAAGAAGGCGATGGATACTTCTTATTAGCAGACTTTGAAGCATTTAAAAAGGCTGAAGATGAAGTATTTAAGGCTTATAAAGATAAGAAGAGATGGGCTAAGATGTGCTTTGAAAATACTTGTAATGCAGGTACATTCTCTTCAGATAGAACTATATTAGAGTACAGCAAAGATATTTGGGAAATTAATCAGACTGAAAATACAAAGTAGTATTTAGGAGAATTTGTTATGAGATTTGGTAAAAATAGCTGTAAAAGTTATGAAAGAGGAATTGAAAAGGAATGGATGCTTTCAAATGGAAGAAGTGCTTTCTCAGGAAGTACTATGATAGGTGCAAATAGTAGAAAGTATCACGCTATATTAATAGCAGCACTTAAATCTCCAGATGAAAGATATATGATATTACCTAAAGTTTGTGAGAAATTTATTTCAAAAGGAATAGAATATCCATTAACAACAACTAAGTATAAGGATGAAGTTATTGAAGGTTATAAAAACCTTCAAAGCTTCTCATATAACGGGATACCAGAGTATACTTACTTTGTAAATGGAACTTCAATAAAGAAGAGAGTATTCTTAGAGCGAGGAAAAAACACAGCTGTAATAGAGTATTCAATTAAAGGAAATAAAGATGGTGGAGATCTTATACTTACTCCATGGTTTTCTTTTAGAAATCCAGGAGAACCAAGCAAGGATGAAAACCTTAAATTTAATAAGAGTGATTTAGATAATGGTTTTAATCTTATCCCAGAGCTTAAAAAGGATTTAAATATAAGATTATTTGTATCTGAGGGTGAAGTATCATCCAAAGAATCTAGTATAACTTCAGAAGTTTATTATGATGTAGATAAATCAACAGGTGATAAATATTTAGATAGATATTATGTTCCAGGAGATGTAACTATTAGTATTAGACCGCATGAAGAAAGAAAAGTATATTTAGTCTGTACTATTGAAAAAGATACAGAAATTAATGCTAAGGATATAGTTAAAAAAGAAGAAGAGAGAATTGAAAGTTTAAGAAATACTTTTGATGATGATAGAGTAATAGCAAAGTATCTCCCGATATCAGCAGATCATTTCATAGTTGATAGAGATTCAATAAATAGCAAAACTGTTCTTGCTGGATACCCATGGTTTTTAGATTGGGGAAGAGATACTATGATTGCATTAACTGGTGTAGGGATGTGTACAGGAAGACTTGATGATACTAAGGATATTTTAAGAAGTTTTAGTATATATGAGAAGAATGGATTAATTCCTAATATGTTCCCTGATTTTGGACAAGAACCTTTATATAATACAGTAGATGCATCACTTTGGTATATACATGCAGTATATATGTATTTATTATATAAAAATGATTCAAAGGAATTAAACTTTGTAAAAGAAGAATTATATGGAACTATAAAAAACATTATTAAAGCATATATGGAAGGGACAGACTTCTCAATAAAGATGGATGAAGATTCATTAATTATGGCAGGGGATGGGCTAGACCAAGTTACATGGATGGATGTAAGAGTTAATGGAATAGTTGTCACTCCAAGACATGGTAAGCCTGTAGAAATAAATGCTCTTTGGTATAATGCATTAAAAATAGCATCATTACTTGGTGAAAAATTTAATGATGAAGAGTATAAAGAGTATGAAAGTCTTGCAGCAAAAGTTAAGAATTCATTTAATGAAAAGTTCTGGAATGAAGATGAAGAATGCCTTTATGATGTAGTTAATAATATAGAAAGTGATCAGTCTATAAGACCAAATCAAGCATGGGCAATATCCCTTCCATTTACTATGCTTCCTAAAGAGAAGGAAATTAAAGTAATAGAAAAGATATATGATTATTTATATACTCCTTTTGGTCTTAGAAGTTTAAGTAAAGATCATGAAGATTATAAGCCAATTTATGAAGGTAAACTTATAGATAGAGATATGGCATATCATCAAGGAACAGTTTGGTCATTCCCAATAGGAGCATTTTTAAGTGGTTATTGCAGAGTACATGAGCACTCAGAAGAAGCTATAAAGTTTGTAGATGAAGCGCTTAAAGAAATGGAGATTCATATAGAAGATCAATGTCTTGGAGGAATAGCTGAGATATTTGATGGAGATTCTCCACATAATCCTAGAGGTTGTTATAACCAAGCTTGGGGTGTTGGTGAAGTTATAAGAGTATACTATGAGTGTATAAGAGGCAATAATAAAAGATTAGGAGAAGCAAGGAAGAATATATTTAATAAATAAAATAAAGTCCTATAATCATAAAGAGTAAAAAATTTATCTAATATGATTATAGGACTTTTAGGAATAAAGAGTTTGTTTAAGGATGTGAGGGTATATGAATATAAAAGAAATATATAATATGTATAGCGGAGATGAAAAAGCCAAGTTAAGAGATATATTTAACTCAAAAGAATTTGAAGAAAAGTATGGTTATGATTTAGAACTAGGAGCGATATATTCAAAAGATAAAACTATATTTAGATTATGGTCACCAGTAGCTTCGAAGGTAACATTACAATTATTTTATAAAGATGATCAGCTGAATAAGTTATGTAAACTTAAATCTATTGAGATGGAAGAAATAGATAATGTATGGACTTTAGAGAAAAATGGAGATTTAAATAAAGTTTATTATAGATATGAAATAGAAATAGGAGATAAGGTAAATATAGTTACAGATCCTTATTCAAAAGCTGTATCTGCTAATGGAGAATATTCAATGGTAGTAGATTTAGAAGAAACCAATCCAGTAGGTTGGAATAAGGATAAAAAGCCAGAATTTAAAGATCCAACTGATGCAATTATATATGAAATGCATATAAGGGATTTTACAATAGATGATAATTCAGGATCAAATTTTAAAGGTAAATATAGAGGTGTATGGGAGTCAAATACTAAAACCGATGGTGGAATAGCTACAGGAGTAGATCACTTAAAAGAACTTGGAATAACTCATGTACACTTACTTCCAACATTTGATTATAAATCAGTAGATGAAACAAAGTTAGATGAGCCGCAGTATAACTGGGGATATGACCCAGAACATTATAATTGCCCAGAAGGTTCATACTCAACTAATCCTTTTGATGGAGATATAAGAATAAAAGAATTTAAAGATATGGTATTAAATCTTCATAAAGAAGGTCTAAGAGTAGTTATGGATGTAGTTTATAATCACACATATGAATCAGAAAATTCATTGTTTAATAAAGTAGTACCATACTATTACTATAGAGAAGATGAAAATGGAAATCTTTCAGATGGTTCAGCTTGTGGAAATGAAACTGCATCAGATAGAAAAATGTTTAGAAAGTTTATGATAGATTCAGTAGTATACTGGGCGAAAGAGTATCATATCGATGGATTCAGATTTGATTTAATGGGCTTACATGATATTGAAACTATGAAGCTAATAAGAGAAGAACTTGATAAAATAGATAAATCTATAATTATTTATGGTGAAGGTTGGACTGGAGGAGATACTCCATTAGAAGAAAATGATAGAGCTTTAAAGAAGAATACAACTCAATACGAAAGGATTCAAATAGCGGCATTTAGTGATGATATAAGAGATGGTGTTAAGGGTGATGTATTTATTGAAGAAAAGCCAGGTTTCGTAAATGGAGGAGAAGACTTTGAAGAAACAATAAAATGTGGAATAGTAGCTTCAACAAATCATGATCAAATAGATTATTCAAAAGTTATATATTCAGATGAATTTTGGGCAAATGAGCCATATCAGACAGTTACTTATGCATCAGCACATGATAACTATACACTATGGGATAAGCTTTATATAACAGCTAGTGAAGAGCCTGAAGAAGAGCGTATAAAAATGAATAAACTAATTGCCACAATAATTCTAACTTCACAAGGTATATCATTTATTCATGCAGGTGAGGAATTCTTAAGAACTAAGGTTGATGAGAATGGCACTTTAATTGAAAATAGTTTTAAATCAAGTGATTTAGTCAATAGGTTGGATTGGGGTAGAAAAGAAGAATATAAAGATGTTTTCGAATACTACAAGGGACTTATAAATCTAAGAAAAAATCATAAAGCTTTTAGAATGAACACAACTGAAGATATAAGAGAAAATTTAAGGTTTTTAGATTTTAAAGAAAATAATGTTGTTTCATATATAATAAATGGTAGTGCATTAAATGATAAATTCAAAAAGATAATGGTTATATTAAATGGTAATAAAGATGAAGTAAAAGTAAAGCTTTCAGAAGGCATATGGAAACTAATTGCTAATGGAGAAAGAATCGATGAAGATGGAATTAATGAAGATATTTGCGATGAAATAATAGTAGATGGAAGAAGTGCAAATATATTAGTTATAGAATAAATAATGCAATAAATAAGAAGTGCTACAAAATTATTAGTAAATAGTTATGAGCACTTCTTATTTTTATATTTTAGTCAAAAGAAGGGATGTTATAAAAGCAACTTTAATTAGTTTTGTAACATCCCTTTAAAATTAAACTCCAAAGAAAAATGCTCCTAGTAATGATATAAAGACTAGAACAGTTAATATTACTATGAATGCAGTTATTCCAAATAAAACTAAAGGTGCAACGAGATTAGTACCACCATTAGTACTTAAACGTAAATAAAGTGCATCAGTACTTAAATTTTTAGAGTACTTTTTAATATTTCTTATCTTAGTTAATGAATCTTTTATATATATTTGATTTGCATATACTCCAACACCTATTCTTATAGCTAAGAAAGCTATTGGTGCAAAAGAACCTAAGAGAAATGACACTCCTAAATTAATTGCAAATAATATAGCAGCAATTTTGTACATTTTCCTATATAAAAGCCAATAAACCATTAAAAAGAATGCAGCCCAATTCCAAGAAGAAAACTTTTCATTATCCTTGTACATTTCCAATTTTTCTAAATAATACTCAGTATTTTTAGGTCCTATAAATGAAACAAATTCATCGGAAGTTATTTCATCATTATTTATGCTATTTTTATAAGAATTTTGATAATATGAACTACTATCTTGTCTCTTATTAAAATCATTATAGGAAGAGTCAAATTCATTTGATGCTTCTGATTCTTTAGCTTCATCTAAATGAATACATTCTTTGTTGGATTCACATAAAGGATTATTACATTTTCCATCAGTGCTCAGTTCGCTCCCACATTTTTCACAAAACATTGAATATCCCCCTTATTCAAATGATAACAAAGTTAGTATAACACACAGAAAACTTTAAAACAATTACAAATGTTCCTTTATATGTAATTAAAACTAATCAAAAAATACCTCATTAAGTAGAGTATAAATAATCATTTAACTAGTTCTACTTAACAAGGTATACTTAACTTAATTAAAAGGAATTTAACTAATCATTACTATAATCATGATCTACTGTTATTACACAATTATAATGAGGATGAATCTCCTTTATTGACTTAATTATATCCTTCTTTAGATCTTCTTCATCCATAACTTTACATAAAGCTTTTGAATTTACTACTATATCAAATATAAGATTTTTTTCATTTCCTTCTCCAACTATTCTAAAGTCATGCATTGATTTTATTAAAGGATTATATTTAATAATTTTATTTACTTCTTTATAAGCTGCATTAACTTCATCATCTGATAAGCATATAGGATCCATGTGAATAACTAAGTAAATATTTAATTTTTTAGATATCTCTCTTTCAGCTTTATCTATAATATTATGTATTTCCATAATATCAATATCTGATGGTATTTCAGCATGAGCTGAGGCCATACATCTACCTGGGCCATAGTTATGAACTATAAGGTCATGTACACCAGTTATATTATCATAAGATAACATCATAGTTTCTATATCTTTTACAAGTTCAGGATCTGGTGCTTCTCCAAGAAGTGGATTTATAGTTTCACGAACCAAAGAGAATCCAGAATAAACTATAAATAAAGCTACAACAATACCTATATACCCATCTATAGGGAATGTAGTGAATTTAGCTGCAAGTAAAGATATAGCAACGCATGTTGATGTGAATACATCTCCTAAAGCATCAACAGAAGCTGCTTTTAGTGCAGATGAATCTATTCTATTTCCAATAAATTTATTAAATCTTGAAAGCCAAAACTTAAGAAAAATTGAAATAATAAGTAATATAAATGGAACCCATTCAAACTTTATAGGTTCAGGATTTAATATCCTTTCAAAGGATGATCTTACAAATTGTAGTCCAACTAGCATAACCATAAATGCCACTACAAGAGCTGATAAATACTCCATTCTTCCATGGCCAAATGGATGTTTTTCATCTGCTGGCATATTAGCCATTTTAAAACCAGCTATAGTTATTACGGACGATCCTGCATCAGATAGGTTATTAAATGCATCTGCCGTTACTGCAATACTAGATACCAACATACCAACAGTAAATTTAATCATAAATAAGATAAGATTAACTATTATACCGATTATTCCGCCTAAGAAACCATAATTGTTACGGACATCTTTATCCTTTGTATTTTCATTATTTTTAATGAAGGTTTTTACTAAAAGATTTGAAAGCATTGAAATTTTCCCTCCAGTTTAAATTATATAATTTATTCTAACTTACTAACAAATATTAATCAAATTTATTTGGGTAAAATTACTATTTTACATAATGAGGAATATGATGTGATATAATTACTTTATGTAGAATGTAATAATTTTATATAGTTATTGATAACATAAATTACATTAAAATATTCATATGGAAATTTGTAAATAGTAGAATTACAAAGGTAGGCCTTTATTGTAAATTAGTAGAGTTTGAATAAAGTATTAAATGAACTATCATTACATCATATATATAATTAAATATGATAGAATGTATTTAATATAAATAGTGGAAAGTGTTAGGAGGAATTAACATGGAAAAGAAATTAGCACAAGAATTAATAGATTTTTTATATGAAAGTCCAACAGCTTATCATGCTGCATATTCAGTAAAGGATATATTAGATAAAGAAGGTTTTGAAGAAATATTTGAAAAAGATTCATGGAGCCTTAAAAAGGGTGGAAAATACTATTTAGTAAAAAATAACTCAGCAGTAATAGCTTTTAAAGTTGGTAATGGAGAAATCGAAAAAGATGGATTCAGACTTATAGGAGCGCATACAGATGCACCTGGATTTAAGATAAAACCAAATGCAGAAATGAAGACAGAAGACCATTATGTAAGATTAAACACAGAAGTATATGGTGGACCAATACTTTATACTTGGTTTGATAGACCACTTGGAGTAGCTGGAAGAGTAATTTTAAAAGGAAAATCACCTTTAAAGCCAGAAGTTAAATTAGTAAACATAAATAAGCCAGTATTAATAATACCAAGTATAGCTATTCACATGAATAGAACAGTTAATGAAGGATATAACTTCAATAGACAAAAGGATACTTTACCATTAGTAGGATTTGTAAATGAAGAGTTAGAAAAGAAAGGTTACTTAATGAGCCTTTTAACTAAAGAACTTGGAGTTTCAGAAGAGGAGATATTAGATTTTGATTTATTCTTATATGAATATGAAAAAGGATGCGTAATGGGAATAAATGAAGAGTTCATATCTGCTGGAAAATTAGATGATCAATGGATGGTATTTGCAGGAATAAAAGGATTAATAAATAGTACAGATATAGATTCAACAAAAGTAATGATTTGTATTGATAATGAAGAGATAGGAAGCTTAACTGCACAAGGTGCTCAATCAAATCTTATAAGAAGAACACTTGAAAGAATTACAATTGCTTTAGGTAAAAGTACTGAAGAATTCTTTAGAGCAGTTTCAAACTCATTAATGATTTCAGCTGACTTAGCTCATGCTGTACATCCAAACTTACCAGACAAACATGATCCAACAAATAGACCATTATTAGGTGCAGGTCCAGTCCTTAAAATAGCAGCTTCAGGAAGCTACTCAACAGAAGGTGTTGCAGCTGGTATATTTGAATCAGTATGCCAAGAAGCTAATGTACCAGTACAAAAATTTGTTAATAGATCAGATGTAAAGGGTGGAACAACAATAGGACCAATGTCAGCAGCTGACCTTTGTATACCAGTTGTAGATATGGGAGCACCACTTATAGGAATGCACTCAGTTAGAGAACTTGCATCTGTTAAAGATAACTTCTATACAGTAGAAGCATTTACAAAGTTCTTTAGCTTAAATTAGTTATATTAGAAAATTCTCATTTAATTTAAAGAGTATTTTAATTTCTCCTTGATATTATTAAGACATAAACTTAATGATTTCAAGGAGGATTTTTTAAATGGATGAAAACAAAAAGAAAAATGACGTTGAATATATAGAAGCAGAAAAGGTAGAACAAGTAGAGGAAACAAATAACTCAAATAGTGAATCAAATTTTGATGATAATACAAATAAAGGTTATAAAAAAGAAGATTTACTTAAAGAGGGAAAAAACAAAGTTAAAAATGGATTTAAAAAATACAAGAAAGTATTATTTTCTCTTATTGCACTAGTTGTTGTTAGTGGAGTGGCTGCAGGTGGAATTGCATTTAAAACTATAAAAGATTCAGAAAAGTATACATTAGATCAAGCGCAAACAATTGCACTAGAGCAGGTAAAAGGAACAGTTGTTAAGAGTGAAAGAGAGATAGATGACTTACATGTAGAATATAAATTCAAAATAAAAGATGAAAAGAATATGATTCAAAAAGTGACTGTTGATGGTGAAACAGGAGCTATAATAAAAATAAGTAATCCATTAATTGAGGATTAATATGAAAGTAGAGATGGATTTAAATCCATCTTTTTTCTTTTATAAAGTAAATTTATAGGATAGGAGGATACGTAGAAATGTATAAGGTACTTATAGTTGAAGATGAAGAGAATATGGTTTCATTTATACAGATGGAATTAAAATACGAAGGATATGAAGTTGATGTTGCAAATGATGGGAGACTTGCTGTAAGTATGGCTTTAGAAAATGATTATGATTTAATCCTTTTAGATTTAATGTTACCTGGAATAAATGGATTAGAGGTTTGTAGAAGAGTAAGAAAAGAAAAGGATACTCCAATTATTATGTTAACAGCAAGAGATAGTGTTATGGATAAAGTTACAGGGCTTCAAACTGGTGCAGATGATTATTTAGCTAAGCCATTTGCTATTGAAGAATTATTAGCTAGGATGGAAGTTATCTTTAGGAGAGTTACAAAACCTAACAAAGAAGCTGAGATGAAATTTAAAGATATATCATTAGATATTGAAGGTAGAATGGTCAGAAAAGATGATGAAATAATAGAGCTTACCAATACAGAATTTCAGTTACTACTAACCTTCATGAAAAATAAAAATAGGGTTTTAACTAGAGAAGTATTATTAAATAGTGCATGGGGATATAATTCAGAGGCTGAAACTAATATAGTTGATGTATATGTTAGATATGTTAGAAATAAATTAGATAAATCAGATAAGGAGAAATATATTCAAACAGTTAGAGGCGTTGGATATGTAATGAGGGATAATGATTAAAGAGAAGTATAAAAATCTACCTATCTTTTGGAAGATAACTGTAGGCTCTATTATAATCTTTATGATATTTTTGATTTTTATAACTATAGCTCAAGCTACTGTATTCTTTGAGTGGTTTTTTGATCATAAAAATAAGTATGGAATAGATCTTAAAATATTTGAAGATATATTCGAATCTTACGGGTATTTGATAATAATTACTACAATACTTGGCCTAATAATAAGTATTATAGGAGGTCTTATTATATCTAGAGTGCTACTTAGCAATATAAGAGAACTAACTAACACAATGAAGGAAATAAAAGATGAAGGAAGACTAGATAGAAGAGTAAAGGTTAGTAATAGCAATGATGAGATATCAAAACTTGGAATAGTTTTTAATTCATTAATGGATGATGTTGAAAATTCATTTAATAGAGAAAGAAGATTTGTTCAGGATGCTTCTCATGAACTTAGAACTCCATTAACTATAATAAAAGGACATTTATCATTATTAAATAGATGGGGAAAAGATGATAAAGAAGTATTAGATAAATCAATTAGGGCAAGTAGTGAAGAAGTTGATAGGTTAATAGTTCTAGTTAATGCTTTATTAGATATTTCAAAATTAGATAAAGTTGATGAAATGATAGAAGGAAATTGTAGTATAAGAGAAGTTACTGATAGTGTATTAAATGACTTTTCAGTAGTACATAAAGATTATAACATTACTTGTAATTATAATGGTTTAACTTTATTTCCTATGAAAGATTTGCACATAAAACAGCTACTAATAATTTTAATAGATAATGCAATTAAATATTCAAAGGATAGAAAAGATATAAAAATAGAATTTGAGAATAAATGTGGATATAGTATATTAACTGTTGAAGATTCAGGAATTGGAATACCTGAAAAAGATATACCTTTATTATTTGATAGATTTTATAGAGTAGATGAATCTAGAAATAGTAAAACTGGTGGGAATGGTCTTGGGCTTTCAATCGCACAGAGAATAGTAACAATTTATGGTGGTACTATATCTGTAGAGAGTAGACCTTCAGTAGGCTCAAAGTTTACTATTAAAATTCCAGAAAACAGATAAAATGAATACTTTTTACCCCCCTAAATAAAAAATATAATAAAAGTTGAAACAATTAATTGACAATGAAAATATAGATAATTAGAATGAGTAATTGGACATAGAAATTAGAAAGAAATTTTAATTACTAATAATATTATTTAGGGGGTAAATTTATGAAAAATTACAAGGGAATATTATTTGCGATTTTAGCATCAGTAGCTTTTGGCTTAATGCCTATATTTGCTAAGTTTGCGTATATAAATGGATCAAATCCTAATACAGTATTATTCTTTAGATTTGCAATAGCATCATTAGTATTACTAGTGTATTTATTATTCAAAAAGGTATCAATAAAAGTAACTAAAAAACAATTTTTATTACTTTTTCTTACAGGGATTATAGGATATACAATAACAACTCAAACATTATTTATGTCATATAATTACTTAGGTGCAGGACTAGCTACTACATTACATTTTATTTATCCAGTCTTTGTATGTATATTGGAATATGCTTTTTTTAAGCAAAAGATGAGCAGAAGTAAGTTGATTTCATTAATATTGGCAGGCTTTGGAGTTTATGCATTAATAGCATTTGAAAATAATACGTTAAGTGCTTTAGGGATATTTTTAGCATTATTCTCAGGAATATCTTATGGAGTCAATGTAATAATGTTAGCTATGAAACAAATTGCAGATATAGACAATAGAGTAATAACAATGTATATAACATTTGGAGCGGCAGTTGGAATGTTTATATATAGTCTTATAAATGGTTCATTGATTACAAAGATTACGATTAACTTAGGTATATCATATATCTTAATAGCTGTAATATCTACAATACTATCAATGATATTACTATTAAAAGGAATAGAGATGATTGGTGCTTCTTCAACATCAATTCTTGGAACTTTTGAGCCTATTGTTAGTATAATAATGGGAATTATATTATTTGGAGAAGAGCTTACTTTTGCACTTGTTATAGGAACAGTATTAATACTGATATCAACAATTATTTTAGCTAGAGATAAATCAGGAGATGAAACTATTGAGGAAATAATTGAAGAGAAGAATCATTCTATAGGTCTTCAAGGCTAAAAGTGCTATAATTAGGTCATAACATAGGGGAAGAGGGGAACAGATTATGAGAAGAGAATTTTTAGATATATTAAGTAAAGAAATACTTCCAGCAGAAGGATGTACAGAACCTATAGCAGTAGCCTATGCAGTTTCAATTGCGGTAGAAAATTTAGATGAGAAATTAAGTGATATAGAATTATTACTTAGTGCAAATATTATAAAAAATGCTTTAGGAGTTGGAATTCCTGGAACAGGAAAAGTAGGTATAGAAATAGCAGCTGCTTTAGGTGCTATTATAAAAAAATCAGATAAGAAGCTTGAAATATTATCAGATTTTTCTAAAGAACAATTAGAAGAAGCAAATAAGATTGTGGAAGATAAAATAATTAAAGTATTTCAAAAAGATACTTCCGAGAAACTTTATATAGAAGTAATTGCAAAAGGAGAACATGATATTTCTAAGGTTGTAATTGCAAAAGATCATACTAATGTTGTATTGATACAAAAAAATGAAGAGGTTATCTTAGATAATCAAGAAGACTCATTGGAAAAAGGAAGTAAAGATTCAAGTTGTGCAAGTGGCCTATCTATTGAAGAAATATATAATTTTGCAACTAATATGCCTTTTGAAGATATAAAGTTTATATTAGAGGGCGCTAATATGAATAGAAGAGTGTCAGATGAAGGATTAAAAGGTGGATACGGTTTAGAAGTTGGAAGTAAAATAATAGAAGACAAAGGCTTTAATCTATTTACAAATAATCTGGCAAATAGAGTAATTGCAGCAACAGCAGCAGCTTCAGATGCTAGAATGGATGGATGCTCAATGCCTATAATGACGACTGCTGGATCAGGAAATCAAGGAATTGCTTGTTCAATGCCAGTAGCTGAAACTGGAAAGGTATTAGAAAAGTCAGATGAAGATATTGCAAGAGCATTAATTATAAGTAACTTAATGACTATCCATATAAAAGAGTATATAGGAAGACTTTCACCTCTTTGTGGTGCAGGTATTGCAGGGGCAACAGGTGCTTGTTGTGGTATAACATATCTTTTAGGTGGAAGTCTTACTAATCTAAAGCATGCAGTAAATAATATGATATCAGATGTTATAGGCATGATATGTGATGGTGCTAAAAGTACATGTGCTTTAAAGATTGCAACAGCAACAAATGCTGCAATTCAATGTGCAACTCTTGCAATGAATAATATATCTCCATCATCAAAGGACGGAATAATTTTTGAAGATGCAGAAGATACAATAAAAAATATTGAAGTACTAGTTAAAGACGGATTAAGCAATGCAGATAACACAATACTAAATATAATGCTTAGAAAATAATATGATTTAAAAGTTATTCACTATATAAAGACTCAGTGCATAAAACAATTTTATGTTTTATGCACTGAGTCTTATTTTTTATCCACAGATATGTTAATTAGTATTCCTTTAAATGTTAATTTATATAGATAAATAAGAGAGTATATTAATGATTTATAACGTAATTTTATATTTTCAATATTAATTTATGCAGATAAATAAGTTAAGTATAGAGAGCTTATTTATAAATAAGAATAAAACTATTTTCATAATTAAATATTTATAGGTAATTATTTTTTAGTTTTTGGTAAAAACTATTGCTACAAGTAAAACTTTGCAAAGGAGAAGATTATAGTGGATAAAAACAATTCATTAAATTGCAGAAAGAACGTCATTAATGAGCTAAAGCTTAGTTTTATGAAAATAAAAGATACTTATAAGTATATTAAAGTTTTATCAAATGAGGGTGAAGAAATAATTGGTTCTGGAGAATGGCTTTTAGATAATATCTATCTTATTGAAAAGGAATATAAGGCTATAAGGACTAATATGCCAAGAGCGTATTTTGAAAATCTTGTTATAGAGGAAGAATCAAGTGGAAGGGTTCCTAGAATATTTATATTAGCTAGAGAAATGATAAGAGAAAATAAAGGAAGGGTTACAGAGGAAGAAGCAATATCTTTTATTCTAGAAAAAAATAAAAGACTTAATATGGGAGAATTATGGGCGTTTCCATTAATGCTTAGGGCAAGTCTTATAATAAATATTTCAAAGGTTACAGATGAATTAAAGAGTATATATAAGGATAGAAAAGAGGGAAGGGAACTAGCTTATAAAGTAATTTCAGTAAAGAATAATGAAAATAGATTAAATATCTTAGAAAAAATTAATGATAGGTCAAAAGTATTTACGGAAGAATTTTATAAAGTTTTAAAAGATAACTCTATTGAAGATGAAGAAGTATATAATATTGCCGTTTCTAAAGTGGATAAAGATAAGCAAGATAAAAACTTAATAAGAAGTTCTTTTATGGAAGGTTCATTAGAGGATACTATAGGGTCATCTATAGCATCTCTTAGAGAGATAGATGGGATAAATTGGAGAAGATTTTTTAGTGAGACATCAATAGTAGAAAAAACACTTATGAAGGATCCAGATAGAACTTATGGAAAAATGGATTTTAAGTCTAAGGATTATTATCGTCATAAAATAGAAAAGATATCTAGAAAATATAAAATCGAAGAAGAGTTGATTGCAGAAAAATTAGTATTTCTTGCAGAAAGAGCAAGGGAATCAGGAAAGATTGGATGTAAAAGTCATATTGGATATTATCTAATTGATGACGGTATAAGACAATTAAATAAAGAATTAGGTTCAAGAGTAAACATAAAGAACAAATTTAGTCCAAATATGTTCTGGCTTATAAATGTGATTGGAACACTACTTATAATTTTTATTGTCTTATCTCTAGGATATTTATCAGGTATTGAATATGAAAGACATCAGTATATTTTAGCTGGAATAATACTAATTATTCCGGCAAGTGAAATAGTTGTTAATATAATAAATTGGATTACATGCAAGATGGTTCCTATGAGGCACGTTCCCAAAATAGATTTGAGGAATGGAATAGGAGAGGCTCAAAAGAGTGTAGTTATAGTTCCAACCATTATAAACTCTATAAATAGTGCAAAAGAAATGGTAAAAAAATTAGAGGTAATATATCTTGCAAATAAAGAAGATAATTTATATTTTGCAATTCTCGCAGATTTTCCAGATAGTGATAATGAAATTAAAGAGAATGATAAGATAATTAATGAAATTACAATAAGAGAAATTAATAGATTAAATAGAAAGTATTGCATAGATACAGGGGATAAGTTTTTCTTCCTTAATAGACAAAGAATATATAATTCTCATGAGGGAGTATTTATGGGAAGGGAGAGAAAAAGGGGAAAGATAATGGAGTTTATTGCACTATTAAAGGGAGAAGAAAATGAACATACCTTTAATGTTATTAGTAGTTCTGTAGAAGAACTTAGAAGTGCAAAATACATAATAACACTAGATTCTGATACTTTTATGCCAAGAGGAGTTGTTAAAAAGCTTATAGGTGCGATGATGCATCCTCTAAATAGAGCAGTATATAAAGATAATGTTGTAAAAAGAGGATATACAATAATGCAACCTAAAGTTTCTATATCTTTAGAGAGTAAAAATAAAAGTGAATTCTCAAAGATTTTTGGTGGAGAAGGTGGTGTTGATGGATATTCAACAGCTTATTCAGATACGTATCAAGATTTATTTGGTGAAGGGTCATTTACAGGTAAGGGAATAATTGATATAGATGTATTCTATAGAGTATTAAAGGATGAAATTCATGAAAATAAAGTATTAAGTCATGATTTGCTAGAGGGGTGTTATACAAGGAGTGCTTTAGTTACAGATTGTGAGTTGATTGATAACTATCCATCCTCATATCTTGCAAGTGCAAAGAGATTACATAGATGGGTTAGAGGTGACTGGCAGCTATTACCATGGTTGTTTTCATCTAAATTATCTATGTTATCAAAATGGAAGATATTCGATAACTTAAGGAGAAGCTTACTGGCACCATCACTTATGATAGGAGTTGGAATTACACTTCTTTTATTAAATAGAGGAATAGAAGTAACTATTCTTTTATTCTTGGCTTTAATAATGCCATTATTATTTACTATTACAGACTTTGTAGTTACTCCTAAAAATAAATTAATTGGAACTATAAAAACATTAAGGCAGATAGTCTTTATTATAAGCTTTATACCTTATCAGACTTATATTATGATAGGTGCTATTTTAAAAGCATTATTTAGATTATTTATTTCTAAAAATCATTTATTAGAGTGGCAAACGGCTGAAGATGCCGAAAGAACAGTTAAAAATACAATTGGATATCACTATGAAAAAATGTGGTTTTCAGTAATAGCTGGAGCATTGTTTATAGTTATTAGTTTTAGGTCATCATTAATCCTTGGAGTGATTATAAGCATATTATCTATTGTATGGATTTTATCACCTGCATTAGCATATAAGATTAGTAAAATTCATAAAGAAGAAAAAGTTAATCTAAGTGATAATGAAAGAGACTACTTAAGATGTATAAGTAGAAGAACATGGGCATATTATGAGGATTTTGTAAATAGTGAAAATAATTATTTAGCACCAGATAATTATCAGGAGAAACCTTATAAGGGAGTTGCAAATAGAACATCACCAACTAATATGGGGATGGGACTTATATCCAATATAGTTGCATATGACTTAGGATATATACCTTTTGGAGAAGTTGTAGACAGAATAGAAAATATATTAAATGGAATGAATAAACTTGAAAAATATGAAGGTCATTATTTAAATTGGTATGATACAAAAACAGCAATGCCTTTGTGGCCTAGATATGTCTCAACAGTAGATAGTGGTAATTTGTTAGGTTATTTATGGGTTTTAAAGGAGACTCTGAAAGAATATAAGAAAAAACCATTAATAAGAAAAGAAGAACTTACTGGGCTAAAAGATATTTATAGAATTTTAAAGATAGATAGTGATGCTACACTGGAGAGGCTAGATAGAGAAGACGGAAAAGAATATATTCTAGTACTTGAAGATGAACTTAAAAAAGTTAAAAAAATAAAAGAAGAAAATAAAGATAGAGATGAAGAGTTTAAGTATTGGATAGATAAATTAGAAAATGAAATCAAAACCAAAATAGACTATGCAGATTATTTTTTTGATGGAGTAAACAAAATTTTATCAGAATATTTTAAGAAAAAAAGTCCATCTCTCTTAGAGCTTAAAGAAGAGATAAAAGGAATGGCAGAATACTCAGGAGAAGACTTTAAAAATATACTAAATGAAAAGATAATAGAATTAGAAAGCTTTGAAGATAGAGTAGATAATTTAATTTTAAATATAGAAAGTATAATGGATGAAATGAATTTTTCTATATTATATCAAAAGGATAGAGAACTATTCTCTATAGGTTATAACTTAGAAGAGGATTCTTTAGGTAATTCTTATTATGATTTATTAGCATCAGAAGCAAGAATTACATCATTCTTAGCAATAGCTAGAAATGAAGTTGATACTAGTCATTGGTTTAAGCTAGGTAGAGCAATGACTAATGCATTTAGAGGAAAAAGTTTAGTTTCATGGAGTGGAACTATGTTTGAATACTTTATGCCAAATCTTTTAATGAAAAGTTATAAGGGAACACTTTTAGACTTAACTTATAGATCAGTTATAAAAGCTCAAATTGCATTTGCTAGGAAGAAAAAGGTACCTTGGGGAATATCTGAATCAGCATATTATCAATTTGATATAGGAGAAAATTATCAATATAAAGCTTTTGGAGTGCCGGGAATAGGTTTAAAGAGAGGTCTTGAAGATGAGATAGTAGTATCACCATATTCAACTTTAATGGTATTACCTTGGGCAAAAGATAGATGTATAGAAAATTTAAAGTTACTAGAGAGTCAGGGGGCATTAGGAAGATATGGCTTTATAGAAGCTATTGATTTTACTCCAAATAGAATAAATAAAATATTAAGTGAGGAAGTAATATTAGATGATCAAACTGATGAAATAGTAGAAGAATTAGAAGATAAGCAAATAAATAAGCAAGTAAAAGTAGTAGATGATTATGAAGACTATGAAGAGAATGATACAGAAGGAAAGAGTCGTAGGATAAGGTCTGGGGGTAAAAAGGTTAAATGCTATATGGTTCATCATTTAGGTATGTCGTTCTTAAGCTTAGATAATATATTAAATGATAATATACTTCAAAAGAGATTTCATGATATACCAGAAATAAAGGCAACAGAGATATTACTCAAGGAAAAAGTCCCAGAATATATAACTTTCGAAAGAGATATAGAAGTTCATCATGAAAGAAAGAGACTTGAAACAGAGGACTTTGTAAAAAGAGTATATAAAGGTGCACTAAGAGATAATCCAGAAGTTTTATTATTATCAAATGGAACATTTTCAAGTATGATCACTTTAACAGGAAGTGGTTATTCTAAAAGAGGAGAAGAGCTTCTTTATAGATGGAAAGGAGATACTACATCAGATAGTAGTGGATTATTTTTCTATATAAAGAATCTAAATTCTAATGATTATTGGAGTGCTACTTATGAGCCTTGTAAGAGTGAAGGGGAAGATTACACTGTAGAATTCTCTATAGACAAAGGCGAATTTAGTAAAAAGGAAGGCTCTATAGAAAGCAAAATGGAGATAGTTGTATCACCGGAAGATAATTTAGATATTAGAAAGATAACATTAAGAAATACTGGTGACAAAGGAAGAAGTATAGAAATAACAAGTTATATGGAGATAACCTTAGCTAGCTTTGAAGGAGATTCTGCTCATCCAAGTTTTTCAAATCTTTTTATAGAAACTGAATATGATAATGAAAGCTCTACATTACTTGGAAAGAGAAGAGCTAGAGTACCAAGTGGAAAAGTACCATACATATTCCATAAGGCAATAACATCAAGTGATTTAGAAGGTTCAGCAAGTTATGAAACATCAAGAATTAATTTTATAGGTAGAAACAGAACTTTAAAGTCGCCAGTAGCACTAGATAATGATAATTCATTAAAAAATACTGTAGGAATAGTTTTAGATCCTATCATGAGTATAAGAAATGGAATCAGATTAGATGCAAATGAAGAGAAGGTAATATACTTTATAACAGGTGTAGCTGATGATAGAGAAGAAGCTATAAGAATAGCTAATGATTATAGCGATGTTAATAGGTTAGATTCAGTATTTAGAATTTATAATAAATCAATGCAAGTACAACTTAGAAATCTTGGTATTAAGTCATCACAAGCTAATATATATCAAAGCTTAGCTTCCTATATACTTTTCTTAAATGATGGAAGAGAAGATAGAGAAGAATATATAAGAAATATAAATAAGCACCAAAAGGACTTATGGGCTTATGGAATTTCTGGAGATATAAAAATTGCTATGCTTGTTGTCAAAGATGATGATGATATAGATATTATTAGGTCAATGATAAAAATGCATAATTACTTCATAAGCAAAGGTCTTAAAGTGGATTTAATAATATATAACCAGGAAGAATTAAGTTACGAACAGCCCCTTCAAAAGAGTATATTGCAATTAATAAATACCTTAAGTGATGGTGAAATTTTAAATAAGCCAGGTGGAATCTTTATTCATAATAAAGCCAGCATGAGTGAAGAGATAAGAGATTTTATAATTGGAATTTCATCTATATATATAAATAGTGAAAAAGGAACAATATTAACTCAAATGAAAGGGTTAGAAGAAAAGCGTGAAACTACAAGAAGACATAAGGAATTATCAGAAAACAATGTAACAAAGGTAGATATACATGATAATTCTATAGGAGGTAATGGTGATTATAATTATGATTTTGATAATAAAATATCTGATAATGATTATGAAGTAGGTAACCAGCATGAAGAAAACAATGAAATAGAAGAGATAAAGAAAAATTTAGATTTCTTTAATGGTTATGGTGGATTTGATAATAGTGATGGAAGTTATGTAATAATACTTGAAGATTATAATAATACACCAGCTCCGTGGATAAATGTAATTTCTAATGAAAACTTTGGATTCCATATATCAGAGATAGGTTCATCTCATACTTGGTGTGGAAATAGTAGAGAGAATAAGATAACACCTTGGAATAATGATTGGGTTCAAGATACTTTAGGTGAAGCTATATACGTTAGAGATAATAAGGATGGCAGATATTTCTCAATAACTCCTAAACCAGTTAGGGATGAAGGGACATATATAATTCGCCATAGCTTTGGATATTCAAGTTTTAAGCATACTTCATGTGGAATTAAGAGTACAATGACAACATTCTGTCCAAAGGAAGAAAGAGTTAAAATTCAAAAAGTTATATTAGAGAATACATCAGAAGAAGAAAGAGATATATCAGTATTTTACTATGCTCAGCTGGTTCTAGGAGTTTTAAACTACCAAACGGCTAGATATATAAGTACATATAATAAGGGAAATTACATATATGGTAAAAATCCTTACTCTGAATATTTTGGAAGATTAAAAGCTTATTCAACTATATTAGGAGGGGAAAGTTTAAGTTTCACTTGTGATAGAAGAGAATTTATCGGAATTTCTGGAAGTTTAGAAGAGCCACTAGGATTAAAATATGAAAACTTACAAGAGAGTTTTGGAAGTGTTCTAGACCCATGTTTAGTTACACAATGTAATATAAAGCTAAAGCCAGGAGAAACTAAAGAATTAATTATACTTTTAGGTGAAGAGGAAGATGAGAAAGGTATAGAAAAAATAATAGAAAAGTATAATAATGTATCAAATGCTGATGAAGAGTTAGATAGAGTTAAGAAATATTGGGGTGATTTCCTAGGAAATATAAGGGTAAAAACTCAAGATAAGTCGATGGATTACTTGTTAAACGGTTGGCTACTTTATCAAAATTATAGTTGTAGATATTTAGCTAGAACTGCATTTTATCAATCAGGAGGAGCATATGGATTTAGAGATCAACTTCAAGATTCAATGTCTATAGGGCTGATAGATCCTAAGATAACTAAAGATCAAATTATAAGAAGTGCATCAAGACAATATCTTGAAGGTGATGTACAACACTGGTGGCATCCTATAATAAATAGTGGAATAAGAACAAGATTCTCAGATGATTTATTATGGTTACCTTTTGTTACAGCTGAATATATAGATTTTACTGGAGACTACAGTATATTAAATGAAAAAGCACCTTATCTAGAGGATGAACCTTTAAGAGAAGGTGAAGATGAAAGATATACTATAGTAAATCAATCAAGAACAGAAGGAACTATATATGAGCATTGTATAAAAGCTATTGAAAGAGGATTAAGATTTGGTGATCATGGAATTCCATTAATGGGTAGTGGAGACTGGAATGATGGTATGAGTACAGTTGGAAATGAAGGAAAAGGAGAGAGTGTATGGCTTGGATGGTTCCTTTATAAGATACTAACAAGTTTTGAAGAGATATGTATTCATATGAATGATAATGAAAAGAAAGATAGATATATAAAAATGAAAGAATATATTAGAGAAAATCTCGAGAAGAATGCTTGGGATGGTGGCTGGTATAGAAGAGCATACTTTGATAATGGAATGCCATTAGGATCAAGAGAAAATGGAGAGTGTAAAATAGATTCATTAGCTCAAAGTTGGTCAATAATATCAGAAGGTGGCAATTTAGATAGAGCAAAGGAAGCTATGGAAGCTGTAGATAGAAACTTAGTTGATGAAAACCTGGCATTAATAAAACTTTTGGCACCACCTTTTGCAAACTCAAAAGAAGAGCCGGGGTATATAAAGGGATATGTTGCAGGTGTTAGAGAAAATGGTGGCCAATATACTCATGCAGCAACTTGGGTTATATTAGCACTTACAAAGCTTGGGATGGGAGATAAAGCTCTTAGATACTTTGATATGATAAATCCAATAAATCATACAAATACAGAATTAGAATGTAGAAGGTATAAGTTAGAACCATATGTTATGGCAGCAGATGTCTACATAAGAGAGCCTCATGGTGGTAGAGGTGGTTGGAGTTGGTATACTGGAACAGCTGGTTGGATGTATAAAGTTGGTCTTGAGAATATACTTGGATTTAAAGTTTATAGAGGGGAAGGTTATAAAATAACTCCTTGTGTTCCTAAGTCATGGAAGGAATTTGAGATAAATATAAATAGAGAGAAAGAAGAGTATAACATAAAAGTTATAAAATCAGATAAAGATAAAATAATTATAAATGGAAAAGAAATAGACGGAGATATAATACCAAAGAATTTAGGAAAAGCTAACATAGAGTTATATTACAAGGAAAAATAAATAAAATCAGCCTCTATAGATAAAAAGAGGCTGATTTTTATAATTTAAAAGTTAATATTTTATAAACAAATAAAAAAAACTAAAATAAATATAAAAAATGAACAAAAATATAATATTAAATAAGGATAAAAAAGTAATTTTTGTTAAATGATTATCAATCATTATGTAGAGAGGTGATTAAATGAGAGAATAAAATAAATTATTAGTATATAAATAGAGGCTTTTAATTATAGGTTTATGAATATGTGAGCATGTAATTCTTGAGATAATAAGAATAAAGATAATCTCTATAAATTATTAAATAATATGAAAATATATAAAATTATAAATATTTAATAAATTATTATAGAATAAAGAAAAATGTTAAAAATTTATCTAAATTGACAGGCAATTTTTAAAGTGCAATAATAAAAATAAATGAATAGTAAACATTTACAACAAAATATATTACATAGGGGACGTATTTATGAATTTTAGTGAAGTATTATCAGATAATCCGATTATAGCAGCAGTAAAAAATTTCGAAGAACTAAATATAGCAATAAACTCAAATATTGAGGTCATATTTGTTCTTTTTGGGGATATTTTAAATGTTAAGGAAATTAGTGAGATAATAAATGATAAAAATAAGATCGGAATTGTACATGTTGATTTAATTGATGGATTAAATCAGAAAGAAGCAGCAATTAAGTATTTAAGAAAAGAAACAAAGTTTAAAGGGATAATTAGTACAAAATCTCAAGCAATAAAACTAGCAAAAGAAAACGGATTTATTGCAATACAAAGGAGTTTTGTATTTGATACTATTTCACTTAAAAATGTAAAGAATCATTTAATATCAAATATAGATGCAATTGAAATTTTACCAGGATTAATTCCTAAAGTAATTGATAAAGTATCAAAAAGTACAAATAAGCCTATTATATGTGGAGGCCTTATAGAAACAAAGGACGAAGTAATGATGGCTTTAAGTTCAGGTGCCACATCCGTTTCTACAACAAAAAGAGAAATTTGGGACATGTAGTTTAACGCATTAATTAATCGATAGCGACTTCATTAGTTAATTAATAGCAAGTAATAACTAAATAAACTAATAAGAAACAAAGATATTAATTTTAATAAGGGAAAATTAATAGGAGATTGTTAAGATAAGTATTAAGTAGAGGTGTGTGTAGAATGGAAAAGTATATTATAGCCTTAGATCAAGGGACAACAAGTTCAAGAGCTATTATTTTTGATAATGAACAAAATATATTAGGAGTTAGCCAAAAAGAAATAACACAAATTTATCCTAAAGAAGGATGGGTTGAACATAATCCAATGGAAATATGGGCAACTCAATATGGAGTTCTTCAAGAAGTTATGGCAAAAACAAATATAACTCAAGAAGAAATAGCTGCAATAGGTATTACAAATCAAAGAGAAACTACAATTGTATGGGATAAGAAAACAGGGGAACCTGTATACAATGCAATTGTTTGGCAATGTAGAAGAACAGCTGCAATTTGTGATAAGCTTGAAAAAGATGGATTAAAAGATTATATAAAAGAATCTACAGGTCTTGTTTTGGATGCATATTTTTCAGGAACTAAAATAAAATGGATTTTAGATAACGTGGAAGGTGCAAGAGAAAAGGCTGAAAATGGAGAACTTTTATTTGGAACTGTTGATACATGGCTTGTTTGGAAGCTTACTGGTGGGAAAGTTCATATAACAGATTACACTAATGCTTCAAGAACAATGCTTTATAATATAAATACATTAGAGTGGGATGATAAGATGTTAGAAGTCTTAGATATACCTAAATCAATGTTACCAGAAGTGAAAAATTCTTCAGAGGTTTATGGATATACAAATCTTGGAGGAAAAGGCGGTTTTAGAGTGCCAATAGCTGGTATTGCTGGAGACCAACAAGCAGCTTTATTTGGACAGGCTTGTTTTACAAAAGGATCAGCTAAAAATACTTATGGTACAGGATGTTTCTTACTTATGAATACTGGTGAAGAAAAGATTGAAAGTAAAAATGGACTTTTAACTACAATAGCAATTGGTATTGATGGTAAGGTACAATATGCATTAGAAGGTTCAGTTTTTGTAGGTGGTGCAGTTATCCAATGGATTAGAGATGAGCTTATGCTTGTAAATGATGCACAAGATACTGAATATTTTGCAAAGAAGGTTAAAGACAATGGAGGAGTTTATGTAGTTCCTGCATTTGTTGGACTTGGTGCACCTCATTGGGATATGTATGCTAGAGGAGCTATATTTGGATTGACTAGAGGATCAAATAGAAATCATATAATTAGAGCAGCCCTTGAATCTATAGCATATCAATCAAAAGATGTTTTATATGCTATGGAAGAAGATGCAGGCTATAAGATAGAAAGTATAAAGGTTGATGGAGGAGCAAGTAAGAATGAATTCTTAATGCAATTCCAATCAGATATAACAGATAAAGAAGTTACAAGACCAATAATAACAGAAACAACTGCCCTTGGAGCGGCTTATTTAGCAGGACTTGCAGTTGGATACTGGAAAAGTAAAGATGAGATTGCTAAGTCATGGTATGTAAGTGAGACATACAAGCCAAATTTCTGTGATGAAGAAAGAAATAAACTATATTCAGGATGGAAAAAGGCAATTGAAAGAGTTAAAGGTTGGGAAGATCAATAAAATAAATGAAAATTTATGAAAACGATTGACAAGCCTTGAAAAATGTGATAGCATATAAATATAATCAAATACAAGTGTTGAGAGAGATAGAGTCAAGCACATAAATTAAGGATTAATAATCCTTGGTTTCTGCTTGGCTTTTTTTGTTCTGTATGCTTAAAGATTCAAGTTATCTTATAGCCCTTTAAAGTTTTAGGGATAAAGAAACATCAAAGAGAAAGAGCTACAAGATAACTACTTAGAGAAGTCGCTATCGCTAAGTTAATGAATGAAATATAAAATAACTTAATTATAAGAATTTAAATAATTCTAGGAGGTTTTAGTATGTATGATGTTGCAATTATAGGAGCAGGTGTTATAGGAGCTTCAATTTGTAGAGAACTTACAAAATATGATTTGAAGGTAGTAGTATTAGAAAAAGAAAATGATGTTTCAATGGGAACATCAAAAGCAAACTCAGCTATTGTCCATGCAGGTTATGATCCAAAGATTGGAACTTTAATGGCAAAGTACAATGTAAAAGGAAATGAAATGTTTGAGGAACTTTGCAAAGAACTAAGTGTACCATTTGAGAGAAATGGATCACTAGTATTAGCTTTCTCAGAAGAAGAAATGGATCATATAAAAGAATTATATGAAAATGGAACTAAAATTGGAGTTAAGGGATTAGAAATTCTAAACAAAGAACAAATATTAGAAATGGAGCCAAACATAAATGACGATGTAGTTGGAGCGTTACATGCACCAACAGGAGGAATCGTTGGACCATATGAATATACAATAGCATTAATGGAAAACGCTGTAGCAAATGGTGGTAAGCTTGAATTAAAAACTGAAGTTGAAAAGATAGAAAAAGTAAATGATATTTTTAAAATCACTTCTAAAGATGGAAAAGTAATTGAAGCAAAATATGTAATTAATGCAGCTGGTGTTCATGCGGATGAAATACATAATTTAATAGCTAAAGAAAGCTTCAAGATTATCCCAAGAAAAGGTGAATACTTTGTAATGGATAAGACTCAAGGAGAACTAGTAAATCATACATTATTCCAAGCTCCAACAAAACTTGGTAAGGGTATATTAGTAACTCCAACAGTTCATGGAAACCTATTAGTTGGACCAGATGCAGAAGACATAGATGATAAAGATGATACTAAAACTAAAGGTGATAGATTAGACTATATTAGAAATACATCAACTAAAACAACTACTAAGGTTAACTTTAGAGAATCAATAAGAAACTTTGCAGGACTTAGAGCTACTCCAGATAGAGGGGACTTTATAGTTGAAGAAGCTGCAGATGTTAAAAACTTTATAGATGTAGCTGGAATTAAGTCACCAGGACTTTCATCAGCACCAGCAATTGCAGAAGGTGTAGTTGAAATATTAGAAAACTGTGGTTTAGATTTAAAAGAAAATAAAGATTTCAATGGTAAAAGAGAAGAAATAATATTTATGGAACTTTCACCAGAAGAAAAAGCTGAAATTATTAAAAAGGATCCAAGATACGGAAAAATAATCTGTAGATGTGAAAGCATAACAGAAGGAGAAATAGTTGCAGCTATAGAAAGATGTTTTGGAAATATAACATTAGATGGTGTTAAGAGAAGATGTAGACCAGGAATGGGAAGATGCCAAGGTGGATTCTGTGGACCAAAAGTACAAGAAATAATAGCAAGAGAATTAGGAATCAAGATGGAAGATATTCATCAAGATAAAGACGGTTCATATATATTAGTAGGAAAAACAAAGTAGGAGGGATAGCTATGTACGATTTAATAGTAGTTGGAGGAGGTCCAGCAGGACTTGCAGCAGCTTATGAAGCTTATAGTGATGGAGTAAAGAAAATTTTAATTATAGAAAGAGATAACGAACTAGGTGGTATATTAAATCAATGTATCCATAATGGATTTGGATTACATACATTTAAAGAAGAGCTAACTGGTCCTGAATATGCACAAAGATTTATCAATATGTTACAAGATACAAATGTAGAAGTTAAGCTTGGAACAATGGTACTTGATATAGATGAAGATAAAAATGTTCATGCTATAAATCCCGAAGAAGGATATGTTGTATTAAAAGGAAAAGCAATTATTCTTGCAATGGGATGTAGAGAAAGAACAAGAGGAGCAATAAATATTCCAGGGGATAGACCTTCAGGAGTATTTACAGCAGGAGCTGCTCAAAGATATATAAATATGGAAGGTTTTATGCCAGGTAAAAAGGTTCTTATACTTGGATCTGGAGATATAGGACTTATAATGGCAAGAAGAATGACACTTGAAGGCGCAAAAGTTGAGGGTGTTGTAGAACTTATGCCATATTCAAATGGATTAAACAGAAACATAGTTCAATGTCTTGAAGACTATGATATACCACTATTCTTATCACATACTGTAACTGATATAGTAGGAAAAGAAAGATTAGAAAAGGTTATTATAGCTGAAGTTGATGAAAATAGAAGACCTATTAAAGGAACTGAAAAAGAATTTGATGTAGATACATTACTTCTTTCAGTTGGATTAATTCCAGAAAATGAGTTATCAGGAAAAGCTGGAATAGAAAAAGATATGAGAACAAATGGATTAATAGTATCAGAAAGCATGGAAACATCAATAGATGGTATATTTGCTTGTGGTAATGTAGTTCATGTTCATGATCTAGTTGACTTTGTTACTCAAGAATCAAAGCATGCTGGAAAATCAGCAGCTAAATACATCAAAGATGATCTTAAAAAAGGAGCTAGCATCAAAATAATTAATGGTCAAAATGTAAACTACACTGTACCTCAAAGAGTTACTGTAGATGCAATAGATGGAAGCATGACTGTATTTATGAGAGTAAATAATATCTATCATGATAAGGCTCTAGTAGTTAGAGAAGGAGATAAGGAAATAGCTTCATTTAAGAGAAAGCATCTTGCACCATCAGAAATGGAAAAGATAATTTTACCTAAAAAGCTTTTAGAAGGAGTTAAGGGAGACTTAACAATTTCTTTAGAATAGGTTTAATAATATAGCCAATTTAGTGGTCATTTCTTAGTGGTTACTCTTTAATTAATTTAATGATGACTGAGAAAAAAACAAAAATTCCCTAAACAAATAATGATATAATAAACAATCATCCATGATAACAGTGTGCAACAACCATTTAAAATAGGATATTTTAAACTACAATTTTTTATATAAGACAAACTTATTAAGAAATGACCAATAAATATATAATTTTAGAACATGTAAATAAGGATTTAATATAAATACTATATTATAGGACGGTGAATTTGATATGATCAAAGAATTAATTTGTATAAGTTGTCCAATGGGATGTCATCTAAAAGTAGATGTAGACAATAAGACAGTAGAAGGAAACACTTGTAAAAGAGGAGAAATATATGGATTAAATGAAGTTACAAATCCAGTTAGAGTTGTTACTTCAACAGTAAAGGTAAATGGAGGAGAACTTCCAGTAATACCTGTAAAGACAAATGGTGCAATACCTAAGCATTTAAATTTTGAATGCATGGATATAATAGGTGAAACTGTAATAGAAGCTCCAGTTAAAATGGGAGATGTTATTATAGAGAATGTGTTAGGAACTGGTGTTGATGTAGTTGCTAGCAGAAATATAGAATGTGCATAATTAAATTTTAATTATTAAATACACACTAACATAAAGCGTACCTCATAAGAGCAGTTTAAACTTGTTTTAATAGACAAGTTTAAACTGCTCTTCTTTTTTATCCTCTTTCCATTAACAATTGTAACAATTTTGACTTTTTTTTGTAATTGCATGTAAAGTCTAATTCATTTATAATAAATATGGCCATTGTAGAATGTGTATAAAATAACAGAAAATTACACTAATTTGTAAATAAATAATTATAATAGTAAATATTGTGTTGATATTATTTGTACATAAAAATACTAAGGGGTTATGCTAAATAAAAAAATCTAATATTTAAAACTAACTATATAAATATTAAATTTTTTATTTATTAAAATTATAGATTAATTATAATTTGTTTTCATTAAAGTCATTAAGAGGGGAGTAGGGGATGAAGAAATTATTATACTTTATAATACCAATATTTATAGGAGGAATTTTTGCTTTTGGATTAAATAAATTTTTAGATAAAGAAATAAGTAGTTTATATCAAAGTAAAAATTTAGTTCCACTTATGGGGGAGTATGGTTCAGATGCTAAAGATACAGGAGTTGGATTAAACAATCACTTTTTATCACAAGGAGATATAATGATGATTGGCGCATCCGATTTTATACATGAAACTAGACAGCATCCTGCATATTTCTTCAATACAAATAGAACAAAAAATAGAGCATTTACAGTAGGAAGATCTCTTACGCAAGAAGCACAAGATGCAATTACAATTGGAAGTATGGATACTAATATAAAAGATAAGAAAGTTGTTTTATTAGTAGCTTTATCATGGTTTGTATATCCAGAAGGGATTAGACCTAAGGATTTCCAAGCGAGATTTTCGCCTGGACAATTCTATGCTTTTTTAAATAATCCAGAAATATCAAAAGAGAATAAAAAGAAATTAGCTGATAGAGTTACAGACCTTTTAAAAGGAAGTGATGAATATAAAGCAGAAAGATTATATGCTATGCTTTATGATTCAGATACATTTATATCTAAAGCTGAAAAGGTTGCTTTATATCCATATTTTAAATTAAGAGAGGGTATGGTTTCTTTAAAAGAAAAAGGATTATTATATAAAAGACTTAAAAAGCTAGAAGATAAGACTCCAGAGGATGGAAAACAAGGTGATCCTATAGACTGGAAGAAGGAATATGATTTAGCTGTAGCAGATGCTAAAAAAAGAGTTGGAAATAATCCATATGGCGTTGATCAGAAGTATTATGATAAAACGTTAAAACCTAAAATAAAAGAATTGAAAAATAAGTATGCAAATGTAGATGTAGAAAATGCTAAAGAGATTGATGATTATAAATTCTTCTTAGATGTATGCGAAGACTTAGGAATAGAGCCAACTATAGTTATAATACCTGGTTTACCTAAATATTATGATTATACTGGAGTATCAGCAGAAAAGAGAGACGGGCTATATAATAAAATTTCTAATCTTGCAGAAGAGAAAGGATTTAATGTAATAAATACCAGTGATAGAGCTGGAGAGCAGTATTACATGAGAGATGTTATGCACATTGGAACGAAAGGATGGTTGGATGTTAGTGAAAAACTATATAAGCAATTTAATCAAGGACAAGTACCTAGTAAGTAGTATTGTTATAACAATAATTATAATAGCAGCAATATTAATAGTAACATTTGCACCATTTAAACAAATACCATTTATTTATAACGAATTTTAATCTAAGGGGATGTTAATATGGAAATAATTAAAGGGATTAAAAAGTATGCTAAGACTAATAGAATAGCTTTAAAATGTGATGGAGAAGAATTAACATATACAGATTTAGATAGATTTTCAGAAAGTATAGGAGCATATTTAAAAGAAAATCATAATGATAATACGCCTATAGTTATATATGGAAATAAAGATAACTTAATAATGGCTTGTATGATAGGAGCCTTAAAATCAGGAAGAGCCTATGTACCATTAGATATAAGTTTTCCAGTAGATAGAGTATTAAATGTAACTGAAGAGGTTAAGCCTAAGGTAGTATTTAACTTTAGTGATTTATCAGCAGATTCTTTTGGACAAGGTGTTAAAGTAATAGACCAAGAAGAACTTGAAGGAATAATCAAAGGTTATAGAGATGAAGTGATAATGGAAGAAGCATGGGTAAAGGAAGATGAAAATGCATATATCTTATTTACTTCAGGAAGTACAGGAAAGCCAAAGGGAGTACAAATAAGTAGCAACAATTTAGATAATTTCGTTGAATGGATAAGTGAATACTTAAACATTGATGGAAGTGAAAAAGTTATAATGAATCAAGCAGCATATTCATTTGACCTTTCAGTAACAACTATATATCCAGGATTAACTCATGGTGCTACATTATTCTCATTATCAAAGAAGACTTTAGCAGACTATAAAGAGTTATTTAAGCAATTAGATGAATCAAAGATGAATATTTGGGTTTCAACGCCATCATTTGCTGGAGTTTGTGTAACTGAAGCAAGCTTTAACAGTGAAATGTTAGAGAGCCTTGAATCAATGATATTCATAGGAGAAGTTCTTCCAAAAAATCTTTCAAAAGAGCTTATGGAAAGATTCCCTAGAACAAGAGTAATAAATGGATACGGGCCAACAGAAGCAACAGTTGGAATAAGTGCTAATGATATAACTAAAGAAATGCTTGATGATGAAAAGAGTCTTCCTGTTGGAACAGTTATGGAAACAACAAGAATTAGAATTGTTGATGAAAATGGAGAAGACGTGAAAGATGGAGAAAAAGGAGAAATTGTAATAATAGGAAAGTCAGTTTCTAAAGGATATTTTAGAAATGAAGAAAAGACTAATGAAGTATTCTATTATGATGATTTTAATGGAGAGAAGTTTAGAGCATATAAGACAGGGGATATGGCTTACATCTTAGATGAGAAGATATACTACTGTGGAAGAAAGGACTTCCAAATAAAGCTTAATGGATTCAGAATTGAAATAGAAGATATAGAAAACAACTTAAGAAAAGTTGAGAATGTAAGAAATGCAATAGTTCTTCCAATATACAAGGATGAAAAGATAGCTTATCTTCAAGGTATAGTGGAGCTTAAAGAAAAGAATGATTTAAGTAATTTAAAGAATGGTATGATGATTAAAAAGGGATTAGAGAAGTTTATTCCGGGATATATGATACCAAGAAGCATTAAGATAATAGAGGAATTTCCAACAAATATAAATGGAAAAATAGATAGAAAGAAACTTATGGAGGAAATGTAATGACTTTTTCACAATACGGAGATTATTTTTATCTATATATACTCCTATTAACGGCAATTCCTGCTATAGTTCTAGGGTTATGCGGTAAGAAGATAAAAATATATGGAATGATTGCAACTGCATTTATGATATTCCTTATAGTAGGAATAAATGTACAGCTTAAATTCCTATGTATATTTATTATATGGGAAACACTTATAGTATATGGATATCTATTTGTTAGAAGAAAAACAGATAGTAAGTTAATCTATAGAGTATTCTTATTTGCATCAATGTTACCGGTAATAATAAATAAGCTTTCACCACATTTTAAGGTGTTATTACCTGGAGCTAAGATTGGAATAATAGGGTTTATAGGGATATCTTACTTAAACTTTAGAGTAATTCAAATAGTAATTGAAATATTTGATGGGGCGATAACAGAAGTAAAGCCTAGTACATTCTTTTACTTTGTATTATTCTTCCCAACACTAAGTTCAGGACCTATTGATAGATCAAGAAGATTTGAGAAAGACTTGGATAAGGTAATACCAAAGGATGAATATATAAATTCATATTTAATTCCAGGACTTAAGAAGATTTTTATGGGGATTGGATATAAGTTCGTTATAGCTTTTGCAATAAATACACTAGTATTAACAAAGATAAAAATGGATCATATTACATTTTTAAGAGCATTAAGCTATATGTATGCGTATAGTCTTTATTTATTCTTTGATTTTGGTGGATACAGCCTTTTTGCTGTTGGGACAAGCTATATATTTGGAATAAAGGCACCAGATAACTTTGATAAGCCATTTATAAGTAAGGATATGAAAGAATTCTGGACAAGATGGCATATATCTCTTTCAAGATGGTTTGGGGATTACATATTCTCAAGATTTGTAATTAGTTCAATGAGAAAGAAAAGGTTCAAAAAGAGAGCTACAGCAGCACATGTTGCACAGATTATCACAATGCTTGTAATGGGATTTTGGCATGGATTAACTTGGTACTATATAGTTTATGGTATTTACCAAGGTGTAGTTTTAGTATTAACTGATATTTATCAAAAGAAATCAAAGTTCTATAAAGCTCATAAAAAGGAAAAGTGGTTCCAAGTTGTACAGATAGTAATAACATTTAACATAGCATGTTTTGGTCTATTAATATTCTCTGGATACTTCCATATGGTAAAGTAGAATTATAATATTTTATAGATTATCAAAATGAAATTCATGTACATTTTAATAGTAAATTATAAAATTAATAGATATAAAAAATTATATTTTAAGATAAGGAGATAGAAGAAAATGCAAGAACAAGTAATAGAGATTTTTGAAGAAGTAACTGGATGTGACGAAATAAGAGAGGATTTAGAGATGGATTTATTTGAAGCTGGACTTTTAGATTCACTTGCAATAATAGAAGTATTATTACAAATAGAAGAAAGACTAGGAATAAAACTTCAACCAACAGACCTTGAAAGAACAGATATGGCAACAGTTAATAATTTAGTAACATTTTTAGAGAGTAGATAATTAATTAAAAAAGGAATTATAATTAAAACCGACCTAGTTAATAGGTTGGTTTTTTGTAATTCTATAAATAAATATAGAGATTATTTTCATTTATAGAGTCATATTTTATAGGGACGTATGTACCTAGAAATATATTAGTTATTAGAGATTATATTATGGTAGTTAATTTAGGTAGGGAGCTTATGACTTAAACAATAGCTTTTGAGTGTAAAAAATAGGAGTAGAAATGGATAATTTGTAGAAATACTTTAAAAAAATTAGTTAATAATTTGTTAATTAGTTAAAGATGAAAATTAAGCAATACACTAAAAAACGGCTGTATTACTTGCTTATTTAATTTTAAAAAAATAAATTTTAGTATTTTTTAAGATGGTATTCATTATTTATTAAAAAGGATTAAATTTATGTAATTGATTGTTTTATATAATCGTAATATTATTTTTATTGTATTTTATTTAGATAGGAGTAATGTATGAAGAAGTTATTATATTTTATAATACCAATATTTATAGGTATAATTTTTATAGTTGGGTTAAATAAATTTTTGGATATTAAAATAGGTAATTTATATAAAAGCAAAGATATAACAATTCTTAAAAATGAGTATTCAACTAATATTAAAGATAAAAGTGTAATATTAGCAGATTATTTTCTTTCACAAAACAACATAATGATGATGGGGTCATCAGAGTTAAATCACGTAGTATCAAGGCAACATCCAACGAACTATTTTAATACTGATAGAAGTAAAACTCAAATTTTTACAATAGGACGACCATATACTCAGACTCTACAAGATACAATAATGCTTGGAAGTATGAATCCAAATATAAAAAATAAAAAGATTGTATTACTATTATCTATGCAATGGTTTATGGATAAAAATGGAGTTACACGAGCGCATTTTCAAAGTAGATTTTCACCAGAACAACTTTATACGTTTTTGGATAATAAGGATATAAGTAAAAAGAATAAAATGGAAATATCAGATAGGGTTGGAGAACTTCTAAAAGGAAGTGATGAGTATAAACCTGAGAGAGTATATGCAAACCTTTATGATTCTAATACGATGATATCAAAGATTGAAAGTGTAATACTATATCCATATTTTGAAGTTAGGAAAAATATGGTCAAAATTAAGGAGAAGGGATTACTATATAGGGCCCTTATGAAACTTCCAGATAAAACTTTAAATAAAAATAGAGAAAAGAAAATTAATTGGGAAAAAGAAAAAATAGAAGCTGTTAAAGAAGCAAAGCAAAAATCTAATGAAAACAATCTGAAAGTTTACAATGATTTTTATGACGTAATAAAGAAACAATACAAAAAATTAAAAAATAAATATACAAATGTAAATTTAATGGATTCAGAGGAGATGAAAGATTACCAAAGCTTCTTGAATTTGTGTGAAAATTTAAATATAAAACCTACTATAGTGGTTATACCAGCATCAAACTGGTACTATGATTATACCGGGATTCCTGATAAGGAAAGATATAAGTATTATGATAAAGTTACAGAAATGGCAAAGGCAAAAGGATTCGATGTTATGAATTTAAAAGACAAAGAGAATGTAGACTATTATTTACGAGATGCAATGCATCTTGGTCCGGTAGGGTGGCTAGACGTTAATGAGAAACTTTATAAAAAATACAATGATGGAGAAATGCTTAATAAATAACATACCCAAAATAGAAATGTAATTCTTTAAAATAATTCGAAACTAGTAAAATTTGTGAACTTAGAATACATAATAAGTTTATAGTGAAATATATAAAGAATTTAAAGTGCGAAATATAACGATTATAAATTAATATAGAGATAATTTATTGAAATAAGTTTAACAAAAAGTAAATGAAATAGTTAATAAAATGTTAAATTTTATTAGAGAGAATACCTGTTATATCAATGAAAATGGCGTTATTACTTAGGTGATTTATTAGAAAGTTAAAAAAATAGTATTTTTTAAGAAATTATTCATTATTTGTTAAAAAGGATTAAATTTATGTGATTGATTATCTTACATAATAGTAATACTATTTTTATTGAATTTTATTTAGAGAGGAGACAGGTATGAAGAAATTATTATATTTTATAATACCAGTACTTATAGGGGGGATTTTTGCTTTTGGTTTAAATAAGTTCTTAGATAATGAGATTAATAAACTTTATCAAAGCAAAAATCTAGTACCTCTTATGGGCGAATATGGCTCAGATATTAAAGATACAGGGGTAGCGCTGAATAATCATTTCTTATCACAAGGTGACATAATGATGATTGGAGCATCAGACCTTATACATGAAACAAGACAGCATCCTGCATATTTTTTCAATACGAATAGAACTAAGAATAGAGTATTTACAATAGGTAAATCTCTTACTCAGGAAGCACAAGATGCAATTACATTAGGAAGTATGGATCCTAAGATAAAAGATAAAAAAGTTGTATTATTAGTGGCGTTATCATGGTTTGTATATCCAGAAGGAATTAGACCTAAGGATTTTCAAGCAAGGTTTTCTCCAGGACAATTTTATGCTTTTTTAAATAATCCAGAAATATCTAATGAAAATAAAAAGAAATTAACAGAAAGAGTTAGCAAACTTTTAAAAGGTAGTGATGAGTATAAACCTGAAAGAGAGTATGCTATCCTTTATAATGCAGATACATTTACATCTAAAGTGGAAAAAGTGGCTTTATATCCTTACTTCAAGGTACGACAAAAAATGGTTACTTTAAAAGAAAAAGGGTTGCTATATACTAGATTAAAAAAACTTAAGGATAAAACACCAAAGGATGATAAGCCTGGAAAACCAATAAATTGGGAGAAGGAATATAACTTAGCGGTATCCGATGCTAAGAAAAGAGTTGGAGATAATCCATTTAAAGTCGATCAAAAATATTATGATAAAATTTTAAAACCACATCTTAAAAGTTTAAAAAATAAATATGCTAATGTAGATCCTTCAAATGCTAAAGAAATGAATGATTATGAATTTTTCTTAGATGTATGCCAAAATCTTGGAATAAAACCAACTATAGTTATAATACCTGGTTTACCTAAATATTATGATTATACTGGTGTTACAGAAAAGAAAAGAGATGAGGTATATAATAAGATTTCTAAACTTGCAGAAGACAAAGGGTTTAATGTTATAAATACAAGTGACAAAGCAGGTGAACTTTATTATATGAGAGATGTTATGCATATTGGAACGAAAGGATGGTTGGACGTTAGTGAAAAACTTTATAAAGAATATAATCAAGGACAAGTATCTAATAACTAGTATCGTTGTAACAATAGTTATAATAGCTGCAATATTAGTGTTTACATTTGCGCCATTTAAACAAATACCATTTATCTATAATGAATTTTAACTTAGGAGGATATTGATATGGAAATAATCAGAGGAATTAAAAAGTATGCTAAGACTAATAGAATAGCTTTAAAATGTGATGGAGAAGAATTAACATATACAGATTTAGATAGATTTTCAGAAAGTATAGGAGCATATTTAAAAGAAAATCATAATGATAATACTCCTATAGTTATATACGGAAATAAAGATAATTTAATAATGGCTTGTATGATAGGAGCATTAAAATCAGGAAGAGCTTATGTACCACTAGACATAAGTTTCCCATTAGATAGAGTACTAAACGTAACAGAAGAAGTTAAACCTAAGATAGTATTTAACTTTAGTACTTTAGAAAAAGAAGTTTTCGGAGAAGATGTTAAAGTAATTAATCAAGAAGAGCTTGAAAGAATAATTGAAGATTATAGAGATGAAATAATAATGGAAGAAGCATGGGTAAAGGAAGATGAGAATGCTTATATCTTATTTACTTCAGGAAGTACAGGAAAGCCTAAGGGGGTACAAATAAGTAGCAACAATTTAGATAATTTCGTTGAATGGATAAGTGAATACTTAAACATTGATGGAAGCGAAAAAGTTATAATGAATCAAGCTGCATATTCATTCGATCTTTCAGTAACAACTATATATCCAGGATTAACTCATGGTGCTACATTATTCTCATTATCAAAGAAGACATTAGCAGATTATAAAGAGTTATTTAAGCAATTAGATGAATCAAAGATGAATATATGGGTATCAACACCATCATTCGCTGGAGTTTGTGTAACTGAAGCAAGCTTTAATAGTGAAATGCTAGAGAACCTAGAATCAATGATATTTATAGGAGAAGTTCTTCCAAAGAATCTTTCAAAGGAGCTTATGGAAAGATTCCCAAGAACAAGAATAATAAATGGATATGGACCAACAGAAGCAACAGTTGGAATAAGCGCAAATGATATAACTGTAGAAATGCTAGAAGACGAAAAAAGCTTACCAGTTGGTACAGTTATGGAGACAACAAGAATTAGAGTTGTTGATGAAAATGGACAAGACGTAAAAGAAGGCGAAAAAGGTGAGGTTGTAATAATAGGAAAATCAGTTTCAAAGGGTTACTTCAAGAATGAAGAAAAGACTAATGAAGTGTTCTATTATGATGACTTTAACGGAGAAAAATTTAGAGCATATAAGACAGGGGATATGGCTTACATCTTAGATGAGAGAATATACTACTGTGGAAGAAAGGACTTCCAAATAAAGCTTAATGGATTCAGAATAGAAATAGAAGATATAGAAAACAACTTAAGAAAAGTTGATAATATAAGAAATGCAGTAGTTCTTCCAATATACAAGGATGAAAAAATTGCTTATCTTCAAGGAGTAGTAGAACTTAAAGAAAAGAATGATTTAAGTAATTTAAAGAATGGCATGATGATTAAAAAAGGATTAGAAAAATTTATACCAGGCTACATGATACCAAGAAATATTAAGATAATAGATAAGTTCCCAACAAACGTAAACGGAAAAATAGATAGAAAGAAACTTATGGAGGAAATGTAATGACTTTTTCACAATATGGAGATTATTTTTATCTATATATACTCCTATTAACAGCAATTCCTGCTATAGTTTTAGGGTTATGTGGTAAAAAGATAAAAATATATGGAATGATTGCAACTGCATTTATGATATTCCTTATAGTTGGAATAAATGTGCATTTTAAATTCCTGTGTATATTTATTATATGGGAAACACTTATAGTTTATGGTTACTTGTTTGTTAGAAGGAGAACAGAGAGCAAACTTGTATATAGAATATTCCTGTTTGCATCAATGCTTCCAGTAATAATAAATAAACTATCACCACACTTTAATGTATTATTCCCTCACGCAAAAATTGGGATAATAGGATTTATAGGAATATCTTATTTAAACTTTAGAGCTATTCAAATGGTTATAGAGATATATGATGGAGCAATAACAGAAGTAAAACCTAGTACATTCTTTTACTTTATATTATTCTTCCCAACATTAAGTTCAGGACCTATTGATAGATCAAGAAGATTTGAAAAAGATTTAGAAAAGAAAATACCAAAAGATGAATATATAAATGATTACTTAATGCCAGGTATTAAGAAAATAATTATGGGTGTTGGATATAAGTTTGTTATAGCATTTCTTATAAACACTTTATGGCTTACTAAAATTCATACAGATCATATAACATTCTTAAGAGCTTTAAGTTATATGTATGCTTATAGTTTATACTTATTCTTTGACTTTGGTGGATACAGCCTTTTCGCTGTTGGTACAAGTTATATATTTGGAATAAAGGCACCAGATAACTTTGATAAACCATTTATAAGTAAAGATATGAAAGAGTTCTGGACAAGATGGCATATATCACTTTCAAGATGGTTTGGAGATTACATATTCTCAAGATTTGTAATTAGTTCAATGAGAAAGAAGAGATTTAAAAAGAGAGCTACAGCAGCACATGTCGCTCAAATTATCACAATGCTCACAATGGGATTTTGGCATGGATTAACTTGGTATTACATAGTTTATGGTATTTACCAAGGTGTAGTTTTAGTATTAACTGATATCTATCAAAAGAAATCAAAGTTCTACAAATCACACAAAAAGGAAAAGTGGTTCCAAATTGTACAGATTGTTATAACATTCCATATAGCATGTTTTGGTCTGTTAATATTCTCAGGATACTTCCACATAGTGAAGTAAAATTTAAAGCTTAATAATTACTTAAAATAAATTTATGTAAATTTTATATAAACTTTATAGAAAAAAAAGATTTTATAGCTAAAATAGAAGAGAGAGATTTTTAAAGAATTAGATTTAAATATAAGGGAGATAGAGGAAAATGCAAGAACAAGTAATAGAAATTTTTGAAGAAGTAACTGGATGCGACGAAATAAGAGATGATTTAGAATTAAACTTATTTGAAGCTGGACTTTTAGATTCACTTGCAATAATAGAAGTATTATTACAAATAGAAGAAAGACTAGGAATAAAACTTCAACCAACAGATCTAGAAAGATCAGATATGGCAACTGTTAATAACCTAGTAGCATTCTTAGAAACTAGATAATTAATTTAAAAAGCAATTATAATTTTAAAACCTCAATCTGTTATAGATTGGGGTTTTATCTTATAATACTACTAATTTTCAATGCTCTTTACCAATTCAATATTTCTAATTTAAATGCAGAAAGAGAGTCCAATATTCTTATTTAAAATATTGGACTCTCTTTTATTGACGCGTAATTTGGTTATTTTAGTTTATACAGGATATTTAATTATTTATTATCTTGCACATCCCTATTTGTTCCTGTTACATCCTCAAAATCATTCATTTCATCTGCCATACTTTGAGTGTAGTCAAATTCTTGATTGGCAATATTTTGAGATACTATAGGATCACTAGCAGGATTAGGAATAGGTGTAATATCTCCATTTGGAGCTTTGCTTACCAGATCCTCATCATTAGGATGATAGCCTGTTCTTTCATCAGGAAGATATACGTTTGAGTACTCTTCATGAACTCTTGTAGCACTAGATATATCGCCGATTTTATGCTTCTTATTCTTATCCAATTTATATCGCCTCCTACAAAAATAGTTTTTGTAATTTAAATATATTAATACATGAATTATATAAATTTAATTATTTTACTCTAAGGATATTTGTATTAGAATAGGAATAAATATGGTAGTTTTCAAGAAAATAATAAAAGGAGAGTTATTTATGTTTGGAGTTAATGAAATAAAAAGTCTTAATGATTTAGAGTTTGGTGTTTATGATTACATAATGAAAAATAAAAATACTGTAATTTATATGAGAATAAGAGAACTTGCAGATGAAACTCATGTATCAACAACTACAATACTTAGGTTTTGTAAAAAATTTGGATGTGAGGGATTTTCTGAATTTAAAATTAAATTAAAAATGTTTTTAGAAGAAAATGAGAGTGTAAATATAAAGGATGATAAAAGTATAATAATAGAATTTTTAAATAGAGCCAATAATGATAATTTTAAAGAGGATTTAGAAGAAGCTGCAATTGCACTTAAGAAGGCTAAGTATGTCTTTTGTGTTGGGGTTGGAAGCTCAGGGGCTATGGCGAGCTATGCATCTAGATATTTTGCAGGCCTTGGGAAATTCTCTCTTTCAATAACAGATCCATATTATCCTACTGAAGGTATATATGCAGAAGGAAGTGTAACATTTGTATTCTCAGTATCAGGAGAGAACCCAAGTGCTATAACACATATAAATAGAATGAAAAGTGCAGGAGGAAAAATAATATCTATTACAAATAGTAAAAACTGTACTATAGCAAATTTTTCAGACATAAAGCTTGCATACTATGTTCCACAACAGAAGAGAGGAACCCATGAAGCAACAACTCAAATTCCTGTTTTATATATGATTGAAGATATAGGAAAAAGAATGATTAACATGTAACAGGATGTTTTATGTATAAAACATATTATTTAATGATGGTACATGTTTTTTAAGAGCATAATAGCATTTACTTAGTAAATTTTTGAAAATATAATTAGGGTATAAAAGCGGATGAGAAATTAGTTGGAGGTAGTAGGAATGCTTTATGAAAAGTTAGATGGATTTAAAGAAGATTTTTTATGGGGATCAGCGTCAGCAGCATATCAAGTTGAAGGTGCACATGATGCAGATGGAAAAGGACCTTCAATATGGGATGAATATGTTAAGATTCCAGGGAATACTTTTAAGAATACAAATGGTAATGTAGCAGTAGACCACTACAATAGATATAAAGAAGATGTTAAGCTTATGGCTGACATGGGGCTTAAAGCTTATAGATTTTCAATTTCATGGCCTAGAGTATTCAAAAAGGGTAGAGGAGAAGTTAACGAAGAAGGCTTAAAGTTCTATGATAATTTAATAAATGAATTAATAAAACATAATATTGAACCAATAATTACAATATATCATTGGGATTTACCACAAGCACTTCAAGACCTTTATAAGGGATGGGAGTCTAGAGAAATAATAGATGATTTTAATAATTACTGCATAACTTTATATAAGAGATTTGGAGATAGAGTTAAGTATTGGGTTACATTAAATGAACAAAATATATTTATAGGCCTTGGATATAGATTAGCACTTCATCCACCAAAGGTAAGAAACTTCAAAAGGATGATACAAGCAAACCATATTGCAAGTTTAGCTAATGCAAAAGCAATAAAATCATTCAGAGAATATGTTAAAGATGGTAAGATAGGACCAAGTTTTGCTCTATCACCTAATTATGCATATTCATGTAAATCAAAAGATGTACTTGCAATGGAAAATGCAGAAGAATTTAATGTTCATTGGTGGCTTGATGTTTACTGCAGAGGAGAGTATCCAAAAGCAGCGTTTAGATACATGGAAAGAATGGGGCTTGAACCAATTATAGAAGAAGGAGATATGGAACTTCTTAAAGAAGGTGCTCCAGATTTTATGGGTGTTAATTATTATCAAACAACAACAGTTGAAATGAATCCATTAGAAGGTGGAGTTGATGATAGTGGTACATTTAATACTACAGGTAAAAAAGGAACATCTAAAGACACTGGAATTCCAGGAGTATTTAAAACAATAAAAAATCCAAATCTTGAAGCTACAAATTGGGATTGGGAAATTGATCCTGAAGGTTTAAGAATAGGTATGAGGAGAATAACAAGCAGGTATAATCTTCCAATACTTATAACTGAAAATGGATTAGGAGAATACGACAAATTAGAAAATGGAGAAATCCATGATGAATATAGAATTGAGTATTTAAAGAAACATATAGAAGCGTGTAAAGAGGCAATAAATGATGGTGTTGATTTACTTGGATATTGTACATGGTCCTTTACAGATCTTCTAAGTTGGCTTAATGGATACCAAAAGAGATATGGTTTTGTTTATGTTGATAGAGATGAAAATGATGAAAAAGAGATGAAGAGATATAAGAAAGATAGTTTCTATTGGTACAAGAAAGTTATAGAAACTAATGGAGAAGAACTTTAAATTAATAATTTGAAAAATAATTATTATCAAGGTGAATCTGTTATTACTGTACAGATGAAATATAATTTAATAATTTGAGAAAGCTTTTATAGCTTTCTCTTATATATAAAATTTAGAAAACGTTTAAAATATTATGCTATATGCAAATTTAATAAAGTGGGTGGAATATATGAGTAAAAAAGGTCTTAAAATTGTAACTATTGGTGGAGGATCAAGTTATACTCCAGAATTAGTAGAAGGTATATTAAAAAGATATGATGAAATGCCAGTATCAGAATATTGGTTAGTTGATATTGAAGATGGAAAAGAGAAGCTTGAAATAGTGGGAGCACTTGCAAAGAGAATGGTAGAAAAAGCTGGAGTTCCTATGGAAATTCATTTAACTCTTGATAGAAGAGAAGCTTTAAAAGATGCTGACTTTGTAACAACTCAATTAAGAGTAGGTCTTTTAAAAGCAAGAGCTAAAGATGAGAGAATTCCTTTAAGCCATGGATTCTTAGGACAAGAAACAAACGGACCAGGTGGACTATTTAAAGCATTAAGAACAGTTCCTGTAATTTTAGATATAGCTAAAGATATAAGTGAACTTTGTCCAAATGCATGGCTTATAAACTTTACAAATCCAGCAGGAATCGTAACAGAAGCATTACTTAGATATGGAGTTCATAAGAAAGTTGTTGGTGTTTGTAATGTACCAATAGGAATGGAGTTTGCGATTGCAGAGACTTTAGGTGTAGATAAAGATAGAATACAAGTAGATTTTGCAGGACTTAATCATATGGTTTATGCAGAAAGAGCATACTTAGATGGAAAAGATGTAAGCAATGAAGTAATTGAAAAGATGATATTCTCAGAAGATGAGCATAGTATGGCAAATATAAAAGCTTTAGGATGGGATGCAGCATTTATAAGAGCCTTTGGTGTAATGCCATGTCCATATCATAGATACTATTATAAAAAGAGAGACATGCTTTCAGATGAATTAAAAGAATATGAAGAAGGCAAAACAAGAGCAGAAGTTGTAATGAAGCTTGAAGAAAGATTATTTGAGCTTTATAAGGATAAAGACTTAGATGTAAAACCTGAAGAACTTTCAAAAAGAGGGGGAGCACATTACTCAGATGTAGCTTGTAATGTTATAAATGGTATATATAATGACAAGAGAAATGTAGTTGCTGTAAATACAAAGAATAATGGAAAGCTTAAACAATTTGATGATGATTCAGCAATTGAAGTAAGCTGTTATATTACAAAGGATGGTCCAGTACCAGTTGAGACAGTTGGAGAACTTCCAATAGCAGCTCAAGGATTAACATCTCAAATAAAAGCGTTTGAAAGATTAGCAGCAGAGGCAGCTTATACAGGAGATTACAATACAGCACTTCTAGCTATGGTAACTAATCCACTAGTTGGTGATGATATAAGAGGAAGAAAGTTATTAAATGATATGCTAGTTGCACATAAGAAGTATTTACCTCAATTCTCTAAAGCAATAGAAGCAATTGAGAAGGTTAACTTAGCAGAGTTCTAATAGTGTTAATAGAAATTGAGCTTTAAACCTAAAAGTTTTAAATTAGTATAGTATAGAATTACTTGTCTACTATAAAATAATGTATGGTTTAAATAGAGAAAATTAAAAGTGAGATAGTGTAAAAAAGGAGGAATTATTCCTCCTTTTTTGTTTTGAAGGATATAAAAGTTAGAACTTTTGGAATCTTTCAAAAGGGAGCAATATAGTTTTAAAATAAAGTAGTAGCTTTATGAGAGGTAATTATTAAATACAAAAAATGAATTTGAAATGTAAATTAAAAACAATTAATTTATATTATAGAAATTTAGATAAAAATGATGTGAATTAAATGTTAATTAGGTGGCTAACTAATTGACTCTAAATATTTAAAGTAATATAATCTCATAATGAAAACTATATAGTTTTTATAAAAACCGCATAGTTTTTATAAATAAATTATAAATATGGAGATAATAGGTTGGATTTAATTAATGAGAAAAAAGAGGAAATAATCAATACAGCAACATATTTATTCTCTAAAAAAGGATATATGTCAACATCTGTTCAAGATATTGCTAAAGCATGCAATATTTCAAAAGCTACGATTTATAAATGCTTTAATTCTAAAGAAGATATACTAATTGAGATAATAAAATCTTTTAATAACCAAATGATGAGACTTATTGGAGAAGTTGATCTTAACAAAGATCTATCGCCTATGGATAAGTATGAAGAAAAAATATATGTATTATTTAAACATTTTTCAGTTGATAGGGAATTCTCTTTGATGATGGCTCAGAATGAGTCAATCAAAAAAGAAGATAGTGTAAGAAGTATAATTTTATCTAACAAGATTTATATGACAAATCAATTGAAAGATATATTAATTGAAGCATATGGAGAAAGTATAAAATCAATAGTTTGGGATATAACATTATGTTTAAAAGGTATGATTAAAGAATTTGTAGTTATATTTGCAATCAGAGAGATTGCAACAGGGAACTATAGAGATATAGCAAAATTTATAGTAAGTTCAACTACAGCTCTTATAAATAAACATAAAGAAGATAAACCACTTATACCATTAGATATTACAGAAGCTTTCACTAAGAATGATAAATTTAATTTGGATTTAGAATATTTAAGAAAAGAGTGGAAATTTAAAATAGCAAAAATAAGATCAATAGTATTAACATCATCTTCATTAATGGATAGAGAAAAAGTATTAGAAGCAATAACCTTATTAGAGCTAGAAGGTTTAAAGGAAAATAGCAATAAAGTAATTATTGAAGCATTAATAATGTACATAAGCAATAATGAGGAATTGAAAGAGCATGCTAATTATTTGAAGCATATATGGAACGGAATAAAAACGAAAGGATAAAATTTTATGAGTGAAGAAAACATAAGAGAAAAGAAAAAATTTAACCCGATACTTATATCAGCGGTATTTTTAATTGGAGGTTTTGTATCATTTTTAAATGGTACACTTATTACAACAGCACTTCCAACAATAATGAAAGATTTAAATATATCACCAACAACAGGACAGTGGCTTACAACAGCATTTATGCTAGTTACTGGAATAATGATTCCATGTACAGCCTATCTAATTGATAGATTTTCAACTAGAAAATTATTTTTTGCATCAATGGGATTATTCACACTAGGTACAATACTTGGAGGATTTTCTAATAGTTTTAATATGTTACTTGTAGCTAGAATTATACAAGCGGCAGGTGCTGGTATAATAATGCCACTTATGCAAACAGTATTTTTAGTTATATATCCAAAGGAAAAAAGAGGATTAGCTATGGGTGTTGTAGGTATAATAATTGCCTTTGCACCAGCTATAGGACCAACACTTGCAGGAATTATAGTAGATAGTCATCCTTGGAGAGATTTATTCCACTTAATAACACCTATATGTATTATTGATTTAGTATTTGCATTTTTTGCACTTAAGAATGTAAAAGAATCAAATAAAATAAAATTAGATATTATATCAGTAATTACATCAACTTTAGGTTTTGGAGGATTATTACTTGGATTTAGTAACGCAGGTACTGATGGATGGGAAAATGCAAAAGTATTAATTCCATTAATAATAGGTATAGTTTCACTTGTTATATTTACATGGAAACAACTTTCAAGCAAGAAGCCAATGTTAAACTTAAGAGTATTTAAGAGTATGACATTCACATATACAACAATAATAATAATGATAGCATATGCTGGACTTGTTTCAGCAGAGTTAATATTACCAATGTATATTCAAATGGCAAGAGGATATTCAGCACTTGATTCAGGACTTATGCTTATGCCGGGTGCAATAATAATGGGAATAATGAACCCTATAACAGGTAAGTTATTTGATAAATTTGGAGCAAGACTTCTTTCAATAATTGGATTAACACTTTTAACAGCTGGTACATTTGGATTATCATTCTTAGGTGCTGATACAAAGATTGAACTTATAACATTTGCATATTCAGTTCGTCTTTTAGGTATGGCAATGTTTATGATGCCTTTGACTACAGCTGGTTTAAACTCATTAAGCAAAGAAGATTTATCACACGGAACTGCTGTAAATAATACAATGAGACAAGTTGCAGGTTCAATTGGTACTGCAATATTAGTTACATTAATGACTAAAGCAGCTTTAAACTCAGGAATATTAAATCCACAACTTGCACAAGTACATGGAATGAATATTGCCTTTGCTGCATCAGGAGTACTTACATTAATTTCATTAATTATAGCAGTATTTGTTGTTAAGAAAAAACCAAAAGAAGATGCTAAAGCTAATTAATAAATAAATTAATTAATATTAGAAGAATATAAACACAAAATAGTCTATTGAAGAATAACTATAAAAGGTGAATTTGTCTAATATAAAAAGAATCTAAATATAAGATACAAACATAAGATGAAAATATTTAGATGCGGAAAAAGACAAAATTAATTCACGCAAATATTTATATATAAAAATATTTATATATAAAGAAAAAATTACTTAAATCATAATTAGAGGGAGTAGCAACTGTCATATCTTGCTACTCCCTCTAATTGCGAATTTTATTGAAAATTGTCGGTCAAACTGATATAATGATTTTGTTTTCAAAATTTAGAAAATAAAAAACAATAATATTACCTTATGGTGGTAATGTAATTAGTTTGAAGGAGAGATTATATGCCGATAAGAATAGCCATCTTAGGTGGTCCAAGATGTGGAAAGACTACATTAATACAACAACTTTATGTTGATTTAAAAATAAGAGATTTAAATGTTGGAGTAGCAACGGAGTATAGCACTGATTACTTAAGAGATAAAGGTATGATAGAAACTATCGCAGAACAATATGGTATATATTTAGGACAAGCACAATTAGAAGAAAGCTTAAATGAATTTGATTATGCAATAACAGACTATGCAACTTTTGTGCCTTACATATATGGTAGATTTATGTTAGGTGATAAAAAGAGAACAGTGAAAGAAATAGAGATACTTAAAGATTTATATATACTAGCATTAAGAGATTTGCCAAAGTATGATTACATATTCTTTGTACCAAGAGAGTTTGGATACGCAAAGGATGGAGTAAGATGGCAAGATGAAGATATGGCGGAATCAATAGATAAAGCGATCTTAAGTTTCTTAGAAGCTGAAAATGTTAAGTTTGAAACTATAACAGGATCAACTAAGGAAAGATCAGAAAAGATTCTTAAGATTATTGGAGTAGAAGATATAGAAGTAAAGGCTGCAATGCCACAAAAATAATTTTAGAAAGACATGTTTATTAAATTTTTTAATAAAGATGTCTTTTATTTTAGGCTATATATTTATAATACCTGTGATTGATATAAAGAGAATTTAAGATGTTAAAATTATAGAGCAAGGAAATATAATAATGAAATTTATATAAAAAAGTAGTGTTCATTAAGATAGTGAATACTACTTTTTTATATTAATACTAGAAGATTTAATGATATTGTGTGATTATATAGTCTGAATAAGTGTGAAGATATTTATATAAAATTATATCTACTGTATTTAGATTCTAAGAAACCTCCTTAAAAGCTTTAAAAACAGAATTCACACAGATTATGGCATGAGAGTTGCTATTAATATAAACATAGATAAGAGAAATTTATCATAAGTGATATTGGAGGGTTTTTAAGATGGAATTTAGAGTAGAGAAGGATTCTATTGGAAGTAAAAAGGTACCAAAGGATGTTTATTATGGAGTTCAAAGTTTAAGAGGACATGAAAACTTTAGAATAAGCGGCATGAATTTAGAGGAATCATTTATAAGAAGTTTAGCGTTAGTTAAGAAGGCTTGTGCTATTACAAACTGTGAAGTGGGAGAGCTTGAAGATAAGCTTAAGGATGGAATAGTTAAAGCTTGCGATGAAATTATAAATGGAAATTATATAGATCAATTTATATTAGATCCAATACAAGGGGGAGCTGGAACATCAACTAATATGAATATGAACGAAGTTTTAGCGAATCTTGCCAATGAAATCTTAGGTTATGAAAAAGGACTTCAATATCCAGTTCATCCAAATGACCACGTTAATATGGGTCAGTCAACAAATGATGTAATTCCAACAGCTGGACTTATTAATTGTCATGGCTTATTAGAATATTGTTTAGAGGAATTAAGAAATTTTGAAAAGGCTCTTTTAAATAAGGGAAAAGAATTTGAAGATGTAATTAAAATGGGAAGAACAGAAATGCAAGATGCAGTTCCAATAAGCTTAGGTTCAGAATTTATTGCATATGGTAGAGCTATAAGAAGAGATATAAATAGATTAGAATTAAGACAAAAGGAATTATTAAAAGTTAACCTTGGTGGAACAGCAGTAGGTACAGGAATAAATGCAAATCCAAATTATATAAAAAAAGTTGTAGGTAACTTAAGGTTGTTAAGTGAACTTAATATAACTCAAGCTGAAGATTTGATAGATGCAACTCAAAATGCAGATACAATTGCAGCTCTTTCTTCAGATTTAAAGGTATGTGCAGTTAATTTAAGCAAGATATCAGGAGATCTAATTCTTATGTCATCAGGACCAAGAACAGGATTTTCAGAGATCAATCTTCCTGCAAAGCAAAATGGTTCTTCAATAATGCCAGGTAAAGTTAATCCTGTAATGCCAGAGCTATTAAAGCAAATAGCTTTTCAAATAATAGGTAATGATACAACAGTAACGCTTGCTGCAAGTTCAGGGCAATTAGAGCTTAATGCTTTTTATCCAATAATACTTTTAAATGTATTCCAATCAATCAGAATTTTAACTAATGGAGTTCATACTTTAACAGAGAATTGCATAAATGGAGTAGAGGCTAATGAGGAAAGATGTAAAGAACTTGTGGAAAAGAGTATAGGAATAGTTACTGCCTTTGCACCAAGTCTTGGCTATGAAAAGGCTGCATTTATTGCAAAGAAAGCACTTAAACTTAATAGAAATATTAAGGAAGTTATAAAAGAGGAATTAGGACTTAGTGATGAAGAGATAACTAAGACACTTAATATAGATAAGATGGTTAAAATAAGTGGGTAAATTAGATTATTAAAACTAATTAATAAGACTATTTAGATCTTCATGTAAAGTTAACTATAGACAATTAAATAAATTTAATATATAAAAGTTAGTAAATAAAGTGGAAGTTAATCTAATTAAATAGATTAGCCTCCATTTTATTTTTTTATAATATTAATCTTCAGTTCTATCAGTTTGTCTATTACTTACATAAATTGCTATAAGCATAATTAATATAAATTCAGATGCAGGGAAATAAAGATTTAAATTATCTTCAATTATATTAGTATATGATGTTGCAAGTTTATATTCTTCAGGAAATTGACTCTTCAATCTGTTATGAAGGTTTACTGTAGCTAATGTTATAAGGCTCATTCTATCGTAGATTAAATCTATATGAATATTAAATAGTGTTTCATATAATTTAAACTTAAAGAATTTTTCTATATTTTTATCAAATTCATATAGTTTATTATTTGTTTCATCAAAAGTTGCATATGAAAAGTTATATCTGTAATTTTCAGAATGCTTTTCTATACAAGCTAAATATTCTTCTAATATTTTATTATAATCAGAAGCACTTGAATTTTTACTTGAAGCTAGTATTTCGCTTTTATTGATTAAATTTTTATAAGCTGTAAATATTGCATGCTTTTGATTTTGGAATGAATGACTAGTTATTTTAGTGTTATCATCATAAATAAAGAATCTATTTATAGCATCCAATGCACCTAAAACAGCTCTTTCTTCAATTAAAGGGTTAGATAATTTATGTCTTACTTCCTTTGGAAGATCAGGACTATTTATTTTAATATGTTTTTTATTATTTATAAAATAATCAGTATATGCATTTGCAACTGCAAGCTTTATATCATTTTTAAGTTGTCCTACATTGTATGGACAATCATAAGATAAGAAGCAAAGTAGTGAATTATAAGATATGTACACTGGTTTATTTAAGTTGTGGCTTTCTTCCTTTAAGAATGTCTCAATTAAAGTAAGCCTTTCTTCAAGACTTCTCTCATGAAGGTTTGGTATTTTAATCTTTATAGATATTCTTCTTAAAAATGTGCTAAGTAATGTTTGGCTTATATCTTCATTTGTAGCGCATATTATCCTAACTGATGACTTTATTTTTTTGGAGACTTCCCCAAATCTTCTAAAATACCCTGTATCCATGAATAAGAATAACATTTCTTGTCCTTCACTAGGTAAGTTATGTATTTCATCCAAAAATAATATTCCACCATCTGCTTTTTCAATAAGTCCTACTCTATCTTCAGTAGCTCCAGTAAATGTGCCTTTCTTTACACCAAATAAATGTGAGCTTAATAGCTGAACATTATTTGAGTAGTCAGAGCAATTAAAGTGTATAAAAGGAATATCCTTATCTTTAAAAAATGAAACTGCATAGTCATGCATAAGTTTTGCAAGCATGGATTTACCAGAGCCAGTTTCACCAATGATTAGAGAGTTCATACCAGTTGGAGGATATAAAATAGCAGTTTTAGCAAGTTTTGTTGCTTCAGTTAGTGATGGATAAAGATAGGAAAGTCTATCAAGAGATGATCTTAAATTAAAATCTATATTATTTGGATTTTTAAGATAGTATTTTACTGGTCTTGTAGAATTTTTAAAAAGTCGTTCCTCCTTTACTAATCTATTTAAATTTTTACTTATGTTTGAGCGCTCTATATTTAAAGCATCGCAAACATCTTGTGTTGTTACCCCATTACCTTTGTCTAGTTTCTCAATAGTCTCATAAACTAAATCGACTCTTTTCAAATTGTTCACCCCTAATACCTTTTAATATATTTGTTTTATCAGTATATTCTTTATAATTACTTTTTAAAATATTTAGCGTAATATCAATTAATGTATTTATTTTATGTCACTATTGTTTAAAATAAGTATTTTAATCTTATTTAGTGTGTTTAAAATAAGGAAAATTTACATTATTATGTATTATTCTAATGCACACTCTATAGAAAATCAATGGTTATTGAAAAGGATATCATAAATAATGGCTAAAATAGGTCATTTATAGATATTGAAAAAAGTTGGCATGGTAATTGCTCTTAATATAGGCATAAGTAAATAAAATATTAAAATATCAAAAAATTTATCAAAATCTAAGGGGGAATTATAAATGAAAAAAATATTTTTATTCTGTGACGCAGGTATGTCAACAAGTTTATTAGTTTCAAAAATGCAAGAGGTTGTAAAAAAACATAACCTAGACATACATATTGAAGCAAATCCGTGTGTTAAAGCTCATGCATTAATTCAAGATCAAAGACCTGATTGTGTATTACTTGGACCACAAGTAAGATTTATGCTTAGAAAAATGCAAGAAGAGTGTGAGCCATTAGGAATACCAGTTGACGCAATAAATGCAGCTGATTATGGAGTTATGGACGGAGAAAAAGTATTAAAGCATGCAATTAAATTAATCAAGAAAGCTTCAAAGTAATTTGCTAAAGGACAAGGTAAAAGAATCATTAATAGATAAAGCAATATTTGAAGTGAAAATGGTTAAGGTTTACTGGGTATAATAGCAAGATTTAATATTGAGAGGGGAATAAAAATGAACTTTTTTATGAAAAAGCTTGAGAAAATATTAATGCCTATGGCAGAAGTTATAGGTAGAAATAAATATTTAATAGCTATAAGAGATGGTTTCTTGGTTTCAACACCACTTTTAATCATAGGATCAATTTTCTTACTTATAGCAAACTTCCCAATTCCAGGATGGAATGACTGGGTAGCACAATTCTTAGGAGAAGGATGGGCAGCTAAGCTTACAACACCAGTTGCAGCAACATTTGATATTATGACAATATTAGCTGTAATGGGTATAGCTTATAGCTTAGCAAGACAGTTAGATATTGATGCAATTCAAGCATCAGCAACAGCTATAGTGGCATTCTTTATTGTAACTCCTTATAAGATTGATTTCACTCCAAAAGGAGAAGATGTAAGTTATATTGTTAAAGGTATTCCACTAGATTGGGTTGGTTCTAAAGGATTATTCCTTGGAATGATAGTTGCCCTTGTTTCAGTTACTATATTTGCAAAGATTCTTAAAAAGGGTTGGGTAATTAAATTACCTGCTGGTGTTCCACCAACAGTTTCAAGATCATTTGAAGCATTAATACCAGCTGGAATAGTTATTTTAATATTCTTCTTAGTAAATTATATATTTGCAGCAACAGCTTACGAGACAATACACAACTTTGTATTTAAGATGCTACAAGTACCACTATTAAAATTAGGTAATACACTGCCAGCAATGATTATTGCATATTTATTCTTACATGGATTCTGGTTCTTTGGAATCAATGGATCAAGTGTTGTTGGAGCGGTATTTAACCCAGTATTAAAGGCATTATCAGTAGAAAATTTAGATGCTTTCCAAGCAGGACAAGAGATTCCAAACATTATAACAGGACAGTTCCAAGATATGTTTGCAACTTTTGGGGGAGCAGGAAGTACGTTATCATTACTTATTGCAATTCTTTTAGTATGTAAAAGCCAAAGAGTTACTAAGATTGGTAAACTTTCATTCTTACCAGGGGTATTTGGTATAAATGAACCAATTATATTTGGTCTACCAATCATGCTTAATCCAATAATGCTTGCACCATTTGTTTTAATACCAACAATCAATATAATTATTTCATATTTTGCAATGTTAAGTGGTCTTGTACCTTATACTAATGGGGTTCAAATTCCATGGACAACACCACCAGTTATTTCAGGTTTCTTAGTTTCAGGATGGCAAGGTTCAGTTCTTCAGATCTTATTAATAATTTTAGGTGTAGTAATATACATTCCATTTATAAAAGCTATTGATAACCAATACTTAAAAGAAGAACATGGAGCATTAAACTCTGAAGAAGATGATGATGATATAGATTTTGATGATTTAGAGTTATAGAATTTAGGGATTTTAAATTAGAATATTTAGATAAGATATAAATGTTTAGGAGGAGAGATAGAGCAATGGTTAAAGTATTATTAGTATTAAATCATGTACAAGCCGGAATGGGAAGTGATGAAAACGCAGATCTACCACCAGCTGGAAAAAAATCAATAATAGGACCAGGAAAAATGATGGAGCCTTATTTCAAAGAAATGGACGGGGAGATAGTTGCTACTTTGTATTGTGGAGATTTATATTATCAAAACAATGAAGAAGAAGTAAAGAAGAAGTTTGTAGCAATGGCGAAGAAGTTAAGTCCAGATGTAGTAGTATGTGGGCCAGCTCTTCACTATCCTAACTTTGGAGAAATGGCAGGGGGACTTGCTGAAGAAATAAATAATAAATCAGATATACCAGCATTTGCGGCTATGTCTTTAGAAAATCCAGCAACAGAAAAATATAAAGATAAAGTTATAGTTGTAAAAACACCTAAAAAAGGTGGAGTTGGATTAAATCAATCAATAGAAAATATCTGCAAGATGGCAGTTAAGCTTGCTAAAAAAGAAAATGTAGAAGATTTAAAAAGAGAAGTATGTTTTTAGAATAAAAGAAGTAAAACGATAGTAGAAAAGCAGTAGAAGTGGAGGAGTTTATTATGAAATGGGCTATGATAGCAACGTGGAGAATGGCAGTTGAGGGAATAACAGAAGCATCAGAAGATCTTAAAAAGGGTGGGTTTGCAGGAGATGCAATAGAAAAGGCGATAAAAGCTGTTGAGGATTTCCCTTACTATAAATCAGTAGGATTTGGTGGACTTCCAAATGAAAATTGTGAAGTAGAACTAGATGCTGCATATATGGATGGAGACACTCTTTCAATAGGTGCAGTTGGAGGAATTAAAGATTTTAAGAATCCAATAAGTATCGCAAGAAAGCTTAGTGAAGAAAGATTTAATTGTTTCTTAGTTGGAGATGGTGCAGAAGAATATGCACATAAAGAAGGCTTTAAAAGAGAGAATATGCTTACAGATAGAGCGAAGAGATATTACACAAAGAGAAGAAAAGAAACAATTGAAAAAGGATTAAGTCCATATGATGGTCATGACACCGTTGGTATGATAGCTGTAGATAAGGAAGGAAAGATGGTAGCTGGTACATCAACTAGTGGACTTTTCATGAAGAGAAGAGGAAGAGTTGGGGATTCACCAGTATCAGGTTCAGGCTTCTACTGTGATAGTGAAGTTGGTGGAGCATCAGCAACTGGTCTTGGAGAAGATTTAATGAAGGGTTGTATTTCATATGAAATAGTTAGGCTTATGAAAGAAGGAATGCATCCTCAAGAAGCTTGTGATAAGGCAGTTCAAGAATTAAATGACAAGCTTGTAAAAAGAAGAGGAAAGTCAGGAGATCTTTCACTAGTAGCTCTTAACAACAAAGGTGAGTGGGGAGTTGCAACTAATATAGTAGGGTTCTCATTCTCAGTTGTATCAGAAGATGAAGAGCCAACAGTATATGTTTGTAATGAAATGAAAGATGGAAAAACAACTTACGAAAAAGCTTCAGAAGAGTGGCTTGATGCTTATCTTAAGAGAATAAAATCACCAATAACTTTTGACTAATAACTAATTAATCATTAAAGTCTTAAGTTAAAAGCTTTAAACTAAGAATATCAAAAATTATGGTATCTAAGTTTAAGTAATTATGAAAGAAGATGAGAGATTAGATATGAAAAGTATAAATAAAGCAAGTCTAAAGAGAGAATTTAATGAGAAGGTTTTAGAATATAGAGAAGAACTTTTAGAGAGCATAAAAAGATTAGTTCAAATAAGCAGTGTTGAAGGGATAAAGACTTCAGATGCACCTTTTGGAGAGAAGCCTAAAAGAGCATTGGAAGAAGCTTTAAAGATATCAGAAGAATTGGGGTTTAGAACGAAAAATATAGGAAATGCAATTGGGTATGCAGAGTACGGTGAAGGGGAAGACTATATTGCAGTTATTGGGCATGTAGATGTAGTTCCAGAGGGAGAAGGGTGGACTTATCCTCCCTTTGACCTATCAATTAAAGATGAAAAAATATTTGGTAGAGGTGTCCTAGACAATAAAGGACCTATAATGGCAGCTCTTTATGGGATGAAAATAATAAAGGAGTTAGATCTTGATATTTCAAAGAAGATAAGGGTAATCTTTGGGACAAATGAAGAAACAGGATTTAAAGATATTCCTTATTATTTAAAAGAAGAGAAGTCACCAATTATGGGATTTACTCCAGATTGTAAGTATCCTGCAGTATATGGGGAGAGAGGGATACTTGATGTAACTATATGGAGCAATTCAATTAAAGATTGTGTTATAAAAGGTATAAAAGGTAACTTTAGAAATAATATGGTACCAGATTTTGCTGAGATAGAAGTGACTAGAAAAGAATCTCTAGAGGGAGAAAATCTAAATTGGCAAACTGAGATTTTAGAAAAGATAAGTGTTAAGGGATCACAAGCACCAGGCAATGCCCCAGAGACAGGGGAAAATGCTGTTACAACATTATGTAAAACTATAAATGGCATAGGTAAAGGGATTTTTAGTGGGGAATTAAAGAATTTTATAGAGTTTGTTTATAAAAACTTTCATGAGAATCATTCTTTAGAGAAGATTGGAATAGAGTGCAAAGATGATATATCGGGAAGCTTAGTAATAAATCCTTATAAGCTATCTCTTAATGAAGATAAAGTAGGATTATCAGTTGTATTTAGATATCCAATTACTTATACTTACGAAGATATGATGGGTATAATTAAAGAAATCATAAATGAAGGATATGAAATAACTGAAAATAGAAGAATGGATTCAGTATGTTTTGATAAGGATCATGAACTTCTTAAAAAGTTACAAGAATCCTATGAAGAAGTAACTGGATTTGATGGAACACCAGTAACTACTACAGGGGGAACTTATGCTAAGGTATTCCCTAATATAGTAGCATTTGGGCCATCTTTTCCAGGACAAAAGGGAATAGCTCATAATAAAGATGAATACATGGATATTAGCGATTTACTTCTTAATACAGAAATTTTTACAAATGCAATCTACAATTTAGCGAAATAACTTAAAGTTGCCTTGAGGAGAGTAAAGATATACTCTGCTTCAAGGCAATTTATATATAATATATAATTTCTATTTATAAGAAAATGGTCATGTTAATGAATTTAAGTTTCAGGTATAAGAATATATTTACATTAATGAATTTAAGTTTTGAGTGCAATAATAGATATAAGATTTTTTTATAGATATAAAGTTTCTTATAATATTATGAAATATTGTATTTTAAAGGATTGTAATGTAATATATTAGAAAAGATTATGGTAAAAGGAGAGAATTAGAATGAATATATATGAAGAAGCATTAGAATTTCATAAAGAGCTTAGAGGAAAGCTTGAAATCAAATCAAGAGTTAAGGTAAATGATGAGAAGGATTTAAGCTTAGCCTATACACCTGGAGTTGCAGAGCCTTGCAGAAAGATTCACGAAAATAAAGAATTAGTAAATACATATACAAGAAAGTGGAATACGGTAGCTGTTGTTTCAGATGGTACAGCAGTACTTGGACTTGGAGATATTGGGCCAGAGGCAGCATTACCTGTAATGGAAGGGAAGAGTGTACTATTTAAAGAGTTTGGAGATGTTGATGCAATTCCGATAGTTTTAGATACAAAGGATGTAGATGAAATTGTTGAAACTGTAGTTAGAATGGCTCCTACTTTTGGTGGAATAAACTTAGAAGATATTTCAGGACCACGTTGCTTTGAGATAGAAAGGAAGCTTCAAGAAAGATTAGATATTCCAGTATTCCATGATGATCAACACGGTACGGCTATAGTTGTTTTATCAGCATTAATTAATGCTTTAAAAGTTGTAGATAAGAATAAAGAAGACATAAAAATTGTTATAAATGGTGCAGGGGCGGCAGGATGTGCAATAGCAAAGCTTCTTTTATCATGGGGAGCTAAAAATATTGTTATGTGCAACATAAATGGAGTACTTCATAGAGATATGGAACAAGAAAGTGATATCCATAGAGAACTTGTTAAAGTTACAAACTTAAACAATGAAAAGGGTGGACTTTCTGATGTAATAAAGAATGCTGATGTATTTATTGGAGTTTCAGCTGGTAATGTTCTTTCAAAAGAAATGGTTAAGACTATGAATAAAGATGCTATAGTTTTTGCTATGGCAAATCCAGTACCAGAGATATTCCCAGAAGATGCAAAGGCTGCTGGTGCTAGGGTAGTTGGTACAGGGCGTTCAGACTTTAAGAATCAAATTAATAATGTATTAGCTTTCCCTGGTATGTTTAGAGGAGCACTTGATGGTGGTGCTAAGAAAATAACAGAAGAAATGAAGCTTGCAGCAGCATTTGCTATTGCAGATTCAGTTAAGCCTAATGAGCTTTCAGAAGATTATATTATGCCAAAACCATTTGATAGAGATGTTCAAATAAAAGTGGCAGAAGAGGTTAGAAAAGCAGTTAAATAGATTAATAAATAAGTCTATTTAGGTATAAATACTGGAGTAATCTTTGTTCAAAACACTTAATAGATTAATAAGATAACTTAAATGGATTTAATAGTATGGATAAAATAAGAGCATTAAGATAAATGAATAATAGATAAAACAAATAAGCTACCTAAATTGGATAATAAATAACTTAGTTAGATTGACAATAAGTAAAATAAATAATGTAACTATATAAAATAAATAAAACAAAGTGAATACAAATAAAAAGTTAATATTGTTAATTAAAAATGAAAAGAATGTCAATAAATGATTGACTATGGTAAAAATATGAAATATAATCAAAATATAGAAAATGAATAATAATTGAAAACGAAAGCGTGCTACCATGAAAAATGGGCATAAGCTAAAAAAGATATATTACTATCTTTTTTAGCTTTTTTTTATGCCTAAATTACATTAATTTACAAAAATACACTCAAAAGGGGAGAATATCAATGAAAAACGTCAAGAAACTTGTTAGTAGGGCAGTGGCATTAACAATAGTAACAGGACTTATAGGGAATGCTCCATTAATAGCAAAAGCAGATATTAAGAAAGGGAATATTAAAGAGGGCTTTACCGTAACAGCTAAAAGCAATACAAATGGACATGATGTTAACTTAGCTATGGATGGAGATAAATCTACTTACTGGGAATCTTCAAATCATTATAGATGGATTGAAATCGATTTAAATGGAACGTATAGCTTATCAGAAATTAAGATATTTAATAAATTAGAAGGATACTATAACTACAATATATATGCTTCTTCAGATGGAGAAAATTTCATTAAAGTAGCGGAAAAGAGTGATTTAAGTCCAGCTAAAGCAGAAGGAGATTCTCATAATCTAGGAAATATGTCAGCTTCAAAGATTAGAGTGGATGTAACTTTTAGCTCTGCCTCTAATAACTCAAACATTGCAGAAGTTGAAATTTATGGAGAAAAAGTATCTAATGAAAAGCCAGCTGATAAGCCAATTTCAGTAACTAATTTTAATGATACAAAATGGTCAGAAGAATATAATAATTTTACAAATGATAAATCTTATGCTAATGAAAAAACTATAAAAGAAATGTCAAACATGGTTGGAAGAGTTATAGGAGATGAGTATAAGGACAAGTTTAAATTTGAAGTAAGAAAAGCTACATCAACAGGAAATGATGTTTTTGAAATTGAAGATTCTAAGGATGGAAAGATAGTAATAAGAGGGAATGATGGAGTCTCACTAGCATCAGGTTTTAATTATTACTTAAAGAATTATTGTAATGTAATGTACAACCCTATGATGGGATCAAATTTAAATATGCCGGAGAAGTTGCCTAAAGTTTCAGAGAAGATAGTTATTGATACGCCATATGAACATAGATACGCACTAAATTTTTGTACTTATTCATACACAATGGCATTCTGGGATTGGGATGAGTATGAAGCATTTTTAGATTGGGCTGCAATGAGCGGTTATAATTTAGTTTTAGATATAGTAGGACAAGAAGAAGTTTTAAGAAGGACTTTAAATGAATTTGGATATTCTGATGAAGAAGTAAAAGAGTTTATATCAGGACCTGCTTATTTTGCTTGGTTTTATATGCAGAATATGACTAGTTTTGGAGGACCACTTCCAGACAATTGGTTTGAAGAGAGAGCCGAACTTGGAAGAAAGATGCACGATAGAATGCAAACTTATGGAATAAACCCAGTTCTTCAAGGGTATTCAGGTATGGTGCCATTAGATTTTAAAGAAAAAAATAAAGATGCTGAAATATTACCACAAGGTGAGTGGTGTGGATTCGATAGACCTAATATGCTTAAAACTTTTGTAGAGGATGGTCAAAGAGATTATTTCGCAGAAGTTGCAGATGTGTTCTACGAAAAGCAAAAAGAAGTATTTGGAGATGTAACAGATTATTATGCAGTTGACCCATTCCATGAAGGTGGAAACACTGGAGGAATTGATGAGGGAAGAATTTACGGAACAATTCAAGAAAAGATGATTGAACACGATAAAGATTCAATTTGGGTTATACAGCATTGGCAAGGAAATCCATCTAATAATAAAGTAAATGGATTAAAAAATAAAGATCAAGCCCTAATTTTAGATTTGAATTCAGAATTAAATCCAGGATATAAAAGATTTGATGACTTAGGATTACCGTGGGTTTGGAATATGCTTCATAACTTTGGAGGAAGAATGGGTCTTGATGGACAACCAGAGAGAATAGCAAACAATATACAAGATGCATATGCAGAATCAAAGAATATGAAGGGGATAGGAATTACACCAGAGGCAATAAATAATAGTCCAATAGTTTATGAATTACTTAGTGATATGATATGGACTAGAGATAAAGTTGATTTTAAAGATTGGACTTATAAATATATTGAAAGAAGATATGGAAAAGAGAATGAGAATATAAAAGAAGCTTGGGATATACTTCTAGAAACAGCTTATAACAAAAGGAATGATTACTATCAAGGGGCAGCAGAATCAATTATAAACTCAAGACCAGACTTTACAATAAACAGTGCATCAACTTGGGGAAATAACAAGATTCCATATGACAAGAAGGAATTTGAAAAGGCATTAGAATTATTTATAAAGGCTTATGATGAATTAAAGGACAGTGAGGCATTTATATATGACTTCTTAGATGTTGCAAAGCAAGTACTTGCAAATTCATCTCAAGAATATCACAAAGAAATGGTAAATGCTTATAAGAAGAAGGATTTAGCTAAATTTGAGAAGATATCTACTCAATTCTTAGAACTTATAAGATTACAAGAGAGAATATTATCTACAAGTCCTGAATTCTTAGTTGGAAATTGGATAGAAGATTCAAGAACAATGCTTGAGGGTGCTGATGATTGGACAAAGGATTTATTTGAATTTAATGCAAGAGCTCTTATAACAACTTGGGGTGACTACAAGAATGGTAGTTTAAAGGATTATTCAAATAGACAGTGGGCTGGTTTAACCGGAGACTTATATCTTAAGAGATGGGAAACTTGGATTAATGGTTTAACTGAAGAATTAAAAACTGGAAAGAAAGCTCCATCAATAAATTGGCATAAGATGGAGTATGAGTGGGCAGTTCAAAAGACAAGTGAAGAAAAGTATTATCCAACTGAAGGCTCAGGAGAGAATTTAAGTGAGCTTGCAACCATAGCTATGGAGAAATTCTCTGTAACAAACATGGAAAAATTCTTAGGAGAGAGTGGAAGTGTATCAGAGAAGGTTAATATAGCTTTAGGAAAAACAGTTGAAAGTAGCGTACCTACTAATAGTGAATATCCAACTAAAAATCTTACTGATGGAAATACAGGTACATCATGGATCGCAAATGGAGTTACATGGCCAGCAAGTTTAACTTTAGACCTTGAAAAATCATATAACGTAGATGGAATCCAAGTTGCCTTTAATCAAGCAGCTGGAGGCTTCCCTATAACTTATAACGTTGAAGTATTTAGTGGAGGTAAATGGACTAAGATTGCAGAAAAGACAGAAGGAACAGTTACAGGAACTGTAAATATAGATTATAAAGGTAGTGCTGAGAAAGTTAGGGTTAATTTAAACAGTACTGATAAAAATTTAGTTCCAGAATTAACAGAAATAGTGGTATATGAAAGTGAAGAAGAAAAAGTAAATTACGAAAATGTTGCATTAGGTAAACCGGTAACTGGAACTAATGCACAAGGGGGAAGTGCTTTATCAAATATTACAGACGGAAAAGAAGATACACTGTGGATAGCAGATGGAGGTAAGATACCATCAGAAGTAACTATAGATTTAACTGATTCTGAATATATTGAAAAAGTTCAATTAGTATTTGAAAAGTCAGGGTTACCATTTAAATTTAAGGTGGAATCTATAGATAAGGATGGAAATAAGAAGGTAATATTAGATAAAACTAATAATGATGAAGCTCTTGAAGGAACGTATGAAATACCTGTAAATGATAATATAAAAAATATAAAGGTATCATTTACTGGCAAGGCAAATGTTGGTGAATGGCCAGGAGCTTGGCCTGCAATTGCAGAGGTTAAGGCATTAAGACCAGTAAAAGAAGAAATTGAATCTGTAAATGTTGCTTTAAATAAGAAAGTAACAGGAAGTAATTCAGAAGGTGGAAAGCCATTATCAAATATAACAGATGGAGATGAAAATACTATATGGGTTGCAAGTGGTGGTGCAATGCCAGCAGAAGCAAATGTAGATTTAGGGAAGGAATACTTTGTTGAAAATTTAGAATTAGTATTTGAAAAGGCTGGATTACCATTTAAATTTAAGGTAGAGGTTATAGATGGAAATGGAAATAGAAGTACTGTTTTAGATAAGACAAACAATAATGAAGTATTGGAGAAATCGTACGTTATTCCAGTAAATAAAAATATAACAAACACAATAGTAACAATAACAGGTAAAGCACAAGTTGGAAATGCTCAAGGAGCTTGGCCTGCAATTGCTGAAATAAAGGCATATTCAAAGCCAGAAAATGTTGCTATTAACTCAGCTATTACTCCAAATGTTGATGGTAAGATGAATCCTTTAGTAGATGGTGATGCTAAAACTTCAGTTTCATTGATAAATGGAGATGCAAAAGAGTATGTAATTAAGTTAGATAAAAAAGCAGATATTTCTGCAATAGAAACAATAAAAAGCTCAAATGAGGCCCTAAAGTATAAGATAGAATATACAAGTGATAATGAAAACTGGAAGACTATAGTTGATAAATTATCAAATGATAAAAATGTAGAAAGTAATTTGGATATGTTATCTCAATCAGTTCTTGCAAGTGCAATAAGAGTTACTTATGGAAATGAGAATATTACTTTAAATGAGTTGAAGGTTTATAAGGCAGATGTAACTGGATCATTAGTAAGCTATATAGAAAAGGTTCAAAAGATATATGATAGTGCAAAGGTTGGAGAATTCTCTGGAGAATATAGTAAGGACTCAAAAGATCTTTTAGGAAATGCTATAAATTCTGCTAAGGAGGCTTCAAAGAGAGGTCTAAATTCAGAAGAAGTAGGACAAGAAATAGATAAACTTAAAGAAGCATTAAAAGAGTTCTATAAAGGCAAAGTTACAATTAATAGAATAAATTTAGCATCATTAATAAGTAATGTTGAATATGTATTAGATAATATAGATACTGAGAAGTTAAATAAGTTAACAGAAGAAGAGAGAAGTATAATAAATGACAAAATAAATGCATTGAAGACAGAAAAGGATAATGCAGTAAAAGTATATGAAAAGGTTAAGGTTACTCAAAAGGAAATTGATAGTTCATATGATGAATTAAACAAAGTATTAGATGGTTACATTGAAGTAGCTGATGCAGAAGATGGATATAACTCTATATTAGGCATAGCTAAAGAAAAACTTAAAAACGCAGTAGTTGGTGAAGGTGAAGGTCAGCATTCTAAAGAATCAGTAGATGAATTAAAAGCAGCAATAGAAAAATCAGAGAAAGAGTTTAAAACAGCAGAAAGTTCTGAGCAAATTAAAGAAATAACGAGGACTCTAAAAGCTGAATTAGATAAGTTTGAAGAGGGCGTGCATGTTGTAAATAAAGATGCATTAAAGAATATTATAGATGAAGGGAGAAAGGAGCTTGAAGGAGCTTCTGGAATATATACTCCATCTGCAATAAAAAAATATAAGGAATCTATAGATGTTGCAACTAAGGTATTAAATGATAAAAATGCGAGTCAAAGTAAAGTTGATGAAGCTATAAAAGAGTTATTAGAAGCTCAAAGTGAATTCAATAAGTCATTAATTGTAAATAAGGATAATTTAAAATCATTAATAATAAAGGCAAAAGAACTTATTAATGATCTTAAAAAATATGAGGGTACAGATAATGTAATAAAGAAGATAGAAGATTGTATATTAGAAGCTGAAAAAGTATGCAATAATGATGATATAGGATCAGAAGAAGTCAAAAAGATTACAGATAAATTGAATGATATTATAAAGGTTGGAGAAGATAAGTTATCAGAGCTTCAACAAAATAATGGTAATAATCCAGGAGAAGATAATAAACCTGGGGATGGAGATAATAATCCAGGAGAGGATAACAAACCAGGTGATGGAAGCAATAATCCAGGAGACGGAAATAACAAGCCAGATGACGGAGACAATAAGCCGGGAAGTGGAAATAATAAACCTGGTAATGAAACTAATAATCCAAATGATATTCCAAGCACAGGAGGACAAATTCCAACTATGGGTCTTATCTTAGGAGGAATAATGACAGCAGCTGGAGCATTCTTAATAAAGAAAAAGAGAGACTAATAATTTACTTTAGTTTAGAGCTTAATGTAGGCTAATCTTGAACATTTATAACATTTTATAAATAAAGGATTAATTAACTCATATAAGCATTTACTGAAAATTATGGGAGTATTATATTATTTATAAGAAGATATTTTATCGTTTATAAAAATAATTTATTACTTATAAAAAGATACTATACATAATTAGTGAATGTGAGGGAGCTAAGAATATGAGTAAAGATAGGCATGAGGAGTACAAAGAACACAAAGAACATGAAAAACAAACATCACATAAGCATGTTAATTCAAGGCCAGAAGAAAGCAAAGAACAAATAGCTATACACAAAATAGTAATAGTCGTTGCAGTAATAGTGGTTGTTGTATTTGCATTTATGTCTTTAATTGGAGTTATGCCTTAAAATAACTATTTATAAATTAAAGCATCTAAGCTTATTTTTAAAATATAAGTTTAGGTGCTTTTTTATATGGCAAGATTATAGAATAAGGATATTAAAATAAATAATGTAAAATGTAAATTATAGGTGTATATTGTCAGACCAAATTATATACAGAAGTCCAAATACTATGTTATAATCGAGAGTGGATTATAATATTTGTAAATAAAACTAGATTAACATAAATTAAGGAGGAAAAATCTTGGCTGATTTAAGAAATGAAATAGAAAAAAGAAGAACCTTTGCAATTATATCTCACCCAGATGCTGGTAAGACAACATTAACAGAAAAATTCCTATTATACGGAGGAGCTATAAGACTTGCAGGTTCAGTTAAGGCAAGAAAAGCATCAAAGCATGCAGTTTCTGACTGGATGGAAATAGAAAAACAAAGAGGAATATCAGTTACTTCATCAGTTATGCAATTTAACTATGAAGGACACTGTATAAATATATTAGATACTCCAGGTCACCAAGACTTCTCAGAGGATACATATAGAACTCTTATGGCAGCAGATTCAGCTGTAATGGTAGTTGATGCAGCTAAAGGGGTCGAAGAACAAACAAAGAAGCTTTTCCATGTATGTTCACTTAGAGAAATGCCAATATTTACTTTTGTAAATAAGATGGATAGAGAAGCTCAAGATCCATTCCAATTACTAGAAGATATTGAGAATGAACTTGGAATAAAAACATACCCAATGAACTGGCCTATAGGTTCAGGTAAAGAATTTAAAGGGGTATATGAAAGAGACAATAAGAGAATCATAGCCTTTACAGGTGGAGAACACGGACAAAAAGAAGTTAAGGCAATTGATGGAGATGTAGATGATCCTAAATTCAAAGAAATATTAGGAGAAGCTCTTCATGAAAAGTTAATGGAAGATATAGAGCTTTTAGATATTGCAGGAGACGAATTTGATGTAGAGAAAGTAAGAGAAGGACAATTAACACCAGTATTCTTTGGATCAGCTCTTACAAACTTTGGTGTTGAACCATTCTTAGAGCATTTCTTAGAAATGACAACATCACCTCTTGGAAGAAGTTCATCTATAGGTGAAATAGATCCATTTGATGATAATTTCTCAGCATTCGTATTTAAGATACAAGCGAACATGAATAAAGCACATAGAGATAGAATAGCATTTATGAGAATTTGCTCAGGTAAATTTGAAAAAGGTAAAGACTACTATCATATGCAACAAGGTAAGAAGATTAAGCTTGCAGAGCCACAACAATTTATGGCACAAGATAGAGAAATAGTTGAAGAGGCCTATGCTGGAGATATAATTGGTGTATTTGATCCAGGTGTATTCTCAATTGGAGATACTATCTGTACACCTTCAAAGAAATTCACATTTGCAGGAATACCAGCTTTCGCACCAGAACATTATGCAAGAGTTAGACCAGTTGACACAATGAAGAGAAAGCAATTCGTTAAAGGGGTAACTCAAATAGCTCAAGAAGGAGCAATCCAAGTATTTAAAGAGCTACACATTGGTATGGAAGAAATCATAGTTGGTGTTGTTGGTGTACTTCAATTTGAAGTTTTAGAGTATAGATTAAAGAATGAATATAACGTTGATATAAAGATGGAAAGACTTCCATATAGATTCGTAAGATGGATTGAAAATGATGGAAACATTGATGTAGATAAATTAAATCTTACATCAGATACTAAGAAGGTTAAGGATCTAAAAGATAGAAGCTTACTTATTTTCCAAAACACTTGGGGAATATCTTGGGCATTAGATCATAATAAAGGAATTGTATTATCAGATGTAGGTAAGTCAGAAGACTAAAACACAAGAGCGGTTAGGTGATATACAAGGCTAAAATATAAAAGTAGTTAGGTAAAACATAAGACTAAAATATAAAGGTATTTAGATAAGACAGAAGAACACAAAAAATAATCAAGTCATGGAGTTAAAAAAAGAGCAATTTAGTAATGGAGATAATTTACTAGATAGTTTATGTGATGTTGGTTAGTTAGAATATAACAATAATTTAGTGTGTGGTATAAAAGGGTTAATTAAATATTTGAGGGGATGAAGTGTGTGGAATCTTTAATTATTATGCAAACTGGGAATTTGCAGGATAATACAGTTATATTAATATTGTTTTGTCTGGTTTTAGCTCTCATCTGGATATTTATTATGGTGATGAATAAAGATACAAATAGAAAGTATGAAATAATAAGACGAGAGTTAGATACTTTAGTTAGAAAAAACGAAAATATAGATATAGTAACTGCAAAGATAAAAAGTGAAAGAGTTAATTCACAAAAGAATTTCAAGCTTCTTTATGATAAATCAAGCGATATTATAACTTTAAATGATTTCTTAAAAGCAATATCAATTTCAAGAGAAGAGTTTAATAGACTTATAGATTCATCTAAAAAAGAAGAACATTTTGAATTTGAGTATTCAGTAAAAGATGAGGGTGTAGAGCGATTTGTTAGGGCATATGCTCACATAATAAGTAATAATAGAGTTGATATTATCTTAACTGATATAACTTATGAAAGAATTGGAGATATTACCTATAAGATTGATGAAGGAATAGATCCACTAACAGGACTTATTAATAGGAATAATTACAAAAGAGAGATAAAAAAGCTTATTGATGATTATAGATTTTCATATGGTGCTTTTTTATTTATAGATATAGATGAATTCCAAACATACAACAAGATTTATGGACATGAATTTGGAGACGAAGTTATTAAAGCTTTCGCTGCAAGACTTAAAGGCTATAGTGATGAGAAGACAGTAGTTTTTAGATTTGTGGGAGATCAATTTGGAGTTTATAGACATGGATTTAATAAAAGAAAAGATATGGAATCTTTTTTTAATGATATAAAGACTAGATTAACTATAAATACTTTAATAAATAATACTGAAGTTAATATAACTTGCTCAATAGGGATATCTATTTTAAGTTTTGACGTTGCAACAGAAGATGGCCTTTATAAATATGCTGAGTTTGCAATGCAAGAAGCTAAAAAGATTAGAAAACCTTCAGAGACAACTTTAAATTACTTTAATAAAAATCAGTATGAAAAGTATAAAAAGATAAATAAAAAGCAGCTAAGATTACAAAAGGTTATAGATGATAGGAAGTATTATAGTATATTCCAGCCAATTGTAAATTTAGATGATATGAGTCTTTATGGAATAGAGGGGCTAACCCGTATTAAAGATAGAACTTATAGGAGCATAGTTGATTTTTTAGATATAGCAAAAGAAAAGGGATTAGAAGATTATGCATCAATGAAATTTGGCGTTAATGTTTATAAGGATTATATAAGATCTTCTTTCTACAATAAAATTAAGATATTTATAAATGTTAATTTTAGTGAGATGAATGACGATGATGGATATAGATATGTAGCTGAAACAAAGAATGAGCTTAAAAATATTGGTGTGGATACGGATAGTATTGATAACCATACGAATATAGTTGTAGAATTTTCTGAGAGAACATCCTATAATGTGGATGAAAAAGTAGAAAATATGCTTAATAAATATAGGCAGCAAAATATTCAAATAGCAATTGATGACTTTGGAGCTGGATATGCAAATGAGTCTTTAATTCTTAAAATGAAACCAGATATAGTAAAGTTAGATAAAGAACTTATTTCTAATATAGATAAAGATGAGTACACTAAAACAGTAACAACAAATATAATAACAATGCTTAAAAAACTTGGAGTTAAGATTGTTGCAGAGGGTATAGAGACAAAGGAAGAATTCGATTTTGTTAGAGCCTTAGGTGTTGACTTTGGTCAAGGATGCTATATTCAAAAACCAACTAAAATAGAAGAAATAAAATTAGACTATAGTGAAATAATAAAATAGGCTAAATATAATATAAGGATGGTAGATTATTATGAAACCTATAAAAGTATTATCAGTCTTTGGAACAAGACCAGAAGGAATAAAGATGTGTCCTTTAGTTAAGGCACTTGAAAGAGATGATAGATTTGAATCAATAGTTTGTGATACAGCACAACATAGAGATATGTTAGATACTGTACTTGAGATATTTGATGTACAGCAAGACTATGATTTAGATATAATGGCACATGGCCAAACAATAATAGATATATCAACTAAGGTTTTAAAAGGAGTAGATGAAGTAATTAAAAAGTGTACTCCAGATATAGTTCTAGTTCATGGAGATACTTCAACAACATTAAATGTAGCACTTGCTGCATTTTATAATAAAGTTCCAGTAGGACACGTTGAAGCCGGACTTAGAACATATGATATATATTCACCATTTCCTGAGGAAGCAAATAGAAAATTAACTGGTAGCATTGCAACAATGCACTTTGCACCAACAGAAACTAATAGAGATAATCTTCTAAGTGAAGGGGTAAATTCTGATAATATATTCATAACGGGAAATACAGTAATAGATGCACTTTTAAGTGTAATAGATGAAAATTTAGTATTCGAACAAGAAGTATTAAATGATATAAATTACAAGAATAAAGATGTAATATTACTTACTACTCATAGAAGAGAAAATTGGGGAGAGCCAATGGAAAATATCTTTAAAGCTATGATAAAGTTAGTTGAAGAAAATGAAAGAGTTGAAGTTATATTCCCAATGCACAAAAATCCTGCAATAAGAGAACTTGCACATAATTATTTTGATAAATATAAAGGAAGAGTTCATCTTATAGAACCTCTAGAATATGTTGAGTTTGCAAATCTTATGTCAAGAGTTAAGCTTATAATGACAGATTCAGGCGGAATACAAGAGGAAGCACCAACTCTTGGAAAGCCAGTTATGGTACTTAGAACAGAAACAGAAAGACCAGAAGCAGTAGAAGCAGGAACTATAAAACTTGCAGGAGTAGAAACTGATAATATATATAATGAAGCAAAAGAACTTCTAACAAATAAAGAAGCTTACGAAAAGATGGCACATGCTGCAAATCCATATGGTGATGGAAAGGCATGTATCAGAATATTAGATGAAATAAATAAATATTTTAATTAAAGAAAATCCTTCTAATTATCTACATAATAATTAGAAGGGTTTTTTCTTTTGTTTCAAAATTGTAAAATTTCACAAAAAAACATAAAGATAGATAAAATGTGTTGTTTGATACAAAAGTATAGCTGTTAAGTACAAAATAATAAAAATAAACAAAGTTTATTATATAATTTTAAATATTAACCATACAATTTTAAGTGTTAACTATTTGGTGAATATTTAAAAGGGTAATTTATGATATATAATGGAATTTAGATGTGTTTGGTAATAAACAGAAGGGAGAAAAAGCATGGTTAACATTGCTATATGTGATGATCAAATGTATGATCGCAAAAATTTAAAGTGCATATTAGAGAGTTTAGCTATAAGAAATAATATTATATTAAAAGTGGAAGAATTTAAGTCAGGTAATGAACTTTTAAGTGTTTATGAAAGAGATACGCCAAGATATGATGTAATATTTTTAGATATGATCCTTGGTGATTCAAATGGAATAGAAATTGCAAAAAGAATTATAGAGATTAATAAAGGAGTAAAATTTATAATTCTAAGTAGTAGCAAAGAATTCATATTAGATGGATATGAGATATCAGCAGTTAACTATATATTAAAACCGCCTTCTATTGATAGAATTGAAAAAGAATTGCTTAGAGCAATAGAGATAAAGGATAGTAATGAAGAATTTTATGAAGTAAATAAAAATGGAAGTAAATTATTATTAAAGTTAAATAATATATATTGCTTAGAAGTTGATCATAGAAAGATAAATGTATATAAAAAAGATATTGTTATTGATTATTACGAAAAGCTAGAAAATGTTGAGAGAGATCTAAAAGATAAAGGCTTTAAAAGGTGTCATAGAAGTTATGTTATAAATATATCTAAGATAAAAGAATTTAAAAGTAATGAAGTAATACTTTTAAATGGACAAGTAGTTCCAGTTGGTAGGAAATATAAAGAGGACTTAAAAGAGTCTTTCTTTAATTACTTGAAAATGGCATAAGAAAAGGAAAAGTTAGAAATGGTAGAAGAGAATGCTCTATTTTTAATAGTAAGTATTTTTATATTTGTATATAATATATTGATTATAAATAGATTAAAAGATGATTTGAACTTCCTTAGTAAAATTAACATATATACTTTTATGACATTAACAATGCTATTATCTTTAAGGTGTATTTATTATGATAAGTATATAGATATGATTATATTATTTTTTGTTATTTCACTAAATATAGTTACTTTATTTACAAAAAATAGTAAAGGCGTTGTATTGCTTTTATCAGGAATAATACCTATTAATATAATTAATCTTCAAAATATAATGTTCTCATTTTACGAATTAATTACAAATAATAGTGTAAGAGAGATTAGTAGTAATATACAAAGCTTAAATAAGACAGTAACTATAGTTTTATATATTGCTTTCGTTATAATAACTATTAGAGGTATAGGTAATATAATAATTACTAATAGTGAAGATATAGAAAAGAGCTTTGAAAATGAAGGTGATCTAGGAAAAAAGCTTATAATGATATTTTTCTATATGGTTAATGTAGGACTTGTTCATTATCTTTATATATTAGATAATTATAGTAGATTTTCATTATTTGTAGCACTTTGCTCTGTAATTAATTTATTAATTAGTTGGTTCATAATGAGAAATGCAATAGTTAAGGGGAGTGCAAAGGGGTTTGAAGAAAAGAGTGATATATTAAATGAGCAAATAAAAAATCAATACAATCACTATGTTGAACTTGAAAAATATTATAGTGAAATATTTAGAATAAAACATGATATGAATAATCATAATAATATAATCACAGTTCTTCTTCAAAATGAAGAGTATGATGAACTAAAAAGATATATGAATAAATATAATGAAAATATTACTGATTTAGAGAGCGATATTTTAATTTGTAAAAATAAAATAATAGATGCTATATGTTTAAGTAAAAAGAGCATATGTAAAGAAAAAGGTATATATATAAAGTTTGATATTAAAGTTCCAGAAGAGATTAGTATAGATGATTTAGCTTTATGCGCTATATATGGAAATTTATTAGATAATGCAATAGAAGCTTGTGATAGAATAAGTGATAAGAATAGGGATAAGTTTATAGATATTAAATCTAAAATATCAAAGGGATATTTAACTATAGAATTAATAAATTCAAAGGAGGATATATCTATAAAGAAAAATAACAAGTTTATAACTTTAAAGAAGGATAAAAAGTATCATGGAATAGGACTTAAAAGTATACAAAGGAGTGTTAATAAATATAAGGGAGAAGTTATTCTAAAGGATAAAGGCAAAGTTTTTGAAACGAATATAATGGTTAAATGTGAGTAGATTAAAAGAGTTAACATAAGGGTGTCATTATGTTAACTCTTTTTTGATGAAAGAATTCGAATTATAACATTATAATGAATAGTACTATTTAATTATAGATATGCTATAAATAATAGGAATTATAAACAAAAATTAAATTAGAATTTTAAAAACATCAATAAAAATATATTAGTTTTTATTGGTGTTTTTTTGTTATTCATGACGAATTATATGTTGTTAATTACAAATATATTGTTACAAATATTAATAAATGATAAAAATATAGAGAAAAAAGTTTCAAAAGTAATGGTGATTAAATGAGTGGGAATGGTAAATCAAAATTAGTTAAGAATATTATCTCGTATATTGTTATAGCGATAGTATTTCTTTTTATGATTATATCAATTTTAAGTAATATAGGAATATTTGGATATAAGTTTTATGATGTCTTAACAGGAAGTATGAGTCCAACAATAAAGGCTGGAAGCCTTATTGTTGTGAAGGAAATAGATGATACTGAGATAAAAGAAGGGGATATTATAACCTTTAAAGGAAATAGTACAAGCAATATAACAACACATAGAGTTGTTGAGGTAATAGAAGAGAATAAGAATATTAAATTCCAAACAAAAGGAGATGCTAACGATGTTTTAGATCCTATGCTTATTGATGGAAATCTTTTGGTTGGAAAGGTAGTATTTGATATTCCTTATATGGGGAAGGTTATGAGCTTTATAAATCAATATAGAGTAATCATAGTCATTTTAATAATAGCTTATTTATGTTTTGGCACATGTTATAAGGGGGCTAAGGCAGTTAAAAATAGAAATTAATTTAAAGTTATGGAGGGGTTTTTTTATGGGAAAGAAAAAAATTATAGGGCTATGTTTAGCAGTAGGATTAATGGTTGGTGTAGTTGGGGGATCACTTGCGTGGTTTACTGATAAGGCTTCAGTTACTAATAACTTTGCAACACAAGGTAATGGAGAAAGCCAATCTAGTGGAATAGAAATACAAGAAGTATTTGATGATGTTTTAGCAGGAAAGGTTTTACCAGGAACTGATGTAAACAAAGATGCTAAGGTGAAAAATACAGCTAGTTATGATCAACTTATCAGAGTTAACTTTGAAAAAGTATGGACAACAAACACAGATGGTAAGGGTTTAGATCTTAATCTTATAGAATTAAAATATCAAAATTTAACTGAAACACTTGAAGCTAATAAATGGATTGATGGTAAAGATGGATACTTCTATTATAATGGAGTTGTTAAACCTAATGTAGCTACAGAATATCTTTTAGATAGTGTTAAGTTAAGCTCTGATGCTAACAGAAATTACGAAGGTGTAGGATATGATGTAATAGTTCATGCAGAAGGTATACAAGCTGCGAATGGAGCAGTAAGTGATGCTTGGGAAACTGCACCGGATGCTATAAAGAATTTAGGAAAATAATATTAAAAAATAAAGGAGTGAAATGATGAAGAATATTTTTAAAATATTAGTAGTATCTTTATCACTTCTTTTAATGAATGGAACTATAGGGGATGCAACGGAGCTTGCACCCCCTAATGTTGAATTAGAGGGAAATGCTGATGGAATAGTATATATTCCTGGCAATGAGCCTTTTTTAGAATTTAAAGGTATGGTTCCAGGAGATAAAATAAAAAGAAGTTTGGTATTGAGTAATAAATTTACAGATTCTTATGAAATATTCGTAAGAGCTGAAAGAATAAGTGAAAAAGAAGAATATGATTTACTAGAAAAGTTAAAGATGAAGATAGATTATGATAGTAAAACATTACATGAAGGTGATGCTACAGGTGAGCAAAGTATAGCTACTAATGTTTCACTTGGAAAAATAAATCCAGGGGAAAGTAAGGAATTAGTAGCAGAAGTAGAACTTGATGGACAGAGTACAGGAAATGAATATAAAAATAAATCTGGAGATGTTAAATGGATATTTACAGCTGTAAGAACTCCAATAGAAGACGAATCTATAGGGGGAGCGACTTCAGATAATAATCAATCAAGTAAACCGCCAAAAACAGGAGATAATGGGATACTAGGATATTTAATAGCTATTGCTTCATGCTTTGTTGTATTTAAGGTAGTTAATAGAAAGGGGAGGAAGGCATAATGAAGAAAAGTAAGTTGATTATATGTTCAGTAATTGGAATCACAATGCTATTCCCAGGAGGATTAATTACAAAGGTATATGCTCAAGGCAAAGAAATAGTTGGATGGTTTAGAAATTTTGATAGCAAAACAAATGAATTTGGTGTAGCTAATATAGATGTTGAGATTGAAGAAGAGTTTAAGCCTCCTGCTGAGTGGGATGGAAGTTCTCATACCAAAGTAGTTAAGGTTCAAAATAATAGTACTGGACCTGCTCTTATAAGAGTTAGTATACAGAAAAGATGGGTTGATAGTGATGGAAAATCATGGGCAGGAGATACAAATTTCATTAACCTAAATTTCTCAGAATATGAGGGAAATCTTTGGGTTGATGGAGGAGATGGATACTTCTATTACAATGAAATATTAGCTAAAGATGAAGTTACTCAGGAAATATTAGATTCTGTAATACTTGAAATTCCTGAGAAGTTAAAGGACAGGTATGTTGGTAAAAAGGTAATTGTTGATGTAAAGACTGAAGCAGTTCAAGCGACAGTTGATGGATATAATGCAGCTTGGAAAAGTCTAAATGATGAAATAAAGACTATGTTAAATGCTTTATGTAATAAAGGATAGGGAGGTAGCTATATGGGAAAAAAGAAAAGGAAATTTAGATTTAAAAAAATGGCTATAGCTCTAGCTTTTATATTATGTAACTGCTTTTTAATAACTGCAATGGCAGAGCCATATAGTCAAGCTAATAATAGTAAGAAAGATAAAATTAATAAAGAACTAGTAGAGCATGGTATCAAAAATAGTAAGACAGCAACACCAACAGAAGTTGAGGGAGAATATGAAATAGAATTAAGGGTTTCAGGAACTCCAACAACCAAAACTGTTCCTGTGGATATAGTAATGATAATGGATACATCAGGTAGTATGGAAGATGATATGAAGGAACTTAAAACTGCTATGAAAAATTTCACTAGTAAAATACTTGATAAAAAAACAGGAGTAAAAGATTCACAAATATCAGTAATTGAATTTGCAAGTACTGCAGATGTTATTCATGGGTTTTCTGATAATGCAGAAAGTATAAATAAAGTTATAGATAAGACTGATGATGGTGGAGCTACAAATGCTGAAGTCGCTTGGGAAAAAGCAGATACTCAACTAGCTAAAGCAAGAACAAATGCAAATAAATATGTTTTATTCTTTACTGATGGATTACCAAATAGAACTGTAAATGGTAAAGGAGATGCTGTCGAGAAAGCTGTATCTGCTTATAATAATGTTGTTAAAAAATACAGTGGAATTAATGCGTACTCAATAGGGCTTATAAGAAATATAAGTGATAAAAAGGATAAAGAAAAGGCAAGAAATTTCTTGAAACGAGTGCAAAATCAAGAATCAGGACCTCATTTTATAGAAGGAAAAGAAATAAATTTAGATGAGATATATAAGAAAATTGCAGACAATATAAAAACAGATTCATCCATGGCAAATAATGCAATTTTAACAGATGAAGTTACAAAAGAGTTTGAAATTATAAATGGTGGAGCTGATGCTAAAGTATATAAGCCATTAGAAGGTGGAAAAGAGGAGTTGCTAAATATAAAACCAACAGTAATTGGAAATAAGCTTTCTTGGAATCTTGGAAATGTGGGTACTGAAGGTAGAATAATTAGATTTAAGATTAGGCTTAAAGATGAGTATTATGGAATTGGTGATGATAAGATACCAACAAATGTAAAAGCTACTATGGATTATAAAGATCCATTAGGAGCTGATAAGACAATAACTTTTGAGAAACCAACAGTAAATGTACCTTATAAGAAAGGGAAAATTACAATTATAAAAGAAGTTAAGAATAATACAGGTCTAACAGCTCCTACAGATGATAACTTTAATATTTCATTAATTGGAAAAGAAAATATAGGTGAGTATGCTGTTGAGCTAAAGGCTGGAGAAACAAAGACTTTAAATTTCACCTTAAAGCATAGTACTGCAAATGTATCAGAAGAAAACCTAAAATCCAAAGATTTCTTAAATATTGGAGAATACGATATAAGAGAAATAGTCCCAATGAATTATGAGATTGAAGGTATATATGTAAGTGGTACTAAACTAAATAAAGATATGATAAAAGCTAATAAATTTACAATAGATAATACAAATAATGATATTACAATTAAAGTTGTAAATAAGTACGTAAATGATAAATATTTCTACGATAAAGCTGAAAAGGAAAATGTGTTAGAACTTAAAAAATAAGTTAGAACTAAAGCTAATTGTAAGAGTAAATAACTCTTTTTAAATAAGCTCTGAAAATTCAGAGCTTATTTTTTATAAACTATTAGATTAAGGAGGATGTTATTATGAAAAAGGCTATAAATATATTGCTTCTAATAGCAATAATCTTTTCTTTATATAAGGTTGTAACAAAAATAGTTGATTATAATAAAAGTAAAAGTACATATGAAGAAATTCAAGAAGTAAAAAGCGATAGTATTGATTTCGGTAAAGAACTGATGAAAATAAATGAAGATTATAAGATGTGGATAGAGATACCTAATACAAATATAAATTATCCAGTTGTACAAGGAAAAGATAATGATTTTTATTTGAAACACGATTTTTATAAGAAAGAAAGTAGCTCAGGGGCTATTTTTATAGATTACAAAAATAACATAGATAGAGATGAAAATATAGTAATATATGGCCATAATATGAAAAATAAAAGTATGTTTCAAAATCTTATGAAATTTAAAGATGAAGAGTTTTGGAATAAAAATAATGAAATTATTTTAACTATAGATGGAAAAGAATATGAATATGAAGTATTTTCAGTTTATGTAAATGATGCAAATAACGTAGAATTTAAATTCGATTTTAAAAATGATGATGTGTATTTTAAATATTTAGAAGAAATCAAAGAAAAATCTATTTTCAATAGAGATATAGATATTACAAGTAATAAGAAAATGATAACTTTAAGCACATGTAGTTATGAGAATGATGATGATAGGCTGGTTATTCATGGAAAACAAAAATAGGAAGGGAGTATTAAAAATTTTAATACTCTCTTTCTTTTATTAAAAGCAAAATATAAGCTGCTTATTAAAAACGTTATAAAAAACGTTATAAAAATTATAATATATTAAATATATTAATTAATTATTTCGCTAAGTTGAATAACTAGTTTAATTTAATTAAATAAAATGATGAAAAAGAGGAGGTTTAGTATATAAATTTCAAAATTAAAGTAATTAAGTTTAAGAGATTGGATGGAAATTAATATAATAAATATATATAATTTTCCAAAATAGTCAACAAATAATGAATATAATGTAAAAAAATATGAAATATATTTGAAGTGAATATAAGGGGGAAAGAAAAAAAGGTATTTTATGCTATAATTACTTAGGAATTGTAAAAAAACACATAAGGTATTAAAAGTGTGAAATTATGATAAAAGATGAAATATCAAGATGGGGGAAAGTGAATGAAGGAAGAAAATATAAATATTAGCGAAATATTAGATGCTCTAAAGAAGAGATATAAGATGATTATTGCAGTAACTTTAGCATTTACAATAATTGCTGTAATTGTTAGCTTCTTTGTGATTAAACCAAAGTATGAAGTAACGACTAAATTATTTATAGGAAAGCAAGAAAGTAAAACAGAAAAATATGATAGCAATGATGTAATGATGTATCAAAAGCTTCTTACTACATATGCAGAAATTATTAAAACTGATGATTTAATGACAAATGCGCTTAAGAAGGGAAATATAGATGAAAAGACTAAAGATGTAGAGGAAAGTTTAAAGGTTACACCTAGAGCTGATACTCAAATATTAGAGATTTCTTATACTGGAACTAATGAAGCAGAAGCTGTAAAAATAGTTAAAAATGTTACTGATGAATTCATAAAGGAATCTAAGAAACTTATTCCAAATGGAAATATTCAGGTTATAGAGAAGGCAAAGATTCCTGAAAAACCAGTTAGTCCAAATAAGAAGCTTAACATAATGATAGCATTTGTACTTGGACTTATGGTTAGCATTGGGGCAGCGCTTATTCTAGAATTTATGGATAACACATATAAATCAAGGGAAGAAGTTGAGAAAGATTTAAATGTACCAGTACTTGGAGTTATACCAGAATTGGATTCAGAAGAACCAAGTGATAGAAGAACAAAACATAGAAAGTAAGGTGAGAAGATGTTTATAGTTGAGGAGAAACCAAAATCAATACCAGCAGAAAGTTATAGAGTATTAAGAACGAATATTCAATACTCATCAGTTGATAAAAAGATTAATAAAATATTAGTTACAAGTTCAGAGCCAGGAGAGGGAAAGTCAACTACATCAGGTAATCTTGCCTTTACATTTGCTCAAGATGAAAAGAAAGTATTACTTATAGATTGTGATTTAAGAAAGGCAAGTATACATAAGAAGTTTAGAATTTCTAATAATATAGGACTTTCAGATGTGATTTTAGATAAGGGTAAATTAGAAAAAGCGATAGTAAAGAGAAATGATTATTTAGATATATTACCCGCTGGGAAAGTACCTCCTAATCCTTCAGAACTTTTAGGGTCAAAAGCATTAGAAAATCTGCTAAATGAATTAGGTGAAAAATATGATGTAGTAATATTAGATACACCTCCACTTCATGCAGTAACTGATGCTCAGATACTTTCAACTAAGGTTGATGGGGTAATCCTTGTAGTTAGAGCAGAGAAGACTAAGAAGGAGTCAGTAATTGATGCTAAGGCATCTTTAGATAAGGTACATGCGAATATTTTAGGGACTGTATTAAATGGTGGAGAGCGTAGTAAGGGAAAATACTACTACTATTATGGAAATTAACTAGGAGGTATTTATGATAGATATCCATTCTCACATATTACCAGGAATAGATGATGGACCAAAAAAATTAGAAATGTCCTTAGATATGATAAGAAGATCATATGAAGAAGGAACTAGAGATATAGTGGCAACTCCTCACTTTAGGAGAGGTTGTTTTGATACGCCTTATAGTGAAGTTAAGAAAATAGTTAGCTATTTTAATGAATTAGTAAAAGGTGAGGAATTAGATATAAATATTCATTATGGACAAGAAGTTTATTATTCAGATAGGATAATTGAAGATTTAGAGGAAGATCTTATAGGAACTATAAATGGTGGACAATATATGCTTGTAGAATTTCCTATGAGAAAGATTCCAAGTGAAGCTGTGGACTATATGTATGAGCTAAGACTTAGAGGAATTACTCCAATAATAGCTCATCCAGAGAGATATTCAGAAGTTATAAAGAATGCTGAGGTATTAAATCCTTTTATAGAAGAAGGTTGTCTTTTTCAACTTAATGCAGGGAGTATAAGAGGATTCTTTGGAAAGGATGTTAAGAAGACGGCAGAAGTTCTTATAAAAAATAGTGTTTACTCTTTTATTGGAAGTGATGCTCATAATAACAGCAGTAGAAATACTGGTATTAAGGAAGAGTATAAGGAAGTATTAAAAAAAAATAAAGACTTAGAGGATATATTCTTAGAGAGTTCTAAAAGAATTTTAAATAATGAGGATATTAAATTTGAAGGAAAGATGATAAAGAAGAAAAAGGGGCTTTTCTTTAGATAATAAGTAACGAATGATAGGGGGAATATGTTTTGGAGAAAGCAGAAGAAAGAAGTATTGTGGAAGAAAAAAACACTACTTTATATAATATAACTAAAAGATCCATAGATATAATTGGATCATTACTTGGAATTATATGTCTTAGCCCGATATTTTTATTAGTCGGTATATTAATAAAAAAGGAATCAAAAGGTCCAATTATATTCTCTCAAGACAGGATTGGTAAGGATAATACAAAATTTAAGATGTATAAATTTAGATCAATGGTTCAAAATGCTGAAGAGTTAAAAGCTAAATTGCAAGAGCAAAATGAAATGTCAGGTCCAATGTTTAAGATGAGGGAAGATCCTAGAGTGACTAAGATTGGAAAGTTTATTAGAAAGACAAGTATTGATGAACTACCTCAGCTTATAAATGTACTTAAGGGGGATATGAGTCTTGTTGGTCCTAGACCATCATTACCTAAAGAAGTGTCAGAATTTAAACCTTGGATGATGGAAAGACTTGAAGTGAAACCGGGACTTACATGCTATTGGCAGGTATCAGGACGTAATAATATAGATTTTGAAGATTGGATGAATCTTGATATAAGATATGTAAGAGAAAGAAATACTTTAACTGATATAAAGTTAATTTTCAAGACAGTTTTTGTACTGTTTGGAGATGAAAATGCTAGATAGGGGATGAAATAATATGTTATGTGCTTTAATCATGGCAGGAGGTAAAGGTACAAGGTTTTGGCCTTTATCAACGGAGGAAAGACCAAAGCAATTCTTGAATCTTATTGGTGATGACACCATGATACAAATGACTATTAATAGAATAAAGCCAATAATACCTATAGAAAGAATATTTATATGTACTGGTGAAAGGTATGTATCTTTAGTTAAGGAACAATTACCTGAACTTCCAGAAAGAAATATAATTGTAGAGCCAGAAGGAAGAAATACAGCTCCATGTATAGCTTTATCAGCGCTAGTTATAAAGAAATATTATAAAGATGCGACAATGGTAGTATTGCCTTCAGATCATCTAATAAAAGATGAGGATAGATTTAGAAATATAATATTAGATGGGGAAGAGCATTTAAAAGAAAATAGTAATGCTATTCTTACACTTGGAATGACTCCAAATAGACCTGAAACAGGATATGGGTATATTAAGTTTACTGATAATAAAGCAAATATTAATGAGAGTGAAGTTATAAAGGTAGAAAAGTTTGTTGAGAAACCAAGTTTAGAAGTTGCTAAGGAATATTTAGAAGATGGTTCATATCTTTGGAATGGTGGTATGTTTATATGGACAGTAGAGAATATAATAACACAAATAAGGGAATTTAGTCCAAGGACATATGATGTATTAAAAGAAATAGAAATTGTAGAGGAAGATGAACTTCAAGAAATTATAAATAAAAATTATAAAGAGACTGAAGCAATTTCAGTAGACTATGCAGTACTTGAAAAATCAAATAATATATATGTAATTCCAAGTGACATAAATTGGGATGATATAGGAACTTGGAAGTCAGTTGAAAGATATAAAGAAAAAGATATAGATAATAATATAGTAACTGAGAATGTAAAAGTAATTGAGTCGAAATCAAATATGGCTATAAATAATAACAAGAAAATTGTAATGATAGGAATAGAAGATACTATGACTGTTGAAACAGATGATGCAATATTTATAGTTAATAAAGATTATATGGATAATCTAAGAGATTATAAAGAAGTTTTATAATAAATAGAAAGTGTTGATAAGATGAGTAGAATCAAATGTCTTAATATAGAAGTAGATAATTTAACTATGGATGAAGCTATTAATGAGGTGGATAGATTAATACAAAAAAAGGTGCCAAGCTATGTAGTTACTCCAAATGTTGATCATATAGTTAAATTAGAAAAAGATGAAGAATTTAAAAATGTGTATAAAGATGCAGATCTAATATTGACAGATGGTATGCCTTTAATATGGATATCAAAATTAAAAGGAAATCCAATAAAAGAAAAAGTATCAGGATCAGATCTTTTTCCTAAAGTATGCGAGTTAGCTAATGATAAAGGATATAGCATATTTTTATTAGGAGCAGCAGAAGGAGTTGCAGATAAGGCAGCTGCCAACTTAATGGAAAAGTATAAAGGGTTGAATATAGTTGGTACATATTCACCAAGCTATGGATTTGAAAATAAAGATGATGAAATAGAAAAAATAATTAATATATTAAATAGATGCAAACCTGACATATTGGCAGTTGGGCTTGGAGCACCAAAGCAAGAAAAATTTTTATATAAGTATAAATATAAACTAAATATTCCAGTATCATTAGCAATAGGTGCAAGTATAGATTTTGAAGCTGGAAATATAAATAGGTCACCTAAATGGATGCAAAAATCTGGACTAGAGTGGTTTTATAGATTATGTAAAGAACCAAGGAGAATGTTTAAAAGATATATAATTGATGATTTGAAAATAATAAAATTAATAAATAAATATTAAAGTGAGGTAAGTATGTTTGAAAAACTAAAAGAAGATGCCAAGGTGAATAATTATAGAATAACTCCAATTTTTATATTATTCATATATAGGCTAGGAAATGAGATTTACTATTCAAAAATAAATAAAGTTATAAAAAAAATTATTTTAATATTTATTAAAGTTTTTCAAAAAGTATTTATTGATATTGTTTTTGGTATTGAAATTAATTATGAATCCATAATAGGAAAAGGAATGCGAATAGTACACCCAAAAGAAATAATTATAGCGAGTAGTGCTAAAGTAGGAGAATATTGTACTGTATTTAATGGAGTTACAGTTGGAACAAATGAGCATTCAAAAAAAAGTTTAGCGGCGACTATAGGGAATAATGTGTATATAGGAACCGGTGGGAAAATTATTGGTCAAATAATTATAGGGGATAATTGTAAAATAGGAGCTAATGCAGTGGTATTTAAGAACATAAAGGAAAATACTACAGTTGTTAGTGAGCAAAGAATAATTGAGAAATCCTAATTGCAATATTATGAAAGGATATAAAATTGATGAAAATACTTTTGGATTTAACAAGTCTTAATGATAATTTTTCAGGTATTGAGAGATTTACTTTAAATATAAGTAAATCTTTAATTATTAATGATTTTGAAAATGAGTATATACTTATATTTAAAAATGAAATATATAAAGACTTTAAAGATATTATAAATAAAAAGAATGTTAAAGTTAAAGTTATAAAAGGGAAAAACAAATTAATAACAACTCAAATAATATTACCATTAAAATTATATAAAATTAAAGCAGATAAATATATATTTTTGGCATTTCCAGCACCAATTTTATTTTTTAGAAAAGGAATAATAAATGCAATTCATGACATGACTGCATGGTTATTTCCAGAAACCATGTCTAAAAAAGGACTAATTCTATTTAAACTTTTAATTAGAAAGGCAATAATAAATAGTGAAAGAATAATAACAGTTTCACAAAGTTCTAAAAGAGATATAAATAAAATATTTAATAAAAATAATATTCCGATAGATATTATTTTTAATGGGATAGATGAAAAATTTATCGATTTTAAGTTTGACTTGGATGTGGCTAATGAGGTGTCTAAGAAGTATAATTTGAATTTTAAATATATTTTATGCTTAGGGACTATAGAACCTAGAAAAAATATAATGTTATTAATAGATTCATACATAGAACTAAAAAAGGAATATGGAATTAATTTAAAATTGGTTTTAGTTGGTAGAAAGGGATGGAAGTATAATAATATAATAAACAAGATAAAAGAAAATAATCTTGAGGAAGATATTATATTTACAGGATTTGTAGATGATGAAGATTTACCATATGTATATAATATGGCAGAATTATTTGTGTTTCCATCTATTTATGAAGGATTTGGGATACCTATAATAGAGGCGATGTCAGTAGGTGTTCCAGTAATTGGTGCTAATACTTCATCTATACCAGAAGTTTTGGAAGGTAATGGAATGTTATTTGAAAATAACAATAAAGAAAATTTAAAATTAAAAATAATGGAATTATTGAATATGAGCAATGAAGATAAAAAAGGAATTATTAGCAATGGATATATTAGAGCTAAAGATTTTTGTTGGAAAGAAGAAGCTAATAAATTACTTAGGAATTTAGAGAGGTGAATTTAAGATATGAATAAGAGTATTAATTTTTTAAATTTATCTTTACTTTTAGTAGGTATTGTAGCAAGTGTATTAAATAAAGAATCAATATACGTAGCGTTATTTCTGATAAATATTATTTTTTATATGCTTTCTAATATTGATGATATTACATTTTTACTTTATTCTTTTTTAATTCCATCAAAAGCATTACAATTCTTAGCTGTTTTGATTGTAATATTAATATTATTAATAAAGAAAAATAAAGTAAGCTATTATAAAAGAACAAATATAATAATTATATTTTTAATATATATTTTAATACAGTCTTTATTTGATGTATTAATTCATGAAGGTAGTTTTTTAGCTTTAATATTAGAGTTTTCTATTTATTCGATATATTTTGTTTGCATATATTTAATAATAAATAAAGCTTCACTCATTAACTATAAGCTAATTAAAAATTTAGAAATTATAGTTGTAGTTGAAGCTATAATAGGAATAACTCAATTCATTATTTCAAAACAGTTTGGAGATTCTATTAGAGGTTCTTTTATTAGTGCGCATTATTATGGAATATTTTTAGCGTTATGGATATTTTACTATACAAAATATTTAATTAATGATACCCAAAAAGCAAATAAAATTCATGTAATATTTAATTATATGCTAGTAATTATTATGTTTGTAATGAATGACGCAAAGCATGTATATGCAATTTTTATAGTGGCTTTAATTATATATTATTTTATTAAGAAAGTATCCAAAAAAAATGTTGTTGTTATTTCAGGAGTTTTTATATTATTAATTATCATTTTGGGGGTTAATGTATTTAAAATTAATTCAGTGCAAAATAAATTAAATAAAGAAATTCCAGATGTATCTCAATATGTGTACAACCCAAGATATAATCAAAAATATATTTTTTTTGATAGAACTTTTAATACATTAGAGGGATATAAATTTTTTATAGGAGAAGGGTTAGGCCAGTACAGTTCACAAGCTTCAAACTATATAGCTTATAATGGTTTTTACCATGAAGATATAGGAGAAAGAGATAAATATTTCAAATCATTTATAAGTAAAGACTATAGATATAATATACAAGACTTAATGATAGGAAGTTATATGAGAAACATACATAATACAAGCTTTGTTTTAAGTTTTCCGTTACAAAGCTTTATATCTATATTTGCAGAGATAGGATTTATAGGTTTTATTTTTATGTTATTAGTATTCAAAAGTTATATAAAGGACTATGAAGATTCTATAATTATAATATTTTTTATAATTATATCTATATTTGATATATATTTTGAAGTTCCAAGTGTATTTATGATGATGAATTTATTTATATTACTTCCTTATAAATATAATATAAGGAATGAAAGACAATAAAATAAAAAGGAGGAAAAAATGAAATATTCTATTATTATAGCAACGATAAATAGAAGTAATTTGATAAATAAATGTATAGAATCTGTTATGTTACAGAGTTATAAGAATTATGAAATTATAGTAGTAGATCAGAGTAGCGATACAAAAACGAAAAAAATAGTAGAAAAATATGATGATGTAAGATATATAAATATAATGCCAAATGGATTATCAAATGCTAGAAATATTGGAGTAAAGTTTGCTAAAGGTGATTATATATGTTTATTGGATGATGATGCTGAATATGATAAAAATTTTTTAGAAAATATAAATGGATTTTTAAGTAATAATAAGGTAGCAATCATTGGTGGAAAAGTAAAGGATAAAATAACAGGACAAGTATTTTTAAAAGAGATGAATGATTCAATTATAAAATTGACTGAGGATATTATAGAAAATTATCTTGTAAGCTCAGCTCTTGTAATTGACTCAAAATTATTAAGTATGGTAAATGGATTTGATGAGAAATTTGGAGCAGGATCTAAATATGGGTCTGCTGAAGAGACTGATTTAATACTAAGAATTTATTATAAGGACAATAATATTTATTATTATCCAGATGCTATAGTATACCATCCTTATGAGGAAAAAGAGGACGTTAAGTTAAGTAAAATTTATTCTTATGGGGTTGGATATGGGGCATTAGTTAAAAAACATAGTACTATATATAAAAATAAAGTTATTAAGAAAAAGTATAATATAAAAATTATTAAACAAGTTATAGCAATAATATCTTTTAATATTATTAAATTAGATAGAACGAAAGTTCATTTAAATAGATTAAAGGGAATTATAAATGGATATAAAACTTATTAATTAAAATATTTATTTAATTATAAGAAGAATTAATAAAAGTGGTGAAATATTTGAGAGAAAAGAAAAAAATATTAATAGTACAGGAAACACTCGAAGGTGGTGGAGCTGAAAAAGTATTAATAGATATTCTAAATAACATAGAATATTCAAAATATGATGTAGATTTGCTTTTAATAAAGAATACTGGTGTATATATAGATCAGATAAATAAAAATGTTAATAAAAAATATATATATAATAAAAGTAAAATATTAATTTTAGATAAAATAAAGGATAAAATATTTAAAAAAATAATTGTTAAATATTTTTGCAATTTTATCATTAAAAATAAAATAGACTCTAATTATTATGCAGAAATTGCATTTTTGGAGGGCCCTTCATCACAAGTAGTTTCAAAAATAAAGAGTAATAATGTTAAAAAGATCGGGTGGGTTCATACAGATTTAAGAAGATTAAGAAGAATAGAAATGGAAGAGGAAAAAACAATATATAACCAATTCGATAAAATAATATGTGTTTCAAATGAGGTTAGAAATGCTTTAATATCGCTATATCCTTTTACAGAAGATAAGTCAACTGTAATATATAATCTTATAGATATAGAAAAGATAAAAAAAAGAGCAAAAGAAAAAATTAAATTTAAATTTGATGGTAAAAATATAGTATCTGTGGGAAGACTCATAGAGTCTAAAAGGTTTGATTTAATAATAAGAGCTCATAAGGAAGTTATTGATAGAGGTATAAAACATAATCTTATAATTTTAGGAGAAGGTCCATTAAAACATGATTTAATTGAATTAACTAAAAATTTAGGCGTAAGCGATTCTGTCAAGTTTTTTGGTTTTGTTAAAAATCCATACCCATATATAGCAAAATCAGATATATATATTATGGCTTCAGATTATGAAGGACTGCCATTAGTTATCTGTGAAGCTTTAGCATTGAATAGGTTAATAATTTCAACAGATTGTACTGGACCATCAGAGTTATTAAATAATGGGGCTGGCATATTGGTTAAATGTGGAGAATACAAAGAAATTTCTGAAAATATAATTAGAGTATTTGAGGATCATACTTTATATAAAAGCTATATAAGTAAAACTATTGAGCCAATAAAATTATTTGAAAGTAATTATATAATGAAAAAAATATATAATGCGATTGATTAGTAAAGTAAATATTTTATTATTTTAGGAGGATAATTTTGAAAACTATAATATATATAAGAGATAAAGTCAACAAGAGGTCAGGAGGTCCAGCAGGGTACTTATATAATCTTTTTGATGGAGTAAAAAAAAATAATATAAAAAATATAAAATTATTTGAAGATTATAATTCTGGAACTTATATAAATAAACAAAATAAAGTGAAAAAAAGTCTAGTAAATATAATTAAACATAAATTACCAATTATTTACGAGAACAAATTGATTAATCAAGAAAAAAATTCAGAAGAAGTACATATAGATGAAGATTGCAATTTTATACATTTTCATAATGTGAAAGATATAGTTAGGTATAAAAAGGGCAATAAAAAAAATATTAAATTAATTTTAACATCACATTCACCAGAGGCTCCATCACAGGAACAGGTGAATAGTTTGAGAGCTTCTCTTAAAACAAATTATAAGTTTGTTAAACTTAAAAAATTTTTATATAGAAACTATGATATAAAGGCGTTTGAATTAGCAGATTATATAATATTTCCTTCAGAGGAATCAATGGATCCATATAAAGAAACTATTAATGGATTTGAAAAATTAATAAAAAATAAGAACTTAGAATTTATGATGAGTGGTGTTGAAAAATTACAATTTAAGTTAGATAGAGAAGCATTCAGAAATAAATATAATATTCCAGATGATGCATTTCTAATATCTTATATAGGAAGACATAATAAAGTTAAAGGATTCGATATATTAAAAATAATCATAAAAAAGCTTTGGGAAAAAGGCATGAATGTTTATGTTGTAACTGGTGGAATTGGAGATATAGAGCCTTTAAAAAATGAAAAATGGATTGATATAGGATGGACAGATGATCCAGGATCCATTGTAAATTCATCAGATTTATTTATATTGCCTAATAGAAGAACTTACTTCGATTTGGTTCTACTTGAAGTTTTATCAATAGGAGTACCTGTTATTGCATCAAATACTGGTGGAAACAAAACAGTTTCAAAGTACACTGATGGGATAAGTTTATTTGATTTAGATAATATTGATTTAGTTGTGAAGGAGATAGAAGGATTAGGAAGTAATAAAGAAAAATTAAATATGATGAAAATGGCCAATTTAGAATGTTATTACAAAAATTTCACAACAGAAAAGTTTGCAGAAAGATATAATAATTTGTTAAAAAAATTATATCGAGATTAAAGATATTTTGATATAAATAATGAGTTAGTATAAAAATAATATGAATTAGTGAGAAAGATATATGAGTTTAAAAAAAAATTTTTTATATAATACAATTTATCAAATGTTTATAATAATTATTCCAATAATAACAGTACCTTATATATCAAGAATATTAGGTCCTGATGGGGTTGGATTATATTCATATACAGCTTCATATGCTCAGTATTTTGTTTTATTTGGTATGATAGGGATTTCTTTATACGGAAATAGACAAGTAGCATATAGCAAAAATAATAGAAAAAATTTATCTGAAGAATTTTGGAATATTTATTGTTTGCAATTTATTACAACTATACTTGCTTTAATTATATATATAGTATTATTTTGTATAATAAATAACAACAATAAAGCTATATATTTGATTCAATCTATAATAGTATTATCAACAGTTTTCGATATATCTTGGTTTTTTATTGGATATGAAGATATGAAAAGTGTTGTAGTAAGGAATACTATAGTAAAAATATTAGGTGTATTTTGTGTGTTTATCTTTGTAAAAGAACAATCAGATGTTTGGAAATATGCAATAATAATGTCTGGAAGTAATTTTATAGGGCAAATTATAATGTGGCTAAACTTAAAAGATAAAATTGATTTTTATAAACCGAAACTTGAAAATTCAATTAAACATTTAAAACCTGCTTTAGCACTTTTTATATCTCAGTTAGCGATTCAAGTATATACATTATTAGATAAAACTATGTTAGGATATATGGTTGGAGTTGGAGAAGTAGGATTATATGAAAATTCGCAGAAAACAATAAAACTAGCACTTACTTTAATAACATCACTTGGAGTAGTAATGCTTCCTAGAATGAGCGCATTGTATTCAGAAGGAAATATTAAAAAAATAAAAGAGATGATAAATAAATCATTTAGCTTTGTTAATTTTATGGCTTTTCCAATGGTATTTGGACTTATAGCTATATCTACTACATTTTCATTATGGTTTTATGGACAAGCATTTGATGGAATAGATATTTTGTTAAAAGCTGGTTCTGTTTTAATGATTGTTATAGGATGGAGCAACATATTAGGAATACAGGTTATGTTACCTATGAAAAAAGAAAAGCAGTTTACAATCTCTGTTATAATTGGCGCTATAGTAAATTTTATTCTAAATATATTACTTATAAATAAATTTCAGTCTGTAGGTACAACAGTTGCTTCTGTATTAGCTGAATTTGCTGTAACATCTACACAAGTATATTTTTTAAGAAATTTTATTGATGTAAAAGGAATAATAAAAACGATAATAAAACCTATGATAGGATCTATTTTTATGTTTATAATACTAATACTTATATTACCTATGTTTAAGATTGGTTTTATATGGACAATTATAGAAGTTGTTATTGGATCTGTAACATATATGATTATTATGTATTTATTTAAAGATCAATTTTTAATAGAAGTAATGAATTTGTTAAAAACAAAATTTAAAAAGGATAGGGGAAGAATTTAATAATGAAAAAATATGATTATGTTATAGTCGGAGCAGGATTGTTTGGATCAACTTTTGCATATGAAGCAAATAAAAGAGGAAAGAAATGTTTAGTAATAGATAAAAGGAAACATATAGGAGGAAATGTTTATTGTGAAAATGTGGAAGGTGTAAATGTACATAAATATGGTGCACATATATTCCATACAAGTAATAAAGAAGTATGGGATTATGTAAATAGTTTTGCTGAATTTAATAGATATACAAATTCTCCAGTTGCAAATTATAAAGGAGAGCTTTATAATCTTCCATTTAATATGAATACATTTTATCAATTATGGAAGATAAAAACTCCAAAAGAAGCTATGAATAAAATTGAAGAGCAAAAGAAAGATGCTAATATATTAGAACCCCAAAATTTGGAGGAGCAAGCAATAAGTTTAGTAGGATATGATATATATGAAAAATTAATTAAAGGTTATACAGAAAAGCAATGGGGACAAAAAGCTAATGAACTTCCAGCATTTATAATAAAAAGATTACCAGTAAGATTTACTTTTGATAATAATTATTTTAATGATAGCTATCAAGGAATTCCTATTGGTGGATATAATAAAATAATAGAAAAAATGTTAACTGGAATAGAAGTAAAACTTGGGATAGATTTTTTGAGAAATAGAAAAGAATTAGAAAGTTTAGCTGATAAAATAGTATTTACAGGAATGATTGATGAATTTTACAATTACAAGTTTGGAACATTAGAATACAGAAGCTTAAGATTTGAAAATGAAGTATTAGATGAAGAAAATCACCAAGGAAATGCTGTGATTAATTATACAGAGTATGAAATACCTTATACAAGAATAATAGAGCATAAGCATTTTGAAAATTGCGATTCTAAGAAAACAGTAATAACTAAAGAATATCCAGAAACTTGGAACAAAGGTGATGAACCTTATTATCCAGTGAATAATGAAAGAAATAATGAAATTTATAAAAAGTATAAAGAATTAGCTAATAAAGAAGAAAATGTTATATTTGGTGGTAGACTTGCAGAATACAAATATTATGATATGCATAATGTTATTGAAAGAGCGTTAGAATGTGTGAATAAAGAGTTTGATTAGAATACGGTTAAGGAGCATTTAAAATTTGGAGGGGGTAGAATAATGAATATATTAGTGACTGGTGGAATAGGATATATAGGTAGTCATACAATAATAGAATTATTAAAAGATAACAATAATAATATTATTGTTATTGATAATTTAATTAATAGCAGAATAGAAGTAAAAGATATTATAGAAAAAATTTCAGGTAGAAAGATAAAATTTTATAATATTGATTTAGTTGATTTTAATAGCGTTAATGAGATATTTAATAAAGAAGATATTGATTCAGTAATACATTTTGCAGCGTTAAAGGCAGTTGGAGAATCAGTAGAAAGACCATTAGAATATTATAATAACAATATTATAGGAACATTGAATCTTCTAACAGTGATGAAAAATCATAATGTAAAGAAATTTATATTTAGTTCTTCAGCAACTGTATATGGAGATAGTGATATTATGCCAGTACATGAAGGATTGCCTATAATGTCAGCCACTAATCCATATGGTAGAACAAAGACAATGATAGAAGATATTTTAGGAGATATTTATATATCAGATAGTTCATGGGAAATAGTGCTTCTTAGATATTTTAATCCAGTCGGGGCTCATAAGAGTGGACTTATTGGTGAGTTACCAAATGGAATACCAAGTAATCTTATGCCATATGTATCAAAAGTTGCTGATGGAGAGTTAGAGTATGTAAGAGTTTTTGGAAATGATTATGATACACCTGACGGAACAGGAGTAAGAGACTATATACATGTTGTTGATTTAGCAAAAGGGCATGTATTAGCTATGAAGAAGTTGAAAGACGGTTCTGGTTTAAATACTTATAATTTGGGAACAGGACAAGGTTATTCAGTTTTAGAAATTATAAATGCATTTTCTAAAGCATCTGGTAAAAAAATACCTTATAAAATAGTTGATAGAAGAGCTGGAGATATAGCTACAAGTTATGCAGATCCAAGTAAAGCTAAAAAAGAACTTGGATGGTGTGCAGAAAAAAATCTAGATGATATGTGTAAAGATTTTTGGAGATGGCAATGCACAGGTATGAAAAATTTCAATAATTAAGGAGCACTTAGGTGAATAAAAAAATAAGAAAAGCAATAATACCAGCAGCAGGTCTTGGGACTAGGTTTTTACCTGCAACAAAAGCACAGCCAAAGGAAATGCTTCCAATAGTTGATAAACCAACAATTCAATACATTATAGAAGAGGCAATAGCTTCAGGCATTGAAGAAATACTTATAATAACAGGAAGAAGCAAAAAATGCATAGAAGATCATTTTGATAGATCAATAGAGCTTGAATTAGAGCTTAAAAAATCAGGAAAAGAAGAAATGCTTGAAATGGTTGAAGATATATCAAACATGGCAGATATATACTATATAAGGCAAAAGGAGCCTAAAGGACTTGGACATGCTATAAGTTGTGCTAAAACTTTCGTAGGAGATGAACCTTTTGCAATATTACTTGGTGATGATATTGTATATAATGATGAAAAGCCATGTTTAAAGCAACTTATTGATTGTTATGACGAGTATAAGACAAGTGTTTTAGGAGTACAAACTGTTCCAGAAGAAAATGTATGCAAATATGGAATCGTTGATGGAATAGAAATAGAAGATAGGGTATGTAAAGTTAAAGGGTTGGTAGAGAAGCCAAAGGTAGAAGAGGCACCATCTAATATTGCAATACTTGGAAGATATATAGTTACACCTAAAATATTTGAGATTTTAGAAAGAACTAAGCCCGGTAAAGGTAATGAAATACAACTTACAGATGCATTACTTGAACTTATCAATGAAGAAGCAATGTATGCATATAACTTTGAAGGCAGAAGATATGATGTTGGAGATAAACTTGGATTCTTAGAGGCAACAGTTGAATACGCACTAAGAAGAGAAGATTTAAAAGAAGGGTTTACTGATTATTTAAAAGGTATACTATAAATAATAGAACATTAAATGCTTAACTAAATTACTACCTCAAAGGTATTAAACAGAAATAAGTTGTTTATAGCTTTGAGGTATTTTAGACTGAAAAGAGTGCAGGAGGGTTAACAGTGAATTACAAAAATAAATATAATAATTGGTTAGAAAACGATTTATTTGATGAGAGTACAAAAAATGAACTTAAAGGAATAAAAGAAGAGAAAGAAATAGAAGACAGATTCTATAAGGATTTAGAATTTGGAACAGGTGGACTTAGAGGAGTAATAGGTGCTGGATCTAATAGACTTAACATATATACAGTAGGTAGAGCTACAGAAGGACTAGCTAGATATTTAAAAGATAAATACAAAGAAGATGTATCAGTAAGTATTGCATACGATTCAAGAAATATGTCACCAGAGTTTGCAGAAACTGCAGCACTTGTACTTGCTGCAAATGGAATAAAGGCAACTCTTTTTGAAAGTCTTAGACCAACTCCAGAGTTATCATTTACAGTAAGAGAACTTAAGAGCAAAGCTGGAATAGTACTTACAGCTTCACATAATCCAAAGGAATACAATGGATACAAGGTGTATGGAGAAGATGGTTGTCAAATAACAGATGAAGCTGCAAATGCAATAATAAGTGAGATAAATAATATTGATTATAATGATATTAAAAAAATATCAAGAGATGAAGCTTTAGAAAAGGAACTACTTAACATAATAGGAGAAGAAGTAGATAAGAAATTTATAGATACTTTAAAGGGTCATACTATAAGAAAAGATTTAGTGAAAGAAAATGCTAAAGATTTAAAGATTATCTATACTCCAATACATGGTACGGGCTTAATGCCAGTAACTAGAATATTAAAAGAGCTTGGATATGAAAATCTACACGTAGTAAAAGAGCAAGAAAAGCCAGATGGAAATTTCCCGACAGCTTCATATCCAAATCCAGAGGATCCAAAAGTATTTAAGATTGCCCTTGACATGGCAAAGGAATTAAATCCAGATATTATATTTGGAACAGATCCAGATGCTGATAGAATAGGAGCGGTAGTTAAAGATTCTAAAGGAGAATATCAAATACTTACAGGAAATCAAATGGGAGTTTTACTTACTCACTACATATTAGATTCTTATAAGGAATTAAATAATCTTCCTGAAAATGGTGCTATAATTAAAACTATAGTTACTACAGAAATGGTAAGAAATATATGTAAAGATTATAATGTAGAGCTTTTTGATGTGCTTACAGGATTTAAATATATTGGAGAGATGATGACAGGCTTTGAAAATACAAATAGCAGTACATTCTTATTTGGTTTTGAAGAAAGTTATGGATGTCTATTTGGGGACCATGCAAGAGATAAGGATGCAGTTATTGCAGCTCAAATGATTGCTGAAATGACTCTTTACTATAAGAGCAAAGGGCTAAGTCTTTATGAAGGCTTCATAAACCTTTGTGAAAAATATGGATACTACAAAGAAAACTTAATTTCTATTGAACTTAAAGGTAAAGAAGGACAAGAAAAGATTAAAGATTGCTTAGATACTTTAAGAGAAAACCCTATTAAAGAGATAAATGGAGTAAGGGTTAAGACTTTCTTTGATTATAAAGAATCAATAGAAAAAGACTTAGAATCAGGAGAAGTAAAAGAAGTTAAGTTACCTAAATCTAATGTTCTTAAATATATCTTAGAGGACGGTTCATGGTTTGTTGTAAGACCATCAGGAACTGAACCTAAAATGAAGGTATACTTAGCAGTAGTTGGATTTGACTTAGAAGATTCTAATAAAAAAGCTATAGAATTTGAAAAGAATATAATGAAAAATATAGAAATTTAAATATTATAAAAAGCAGCACTTATTATTATTTTGGTGCTGCTTTAATTATTTAAAGTAGATAATAACAAACTTCTTAAATATATGGCAATAACATTGAAATGTTACAATATGGGATTATAATTAAAAGATAGTAATAAAAGGGAGGAATAATATGAGTAGTGACAGAGATGAAGATATGAGTGAAAAAAGAGTAAGAAGAATTAATAAGAATAATAAATCACCTAATATAAATAAAGATATATTTATGGTTGTGTCAGTAATTATCTCTACCATAATTAATATAAAGTTTCTTATACCTTTCTGGGGGAGGCTTGGATATCAAAGAAACATATTTATTCAATCTATATTTATAACTCTTACAGCAGTTATAATATATGTTGTTTTAAATATAATTGTAAATAAAGAAAAACTATTAAGTCATGCAGATAATTTTATGATTATATATATATTATTTTTACTGGGCGTTACATTTTTTAAGAATAATTTGTATTCAATGCAATTTGTATTTAATCCCTTTAGTACAATTTTTGAATTATTAAAAGGAGATATGAGTTTTGCACTTATAAATATATTTGGAAATTTGCTTATGTATGTACCAGTTGGTATATATATTAGGTACAAGACAAGCCGTGAAACTAAAGTACTTATAATATTATTTCTAATATACATTCTTATAGTTGAGTTTACGCAAGGTATAACTAAGACTGGAACTTGTGATATGAATGATGTGCTTATGAATACAATTGGATTTATAATTGGTATGAAGCTATACGATACCACTTTAAAAGTATAAGTTTAAATAAAAAATCACTTACTTAAATTAAAATATTTTTGTAAGTGATTTTTTTATTTTATAGTTTTTTAAACTTACTGCATATATGTAAATTGAAAGAAACTTTATTTAGGATAACTATAAAATATATTAAAAGGAGCGTTAAAATATGCAAAGCATAATTCTTGGATACTCTCAAGAGAAAGCAATTGAATATGGATTAGATTTAAAAGATCTTATGATACTTAGGTTTATTTTTAACTTTATAAATAGTAACTCACTACATACAAGAGTTATAGATGGTATTAAGTTTTTCTACATTCGTTCATCTTATATAATAGAGCAACTACCAATGCTTGAGATAAAAAGCAAAGATGTTTTAAGACGTAGAATAAAGAAATTAATAGATCTTAAGCTTTTAGATTATAGATTATGTCAAGATGAAGGGGGATATACCTTCTATAGATTAGGAGAGAATTATGAGGATTTAATATTTAAGAGTAATTGCAAGGATAATAATATCAATAATGATGAAGAAGAAAAAGAAGATGAATTTAAAAATGAAGAAGAAATGGAAGAGAAGAATGGTGATGAACTTCAAGATGAAGATCAAAGAGAAGATGGGGACAGAAATGAAATTCAAAATAAAGCGAAAAATTTTTGCATAAAAGGAGACGATAAAAATTTAGATAGGGGGTATGAATTTAACAAGATAGCTACCGACTCAAAATCAGTACCAAAGAATACTAATGCTATAAATACTAAAGAGAAAGATATAAAAAAATATATATACAAAAAAGAATTGAGATACGGATGTAAAGTATATAATTTTTCCAGAAATAACATGGTAAAATTTATGAATTTTGTTATAATATATTATCGTAACACTGTAAATTGTGCAAAGGGGAGCATTTTACGAAAGATAAAAGATAAGGAGAACAGTATGATAAAATTTAATTTTTTAGGGGACGTAATAATAATATCGGAAGGGAGGGAGCGATTTAATTTATTAGAGATAGCATATAAAAATTTAGCATTTAGAGCAGTAAAAGAATTTATACACACATATAAAATAGAAAATGAAAATCTAGATGATGCAGAGAATATAAAAAGTCAAATAGATAACATAATTTTAAAATATGCAAATGAGACTGTTGGAGTTTTAGTTGATAGGAAGATATTTAATGTTGATTTAGATGCATTTATGGACAAGTATTATGGAAAATATTTAGAAGAATTTACACATACATTTAAAGAAATTCAAGATAAGCATTTAGATATGCCTAGCCATAAAGAAGCTAATAACTCAGAAGTTTTAGATGATTTATCTATAGCATTAGTTCATGCAATCTATAACATGAGATATGCATTAGGATATGCTTTAAAGGAATGTCTAGGAGAAGATATTGAAGAGGTAAATGATAAGGATAAAAAAGAAGCTAAATCAATATTTAATAATATAAAAAATAGAGATATAGATGTTAAGGATAAAATCCAATTATTAAAGAAGATAATTTATTTAAATCCATATATGAAAGAAGTATATGATTATGCTGTAAGTGAATTTGGTGATAAGGGTGGAGAAATACAAGAGATAGCTAAGAATTTCAATATTCATCTAAACTTAGAATCAGAAGCCTTAGTTGAAGGAAAAGTAAAGGCAGAAATAGAAGAGGGAATAAATAGCACAGAGATAGATAATAAAAACATAGACAATAAAGACATAAATAATATAGATGTAGACAATAAAGATATAAAGAATATAGATAACACAGAAATAGATAATGTAGAAAGTCTTAAAAATACTATCGATAAACTAAAGAATAGTGAAGTTAAAAGTAATTTATTAGAAGATAATTTAAATAAATTAAGTGATGCTTTAGATGAACTTGCAAAGAGAGAAAGAACAGTAGAAGAGATTACATATAAAACAATAGAAGAAGCAGAGATTGCAAAAAATGAATCATTACATATGGAAAAATTATTAGCTAAGGCTAATAAAAGTAGCAAAAAAGAGTTATTAAATGCAAAAAATAAAATATTAGAACTTAATACATCAACAGATATATGGAAAAGTTATGTTGATAAAATAGATAAAAATATAGAAAAAATAAAAAGAAAAAACAGGATAATAACTGTAGCAATTACATCATTAGTTATTTTGTGCATAATAGTTTCAGGAGTAACATTTAAAATAGTTAGTGATAAAAATGAAGCAAAACTTCAAGCTGAAAAGATTGCTAAAGAAGCTAAAAAGGCGGATGAAAGCAAAACTCAAGCAGATAAATCTAAAGAAAATAGTTCTAGTGATTCAAAGAAAGAAAATGAAAGTACTAATAAAAATAAAGAAGGGTTACCTACTAAAGTAAATAATATAAACAGTACGGAAGCTGTTGTAACGGATAATGGTAAGATGAGAAATTTAAAGGTTGATAATGCAGTAGCTACATCAACATTAATAGATAATACAGGAACGAATTACTCACCATTAAATGTTGTAGATCATAAAAGTAACACTATATGGGCAGAGGGTTCCCTTGGCCCAGGAGTAAATGATACTTTAAGTCTTTATTTTTTTGGAGATGCTGCTGTTAGTAAGATATATATGATCAATGGATCAGCTAAATCAGAAAGACTATATTATGCAAATAATAGAGTAAAGACTTTAAGAGTAGACTTTTCTTATGGTGAGAGTAAAATAGTTACATTAAATGATGGAGTTTTAGGGGAGCAGGAAATAGATTTAGGTGCTCCTATAAAAACAGAGTCCATTAAATTAACTATATTATCTGTATATAAGGGAAATCAATATGATGATACTTGTATATCAGAAGTGAGACCTGTTGGATATTAATTAATGAATGTTGAATCTTAAATACTATAATTATGATAAAGTAGCCTATAAAAGAAAAGAATTTTTATAAAAGTGGATTCAATATCATTGGTGATGGGATGCTGAAAAGAGAACATTTATAAAATATAAGTACACCCAGTTAGGTGGATATAGTTAAAAATTATATCTACTTAACTGGGTGTTTTTTACATCAAATAATATGTATATTATTTGATTATATATGGAACAAAATATATTAAAAAAATAAATCATAAAAATAACAATACGAACATTGACAAAGGTGAATATATATAATATTATGTAAATATACGAAAGATATTTAAAAAATAAACGTTAATTATCGTATAATATCAGAATATGGTCTGATAGTCTCTACCAAGTCACCGTAAATGACTTGACTACGATTTTTCTAAAGGGTAACCCTTAGATGAATCCTAAAAGATACGATAAAGAAAAAGCTTTAAAGTACTAAAGGAGGATATAAGATGAATTTTATTTCAAAATATTTTAATTTTGAAAAGAGAGGTGCTAGTTTTAAAGGAGAAATAATAGGTGGACTTACAACATTTATTACAATGTCATATGTCTTATTTGTTAATCCAGATATTCTAGGAGCCGCAGGAATGGATAAAAATAGTGTCTTTGTTGCAACAGCATTAGCGGCAGCAGTTGGTACACTAATAATGGGTATATATGCTAAATTCCCAATGGCACTTGCGCCAGGGATGGGACTTAATGCATTCTTTGCATTTACTGTTTGTGGAGAGATGGGTATTCCATGGGAAGTTGCTATTTCAGGAGTTTTACTTTCCGGAATTATATTTATAATAATATCAGTAACAGGACTTCGTGAACTTATAATTAAAGCAATTCCACAAAACTTAAAATATGCAGTTAGTGCAGGTATAGGATTATTTATAGCTTTTGTTGGTCTTAAGGGATCAGGAATTATAGTTGCAGATGCTTCAACACTTGTTAAAATTGGAGATTTAACAAATCCTAAAGTTTTACTTGCTGTATTTGGACTTTTAGTAACAGCTATATTACTTGCTAGAAAAGTAAAAATTGCTATATTTGTTGGAATGGGATGTACAGTAATTGCTGGTATTATATTTGGATTAATTGGAACACCAGAAGCTATAGTTGCACCAATTCCATCATTAGAATCAACATTTGGCGTAGCTATTAAAAATTTAGGACAAGTATTTAATCCTCAAATGTTAATGGTTGTATTTACAATGTTATTTATGGATTTCTTTGATACAGCAGGAACACTAGTGGCTGTTGGGTCAAAGGTAGGTTTAGTGAAAGAAGATGGATCAATTGAAAACGGATCAAAGGCATTACTTTCAGATTCAGTTGCAACATGCGTTGGAGCAGTATTTGGAACAACTAATACAACTTCATACATTGAATCATTATCAGGTGCTTCAGTTGGAGCAAGAACAGGATTTTCAAGTGTTATAGTTGCTGGAATGTTTTTACTTTCAATGTTCTTCTCACCACTTTTAGCAGTTGTAACTCCAGAAGTTACAGCACCAGCATTAATAATTGTTGGATCTCTTATGTGTTCATCTCTTGCAGATATAAACTGGAAAGATCCAGAAATTGCAATACCAGCATTTTTAATAGTTATTTTAATGCCACTATCTTATAGTATTGCTATAGGAATAGCATTTGGATTCTGTACTTATGTTGTATTAATGATGTTTAAAGGTAAGTTTAAGGAAATACATCCTGTAATGTATACTTTAGCAGTATTATTTACTTTCTACTTTGCTTTTGGAATAGCATAACATAATTTTAAAATTTAATATTTAATGATTATATTAAAAACCTTAGTTATTTTACTAAGGTTTTTTTATTTTTTAAAAATAAAAATAAAATGGTTTATATAATAAAATTTAATAAAAATAAAAAAATACATGTATATGTAAAACAAATATATTCATCTTAAAAGTTAAAATAAAATTTTGTAGAAAGATTTTTGTTAAAATTTATCAAGATATATGTTAAAATTTATTGTGTTAGAAATTTCCTGATTTGATTAAATTAAACAAAATTTAATTTAAAAGTATAAAATGTAAAATATAGTTTTGCGCAGTTGATGAATAGGGAAATAGCAATAAATAGGGGAAGAATGATGAATAAAATAAGAAGATGGAGAGTACCAATATTAATAATATTAGATATTATATCAATAAATTTAGCATACTTTTTTACATTATTTATTAGGTTCGAAACTGGTATTCCAGAAAGTTATATATCTGGATATGGTAAAAAGATGTTAATAGTAGTAATTATTTATTTAATTCCATTAGCTATATTTAAAATGTATAGAAGTCTTTGGAGTAATGCTGGAATAGATGAATTTGTAAATGGGGTATTAGCTTGTATTGTGGGTACACTGATAAAGTGTATATTTAATATTATATTCGATTTTGAGATTTCTTTTTCTATGCAAATAGCAAGTGCGGCATTTATATTTGTCTTAATAATAGGCTTAAGACTTTCTTATAGAATATATAGACGTATTATGATATTTGGAATTATAAAGAATTTAAAACATAAGAAAAGAGTATTAGTTATTGGTGCAGGTTCTTGTGGGCATATCGTAATTGATGAAATGTTTAATAATAAAGAGATAGATATGATTCCTATGGGAGTAATAGATGATAACAAAAATAAAAAAGGTACATTTTTAAGAGGAGTAAAGGTTCTAGGAAATAGAAATGATATACAAAGAATAGCTAAAGAAAAAAAGGTAGATTTAATAATAATTGCAATATCAAAAATTTCAGCAAAAAATAAAAAAGAGATTATAAAAATATGTCAGCAGACAAACGTAAAGGTAAAAGTTATACCTGGAGTTTATGAAATAATAGATGGAAAAGTTAATCTTACAAAAATGAGAGATGTAAATTTAAAAGATTTACTTGGCAGAGAAGAGATAAAATTAGATAAAGCTGACGTAGAGGTTTATCTAAAAGATAAGGTCGTTTTAGTGACAGGAGGGGGAGGCTCTATAGGGTCAGAGCTTTGTAGGCAAATTGCAAACTTTAATCCTAAGAAGCTTTTAATATTAGATATTTATGAAAATAATGCATATGATCTTCAAAACGAATTAAATAGATCTTTTCCTAATGTGGATAAATTTGTGATCATAGCATCAGTAAGAGATAAGCATAGAATGGAAAGAGTATTTAAAAAGTACAAACCTCAAGTTGTTTTCCATGCAGCAGCACATAAGCATGTACCATTAATGGAGGATAACCCAGAAGAAGCAATAAAAAATAATGTTGTTGGAACACTAAATACAGCAGAGTTAGCAAGTATTTATGGAGTACAAAGATTTGTACTTATTTCAACAGATAAAGCAGTAAACCCAACAAATATTATGGGAGCAAGTAAAAGACTTTGTGAGATGATAATCCAAGGGTTAGATAAAAAAAGTAAGACAGAATTCGTTGCAGTAAGGTTTGGAAATGTTCTTGGAAGTAATGGGTCAGTTATACCATTATTTAAGAAACAAATAAAAGAAGGAGGCCCTATTACTTTAACTCATAAAGAGATAACTAGATATTTTATGCTTATACCAGAAGCAGCACAACTTGTCCTTCAAGCTGGTGCATATGCTAAAGGTGGAGAAATATTTGTATTAGATATGGGAACACCTGTAAAAATATATAATTTAGCAAAAGAGCTTATAAAGCTTTCAGGACTTAAGCCATATAAAGATATAGATATAGAAATTACTGGACTTAGACAAGGAGAAAAACTTTACGAAGAACTGCTTATGAACGAAGAAGGACTTGAAAAAACACCTCATGAAAAAATATTTATAGGAAAGCCAGGCGATTTTAATATAAAAGAAATAAAAAGGAGTATATCAGAATTATTGGTGATTACTCTAAATGAAAGTGAAGATTCAATCAGAGAAAAGATGAAGGAAATAGTTCCAACATATGTAGAGGTAGAAGAAAAAAATAATGTAGAAAAAGAAATAGCTATAGAGATGAAGTTAGATATATAGGAATAAAACTTAAATCAAGTCATGGTATAGGAGGAAATAATTTGGATAGGCAGATAAAGAATAAAAGAATATATTTAGCATCTCCCCATATAGGAACTTTAGAGAGAGAGTTTGTAGATGAGGCATTTAATACAAATTGGATAGCACCACTTGGTGAAAATGTAAATAATTTTGAAAAGGAAGTAGCAGAGTATATAGGATCAGAAAATGCCATTGCATTAACATCGGGCACATCAGCTATTCATATGGCTCTTAAAGCAACCGGAATAAAAAGGGGAGATAGGGTTTTCTGTTCATCACTTACTTTTGTAGCAAGTTGTAACCCTATTATATATGAAAATGGGGAACCAGTATTTATAGATTCAGAATATGATTCTTGGAATATGTGTCCAAAAGCTTTAGAAAAAGCATTTATTGAATGTGAAAGAGAAGGTAAGCTTCCTAGAGCTTTAATAATAGTACATCTTTACGGACAAGCAGCAAATATGGAACCTATAAAGGATCTTTGTAAGAAATATAACTGCAAAATAATTGAAGATGCAGCTGAGGCACTGGGGGCAAAGTATAAAGAAAAATATTTAGGTTCAATTGGTGATTATGGAATATTCTCATTTAATGGGAACAAGATAATAACTACTTCAGGTGGTGGAATGCTTGTATCTAATAATAAAGAAATGATAGATAAAGTCAGGTTCTGGAGTACCCAATCTAGAGAAAATGAAAGACATTATGAGCATAAAGAACTTGGATACAATTACAGAATGAGTAATATAGTAGCGGGAATAGGAAGAGGCCAACTTAGAGTTCTAGATGAAAGAATAAATAAGAAAAAAGAGATTTTTAATTTATATAAAGAAGCGTTTAAGGATATAAGAGAAATAGAAATGATGCCTATATGCAATTATGGAGAAGCTAATTATTGGTTAAGTGCAATGACAATAAAAGAAAATTCAAAGGTTACTCCATTGGATATTATATTAGCTTTAGAGAATGAAAATATTGAAGCAAGGCCTATATGGAAGCCGATGCACATACAACCATTTTATAAAAATTATAAATTCTTTAGTATTAAAGAAAATGGTGCTTCTGTATCAGAAGATATCTTTAAAAGAGGATTGTGCCTTCCGTCAGATACTAAAAATACAAAAGAGGACATGGAAAGAATAATTAATATAATAAAAAATTTATTTAAGTAATGGAGGAGCGTATGAATATAGTAAAGAGAAGTTTTGATATTATATTTTCACTCATGGTTTTAATAATTTTATCTCCAATATTTTTAATAATAGCCATACTTGTAAGAATTAATCTTGGAGGTCCTGTATTCTTTACACAAGAGAGAATTGGAATTTATAATAGACCATTTAAAATGTATAAGTTTAGAACCATGAAGGATATAAAAGATTCAAATGGAAACTTGCTTTCAGATAATGAGAGATTAACTAAATTTGGAAAGGTTTTAAGAAGTACAAGCTTAGATGAACTTCCAGAGTTCTTAAATATTATAAGAGGTGAAATGAGTTTAATAGGTCCAAGACCATTACTAGTAGAGTACCTTCCTTTATATAACGGAGAGCAAATAAAAAGACATAATATGCTTCCAGGAATTACAGGATGGGCACAAATTAATGGAAGAAACAATATATCTTGGGCAGAAAAATTTAAATTAGATGTATGGTATGTAGATAACTGGAGCTTGAAACTTGATATAAAGATATTCTTTTTAACAATAATCAAAGTAATAAAGCGAGAAGATATAAATCAAGGATTATCAGTTACTATGGAATTTTTTAATGGTAGTAACTAATGAGTAGATTCAAAGGAGGATAAAATGGAAGACAAAACTTTTGAACTTAATCAAATAGTATATATATTAAAAAAACGTTACAAGGTACTAATATTAAGCATATTATTAATTACTGGAATTGCAGCTATATATGCTTTTAAAAGTATGAAACCTTCCTATCAAGCAACAATAAAGATATTTGCAGGTAAGTCAGATGATATACAAGGCAATTATTCGCAAGGAGACCTATCAACTTATGCTGGACTTGTAAATACATATATTCAATTAATAAGAACTGATGATTTTATGAATAAAGTAATAGATAAGGCTGGACTTAATATGTCTCCAAGTCAACTTTTATCAGGTGTTGCATTTTTAACATCTGAAAACACTCCAATATTTGATATAAGCTATGTATCAGGAGATTACGAAACAGCAGAGAAAGTAGTTAAAACTATAGCAGATGAATTTGCAGTAGGAGTAAGAGAAATAATATTAAATACTCATACAAAAGTTATAGATAATGTAAAAGTTATTACTAGAAATCCGAACAGAATTAAATTTATTTCATTTGGATTTTTTATTGGATTAATAGTAGGAATAGGAATGATTTTCTTTATAGATTATTTAGATGACACTATTAAAGGAAAGAAGGAGCTTGAAAAAATCTTGCCTATACCAGTACTTGGTGAGCTTCCATTTGAAAAGGAGATGATGAAGAAGTGATTTTCACAAAGAAATTTCCAAAATCTATTACGGCAGAATGCTACAGGAATATAAGAACGAGTTTAGAATATTCATCTATAGATAGAAAATTAAGGACAATAGTTATAACTAGCTCGGAAGCAGGGGAGGGTAAGTCTACAGTTGCTAGCAATTTAGCCTATATATTATCACAGGGAGGAAAAAGGATTATTCTAATAGATTGTGATCTTAGAAAACCTAGTCTTCATAGGAAGTTTGGTGAGTCTAATGAGAAAGGATTAACTGGATACTTAATAGGAAAATATTCTTTAGATGATGCAGTTAAAGAAATAGATGATAATTTACATCTCTTAACATCTGGAAATATACCACCAAATCCAGCAGAAGTTATAGCTTCAAGAGGAATGGAAGAGCTAATAGAAGAACTTAAGTATCATTATGAACACATAATACTAGATACACCACCAGTTAGAGCTGTAACAGATGGACAGATACTTGCAGGGAAAAGTGATGGAACTGTACTTGTTGTAATGGCAGAGAAAACAAAGAGTGACTCAATAATGCAAGGATATAAAGAGCTTGAAAAAGTAAGGGCAAGAGTACTTGGGACAATTATAAATGGAGCTTCAACAGATAGAAGAGAGGCTTATTATTATGATTATTCAACTAATAGCAGAAGAAAGAAAAAAAATAAATAGTAAACATTAGTATGGTATATGAATGCAAGTTTTATTATAGATTTTCAAGGAGTAGAAAGTAAGTTATGAGTAAGGATATAGAAGTAAATATATTAATTTTAAGTGCAGGTAGAAGAGTAGAATTAGTGAAAAATTTTAGAGAGGCAAGCGAAATTGCTAAAGTTAAGAGTCAAATTATTACAGCTGATTTATCAGATATGGCACCGGCAACTTATTTTTCGGATAAAAATTATAGAATACCTAAAATAGGAACAGAAAATTATATAAATTCAATAATAGAAATATGTAAAAAAGAAAATATAAAGCTAATAGTACCAACTATAGATACAGAATTGGTTATACTTTCAGAGAATAAAGAACTAATAGAAGAGGCAACAAACTCTAAGGTGTTAATATCATCTAAGAAAGTAATTAATATATGTAGAAATAAAATTAATACATATAATTTTTTTGAGAAGAATGGATTTAAAGTTCCCAAATATATCACTAAAAAAGATATTGAAGATGGTAATTATAAATTTCCACTTTTTATTAAGCCTGTTGATGGAAGTTCAAGTAAAAATACATTTAAGATATCAAATTATAGTGAACTAAAATTTTTTATGAAGTATATAGATAATCCTATGGTGCAAGAATTTATAGAAGGTAAAGAATATACGATAGATATATTTATAGACTTTGATGGAAATGTAATAACAATAGTTCCAAGAGAGCGGATTGACACAAGAGGAGGAGAGATATCAAAAGGGAAAATTGTTAAAGATATAGATTTAATTGAGGAAGCTAAAAAAGTTATAGATATTCTAAAACCAATTGGAAGCATAACTGTTCAGTGCATTAAGACAAAACGAGGCATTGAATTTATAGAGATAAATCCTAGGTTTGGAGGAGGTGCACCTATGAGTATAAAGGCTGGAGCTAATTCACCACTAAATCTATATAAATTATTATTAGGTGAAAAACTTAAATATAATGAAGATTATTTAGATAACATAACATCACTAAGATTTGATGAATCAATATTTTTAAATGAAAAAGGTGAGTTAATTTAAATGATTAAAGCAATAATATTTGATTTAGATGATACCTTAATTTCGGAAGAAGAGTATATAAAAAGTGGTTTTAAATTTATATCAAATAAAATTGGAGAAAAATATAAATTACCTATAGATGAAGTATTCAGTAAAATGATGAATCTATTTTATAAAAATTCTAAAAATGTATTTAATAGAGTATTGGATTATTACGAAATTGATTATGATAAAGAAACTGTAGAATTTCTTATAAAAGAATATAGACAGCATAATCCTAATATAAAATTTTATGAAGATGTTGTGGAAATACTGAGCAAGTTAAAAATAAATGGGTATAAACTTGGAATTATAACAGATGGATATAAAGAAACACAGATTAGGAAAATTGATGCTTTATCATGCAAAAGGTTCTTTGACGAAATAATAATTACAGACGAGCTTGGAAAAGAATTTTGGAAACCTCATGAAAGAGCATATAAGTTAATGGCAAAGAAATTAAATGTAGAACTGAAGGAAATGTTATATATAGGAGATAATCTGAAAAAGGATTTTATAACTGCTAATAAATTGGGAATATATACATGTAGAATTATTAGAGAAAATAGCATTTACGCTGATTTAAAGATAAGTAAAGAATATTTTGCTAATGTAGAATTCAAAGAATTAACTGATATATTTAAGTATATATAATGGAGAAAATTATGAAGAAAATATTATATGTTACAACTGTTAGTAGTACTATAAATGTATTTTTGATACCACATATAAATAGATTGATAGCTGAAGGATATAAAGTAGATATAGCTTGTAGTATAGACCAATCTATATCAAAAAATATGTTAAATAGTGTTAAATTACACAAGATAAATTTTTCTAGAAATCCATTAAATATAAAAAATATAATGGCTTTTAAAGAAATGAAATTATTACAAAATATTGAAAAGTATGATGTGATTCATGTTCATACTCCAGTAGCATCATTTATAACAAGAGCAGCACTAAAAAATTATAAAGTAAAAGTTATATACACATCTCATGGATTTCATTTCTATAAAGGGTCACCAAAAATTAATTGGATAATATATTATCCAATAGAGAAAATAGCTGCAAAATGGACAGATAGAATTATAACTATAAATAATGAAGATTTAGAACATGCCAGAGGGTTTAAATTAAGAAATCATGGTGATGTGTATTTAATGAATGGAGTAGGCATAGATCCTGATAAGTATATAGTTAAAGATTTTAATAAAGAGATATATAGAGAAAAAATAGGGGTTATGAAAGATAATTTTATGATATTAATCTTGGCTGAATTAAATAAAAATAAAAATCATATGCAAATTATAAAAGCCTTAAGTAATATGAATAATAAGTCAAAAATTAAAGTTATATGTGCAGGAAAAGGCCCTTTAGAAAATAAACTAAAAAAGAAAATTAAAAAATTAGGACTAGAGAATAATATAAAATTTATAGGATTTAGAGATGATGTTAAAGAGCTTATAGAATGTTGTGATTGCATAGCATTATTCTCTAAAAGAGAAGGTCTTGGGAAATGCTTATTAGAAGGTATGATTGCCAAGAAAGTATTGATTTCCACAAATACTAGAGGCGCAAGTACAATTATAAAAAACCAAGAAAATGGTTTTTTGGTTGATTTAGATGATTACCAAAATACAATTGAAGTAATTAATAGTTTGATAGATAACAAATTCTTAGTTAAGAGTATAACTAAGAATTCAGAAAAAAATATTAGCAAGTATTTATTAGAAAATGTATTGAAACAGGTAGTAGAATATCACAAATAGTATGGGGATAATTATGAAAAAGATTTTACATGTAACTATGAGTAATGCTTATGGTGGAGCAGAGACAGTAATATTTTCAATAATAGAGAATTTAAAAAAAAATAATGAATTTTATTATATGTGCCCTAAGGGAAATATAGAAGAAATTCTAAAAAGAAAAAATATAAATTATAAAACAATAAAAATAAAGGAATTAAAGAAAAATATTAAAAGCTTAGATGTTGATATTATACATGCACATGACTTTAAAGCAAGTATATTATGTAGTTTATATAAAGGGGAAAAAAATATAATATCACATTTGCATACAGATCATGATTGGCTTAAAAAGTTTAGTTTAAAGTCTTTAATTTATCTAATTGCATCAATAAAATTTAATAAAATAATTATAGTTTCTAAGTCTATGACAAATAATACTTGGTTCTATAAATTTATAAAGAAGAAAGTTGATATATTAATAAATCCTGTAGATAAATCTGAAATAGAAAATCTTTCGAGAGTAGAGGAAATAAATAAAAATTATGACATAGCTTTTTTAGGCAGATTATCAGATTATAAAGATCCTTTAAGATTTATAGATATAGTTAAATTAATAAAAAATGAAAAAGCAGATATAAAGGCAATAATAATAGGTGATGGAGAACTTAAACATGAATGTATAAAAAAAATAGAAGATAATAATTTGAAGAAAAATATTTATATGTCTGGATTTTTGGAAAATCCATTTCCTATAATTAAAAAAAGCAAAATTTTAGTAATGCCATCAAAAGCTGAGGCATTAGGTTTATCAGCAATGCAATCGATGGTGTTAGGAAAGCCAGTAGTAGCATCTAATGTAGGAGGATTAAAAGATTTTATAAATAGATTTAATGGAAATTTATGTGTGGGTAATAATGAATTTAAAGAAAGTATATTAGAGATATTAAATAATAAAAAAATATATAACAATCTATCGGAAGGAGCTAAAAATACTTCTGATAAATTATGTAATATCAATGATTATATGAATAAATTAAATTATATATACAATAAAGAGATTTGAGAGGGGCTAATATGGAAAATAAGCCATTAGTATCAGTTATAATGGGGATTTATAATTGTGAAGATACATTACGAGAAAGTATAGATTCAATAATTAATCAGACTTATGCAAATTGGCAATTAATAATGTGTGATGATAAATCTAATGATAGAACATATGAAATTGCTAGAAGCTATGCAAATAAGTTTAGAGATAGAATAGTACTTATAAAAAATAAAGAAAATATAGGTCTTGCAGGTTCATTAAATAATTGTTTAAAACATGTTAAAGGAGATTATGTAGCAAGACAAGATGGTGACGATATTTCAGTAAAAGATAGATTCGAAAAGCAAGTCAAATTTTTAGAAGAAAATTTACAGTACGATTTAGTTGGAACCTCAATGATTTCTTTTAATGAGAACGGAGTACATGGAGTAAGAGGAGTATTAAGTAGCAAACCAGATAAAGGAAAGATAGCGGTATTACCGCCATTTTGCCATGCAACTATAATGGTAAAGTCTAACGTTTATAAAGAATTAAAAGGATATAAAGTAACAAAATATACAAAACGATGTGAAGATATAGATTTATGGTTTAGATTTTTTCATAAGGGATATGAGGGATTTAATATTAGAGAACCATTATATATGGTTAGGGATGATGATAATTCTTATAAAAAAAGAAATCTAAAAAGCTATTTATATGCGACCAAGGTATGCTTTGATGGATATAGATTACTTAAACTTCCTTTAAAAAAATATATATATTTAAGTAAACCGCTAATAGCTGCTATGGTTCCTACTTTAATAAAGAAGTATTATCATAGTAAATTAAATAGCATATAAATTAAATACTAAAGTTGGTGATAAATTTGATTATAATGATTTCAACTTTAATTAGTACGTATATATTAGCATTATTAAGTAGATTAATGGAAGGTAGAAAAAAATATATACAATCAAAATATTTCTTAGTTATATTAGCAATAGTTCTTATACTAATTGCTGGATTAAGAACAAATATAGGAGATACAGGAACATATATTAGATCATATATAGATTTTGAAGGTAAAACATTAAGTGAAGCACTAGAAAATAAAGGCGATTGGGGATTCTATTTATTCACATACTATATATATCAGATATCATCAAATCCACAAGTTATGATATTTATAAATGCACTTATAACGCAAATTTTATATTTAAGATTTTTCTTGAGATATAAAAGTTTATTAGAACTAGAGGTATTTATGTATATATCTTCTGGATATTACTTTGTAACTATGAATGGAATTAGACAAAGTTTAGCAGCTGGAATTATTATGATAGGAACTAAATATATTATAAGTGGTAACTTTAAGAAGTTCTTTATTATTATAGTAGCAGCTTCAATATTCCATCAATCAGCTTTAATAATGATACCAATATATTTTATAAGTAGAATGAAACCATGGTCTAAAAAAATATTTATAATGATAGGTATAGCAGTTGTAGGAACTATACTATTTTATGAGTTATTACCTATATTAGAAAGAATATTACAAGGAACAAATTATGAACACTATATAAAAGTTTTTCAAGAAGGAACAGAGCAAGGAGCTAATATATTAAGAGTGTTAGTTGCGGCAGTACCACTTGTTTTAGCTTATATAAGAAGGAAGGATTTAGAGGATTCCAGTTTCAATAGAGTTTTTATAAATATGTCTGTAATAAATTTTGTATTTATGCTGTTTTCACTACAAACTTGGATATTTGCAAGATTTACAATGTATTTTAATATGTTTAATTTTATTTTATTACCGAGTGTTATAAGCAGTTGGAAATCAAATAAAGAAAAAAGGTTATTATATATTCTGTTTATAATATGCTACTTATTATTTTTCATGAAAGAGCAAATGACTGCTGAGAGAATAAGATTTTACAAGTTTTAAAAAACTACAAAAGTAACAATGAGAGGTGAAATTTTGAAAAAGAAAGTATTGCATATAGTAGGTGGTATGGATATAGGTGGAACAGAAACTATGCTTATGAATTTATATAGAACAGTTAATACTAGAATACAGTTTGATTTTATTTCTTACTATGAAAAAGAAGGTTACTATGATAAAGAAATAAGAGAATTAGGTGGACAGGTTATTTCAATTGATTCATCTAGTAAAGTTGGAATGATAAAATCTATAAAAAACTTATGCAAAGTAATAAAAGAGAATGGACCATATGATGCAGTTCATGCACATACATTATTTAACTGCGGAGTCGCTATGATAGCGGCAAAGGTAAGTGGAGTAAATATACGAGTATCTCATGCTCATACAAATTTAGATTCAAGTTCAAATATAATTAAAAAAATATATATGTGGTGTATGAGAAAGACAATAAATTTATTTTCAACAGATTGTATAGCTTGTAGTGAAAGTGCAGGGAAATATTTATTCGGTGAGGATATATTTTCAAGTGAGAAGTACAGATTATTACCTAACTATGTTGATTATAAAAAATATTTAAATTGTCATGATACAGATGGTATAAGAGAAGAACTTGGAATTAAACATGATGATATAGTTATTGGACATGTAGGAAGATTTGTAGATGCTAAAAATCATAAGTTTTTGATAGAAATAATAGATGAAATGATTAAGGTTAATAAAAGAGTTAAAGCTATATTAGTTGGTGATGGGGAGCTTAAAGAAAAAATAGAAAATTATGCAAAGGAGCTAGGAATTAGAGATAGTATCTATTTCTTAGGAATACGAGAAGATATAGATAGGATATTAAATAATTTAGATGTATTTATATTTCCATCAATATATGAAGGATTAGGATTGGTAATGATAGAAGCACAGTCATCTGGAATACCATGCTTAGTATCAGAAGCAATACAGAAGGAGGCAGATTTAGAGATTGGGTTAGTTAAGCAAATAAAGTTAAGTGATAAAAAAGAATTATGGGTCAAAGAAGCATTTGAGTTAATTAAAAGCAAGAATAAGAATGAAGAATTAATATTAGATGCTATTAAAAATAAAGGATATGACTTAGATAATATAGTCAAAACTCTTTTAAAGATTTATAAATTGGATTTAGAATTAAGAGATATTTATGAATTAGGAGATATTTATGAAAAAGATACTGATATCATCTTTTGATATGGAGATTGGTGGAGTTGAAAGAAGTCTTATATCAATGCTTGATCAATTTAATTATAAAGATAATAATGTGGACTTAATGTTATATAGACATCAAGGTGAGTTTATGAATTTACTTAATAAAAACATAAATTTATTAGATGAAGTATATGAGTATTCAACAATTAGAAGATCAATATTAGAAATTATAAAGGCTGGTAATCTCAATATTGCATCTGGAAGAGTTAGGGCTAAATTATATTCAAATATAAGGGCATTTAAAAGAGGTAGTGATAAAGATCCTGTATACCAAATGCAATATATGTGGAAATTCATTATGAAATATTTACCTAAGTTAGAAAAGGAATATGATGTTGCAATTAGTTATTTATGGCCACATTACTTTGTAGCTGAAAAAGTAAATGCAAAAAAGAAGATAGCTTGGATTCATACAGACTATTCTGTTATAGATACTGATGTAGTTGATGACTTAAAAATATGGAATAAGTTTGATTACATATTTGCGGTATCGGAAGAATGCAAAAAATCTTTTTTAAAGAAATATATAGGTCTTAAAGATAAAGTTATGGTTATGGAAAATATAACATCACCTGATTTTATAAAAACTATGTCAAATGAAAAGGTTAATGATAATTTTATTAAAGATCCTGACTTTAAATTACTATCAGTTGCAAGACTATCTCATGCAAAAGGAATTGATAATGGAGTAAAAGCTCTTAGATTACTCCATGATAGAGGGTTTAAGGATATTAAATGGTATGTAGTTGGGTATGGCGGTGATGAAGAAAAAATAAGAAACATAATAAAAGAAAATAATTTAGAAGATAGTTTTGTTTTATTAGGAAAGAAAACTAATCCATATCCATACATGAAAGAATGTGACCTATATGTACAACCATCAAGATATGAAGGTAAAGCAGTAACTGTAGGGGAAGCCCAAATACTTTGTAAGCCCGTTGTTATAACAAACTATTCTACAGCAAATAGTCAGGTTAATAACAATGTAGATGGATATATAACAGAATTATCTGTTGAAGGAATAGCTGATGGAATAGAAAAGCTGTATAAAGATAGAGAATTCAAAAATAGATTGGTGCAAGGCTGCATGGAAAAAGATTTTAATAACTCTTTTGAATTAAATAAATTATATAAAATTTTATAATAAATGAGGTTAATAATAAATGTTAGTATCAATAATAGTTCCAATGTATAATTCAGAAAAATATATATCTAGATGTTTAGAATCACTAATAAAACAAACCTATAGAAATATTGAAATTATAGTAGTAGATGATGGTTCTAATGATAATAGCATTAATATAGTAAGTAGTTTAAAGGATAAAAGAATAAGATTATATAAAAAAGAAAACTCTGGAGTATCATTAACTAGAAATTATGGAATTGAGAAATCAAATGGGGATTTGTTATTATTCGTTGATTCTGATGATTATATAGATATTAATATGATTGATAAATTAGTAAAGAAAGTTAGAAACAAAGATGAGGCTTTTGTTATTTGTAATAATACAGAAATTTATACAGATAAAGAGGAGGTAAGAGAAATATTTGAAGAAGAGAATATAGACTTAAATAAAGAATATTTAATAAGAGCTATAGCAAGTGGGAGAGCCGGACTTGTATGTTCAAAATTAGTGAGTAGAAAAGTTATAATTGATAACAATATTAGATTTGATTCAAATTTAAAAGTAGGTGAAGATCAATTATTTTTTATAGAGGTAGCTCAATACTGTAGTGATTTTGAGTATATAAATGAAAGTTTATACTTTTATGATAGAAGAAATGAAAATAGTGCCACAATATCCTATCAGGAGAATTTAATTGATAATTTTAAGTATCTACAAGAGAAAATAGAGAATATATTCTTTGAAAATAATATGAATTCAAAAGAAGATGCCACTCTATTAAATAATAAAATAATAAGTTGGTTTAATCATTGTATGTTTAATGAGATAAGAGGGCGAAAGAAAATTGGAGTAAAAAGGACATTGCAAAATTTAAAAAAGATTTTAAATAAAGTAGAAGGATTAATTGAATTTAAATTTATAAGTAAACAAAGCTTTATATATGAAAGAATAAATAGTTGTATAAGAAAAAATAGTAAATTTAGTTCTTTAGAGCTATTTGTTATTGGAGAGTTAATAGCTTTAAAAGTAGGGAGAGATAGTATATGAGAAGAATTATAAATCATTGTATGGAAGGAATGAAGTTTTTTACTGCTATACTAATTTTACCTATATATAAGATATTTAATAGAGAAAAGATATATTTAATAGGAGAGAGAAAGGATCAGTGCCAAGATAATGGGTATCACCTATTTAAATACATTAGAGAAAATCATAATGAAAAAAAAATATTTTATTGTATTACAAAAGATTCAAGTCAATTAAATAAAATAAATTATTTAGGAAATATAGTTTATTATAAGTCATTAAAACACTATTTATATTATCTTTTAGCGGAGAAGCTAATTTGTGCTCATGTAGGAAGTTGTACTCCTGATACTCCTTTTACTTGGAAATTTGAAGGTAAGGGAATAATAAAAAAGAGAAAAATTTTTATTCAACATGGAATAAGCATAGGGCTAATACAATCATTAATGTATGATAATACAAAATTTGAGACGTTTGTGTGTGGAGCAAAACCGGAGTATGAGTATATTAAAAAGAATTTTAAATATCCAGATGAATCTGTTAAGTATTTAGGCTTATGCAGATTTGATAATTTACATGAATTTAATTTAAAAAATCAAATATTAGTTATGCCAACTTGGAGGCAATGGTTTGGAATGAATGGGAATAATGAAATTAGTATTAAGAAGTTTAAGAATTCTAACTATTTTAAAGCATATAATTCATTTATAAATAATAAAAATTTAAATGATATTTTAGAAAAATTTGATGTAAGTATTATATTTTATGCACATCATGAGATGCAGAGGTATTTAGAGATCTTTAATACAAATTCTAAAAAAATTATTATTGCTAATGAGGATGAGTATGATGTCCAAACATTATTGAAAGAATCAAAATTACTTATAACTGATTATTCAAGTGTATCTTTTGATTTTGCATATATGAAGAAGCCTATTATATATTATCAATTTGATGATAAAAAATATTATAAATCCCATTATAAAAAAGGATATTTTGATTATGAGAGAGATGGATTTGGTGAAGTTACAAAAGATGAAGGTGAATTGATTAGATGTATAGATGATATATTAAAGAACAAAGAAAATAAATATGTAGATAGAATAGATAAATTTTTCGTATTAAATGACAGTAATAATTGCAAAAGACATTATGAATATATAATGAATACTTAAGATTTCAGAATAGATTTAGATTAGTAAGAAAGTAGGATATTATGAAAAAAATATTATTTGTTATTAACTCATTAACAATAGGAGGATCGGAAAAAAGCTTGGTATCTCTTTTAAACATATTAGATTATGATAAATATGATGTTGATCTTCTTATGTTAAAAAGAGGAGAGGCCTTTGAAAAATATGTACCTGATAAGGTGAATATATTAGATATTCCTAAGTATTATGGATTTCTAAATAGCAATAAAATTAAAATTTCTACATTAGAAAAAATAAAATATATTCACTGTAGAATAAAATGCTCAATAGAATTACGAGTAAATAGATATAAAAAAGAAATGATGAATAACCAACAAATATTTTATAAAAATCAAAAAAATATTCTTGAAAAACTAGATGAGAATTATGATGTAGCAATAGCATATGCACAAGGTTTTCCGACATATTTTGTAGCAGATAAAGTATGTGCATCAAAGAAAATAGCATGGATTAATTGTGATTATACGGCAACATTATATGATAAGAAAATAGATGAAGTCTTTTATGAGAAATTTAATAAAATAATAGCAGTATCAGAGAGCGGAAAACAATCAATAATTAATGTGAATAGAAAGTATGAGAAGAAGATAGAAGTAATAAAAGATATAGTAGATCCAAAAATAATAACAAAAATGTCTGAAGAAAAGATTGAAATGTTTGATGGAAAATATATAAATATCCTAACTGTTGCAAGGCTTGTTATGACTTATAAAGGCTATGATATGTTAGTAAGAGCAGCTGAATTATTAAAAAAAAGCAATTATAAATTTAAGTGGTATGCAATAGGAGATGGACCAGATAGAAAAGAAATTGAGAAATTAATTAAACAGTATGATCTTATTAATGAAGTTATCTTGCTAGGAAGTAAAGATAATCCATATTCTTATATGAAAAATTGTGATATTTATGTACAAACATCAAGAAAAGAGGGATTTGGCTTAACAGTAATAGAAGCTAAGATTCTTAAGAAACCAATTATTTGTACTGGATTTAATTCTGCGAAAGAAATAATAAATGATGGAATAGATGGATTAATAGTAAATATAAATGAAAATTCAATATTTAAAGGTATAAAGAGATATATTGAGGATATTAATTTTAAAAATATTATACAATCTAATATTAGTATAGGTAGAGAATACAATTCGATAAACGAGATAAATAAAATAATTAAGTTAGTAGAGGATTAATATATGAAAAAAATAGTGTTTATGATAATAAATATGAATGTAGGTGGAACTGAAAAAGCACTATTAAACATGATAGATGAAATATCTAGAGAAGAGTATAGAATTACCATATTAATGTTAGAGTATAAAGGTGGATTTTTAGAAGATATTCCAAAGGATGTAGATGTGAAGTATTTAGAAAATTATATATATGTAAAAGATATATTAAATATGTCACCTAAAGAAGTGATATTAAAATCAATTAAAAATAGAAATATATTAAAAACAATTGAGCTTGGATCTATTTATTTAAACTATAAGATAAGAGGAGAAAGAAGCGGATATTTTAAGTATGTATTAAAGGATTTTCCTAGTATTGAAGATGAGTATGATATAGCAATAGCATACGCTGGACCAATGGAGTTTATTACTTATTATGTCTTAAATAATATTAATTCTAAACGCAAATATCAGTGGATACATTTTGATGTTAATAAAATACATTTTAATAAGAAATTTTCGAATAAATGTTTTAGTAAATTTGATAAGGTTATAACTGTATCGGAAGATGCGAAGGAATCACTAATAAAAAAGTGTCCTAAGTTGCAAGATAAAGTTAATGTTAAGTTAAATACAATTCCTAAAAAAGAAATTTTAAATAAATCAAAAATGGATAAAGGATTTAATGATAATTTTAATGGAATCAGAATATTAACGGTAGGTAGATTGAGTGAAGAAAAAGGACAAGATATAGCTATTAGGACTTGCAAAAGATTAGTGGATAATGGATTAAATATTAGATGGTATTGTATAGGTGAGGGTAATTTATTTAATAAATATAAAGAGCTTATAAATGAATTGAAAATTAATGATTCATTTAAGCTTTTAGGAATAAAAAAGAATCCATATCCATATATGAAAGAATGCGATATTTATGTGCAACCATCAAGGCATGAGGGGTTTTGTATAACATTAGGAGAAGCTAAGGTTTTTAATAAACCAATTATTGCAACTAATTTTGTTGGAGCTAAAGAGCAACTTAATAATATTAAAAATTCTTATATAGTAGATAATGAAAATGAAATGTATAACATTTTAAAAAAATTGTTCAATCAGAAGGAGATATAATAATGCCTAAGGTAAGTATCATTATACCTATATATAATGTAGAAAAATACTTAAAAAGATGTATTAAATCAGTATTAAATCAAACTTTACAAGATTTTGAGTTAATATTAATAAATGATGGATCAAGTGATAGTAGTGGAGAAATATGTGATGAATACATCAATATTAAAAATGTAATAGTAATACATAAGAGAAATGAGGGAGTATCCTCAGCAAGAAATAAAGGGATAAATATAGCTAAAGGTGAATTTTTAACTTTTATAGATCCAGATGATTGTATAGATGAAGATGCACTCGAATTGCTATATAATTTAGCAAAAGATAATGATGCCGAAATTGCATGTTATAGTATGAAAACATATAAAAATAATATATTAACGACAGCACCTGTTAAAAATTATAAAACTAAAATTTTTAAGAAAGAAAAAATATTAAAAGAATATATAGAAAAAGGTACTTTTTTATATTCTGTTTGTAATAAGATATATGCTAATAAACTTTTTGCTAATAATAGGAATAGATTTTCAGAAGACATAAATTATGCAGAAGATGCACTATTTAATTGCTATATTATGAATGATACTAATAAACTTGTATTTACAAATAAACAAAAATATAACTATTTTATTAATGATAATAGTACAGTTAAGTATGTAACTGAGAAAAGACTAGATGTATTAAAAGCGCAAAAAGCAATGTATTATTTTATTTTAAATAATCATAAAGAATATACAAAACATATAATTAAGCAATATGTTAATTCAAGCATTCATATTGTAATAGATATTTCAAGAGAGGACAATATAATTAAGAAAAAATATATATTAAGAAAACTAAAGACTATCGTAAATAGGGATAAGGAAATTTTGAAAAATATATATTATACAAATTTAAAAGATAAAATATGTTTTAATATGATAAAAATATCTCCTGTATCTCTAACTATTTTATATAAAATAAGATTTTTCATGAAAAATTATAATATGGAGAAATGTTAAAGTATGAGAACAGAAAATTCTATGAAGAATATTTATATAAGCATTTTAACTCAGATAGTAATAACGTTATTAGGATTTATATCTAGGAAAGTATTCATAGATAACCTTGGCACGGAGTATTTAGGAGTAAATGGGTTACTTACTAATGTATTATCAATGATGAGCCTTGTTGAAGGAGGCATTGGAACCGCTATAGTTTATAATTTATATAAGCCATTAGCAGAAAATGATAAAGAAAAAGTAATTGCTTTAACTCAATTATATAAGAAAGTTTATGGAATCTTAGCAATAATAATTTTTATATTAAGTCTAATTATATATCCTTTATTAGGATATATAATGAAGAGCGAAGAGGGAATACCATTCTTAGGAGTAGTTTATTTTTTATTTGTATTTAAGAATATGATATCTTATTTAAATGCCCATAAATGGTCATTAATAAATGCAGATCAAAAAGGGTATATATTAGCAAAATATAATTTATTATTCAATGTAATAACAACAATATCTAAAATAATTATATTAGCGATAACAAGGAATTATATTTTGTATTTATTAATAGAGTGCTTAATTTTTATAGTACAGAATATCTATAATGGGAAAATTGTCAATATTAAATATCCTTATATAAAAACAAAAAAGAAGTATGTAGTAGATAAGGAAGTGAAAAATAATTTAATAGTCAATGTTAAAGCATTATTTCTACATAATGTTGGTAGTTGGTGTGTTTTTGGAACAGATAATATACTTATATCTTCCTTTATTAGCGTTGCCACTGTTGGATTATATTCAAACTATACAATGATAATCGGTCAACTTTCATCACTTCTAACTCCAGTAATAGGAGGCATAGGGGCAAGTGTAGGAAACTTAATTGCAACAGAAAGTAGTGAGAAGAGCTATAAAATATTTAAAATTACGTATTTAATAAATTTCTGGATATATTCTTTTTCAGCAATATTCCTGTTTAACCTATTAGAACCATTTATAAATTGGTGGTTAGGCTATGGATTATTATTGGATAATATAACATTTTTTATAATATTAGTTAATTTTTATATATCAGGATTAAGATCTTCAATAATTACTTTTAAGGTTAAGGGTGGAGTATTTGATCAAGATAAATATATTCCATTAATAGAATCAGTAATTAATTTAGGTTCATCATTGATATTAGTAAAGTATTTAGGCCTTGCAGGGATATTTTTGGGTACTACAATAAGTAGTGTATTTGTTCCTTTATGGACTCAATCTCACTTGGTGTACAAACATATATTTAATAAACCTGTATTTTTATATTTTAAAAAATATGCTTTTTATGGGGCTATAACAATACTAGTAGGTGCATTCACAACATATACATGTAATTTTATTCAGGCTGGAAGTTTCATATCATTAGTAATTAGGGGGATAATATGTGCTATTGTACCAAATACAATATATTTATTAATTTTTTATAAAACAGAAGAGTTTAGATACTTATGGGGAATAGTTAAAGTGAAATTAATGAGTATTAAAGCAGTTGAAAAGATATTTAGAAGAGATATAGAGATTAGCAGTTAAGTTATTATAAATATTAGGTTTTATTATATATAATTTATTTTAGTGGGATTTAATTAGGATAACTAAAGCTTATAATCTTAATAATTGTATATTTGATGCATATCCATGATATATAAATTTAAATATGAATATATATAGTATAATTTGTTAATAATTTATATAGTTTTATATTAAGGAAGTAAATTAAATGAAGAATATATCTAAAAGTAAACTATTAAATATATTAGTAAGAACTATAATAATAGCTATAGTTATTACTATAGTAATAACTATTTTTATAAATTATAAAAAACTATATACTGATAATTATGTATTCTCTGATAACATACAAATAGAATATCATAAAGATGAAAATAATATTAATTATAGATCTCCTAGCATGGATATTAAAATAGAAAATGTAATAAGGGAAAATTCCAATATAGATATGTGGGTAGTAGATATTAAAGTTAAAAGTGCAAATCAAATAAAATCAGCTTTTGCAGGAAATAAGTTTACACTTAAAGAAAAGGAGAAAACTTCAACTATAGCTAAGAGAAATAATGCTATTTTAGCCATTAATGGATCGGCATATGGATTTAACGATAAAGGATTCGTAATAAGAGATAAAGTGTTATATAGAGAAACGAGCTTAGACGTAGGACCATTAATAATAAAAGATAATGGGGATTTTGCTATATATGATCAGGGGAAAAAAACTGGACAGGAAATGCTAGACTTAGGAGCTATGCATGTGTATGATTTTGGTCCAGATCTTATAAGAGATGGAGATATAGTCGATTATGGAGATACATGGTATAAAGATGATAAACAACCGAGGACGGTAATAGGACAAAAAGGTTCATTGGAATATGTAATAATAGTTGTAGATGGTAGAAGTAGAAAGTCAGAAGGTATGAGTTTGTATGATGTGGCACTAGAACTTGAAAATAGAGGATGTTATGTAGGATATAATCTAGACGGAGGAGGATCAACTACATTATATTTTAATGGAAAAGTATTAAACAATCCTTCAGATATATTAGGAGAAAGAAAAATATCAGATATACTATATTTTACAGATTAATAATTTACAGATAAGAGATATGTAAGCAAAGGACTTACATATCTTTTTTATTTTTCTACATAATTTAAAAATACGTTAACTTAAATATAACAATACGAATATATTGTATATGTAAGAAACGTTATATTTTAAAGGGAGATGAGATATATGTCAAATTATAACTTGATAGAAGATTCTGAAAAGGATGTTATTTTAAATTGCGCTAATAAATGTATTTTAAATGAAAAATTATCTAAGGATATAGAATTTACTAATATTAAGGGCTATAAAAGAGATAATAATGCTAAATCTCCTACATTTAATAATGGAGTAATTAAAATTAATAATAAAAATGTACAATTGGATTTAGAGCGAGAATTAAGATATTTTGATGAAAATCACTTTGATAGATATGAGGATGAAAAATATTTTATAAATGTATTATTTATAAAATATTCAGACCAAAAAGTGGTATCAGATTATACTAAAGATGGAGGGAGTGAAAATATAGAATTTGATAATGAGGATGGAAGCAGAACATTTGGGTCTGGTATTGTAACAAGTGAGTCTATATTATCAATTCCAAATGGTGATATGGATATATCAAAAAGAGATGAATGGATAACTAATACACCATCAGGGAAAATATTACAATATAATTATAGAGAAATGGCGAATGAAGCACTTAAATACGGATGGGCTTGTTGTGTCGTTTCAAATAGAATTCTAATTAGTATAAGAAGAGAGTTATTAAAAGATATTGATGCTTATAAGGAAACAAATATAGAAAAACTAAAAGTTGCAGTATCTAATTTTTTAATAGACAAAGACTTTTATATATTAGCCAAAAAGAATGTTGAATCAGTTTATTATGCAAATCATAAAATTTATTATAAATTAAATAATTATCTGGAATATAGTGTGATAGAATCGGATGGGGAATTTAGTATAAAATACGCCAATAATCGAAAGCAATTAATAAATTATAATTATGCAAATTCAAATTCGAATATATATATTATAGAACTCAATAAGTTTGGAATTAAAGAGGGGAGATTATATAGGGAGATAGATGGATCTTATAATAAAGAAAGTTACGATATTGCTTATAACAATGCTGAAGGATTTAAAAAGATGTTTTATTATTGTAGGCAAATGAAGTATAAGAATATTATATTGCCTTATGGTGATTATTCAATTTGCTATAGAAATCCTAAAGGAGTAGATTATTATTCAAATAATGGTTGGGAAATTTATATACCATCAGAAACTATATTTGATATGAACGAATCTACATTAAGAGTTATATTTGATTCAGGTAATAAAAACCCTTATGATAATTCAAAAAATGATCCTTTTAGGCTAAATGGAGGAATATTTAAAATATCAAATACAACTAATACGACTATAAAAAATGGAACTCTAATTGGAAGTAAGCCTGAAAGATCGTTTAAAAATCCTCAGGAAAAGACATTAGACTATGGAGTAGGAATAGATATATGCGATGGTAGTAGATATACCAAAATAGAAAATATGATAATAAAAGGATTTATGGCTGATGGAATAGCTACAACTCCAACGTCAGCTGGAGCTAATATTTTATATTGTGAAAGCTTTAAGAAGGGGATGTATGATAATAATGGATTATATAATACTAATATTCAAGGAACATTTACAACAGAATTATTTAGTTTAAAGGGTCTAAAATATATTCAATTAACTGGTGATGTTAATTACAGTAATTTTCCTAATTTTGCAAGCGAATTATATCGATATAATTTTTTTGATAAAGATAAAAAATTTATTTCAAAAGAAGTGTCAACTTATCTTCAAACAAATATAGTACCGTATAATGCAGAATATGTTGCTATAACAATATATGGAGAAGATAAAACGATTGATATTATAAAAGATAAGAACTATAGAGTTAGTGGTCCTATTCCAGAATTTTTAGAAATAAGAAATTGTGATGTAATAGAAAATCATAGAGGTGGTATTGCCAACCTAGCTAATGATACTTTAATAGAGTTTTGTAATATAAAAAATAATGGGAATGGCAAAAAAGAAGGTAAACCACAATTCACTGATACAACTAGATATGCTATAAATTGTGAAGATAATGTAAGTAGAAGTGTAACTGTGAGAAATTGTAATATATCGGATCATTTTAATAGTATACTTGTTAGTTCATTAAAGTTTACTTGTGATAATAATATTATAGCAAATGGTGAAACAAGTGCAGTTGTAATATATGAGTGTCTAAATGCTACTATAACTAATAATATGATTGACCAATGTCCAGGAGGTCTATTAAAATATGCTTATCCTGATATAACTAGAAAGAGAATTGTAAATATTGAAAATAATACTTGTTATGGATGTAGTGGATATAATGCTAAACCTTTAAATCAAAATATAATAGTTAATGATAGAAATAATATATTTAGAAATGAAAGAATAGAAATTGAAAATGTAAATCAATTAAAGTTCTTTGGGGAAAATGCAACTACTCAAATAACTAATTCTAAAATTGCTGGTATTGTAAAAAATAACTATGTAGAGTTTGAATATTTACCTAATAGTACTCATAATTTATCTATTGATCTATCAGAAAAGTCAATAGCAAATATATTTAATTTAGGTGAATTACAAACTTATATATATAATATTTATGGAACTGAAATTAACAATGGAAAGTTAAAAGTTAATTTAAAAGGAAATGAAAAAAATTTTAATATTAATATTAGAGATTCAATATTAAGTCCAAAATTATTTGAAGCCGAATATCTTAGTAGTGGAGATTATAATATCAATATTAGCTTTAAAAATTCTATTATTAATGATTTGAATATGCAATATTTAAATTCTAATGCGAATATATTTATGAATTTTAATTCATTATCAAATTTAAAATATATTAATTCTAATATTTTATTTGAAAATTGTACTATTAATTTGTTAAATGCAGATTTTTTATTAAGGATAGCTAACAGTATACAGAATTCATCAAATATAAATATAAATATTATATTCAAAAATTGTGAAATAAACTTAGGAAAAGAAGTTAGTGTATTTTATAATAACTCTATAAAACTGCCAAATTTAAATTTAATAATGGATAATATAATTTATAAATCAGACTTCAGATTTAATATAACTGGAGTGGGTAATATAAAAATAGATGAAAATGTAGCTATTATAAAAAAGAATATGCCTCCATCAAATGCTCCTAAATTTATAGGACAACAATATATAGATTTATTAAACAAAAAAGTATATATTGCAGTTGGAATAAACACAATTGAAGATTGGATTAAAATTAATTAAAAAAACAATGTAGTAAATAATATGAATATATAATAGTCAATCTATATTCAAATAATTCTGTAAGTGAGTTTATTAATTATGGACTTGAGATGTATTTTTAGTAGAAATCAATCAAGTAAGTTTTATGATACTACGTTTGAGCATCTTAGAATATTAACCTATGGAGAAAAGATAATTAATATAATTTTAATTAACACAGCTTTATATGAATCAGTTAAAAGGATGAAATGGTATATAAATGAAGAACTAAAATTAAATTATATAAAAGTAATAGAGAGATAATGGTTACTATATTTATTTATTTATTTATTTTAGAATTATTAATGATAATTTTAAGATAAATAAATACATAAAATTTAGGGGTTTGGAATATCTATAGAAATATCCAGATATTTAAGGTAAATGATTAATTAGAAATCAAAAGAAAAGGCTTTACACTTTTTGTAAATATATGGTAATATAATGTGGTAGTTGTTAAAGCAACTATATAAATAAAGATAAAAGGAGAGAGAATATGAAGAATAAAGTATGGGAGAATCCAACAATGACTGCATTAAATGCAAAGGAAACTATGGAAGATGCGGATTTATTTAAAAAATGTGAATATTGCGGCGATGGTATACATTTGGGACGTCCATGTAAACCAGTAAAGTCATAATATAATGACGAAGTCATATTAATATAAAAATAGATTCATAAGAATCAATTTTTTTATTGAATTTTTATTAGGGTGTATTAAAAGTTTTTTATTAATTTCATGTAAATGATCATTCTAAAGTCGTACAAATTTATCATTTATAGATAAAGTGGATGATCTATGAAAGATTATTATGCAAGTTTGTTTATGTGATAGAGTCTTAATTGATTTTAATAAAATACTTCACTTGCATTGTGAAAATATAGCAATATAATAGCTATTTAAATTAACTATATAAATAAATGGAAATAAAAGGAGAGATATTATGAAAAATAAAGTATGGGAAAATCCAACAATCGCTACATTAAATGCAAAGGAAACTATGGAAGAGAATATGACTGGAATAATTTCTCCTAAATGTGGAAGTTGTGGTGGCGATCATGATGGCCCATGTCACTCAAGGTCATAACATAAGGCTGAGCTTATATTAATAGAAAAGTGGATTCAGAAGAATCCACTTTTTTCAGTTTGCTCAAAAAACCCACTTCTTCAAAAACATAGGGGTTTTTATAATTAAATTTTTATTAGGTTATTAAAAGTTTTTTTATCAACTTCATGTAAATAACCATTTTCAAGTCGTATAACTTTATCACATATAGATAAAGCAGATGGTCTATGAGTAATTATTATACAAGTTGGTTTGTGAGATAAATTTTTAACTGACTTTAATACTTTAACTTCAGTTTCAGGATCTAATGCAGATGTTGCTTCATCTAATATTAATATAGGTTTCTTTCTAATAAATGCTCTAGCAATAGAAATCCTTTGAGCTTGTCCTTCTGATATACCATTTCCTCGTTCTTTAATTAAAGTATTAAATCCATCTTTTAAATCATTTATAAAATTTAAAGCACAAGCACTTTTAGTGGCTTCTTCTATTTCAGATGTTGTGGCATCTGCCTTTCCATACTTTAGGTTATCCATAATAGTTCCAGAAAAAAGTGTATTACCTTGAGGTACATATGATATTAGTTCTCTATGATTTCTATTGAGATTTTCTATATAAGAATCATTACCTTCAACTAATATTTCACCAGAGTCTGAATCAATTAAAGAAAGTAATAATTTAATTATTGTAGTTTTACCTTCTCCAGATGGACCAACAAAGGCTATAGTTTCTCCAGGATTAATATTTAGATTTAAGTCCTTTAATATAGATTTATTTTTGTCATAAGAAAAAGATACATTATTAAATTTCAAAAGAGGCTTCCTCATTTTAGTTATATCTAAAACCTGTGATGTATCTTCTAAAGGTAAATTTTCAATATCCATTAATCTTTCAGTTGCAGCTAATGCATTTATAAGCTTTGGGTAAGTCCCAGCTAGTGATGAAAATGGACCTTGAATATTTGAATATAGCTGAAGCATGGCAGTTAATGAACCGTATGTTCCAAGCCCCTTCGAAATATTTAAAGCGCCATAACAAAATATAGAGAAATAAACTACTGATGAAGCAAAACTCATAGAAAGACTTGAAAGTAAACTTATTTTTGTATTTTTCATTGATAAGTCATATTTATTTTTCTGGATAGTATTTAATGTATTCATATTATTTTTTTCAAAGCAAAATGTTTTAACTATCATAATATTATTTAAAGTCTCTTGTATGAAAGACCTGTATTTAACATCTTCTTCTTGAACTAACTTATATAAAATTTTTAATTTGCTACCAAATATCTTGCTTATTAAAACTAAGAAAGGACCAATAATAACGGCTATCATTGCAATTGCTGGAGATAAATATATTAGTGTAGCAAAGGAAGCAATTAATGTTGCTGTTAATGATACTATGCTTGGTATAGTACTTATTAATACAGATGATATTGTATCCACATCATTTGTAATACGGGTTAGTAGGCTAACACTATGAAATTTTGATTGCTCTATAGATTTGCTATAAGTTATATGATTGTACATATCCTTTTGAAGTGATTGATTAAATCTTATAGATGTATGGGTCGAAAATAATGATATTAGAGGTCTTATAGCCATATTGCTAAATATTATAATACCCATTATAATAAGCCATTTTATTACTGCTGATGTATCTTTAGAAATTGCAGAATCTATTAATGATTTTGACACCAATGCATTATAGACTCCAATTAAGGATAATATAGTATTCATTACTATTGTAAATATTAAAAATGGAAATATAGCTTTTGATTTTAATAATATCCATTTTAGTTTCTTAATTAAGTCTTTCATAAAAAAGTTCACCTCATATGTGTTAAAAATTGTAATATAATATATAATATGGTAACATAAAAAAAGTGTTAAATAAAGTAACAGATATAAAAAATTAATCATTGGGGGAGATGTATGAATAGTACAGAGAAAGGAATAATAAATGTTCTTAACCATACTATAAGAGGAGAAAAGATATATGGTAGAGATTTAATAAATATTGATTGGAATAAATTTATTGACAAAGCATCAGAGCATAGTATAAGTGGATTATTATATTCTTCTATAAGTTGGAATGGTAGAGAAGATATAGATAAATCATTAGTAAATGATTGGAGAAGAAACACGTTCTATACAGGGGTAAATCAACTTAAACATATTAACCAAGTAGAAAAGATAATTAAAAAGTTTAATGAAGAAAAAGTAAGAGTTATTGTATTAAAGGGATTAGTTATAAGAGAATTTTATAAAAATCCAGAACTTAGAACTATGTGTGATGCTGATATTTTAGTCTATGAAGAGGATTTAGATAAAGCTAGAAATATTTTAATTTCACTAGGATATCTAGAAAGTGAAGAATATGATGAACATGGTGCACATATAGTATTTGAACATACAAGTCATTTGCCTGTAGAAGTTCATTGGACTCTTATTAATGATGATTATTTTAGTGGAAGTAAGGAATTTGAGAAAACGGTATGGGAAAATACGATGAAGGTGAAAATTGGTGATACGGAAGCTTTATCTTTAGGATGGGAAGATCTAGCTCTCCATTTATGTGTTCATATGGCAGTTCATATAGTGCATAGAGGTTTTGGTATCAGGCAGCTTGTTGATTTAGTTGTTTTAATAGAAAATAAAGGCAAATATATAAATTGGAATGAATTCCGTAGAAAATCAATTGAATGTAAAGTAAATAAGTTCGTTATTATAATATTTAATGTTTGCAAGGAATTATTTAATATGGAGATACCATTTGAAGTTAATGATGGGTATGAAGTAGATAAAGGATTTTTAAATAATTTTATTGAGGAGATAATAGAATCAGGAATCTATGGTCATGGTGATTTAGCGAGAAGTTTTGGAAATGACATATCAGGGTCAGAAGAGAATAATTCAAGAAAGTTTTTATCATTATTATTTCCAGCAATAGAAGATATGAATTCTAAATATAATTATGCTAAGAAGTATAAAATTTTATTACCAATTGCGTGGATTCATCATTTATTATCAGGAATATTCAATAAAGAGTATTCTCTATTAGATAAGCTTAAATTTATGACCTTAACAGTTAAAAAGTCAAATAATAAAACAAAAATAATTAGATGGTTAGAATTAGAATAGATTTTTTAGGGTATTATTTTTTGCATTATATTAACATATATTTACAACTAATGTTATTTTTGTTAAAATAACCTTAGTTATGTTTTATATATGACATTTAAGGCAATTTTATATTAAAACAAGGAGCTTTGTATATGAAAAAATATCACTATAGGGTATATGATTTAAATGTTGAATCGGATATAGAAATACCTGAATTACTTAAATCAAATGCAGATGATAAAATTGATGTATTTATTAAATATGGGAAAATACCTAAAGGCATAATAGATAAAATTCCAAGGGGAGCATGGTATCACTTAGAGAAGGATTCTTTTGTATTTAGAGTAGAAAATGTAGCAAAATATTTTATTAAGAACGGTTCAGCGATAATAGTAGAGCCTTTTGATTCTGCAAATGAGGATGATGTGAGAATTTTTACATTAGGTACTTCATTTGGAATCTTGATAAATCAAAGAAATGATATTGCTATACATGGTGGATCTATATTAATTAATAATGAAGCAGTAATTCTAACAGGGGATACAGGGGCTGGAAAATCTACCTTAACTAATGCTTTTAGACATAATGGATATAGATTTTTATGTGATGATGTATCTGTTTTAGATAGTAAAAAAGAGGGAATATTCGTAATGCCGGCATATCCACAACAAAAATTATGTAGAGATGCAATGGATAAAATGGGATATGATACAGAAAAGTTTAAAAAAATAGATGATGATAGAGACAAATATTGTATTCCAGTTCATGACAGCTTTGAAAAGAATCCTTGTAAATTATCTGCTATTTGTGAAATAGAACTAGTGGAAAGAGATAAGGATGTTGAAGTAAAAGAATTACTAGGACAAGAGAAACTTTTCTCTGTAATGAGAAATATATACAGGATAGAGCTAATTAGAAATATGGATATGAGTAAAGAATATTTTAATAAATGCTTAAATATAGCAAAAAGTATTAGGATATTTAAAGTAAGAAGACCTAAAGATAAGTTTACTGTAAATGAGCAAATAAGCTTAATTGAACAAGCTATATCAAATTTAAAAATAAAAAATTAGATTTATGAAGGGATGAGGAGATATGGAGAAATTTTCAAACTCAAAGATAGTACAAAATAAAGAGATAGATGCTTCAGATATAGATGGAGATAAAGTTATGATGAATTTAGATAAAGGAATGTATTTTGCATTAAATTCAGTTGGAAGTAGAATATGGGATATTATAGAGAGTCCAATGACAATGGATGGAATAATAGAAATACTTTTAAATGAATATGATGCAGATGAAAATGAATGCAGAGACACTGTAGTATCATTCCTAAAAGGATTAGAGGAAAATGACCTTATCACAATGTGCTAATGTATTTAAAAGTATAGTTAGAAAGATAAAAATATTTGTATTAACTGATTTTAGTACAAAGAAAATGATGATTTCATGCGTATTTATAACGGCTATATCGAGATACTCTATATTAAATATTGAATTTAAATATTTAAAAGATAAGCTTGGAAAAAATGGAGAAGAAACTTCTTATAGCGAAGATATAACAAATTATGATATAGCAAGAAAAGTTTCATGGATTGTTACTACTATAAGTAGATATACACCTTGGGAAAGTAAATGCTTAGTACAAGCTATGACAGCTCAAAAGCTTTTAAAGAAGCATAATATAAAATCTACTTTATATCTTGGAGTTCGTAAATTAGATAATGAACTTAAAGCTCATGCTTGGCTAAGGTGTGGAGAATACTTTGTGACAGGTGGAGATGGAACAGGATATAAAGAAGTAGCTAAATTCTCTTAAGGATATTAATAACTTTGTTGTATTGCTAAAAAGATATTAATCTAATTTATTATTTAAATAAAAGTTATGGGGTATAAATTAATGAAAAATATTTTAGTTACAGGTGGAATGGGATATATAGGAAGTCACACTACATTAGCTTTATTAGAAAAAGGTTATGAAGTTATTATAGTGGACAATCTATGTAATAGTAATATAAGAATAAAAGAAAAGATAGAGCTTATAAGTAAGAGAAAAATAAAATTCTATAAAACTGACTTACTTGATTATGAAGGAATATTAAATATATTTGAGTGTGAAAAAATAGATAGTATAATACACTTTGCGGCTCTTAAGGCAGTAGGTGAATCAGTTAAAAAGCCTTTAGAATATTATAAGAATAATATAATTGGAACAGTGAATCTTTTGGATATTATGAAAAGATTTGATGTTAAGAATATTATATTTAGCTCATCAGCTACTGTTTATGGAGATAGCAACATAATGCCAGTTCATGAAGAATTACCACTATTACCAGCTACAAATCCTTATGGCAGAACTAAAGGTATAATTGAAGAGATATTAAAAGATATATATATATCAGATAAGGAGTGGAATATAGTAGCTCTTAGATATTTTAATCCAGTTGGTGCTCATGAAAGTGGTATTATCGGAGAGTTGCCAAATGGAATTCCAAGTAATTTAATGCCTTATATATCAAAAGTAGCAAATGGAGAGCTAAGTGAAGTTAGTGTATATGGAAATGATTATAATACTATAGATGGAACTGGGGTAAGGGATTATATACATGTATGCGATTTATCAGGTGGACATGTTGCTGCAATTAAAAAATTAGAAGAAAAATGTGGATATAAAGTATATAACTTAGGGACCGGAAAAGGATATTCTGTTTTGCAAATAATTGAAGCATTTAAAAGGGCATCTAAAAGAGATATTCCATTTAAAATAGTTAAAAGAAGAGATGGTGATATAGCTTCTTGTTATGCTGATATTAATAAAGCAAAAAGAGAATTAGGATGGTGTGCTAAAAAAGAATTAAATGATATGTGCGTAGATTTTTGGAGATGGCAATCTACAGGTGTAAAAGAATTTCAAGATGCAAAATAGAATAAAAGTGAGCCTAATTACAAAAGATTAAAATGTAATATTTATAGTTAGGAGGAGATTCTATTGGCAAAGAAAAATCAACAATCTTCATGGAATAGTAAAAGATTTAAGGCACCACAAAAAAATGACGTAGCGCCTGTTCCAGAGATTCAAGGAAAAGAAAAGACTAAGAATTAGTTGTTCTTATATTAAAATGGTGGTGATATAATCACCATTTTAATATTTGTAAGACGGAGGAATAAAATGAGTAAATATAAATCATTTAACATATTACAGATATATAAGAAATATAGAGGACAATATTTTAATAACACAGATAAATTAATGGATAATATAAAAGTGAATAGATTAGAGACAATTCTTTATTATGAAATAAAAAATAATAAGTTTAAAAATATATTATCAGAAGAACAAGAAAATATAATAAAAAAGAATGCATTAAGCAAAATGATTAAGGCTAAGCTAAAATATATAAAAGCAATGGAACTTTTTAAAGCTTTCAATGAAAAAAGTGTACAAGCTGTTGCTTTAAAGGGAATAATAATAAGATCATATTATGTTAATCCAGAGTTAAGAACAATGACAGATATAGATTTATTAGTCAGAGAAAATGATATGAATAAATGTGAGAATATACTTTTAAGATTAGGGTATACATATGATCATGAAACTCCAGCCCATAAGGTGTATAAAGATAAAAATAATTTGATAATTGAGCTGCATTCCACATTAATAGATGAAGATTATTATAAAAAGGACAATCCTTATTTAGATGTATTTGAAAGAGTGAGAAGTGTAGAGTTAGGTGAGGAAAAGATTTATGCATTAGGGTATACAGATCAATTAATCCATTTAATAACTCATATGATAACTCATATTTATTCAAGTAGTATAAATATAAGGCAATTTCTTGATATAGCATTATTTGTTAATAAGGAAAATGAAAAAATAAATTTTGTAGACTTTAAATATAAGGGAGAAATATATGGGTTTTATAGAAATGCAATATTAATTCTTAGTATATGTGATGATATGTTTGAATGTAATATACCTAAAGAAATAAAGAATGACTTTAATCTTTTAAGTAAATCTCAGAAAGAAATTATTATAGATATGCTTTTTTCAAAAAAAGCATTAGGGAAAGATAAGTTTACTCATAGTATAGGAAGCTCAATTGCTTATGATAGAAATAATAAAGATGATAATTCAGTTTGGATTAAATATATTAGATATTTATTTCCAAACTATAATATAATGCGAGATAAATTTAATTATTGTAGAAGATATAAGTATCTTTTACCTATAGCTTGGATTCATAGAATAATTACTGGTGGAATAACAAAAGAAAAATCTATTATAAAAAAAGTGAGTTTAATTATAAAAAGCTTTAAGGTAAGTAGAAATAAAATAAAAATCATGAAAGAGTTAGAACTTTAAGTTAATGGGTAAGGAGAAGTTTAGAGAATGCATAATTATTATAAAATTTATGGATTAAATATTAAATCAGAATTAAAGTTGAGCTATTTGGAAGAATTAAATGAAAATGAAAGAAGTAATATAGATATAGAGATAAGCTATGGAAAAATTCCAAAAAAATTTTTAGACGCTCATAAGATTAATGGTGATATAGATTTAGATGGCGAAGAAATGTGTATGGAAATAGGTAATTTAGCAAGGTACCATATTAAGAATGGAAAATATATAACAGTAGAAGCAATTAATAAGAATAAACATGAAAGGATAGAAGCTTTTCTCCTTGGACGAGCATTTTCTATATTATTATATCAAAGGAGATCTATAGTAATTCATGGTTCTACTATTTTCAATAATGAAAAACTTGGAGGAAGTATAATAATTTCAGGTAGTAGTGGTGCTGGAAAGAGTACATTATCAACTAAATTCATAGAATCTGGATATAAAATGTTAGCAGATGATATATCGGTTATAGAGTTAGAAAAAGGGGAGGTAAATGTTCTTCCAGCTGTTGGTGTTCAAAAAATTTGTGGGGATATTGTGGATTACTTTAGATGCAATAAAGATAGATTAGTGAAAATTACTGGAGGAAGAGACAAATACTATTATGATAGAAAAGAAGAATTTATAAATAAAAAGCAGAAATTAAAATCAATAATAATCTTAGAATCTGATGATAATGTTAGCAAAGTAGAATTAATAGAACTTAATGGTTTAGAAAAACTAAGATTAACAATGATAAATATATTTGGAATTACCTATATAAATAGAATGGGAATATGTCCTAAGTATCTAGAAGATATAATATATCTAATAAATAGCATAAATGTATATAAACTAATAAGACCTACTAAAAAAATAACTGTAGATGAACAACTAAAAAAGATTAAAGAAGTGGTATAAAATAGCTTAATAAAATATATTTTATTAATAGATTTATTTTAAATTTTAATTAAAGGAGAGAAATTATATGAATAAGAAAGAGTGGAATAATCCTACATTAAACAAATTAGGGGTAAGTAATACTGAAGACATAACGAATGTAAATAAGTTCTTTTCTGTATCAGGACATAGTGATGATAGTAGTAGTGCTGATAGTAACTGTAGTAGCGCTAGTTCAGATAATTTTAAATTTTAAAATTTAATAATCAGAAATAAAAGAAGATAGTAATTAATTACTATCTTCTTTTATCTGTAATTTCATTTCATTTACAATTTCAAAGTCTAAAGCTTCACTAGCTCTTAAAGCTTCTATACTATCCAGTCCATGTTCATCAATTACTTCATATAGTTTATCTTTAAGAATATCGATCATTTAAATACCTCTAATAATATTTTATATTGTAATTTATTTTTAGATTAAAAAAATTCTTTACTTATTATTGGAGTTATTTCTTCTGCAAATTCTATCATATTATTTCTATGATTTTTTCTTTGTTTATGCTCTAATATTTCAATTAGATCATCAATTTCTTTAATCTTTAAGGTTATCTCTTTATTAAGTTCTCTTAAGTGATTTTCATAATATTTTTTATTGTTTTTTAGTTTTCTAAGTAGCTTATCTATAGTAAATTTGTTTATATCGAAATTAAAATTTTGCTCAGTAAGTAGTGGGGGATCAAAGGGATAAGATTCAGTTGCAACTTTACCTTTAAGGAGTTCGTCTATAGAACAGTTAAAGAAGTTAGATATCTTTATTATCATATCTAAGTCAGGTTCGCTTATACCATTCTCGTAATTAGAATATGTAGAACGTGAGATTCCTAATTTTTCAGAAAGTTTTATTTGGCTTAAATCATTATCTAGCCGTAAGTTTTTCAAGTTAACACAAAAATTATAATTCATAAAATCACCTAAATATAATATACCAAAAACAGTAAATAAAAATTCGTTCTGACAAATAAATTAAATCAAAATTTTTGTCAAAATTAAAGTAATAAAGATATATTAACATAAACTTACTTATGTGAGAATACTATTATAGGAAGGTAATTATTATAAATTTATTAATATTTCTTGTGAATTATAAATTGTATTTAAAAAATGATATAATTAACAATAATTAAATTAGAAGTTAATTATATAATAAATTCATTGAATAATAAATTAATCCTCAAAATATTACTTTCATATAAGTCAATGAATATATGAGTAATAAAAACATAAATATAACAAGCTATAAGGAGGAAAGGAATTATGGGAAATGTAGTTAATTTAAAAGAATTAGATTTAATAAATTTGTATGCTCCTAAAAATATTAAAATAAATGATAAAAATTTAGATATAAATAGATATAAAGTTTTAGAAATAGAAGGGTATTATCCATCAAATATATTTAAGGATATTTATGATATACAACTAAAAGGATATATTCCAATAGTGCTTTATCCAGAAAAGCTTATACCAATAATAGATAACATAAGTGATATTAATGACTTTATTGATTCAGATTGTTTATTCGTACTTGATGCAAAGAGTTTAGAAGGAGACTATGGAAGGGCAATAAAGAATACTTCAAAAGTTTTACTAGAAAATAAAATTTATAATTTTATTAATAAAAATAGAGTTTCGGAAGATGATATAAGTACAGTTATTTCAAAATATAAAGGGTATGATGAAATCTTAGAAGAGAGTATTGAAAAATTAAACAATGGAGAATTAATTGAATTCTCAGGAAGAAGGGTTAAACCTAAGAAGAAATTACTTGGAATATTTTAAAAAATAGGATATTCTATTATGAAAGAATGGTTAGGCATGCATATATTTTAAGTAAGGCAAATGATGAATTTAAGTGAGGTAATCGATGAAGTATAAGAAAGTTATTAAAATTATGATGCGTCATTAAAGTATAAAAAAAGTATAAAAATATAATAAAATATTATAAAAAATGAGGAAGCTTGAGCAGTAAGTAGCTTACCTCATTTTTATTTGCAATAAATTAAAATCAAATTAATATTTTAAAAATTAGATGATTTTGCGTAATTTAATATTATATATTAAATAAAATTACTTTAAGATTATCTGCAAGTTTTTTCTTTCTATATAAGCACTTTGAATAAGGAATGCAATATATTTCAGAATATCTTTTAAGTGGACATTTAACCCCACTATACATAAGAAAGTCGAATAAATGCTTGTACTCAGCACTTAGGAGATTTGCGGCTGTCTCTATTCTATTATCTTCATACTTTCCAATTATTATATCTTCAGTAGTAGCCTTTTCTTCTAAAAAATCCATTACTTCAATCCCTCCATCTGTTTTATTATTTAAGCTTAAAGCTTTTTTATCTATATTATTTTTTCTGCAAAGATAAGCAAAATTATTTGAAATAGTCCATTTTACATAAGAGCTAAAGGATGAACTTTTATTAGTGTCAAATGTATCTATAGCTTTTAATATACAAAGAGCTCCATATTGCATAAGATCTTCATTGTCATAGCAATCTATAAAGGCATATTTTTTTATTTGGCTTTTAATAATAGGAGAATATTTAATTATTAGTTCTTCTTTTGCATTAGAATTATTTTCTTTAGCTAGATTTATTAAGAGTAAGTCACACATGTTATGTCCCCCTTTCAAATTAAAACAAATATTATTTACCTTTTATATATGCAGTTAAGTAAAAAAAGTATAAAAAATAGGAACGTATGTTCGTGTAGAATTTAAAAAATATGCTTAGTAATCATAGGATTAAAATTACTAAGCTAATATTTATATTATTCTTCAGCTGTTTTCCCGTATATGAAGTTATGAAGTTCATTTGTTTCTGATTTTTTATCAAAAGTCATGTAGTATATACCATTCATATTAGTTCCTTTTGAATGAGTATCACAAGGCAACCTATATTGACTCATATTAGATACACCCATTGAAGCTATATTTGTACCAATTGTCATAAATTCACTTGAGCTTAAATTTGTTTGGGCAAGTGGTAATGTTTCATTTAATAAAGAAGGATAACTTGTAACAGGCATTTTCTTAACTTTATTAAATATAGCTTCTATAACATTTCTATGCCTTTGAGTTCTCATTTGGTCGCCACCATCGTATCTGATTCTAGAATATGCTAGAGCTTGTTCACCATTTAAAGTTTGATTTCCAGTTTTAGTGACGGAAGGACCTATATACTTTAAATCACCTTCAGTTATATTTAAATCAATTCCTCCAATTTCATCTATTATCTTTGGAAGACTAGTAAAATCAACTGTTATAAAGTTTTCAATATCTAAATTGAAATTTTCATTTAATGTACTTACTGCAAGTTCAGGTCCACCAAAGGCATAAGCATGAGTGATTTTATCTTCACCATGTCCTTTAATATTTACATAAGAATCTCTCATTATAGATGAAAGTTTTAATTCATTATTTTTTTCATCTATTGTCAGAATCATTATTGAATCTGAGCGACCTTTTTCACCTTCAGGAGAATCAACTCCAAACAATGCGATATTTTTTATTTTATTATCTTCATCTAACTTTTGTGTGATTTCTTTATTAATAGATAGGTTATCCTTATTTATATCTACTTTAGTGGTTTTGTTTAAAAGATTCTTTATATACATAAAGCTTCCACCAAAGAAAAGAATTATTAAAAGACAGATTAATAAAAGTATCTTTTTCCACGAGGCCATATTTTTAAATTTTCCCATACCAATCTCCTTAAATTTACAAATTTTCAATCTAAAAATAGTATACCATTTTGAGAAAATTATGTAAATAAAAGAATAAAAAGGAAGTGAATTAGCCTATATAATAAAAAAGAGATAGATTATTGAGTTAATCTATCTCTAAAAATTTTAATTTTATTGTTCGTATATAAATTTATGCATCTCATTAGTTTCAGCTTTTAGATCATATGTCATATAATAAACACCGTTAATCATTTTACCATCTTCATGTTTATCACATGGTACTCTTAGATCTTGGAAACTTGTAGCACCAGTATCAAGTATATCTTTACCTAAGCTTATGAATTCACTTGAACTTATATTTGTAGTTACAAGTGGTAGTAATTCATTTAAAATAGCAGGGTATTTAGTTGGAGATGTGGATTTCATTTTATTAAGAACTGCTTCAAGAACTGTCCTTTGTCTTTCGGTTCTTCTTTGGTCTCCACCATCATATCTAATTCTACAATAAGCTAAAGCTTGAGTTCCATCTAAGTGATGCATTCCAACATCATTAATTTTAGGAGAATTAGTTTTATTTATTTGATTTAAGTTTTCTATATATCCATTAATATATTTTAAATCGCCTTTAGTTATATTAATATCAACTCCACCTAATTCATCAATAACCTTTGGCATTGATGAGAAGTTTACTGTAATAAATTTATCAATAGCTAAATCAAAGTTAGTATTAATTGTATTAAGTGCAAGTTCAGGTCCTCCATATGCATAAGCGTGTGTAAGTTTTGTCATACCATGACCTTTTACATCAACATATGAGTCTCTCATAATAGAAGTAAGCTTTAACTTATTATGTTTTTTATCTATTGTAAGTATAAGATCAGCATCTGATCTTCCTGCCTGACCGGTTGGAGCATCAACTCCAAACAATGCAATATTAATTATATCATCCTTTTTATCATTAGCCTGTGTACTTTCATTTAGGCCTAATGAGTCTTTGTTCAATTCGACTCTGTTTGCTTTGCTAAGAGTCGCATAAACATATCCCATTCCAGAACATATAATAACTATTGCAGCAACTACAACACCTATAAGTACCTTCTTCCACGTAGCCATCTTCTTTTTTGTAGTTTTATTATCCCCCATTGTTTTACTCCTTTCAAATTACATTAGAGAGCAAACTTTCTAATCGCTTTAGCAACACCAGAATTAACATTAGTATCAGTAATATAGTCTGCTTCTTCTTTAAGAAGATCAAGACCATTACCCATAGCAACCCCAGTTCCAGCAAATCTTATCATAGAAAGATCATTCTCGCTATCTCCAATGCACATAATTTCATCCTTAGTTATTTCAAGAATTTTTGCTAATTGTTTAACTGCATTTCCTTTTGAAGTGCCTTTTTTCATTACTTCAAAGTTATGTAATCCAGAACTTACGACCTCATATTTATTAAGATTTATAAATTCATTTTTTGCTTCTAAAAGTTCAGTATCATCTTCAGAAGCTCTATTAATTGATATAGATTTAAGCACATCACCGTCAAGCTCTTTTAATATATCTGTAAGGTCATTAGCTACTTTGAATTTAATTTTATCCTCATCTTTAAGTAGCTTATTTGTAACTGCGTAAGCATGATCTTCTTTAAAATCAGTAGAAGATATAGCTGTGTTATGAGTATTAAAATAAGTCTCAAAGCTATACTTCTTGGAAATATCATATATTTCTAAACACTCATCTAAAGATAGAGTATTTTCATATATAACCTTAGATGAATCTTTTTCTCTTATATAAGCACCATTTGATGATATTATAGGAGCGTTAATTCCAAGTAAATCTGAGTAGTGTTTTGCAGATGTGAAAAGTCTGCCAGTTGTAATTGCTATAACAATTCCTTTATCTATAGCTTCTATTAATGCCTGTTTATTTTCATCAGATACGTTATGGTCATTATCAAGAAGTGTACCATCCATATCTATACAAATTAGTTTTATAGCCATGTCTAAACCTCCTTTATACATAGATTATTATACCCTAATGTATTCATCAAAATTTTATCATCAATAAAAAATAATGTAAAGTTAAGTATTTATTACATTTACAATGCTAAATATGTAAATTAAAGTATGGAGTGCTTAATCTAAGTGATATACACTAATTTAATTAATAATCAAAATGGAAAGAAGCAGGATATTTTAAATAATCCTGCTTCTAAGGTGTTTTGGGTTGTATTTATTTCAATATTATTTAATAGAAAAACCAATAATTTATTTAACTAATTCCTCTTTAAAAGAAGTATTAGTGACATTGTCTTCATTTTTATTTCTAAATAATACACATCCAACTAAAATTGCTACTACAGTTGGAATTAACCAAGCAAAGCCTTGGCTTCCAAGTGGAATGAAACTTAAATTTATTCCAGGAACTTGGCTAAGTAATCCAAATACTAATGAAGTGTAAACTCCAAGTCGTACTGCATTAATATTAGTTAAGAACTTGTCTAAAAGAGTTGTTGCTATAAGTGTTATTGCAACAGGGTATAATACATTTAAGATTGGTCCTGATATTTTAACTATATTATCAACACCAAGACATCCAATTACTATACTTATAATTGATATAACTACTGCATTAACCTTATAAGGAAGCTTTCCTTTTGAGACTTCTGCAAAGAATGAAGAACCTGCTGTTATTAAACCTATTGAAGTAGTAAGGCAAGCTAGTCCCATTGCTATACCAATAATTATAGTTCCAACATTACCTAAGATACCTTTTGATATTATTAAAAGTAATCCTGTCTTTGTAACATCAGCTGGAGCAAGTGATGCAGTTTGTGCACCTATAATTGTTAAACCACCATATACGAAGGCTAGTCCAACAGCTGCTACAATTCCAGCCTTTATTGTCATTGGAACTAAATCTTTATTTTTATAACCTTTAGCTAAAATGCTAGAAGATACTATTGCTGCAAAAAGTAATGCTGCAAGGGCATCCATTGTTTGATAACCTTCAAGGAATGCAGTTGATAGTACTGAAGTTGCACCTGTTGCTTCTATATTACCAATTGGGAATATGAATCCTTTAATTATTATTATAGCTAATATAATAAGTAGTGAAGGTGTTAAGAATTTACCTATTGTATCTATAATACTTGATTGTCTAAATACGAAGAATAGGTTAATTCCAAAGTATATAAACATCCAAACTAGTGGTGGAATACCAGGAAGTATTGGATTAATAGTTAATTCGTAAGTAGTTGCTGCAGTTCTTGGAATTCCAAGCATTGGACCAATTGCGATAAATAAAAGTGATGCAAATATAATTGCAAACTTTGGACTTATTTTTGATGCCATAGTTTCAAATGTTCCATCACCTTTAGTACATGCAATTATTGCAAGAAGTGGAAGACCAACACCTGTTAATGTAAATCCTATTACTGCAAATATGTATTCTGTTCCTACTGCATGTCCAAGATAAGGAGGGAATATTAAGTTACCAGCACCAAAGAACATTGCAAATAGCGCAAAGCCTATAACTAAACAATCTTTTGTTTTCTTATTCATAATTTCAAACCCTTTCTTAATAAAGTAAAATATTGCGTTTTATAATATAACTCTTGCGTTAAGTATTACTAAATATCTTTTATTTTAATTCTTATAAATTTTAATATATCAACTATAATAGCACTAATATTTATAAATATCAACAAAAAACACATAATATTATAGAAAACTACAAGATTTATATGGAATTTAATTAACAAATTAATAAAAAAATACACTTAATATTGAAAAATCGTTACATGGTAATTAAAGTATGTCTTATGATATAATGTTTACATGTCTATATTTTAGTGAAAATTAGCCTTATGATTATTAATTTCATAATGGCAATTAATAACAATTAAGTTGAGGGTGATATAATGAAAGTAAAAAAGGCAATAATCCCTGCAGCAGGGCTTGGAACAAGGTTTTTACCTGCAACAAAGGCACAGCCAAAAGAGATGCTTCCAATAGTTGATAAACCAACAATACAATATATTATAGAGGAAGCTATTGCATCAGGCATTGAAGAAATATTAATAATTACAGGAAGAAATAAAAAATGTATAGAGGACCATTTTGATAAATCAATAGAACTTGAAATGGAACTTGAAAAATCAGGTAAGAATGAACTATTAGAACTTGTAAGAGATATTTCAGAGATGGTTGATATACATTATATAAGGCAAAAGGAGCCAAGAGGGTTAGGTCACGCTATTCATTGTGCAAAGACTTTCGTAAGTAATGAACCTTTTGCAGTACTACTTGGAGACGATGTAGTTGATAGTGAAACACCATGTTTAAAGCAACTTATGGATTGCTTTAATGAATATAAAACTTCAATACTTGGAGTTCAAACTGTTCCAGAAGAAGATGTATCAAAGTATGGTATAGTTGATGGAATTCATATAGAAGATAGAGTATACAAGGTTAAGGACTTAGTTGAAAAGCCAAAGAGAGAAGAAGCGCCAACTAATGTTGCCATCCTTGGAAGATATATAATAACTCCACAAATCTTTGAAATATTAGAAAATACAGCACCAGGTAAGGGAAATGAAATTCAACTTACAGATGCTCTAAAAACTTTAGCTGCTCAAGAAGCTATGTATGCATATGACTTTGAAGGAAGAAGATATGATGTTGGAGATAAGTTTGGATTCTTACAAGCTACAATAGAATTTGGACTTAAAAAGGATGAATTAAGACCACAATTATTAGAGTACTTAGAAAATAAAGAGTGGGAAAAAAATCTTAAGTAGAATTATTAGGTTAATAGTTATATTTACGAAACTAGTCTTAAATTAAATAAAATATGATAAATATCGGATGTAGGTTTTTAGAAAGCCTACATCCGATATTTTTTATTTATAATAATTTATATACATATTATTAATACAATATCCAAAGATATCATATATAATAAATTGGTAATACCAGTTTAAATTATAATTATAATATAATTTAAAAAACAATTAAAAAACACATATTAAATAAAATTAAGGGGAAATGATAGGAGAGAAGCAAATGAAGAGTAAGAAAATACAAGCAATAATTGTTGCAAGTTTACTTAGTGTAAATTTACTAGTACCAGGGGGGACTGCTTTTGCAGACGAATTAAAAGATACTAATACTAAATCAAGTGATTATAATGATTTGAGTAAACAAGAAAGTCAGGAAAATTTAAATTCCGATAGTAATTCTAATGTAGATATCAATAATCTATCAGTAGATAAGTTAAAGAATGAAATCAATTCAGCTGTAGATAAAACACCAATTTCTGATTTTGACAAATTATCAAGCGATGAAAGTTTAACTAAAAATGTGTATGTAAAAGAAATTATATCAAGAGTTGGAGAAAATAATCTTAAAAGTTTTGCAAGTAAAAGTAAAGAAAATGCAGACTTTTTAAATTGGCTTTTAAATGATGAAACTGCAATGAAGGAATATCTAGATGGGGGACTACCATCTAAAACAAAAGAAGGTACTATGGATGCATATTTTTATGGCAACGATAACAAGGTTGTTCCAGAAAAAGAACTAAGTGCCCTTGAAGTATGGTCAAAGATTTGGAATAAAGATTCATCTTCAAAGGATGGAATTAATTTAAAAATAGCAATAGCAACTTCATTAGAATTCGCAAGTCCAGTAATGAGTTGGCCAGCAAATAGGGTAATAGATCCAGTTGAAAGATATCTAAATTTTAAAGATGCCAATCAAAATAATGAATTATTTGATTGCTTTAGAACATTTAATGTAAAGAACTTAAGAAATATAGTAAATGTAAATTTAACAAATGAAGATATAGTATGGCTTAGACAACATACTAAGGATGTATCAGAAGGTAAAATAGATGAAAAGTTTAAGTGGCAAAAAGAGCATATTAAGAAGAAAGATTTATTAAGCCAAGACAAAATAGCTGAAAGTGATTATACAATACAGTATACAACTAAGAATCCAGAAGGTAAGAGTGTATTTGGATCAGGATTTTATGGAGATAACCCTACAATACAAAAGGTTGCAGAGTATGGAGGCGTTTGTGGTGCTTTATCTAAATATGGTACTGCTTCATGCCAAGTGTTTGGTGTTCCAGCATATGCAGTTGGACAACCTGGACATTGTGCTTTCCTTTATCTTAAATCAGATAATCATTGGTATATAGGAAATAACATTTCAGGCTGGAAGGGTACTGCACATTATACTACTACAATTCCATATATGTTTTTACATGAAACTCTAAGCCAAAATCAAGAGACTTTCGATAAATCAGAAGAACTTAGAATGCTTGCAAATGATGTTAATTCTAATGAAAAAGCAAAAGCTATATTAGATGAAGCCATTAAAGCTTGTCCGCTTAACTATAGTTCATGGGAAAATAAATTAGATTTAATGCTTAAAGATACTAGTACATCAACAGAAGAATTCATAAAAGTAAATTCAGATATAATGAATACTTTTGCGCAGTATCCACAAGTTATGGAAAATCTTCTTGTTAAAATTAAAGACAAAGTAATAAATAATAGAGCAGAACTTCAAAATTATGTTTCAGAATACAAAGATGCATTAAATAAAGTTACTGATAATAGACAAAAGCCATATGTTGAAAATATATTAAATGATATGCAAAAGAATGGTCTTTATTTAGCTACATTTAGCTTTGATGGGGAAAATGCAGGAAAATTAAATGGAGCTAAAAAGGATATTGATGAATATAGCTTAGATGGTGGAAAAACATATAAGTTAGTTAAAGAAGATTCACAGCAGCTAACTAAAGAAGAGTTAGATTCTATAACTTCAGAAAATGGAATATTAATTAGAGTAAAAGGAACAGATAGTGCAAATCTTATTTCTATAAAAAAAGCAGCTAATATAAATGTAACTAACAATGATGAAGAAAATTTAATCTTTGGATTAGATAAGAGTATGGAATTTTCATCTGATAATGGTGTAACTTGGACAAAATATAATGGAGATAATCTACCTGATCTTAGTAAAGATATGACATTATTAATACGTAAAGCAGCAACAGGTAATACAGTAGCTAGTAACATAATAAAGTTAGCATTTACAAATAATGAACTTCCAAAAGGATTTATACTTCATAAAGATATGACAGTGGATAGTTATTCAAGTCAGCAAGATAATGGATCTGCTGCAACAAAGGCTATTGATGGCAACGTAAAGACAATATGGCATACAAAGTGGGATGGAAGTGATAAGCATCCGTTTATAACTTTAAAGCTTAATAAAGAATATGATATCTCAAAATTAACTTACCTTCCAAGACAAGCAGGTAACTATAATGGAAATATAACAGAGTATAAGATATCTACAAGTTTAGATGGAAAGAACTTTACTGAGGTAGCAAGTGGTTCATGGGCTAATAATAGAGCAATGAAAACAGCAGAGTTTAAGGCAACTAAGGCTAATTATGTTAAACTTGAAGTTATTCAAGGGGTAAATGGATATGCATCAGCTACTGATATAAGTTTATATACAAATTAATAAAAGATAAGTTAAGAGAAACCAGTTATATTTCTGGTTTCTTTTTTGTTTCAATTAATTTTTAAAAGATAGGCTATATTGGCTACTAAAATTTATTTATCAGAGTTTAATACAAAAATTATAGTATTACGTGAGGATATAAAAATAGAATTCTATTTTTAAAAAGTAGTTTGAATAAGCTATTAAAAGTTATCTGATTAAAAACATTTCAATACCAAAAAGTCCACATCCAATGCTAACCATAATATCAACAATTCCATAAATACTGCATAAAAGGAAGCTTATAAATGCAGTATGCTTTTCTCTTTTTTCAGTAAAAACCTTAGGGAATTCTTTTATAAAAAGAAATATTTTCATAAAGAATCCTAATAGCAGGGACAAATAGGCTAGTTTGACCATATAAAATTCTCCTTTAAGTTAAGTAATATTATTTAAGTTGAATAATAAGAAAGATAGATTTAAAGTTTAAGCTAAATTAAGAAGCTTTCTATAAAATAATTAGAAAAGAAACAGGTTAATGCAATTATAGTAAATTTAAGTGAAGTAGCAAATACACTCATAGATACTTTATAACATACTGATTCATCTTCATTCCATATCTCAATAATAGAGTCCTTCAATTCAAAAAGTCTCATTAATACAACAATAAGTATAAAAATATACAATAAAATAATAAACATTATAATACACTCCTATGATGAAATAACTTAATTACAATTTTAACATAATATTAAATAAATTCCAGAATTATGTTATTATCTAATGGTATAAATAGATTTATATAACTTATAAAGGGGTAGGGGATTAAAAGATATGGAAAATAAAATACTTATAATTGAGGATGAAGCAGACATCCAAAATATATTAAGGTATGCTTTTATGAAGGAAAAGTTTAAAGTTAGATGTGCTTCATGTGGAATAGAGGGTATAGAAATATGTGAAGATTTTAGTCCAGATATAATAATGTTAGATTTAATGTTACCAGATATAAGTGGATTTGAGGTTTGCAAAAGATTAACAAAATATAATATACCAATAATTATGCTAACTGCAAGAAATGATATAGTTGATAAGGTTCTTGGATTAGAACTTGGAGCAGATGATTATATAACAAAACCTTTTGATATAAGAGAATGTATTGCAAGAGTTAATGTAGCATTAAGGAGATTGCAAAAAAATAAATCAAGGTATGAATATATAGATAAAGAGGAAAAGCTAACTGAATTTACTATAGATAATATAAAAATAGTTAAAAACTCAAGAAAGGTATTTATAGATAATACAGAAGTTAAATTAAAGCCAAAAGAAATGAGTCTACTACTATATTTGATAGATAATAGAAATATAGCAGTTTCAAGAGAACAGATAATGGACAAGGTGTGGGATGATGATTATGATGGGGACTTTAGAACTGTTGATGTTCATATAAGAAGGCTTAGGCAGAAGCTTAATAACAAGGATATTATAGAAACTATCTTTGGTATTGGCTATATGCTAAAGGGGTAATTATATGAAAGTTAAACATAAATTTGGAGCTGGATTTATAGCTGTATTTTTAATTTCTTTCATAGTATTTAATTACTTCATAAATAGAACATTTGATAATTATATTAAAAATCAAATAAAAGTAGAGATGGAAAGCTCGTATAAAAGTGCTTATAGAATTATAAATAGATACTTCCAAAATAATGATTTAGAAATTAAGGAAAGTATATTTGATAAGAATTCCCCAGAGCTTGCAACTCAGATAAATGAAGAAAATAATTGTCAGATAGATATCTACAATACAGAAGGAAGTAAGGATTATTCTTATGAAAATAATGATGTGGAGATTTATATAGATAAGGAAAAACTTAAAAAGTCATTAAATGATTCAAAAGAAAATAAATTATCTTTCAATATATACACAAAAGATAATAAAGTAACTTCAAGTATTACATTTCCTTTGTACATTAAAGGAAATTATTTTAAAATAATTTCTTTAAGTAAAGATTTTACTGAGAATTATAAAAGTTTAATTAACCTTATGGGAATATGGAAAACCCTAACTGTAATTATATTTATTTTAATACTGATTTCAAGCTATATATTATGCAGCAAAATAATTAAGCCCTTAGAGATATTAAAATATTTATTTAAGAAAGTTGAAAATGGAGATTTAAATGTAAGAAGTGATATAGAATCTAAGGACGAAATAGGAGACCTATCAATTGGATTCAACAATATGAATGAGAGAATACAAAATCAGATAGATGCAATAAATAATGAAAAAGATAAGGTTATAGCTTTAGAGAAAAATCGTAGAGAGTTTTTTAATAATGTAACTCATGAACTTAAGACACCTTTAACTACTATATCAGGTTATGCACAAATTCTTAAAGATCCTGATTTTAATGATATAGAATTTAAAGAATTAGCTTTAGGGAGAATAGAAAAAGAAAGTGATAGAATGCATAGAATGGTTAAGGAGCTTATAGATATATCAAAAGATAATCTGGATATAGATAGTGACTCTATGGAAATATTATGTGTAGATAGATTTATAGAAGTAATAGTAAAAGATTTATCAATAAAAGCTAAGAAAAATAATATAAATATTATCTATAACTTAGAAAAGGTTAAGCTAGTATGTTCTTCAGAGGATTTAAAGAGAATTCTTATAAACATAATAGATAATGCTATTAATTATTCTAAGCCTAATAAAGATATTAATATTAATCTTTCAAAAGATGATGGATATTTAGAATTAGTAGTTACGAATTCTAGTGAACTAATTAGTAAAGGGGAAATTAGTAAAGTATTCGAACCATTCTATAGATATAATATAAAAAAATCAAAAGATATAGGTGGAAATGGACTTGGACTTTATATAACACAGGGAATAGTTAAAAAGTATAATGGAGATATAAAATTTATATATGATGAAAAGCTTATGGAAGCAAAAGTACTCATTAAAATGGAATGTAATAAAAAACTTTGATTGGAAACATTTTGGCAATATAATTTAATATTTTGGTAAAATCCTACTATTATTATTGAGATATAAATAATAGATTGGAGTGGGGGAATATGATAATTAGGGGTAAAGGGAATATTATAAGGTCTGGAGTAATAATAGCTACATTAGTAGCTATGTTATTCACTATAGGATGTAATAGTCCAAAAAGTATTGAGGAATCATCAATACTTTCAGAAAATGTAAAGGAAGACTCAAATAAAAATGATTTTAAAGTAGTATCAAAAGAAGAATATAAAATTACTGATAATAAAATACTTGATGCAATAATATATGGATTTACAGGTATAGAATATTTAATAAGAGATGATGGGATTTATGCAGAATTTTATAAGGCTGATGATGAACCTGAGAATGAATCAGATTACAGCTTAATCGAAACAAAGGAGAAGTTGTTATTCAAAAATGGAGAGGTAAAGATAGACCCAGAGGGAGAGGTTACTAAGTCAGTTCATAAAAGGAATAATAGTTCATATGAAATTTATGAGACGTTTGATGGGTATGTAGTAAAGGATATATTAAATGCGAGTTGGCGTGAAGAGAAGAAGGTAAGAGTAGAAAATATAACCATATATAATGAAGAATATGATATAGATAATAAGAAGAACTCTAAAGAAAAGGAATCTAATATTAAAGAAAAAATATCAATAGATATACCAAAGGATATAAACTATTATTACACTATTGGAATTATAAATAACAAATTATTATATGCAAGTGGAGAAGAAGGCGGACAATTTGCAAATAAGATAGGGAAAATTGATTTAACTACAGAGGAATTTGAAGATACTATTAAGGTAGAACCATACAGCCAAGCAGTTTTAATAGATGAAAATACAGTTGCATTCAAAACTATATCCTCAGAATATGTAGATTTAAAAATTTTTAATTTAAATAAGAAAACTTACGATACTATAATTAAAAATAAAAATATTTGGAATATGGGAGTAAGCAAAAACAAAGAAAAGATTTATTATACTGAAGAAAATGATAATAAAAAAGTTGTATATCTTGCATCTATTTCAGGAGAGAATAAGGGTGAGCTATGTAAAGTTTATGAAAATAGCAATAATGAAGAATTTATAGTAGATATTAGCAATGATGGGAAAGAAGTTTATGTTTTTTTACATGGAAGTGAACCTAAAATAATAAAATATGAATTAAATAAATAATATAATGAAAATTTTATGAGGAGAAGACAGGTTATACCAATAGGTATAACCTGTCTTCTCATTTTTTTAGATTTTTCTCATTTTTACATATGTCTAAAATATTAATTCATTAACAAAATGTTCAAAAATACTATAAAAATAGACATATTTATAGCTAAATATTAAAGGTAAATGATTGAAATATACTATTAATTTACCTTATAAAGAAAAAATTGAAGATAGACTTTGATACAGTAAAAATTTTATTAATACAGCATTAATAAAATTTTGCATTTTTAAAATAATATATGGTAATTAATAGATATTAAAAATAGAGATTAAGATGATGGTATCACTAGTATTAATACCATTTTGCTACTTTAGTGTTATAAATCAATAAAGTATATAAAATCCTATAAAGAGTGTATTAATTAAAAACCAATATCAATTACAGCGTATTAAAAAAGTCAAATATTTGCAAAAAATATTATGAAATACACATGTATTCAACAGAAAAACATATGATAAAATGATAAAAAAATCAGAGTATTTTTATGAATGGTTTAATAGAATAAAAAATTTTCAAAAAATATATAATTTATTGATGTCATCTTTGATAGAATATATAAAAAAGGGGGCATAAAAATGAAAGCTAAAAAGGCAATAAGCACAATTTTGATTAGCGTACTAATATTAACTTCCTTTACTGGATGCGGAAATAAAAATGAAACATCCTCTAAAGAAGTGAAAGTATTAAATTTAACAACTGGGGCAGTTAAAACTATGGATTCTGTTAAAGCTACAGATTCGGAATCCTTTAATATAGCACAAAATACTCAAGAAACATTGTTAGTATATAACAATGATAAGCCAGTACCAGGTGCTGCAAAATCTTTTGAGAAAAGTAAAGATGGAAAAACATATACTTTTCACTTAAGAGATGGATTAAAGTGGAGTGATGGAAAAGAACTTACATCAAAAGATTATAAGTATGCTTGGATGAGATTAATAGATCCAAATGTAGCATCAGGATATTCTTTCTTTTTATTTGGTGTAAAAAATGGAGAAAATTATTTTAACGGAAAAGCAAAGGCTGAAGACGTTGGAATTAAAACACCAGATGATAAAACTTTAGTTGTAGAACTTGAAAATCCTATTCCATATTTCACTCAATTAGTTGCTTTCCCAGCTTTGGCGCCACAAAGAAAAGATATTGTGGAAGCACAAGGGGAAGCATTTGGAAGTAAAGAAGATGGACTAGTATTTAGTGGACCTTTTATGGTTTCTAGCTGGAAAAGAGGATCTAAAATAGAGTTAGTTAAAAATCCAAATTATTGGAATGCTGAAAATATTAAATTAGATGAAGTAAATTTAAATCAAATTGGTGAAGTAAATACACAATACCAAATGTTTTTAAGTGGACAACTTGATGTAATGTTTAAAGTTGGTGGAGAATACATAAAAGAACTTCAAAAAGGAGTTACAGAAGGAAAATGGGACGAAGTAAGTGGCGTTATGCCAACTGTATATTATGACCAATATAATATGAAAAGTCCAAATAAACTACTTCAAAATACAAAAATAAGACAGGCTCTATCTATTGCTATAGATAGGGAACAATATACAAAAGATATATTAAAAAGCGGAGTTCCAGCTTACGGAATGGTACCAGAGGGAATTGTAGCTGGAGATGTTGAATATAGAAAAGAAGTAAAAGAGCCATTAAAAGAAATAGCAAATAAAGATCCTAAAGAATTATTTATAGAAGGGTTAAAGGAACTTGGACTTGATCCTGATCCATCAAAATATACAATAGATTTATTACTTCAACGTGGCGATTCAAGTATAAAAAACCAAGGTGAATATTTACAAAATACTTGGAAACAAAAAATTGGAGTAAATGTAAAACTTCAAATACCAGCAGATTTTTCAGATTTTTTAAGAAAGCAAGATGCTGGAGAATTTGACATAGCAATGGCTGGTTGGGGTGCTGACTATAATGACCCTATGACATTCTTAGATTTATTCGGGGCAAAGAATGGAAGTAATTATGGAAAATTCAATAATGATAAAGTAAACAAACTTTTAGAAGATTTACAAACTGAAACAGATACTAATAAAAGAATTGAAATGTATAAGGAAATAGAAAAGATTGTAGTTACTGATAATCCAGCAATAGCTCCAACTTATTATTTAGATATACATTCATACCAAAAGAAAAATGTTCATGGAATGCAATATCCAAAGTTTGGTGGAAGTTACCAATTAAGATGGGCATATATAGAATAAAGTAATAAAGGGGGCAAAATATATGGTTAAGTATCTTTTGAAAAGATTAGGGTTAATGATAATTACCTTATTTGTTATAGTTTCTGCTACATTCTTTTTAATGAATAGTATGCCAGGAAATCCAGTAAGATCACAAGCTAAAAAGTTACCAGAATCAGTACTTAAAAATATGGAACAAAAATATGGATTAGACAAACCAGTTGGTGAAAGATATGCAATGTATCTAAAAAATCTTGTAAAAGGTGATTTAGGAGATTCATTTGTAACACCGGGATTAAGTGTTGGTGAAATAATTAAAGATGGATTCCCAGCTTCAGCAAGAATCGGAATACAATCTGTATTATTTGGATTAGTAATTGGGGTGCTACTTGGAATTATAGCAGGGTTTAAAAGAAATACTCCAGTAGATTATGCAGTTATGTTTATTGCAATACTTGGAGTTGCAATTCCAAGTTTTGTACTTGCAACATTAATACAAAGTATTTTAGGTGGGAATTTTGGTATACCTATTGCGGGATGGTATAGTAGTAAAACACCATTTTTAGAGCAATTTAAATTTGTAATATTACCTACTATAGCACTAAGTTTTGGTAGTATAGCAACTTATGCAAGATATATGAGGGCATCAGTTTTAGATGTATTAGGACAAGACTATATACTAACAGCTAAAGCTAAGGGGTTATCTTCAGGAGCTATAACTTGTAAGCATATTTTAAGAAATTCTATATTACCAATAATAACAATACTTGGACCACAAATAGCAACAATAATTACAGGAACAGTAGTTATAGAAAAAATATTTGCAATACCTGGTATTGGAAATGCTTTAGTAGATGCTATATATTCTAAAGATTATAACGTTATTATGGGATTAACATTATTTTTCTCAGCGTTATATATACTTTCAATATTAATTGTTGATATTTTATATAGTGTTATAGATCCACGTATCAAATTAGAGGGGAAGTAGAGGGATTTATATGGCAGAATTAAGTAGAGATAAATTTAAAATTGTAGGAATAGATAAAAATAAATCTGAGCAGATTGCAAGACCTAATTTAACATATTGGCAAGATGCTTGGAGAAGACTTAAGACTAATAAAGTAGCTTTAGCTTCATTGATACTTTTAATAGTTGTAGTATTAATGTGTATAATACAGCCAATGATTGCAGGAGACAATTATGCAGTGCAAAATATAGCACAAATGAATCAAGGACCTTCAGCTGAGCATTGGTTTGGTACTGATAATTTAGGAAGAGATTTATTTGATAGATTATGGGTTGGAGGAAGAGTTTCCTTAATAATTGCCTTTGTAGGTACTTTAGTAGAATGTGTACTTGGTATCATATACGGAGGTATAAGTGGATATTTTGGTGGAAAAGTAGATGCTGTAATGATGAGAATTGTGGAAATCTTAAGTGGAATTCCATATTTAATAGTAGTTATATTAATTGCAATTGTACTTGGAAATGGTATATTACCACTTTTAATAGCTTTATGTATAACTGGTTGGACTGGTATTGCTAGAATGGTTCGTGGACAAGTAATGCAACTTAAAGAAGCGGAATATGTTATGGCAGCAAAAACATTAGGTGCAAGTCCTCTTAGAATTATAATGAAGCATATGATTCCAAATAGTTTAGGAATCATAATTGTATACATAACTTTTGATATACCAAGTTATATATTTGCAGAAGCTTTCTTAAGCTTTATAGGACTTGGAATACAACCACCACAAACAAGCTGGGGTGCTATGGCTTCAGCTGGACAACAAGTAATGCAATTTTACCCAAGTCAGCTTATATTCCCATCATTAGCTATTGCTATAACAATGTTAGCATTTAACTTATTAGGTGACGGATTAAGAGATGCATTAGATCCAAAATTAAGAAAGTAGTAGCAGTTTGTAAGGAGGGGAAAGATATTATGGAAAAAATACTTGAGGTAAAGGACTTAAAGGTATCATTTCATACTTATGCTGGAGAAGTTAAAGCTGTAAGGGGAGTAAGCTTTGACTTAGCACAGGGAGAGACTTTAGCTGTAGTTGGAGAATCAGGTTGTGGTAAAAGCATAACAGCAAAATCTTTAATGAGATTATTGCCTACACCACCAGCAGAGATAGATAAAGAGTCAAAAATTATGTTTAACGGAAAAGATATATTATCTTTAAATGAAAAAGAAATGCAAAAAATTAGAGGAAAAGATATTAGTATGATCTTCCAAGATCCTATGACTTCTCTAAATCCAACAATGAAGCTTGGAAAGCAAATAATGGAAGTTCTTAAAATACACAGAGGTATGAATAAAAAAGATGCAGAGGAAGAGGCAATTAGATTATTAAAATTAGTTAATATTCCTAATGCTGAAAGCAGAATAAACCAATATCCATTTGAATTTTCAGGTGGTATGAGACAAAGAATGATGATTGCTATGGCACTTGCTTGTAATCCTAAGGTATTAATAGCAGATGAGCCTACAACTGCTTTAGATGTAACTATTCAGGCACAAATCATGAATCTTATGAATGATTTAAAAGAAAAGCTTGGAACATCTGTAATTCTTATAACTCATGATTTAGGAGTTGTTGCAGAATTCTCAGACAAGATACAAGTAATGTATGCTGGAATAATAGTTGAAAGAGGGACAGTTGAAGAGATATTTACTGATTCAAAACATCCATATACTTGGGCATTATTAAAGTCTATGCCAACTTTAGATACTGAACATAAGGGAGAATTATATTCAATAAGTGGAACTCCACCAGATTTATTAAATCCACCAGTAGGATGCCCATTTGCAGCAAGATGTGAGTATGCAATGGAAATATGTAAAGAAGAGATTCCAGAAGAAACAATAATCACAGATTCTCATAAGGTAAACTGCTGGCTTATGCATGAAAATGCACCAAAGGTAGAATCACCTTTAAAGAGGGGGGTGTAAGCTAATGAGTAAAGAAGTACTTTTAGAAGTTAAAGATTTAAAAAAATATTTTAATGTAGGAAAAGGTAAGACATTAAAGGCAGTAGATGGAGTTAGCTTTACTATAAATAAGGGAGAAACATTAGGTTTAGTTGGTGAATCAGGATGTGGAAAAACAACTTGTGGAAGAACTGTAATGGGCCTTTATGATGTAACAGGTGGAGAAGTAATATTAGACGGAAAAGATATTACTAAGTTTAGTAACAAGGAAAAAAGAGCTAACTCTAAAACATGTCAAATGATTTTCCAAGATCCATATGCTTCATTAGATCCTCGTATGACAGTTGGTGATATTATAGCAGAAGGTATAGATATACATAAGCTATACACTGGAGAAGAGAGAACAAAAAAGATATATGAGTTATTAGAACTTGTTGGTCTTAATAAAGAGCATGCATCAAGATTTGCCCATGAGTTCTCAGGTGGACAAAGACAACGTATAGGAATAGCAAGAGCACTTGCAGTAGAGCCTAAATTTATTGTATGTGATGAGCCAATTTCAGCTCTTGATGTTTCAATTCAAGCACAGGTTGTAAATTTATTAATTGATTTACAAAGAAGAATGGGGTTAACATATCTTTTTATTGCTCATGATTTATCAATGGTAAGACATATATCAGATAGAGTTGGAGTTATGTATCTAGGAAATCTTATGGAGATATCTGAAAGTAATAAGGTGTATGAACATCCATTACATCCATATACTAAAGCTCTTATGTCATCTATACCATTACCTGAATATAGCAATGAAAAAAGAGATGATAGAATAGTATTAGAAGGTGAAGTAAGCAGCCCTATAAATCCTAAACCAGGATGTAGATTTGCAAGTAGATGTAAGTATGCAAAGGATATTTGCTCAAAGGAACAACCTAAATTGAAGGAAGTAGAAAAAGATCACTTTGTTGCTTGTCACTTATATGATTAATAATATAGTGTAAATAAGTTAATAGAAGTAGATTTATAATCAATAGAGAGTATATCTATATATTTAATAAAAAAGATTTATAAAACCAATAGAGACTTATATAGTTAATAAGCGTAGTTTATATAGCTTTAATAAGAGTTGGTTTATACCTTGAATAGAATTATGTTTATATGGATAATAAACTATATTTATATAATTGGTTAATACTTTAAATTTAATATATAAAATAAAGGAGAGTTACTTAAATTAGAGCTAATCTAAATTTAGTAATTCTCCTTTTTTATCTTAGTTATATTAAAAAATTATCTTGGAATGAATCCAATTTTCTTTTGCATTTTTCTAAGAGTTTTATTTGCAACATATGATGCTTTTGAAGCACCTTCTTTATAAATAGCTTCTAAAGCTTTCTTATCTTTAAGAAGTTCATTAACCTTTGCTTGAATTGGAGCAAGTTCATTTACAAGAGCTTCTCCAACATCTGCTTTAAGCTCTGCATATCCTTTGCCTTCATATTCTTTTACTAAAGTTTCAGGACTCTTTTCTGTTATTGCAGATAAAATGTTTAAAAGGTTTTTAACACCAGGTTGATCATCTGTATAGTTAACAATTCCAAGGCTATCAGTTACAGCTCTTGAAACTTTCTTTCTTATGACATCTGGTGGATCCATGATTAAGATAAATGAATTTAAGTTGTCATCTGATTTTGACATCTTCTTAGTTGGCTCTTGTAAATTCATTATCTTAGCACCAGTTTTAGGAACATATCCTTCAGGTATTTTGAATGTAGGGCTGTAAGTATTATTAAATCTTGCAGCTATATCTCTTGCAAGCTCTAAATGTTGGATTTGGTCTTTACCAACAGGAACTAAATCAGTTTGATATAATAATATATCAGCTGCCATAAGTACAGGATATGTAAATAATCCTGCTCCTACTGAATCTCCAGCTTTCTTTGATTTATCCTTATATTGAGTCATTCTTGAAAGTTCTCCAATATATGAATTACAAGTTAAAAGCCATGCTCCTTCTGAATGAGCTGGTACATGAGATTGAATGAAAAGAGTATTCTTTTCAGGATCAATTCCACATGCTAAATATATTGAAAGAAGTTCTAATGTTCTTCTTCTTAAATCTGCAGGTTTTTGAGGAACTGTTATTGCATGTAAATCTACAACGCAGAAATAACTGTTATATTCATCTTGAAGTTTCACCCAATTTTTTATAGCTCCAAGGTAGTTACCTATTGTAAGGTCCCCTGAAGGCTGAATTCCACTAAAGATGACTTTTTTAGCTTCGCTATTTTCCATAGTGCTTCACTCCTTAATTTAAACTAAAGTCATAATATAAATTATAATTGGTCTTGCCTAGTAATGTCAATTTGTATGTATTATGTAAATAAGCAGTTTGCTTACATTATTTAGATATATATATGGTACTTTGTAGCAGATAAAAAATGCTTAGGTAAAATAATAAAACCTAAGCATTTTGGGGAATATTAATAATTAAAACTAAATAATTGATAGTAAACTTTGAAATAGCTTTTACTAGTAGATAGTGAGCTTTACAACAGTTTTCAATGATAATTTTTTCTATTCCTTTGACTGTGTGCCTGATGGGAAGAAAAAGTTACCGCTAAGGTGAGATTCTTTAGAATCTTGTTCACTATTACTTTGATTATTACTTTCACTGCTATTTTGATTATTATTTTGATTGTTACTTTGTGAATCAGTATAATTACCAAATACATAGCAACCATTGGATTCATCTTGATTATCACAATTATTAGCTCCATTTTGGTTATTATGATTATTTAATTTACTTTGATTATTAAGAGAATTTCCGTTGTTAAAATTATCTTGGTTATTTAAAATACTTTGCGCATTAGGATAATTTCCATTGTTAAAATTGTTTGGAGTATTTGATCCATTATTATTATTATTAAAGTAATTTTGATTATCATAATTGTTTTGAGTGTTTATTCCACTTTGATTATTTGGGTTACCTTGATTGTTTGGTGCACCTTGATTATTCAGGTTTCCTTGATTAATCGGGTTGCCCTGATTATTGGAATTGCCATGATTGTTTAGGCTTCCTTGATTAATCGCATTACCTTGATTATTAGGAACACATTGATTATTTGAAGGAGTATTCCCATTTCCAGCAGCTTGAACCTTTAAATGTTTATTCCATCTATAATAGTAAATACAAAATGTTATAAATGGCATTATACCAAGTAGTAATAAAGCAACTAATTGATAATATCTTAAAAAGTCAAAGAAGGCATAGTGGTTTTTTGTAACAAAAAATGCACATATATAGGCAATTATTGAATAAACAATGGCATATACCCTTTTGTTTGAGAACTTATCTTTATAAAGATAAAGTATAGCAACAGCACAAAGAACATATTTAAGAAACCATAAACAAGTTGTCTTTGATATAAATAATAAATCACCAAATTCTATAAACCTTTGAATCTCTATGCGCTGAGTTCTTAAAAATTCAGGATAATATATATTACTAGCTCTTAAAGGTCCAAAGGTTGTAACAGCAGATATAACACTTGATACTGAAATAAATACAATAATTAATCCAGCTATAAGGGTAAATTTACTTAGCTTTTCCTTTTTATCTACGTATTTTAAGAAGGGAAAAGTAACTGCTGTCGAACAAAAAGCACCAAGTATAAGTAGTATACACAGAATAAACTCTTTATTTATTCCAAGACCCATTATAGGTAAAAGATAAGTGTAATGTTGATATGAGAAGGTAAATAGCTCAACAATAAACATAGTTGAGAATACAAGTACAATGGTAACCGTTATTACAATTAATAATGTTTCAAGTCTTCTTGTAATTAAATAAGCAGCAGGTATTATGAAGAATAGTAAACTATACCAAATTGGTGTTTCAATAAATATATTAGAATGTATTGAATCACTTTGAGCTGCAGCAGATTCAATTGATGTTAAAAATAGTGTAAGTGCAAAAATAAATATAAATATATTACCAATCTTTTCAGGATATGCTCCTTTAAATATTACCTTAATATCAAAAGTATTTGTCTTTTTACATACATATATAATGAAGTATAAATAAGCTAAGTAAATAATTCCTGCAATAATTCCAGCAAGCCATGTATCAGCACCCCCCATACTAATAAAAATGGAAGAATAACTTCTTAAACTTATAAATGAAACAACACATATAAAAAATAAATAATGTTTGCTTGATAGTTTATTCATTAAATCACCTCTAAAACTCTAAGTTACAACATTCAAGTATAGTATTAGCAAAATAATGAATATTAAACATTTCTGGAGGAATAATATTTTTAGGTGATGTAGATGAAAAATAATTTAGAAATAATTAAAGAAAGATTTAAAGATAGCTTTGATGTCAAGTATAGAGAGATTAATGGACCTTTAGGTAAGACGACATTAGTCTTTATTGATAATCTTTGTAGTACACAATTTCTTAGTGACTACATTGTAAGTCCAATTAGGAGTAAAAAGGTAAGATGTCAAAGCCTTGAAGATTTAATTACTAATGTATTAGAAATTAATATTGCAGACTTTGTAGAGAACAAAACAAGTATAGATGATGCAATGCTTCATATAGTTTCAGGAGATGTTGTTATATTTGTTGAAGGCTATGAAGAAATGATTTACTGCGAAGTTAAAGGTTATGTAAGAAGAGGTGTTGGAGTCCCTCTTACTGAGTCAGTAGTAAAGGGGCCAAGAGAAGGTTTTAATGAATTATTTGTTGATAACATAGCACTTATTAGAAGAAGAATAAAAAATCCAGATCTTAAGTTTGAACCTATATATGTAGGTGATAAAAGCCAAACTGTTGTATGTGTAGCGTATATAAAGGGAGTTGCGCCAGATAATTTAATAAATTACATAAAAACTGTTGTTAAAGATATGGATATGGATTTTATTCTAGATACTAATTATGTAGAGAGCCAACTTAGAGAAACAGATTCTGTATTTGATACTATTGGATACACAGAAAAACCAGATGAAGTGGCTTCTAAGATGATGGAAGGAAGAGTAGCTGTATTAGTTGATGGTACTCCATTTGTAATAACAGCACCATATTTCTTTATAGAGAATTTCCAGGCTCCAGATGATTATTATTTAAATAAGACTTTTACTAATTTTACGAGAATAATAAGATGGATGGCATTTGTTTTTGCTACTTTTATACCAGGTATCTATGTTGCAGTTTTAACCCATCATGCTTCTCTTATACCATCTTTATTTCTATTTAGATTGGCAGTTTCAAGAGCTGGAGTTCCGCTCTCAACAGTACTAGAAGTCTTAGTTATGATTTTTGCATTTCAGATAATTAAAGAAGCCGGACTTAGACTTCCACAGCCAATTGGAGGAGCTATGAGTATTGTTGCTGCTCTTATTTTAGGTGATGCAGCAGTTGGTGCAGGTATTGCATCTAGAATAACCATAATAGTTGTAGCACTTAGTACATTAAGTTATTTCTTGATACCAAAGCTTTATGGTGCTTTATCAATTTGGTCTGTTATATTTGTAATAATAGCAGGATTTTATGGGCTTCCAGCCATATTTATTACCTTCCTTATATTTTTGACAACACTTGCAGATTTAAAATCAACAGGATATTCTTATCTATTTCCAATTGGAAGTATGGATACATTTAAATTTAAGGACGTATTATACAGGGGAAGACTTAGTAGAATATCTAAGAAGATAATTGGGGAGGGAAAGGAATATGAAAAAGAATGGAAAAAGAATATTTAGTCTAATATTAATAATTCTTATTACACCTACTATATTATCTGGATGCTTTAATTATAATGAAATAAATCAAATAACATTTGTAACAAGTGCAATTTTTGATATTGATGATACAGGAAATGTTATATTGTATTTAGATTCTATGAGACCATATAGAAATACAAGTGAAAGTTCAGATAATGGTAAGAGAGTGATATATAAAGGTGTTGGTAAGACAGCACTTGAAGCTATAAGAGATGTAAATATGGCTTCAAGTTATAAAATTAACTTTACTCAAAATAGAGCATTAATATTTACTGAAGCTGCTGCAAAGCAAGGTATAAATAAATTTTTGAATTTAATAAATAACGATCAGGAATTCCAAGTAAAACCATATGCATTTGTATACTTTGGAGATATTAAAAATTTAATTGATATTAGTCAAAATGATGAGGAATATATAGGGTTGTTTTTAAATGATTTAGTTCATAAAAACAAAAAAAATCCAAGGAGTATAATAAGTAACATAAATGACTATATAGTAGAATCAGAAGTAGGAAATAACTATGCAGTAATGAGTGGATTAGAAATTAGAAAAGATGTTGTAGACCAAAGAGTTGAGTTATCTGGTGGAGTACTTATGAGAGATAATAAAATGATTGAAAAAATAGATGTTACAGATGGAATGAGTTACAATTTTTTAATGGATAAAATAAAAACAGGAACATTAGAAATATCAAATCCTCAAATGAATGAAGGATTCGTAACACTAGAGATACTAAATAGTAAGACAAAGACAAGTGTTGAATATAAAAATGATAAAGTTATACTTAATAAAAAGATAAAAGTAAAGGCGGTAATTGCTGAGGCACAAGGAAGATTTGTTGTTTCTAAGGAGTCAGTAGATACTTTGAAAGCTAAAGCTGAACAGAATGCAAAAGATTATCTTGAACAATTTTTTTATAGCTTTGCTGATAAAGATATAGATATTTTGCAAGTTGAAAGACTATTAGAAATTAAATATCCACAGAAAACTATAGAGGATGTATTATCAAAAATTGATTTAAATTTAGATGTAGAAATAAATATTCAAAGTGGAGATAGAGTAGAAAGTAGCCTTATTTAATTAAAAAAATATGCTATTGTTAGATAGATTTAGATAACTTATAAAGTGACATTATAGACTATAGGTAAATTAGTCTATAATGTCACTTATTTTTTATTGTAAAATATAATTATATCTATAAAACTTTAGTAATAGAGTTAGCTAATAGAAATATAATATAAGATAGAGAGGTTTAAAACTTTTTAACTAGATAATCAACAGGACAAGTATTTAATTTGGAGAAAGGGAAGAAAAATTGTGGATAGAAAAAAGTTAAACTCCTTAATTAAAAGAGAAGAAGGGCAAAAATTAGATTTTAAGTTAAAACTAGACTTAGTGACTGACAGTGGTAAAAGGGAATTTGCAAAGGATATATGTGCAATTGCGAATTCTAATGGGGGAAGAGGATATATTGTTGTTGGAGTAAGGGATAAAAGTAAGATAATAGAGGGAATAAAAGAAGATGACATGTTTACAGAAGAGAAAGTCCAACAGATTGTATCATCAAGATGTGATCCACCTATTCCTATTATTGTTGATTTTCTTAAGGTAGATAGCAAGACTGTTGCTATACTTACAATATGTGATAGTCAGCAGAGGCCATATCAAATTAAAGAACATGGAATATTTTATACAAGAAGAGGTTCAATAACAGATGTTATGAGAAGAAGTGAACTTATTGCAGCCTTTGAAGATAATATGGAGCTAACAGTTGAGACCACAAGTGTTATAAGAAGCAATATTAATATGCTAGATGATAATTTACTAAAGTTATATTTTAGGCAAAAAGGAATAGAACTTAATAAAGAGAATAGAGAGTTTTTACTTCAAAGTGCAGGCATAATTAATTTTGTTGATAGATTAAATGGGTATAGATGCACTTATGGTGGATTACTTGTGTTTTCAGAGGTTAATAATTTATGCATTCCAAATAATATGATAAAGATAGTTAATAAATCAAAAAATCAAAGTAAAAGAAATAAGGGCAACAATAAGTGTGAGGGCTCTGATATTAGAGTAGTACAAGGCAGCCTACTTACAATGGTAGATAAAGCAGAAAAAGAAATAAATAGTATTATGCCAAGTAACTATCCATCATGTACTATTGTAGAAGCTATAAAAAATGCTATTTTGTATAGAGAGTATACAGAAATTAATAAGATTATAGAGGTAGTTATTACTGATAAAAGTGTAGCAATTACAAGTCCTGGTGATTTTATAGATAAGACAGTTGATTTTAATAAGTTATCTTGTAGCAAAAGAAACATGTGGATATATGAGAAATTAATAAGTTTAGATAAGCAAAAGAGATTTTTAAATGATGGGAATGGTTTATCAAGAATTAAGAGTGCCTTCGAAGGCAAAAATAGAGTAAGATTCATTAATTCTAAATCTCAAAACTCATTTAAAGTTATACTGCCTGGAACTTTTTAAAATATTTATCTATAAAATGATAAAACTTTTATTAAAATTAGGATTAAATTTAAAATGATGAATATAATGTAATATAACTATAAATAAGGGGTGGTCCTAATGATTCAAGTATTTTGTAACAGGAGAGGTTCAGGAAAGACAAAGAAACTAATTGAACTTGCAAATACTCATTTAGATAAAGTTAGAGGAGATTCAGTATATATAGACGATGATTCAAGATACATGAGGCAGGTAGATAGAAAGATAAGGTTTATATCCACAGAAGAATTTGGAGTAAATGATTGCGATAGTTTTTATGGAATGCTTTGTGGTCTTATTGCAGAAAATTACGATGTAGAGAATATTTATATTGATGGTTTACTTGGGATTGTTTCATGTTCAATTCAGGAAACTTCTAGTTTGTTTAAAAGATTAAGATCACTTTCAGCCAGATTCAATATTAATATATTCATAAATATAAATTATGAATTCCAAGAGGATATACCAGAGTTTATAAGAGCTCACGTTGCGTAGGTTTGTTTAATTTTGAAATAGTTAATTCTGAAAACAATTACTTTGTATTAAAGAATTTGAATTAGAAATACACTTGAGTATATTAGCATGGGATATAAATCAAGATAATCATATATTAATGGTAAAATATCAATTACTATCTGGAATTAGAGATACTATAGGCTTTTATTACATTAGTTAAAAGCTTATAGTATCTTGTAATTTTGGGTGATTTAATTTCATAAGGTAAAAATTAACGTATTAAACATAAAAAAGCAATGAATGATGATGAAGTAATGAATAAAGGTTGTTTTTATTGCAAAAATAACATATAGAATATATACTATTTATATGTAAAAGTAGGAAACAATTAAAGGCTTGGAGGATAATAAAATGGCTAATGTATTAGATCAATTATTAGAACGTGGATACATAAAACAATTTACACACGAAAAAGAAACTAGAGAGTTATTAGAAAAAGAAAAGATAACTTTTTACATAGGATTCGATCCAACAGCAGATAGCTTACATGTTGGACACTTTATCGCTATGATGTTTATGGCTCATATGCAAAGAGCAGGACATAGACCAATAGCATTACTTGGTGGCGGAACTGCAATGGTTGGAGATCCAAGTGGAAAAACTGATATGAGAAAGATGCTTACTAAAGAGCAAATACAGCATAATGTTGATTCAATAAAGAAGCAAATGGAAAGATTTATTGATTTTACAGATGATAAAGCACTTATTGTAAACAATGGAGATTGGTTATTAGACTTAAATTACATTGATTTCTTAAGAGAAGTTGGAGCACACTTCACAGTTAATAAGATGCTTTCAGCTGAATGTTTCAAGAAGAGACTTGCAACTGAGAATGGACTTTCATTCTTAGAATTTAACTACATGTTAATGCAAGGATATGACTTCTATGTATTAAACAATAAATATAACTGTAAAATGGAGCTTGGTGGAGACGATCAATGGTCAAACATGATTGCTGGTGTTGATTTAGTTAGAAAGAAATCACAAGAAAGCGTATTTGCAATGACTTGTTCACTTTTAACTAACAGCCAAGGTGAAAAGATGGGTAAAACTGTTGGAGGAGCTTTATGGCTTGATCCTGAAAAAGTTTCACCATTTGATTTCTATCAATACTGGAGAAATGTTGCAGATGCTGATGTAGAAAAATGCTTAAAGCTATTAACATTCTTACCAATGGATGAAATAAACAAACTTTCAAGTCTTGAAGGTGCAGAAATAAATGAAGCTAAGAAAGTACTTGCATTTGAAGTAACTAGCTTAGTTCACGGAGAAGAAGAAGCTAAGAAGGCTGAAGAAGCTTCAGAAGCACTTTTTGCAGGTGGAAATGATATGACTAATGTTCCAACTGAAGTAATCAAGAAGGAAATGATAGGTGGAAGCTTATTAGATGCATTAGTTGAAGTTAATATATTCCCATCAAAGGCTGAAGGTAAGAGATTAATGAAGCAAGGTGGAGTTGCAATAAATGATGAAAAAGTTACTGACTTTATGAGACCATTAGAAGAAAGTGACTTTGTAGATGGATCAGCTTTAGTTAAAAGAGGAAAGAAGAAGTTCTACAAATTAATAGTTGAATAATTTATAGTTTAATCACTGAATGATATAGTCTAAAAGCTTAATGATTTATAGAATCATTTAATTTAGTAAATTATTATTAGTTAAATAAAAGCCCTCTAATTTGTTTATTAATTAGGGGGCTTTAAAATATCTTATAAAATTATTTGTTTTTTAATTTATTCTATTGAAGTTATGTAATTTTTGACGTTGTTTACAACATCATTTTCACCTACATAAACTATTATATCGTGTTCATTTATAGTAAAGTATGGGCCTGGAGAAAGGTATAATTGATCGTTTCTTTTAATTCCAACTATAGTAGCTCCAGTATTATGCCAAAAGTTTAACTCACCTAAGCTTTTCCCAATCATTAAGCTATTAGGTTGAACTATACTCTCATAGGGAACAATAAGACCTACATTTCTAAGTTGAGTAGCAAATTCAATAAGATTTTCAATGTTACTTTCTAGACTTTTCTCTAGAGTTTTCTTCTCATCTAACAAAGTATAAATTTGCTCTTTGATATTTGTAAACTCACTTTTAGTCTTGAATTTTTTTAAAAATTCACTAGCATTGTCTTTGCTGGCAATTCTTATTCCGCTCTTTTCTTCTACAATTACAACATCCATATCTTTTAATAAAGCAATTGAGCGACGTATTGTCTCAGGAGAAACGTTGTATATACTTACAAGTGTAGAACGACCAGAAAGTTTCTCACCCTCAGTAAATCCACCATTTACTATTCTTGAAGCAATATCAATTGCTATTTTTAAGTATGCTGGAGTTGATGTTTTTCTTGCCATATTAATCACTCCTATCAGTGAATAATTGTACCATAAATTAATAAAACATAATAGATGAAATGAGAAATAGTATATATGATAATATTTGCTAAAGTTATTGGAAATCATTAAGGATATGATGATATAATAAAGCAGAGTTTAGAATATGTATACATAAATAGAAAGGTGATTAAATAATGGCGTTATATGCTATATCAGATTTGCATTTAGCTTTAAGTGGGGATAAGCCAATGGATATATTTGGAGAGCACTGGAGCAAACATGATGAAAAGATAAAAGAAAATTGGTTATCTAAGATAAATGAAGATGATACTGTATTAATTGCAGGGGATATTTCTTGGGCGATGAAATCAGGTGAAAGTGAAGCTGATCTTAACTGGATTGAAAGCCTTCCAGGAAAAAAGATAATATCAAAGGGAAATCATGATTATTGGTGGGGAAGTATTAGCAAATTAAACAGTATGTTTGAAAAGACAAAGTTCCTTCAAAATAATTTTTATGAATATGGAGAATATGCAATCTGTGGTACAAGAGGATGGATATGTCCTGGTACTGATAGATTCACTTCTCACGATGAAAAAATATATTCAAGAGAGGGGATAAGACTTAGACTTTCTTTAGATGAAGCAAAGAAAAAAGGATTTACTAAGTTTATTGTAATGCTACATTACCCTCCAACTAATGAAAAGTTTATGCCATCACAATTTACTGAAATTTGTACAGAATATGGTGTTGAAAAAGTAATTTATGGTCATCTTCATGGGAATTGTTTAAATAGAGTATTAGAAGGTGAATTTGAAGGCGTTGAATATATAATGACAGCAGCGGACTTTTTAGACTTTGATCCAAAACTTATAAAGGAATAATAGATTCTCTTATCTTTAAAATATAAAAGGGGTGAGACGTTTTTTTAATTGATTTAAAGTAATAAATAAATTTAAAAATGTTTCCCCCATATTTTATTTATTAATACCAAAGAAAAACACAAATAGATATTATAAAAATTAAATTTATATGTATCATTAATTGAGTTAAATATTTATAGAAACTAGCTATAATTTAATAGCATAAAATGAAATATTTTTGATGAATTTCATTGAGGATGAATATTTATAAAGACATTACATACGGAAAAGTTTTTGGTATAATAAAATGTAGTAATAGGAATAGGTGGGTTATTTATGGCGATTAATGATTGGAAGAGTTTTTTAATGCCCTATGAACAGGCAGTAGATGAATTAAAAGTTAAGCTAAGAAGTATAAGAAAAGAGTACAGAAAGAGAAAAGAATATTCTCCAATTGAGTTCGTTACTGGAAGAGTCAAGGAAGTATCAAGTATTTTAGAGAAAGCTAATAAATTTGGAATTCCTGTAGACAGAATAAGATTTGAAATGGAAGATATAGCTGGCATAAGGGTCATGTGTCAGTTTGTTGATGATATAGATAGAGTAGTCGAGCTGCTGAGAGAAAGACAAGATATGCAAGTCTTATATGAGAAGGACTACGTTAGAGGAGTAAAATCTAGTGGATATAGAAGTTACCATATGATTATTAAGTATACTATAAATATGGTTGATGGTCCTTTAGATATACTAGCAGAGTTTCAAATAAGAACTTTAGCTATGAATTTCTGGGCAACAATAGAACATTCACTAAATTATAAATATAAGCAACAAATACCAGTTGAACTTAAGCAAAAACTAAAAAGTGCAGCAGATGCAGCTTTTCAGCTTGATGAAGAAATGCTAGAAATTAAAGATGAAATAAAAGATGCTCAAAAGTTATTTGAAGTAAAATCTGCAATTATTTCAGATATAATGAATCAAATTCTAGTATTAATATCTTTAGGTAAGATCCCAGAAGCAAGTAGATATGAAAAGTCCTTAAATAAATTAATCGAAAATGGGGATGTTTGGGAACTTAATAATTTACTTAGCTCAATAAAAAAAGAAGTGGATAAGTATAAAGATTAAAATGTAAAAATTAGAATATAAAGATTAAAATATATTTTAAAAAAATCAGCATAGATTTGGTTTTCCAAATTGTGCTGATTTTTTTTATTAAAATTAAAAGAAATAATGAATTATAAATACTGATTTTCCAAAAACTAATGTTGAGCAAAATGGTAAGAAATGATATAATTATAAATAATAATTATTAGTAGATATTTAATATTGAGTATCTGCTTATTTATGATAAATTTCAGTTCGTTAAAGAAATAATAAATTTAAGCTAATAAAGCAAATAATAAATAAGAAAATATTATAGTGTGTAAGTAAAAAAGCATTGTGTTATGAGGTGTTACAATGGATGAAAAAAGTATAATTAAAATGATAGAACAAAATCCAATGAAGATTGGAGAGATAGAAAATCAAACTGAAGATATGAAAATAGCAGCTCTTAAGAGAAGTGGAATGACTATAAAATTTATGAAGAATCCAAGTATTGAGCTTCAAAAACTTGCAATAAAAAATGATCCATTATCAATAGAGTATATAGATAATTTAGATGAAGAAATTGCAATACTTGCAGTTAGAACATTATGGAATTCATTAAAATATATAAAATATCCAAGTGAAAGAGTTATAAAAGAAGCTATAAATACTAAGGGGTGGGCAATTCAATATGTAAAAGATCCTAGTGAAGAACTGCAACTTTTAGCAGTATTAAAGGACTATGATGCAATAAAATATATAGAAAATCCAAGTGAAGAAGTGCAAGAAACTGCAGTTAAAAATTATTGGGGAGCTATAAGGTTTATAAAGAATCCAACACTAAAGGTTCAAAGACTTTCTATAATGGAAGATGATGAAGCTATAAATTACATTCAAGGATACTCCTATGATGAGATGAAAATTTTTATAAAAGATAATATAAATGTAGTTAAATATCTTTATGAAAGTATAGATCCAGAACTTGTAGTGGATGTATTAATTGAAAAATTACGTGATAAAGAAATGACTAAAGAATATATGAGAAACTTTTTAGATTTAGAGATTTTAGATATGGATAAAGTATTTTTTATTAAAGAATATGGAGATAAAGAAACAAAGAAGCTTTTAGTAGATTGTAAGCTTTAGGGGAGGATTATAAATGAGATATTCAGAAGTTTTAAGTGCAGCAGAATTAGTTATGGAAGGAAATGATGTTCCTTTAATTATAGGAGAAAGTGGAATAGGTAAGACAGCTTTAGCACGTGAAATTGCTAAGAATAATAATTATACCCTTATTACAATTGATGCAAATCTATTAAAAGAGGGGGAAATAGGAGGTCTTCCAACAGTTGAGTGTGGAAGAACTAAATATGCAACTCATAACAAGTTAGTACAAGTATGTGAATGTACTAATCTTGATAGAACAGTATTACTTTTCATTGATGAATTAAATAGATGTGAACATGCAGTACAACAAGAGCTTATGAATCTAATTTTAAATAGAGAAATAAACGGATTTGTTCTTCATGATAATGTTAAGATACTTGCTGCTATGAACCCATCAAATAAATATGAAAATTATAGAGAGAGTGAATATGCGGTAGTTGATATGGATCCAGCTCAAGAGGATAGATTTGTTTGGCTTGAAATGGACGTTGATGTTAAAGAGTGGATTAAATGGGGGATGAGTAAGAGTGGAAATATAGATGAGGATATAATTGAATTTATATCAACATTCCCAGAATACCTTCATACTCCACATTCAAATGATAGTATAAAAGCAACACCAAGAAGTTATGAGAGAGTTTCTAAAGCTTATAAGATATATAAGAAGAATAAAGAAAGATATTCTTTTGATGTATTTTTAAGTACTGTCAAAGGAAATTTAGGAGTAAGTATATCAACAGATTTTGCAAGCTTTATAAAAAGTAAGAAGAAACCAATGGTTAAAGCTGAAGAAGTATTTAGCTATGATATACTTCCAAATCATATAAAAGAGAGACTTGAAAGTGAAAATAATTCAAGACTTTATATCCTAGCAAAAACATGTTTATTCTACCTTGATGGATTAGATGAATTCAATAATGAGCTTTCAATCTTTGGAGAAATATTAAACTATTATCCAAGAGATTTAAGACTTGGAATTATGAAGGAAATTAAGAGTGAAGGAAGTAGGAAGGTATATGAAGGACTTCTAGATGAGGATGAATTCTTAGAGGCATTCTTTGCTATATATGAATATTAGATGTAAGTATGGTATAAATAAATCCATAGATTAGGAGGAATGGTATGGCGGGAGCATTTGAAGACAAGAGGAGTTTACTATTAAAAGAAGCTCTAAATTTTCAGGATATAAATGATATCTCAGCTAAGTTTAAGAGAGAGTTCTTAAATTTAGTAGAAGGAATAATAATAGATCAAATAGAAATTGAGGAAGGTTTCTTTGGAAACTTTATGCTTAAAGTAGATAGGGAAATAAAGCTTGATATATCATGGCCACTTGCAACCATTCCAACTATTGATGGGTTTAAGATGTATTTTAATCCAATATTATTTCTTAATAGTTCAAAGAGAGAAATGGGAGCTCTTTTTAAGCATGAGATATATCATATAATGTTTAATCATTATGAGAGAGAAAGGGAGCTTAAAAACTCTTATAGTAAAGAAGCTGTAAGTGTTGCTATGGATATTTCAATAAATCAATTTATAAAGCATCTTCCAATGGAATGCAAGAGAATTGATTCTGTTAAAATGGAATACAATATAAATTTAAAAGATGAAATGACTGTTGAATATTATGCAAAAGAAATTGATGGAGCAATAAAAAAGCGAGAAGAAAAAAATAAGAATAAAAAGAAAAAGAATGAGAGCGACAAAATAAAAAGAGAGTACGATACTGAATCAGCTCATGATGTATGGGAAAATCTTGAGATGGATAAAGATAGAGTAAAAGAGCTTACTAAGAAAACTGCAATTAGCTCTATAAAGGGAGATACCCCTAAAAATATATTAGATATAGTTGCAAAGTATAAAGAAAAGGAAGAAATAAATTGGCAAGAGTTTCTTAAAAGAATTCTTCCAACTGTAAAGAGTGGATATAAGAAGACAATAGTTAGAAGAGATAGAAGACAGCCAGATAGAGTAGAACTTAGAGGTACTTTAAGAGATACCATTCCAGAATTAATTGTAGCAATTGATATTAGTGCTAGTATGAGCGAAGATGATGTACGTAAGATTATGGTTGAGGTACTTGCTATAACTAGGAGTAGAGTAGATAAAATAAAAGTTATTGAATGTGATGATATGATAAGACGAGTTTATGATATTAGAACGCCTAGAGATATAAAGGAGAGAAGTAGCAAAAATGGAGCAACTAAATTCTCGCCAGTATTTGAATATATAAAAGATAATAGACTTTCTGATAGAGTTTTAATTTATTTTACAGATGGTGTGGGTGAAGAGGAACTTACAGTAAAGCCTACTTGTAAAAATGTTATATGGGTATTAACTGGAGAAGGTGAACTTTCTTTAAAAGAAAAATTTGGAGTTATAAAGCATATAAAGGTTAAAAAGAAAGTTGGCGAAGGTGGATCAGCAGCCATTGAAATGATGAGGGAAGTTGGTCATGAATGGCATAGATAAAATATATATTCAATTAAAAGAAGGTATATAAAATAGTTTCAATCATTAGTGGAAAGGATAGTATATCTTAATAATTCAATTATTGGAAAATATTAGGGTGAAAATTTAACTTAAATTTACAAAATATAAATAAAAACTTTCTAAAATTAACAATCAATCAAAAAACACTCTATTTGTAGTATAATTGTAACCTTTATGTTAAAATTGTTAATGTAAGGGGGAGAATAAGTATGCAGAAAGGGAAAAAATATAAGAATCATTCAATCATACTCATAGTAATTTTGTTAATAAGTTTTTTAATAAACATTTTTGTTTATATTGATAATATAGAATACAAACATAGGGTCGGGGTTAATTCATATAAAAATATAGAGAGTATTAAAGTCAAGAATGATAAAACTCTTGAGATAGTAAATAAGGCTGTAGAAGTAAATAAAATTAGTAATGAGGAATTATTAACACTGTATACAAACTACAGTGATATTTCAGATTATATAATAGAGCTATGGGATGATTATAAATTTTATAGTGAAAATGACAGCAATAGTTTGTTTAAGAAGAACATAGACACTAGTTCAATAATAGAAAATGAAGTATATTCTAGAATTGAGAGTTATTTAAGCAATACATTGATAAATATAATGAATACTGAAAAAAATGAGCTTCTTCTTAAAGAAAAAGACCTAAGAGATTTTATTGTTATGAAAGACTTATCCACTAAAATGAATGATATATTTTTAGAATTTAATGAAACAACCTTAAATGGTATAGATGGTAAAGAAAAAGAAAAGGTAGTTGTTAAAAAGAAATATTGGATAGATGTTTTAAATAAGATTAATAGAACAAGTAGTGAATATATAGATTATGATTTTACAAGAGATGTTAGCGTATCTAAAGTAATTTATTAATATTAATAAGAGCTTTATAATAGTTTAAACTATTATAAAGCTCTTATTTTTTTGAGGTTATTAAAGTCTATATATCTTTTTAAGGAGGTAGCGACTCTAGCATTTCGCAAGGCTTAGAGGATTATTATAACTTTTTATATATTTTTTTAAGAAGGCTTATTCTAAATTATTTTATATGCTTCTAGAAGAAAATAAATTAAAAGTATAAGAAAATAAGATTTTACAAATGGAATAAATTAAATAAAAAAAGCATAGTATAAATACTACGCTTTTTTAGTAATTAATATAATTACTTATAATTAGTGACATCCGCCGCCACATGAACCGCATCCACCTTCTGGAGCGATAACTGGTTTTAAGCTTAAGCCGTTTCCGTTATTTTCTTCAGCTGAAAGTAAGATAAATCCACCGAATTCTTCGATTAATCTTTTTTCTATAACGAAGTTTATGTCGTTAACTACTTCTACTATATCGTCATCAGTTGCTTCATCAACAGTTATGTTAAATACTGGACCGCTACAAGCCATTCCACCTAAGTTAATTCTTATATTATAATTTTCAACTTTGTTTTCGTCTAAAAATTCTTTAAATTCTTTGTAAGCATCTTCGCTTATTGTCATATTTTTCATTTTCTTCACCTGTCCTTATTTTAAAATTAAAAATAGTCTTAATGATATTATAACACAATTTAATTCAAAGTAAACCAGTCAGAATTAAAAATATTTGTGTACAATAAAAAAAATAAAGGTATACTAGACTTTAGAGCGAATTTATTATAAGTAAGGTACTATATAAATGTAGAAAGGATGGTTTTTAGTGAAACCATATGACAGAAATTTTGTATTAGAAAAAATAAAAGAATATAATGAAAAGATTCATGAAGGAAGAGTAAATAATCATGAAATAATAAGGACAAATGGAATAAAAGGAAAGATTCAAGGATACCTTTATGAACATGATGATGAAATAGATATAGACATTTTAGAACTTATAGGAAATGATAAATTTTGGATGAAGCTTAGTCCTAGAGAAATAGAAAGCTCATATGGAATTATAAAGCAAGCACATGGAAGAGTTGGAATCGTTGGACTTGGACTTGGCTATGTGGCACAAGAAATGGCTAAAAGTGATAAAGTTTCTGAAGTAGTTGTTTATGAATTTGAAAAAGATATAATAGAACTTTATAAAAATAATTTTGGTGAAAATGAAAAGATAAAAATAATTAATGAAGATGCTTATAAAGTTAAGGGTGAAAAATTTGATTATTTTTATGTTGATATATATGAGTACAAATTAACAGAGCAAGTAGTTAGTGATTATAAACACTTCAATGAGGCTCTTGACATTGAAGATTATGTATTTTGGGGAGTTGAACATTTCTTATTAAGTTGTAGATATGAAGATATAGTATGGGTCTATATTCCTGAAATATGGATGGAACTTAGCAAGCATATATTTGCAGCACTTCAACAGTCAGGATATTTAGAGTGGTATAAGCAGTTAGATAGTAATCTTGTTAGAAAGGTTCTTGAAGAGTTTAAAGAAGTACTAAATGATTAATGATATTTTAAAGGTTCAGAGAAGGAATTAAATTATTCATATTATCTTAAATAGCTTAATGAAAGATTAAGTGATTGATGATATCTTGAAGGATTTAAGGAAGCACTTAATGATTTGAATTATCTTAAATGGTTTAAAAAAGTATTAAACTACTGATACCATAAAGTTTAAAGTTTATATAATTAATAGAGTGATAAAAAATTAAATATAATAAAAAGTAAAATGAATAAATCGTCATAATAATTCTAAAACTACTAAAGTACGTAATGGCTTATATTTTGGTATAGAAAATACCTTTAAGAATATTTAGTTTAAAAATACTTAGGAGGAATTTATTATGAAGGTTACTAACTCAGAAGAACTATCTAAAAAGATGGAAGAGATTAGATTAGCTCAAAAGGAATATGCAACATATACCCAAGAGCAAGTAGATGACATATTTAGAGCTGCTGCAATGGCGGCTAATAATGCAAGAATAAAGCTTGCAAAAATAGCTGTTGAAGAAAGTGGAATGGGAATAGTTGAAGATAAAGTTATTAAGAATCATTTTGCAGCTGAATATATTTATAATCAATATAAAGATATGAAAACTTGTGGAATAATAGATAAAGATAATACTTTTGGTGTTACAAAAGTTGCAGAGCCAATAGGGGTTGTTGCTGCAATTGTACCAACTACAAATCCTACATCAACAGCTATATTTAAAGCTTTGATATCTCTTAAAACAAGAAATGCCATAATAATATCACCTCATCCAAGGGCTAAGAATGCAACAATTGAAGCTGCTAAGATAATATTAGATGCAGCGGTTAAAGCAGGGGCACCTTCTAATATTATTGGATGGATTGATGAACCATCAGTTGAGCTTTCTCAAAAGGTTATGCATGAAGCTGATATAATCCTTGCAACTGGAGGACCTGCAATGGTTAAGGCTGCTTATTCATCAGGTAAGCCAGCTATTGGAGTTGGAGCAGGAAATACTCCAGCAATCATTGATGAGACAGCACATATTAAGATGGCTGTTAATTCAATTTTATTATCCAAAACTTTTGATAATGGAGTTATATGCGCATCAGAGCAAAGTATTATTGCTATTGATGAAGTATATGATGAAGTTCGTGCAGAACTTATGGATAGAGGAGCATATCTTTTAAATGATAGAGAATGCGAGAAGGTAAGAAAGGTTATCTTGAATGAAAAGGGAGGACTTAACGCTGCAATAGTTGGTCAATCTGCATATAATATTGCAAAGATGGCTGGAGTTAAAGTACCTGAAGATGCTAAGGTTTTAGTTGGAGAAGTTGAATCAGTAGAACTTGAAGAACCATTCTCCCATGAAAAATTATCACCTATATTAGGAATGTATAGAGCAAATAATTTTGATGAAGCATTAAAGAAAGCTTCAAGACTTATAGAACTTGGAGGCTTTGGCCATACATCAGTTCTTTATACAGATCAAATAAAATCAAAAGATAGAATGGATAAGTTTGGTACGACTATGAAGACTGCAAGAACTTTAGTAAATATGCCTTCTTCTCAAGGAGCAATTGGGGATATATTTAACTTTAAGTTAGCACCATCTCTTACTCTTGGTTGTGGATCATGGGGAGGAAACTCAGTTTCTGAAAATGTTGGTCCTAAGCACTTATTAAATATTAAAAGTGTAGCTGAGAGGAGAGAAAATATGTTATGGTTTAGAGTTCCTGAGAAAACTTACTTTAAATATGGTTGTCTGCCTATAGCACTTAAAGAACTATGTGATATGGGAAAGAAAAAAGCATTTATAGTAACTGATAAGGTATTATTTGAACTTGGATATACTGATAAGATCGTGGAAGTTTTAGAAGACTGCGGTATTGAATTTAAGATGTTTACAGATGTAGAACCAGATCCAACACTTGCAGCAGCTAAGATGGGTGCACAGCAAATGCTTTCATTTAATCCAGATGTAATAATTGCAGTTGGTGGCGGATCACCAATGGATGCAGCTAAGATTATGTGGGTAATGTATGAGCATCCAGATGTTAAATTTGATGAGCTTGCAATGAGATTTATGGATATAAGAAAGAGAGTATTTAAGTTCCCAGAGCTAGGTAATAAAGCAATGATGGTATCAATACCAACATCAGCAGGAACAGGATCAGAAGTAACTCCTTTTGCAGTTATAACTGATGAAAAGACAGGAATTAAATATCCATTAGCAGATTATGAATTAACACCTAATATGGCTATAATTGATACTGCACTTATGATGAGTATGCCAAAAGGATTAACAGCAGCTTCAGGTGTAGATGTATTAGTTCATGCGCTAGAAGCTTATGTATCAGTTCTTGCATCTGAATTTACAAATGGATTAGCACTTGAATCTATTAGATTAGTATTTAAATATTTACCAATCTCCTATGCAAATGGTGCAGAGAATGTTAAAGCTAGAGAAAAGATGGCTCATGCTGCATCTATGGCAGGTATGGCCTTTGCAAATGCATTCTTAGGAATTTGTCACTCAATGGCTCATAAATTAGGAGCATTCCACCATATACCTCATGGTATGGCAAATGCACTTTTAATTAAAGAAGTTATTAAGTTCAATGCAACGGATGCTCCAAGAAAGCAAGCAGCGTTCCCACAATATAAATATCCAAATGCTAAGTGGAGATATGCAAGAGTTGCTGGATACTTAGGTCTTCAAGGAGAAACTGATGATGAAAAAGTAGAAAGCTTACTTAAGGCTATAGATGAATTAAATGAAGCTGTTGGAATGCCAAAATCAATTAAGGAAGCTGGAGTTTCAGAGGATAAATTCTATGCAACTTTAGACGAAATGGTAGAGCAGGCATTTGATGATCAATGTACTGGAGCAAATCCAAGATATCCATTAATGAGTGAACTAAAACAAATGTACATAAATGCATATAACGGATATAAGAATTATGATGCTGTTAAAGAGGCTGGCAGAAGCGTAGATGAAGAGTACTCTGAAGACTATGGATATGCAGGTGAAGGAACAGAAGAATAAGATTACATAAATTAGGTTTTATAGATTTAAAATTAAATGTTTTTAAAATTTAAAGTTATATACTTGAATTAAATAATTTTAGAATCAAAAATAATTAAAGGAAGGTAATAGGTATTACCTTCCTTTTTATTAGTTATATGCTCATTTTACATTAACTCGAACTTATTTATATTTCCTATATTAAGTTTTTTAGTAGTCATATATTCATTTTACATAAAAAGTTGACGCACTACAAAATATAGTGCGTCAACTTTTTTGAATATAAATTAAGCATTGTTTTTATAGTTTATGACTTTTCTTATAGTCAGGATTTTTCTTAACTTTTTTATTAAAATTAAGAACTAATGCAGTAGAAAAGATAAGAATTATTATAAAAGCAATAAAATACATTAAAGAAAATGATTTGTAGATAGAACCTTGATTAAAGATATCGCTTGCAAAGGCGCAAGTTGGAGCTTTAATTGCTAAAAGTGAAGTTAGTGATACAGCTACTAAATTAAATTTCCCTTTAAATCTATTCAATTAAATGACCTCCTTTAAATAAAGAGTTTCATATATTCAATATATTAATATTAAAGAAAAATGTAATTTATGTTTCTTAGTAAATGTAGAGCTTTTTATAGAAAGTTTAAATAAACAATATTAAAAATATAGGAATTAGTGGAACTAGTATTATCATCCAAGTTGTCTTCTTTGCCCAATTTAATACAAGACCATTTCCAGATTTTTTAGGAATAAACATTGAAGGGTCTTCAGGATTATAATAAAATATTCCAAGCTTCCAAAGTGTAGAATCACTTTGAATAATAGTATTATGATCATTAAGTTGGCTAGAATTAAAAAGCAGCATAACTCTATGATTTATTATTAAGTAATTTACACATATATTAAATACTATCAGTATAGTAAAAAGTATAAAAAGATTAGCATTAGGATATTTTGAGAATGTTATAAATGATAGAGTTAAAAGAAATAAAGAACTTATAATATAACGTTTAAAATACAGTTTAGTAAAGTTAATTTTAGAATTAAAAGATTTATCTACCTTTACGCCAAAGATTGTATCGTCACTACTCATAAAGGGTAAGATACATCCAATTGAAAATAAAATCAACAAATTAAAGTAAAGAAAAATTGTAGAAATATTAATAATCATAATTTTGTATCCCTCCTTAATTTATGAAACTTAGTATATGTAATTTTGTACTTTTCATACTTTAATATTAGCATTAATGCATATTTTAATATTAACATTAACACATAAAAAAATGGAAATAAATTATAAAGAAATTATTAAGTAATTAGAAGTAGTATTAGCGTATATAAAACAGTAATTTATACTTCTAATTTGATAATTGACAATTAACAATATATGCTGTTGAGATTTAATTTATTAGTATACTTTATAAATTAATAATATTACTTTTATGCTGTAATGATGATTATTTTAAGCATAAATTTAAGGATTTATAAAATAATAATTAGGAAAGATAAAAGGAACTTTGCATAATACTTTGCAAAGTTCCTTTATAAATTTATAAACTAATTAATAGTGTAATGTTATTTTACAACTATATTAACTAATCTTCCTTTGATAACAATAACCTTAACGATATTCTTACCTTCAGTATTCTTAACTATATTTTCATCAGCCAAAGCAGCAGCTTTTATTCCTTCTTCATCAAGATCTGAAGCTACGTTTATCTTAGCTTTGATTTTACCGTTAACTTGGATAGCTATTTCAACTTCATCTTTAACTAAAGCCTTAGGATCAAATATTGGCCACGCTTCATTAAATACTGAAGTAGTATTTCCAAATAAGCTCCATTGTTCTTCAGAGAAGTGAGGTGCAAATGGTGCAAGTATTTTTATAAAGCTTTCACAAACTTCTTTTAAGAATGAAGCATTTACAACTTCTTCTTTGTTATACTTAGATAGTGCATTTACAAATTCCATCATTCTTGCAATTGCAGTATTAAATTGCATCTTTTCTCCATCTTCAGTAACACCCTTAATTGCAGTGTTAAGCCAGAAGTTAAGTTCCTTTTCAGCCTTATCTACAGTAGTCTTAGATTTTCCTGAATTAATAGCTTCTCTTGCAGTTTCAAGATTTCTTTCAATTCTATCTACGAATCTACCAACAGATTTAATTCCGTCATCACTCCAAGCTCCACCTTCAGTGTAAGCAAATCCAAACATTAAGTACATTCTAAATACGTCAGCACCATATTCTTTAATGTAATCATCTGGTGATATAGTATTTCCTTTTGATTTACTCATCTTAAGTCCATCTGGTCCTAAGATTAATCCTTGGTGAACTAATGAAGTAAATGGTTCATCAAAGTTTAGGTATCCCATATCTCTAAGTGCCTTAGTTATGAATCTTGCATATAAAAGATGCATGCAAGCATGTTCAGGTCCACCAACATACATATCAACTGGAAGCATCTTATCTATAAGTTCTTTATTGAATGGAGCTTCAGTATTTTTGTTATCTGGGTATCTTAAGTAGTACCATGATGAACAAACAAATGTATCTAAAGTATCAACTTCTCTCTTAGCTTTTCCTCCACAACATGGGCAAGTAGTATTAACGAACTCTTCGCACTTAGCTAGTGGTGACTTACCATCTGGTGTAAATTCAACATCATATGGTAATTTAACTGGAAGGTCTTTTTCAGGTACTGGTACAGTTCCACATTTTTCACAATATATCATTGGAATTGGAGCACCCCAGTATCTTTGTCTTGATACAAGCCAGTCTCTTAATCTATAGTTAACCTTTTGGCTACCTTCATTAGTTTCAGCTAATTTTTCAACGATTTTAACCTTAGCTTCTTTTGTAGTTAATCCATCAAACTCTCCTGAATTAACTAATACTCCATGCTCGCAGTATGGAATTTCAGTTTCTGATCCATCTTTAGCAGCTATAACTCTGTTTATTGGAAGATTAAATTTTGTAGCAAAAGCAAAGTCTCTTTCATCATGAGCAGGAACTGCCATTACAGCACCAGTTCCATAAGTTGCAAGAACATAGTCTCCAACCCAGATAGGAACTTCTTTTCCGTTTATAGGATTTATAGCATAAGCACCAGTAAATACTCCTGTCTTTTCTTTAGAAATTGATTGTCTTTCTATTTCTGATTGTTTAGCAGTTTCTTCTTTATAAGCTTCAACTGCATCTTTATTTTCTGGAGTTACTATTTTATCAACTAATTTATTTTCAGGAGCTAAAACAACATATGAAACTCCATATAATGTATCTGCTCTTGTTGTGAATACATCAAATGTTAAATCATGATCTTTAATCTTGAATGTAACTTCAGCACCAGTTGATTTACCAATCCAGTGTTTTTGCATTGATACAGTTTTTTCTGGCCAGTTAAGTCCATCTAATTTTTCAAGTAATTCATCAGCATAATCAGTGATTTTTAAGAACCATTGAGTTAAGTCTTTCTTAGTTACTTCTGTATCACATCTTTCACATAATCCATCAACAACTTGCTCATTAGCTAGAACAGTGTTACATGATGGACACCAGTTAACAGGAGCTTGCTTTCTGTAAGCTAATCCATTTTTATATAATTCTAAGAATAACCATTGAGTCCACTTGTAGTAATCAGGTCTACATGTTACAACTTCATTTTCCCAGTTAAACATAGCACCCATTGCTTTAAGTTGAGCTTCCATAGTTACAATATTTTTATCAGTTGAGTCTTGTGGATGAATACCAGTCTTTATAGCAAAGTTTTCAGCAGGTAATCCAAAAGCATCAAATCCCATTGGCTGGAATACATTGTATCCATTCATTTTCTTAAATCTAGCCCAAGTATCTACTGGTCCGTAGTTGAACCAGTGACCAGCATGTAGCTGACTTCCTGATGGATAAGAGAACATTTCTAATACATAAAGTTTTTTATCTAAGTTTTTAGGGTCGAATTTATATAATTCTTCTTTTTCCCATTTGTCTTGCCACTTCTTATCAATGACAGTTCCATAGTTTCCCATAGTTTATTCCTCCTTAATATTTCAAAAATAATAATCTAAATAGAGTTATTATTTAATATAAATTACATTTATAAAATTACAATTTAATTATATAGATGAGTGAAAATATGTAGTATATTCTTTTAACTTACCTTTTATCTACTAATATACTTTATAAAGTTTTAGGGGTCTTTGGTAAGGTGAAAATAGTACTTATTTATATAAGAAGATTATGAATATAAAATAAAAATAATATTCAATTATATAAGTTAAGTATATTTTGAGAATAAAAAAAACCCCTCATCTCTTAAAATATAAGAGACGAAAGGATACTTCCGCGTTACCACTCTTGTTAGAAAATTTTATAACATAATAAAACTTCCTCACTCAATAATTTAACGGTTAAACCGTACTTGACTTATCATCAAGTAAGCTCATAGACAAGTTCCTATATTTGCAATACTGTTTTGCACCAAACAACAGCTCTCTAAAATTACAAGGTTATAGTACTACTTCTAATCATAGCAATAAAATATATAATTGTAATCATTTCTTCTAATTATATATTAATGGACAACTTTAAGTCAATACCGATAGATAAGTTATAAAAGTATCTGGAGGATATAAGTTTTTCTGAAGATTAATTTCTATTTATAGAATAGAAGAAAAAAGTTATATATTAGAAGATATTAAGGTATATGAATATATTTTTGAAATATAAGGAAGTTAGAGCAAATCATACGAGATAATAGGAAATATGATGACGAAAGAGATGGATTCAATTGAATGCGTATTGCCTTGAAATAGTCCTAATAGACCTAAATAGGCGAGTTTGATATTAATTGAATATAATAATATAATTTTAATAAGGGTGTTAATGATTTAAAAAAATTTATATCAAACAAAGAATTTAGGAGAGTGATATTTTGTGTTCGACGAGAAAGAACCTGAGAAGCATATTATTAGTAATAATTGGCTCGGGTATCTTAGCTTTTGGAAGCTATAATTTTAATTATCAAAATGGTGTAACAGAGGGAGGAGTATTAGGGCTAATACTCTTAGTGAAAAATGTCTTTGATATCTCACCATCAATAACAAATCTTATAATTGATTTCTCATTATTTGCACTTGGTGCAAGATTTTTTGGGAAGAGATTCTTATTATGTTCAATATTTGCAACAGTATGTTTTTCAACTTCATATGGTATATTTGAAAGAATAGGATTTGTTGTACCAAATTTAAACGAGCATATGTTATTTGCAAGTATATTTGCAGGAATATTTGTAGGAATTGGAGCTGGACTAGTACTTCGTGGAGGAGGAGCGTCAGGTGGAGATGATGTTATTGCACTTTTAGGTAATAAATTTACACCCCTTAAAGTAAATCATGTTTATTTATTAAGTGATGCAATAATTCTTATAGTATCTTTAGTTTACCTAGATTTTATACAAGTTATGTTTTCTATTGTAGCTGTGCTTATAAGCGGTAAATTAATAGGTATTATATATGAATACAAAAATGATGATATACAAGATAATATTGTTGAAGATAAAAGTACTGATGATGCTGAAAATAATGACGGCCTAAAAGGTGAGTCAGTAACAGCATAGTATATTATATATTTTTTAGAGTAGTTTTTTAAAACTACTCTTTTTATTTTGAATAAATTGAGGGTCACAATGTTTAGAAGTTAGCCAAAAATAAGCTAATAGAAAATAGGCTAATAGGAAATAGGCTAGCTAAAAAGTAGGTTTAAGATAGAGGAATCTTTTATAGATAGAAATGATTTTGATTTTTCTATACTGGGCTAAAGGAAGATATTAAGAAAGTTAAGTTAATATTATTATGATTTTTACTAAGATATTAGATTATATATTGTTTATATTATTTTTTCTAACTTACCTATTAGTAATGATGATGGTCTTTTAAATATTTAATTCGTAACGTAGAAAATAATAATTCATATTCTATTGATTAGCAATAAGTTGTTTATAAGAAAATTTATAAAAATAAAATTAAGGATAAATGTAATATAAAATAAAATTTCACAATATAATAAGAATGAGTGAAATTTTATTTGTAAAATCTATTGCAAATAAAATATAGAATGCTATAATAAAGATGAAATTAAATTTCTTAATAAGTTATGGGTTATATGAAATATTATTTCTAAAAAGAGGAGATGAGGTATGAAGATGCAGGTGAATTTAAAAAGATTAAATACCGAAGAAAGAAATTTTAATAGTAGAAATATAGACAAGCTCTCAACAAGAGAAATTGTGAGATTGATAAATAATGAAGATAAGAAAGTTGCACTTGCAGTTGAAGAAGTATTACAAGATATAGCTAATGCTATTGATTTAGTATATGAACAGATTAAAAACGGCGGAAGATTAATTTACATAGGGGCTGGAACTTCAGGTAGGCTTGGAGTATTAGATGCAGTAGAATGTCCGCCAACTTATGGAGTTAGTTTTGATTTAGTAAGAGGAATAATTGCAGGTGGAGAAAGTGCTATGTTTAAAGCTAAGGAAGGTGCAGAGGACTCAAAAGAACTTTCGGTAGAAGATTTAAAGGACATAGGATTTAATAAAAATGATGCTTTAGTTGGAATTGCAGCATCTGGAAGAACTCCATATGTAATAGGTGGACTTGAATATGCAAGAGAAATTGGTGCAAAGTCTGTTTCAATATGTTGTGTTAACAAAGGTGAAGTTTCTAAGTACTCAGATATATCAATAGAAGTTATCCCAGGTGCAGAAGTTGTAACTGGATCTACTAGAATGAAAGCTGGAACTGCTCAAAAGATGATTTTAAATATGATTTCAACTGGAGTTATGATAAAGTTGGGTAAGGTATATGAAAATCTAATGATAGATTTAAAGCCTACAAATGAGAAATTACTTGAGAGAGCAAAAGTAATAATAATGGAATCTACAGGATGTGAAAGAGAAACTGCAGAAGAATTTTTCTATAAAGCTTCTGAAAACGTTAAACTTGCTATTTTTATGATTTTATCAGGATTGGAAAGGGATGATGCTATAGAGATATTAGAAAAAAATGAAGGGAGAATTTCAAAAGCTATAGATTTTATCTAAAATGGAGGAGATTTTATGAAGAGCTTAAAAATAACCGTAATTGGAGGAGGAAGTAGTTATACTCCAGAACTTATTAATGGATTTATAAAGAGAAAAAGTGAATTACCAGTAAGAGAAATAGTCCTAGTCGATATTGAAGAAGGCAGGGAAAAGGTAACAATAGTATCAAAACTTGCAGAAAGAATGATTAAAAAAGCAAACTTAGATACAAAAATTTCAGTTTCTTTTGATAGAAGAGAAGCATTAAAGGATGCAGACTTTGTTGTAACTCAATTTAGAGTAGGTGGATTAGATGCTAGAGCAAGAGATGAAAGATTTCCATTAAAGTATAATGTTATAGGACAAGAAACATGTGGGCCAGGAGGATTTGCTAAAGCACTTAGAACAATACCTGTAATACTTGATATATGTAAAGATATTGAAGATGTATGTCCAAATGCATGGTTAATTAACTTTACAAATCCATCAGGAATGGTTACAGAAGCAATAAATAAATATACAAATGTAAAATGTTTAGGTTTATGCAATGTTCCAATACATATGAAGATGACATTCGCAGATGTACTTGGAGTTAAACCAGAAGATTTATTTGTAGAATATGTAGGGTTAAATCATTTAGTATGGGCTAAGAGTATATGGTTAGATGGAAAGAATATAACAAAAGATTTAATAAATGAAATGACAGACTTTGAAAGTTTATCAATGAAAAATATACCAGCAATAGCTTGGGATAGGGATTATTTAAAAGCAATAGGAATGATACCATCACCATATCATAGATACTATTTAATGACTGCTGATATGGTAAATGAGGAAAAGGAAGCAGCCAGTGAAAATGGAAAGGGAACTAGAGCTGAGGTTGTAAAAGCAGTAGAAAATAATTTGTTTGAAATTTATAAGGACGAGTCTATTGATACAAAACCTAAAGAACTTGATAAAAGAGGCGGAGCATATTATTCAGATGCAGCAGTTTCCTTAATAAGTGCAATATATAACAATAAAAAGGAAATACACACAGTTAATATATTAAATAATGGGGTAATTAAAGAGCTTCCAAGGAATTGTATAATAGAAACTAATGCAATAATAGATAATACTGGAGCAACTCCACTTACATTAAAGAGTCCATTAGCACAAGAAGCAATTGGATTAATATATTCAGTTAAATCTTATGAGATTCCAGCTGTAGACGCAGCAGTAAAGGGAGATAGAGAAAAGGCACTTATAGCATTAGTAAATAATCCATTAATTCCATCAATTGATAGTGCTAAGAAATTATTAGAAGAATTATTAGAAATAAATAAAGATTATTTACCACAATTTTTTAAATAAGGAGTAGGACGATGAAATTTGAAAATGAAATATTTGAGCTTATATCTAATACTGGAGAGGCTAGAGCTAACATTTTTAATTCATTAGAAGAGGCTAGATTAAATAACAATGAAAAATCACAAGAGTTTGAAAAAATTGCTGAACAGTATTTAACAAAAGCTCATAATATTCAAACTAAGCTTATTCAAGAAGATATAGCATCAGAAGGAATTAATGTATCTCTTTTAATGGTACATGCACAAGATCAGTTCATGACTACAATGTCAGAACAATATTTAGTAAAAAAAATGATAGAAATGTATGATACTATTCATAATTTAGAAAAAAAGTTGGAGGAAACTAAATGAAAGGGTTATTAATTATAAGTCTGTATATAGTAGCTGTGGTTATAGCAACAATGATTCCAATTAAATTAACTAGTTATATGTATAAAAAGAAAAATATTTTAATTAATAGATGGATTTATGGATTTGCTGGATTTTCGCTTATGATTTTACCTAATTTATTCTTTGATAATATTCCTAAAACTTTAAACAGAATATTTTTAGTAATATTTTTCTTTTTAACCATGATGTTTTTTGAAACATCAAGAATTAAAGTCGAGAAATATAGTATGAAAACCATGTTTGATTACACATGGCTTGCAAAAAGAACAGTTAAAAAGAAATTATAATTGGAGATAAGATTATGATTAGAGAAAAATTAATTATAAGTGGAAATGTTAGTGAAGGTGGAATAAGATATTTTGCTCAAATGAATGCTTCATTACTTATGTTAAGTGGTTATGCAAAAAGAGGGCCAGAAGAGACTATATTAATAGAAGTTCAAGGTGAAAGAGAAAATATCAATAAATTAAAGGAAAAACTTAAAAGTGGGAATGGTTTTTTTAAAGTAACAAATATAGAAAGTAAAGAAATTGATATTATTAAAAATGAAAAATTTTTTTCAATAAAATAATAAATTTTAAGGAGGAATTATTTATGAAAGTATTAATGGTTTGTTCAGGAGGATTTTCTTCAACAATAGTTGTAAATGCTATAAAGAAAGAGGCAGATAAACAAGGGTTACCAATTGAAATAATGGCATGCGGTACACCTGAGTTTCTTGAAAACGTTTCAAATTTTGAACCGAAAGTTGTAATAATTGCACCACAAGTAAAACATAGATTCCCATATTTTAAAGAGGAAGGGGATAAGATCGGTCTTCCAGTAGAGCAAATTCCTCTAAATGCATATACACCATTAGGTGCACCAAAAATTATTAAAGATATACTAAGAAAATATATTGAATAATTAGGATGTAAAAAAGGGGGTAAAGGAATATGAATAAATTTATGGATAAGTTCATGAAATTTTTTGATGAGAAAATCACACCACCATTAACGAAGGTATCTGAGGTTAAACATTTAAGAGCTATAAGAGATGGAATTATATCTACAATGCCATTAATATTAATAGGTTGTTTATTTTTAGTTATTTATAACTTCCCAATACCTGCATGGAGAGAGTGGATTACTCCAAAAGCAGGAATATTTTTAATACCATTTAGAACTACAGTAGGCTTAATGTCTTTATACGCATCTTATGGTATGGGATATGCATTAGCAAAATCTTATAAGTTAGATGGAGTTAGTGGTGGAGTATTAACTATGGCTGCATTTGTTTTAATGAATGTGCCTAAAACAGTACTAGATGCTGCATCAGGAGTAGAATTAGGATGGGCTTTACCTATGGAATATTTAGGTGGCTCAGGAATGTTTGTAGCTATTATATGTATGCTTATTGCAGTTGAGATTCTTAGATTTTGTAAGGCTAGAAATTTAACTATTAAAATGCCAGAACAAGTGCCACCTTCAGTTGCGAGATCTTTTGAAGCTTTAATCCCAGGATTATTTATTATTGTATTAGTATGGGTTGTTAGAGTTTTATTAGGATTTGATGTAAATGCTTTCTTAATGAAATTATTTGAACCTTTAATGGGTATAGCGGGCAATAGTTTAATTGGAATATTAATCCCAGTAATTTTAATGTGTTTATTATGGACAACAGGTATTAGTGGAGACTCTGTTATAGGTTCAATAGTTAGACCAATTTGGTTAGTGCTTATGGATCAAAATATGGCAGCTGTTGCAGCCGGAGGACAAGCTCAAAATATAGGTGTAGAAGGATTTTTAGATGTATTTTTATGGATAGGTGGTACCGGTGGTACATTAGCTTTATGTATATTATTATTAGGATCCAAATCAGCATATTTAAAGGAAGTTGGTAAATTCTCAATAATACCAGGACTATTTAATATTAGTGAACCAATAATGTATGGGGCACCTGTTGCAGTAAATCCAATATTAGCAATACCTTTCATAGTAGGGCCAATAATCACAACTTGTGTAACATATTTTGCTATGTCTTGGGGGCTTGTAGCAAAGGTGTCAGTTATGGCTCCATGGACTTTACCAGCTCCAATTAAAGCTTTCCTTGCTACGAATGATTGGAAAGCTATAGTATTAGTAATAATTAATTTTGCAATTTATTTAGCAGTTTATTATCCATTCTTTAAGGCTTATGAAAAGGAATTACTTTCTGAAGAGAAAGGAAATGAAGAAATAGCGCAATAATATTAGTAATAAAATTAAGGAACCAGATTATTCTGGTTCCTTAATTAAAAGTGAGGATATATGAAAGAAAATAAAATATGCGTAAAAAGTGGTATAGATAATATTAGGGATTATAGTTACTTATTTAAAAATAAACGAATAGGTTTAGTAACTAATATAACAGGAATAGATAAAAATTATAATTCTACTGTAGATATAATTAATGAGTTATATAATTTAGAAATTTTATTTGCTCCAGAGCATGGGTTGAGAGGAGAAAATCAAGCAGGAGAGAAAGTTAATGATTATATTGATGAAATCACTGGAAAACAAGTAATAAGTCTTTATGGCGATAAAAAAGATCCAAGCGATGAGGATCTTAAGAAAATTGATGTTCTTATTTATGATATTCAGGATTTAGGAATAAGATATTATACTTATATTTATACGATGTATTTATGTATGAAAGCATGTAGTGTTAATAATATTAAATTTGTTATTTTGGATAGAATAAATCCTTTAGGTGGACAATTAATAGAAGGAAATATATTAGATCATAAATATGATTCTTTTGTAGGTATGTTACCTATACCAAATATATATGGGTTAACTGTTGGGGAACTAGCTAATTATATTAATGATATTGAAGAAGTAAATTGTGATTTAAAAATAGTTCCAATAAGAGGATGGGAGAGAGGGATCACATTCTATGAGACTGATTTACCTTGGATTCCTCCATCACCTAATATACCAACATTAGATTCAGCATTGATATATGCTGGTACATGTCTTTTTGAAGGAACTAATGTTTCAGAGGGAAGAGGAACAACAAAACCATTTGAGATCATAGGAGCACCTTGGATAGATTGTAATAAATTAAGTAAATCTTTGAATGAAAATAATGATATACTAGGTGTTTATTTTAGACCAGTATATTTTGTACCGGAATTTTCAAAGTATGAAAAAAAACTTTGTAATGGAGTGCAAATTCATATTAAAGATTATAAAGATTTTTTACCGGTTAGGACGGCTATAAATATTTTATATACAATTAAGAAGCTTTATCCAGATGAATTTAAATTTGACATACAATCAATAGAATTTAAATATAATTTTTTTAATCATTTAGCAGGATGTGATTATATTCTGAATAATTCATTAGACTATATTTATAAAAAATTTGAATATGATAAAGAGAAGTTTGAAAAATCAATAATTAATTATATTTTATATTAAGGAGGATGGAACTTGTATTACTTAGGAATAGATGGTGGCGGAACAAAAACACAATTTACATTAGTAAACGAAAAACTAGAAGTTATTTATTCTGTAAAAAGGGGAACATCTCACTTTAAGCAAGTAGGATTTAATGGGGTTAAAGAGGTTTTACAAGATGGCTTAGAAGAGATTATAAATAAAAGCAAAATAGATAAGTGTGACATAGCTTGGATAGGTATTGGCCTTGCTGGATATGGTAATATACAGAAGGATAGAGAGGCTCTTCTTAAAGTTGTAGATAGAGTATTTAAAGATTTTAAATACATCTTAAGAAATGATGTTGAGATAGCTTTAGCCGGAGCATTAAATGGAGAAGATGGTGTAGTAATAGTTTCAGGAACAGGCTCTATAGCGTTATCTAAAATAGGTGACAAGTATAAGAGATGCGGAGGATGGGGATATTCTATAGGTGATGAAGGGTCTGCTTACTGGATAGGTAAAAAGATTATAGAGACATTCTCTAAAGAAGCTGATGGAAGATTGGAAAAAACACATATATATGAGATAATTAAGGAAATGTTAGCTTTATCAAATGATTATGATCTTATTAGATATATTAATGAGGATATAAAGTCTGATAGGTTAGAAATAGCGAGGTTTTCAAAAGTTTGTTTTGAAGCAGCAAAGCTTGGTGACAAAAATGCAATTGAGATATTTAAATCAGCATCAAAAGAACTTTCAGAATTAGTGAATCTATTAATAAAAGATTTTGAAGATGATATTATCAAAGTATCTTATCTTGGTGGCGTATTTAAATCAGGAGAACTTATTTTAAATCCATTAATAGAATCATTAAATAAAAAATGTGTTTTAGTTACTCCAAGATATACAGCTGATATAGGAGCTGCCATACTTGCATTAAAAAATGATGAGTAAAAGTTACTTTAGTATTACAAATGAAATTAGGAGATAAAAAATGAGTTGTTTATATATTATAAGACAAGGGATGAAGGGATTTACAGATGTTGAAAGAAAGATAGGTAAATATATTCTTTCAAATAAAGATGAGGTAATTAATCTTTCAGCACAAGAACTTGCAGATAAGGTATCTGTATCGCCAGCGGGAATCATTAGATTCTCAAAAAAGTTAGGCTTTAAAGGGTTTACTGCTCTAAAGGTAGAACTTGCAAAGGAAAATGAAGAAGAAATAGTAGATTTTAGTGAAATTATTAGTGAAAATGATGATACTAAAACTATGATAAAGAAAGCTATAAAATCTAATATTAACACATTAGATCAGACATATAAGCTTCTAAATATTGATGTAGTAAATAATGCAATAGATACTATAGCCAATGCAAAAAAAGTATATCTTTATGGTGTAGGTGCATCAGGACTTATTGCCTTAGATTTTCAATATAAACTACTTAGAATAAAAAAGGATGTAGTATATAGTCATGATTCTCATATACAACTTGCTACTGCATCCCATATAGATAAAGATGATGTGGCTATAGGGATAAGCTACAGCGGTGAAACAAAGGAAATTAATATTGCCATAAATGAAGCTAAAAATAATGGTGCTAAAACTATTGCTATAACAAAATATAATAGTAGTACATTATCAAAAAATGCTGATATGTGCCTTTATATACCAAATGAAGAAAAAGAACTAAGACTTGGTGCTATAGCATCAAGAATGTCAGCTTTAACATTAATTGATATTTTATATCTTGGAATTGTAAAGAGTAATATATCAAAAACGAAAAACTACATTACTGAAACTAGAAGAATAATTGAAAAAATAAAATAAAAAAGCCTAGCAATTAGATAAAGTTAATTGCTAGGCTTTTTTGTGCTAAAATCTATTCTTTATTTTTTGTTTAGTATCTATTCTTTTGATTGTAAGTCTTAAATAACAATCATTTTAGTTGCAGTATTATATCTGATCTTTAATTATATTCTTTTTGTTTACTTCGCTTAAATAATAATATTCTAGATACAGCCATTAAAACTGGAATCTCAATAAGTGGGCCAACTATAAGTGCTACAGCAATCATAGGCCTATCAGAGAAATAAGCTACAGCAATTGCAAGAGCTATTGGTGAGTTTCTAGCTAATGTAGTTAAATTTAAAGCTACCGTATCCTCATAAGACATGTTTAACTTAAATCCAACAAATTGTCCTAAAATAAATATTATAAAGAAAAATAGTAATAAAGGAATTAGTAGTTTTAAAAATATGCTTGGGTGTGATAAAAATACTTTTCCTTGTGATGCAAACATTGAAAGTATGGCTAAATTTAAAAACCATCCTTGAAGAGTGCAACATTTTTTTGAGATAGTCTCATTAAAATATGTATTTCCTTTAAACTTAATAATTAAATTTCTAATTATTATAGAAAGTATAAGAGGAATAATTAAATTTATAATAGTGCTACTTATTAGTTCCATTGAATTAAATTTAATGCTTGTACCACCTATCAATAATACGTATAAAGGCAGTAACACAATTTGAAGTATAAAGTTTAATGGAAGAAGAGATGCACCAAGGGCAGTGTTACCTTTAGCTATATCTGTGAATATTAAATACCAATCAGTACAAGGGGTAACAGTAAGCATAACAAATCCAATTAATAAATCAGGTTCATTAATTAAAAATAATCTCCCTAATATAAAGATTAGCATAGGCGTTATTATAAAATTTATTATTATTGCTGTAGAAGTGAATTTTATATTTTTCAAAGAATCTTTTATATTTCCAATTGGTATTTGAAGAAATAATAAAAATAGCATTAGTGTAAGAAATGGCATAATAAGCTTATCAGATAGATTAGATATAAAATCTACTTGTCCAATAAAAATACCAATAAAAGCTATAATAATTATAATCAAGCTTTGAAATTTATCTTTTGTATCCAATTTAATGTCCTCCTGATGTAAGTTTTCTAAACGCTAATATAAAAGTATAGCATTAATGATAATTAATATCAATTATTCAAATACAAAAAGAAATCATAGTTAGATTGCTAAGGGAATAACAACTAACTATGATTCCATTTAATGTATTCTTGAGGAGGATAAATTTATATTTTTTATTATATATGAATTAATGTATGAGATAATAGCATTTAATAAGATAATAATGAAACTGAATCAGTATCAAAGGCAATCGCTTGAGGGCTTGGATGCGAATTATAATTGGGTGTTTTGTAGGCAATGTAGAATTCTCATTTGCACTATGAGGTATTATTATAGTTTTAATATCTCTTGGATACACTTTTTATATAAGATTAAAAAATGGATGCAAGATAGATGAGGCATAAGATATATAACGGTAATATGTATAATTGATTAATACAATAGAAGCGTAATCTATAACTATGATAATAAAGGAAAAAATAAAAATTACAATGTAGATATAGACAATAATTGGATTCGTGAAATGTTAATTAAATGATAACAGATAGTTAACAGCCTTTACTAATTAAAGTATTATCATAATATATGATACATACTTTTTATAGTTATAATTAATAAATTAGAATTATCAATAAACTAGCTAAATTTTAAATTAAATATTTTAATATATAGCTGTTAAGTAGAATTTTAATAAAACTAGGAGATGACGATAATGGACTGGGTACCATTTAAAAAGATAGAAAAATCAATAACAAACAGACTTCATAAAAGAGATAAAAAGAAATATGGCGTATATGAAGCTGAAGTAGAAGAGATGGAAGAGTTTTTAGCCATTGATGATTGTGATGAATTAATTAGGCAGGGATATAATTTCTTAGAAGGTAAAAATGGCTTTGATAAAAATATTAGAAAGGCCATTTCTTTATTTGAAAGAGCAGAATCATTTGCGAGTGTACATGCAGCAATGATTTTATGTGTAATTTACTCTAAGGGTGGTAGAGAAGTTAAGGCTGATGGATCTAAGAGTCATTACTATTACAAACTTGCAGAAAAGCATATGAAATCTACTAAAAGTGAAGTGAAATCTGCTATGAAAATTTTAGAAAATGGTGATGGTAAATTAATAAAACCTAATGATAATAGATTAGATGGACTTAGAAAGCTTGCGAAGGAGCTAAATAAGGAAAATTGATATTAAATTCAGAAAATAAAAAATATTTAACAGCTAAAATAATAAGCCTAGTGCAATGAAATTATTGCACTAGGCTTATTTATTTTATCAAAATATTAAAAACGTTAGATGTTTTTGATGAAAATATAAATAGACAACATAGGAAATGAGTCCAAATATTTGAAAATGTAACTATTTTGTTATAGAATGTTAACAAATATCATATTTTGTTAACAAATAAGACTTGAAATAAATTTAAATCTTGTTCTGTTAACTAGAAAAAATACAAAAGAAATAAAAAAACTGGAGGATTTATAAATATGATAAAAAGAAAAGTAAGTAAAATATTGGCTATAGCTACTATATTCTGTTCTGTAATTGGTATTACACAAAATGCTACGCAAGCTAATGCAACTCAGGTTAAAGCAGAGAGAAGCTCTGTATCAATTGGAAAAGTTACAGCAAAAAGTGGACTAAATATTAGAAAAAGTGCAACTACAAACTCACAAATACTTAGGACTATCCCTTATAATGGACAAGTTAATATAAAGAGTAAAAGTGGAAGTTGGTACTATATAGAATACAATGGTACTTATGGATATGTAAGTGATAGTTATATAAAGCAAATTTCAAGTGGTAATTCAGGAAGTAATTCAAATACACAAACTCAAACAACTGAAACTGGAAGAGTTACAGCAAGAAGTGGGTTAAATTTAAGGAAGAGTGCAACTACAAGTTCAGGAGTAATAAGAACTATTCCATATAATGGACAAGTTAATATAAAGAGCAAAAGTGGAAGTTGGTATTATGTAGAATATAATGGTTCTTATGGATATGTAAGTGATGATTATGTACAAAAAACTTCAAGTGAAAGCTCTAATTCACAAGGTTCAAGCAGTAATTCAAATACGCAAACTCAAGTAAATGGATATGGAAAAGTTACAGCAAGAAGTGGATTAAATTTAAGAAAAGGTGCATCTACAGGCTCAGGATTAATAACAACTATTCCATACAACTCTCAAGTTAAATTAAAGAGTAAAAGTGGAAATTGGTATTATGTAGATTATAATGGTTCCTTAGGATATGTAAGTGCAGATTATGTACAAAAGACTTCAGGTAGTAGTTCAAATTCACAGGATACAAGTAATACATCTTCTAAATATAATAAAGTTTTAAGTGCTATGAAATCTCAAATTGGTAAGCCATATCTTTATGGAGGATCATCACCATCAACAGGTTTTGATTGTTCTGGACTTATGCAATGGGGATTTAAACAAGCTGGAATTAATATAGGTAGAACTACTTATGATCAAGTAAAAGCAGGTTCAGCTGTGAATATTAATAGCGCAAAACCAGGAGATTTACTAGTTTATTCTAGCAAGGAACATATTGGTATGTATATAGGAAATGGACAGTGGATAGAATCACCTAGAACAGGAAAGAATGTAAGAATTTCTAATGTGCCTTGGAATAAGATAGGATATGCAAGAAGAGTAATAAATTAATATAAGTTTTTAAAATAAGACCTTTTAGATAGTTTTACTAAAACTATTTAAAAGGTCTTTTGTTTTATAGTTTTAAGAAAAGGTAAGAAGACATAAAAATATTTTAAAATTGTTAATTATGTCTTTAGCTAATATCTCCTTTTATTTTTAAATTTATTATAAAAATAAAACATTAAAAACAAATCTACTATTCCAAAAAGAATGGCTACAATACAACGAGTAGCAAATGATATGTTAGGTATATAAAATAATATTATTATAGCTCCTGTTATTAGTAGGAATAATGCTATTATCCCAATAATAATTTTTAAAGTATCGTTATTCATAAGTATTCTCCTTTCTTAATATTTTATATATGTTATCAAAATATCAAGAAATATATAACAAAAAAATGTACTATCCCCAAAATATAAAGATATAAGTATGTAATTCTTAAAATATAATTAGGAATTAGAATTTTAGAATATTTAAAGACATAAAATAATAAAAATACAGTAATATTAAGTTTTTTGGAGGGGTATAATTTGAACGTTATTTCAGAAATTTTTGGCTCAATGATAGGTCAAGGAATACTAGGGTGGGCTGTTATATTTATTATTTTAGCCCTTGGAGGTTATGGAGTATATTTAAGTATTAAACTTAAGAGAAATTATGAAGGATTAAGGGAGGAATTTGAACGTAGCATAGTTATAGATGAAGATACAGGAGAGAAGGATCTTAAAGGGACAGCACTTTATGAAATATCAGAAGAATTTAAAAGGAGTGCAAGTAAGGGAACGGAGAATATTAATACTGAAGTTCTTATGGAGAAAAATTTAAGAAAATATATAAATGTTAATGAAAGAGTGATTCATTTATTGCCATCTACTTCTATTGCATTAGGTCTTCTTGGAACATTTTTAGGTCTTACTGTTGCAATTCACTCAACTAATGGTGTATTAGAGTCTGGGATTAAAACTATGGATGTATTTTTAAATAGGATGGGAGTACCACTACAAGGGATGGCTAGTGCCTTCTGGACAAGTATCTTTGGTGTAATAATGTCACTTGTCTTAAATTCTGTAATCCAAATGGTAAAAAGAGAAAAGGAAGAATTTTATGATGATGTTGAAGATTATTTAGATAATGTTTTATATAGCGAACATGCTTTTAGTTTTGTAACTCAATTTGAAAGATTTAATGATACTATATCAGCTTCTATGATTACATTAACTAAAGAAATGAGATCATTATTCCAAGAAGGAATTGATGAATTAGTTTCAAACATAAACAAAAATACTATTGATATGACTGAGTCTGCAAAAGTTTTATCTAACTATACTAAGGATTTAGAAATGGTTATAGTATCACTTAATAAATCAGTTGATAACTTTAAAGAGCCAATTGATATGTTTAAGTCTTCAATAGATGATTTTGATATAACAACTGAAAAATTAGAATTTGTTATGAATACTTCAGTAACTAGACTTTCTGATAAGATTGATGTTTTATCAGAAGTATTAAACAAGCTTGATATGAGTATAGAAGGAGAAAAGGAATCTATCGAGCTTATAAATGAAGAACTTAGAGGTTATAAAGAAGGTTTAGATAAGAGTTATAGAGAGCTTATACGAGGAACAGAGAATATTAATAAATCAATTGAAGATAGTAATACCCGTGCAAGTGATCAAATTGAAAGCTTAAGGCAGGGATATGCAGGCTTTGAAGCTGGAATAAATGACTTTGTATCTAATGTAGAAATGTTAAGAGAAGGAGTAGGAGAAACTATATCTAAGGTGCTTAGAGAGGAACTTGCAAATATTTCAGAGGAGATAGCAAATAAACTTCAAAAATCAATTAGAGGAATTGAAGAGGCGACAGAAAGCTTAAGCTACAATACAAGAACTGTTGGGGAGCTTGTTCGTGCAACAAATGAATGGGTAGCTGCAACTAGTGATGAGTAGGGGAGGCGAAGCTTTATGAAGATAAGAAGCAGAAAGTATAGGACTAGGACAGAGGGACAATCTTATTGGCCTTCTTTTGTAGATGTAATGACAGCATCTACATTAGTTTTCTTCTTCCTTATGATTATATCTATGACAGTTTCCTCTTTATTTGTAGATAATATATCTAAAAAGAGAGAAGAAATTTATAATTCAATTCAAGAGAATCTAGATAAGAATGAAGTTAATGAAGATATTATGTATTTTGATAGAGATGAAGGAAAGATGGTTTTAAATACAGAAACATTCTTTGATACTGATAAATGGATATTAAAAGATGAAGGGAAGACTCTAGCAAGTCAGCTTAATAAGATATTTTATCTACTTTTAAATGAAAAAGGAATAGCACCTGAAATTGAGTATATAGAAGTTGTGGGGCATACAGATTATGCAGGAGATACAATTTCAAATAGGAAACTTTCTACAGAACGTGCTATGAGCTTTTTAAATGCTATGGTTCCAATGGATAGTCCTTTAGAAAATGAATTTGGAGGAAAGTTTAAAGCCTCTGGTATGTCAGAATTTGAAACCAATCCAGATAAGAAAGATAGAGATAGAGAAGAGTATTCTAAAGAAGATATTGAAAAGACTAAGGATCAAAGAAAGATTGAAATAAAAATGGTATTTTCTAATAGAGATTTAGAAGAGGCTATAAGGTCTAGAGCAAGTGAGTAGGAGGACTTTATGAGTAATATGATTTATAGAGATTATGAGGAAATTACAACAGATGATGCCTTTAGCTATAAAGAAAGTACTTCCCTAGAAGATAAAGTTTTGTATTATAAAAAGGATATTGGACTTCATAAAAGATTTGAAGTTAAGTATGAAAGTGATGGTCCACTTTATGATATAAGAGTTATTCATAATGATCATGGAGAAATTATAAGGTGTGATGTATTAAATACTCCTAGTGAGAAGAAAGTTAAGATAGCTGTTGATATTCCAAAAGGTCTTACTAGAGAATACAATTTTAAAGAGACAATTCTTATATATACAGATTATGATATTAGAGAATTTTCCTTTTGTATTGAATGCATAGATGGAAGTTCTGACGAAAATAATATTATAAAACTTGAAGAGATTTTATTTTTTAATAGAAGCGAAGAGAATCTATTAAAGATAGTAAATGGAATAAAGAGAGTTGATGATATATTAGAAATTACAAAGAAATCACCAGCTATATTAAATACTGAGCTTAGTATGAATACGTATATTAAAATAATAAAAAGATGTAGATCGTTAAGTAGAGAAAATATCAAGCTCTCAATGTTTTGTGAGGAACTTCTAAAAAATAAAGGAATACTTCTAAAGGATATTATAGAACCAATTAAAGATATGTATAAGAAAGGATTAGTCACTAAAAATACAAGAGATGTATTAAGATATCTAAGAATAGGTAGCTCCAGTGATGAGGAACTTAATGCTGCATTAATAAATGTTAAAGTTAAGCTTAAGGTTGTTGATGAAGAGTTTATACATGGATTAATAATTCTATATAGTAGATCAGATAATAAGAAATCATTAGATAAGATTTTAAATATTATTTTATACTCTGATAATGTTAAATATAATGATGAGCTATTAAAGATAATATTTGATTTTTATAGGAGAAATAATGATGTAAAGTCTTTAATTACTGTATGTAGAGAGCTTAAAAAGAGGGGAATACCTTTAAAAGATTATGGTATACAAATTAAAGATAGAAATTTACTTGTTAAAGCCTACAGAAAGAATATATTAATAGATTGGAGAGAGCTTTTAGAATACTCAGAAGACTACTATAAAAGAAGTATTTATATAAGAGATGCTTTAGTAAATATATTAGAAGAAATCATTACAAAGGGAAAAGATAGGGAGAAGAGATATATTCATGTAAAGTACAAAACTGTAATAAGGGATTTAAGCAATTATAGTAAAGTAGTTTATAAATATTATATAGAAAATGTAATGGATTCTTACACTAAAAAGAATTTAGATAAGATTATAACATTAGAAAATTATCTAAATAATATTGGTGAAGGTATTGAAGATTCTAAAAGGATAGAGATACTTGAGAATATAATAAATTTTTATATAAAAAATGGAGATGAAAAGAAGTATATATCTTATTTGAAATACTATATTGTTAACTTAGCTGCAAAGGATGAAAATAAGTGCCTTAAGAGAATTATAGAAAATAATCTTTTAAATATAGAGTTCTTAGGAACATTTATAATGAGAGATGGACTTGCAGAAGTATGCAGAGATGATGATATTTTAGAGATTGTAACTAAAGGAGTAATTAAAAATAGGAAACAGGATCTGTTAGTTGTTATATTAAAAGAATATAAGAAGCTGGAGAGAAAAGATAAGTATATTCCTATATTAAAAGAACTTATTACAAATGGAAGTTTCATAAATAATTACGCTTATAATAAGCTTATAATTCCAATATATAATGAACTTCCAAATGATGAAAAAATAGATATATATGAGCTTCTTATAAAGAGAAAAGATCTTCCAATAGACTTTAGAGAAAAAAATTATGATATTTATAGAAGTAAGGAGAATGAAAATTATATAGTGAAAAACTTCTTAAATGGAAATTCAGATAGTGCACTATCAAAAACTCTTGCTCTTAAAGAATGTTTTGATAGTGATGAGGAGTTCTTAAAGACTATAGCAAAAGGAAAAGATAATTCTGAAGTCTTAGCTATTGTACTAAAAAAGATAGAGAGTAAATTCTACAAAGATAAGGATTACGTTAAAAAATTAATATCACTATTACGTTCAAAAAATAAAGAGATTAAGAAGATTGAAGAGTATATAAGAGATTATTATAAGTATAAAGATGATCTTAAACTTCTATATATCTTTGGAAATATGAGAATCTTGAAAAGAAAAGCATCTAATGTATGTGATTTTGTAATACTAAAGGGAATATTTAACAAAGAAGAATCAAAGGGATACCTATTTAAAAATGATGGTTCTAAGAAGATAATTAAAAAATATCTAAAGGAAGCTAGTATAGGATTTAGAGAAATAGATTCTAAAATTTTAATTATAAATAATGAAATAGAAGATATAAAAAAAGAAAAGAAAAATACAATTAGCTTTGAGATTAGAAATGTACTAAATCTTATAAAACTTCAACAAGGACTAATATTAAATGGAAGCATGATAGTTGATTTTAGATATGATTCATTTAAGTATATAAATGGAGTAATATTGCCTAAGAATCTAGAAGATTTAGTTCCTTATAAGAAAGAGTATGTATGTAGAAATAAAGAGCTTTTTGAGAATGATAAGATTGTTACTAATGATAAAGGTAGACTAGTTATAAATGAAAAAAATATAGTTAATTTAATAAAGTATTATTTGCATTTAAGGCTTCAATTAATAGATAAGAAAGCATTAGATGAAGATGAAGCTAGAATATTAAATTCTATTATGAAAGATATAATTCAAAATAAGGATGTAGATACTTATGGAGGATTAAGAGATTCTTTAAAAACTGTAGTTAAATCATCTGGTGAAGAATTTAAAGTATATAAGTATCCTAAGTATTTAGAAGAATATCCAAAACTTAAAAATTTATTTAAAGAGAGAGTTCTTGAACTTATTCTTAAGAGGAGAGATACTAGAAAAAGAGCAAAAGAAATTGTTATAAATTATGATTTAGAGGTATCTAAAAAGGAAGAGTATTTTAGTTATTTAATTGATTGCTTTAATGATCATTATTTTGATTTAGATATGTTTGAACTTCAAGATATTTATGAAAAAGTAATAGCAATGATAAAAGAAGATAGCACTATAACTAAAAATTTCCAAAATGAACTTATAGAGCTATTTTTAAACACACCTAAGAAATGCAATTATGATAGCCTTGAAGTGCTAATGGAAGTTAGAAGTTTAGATGGAATAGAGAATATTCAATATATAGAAGAAAAGATGATAAGTTAATTAGAAAAATAGATATAGTGGCAGCATTATATCTATTTTTATTTTATAATTTAAAATTTCCTGAAGTTTTTAATAATTACTGCTTATTGATAATTATTATCTAAAGTTATAATATATAAATATAGATAAATTTATATATTATTAGGAGAAGAAAATGAAAAAACTTAACATAACTCATGATGGTGAGATTATTACATTTACTCTTATAAGAAAAAATGTAAAGAATATAAACCTTAGAGTTAAAGGAACAGGAGAGACTATAGTAACAGCAAATCCTAGGGTTGATGAAGAGTATATTATAGATTTCTTAAAGAGAAAAATGCCTTGGATAATAGGACATAGAGAAAAGTTTAAAGAGAGAAGAGAATCAATTCAAAAAGAAAAAGATAGAATTGGTGAAGATAGTATTTGGTATCTTGGAAAGGTATATAAAGTTAAGGCTGTTAAGAGTGAGAAGGAATATATAAAGCGAGGAAAAGATGAAATTTATGTATTTCTAAAGGATAAGGATAATGAGAAAAGAGTTAATACACTTTTAAGCAAGTGGTATGGAGAGAGTTGCTTAGAGATATTTACCTCTATATATGGAAGTATGTTTAAGAAATTTGGCTCTTATATGATTCCACATGTTGATATAAAGGTTAGAAAAATGAAAAGTAGATGGGGATCTTGTAATCCAGTAAAGAAAAGCGTGACTTTAAATAGTGAACTTATGAAAACACCAATGGAGTGTATTGAATTTGTAATAGCTCATGAACTAGCTCATTTAGTCGAAGCAAATCATAGCAAAGCTTTCTATGAGGTTTTAACTAAGGTAATGCCAGACTGGAAGGAAAGAAAAGAAGTATTAGATAAATTTTATTTATAGCTCAGGTAGGAGCATAATATTTTTTATAGTTTTTTAATTTTTAATCATATAAGAAATATTATGTTCCTATTTATTTTTATTAAAATTAATGTTTTATGCTGGATGTGAAGGTTTTAAATAATTAGCTTATTTAGAGTATTGATTAAGAGGTCCTTATATTGTTTAAGAATTTATTATATATGATATTTTAATTTAAAGGTGTATAAGAAGTTTACATATGATTAATTTGTAATAATATTAGAGTGTTAATTGTAGATATATAAAGTTATGCTAAGTAAGACTTAAGGATTTATCATTTAATATAATAAGCACTGTATATTTTATTTGATAGATGATATAATTTCAAATGAAAAGGATTAAATTGAAATAAGAATTTAAATAAAGGATAGATTTAACCGTAGTATAATGGGGGGACAAAGTTGAGTAATAAAGAAAAAATTGAGATATGTTTAGCAGAACTAACAGATGAAGCATTTAAATCTAATAGAAGTGGTGGAGTAGAAACCCTTGAAATATCAGAACGATTAAATTTAAGAAGAAATGTTGTTAGCCATTATTTAAACGTTTTAGTAGCAGAAGATAAAGTTATTAAGATAAAAAGTAGACCTGTACAATTTATTCACAGAGAGACTTTAAATAAGTATAGAAATAAAAAGAGTAGTGAAATAAAAGATGGATCTATTGAAGGAGTTATATATAATGAATTTATGTCTATAAGTAATTTACTTATAGAATATGATGAAAATAGATTAAGCTTAAAGGAAATTAGAAAAGAGATTAGCATAATAATGAATAAATGCTTAAGCACTATTGTATACAGTGAAAATACTGCTAAAAATGATATTTTGGAAAAAGAATATTTAAATATAATTAGCAAGTCTCTTGAAATAGTTCATGATAATTATGGCCTTAAATATTATGGGAATACTGCCAAAGTATTTAGCAGAATAATCTTATTTTTCATGAAACATAAATGTCTAAATTCAGCATGGTCAGAGGAAGAGAAGAATAAACTTCAAGAAATATTAAATAGAAAATTATCTAAAGAATACATAATGGTAAACAAGCTTACCTTAAATATTAAAAATAATATGGATTGTGACATAGATTTTAATACTAAGCTTTTTATAACACTATATATTTTAATTACAATGAAAAATAATAATTTAAAGGTGAATGCCTTAATAATTGCTCATGGATATTCAACTGCAAGTAGTATTGCAAGTACAGTAAATCAATACTTTGGAGAGTTTATATTTAATACATTTGATATACCTATAAATATGCCAAAGGAAGAGATTGTACGAATAATAAAGGGATATATAAAATCAGTAGATAATGAGGAAGATGCAATAGTTTTAGTTGATATGGAATCTCTACTATCTATTGCTAGTGATTTAGAGGATATAGTGCAGGGTGATATTGGAGTTATAAATAATATAACAACAAATGTTGCTATAAATATTGCAGAGAAGATGATAGATGGGAAGAGAATACCAGATATAATTGACTACATAAAAAAAGAAGAAAAATCAAAATGCAAATTTATTAAAGGTAAAAAGAAAAAGAAAGCTATACTTACAACCTGTATTTCTGGAATAGGTACTTCTGTAAAAATAAAAGAATTACTTTTAAAGTGTATAGGGGATGTGGATATCGAGATAATCCCTTATGAATATGGAAGTCTAGCTAATAAAGGAATTGATGATGAGATTTTTTCAAAGTATGATGTAAAGCTTATAATAAGTACAACCAATCTAAAAATAGATGGTATAAACTGCATTTTATTAGAAAATCTAATAACTTCTGATTCAAATAGAAAGCTTGAAAAATTATTATTAGAGTTTTTGGATAAAGAGCATATTAAGATTATAAGAAGAGACATTGCAAAGATGTTCTCACTTCAAAATATAATAAATCAATTAACTATATTAAATCCAAATAAGATAATAAATGAAGTTGATATAATAATAAGTAAAATGGAAAGAAAGTTTAAAAAGACATTCTCATTAGATCTTAGGATGCTTTTATATATTCATATAAGCGTTATGATAGAGAGACTTATATTAAATCAAGGAATGGTCTTTAAAGAAGATGATGGTAAGTATGTTAAGAATAATAAAAAGATTATAGAAGTCATAGAAGATAGTTTTGGAGATACTGCAAAAGAATATAATTTTTACTTAACAACTAAAGAAATTCAAATTGTTCAAGAAATAATAGAAAGTAGACTAGGGAAGATAAAAGTTTAATATTTAAATAAAAAAGAAGTGAGCTATATGGCTCGCTTCTTTTTTGAAGAATTTAAGCTGTATCTTATCTTTATAAAAATGATATTCTTATTTTAATATAAATTAATGAAAATCCTATTAACAAAATATTTGTTTTTGCTTAAGAATGTATTAAGCAATTCTGACTTTACTAATAATCCATATTAATTTGGCAAATAGTAGATTTAGAATATAATAGTTTTATATAAGTGAATAATTATTCACTAAAGGAGGATGAGTTAAAATGACTATTGTTGATATTAAAGATGTATCGAAAAGTTTCTCTAAAAATAAGGTTTTAAATAATATTAGTCTTACATTAGATAAGGGGGAAATACTTGGTCTTATAGGGCCATCAGGTTCTGGAAAGACTACTTTAGTAAAAGCTATAATAGGAATGGAAAAACAAGATAATGGAAGTATTAAAGTATTAGATACTAATATGCCAAATAGAAAAGTACTTCAAAGAATAGGATATATGGCTCAAGCAGATGCTTTATATGGTGATTTATCAGCTAGGGATAATCTTGTATTCTTTGCAAAATTATTTGGAATCCATAAAAATAAGATAAAAGATAGAATAGATTATGTTCTTAAACTTGTGAATTTATCAGAGCATATCAATAAAAAAGTGGATAACTTTTCAGGTGGTATGAAAAGAAGGCTATCTTTAGCTATTGCATTGATTCAAGATCCTGAGCTTTTAATTTTAGATGAACCAACAGTTGGAATAGATCCAGAGCTTCGCCTTAGTATATGGAAGGAATTAAATACCTTAAAGGAAAGTGGAAAATCAATAATAGTAACAACTCATGTTATGGATGAAGCTGAAAAGTGTGATCGTCTAGCCTTAATTAGAAATGGAGAAGTTATGGTAGATGGAACGCCAAAGAGTTTAAAGGAAGAGTTCAATGTTAATACAATAGAAGAAGTATTCTTAAAGGTTGGGAGAGAAAGAGAATGAGAGTAGCTGCATTAATAAAAAGAATAATTTTTCAAATGATTCATGATAAAAGAACATTAGCATTGATGATGGTGGCACCTTTAGTAATTTTAACTTTAATGAATGTATTATTTAAAACTAGTGATAATACAAACTTAAAGATTGGAACTTATAAAGTAAATAGTGAAATTGTAAGCGCCTTTAAGGACAATGGTGTTGATGTAGAAGAATATTCAAATGATAGTGATATAAAGAACAAAATAGAAGATAATAAGCTTGCTGCATTTATAAGCATGAATGATAATAAATTAGATGTAACTTATGAAAATAGTGATCCTTCAAAAACAGCACAGGTTAATATGAATCTTCAAGGTGCAATGACAAAAATGAATATAGAAAACTTAGTCAATATAACTAAAACACAAGGTGAAGTTATAAAAAAACAACAGGAACTTATTTTGAAATTAACAAGACAGCCGATTACTGAAAAACAAGATAAAACTATAACACATAATAATATTCAAATTGAAAGTCATTATATATATGGTAATAAAGATACTAATTTCTTTGATACTATAATACCTGTACTTGTTGGATTCTTTGTGTTCTTCTTTGTATTTTTAATTTCTGGAATAGCTTTATTAAAAGAAAGAACTACAGGTACACTAGATAGACTATTGTCAACTCCAATTAAGAGAAGTGAAGTAGTATTTGGATATTTAATAGGTTATGGAATATTTGCAGTTATACAGACAGTTATTGTAGCGTTATATACAATTTATGGACTGAAGGTTGATATTGTAGGAAGTCTTGGACTTGTATTATTAACTAATGTAATATTAGCATTTGTTGCATTATCCTTTGGAGTGCTTCTTTCAACATTTGCAAATTCAGAGTTTCAGATGATGCAATTTATACCAATAGCTATAATACCACAAATATTCTTTGCAGGAATTATACCAGTAGATGGAATGGCAAATTGGCTTCAGGTTATAGCTAAATTTATTCCTATGTATTACGCAGGTGATGCCCTTCAAGGTGTTATACTTAAGGGATATACTTTTAGCCAAATACAATTTGATTTACTTATATTATTAATATTTGCAGTTGTATTTATTATATTAAATATTGTGGGGTTAAAGAGGTATCGTAAGGTTTAGGAAGGTCTATGCAATTATTAAGGATATTATATAAGTATAGAGAGGATTTATAGAAAATTATTAGATAAAGTTAAATTGGAATAATGAAGAGTAAAGAGAATATATGTAATAGATAATATTAAAAGGATTATTAAAAATACTTTAACTTATCTACTATGTAGTAAATAGTTTAGCCTGTAGCTAGTAAATTTTATAATTTACTAGCTTTAAATTTATAAATTATAAAAATTAGAAATTTCTTATTTGTGAATTTATGAATTTGTGAAGTTGTATTCAAAATGAATATTATTTTCTAAACGTAGTGGTAATGCCGAGTGAGACGTATTATTGTGAACTTTTATTTTTTTAAATATTAATTATTATTGAAATACTAATTCTTATATTGATTTTAGAAAATTGCAGCAGTATACTAGTAACAAATAATAATTATTAATTAATATTAAAGATTTGAGATTTATTAGCTAATGAATTGGTAGTATTGAATTTATACAGATGAGGAGATAAGGTTATGGATGAAAAAAATATACTTTCTACTGCTGCTGGCGCTCCAGTGGGAAATGATAATCAATCACTTTCAACAGATGAAGGATATGTTGGTATACAAGATAGCGAGTTAATTGAAAAACTTGCTCATTTCACAAGAGAAAGAATTCCAGAGAGAGTTGTTCATGCAAAGGCCGCTGGAGCACATGGATATTTTGAAGTTACAAATGATGTATCAAAATATACAAAGGCTAAATTCTTATCAGAAGTAGGTAAGAGAACAGAGGTGCTTGCAAGAATATCAACAGTTGGTGGTGAATCAGGTACAGCTGACACTGCAAGGGATCCAAGAGGGTTTGCTTTAAAATTTTATACTGAAGACGGAAATTATGATATGGTTGGAAACAATACACCTGTTTTCTTCATTAGAGATGCTATAAAATTCCCGGATTTCGTACACACTCAAAAGAGAAATCCACAAACTCACTTAAAAGATGCAAATATGTACTGGGATTTCTTATCACTTACTCCAGAATCAATACATCAGGTAGTTTATATGTTTACAGATAGTGGGACACCAAAAGATATAAGACATATAAATGGATTTTCAAGCCATGCATACATGTGGTATAACGAAAAGAACGAGTATGTATGGGTTAAATATACATTTAAAACTGACTTAGGAAGAGAAAATCTTACTGTTGAAGAAGCAGAAGAATTAGCTAGTAAAAATCCTGATAGCTCTATATCAGATCTTTTTGAGAATATAGAGAAAGGAAATTTCCCAAGCTGGACTGTATATGTTCAAATAATGACACCAGAACAAGCTGAAAAATATGAGTTTGACCCATTTGATGTTACAAAGGTTTGGTATCATAAGGATTTCCCACTAATTCCATTTGGTAAATTGGTTCTAAATAGAAATCCAGAAAACTATTTTGAAGAAATTGAACAAGCAGCCTTTTCTCCAAGTAATTTTGTTCCAGGAATAGCAGCTTCACCAGATAAGTTGTTACAAGGTAGATTATTTGCATATAAGGATGCCCAAAGATATAGACTTGGTACTAATCATGATCAATTACCAGTCAATGCTCCAAAACATTCTGCAAATACAAAACAAAGAGATGGACAAATGAATTTAAATAATGGTGGATCAAGACCAAACTATTTCCCAAATTCATTTGAAGATATATCTACAGATGAGAAATATAATCCACCAGCAGTAAATGTAAGTGGTATATTAGCGAAACATAAATTAGATGTAGAAGATATAGATTTCGTTCAACCAGGAGAATTCTATAGAAGAGTTCTTAAACCACAAGAGAAAATTAACTTAGTTCATAATATTGCATTACATCTTGGTAATGCTGTTAAGAATATTCAATATAGACAAACTGCTTTATTCTATAAAGTTGATGTTGAACTTGGAACTAAAGTAGCAGAACAATTAAAATTAGATGTTAATAGAGTTAAAGAGCTTGCAGAAATGTCTCAAGAAGATAGAGTAAAAGCAACTTTAAATTATTAATATAAAATCAGTTTAAGTTTAAGTAGATTTCAATCTATTATAAAAGGACTTTTTCTTGAAGGAAAAAGTCCTTTTAATATTTTATATAATTAATTTTAAAATAGCGCAGTATAAGATTTGATTTATATTACTAAAATTTATTTTGATTGTAAGACAAAAGAGTGTTTACTTTGTTGATATGAAGTAGACAGGTTGGATATTTAACTTTATAATTGATAGATGATTAACTGATATAAATTATTAACTAATATCAATTAAATTTTAATGGAAATAAAATTTAAAATATAAATGATGGATAATAGTGGGGAAGATTTGAATAAATTATTAATAACTGATTTTATGTATTGAGGTAAAATTTGTATAGTGTTAGAATTGGTTTTGACAAAATGAGTAAATTTCATGATGACAATGAAATCTATAAACTTAAGAATTATATTCTGTATATTAAAATTTTATATATAGAATTTGTAGTGTAACGGGCTAATTTATTTAAATTAATACTTAGAAATATAAATTAGTCTTTTTTTATGCAAAAATGAACTAATTATATAATTTATATAATAAAAAAATTGAATAACACATTTTTAGGAACTGTGAAATACATTCTGCATTTGGGCACTTGGAATGTATGGAGTTAGTAGTGCAACCGACTAATTTATTTTTTAATTACTGTTATAGAACTTTTTATAGAAGTTATTTTTTAATATTGCTATAGAACTTTTTATACCAATTAAATATAAGTTGGTCTTTTTTTATGCAAAAATAAACTAATTATATAATAAAAAAATTAAATAACACATATTTTTAGGAACTGTGAAGTACATTCTGTATTTGGGCACTTGGAATGTATGGAGTTAGTAGTGCAACCGACTAATTTATTTTTTAATTACTGTCATAGAACTTTTTATAGCAATTATTTTTTTAATACTGTTATAGAAATTTTTATATAAATTAAATATAAATTAGTCTTTTTTTATACCAATAGAATGAAATGAACAACAGGAATTTGTTAAACTAAAAAATTTTAGAAAGGAGTGATAATTAAAGGATTATTTAAGAGTAAATGAAGAAGCGATTATCTTATGGGAATCTTAAGAAAATTTAAAAAGGAGGGATTATATGAGTCGTAAGAGAAAAGAGTTTTTTGCATTTCTTGCTATAGTAGTGGTAGTTAATATGATTACTAGTATGTTTTTACCCACTGCATCAGTTTTGGCAGCAACAACGTCAAAAGGTAACTCTAATATAGAAGTGAATATAACGAGTGATAAAAAGACTGTAGAATCAGGACAGCAGATTACATTTAATCTAGAGTATAAAGTTGTTGGTGGACAGGGTTCTATAAAAGAGGGGGATGTTTTAGAATTTAAACTACCTGATGAATTTAGTAATATAAAACCTAAATATCCACCAGAACATTTTAAAGATGTAGAGGTACAGGGAACGACTGTAAGAGCTATATTTAGTAAAGGGGCAGAAACAGCTATTGCTGGATATATGTCAATAAATGCAACTGCAAAAGATGTAAATAGTAATACTCCAGCTAGGGTTGAAGTAAATGTAAATGGTACAACACAATACTTAGATGTAGATGTAACACCAAAACCAGAAGATCCAAATCCAGATCCAGATCCGAATCCAATAGATAGACAGTTAATGAAGAGTGTTGAAAATGCTATTGGTTGGGAAGGGGATAAAATGTTAGCTAATATAGCTAAACCAGTGGTTGGAAAAAGTACAAAATATACTATAGATATAAATGAAAAATATGCACCAATGCATAATGTATCTTTAGATGATACTATGCCACAAGGTACAGAACTTATAAAGGATTCTATAAAAATTTATGAAATACCATATGGTGGATCACAAAAAGATGTGACTAATGATATGAAAAATAAGCTGAGTATAAGTTCTAATAGATTATATTTAAACTTAGGTTATATAGATAAACGATATAGAATAGAGTATTCAGCAAAGTATAATACTGAGTATCCTCAATATATAAATACAGCTAAGCTTTCACAATATGGAAAAGATCCTATAAATAGTTCAACAATAGTTAAACCTATAGTTGATGATAGGATGATTACTAAAGAATCTAGAAGTGAAAATGAAATTAAAGATAAGGATGGAAGGTCTACATTTGTTGTAAGTAAGATAGGAGACACTGTAGACTATACAGTTGATGTAAATCCTAATAATGCTAGTATAAAGAATGCAATATTTGAAGATAACTTTCCAAAAGGAATGCAGCTTGTTGATGGTAGTGTAAGGGTTGGAGAAAGAGATATAAGTGGAAATTTCAACTGGATAACAGATAGTATTAAAGATAATATAAGCACAACTGATAACAAAATGACTATAAAACTTGGAGATACAAACAAGCACTATTACATATACTACAAACTTAAAGTAACTGATAGATATAAAGAATATAACAATAATGCAAAAATATCTTATGATGGAACATCGCAGGAAGTAAATTCAGAAATTAATTATGAGATGAATGCAGGTGCAATAAATGCACAAAAATTAGTTGATAAGACAGAGCTTAAAAAGGGTGACGATCAGATAGTTACTTATACAATAAACTTTGATTGTTATGGATATTTTAATCAGAATTATTTAAGTTTAGTTGATAATTTAGATAGTAGATTAAAGATTGTAGGAGTTGAGGTACCAAAAGAATTTACAGCAAAAGTAGCAGATGGAAACAAAGTTACTGTAGTAAATGATAAAGGCTCAATAGAATATGGACAGAAGCTTCAAGTAAAGATAAAAACTGATTTTAGTAATGTACCAGATGGAACAACGATAAGCAATGTAGCTAAAATCGATAAAGCCACAACAAACGAAGTTACTACTAAAAAAGGATATGTTTTTGAAGCTAAAAAAATTGATAGCTATACAAAAGAAGCATTAAGTGGAGCAAAATTTGAACTTTTAGATAGCAACAAAAATTTAATTGATACTGTAACAAGCGATTCAGAAGGAAATATAAAGCATAACATTGATGCTCCAGGAGATTATTATCTTAAAGAGGTAGAAGCTCCAAAGGGCTATGTTTTAGATAGTTCAGAAAAGAAATTTACTATAAAAGATAGTGATATAGGAACAGTTATTAATATAGGAAACTTAGAAAATAACATAAAGACTGGATCAGTAAATCTTACTAAAGAAGATAGTGAGACATCACAAAAGTTAGAAGGAGCAGAATTTAAGTTATATTCTAAGGATGATAAAGAAATAGGAACATATACAACAAATAAGGATGGCTCAATAGAAGTAAAAGACTTAAGACCAGGGGATTATTACTTTGTTGAAACAAAAGCACCAGAAGGTTATGACATAGATAGCTCAAAGCATGAATTTACAATTGCTTTAGGGGGAACAGAGAATCCTATAAACTTAGTAGTAAAGAATAATATTAAAAAAGGTGAGGCTGTACTAATTAAAGAGGATGCAGATACTGGAGAAAAACTTCAAGGTGCTGTATACGGATTTTATGATTCATCAGATAATCTTATAGAACAAGTAACAACTGATGAAAATGGTCAAGGGGTAGTAAGTAGTAAATTAAGACCAGGAAACTATTACTTTAAAGAAATAAAAGCGCCAAAGGGATACAACCTAAGTGATGAGAAAATACCTGTTGAGATAAAAACAGGAGGAATTGCAAATCCAGAAAGCGTAATTGCAAAAGATTCAATAATGCTAGGATCTGTAAAACTTATAAAAGTAGATAGCAAAACAGGTGGAAAACTTAAAGGTGCAGTATATGGAATATATGATGCAGATAATAACTTAGTAGATAAGGTTACAACAGGTGATAATGGAGAGGTAACAACTACTAATTTAAGACCAGGAAAGTATTATTTTAAAGAGATAACAGCGCCAGTTGGATATGAAGTTAATGAAGCTAAATATCCATTTGAAATAATTTTGGGACAAACATCACAGATTCAAGAAATAACAGCTAGTGATAACATAATATTAGGTTCAATAAATCTAATTAAAGAAGATAGTGAAACATCTCAGAAGTTAGGTGGAGCAGAGTTTGATTTATATAAGGTTAATGATAATTCTACTAATGGATTATTTAGATTAATAAAATCACTATTTAAATCAAATGATGAGAAGATAGGAACATATACTACAGATGAAAATGGACAAATATCAGTAAAAGATTTAAGACCAGGAAACTATTATTTTGTAGAAATAAAAGCACCAGATGGATATGAATTAGATAATTCAAAACATGAATTTGAGATAGTTTTAGGTAAAGCAGAAAATGCTATACAACTAGTAGCTAAAAATAATATTAAAAAAGGTGAAGCTATATTAGTTAAGGAAGATAGTAAGACAGGAGAAAAGCTTCAAGGTGCTATATATGGGCTTTACGACTCATCAGATAAACTTATAGAACAGGTAACAACTGATGAAAATGGTCAAGCTATAGTAAGCACTAATTTAAGACCAGGAAACTATTACTTTAAAGAAATACAAGCACCAAAGGGATACAACATAAGTGATGAGAAAATACCTGTTGAGATAAAAATAGGAGGGATTGCAGATCCAGAAAGTGCAATTGCAAAAGATTCAGTTATTTTAGGATCAGCGAAACTTATAAAAGTAGATAGCAAAACTGGTGGAAAACTTAAAGGTGCAGTATATGGAATATATGATGCAGACAATAACTTAGTAGATAAAGTTACAACAGGTGATAATGGAGAAGTAACAGCTACTGATTTAAGACCAGGCAAGTATTACTTTAGAGAAATTACAGCTCCATTTGGATATGAGTTAAATCAAACTAAGTATCCATTTGAAATAACACTTGGAGAAACATCAAAGGTTCCAGAGATAACAGCTAATGATGATGTAACATTAGGTTCAGCAAAACTTATAAAGACTGATAGTAAAACAGGAGAAAAACTTCAAGGGGCAGTATATGGAGTATATAATTCAGATAATGAGTTAGTGGAGAAAGTTACAACAGGAGATAATGGAGAAACAACAGCCACTAATTTAAGACCAGGTAAGTACTACTTTAAAGAAATACAAGCACCACTTGGATATGCTTTAAGCCAAACAGAATATCCATTTGAAATAACACTCGGAGAGACATCAAAGGTTCCAGAGGTAGTTACTAAGAATGATATGCTTTTAGGTTCAGTAAATCTTATTAAAGAGGATAGTGAAACAGCTCAGAATTTAGAAGGAGCAGAATTTAAATTATACTCTCAAGACAATATAGAGCTAGGAACATATACTACAGATAAAAATGGATCAATAGAAGTAAAAGACTTAAGAGCAGGAACTTATTACTTTGTAGAAACAAAAGCACCAGAAGGATACGCTTTAGATGCTTCAAAGCATGAGTTTAAAATAGTTTTAGGTAAAACTGATACACCAATACAATTAACAGTAAAAAATAATATCAAAAAAGGTGAAGCTATCTTAGTTAAAGAGGATAGTAAAACAGGAGAAAAACTTCAAGGTGCTATATATGGACTTTATGATTCATCAGATAATCTTATAGAAAAGGTAACAACTGATGAAAATGGTCAAGCTATAGTAAGTAGTAAATTAAGACCAGGAAGTTATTACTTTAAAGAAATAACAGCACCAAAGGGATATAACATAAGTGATGAGAAGATATCTGTTGAGATAAAAACAGGAGGAATTGCAGATCCAGAGGTAGCAATTGCAAAAGATAATGTTATCTTAGGATCAGCAAAACTTATAAAGGTTGATAGCAAAACAGGTGGAAAACTTAAAGGTGCAGTATATGGAATATATGATGCAGACAATAATTTAGTAGATAAAGTTACAACAGGAGACAATGGCGAAGTAACAGCTACTGATTTAAGACCAGGAAAATATTATTTTAGAGAAATTACAGCTCCATTTGGATATGAATTAAATCAAGCTAAATATCCATTTGAGATAATTTTAGGTGAAACATCAAAGGTTCCAGAAGTAACAGCTAATGATGATATACTTTTAGGATCAGTAAATCTTATTAAAGAAGATAGTGAAACAGCTCAAAGGCTAGAAGGAGCAGAGTTTGATCTATATAAAGTAAATGAGAAATCAACTAATAGTAATTCAGTAATAAGGGCAATATCAGATTTTCTTACTCCAGATAGTAGTAAGATAGGAACTTATACTACAGATGAAAATGGAGCAATATCAGTAAAAGATTTAAGACCAGGAAACTATTATTTTGTGGAGACAAAGTCACCAATAGGATATGATTTAGATAATTCAAAACATGAATTTAAAGTAACTTTAGGTGAAACTAATACTCCAATACAATTAACAGTAAATAATAACATCAAAAAAGGTGAAGCTGTATTAGTTAAAGAAGATGTAAATACAGGTAATAAACTTCAAGGTGCTATATATGGCCTTTATGATTCATCAGATAAGCTTATAGAAAAGGTAACAACTGATGAAAATGGTCAAGCTATAGTAAGCACTAAGTTAAGACCAGGAAACTATTACTTTAAGGAAATACAAGCACCAAATGGGTATAACATAAGTGATGAAAAAATACCTGTTGAGATAAAAACAGGAGGAATTGCAGAGCGAGAAAGTGTAATTGCAAAAGATTCAGTTATTTTAGGATCAGCAAAACTTATAAAGGTTGATAGCAAAACAGGTGGAAAACTTAAGGGTGCAGTATATGGAATATATGATGCAGATAATAATTTAGTAGATAAGGTTACAACAGGAGATAATGGAGAAGTAACAGCTACTGATTTAAGACCAGGTAAATATTATTTTAAAGAGATAACAGCTCCATTTGGATATGAATTAAGTCAAACTAAGTATCCATTTGAAATAATCTTAGGAGAAACATCAAAGGTTCCAGAAATAACTGCTAGTAATGATGTAATATTAGGTTCAGCAAAGCTTATAAAAGTAGATAGTGAGACAGGTGAACAATTAGAAGGTGCAGTATATGGAATATATGATGCAGACAATAACTTAGTAGATAAAGTTACAACAAAAAATAATGGAGAAGTAACAGCTACTAATTTAAGGCCAGGCAAATATTACTTTAAGGAAATAACAGCACCAATTGGATATGCATTAAGTCAAACTAAATATCCATTTGAAATAACTTTGGGAGAAACATCAAAGGTTCCAGAAGTAACAGCTAAAAATGACATACTTTTAGGTTCAGTAAATCTTACTAAAGAAGATAGTGAAACAGATAAAAGATTAGAAGGTGCAGAATTTAAATTATATTCAAAAGATAATAAGGAACTTGGAACATACGCTACAGATAAGAATGGTTCATTAGAAGTAAAGAATTTAAGACCAGGAACTTATTATTTCATTGAAACAAAAGCACCAAATGGATATGCTTTAGATGGTTCAAAACATGAATTTAAAATAGTATTAGGAAAAACAGAAGAGGCAACTAAGTTAGTTATAAAAAATGATATAGAAAAAGGAGAAGCTATCTTAGTTAAAGAAGATTCAGATAATGGAGAAAGACTTAAAGGTGCTATATATGGACTTTATGATTCATCAGATAATCTTATAGAGAAGGTTACAACAGATGAAAATGGTCAAGCTATAGTAAGTAATAAATTAAGACCAGGAAAGTATTACTTTAAGGAAATACAAGCGCCTAATGGATACAATATAAGTGATGAAAAAATATCAGTTGAAATAAATACTGGTGGAGCAGTAAATCCAGAGGTAGCAATTGCAAAAGATAATGTTATCTTAGGATCAGCAAAACTTATAAAGGTTGATAGCAAAACAGGTGGAAAACTTAAAGGTGCAGTATATGGAATATATGATGCAGACAATAACTTAGTAGATAAGGTTACAACAGGAGATAATGGCAAAGTAACAGCTACTGATTTAAGACCAGGAAAGTATTACTTTAGAGAAATTACAGCTCCATTTGGATATGAATTAAATCAAGCTAAATATCCATTTGAAATAATCTTAGGGGAAACATCAAAGGTTCCAGAAATAACAGCTAATGATGATATAATTTTAGGTTCAGTAAATCTTATTAAAGAAGATAGTGAAACTAATCAGAGCTTAGAAGGTGCAGAGTTTGATTTATATAAAGTAAATGATAAATCAACTAATAGTAATTCAATAATAAGAGCAATATCAGATTTCATTACTCCAGATAGTAGTAAGATAGGAACATATACTACAGATAAAAATGGAGCAATATCAGTAAAAGACTTAAGACCAGGAAACTATTATTTTGTAGAGACAAAAGCTCCAGAAGGATACAATTTAGATAATTCAAAACATGAATTCAAGATAAACTTAGGGGATGTGGATAGTCCTATAAAATTAATAGTAAACAATGATATTAAAAAAGGTAAGGCAATCTTAATTAAAGAAGATATAGAAACAGGAGAAAAACTTCAAGGTGCTATATATGGTCTATATGATTTAGCAGGTAATATGATAGACAAAGTTACAACAGATAATAATGGACAGGCAATCACAAATGTAAATTTAAGACCAGGAAATTATTACTTTAAGGAAATACAAGCACCTAATGGATACAGTATAAGTAATGAAAAAATACCTGTTGAGATAAAATTAGGTGGAGTATCAGATCCTAATATAGTAGTAGCAAAAGATGCAGTAATATTAGGCTCAGCAAAACTTATTAAGGTAGATAGTAAAACAAATGAAAATTTAAAAGATGCAGTTTATGGAGTATATGACGAAGGCAATAACTTAGTAGATAAAGTTACAACAGGAGATAATGGAGAAGGAACAGTTACTAATTTAAGACCAGGCAAATATTACTTTAAAGAAATAACAGCACCATTTGGATATGAATTAAGTCAAACTAAGTATCCATTTGAGATAATTTTAGGAGAAACATCAAAGGTTCCAGAAGTAACAGCTAGTGATGATGTAATATTAGGTTCAGTAAATCTTACTAAAGAAGATAGTGAAACAGCTAAAAATTTAGAAGGTGCAGAATTTAAATTATATTCTAAAGATAATAAAGAGCTTGGAACATATACTACAGATAAAAATGGAGTATTAGAAGTAAAAGACTTAAGACCAGGAGATTATTACTTTGTAGAAACAAAGGCACCAGTAGGATATGAGTTAGACAATTCAAAGCATGAATTTATAATAACTTTAGGTGAAACTGAAAGTCCTATGGAATTAGTAGTTAAGAATACTAAGATAAAGGAAGAGAAGACTAAGGTAGAAGATCCTAAAGGAAATGATGATCCAAAGGATAACAATAATAAACCTAAAGATAAAGAAACAATAATTGATAATATTAAGAACAATATTCTTCCTAAGACAGGCTATGAGATGAAATATTTATATGCATTTATTATAATAGCAGTAGGTGTAATATTAATATTTATATCAAGAAGGAAAAATAACAAATAGATTAAAAGAGCACAACTAAGATTTAGTTGTGTTCTTTTTTTAGGATGTGTTTCAGTATAGTATTGAAATCTTTATAAGAATGATATGCTTTTAGGTTCAGTAAAGCTTACTAAACAGTATAGTGAAGCAGCTCAGAAATTAGAAGGAGCAGAATTTAAATTATGCTCTCAAGACAATACAGAGCTAGGAATATATATTACAGATAAAAATGGATCAATAGAAGTAAAAGATTTAAGAGCGGGAACTTATTACTTTGTAGAGACAAAAGCACTAGACTTTATGAAAATGTTTTCTTGAAGAGAAAATGTGGTATAATTAATGTAAAATATGGATTAATATAGGAGGTAACATGTCTATAAATTTTTTTGATTTTGTTAACGATAAAATAGGAACACTTAATAAAACAGAAAAGAAAATATTTGATTATGTAGTTGAAAACATAGATGCTGTAAAGGGAATGAGTATAAGGAAGTTATCAAATGAGTGTTACGTATCAACCACAACTTTGTTTCGGTTCGTTAAAAAGCTAGGTTTTGTAGGGTACAATGAATTTATATCAACTTTAAGAATTGGTTATGTTTCTGATGGTAAGGTTGTAATTCCACAGGTAGTTAAAAGGCAAGATTATAATGAAGAATATTTAAAAAATATAATAGAGGCTATTAGAGTGATTAAAAAGGATGATGCGGAGAAATTTGTTAACATATTAAGAAACAAGCCTAAAATATATATATTTGGAACTGGATTAACATTTCAAGTTGTTGGGTATATACATTATTTATTATTATCTATGGATTATGATGCTACTATAATAAATAGAGATTATGAAAAGCAACATATAATAAGAAGTGTATCTCCAGATGATTTAGTTCTTATTTTTTCTTTTAGTGGAGAGAATGATGAAATCATAGATATTTTAGAGCAAATAAAAGTAAAGAATAATAATATTGTTTCAATAACAAGAGCAGATAATAATTTAATTTGTAGTCTTAGTAATATTAATTTTTATATATTTTCAGATAGTATTACTAATAATGGGAATGATCTTAGTTCAAGAATAAGTATGATAGCTATTATGGAAACGTTACTATATAAATCATTATCATAATTTGAGAAATTTTATTACAAAATAAATCTATTAATAAAGCGTATTTTAATTTTATAAAGGTCTTAAAATAGATAGTCAATATAAAGAATCCTTAAAGGATTTATAGGTATTGATTATATATTTTAAGGCTTTTATTTTTTGAGTTTAGGAACGCAGGTGGAACAAAAGGAAACGTTTACTAATACGTTTCTACTTTGTTCCTAAATGATTTTCATAGGTTATAAGATTTTCATATCTCCAGTATAAATTACCATAAGCAAATCAAAAAATAAAAAATAAAAAATAAAAAATTTCTTTTTAAAATATGGAGGTATGAAAAATGTCAAGAATTAAGGATTTTGTAAACACTAACGATTTAAATAAGGAAGAATTACTGGATATAATGCATCTTGGAATTATGTTGAAAAAATGTGTTAAAAACGGATATTATCCTCAATTATTAAAAAATAAAGTTTTAGGAATGATTTTTGAACAATCATCAACAAGAACTAGAGTTTCTTTTGAAACAGCTATGGCTCAATTAGGAGGACATGCTCAATATTTAGCTCCAGGACAAATACAATTAGGTGGACATGAGTCTATAGAAGATACAGGAAAGGTTCTTTCTAAATTAGTGGATATACTTATGGCAAGAGTTGAAAGACATAAGACTATAGTTGATTTAGCAAATAGTGCTTCAATTCCAGTACTTAATGGAATGTCAGATTATAATCACCCAACACAAGAAATTGGAGACGCAATAACAATGCTTGAGAATTTACCACAAGGTAAAAAAATTGAAGATTGTAAGGTTGTATTTGTTGGAGACGCAACTCAAGTATGTAGATCATTAATGTTTATAGCTACAAAATTAGGAATGGATTTTGTTCAGTTTGGACCAAAAGGATTCCAATTATCAGCTGCAGACTTAGAAATAGGACAAGAAAACTGTAAAGTTTCTGGCGGTAGTGTTCTTATAACTGAGGATGTTGATGTAGCTATGAAAGATGCAGATTTTGTATATACAGATGTTTGGTATGGATTATATGAAGCAGAACTTTCAGAAGAAGAGAGATTAGCTACATTTATGCCAAAATATCAAGTTAATTCTGAATTAATGGCAAAGGCTAGTCCACATGCTAAATTCTTACACTGTCTACCAGCTACAAGAAATGAAGAGGTAACAGATGAAGTTTTAGATTCAGAAGATTCATTAGCTTGGGAAGAGGCTGGAAATAGATTAACTGCTCAAAGAGCATTATTAGTATATTTCTTAAATAGAGATGCTGTTCAAGATTTTAAAGTTGAAACTTGTAAGCGTGAATTAAATGAAATGCTATCAAGAATATTATAAGAAATTTAAGTGTATGTCACATAAGGATTATTAAATAAAGTTAGAAAGGAAGATTAATTTTGAAAAGTTTAAATACAACACCAAAACAAGATGGATTTAGAATGCCAGGAGAATTTGAAGAACATGCAGGATGCTTTATCTTATGGCCACAAAGACCAGATAACTGGAGACTTGGAGGTAAACCAGCACAAGAAGTATTTGTAAATGTTGCAAGAGCTATAAATGAATTTGAGCCAGTTACTGTACTTGTAAATGGAGATCAATATAGTAATGCAAGACAAATGTTAGATGAAAACATTAGAGTTGTAGAAATGTCTAATAATGATTCATGGGTTAGAGATTGCGGTCCTACATTTGTAACTAATGGCAAAGAAGTTAGAGGTGTTGATTGGGAGTTCAATGCGTGGGGCGGACTAGTTGACGGATTATATTTCCCTTGGGATAAAGATGATCAAGTTGCTCAAAAAGTATGTGAACTTGAAGGAGTTAAAAGATATAGAACTAATGGATTTGTTCTTGAAGGTGGCTCAATACATGTAGATGGTGAAGGAACTTGTATGGTTACTGAAGAGTGTTTATTAAGTGAAGGTCGTAATCCAGAACTTTCAAAAAGTAGTATTGAAGAAAATTTAAAAGAACATTTAGGCGTTGAAAAAGTTATATGGATTAAAAATGGAATATATAATGATGAAACAAATGGACATGTTGATAATATATGCTGCTTTGTAAGACCAGGAGAAGTTTTATTGGCTTGGACTGATGATAAAGAAGATCCTCAATATAGTATTTCAAGTGCTGCTTATGAAGTTTTAACAAATGAAGTTGATGCAAAGGGAAGAAAGTTAACAGTACACAAAATGCATATGCCAAAACCAGTATTAATAACTGATGCTGAAAGTAAAGGTGTTGATGCAGTAGATGGAACTCTTCCAAGGGAGGAAGGAGACAGGCTTGCAGCATCATATGTTAATTTTTATATAGCAAATGGAGGAATAGTATTCCCATTATTTAACGATCCGATGGATGATGTTGCAAAAGCTTTATTAGAAAAATTATTCCCAGATAGAAAAGTAGTTGGTATTCATGCTAGGGAAATACTTTTAGGTGGTGGAAATATTCACTGCATAACACAACAATTACCTAAGGCTAACGTTTAGGGTGGCTTTATGGCTAGAATAGTTGTGGCTCTTGGAGGAAATGCACTTGGAAATACTCCAAAGGAGCAAGAAGAAAAAGTTAAAGCAGCATCAAAATCATTACTTGACTTAGTTGATAATGGAAATGAAATAATAATAGCTCATGGAAATGGGCCACAAGTTGGAATGATTAATTTAGCCTTTGATGAAGGCAGTAAAGTAAACGATAAGATAGTAAGTGTTGAACTTCCAGAATGTACGGCTATGTCACAAGGGTATATAGGATATCATTTACAAAAAGGAATAAGAAATGAATTAAACAATAGAAAAATGCCATGGCATGTTGCAACAATAGCTACACAAATTATTGTAGATAAAAATGATGAAGCTTTTGAAAATCCAACAAAGCCAATAGGAGGATATTACTCAAAAGAAGTTGCTGAAAAGTTAATGGTAGAAAATAAAAATGTAATATTTAAAGAAGATGCAGGAAGAGGATATAGGAGAGTAGTACCATCTCCAAAACCAGTTGAAATTGTAGAAAAAGAATCAATATTAAATATGCTTGATAATGAATTTATTGTTATTGCTTGTGGTGGAGGTGGAATACCAGTAGTTAAAAATGAAGATGGTAATTTAGAAGGTATTCCAGCTGTTATAGATAAAGACTTTGCAGCAGCTAAATTAGCAAATAGCATTGATGCAGAATACTTGTTTATATTAACAGCAGTAGATAGAGTAGCTATAAACTTTAATAAACCTAATCAGCAAGAGGTCAAAAAAATGTCAGTAGAAGAAGCTATAGCCTATTGTAATGAAGGTCAATTTGCACCAGGTAGTATGTTACCAAAGGTACAAGCTGCCATGGATTTCGTAAAAGGTGGAAAAAATAGAAGAGCTATAATAGCGTCCTTAGAAAAAGCTGCCCAAGCTATAAATGGTGAGAGTGGAACTGAAATTTATTTGTAGGATTTGAATAGCACTTTGGTGCATATGTGAATTTAAATGCATATGCACTAAATGCTAATTTTATTAAATGTGTGTTTGGAAATTATCTTTAAGTTTATATAAATTTTTGTGAAGAGAGGAAATAATGATGAGCGTTAAAAATAAGAAATTTAAATTATTTGAGGCTGTTCTTGCGGCTGTATGTATAGTTCTAGTAGCAGAAGCAGCAGCTCCAGCAGCAGCTATAGGTAACTCTCAATATTTTTGGTGGATATTAATAGTAATTGGATTCTTTATGCCTTATGGACTTGTAACAGCAGAGCTTGGAACTACCTACGAAAGTGAAGGTGGAATGTTCGATTGGACAAATAGGGCATTTGGTGAAAAATGGGGTTCAAGAGTTGCATGGTTATATTGGGTTAATTATCCATTATGGATTGGTTCACTAGCAGTATTATTTACAGGGATAATAGAACAATTAACTGGAAATGCACTTCCAACTATGATTTATATACCAATTCAATTAGTATTTATATGGTTAGTTGTATTTGTTTGTAGTTCTCCTGTAAGTGATAATAAATTGTTATTAAATATATCAGCTGTATTTAAAGTTATAATTATGGTATCTCTTGGAGCTCTAGGAATATATGTAGCAGCTACAAAAGGGTTTGCTAATGATTTTTCAGCTGAAACCTTCCTTCCAAGTTTAGATCCAGCTGGATTATCTTTTATATCAGTTATAATATTTAATTTCATGGGATTTGAAGTAGTATCATCATTTGCATCACAAATGGAAAATCCTAAAAAGCAAATACCTAAAGCTATAATTATAGGTGGCGTACTAATTACTGGTTTTTATCTTTTAGCTTCTTTTGGAATGGGCGTTGCAGTTCCTAAAGAGGAGTTAAGCTCATCTGGAGGACTTATAGATAGTTTTATATTATTATTAGATGGAAATGCTAAATGGTTTGTTGTACTTATAGGTTTAATGTTTATGTTTACCTTAGCAGGAAACTTAATATCATGGGCAAGTGGTGTTAATTTTACAGCTAAATATGCTGCAGATAATAATGCTCTTCCTAAAATATTTGGAACAGTAAATAAAAAGGGAATGCCTAAGGGTGCAAATATATTAAATGGAGTTATAGCAACAGTACTTGTTGTAGCTGCACCTTTTATACCAAGTGAGGACATATTTTGGTCATTCTTTGGATTAAATGTTGTTGCATTGCTTTTATCATATATAATGTTATTCCCAACATTCTTAAAGCTTAGAAAGATTGATGGAGACATAGAAAGACCATTTAAAGTAAGTGGAAGTAATTTAAAGATAAAGATAATAGCTATAGTACCATTAATATTATTAGCTGCATCTGTAGGATTTAGTGTTATACCATTAGAAAATACTCCAGAGGAAATTGGAGTAAAAATACCTGTTTTAATAGGAACGATAGTAACTCTAATTATAGGAGAAATTTTTGCACATACATGTACTAAGAGAAATCATTTAAAAAAATAATTTATAAATAAAAATTAGAAGGATGAATGATATCCTTCTAATTTTTATTTATACTAGAACTTTTTCTACTTCCGTCTTTATTAAAAATCTTTTTCAAGTGTAATTCATCAAGAATAATCATAATAATAACACCTAGTAAAATTATTATATTTTCATAGATTATACTAATATTTTCAAATAAGTGACTTAAAACAAATCCTAAAGCTAGATAAATAAAACTCAATACAATAAAAGAATTTGCTGAATATTTTTGTGCCTCATTCCATGTATCTTGATTTTTCGTTGATGATGGGGTTCTATAACCATATATACAATTAATTTTCCGTGGTGGAAAAATCTTAAGTAAAAAACCAGCGCCTATACATATTATTCCTACAACACCTAGCATATTTACCTCCTAAATTCATTAATAATGAAATGATTTTAACCATATAATACGAACTCACCTATATTTTCTATAATTTCCATATATATTATTATTGTAATACTAATAATTATGGAAAGGAAGTAGTTATTATGGTATCTAAGAAGTTTCATATTGAGTTAATATTATTTATGATAATTCTTACATTCATTGAGGATTTTGCACCTCCAAAATATTTTGTCTTAAGTATTGTAATACTTCCATTTATAATAATAGGGTTAGGATTAATTTGTTACATGGAGAAAAGTAAGTAGAATATACAATTATTATGTATTATAGAAAAATAATTTTTTTTGTTAACTAAATCTTTAAAATTGCCATGAACACTAATATGTGAATATGAATGATATAAGGAAATTTTATTGAAGTAATGATATAAAATATAGAAAATTCAATAATAAATAGATACATATTAGATAGTGTGTAATTGATAAAGTGTGAATAATATTAAGAGAGTATTTTAAAAACAATAAAGATATAAACTATTGTTAAGAAGAACTACTAAAAATAGTTCTTCTATTTTTGACTTTTTTTTGGCAGTTGATATACTGATTATGTATTTGAATGTAGTTTCAAATACATAATGATTTAAATACATAAGCTTTGGGTTATTAAAAGTATATAATTCGTTTTAATTAATTATTTTAATTAAAAGAATGATGGATAGAGATTAAATAAAAATTAAAAAAGGAGAGAGTGATTTATGGAGCAGAAGGGCGAGCATAATGGCAGGAAAAAGATATTAAAATGCATTCCATTGCTCATTTGGATAGTAGCAATAATATTTTTAACAGTAGTATCTCCATCACTTACAAAACTAGTTAGTGAAAAGGGAGGAGTACAGCTACCAAATGGTTATTCTTCAAAAGTAGCAGAACAATTAGCTAAAGATCATGGGCTAGATTCTAATGATTCTTGTATAGCAGTTTTTCATTCAGATAGTGAACTTACAAATGCAAATAAAGAAAATATAAAACAGACGGTAAATAATTTGAAAAATGATGAAAATAATCTCCATATATCAAATGTATTAGATAGCTTTAATAATCCACAGTTAAAATCTCAAATGGTATCAAAGGATAATAAAACAATAATTGTATTATTTACATTAAACTCAACTCCAGAAAATCTTAATGATATAAGAGCGAAACTTGAATCTGAGATAAAGACGCCAGGAGTTCAAACTTACATTACAGGAAATAAATTAATACAAGATGATGTAAACATAGCGGCACAAAAAGGCCTCGAAAAAACAGAAGGTATAACAATAGTATTTATACTTATTGTATTAATAATAGTATTTAGATCAATAATTGCACCATTTATTCCATTAATGACAATTGGAATAAGTTATCTTGTGGCTCAAGATGTTGTAGCTATATTAGCTCATAGATTTAATTTTCCACTTTCAAATTATACGCAGATATTTATGATTTGTATAATGTTTGGTATAGGTACTGACTACTCAATTCTTTTATTAAGTAGATTTAAAGCGGAGTTAGCAAATGGAAAAGATAGATTTGAAGCTATAAAAATAACTTACAAAACAGCAGGTAAGACAGTATTATTTAGTGCAACACCAGTATTTGTAGTATTTGCTTCACTTAACTTTATTTCCTTTAATCTTTATAGAAGTGCAGTAGCTGTTGCAATTGGTATAGTATTCTTGGTACTAGCTTTATTTACAATAGTTCCAGCATTTATGGCTTTACTTGGCAGAAATGTATTCTGGCCATCTAAAAAGAACACTGGAGAAAAAGAAAATAAAGTATGGGGAAAGCTTGGCTTATTTGCTTTTAAAAGGCCAATACAAACACTTATTATAGTTGCTGTTGTAACTATTCCATTTATTATGTTAAACAACAGAGAGGAATCCTTTAATAATGTAAATGAAATAGGAAATCAGTATTCTTCAAAACAAGGTTTTAATATTTTAACTGATAGTTTTGGTGAAGGTAAGGCTTCTACGACATCAATTTATATTGAAAATGATGTTAATATGAAGACTCCAGAGTATATTGCATTAATAGAAAAGATATCAGAGGATCTTAAAAATTCTAATAGCAATATTACTTCAGTTTTAAGTGTTACAAGACCAGAAGGTACAAGACTAGATCAGATTTATGTAAATGATCAAGCAAGTCAAGTTAATAAAGGTGTAGATAAAGCTACAAATGGAATAAATACGGTTAAGGACGGATTAAGTAGTGCAAGTGATAAGCTAAATGCTTCAAAGCCACAGCTTTCTACTGCGCAAAAGGATGTTACAAAACTTCAAAATGGTACATCTAAGACAAAAGACGGTGTAGAGCAATTACAACAAGCATTAAACGAATTAACTGATAGTATAAACTTAGAAACAAGCGGTACAGATAAATTAAAATCAGGAATCGCAGATGCAAAGGGTAAATTACAAGAGTTAAAAACAGGACAAAGTGAGATACAAAATGGATATGTAGAAGTAGCGAAAAATCTAAATGAAGTATCAAATAAATTAAATGGATTTACTCAAAAAATTAATTCAGGTGCAAATGTAATAGATACTTCAGAGCTTCAAAAAATATTTGATTCTCTTAACTCTAACTTAACAGAATATATAAATAAGCATCCTGAAGTTATGGGAGACAGTAACTTTAAAGCTGTAGTTAATTATATAGAACAATTAGCTAAAGAAACAGGCGGTTTACAAAAGCAAATAGAAAATCAAGTAGCTAGTAAAATAAAGGGGTCTATTGATCAATTAAACGAACTAAACAATGGAATTAAGCTTTTAGCTACTTCAATGAATGAATTAAATTCAAAATCAGCTGAAGTAAGTAAAGGACTAGGTGAATTTAATACTGGTATTAGTCAATTAGAGGCAGGGTTAGATGCTTTAGATAATGGGTTAGATAAAACAGATAGCGGAAGCAAAGAGATATTAGGAAAAGCACCTGAAATATCAAGTGCATTAACTCAAATTAAATCAGGACAGGCTCAAATAAAGAATGGGTTTAAAGAATTTTCAAATCAAGTTGATGAATTATCTTCTGGATTATCATCAGGTGCAAGTGGTTTAGAGGAAATTCAAAATGGACTTAAATATGCTAATGGTTACATTAATGACTGGGCAAATCTTTCATATAATGATTCAGGAATTTCTGTACCAGTGCAAATATTTAATAATAGTGACTTCCAAAAGGCATTAAATCAATATATTAGTCCAGATGGAAAACTAACAGAAATAAATGTATCATTTAACGAAAATCCATATTCTAATGAAGCTATGGCAGAGATACCAAAGATTAAGGATACTGTAGAAAATAGCGTTAAGGGAACTGCGCTTGAAAATGCTAATGTTGGTATTGGTGGTATAGTTAGTACAAGCTATGAAACTAAATTAATGGCAAATACAGATTATAAGAAGGCAGTAGCATTTGTTATTATTGGTGTATCAATTGTATTAGTTTGTATATTAAGATCATTAGTTATGCCAATTTACTTAATGGCATCCCTAATATTAACTTACTTTACTTCATTAAGTATAGTAGAACTTATTGTAGAGAAGATAATGGGGTATCCGGGAATATCATGGATAACATCCTTCTTTGGATTTGTGGTTTTAATGGCACTTGGAATAGACTATTCTATATTTATAATGACAAGATTTAATCAATATGAAGGCATGCCAATTAAAGAGCGTATGATTAGGACAATGAAGGTAATGGGAGGAGTTATAATCTCAGCTGTAATTATACTAAGCGGAACATTTGCAGCATTACTTCCATCAGGAGTTTTATCTCTTGTTGAAATATCATTAGTTGTACTTACAGGAATACTTCTTTATGCAATAGTTATTCTTCCATTATTTATACCAGCTATGGTTAGAATATTTAGAGAAGCAAGTTGGTGGCCATTTATGGGTAAAAGGATTGAAGCTAAAACAGAAAATGTAGATGAAAAAAAGATTGAAGCTAAAACAGAAGATGTAAATGATAGTAAAGAATAATAATATGGTATAAAGATCTAAAGAAGAGAGAAAGGGTCATAGAGAAGAATTTTTAAAGATTTAGAGTTAACTTTAAAAGGGCGAAAGTAAATTTAAAAAGTTTGAGAGTTAACTTTTAAAGGTGATAGTAAACATTAAAAGGGTGAGAATAAAGATAGATAATATATTACAAAAGGGAGTAGAGATACTCCTTTTTTGTTTTGTTTAGGTTAAAGAAACCACCTGTTACACGGATGGTATAGTAAGAGTAAAATTTATAATATATAATTAAAATAATATTATGAAGATATAGTTTTTTATGAGAGGATGACAAACTAATGGAGAAGTTTAAAGCAGAAATTAAAAAGTTAGAAGATAAAGATGGAGCTTATATTGAAATTCCATTTGATGTTGAAAAAACTTATGGAAGTAAAAGAGTTAAGGTAAAAGCAACTTTTGATGGAGTTAATTATAGAGGTTCAATAGTTAAGATGGGAGCCCCTTGTTATATTATAGGAATTACTCAAGCTATAAGAAAAACTATTGGAAAGGAGCCTGGGGATATTATTGATGTAACTATTGAGAAGGATGAGGAGGAAAGAGTAGTTGTACCTCCAAAGGAATTAGTTAATGGTATGGAAAGTGATAATGAAATAAAAGAATTTTGGAATGACTTATCATTTTCAATGCAAAGAAAATATGTTAATTGGATAGAGTCAGCAAAAAAAGAGGAAACAAGGATTAAGCGTATAAATACAGCCTTAGAAAAACTTAAAAATAAAGAAAAGATATAAGCAAAATTGAAATAGATAACTAAAATAGAAAGCTATTAGTTTAAGTGAAACTAATAGCTTTTTATATTTATAGATATTGGGGAGTTTTTATGAACTCTAAGTTTAGGCTAATAAAATTTACTGAATTTACATATATTATATACAATTTATGGTAACTAAATTATAATTATCATAAGATAGGATATAAAGATTATAATTATCATAAGATAGTATATAAAGCATTTTAATAAAAAGGGGATTTTATTGTGGGGAAAATTCAATTTAAAGACCTGATTAAATGTGTAGTTTGGGGAGTAGTACTAGCTGCTATATTATTTGGTTTTGCATTAATAATAGCTAGACATACACATTATGTATTTAAGGATATTTTATTTTGTGAAGGGATTGCCTTTACTATTATTGGTCTTTTCTCCTGCGTTGGAGGAGACCCTATGGGTACATCAATTCAAGGGCTTGGGCAGAATAATGCTCAATATATAGGAAGTGCTAATCTTGAAATATCGAAGATGGAGCAAGATAAAGGGAGAAATAGATTTAAGACAACTATAAGTGCAAGTATAAGTATGATTTCAGTAATTATTGCTGGTATATTATGTATTATAATTAATTTTATAATCTAATATATTTGTAGATTTTACATTATAAAAGAAGTAATTAAATAAAAGTATTTTATTTAATTATAAGAAATGATTTATGGAATAAAGTTAATGGGAGATAATAAATAAAGGCTTACATATGTAGGCCTTTATTTATTATCTTAGATATTTTTAGTAGATTTAGATTAATAAAAATATACTAAGTTAATCAATAAATAAATTAATCGCATATAAATTAATTACTAAGCTACTAAATAAAATACCTCTTTAATTTTTTATACTTTCTTTTAAAATAATATTATTTCTAATATATTGTGATAAAGAGGTACTAAAAAATATTAAAAATATAGAGAATAATGAAAGTATAAATATACGTTTCTCTAATAATGAGTAGTTATAAAAAAGAGCAATAAATCCAATTACATTTGTAAATTTTAAAATAGTAATTAGATTTTTAGAATAAAGTTTTAGAAAATTCACCACCCTTTGAGATTTAGCTAGAAGTTTAACCATTATACTTGGAAGTAAAGCAGCGGATAGGATTAAAATAATATCTATAAGCATTAAAGCACCCCCCATATTATTATATAAATAAGTTTGAAATATTTGTAATAAGTAATTATAATTGTTTAGAGTACTTAAGAGAGTGAGGATTTAAAGGATGAAATATGAGGTATTATTATTTGATATTGATGAAACGCTATTTGATTTTAAGAAGGGAGAGAATTTTGCCTTTTTAAAATGTGTAGATGATTTTAATTTATCAGAAGATAAAGAAGCATGTATTAAATTGTATAGAGAGATAAATACTCTTATATGGCAGGAGTTTGAGAAGGGATTAATTACATCAAAAGATTTAAAGGTTGATAGATTTAGAAGACTTATTAAGGCATTAAATATTGAAAGAGATGCTGAAGAAATTAGTAATACATATATGAGGTATTTAGGAATGTCTACATTTTTATTTGATGGTGTAGAGGAACTTATTAATGAGTTAAGTAAAGATTATAGACTAGCTATTGTAACTAATGGATTAAAGGAAACGCAAACCAACAGAATAAATAAATCCACTATAGGAAAATATTTTGATGCAGTTATTATTTCAGATGGAATTGGGATAGCAAAGCCAGATGCTAGAATATTTGAATATGCATTAGATAGAATAAATTATAAAGATAAGAGTAAAGTATTAATGATAGGTGATAGCTTAACGGCTGATATTAAAGGTGGAATAAATGCAGAAATTGATACTTGTCTGTATAATCCAGATAAAAAAGTTAATGATACTGATATAAAACCTACATATGAGATACATAAATTAGAAGATTTAAAGAACATTCTATAAAAATTTTGGGCATCAATCTTTACAGATTGGTGCTTCTTTATTAACAGATAAACTCAAAAAAATTCAAATTTATTATGTATAATGATTTATAAAATAATAATTAGATGGAGAAGTAAAAATGAATAAAGAAACAGTATTTGTTATTGGAGATAGTATATCTTTAAATTATGGACCTTATTTAGAGGACATGATTAAAAGTAAATATAACTATGGAAGAAAAAGCAATTTAGAAGATGCCATGGAGGATTTAGATAAACCTAAGGGTGCAAATGCTGGTGATAGTTCTATGGTATTAGAGTATTTAAAAGAAGAACATGATAAAGGTGTTAGATACGAAATATTGTTACTAAATTGTGGGTTGCATGATATAAGAGTAGAGAGAGATACTAAAAAAATTCAGATAGATGAAGAGACTTATGAGAAGAACTTAAATGAGGTTGTTGGATTAGCTAATAAGATGGCTAAAAAGGTATTTTGGATTACAACAACTCCTGTTGATGATGAAATCCATAACAAGAGAAAGGTTGGGTTTTTGCGTTATAACAAGGATGTTTTAAAATACAATAAAATAGCAGATAAAATCATGATGGATAATGGTGTAGCATCTATTGATCTTTATAAATTTACAAGTACTTTAGGAAAAGATATTTATAAAGATCATGTACATTTTAAAGAGAATATAGTAAAAATGCAGAGTTCATTTATAGCTGGATATTTATTTGGGTTGTATATTTAATTTAGAATTGAGGAAAAAATAATGAAGATAAAGTATACTTTTACGGGCTCTGCTCTGAATTATCACATGACATGATAAAAGGAAAGTGGATAATTTACATAGGCATCTCATTGTCTTGTAATTTAATCAATATTTAAACTTGAGATAAAGGAGAGATATTATGAAAGTAACCAGTGCAGGCATCAATAATGGTGTCATTGAAGAAAAGTATGGTAAAAAGGGGAGTGAATTTAATAGCTTTGGTATGCCAACATATTCTTTACCTATAAAGATAGAAGATGCTCCAGCAAATACAGTATCTTTTGCTTTAGTATTAGAAGATAAGGATGCTTACCCTGTAACTAAAGGATTCACATGGATTCATTGGGTTGCAGCTAATATAACTAAAGACCATATTAGAGAAAATGAAAGCCAAAATGCTAAAGATTTTATTCAAGGGGTTAATAGCTGGCATAGTGAACTTGGAGGAAATTTAAGTAGAGGAGAATCAAGTTACTATGGTGGAATGGCACCTCCAGATGCACCTCACACATATGAAATTCATGTTTTTGCATTAGATAAATTACTTGATTTAAGAGATGGATTCTATTTAAATGAACTATACAAAGAGATGGAAGGCCATATTATAGACCAAGATACATTAAAAGGTGTTTATAATAATTAGTTAGAATAAAAATATGTTATATATAAATAAAGTACTTAAATATTTTAAAATATCTAAGTACTTTATTTATTTTAGATTTAATAATTTATTGAATCTATTAAGGTATTTAAGAGCTAGTGAAAGTTTTTAATGAATTAATTACATAATGACTTTATACATATTTGATTAAATAATATATAACATATATCCAGCTCATTAATCCATGGAATATTGCCCATGGTATTGAATGCCATGCAGTATAAGATATTATCATTGCTAGACAAGAACCAAAAGAAAGTCCAGACTTAACAGTTTTTTTTACTATAACGTTCCTATTATCATTAGTAGTTTGTTTAACTTCATTATTTTCTATATAGAACACCCCTTTTAAATTGATACATGTAAAAAAATGGTTTATTATTAATATTAAGTATAAGGTATAAAAGAATCATTTTCAAAGATTTATAGGAGAAAAATTTATAATAATATATTTTAGATATATTGATTATTTAAAATTAATCGTATGGTTATAGTAAATAAGCTTTATAAAGAATTAAATATAATAAGTTGTATTTATATAGCATAAATAATTTTATAGAGGATAATTTTATTTAGTGAAGGGGGATGGGTATAGTATGGGGGAGAAAAGAAGACGGAAAATTATAAGTAAGAGAAAAATAAAAATGATAATAAGTGGTATTTTAGTTATAGCTGTAATCTTTATTTTAAGTCATTTGACACCTTCAGCTGCAATTAGAAGTGATTTGTTTTTTAAAGGATATTTTATAAAATCAATTATAGCAGATATAGAATTTAATGAATTTCAGCATAATTTAGATAAAGAAACATTAGAAGATGAGAATTCTAAAATATATAATGTTAAAAATAAAGGATTTACAGATAGAAATGGATTTGGGATATATAATTTTAAAGTTAAAAAGGTAGGTTTTTTATATTTTGCAAACAATTATGGTGAAGCTTAAATTATATTTTTGTATATGTTTATTCTAAAGTTTAAATTATAACTTTTCAGATAATTAATAAGAATGAAAAAAGTCACAGTTTTTAATCTGTGACTTTTTCTAATATAACTCTATATTATATTCATTTAATATATTAACAATTTCATCATTTGGAACAGCATCAGTTATTATTCCTTGAACATCAGCTATTGTTGCAAATTTATAATTACCGTCAGTATAGAATTTTTGGTTTTCCATAACTAAGAAAGTTTTCTTACTAGACTCAATTATTGCAGTTTTAGTTATACCATCTTCAATGTCAAAAGTGGTAATACTTTTATCAAAAACATCAATTCCACAACTACCTATAAAGGATTTATCAAATTTATATCTTCTAATAAGATCAATTGTAACAGGACCGATAAACCCATGTAAGTTCTTACTTAATATTCCTGAAGTAGCTATTACGATTATATTATTATCTTCACTAGATAAAATATTTATTATATCTAGCATGTTTGTAACAACTGTAACTCTCTTTTTACTTGAGGCTAATAGCTTTGCAATTAAAATATTAGTAGTTGATAGATCTAGAAAGATTGTATCTCTATCTTCAATAATATCTAAGGCTTTTTTTGCTATTATACTTTTCTTAGAAATATCTATTTTTTTACGGTCAGAGAATTCATAATTTTGCTTAGATCTGCGAAGCTTAATAGCACCACCATAAGTTCTTTGAAGTTTATCCATTTGTTCTAATTGCTTTAAGTCTTTTCTAATGCAGTCTTCTGTGACACTGAATTTTTTACTTAAGTCTTTAACTTTAACTTTCCCTTCATTATCCAAGATATTTAATATTTCATCTAATCTTTCTTTGTTAAACAATATAAAAACTCCAATCCATATAATTTTAATAATCTTTTATAGAATAAATAATCTAAAATCAAATAATTACATATTACTTTAATAAAAAGTAATAAAAAATAATAAGTGATTTTTATATTGATAATATGGGTATGTCATGAAAGGCATAAAGAAAAGCACTAAGTAATTTTTTTATGACTTAGTACTTTTGCCGGCCTATAAAATATTACGCTAGGCATTATCCTATGACGCTACAATGATATCTTTAAAAATATTATAAGAGAAAAATCTGGGAAAATCAATAGAAAATAATAAAAAACAATAATAAATAATAAATGGAGAAAGCTTTTAAAACATAATTATTTTATTAGTGTTAATAATTTAAAATATATAAATATAATTTAAACTACATATTAAATTTGTAAATATTAAGTAACCTACACTGTAAACAAATGATTAAAATAACAGATTAATACAATTTAATCATATATAATAAAAAATGGAAAATACATATCAGCTAGGGGGATGAATAAACTAATGATAAAACTAGAAAACATTAATAAAAGATACACTATGGGAAAAGAAGTTTTTAATGCTTTAGATAATATAAATCTAGAGATTGAAAATGGAGATTTCATGGCTATAGTAGGTCCTTCAGGATCAGGTAAATCCACTCTTATGCATATTATAGGGGGACTTGATAAACCAACTACTGGACAAGTTATGGTAGATGGCAAAGACATAAGTACTTCAAAGGAAAAAGAACTTGCAAAGTATAGAAGTACAAAGACTGGATTTATATTTCAAAATTTTAATTTAGAATCAACACAGACTGCACTTGAAAATGTTATGATGCCACTTATATTTGCAGGGGTATCTGGAAAGAAAAGAGTTGAAATGGCAACTGAAGCCTTAGAGAAAGTTGGACTTAAAGATAAGATTAGAAATAAGCCAACAGAAATGTCAGGGGGACAAAGACAAAGGGTTGCTATTGCAAGAGCTCTTGTAAATAATCCAGAGATAATATTTGCAGATGAACCAACAGGTAACCTAGATTCTAAATCTGGAGCGCAAATAATGCAATTACTTAAGGATCTTAATAAAAAGGGATACACAATTATTATGGTTACTCATAATAATGAACAGGCAAATGAGGTCAAAACAGTAGTAACTATTAAGGATGGAAAAATAGAGGGGATAAGAAAAAATGAAATTTAAAGATTACATAAAGATGGCTTTTTCTAATTTAGGGAGAAGAAAGCTTAGAACATTTTTAACTGCTTTTGCAGTAGCTATTGGAGTTATGCTTATAATTACTATGGTAAGCCTCGGAAAAGGCGTTGAAAATTTAATAACAGATTCTTTAGAAGAATTCAATAACATAAACGCTATATCAGTTATACCTACTCAGTATAAAGATGATGTAGATGATAGCGAAAATACTAATGAAAATGCAGTAGCAGATGTGAAATTTAAAGAAATTACAAAAGAAAATATAAATAAGATTAAAGAAAAAGGGGACGTTCAAGATATAGTTTCAATGTTTAAGACAGATGTTAGTAGCATAAAACTTGGAGATAAGAGTGTTAAACTTGGCTTTGTTAATGGAGTAGATACCAATTATAGTATCTATGCAGAGTCAGATGTTGATGCAGCAAGACAAAAGAAGAAAGATGATAGTATAAACTACTTAATATCAGGTAACTTAATTAAAGATAATAATGCAAATGAATGTATGATTACAGAAAAACTTTCAAAGAAATTAGGAATAGATAATCCTAAAGACATGATAGGAAAAGAAATAGAGATAATAGCAGATAAAAGTTTTGCTAATATAAAAGAGAAACCACTGAACCTAAAGGTAAAAGTAGTTGGAGTAATAAATGAAAAAGTAAATGAGACAGATAGCGTAACTACAACAATTGGGGTGGCAGATAAGATAAATAAATTTATGAAAAATAATGAGTATATTTATTCAAAAGTTGGACCAACAACTATAAGCGTTAATGTTAAGAATGCTTCTGATGTTAAGAAAATCAATGAGTATATTCAAAAGGATTTAGGATATACAACATTCTCATTGGAAGATGTCGCAGAGAGAGTTAAATCAGTATTTATAGTAGTTAAATCAATACTTGCAATTGGTGGGGCAATAGTTCTATTTGTTGCAGCACTTGGAGTAATAAATACAATGGTTATGTCTATTTATGAAAGAACTAAATCTATTGGTGTTATGAAAGCTGTTGGTGCATCTAAAGGCGATATTAAGGCAATATTCTTAGTAGAGTCTGGAGCAATTGGATTTATAGGGGGAGTACTTGGAACATTATTCTCTTTATTTAACTTAGTTGTAATTAAGGCAATTGCAACGTATGTACTAAAATCTAAAGGGGTCACAGATACATCATTTTTAGGTAATGTATTTGCATCACCCCTTAGGATATGTTTAATAACAATAAGTTTTGCAATAATAATTACAATATTAGCTGGATTATATCCATCATCAAGGGCAGCTAAGCTTAACCCAATTGATGCATTAAAGTATGAGTAATTAAAATAAGTAATAAATTATTTATAAAAAAATAATTACAAATTAATTTTTAGTCTTTATAATTTTGTTACAATGATAGTATATAAAAGTAGAGAAAAGTGAGATGGTACATATGAAAAAATTTGATATCAATGAATTACTTAAACAAATTATTATTGTTAATAGCAGTATTAAAAGTGGAGATAAAGAAAAATTAATTAAGGGTATAAATTATTCAGAATTAACAAGCTTAGAAGCTTTAAAGGTAATAGAAGGAGTTATAAACTACGGTGTATTACTTACAGAAGAGCAATTAGAGGAACTTCCAAAGGTTGATTGTAAGAAGTTAAATACAGCATTATATTTAATACTTAAATATTATAGAATAATGGATATTGAAAGTTTAGATGATGGATTAGATTCAATGCTTAGTATAAATATAGATTCAACAGATGGCGGATTCTATGAAAAGGATGCTATGGCACCTGTATCTGCTATAAATGATATTATAGAAGACTATGCTTCAGGTTCTAGACCTTCAGAATTCGAAGATTATGACTTAGCAAGTGATGAAATAAGCCTTTATGAAGTTAAGATTGATTATGGAAATAAGAGTATGATAAGAGAATTTGAAAGAACAATTTTTAGTTAAGACTGTATAAAATATAAAATTTGAAATTTAAAATGACTAAACATATCTAATACACTAGATATGTTTAGTCATTTTTGTTTTATAAAAGATATTATGATGATTATTATAAAAATTTAATTTGCAAAGTGAAATTTTAGGGTGTAGTAGATTGTTAAAGATTTAGCTAGATATTTAGATATAAATAGTATTTTTATCTTAAGTTTTGGTGGTTTAGGTGGATATTATTTTATGTTTTTTACATGGAATGATGTAGTTATCTGTAAGTGAAAACTGATTCATATGTCGAAATTGATAATAAATTCACTAAAAGTTAAAAATATTTAATAAAAATTCAAAAAAATTAAAGAAAAGTATTGACCTTTAAACCTTTACATGATAATATTTGGGTTGTAAAGGATATTTATACAATTTAACAATTGGATTGTTACTCAATAGGAGGCAATACCTAAGTCAAAATTTAATTCTTACATTGGCTATACGCAAAGAACCATACTTTTTTGTGGTCTATTAGTGTGCTGTTATATGTTTAGAATAACTTTGATTTGGGTATTTTTTATGTACAAATAAATTTAAAAATATATTTAAGTTAATAATAGTGTCGCGACTAATTAATTATAAAAAAAAAGTAATTTTGGAAAGGGAGAATAATTTTATGGCTTTTAGAATTAAGAAAAAAACACTTATAGCTACTGTTTTAGCTGCAACTGTAATTGCTGGAAACCTAGGGGGAATAAACGCATTAGCAAAGGATAGAAGGGATCAGGTTACAGATTTCAAAAATGTACTTAATGTAACTGCAAACCCTACATCAGAAATATATGGATCATATTCAACAAATAAGTATAATAACTTCTCAGATATGGGAGCTTGGCATGGATACTACCTTCCAAGTGAAGATGCAACAAATATTTATGGGGGATTTGCTGGACCTGTAATTATAGGGGAAGAGTATCCTGTAAATATGTCAGATACAATAAGTAAGATAGAAGTTAAAAATGCTGATAATGATGAATTATATGATTTAACAAAAGCTAAAAAGGTAAGCTTTGATTATTATCCAGGAAAATTAGTACAAGTATATGAAATGGAAGATTTCAACTTAAATTTAGAACTTATATTTGCATCAAATAGAAGTGCGCTTGTAAGAACAGAAATTGAAAATAAGACAGATAAAGAATTAAACTTAGATGTTCAATGGACAGGAAGTATCTTTGGAGAGTTTAACACAGGTAAGAAGGTTATAGACTTAAAGCAAAGCTTAAAGGCTACAAATGATGGAGTTCAAGTTAACTTCTCAGATTTTAGAGATACATGGAACTTCTTCTCAACTCCTGAAACTAAGTTTACAGTTAAATATGATGGTAATGTAGAAACTAAAGTTGAAGGAAAAGAGTATACTACTAAATTAAAAGATGCAGTAACAATAGCACCTAAGGGAGAGTTTAAGACATATTCAACTCAAAGCTATACATTTACTGATAAGGAACTTAAACAAGAAAATAAAAAGTTAGATGACTTTATTAAAAATGGAGACAAGCACTTTGCAGATAACAATACACGTTGGCAAGGATATTTAGATAAAACATTTGAAAATGTAGAGAGCACAAGAAATCCAGAATATAAAAATGCTGCTGTAAAATCAATTGAAACATTAAGTACAAACTGGAGAAGTGCAGCAGGTGCTATAAAGCATGATGGTATAATACCTTCAATGTCATACAAATGGTTTATAGGAATGTGGGCATGGGATTCATGGAAGCAAGCAGTTGCTACAGCAAACTTTAATGGAGATTTAGCTAAGGATAATATTAGAGCATTATTTGATTATCAAATAAGTGGTAAGGATGATGTTAGACCTCAAGATAAGGGTGCAATAATTGATGCAATATTCTATAACAAAGATGGAGCTAGAGGAGAAGATGGTGGTAACTGGAATGAGAGAAATTCAAAGCCAGCATTAGCAGCTTGGTCTGTTTGGAATGTATATGAAGCAACAGGGGATAAGGCTTTTTTACAGGAAATGTATCCAAAACTTGTTGAGTACCATAACTGGTGGTATACAAATAGAGACCACGATAAAAATGGTATAGCTGAATATGGTGGAATGGTTCACGATGCTCATTGGTTATACGATGAAAATGGAAATATAGTAAAAGATAAGGATGGAAATCCTAGATTTAATGAAGATGAAGTAATCTTAGCTGCTGCTTGGGAAAGTGGTATGGATAATGCTACTAGATTCGATAAAGAAGGAGCAGGCGGAGAAGATATTGGAGTTAAGGTATTTGAAAATAAAGATAAGAAGGGAAATCTTATTGGATATTCAATAAACCAAGAATCAGCTGATTTAAATGCATATCTTTATGCTGAAAAAGCATTCTTAAAGTCAATGGCAGAAGAGCTTGGTAAAAATGGTGATGCTAAGAAGTATGAGAAGGAAGCAGATTACGTAAGAGAATACGTAAGTGATAATATGTTTGATGAAAAGACAGGATTCTTCTATGATCTTCAAATAAGTGCAGATGGAAAGAAGAAGAACATGTTAGATGAAAGAGGAAAAGGAACTGAAGGTTGGATTCCTCTATGGGCTAAGATGGCAACACAAGAACAAGCTGAAATGGTTAAAGATAATATGACTGACCCAGGAAAGTTTGATACATTTGTACCATTCCCAACAGCTTCAAAGGATAATTCAAAGTACAATCCAGATAAATATTGGAGAGGACCAGTTTGGATGGACCAAGCACTATATGGTGTAGAAGCTCTTCAAAACTATGGATTTGATAAAGATGCAGAAAGAATGGCAAAGAAACTATTTAATAATGCAGAAGGACTTATGGGAGATGGAGCAATAAGAGAAAATTATAATCCTGAAACAGGTAAGGGACTTCATACAACAAACTTCAGTTGGTCAGCATCAGCTTACTACTTAATGTACCAAAATACATTAACTTCAAAAGATACAACATCACAAGATGGAATAGCAATTCCAGTATCTGAGGTTGAAGAAGGAAATAAGCCAGATGACGGCAACAAACCAGATGATGGAAATAAGCCAGATGACGGCAACAAACCAGACGATGGAAATAAGCCAGATGATGGTAACAAGCCAGGCGAAGGTAATAAACCAGGAGAAGGAAACAAGCCAGGAGAAGGAAACAAGCCAGGAGAAGGCAATAAACCAGGAACAGACAAGCCAGGAGCTGATAATAGCAAGCCAGTACCACCAACTGGATATGCATTTGGATTCGCAGGACTTGCAGCAGCTGCAGCTTCAATAGGTGTAGGTGTTAGAATGCTTAAGAGAAGAAAGAAATAATAAATTTATTTAAGAGCTTCTTAAGTAATTAAAAGTTACTAAGGTAAACATTACAAATATGATTATTAATTAAATAGTTTAAATAAGTTTACTAAGGTAAGTAAAGATAATAAGATAAATAATTAAGTGAGTATTAGAAATTTAGGTTTTTAATACTCACTTTTAATTATTCAAATTAGTTATTCAGGATAGTTTATGTTTAATTATTTGGCTCTGTTTTAATTTAGTATTGATATTCGTGGTATTAGTAAAGAATAAGTTTATGTTGTAACTGCTATTGATAGGCAAGGTAATTTAATTATAGAGTTATTATGCACTGGTAGAATGACTTCTGATGAATTGGAGCGCCTATATGGTAATCGTATATAGAAACATTCTATTCTATGGAGAGATTCGCATAAAAATTATATTAAATTTGCTACAGATATGGAATTTAAATCCATATATTATGTATAATAAAAATATAAAATATTAAATAGATATACTATCGTAGGAGGTAAAAATTATTGAATCAATTGTTGTATATAGTAACAGCATTAGGTGCTACATTATTCATTCTGGGTTTTTTTGATAAAAATAAAAAGGATAAGAAATAATAATAGCTTTAGATATATTTTTATTTAATAAAGATTAAAATATAAGTGATATAATATTCTAAATAAGAAGTAAGAGGTGATAAATAACATGTTTAATACTCTAAGTTATATAGGGAAAAAACTTAATGAGTCAAATGTAGTATGGGGAGTAGGTGCTTCCATATTATTAAACCAATTTGGTCTTATAGATAAGCCTAATGACATAGATATCTTTGTAGATATTAAAGATATTAATAAAGCAGATGAAATTCTTAAAAGTATTGGTTATAAAAAGCCATGGGAAAAGGCTGCTACATATTCAACAAAGTATTTTTATGAGTATGTAATAAATGGTGTTGATGTTGATGTAATGGCTGGATTTAGAATTAATCATAATAGTGGCGTATTTGAATATGTTTTTGATAATAGCTCAATTTCAGAAACTAGAGAAATTAATGGAGTAGATATTCCTTTTACTTCTTTGGAAGATTGGTATGTAATTTATCAATTGATTCCGAGTAGAGAAGCAAAGGTAAATATGATAGAAAAATATATAGTATCAAATGGAATTAAAAGATATGATTTATTAGAGAGAATGTTAGAAGGAAATTTGCCATTAGAAGTTAGAGAGAAAGTTAAGAATATGTTATCTTCATAATACAATAGAAGCTATGAAAATCTTATGATATTCATAGCTTTTATTGTATTATAATTGTTTAAATTGAAGTGAATTTATAAAAGTCTTTTTATAGTATTTCTTTTTCAAGCACATAAGTTTCGATATCTAAGTCATGGGGATTAAGTATCTTAACTATTTTAAATCCACATTTATTTACATAAAAATTATGATTTCTTTTTGAGAAACCTGGTGTGTCAGTAGTCCATTTCTTAGTATTTGGATATTTAGATTCAATATAATTCCATACCTTTAGCTCTATCCCCTTGTTATGAATAGTAGGATCTATAAAGATATTACCTAAGTAGTTTTCTTGATTTTCATTTATAAACACAATAAAGCTTCCTATAAGTCTATTATCTAATAATATTTTATAGGATTCAGAAGGTGATTCTAAAGCCCACTTCCTTAGAAAGTCTCCATTATCATATCCAGTAGGGCCATCTTTTTCATTATCTGTATGAAGCTTGGAATCAGAGTCAAAAGCTCTTGTCATTATATCGGTTAAGGGAATAATATCATCTTTAGTTATAGGTTCAAATATTAGAGTTTTATTATTATCCATATCTTATCTCCTTTAAAATATTGAAGAGTTTAGTTAATTACTATAATATACCTATTATAACATTGTTTACATAATATTCTGTAATGATAATTCTAATAAAATATTTATAAATACAAGGGAACCTTATATAGATATTGAATATCTAATGGTCATAAGGGAGGGATAATGTGGAATCAATAAATTTTTTAAGACGAAACTTTATAATAGAAAAATCTGATATAAGTTTAGCTATGAAAATCTTATGATATTCATAGCTTTTTCTTTTGTAATTATTAAGTCTAATTGAAGTTATAAAAAAAGAATTAAGCTTTGAAATACAGCTTAACTCCACTCTTTTATAAATTATTTAATTATAAAGGATACAATACCTATAATTATACATAGAATTCCGCTTAGGAATTGTCCTATTCCAGAAGCTTGCCCATTTAATAAAAGATTAAATATATTTTTTCTCTTTTGAGTTTTTCCAAAAAATGCATCATCTGTTTTCATTCTATGGATACCCCATAATGTTAAAAGCACTCCAAATAGTATAAATAATAACTTTCCAATTATCATAAATTTTCCCCCGTTTATCATTTGCTTTTTTAAAAATCTGTCTATTTTACATATTGTATAGTTAATAATTCTATCCAAATATAAAAAATTCCTCAATTGATAAGTCAATTCATATTATAGTATTTTAGGGGGAGTGTCAAGAAGTAACATATCACGATTGCTGTGAAAAAATATGTTATAATTGTAATAAAAAGTATTTAAGTTTCGTATAAGATAGATAAGTTGAAGATTCGTTATAGTGTTAGAGCGTTAGTTTAAGATTTGAGCTTAGTTTAAGGCGTACGTTTATTAGCAAAAAGTTTTATTATTTTTAGAATTAGGGGGATTGAGTATGAGGACTTGTCTAAGATGTAAAAACGAAATGATTGAAGGATTTGATTTTAAGATTGATGGTAGCTTTACTACTAACATAAGAATTTCAGCAAGTAAAAGTTCTTTTTCAGATAAACTTGAAAAGCTTAGGGTTGCAATATGTCCTAAATGTGGAGAGGTTTCTTTATATATAAATAGGGAGAATAAGGTGGTTAGAAAAGAGTAGTTTAATATACGGAATTAAAGCTAATTATAAATAAAAATATACTATAGATAAGAAGATATATAGGAAGGTAAAATATTATTTGTAATTGTTCTGGAAATGGAGGTGCATATATGATAATTGAAAAAACAAATATATTATCAGATAAGCAGATAAAGGCTATTAAGGATTTAGAAGATATCATTTTTAAGGAAGAAGGTCTAAAAAGTAATGCCTTTTTATCTAATGAAATTAACTTTGATAAAACAGTTCCTTGTTTTTATTTGGCATATGAAAAGGATGAATTGGTTGCTTTTCTAAATACATTTATCCCAAGCCCATCTGAGGGGGAAGTGATAGCATTTACTCATCTAAAGTTTAGAGAAAAAGGATATTTCAAAGAATTATTTAAATGTGCTAAAGAAGAATTGTTAGAAGTAGGCATTGAAAAAGTTTTATTAGTAGTTGAGCCAAAAAGTAAGAGTGGAATTGCGGTTTTGGAAAAATTTAAAGAAGCAAAATGGGAGCATTCAGAATATAAAATGGCTCATGATGGACTTGAAGATATTCCAAAATATTCAGATTTGAGTTTTATTGAACTTAATAATTCAAACAGAGAAATATATGTTGAGATTAATTTAGAAGCATTTCCAGGTTTAGAATATAATAAAAATTTTATTGATACTATAATCAATTCAGAAAGTAGAAAAGGATATATAGTCTATGAAAATGAAACTCCTATAGGAGCTTTTGCTTTAAAGTATGATAAAGAAGAAGCTTACATCTATAATGTTGGAATTAATTCTAAATATCGAGGAAGAGGATTTGGAGTGGAACTTATTGGATATGCAATAAAGGATGGCATTGAAAAGTGTGATAAGGTAGTGCTTGATGTAGATTCTAATAATCCAATAGCTCTTAATTTATATAAAAAATGTGGTTTTAAGATTGATTGTCAGGTGGATTATTACGATTATGAGTTGAGATAGATATAGATTAATTTATAAATATTTAAAGGGATAAAGAAATAGAGTCTATTCTTAAAGATAAAATAAAGCCTAAATTGGGTAAAATTTTATTGTAGAAGTTAATAGATTTGAGGGGGGAATGAATATGAAAGGGAAGGTAGTAAGGTCAGCTATATTTATATTAAGCATTGTTTGCTTAATAATATCACTTAAATTATTTTGGAATATTGGGATTTATTCAGATGAATTTAATACATCACCAGAAATAATATTAGGAGGAGACTTCTGGCTTTATATGAATTGGTTAAGGTTAGGATTTATTGCACTTATATGTATTCTATCAGGAATTAATTTATTTAGTAAAAATAAGTAGTATATGGACAACCTTTTAAAGTGGATTAATAAGCTGTTAGATGGTAGAGGCTTACATAATTAAAGGAGGATAGATAATGAGATTTGAAATGATTTTTGTTGGAGTGATTATAGTATTATTTATTTTCTTAGGAGTTATTTTCTCAATGGGGAAGGGAGCCTTCTTGATTGCAGGAATTAATACAATGTCAAAGGAAGAGAAAGCAAAATATAATATTTCTGCATTATGCAAATTTATGGGGAAGTTTATGTTTGTAATTGCTTTTTCTATATTACTGTTTGCTTTAGGTGAAGTATTTGAAAAGAATGTATTATTTATTATAGGACAAGTAATCATGTATATTTCTATAATATTTACTTTAATTTATATGAATGTAAGTAAGAAATTTAAGAAGTAATATTTTTAAAAGCTATTATCAGCACGTATAGTATTGATAATAGCTTTTAATTTTAAATGAAGAAATTAATAAGAGTTAGTTATGAATATTCTCGATATCTTTCCATGCTATAGCAAATACAATTAAAATAAATAATGAATATATACCAATTATGAAATATTTATCTGTTATTGAATTATTTGATAAGGGAATGAGAAAGCTACATATCTTGCCGAATACTCCACTTAAAATTAGTGCAATAATATTTAAAATTAGTGCAATAAAAAGTATAATATACCATTTAATTCCTCTAGCTAAAGCTAAAATAACTCCTGAAAAAATCTGAAGCTGAATAATAGAAGATTTAAATAAAAAAGATACAGGCTGAACAAGTGATGATAGATATTGTGAGATAAAAGTATCAGAAGAATTTGCTAATAAAGTATTTATTAAAGCACCAATTAAGCTATAGAGTATAAATACTATAATCCATGGTTTTAATCCTTTAAAAAACAATTGTTTTTTGCTATAAGGAAGATTTGTTGTACTTAAATAAACTTTATCACTTCCCATTTGTGGGCATATTCCCTTTATAACAAATATTGGATACATACATAACAATCCTGCTATAACAGTATAGGCGCTATCGTAAATCTCTTTAATAAGTTCATGGTGTTCTGGAACAAATCTTAAAAATAAAAGGGATAGAATACCGAAACCAAGTACACCTGATATAACTGGCAATGTAAAAGAATTTACATCATATAACCAATCTTTTTTAACTATTTGCATGACTATATACCTCCTTATATAGATCTACTACTGAATTGCCATTCATTCTTAAATCTTCAACTAATTCATTATGGGCTATTTCCCCATCTTTTAAAAGAATAACTCTATCTAGCATTTTTTCGATATCCACTAGCAAATGACTAGAAATTATCATTGTGCTCTCTGGACTAAAGTTTTCTAAAATCATTTTAATTATTTCTTCTCTAGTAAGTAAATCAACAGCAGCTAAGGGTTCATCTAAAATATATAAGACACCTTCAATCGATAGAGCTAATGCTAAATGCAGTTTTTCATTTTCACCTTTTGACAATGTCTTTATTTTACTATTTAAGTCTAAATTAAAGTTTTTTAATATGGTTTTACATTTTTCTGTATTAAATAGCTTAAAGTTATCTGCATAATAAGATATACAATCCTTAATTAGCCAATTATTAGGCATAATTGACTTATCACTCATATAACCAATAAGTCCTTTATGCTTGTAATTGAATTTGTCTCCTTCAAAATAATATTTTCCACTATTAAATATAATTTGACCACCTAAAATTTTAAGTAATGTACTTTTCCCTTGTGCATTTGGAGCTAAAAGCCCAATTATTTCACCTTTGTTAATATTTAATGTTATATTGTTTAGAATAACTTTATTTTCATAACTTTTATTTAGATTAACTAATTTAATCATTTATTCCCCTCCTAAATTTATTCGGCTATTTCTTCAAGTATTTCTAAGGCCTTTGCTTTTGATATTCCTATTGATTTCATATCTTTAAGAAACTTAAAAGCTAATTCCTTTCCCATTTTATATTGAAGTTCATCTGAATTTTCTTTTCTATCACTTATAAATGATCCCATACCTCTCTTGGTATATGTAATACCAAGTCTTTCTAATTCACCATAAGCTCTCTGGAGTGTATTTGGATTAACCCCTAAGGAAGTGGACATATCTCTCACAGAGGGAAGCTTATCACCTGGCATTAAATTGCCAGTAGCAATAGCCCTACGAACAAGTTCTATTATTTGAAGGTATATGGGCTCATTACTATTAAATTCAAAATTATTTAGATTCAAAATTAAAATTCACCTCCGTTTACTTTGTACTAGTGTACTACTAATATAGTACACTAGTAAATAATGGAAGTCAACAAAAATTACCATATATTCAAGAAAATACTTTGGAATATATGGTAATCTAATATTAATTATCTAAAATAGACATATTGATTTAAAAATAATCTTACTTTTAGATGATTGTATTTTTAATTTTTACGTGATTCAATAAAGCAGATTATAAGTCCAGATATACTAGCTATTACTGCAAGCAGGAAGTAATAAAAAGAGTTGGTTCCATTTAAGAAACCTGGTAGACCTGATACACCATCAAATGTAATGGGAGCGATAACTGAAAGAGAGAATATTGTTAATATAATGAGTGTTCCAACTAATAGAAGGGTTGCACCAAAAAACATTTTTTTCATTTATAATACCTCCAGAATATGTGGTTTTGCACGGGAATTATTCATTAAATTATACTAATATGATATACTTATAATTACATATGTTGGATAAATATGTCAAGGAACTAAGGGGGATTTATGAAAAGGAAAGCAAGAAAATATATAGTAATTCTTATTGGGATTTTGGTTTTATTATTACCATTTCTTCCATATAAGATAGCAAGGACTTTAGATAATTCAGATTATACAATGATAAAGGTTTATCATTCACAAATGGCTGGATTTGTAGCAGAAGATCATAATTTAAAAGAGGGAAGTATATATGGGAATACTCCAAAGCTAACTACATTTACAGAAGGAAATCCTAAATATATAGACTTTAATTTTTATGGAACATTTAAAGAAGACGGAAATAATACTAAATTTGAAGTTAAAAAGTGGTATCCATCAAGTGGATACGTAAGATTATACGATACTGTTTTATGGGAGAAATATTTAAGGATAATTTATATGATTATTGTAATTCCTACAGGAATATCATTAATTATAGCAATGATTTTTGGAATTGGAAAAGTAAAGGAGAAAATTTAATTGAATTATTAAAAGCTCTTCAGATGATAAGGAAACGTAGAAAAAATAAAGGATACTCCTAAGTATCCTTTATTTTGTTACTATATTCATAAGCCTAGGTATTTTGCTGTATTTAAGAGTTTTAGTTTTTCTTAATATAAAAATACTTAAGGCAAGACCAGGTATACTTAGATTCCAAAATAATGAATAGCTTATTATGCTTAATATATATAGTGTAAATATTAATAGTAAATAAGATATATTAGCTATTTTAAGTATAGAAAAATTATTCATTTATATTCTCCTCTCAATAGGTTATAAAAAATTTTGGTATAAGGCCAGGAGAATTTCTTATTATATAATTTAACTCCTAACACTAACACACTAATTTAAACAGTTTTAATTTTAAATATAAATCTAACGGTATGCGTATCATCCCATATTGTTTCAACTATATATCCGTAAGTTCCAGGTTCTTTTGGAGCCGTAATTGTGTAATTAGACACTTCAACTTCTTTATGATCTTCATTTGACTTAATATTTTCATTTATAGAGTATAATTTAAATGTTTCAATATCTTCAGTAAAGGACAAGTCTAATTTAATATTAGTATTGCATGAGACAGTAGCAGTCTTAATTTCTGATAATTTTTCTATATCATATGTGCCTAAATCAAAACTATTACCACCTTTACCATTAGAGGAATCAAACCAAGTACCTCCATTTGTTTCTGCATAAAATTCAATATCATCGCTAGAGGAACTAACTTTTAATTCAGGATGAGTATATGGAAATTTGAAGTATGATGAGATTGATAATGTAATTATTGATATTATAGAAAATAAGAAAACAAATAATAAAATATTAACGTTATATTTCTTCATGAAGACCTCCTCTTTTTATTATATTATAACATATATTGGAAATTATTGAATTGAATATTAGGATTAATAGAATTAAAAAACCTCCAAAACTGTTAAGATGTAGAAGGCTCCCAGACCACCACATAAACAATTTAGGAAGTATCCTTTTATAAAGAAGAACAATGAAAGCTTATCACATACAGCGTGGAGAGGTGTGTGCCGAATTTGAGCTTACAACCACTATAATTGAAATGAAGGTGGATGCTTGTCTAAATAAAGTAGGTAGTTTATATATTTACATGCGAACTTTTATACAAAACTAGTATTGCCGCTGATATAAAGATAATACCCATAAAAGCGGGTGCGGCATGACCAATCGATACATAGATTTGGCCTCCAATGATAGGCCCAATCATTCTTGCTAAAGCCTGAATAGATTGGCTACCTCCTTGAATCCTTCCTTGTTCACTGGAATCGACAGACTTGGAGAGCATTCCATTGAATGAAGGCCCAAATATTGAATCACCAAAACCAAATATAAACATTCCAGCGATAAAAAGAGGATAGAATGAAAATAAAGACGATGCTGCAATGAGGATGTAGCCTATAATCTCTGAAGACATTCCAAGAATTGCTATCTGCTTATCACTAAGTTTTATCACAAGCTTTGGCATTATGAAACCTTGTGAAATGATGTCTTGGAAGCCCATAATTGAAAACATAAGTCCAATTAGTGCAGGTGCCCAATTAAAAGTATCTATTGTAAATTGTGAAAAAACTGCCTGCAGGGATCCGTTTGGTATCCAAAGTAAGAACGCTGAGACAAGTAGCCTTTTTAAGCTTTTCATGGAAAGTATGTCTGCAAGCTGTGTGAATGGATTAAGTCTTACAAAGGTAATCTCTTTTAGTCTATTATTCTCCTTAAGACTCTCAGGCATATAAAAAACTCCATAAACAACATTCAATAAAGTTATTATTGCTCCAAAATACATTGGTACAGAATAACCAAACTTGGCAAGTAATCCGCCTATAGTTGGACCAATGACGGTACCTACACCTACAACTGCACTTACCCATCCAAAGTATTTGGTTCGCTGTTCTCTAGGAATTATATCTGCAAAATATGCGAAAATAGTGCTTATACTCCCGCCTGTTATACCTTCTATTATACGCCCAGCAAATAGTACCCATAGAGATCCGCCTATGCCAAAAACTAAGTACCCCATTGCGGAACCCAAAAGGCATAATAAGAGTAATGGACGACGGCCATATTTGTCGCTCAAAGCTCCAAGTCCGGGAGCTACAAAAAACACGCAGACTGCATAAACTGAGGTCAGTAGTGTAACAACTATAGCTTGTTCTCCTGGAGTGCTTGTATAAGGTTGTACTAAGAATGGAACGACAGGTGTGATGATACTGAAGCCTATTCCACAAAGGAACACAGAGATAAGACCAAATATTAAAGCATGTTTATCTACGGTCTGTTCTGTGTTCTGTTCATTGTGTGATTTAAATTTGAACACTTAAATTCTCCTCTCAAAAGTTAATATTTTGTTTCCTTGTCAACAAAAATAATATCGTAATTTTGTTTCCTTGTCAACAAAATAATAACAATAAAAATGCAGCCTGTTCTCAATAGAGCTTTTGGCTGCATGTGTTTTCATTTTCATTATTTAAATTTATTTCGACTTAATATCTATCTCTAGTTTTTTTATTTCTTCATCTAAATGATTACTATACTTTTCCACTAAGCTAAGCATATTGTCAAATTGTTCATCGGTTACCTTCTCAAATACGGCTTTATCCCGCTCGCGAAACTCTTGATGAAGTTCCTCATGTATTTTATAAATTGCTTTCCCTTGCTCAGTAAGCCTAAAATAGATTTCTTTCTTGTTATCCTGCTTCTGGTAGCTCTCGATAAGGCCTTTTTCTATGAGTTTTTTAGTTAATTTACTTATGGCACCTCTAGTCATAAAAAAGGACTCTGCAAGTTTTGTAACATTGGAGTCTATATTTCTTCCAATGTATTCAATACAATGTACTTCAGAAGGTTTATAACCCTTAAGACTGTCTTCCATCTTAAATTTATTAAGCCAAGATATCTTGTTTAGTAAATCCCTTAAACCCATCATGACCTGTTCTTCTTTGTTCATGGACTGTCCTCCCATCCGTTGGTGCATTAACAATATTATATTAAAGTTTTGTTTCTATTTCAACAATACTAAAATAATTATTTTAGGAATTGAGCTATACGTGAAAAAAGAGATTCAGAAGGGGTCTAAGTACTGAGTAAATAAGCTCTAGTTATAATTTGTTTCTTATATTAAAAAGTAGTTTTGTATTTTTATTAAATATAGAAAGTGATATGATAAATACAATATGAATTTGAGAGTATTTTCCAATACAACTCTAATTTAATTGAGGTTAGATATTATAATTAATATGATTTTATAATGGTGATTATGAGACAGAGAGATTAAGGTATTGTACATAAGGGAATATAAAAATATAAATTTTTATGGAGGTAATTATGATTGGTTTAAAGAGAAATATAGTAAAGCTATATCCACATTCTGATGAATGGAGGAGGGTGGCAGAAGTTACAATAAAGGATTTAAAAGATATATTCTCAGATAAGGCAATAGATATTCAGCATGTAGGAAGTACATCTATAAAGGAGATTAAAGCCAAACCTATTATTGATATTGCTGTTGGAGTGAAATCTTTTGAAGATGTGGATAAGGTTATTGAAACTCTTGAAGATAGGGGATTTATTCATATGGTAAAGAATGATGATGAGAGTCAAAGGTTCTTTAGTTGCGGTGATTTTGGTGCTGATACTAGAACACATCATATCCATGTTGTTATATTTGGAGATAAAGAGTGGTGTGATTATATTAAGTTTAGGGATACTTTAAATAATGATGTTAGTAAGAGAAGGGCCTATGAAGAGTTGAAATTGAATCTAGAGAAGAAGTATCCAAATAGTAGATATGAGTATACAGAGGCAAAGGCTGATTTTATAAGTGGTATTTTAAATGGATAATTTAAGTTATGGAAAATAAATAAAATGCTTAATAAAAATAATTAATTTGTATGCTACAAGCAGACCAATCTCCTTAAAGTTTTATATAAAATATACTCATAAGAGAGGATTATAATATATTTTTAGGGGGACGTATAGATGAAATTATTTAAGAAATCAAAGATATTAGTATTAGGGTTATTAGTAATGGGTATAGGTGCAGGATTTGTTGGATGTTCGGAAACAAGTGATTCTGCTAAGACTTCAGGAGATGATAAAAAGGCTGAGCAACAGCAAGAAGAAAAGGTATATGGAGTAGGGGACACTTATAAATATAAAGATGATTACTCACTTAAAATAGATAGTGTTAAGACTACAAAGGAAAGAAATCAATTTGAAGATAAGAAGGCAAAAGAGGTTGTAATTATAACTTACACTTATGAGAACTTAAATAGTGATAAAGATTTATTTATAGATTCTATGGCATTTAAGGCATATGATGCTGATGGAAATGCAGTAGATACTTATCCAGCAAATATAGAAAATATGCCAAAAGCAGTTTCAAAGGGTAGAAAGTGTACTGCACAAATTGCTTATGCAGTAAATAGTGGAGATACTTTAGAACTTGAATATTATGATAATATGTTTAATAACAAGAAAGATACAATATTTAAGTTAAACTTTAAAAATTAGTAGTAATTAAGTGTAGTTATCGGCTTAGATAACTACACTTTTTGCGCTATTAGATTATATTTTACTTAAAAATAAAAGAGTGCTGACTTTGTCGGCACTCTGAGAGACATAACACTCTCTATTTAAAATTAATAATTAATTGACTACCTTAAATCCTTTCATCATTAATCCTTCCATATACTTTTTATTATAGATGAATGGCATTACTAACCAACTGATTCCGAATGAAATAAGTGCTAAAATCCACATTATAATGAACCACTTCAAATCTCCTCTAAATAATGGAACAAATCCTCCGAAGAAAAATGTTGTCCAACTAAATCCCTGTTTTACTTCTTTTCTTAATCCTGAATCATTTTGTAATAGTACTTTCATTTGTGTTTCCCCCTCTAATTTAAAAATAACTTAAGTAATATAATCATAGTCCAAATAACTTCTTCTAAAGTTATTGGATTACTATGTTTTTTGTAGAAAACTTTCCCATACTTGTTCATTATATATTCACAAATGTTATATGTCTACGGTTTTTTATAAATTATTCTACAGCTAAAAAATTAAGTTCAAAGCTTAAGTATAGTGGCATCCACTATCAATGAGGATACTGTTAAGACTTAATAAATTAATCTAAGGTTTTATATGATAAATATTATTAGGCAGATCAGAAGGCACAAGAGGTTGTAATTATAACTTGCACTTATAATAATTTAAATAGTGATAAATATAGTTAAAAACGAGGAATATATTGCGTTAATAAAACGTTGTCTATTACTCGTTTTATTTTTTTATATAATTCTTAGTCTGATGAAAATATATATTAAAAATTAAATATAACGCTCTAATGAAATTATAACATTACTTATTTTATATACAATTAGTATGTAATACTAATCATAGTAAACTATATAAGTAAGAAGATAAAGAATATAAGAGTGCATATAAGATAATGGAAGTATTAAAAGTAAGGAACTTGAAGATGAAAATAGAAAACTGAAATAAGAATTAGAAGTTCTTAGAGGTAAATTATATGAAGGAATATATAGTAATGGAAGGTGATTACTCTGAAAAGGCTAATAATAGTATTAAGTTGTGTACTATGCTTCACATGCTTCTTTTGTACAGATAAATCTTTTGCTTTAGATATAGAAAAACATTATAACGAAAAAATGTCTGAACTACCTGAAAATTCAAAAGAAGAAATATATCGAGATGTGGCTATTTCATTACTTATTCCATATATACAAAAAGAAATAAATAATTATTATAAAGATTACTTGACTGAATTGCCAATAGTTTTTCCATATAGCGTAGATATAGTAAGTTCTAAAAGAGAAAGTGGATATTCAATCGAATTAGAACTTATAGTACATCCATTCGTTGGGCCTATTAATATTGTTGGAGATGACAGAATGATAATTGAAACCGGAGCTTTTGGATCAGTTAAGGTTATTAAATTTGAACATATTAAAAGTTACAAATTGCCATGGAATTGGCAACATATAATAAAGAAAACATATTAGAATTAGCTTAATTATAGACTACATTGTCTATATGTAGTCTATGTAAAAATAAATAAATACAGTACGTTTAGCTTAGGCTACACGAGATGTTGAGGAAAAGGTGAGCGAAATACAAAAACATGATCTTTTAAAATTGAATAGCATTATATTGACAAAATATGTTTCAATTGGTTCGTAATTGTAAATTATTGTGTAACTAATGAATAACTACAAAATATATTTTGTAGTATCAAAGGGAGGTATGAATAATGAAAATAGTTTTTATGGGAACTCCTGATTTTGCAGTTCCCTCATTGAAGAAAATGATAGAGAAATATAATGTAAGTGCGATTGTAACACAACCTGATAAACCAAGTGGAAGAGGGAAAAAGGTAGCAATTTCACCAGTCAAAGAGGTCGGACTATCGAATCAAATTCCAATTTTTCAGCCTGAAAAAATAAAAACAGACTCTATAATTATTGATAAATTAAAAGAAATAAAACCTGATTTTATCATTGTTGTAGCATATGGTCAAATCATAACTAAGCATATACTTGACATACCAAGACTCGGATGTATTTGTCTACATGCGTCTCTCCTCCCAATGTATAGAGGGTCATCACCAATAAATTGGAGTTTAATAAATGGGGAAATAAGAACTGGAAATACAACTATACTAATGGATACTGGTATAGATACGGGTGATATGCTTATGAGAAGTGAGTTTGACATATCTGAATCTATGACAGCAGGAGAATTGTACAATTTATTAAAAATAAACGGTGCTGAACTGTTAGAGGAAACAATAAATGGAATTGTCACAGGTGAAATTTCTGGGGTAGAGCAACAGAGTGATGGAAGTTCTTATGTACAGATGTTAAACAAGCAAATGGCAAAGATTAATTGGAATGATAGTAGTATTAACATACATAATTTAATAAGAGGATTGAGTTCTTGGCCATATAAAAATATAAACTCATGGCCAACTACTCATACTTATTATAAAGATATCCCAATTAAAATATTCAAATCCAAGTCATTAGAGGCAAATATTATTAAACCACCTGGTTATATCATAGATGCAAATAATGAAGGAATTGCGGTCGCCACCAATAACGGTATTCTGATTATAGAAATATTACAGTTTCCAGGGGGAAAACCTCTTGAGGTAAAAGAATTTTTAAAAGGAAATAAAATAGAAAAAGGCATTGTATTATCATAATCATAATTGATTAATAGTCTATATAGGACTACAATATTATGATTATTGGTTCATAATATTCTTATGTTATGTAATAAATGGGAGAGTTTTTAATGAGAAAATTTATAGATATATCTATTAGTTTTGTTTTATTTATTTGGAGTTGTTTAAATTGGTTATATGCAACAAGAATTACAAGTGATATAAAGGTCTTTTATTCATTAAAAGAAATAATAATTTATATGTTAATTATTATTTTATATTTAACTATTCAAGTTTTTTATATTAATAAAAGTAGATTTCACTTTTTTAATATTTTATTATTAAGTTTACCAACAATAATTTGGTTTGTTATTTTAAAAAATTCATTAAGCATTGATGGATTTTTTAAATATGATGGGATAGCTTATACATCTGGATTTATTGTTATGGTAGTAGTATTATTTTATAATTTTTATAAAATAATATCAAATAATAGTACACAATCTTAAATTATTACGAATATAAAATTAAATATTAATTATTAAAACACCGTATTATTCAATGATGAATATACGGTATTTTTTAGTTCGCAATAGGCAGAAAAAATGATTTTAAATGTTCTTTAAAATTGAACAATACTGCACTTACAAAATATGGTATAATAATATATTATAAACCATATCACGTTTTATCTATAGGAGGTAATAAAATGAAAAATAGTATTAAGGTTGCGAAGAGAGGAGTAATTATTTCTTTATTTACTCTTGTTATTTCTTCAATAACCCTGATATATTCAAGTATTACAGGAAAGAAAATTGGTAGTGAAATTATAATATTTTGTTCGGTCATAACTATTTTATTTTCTAATATATCAATTTATAAATCAATTAAAGTTAATGAAAATAATTCACATAGATAAAACATTACAAAAGTATCGTATTATTCAGATATGAATTTGCGATATTTTTTTATTTAATTTTGGTTCGTAATTTGAGGATTAAGCGAATCAGTTAAGAAAAATTGTTCTTTGAAAATTGAATAGTACGGTATTTACAAAATATGTTATAATTAACTCATAATAGTATTATAATGAGAAACAAAGATACTTTTGATATCATATAGATAAATAGAAATTTATCGAATAGATTAAATAGGCTTTAAAGAAAGTGCTAAAAAGGAGGAAGTATGAAAAAGATATTTCAATATTTACCATTAGCAATTATTATTATTGTAACATATGGTATTATTTATTTTCTGACACAGAATAATGTAAATCCTGCAATCAATTTTGTTGTTATGGTATTATTAGTATTAATTACTGATAAATACTATCTGACAAGATTTATGGAAACAAATATAAAAGTTATATTGAAGTCATTTATCTGGGTATTTATAATTTCACTCATTGCTTATTTTATTTACAATAGTATTAGAGGGTATTTAACTTATGACATTATGACTTTGATAGCATTAACACTCTTAGTATTTATGGTGTCATCAACTCTGTTAATATATCTTATATTTTATAAGATAGCCTATTCTATAAAGTTGTTATATAGTAAGGTTATTAAATAATTCAAATTATTAGTCAAGTATAAAATTGACAAATTCCAATTTAGCGATTAGAGTCTGAGGAATAATCTTAATATATTAGGAATACACAATTAAATATAAATTAATGAAAATACCGTATTATTCAAATAGAATATGCGGTATTTTTTATTTGTATTAAGTTCACAATACCATAATATTGCAAACTTAAAATTAATCCCATTTTAAAATGAAAGGAAGTAAGTGTATGAGTAATATTGTTTTATTAATAGTAGATGTTCAAAATGGATTGATTAATTCACATCCTTATAATGAACAAAGGGTAATTGAAAATATTAAAAAACTTATTTTAACTGCAAGAGATAATAAAAAAGAAGTTCTATATGTACGTCACGATGATGGAGAGGGAACAGAATTAGAAAAGGGTACATATGGATGGCAGATTTATGATGAAATATCACCTAATAGCAATGAAGTAATCTTTGAGAAGAGTTATAATAGTGCCTTTTATAAAACTAATTTGAAGGAATATTTAGATAGCAAGAATATAGATACAGTAATATTGGTTGGACTTCAAACAGAATATTGTATTGATGCTACTTGCAAAAGTGCTTTTGATTATGGATATAAAATAATTATGCCAGAAGAAACAAATACAACTTTTGATAATGAATATCTATCTGGCGAAAAACTTTATGAATTTTATAACTATAAGATTTGGAATAAACGTTTTGCTAATATTATACAGGTTGAGGAAGCTATAAAAATTTTAGTATAATTAATTCGTGATTGTAAATTTTATACTATAAATTAAATTGGCAGGAGGAAATAATGGATAATATTATGAAAGATAAATTAATTAATATCACAAAAGAAAAGTTTCAAGAGGGTGACCCTGCTCATGATATTTATCATACCCTTAGGGTTTTAAAAAATGCTGAATTTATAGCAAGTAAAGAAAATGGAGATTTAGATATTATTATTCCTTCTGCATTATTTCACGATATTATTTGCTATCCAAAAGATAGTGAGAAGTCAAAAGATTCAGCAGCTGAAAGTGCAGATTTTGCAGCTAGTGTATTAAAAAGACTACCTGATTACCCTAAGAATAAAATATCAAAAGTGCATACATCAATAAGAGAATGTTCATTTTCTAAAGGAATAATCCCAGAACTGCTTGAAGGGAAGATATTACAGGATGCAGATCGTTTAGAGGCAACAGGAGCCATTTCTATAATGAGAACCTTTGCCTCTGCTGGTTTAATGAATAGTAAGTTATATAATTTTGATGACCCTTTTTGTAAAGAAAGGGATCCAGATAGTTTAAATTATGCTTTGGATTTATTTTATAATAGGCTTTTAATAGTAAAGGATGTAATGCATACTGAAACTGCAAAAAATATTGCAGAAAGACGAACTAAAATTTTGTATGATTTTTTAAATTCTTTAGAAGAAGAAATATATGAAATAGAAGAATGAGCGAATAATTAAGTTAGTAATTGTTATATATATTGTTAATCAAGGAATGTATAAGGGGGCTATTATGAATCATAAGGGAACAAAAAGAATAGAGACTAAAAATTTAATTTTGAGAAAGTTTGAATTATCAGATGCGGAGGATATGTATAGAAATTGGGCTAATGATTCAGAGGTTACAAAGTTTCTTACTTGGAAACCACATGGTAGCATTGAAGTTTCAAAAAATATCTTAAAAAGTTGGATAGATGAATATAAAAATAAAAATTTTTATCAATGGGCTATTGTACTAAAATCAAATGGAGATGAACCTATTGGATGCATAAGTATTGTACGTCAAGATGACGAAATAGGAATGGTGCATGTTGGTTATTGTATAGGAAGAAAATGGTGGAATCAAGGAATTACTTCTGAAGCACTAAATGCATTAATAAAATACTTTATTAATGAGGTTGGAGTAAAGCGTATTGAATCAAGACATGATCCATTAAACCCAAACTCTGGAAAAGTAATGATAAAGTGTGGATTGAAATATGAAGGAACAATGAGAAAGGCAGATATAAATAATCAAGGAATTTGTGATTATTCTATGTATGCATTACTTGCAGAAGATTATATTAGAGAATAGCATTAAAATGATTTGATAATATGAACTATAATTTGGCTATAATAATGCAAAATATAAAGTTCAATTTAAGAATTATGTAAAGTAATAAAAAGGTTATATAAGTTGTAAAGAAGATATGTTAAGTAATTAAGTGTAGTTATCAGGTTTAGATAACTACACTTTTTTTGGCTTAACTACTTCTTTAAATTACTTTTGATAATTTCAAATACTAATCTATACAAAACACAAACACATAGCACATTCATATAATGTAGTAAGTTTTTAACAAAGGGAAGATATAGCGTAATAAAAGGATGTGAATACAATGGAGATTAATAAGAAAGAAATAGAACTTAATAAAGAAGAGCCAAAGGGAAAAGAAAAGGGGCGGATTAAAAAAGAAGAGCCAAAGGGAAAAGAAAAGGAGCGGATTAAAAAAGAAGAAAAACCAAAGGGAAAAGAAAAGGAGCGGATTAAAAAAGAGGAAAAGCTAAAGGAAAAAGAAGAAGAGGAGATTAAAAAAGAAGAAAAGCCAAAGGAAGAAGAAGAGGAGATAAAAAAAGAAGAAGAGGTAAAGGAAGAGGAAGAGATTAATAAAGAGGAAGAGCCAAAGGAAGAAGAAGAAGAAGAGGAAATTAAAAAAGAAGAAGAGGCAAAGGAAGAAGAAGAGGAAATTAAAAAAGAAGAAGAGGCAAAGGAAGAAGAGGAAGAGATTAAAAAAGAGGAAGAGCCAAAGGAAGAAGAGGAAGAGATTAAAAAAGAGGAAGAGCCAAAGGAAGAAGAAGAGGAGATTAATAAAGAGGAAGAGCCAAAGGAAGAAGAAGAGGAAATTAAAAAAGAGGAAGAGCCAGAGGAAGAAGAAGAGGAAATTAAAAAAGAGGAAGAGCCAGAGGAAGAAGAAGAGGAGATTAAAAAAGAAGAAGAACCAAAGGAAAAAGAAGAGGAGCAAATTAATAAAGAGAAAAAGCCAATCAATAAAGAAGGAAAACAAAATAGAAAAGTTAACCCTTCTGACCCGAACACCATTTCTAAATTTAGAGATCCTTTAGTAATTCCCCCTATTGCAAGATCAATAAATAGTTGTGATAACACAAATAGAAGTCCTTATTATAATATTGTAATGAGAGAAGCAAGACATAAATTCCATAGGGATTTTCCATTCACTAAAATATGGGGCTATAATGGAATATATCCTGGACCAACTATTGAGGCAACTAAGGATTCAGCTATTTCTGTAAAGTGGACTAATTACCTTCCTGATAAACATTTCCTTCCAATAGATCATAGTCTTCATAGCACTATTGATCTTCCAGATGTGAGAACTGTAGTTCATGTACATGGTGCAAATGTAGACCCTGATAGTGATGGTCATCCAGATGCTTGGTTTACAAAAGATTACTCACAGGTAGGAAAAAAATTCACAAGAAAAGTTTATGAATATACTAATCATCAACCAGGTACTACTTTATGGTACCATGATCATTCTATGGGGATAACAAGATTAAATGTTTATGCTGGTCTTGCTGGTTTCTATATTATTAGAGACAGTTTAGAAAAAAGGCTTAATCTTCCTAGGGGAAAATATGAAATACCACTTCTTATACAAGATAAAAGCTTTAATGCTGATGGTTCATTATTCTACCCTGATAGAGTAGCAAATAATCCAAATGCACCTATCCCTTCAATAGTAGGATTATTCCTTGGAAACACCATATCAGTAAATGGAAAGTTATGGCCTTATCTTAATGTAGAACCTCGTAAATATAGATTTAGAATTTTAAATGGATCTAATGGAAGACCATATGATTTAAGCTTATCAAATGGAGAAAGTTTTTATCAAATAGGTACTGATGGTGGATTCATTGATCACACAATGGAGGTTTCAGGGATAACTATGGAGCCAGCTGAAAGAGTGGATGTTATAATAGATTTTTCAAAATTTAAAGGAGAAGAGATTACATTATTAAATTCAGCATTTGGTGCTGATGAGAATACTAGTGTAATAATGAAATTTAATGTTATTCTACCTTTAAGTGATGCAGATACAAGCGAAATTCCAGAAGAAATAAATCATGCTGAGCCTATAAATCAAACGTTAGTTAAAAATACTAGATTTCTACCACTAACTCAAAGATTAGATAGATTTAATAGACAAATGTTCTTATTAGATAATAAAACTTGGGCAGATCCTACTACTGAAAAACCTGAAATAGATAGTATAGAGATATGGAATATAATAAACACATTCCCATTCCCACATCCTATTCATGTGCATTTAGTTCAATTTAAAATACTAGATAGGACACCTTTTGATGTTGCGGAGTATCGAAGAACAGGGAAAATTGTGTTTACTGGTCCACCAGAGGAACCTTTAGATTTTGAAAGGGGATTCAAGGATACAGTAAGAGTTGATGGTGGAATGATTACAAGAATTATTATGCATTTTAAGGACCATGTAGGTGACTTTGTGTGGCATTGTCATATACTTGAACATGAGGATTATGATATGATGAGACCTCTTAGAGTCTTAAAAGATTAGTTTAAATATCTAATTACAATGGTAAAAGTAAGAGACTCATTAATAGATTTATAATTATAGAAAATATATTAGAAAGTTTAGGGATTGTATTAATTTATAAAAATTATATAAAAGATATATAATTTTTATAATGTGTATAAATATATATAATTAATGCAAAAATATATAAATTTAATATGCTTTTGGAGTATAGAAATGTATTGAATTATTTAAGAAAACAATGTAAATGAAAATGAAGAGGCAGATATATGCAGAATATATCTGCCTTTAATATTATAAAACAGTATAAATTTAGTACTTTAAAGTAATAAAATAAGATGTGAATATTAATTCAATATATTGTTAACAAAATATTAACAATTTGATTATCAAAATAAATTTTAAATTTCTGTTTTTTACTTTTACAGGAAATAAGGGACTAGGCATAAGTTATATCAATGGTTAAGTAAATTTAAGTGATAATATCATCTTGTTTAGTAATACTAAATTTTTTATTTAGTATTTGTTTAACAAAAGATAATATATTGAAAAAATGTAATAAAATTATATATATGGAAGTTTATAGTGATAGAAAAAAGAAAAATTGTAATATATAATAAATCCGAAAATTCGAAAAACCTGAAATTTAGCTAAATATCAAAGAGTAATGAGAAGAGGTGTGTATGCAGTGAGTGAAAAAATAAAACTTTATGGATTTAACAATCTAACAAAAACATTAAGCTTTAACATCTATGATGTTTGTTATGCAAAGACAGAAAGAGAAAAAGAAGATTATATTAAATATATAGATGAGCAATACAATTCAGAGCGTTTAACAAAAATATTATGTGATGTAACAGAAACGATTGGGGCCCATGTATTAAATATTTCAAGACAAGATTATGAGCCGCAAGGAGCTAGTGTTAATATCCTTATTACAGAAGAGGCGTTACCAATTGCTAATATTGATCCATCTTGCAACAAGGGAGAACTTTCATACGTGGATTTAAGAGATAGTATAGTGGGTCACTTAGATAAGAGCCACCTTACTGTGCATACATATCCAGAGTTTCATCCAAACAATGACATTATTTCTTTTAGAGTTGATATTGACGTTTCCACTTGTGGAATGATATCTCCACTAAATGCACTAGATTATTTAATAAATAGTTTTGATTCAGATGTAATCACTATGGATTATAGAGTTCGTGGATTTACAAGAGATGTTGATGGACGCAAGTGTTATATAGATCACGAGATGAAGACAATACAAGATTTTATAGATGATGATATATTAAAGCGTTATGATGCTATGGATGTAAATATGTATCAATCAAACATATTCCATACAAAAATGATGGTTAAAGATATTAAATTAGATAATTACTTATTCAATTCAGATCCATATGAATTATCACCACATGATAGAAGAGACATAAGAGATAGACTAACTAAAGAGATGATAGAAATTTATTGTGGAGTGAATGTTTATTAAGAAAGGGGTTGAGTTTTTTTTGAAGAAATTATCTCAAAGTAATGCCCCAATATATGAGGCACTAAAGTGGTATAGAAATCAGAGAATAGTTCCTTTTGATGTACCAGGGCACAAGCAAGGTAGAGGAAATAAAGAGCTTAGAGAGTTTTTAGGAGAAGATTGTTTATCTGTTGATGTAAATTCTATGAAGCCTTTAGATAATCTTTGCCATCCAACATCAGTAATTAAAGATGCTGAAAGTTTAGCAGCAGAAGCTTTTGGTGCAGATAGAGCATTCTTTATGGTAAATGGAACAACATCAGCAGTTCAAGCTATGATTATGAGTGTTTGTAAAGAGGGAGATAAGATTATAATCCCAAGAAATGTTCATAGGTCAGCTATTAATACTTTAATAATATCTGGAATAAAGCCAGTTTATATTAATCCTGGAACACATGAAAAAACAGGTATTTCACTTGGAATGTCTATAAAGGATATAGAAAAAACAATACTAGAGAATAAGGATGCTAAAGCTATTTTTGTTAACAATCCAACTTATTATGGGATTTGTTCACCACTTAAAGAAATAGTTAAATTAGCTCATGCATATGGCATGTATGTATTAGCTGATGAAGCACATGGAACACATTTTTATTTTGATAAAAATCTTCCACCATCAGCTATGGAAGCTGGTGCAGATATGGCAGCTGTTAGTATACATAAGACAGGAGGTTCTTTAACTCAAAGTTCAATTCTGCTTATGAAGTGCAATAATATAAATCCTGATTATGTAAGGACAGTTATAAATTTAACTCAGACAACAAGTGCATCTTATCTTTTATTATCATCTTTAGATATTGCAAGAAAGAATCTTGCAACTAATGGTGAAAAGATTTTTGAAGATATAGTTGAACTTGCAGAGTATGCAAGAAACGAAATAAATAAAATTGGAGGCTACTATGCTTTCTCAAAAGAAATTGTAAATGGTGATAATATTTATGATTTTGATATAACTAAATTAACTATAAATACTTTAAATGTAGGATTAGCTGGAATAGAAGTTTATGACATATTAAGAGATGACTATGGAATACAGATAGAACTTGGAGATACAGCAAATATTCTAGCTATAATATCAGTTGGTGATACAAAGTATAACATAGAAAGACTTGTATCAGCTTTAAGTGAGATTAAGAGAATCCACAAGAAGGAAGGGATTTTTATATTTGATCATGAGTATATAAATCCAATAGTTAAGGTTACTCCAAAGGAAGCATTTTATGCAGATAAGAAGAGCATTCCTCTTAAGGAGAGCGAAGGCAAGATAACAGGCGAATTTGTTATGTGTTATCCACCTGGAATACCAATATTAGCACCAGGGGAGCTTATAACGAAGGAAGCAATTGAGTGTATAGAGTATTCAAAATCAAAGGGAAGTTTAATAACTGGCCCTCAAGATATGAATATTGAATATATAAAGGTTTTAACTGATTAAGGAGGTATGAAAATGGAATTATGGTACACAGAAGAACATACAGATAAGGTTAGATTTTCAATAAAGGTTGAGGAGCAATTATTTAAGGGACAAAGTGATTTTCAAAGAATAGATGTTTTTAAATCACAAGAATTTGGAACTTTCTTCACATTAGATGGACTTATGATGGTAACAGAAAAGGATGAATTTATTTATCACGACATGATAGTTCACGTTCCTATGGCAACAAATCCTAATATAAAAAATGTATTAGTAATTGGAGCTGGAGATGGTGGAACTGTAAGAGAGCTTACAAGATATAAATCAATTGAAAAGATAGATATGGTTGAAATTGATAAGATGGTAGTTGATGTATGCAAGGAATATTTACCTCAAACTGCTTCAAAGCTTGATGATGAGAGAGTAACTTTATACTTTGAAGATGGATTAAAGTTTGTAAGAACAGTAGAAGATAAGTATGACTTAATAATTGTTGATTCAACTGACCCATTTGGACCAGGAGAAGGATTATTTACAAAAGAATTCTATGGAAACTGCTTTAAGGCTCTTAAAGAAGATGGAATTTTAGTAAATCAACATGAAAGTCCATATTATGAAGCTTATGCAAAATCAATGAAGAGAGCTCATAAGAGAATAAAAGAGTCATTCCCAATATGTAGAGTATATCAAGCACATATTCCAACATATCCTTCAGGACATTGGTTATTTGGATTTGCATCAAAGAAATATGATCCTATAAATAGTGAAAGAGTAGAAGAGTGGAACAACTTAGGATTAAAGACTAAGTACTATAATACAGAACTTCATAAAGCTTCATTTGCTCTTCCAAACTATGTAAAGGAAATGTTAGAAAATGCAAATGAATAAGAATGTTAGTACATTTATAGGCTGTGAATCAGAATATGATGAATCAAGTGTTGTAGTATTTGGAGCACCATTTGATTCAACTACATCTTTTAGACCAGGTACAAGATTTGCAAGCCAAACTATGAGACTTGAATCTTGGGGACTAGAAAGTTATAGTCCATATCAAGATGCAGACCTTTATGATATGAATATATTTGATGGTGGAGATTTGGAATTACCTTTTGGTAATACAAAAGAGTCACTTAAATGTATAGAAGAGTTTGCAACTAAAGTAGTAGAAAACTCTAAGATTCCAGCTATGATTGGAGGAGAGCATTTAGTAACACTTGGTGCATTTAGGGGAGTATTTAAGAAATATCCTGATGTTCATGTAATACATTTTGATGCTCATGCAGATTTAAGAGATAGCTATTTAGATCAAAAGTTATCTCATGCAACAGTTCTTCATAGAGTTTGGGACTTAGTTGGAGATAATAAGATATTCCAATTTGGAATACGCTCAGGGGATAGAGAGGAATTCCTTTGGGGAAAAGATCATGTATTTACAAATAAATTTAACTGTGACAACTTAGAGTATGCAATTGAGAAAGTTAAAGATCATCCAGTCTATGTAACTATAGATTTAGATGTACTAGACCCATCAGTATTTCCTGGAACAGGAACACCAGAACCAGGAGGAATAGAGTTTAATACCTTACTAAATTCTATTTTAAAGCTTAAAGGATTAAATATTGTTGGTTTTGATATTAATGAATTATCACCACAATATGATCAGGCAGGAGTATCAACTGCTGTTGCATGTAAGGTACTTAGAGAGATGTTACTTATAACAAATAAGTAATTTAAGAGAGTTTAAATATATTTTAATTGATTGAATTTCTAAATAAGAAGCTAGAGAGAGGTAGCAATCTTTCTAGCTTCTTTTAATTTATTATAGGGATGAATTGAAAGTTATTTTTATTATGTAAAATTAGAAAAATGATTAGTAAAACATATATACAATTAATACTTCAGCTAAAAGATTAAATTTATTATCCTTTTTTGAAAACTTATTGTTAAATCCCAATTTACTTAATTTTATTATTATATAATGAAGAAAAGATAGTAAAAATTAAATATAGGGGGAGTTTAAAGTGAAGATATTAAACAGGAAAATATTTATAATAATTGGAGCAATAGTTTTATCACTTGCATTTGTTGGCTGTGGGAACGACATGGTTACAAAGTCACTAAATGAAGCAAAACAAGATATAAATAATAAAGATTATGCAAAGGCAATGGATGCTTTGCAAATAGTAATAGACCAGGATAGCAATAATAAGGAAGCAAATGATCTTATGCAAATACTAGGAAATTATAATGGAGCAGTAATTCACTATAAAGATAAAGAATATAAGGCTGCTGAAAAGGAACTTAATGAAATAACAGCAGATTATAGTAACCTTGCTATTAAAGGTGATATAGATGAATTAAAGAGTGAGATTGCATTCCAAGAAAGTAAGACAAAGGTTGTAGATGAATATATAAATAAAGCAACTACATTGGTAAAGCAAAAGAAATATAAAGAAGCTGAAGCTGAGATAAAGAAAATAGATGTAAATTCACCAAGTAAAAAGCAACTAGAAAAGATTAATACTTTAAATAAGACTATAAAAGAGAATATGAATTAAAAAGAAAGAGACTATAATGAGTGATTAAGTTATAGTCTCTTTTATTTTAAGTTCAATCATTTACTTTTATTTTGCGATATGCGAAATAAGATATTTATTTACATATATTAAGAAAAGTACAAATATAATAGTGCAGAATAATATGTAAAAAATCTACAACTACTATAATAAGTCTTGAAGAGAATACTTTGATAGCTCCTTTATAAAGGCATCTAAAGACTTTGATAGTACTCCATTCAATTTACAACCACTATTCATAAGGGGGCACACATCAGGTTTATCCATACATTCTACAATATTTAGATTATCCTCAGTTAGAATTAATATTTTTCCAAGATTAATTTTTTCAGGTTCTAATCCTAATTTTAGTCCACCACTTCTTCCTTTAATAGAAATTATATATTCAGTTTTTGCTAATTTATTTATAACCTTTTTTAAATGATGCTCTGAGATTTCTAATTCTACTGCTAATTTTCCTATAGTTAAATTTTGATCCTGATTCTTAGCTAAAAAAATTAATGACCTAAAAGCATAATCTGTAAACTTTGATAATTGCATATTATATCTCCTAATAAAATCTTATAAATAATTCTAGCAAAAAAACTATATTATGAAAAGAATTCAAATTTATATTATTTTAATGTGCATTTTACTTGCACCTTTTATTTATATATGATATATTGAGTGCATAAAATAATAATAATTATTAATTGATAATTATTGATGATTAAAACTTTTTAAAATAGAGGAGAAATATATTATGATAGATTCAAAAACAATAGAAATTATTAAAAGTACAGTTCCAGCACTAAAGGAACACGGAGTTGAAATTACAAAAACTTTCTACAAGAGAATGTTTGAAAATAATCCTGAAGTAATGCCTTTATTTAATATGGATAGACAAGCTTCTGGAGAACAACCTAAAGCTTTAGCAATGACAATATTAGCCGCAGCTCAAAATGTAGATAACTTAGAATCTATAATGCCTGTAGTAAATAAGATAGGTGAAAGACACTGTGATTGCAATATTAAGCCTGAGCATTATCCTATAGTTGGCAAAAATCTTTTAATAGCAATTAAAGAAGTATTAGGTGATGCTGCAACAGATGAAGTAATTGAAGCTTGGGGTAAAACATATGGTGTTATTGCTGAAGTGTTTATAAATGTAGAAAAAGAAATCTACAAATCAAGAATGCAATAAAAATAGATTAATTTAAAAGTGCACCCCATTAAGTGGATTGTAATCTACTTAATGGGGTGCACTTTATTTACACTCTCTTTTAGTGTGATATATTTTATCTTGAGCCAATTTTATCTAAAGTAACAGATTCTATTGAAGAACTCTCTATAGTCGGAAGTTCGATAATATTAATATTACCTTCATTATAGTTAGGAGAACTCTTACTTAAAATATTATCAGATTCATTATTAGCATCTTCATTAGTTGTATACTTATGATTTTCAAAAGAACTATCTATAATATATCTATAAGATGTATTAATTGCTTGAGGTTCCAGACTTAAAAATGAATTAAAAAATAAAATGGAACCTAGTAAAATTATTGATTTCAAAATAATCACTCCTTAATAAAATACATATTTATTATTATGTATTATATATATTCTTCTGTATTTAAAATATTCAATTTAAAATATTAAATTTAAAATCAGAGTCGAGTAAAATATCATACTATATATAAAGATAGTTCTTTTTTAGATTTATAAAAATAATATTAAATAAATCTAGAATTACTGTGTATTTAAGGTAGGTGGTTTTTATGAAGAAAAAAGTATTAATACCACTAGATGGAAGTAATAGAGATTTAATTTCATTAAACTTCCTAAAAGAAAATTTTGATTCTAAAGATACAGAGGTACTATTATTAAATGTAGGTGATATAGTTTATTCCCATGGAATTGTTGTATCACATTTAATTTCAATGGAGGAAGAAAAGGCAGTTAGGACATTAGAAAGAGCTTATGAACTTTTAAAGGACTATGATTGCACTAAGGAATTCCAATTTGGATATGTAGATAAAACTATAGTTGAATGCTCCATTGATTATGAGATTGATATTATAATCATGACTAAGGATGCTAGAAAGATATATATACCTTTCATGGGTTCTGTTAATTGTAAAGTAGTTAAAAAAGCAAAGTGTATAGTAATAGTATTGCCACAAGTTTAGAATAAGTTATTAGTTTAAATATTTGGTGAGGTAGCTAAGATTCTAGCTACCTCATTATAATGAAAATATATTATATTTAAGCCAGTAAGATTTAAGTTCCTACTGGCTTTGTTTATATTATTTACTTAACTCTTATATATTCTACTTATATAACAATTTAATTACAATTATTTATAGCAATATATACAATTCCTAAAATAATTGTTAATAAAGAAATTACTAATATTATATTGCCTAATTTTTTTAAAGATTGATGTTTTCTATAGCTTAGAGCAATATAAAATAAACAAGTATATAAATATATAGTTACTACTATTTTGGTAAAAGTATTTATATTAACTATAACTCCCGCAAGAATAGTTAATATAAATATTATATGAGGTTTATTTTTAAAGAATTTATCTCCATAAATAGACTTTATATTGTATATATTTTTAAAACAAGCAATAAACATAATTATTATTAAAATTAATATTATTATTATAAATACCCTATTTAAATCTAACATATCTATAAAGGCAAGCTACTTCTAATTACTTTTTAATTTTTTTATTATAGATTTAGTTTTAAATTCAATTAACAACTCTAAACCTAAGGCGATTAATATTATTTTTAATATATGAAGTTCAGGAAATAATATTGATAAAATAAGTCCACTAATAAAAGGCACAGCAGCAAATTCAATAAATTTTTTGAATGTATTCATTTTAGAATCCCCCTTTTTATTTTTACAAATATATTACCATTTTTATATTGTTAAGTAAATAAATTACATATAAATATTTCTAAAGTTAGAAGGAAATAGTAAGTAGCTATAGAATTATAACTATAAAAGGAAGGTGATTTTTGTGAAGAAAAAAGTATTACTACCGCTTGATGGAAGTGATAGAGATTTAATTGCAGTAAACTTCCTAAAGGAGAATTTTAAGCCACAAGAAACAGAGGTCATATTACTAAATGTAGGGGAAATAGTTTATGCTCATGGTATTGTTGTGTCACACTTAATAGGTTCAGAAAAAGAACATGGTGGGAGAGTATTACAAAGAGCTTATGAACTTTTAAAAGACTTTAATTGTACTAAGGAATTTCAATTTGGATATGCAGATAAGGTTATAGGTGATTACGCTATTGATCTGAATGTTGATAGTATAATTATGGCGAAGAATACTAAAAAGAAATTTGTGCCATTTATTGGTTCAGTAACTTCTAAAGTTCTTAAAAAGTCAAAGTGTACAGTAATAGTATTACCACAGATTTAGAGGGAACTATTAATTAGATTTAGAGTGACTTATTAATTAAATTTAGAATGAGATATTAATCAAGTATAGAATAAGTTATTAATGAAATATAAGAAGAGGTAGTTAAAAATTTTAACTACCTCATTATTTTATAATTTTTTATTTGTTAAGTTCAAAGAACAATATTATATATTTTGAAATTATGTTTATGCCTTTTTAAAATTATGTTTATGGTTTTTTATTATTAAGATAATCCTATTTATATTTTATAGAATCAAAATTATATCTAATAATCTTTAAGATACTTTAGTGTTTTTTATTAAATCAAAGTTATCTTTAATTGCTTTTAAGGCTAAAGTTTCTCTATAAACCCAAGGACTTATAGTGTTATTAGTAGAATTTAAGATATTTTCATTTGAAGAGATAGCTTCATCTAATGTAACCCAAACTGGATTAAAGCCAAGCTCCTTCTCATAAAGGTCTAACTTTTGAGACGTCTTTTCATGGGATACTTCACATAAGTAGTAGGATGAAACCATTTCAAATATATCACCTATTTTAAAATGATCTGGATGTCTTTCTATAATTAATCCAATATTATCTTTTACTTTAGTGACTATATATCCAGTTTCTTCTTTAACTTCTCTTTTTAATGTGTCTTCATGTATTTCATCTATAACAGCTCCACCACCTGGGAATTTATAATCACCATTATTAGAATGAACCATAAGGAGCTTATCATCTCTAAATATGATACCGCGAACAGCTTCTCTATAGTTTATATTTACTCTATTGTTATTTACCTCTGTTATCCCTAAGTTATAATTGAATACCATAAAATCCCTCCAAACAAAACTTAATCTATATAGTATGTGCTAATTTTATAGTATTATACCATTTATCGTATAAATTTTTCTTAACAAAATAAATTAATACACCACCTAGCAGGTTAAAAACTATATCCATAATATCAAATCTTCCAATTGGGAAAATAGTAGATATAAATTCAGCAACTATAAGCCCAAGGGTAGGTGCAGCTATAAGTATAAGCTCATCAGTTTTATTTTCACAAAAGGAGGTATCTTTAAAAATCATATATGCAGATAAAAATACAGGCATAATTAAACTAGGAAAAGAACCTGCAATAAAGAAATCAAACATACCTCTGCTATAGATATAAGGCTTATAGATAAATTCCATAATTAATAATATGGCTATAAGAATCATCATAAATATAAAACTTTTTTTCTTCATAAGTCACTTCCTTTTCAAATTAAACTAGTTAATATTATGTTATAAACAACACTTTTTCTAAATATTTTTTACTTTCTATTATCCATGAATGAGGATGTAAAATCATACCATTATCTATAATATAATTTATGTAAGATAGGCATGCTTTTTCTAAAGAAAGAGATAAATTTTTAATTACTACATCATAAAATGGGGGAGTTCCCTCTTGGTCCCATGAAAGTTTATCAGCGATAAAAAGAGCCATATCATATTGTGATGGATTGGGTTTTAGAGTTGTATGACACTCGATAGCAGATAATATAGTTTCATCTTCTATATTGAAAAAATTCTTTGCTAGTAATTTTGAAATTCTTTGATGTAAGATAAAAGGATATTTCCTTTCTGACTCATCAATAAATAAATTGTTTTCCATCATATAAGTTAGCATATCATTAGGATCGATTACTGCACTTATATCATGTAAATAGCCAGATATAACACATATACTTTTATCTAATCCATACTTTTCTGCTATTTCACTATTTGTATTAGCAACATTAATAACATGTTCTAAAGTTTTTTGTTTATTGTTTTCTGAAAGAAAGTTAGTTACATCAACTACTATATTACCAGTAATTTCTATAGTGTTAACATATTTATAATTATCTAAATTCATTGGTATACCTCACTATATAGAATATTTAAGTATCGTTTATATGTAATTATTTATTGTAGAAAACATTAGTGTAATGTATTATGATAAATACATTAATAGAGCTTAAAATTAAAACAAGGCAGACTTTTTATAACCACCTTGCTTTAGAAACTTACTAAGCTTTTAAAATTTATAATTCTTTAAAATCAAGAAACCAACCTGCTCGTCCTTTTTGAACAAGTTCGCATTTATAAGTGACATCATTTATAGATATTATTGCAGGTTTTGTTCTTTGAATAAATTCAAATTTAAAATCTTCTTTAGTACAGTATTTTTCGATTTCAATCAAAAATTCCTCTCTATCACTTGGCCTTTCATCTAATCCAGCATCAAAACCTTTTTTCAGAAGTTTAGCAAAAAATCCTTCACTCATAATAATATCTCCTTTTTATATCGTGATATATTATACAATAGGTTATTATATAACTTATTATATTGTGTTTATTATCTACTTTCAAGGGTTTATTGGAAAAAATACATAAAATTACCTTTGTATATTTATATTATGAAAGGTTTATAAGTATGTATACACATATAAGCATTATTGTCTAATAGAGACTATTATTATTCAGAATTTAGATATAAAATATATAGTAAATAAGAAAAAATTAACAAATATAATATATAATGAGCAATTTGTATTAAAGAATAACTTATACAAATTGCTCATTATATTTAGTATGAAATTTTTAATGGAATCTAGATTAATTTATAAAAAATGGTCAGAAGATAAATTGTTAAACGTCTATATAGTGTAAAGAAAAAGAGGGGAGAAATAATATGACTGAAGACAAGTTGATAGAAGGTATATTAAATAATGATGTTGAAGCCTTTAGCCATTTATTAGACACATATTCGGTTATAACTTTAAAGGTTATAAAAAGCATATTAAATAAGTCACATGAAGAAGATTTTATAGTGCAATGTTTTGATGATGTAATCTTAAAAGTGTGGAAAAGTATAGGGGATCACGATAGAAGTTGTGAATTAAAATACTGGATATGTACAATAGCTAAGAATAAAGCACTTGATTATAAAAGAAAATTAAATAAATGTTATGAGACGCAAGAGCTTAAAGATTTTGATATAAAGGATAAAAGTGCAGAGGAAGAATTCTTAATAAAAGAAGAAATGAAGATAGTACAGAAAGTTATGGATAGATTAAAGCCTAAAGAAAAGGAACTTTTTATAGATAAATTTATAATTGGACTAACTCAGGGGGAGCTGGAAAATAAATATATCGTAAATAGCAGTGTTATATATAAACGGGTAAGTAGGCTTCGGGAAAAGATTCGGAAAATAAAGGGTGATTTAGATAAGGAGGATAGCTGTTATGAGTAAAGATAATATGATAAGTAAAGAAGAGTTAGAGATGTATGAAAAAACTGAAATAAATGAAGAGTTAGTGGAAAAAGCTAAAAATAAAAGTAGTGATAGCTTTATGAGAGAAATGTTTAGAAAATCTCTTATACAATTAAAGAAGGAATTAGATGAAGATGAGAAGATAGTAGATTATGTCAGAGGCTTTAATAATGAGGCTAATGAAACAAGATTATTTATGTCATTTGTTATACCAGCCTTTTCAAATCCAATGTTCTTTAATTGGTCTGCAGCATCAGTTTTAGTAAAAACAAATAAGAGGTTATTTTTACTTGAAGTTGATATGTTTAATAAAACAACAAATAAGTTTGAAGTTAATAAGCGAGATTTTACAATTTATAAGGGTAAGAAATTAGCTACACTTATATTTAAAAGAGATGATGGTAAAGATTATAGTATACAATTTAATACAGAAAGAGTAGATAGATTTAAGAATTTATTAGAAGAGTATAATCTTAAAATAGTAAACAAGAAGTTTAAAAATTCTACAACTAGAATAAATAGTATACTATTTACAGTAGCTATTATTATGGTTATTGCAGTTATTATAAAATTGATAATTGTAGACTGTCTGCCTCTTATGAAGTAAATATAAAATTATAATAATTATATAGCTAAAATATATAGTAAATGAAATTATATAAATATCAGAAATTGTGGGCAATTTGTATTATATTATCAAAAGATACAAATTGTTCATTTTTGGTTTATGGAAAAATAAGAATTTTAATATAAAATATATCTTAAATAAAGAGCAGTATTAGTAAAGAGGGGAATAAATAAAGGCTAATATGGGCAAAAACCACATGAATAAAAATTAGTATATAGTAAGAAACTAATAGTATACAAAAGAGGGGAGAAATTATTATGATAGAAAATTTTGATTATGACATGTTTTATTCTACAAGCATTTTAGGAATCAGCTTTATCTTATTAGTTATAATGTATGTTATAAGTGCATATCCACTTTATAAAATGGCAAAAAAGGCAGATCTTAAAAATAAATGGGTTATGTGGATACCACTAATTAATACATTTAAACTATACAATTTAGCAGGAGTATCAGGATGGCTTGTATGGTTAACATTTATACCTTTTATAGGATGGGTTATAGCAATAATAGTTTTATATAAAGTATTTAGTAACTTTGGAGTAGGGCTTCTTGGAAGTATATTAGGGGTAGTATTTTCAGTAATAGGCTTCTGGTACTTAGCATTAAGTAGCAAAAAGTTCATTGCAGATATAAACCCAAAATATAGGGAATAATAGTTAATATTTATCTTTAAAAAATTCTGTATGCAAAACTACGTATGCAGAATTTTAACCTATTTGTAATTAATTTTAATCAGTTTGTAAAAGAATTATAATTTTAAAAGGATTATAATTAATTTAAATCAAACGGAAGATAACTAGAGAGGTGATTATATATGTTAAAAGAACAATTAATAAATGCATTATTATGGAATGAAAATGAAGCTGTAGTCAAGAGACTTGAAGAAGAGGCTAGCTTAAATGATATATTTGAAATGGACAATGGAAAAAGAGTTGCAAGAAAAGAAAATGAAAGCCTGGGAAATTACATAGATAGATGTACAACTCAATTAATGCGTAACTTTTCAAGAGAAAAATACATAATACTTAAAAATCTTTATAAAAGCTATAATGATTCAGGAGATAGTAATGTAGCAATATATGAATCACTTCCAGTTAAGAAATCAAAAATAGATTATAAAAAGAACGTAGCTTTAGGTGTAGGGGCATTAATTGCAGGGGTAGCTGCATTTAAATTATTTAAAAGAAAAAAATAGATGGTTAATATTTAAAATAAATACTAGTTAACATTTAAAATAAATGTTAGTCTACATATGAAAAATAGGGACTTAGATTATCTAATGGATAGAAATCTAAGTCCCTATTTTTGTAGAATGTTTTAATTAGATTTTGAAAGTATCTAGGTACAAGTATATTATAATACATTTTTATTGGATAATATAGTAAAAAAAGTTAAATTTGTATATAATATTACTATACTATAAAGAGAAGAATTTTATAAATTGCATATTTTATAGAGAAAATCTTATACTCATCAAATAAAGGGCTTTAAAATAGAAGGGATGTTTTTATGAATAATAAAGATATTAAATTACTTTATTCTGCTTTAGGGGCTTTCATGCTTGTATTGTTACAAACTACTGTATTTCAAAATGCTGTAATGTTTTTAAATCTTATTGGCATACCTTATTTAGGTGATATAGCATTAGTACTAATTAACATGTTATCTTGTGTAGGTGTTATTATTTTTATAATTTCATCTGTGAAGTTAATTAAGAATAATATTAAATTTAAAGGTGAATAATCAGTTGTTTTTAATACATTAAAGAGGAGAAAATATACCCTATTTAAGAATTGTTAAATATTAATATTATTCTTGAAGATAGCGTAATTTTAATAAAGAATACTAGAGATTTAATATATACTACATAAAAATAAATTTAAATAACATTAGAAAAAAGCTAAAGGTGGAGCATATATTTATGTATAAAGGAGGTGATGAAGTTTGGATCCAGTTAGAATTATTTTAGCTATAATTGTTATAGCATATTGTACTTATAAGCTAACTAAAAATAATTTAACTAAAGGAAGAAAAAAGTTACATGTATTTTGGATACTTTTATTTATCTATAGTATAACTTCATTTGGATTTATAATAAGACCAGAAAACTACACTGAAATAATGAATATACAATCTTATGGAGCTGTGAGATTTTTAAATGCGGCACTAATAATTTCAGCCGCATTATTAGGAGTTAATATTTTATTTGAGCGTTTTAGAAAAAAACGAATTGCTTAAAATTCTATTAGAAGATAGTAGTGGAAGTATAAAAAGTATTAATATTAGGACTATTAAACTAGCACATGATGATGAAAATCAAAAAAAGATTTAGTAAAGTAGAGAAGGGAAATCTACTTAATTAATATGTAATAATGAAAAGTAAGAATTGATACAAGGTGATGGAGAGGATTTATTATGAGTATGATAGTAGGTATAGCAAATATATTTTTAACTATAATATATTTAATTTATTCAATAATATGTAGTAAAAATAAGAAGTCAGTGCCTATTTATTTTAATTTAGACAATTATGAAATTATAGATAAAAAGACGTTTTATCTATATAATTTATTAGCTTCATTACTTTTATGTACATTAAGCATTACTATAGGAATATTAATATCACTTGAATCAATAGAAATATACTTTATAATACTAGTTCCTCTGTTACTGCATAGTATTAATCTTATATTTAAAATAATATGTATTAGTAAAAAAATTATAAGTAAAATATAAATTGATAAAAGGTGCTTAATAGAACTTAAGCACCTTTTATTTATAATATTAAATATAACTTGTATTTTCTTATAGCAATAAATATAAGTACTATCATAATTAGGAGTACATATATGCTGACTTTAGTCCTATATATAAGTTATATTTATTTAAGAATATGGCGAATAATAAAGTAAAGTGTAGTAAAACAAGCTCATTAAAAGGAAATTGGTAATGCCAAAGGATAAAGAAGGAATTTGTTAATAAAAGTCCTGAATTAAGCCCTTTGTGGTAATTAATATAGTCATTTGTATTTTTGATGAATAAAATTACAAAGAGTACATTAAATGTAAAATGAGTAAAAAGATTTTAAAAATAATCATAAAAAAATTTAAATAGTATCAATTTAATATAGTCTCCACTACACTATTATCAAAAAATATATATGTCAAAATTATGTATAAAAATTTAATACAGTTGAAAAAAACTTAGAAATATTATAAACTTATAATGAATTTGAATAATGTGTTAAATATATATTAAAACAAAAGAGTAAAAATTGGAGGAACGTAATGAGGGGGAAAAAGTTAATAATGTGTTTAGCCGCTGTAGTAGCTATAGGGGCAGCTGTCGCATGCACATCAAGGAACGAAATTGCTGAATTTACGAAAACTAATAATACTACCAATAAAAAATCTGATGAAGAAATCAGCACAAATAAAGATGTAATATCACAAATAAACATAGAAGAAAATTTAGAAGTAGTAGATAATAATACTTCTGATGATAATAGTAAGAGTGAAGATTTATCCAATGAGACCAAAGATGTGGTAGAGCAAATACAAGAAACTGAAGTTTTTGGACAAGTTACAGAGAAGCCTGTAATGGATGAAAAGAAAACTAATAAAATAGGTACATATGCAGAAGTCACTATAAAGGATAAATCAAAATTCACAGATGCGAATTTAATAAAGTTTTATAAAGATACTGTAGAGGATTCAAATTATAAATGGGTAACATTAAAATTATCCAATAAAAAAGGAATACAATTTACAGGGGAATCATTTATATTTAAGTACGGCACTTTAGATGATAATGGAAGAGTTATTGATATAGAGGGCAGTGGAAATATTATGGAAGATAAAATAGAATACCAAAAGAAATAAAAACTTTATAATAAAAGATTAGTATATAGTATTAAGCATATTATTCAAATTGGAGGATTTAAGATAAAAATTGTTATTAAACAAAGTTATCTTAAGTCCTTTTTTTATTTATAATCCTTTGTTAGATAAAATTGTTGATTTATTATCTAAAATAAGATTACCCATATAGGTAATCTTATTTTATTTGGATTTTTAAATTATTCTTGAGGATTATTTTTACATTTTTTGTCTGCATATATATTATCAAGTAATAAGACGCATAAAGCGCCAACTACTCCAGCACTTAATCCAAGACCTAGCACCTCAAATATTGCACCAAAAATTATTCCAAAACCTAGATATTTAAACCACTTACCGTTATCTCCCATAATTCCCGCCCTCATTAAATATAGATTCTTTTAAAATCACTTCATTTTAAATTATAACAATTTTTTCCTAATGGAGGCATATACTTTCTAAAAATTTTCTTTAAAAACTTTAAGAAATTTTTCTAGTAAATTTAATCTACTGCATATATACAAAATAAGAGAAGAAACTTTAGGGGGAATGGTTATGGGAATGCAAAACATATTAATTGGATACTCACAAGAGAAAGGAATAGAACTTGGACTAGATTTAAAGGACCTAGTAATACTTAGATTTATTTCTACTTTTATAATAAGTAAATCGCTATTTAAGAAAGAAATTGATGGACGTGACTTTTATTGGATAAAGACAAGCTACATTATAGAGAAGCTTCCAATGCTTAATATAAAGAGCAAAGATATGATGATGAGAAGAATAAAGAAATTAGTTAAAAGTAATCTTTTAGATTATAGATTAATGAAAGAAGGAGGCACATACACGCTTTATGCAATAGGAAGTGAGTATGAAAATTTATTTTTTAAAAAGGACAATGAGTCTTTGCGCCCAAAAGGAGACGATAAAAATTCCAATGGGGGATCCGAATTTGACACAAAAGCAGACGATGAAAAATCAGTACCAAAGAATACTAAAGATATAAATACTAAAGAAAAAGATAATAAAAAAATATATACAAAAAAGATTTGCAAGGAGGTTATAGATTTTCTAAATGAGAAGCTAGACACTAATTATAAAAGCACAACAAAGACGACAGTTAAGCTAATAGAGGGAAGGCTAGAGGAAGGATACACTGTAGATGATTTTAAAAAGGTTATTGAAAACAAGAAAAAATCATGGAAAGGCACTAAGTATGAGGCTTATTTAAGACCATCAACTCTCTTTAGGGAGAGTAAATTTGAGGAATATCTTAACGAGAAAGTATCTTCAAGGGTAAGTACGCAAGATGAGATATTTAAGGACATGTATAGTGAATTTGATTTTGATATTTAGTAAATTAAATTTAGAAGTTAGGGTTTAAAAGAAAAGGGGTTTTGGGTATGGAGATAAAAAATATTGAGGCAGAGGTAGAAGTTTTAGGCGCTATGATTTATAAAAATAGCGTTATACCAAAGTGCATTGAAAGTCTAAAAGAAGAAGATTTTTACTTAGATAAGCACAAGAGAATATATAGAGCAATAATCACACTTTATGGGGAGGGGAAGGATATATCCCTTATAACTTTAATTGAGGAGATTTCAAGAAAGGTGCTTGAAAAGTTTGGTGGAGTAAGTTACTTAACTGAACTTATGGGAACTGGAACAGTTGTAAATATTGATTCTTATATAGGCATATTAAAGGACAAAAGCTACAGGAGAAGGCTTATAAAGTGTTTGCATAATGGCATTAGAGAACTGCAAGATGAAACCTCAAATTTAAGAAAGATTACAAGTCAGATAGAGGTAGAGCTTATGGAGAATTATACTAGCAAGAGAAGTATGCTTAATGAAAATCAGCTATTTAGTATAACACTAGACCATATAGAGGAGAGATATGTAAGCGGTGGTGGAATTGCAGGAATGAAGACAGGCTTTATAAAGTTTGATAATGCAGTAAATGGTCTTCAAAAGGGAGAGCTTGCTATAATTGGTGGTAGACCTTCTATGGGAAAGACAGCAATGGCGCTTATTATTGCAGAAGGATTAGCTGATAATGGGAATACTGTTGGCATTTTTGAGATGGAGATGAATGAAGAGAGTATTGGTACAAGAAGGCTTGCAGCAAATGCTAATATTAAAGCTGATAAGATTAAAAAGGCTATTTTAAGTGAAGCAGAGCTACTTAAGATAACTGATGTATTTAATGAAGTATCAAAGAGAGGCAAGATATTTACAGATTGTACAAGTGGACAAGATATGTTAAATATAAGAGCCAAATCAGCAGCGCTAAAGATGGCAGAAGGCTTAGATGCGATTATAATAGATCACTTAGGACTTATGGATATGGGAAGGACAGATAATAGAACACAAGCTATAGGTGATGTAACTAGAGCACTTAAAATCCTTGCAAAGGAGCTTGATATTAATGTTATACTTCTATGCCAATTATCCAGAGCAGTAGAGCAAAGATCTTGTAGAAGACCAAGACTTTCAGACCTTAGAGAAAGTGGGAATATAGAGCAAGATGCAGACCTTGTAATATTTGTTTATAGAGATGCTTATTATGAAAAAAGTAGTGATGAGAAGGATATTATGGAGTGGATTATTTCAAAGCAGAGAAATGGAAGGACAGGAATATTAAAGTTTAGATATTTAGAGAGTTATCAAAGGATAGAGAATATAGTGTAGCAAAGTATAGAGCATATATAAAGTGTAGATTAGCAAAGTATTATAAGGTTTAGAAAGTATAGGTTAGCAAGCATGCTATAGAGTGTATAAGTATAGGTTAGCAAAGTATATTATAGAGAAGTATAGGTTAGAAAATAGAAAAGATAATATGAGGATTATAAAATAATTTATCCAAATAAGAAAACATAAGAGAAGAGGGTTTAATTAATATATATTAGTGATATAATGCAATTAAATACAATATTTGGATTGTATTTATTATGGTTTATAAAAGTCTAAGAGGATAATATGAGGAGGAGATTATTTATGATAAAACTTATAAGAGAACTAAGTAATAAGGGTATATTATTTAGAGAAAAAAGAAACAAGGTATTTAGAGACGAAAAGATTATAAAGTTATGGATTATGGGTGAAATGAAATAACAATTATATTTATTAGATTCAATTGGTTCGGTTTTGAGGTGCAGAAAAATTTTTCACAGTAAAATTCACAAGCACTTTCTCAACTAAATTCACAAAATAAAGGTCGAGCATCTGCCCGACTTTTATTAATTTAAATTATTCTCATCATTATTTAACTCTTCTTCAATTTTCTTCTGTTTTATTCTATTTAAATAATATAATAGAAAAGAAAACACTAAAAAGCAAATAGTAGTACATATAAATATAGAAGCAAGAGTAATAAAATCACTTATACCTGCTAATATAAAAAGCATAATACAGCATACTAATCCAGAAATAATAGCACCAATAATAATATTTTTCTTAGTCTTAGAGCTTGTAGGGTAAAGATTATTCCCTAATAAAATATTGCTAATTGCCACATAAATATTAATAACTATAACTCCTATAAATTCAACAGCGATTTGATGAAATGGAGCATTGAAAAGAAATTTTTGAACTACAATTGTTATTAATAAATAAACTGATAATAATTGAAAAGCATCACTTTGGACCTTTCTTTTTAATAATAAAGTTCTCTCATCCTGATTCTTTAAATTGCTCATTACAATTCCTCCCAAAATAAATCGTTTAAAGTTTTTTTTAATACTTTGCATATAGAAATACAAAGATTTAATGATGGATTATAATTTCCTGCTTCTATTAAACCTATTGTTTGTCTTGTTACTCCAACAGCTTTTGCTAAATCCTCTTGACTCATGTCATACTCAATCCGAGCTATTTTCATTCTTTTATTTCTCATAAAAACCTCCTTATATTACATATGATATTCCATTTATCCCCAAATGTTAACTATATATTGCATTTTGTAATAAATAAAATAGCTATACTGTATATATTTTTATAATATAGCTATTAATTCTTTAACTTTATTGTACTTTTCATTCATTCACTATTTTCTCCTTTTTTGCTTGTTGCTAAACAACCTTAGTTTTATAACGCCTGTTTTTTAACCATTTTACAAAACCAAAACCAAACCCGTTGTTATTATATTTGATCTACTATTTAAAAATAGTAGATTTTTTTTTAGTTTTTTTAGGCTAGTGCATATATGTAAAGTGAAGGGAGTGATAAGTATGATAACAAAAACAATTGACGAGGTAGTTTTAAAAATTACCTACAACAGAGGTAAGGACGATAAGGGGAAGGACATAATAAAATATCAAAGATTTAAGGATGTAAACTTAAATGTAAAAGATGAGGATCTACATGCAGTTGGGGTAGCTTTATCAGAAGTTGTAAACTATCCAGCAGTATCTGTAGAAAGAGAAGAATTTAGCCTATTATCAGAATAATTAAAGTTGTTTTGAATCTATCCTTAGAAATTATCAGAGTTTACTTTTATAAAAATTATGTTAAGTCTTTTAAGGATAGAGGCTGGATTAGAATTTAAATATTAAAAGATTAAGGGGGAGAAGGAATATGATACAAAAGTCATTAGTTATGAGTTTTAAGAATGAATTAGAAAAGAAGGTTAATATTACAGTTAAGGATGCAAAGGAAGATTTAGATAACACAGCTGTTAATGATCTAATGGATTTAATCATTTCAAAGGGTGTTTTTGAAACATCAGGTGGTGCATTAGTTGAAAAACTAGGTGCTGAAGTAATTACTAAAGAAACTACTGATATAGAAATAGTGTAGTAAATTATTAATAATAGTATAAGATCTCTTACAGACCAATAACTTTTTTATAAGAAGCAATATTTTCTCAAACAAATTTACTCAGAGTGCCTAGGAATAGGCACTCTTTTTTTGTATATTATTTGCTTAATTATTTTATACTCTACTATTTTTATATTTAAATGTAAACTTCAGGTTGATCATATAAATAAAATGTAAATATGATAAAAATTTCAATTAAAGGATGATGTTGGGTGGTAATATATATATATACGCATATATATATATGTATATATAAATTGTACCTAGGGGGAATAGAAATGAATAGAAAAAGAATAACATCTTTATTATTGGCAAGCGCAATGATATCATCATTAGCTATTAGTAATAACATTATTACTGCAAATGCTGATACATTAAATAATACAGAGGTTAGCCAAAATATATATAGTTCATCAAATAAGGGGATAACTTTATCAAGAGCAATTCTTAAGGATAAAAATGGAAATACAGTAGGGAGTACTAATACATTCGATATGTTAGATATAATCAATGTTTCTAATGGAAAATATGAAGTTATCACTCAATCAGGTCTAAAAGGATATTTAAATAAATCAGATTTTGAGATAGCTAATGATGGGTTGAATTCTAAATTAATTTCTCTAGATAAAAATAGTAGTGTAACTAATGTAGCTACAGTATTAAATTTAAGAGAGAAACCATCTACTAATTCTAGCATTTTAGATACTATGCCTAATGGAACTATTTTAAATATTGTTGGAAAGCAAGGCGATTGGTATAAAGTTAAGGTTAATAATAAAGAAGGTTTTGTTTATGGAATGTTTACTTCTGAATCAAATAAGGATATTAAAAAAACTCAAGATAACCAAAAAAATTCAAATGAAGATGTTAATACAACTGTAAAACATTCAAATAAAGTAGTTAAACTAACCAAAGCAAATAATGATAAAGGTCACGATACTACAACAGCTCCAAGCAAACCTTCAGCAATAAATAATAAGCCAGTTTTAACAGCTAATGATGTAGTTTTAACTGAAGGAGAGCACTTCGATACTGATATGTTACATGCAAGAGCTATGGATAAAGAAGATGGAAACATTACTGATTCTATAGTTATATTTGGTAGACCAAATACCTCTAAACCAGGAACTTATGAATTGAAATTAGAAGTAACAGACTCACAAGGAGCTTATACAGATAAGATTGTTAAGGTAACAGTTAAAGCTAAAGAAGTAAATCCACCTGATGTAGCTAATACTGCTCCAGTTATAACAGCTAATGATGTAGTGCTAAATAAAGGAGAATATTTCTCATTTGATATGTTACATGCACAAGCTATGGATAAGGAAGATGGAAACATTACTGATTCTATAGTTATGTTTGGTAGACCAGATACCTCTAAACCAGGAATTTATGAGTTGACATTAGAAGTAACAGACTCACAAGGAGCTTATACAGATAAGGTTGTTAAGGTAACAGTTAAAGGTAAAGAAGTAAATCCACCTGATGTAGCTAATACTGCTCCAGTTATAACAGCTAATGATGTTGTTCTAACTCAAGGAGAACAATTCGATACTGACATGTTACATGCAAGAGCTATGGATAAAGAAGATGGAGATTTAACTCATTCACTAGTTATATATGATATGCCAGACACATCTAAGCCAGGAGTTTATAAAGTAGGGTTAGAAGTGGTTGACTCTCAAGGAGCATGTACTGACAAGTTTGTTACAGTAACAGTTAAAGCTAAAGAAGTAAATCCACCTGATGTAGCTAATACTGCTCCAGTTATAACAGCTAATGATGTAGTGCTAAATAAAGGAGAATATTTCTCATTTGATATGTTACATGCACAAGCTATGGATAAGGAAGATGGAAATATTACTAATTCTATAGTTATGTTTGGTAGACCAGATACCTCTAAACCAGGAATTTATGAGTTGACATTAGAAGTAACAGACTCACAAGGAGCTTATACAGATAAGGTTGTTAAGGTAACAGTTAAAGATAAATAAGTAGTTCCACCTGCTGTAGTTAATACTGCTCCAGTTATAAGAGCTAACGATGGATTAGTAAATGCAATTCAAGATTTCTGCTAGGAAAAAGTAATAAAGAGAGTATGTTAAATAAAGTGGATCCTATCAAGGACAATTTTAAAAAGCGAGTTTGGGCTGCTAAAAGCTGATTTTTTTATTGAAAAAGAGTCAGCTTTTTTTGAATCCATTATAATAACTTTAATTTAAAATTTTTGATATTTATAAATTAAAAGTTATATATATATAAATGGAGAGCAAGAATTAATTTTAATTAAAAGAAACATAGTAGATTTATATCAAATACAAAAACTATTAAATAGAATAATATGAAAAAATTACGGATGACCAGTTATCAATGATTACTGGAGAGAATTGGGAAAACATTTGGTCAGTTGGACCAGGAATGTATCAATATAATACAATTACACACAAAATATCGCTGGATTAAAACAGAAAGTAACTTATCTTATATTTTAAAAGTTATTAGTAATGGTTGGGCAAGCTCTGCTGTGGGTGGATATTTTTGCAGAAAGTAGGTAATTAAATTGAGTAAAAAAGAAAAAATAATAGCAGAACAAAATTCTTTATTATCAAGAGTTTATGATTTAATTTTAAATACACAAACCCTTGATGATGAACGTTCTAAATTGATTGAATTTAAGAATGCGGTTGAAAGCGGAAAAGACTTTGAGCAACAAGCAATGAACTTAGCAGAAGCTTTACGACAACTAGCAGTTCGCAAGTTAAAGGATAAAGAAACACTTAGTTCAGAAGTTGGTAAATTTTATATGGACATTTCTACTACTGGATTACTTAAAAAGAATTTGGGTATTGGATTGACTGCAATTAGCTTTTTAGCTAAATAAAGAATTTACTTAGGATATTCTTTTATTGCTTGATCTAATTCATCACCTTTTACATTTGGTGTTGTTAATGTTAAGTTAAAGTATATTTAAGTGAAAAACTTTAGTATAATATTTTAAATTAAAGTTACTTTACAAAATAAACTATATATAACATTAATAAAAAATTACATAATATAATGAAAAAATACTCTAAAATAAATATAGTGTAGATAACCAATGATATGAAGTGGTTAATTGATTTAGCTTAGTATATGTAATTAAATTATGATAATATATAGTTAATATTATATAGAAAGGTATAGAGTTATATGAGCAAAATACAGTATAAATACCAAGCAATTGCAGATCAGATTAGGAATAAAATTATTAATGGTGAGTATAAAGAGAATCAAGTTATAGATGATGAGAAAACCTTAGCTAATAAATTTTCCTGTAGTAGAATGACAATGAAACAAGCAATGGATCAATTAGTTGCAGAGGGATATATAGTTAAATCAAGGGGAAGAGGAACTTTAGTTAAGCAACAATTCAAATCTTTAAAAGGTAATAAAAGATATTCAAATAAACCATCAACTTTTGGATTTAACAATACTTTTACTAATGATAACAAAAAATCAGAGGTAAAATTATTCGAAGTTATTATAGCAGAGGATAATATTGCAAATATTCTTCAAATAAAGAAAGGTAGTTTTGTTTATCATATTGAGAGGGTAAGATATTTAGATGATTTACCTGTTATATTTGAAACTATATATATGTCAATTGATAGAATAACGGGATTAACAGAAGAGATATTAAAAGGATCATTATATAAATACATAGAAAATGAATTGAATTTAAGGATATATAATGCAGACAAATTAATAAGAGCGGAAATAGCAGATGAAAAGGATAAAGAATTTTTAAACATTGCTGATGGAAGTACAGTAATCGAAGTTGAGCATGTAGTTTATGGTGATGATGCAATACCATTAGAATATGCTATTATTCATTATAGTGGAGATAAGTTTGAATTGCATTTAATAAGTAAAAAAGAATAGAGTACAAATAACTTTAAGCTAATGGTAAATCCATTAGCTTAAAATTTTGTTTAAAATATACATTTTTAAAATAAAAGACTAGACAATTATAATTAAAAACTATATAATTAATGTAAACAATTACTTAATTTAAAGGGGATGTTTTTATGGGGAATATTATGAACAAAGTTGAAGAGAAGATGATGCCTATTGCTTCAAGGTTAGCAAGTAATGCGATACTAACTGCTATAAGAAATACTATGATTTCACTAATGCCATTCTTTATAGTTGGCTCTGTATTCTTACTTTTTGCATATCTGCCTATTAAGGGATATGATGAATTCATAAACGGTATATTTGGTGAAGGTGTTCTTCAAGGGTTAGTAACATCAGTTTCTAATGCAACTATAAATGTTATGGGACTTATTATTTTAATTGGTGTATCTTACAATTATTCAAAGGCAAAAGAGGAAGATCCTATATTTATAATAATAACAAATTTAATGGTATTTTTAATAGTTACTCCATTAGTTGATGGGAATATAGCTTCAGAATGGCTTGGAGCTAAGGGAATGTTTATATCAATTTTAATCGCTATAATATTTACTAATATTTTTATTAAAATAAAGAAATTAGGCATACAGCCTAAAATGCCAGATACTGTACCACCAGCAGTTACAAAGTCTTTTGGAGCCTTAGTACCAATAGCTTTAGTTTCAATAATTGCTGTATTAATTAGAGCTTTATTTATGAATACAAGCTATGGTGATATACATCATTTTGTTTTCTCAATTGTACAAGCTCCTTTATTAAAATTAGGAAATAATATTTTCTCAATGATTATAGCAGAAATGTTAGGACAATTCCTATGGTTCTTTGGATTGCATGGTAATGATATTGTAGGCTCTGTAATGAGTCCAGTTTGGTTAAGTCAATCAGCAGAGAACTTAGCTGCGTTTACTGCTAATGCAGAGTTACCTTTTATAATAACTAAACAATTTAAAGACATATTCATGCAAATGGGTGGATCAGGTTCAACACTTCCATTAGTTATCAGTTTAATCTTTTTAACTAAATCAAAACAACTTAGAACATTAGGAATACTAGCATTACCAGCAAGTCTTTTTAATATAAATGAACCAATAATTTTTGGGTTACCTATAGTTTTAAATGCAATAATGTTTATTCCATGGATGTTAGCAACACCAATTGTTTCTATAATAACTTATGTAAGTATGAGTATAGGATTAGTTAGTCTAACATCAGGAGTTATAATTCCTTGGACAACTCCAGTAGTCCTGAGTGGATATTTAGTATCAGGAGTTAGCGGTGCTATCCTTCAAATTGTTTTATTAGTTGTAGTATTCTTTATATACTATCCATTTATAAAAATATTAGACAAAAGATATCATAAGGAAGAAATGTTAGATTTAAGTATAGCAAAAGGGGTTTAAACTATGAAAAAAACAAGAGATATTTGCACACATGAATCAGAAAGTAATATAGGAGAGTATTTGGCTGTTTCCATGCCAATAGTACAAACAAGTTCTTTTAAATTTAATTCTTATGAGGACTTTTTAGATATAGTTTCTGATGAAAAAAACAGTTATATGTACACAAGAGGTTCTAATCCAACAACAAAGTTAATAGAAAATAGATTGGCAAAGTTAGAAGGTGGTGAAGCTTGTAAGGTATTTTCATCTGGTATGGCAGCTATAACATCTACCTTATTTACAATGCTGAAAAGTGGAGATCATATATTGACTATTGGGACAATCTACGGACAGACAGTTTCGTTTATGAAATACCTAAGTAAGTTCAATGTTTCACATTCGAATATAGCATCTGACGAAAAGGTAGATATAGAATCAGCAATAAAGGAAAATACAAAAGTAATATATATTGAAAGTCCATCCTCTCAACACATGAGATTATATGATTTAGAAGTTATTTCGAAAATTGCAAAGGAAAATAATATTATTACTATAATGGATAATACTTGGTCAACAGCTATTTTTCAAAAGCCAATTGAGTGGGGAATTGATATAGTAATACATTCTTGTTCAAAATATATTGGGGGAAGTTCAGATGTAGTAGCAGGGGCTGTTATATCAAAAAGGGATATTGTTGATGATATATTCGAAAATGGTCATCAAACTTTAGGCGGAGTAAGTAGTCCATTTAATTCATGGTTATTATTACGTTCTCTTACAACATTACCAATAAGAATGAAACAACATGATGAGTCAGTAAGAAAAGTTATAGACTTCTTAAAATCTGACAGTAGAATAAAAGCAATATATCACCCATATTGTTCAGAGGGTAAGCAAAAAGAATTAGCAAAGAAATATTTAAGTGGATATTCAAGTTTATTATCATTCGAATTGGTTGATAGCGATTTTAATAAATTAATTAAATTTGTTGATTCCTTTAAACTATTCACAATAGGAGTTAGCTGGGGAGGCTTTGAAAGTCTTATTTTGCCAGCTAATAAAGGCATAAATCATGAAGATTTAAAGGCTAGAGGAATTGGAGAATCGCATATAAGATTATATGTTGGATTAGAAGATCCAGAATCATTAATAGATGATATAAAAACTGCATTAGATAAAATATATATTTAAGATAAATATGTAAAGGGCTATTCTAGATTTAGGATAGCCCTTACATTATGTATTAATGAGATACTAATATATTATTAATAAAATTAGCTTTAATAATAATTCCTTATAATATATAATTGTCATATATTGGGGGGGGTATCTATGGGATTAAATAAAAAATACATGATTTTTAATGTAATTAAATTCTTAGTATTCTTAACTATTGTTATAGCATCTTTTGGATATAATGAAATGTATTTTGGAGATATTACAGTTAAAGCGAATCTTCGTGAAGCATATATTATATTCTCTGTAGTGATTGCTTTTTTATTTGGTAATTTATTTTTAAAGTTTTTTATAAAAAATAAATTATTAACTTTTATTGCTAGTATACTATTTTTAGTTATTATTACTAAATACTGGATTGCATTTATAGGAATGACGTTATGTATTATTTCCATGGATTTGCTTTTTGAATCTAGTATAAGATATTTTATTGACTTTTTTATAAAGGAAACTAAATTAGTTTATATTGTATTCTCATTACTAAATTTTTTTAGTTTGCTTTTTATTTGTGAAATTTTATCAATGGAACCATTATTATAATTTTATTTCAAAGTTAGTTTACAAAATAAACTATATATAACACTAATAAAAAACTATATAGTATAATTAGAACTATACTTTAAATAGTATAATGAGAAATACTTTAATAAGGAGAATTACAATGAACAACGGACAAGAAAGATTTTTTAATTTCATAATGGATAGAGTAGAAGAACAAAATCAAGATAAAGCAAAGGAATTACTTAGCGAAAGTTTTGCAAAGCAAAATAATGGTACTTTCAATGCAGAATATATGGCTACTTTTATTCCTAAAATGCTACAATTAATAAAGCCAGAATGCCTTGAAGAAGTAAAGAATATTATGACTAATCATAAAGCATAAAAACATAAAGTTTACGTGATATTTAGATAAACTTTTTTAATTAGCCACAATATATGTACTGGGAAATAAATTAAGCCCAGATATATATTGTGGTTAATTTTTTTTATAGCTCTTTATATAATTTTACTAACTTAAAATAATAAATAAGGCTCGTACATATTTACGTTTAAGGATTTACATTTTTGGACATAAGAAAATTTTAAGAAATTTGGTAATATTATCTTAATGTTTAAGGTATATACTATATTTGTAAATTTGAAAATTTTAATTGAATAATAAATGAGGAGGTTAAATTATTATGATGAAAAGTTATATAATATCCATGGCATTAGCATTGATCTTAATAACTATTTTAAATATTTGTTTAAATAAAGGTACTGATAGTATTAAAGAAAAAATTAAATGGCAGCATTACTTTTTTGGGTATCTTTTTATTCTATACTTAATGATTGCATTAAAAGATGTAGTAGGATTTCCTTCAATAAGTGATTTTCAAGGAGCTTTAAAAGTAAATAAACCAATATTTAATCCTATTATAAATTTTATTCCTTTTAGCAATGGAATTGAAATTTCAGCTATACTTAATATAATATTTTTTATGCCATTTGGATTTTTATTACCTGTCTTATGGCAAAAGTTTAGAAGGTTTTTACCTATATTATGTGCAGGGGTAGTATTTTCGCTTATCATTGAAATTGGACAATTATTTACTCATCGTGCCTCTGATATTGATGATTTAATAATGAATGTATTAGGAGCTATTTTAGGATGGATTATTTTTATGGTTATGAGTAAAATTTTTTATAAACTGTCTAATAAGACTGCAGCTGAGCCTTCTGCTACGGATAGTATTATTTTAAAATTGGAACCTTATATATACATTGTAATTGCAATTATGAGTACATTTTTAAGCTGAATTATTAAGTGAAGATAATAGCAAGTACAACTTACGAAAAATAGTATTTTCATAATATATAGAAGTTTACTATTGTATATTATGATTCATTAGATCTATTGAAAAGGAGTGAGAATGTGAAAAAGAAGGTAATCAATAGTTTATTTATAATAAGTTTTATTTTTTATATTTTATTTTTGCTGTGGAATATTCTTTTTAAGTATGTTTCACCTATGGAGCTATTTAGTAGTGGAAGATATTTTTCTAGAAGTATTAATTTAGTTCCTTTTAATGACATTATTAATGGATATTATAATAGCCTTGATATTTGGGGTAACGTGATTTTGTTTATTCCTTTAGGAGTTTATATTAATATATTTTTGAAAAATTCTAAGATAAGCAAAAATATAGTTAATATAGCAGGAATATCAATATTGTTTGAAGTTATTCAATATGTGTTTGCAATAGGGGCTAGTGATATAACTGATGTAATTACAAATACCTGTGGTGGAATTATTGGAATAGGGTTGTACTTAGTAATTAAAAAGGTATTAAAAAATGATAAAAGGGTTAAAACATTTGTGTCTATTTGTAGCACCTTAGTTATGATACCTGTTGCATTTATTATTTTAGCACTGTTTATTTATAATTAGTTTATTACTTGCAGATAGATATTTAATATATAATCTTAAAATATTTATGACTATGGAGGAAGAGAGATGGACAATATTGATATAATATTGAAAGAAATTCCTGAATGGAGTGGTATTGAAGGAATAACATACGAACCTTTAAATGGTGGTTTATCAAATGTTACTTATAAGGTAAAAGTAGATAATAAATTTTATGTATTAAGGATTAATAGTAATCAAAATTAATATCTAGATTTAAGCAGGGAAAAAGAACAAGATGCAAATATTAAAGCATCAAAATTAGGCGTAGCGCCTATTATTTTTTCTACAAGAAATAAGAAGGATTTTTTGATTACTGAATTTATCGAAGGAAAAAGTATAGAAACAGAAAGAATGAATAATCCAGAATTAATAAAAAGGTTACGGAAACTCTTCTAAAAATACATTCTCTAAAAGGTATAGAAAGAAAATGTTCTCCTTTTGATTTAATTAGAGGATATTTAAATGGTGCACAAGATTTAAAAGTAGCGGTTCCTGATAGATTATATAAACACTTAGAACGCATGGAGAAAATAGAACTTCAAAGAAGTAAAGATAAAGAAAATATAAACAAGTATTGCCATAATGATTACCATACACCATATAATATGATATTAAATGAGGAAAAGCTTACCGTAATTGATTGGGAGTTATCTGGTATTGGAGATGCGTTTTTTGATCTAGCAACTATTTCCTCAGATAATAGGTTTAGTGTAGAAGAAGATAAAGTTTTATTGGAGAGTTATTTTGGTGTGCTTAAAGAAGAGCAACTTAATACATTAAATGATATGAAATTTATTTGTATGTTAAGGGAAATAGCATGGGCATTAATGTATGAAGGAATGGACATTGAAAGAGTGAACTTCAATATGAACTATTATGAATTTGCAAACCATGTTTTAGATAGATTAGATCAAGGTTTAGTAACATTATAGTCTCTAGTCATTAGAAATAAACTAAGATATTTGCATAATGATAAATTTTTATGTAATGGTGGAGCTTGGTTAATAAGATACTATTTAATAATACTCTTATACTACTAAAGCAACTAGAAAAACAGGTGATGAGGGGATAGATGGAATAATATATGAAGTGAAGAAAATGGATACAGATTACTTTATTGAAGAATAATATTAAATTTTTAGTTAGATAAATTAGAATTTGTAAGAGAGGAAAATTAAAATATGTGTACTGATTTTGTTAACTTAACAACAGAAAATCTTGCTAATGAACATTTATGCTGTATTATACGCAGTAAAAAACCACATCAAGGTATTGACGAAAAACGACAATGGCTTTCTGATAGACTAAATGAAGGTCATGTTTTTAGAAAGTTAAATGAAAAGGCAACGGTTTTTATTGAATATGCTCCTCTTGAAACAGCTTGGGTTCCTATAACTGGTGATAACTATTACTATGTATATTGCTTATGGGTTTCCGGTAGTTATAAAGGAAAAGGGTATGGGAAATCACTAATGGAGTATTGTTTGGCAGATGCAAGGGAAAAGGGTAAATCAGGCGTTTGCATGATCGGAGCAAAGAAACAAAAACATTGGCTTTCTGATCAATCATTTGTGAAGAAGTTTGGTTTTGAGGTGGTTGATACTACCGATAATGGATATAAACTGCTTGCACTTTCTTTTGATGGAACAACACCAAAGTTCACACAAAATGCTAAAAAACAAGAAATTGAATGTAAAGATTTAATAATTTATTATGATATGCAATGCCCTTATATCTATCAAAACATTGAGAAGATAAAACAGTATTGTGAAATAAATGATGTTCCTGTATCTTTAATTCAAGTGGATATGCTACAAAAAGCAAAGGAATTACCTTGTGTTTTTAATAACTATGGTGTGTTTTATAAAGGAAAATTTGAGACAGTGAATTTATTAGATATTGGAAGTTTAGAGAGAATACTCAAGAAATGAGAATACAATTTTGAGTTTTTCTTTTGATAATTAGGACTATCTATTAAAAAAAAGTGTCACCTGAATGTATGATGGAGATATAGATATAATAGAAAAATATTATAGCTATAAGGTTTGTTAAATTAGAATTTGAAAGTGTGAGGGATAGTGATGGAAAAGAAGGAAACAGTAACACAAGAAGACTTGCTTAAAGTGTTGAATTTAATAGATAATACTGGAATAAGTTATTGGTTAGATGGTGGATGGGGAGTAGATGTGCTTGTTGGGAAACAAACGAGAGAACATAGAGATGTAGACATAAATTTCGATTCTAAATACACCGAAAAACTATTACAGATATTGAAAGAAAACGGATATGAAATAGTAACAGATTGGAGTCCTGTTCGTATAGAACTGTATCATCCGCACTTAGGTTATATAGATATCCATCCATTTATTCTTAATGATAATGGAACAGCGAAACAAGCTGATTTAGAAGGAGGATGGTATGAATTTGAAGCTGATTTTTTTGGGAATGCTATTTTTAATGGAAGAATAATACCATGTATATCTGCTAAGGGTCAAAAAATATTTCATACAGGTTATGAATTACGTGAAGTTGATAAACACGATATTAGAAATATAGAAAAATTATTAAATTTCAAAGAATAGGCACCGTGTCAAATTTCAGTTTGTCTAATAGATAAAAAACCTCACTTACTACCGATACGGAGAATCGTACCATAAGTAAGCCTCCGAATCTTCGATTTTGGGAGCAGAGCTAGCACTTGGTGATAGCGATGAAAGAATATATATAGTTGAACCTACTGGTGAATTTGAAGATGATCCTAATTTGACTGATAAAAAATTCCCAGGGAATCCTACACGTTCTTATCGTACACGCTTTCCACTGAAAGTAATTGGTGAAATAAGTGAATGGAAAGGGCATTCACCAGAAGTACTTAAAAATATGAAAGATAATTTAATTAAGCTTAAGAAACAGGGAATTGAAGCTATTAATGAGTAAAAGTTATATTAAGTACTACTAAAAATGAGTATATATAACAATGAGGTAAATAAAATTTAAAAAAATATATTCAAGCAAAAGGAGTTATTATGGCTAAAGTACGAAAAATGATTGGAAAAGCAGATTCACCATATATTGTTTCTCTTATGAGATTAATAGAAACACAAAGCAAAAATACAATTGTAAAATGGTGTAATGAATATGCAAGGGAGCATATTCTACCTATTTATGAAAAAGATTATCCAGAGGATTCTCGTCTAAAAAATGCATTGAATGCATCTAATGAATGGCTAGAAGGAAATATGAAATTAATAGAGGCAAAGAAAATTATTAAGGAAGCTCAAATAGCTGCAAGAGAAGCAGAAGGAAATCCAGCTGCACAAGCCGCAGCTAGGGCAATTGGAGCAACAACGGCAACAATTAATACTGTAACAAGTTCTTTAGGACTCGCATTTTACGGTGCTGCAGCCATAGCATATTCATCTATTGGTGTTAATGAAAAGGCTGAGGTTTATGATGAAATTGCAACAAGAGAGTGTAAAAAAATGGAGGAGGCTTTACGTAAAGTTGCTATAATAGATGAGCCTAATCCAGCAAAAATAAATTGGAATTGCTAAATATGAAAATTTATATTTATTAACGAAAAAGATGCTATCTTGTAAGAAGAAAGTGTCTTTTTATTTTAATTTAAAATTTAGTTGACCTATCAACTAAATCTATTTATAATAGGATTAATAGATAAGAAATAATGAGAATAAAAGATACAATCTAATAATAAAGAAAAGATTAATTGAATAAAAAATAATAGGGGCTAGTTAATGAAAAGGTTTAAAACAGAATCAATTAGTAGATATATTAATTACTTATATAGGCAAGGTGTTAGTTTTTTAGGAAATGAATATAAAGATTATAATATTGGAGCAGGTCAATACCAATTTTTGCTTTATTTATATATGAAGGATGGAATAACTCAGGATGAATTAACTCATAAAATAGGTGTTGATAAAGCAGCTACAACTAGAGCAATTACTAAATTAGAGGAAAATGGATATGTAAAAAGAGTTCATGATGAAAAGGATAAAAGAAAGCATCATATATTTTTAACAGAGTATTCTAAAAAAAATAAAGAAGAGATAATTAATGTATCAAAAAAATGGGAAAATGGGTTAGTAGAAGAATTAACTAAGGAGGAAATAGAACAGTTTTATTACCTTCTTAGAAAAATAACTAAAAATGAATTAAAAGATGACTTTAATGAAGAAACTATTTAAGAGGAGAGGTTTTGAATATGGAAAAGAAGTTTTTTGAAGGTAGATTTGAAAATAAAGTTATGATAGTAACAGGTGCTGCTAGGGGGATAGGTAAAGCAACTGCCATAAGAGCAGCTAAAGAAGGAGCAAAAGTCGTAGTAGTTGATATTTTGAAAAAAGAAGGTGAAGAGACTTTAAAGGCTATACTTGATAATGGTGGAGATGCAATATTTTTAAATTTAGATATATCTATTGAAAGTAATTGTGATTACATGGTAAAAGAAACTATTAAAAAGTATGGTAAGTTGGATATAGCTATAAATAATGCAGGGGTTATGGGAAAGCCAGGTCCACTACATGAGTTAAAGCAAGAAAATATGGATTATACAATGGCAAATAACTTCTATAGTGTTTACTTTAGTTGTAAATGCGAAATCAATCAATTCTTAGCACAAAATACTGCAGGTGTTATAGTGAATAATGCATCAATTGCAGGATTAACAGGATTACCAGGAAATCCAGCATATGTTGCATCTAAACATGCTGTAAATGGATTAACTAAGAATTTAGCTTTAGACTATGCAAGATTTAACATAAGAGTAAATTCTGTAAATCCTGCTGGAACAGATACTCCAATGGTTAGAGAAGCTATGGAATATGTTAAGGCTAGAAGAGCAGAAGCTATAGCTAAAGGTATGGATCCAGCACAAGCACAATCTATGGCAGGACAAAAGACAAGGACTATTCAGCAAAGAGAAGCAACTGCAGAAGAACAAGCAGCTTCAATATTATTCTTAGCTTCTGATGATGCAACTCATATGACAGGTGCCACATTGCAAACTGATGGTGGATGGACATCATTCTAAATAATAATATATATTTATTTCAAATGAGGCTCCAATATTTACTGAAATTAATGAAAAAAATAGTCTTAGATATTGATACAACATATCTAAGACTATTTTTATAATTGAAACTTATTTATTTTAACATATTTAATATTTAATATTCCAACTTCTGGAAGTGAAGAATCACAACTAAATTCTATTGCTCCATTTTTACTAAAAATAAATCCTATTGTATTTATTATTTTAGCACTTTTTACTTATAATTAGCCTATTACTTGCAGATAGATATTTAATACACAAATTTAAAATACTATGAGTAAAAGGTTGATGGTTTATTAAAGGTATATAATTAAATTCAAATGTTAAAAATTAAAATAGATATCTAGAATTAATAAGTAAATCTAGATATCTATTTTTTATTAAAAAACCTTATGTAAAAATACAAAATATGGTTTTTAAAACTTTAAATGTATGATAAGATAAGCATGAAAAAATTAACAATCTTAAATTATTGCAGGCTATGGAGGAAGAGAGATGGACAATATTGATATAATATTGAAAAACATTCCAAAATGGAGTGGTATTGAGGGAATAACATACGAACCTTTAAATGGTGGTTTATCAAATGTTACCTATAAGGTAAAAGTAGATAATAAGTTCTATGTATTAAGGATTAATAGTAATCAAAATGAATATCTAGATTTAAGTAGGGAAGAAGAACAAAATGCAATTATTGAAGCATCAAAATTAGGTATAGCTCCTAATGTTTTTTCCACAGCAAACAAGAAGGATTTTTTGATTACTGAGTTTATAGAAGGAAAAAGTATAGAAACAGAAAAAATGCATAACCCAGAATTAATAAAAAATGTTACAGAAACTCTTTTAAAAATACATTCACTAAAAGGTATAGAAAGAAAATCTTCTCCTTTTGATTTAATTAGAGGATATCTAAATGGTGCACAAGAGTTAAAAGTAGTGTTTCCAGATAGATTATATAAATACTTGGAGCGCATGGAGAAAATAGAACTTCAAAGAAGTAAAGATAAAGAAAATATAAACAAGTATTGCCATAATGATTATCATACAGCGTATAATATGATATTAAATGAGGAAAAGCTTACTGTAATTGATTGGGAGCTATCTGGTATTGGAGATGTGTTTTTTGATCTAGCAACTATTTCATCAGATAATAGGTTTAGTATAGAAGAAGATAAAATTTTATTGGAGAGTTATTTTGGTGTGTTTGATAAGGAGAAACTTAATACATTAAATGATATGAAGTTTATTTGTATGTTAAGGGAAATAGCATGGGCATTAATGCATGAAGGGATGAACATTGAAAGAGTGAACTTCAATATGAACTATTATGAATTTGCAAACCATGTTTTAGATAGATTAAATCAAGGATTAGTAACATTATAGTATTAAGGAATTTTATTATAAAAAAATTTAATAATTAATTTTACAAAGAAAAGTAGATAAGTATAGAATGTAAGAAGTTTATAAGGGGGGGGGATTAAATGAAGAGTTTAAAGGTTGGATTAATTCAACATAAAGCAATAGCAAACAATATTAATATGAATTTAGAATTAGGTTTGAAATATATAGCTGAAGCAAAAAAGCTAGGTGCTGACATAGTCCTTTTTCCAGAAATGTGGTCAAATGGATATGAACCTCCTTATGATGAGGCATTTGAAAATCCATTTGATGAAAATTACAAAAATGAACGTCAAAAATGGCTTGATGAAGCTGTTGATGAAGAAAGTAAATATGTTAAAGCTTTTAAAGGGGTTGCTAGAGAATTAGAAATAGGTATTGTTATAACATATCTTTCAAAAGGAAATGCTAGTCCACAAAATACAGCTTTAGTTATTGATAAGACAGGAGAGATTTTGATTAAATATTCAAAGGTTCATACTTGTGATTTTTCATTAGAAGCTTTGCTTGAAAATGGAAAAGAGTTTAAGGTATGTGATTTCTGTGGAGTTAAACTTGGAGTAATGATTTGCTATGATAGAGAATTTCCTGAAAGTGCTAGAATTTTAATGTTAAAAGGGGCAGAAATTATACTTGTACCCAATGCTTGTGATATGAATCCGGCAAGAATAAATCAATTAGCGACAAGAGCTTTTGAAAATATGACTGGTATAGCAATGACAAATTATCCGGGAAAGAAATGGGGAAATTCATGCGCATATAGTCCAATAGTTTTTGATGATGATGGTAACTATGTTGATAATAAAATTATTTCAACGAATGATATCCAAGAGGATATATTAATAGCAGAATTTGATTTAGATAGAATAAGAAATTATAGAAAAATGGAAACGTGGGGAAATGCATATAGGAAAGTTGAAGCTTATAAAGAGTTATTAGATAATAAAGTACAATAACCATTTATAAGTAGAGATATAGCTGATAAAATAGCAAGGAAATGTATTGAAAATAATGATTTATTGTTTGATGAATTGTTACCTTTTATAAGTAAAGAGGTAGCAGAAGAACTTTTGAAAAAAGATTAGGTTAGGATTAATATGACATCAAAAGAATGTGATATATTACAATTAAAGTTAAATTTTAAAACATTTCAATTTTAGAGATATCTATTAAGGTATCTCTTTATTTAATATAAAATATTGCCTAATTAATTATAAAACTTATAATAAGTGAAATTTAATTTATTTAGTTTAATTATTGACAAACAAAATAAATGAGGTTACAATTTATTTTGTTAGCTAATATACAAACTAAATAAATTATTGTGGAGGTTAATCACATGAATAAGAATAATATATTAAATAAATTAATGGAGATTACATATCAGCCGTTTCTGATTTTTGCAAATCAAGTAGAAGAAAAGTCTGACAATGCTTTTGAAACGCTAAGATTACTAGAAAAAGAAGAAAATGTTACTGCTGGCCGTATCGCCGAATACTTGGATATCAAACCTTCTAGTGTTACGCAAATAATTAAAAAATTAGAAGAAGCGGGGACTGCTAATCGTGTGAAATCAGAAAATGATGCACGTGTTACTTTTGTAGAATTAACCGATAAAGGTAGAGAAAGTATCAATGATCAAGGAAAAATTTCTTCAGGTTTGAAAGATGAAATGTTTAAAGACTTCACTGAAGAGGAGTTAGAAACGCTTGATAAATATTTAAACCGCATTAATGAAAATATCTCGAGTGATGAATTTAATGAAAAGTTAAATGAGATTTTTGGTGATGATAAACGTTGGAAACATTTCAGTAAAATATCTGCTCATTTTGGTCGTGCTAGAGAACAAATGTTAGAGCGTAGCGGGTTCGGGAATGATGTACATAGAGGCTTTGGCGGAGGTTTTCATGGTAGATTCGGTGGAGATAGTAGATTCTTTGGAAGGGAGCACAAATAATGGATGACGGAAGAGCAGCAGGTGGCGGAGATATTCGTAAAGACGGAACAAAGTTCTCTTTAAAACAATTTGCCAAACTGATTAAAACAACAAGACCAAAATATTATCTATTAGTTATTGGAAGTTTGTTATTACTTATTTCATCTAGTGTACAAATTTACGTACCAAAATTAGCATCATCGTTAGTCAATAACTTCTCAAAAGGTATAGATTATACTTTATTAGTAAAGGTTGTATGTCTTTTTGTGGCTGCAGCGATTATTTCAGCTATTGCGGGAACAATATTAGGGATTTTTGGAGAAAATATAATTCAAAATCTAAGGAAAAATCTCTGGCTTAAATTGGTAACACTTAAAGTGAAATACTTTGATACAGTAAAAGCAGGTGAAATTTCAAGTCGTCTAGTAAATGACACATCACAAGTGAAGCAATTACTTGCAACTACATTTCCACAAACACTATCAAGCATTATCTTGATATTAGGTTCTGTATATATGATGATCCGTATGGATTGGCATATGTGTGTGGCCATGCTTGTAGTTGTTCCTATAGTGCTAATTATTATGTTCCCGATATTTAGTTTTGGAACGAAAGTTGGGCATATGAGACAAGATGCACTAGCTGAATTTAATGGGGTTGCCAGTGAAACATTAAGCGAGATTCGCTTAGTGAAAACATCAAATGCTGAAAAACAGGTACAATTTCGTGCAAATAAGGAAGTAGATAGACTTTTTAAAGTTGGTAAGAAAGAGGCAGTTTTTGATGCAACCATGCAACCAATTATGATGATGGTTATGATGAGCATGATTTTTGGATTGCTTGCATATGGTATGCATAGAATTGCTATAGGTGAGATGGAAATTGGGACATTGATGAGCTTTTTGATGTATCTATTTAACTTAATTGGTGCATTACCAAGCGTAGCTACATTGTTTACAGAAATGGCGAAAGCTGCTGGTTCAACTAAACGTGTTCAAGAATTGCTTGATGAAGAACCTGAGGATTTACAAGCGGGAAAAATTATTGATTTGAGTGGTAAGAATTTGAAAGTTGAAAACGTAAATTTCTCTTATGAAAAAGATGAAATGATTTTGACAGATGTATCTTTTGAGGCGAAACCTAGTCAGATTATTGCTTTTGCAGGACCATCTGGTGGTGGTAAATCAACAATCTTTAGTTTGCTTGAAAGATTCTACGATCCAACTAGTGGAACCATTAAGTTTGGAGATACCGATATTAAAGATATTAATTTAACAAATTATCGCAGTCAAATCGGTTTCGTTTCTCAAGACAGTGCCATCATGGCAGGAACGATTCGTGAAAATCTGACTTATGGATTAGATAAAAATTTTAGTGATAATGAATTGTGGGAAGTATTGGAATTGGCGTATGCTCGTAAATTTGTAGAAGAAATGCCCGATGGCTTATTAACAGAAGTTGGCGAAAGAGGTGTGAAGATTTCTGGTGGTCAACGTCAGAGAATTGCCATAGCTCGTGCGTTCTTACGTAATCCTAAAATTTTAATGCTTGATGAAGCAACTGCAAGTCTTGATAGCGAATCAGAAATGATGGTGCAAAGTGCTCTTACGAATTTAATGAAGGGTAGAACAACACTTGTAATTGCACATAGACTTGCCACAATTGTTGACAGTGATAAAATCTATTTCTTAGAAAAGGGGAAAATCACTGGTAGCGGAACGCATGATGAGCTTGTAGAAAGCCACGAAACTTATGCGAAGTATGTGAGTGAACAATTCAGAGTTGAAACTCCGATTTTAACGAGGTAGGAGAATAATCCATGAGTGGCCCTATGCCAATATCTTAGACACAAAAAGTCAAACTTTTTTATGCTACACTTTTAGCTAATAATTCATATTGATGTGGAGTCATGTAATTAATAGAAGAGTGTAGCCTTTTTTCTATTATACCAGCCTTTAATGTATTTAAATATTGCTATATTATCTTCTTCGAAGGTAAGGTATGTATTTCTATAAATTTCTTTTTTCTTGAATTTAATAATGAAGGGCAGATTTATGTAGAGTATTTATATATTACTTTATTAAATAATTAACCTTACTTATTACGGAGAACCGTACCATAAGTAAGCCTCCAAATCTTCGATTTGGCTAAGGCGAACTTACTCAGCGAGAGAATGAGAGAAGAGTTTCATATAAATGATATTTTTACTAAAATTGGATAATGAGAGCAGATTATGGCTCTGCTATCCTGCACTAAGCATATCCTTGGCAATACTAATGTAGTGCTATCAGGATTTTTTGTGTCTTAAGCAAGAATAGATATATGGTAAAAAACCCCTCTTTATTATTTATTTTTAAATGCTTGAAAAAATATCAATAAACATATAGAATTCAATATAAAGTACAAAAGTATTGTATATCAAACAAAAGCTTATTTTTCTTTTATAATAAGCTATAACTAAAGCAATAAAAATATTTTGTAGTTAAACGTATTATCCTATAATTTATGATGAAAATAATATATTAAATAGGAAAATAATAGTAATATCTTATGTGATTTATGTATGACTACAATGCAAGTTAAAAGAGAGGGAGTTTATAATGTATAGTTTTAAGAATGATTATAGCGAAGGAGCACACCCAAGGATATTGACTGCTTTGATAGAGGGCAACATGGAACAAGTTGAAGGGTATGGAGAGGATCCATATACAAAACAAGCCATTGAACTATTGAAACAAAAAATAGGACGCGAGGATATAGATATACACTTATTTCCAGGAGGCACACAAACAAATCTAACGGCAATCTCTGCTTTCCTAAGACCTCACGAGGCAGCAATAGCAGCAAATACAGGACACATTTTAGTCCATGAGACTGGGGCTATTGAGGCTACAGGTCATAAAGTTATTTCTATAGAAGTAGAAGATGGAAAACTATGCCCTAAGCATATAAATCCTATTTTAGAGTTACATGCAGATGAACATATGGTAAAACCAAAACTTGTTTATATTTCTAATCCTACAGAGATAGGCTCAATTTATAGTAAAAGCGAACTCGAAAATCTAGGTATTTTCTGTAAAGAGAAGAATTTAATCCTATATGTTGATGGTGCAAGACTAGGCTCAGCACTATGTTCAGAAGAGAATGATATGGAACTTTCAGATTTAGGAAAATATGCAGATGCATTTTACATAGGTGGAACTAAAAATGGTGCATTAATGGGAGAAGCACTTGTAATATGTAGAGATTCACTTAAGGAAGAGTTCAGATTCAGCATTAAGCAAAAGGGAGCTCTACTTGCGAAAGGTAGATTACTTGGAATACAGTTTGCAGAACTATTCAAAGATAACCTATACTTTGATTTAGCAAAACATGCTAACAAAATGGCTAGTATATTGAAAGATGAGATTAGTAAAGCAGGATATTCATTTTTAACACATTCACCTTCTAATCAAATATTTCCAATACTACCTAATACTTTGATTGAAAAACTTCAAGAAAAGTATTCATTTCATATTTGGGAAAAAGTTGATGATAATAATTCGGCTATTCGCCTTGTAACTTCTTGGGCAACACAAGAAATTAAGGTTAGAGATTTTATAGATGATTTAAAAAATTAATGTAGCCCAATATAGAATCTAATATATTGTAAGATATAAAATGTACCAAAAAGGACTTACAGATACAGGTAAGTCCTTTTATGTATTAAAAATAGATTTTAAAATAAGAAAAGAAGGTACTTTATTATAAAAACAGAAAAACTATATCACTTATAACTGATACGGAGAACCGGACCACAAGTAAATGAGGTTTTTACTAAATTTGGACAATTGAATATTATGAGATAACTTGTAAAGTAACCAGTAAATATAAAAAAGTATACAAAAAAAGAGAAGTCACTCCTATTTAGTAAACATCTCTTTCTAACTTAATTATAGCATGTATAAAGTGGAAATATAAGTCTATATTTTTCGCTTTATATATATTAAGATAATGTAACTATAATAAAAAGACGAGGAGACTTTATATGAGTATTGAAAACAAAGCACCTATCAAAAATAACTCAGATATAATTTTAGATAAAGGACCTTTTTATCATGGAACGAAGGCTAACCTTGAAATAGGAGATTTAATTGAAATAGGATTTTCATCTAATTATGGTAAAGGCAACAAAGCTAATTTTGTTTATATGACAGCAACTTTAGATGCAGCCATTTGGGGAGCAGAGCTAGCATTTGGTGATAGCGATGAAAGAATATATATAGTTGAACCTACTGGTGAATTTGAAAATGACCCTAATTTGACTGATAAAAAGTTCCCAGGGAATCCTACACGTTCTTATCGTACACGCTTTCCATTGAAAGTAATTGGTGAAATAAGTGAATGGAAAGGGCATTCACCAGAAGTGCTTAAAAATATGAAAGATAATGTAATTAAGGCTAAGGAACAGGGAATTGAAGCTATTAATGAGTAAAAACTATATTAAGTACTACTAAAAATGAGTATATAACAATGAGGTAAATAAAAATTTAAAAAATATATTTAAGGAAAAGGGGTTATTATGGCTAAAGTACGAAAAATGCTTGGAAAAGCAGATTCACCATATATCGTTTCTCTTATGAGATTAATAGAAACACAAAGCAAAAATACAATTGTAAACTGGTGTAATGAATATGCAAGGGAGCATATTCTACCTATTTATGAAAAAGATTATCCTCATGATTCTCGTTTAAAAAATGCATTGAATGCATCTAATGAATGGCTAGAAGGAAATATAAAATTAACAGAGGCAAAGAAAATTATTAAGGAAGCTCAAATAGCTGCAAGAGAAGCAGAAGGAAATCCAGCTGCACAAGCCGCAGCTAGGGCAATTGGAGCAACAACGACAACAATTAATACTGTAACGAGTTCTTTAGGACTTGCATTTTACGGTACTGCAGCCATAGCATATTCGTCTATTGGTGTTAATGAGAAGGTCGAAGTTTATGATGAAATTGCAGCAAGAGAGTGTAAAAGCATGGAGGAGGCTTTACGTAAAGTTTCTATAATAGATGAGCCTAATACAGCAAAAATAAATTGGAATTGCTAAATATAAAAATTAATTTAAGAGATTAAAAGTAAGCCAATGATATTAAAGTATCATTGGCTTATGTTATATTCAATTAGTAATTATTTAAATATCATTAATCAGATTAATTTAGATTTCAATTTGTACTTTTATAGGAAAATTATCTGCGAAATTATAGAGTATCATAACTGCATTTACTAACTAATTCAGTAGCAGTATTTATATAATCTTCATAAGACACTATAAAAATCATTATTTCATTTTATATGATAACCATTCTCCGGCCTGTCCGACTTTTTCGAAGCTTATAAATTTGCATATTTTTTCTGAAAATCTTCCAAATTTACGATATAAAATATTAAAGGCAAGATAGGGCATGATTTGTTTCTTACTTTTAGGCAATCTTTTTATTATATTTTTAAAACTATAAATCTCTTTATAGATATTAATATAACCATTATATAATTCTTCTTGTGTCATATTTTTAGGCATAAAAACAACATTTGCTGTATTGTATTTTGATAAATCAAAGTCAATAATTCTTCCTGACTTCAACATTTGATTATACAGATTTGTTCCAGGATAAGGAGTTAAGATATGCGATGTTACGGTTTCAATTTTATTGTCTACTATCCATTGCAAGGTAGTCTTAAAGGTGTTTTTATCATCACCATCTAATCCAAAAACAAAACTAGCATTAATCATAATTTCCCTCTTATGAAGTTCTGATACTAATTTTTCAAATTGTTCAACATTGTTTTGTTTTTTGTGAACATTATTTAAGGATTCTTTGTTTATGCTTTCAAAGCCTATAAATAAGCTTTTGCATCCAGTTTCAGCCATTTCATCTAAAAGATCTGGCATATTAGAAATATTAGCTGATACTGCTGCATTCCATTTTATTTTTAATGGCTTTATAGCTCTCAAAAATTCTCTAGTCCATTGAGGATTTCCAATAAAGTTATCATCAATAAACATAATATGTTTTTTACCAATTGTCTTTATATCTCTAATAACATCTTCTATGGGTCTATTAACATAAAAATTACTATAAGTATTACAGCTGTTATAACAGAAATCGCATTTAAAAGGACAGCCTCTGCTTGTACTAACTATATTGCTATATAAATAGTCTTTTTTATTTATTAAGTTATAGGCTGGTGACACTATAGTACTTCCATTAATCTTAGTATTACAATAATAGATTTTTTTAAGTTTCTTATTTTCTAAATCTTTAATAATATCAGGCCATGTTGTTTCAGCCATTCCTACAGATATTACATCAAAATATTCTAAATATTTTTCTGGAACTGCTGTAATATGAATTCCGCCTACTACTACGGGAATATTCATTTCTCGATATTTTTTAGCTATGCTGATAGCGCGTGGCAAAACATCAACTGTGACTGTTATTCCAACAACATCAACCTTTTCATTAAAGTTTATATCTCTAATATTTTCATTTTCAATAAGAACAGTATGATCCTTATTAAAAATATTAGCTATTGTGAGAAGTCCCAATGATGGAGACATTCTAATCTTTAAATCTGTATCCATAGGTCGTTTATTCATTTTAAGTTGTATTAGTTTAATAATCATAAAAACTCGTTCCTTTCATGAGAGAGGTAATAATTGGTTATTGATAAATTTTATTGTTAGAAAACTAGTTTTGCATTAAAGTAGCATGCTTATTAACTTTAAAAGGATATTAAAACTGGTTTTATAAAAGTCTTTGACTAAATTGTTTATTAATATAAATATTACATTATTTTTTATTGCAAAACAATAAAAAAGTATTAAAAAGCAATAAAAGTAGTTTCTTCTTGATTTGGAGTTAACTCTAAGTAATATAATAAATTTATATATTGAATGTAAATGGAAATAGCGTGGGCATTAATGCATGAAGGAATGGATATTAAAAATAGGCTAAAGATATTTTAAAATATCTTTAGCCTATTTATTTTTTACAATGGAAGCCTAATAGTGAATTGAGCACCAATATCAGTATTATTAGCACTAATTTCTCCATTAATATAAGTAATTGCAGATTTAGCTATAGGTAATCCTAAGCCGAATTTTCCACCCTTACCTTTATAGAATCTAGAAAACATGTTTTCCAAATCGTCTTCATCAAAACCTTTGCCATCATCAGTTATCTTTATATTTATATAAGAATCATCTAACTCGACAGATATGATAACAACTTTATTTGCATATCTTAAACAGTTAGATAACAGATTTAGAATAACTTTAGATAATAAATACTCATCAGTATGTATTAGAATGTTTTTAGAGCAATCAATTAAAATTTCTAAATCATTTTTATATGTTAAGCCTACTAATCTATTTGAATAATCTTTAAGCACATCATATAAATTTAAGTATTCTAAATTCAATTCAAAATCATAAGTATCTAATTTTGAAAGTTCTAAAAGACGTTCTACTATTGCATTAAGCCTCTTGCTCTCAGCTATAATAATATCAGTTGGAGTATCTAAATCATCAAACACATCATATTTAATTCCTTCAGCATATCCTTGAATAGACATTAAAGGAGTCCTTAATTCATGTGAAGCATTTTGAAAAGCCGTCTTTTGAGATGAATAATATTTTTCAAGTTTAGAAACCATATGGTTTATGTTTTCATTAAGATCAATGATTTCTTTTATATTATTATCATCTTTTAATGGTTTATAATGTCCATTTGCAATATCTCTTGTAATATTAGAAAGCTCCTTAATAGGATTTGATAAAGATATAGCCATAAAATGAGAGAGAACTATAGATATTAAGGTTGTTAAAGCTAAAATTATTATCATTGTATAATCAAGTGGCTTAAGAAAAGAGTCAATTATATCTTTAGATAGATATATTAATAGATAGTCCTCTTTATAAATATCAGTTCTAATTATTGAAGCATAATAACTATTATTATTTGAGTAAAGTTTTAAAATCTTATTTTTATTACTTTGATTTTTAAAGTCTATTGAAGTAAAAGCTTGATTTAATAAATCATTAGTTAGGTCAGATGTAATATTATCATGTGGGTACAAGACCTTAGAGGAACTATTAAATAATGCTATATGAATACCAGACATTAATTTAGAATCATTAATTTCATTACTCAATATATCAATTAAATCCTTAAATTTTTCTTCAGGAGACATGTCTTTATCAATAACATCCTGATTATATTTACTTTCAATTGTATTTGTTAAATCTAGTAGGTTAGTATTAATATACATTTCAATATCAGGAGATACTGCTAATTTAAAAAGGATGTAAATTATAAATGAGGATAATATTGATACTATTAATAAGAAACTAAGAATCTTGTATCTTATACTTACTGGTTTATTTTTCATAGCTATCATTTTGTATAATTCTAAAACCATATCCTCTCAAAGTTTGAATAGTTATATTAGCATTAAATAATAATAATTTTTTTCTTAGTCTTTTTACAGTATCATCTGTTGCTCTAGTATCTATAGTATCTGAATTAAAGTTCCATATTTTTCTTAGGAGTTCATGTCTACTTATAGCACGATCAGAGTTTTTAATAAGGTAAATTATAAGTGACAGTTCTGTAGGTGTAAAATTGATTTCTTCACCATCGATAGTAGCTATACGTTTCTTTTCATCAATTATTAGATTACCAAAAGTTAAATTAGCAGGGCTTGTTTTATCTACTTGATCAAGATCAATTCTTCTAAAAATAGCTTTAATTCTTGCTAATAGCTCTAGTGGTGAGAATGGTTTAGTTATATAGTCATCACAGCCAATATTAATAGCTGTTACTTTATCAATTTCACTACCAAGTGCAGAAACAATAATTATTGGTACAGAGCTTAATTTACGAAGTAAAGAACAAATTGTTATTCCATCAATATCCTGTAACATTACATCCAAAATAACTAAATCAGCGGGAGTCTTATAAAACTCCTGAAGTAAATCTGAACCTATATTAAATGATTTTACTATAAAGCCATCCTTTTCAAGAAATGATTTTATAAGTGCACATATATTTTCTTCATCATCGACTAAATATATCATCTTTTTCAATATATCACCTCTAAATTGCATAAATTTGTTAAACATAATTATAGCATATTATAAAGAGTAAAATCATGAATTAGTCACCTACTTTATTGATTATTAAAAAGATATGTAAATGCCACAAAGTTGCCACAGTTATTCGTTTGTTTTGCCGTAGCTAGTTAGATAGAATAAAAACAATCTAACAAGAACTTTTAAATATTTAATAAAAGAAATCACAAAGTGGGGGAAATAACAATGGAAAATAAAAAAGGGTTTTATGGATGGAAAGTTGCCACGGGATCATTCTTTATAATGGCAATGCCTTTTGCAGTAATATTTTTAGCACATTCAATATTTCTTAAGCCAGTTACAGAGGCATTAGGATTCTCAGCAACTCAATTCTCATTAGTGTTTACAATTGTGGCAATAGCAACAGCGTTAACATCACCAGTAATGGGTAAATTATTGAAAAAGTATGATATTAGATATGTTATGGCTATAAGTGGTGGGATAGTATCAATAGCATTTGGTGCATTTGGACTAGCAACTGAATTATGGCAATTTTACATATTGGCTGCAATAGTTGGGGTGTCAGCTACAGGAATCACTCAAATTCCAATTTCGAATATAATTACTAACTGGTTCCCATCAAAGAAGAAGGGCGTAGCTACAGGGATAGCTTTTGCAGGAGGGAATGTAGGATCATTTTTAACTATATTAATAATTTCTAATTTAATACCAACTATAGGATATGAAAAGTGTTACTTTATCCTAGGTGGAATTATGTTAGTAATAACAGTATTAGTTTCATTATTTGTAATTAAAGGAAAACCAGCAGATAAGGGGCAGTTTCCATATGGTTATGAGGAAAACTTAGCAAAAGCAAAATCTAAAACAGCACCTAAAAAGGAAGCGCAAGGATATACATTAAAAGAAGCTATGGGTACAAATATATTTTGGATATTTATAGCAGCAATAATTTTGCTAGGGGTAGTATTTGCAGGAGTACAAATGCATATTCCAAGTTATATGCAAAGTATAGGTCATAGTGCTAGTTTTGCATCTACAGTAACTTCAATTGTTGCAATTGTAGGTATAGTTTCTAACGTATTAATAGGAGCATTACTAGAGAAAGCTGGATTAAAAAAAGGGATGGCTACTGTTGGAATGTTCATGGTAATGGCAATAATATGTTTGCTATTAGGTAAAGTTTCAACTTTTGCAGTAGTATTTGCAGTATTGTTTGGTATGTTTGCAGCTATAGCAGCAATGGGACCATCATATTTAACAAGTGAAATGTTTGGTAAAAAGGACTATGGAACAGTATTAGGTGTAGTTATGATGTTCTTCCAGCTTGGGGGTGCTATAGGACCTACATTATCAGGATTTATCTTTGATATTACTGGAGAATATAAAATAACTTGGATGATATTTATCGTATTATTAGTTATAACTTTTGGTACATTCTTAGTAGCAATTAACATTGCAAATAAAAGGAAAGCAGCAAGATAAGTATTACTTATCTTGATTACTTAATAAATTACTATGAATTTAGGAGGATTTAGATATGAATTTTAGAGAAAAATATGGACAATGGGGAATTGTTTTAGGAGCAACAGAAGGAATAGGTAAAGCTAGTGCTTTCGAATTAGCTAAAAGAGGAATGGATGTTATTTTAGTTGGAAGAAGAAAAGAAGCATTAGAAGAGTTAGCTAAGGAAATACATGAAGAAACAGGAAATGAAATCAGAGTATTACCACAAGATTTATCTGAATATGATGCTGCAGAAAAATTAATAGAAGCAACTAAAGATTTAGATATGGGAGTCATTGAGTATGTTGCATGCTTACATGCAATGGGACAATATAATAAAGTTGACTACTCTAAATATGAACAAATGTATAGAGTTAATATAAGAACATTCTCAAAATTATTACATCACTATGTAGGTGAATTCAAAGAAAGAGATAGAGGTGCATTCATAACAATAGGATCTTTATCAGGATGGACATCATTACCATTCTGTGCAGAATATGCAGCAGAAAAAGCTTATATGATGACAGTAACAGAAGGAGTTGCTTACGAATGTGCAAATACTAATGTTGATGTAATGCTTTTATCAGCTGGTTCAACAATCACACCTACTTGGTTAAAAAATAAGCCATCAGATCCTAAGGCGGTTGCAGCAGCAATGTATCCAGAAGATGTTATAAAAGATGGATTTGAACAATTAGGAAAGAAATTCACTTATTTAGCTGGAGAGTTAAATAGAGAAAAAATGAAGGAAAATAATGCAATGGATAGAAATGACTTAATTGCAAAACTAGGAAAAATGTTTGATCATATGGCATAAAACTTATATTTGTAATAGATAGATTATTTAAGGAGTGAACATAATGAAAAGATTAGAAGGAAAAGTCGCAATAGTAACATCATCTACTAGAGGAATAGGACGTGCATCTGCAGAAGCATTAGCAAAAGAAGGTGCTTTAGTATATCTAGCAGCACGTTCAGAGGAATTAGCTAATGAAGTTATAGCAGATATAAAAAAGCAAGGTGGAGTAGCTAAGTTTGTTTACTTTAATGCTAGGGAAGAAGAAACTTACACTTCAATGGTAGAAAAAGTTGCTGAAGCTGAAGGCAGGATAGATATATTAGTTAATAACTACGGTGGAACAAATGTTAAGTTAGATAAGAACTTAACTGCTGGAGATACAGATGAATTCTTTAGAATATTAAAAGATAACGTTCAAAGTGTATACTTACCAGCAAAAGCTGCTATACCACATATGGAAAAAGTAGGCGGTGGAAGCATAGTTAATATCTCAACTATAGGATCAGTTGTTCCAGATATATCAAGAATAGCTTATTGTGTGTCAAAAGCAGCTATAAATTCTTTAACTCAAAACATAGCATTACAATATGCAAGAAAGAATATCAGATGTAATGCAGTATTACCTGGTTTAATAGGAACTAGAGCAGCCCTAGAAAATATGACTGATGAATTTAGAGATTCATTTTTAGGACATGTTCCGCTAAATAGAGTAGGAAGACCAGAGGATATAGCAAATGCAGTTTTATACTATGCTTGTGATGATTCAGGTTATGTAACAGGAATGATTCATGAGGTTGCAGGAGGCTTTGCATTAGGAACTCCTCAATACTCAGAGTATTGTCCAAGATAAATTATCTTTGCCAAATATTTTATAGCAGAGTTACAAGGTGGAAGTAGTGTAATGAATAAAAAAGCCTCACTCAAATATGATGCAGATAAGAATATCATAAGTAGGAGAGGCTTTTATTTAATTAGTTTTTAAATTCTTTTTTATAATTAATTTCTTTATTCATTTGAAATCATCCTTAAAACTTTTAAGGATATTATTCCAACTGTTCTAGTACAGTATACAAAAAAGACTGTAGGTAAATTTGCTTTACACAAATTCCGCTACAGTCCATGTAAATATAGTATTAAATTAATACTTAACTATATAATTACTTTCATCAACTAAATCAATTTTATCTTTCTTTTGCAAATAATCCATTATGATTTCACTCATATCTAGATTAATTTCCTTTAAGGCTTCAGCATTCTCATAAGCTGGGTAAACAGAGGTATTGCTAGCTCTATAATTACTTAAAACTATAGTATAGTAATCATCCATCTTAATTACTTCATCATTCTTCTTCATAGAAACAACTCTATCTCCAAATTCCTTTGATAAATCTATTTCATATGTTAGACCACCGTATGTGTCGTAGTTATAATTTTGTACCTTTGGAAGAAGGAAGTCCTTACTTATATGTACCTCATTATCTGTAGCAACAAAGTATGTAGCACTTTTTTCAATAGCCTTTTTTAATTGAGCTCCTTTAATCTTTAAAACTTTTAAAGTATTTGCATAAGGATAATTAATTAGTACATCTTTAATAGTTATATCCTTCTTAAATCCTATTGCACAGTCAAATAATGAAAGGGCAGAGAAGTCAGCATCAGAAATATCAAGTTGAATTTGATGTAATAAATTAATAAAAGGATGTCCTTTTAATCTAGCTAAGAAAATATCATCAATAATTATATCTTTATCTAAATGTCCAATTTCAGTATCTAAAAAGTCTTTTAAATCACCTTGAACGCTTGTAAATATTTTTTCTAAGCTTTCATCTATATCATCATTTAGCAATTTAACATCTACTAATTCATAAGTCAGTTCTTTTGTGTCAGTATCTAGGATAATCTTAGTAAAAGTTTGTCCATTATTAAGTGGTTGAGAACAAATAACTCCTTTTACTTTAGTTATAAATGAACGATGTTGATGACCACTTAAAATGATATCAATTGAATCAAACTCTTCTAGTAATTCACTTCCTTGATTTTCTTTAGTTAAGCTTTCAGTTGGAAGCATATGATCATCTAAGCTTCTTTCAAATCCACCATGATAACATACAACAATTAAATCAGAACTTTCTTTTAATTCCTTTTCATATTTTGCATACATATCTACAGGATCTAAAAATTCTATGTTTTTGATATTATTTTCATTTTCCCAGTTTGGTATAAATGATGTTGTAAGTCCAATACATCCAATCTTAAATCCATTAAAATCAAATATTTTATATGGCTTTGTATCAAAGGATAGGCCTTTAATATTAGCATTTATAACCTTATCTGAAACTTCAGTATATGAATTAGTTAGGTAGTCTAAGCCGTAATTAAATTCATGATTTCCTAATACATAAGCATCATAATTTATTTTCTCTAATCCTTGTATTATAGGATTACTTTTAAAATCTTTTCTAGATAAATAATTTGTAAGTACTGATCCTTGGATTAAGTCTCCGCAATCAATCTTTAATGATGCATCATAATTTTTCTCATCTTTAAGAATATAGCTTCCGATTTTAAGAATCCCAAGATTTTGATCAGTTACATAATTAGTTGGATATACAAATCCATGTAGGTCGCTTGTTTGATATATAGCAAGTTTCATAAAATTTCTCCTTTAGTAAAATTTAATAAAAAAGGTGACTTAAAAACTACATTTAAGACACCTTTTTATTTATATTATAATTCTTTTATTCCCAAGTTGAACTTAAAGTAGTTTTAAATTCTTCTAACTTTTTATTTACGTCTGAGTTATTGTCAGATAATATACCTTCTAATACTGTGTTTATTTCACGGAATGCACTATCAGCACCAGGTACAACAGGCATTACATATAAGTTTTTAGTTGCATCTGATAAGATCTTAGCTGTTAAGCTTCCAGAATTCTTATATTCATCTGATTCAATAGCACTCTTTCTAATTGGCATATATCCAGTTTCTTTAGCCCAAGTTATTTGATTTTCTTTAGTAGTTAAGAATTTTAAGTATTCATATGCTGCAGTTCTTTGTTCAGGTGTCGCATTTTGGAATACGTATAAATCAGTACCTTGTTGGATAGAAGATTTTGCAGGATATGGAGCAGCACCAACTTCAAACTTATCGCCAACTCCTAATTTAACAAAGCTTTCTCCAGCCATTGAACCAACGTACATACCAACAGTTTCATTTGCAAATGGTCCTGATAGATATTTATCTGTTCCAGCTATTCTGAAGTATCCTTCTTTTATACCATTTAAGTAATAGTCAGCAGCTTTAACTGAAGCTTCGCTAGTTACATCAAATTTAGGATCAAAAGTTTGTCCTTCATTCTTTATGAAAGTAGTATAGTAAGTATTTAATGAATCAAATCCAGCTCCTGCTATACCTTTCTTTTCTTTTATTGTCTTAGAAACATTAACAAATTCTTCGTAAGTTGTTGGTACTTTTAATTTTAATTCATCTAATAATGTTTTGTTGTACCAAATAACTTCTGTTGATTTATTAAAAGGTATTCCGTATGTTTTGCCATCTATAGTTGTTGCTTCTCTAAGGCTTGGCAGGATATCATCGTAATTATCAAATTTAAGTGTTTCATTATTTATATATTGACCTAAATCAACAACTAAATTATCTGAAATAGCATTTAACATCCAGTCAGGATATGCTTGAGTCAGTGTTGGTAGATCCTTTGGACTTGAAACAGTTGAAGTTATTTTTTGTTGTAAGTCTGGGTAACTTGATTGGTTTTGTAGTGTTACCTTAATGTTTGGATTTTCAGATGTAAACTTTTCTGTTAGATTTTGAAGAGATTTTTCTTGCTCTCCATTCATTGCATGCCAGAATGTTATTTCAACTGGTTCCTTAATTTCTGTTACTATTTCTTCATTCCCGCTACCTCCAGTACTAGCACAGCCAGTAAGTAATCCTAACGATAGCATTAAAGGTAATATTTTTTTAAGTTTCATAATTCTCTTTCCCCCCACTAAATAGTTTGTTTTTTTTCTGGTAATAATATATCTCCACATTCATTGTAAAGTCTCTCAGGACGATATGAATGAATAGGGACTAACAACTTAGGTTTTATTAAATTTATTATTTCAATTAGGTCATATGGATGAGCATGACCACTACATGATACTCTAACAAATTCAATATTATGTTCTCCAAACTTTTCTACAAAAGGCACATAGCTTGGATCAAAATCTCCTAATGGAACTGCATTTGAGTGAATATAAATTCCATTAGATTTTAATTTATCCATATGCTTAAGAGCATTTGAATCTAATTGCCAGAAGAATTCTCCTTCGTCATCTAAAAGTTTTTCAAAATCAATCTTATAATTTTCATCTAGCCCATACTCTTTATCATCTAATTGATAGTAATAAGATTGATATCCTGTAGCTTCTTTAAGTACATATGAGTAATATGCATCTAAAACTACTGTTCTAGGATTAGTCTTTATTATATTTAAAATTCTTTCTATATTAGAAATATAATAATTAAATGTTATCTGTTTTTCAGGATTATTTTTAACAATTTCATTTATCTTTTCTATTAACTCAGGTTCATTTGATATTTCTCTATCACTTACATCCTCATCAAACTCTTGGAATGAAACACTAACACCTTCTATTAATAGAACATCACATTTTTCACTTTCTTTGCAGAAGTTTAATGTAGCATCTTTTCTATAACCATGAAGTCTAATATCTCCAGTATAAGATATTACTAAATCTGGAGTTTCTATTAATAATCCACTAGCACCATAAGCATCGTGGTCAACTGGCATTACCTTTACTTTAATTTCCCCAACATTTATAACTTCGTTTTCTTTAACACCTACGATTTCTCTAGTGTTAGCCCCTTCATTTTTTTCATAAAGAGGGAATAGGAAATCATCATTAATATTTAAAGTATTTAATAATGATTTAGTACCTTCTAAAGTATATAAAGGTATATTAGGATTTAAGTAATTAACAATTTTAGAATGATCTAAATGAACGTGTGATAAAAATACTGCTGTATTTTTAAAGTTATCTTCCTTTGATTCATATCCAATCAAAGGTATTTTAGGATCAAACATATTATTTAAATATGGAACTAAATTCTCATCCAATAATCCTTGAAGATCTTCAGGCTGTACCTCTGCTTTTGGATTATATTCGCTACCAAAATCAAAGAATATATGACTATCTTCATAAGTAATTTCTATAATAGTTCCACCAATAGTTAGGATACCATTGTGGAAAGTAATTCTAGTTTTTTTATCCTTTAATACCACTCTTAACAACTCCTCTAATAATTTGTTTTCTAAAGACTAAATATAATATTAAAATTGGTACAATGGCTATTGTTGATGCAGCCATCTGTAATTGTACGTTTGTACCACTTTCTGTTGCGAAAGAACTTAATCCATTACTTAAAAGTCTCATCTCTTTACTGTTAGTTACAAGTATTGGCCATAGGAACGAATTCCATCCATTAATAAAGCTAAGTATTCCCATTGTGAATAATGAAGGTTTAGCTAAAGGAATTAAAATTCTCTTTATAAATTCTAAATCGGAGCATCCATCAACTTTGGCAGCTTTATAGTAGGAGATAGGTATACTTGTAAGATATTCTTTTAAGTAGAATATATAAAATACACTTGCAAGGGATGGAACTATTAATGCTACATAACTATCTAATAAGCCAAGCTTTGCAATTGTTTGATAGTTTGTAAATACTACAACTTCATAAGGTACCATTAATAATGCAACCATACCAATTAATAATGCATTTTTAAATCTAAATTCTAATTTAACTATAGCAAATGCAGCAAGTATAGATGTTAATATTGTTCCTAGTGTTGATAATCCTGCAACTAAAATTGTATTAAAGAAATATCTAACAAAAGGAGCTTGTTTCATTGCTAGTGCAAAGTTTTCCCACTGAAGCTTATCTGGGAAAAGTTTTGGTGGAATACTAGTTGCTTCTTGGAAAGTCATAAGACTTGATAAAATCATATATACAAATGGAAACAGCGTAATCAACGCCATGATAATAATAAATGTTTTTGATAAAACTAAATTAATCTTCTTCATACGCTCACCTATTTAGATAATTTTTTTAATATTTTATTTTGAATTAATGTGAAAATTAAAATTAATATAAATAAAATAACTGCAGCAGCCATACCCTGACCATAACGATTTTCTACATAGAACTTATTAAATATATAGAAAACAGCAGTGGTAGCACTATCTGCAATACCAGCTTTTCCATTGAATATAGAAAATACCTGAGCATATACTTTAAATGCATTAATAAAATTAACCATCAATAGGAATGTAATAATTGGTAGCATTTGTGGAAGAGTTATTCTAAAGAATTGCTCAATCTTTGATGCTCCAAACATATCAGCAACTTTATAATAATCTTTATTAACATTTCTTAATCCAGAAAGTAATATAATTATATTAAAAGCAAGTCCAGACCAAATACCAAATATAATAAGGGTAACCATACTCATAGCAGGATTGTCTAAGAAGTTTACTGGATCAACACCTACAATACCAAGTAAGTAATTTACAAATCCATAGTCTTTATTTAATAAAAATCTAAACACAATACCAACTGCGATAATACTTGTTAAATATGGTATAAAAAATATAGTCTCAAATATTTGTTTATGTTTTATCTTCTCGTAAATTGTAATAGCAATAAACATTGAAATAATAAGCCCTAAAGGTACAACAACAAATGCATAAATTGATGTGTTTGTTATTGCTTTATGAAATTTTGGATCTTGCAATACAAATTCATAATTCTTTATCCCATTAAATGCTAAGTTGTTTAAAGTTCCTTTTTGGAAGGACATGATGAAGGTTTTGATTAATGGTAATACATTGAATATTCCTATTATTATCAAAGCGGGTAGAAGGAATAGCCATGCCTGTGGAGAATTCTCAGCTCTGTACTTAAACTTTTTAAATTTAAACTTTCTCATTAGTACACTCTATCTCCATTCTCTTTGAATATGTAAATACCACTATAATCAATATCAAGACCTACTTTATCACCTTCAGAAACTTTGTTGCTTATATCTGTAATTAATCTTGCATCTATACCATTAATATTGAAGTTTAATATGCAATCTTTTCCTATTAATTCAACATAATTAATTTCAGCTTTAAATAAAGGAGAATTACTTATTTTAAAATATTCAGGTCTAATACCAACTATATAATTTTCTTCATTTAACTCTTGTTTAAATCTATTTTTATCTAATAGACTTAAATCAATTGAAAGGTCTTTGCTTTCCAAAACATTTCCTTTTTTCTTCATATCGAATATATTAATAATTGGATTTCCCATAAATTTAGCTACAAATAAGTTTGTAGGTTCTAAATATAAATTTTGAGGAATATCGAATTGTTGAACAATACCTTCATTCATAAGTACTATTCTGTCACTTATAGACAAAGCTTCTTCTTGGTCGTGAGTAACGAATATAGTAGTGATTCCAATCTCCTTAACAAGCTTTCTTATTTCTTCTCTTATTCTTAATCTAAGTCTTGCATCAAGATTACTTAAAGGCTCGTCCAATAAAAGAATCTTAGGATTTTGAACTAATGCTCTTGTAATAGCAACTCTTTGTTGTTGACCTCCTGACATTTCACCAGGTTTCTTGTCAGCTAACTCTTCAATACTTGTAATTTTCATATACTTCTTTGCAATTTCCATTGCTTCATTTTTAGGTTTCTTTTTATTTCCAACAGTAAGAGGAAACATAACATTTTCAAGTACAGACATATGAGGATATAAAGCATAGTTTTGGAATACTAATCCTATATTTCTATCTTTAGGATGTTTATCGATAACTGACTCATTATCAAATCTAATATCTCCGCTAGTAGGATCTAATAATCCAGCAAGTAGATTAAGTATAGTAGTTTTACCACAACCACTAGGTCCTAAAAGACAGATAAGTTCACCTTCATTAATTTGAAGGTCAATGCTTTTTAGAGCTTCATAACCGTTGTTATAAACCTTTTTAAGTTTTTCGATATGTATCATAGTTCACCTCTATTATTAATATTTGATTTTTCTCAATACACTTTAGTATTTTGTTCATTATTTAGCTTATATTACATATTAATTTAGTATTTTAATTAATATATAATATTTTACAATGTTACCACCTTTATAATACAACAATGTATAAAATTATTAAAGATTTTTTGAATAACTTTATATTTATGTGAATTTTTTTAACAAAATTTTAACTAAAACAAAATTTTTCAACAAAAATTTAACTTATTTTTATTAAAAGGAGAAAAGTGATATAGTTTTACATCCTCTTTATATGCGTCTTTTTCAAACATTTTATTTTTCTCTTAGTTTTTCATAATATTTTTATGTTACTAATTAATTGTCATTAAAACGATTTCATGATAACATTATAAACAGGTAAATATTAACAAAGTTCTATAAAAGACTGTTTGTTAGGAGGAGAAGATGGGAAAGTTATTAAAGTCTATTGTAGCTATAGCAGCTACATCATTAATTCTTGTAGGATGCACTACTAGTGGCACAAAGGATCAAGGGGAAACATCTAATAGTAAGAAGGAAATAAAAAAAATTCTCTGGGAACAGGGGGGAGAATTGGAGGCCCAAAAAGGTTATAGTAAAAATATTGGTACCGCAGGTGTACTTGCAGGTAAATCAAATGGTTTTATTATTGTTGGTGGGGGAGCCAATTTTCCTGACGAGCCAGCTGCAAAAGGTGGAAAAAAGAAATTGTATCCAGATATCTATGTATTAAAAGAAGAGGACGGAAAATTAAATCAGGTAAATCATACAACATTAGACTATGAAATTGGTTACGGAAGTTCAATAACTACTGACGAAGGAATTTATTATATTGGTGGAAGTCCAGATGAGAAAGAAGGAGATAATATTACACTTATTACAGCTGATGATAAGGGTAATATAACTACAAAACACATAGGGGATTTACCATTCACTCTTAGCGATGGTATTGCAGTAAAAAAGGATAAGAATATATATGTTGGACTTGGAAAGCAAAATGGAAAGCCAAGCAATAAATTCTATAAATTCGATACTGAAAATGGCAAAACAGAAGAATTAGAATCTATTCCTGGAGAAGATACTAGAAATCAAGCTGTAGCTCAAATTTTAGGAGATAACATATATGTATTTAGTGGAGGAGATAAGGTTGCTTATACAGATGGATATAAGTATGATATAAAAAATAATTCATGGAGTAAGGCCTCTGATGTTAAAATCGGAGATGAAGATATTTCTCTTTTAGGAGCAAATTCAGTTAAACTAAATGAAGATGAAATGCTTGTAATAGGTGGTTTTAATAAAAAGATCTATGACAATGCTGTAGATAAGTTAGGATCATTAAAGGATAAAGAATTAGATGATTTTAAACAATCTTATTTTGGAGCAGATCCTCATGAGTTTAATTGGAACAAAAAAATGTTAATTTATAATGCTGCTACTGATAAATGGACATCCATAGGAGAAGTACCATTTAATGCACCTTGTGGAGAGGGATTAGTTCTTGATGAAGACCATATATATTCAATAAATGGAGAAATCAAGCCTGGTACTAGAACAGACAAAATTTATTCTGGAACTTTAATTTATTAATACTCTGTATGTACACTTAAAAATATTAGTGTTAATTATCTAGAGATTTCCAAGTGATTTTTATAAGTAAATAATAAAAGAAATAAATGAAAAAATAGCCTTAGATATTGATACAACTTATCTAAGGCTATTTTTATAATTGAAACTTATTTATTTTAACATATCTAATATTTCATCTTCTGGAAGTGAAGAATCACAACGAACTTCTATTTCTCCATTTTTACTAATAATAAATCCTGGTACAGTTGCAATATTATATTGCTTTCTAAATGAGCTAAGTCCATCATCAGAAGAATTTTCACTATCTACATAATAAATAGTTGTATTAATTTCATTAGCCAATCCACTTAATTTTTTAGTAAACTTACGGCAGAATGGACATGTTCCTCGACCAATATAAATAGCAGCCAATTCTTCACTAGATAATAACTTATCTGCTTGTGTAGAAAGTACTTTTTCAAATAGTTTTACATCCTCTTTATATGTGTCTTTTTCAAACATTTTATCTTCCTCCTAGCTTTTTAGAATATTATACCAAAACTAAATTAATAATCATATAGATAAAGTAGAAATTTAATTATAATGGATAATTGATGAATTAAATTTTACTACTATTATAAATGGGTATGAAAGTAATAGTAAAAAATAACCTTAGCACACTCAATAAGTAGCTAAGGCTATTTTTATTTTTTATGATATTTTCTATATAGTGAAGGAGTTATACTTTCATGCTTTTTAAAGATTTTTATGAAATATCCAGATTCATTAAAACCAAGATTATCACTAACTTCTGAAATAGTTAAATCTGTTGATATAAGTAATTGCTTTGCCCATTCTATTTTTAGTAGTGATAAGTATGCAGAGTAGTTGTGGCCTACTTCCTTGGCAAATATTCTACTAAAATGGCTAGGACTTATATGACATAAATCAGAGGCCTTTTTCAGTGATACGTTTTCATTTTTATGAGAATAAATATATTCAATAGCTGGTTTTAATATTGAATTATGTACAATATTTTTTTCATAAGATAAATCTTTTATATGGGAGTTTGTAATAGCATTAGAAAGCTCATCTTTTATATTTTTAATATTACTTACTTTATAACTAGATAAATCTAATTGATTATCAGAGGAGTTTTTATGTATAACTTCTTTTTCATATAGTTCAAGAATAAGACTTTTATCTAGTGATTCTTCAACTATATAATTACATAATTGAAACAACATTTCAGCAGTGTTTTTAACTTCTTCATAAGACAAACTTGGTATATTAGAATATAAATTATTTAATTCATCCATGTTATCATTTACAAAAAACTTTGAAGGTATAGTTAAAATATGCTCTAATGAATCTTCATCCTCTTTTTTATTTAATCTAACTTGACCTGCCATTATGGCACCAATATATTTATCATCTACAATAATAGGAATTGCTATATCAACGATATTATAATGACAAAGATAAATATAAGGCTTATTTTCTCTAACTGCTTCAAGTCCACCTCTAGAATCACATTTTTGGCAATAAGGTGATAACTTTGGATCTTTTCTAACAGCTTCACAAAATTGATTACAAGAGCTATGCTTAGATACCGGTATACCTTTATAATCAACTGTTATCATGGCCATTTTTGTAACTAGAGAAAGGGAATCTTGGAGTTTTTGCCATTTATCTAAATCAATAATTTTATTTAAATTTAGGTGTTTACTTTTCAATGAAATCTCCCTTCTTATTTTCTTAATAATATAAAATTAATTTTATCACAGAAATAATAAAAACTCTATTTTAGTGCCTATAACTTTGTACAAGAAAATAATGCCAATATCATAAAAGTATAATTCTTTTAAATTGTAGCAAAATATTACGATTACAAATTGCAATATTTCATCATTATACTCCAATGAAAATAAATAATAGAGGGATTATAATGAACTTACGAAAACATTATCATAACAGGATAGTTAAGATTAAAGGAGGACTTTTTATGAGAAAAGCATTTATTTGCCCAACTAAATATGTTCAAGGAGAAGATGAACTATTAAATCTTGGGTACTTCGTGAAAACGTTTGGGGAATCAGCACTTTTAATTGCCCATAAAGATGATATAGAGCGTGTAAGAGTTAAATTAGATAAAACAGCAGAAAAGTTTGGTATTAAGTTTATAGAAAGTAACTTTAAAGGAGAATGTTCTAGAACTGAAGTAGCTAGATTACAACAATTAGCAAAAGAAAATTCTTGTGCTTGTACAATAGGTCTTGGTGGTGGAAAAGCTATAGATACTGCAAAATGTGTTGCAGAGGGAGATGCATTAATAATAGTTCCAACTATAGCAGCTACAGATGCCCCTACTAGTCACTCAGCAGTATTATATACAGAAGATGGAGCATTCGATGATTATGCTTATTTCAAGCAAAGTCCAAGTGTAGTACTTGTAGATACTACAGTAATTGCAAATGCGCCAACAAGATTTTTAGTTTCAGGTATGGGAGATGCTTTATCAACATATTTTGAAGCAAGAGCTACATCAGAATCTTATTCAAATGTAAATGCAGGATTACCTTGTGGAGTTAGAGAAGGAGATTGTGGCCGTGCAAGAGGAACTAATGCAGCATTAGTACTTGCAAAACTATGTTATGAAACATTACTTAATGATGGTAAGAAAGCAAAGGAAGCTTGTGACTGTAATTTAGTAACTAAAGCATTAGAAAATATAATTGAGACTAATATACTTTTATCAGGTTTAGGATTTGAAAGTGGTGGATTAGCAGCAGCACATGCCATTCATGATGGATTAACTATATTAGAAGGAACACATAAATATTTCCATGGTGAAAAAGTTGCATTCGGAACTATTGCACAATTAGTTCTTGAAAATGCACCAACTGAAGAAATAAATCAAGTATTAGATTTTTGTTTAGAAGTAGGATTACCAGTATGTCTTTCAGATATAGGTGTTGATGAGATTTCAAATGAAGAGTTAATGGAAGTAGCTAGAAAGTCTTGTATTCCAGAGGAATCAGTTCATTCAATGCAATTTGATATAGCAGTAGAAGAAGTAGCGGCAGCAATAGTAGTAGCTGATAAAATTGGTAAAGAATATAAAATTAATAGAGGTAGATAAAAACATGAAGAAGATAATAAATACACCAGAAAATGTAGTAAGAGAATTATGTAATGGAATGGTTATGGCTCATCCTGAGCTAGAATTTATAAGTAAATATAAAATAGTTAAAAAGAGAGAAATTAATAAAGATAAAGTAACTCTTATAAGTGGTGGTGGAAGTGGACACGAACCAGCACATGCAGGATTTGTTGGAGAAGGTATGTTAGACGTTGCTGTTTGTGGAGATGTATTTGCATCACCATCACAAATTCAAATATATCAAGGAATAAAAGAATCTGCTAGCAATAAAGGAACTTTACTTATAATTAAAAACTATAGTGGAGATATGATGAACTTTAAGAATGCAGCATATCTAGCAAGTGAAGATGGAATAAATGTAGATTATATAAAAGTAGAAGATGATATTGCAGTTGAAGATAGTCTTTATACAGTAGGTCGTAGAGGTGTTGCAGGGACTGTATTAGTACATAAAATAGTTGGTGCAGCAGCAGAACTTGGAGAGAGCCTGCAAAATGTAAAAGAGGTTGGACAAAAGGCAGCAGATAATGTACGTAGCTTAGGATTTGGATTTACTTCATGCACAGTTCCAGCTAAGGGAACACCAACATTTGAAATTGGTGATGACGAAATGGAGTATGGCGTAGGAATCCATGGTGAGCCAGGAATTCGTCGTGAAAAAGTTATATCAGCAGATGAATTAGCTGAAAGAATGGTAAATCAACTTTTAAATGACTTAGGAATAAGTGAAGGTAGTAACGATGAGATTGCTCTTTTAGTAAATGGATTTGGAGCAACACCAATGCAAGAATTATATTTATTTAATAACTCAGTTACTAGAGAACTTGCAAAGAAAAATATTAAGATATATAAGACTTTTGTAGGTAACTATATGACAAGTATAGATATGGCTGGAGCTTCTATATCTATAATGAAGCTTGACAATCAATTAAAGGAATTACTAACTAAACCTTGTGATACTCCTGCATTTAAAGTATCTAAGCATATAGAATCAAGAAAATATAAAGATGTAGAGATTGAAGATTTAAATGATGAAGAAGTATCATTTAAAGTAGAAACAGATGAAGCACATTCTGTTATAAAAGATAATAAGATTACATTAAATAACATGATATATATTGTAGATAAAATGAGTGAATGTATCATAAGTAATGAAGTTCCATTCTGTGAATTAGATTCTCATGCTGGAGATGGTGATTTTGGTATGAGCGTTGCTAAAGGATTTAGACAATTAAAGAGAGAATGGAAAAATATCACAAGTGATAAAGATATGAGTATAGGTTCATTCTTAGATGAATGCTCTATGATTATAATGGAAAACTGTGGAGGAGCATCAGGCCCAATTTGGGGATCAGCTTTTAGAGGTGCTGGTAAAAAGGTTGGAAATTTATCAGAGCTATCTATTAAGGATTTTGCAGGTATGATGCAAAGTACAGTAATAGCTATACAAGAAACAGGAAAGAGATCTTTTGGAAGAGGAGCAGTAGTAGGAGATAAGACTTTAATAGATGCACTTGTACCTTGTGCAGATTCTTGGTCAGAAAGTGCAGATAAAGGAAAAGGCGTTATAGAAGCTTTTGAAAATGCAGCTAAAGCGGCTGTACAAGGAGCTAAAAATACAGAGGAAATAGTAGCTCGTATGGGAAGAGCAGGAACTGTAGGAGAAAGAAGTATTGGATATCCAGATGCAGGTGCCTATGCTTTAGGTGTTATCTTTACTGAGATTTCAAAAGGATTAAAATAAAGATAAAAATCTACTTCAATCTTAATATAATAGGTTTTAAAAAGGTCAGCAAATTTATTGCTGACCTTTCTTTATACAATATTAAAGAGTGACTTAATTATTTCAACCGTAATTATTATAATACGTACATTAAGTACATAAATCTATTTAAATGAAGTTTATTACATACCAAATATAAAAAATAAAATAGAAAGCTAAATTTGTGTATAGCTTATTACTATAACTCTTTTTTATTACCTTCTACAAAACAATTCATATCGTAAATTTCATCTTCCTTAGGTTCTCTATTAAATTCCTTTTTAAATTCATTTATACAATCTTCAATAGAAGTTTTATCAGAAACGAGTTTACTTATAGATTTCATATGATTTACATATTCATCAAAGCTTTCTTTAGTATATATTCCATGGTGAGAAGGAACATAATAATCAGCCTCATAACATTGAAGCTCTATTAAAAGTGGTATAAATTTATCTTTTGAATAGCTCCATTCACCGTTGTACATATCTAGGTAAAGGGAATCTCCAACAAAGGCAGTAGTTTTATCATTTTCTTCAATTAAAACTATTGAATTATCATTTGAATGATCACTTGATATATGCTCAACAAATACTTTAACGCCACCTAAGTCTATTTTTAAGAGTTCATCATAAATAATATCTCCTGTAGGGATTGAAAATTCTCTATTATTATCAGGATGTTCTATCTTTATATGCTCTAGGCAAAATTCTATTTCTTCTCCATTTTTTACTCTTTCTTCAATAGCACTGTTTGTCCATTCTAAATCTCTAAGCTTATCCAGTTTTTCATTAGTAATACCATTTACTATATTTATTAAATTCATATAATTTGCACCAACTATATGATCCCAGTGCCAATGAGTTATAACTAGGTACTTAAGAGGTGAGTGATTTAACTTATTAACTTCATTTAAAAATTGCTCAGCATGACTTTTAGAATTTCCGCTATCAATAATTAAACTATATTTATCACCAATTACAACTCCAAGTGCTGGTCTATCTCCAGACTGTCTATTTTCCATATAATATACCCTATTAGTAAGTTTCTTTAACATAACCTCATCCCTTCTCTTCATTTGATTTAACTAATTATAACACTTATATATATGTATTCTCAATTTATGAATTTCTTAAAATTTAGTATTTGTTTGTTAAATGTTATTTAATACTATGTTCATTGTATTTACTATGAAAAAGTATTATCATGAAAAAGTAGTTAGGATGCTAACCAATTTAATCCTAGGAGGCTACTATGAAAGACGCACATGAGTTTAGGATATGTCTTTATTTAAAAGAAATCAATTCTATAATAAATAATAAGATAAATAACAAAGTTAAAGAAAGAGGACTTACTCAAAGTCAAATTACAGCAATAAAGCTTGTTGCACATTTTAAAAAATTAACAATTACAGAACTTAGTGAGTGTATGTCAATTAAAAAATCTACTTGTTCAGGAATTGTTGATAGATTAGAAAAGATGGAAGTTTTAGAAAGAGTTAAAGATGAAAATGATAAGAGAATAACTTACATAATGTTTTCTAAAAAAGGACAAGCATTATCAAATGAAATAAAAGAAGATATAAATAGATGTTTTAAAGAGATATTTAATAGCATTTCTGAAGAAGATCTAATACTTATAGAAAATAATTTAGAAAAGTTAAGTAATTTAATACAAAAAAATTAAAATAAAAAAGGAGAGATTTATATGCCAAAATTATTAATTCCAGCAATTATATTTATAACATGTGCTTTAATTTTCTATACAATAGGTGTATGGGGAGAGCATAGAGCAAAGGTACTAAGAAAGAAACACGTTATTATTTTCTGGTGTGGTTTAGTTTGTGACACATTAGGAACATACACAATGAGTAAAATTGCAGCAGCAGGTACTGATAAAGCAATAACATCTACACAACTTTTAATTCACCAATCAACAGGTATGCTTGCAATATTATTAATGTTATGTCACGCTGTATGGGCAACTTGGGTATTAAATAGAGGAAGCGAAAAAGCTAAAGAAGCATTCCATAAATTCAGTATGGTAGTATGGGTAATATGGTTAATACCATACTTCGTAGGAATGTATATAGGAATGGCAGGCTAAAATATTATATAAAAATTAAAGGTGCTATAAATTTAGCACCTTTTTCTTTTTAATGCCAGAAGGTCAGGAGCATTAAAAAGGTTTGTATATAATATATATTAATGTAAAAGTATATTTAGGATTAATATTTTAATTTTAGAGCTATTTTAATCGTGAAATACAATTTAATTAATATAAAAGGAGAGATATTTATGGAAAAGAAACAATATATTTGTCCAAAGTGTGGAAATGATCATTATGAATCAGATCAATTCCAAGCAACAGGAGGAAACTTTGCAAAAATATTTGATGTTCAAAATAAGAAATTTATTACAATAAGCTGTACAAGATGTGGATACACAGAATTGTATAAAGCAAAAACTAGTGATGGATGGGATATACTAGATTTCTTAATAGGTTAATGATAAAAAAGCTAAGTATCAATTTGCTATTATAGCAATTATTTAGAATTAATATTAGTGAACTGTATTATAAGTAAGCCTCCAAATCTTGTATTTGGCTAAAGCAAACTTATTCAGCGAGCGAATGCGAGAAGAGTTTCATATTAATACAAAATATTGTGTTAATTCCAATTTTTTATAAAAATAATCAAAAAAAGGTTGTAATTAAATAAATACTATGTTATTATAAATGAGTAGCAAAGATGCTAACAAAAAAATAAGTTTCATTTAGGTAAATAGTTTCTCATAAATTAGAGATTATTATATCAATTTAGAATCTTTAATTTCAGGAGGAATATTTATGACAGATAAGACAATAACATGCAGAGATTGCGGAAGCGAATTCATATTTTCAGTAGGAGAACAAGAATTCTATAAAGAAAAAGGATTCGAAAATGAGCCAACAAGATGTGTATCTTGTAGAAGAGCTAAGAAAGAACAAAATAGAAGATAATTTTAGATTGTTATAGGTTGTAGTTTAAACTACAACCTTTTTTGATATTCATTATAAAGAAATTAATAAGGCAACTTGGGTTTTAAATAAAGGAAGCGAAAAAGCTAAAGAAGCATTCCATAATTTCAGTATGGTAGTATGGGCTATATGGTTAATACCATACTTCGTAGGAATGTATATAGGAATGGCAGGCAAAAATATTTATATAAAAATTAAAGGTGCTATGAGTTTAGCACCTTTTTCTTTTTAATGCTAGGGGGTCAGGAGCATCAAAAAGGTTTGCATATAATATATATTAATCTAGACTTAATGAAAAGGTTACATTAAGTCTTCTAAAAATATATTCCTCTAAAAGGTATAGAAAAAATGTTTTCCTTTTGATTTAATTAGAAATAAATTAAATAATGTAAATTTCCATTGAGATAACATAATATCTTCACAATAGTTTATCTTAGATGTTAAAATAGTAGCTATAGAAGAAATTTAAGTAAGGATGTGTTGAAAGAAGTATGCAAAAATATGATCAGGATAATCCAAAGCTTATTAATTCTATGGTATGTACTATAGATATATTAGGATTTTCACAAATGATAGTAGATTCTTGTAGTGAGGGGGATGGAAACAAGCTACTCAATGAGATCAACGTTCTTATAAATAAGAACAAACAATGTATAATCCCAAATAAGTATAGTCAAGGGAAGATAAAGATATATACTGATAATATGATTGTTGGATACCCTATAAAAGATGATGGGGAGGAAGAATTAGACGAAATATTGGATAATGTATCAGAATATCAATTTAACCTATCGCTAGAAGGCCTTTTTGTTAGAGGGGGCGTAAGTGTAGGTGAATTTTACATAAATGAAGATATTGTTTTTGGGCCAGCTCTTTTGGATGCTCATAATACTGAGAGTAATCTAGCTTGCTATCCAAGAATTATATTAGACCATAAGACAGTGAGTAGATTACAAAAGTATATAAATAATTATGATGTTGCGCCACAACACAAGAAAATACTTATTGATAGTGATGGGCAGTGGTTTTTAAATTATTTAAATACTATATTTAAATATTACACAGAATGTAACAATGAATATGAGTTTGAAAGAGTACAAATAGAGTTGCTTCTTAGACATAAAGTTAAAGTTGAAGAAATGCTAGATTTAAATAAAAAAAATATAAGAGTATGGGACAAGTATGTATGGACAGCTAATTATCATAATTATTTCTGTGATTTAAATTTTCCAAATGAAAAACAGTTAAAAATATCAAGAAAGAGGTTACTTTCATGGCCTAGAGAATTTTCGAAAAATGATTTTTAATATCATAGATAATACATTGTGGATTGAAATGAAACCTATTGATAGTGAATATTTCAATAAAAGTATTGCAATAATATGAATAATATGTTAATATAAATGAGTAGCAAAGTTGCTAACAAAAAAACAAGTTTCATTTAGGTAAATAGTTTCTCATAAATTAGAGATTATTATATCAATTTAGAATCTTTAATTTCAGGAGGAATATTTATGACAGATAAGACAATAACATGCAGAGATTGCGGAAGCGAATTCATATTTTCAGTAGGAGAACAAGAATTCTATAAAGAAAAAGGATTTGACAATGAGCCAACAAGATGTGTATCTTGTAGAAGAGCTAAGAAAGAACAAAATAGAAGATAATTTTAGATTGTTATAGGTTGTAGTTTAAACTACAACCTTTTTTGATGCTTTATTATAATGAAATGTTAAATGAAAAAATATAAGAGTATGGGACAAGTATCTATGGACAGCTAATTATTATAATTATTTCTGTGATTTAAATTTTCCAAATGAAAAACAGTTAAAAATATCAAGAAAGAGGTTACTTTCATGGCCTAGAGAATTTTCAAAAGATGATTTTTAATATCATAGGTAATACATTGTGGATTGAAATGAAACCTATTGATAGTGAATATTTCAATAAAAGTATTGCAATAATATGAATAATATGTTAATATAAATGAGTAGCAAGTATGCTAACAAAAAACAAGTTTCATTTAGGTAAATAGTTTCTCATAAATTAGAGATTATTATATCAATTTAGAATCTTTAATTTCAGGAGGAATATTTATGACAGATAAGACAATAACATGCAGAGATTGCGGAAGTGAATTCATATTTTCAGTAGGAGAACAAGAATTCTACAAAGAAAAAGGATTTGAAAATGAGCCAACAAGATGTGTATCTTGTAGAAGAGCTAAGAAAGAACAAAATAGAAGATAATTTTAGATTGTTATAGGTTGTAGTTTAAACTACAACCTTTTTTTGATATTCATTATAAAGAAATGAATAAAGCAACTTAGGTATTAAATAAAGGAAGCGAAAAAGCTAAAGAATCATTCCATAAATTCTTCTAAAAATATATTCGTCTAAAAGGTATAGAAAAAATGTTTTCCTTTTGATTTAATTAGAAATAAATTAATATATTTGCACTAAGATAAATGGGACTATATCAATTTGATATAGTCCCAAGTTAGTTTGTTAAAATTTATTAAATTTATAAGATTATATTATTTGTTTTCAAATCTAAGTGCTGTTAGAGTATTAGGTCCTTGTGTGACTACACCAGCTATACTTGCTGATACAATAACACTATACTCAACATCAAAAAGATTATTAACATTAACATCTACATGTGAAAATGGTATTGCTTGCTGATCATCACGGCCCTCAGCATCAACCTCAACGAATAAAGTATAGATTGTTGTAGGAGCAATATTAGGTGAATCTTTAACAATCCTAATTGTGATTGTTGCTACAGCAGCCGCATTATTATTAATTGAAATTACACCACTTAGCCATACTCTATTTCCTCTTGCCACTCTATTAAATTCTACTTCAAGCAATTCTACACCGGTAACAGGGATAGGAGTAGGAGTTGCTGGTGTTCTTTCATCATATCTGAATTCAACCTTAGTATCTGAATCTTTGCAAGGTTTAGATCCTTTATCATAGCAAGGATCATATTTAACATTACAATAAGAATCGGTATTTTTATTACAATTCATTTGTGACATAATAAAACGCCTCCTAATTTGTTATTTTTTATTCTTTACTTATAGTATATTAAGTAGAGTAAAAAGTGTGACAATATGTTAAGCATATAAATAATTAATTTATGTTTATATGAAAAAATAATTGAGATGATTATTAATTCAGTATCGAGATAAATTCCAACTTATCTAACAGTTAATAATTTTAAATATAAAAAAATATTAATGAATAAAATTATTCCACTTGCTTAAAATATAACTATATTTTAGATAAGGAGATTAATTTTACATGTATATTAGTATATTATTTAGCACAATAATCAAAGGTATTTTAATATATGTTTTAGCACTAATTCTCAGTAAATTAATTGGTATTAAAATTATTTCACAAATGAATTTTTTTGATTTTATAGTGGGTATCTCTATAGGCTCAATGATTGCTAAAATTATAATTGATAAAGATCATGTAGTTTTTTCAGGAATTACAGCATTAATAGTTTTTACATTGTTAACTATAGCAACTAGTTATTTAAATTTAAAAAGTTATACAGCTAGAAGGGTAATAAATGCTAAAACTTTGATATTAGTAGAAAATGGACGTATTATTGATAAAAATATAAAAAGACTTAGGATTACAATAAATGAGCTTATGATGAAGCTTCGAGAAAAGGATGTTTTCAGTTTAGAGGATGTACAATTTGCAATAATGGAGAGCAATGGAAAGTTATCAGTTTTAATAAAAGCAGATAAAAAGCCAGTAACTCCATACGATATGGATTTAAAGGTAAAGAGTTTTTCTTTGCTAAATGATATTATAATTGATGGAAAAATAATAGATAAGAATCTTAAAATAGCTGGTATAGATAAAAAGTGGTTACAATCTGAACTTAAAAGGAGAAAGATAAATAATATTGAAGAGATTTTTTATGCAGGTGTAGACAAAAATAAAAAACTTACTATTTCAGAAAAGTATCCTGATGATTTTAATCCAGAAGATAAGTTTGGTATAGAATAAATAATTGAGGATAAATCAGTATAAGAATCGAATAATGGACTTTAATTAGGCAATGTGATTTAAAAGGCAATAGAGTTACTTCTATTGTCTTTTATTTATTTTTATAACTGATAACTATTAATTAAAAATGTATATGCAATTATATTACCAAAATGTTACAATTTATATGTGATGTTTTTATATAATTAATTATATAGAAATGTAATTAATATTTATATGTGGGGGATGTATGGGATTTAAAGATACCAAAATAACACTATGTACATTTGAGCCTTATGAATGTAATGCTGTTAAAGAATATTTAGAAATGATGGCAGAGAAGGGTTGGATGCTACAATCAATATCAATGAACTTTTTTAAGTTCAAAAAAATAGAACCTAGGAAGATAAGCTATTCAGTAAATCCTCTTGAGAAAGCTTCTATTTTTGATACAACAGATACTGATGAAGCCTTAGAGTATAGAAGGATTTATGAAGATGATGGGTGGAGATTTATAGATCAGGCTAATAAGGTACAGATATTTATGTCAGAGTATGAATGGAAGACTACCCCTATTCATAAAGAGCCAGAAGAATTATTTAAATCAATTTCTAAAGCTTCATCTCATTATGTATTTAGTCAATTAGCTATAGTTATATTATTTATGATTAATATTTATTTACAGTTTTTTTCTAGAAGTCTAGACTATTCCCTTTCTTCAAATTTAAGCATAGCAACAGGTATACTGTTGGGAAGCATAGTACTTGCTAACTTTATAGAGGGGGTAAGCTTTTTCTGTTGGTATTTAAAAACTAAAAGAAAGATTAAAGAAAATGAGTTTAAACACTATGGTAGTTATAAACAACTAAGAATAAAAAATTCTATTATTCTATTAGGGATTGTATTAAATGTAATTACATTAATAGTTTGTATGATTCTTGGAGATGGGATTACCATTGTAGATTTATTATTAATACTTATACCAGTTATAGTTATGGTTATTACTTATAAATTAATTGGTAAGCTTAAGATTTCTATTGAGTTTAATATTCTTATGACTACAGCAATAACTATAATTAGTCTTGTTATAGTTGCTGATATTGTAGCATCTCCAATGTTTAATGATTATGATTTAAAAGATAATAAATTAGCTTATGGAATTAATTTAACACTGATGGATTTTGGAGTTGATAAAGAGGATGAGGATCATACTTATAAAGACACTCAATCAAGTGTTTTGGCTAAGCGGATAGAGTATAATTCTACCTATGATAATAATAGTTTAGATTATACTATTCTTGAAAGTGAATATCCTTGGGTAATTGAGCTTCAAAAAAATAGTTTTATAAGAAAATATATTGAATACGGATCACATAATATGATTGAAAAAGATATGAACTTACCTAATAATATAAAAGTTTATTCTGCTGATGATACTCAAAAGTATATAATTACTTCAGAGAATAAGGTGATAGAAATTGCGAATTGGTTAGAAGATGTTAGCGAAGATGAATTTATAAATAAAGTATATAAAAAGTTGTTTGAATAATATTATGTTAAGTAATTAGGCTATATTTAAGTATAATGCTGAAACACAGCCTCTTAGAATTCATTTCATCTGAATTAGCTTTATTTGTTACGTTTTAATATAATGCTAAAGAATAGCATTAGTAATTTATAGCTTTTAAGAGAAACCCCTAGAGATAGGGCTTTCTTTTTATATTATAAAAAGTGAAAAATATTTGAATAACAATTTATATAATAAAAGTGTAAAAAAATTTTTTCATAATATTATAAAAAATAGTTCTATTATTTGATTAAGGATACAAAATTTATATTAAAAGTTAATAAAATATCAAATGAAAATATAATTTTGTGTTTACAAAATATTAATTTCTATGATAAAATAGGACAAAATATGTAGAATAGTAGCATAGGTAGAAAAGAAGATTTATTATGTAGGATTTAAGTATTTAGAGTTAATACTTTAGGTACTTAAAAGAAGAAAAATTTATAGTAGTATAGGAGGTATGAACATGAATAAAAAACATGATTTCATAGCAGTAGGATTCACAATATTCGCCATATTCTTTGGCGCAGGAAACTTAATATTCCCACCAGAGATTGGGATAAATTCAGGTGAAAACTGGTTTATGTCTTTATTAGGATTCTTTATTTCAGGAATAGGGCTACCCCTTCTTGGAATATTAGCAATTAATAAAGCTGGATCACTTGAAAAATTTGGAGAAAAGATAGGGTCTAAATTTACAAATATTTATACAGCACTAATACTTATATGCTTAGGACCTATCGTTGCAATTCCTAGAACAGGAGCTAGCACATATGAAATGGGGATATTACCTAATTTAGGTAATGTAATAAGCCCAGGAGTATTTGCAGTAATATTTTTTGGAATAGCTTTAGTATTGACTTTAAGACCAACAAAGATAGTAGGTTACGTTGGAAAGGTATTAACACCAATTATTTTGGTTATTCTTGCAATTATTATAATTAAAGGTGTATTCTTTACAGATCATATGTTTACACAAGGAACAGGAAATTCATTTAGCTACGGATTTATAAATGGATACCAACCAATGGATGCTTTAGGTGCACCACTTACAGCAGTAATTGCTATAAATGCTATAGTAGCATTAGGCTACACTGAAAATTCAGATAAAAAATCTATACTTAAAAAGGCAAGTATAGTATCAAGTATTGGATTTGTATTTGTTTATGGAGGATTATTATTCTTAGGTGCAGCCCTTGGAGGATACTTCCCACAAGGAATAAGCCAAACAGAATTAACTATAGGTATTGCACAATTAGTTTTAGGAGACTTTGGTAAGATAGCACTTGGAATAGCAGTTGCAGCTGCATGTCTTACAACAGCAATTGGATTAACTGCAATGGTAGGAGAGTTCTTCTCAAAACTTTTAAAAGTTAGATACGAAATTATAGTTACAATAATTTGTGTTGCATCAGCAGTAGTTTCAATTGCAGGTATAGATAGCATAATAAAACTTGCATTACCAATACTTATGATTTTCTACCCAATACAAATAGTTCTTATATTATTTAATGTAATTGGAGTAGAGAGTAAATTAACTTACAAAATTACAGTATACACAACTCTTGTAGTATCTATTTTAGATGTACTTCACACTCAATTTGGAGTAACAGCACTTAATGGACTATTTAAATTTATACCATTATCTAGTGCAGGCTTTGCATGGGTAGTACCAGCTGTAATTGCAGTGGGCGTTTCTTTATTGATTAACATGCTTAATAGGAAATCAATAGATGCAGCTGTTGATATAGTAGATGCAGAATAGGAAAATTATAAAATAAAAGAATTATAAAATAATGGAATTTATAAGACATTAGCTTAGATAATATAGTCTAGCTAATGTCTTTTTTATATAATATTGTAATTAATGGTAAGAAGGTTATTGATAGAATATAGTCTAACTAAGTCTTTTTTTATATCTATAAAATACAAATTATTGAATTTATGTTATAATTATGATAACGTTTTTAAATTAATTGTTGATTACTGTATAAATAGGGTTACTAATTTGGTAAATATAATTTTTTATAATATTTATGGAGGGGTTTATATGTATAAATATATGTATGTGGAGGCAACTACTAGTGGGATGTTTAGGGAAGCAGATCACAGGGAATTAATCGATAATTATAGCAAAGAGGGTTGGAGATATGTAAGTGCTATACCAACTGAGTTTTATGGAAATAATGGTCAGATTAAAACATTTGATTTAGTTTTTGAAAAGAAATGTGACGAATAAAATTATATAAAAAAGCAATATAGTGAATAAAAGATATAGGTTTTGACATAGAATTAATATTGTAATGATTTATTACAAATTCCTTTAAAATGTACGAAATTTAAACTTCAAGGAGGAGTATTCTATGGAAAAATTTATAGTAGCTTGTCTTTTATTAGTGCTCTTAATAGGTGGCTCTTATTATGTAAACAATAACTCTAGCGAAAATGCTATAGAGTCTAGTGGAGATATAGAGTCTGACGGAGAGGTAGAGTCGGGTGGAAAAGAGATAACAACAAAAGAAATAGAGAACTTAACAAAATACATAGAAAGTAAAACTGATGATATTTGCGAAAAGACAAATAACAGATCTTATAATGCATTTGAAATTTTAGGTGTCAATGAAGATGAAGTTTATATTTGGCTATTAAAAGCAAATGATAAAAGTGTAGTATCTACACCAGTTCAATTAAAGGTAAATGATGATTTTGAAGTTATAGGTCATAAGTATCCAAATGGTGATGCAGATTATAAAGAGGAATTACAAGACTTATTCCCTAAAAGAGTAATAAAAAAGATGGATGATGGTCAAAACGGCTATATAAAAAAATTAGAAAAGAAAATAGATGAAGAGAGAGCACTTAATAATTCTTAAAAGAATATGATTTATAATATGATTTAAAAGGCTGTATCAAGTTGAATGAAAATATTCAGTTTGATACAGCCTATTTTTAATTTAGAACATAAAAAATAGAAAATAAAGAAGATAATTGAGAGTTATATAAATATAATAATTTACGAGTGTTTCTGGATTAATTATCCATAGGATATGTATAATAAAATATATAAAGAATTTGAGTAAAGGGTGGGGCAGATGAGGTTACGCAAGAAAATATTTATGGCATCTTTTGTTGTAATAGTAATGATAATTACAATTTTAATTAAAGGAAGTGCTTCAAGTAATTTAGATAAATTTATTAACTATGATGAAAATAAGTATATGTATACAAGCTTTGATTTAGCTATAAATTTAGAGAGTGAAGTGATAACTAACATGACAACATATACTGATAAATCTAAAGACAGAATAGAGCTTTTGAAGCACTTAAAAACTCTTGAGCAAACTGAATTTGAAGAAGGTTATAAAAAATCTAATGCTAATATAGGAATAACTATTCAAGATAAAAAAGTATTTACTAAAGAAAGTTTCAATTATTATTATGCAAAATTAGCTATTTATTTAAATGATAATATTATTTGCTTAGAAGAACATAGTGAAATAAATAATGAGGACTCTGAAGCTAAAAAAATATATTATAAAATTAATAACGAAACAAAAAAATTAGTAGAAAAAATAATTAAAGATGCTGTAAATGAACAATCTGAATATTTATAAATTAAGGGCAAGCTTATCGACTTGCCCTTAATAAGTATTATTTATATTTAAAGGGGGTATAGGAAAATGGGATTTTGGATTTTTATGATGATTTCAGATTTATTAATTCCAATTACAATGGTTGGCTTTGGTAAATACTTTATCAAACATGCACCAAAAGAAATCAATGAAGTTTTTGGGTACAGAACTTCTATGTCTATGAAAAATAAGGATACATGGGAGTTCGCACATCACTATTTTGGAAAACTGTGGCTAACTATAGGATGGATTATGCTTGTTATTTCTGCTATAGCCATGTTATTTGTAATTGGAAGAGATGAAGATGTTGTAGGAACTTTTGGTGGAATACTTTGTGGTATACAGCTTGTTTTATTAATTGGGCCTATCTTTCCTACGGAGAGAGCCTTGAAGAGAAACTTTGATAAACGTGGTAATAGAAAAAGTGAAATAACGAAGAAATGATCAACTACTATAAATATCTTTGAAAATGGTGTGTAGAAATTTTATGATAAAGATAAGAGAATATAAAATCGTTAAAAATTTTGCGTGGCTACTAATTCCAGCTACATTAGGCTTTTATCAATCTAAACTTAATAGTATACAGAGTTTACTTAAATATGTAGATTGTAATAATATTGATGGATTAATTGCTACAACAATATTACCTAATATAATGATATTAAAAGTTATAGGTTATATAATTTTCTTTATTGCTATAGTATTGTATTTTAAATTTGTACGGGGTAGTTCTCGTGCTGAAGTTAAGAGAAATAAATAAAAATGATAAGGAAAGTTATTTGAATTTCTAGATTCTCTTTTCAAGAATCTTCTATAAATTACTTTCATATGTAAATATTAATATGAAAGTGCATAAAAGTTCCAACATAAAATTGTAGGAATTTATGCACTTTTTTTGTTGCTTATTTTCAAGAGGAAGTAGTTTACATAAAGAAATGTATGATTTAACTTATCTAATAGATTTTGATTACAGAAAGGGAGAGACCTATACAGGAAAAAAATAACTAAAAAATTGAAAAATATTTTCAAAAAGGTATTGAAATATGAATAGAAAATGATTACAATAAGAATATAGAGAAAATAATTTTCAGAAAGGTGATATATAAAATGTTAGATGGATTAAAAGGGAATTTGATAGTTTCTTGCCAAGCTTTAGAGGATGAGCCTTTACATAGTTCTTTTATTATGGGAAGAATGGCAATCGCAGCTAAGGAAGGTGGCGCAGTAGCAATAAGGGCACAAGGTGTTAGTGATATTAATGAAATAAAGAAGGTTGCAAAACTTCCTATCATTGGAATAATAAAAAGAGTTTACAATGATTCAGAAATTTATATAACGCCAACTATTAAAGAAGTGGACGAGCTTCTAGAAACAGAATGTGAAATGATAGCATTAGATGCTACAAAAAGAAAAAGACCTAATAATGAAAATATACAAGATTTAGTTGATGCTATTCATGAAAAAGGAAAAACAGCAATGGCAGATGTGTCAACTTTAGAAGAAGGTATTGAAGCAGAAAAAATAGGATTTGATTGTATATCAACAACACTTTCAGGGTACACATCATATTCCAAACAAAGTAACAATGTTGATTTTGAACTTTTAGAAGAGTTAGTAAAAACGGTAAAAATCCCAGTTATTTGCGAAGGAAAGATAAATACTCCAGAGGAACTAAAGAAGGCATTTGAATTAGGTGCATATTCAGCAGTGGTTGGAGGAGCAATCACAAGACCACAACAAATAACAAAGAGATTTACTGATGTTTTAAAATAAATTAAAAATTAAAATGATTTTGGGAGGAGAACAACAATGAAAGGTATTTATTCAGCACTATTAGTTTCATTTGATAAGGAAGGAAACATCAATGAGAAGGGGTTAAGAGAAATAATAAGACATAATATTGATGTATGTAAGGTAGATGGTCTTTATGTAGGAGGAAGTACTGGAGAAAACTTTATGCTTTCAACTGATGAAAAGAAAAGAATATTTGAAATTGCAATGGATGAAGCAAAAGGACAAGTTAAATTAATAGCTCAAGTAGGGTCAGTAAACTTAAAAGAAGCAGTAGAACTTGCAAAGTTTGCAACAGAGCTTGGATATGATTCATTATCAGCAGTTACACCATTCTACTATAAATTTGATTTTAATGAGATAAAACATTACTATGAAACAATAATAAATTCAGTAGATAATAAAATGATTATTTATTCAATTCCATTCCTAACAGGAGTAAATATGTCAATAGATCAATTTGCTGAACTTTTTGAAAACGATAAGATTATAGGCGTTAAGTTTACAGCAGCAGACTTCTACTTATTAGAGCGTATGAGAAAAGCATTCCCAGATAAATTAATATTTGCTGGATTTGATGAAATGCTATTACCTGCTACAGTACTTGGTGTTGATGGAGCAATTGGTTCAACATTCAATGTAAACGGTATTAGAGCAAGACAAATCTTTGAAGCTGCTCAAAAAGGTGATGTACAAACATCATTAGAAGTTCAACATGTAACTAATGATTTAATAACTGATATTTTAAATAATGGTCTTTACCAAACAATTAAATTAATTCTTCAAGAGCAAGGTGTGGATGCTGGATACTGCAGACAACCTATGAAGGAAGCTACTGAAGAAATGGTTGAAAAAGCTAAGGAAATTAACAAAAAGTATTTTTAGGGATATTTATTGAAAATAGTAGTCTAACTTTAAAAAGTTAGACTACATAAAAGAATAGGGGAGGAGAATTGGTATGCAAGGGTTTACGAAGATTGATTTAGTTGTACTAGTTGTTTATTTAGGGGCTGTGCTTTATGCAGGTTTAAAGTTCTCTAAGAAAGAAATGAAAGGAAAAGAGTTCTTTAGAGGTGATGGAACTATTCCTTGGTGGGTTACTTCGGTTTCTATATTTGCAACTTTATTAAGTCCAATTTCATTTTTATCATTAGCTGGTAACTCTTATAAAGGTAGTTGGATAATGTGGTTTGCTCAACTTGGTATGTTTGTAGCAGTACCTCTTACAATAAGATATATCTTACCAGTTTATAGTAGACTAGATATAGATACTGCTTATGAATATCTAGAAATAAGATATAAGGATAAAGGGCTTAGAGTTCTTGGGGCTATAATGTTCATAATTTATCAAATTGGACGTATGGCAATTATAATGTATTTACCATCAATGGTATTAGCAAAGCTTACTGGTATAAATGTTTACTTACTTATCATAGCAATGGGCATAATAGCAATAATTTATTCATATACAGGTGGATTAAAGTCAGTATTATGGACAGACTTTATTCAAGGATGTGTACTTATAGCAGGTATTATTTTTGCATTAATATTCTTAATTTCAACAATAGATGGCGGATTCGGATCTATTATGAGTGAATTAACTGAAGGTGGAAAATTCTTATCTTCAACAGAACCGATATTTGATGCTAATATATTTAAAACAAGTGTATTCTTATTAATAGTTGGAGGAGGATTAAATACTTTCTCATCATATATTTCAAGTCAGGATGTAGTGCAAAGGTTTACTACAACTACAGATATAAAACAATTAAAGAAAATGACTTATGGTAACCTAGTATTATCATTATTTGTAGCAACTATATTCTATTTAATAGGAACAGCTTTATATGTTTTCTATAATCAAAATCCTCAGTTATTACAAACTGCTCAACAAGACCAAATTTTTGCATCATACATAGCATTCCAATTACCAGTTGGTATAACAGGTATAGTTCTTGCAGCTATATATGCAGCAGCACAATCAACACTTTCAACTGGATTAAACTCAGTTGCAACAAGTTGGACTTTAGATATTCAAAATTTTATAACAAAAGATATGTCAATGGAAAGACAAACAAAAATTGCGCAATATGTATCTTTAGGAGTTGGTATAGCTTCAATACTAATGGCAGTAATCCTTGCAAATGGTGGAGTAAACTCAGCTTATGAATGGTTTAATGGATTTATGGGACTTGTTCTTGGAGTTTTAGCAGGAATATTTGTATTAGGAGTATTCTTCAAAAAGGCTACAAAAACAGGAGCATATGCTGGATTTATAGCATCAGCAATAGCTGTTGTTGTATGTAAATATGGCGGATTCGATGTAAGTATATGGTCATACTCAATCATATCAATTGGAGTTTCAGTTATAGTTGGAATGATAGTTTCATTAATGACTCAATCTCAATTGGTTGATGAGAAAACTTTAAATAAAGCAACAATGTACTACAATAAAAATTAATAATATAAATAAAAATATAATGTTTAATTAGATTAAGTGTTGATTTTTAAATGATCCCTAACATTCATTTAAAGATCAGCACTACTTTAAAATCAAATATTTTTAGAGGTGAATGAAATGATATTTGGCAATTTAATGAATTTAGAAAGTTATGATTATTTACCAAAGCTTGTTAAAGAAGCTTTGCTACATGCAAAAGATAATAATGTAATAGAGTTTGCTCCAGGTACTCATGAAATAAAAGGGGAAGAGCTGTTCTTTAATAGGGTTAATTATACTACAAAAAATAAGGAAGATCGTTTTTGGGAAGGACATAAAAAATATATAGATGTTCATGTTGTTTTCAGTGGAAAAGAAAGAATAAATCTTAATTTTAAGGAAAACTTAGAATTTAAAGAATTTATTGAAAAGGATGATTTTTTAGCTTTTGAAGGAGATGAAAACTCTTCAGTTGTTTTAGAAGCGGGAGATTTCTTAATTTGTTATCCAGATGATATACACATGACTTGTCTAAAGGCTAGTGAGGAGTCTTCTGATATAAAAAAGGCTATTTATAAAGTGATTTTATAATATTTTATGAGGTTGTATTAAAACTTACAATAATAAACTATGAAACTAGATTGATTGATTAGGTTTATAATTTTATTTTAAGTTATTTTGATACAGCCTTTATTGCTTATAATAATTTTATAAGGTATTAATTTTTTAGAGGTGATAAATATGGATTTATTTGCGGTTATAGATATAGGTGGAACTAGCATAAAGTATGGAATTATAAATGAAGAAGAAACATTAATAAACATTAATGATAGAGATACTGAAGCTTATAAAGGTGGATTAAGTATACTTGATAAAGTTAAAGATATAATTAAAGAGATTAAGAATAATTATGATATAAAAGGAATATGCATATCAACAGCTGGTATGGTATGTCCTAAAGAAGGCAAAATTGCCTATGCTGGGCCAACAATACCTAATTATACTGGGGTTGAAGTGAAAAAAATATTAGAAAAAGAATTTCATTTGCCATGCGCTGTAGAGAATGATGTTAATTGTGCTGCGCTAGGAGAATTCTTCGGAGGAGCTGGTAAAGGTAAATCTTCAATGGCATGTTTAACAATAGGCACAGGAATTGGTGGAGCATTAATTATAGATGGAAAAATACTTCGTGGATTTAGTAATTCAGCTGGAGAAATTGGTTATATGTTAGTTAACGGAGAACAAATTCAAGAAATTGCATCAGCAAGTACCTTGGTAAAAAATGTAGCTATAAGAAAGAATATTGACCCTAGTGAAATAGATGGTAGATATATATTAGATAATTATGAAAAAGGAGATCTTATATGCAGGGATGAAGTTGAGAAATTGGCTGATAATTTAGCATTAGGAATTTCAAATATTGCTTATTTAATAAATCCTGAAGTTATTGTTCTAGGTGGAGGAATAATGGCTAGAGAGGAAGTTTTTAAACCTCTAATTGAAAAGAGTTTAAAAAAGTATTTAATAGAGTCAGTTTATAACAACACTAATATAGCTTTTGCAGAACTAAGAAATACCGCTGGACTTAAGGGCGCTTTTTATAATTTTAAAGAAACATTTAAGGAGTCTTCTTTGTAATTTGATTATTAAGAATGAGATACTTAAAATATAGATTATTAGCATTGATTTAGGTATATATTGTTTTATTACTTATATACGAGCCTTCAGGATTTATACAAAATTGCACAAAAATTTAATTAATTTTAAAATGTGCAAATTTCTATAAAATATTTTAAATACTAATTTAAATGGGGGGATAGAAATGAAAAAAAATTTTGTTAAAAACCTAAGATTCTTATCTATAATGACTATTATCGTATTATGTACTAGTAATCCTGTATTTGCAAGTGAACTAAATACTAATACTGAGGAGCCAGCAATAACAGTATTTGATAAAACTAATAATGTATGGAATGCAAAGTATTTTAGAATTCCAAGTATGCAATTATTAAAGGATGGCACGATGTTAACGTTTTCTGATATTCGTCATAATGGTGCTCAAGACCATGGAAATATTGATATTGGATGTGCACGTAGTATTGATGATGGAAAAACGTGGAGTTACCAAGTAGCAATGAAAAATGATGGTGTCAATTCAAAATTTTCTCGTGTAATGGATTCAACAACAGTAGTTACCAATACAGGCAGAGTTATATTAATTGCAGGCTCTTGGAATAAGGATGGTAATTGGGCAAATAGTACAACTTCATTAAGAGATGATTGGTCTGTTCAGATGGTTTACTCTGATGATAATGGCGCAACATGGTCTGATAAAATAGATTTAACTACAAATCAATCAAAAATAAAAAATCAACCAAGCAATACAATTGGATGGTTAGGGGGAGTTGGATCAGGTATTATAATGTCTGATGGAACAATAGTAATGCCAATACAAATTGCATTAAGAGAAAACAATACTAATAATTATTATTCATCAATTATATATTCAAAAGATAATGGTGAAACATGGACAATGGGAAATAAAGTACCTAAATCAAAAACTTCTGAAAATATGGTAATAGAGCTAGATGGATCTTTAATTATGAGTGCTAGGGATGATTCAGCTGGTTATAGAGCATCATATATATCTCATGATTTAGGATCTACATGGAGTGTATATGAACCTTTAAATGGTAAAATTTCAACTGGTTCTGGCTCAGGCTGTCAAGGTTCATTTATTAAAATTACAAATTCTAATGGCCATAGAATTGGATTAATTTCAGCACCTAAGAACACTAAAGGCGGATATACTAGAGATAATATTACTGTTTATATGATTGATTTTGATGACTTATCTAAAGGAATTAAAGAACTATGTGTCCCTTATCCTAAAGATGGAAATAAATCTGGAGGTGGGTATTCCTGCTTATCTTTTAACAATGAAAAATTAAGTATTCTTTATGAAGCAGATGGAAATATAGAATATAAAGACTTAACATCTTATTATAAATCAATACAATAAAAGAAAATATTATTAAAAAAATCTTCAGTAATTATGCTGAAGATTTTTTTAATAATTAACAATAATTTGATGACAGCACTTGCCTATTGGATTTTTCTTTTGACATTGTTACTTCCTCCTATAAAACAAGTATGGATTAAATTATAGTATATAAGTAGGTTTCTTTTAGTATAAATAATAGTTAAGTGTAATTTAAATATAAGATTAAACCTATTATTATTTCGTGTTATAATCTGGTATAAGGGATATTGTACATAATAAAAATATAATCTATGGTAGGTGGGGAGTAATGTTAACTTATAAGGAGATACAAAGCTTAAATGACTTAGAACTTGAAGTATACAAATATATAATAAGCAATAAGAATAAAATAGCAGATATGAAAATTAGGGAATTGGCAGAGAAGTCACATGTATCAACAACTACGGTTCTAAGGTTCTGTAAGAAGATGGGATGCGATGGTTATTCAGAATTTAAACTAAAATATAAGCTTTATGGAGAAGAGAAGCAAAATTCAGCATATGAAATTGATGCTAACTTTATGATTGACTATTTTAAAAAGGTTAATAATAAAGAATTTGATGATAAATTAAATGAAGTGGCTAAATTAATAGGAGAATCAGATAAAGCTGTTTTTATTGGAATAGGTACTTCAGGCGTACTTGGAAAGTATGGGGCAAGATATCTTTCTAATATAGGAAAATTTGTTCAATATATAACTGATCCATATCATCCAGTTCCTAAAGGCTATTATGAAGATTCAGTAGTTATAGCCCTTTCAGTTTCAGGAGAGACAGAGCAAACAATAGAGCATGTTAATAAGTTCAAATCATATAATTGCAAGATAGTTTCAATAACAAACAGTGAAACAAGCACTTTAGCTAAGATTTCAGACATAACATTAGCTTACTATATGCCTATTGATCTTGCTAGAGAAAATTTAAATATAACGTCTCAGGTTCCCGTTATTTATATGATTGAAGTTATAGGAAGAAAATTAAAAAAGTATATATAAAAAAAGCTGTAATCTATGAAAGATACTTAGATTACAGCTTTTATTTGTTTAAAATAAAAAGAACTTCTTTAGATAACTTTTTTTCTATATTATATAAATCTTACTTATATAAATCTTGTTTTTTTTGTGTAACAGATTTTATAAAAGATAATTTGTTTTTTACGATTCTAAAAGTACTGACATCTATGAAAACGTTTGATATTATGAATTCATAAGTAGGAAACAGAAGAAGTTAAATAAGTATTTTCGGGGGTATATATGAAAAAAAGAGGGTTACCAGAAGGTTTTTTATGGGGAGGGGCAGTAGCTGCTCACCAATTAGAAGGTGGCTGGAATGAAGGCGGAAAAGGTGTTAGCATAGCTGATGTAATGACGGCAGGCTCACATACTGTTAAAAGAAAGATAACTGATGGAGTAGAAGAAGGATATTATTATCCAAACCATAAAGGAAATGATTTTTATAACCATTATAAAGAAGATATAAAGATGTTTGCAGAGATGGGATTTAAATGTTTTAGAACATCAATAGCATGGACAAGGATTTTCCCAACAGGTGAAGAGGAAATACCAAATGAAGAAGGATTAAAATTCTATGATGATATGTTTGATGAACTATTAAAATACAATATTGAGCCGGTTATAACATTAAGTCATTTTGAAATTCCTTATAATCTAGTTAAAAAGTATGGCGGCTTTAGAGATAGAAAGCTTGTAGATTTATTTGCTAGATTCTCTGAAGTTGTAATGAAGAGATACAAAGATAAGGTTAAGTATTGGATGACATTCAATGAAATAAACAATCAAGCTGAATACGATGTGGACATACTTCCATTCTGTAATTCAGGGCTTTTATTTAAAGAGGGAGACAATAGAGAAGAACTTGTATATCAAGCAGCACACCATGAGTTATTAGCAAGTGCAAAGGCAGTAAAGATAGGACGTGAAATTAATCCAGATTTTGAAATAGGATGTATGATTGCTTTTGTTCCAGTATATCCTTACTCTTGCAATCCAGATGACATGATGGCTCAAGTTGAAGAGATGAGAAAGAGATGGCACTATGCTGATGTTCATGTAAGAGGAGAGTATCCAAGCTTTACTAAAAAACTTTGGGAAAGAAAAGGGCTTAATATAAATATGGAGCCTGAAGATGAAGAGATACTAAAAGAAGGAACTGTAGATTATATAGGGCTTAGTTATTATATGTCAGATGCAGTCAAAGCAAATGCAAAAGAGAAGGTTCAAAATCCATATATTAAGAGTAGTGATTGGGGATGGCAAATTGACCCTGTAGGACTTAGATATTCATTAAATGTTATATATGAAAGATATAATAAGCCAATGTTTATAGTTGAAAATGGATTTGGAGCTATTGATAAACTAAGTGAAGATGGTATGGTACATGATGATTATAGAATTGCATACTTAAGAGATCATATTATTGAAATGCAAAAAGCAGTTGAAATTGATGGAGTGGATCTTATGGGTTATACACCATGGGGTTGCATAGATTTAATTTCCTTTGGTACTGGTGAGATGAAAAAGAGATACGGTTTTATTTATGTTGATCAAGATGATGAAGGAAACGGAACTCTTGAAAGAAGCAAGAAGTTATCATTTGATTGGTATAAAAAAGTTATAGAAAGCAATGGAGAAGATCTTACAGATTAATAGGAATTATATTAATTATAATAAGGCTACTTAAATTAGATCTAGGTTGATTAAATCAGGGTTAATTAAAAGTAGGCTGATCAAATTAAATTTAATTAGATTAAGACTGGGTTTATTTTTATAATTTTTAAGAAAGGTAATTTGAAGAGTTAAGTTTCAAATTATCATTTCTTAACAGGCTGCGGAAAACGTATTCAAAAAGTGGGGAGGAATAATAAATTATGAAAGAATTTCTAAATGATAAATTGATACCTTTAATTATGAGGTTCATAACTTTAAAACCTGTACAAGCATTAAAGGATGGATTGCTATTTACAATGCCACTTACTATAGTTGGTTCAGTATTTTTATTACTTGCAAATTTCCCTTATACTCCAATAGCTGAATTTATAGCTAGTAAAGGATGGGATGTAGCATTAAATCAAGCTTATGGTGCAACATTTAATATTATAGCGTTAGTAGCTGTTGTAGGTATAGCTTACACTTATGTTAAAAATGAAGGATATGAGCCATTATCAGCAGGTATCATAGCATTAGTATGTTTTGTTTTAATGAATAATTCTTACGTTATAGATAAAGCAACTGGGGTACAAGTAAATAATGTTATAGATAAGACATGGACAGCTGGACAAGGTATGGTAGTATCTATAATAATCGGTATATTAGTTGGGGTAATATATACATGGTTTATGAAAAAGAAGATTATAATAAAGATGCCAGAAGGTGTTCCTCCAGGGGTTGCAAATTCTTTTACAGCATTAATTCCAGCAGCTGTTATTATAACTGGAGCAATGATAGTTTTCGTAGTATTTAAAGATGTATTTAATACAACATTTGTTGAATGGGTTTATAAAATTATACAAATGCCACTTCAAGGTATGACAGACTCATTAGGTGGAGTAATACTTATGGGATTAATGATACCATTCTTATGGTGGTTTGGTGTACATGGTTCAACGATTGTTGGTGGAATTATGGGACCTATATTACAATCAAACACATTATCTAATCAAGCTATTTTAGATTCAGGAATGGAGCTTACTATTGAAAATGGTGGTAGAATTGTTACTCAACAATTCCTAGATCAATTCATGACAGTAACAGGAGCTGGTATGACTATTGGACTTGTAATGTTTTTACTATTCTTTGCAAAATCAGCTCAATGCAAGCAATTAGGTAAACTTGCTGGATTCCCTTGTATCTTTAATATAAATGAGCCAATAATATTTGGATTACCAATAGTTATGAATCCATTTATGGCGATTCCTTTTTTCGCAATGCCAGTTATATCAGGTATAATACTTTACTTCTCAATTTCAGTTGGTTTAGTTCCACTATTTGGTGGAGTAATGGTTCCATGGACAACGCCTCCTATAATATCAGGATTCCTTGTAGGTGGATGGAAAATGGCATTACTTCAAACAGCAATTTTAGTTTTATCATTCTTTGTATACTTACCATTTGTTAGAAAGATAGATAGAATGAATTTAGAAGCTGAAAGAGCAGCTGAAAACTCAGATAATTAAATCTAAGAATAATTAGTTTTAAAGATAGAAATTAATATAAGTGGTTGTCTTAAAATAGTTAAAAGTTATTTTGAGGCAACCATTTTTTATATCCTTTCTTATTTACTAGATATAAAGCTTTAATATATAACATAAAAAAGATGAATAGATTAGATTATTGAGTTTTACTTGTAGATTATGTAATATTAAATAACGATATTTATAGAGTACTAACAACCTTTTAGTTAAATAAATATTTTTTATAATTTTAAGCCAACACTTCTTTTTATATAATAACTTACATAGTAGAAGTCCACATATGCCAAATAGGTATATGTGGATTTTTAGTTATGTTTTAAAATAGCTATCTTATCAATGAAATTTAATTTATAAATGAAATATAGTAACATAAGATTAATAGATTTATCATGAATCTTAAGAAAAAATAATCTAAATTTATATATTATAAAATGATATAATTGTATAAATAAAACTAAAAAATGCTTTAAAACTTTGAGGAGATGAACACATTGAAAGAACAGATAATAAGAAAGATATTTAATGGCTTAATATATATTCATATATTACATCATGCAGATAAAGAAAGCTTCTATGGAAGTTGGATGATAGAAGAACTAAAGGGGCATGGGTACAATATGAGCCCTGGAACATTATATCCTGTTCTTAAAACTATGGTAGAGGAAGGGCTTTTAGAAAAGGAAGAAAAGAATGTTAATGGCAAGATAAGAAAATATTATAAAAGTACAAAAAAGGGAAATGAACTTTTATTAGAATTAAAGAAAAGCTTAAAGGTGCTAGTAGGTGAGGTTATGTAGAAAATAGGTTAGTAGATTTGAAAATTTAAATTTACTAACCTATTTTTTATTGAAAAGGAAAAATTTTTATGTTAATATCGAAATGCGATATTGAAAATTGATATATTATTAAAGGGGTAGGAGAATTAATATGAAAATACTTGAGTTAAATAGAGTCTACTATGATGTAGAGCATGAGAAAAATATAATAAATGGAGTATCCTTTCAAGTAAATGAAGGGGATTGTATATCTATTATAGGGGAATCAGGAAGTGGTAAAAGCACATTAATGAAAATATGTGCAGATTTAATAGAAATTAAAAGTGGAAGTATAAAGTATAGAGATAAAGAATACGAAGCTTATGAGCCTACTGAATTACGAAGAAAAGTTAGTTATTGCACACAATCAGCACGTCTATTTGGAGACACTGTATATGATAATTTAGAGTTTCCCTTTAAGATAAGAAATAAAGAGGTTGATAAAGATAAAATTATATACTTTCTAAACCTATTTAATTTAGATGAAAGCTATTTAGACAAGCAAATATCATCTTTATCAGGAGGAGAAAGGCAAAGGGTTGGACTTATAAGAAATGTTATATTTAAGCCAGACGTTTTATTGCTTGATGAAGTAACATCTGCTTTAGATATTAGTAATACAAAGGTTGTTGAAAACTATGTTAAAAAAATAAATAATGAAGGTGTTACTGTATTATGGATTACCCATAGTGAGGAGCAAAGCACTAGCATATTTAATAAAAGAATAGTTTTTTCAAAGGGGAATATAGAGAAAATGGAGGAATTATATTAATGAGTACAGAGGCTTTAATTTTTTCATCGATTTTAGTAGTAATACCGATATTTATTTCATATAAAGATAAATTAAATATAGGCAAAGATATAATAGTAAGTGTAGTTCGTGCAATTATACAATTAGTTATAGTAGGATACCTTTTAAACTTTATTTTTGGATTACAAAACCCAATATATACAATAATGCTGATTTTGGTTATGATCTTTATTGCAGCATTAAATACTAAGAAAAAAGGAGATTCTATAAAAAATCAAATCCTTATATCCTTTCTTTCTATTCTTATAGGGACAAGCATTACTATGACCATATTAATAGTATCCAATGCAATAAAATTTAAAGCAAGTGACGTAATACCAGTTGCAGGGATGATTATAAGTAACTCTATGGTAGCAATTATATTAAGTTATAGAAATTTAAATACTAGCTTTAAAGAGAGAAAGGAAGCTGTTGAAGTTAAATTGTCATTAGGTGCAGATATAAAGGAAGCCTCAAGCGATATAATAAGAGAAAGTATAAAGCTTTCTATAATGCCAACTATTGACTCAGCAAAAACTTTAGGAATAGTATCCTTACCAGGAATGATGACTGGATTAATACTAGGTGGAACATCACCAATAGTTGCAGTAAAGTTTCAGATAATGGTTACCTTTATGATTCTATCATCAGCATCTATATCAACTATGATATCCACATATTTAACTTATAAAACATTCTTTAATAAAAGAAAGCAATTAAAAGATTCAAGTAAATATATACTTTGATGATGTATTATTAGTGATAAATTCAGACTAAGTTCTCTATAGAACTTAGTCTTTTTTATATATAAACCTTCATTCTAAAAGATAATTTCTACACATAAAATTTAGTATATGTATATTATAAAGAGGTGAGCTTTTGCTTAAAAGAAAAAGGTATTTTAAGTTTATTATAAAAGCTATATTACTGATTATTTTATTTATTTTAATGAATATATTTTTTGACTCTCACTCTAGTTTATTTGTACTAGGCTTATGCGTTTTAGTTGTATATGTGTTAGTGAAGTGCGATAAAATGGAAATATAAGGGGAGAGGATATTAATAATATTTTAGATTGTATTTATAGAAAACTTATTAGGAGAAAATAGATAATGGATGATAGACTATTAGAAAATAAAAAATTTATATCTATATTTAATGATGAATATTTTACTAGTTATATTGACTATTTTAATGAAGATAAAGTAGTAGTTGGATTAGGCTGTGATTATAATCTTACTCAGCATATTGAATCAGATGAAATAATAGATCATCAGCATAAAGATCCTCTAGGAAAAGTTTTATCTATAGCAAAGGGAGATTATATTGGATGGACTATAAGAAGAATAATAGAGGTAAATGGTGAAATTTTACTACAAGTTAATAAAATTTTGGGGAGAGTAGAGAAGGATTTAAAGGATATATATGAATTTAAAAAAGATGTAGGACATGTAATTCCAATTAAAGCTCTCGACAAGAAAACAGTAGTATTAAAATATTATAATGTTATCAATTGGAATAAAATTGAAGATATAAATAGTGGATATGATGAATTTAAAGATTTAGATTATTTTAAAGGATTAGAATATGAAGAAACAAACAAATTTTACATGAATATAAAGTTCTTTTCAGATGACTTTATTAAAATAGGGGACACAGAAATAATTATTGATCTAAGTAATTTAAAGGTTACAGATAAGCCATATTTATATGCAATAAAAAATTTTTCTGTAGGAGATTTTTTGTTAGGACAATTTATATATGCTGGAGAGGATACAAAAGTATTAAGAGTTATAGGTAAGATTAAAAAAATGGACCTAGAAAATGATACCAAAATAATATTAGAAGTTTTTTCAAAGAAAGAAAAGAAGTATGAGTATGGTTCTATTATAAGTATTCATAATAATGATATTAATTCAATAAATAACTTCATTAATAAAGATAAAAATATAATTTTATATGGGCCGCCAGGGACAGGTAAAACTTATAATATAGATAATGAAGTACTAAAAATCATAGATTATTCTAAGTATATAAACAATGTGGATAATAGAAAGATTATTCATAGTGAAGTTAAAAAGGCACAGCTTGATAATCGAGTTAGATTCTGCACATTCCATCAATCCTATGGATATGAAGAATTCATTGAAGGACTAAGGTCAGATGGCAGGGGAAACTTTATATTAGAAGATGGAATTTTAAAAGAGATAGCAATAGAGGCAATGTTTGAAGGTTTACTGTACTATTTAAAGTCAGATTTTGTAAGCAAAATGAATTCTATGAATGAGAATGAAATCAAATCCAAGAAGAAGGAATTAGTATTAGAATATATAAATGATAGTAGTAAATATGACTTCTTTGATTGTGATCAATATGTAATAGTTATTGATGAAATAAATAGAGGTAATATATCAAAAATTTTTGGTGAGCTATTAACTTTATTGGAAGAAGATAAAAGATTAGATACTGAAAATGAAATGATAGTAAAGTTACCATATTCAAAAGAAGAATTTAGTTTACCACCTAATTTACATTTAATAGGGACTATGAACTCTTCAGATAAATCTGTAGCTCCCATAGATGTTGCGCTAAGAAGACGGTTTAAATTTAAAGAAATTATGCCTGATGAAGAAATATTAAATGTTGTTGATGATATAGATTTATGCAAAATGTTAAATAAGATTAATTCAAGAATAGAGTATCTATATGATAGAAATTACATGATAGGACATGCATATTTTATTACTTGCACATCACAGGAAGATATAATAAATACTATAAATGGTAAGATAATTCCATTATTACAGGAATATTTCTATGAAGATTGGAAGAACATTGCATTAGTCTTAGGGGGAATAGGTAAATCTGAAGCGGATAAGTATATAGTCTATAGAGAAGAAATTAATCCAAAAGATTTATTTGATGAAACTTATATAGATGAATTTACAACTTCCTATAAGTATAATATTAAATCAAATATAACAGAAAAAGAGTTAAAGAGCATCTATGAATAAGTATATTTGTGTTAGAGAATCCTTTGATTATATTTATTTAGGTGATGGTAAAGAGAAGTTATCAAATAATGAATATAGAGCTCTGCAAAAGTATTTAGAAGAAAATATAAGGGATAATACCAATGTAATTGAAGGCGGATATACTAAAATAAGATTTATTAATTATGTAGGTATTTTAAAAATAAAGAATGTAACAATAGAAGTTCTACCTAAAATATCATTTAGTAATGATAAAAATAAAGATAGAAGAATTCTATTAGAAATGTTGTCTAAGTGCTTGGATTTAGATATAAATTTAGATAAGCTTATTAATTCTAATACTCAAAATTATAACTTGTTAGATTTAATTGCAAATAAATATTTGGAAATATTGATGCTGGAATTAAACAAAGGAATTTTTAGAGAATACGTAAATTACTCAGACAATCTAAAAATGATTCGAGGAAAGATAGTATTAAAGGAGCATATGAATAAAAACTACGCAAATAAGGATAGAGTATTCTGTAGCTTTGATGAATATAGCGAAAATATTTTACTAAACCAAGTTTTAAAGTTTGCTAGTGAAAAAATACTAAGGAATATAAATAATATGGATATTACAAAAAAGTGCAATAAAGCATTATTTAAGCTTAGTAATGTTGATATAAAGTATATAAATAAAGAAATTCTTTCACGAGTTCAAATTAATAAACAAAATAAAAGATTTTTACAGGTCTTTGAATTAGCTAAGTTTATTATTTTAAATATGAGTAACGATAGTGGAAGAGGAATGAATAATGGATTTTCAATGCTATTTGATATGAATACATTATATGAAAAGTACACTGTAAAAGTAATAAAAGAAATATGCACTAACAAAAAAGTATACTTACAGGATTCAAAAAATTATTTGTTAGCTAACAAAAGCAATAATAAGCAAAGTTTTAATCTAAGACCAGATATTGTAATACAAGATAATGTATCAACAACTATAATAGATATAAAATGGAAGGCAGTAGAATATAATTCAAAAAATAATTATGAAATAAGTGATATATATCAGATGTATGCTTATGCTAGTAGGTATGAAGATGCAAAAAAAGCAGTTCTTTTATATCCTTCTTTAGAAGAGGGGAAGGAGTACGAAGCTTGGACCTTTATAGATAATGTTAATAAAGAAATTGAGATTAAAACAGTTAGACTGGATAGCTATAATAATACAGTTGAGGACTTAGAAAATATAATTAATTAGCTTATATAAATTGTATTTGAAGATTATAATTCTATATATTTTATATAAGGTGTAAAACTTAAAAAATCTACTTAAAGTAGTTATGGAAGACCGTATCATAAATGAATGATACGGTTTAATTTATATAATATAATTACAAGTAATATAGTTTAGTCTATTATTAGTATAAGGAGTAGCATAAATTAAAAACACAGGAGGGGTAACTATGAAACATGAATGGAGAAAAAAAGAGAAACAGTATTATATACCAAAAACAAAGCCAGAGATAGTAGATATTGAAGAGTTTAAATTTATCCAAATAAAAGGAGAAGGAAATCCAAATAGTGAGGGATTTTCAAAAGCTGTAGAAGTGTTATATTCACTATCTTACACCATAAAGATGATGCCTAGAAATGGCATAAATCCAGAAGGGTATTTTGATTATGTAGTCTATCCTCTAGAGGGAATATGGGATTTAAAAGAAGAGGCTAGAGGTAAAGAAGTTTTAGATAAAGATAAATTAGTCTACACTATAATGATTAGGCAGCCAGAGTTTGTAACAGAGGAATTATTCAAAGAAGCCATAAATATTGTAAAAAAGAAAAAGCCAAATATGCTATTAGATGAAGTTGAATTTGTCAGTATAGAAGAAGGTAAATGTGTTCAAATGATGCATATAGGATCTTTTGACGATGAAGCTAAGAGCTTTGAAATAATGGAAGAGTATTGCAAAGATAATAATTTAGAGATAAAAAGTAAGGCACACAGAGAAATATATATATCAGACTTTAGGAAAACAGCACCTGATAAACTAAAAACAGTTTTAAGATATAGAGTTAGCTTATAACTCAATTAAAAATGAATTTGGATTTAATGATGCTGACACGGTTTTAGTTTTAAAGGATATTCTTTATCAAAAATATAAACTGGAAAAAGAAAAATAAATAGAATATAAAGATGAAATTAAAATCTCTTAAATGTTACATTTATGAAACATTTAGGAGATTTTTTCGTGTATAAATTATTTTATTATTATATTGCAAACATTTTCAGGAAACGTTTTCCGAAAAATTAAAATATGTTCTAGAATATTTCAGAATATATGAGTTAATGGAGGAATTAAATGGACGCAATAGTTAATTTTTTTAATATCGATAAAAAGTCAGTTTCTGTGCCAATAGAACAACAAAGAAAACAGTGGATTAAACAATTTTTAAAAGCTTTTTTAGTTGTATTTGTTGTTTACGCTTGTATGTATCTAATTAGAAATAACTTTAAAGCGGCACAACCACTTTTAAAAGAACAATTAGGTTATACTACATCAGAACTTGGATACATAGGATTTGGATTTTCAATTACATATGCAATAGGTAAAACATTATTAGGTTACATAATTGATGGTAGAAATGCAAAACGTATAGTTTCATTTTTATTAGCAATGTCAGCAACAATAGTATTAATAATAGGTATTTTATTACTTAATGGTAAACAACCATCAGGAATTATATTATTACTTTGGGGATTAAGTGGATTTTTACAAGCACCAGGAGGCCCAGCTGCTTACTCTACAATATCAAGATGGACTCCAACAGTTAAAAGAGGTAGATATTTAGGATTTTGGAATATGTCTCATAATATAGGTGGGGCAATTGCTGGAATACTTGCACTATGGGGTGCTAATGCTTTCTTCCATGGAAATGTTGCAGGGATGTTTATATTCCCAGCAATAATAGCACTTATCGTTGGTGTTTTATTAATGTTTGTTGGTAAAGATGAGCCTGAAGAATTAGGTTGGAATAGAGTTGAAGATATCTTTGGTGAGCCTGTAGATGAAGATAATATCGAAAGTGAATCAATGACTAAGTTTGAAATCTTTAAAAAATATGTTTTAAAGAATCCTTGGATTTGGACACTTTGTGTAGCGAACGTTTTCGTATATATTGTTCGTATAGGAATAGACAACTGGGCTCCACTTTATGTTACAGAACATTTAGGATTTGGAATGACAGATGCTGTTGATACAATATTCTACTTTGAAATGGGAGCACTTTTAGGAAGTATGACTTGGGGATATGTGTCTGACCTTCTAAAAGGAAGAAGAGCAATACTTGCTGCTTTTTGTTTAGGAATAACTGCCTTTGCGGTACTTGGATATAGATATGCAACTAGTGTTGCAATGATAGATGTTTCATTATTCTGCTTAGGTGCATTAATCTTTGGACCACAACTTTTAATAGGTGTCTCAATAGTAGGTTTTACTCCCAAAAAGGCAACAACAGTAACTAATGGATTAAGTGGAACATTTGGTTATCTTTTTGGTGATTCAACTGCTAAAGTTGCACTTGCAAAAATTGCAGATCCAAAATCATCTGGTATAACTGTATTTGGGACAAATCTTCATGGATGGAATGATGTTTTTGTTGTCTTCTATGCAGCACTTATTGTAGGTGTAATCTTACTTCTTGTAGTAGCTTATGGAGAAGAAAAGAAAATTAGAAGATTAAGAAGAGAAAAAGCTTCAGCGAAGTTAGAAGAAGCAGTTTTAACTAGCTTAGAAAAAGAAGCAGCTGTAACTAACTAAAAATTTTAGCTCATAAATAAACATTTATTTTATAAATCTAAAAATAAAAAAGAACCTGTATAATAGACAATCAAAAAGAGAGTTTATATATAGGTTCTTTTTTATCATATAATCCTATTAATTAATTTTTAAATTTTAAATTATACAATTAATTGAATTGTAGTATTAAATTATTCTTGTAAAAGTAAGAAATGACGATACAGAAACATGATTAACAGAGTATCTCCACATTTCAGTGTAGACATCTGATATATTTACCTTCCATACCTGAAATTAAAACAATTCTATTTACATAAAAAAGTATACCCCTAATACATTCTTTATGAAGCTCTTTCGTATTTTAATATAAAGTCTCTCTAACATTCTCTGCGATAATGTCACATACTATCTCTCGCATTCTCTACGACAACATCTTTCACATTCTCTGCGGCAACGTCTTTCACACTCTCTTTCACATTCTCTACGGCAACGTATCACACATTCTCTGCAACGTCTCGCACACTCTCTTTGGCATTCTCTCTCGCATTCTCTACGACGTCTCTCACATTCTCTGCGGCAGCGTCTTTCGCACTCTATTTCACACTCTCTACGACAACGTCTTTCACATTCTCTGCGACGTCTTTCACATTCTCTCTCGCATTCTCTTAAACAACGCTCACGTTCTCTTTGACATTCTCTTAGACAACGTCTCTGACACTCTCTTTCACATTCTCTGCGACAACGTCTCTCACATTCTCTACGGCAACGTCTTTCGCACTCTATCTCGCATTCTCTACGACAACGCTCACACTCTCTTTGACATTCTCTGCAACGTCTTTCACATTCTCTCTCGCATTCACTGCGACGTCGTATATTAAACTCTCTATCACAATCTCTATTAGACATAAAAAACACCTCTATATAAAAAATTATTTTATATGTTATAATATGTAAAATTATTAACAATGGTACATAAAAAAGTCGAAATCAATAATAATTTCAGAATTAAATATTAAAATCATAAAATAAAAGCGATTTTAGAATAAAAAGGAGTTTTAAAATAATAAATTAATATTGCAAAAACAATACTTTAGTAATATAAATGGATTAAATAGTTAGAAGCTAAAGAAAAATATAGTAAGAATAATAAATTATTAGAGGTATAAACTAAAAAGAGTTCAGTTATTATATAAGTTTATATCTGAAAAAATAATAGAAGCTATGATTTTCGTTTCATATAGAAAACTATATAAAATAAAAGAAGAAAGGGAGATACGATGAGAGAAGAAGAGGGAACAATAAAAACAGGTTTTAATTTAGAAAATACTTATGCTAGCCTTCCAGAAAAGTTTTTTACTAAACAGAATCCAAGCCATGTACCATCAGCAAAATTAATTAAATTAAATTATCTGTTAATAGAGTCATTAGGGCTAAATGCAAATAATTTAGAAAGCGCTGATGGAGTAGATATATTTGCAGGAAACAAGATTCCAGAAGGAGCTACTCCTATTGCACAAGCATATGCAGGACATCAATTTGGACATTTTACAATGTTAGGTGATGGAAGAGCTGTATTATTAGGAGAACACATAACTCCAGAAGGTGGGAGAGTTGATATTCAGCTTAAGGGTTCAGGTAGAACTTCATATTCTAGAGGTGGAGATGGAAAAGCATCACTTGGTCCAATGTTAAGAGAATATATTATAAGTGAAGCAATGAATGCACTAGGTATTCCTACAACTCGTAGTTTAGCTGTAGTTACAACAGGTGAGCCAATAATTCGTGAAACTAGACTACCAGGTGCAATATTAACTCGTGTAGCTGCCAGTCATATACGTGTTGGTACATTTCAATATGCTTCAAATTGGGGTACGGTAGGAGAACTTAGAGAATTAGCGGATTATACTATAAAAAGACATTTTAAAGGAGGAGAAAATAAAGAAAATCCATATCTTTTCTTGCTTCAAGAAGTTGTTAAGAAGCAAGCAGAGCTTATTGCAAAATGGCAACTAGTTGGTTTTATTCATGGAGTAATGAATACTGATAACATGACAATTAGCGGAGAAACAATTGATTATGGGCCTTGTGCTTTTATGGATACCTATGATCCTGCAACTGTATTTAGCTCTATAGATATTCAAGGTAGATATGCTTATGGTAATCAACCTGGTATTGGAGGATGGAATCTTGCAAGATTTGCAGAAACTCTATTACCACTTTTGCATATCAATCAAGATGAAGCTTTAAAGCTAGCACAAAATGCAGTTTCAAATTTTGCAAAGCTTTATAAGGATAATTGGCTTTCAGGAATGAGAGCAAAGCTAGGTATATTTAATGAAGAGGCAGAAGACGAAGAGCTAATTGAAAATCTTTTAAATATTATGAAAGAGTATGGTGCAGATTATACTAATACATTCCTTGCTCTAACTTTTGATAAGATAGAGGGTACAGAACTTTCAGGCAGGGATGAATTTAATAAGTGGTATGAGTTATGGCAGGCCAGATTAGAAAGACAAGAAGAATCAAAGGATGACTCAAAGGAGCTTATGAAAAATAATAATCCAGCAGTAATTCCACGTAATCATAGAGTAGAGGAAGCACTAGACGCAGCAGTAAAAGATGGAGATTATAGCGTTATGGATAGACTTTTAGATGCTCTTTCAAAGCCATATGATCATTCTAAGGAACAGGAATATTACTCTACACTACCTGAGCCATCAAATTGTAAATATAAAACTTATTGTGGAACATAACATAAAAATATAAAATTTTAAAAATTAGTAGCTAGTAAAATAGATTAAGTTTTACTAGCTATTGTTGTATATAGTTTATTTTATTGAATTATAAATATCTTCTTAAATAGCTTTCAAAAAATATTTAAAAGTATATAAGTTAGTGAAAGGTAATAGAAACATGATAAGTAAAGTTCTAAGTAATAAAGAACCTATATAATAAACAATGAAAAAAGAGTTTATATATAGGCTCCTTTTTGTTATACAAACTTAATTTTAAATCTAAAAATTTAAAGTCATACAGTTAATTAGATTCTAATATTAAATTATTTCTATAGAGCTAATAAATGATGATATTTTCTTAAAAATCTTATATATTTACTCTCAATACTAGAATTACAATAATTCTATTTACATTAAAAAAGTAAATATCTATGAAATTCTCAATAGAACTTTATATTACATTAGCAATCGCAATCTCTATCGCATTCTCTACTACAGCATCTCTCACATTTTCTACTACAACATCTCTCGCAATCTCTACGACATCTAGCACATTTTCTTTCACATTCTCTACGACATCTTTGACATTCTATGCAACAACGTCTTTCGCATTCTCTGCGACAACGTCTCTCACATTCTCTGCGACGTCTTTCACATTCTTTTTCACATTCCATACGACAACGTCTAACACAACATCTCTCACATTGTCTACGACATCTATCACAATCTTTATCGCAATCTCTACTAAATTCATCCCATATTCTATCGCAATCTTTACGGAAGCAGTCTCTATCACAGTCTCTATCACAATCTCTACGGAAACAGTCTCTATCACAATCTCTATTACACATATTAACACCTCTCTGAATAAAAAAATAGTTTATATGTTATAATATGTAAAACTATCGATAAAGGTACATAAAAAAGTCGAAATAAATAATAATTAGTTTTAAATATTAAAATCATAAAATAAAAGCAATTTTAGAATAAAAAATAAGATTTTAATCTAATTTTAATCTTTCTTATATTTTACATTAATTTTCTAAAAGTATTATATAACCATAATGAATTAAGTAATGAATTTGTGGAGGTAATATAAATGGAAAGAAATGAAATGATTGAAATCTTAATTAAAAAGGCTAATGTAAGTCGTGAAGAGGCACAAGAGGTATTAGAAAAATGTAACTTTGATCTTTTAGACTCTATTATTTATTTAGAGAGAAGCGGAAAAGTAGAAAATAATGAAACTACTACTATAATAGAAATGAAGAAAGAAGATCAAGAGAAAGAAGAGGCGCACGAGAAAAAAGAAGAGAATAAAAAGCATGATGAGAAATTTGGTGGTATTGGAGAAGTTGTAGGAAGAGTATTTAAGTTCTTGGGAAAGATTTTAAAAAAAGGAAATAATCATTTCTTTGAGGTTAGAAAGCAAAATGAAAAACCAATAAGAATATCATTAACAATATCAGTACTTTTATTAGTATTCTTATCAGTGCCAAGTATAGTTTTATTAATCGTTGGATTATTCTGTGGATATAAATATTCAATTTCAGGTCCTAATGTTAATTATGATGGAGTAAATAATATTTTTGAAGAGGTATCAAAATCAGCAGATACTATTAAAAGAGATTTTAAAGAAGGATATGAGAAATAATATATATTTTAGAAAGAGGTTTTGAAAAATATTCAAAGTCTCTTTATTTTTATGCTGCGGAAATATTAGATGGAATGATATAATTTAATGGATAAGGATAGAATTAAGATAATTGATTTTAATTATGCCATAGGTATGGAGGATTATTTATGGAGAAGCTTAAACTTGTAGATAAATTACGAGATAAAACTAATATAAGTTATGAAGAAGCTAAGAGTGCTTTAGAAAATAATAATTGGGATATACTAGATGCCATGCTGTATTTAGAAGAGCATGGAAGAGTGGAAAAGCCTTCTGTTAGCATATTTTATACCAATGAATATAAAGAAAGTTACACTAATCAGGGAGAAATAGTTAATATTAGCGAAAATAGAGATAATAATGATTCTAAAAGTAAAAATAACTTTGAGGGGATTTTTGAAGCTATATGTAAAGCTATAGATACTTGCAATAATATATTTGTTGAGATTAGAAGAAGAGGTATAGTACTTTTAAAAATTCCACTTACTGTATTAATACTACTTTTATTTTTTGCCTTCTGGATAATCATACCTCTAATGATTGTTGGATTATTCTTTGAGATAGAATTTTTAGTATCGTCTAAAAGTATTAATACGGATAAGGTAGATAAAGTAAATGAGTTATTTAGTGAAATATCAAAAAATGTCCAAATTATAAAAGATAAATTTAAAAAGGGGTTTAATTAATGATTAAGATTTTAATTGTTGAAGATGAAGAAAAAATAGCAAGATTTATAGAGCTAGAGTTAATGCATGAGGGGTATAAAGTAATAAAAACGAATAATGGTAGAGCAGGCCTTGAAATTGCAGAGAGGGGAGAGGCTGATTTGGTTATTCTTGATGTTATGCTTCCTGAACTTAATGGACTTGAAGTATTAAGAAGGCTAAGAAGAAGTTCTGAGATTCCTGTTATAATGCTTACTGCAAGAGATGCTGTTATGGATAAGGTATCAGGGCTTGATGCAGGAGCAGATGATTATATAACAAAGCCCTTTGCAATAGAAGAATTACTTGCAAGAATAAGGACAGCTCTTAAAAAGAGAGTAGTTACAGTAAAAAAAGATGAAGATGTATTAAGCTGTGGTCTGTTAACTTTAGATAAAATGAGACATAAAGTAATTTATGATAATACAGAGATTGAATTGACTAATAGAGAATTTAATTTACTACAAATATTAATGGAAAATAAAAATATAGTACTAACTAGAGATGTACTTATAGAAAAAGTATGTGGTTATGATTATTTTGGAGAAACAAATGTAATAGATGTTTATGTAAGGTATTTAAGAACAAAAATTGATGATGCTTTTAAGGTGAAAATAATAACTACAGTACGTGGTGTAGGATATGTAATAAAAGATGAGTAAGAGTAAAAAGAACAAGAACAAGAATGTTACATCTATTGCAATAAAGATGAATGCTACCTCTGTAAGAGATTTATTTTTTAGATTTCTTTTAATTGATATATGTTTAATCATTATCTTGGTTGGCCTTTGGTGTATGGAATCTGAAAAGAGCTTCTATGGGGAATTAGTACAAAATGCACAAAGGTCATTTAATTTTTATCCTATAGAAACAGCAAACTATACAGTTACTTGGGATAATGGAAAGACTATGGTTAAAGAAGCTAGTGCTTTTCTATATACCCTTATAAAAATAATTATAGTTTTAGGAATAGTGGAAGGGATATTTTTATTAGAAGAAATAATATTTGGTACAGCAAAAATTAGAAAGGTTTTAAAACCACTTAATGAAATAGCAGAAACAGCAAGTAGACTTAGTAATATGGATTTTGATGAGGAAAAATTTCAGAGCCTTGAGGATGCTATATCTAAAATTAGTCCTGTAACATCTGATGAAAGAATACACATTGGTGATAGTGAGCTTCAAGGGTTAGAGGATGCAATAAATAAACTTTTAGATAGAATGAGAGATTCTTATAGGCAACAGGCAAGATTTGTTTCAGATGCATCACATGAACTTAGAACTCCTATTTCTGTAATTCAAGGTTATGCAAATATGCTAGATCGTTGGGGTAAAAATGATGAGAGTGTATTAGAAGAATCTATTACAGCAATAAAATCTGAATCTGAAAATATGAAAAATTTAGTTGAGCAGTTATTATTCTTGGCTAGAGGTGTTAATGGAAAAACCCAGCTTACCATGACTGAATTCTCACTTAATGATATGATGAATGAAGTTTTAGAAGAGTCTAAGATGATAGATAAAAATCATATATATAGTTATACTAATTCAGAAAATATAAACGTTTATGGTGATATAGGTCTACTTAAGCAGACTGCTAGAATATTAGTTGAAAATGCAGCTAAATACACAGAAATTGGTGAAACTATAACACTTAGAGTAGGAAGAAATGATAAAGGAGAAGCATACTTTTCTATTCAAGATAATGGGATAGGGATGGATGAAGGTGATGTACCTTATATATTTGAACGTTTCTTTAGAGCTGATACGGCAAGAGTTAGAAAAGATGGTGGAACAGGTCTTGGACTATCTATAGCAAAATGGATTATTGATAACCATAAAGGATATTTTAGTGTTTTAAGTAGAAAGGAAATAGGTACAAGGATAATTGTATTTTTACCACAAAATAACAAATAGAAAAATAATGAAACAACCATTATTGTAAAAATAATGGTTGTTTTTATCTTAAAGAATGTAGTATTTTTATTTCTTATTTTTCAAGCGAAATTGCATAGGTGTTTCACTAGTTACTTTTTTAAATGAAAGTTGAAAGTGGCTTTGTGATGAAAAATTTAAATTCATTGCAATATCTACAAGGCTTTTATTTGTGAATAATAGAAGCCTTTGAGCCTCTAAGATTTTTTCATTTAATATATACTGTGAAAGCGTAATACCAGTTTGTTTTCTAAATTGATTACATAAATATGTGCGAGAAAAGCCTAGTTCATTTGCAATATCTTTAACTGTAATATTGTTAAAGATATTTTTTAGAATATAATTTGAGCATTTTTTTAATAATGGTGATACTGATACACAACCATATTTAACATATTTTACTCGCAAGGCGAAATCTAACATCATTTCATCAATTAATTTTGATATTTTTGCCACATCATTTAAAGATTCAAATTTTTGAATATATAAATCAGAAAGTTTAAATGCTGTAAAGGCATCTAATCCACCTGAAATTGATGCACGAGAAGATACTGCGGCGCTACAAATACCCATATTTTTCATTTGTCTTAATGTATCATTTGCCATTTCTCCAGCTTTTAACTTAGGAGAGGCACTAAAAATTTCTTTAAGCTGTTCTACTTGTCCATTTTGTATGCAGAACATAATTATTTCCTCGTATTTATAACTGTCGTAAACTATTTTAGCGTTAAGTGTATTTTCAAAGTTATTTAAATTTTCCTCAGTATTTCGTTCAACAATACTTTTGTGAACACTATCAACCTTATCTAAATGCACATCTTCCACATGTAAAGATTTACTATTTATGGCTGTAGATAAAGATGATAATATCCAAGCTATTCGTTTAGCAGTTATGGTAGGGGCATAATTTAGTTTTCTGATATATTCTTCTTGTTCATCAATTGGAACATTTAATAAAAATAAGATTTCATCTAGTAGTCTTTTATCTTTGGTAAGAATTCCAGAAGGACCAATGATGATTCGATAATCATCTGTTGTATCAAAATAGCCATAAAACTGAAAGGCCGGAGTAGTAATAACCCCTGCTTTGTATGTACTATTTAGTATTTCCTCTAGATGCAAGGTTATTGGATCAGGATTTAATGGCAATATAGAATGATAATATAATAATTCCTGATTTTTATATAGTCTTATACCAACACCTAAAGTATTGGATAAAGATTCGCACATATATCTCATTTCTTCTAAACTTAACATAAAAATCACCTTCTACTAACAATTGTATAATTTTTCCAACTTATTTACAATATTAGATTTTAACATCAATATATAATTATTTTATAGTCTATTTGAATCTATTAAGCTAATATGAAAAATATTTAATTATTAGGGGGATGAGTATGGAAAGAAAATATGATTTATCATTGCTTGAGGCAATTAAAAGAAATGAAAAAGAAGTTGATGTTCAAGATGTAAAGGTTTTAATAAAACCAATTCCAGAAGGCGGGGAGTCTGGAGATATGGATCCAAGACTATATAAATCTATGGAAGCTACTATTTCAATGATGGAAGCTATGCCAAAACAGGAAATACAACAGGAAAAATCAAAAACAACATTAGAAAAGATTCTTCCATTTCGTAATATGTTCAATGAATATAAAGGTATAAAAATTGCAGATGAAGGTGTTAATACAGAATATTTTAAAGTAGAAAGTGCCGATGGTTACAAGGTTCCAGTAAGAGTGTATAAAAGAGAAAATTCAGGAAAAGACCTGCCAATGTTTGTATATTATCATGGTGGTGGATTCTTTGGTGGATCTCCAGATATTGTAGAACAAATGTGTAAGCTTTTAGTTCAAAATATAGACTGCATCGCATTAAATGTTGATTATCGTTTGTGTCCAGAAAATCATTATCCAGCACCATTAGATGATTGTTTTTATGCTACTAAATGGGCATATGATAATGCAGAACGTTTTGGTGGAGACAAAAATAAAATGGTAGTTTCAGGTGATAGCGCAGGAGGTAATCTTGCAGCAGCAGTTACTCTACGGGACAGAGAAGAAAAAACTGGAATGGTAAAGCTTCAAGTTCTTATTTATCCTGCTGTGAACATATCAGGACAAGAAACTGAGTTTTATCATGGAGTTGATATTTCAAAATATAAGGTAAGTAAAAAGCATGAAAAGGTACTAATGGCTACTTTAAATATGATGAGTGGATTAACAGATGGTGAAACAGAAGATAGCAATATGTTAGATGATGTATATTTGCAAGGCAATCTTGAACCTACACATATGTATGCATCTCCTATACTTTCAGATTTAACTGGACTGCCACAAACTCTTATGATTTTTGGAGAGCATGATTTCCTTGTTTTTGAAGATTTTGCTTATGTACAAACTGCTTTAAAAGCTGGTAATAAAGTTAAGACAATAATTTATAGAGGCCTTGGGCATGGTTTTGCAGATCAGATTGGTGTAGTTCCACAGGCTGAAGATTGTATAAAAGAAATAGCAACTTATATGAAAGAAATATTATAAAAGAGGTGCGTTATGAGTAAAACAGGTACTCCTTTAAAAACTAAGTCTTCTTCAAAAACTAAGTCTGTTTCTAAGACAAATTCTCTTCCTAATGCTGAATCTCTTTATACTGAGAAAATTGGTATTGGTGAAAAGTTAGCCTATGGTTGTGGAGATTTAGCAAGTAACTTGGTTATGGTGCTTACTGGGACATACATTACATTCTTCTATACAGATGCACTTGGACTTAATGTTGGTATAGTTGGAACATTAATATTAATATCTCGTTTCTTTGATGGAGTTTCAGATATTTTTATGGGCTTTATTATGGATAGAACTAAGTCAAAACATGGTAAAGCGCGTGCCTGGATGCTGTGGCTTGCAGTACCATTTGGGGTATGTACAGCACTTTTAACTATGGTTCCGAGTTTTGGGGATGTAGGTAAGTATGTATATGTTTTTATTTCTTATAATGTAGTTACCACTTTATTATATACAGCAATTAATATTCCATATGGTGCATTAAATTCGCTAATGACTAGAGATCAAACTCAAAGAGAAACAATTAATGTATTCCGTATGACTATGGCACAAATTGGTGGATTAATCATAAATGCTGTTACAATTCCATTTGTAAATGCAGTTGGAGGATCAACTCATCAAGGTTCATGGATGATAGTTTCTACCGTTTATGGAGCTCTTGCAGCCATATTGTTCTTACTTTGCTTTGCTAAGACAAAAGAGCGTGTTAATATAGTTTCAGATGAGGATCGTAAAATTGGATTTATTAAAACATTAAAATTAATGATGAAAAATGATGCTTGGCTTCTTATATGTGCTATTTGGGTTGTAAATATTCTTGGTATGTCAATTGGAATGGGAGTTGGAGTTTATTATGCAAAATATATCCTTCATAATGAAGCATACTTTGGATTCTTAGCCGTAATTCAACAAGGTACTGCAATTGTATGTATGGCAATGATGATGCCATTTGTTAAAAAGTTTGGAAAAAGAAATGTAGCTTTTGTTGGAACAATAATTTCTTTATTTGCACAACTTCTTATAATTGTAAATCCAACATCTTTTTCATGGCTTATATTCTGTAATGTAATAAGAGGTATTGGTACTGCACCATTAATGGCAACACTATTTGCAATGATGGCAGATTCTATTGAATATGGTCAATGGAAGACAGGAGTGCGTATTGAAGGTACTTTATATAGTGCTACAACTTTTGGAGCAAAAATTGGTGGTGGAGTTGGTATGGTAGTTGCGACTACTGTCCTTGGAATGGCAGGATATAATGGTGCACTTGCAGTTCAGAGTGAAGCTACACTTGCTGCAATCTCTGGTTTATATATTTATGTTCCAATTATATTTATGGTTATTCTTCCTATACTTTATTACTTTTACAAACTTGACAAGCAGTATCCACAAGTTATGAAAGAACTTAAAGAAAGAGAAAAGAAATAATACCTTTGAGGGGAGTATATATAACTCTCCTCTTTTTTATAAAGCCTTATATGTGTTCCATACAAAAATGAGAGAATAGGTAATATGATTTATTATGCAAAGTGAGAGATTCAAAGTCAGAGAAATTTTAATATACAATTTTTTTTTAGTTTGATTTATAGAGCATTAAAATACAAAGAGGTATTGAAAATTTAGGAAAAGATGTTAAAATCAAAGGTAATACTTTACCATTTTTGTAAACTTAATATGAACATTGATTCAAATTAAATTATTTAAGATAAGTTTTATAGAGCAAAAGCCTTTGAATAATAGTAATGATGGGATTAAGCATAAAAGAAAACATATTAAATATATAGTATAAGGAGTGGGGTGTTACTATAGAATAATTTATAAAAAAGCATAAGATAATATATAAATATTGTTTAATCGTATGGAGAAACAATGGGAGGGGATTTAAATGATTAAAGGAATTATATTACTAGCATTATTTACAGGGATAGCATTAGTGGTTGGAAAATTAGTTTCAAAGCTTAATTTACCATCTATACTTGGATGGTTAATAACAGGTATGGTGATAGGACCACATGCATTAAACTGGATGAATAGTACCATAATGGATGCACAGTGGTTTCATATTATAAGTAATGTTGGGGAAGTTTTAGTAGGTATGATGATAGGGAGTGAGCTAATACTGAAAGAACTTAAAAAGTCAGGAAAACAAATAGTGGGTATATGCTTTTTTGAAGGTATGGCAGCCTTTATATTGGTTGCAGCTGCATTTTTCATATTTGCAGATCTTCCAATTTCTATAGCTTTAATATTTGGAGCAATTGCATTAGCAACAGCACCAGCGCCATCTTTATCAATAGTTAAAGAATATAATGCTAAGGGGCCAGTTGCAAAAACTTTAATACCTCTTGCTGCATTAGATGACGTATTAGGGCTAATTGTATTTTTCTTAGTTATAGGGGTAGTTTCAGGAAGTATGACTGGAGAATCAGTAAATATTCTTTCAATAATAATGATGATAATATTACCATTAGGTATTGGAGCATTTACAGGTATTATAGGAGCAAAAATATTACAAAATAAGTCACCTAAAGAAGTAGCTGATAATGGAATTACAAAAGATAAAACTTTAGCTAGGGAAAATTCTAAGCTTAAAATTTTATTGAAAATTTCATTACTTATAGCACTTACAGTTATTATTGGAAGATATGTAAATGATAATATACTATCAATAAATTTATTACTATCTGGTATAGCCTTCTTTACTATTATTGTAAACAAAGTTGAAAAAGAGACATTAATTGAGATAATGGATATCTTTAATCCTATAATAGGTATAGGATTGGTTGTAATGGTAGTAAACTTAGGAGCACCATTAGATTATAATTTAATATTTGGTGCAGGGCTTCTTACTGTTATATATATAGTAGCTCGTGCAGTTGGTAAGATATTAGGTGCTTACACAGGAGGCAAGCTATTTAAGGCTGATGATAATGTATGTAAATATTTAGGCCTTTCTCTTTTACCTCACTCAGGAGTATCACTTATATTTACTGGAATTGCAGTTACTGCATTATTACCATTTGAACCTGAGTATGCAACTATGATACAAGGAACTATTGCAGCGGCAGCTGTTATAAATGAGATTATAGCAGTATTTTTAGCTAAGCAAGCATTTAAAATGGCAGGAGAAATTGGAGAAAAAGAAGAAAATGAAGTAAAAGAAGAGTTAGTTGTAGATGAAGCAGTTAACTAGAAAATAGAAATATATAAATAACTAGGTGTAAAAGTAGAGGCTTAAATCTATTTTTGCACCTTTTTATTATGTAAAACATTATTAAAAAACACCTCTAAAGGCTATAGTAGTAGGGGATAACTAATCTATAATTAGATTAAAGTATTTGTGAAAATAGTTAAGATAGTAAAATAAAGTGCTTTATAAAATATTATAAAGCACTTTATTTAAAATTTTGAACTTAAAACTTCTAGCGTTGGATGTAATATAAGTAAGAGAAGCCCTTACTTATTAATTTAGGCTTTTGCATGTTTTTTTAATAAAGAAGATACTCCTTTAATTGATGCTGAAATTATACCGATAAAAAATAGAAGCCATGCTATAGGGACTAAAAAGAATGGTTCTACAAGTGTTCCATCAGGGGCTACTTCTGAACCTATAATATTAAAAGCTGCTAAGCAACAAAATCCTAAAACAAATGGTAAAAGATAAATAAATTTTTTCATATATAAATCACTCCTTAATATTCTGTGTTTATGATCATATATTAACATAGAGTGATTTAAATAGCAATAAAGAAATATCGAAAAACAATAAATAAATATTATTTAGGAATAAAATAGCTTTGGAATCGAATTTATAAAATTCAAGATTTAAAGTGAATTTATATTATTACATTGAATTAATATAAATATTGGAGAAATAGATAAAGATCTATGAAATCGTTGACACGAATATTTTGATATTGTATAATTAAGAAAAAGAATTGGATTGTTACTTATATGAAGGCAACACCTAAATTAGTATAAAGATATAAAATAATTATCAATTATTTATGTTTTTATGTAGTTTTGGGTGTTTTTTTATTTAGAAAAATTCATAACAAAGGGAGAGGGAGAGAAACTATGAGTAGATTATCAGATAATTTTTTATGGGGTGGAGCTACAGCTGCAAACCAATGTGAAGGTGGATACTTAGATGGAGGAAGAGGACTCGCAACAATTGATGTAGTACCTGCTGGGAAAGATCGTTTTCCTGTTATGGCTGGAGAAATGAAAATGTTAGAATGTGATAATGAACATTTCTATCCAAGTCATGAGGCCATTGATATGTACAACAATTATAAAGAAGATATAGCATTATTTGCTGAAATGGGATTTAAATGTTATCGTATGTCAATTTCATGGTCCAGAATCTATCCAAATGGAGATGATTTAACACCAAATGAAGAGGGATTAAAATTCTACGATGATATTTTTGATGAATGTATCAAATATGGAATTGAGCCAATAGTAACAATATGTCATTTTGATATGCCAATGCATTTAATAAAACAGTATGGAGCATGGAGAAATAGAGAAGTAATTGGATTCTTTGAAAAATATTGCGAAACTATTTTTAATAGATATAGAGAGAAGGTAAAATACTGGCTAACTTTCAATGAGATTAACATGATTATTCATTTACCATTCATTGGAGGCGGGATTTTATTTGAGGAAAATGAAGATAAAGATTCAGTTATATACCAAGCAGCTCATAATCAATTAGTAGCAAGTGCTAGAGCAACAAAATTAGCTCATGAAATTAATCCAGATTTTAAAATAGGATGTATGCTTGCTGGTGGATCAACATACCCTAATACATGTGCTCCAGAAGATGTATGGGAAGCTTTAGGAAAAGATAGAGACAATTATTTCTTCACAGATATTCAAGTAAGAGGAGAATATCCATCTTATTCTAAAAAGTTATTTAGAGAGAAAAATATTACTCTTAATATTGAAGATGAAGATATAAAAGTATTAAAGGAACATCCAGTTGATTTTATATCATTTAGTTACTATTCATCTAGATTAGCTAGTGCAGACTCAGAAGTAAACGCAACAACTGAAGGCAATATTTTCGCTACATTAAAAAATCCTTATTTGAAAGCAAGTGAATGGGGATGGCAAATAGATCCACTAGGGTTAAGAATTACTTTAAATTCATTATATGACCGTTACCAAAAACCATTATTTATTGTTGAAAATGGACTAGGAGCTGTTGATACTATTGATGCAAATGGTCATATAGAAGATGACTATCGTATTGAATATTTAAGAGAACATGTTAAAGCTTTAAAGGATGCTGTTTTAGAAGATAATGTTGATTTAATAGGTTACACACCTTGGGGTTGCATTGATTTAGTAAGTGCTTCTACAGGAGAAATGAAAAAAAGATATGGATTTATCTATGTTGATAAAGATAACGAAGGTAATGGAACTTTAAAACGTAGCAAAAAGAAGAGTTTCAATTGGTACAAACAAGTTATTGCGTCAAATGGAGAAAATTTAGATTAATAAATATTAACTTTAATTTTAAATTTAATTATTTAAAGGATAAGCCTTGTATATAACGGGGCTTATTTTTTTGAATTTAATATATAGAGAATAGATATTAAAATGTGAAACTTATTGCTCAATGGATAAATATGAGCAAATTTTATAATGAACATCTAATAATTTATATAATATAACAAAGGAATATAAATAATTATTTTAAAAAATAAATTTGATATAGAGAGAGAGTTAATTGATATATAAGAATGATATTAGTGTAGAGGAGAGAGTTAATTGGTATACAAGAATAATGTAGAAGATTTAAATGAGATTATAAAATTTTTAGCAAGGCAAGATATTGATAGGTTCTCTAAAGAGGATTTAATTAAAAAATATAATATAGAACAAGTGGACTTGCTTATTCTATTAGGAAATAGTCTTCCTCATATTGCAATAGAAGCTGCAAAGGCATATAAGAGTGGAATTGCAAAAAAGCTTATGATAGTAGGTGGAATTGGACATTCAACACAAGAACTTAGAGATAATATAAATAAAAAGTATCCTAATATAGAGACAGCAGAAAAGTCAGAGGCAGATATTATAGCACAGTTATTAGATCAAGAATTTAACATTAAAACTGAAGATATAATAATTGAAAATAAATCTACAAATTGTGGAGAAAATGCTAGAAATGCTTTGCAAACAATTAAAGAAAATAAATATAGCCCAAAGACAGTTTTACTAATGCAAGATCCAACAATGCAACAGCGTATAGATGCTTGCTTTAATAAGGAATGGAAAGATGAAGATGTTACTTTCATAAATTATGCAGCTTTTGTTCCATATTTAAAAGAAGAGGATGGAGAACTTGAATTTATAAACAATGACATATGGGGAATATGGGATATGAATCGTTATTTATCTTTGATAATGGGAGAGATACCAAGATTACTTGATAATAAAGATGGGTATGGTCCAAAGGGAAAAGGCTTCATAGTGCATGTTGAAATACCTAATAATGTGCTAAAGGCATATGATAGATTAAAAGTAGATTATAATAATTTTATTCGCAAGTAAAAATGAAGTTGTGATTTATTAATAAATTAACACTTAGGTAGAATTGAAGCTGTGTTTTATTAAGTAATTAACACTTATTACTTGCAGATATTAAAATACCGATAAATTACATTAAAAAATAAGTATAATAGATAGCTTAAAGATATATTTTAATAATATAATACATCTTAATTAATTATCTAACAGAAATGAGTATCTATATAGATACTCATTTTTTATTGCAAATATTTAAAAAATATATTGAGATATAAAATTATATACAAATAATGGTAATAAAGATATAATTTATATATAGATACTATAAATAGCATATTTGAAAGTAGGTGAATATCTTTAATGAGAATAACGCGAATTAACTACTCGGTGCAGTTTAGATAATCTGATAGTAGATTGTATCGAGATAAATTAATTTACTATCAGCTAACTGCACTGCCTTTATTATAAAGAATAATAATATAAAGGAGTAAACAGTTATGGATTATAATAAATTAAAAGAATTATGGAAAATGGATGAAGATATGAGTTTTAAGGGATGGGATTTTTCTTATCTAAATAATAGATGGGAAGAGGAGACTATACCTTGGGACTATAAAAATATAGTAAAAAACTATTTAAAGAATACTTATACATTACTTGATATGGGTACTGGTGGGGGAGAATTTCTATTATCATTAAAGCATCCATACAAAAAGACTTCAGTAACAGAAAAGTGGAAACCTAATGTGAAATTATGTAATGAAAGGTTGTCTCCATTAGGGATAGATGTAAATCAAGTATATGATGATGGCAAGTTACCTTTTAAAGACAATTCCTTTGATATGATTATCAATAGGCATGAATCCTATGATGCAAAGGAAGTAAAAAGAATATTAAAGCCAAATGGAATATTTATTACGCAGCAAGTTGGTGGCAAGAATAATGAAAGCATGTCTAATAGACTAATAAAAGATTTTAAGCCACAATTTTTAAATATTAATTTAGATAATGCAGTAAGAGAATTTGAAGAAAATTCTTTTGATATTATATACCAAAATGAATATTTCCCATATTTAAGATTCTATGATGTTGGAGCAATAGTGTATTTTGCTAAAATCATAGAATGGGAATTTCCTAATTTCTCTGTAGATAATTGCTTTGATGAACTTTGCAAATTATATGATGAATTAAAGAATAAAGATTATATTGAAAGTCTTGAGCATAGATTTATTGTTGTGTGCAAAAATATATAAGGTGTGGATAAAATGGAGTACATGGGAGATAAAAATTACTGGGATGAAAAGTTTTCTAATAGAAGTGATAAACTATTAAATCCAGAAAAATCATTAGTTCAAAGTATAAAGTATTTCAAGGAAGGAACAGTTCTTGATATTGCATGTGGAGACGGAAGAAATACAATATTTTTAATTGAAAATGGATTTAGAGTAACAGGAATTGATTTTAGTAGTAAAGCCCTTAATCGATTAGAAAGCTTTGCTAAAAGAAAAAACTATTTAGTAAATACAAAACAAATTGATTTAATCAGAGATGGATCACTAGAGCACATTGGCATATTTGATAATATTGTAATTAATCACTATAGATTAAATAAGAAGCAACTTAGAAATCTTAAAAATCATATAACCGATAATGGAATTTTATTTATCTGTGGTTTTGGAGATAATGATAAGGTAGATTCTAAATTTAGAAAAGAGGACTTAATCAAATCAACTGATTTTGAAGATATAAATAAGTCATTTCAGTTACTTAATTATACTGAAAATCAAGATGATAGAGGAATTGTCCTTACTTACATTTTTAGAAAGATAAAAGCTTAAAACAGAGATATAAAATTATAAACATTGGAGGAGGATTATTATTGTAGTATTAGTGTTGCTAATTTGTTTAGCTGTAATAAGAATTTATATAAGTGAAAAAGTAAAGTTAGATTATTTCTTAGCAGGACTGTATCCAGTAAATATTATAACTTTTATCATTACAGCGTTTTCCATTGCATTAAATAGCAAAAGTGAAAATATGAGTTTTTTAATTAATTCAACAATGATTGTAGGAGCAATTATATTTATTTTTGCAGCAATATCTAGTTTGAAGAATGTAAAAAATCAAAATATAAAAATCAACAAGTCAATATTATGTTTAATTAGTATAATATGCGTTATAACTATAATACCAGCCTTTTTAATATCAATTATAATACCTTTAATAGATTTAGGAATGCTTATAAAACATATAAGTTCCTTAGATTCCTATAGAAAGTTTGTGAGGTAAATAATTTATATTAAATAATAAAATATAAATGAGTAAATATATAAGTTTTTTAGACTATATATTTACTCATTTTTTAATTAACTATTCTCTAGAATAGATTTAAATACTTTATTATGTTCAGTATCTTTACTTAAAGCTTGAATAATTCTTATTATTTGATTTTCTGTAACCATCTCATGGGAATATTCATAAGAGCATAGAAGATACCCCTTAATAATTCTATAACTATTAATAAGAATATTTATACTTTCATTTAAATTGTCACCTCTATTAAAAGGTATTATATTCTTAAAGATTTGGTTTACTAAATAGTTTTCAAATATGTAAGAATAATTACTAAGCTCAAAATATTTAGAGCTAACTTTATCAGAGTTATTGAGATTTATTTTATCAATGGCATTACAATTTATATTACTAAAATCATCTTCTATACTTAAGATATCTTTTCTTAAATTACTTAAATAAGCTTTTAGTCTAGTTCCAATAACTTTATTAAAAATATCATCATTTAAGATTGAATCATAAAAGCTAGTATTCTCTACAAATTCTTCTCCTTTTAAAGAGTCAAAATCTATAGAATCATCACCAAAGTTTTCTAAAAGCATTTCAATATCATAATAATCTTTAGTATCACTTAAAGCTTCTTCTCTTAAGATTTCAAGTTCTGTATAGAAATTTTTAAGTATATTAAGTCTTTCATCAATACTAAAATCTCTATTTTGCATTATACTTATTGAGATAATTCTTATATCCCAAAAATATTGAAGAAGGCTATCAGTACCACTAAAGGCTTCACTATCAATCATTCTTCTTATTTCAACTGCATCTTCATCTAAATCTTCTTCCCATTCTATAAATTCCATCTTTTCTTTATTTAGAAATGCCTTATTACATACTTCTCTACAGGAAGGAAGACCACTTTTCTCATATATATCATCAATAATATTAAAAACTCTAGGATACCTTTTGCAAGTTATAGAAAGATTATCCTCTCCACAAGAACCATGGATATCACAAAGCATATTTTCATTTAAGAAAGGACATTTATTTTGTTCATCAATAATCATAAATCCATAATTAAATGAATCATCAGGTATATTATTTCTAATATATTTATCCTTAACTAGAGCTTTAAGATTATCACTACCATTTTCATATTTATTAAATGTAGCTTCATCTATGTTTACATCCCAACCAGCACAACAAGTATCAGTACAATTTGGGCCAACGCAACTAAATTCTTTCATATACTCGGGCATAAAAAAATTAACTCTCAAAATGTAACACCATCTTTCTTGGATAATAATACAATTATATTTATCCTTTATAGTTGTTAAATTATATGAGTTTAAGTAAGCCTAATTAAGTTCTATCCTAAATTCAATATAAGGTTACAGCTGTAATTTAAAATATTTTTATATTGTTATCATTAATTTGCATTTTATTCACATGCTTTAATATTTTAACACTTATATTAAGGTTTGTGTTTAGAAGTTTATTTAGAATTTAAAAAGTTTATAAAAAAATAAATTTAGGATAATGAAGAATGAACAAGGTAGTAAAAACCATATCACAAATAAGTGATATGGTTTTTACTTACTTAAAGTTGTTAATATAGTTATTACTTAAAGTATTTACAGAATTAATTATTTTAACAATTTCACTAGGAGGCTCAGGCAAATCATTTTCTAACCAAGTTTGAATAATTGCAATACAACCTCCAATAATATATCTTATATAGTAATTTGAGTAAGGTTTACTAAAGTCATCTGAATAGCTATATATCTGATCAAGATCAGCTTTATTAGTAATAAATATTAATTTATCTATGAGTTTATTATCTCCCTGTTTAGAAAATATAATTTTACATAAATCTCTATTCTCTGAAATCAATTCAAGAACATTAAGAAGTAGTGAATCAGAATAGTTTTTCACTGGAGTTTCATCAATATACTTAATAATTTGATTGAATAGTTCATCTTCCATAGACTGGAGTAAGTCATATGCATCTTTGTAATGAGTATAAAAAGTCCCTCTATTAATATCTGCATTTTTACATATATCAGTAACAGTAACCTGATGAATCTCTTTACTTTTAAGTAGTTTAATTAAACTTTCTTTAATTACTTTTTTAGTATATAAAATTCTACGATTTCCTTTAACTCCTGCCATATACAATCTCCTTTACTTGTTATTTGAATAATTTAATATTAAATGTTATTTAATATACAAATTTATTTTCTATGTATAGTTAATAACATTAATAAAATATATGATTATTGTTTGTTAAAATCTGTTAAATTATAATATTATCATACTATTAAATAAACGGTATGTCTATTTAATAACGATAAGTATATTAAAGAAATAAAATGGAGGATTAGGATGTCGTATATAAAGATTAGCAATTTATATAAAAAATATAAGATTGGAGAGAATGTAGTTGTAGCTAATAATGGAATTACATTTTCTATTGAAAAGGGAGAGTTTGTTGTTATATTAGGGCCAAGTGGAGCAGGAAAGTCAACTGTACTTAATATTATTGGTGGAATGGATAGTTGTGATGAAGGAAAAATAATAATTGATAAACTGGATATTTCTAAGTTTAATAATAAACAGCTTACTAAATATAGAAGAGATGATGTAGGATTTGTATTCCAGTTTTATAATCTAGTACAAAATCTAACGGCGAAAGAGAATGTAGAACTTGCTACACAGATATCAAAAAATGCATTAGATGTAGATAAAACACTTGAATTAGTAGGACTTAGTCATAGAAAAGATAATTTTCCATCTCAATTATCTGGAGGAGAGCAACAAAGAGTATCTATTGCAAGAGCAGTAGCAAAAAATCCTAAGTTATTACTTTGTGATGAGCCAACTGGTGCTTTAGATTATAAGACGGGAAAGCAAGTTTTAAAAACTTTACAAGATACTTGCGAAAAAATGGGTACTACAGTTATAGTTATAACTCATAACTCAGCAATTGCACAAATGGCAAATAGAGTTATTAAAATTAATGATGCAAAGGTCAGAAGTGTAGACATTAATGATAATCCTATTTCAGTTGAAGAGATTGAATGGTAGAGGTGACTTACGATGAAGGTTAAGGCATATGAAAAATTAACAGTAAGAGAAATTTTATCATCAAAAGCAAGGTTTTTTTCAATATTAACAATTATTCTTCTAGGGGTTGCCTTTTACTCAGGGATAAAATCAGCAGGACCAGATATGAAACAAGCTATAAATAATTTATACAGTAAATACAATCTTATGGATAGCAAAATCGTATCAAATTTTGGATTAAATGATAAAGATATTGATGTACTTAGAAATAATGATAAAATATTAGATTTTTATGGTACACATAGTATAGATGTTAATCTTACTAATACAAGCAATGTAGTGAAATTTATGGAATATGACAATAAAAATAATATAAATAATTTTATTGTTGTAGATGGTAGATTGCCTGAAAAAAGTGGAGAGATAGCGCTCGATGAACAAGCTTTAAAATTAAATAAAGATTTAAAGATAGGACAAGAATATGTAATTGATACTGATAAAGATACAATGAAGTCTTTTAATAAGACAAAATTTAAAATAGTTGGTATTGTAAGAAGTCCAATGTATATAGAAAAAGGTGCTAGAGGTATAACTTCTGTTGGTAAAGGAAGTGTTGACTACTTTGCAGTATTAAATAATTCAGATATATCAATGGATTTATACACAGATATATATGTAAGATTTAAAAATGTACAAGGACTTGATGCATATAGCAATAAATATAAAGAATTAATGGATGAAAATAATAAATACCTTGAAGAAATATATTCAGATAGAAAAGTAGAAAGAGCTAAAGAGCTAAAGGAAGAGTTCCAGAAAAAGCTTAGTAAGGGCAGTGAAGGAATAGAGAATAGTGGACAAGGACCTTTAGATTACAAAGAAGATAGTAATATGGGGTTAGATGAAGTTCAATATTATATTTCTGATAGAACTGATAATCCAGGATATTCAGGGTATGAAGATTCAATTAGTAGCTTAGATAATATTGCCTCAGTACTACCTGTATTTTTCTTTTTAATTGCAGTATTGATTTGTTTAACAACAATGACAAGAATGGTAGAAGAAAATAGAGTGGAAATAGGTACATTAAAGTCACTGGGCTATGGTGATTTTGAAATATCTAAAAAATATATAGTATATTCATCACTAGCAAGTATCTCAGGAAGTGTATTAGGTATATTAATTGGTTGTAACTTACTTCCAATGATAATTAGTAATGCTTATGAAAGCTTATATAGTTTACCTAAATTAGAGATATATTATTATCAATCATATATAATTCAATCAATGTTAATATCAATATTATGTACAGTAGGAGCTACTTTGTTTGTTATAAGAATTGAATTAAAAAGTAAACCATCAGATTTAATGAAGGTAAAAGCTCCAAAACTAGGCAAAAAGATATTTCTAGAGAGAATTACACCATTATGGAAAAGATTAAGCTTTAATTATAAGGTTACATTTAGAAATATATTTAGATATAAACAACGTATGATAATGACGATTTTAGGAATAGCTGGTTGTATGGCAATACTTGTTACAGGATTTGGACTTAAAGAGTCAAATGTAGGATCAGTTGAAAAGCAGTTTGATAAGTTTTGGAAATATGATGCAATGGTAATATTAAATGAAGATTCTACTAAGAAAGAAAATAAAGAGTATAACGATACTTTAAAGAAAATATCTGCACATGAAAATAATTTAAATGTGCATCAAGAGTCCGTAATATTTAGCAAGGAAAATATGAACAAGCAAGAAGCAACTTTATATGTGCCACAAGATAAAGATAAGATAAATGACTTTATACTTTTAAATGATAGAGCATCAGGCGAAAAATATGAAATATCTGATGATGGTGTTATCATAACAGAAAAATTAGCAAAGCTTTTAGGAGCTTCTGCTGGAGACACTATATCAATGAAAGATGAAAATAATAATACTTATAAAGTTAAAGTAGATAAAATAGTAGAAAACTATGTTAAACACTATATTTATATGTCACCATCATATTATGAAAAGGTATTTAAAAATAAGCCGTCATATAATATGCAATTTTTAAACATTGATAATGATGCAATAAATGATGATGAAATAACTTCAAAACTTTTAGAATGTGAAAATGTATTAAATGTTACTTTAAGATCTAAAATACAAAAGTCAACTGAAGACTCAATTGCTAATATGAATTTAGTTATGTTGGTTATAATTGTATCAGCTGGATGCTTAGCTTTTGTAGTTTTATACAACTTAAATAATATAAATGTATCAGAGCGTATAAGAGAATTATCCACTATAAAAGTACTTGGATTTTATGATAATGAAGTTACTATGTACATTTTAAGAGAGAATGTAATATTAACATTATTAGGAATAATTGCAGGCTCAGGCTTAGGAAAAATACTGCATACATTTATAATTTATACAGCAGAAACTGATACTATGATGATGTACCCTGATATTTCTATTATTAGTTATATATTATCAGCAGCAATAACGATACTTTTTTCAATAATAGTCATGATTATAATGCATATTAAGTTAAAGAAAGTTAATATGATTGATGCATTAAAGTCTAATGAATAATATAAACAACTTTTTATATAATTATATTCATGTTTCTTTATGAAAGCTTTCATAATTATTCTAAATAAATTATAAAAATAATAAAAGAGATACAAGTCTAATTGAAATAGACTTGTATCTTTTTTTATAATTAGATAAAATCATAATTTACTAAATTTGGACTTAATAAATTATAATATAACATAATTAGGAATAAATAGATTAGCAGTATAAAGAGTAGGTTGAAATTAAATGTTTATAACCTCTCTTTTTTTACATCTCAAAATATGCATATTGTGCATTAAAAAGGGCAAAATTACAAAATGATGTTTAAATATTATACATTAATAATTTATGTTGGGATGAGAAGTTTATGAAAGAAGTATTACATTTAGGTGTTGATATAGGATCGACTACTATTAAGCTTGTGTTATTAGATAATAAGGACAATATTATTTATAGTAAGTATGAAAGACATTACTCTAATATAAAAGAAACTACAGCTTTTTTTATAAAAGAAGTTTTTAATAAATATAAAGATTATGATATTACAGCAATGGTAACAGGATCTAGTGGATTAGAACTGTCAAAGCTTTTAGGATTATCTTTTATTCAAGAAGTTATTGCTTGCACAGAAGCTGTTGAAGTTTTTATAAATGATGCTGATGTAGTAATAGAATTAGGTGGAGAAGATGCAAAAATAACATATTTTGAAGGTAGTTTAGAACAACGTATGAATGGGGTTTGTGCTGGTGGTACAGGCGCTTTTATAGATCAGATGGCTACGTTACTTGAAACAGATGCTAAAGGATTAAATGAATTAGCTAAAAATTATAAGATAATTTATCCCATTGCTGCAAGGTGTGGGGTTTTTGCAAAAACTGATATACAATCTCTTATAAATGAAGGAGCTACCAAGGAAGATATGGCTGCATCTATATTCCAAGCTGTTGTAAATCAGACTATAAGTGGGCTTGCTTGTGGAAAGCCAATAAAGGGAAATGTTGCATTTTTAGGGGGTCCCTTATACTTTTTATCAGAGCTTAGAAAAAGGTTTATTGATACCTTAAAGTTAAAGCCGGAGGAAATATTATTTCCACAAAACCCTCAACTATTTGTAGCTATTGGTGCAGCTATTGAATCTAAAAAAGAGAAGGTTATAACTTTTGAACAACTGCTAAAAGCTGTTGAAAGTTTGGATAATAATATAGCTACTTCAGATACATTAGAGCCATTATTTAAAAATGAACAGGAATTACAAAATTTTAGACAAAGGCATTACAATTACAAAGCAAAGACAAGAGATATAACTACATATGAAGGAGAAGCTTTTTTAGGTATAGATGCTGGCTCTACTACTACCAAAGCTATATTAATAGATAATGAAGGGTCTATATTATATTCTTTTTATGGTAGCAATAAGGGTAATCCTATGCAAATTATTATAAACATATTAAAAGATATATATAGTAAAATCAATGGAAAAATAAAAATTGCTAAAGCCACTGTTACTGGGTATGGAGAGGCTCTTATAAAGTCAGCTTTAAATATTGATATTGGAGAAGTTGAAACCATTGCACATTATAGAGCAGCAAAACATTTCTTAAAGGATGTGGACTTTATTCTTGATATAGGAGGTCAAGATATGAAGTGCATTAAGATAAAAGATGGAGTAATAAACTCTATTCAATTAAATGAGGCCTGTTCATCAGGTTGTGGTTCTTTTCTTGATATGTTTGCACAATCTTTAAACATGAACATTAAAGAGTTTTCAGAAGAAGGATTATTATCAAAAAGCCCAGTGGATTTAGGGTCAAGATGTACTGTATTTATGAATTCTAAAGTTAAACAAGTTCAAAAAGAAGGTGCTGATATTGGATCTATATCTTCTGGATTATCTTATTCTGTAATTAAAAATGCCCTTTATAAAGTTATAAAAATAAGAAAACCTGAAGACCTTGGAGAAAAAATTATACTTCAAGGAGGAACTTTTTATAATGAAGCTGTTTTAAGAGCATTTGAAAAAGTTACTGGTAAAGAAGCTGTAAGACCAGATATCGCTGGCCTTATGGGAGCATTCGGAGCTGCGCTTATTGCAAAAGATAACTATAATGAAAATGAGATTTCTAATATTTTAGGGGAATCTGATCTTGAGAAATTTACAGTATCAAATGAATTTAGGCATTGTGGATTATGTAGTAATAATTGTCTACTTACTGTAAATAAATTTTCTGATGGTAGAAAATTTACTTCAGGTAATAGATGTGAAAGAGGTATAGGAGCACATAAAAATACAAAAAAAGCAGCAAATTTATTTGATTATAAATATAAAAGAATTTTTGGATATAAACCTCTCTCAATAGAAGAAGCAACAAGAGGAGAAGTAGGTATACCAAGAGTTTTAAATATGTATGAAAACTATCCTTTTTGGTACACTTTTTTTACAGAGTTAGGTTTTAGAGTAGTATTATCTCCAAATTCTACAAAGAAAATTTACAATGAAGGTATTGATACTATACCATCAGAGTCTATCTGTTATCCTGCTAAAATTGCTCATGGACATATAGCAAGTCTTATAAAGAAGGATTTAAATTTTATATTTTATCCATGTGTTTCTTATGAGAGACTAGAAGATAAAAGTGCAGATAATCACTATAATTGTGCCATAGTAATCTCTTATCCAGAGGTTGTTAAAAATAATATTGGATTTTTGAGAAGTAAAGACATAATGTACAAAAATCCATTTTTGAATCTTAATGATATAAAGTCAATGAAAAAGAACTTATATGATGAACTAAAGGTATTTGATATAAGTCGAAAGGAAATAAACATTGCAGTTGATAAAGCTTATGAAGAAGTTAGCAAGGTTAAAGAAGATATAAAAAATAAAGCATTAGAAGTTCTAGAAGACTTAGATAAAAGTGGTGGAAAAGGTATTGTATTAAGTGGAAGGCCATATCATTTAGATTTAGAAATAAATCATGGTATAGCAGATATGATATCACAAGAGGGATTGGCAGTCTTTACAGAGGATTCAGTAGCTGGTCTAGTTGAAATTCCAAGACCATTAAGAGTGCTTGATCAATGGACTTATCATTCAAGAACATATAGAGCAGCACATTTTGTAGGAACTAGGAAAAACTTAGAGTTAATTCAATTAAACTCTTTTGGATGTGGATTAGATGCAATTGCTACAGATCAGGTACAAGAAATATTAGAGGGTTTTGGTAAAATATATACATTGTTAAAAATAGATGAGGTTAATAATTTAGGGGCAGCTAGAATTAGAGTACGTTCTCTTAAAGCGGCTATGGATGATATAAGTAAGTCCAAAATTTTCGATTCAAAAAACATTAAACCAATTAAAACATATTCTAAAACTATATTCACAAAAGAAATGAGAGAAAAACATACACTACTTTGTCCACAATTTTCTCCAATACATTTTGAACTGCTAGAATCTGCTTTTAAAAGGTCAGGATATAATTTAAAAGTATTACCTACAGTTAATAGATATACCATAGAAGAGGGATTAAAATATGTAAATAATGATACTTGTTATCCTGCTATTGTAATAGTAGGTCAAATTATAAGTGCACTTAAGTCTGGGAAGTATGATTTAAACAATACATCTGTAGTGATTTCTCAAACAGGAGGTACTTGTAGAGCATCTAATTATATTTCACTTATAAGAAAAGCATTAAAAGATGCAGGATATGAAAAAATACCAGTTATATCTTTAAGTGTTCAAGGAATAGAGAATAATCCTGGATTTAAAATAACGTTGCCAATGATCAATAGAGCATTAATGGCATTAGCTTATGGAGATATGCTACTAAAAATGGTAAATAGAGTAAGGCCTTATGAAAAAATTAAAGGTTCAACAAAATTAGCTTATTTGAAGTGGTTAGATATATGTAAAAATAGTATAGCTAGTGGAAGCTTTAAGGAATTTAAAGATGTCACAAAAGAAATGGTAAATGAATTTGATAGTTTAGAAATAAAAAATGTAACTAAACCAAAGGTAGCAGTGGTTGGAGAAATTTTTTTAAAGTATAACACCTTAGCAAATAACAATATTATAGGAGTATTAGAGAAAGAGGGAGCAGAAGTAATAATACCAGATTTAATGTATTTTCTATTATATTGTTCCTATAATCAGAAATTTAAATATGAGAAGCTAGGTGGTAACTTAAAAAGTTTATTAGGTGGTAGATTGGCTATTAAATACATAGAATTTTATATAGCAGAAATGAAGAAAGCACTAAATAATAGTAAAAGATTTATAGCACCAGAAAGAATTGAAAAGTTAGCTAAAGAAACTGATGATATCTTATCTCTTGGTAATCAAGCTGGAGAGGGCTGGTTATTAACAGCAGAGATGGTTAAGTTATTGAAGTCTGGAATTAACAATATGATTTGCATACAACCTTTTGCATGTTTACCCAATCATGTAATGGGGAAAGGGATGATTAGAGAAGTAAAAAGAAGATATCCTTATTTAAATATTACGCCAATAGATTATGACCCTGGTGCTAGTGAAGTAAACCAATTAAACAGAATAAAGCTTATGCTTTCTACTGCAGTTAAAAATATGGGAAAAGTAGAAAAAGGTGAAATAGGTATGAAGAATCAAGGATTTAGCAGGTAAAATTAACAAGCGTATAACTTATATATAATCTTTTCTCCTTTCAATTTTAAAATAATATAACCAATCCCATAGCTTACAACTTATAAACTATATAAGTATGTGAGCTATGGGATTTTTATTATAATATATAAGATTAAAATTATAAAATTTACTCATTGTAGTTAAAGTTGATTTCAATTTTATTTGGCAAAATAAATCCTCCTAAATTTAAATCATTATATCTATAAGTATTATAGATATTTATTAACTAAAGTGGTACAAATCTTTATATAAATGAATAGCATGGTAAGGGAAAGGAGGTTGTTAAAGAATGGCTTTAGAAGAAAATAATTATTACAGAGATTCACAGTCATTATATAATGACTGTAAAAAATGCTTAAATTATCATGTTATGATAACCCTGAAGGATGGAAGTAAATTAGATGGAATTGTTGTGGAGGTACAGCCAGATCGTGTTATGGTGTTAGTTGGTGAAGATGTAATGGATCAAGACCGCGAAAGTGAATCTGATTTACAGCGTCAACCGTTTGGTTTTGGGCGTCCAATGAGGAGATTCAGGGCATTTAGACCTAGATTTTTCCCATTTGGTGCTATAGCAACATTAGCATTATTGCAGTATCCGTTTATTATGCCACCATACCCTTACTTCTTTTAATTATAATACTTAAACAAAAGAGTAACTATTTAATTAATCTTTATGATTAAAAAATAAGAGGTTTGAGATTATATTACTCATACCTCTTATTTCTTATTATTAATTTTAAAATATTTTTAGATAGAGAGTAGAAGTTAATTTTTCTAAATAGTCATAAGTTTATCTTGGAATTTATTTATAAAATTTTATAATGAGAATTGAATATTAAATAATTTGAGCGTATAATATTTAGTAATATTATTTTAGGAGGAAAGTTATGATAACACTTAATATTATTAAACAAAACAGAATGCATCATCATTACTAGAGACTTGGTCTGTAAAAAAAGCAGATGCAGGTCTATTAGCATTAGGCTTGTATCTCTAGGTAATGATAAATTAAGTGAAATCATAATTTATTTAGCGCCATGTGGGATATATGCCTACATGGCTTTTTTGTGTAAAAAAATATATAGGAGTGATTAAAATGAAAAGAAATATTATAAAGCCAAGCATACTACCAGGATTTATGGAGCTACTACCAAATGAGCAACAAATATTTAATGATATAGTATCTAAAATAACAAAGGTATACGAAGATAATGGGTGTTTAGCAATAGATACGCCAATAATAGAAAAAGCAGAAGTATTACTTGCAAAAACTGGTGGAGAAACAGAAAAACAAGTATATAGTTTTCAAAAAGGAAAAAATAAGTTAGCTCTAAGGTTTGACCTAACAGTACCATTTGCTAGATATGTGGCTCAATATTATAATGATTTAGTTTTTCCATTTAAAAGATATCAAATAGGTAAGGTATATAGAGGTGAAAGAAACCAAAAAGGTAGATATAGAGAATTCTATCAATGTGATATTGATGTTATAGGAAAAGAAAAGTTAAGCATAGATAATGATGCATGGGTTATAAGTTTAGCATCTAAAGCTTTTAAATCAATAGGATTAACTAATTATAGATTTCAAATAAGTAATAGAAAGATATTAAAAGGTATATTAGATGAATTAGAAATAGATAAAGCTAATGAAGTTATGATATTAATAGATAAATATGACAAGATAGGCAAAGAGATATTTTCTAATGAGTTAGAAAGTCTTATAGGTATTGAGAAAAGCCAATATATTAATAAAGTATTAGACATAAATGGTACTAATAAAGAGAGAATAGAAGAACTTTTAAAACTTAATATTAAAAATGAAGACTTTATTGAAGGAATAGAAGCGTTAAAGAAGGTTTGTTATGTATTATCAATATTAGGTGTAAGTGATGAAGAGTTTGAAATAAATTTAAGGATCATAAGAGGTTTAGATTATTATACCGGAACTGTTTTTGAAACTATATTAGCAGGAAATGAAGAGTATGGTTCTATTTGTTCTGGTGGAAGATATGATAATCTAGCTGAAAATTACACTAATAATATATTACCTGGAGTTGGTATATCAATAGGAATAACTAGATTATTCTTTATTTTAAAAGAGATAGGATTTATAGATAAGTATGAAATGAAAAAAGGTTTAGATTATTTAATAATACCTATAGGAGATACAATTGAATATTGTATAGAAGTAATGAGATGTCTACAGCAAAAGGGAAAAATAGTTACAGTTTATTTTGAAGAAGATTCATTAAAGAAAAAGATGAATTATGCCAATAAAATAGCTGTTAATAACGTAATATTAATTGGTGAAGATGAGGTTAAAAGGAATGAAGTAAATATAAAAAATATGATTTCTGGTGAGAGTAAAAAGGTTGATTATAAGTTGTTGTAGGTTTTGGAGTATATAATGATATAAAATAATTTTTTGTAAATAAGAATTTTAAAAATTAAAATAGGACTTTATATGTCTTATTTAAGTATTATAATAATTACAAAATCATCAAGTAATAATTAAATGGTAGTTATTTTAAGGATAGTAATATGAGATTATTGGAAATATTATTTTATTTATTAAAAATTAATTCTAAAACTACAATTAAACAATTAGCAAAGACATTTAATGTATCAGAAAAAACTATACAGAGAGATTTAGATAAATTATCAATTTTAGGAATTCCTATAATTTCGTATAGAGGCAAAAATGGTGGTATAGAAATAGATTCAAATTATATAATAGCCAAATATATATTAACGAAAAGTGATTATAAAGATTTAATTTTGTCATTATATATTTCAGAAAATATAGTGAGTGATTTAAAGAAATCAAACCTTATCGATAAATTTAGATTTATTAACTCTAAAAAATGTGAAGAAATATTATCAGAGTTAGAAGAAAAATTCATAATAGATTTGGATGAAGAGAAAGGTAATAATGAAAATAACATACATGAAGTAATTAATAAGTGTATGGATAACAAAACTTTTATGAAGGTAGAAGTAGAAGGAAAAGTTATAAAAGTATTTCCTATTTCTTATGTTTTAAAAAAAGATGGATTATATTTATATTGTTATGATGATGATTATAAATTAATTTTAGAGAGTATGTTATCTAATGCCTTAGAATGTGAGAGATATTATGAAGGAAAAATAATTAAATACAAAGATAATAAAGAAAATCTAAAATACTATTCCAATTATAGTAAATAATAAGATAATGAGGTGATAATATGTGTACAGCATTAAGTATTAAATCAAACGAAGGACATAATTTCTTTGGGAGAAACATGGATTTGGCATATAACTTTAATCAATCAGTTTTAATTGTACCAAGAAATTATAAGAACGAAAATAAAGTTACAGGAAATAGTATGACAGGCAATTATGCAATTATTGGGATGGGAACTGTTATTGATAATCATCTTGCTATGGCTGATGGCATGAATGAAAAAGGATTAGGATGTGCAGGATTGAATTTTGCAGATTATGCTTACTTTGAAGAAAAACCAGTAGAAGGAAAAAATAATATTGCACCATATGATTTTATATATTGGGTATTAGCTAATTATGAAACAGTAGATGAAGTTAAAAATGATATTAAAGATATAGAACTAGTAAATGTTCCTATAAATGAAAATACACCAGTAGCAATGCTTCATTGGATGATCTGTGATAAAACAGGAAAATCAATAGTAGTTGAAAAGACTAAAGAAGGAATTGCAGTTTATGATAATCCAGTAGGAGCTATGACTAACAATCCAAAATTTGATTGGCATTTAACAAATTTAAATGAGTATTTATATATTACTCCTAATCACCCAAAAGAAACTAAGTGGAGCAATAAGAATTTAAGAGCATTAGGTGTTGGAGCTGGAACATTAGGAATTCCAGGAGATTTTGCTTCTGTTTCAAGATTTATAAGAATTGCATATATTAGAGCTAATATGCCTGATATGAAAGATGATGAAGCTGCTATTACTCAGTTTTTCAATATGCTTGATTATGTAAAAATGGTAAAAGGCGGAATTATAACAGAAGATGGTTTAGAGGATTTAACTACATATACAGCTTGTATGAATCAAGAAAAAGGAATTTACTATTATAAAAATTATTATAATAATAGAATAAATGCTGTTGATATGAATAAAGAAGATTTAGATGGAGATGAAATTAAAAAATTTCCATACTTAACAAAACAGGATTTTAATTATCAAAATTAATAATAAAAAGATATATGATGAAGTGAATAAGTAAAATAAATAAAATTATACTATATATCAAGTTTAGAATTAATATTCTAATTTATGATATGATAAGATAATGCTAAATAAGTAACGAAAAGTTGTAATATATCGTGAAGTAACTATATGGATTTACTTATTAATGAAATATAAAATTTGGAGAGTATTTCTGTGTAAATCAGGAATACTCTTTTTTATTAAGAAATATAGAATATGTCGATAAATAAATAATAAGTTTTAATAACTATTTATTGCAAAACGATAAAAATAAGGTTATTCTATATATAGAAATTTAGAAGTGAGGTGCTTTTTATGAAACGAGAAACGCTCTTTTTAAAGGCAGTTGTTTTTCTTATTGGAATTATAGCTCTTGGGTTATGTATATTTTTGTTGCCTAGAATAGCAAATAGAGCGGCAGAAATAAACAGAGATTTGTATCATTTTATAATAGTTGTATATGTATCAGCGATACCATTTTTCATTGCATTGTATCAGGCTTTAAGAATTTTAAGCTATATTGATAAAAATGAAGCTTTTTCATATTTATCTGTAAAAGCTTTAAAGAATATAAAATACTGTGCTATGACAATCAGCATCTTGTATGTGTTAGGTTTACCATTATTATATATCATAGCTGATAAAGACGACGCTCCAGGTATTATAGTAATAGGACTGGTTATTGTTTTTGCAGCGTTTGTGATTGGTGTATTTGCTGCTGTTCTTCAAAAGCTATTAAAAAATGTCATAGATATAAAATCAGAAAATGATTTAACGGTCTGAGGTGAATAATATGGCGATTATAATTAATCTTGATGTGATGCTTGCTAAAAGGAAAATGAGCGTAACAGAACTTTCAGAGAGGGTCGGAATAACAATGGCGAACATTTCTATATTGAAAAATGGAAAGGCAAAAGCAATTAGGTTTTCAACTTTGGATGCAATTTGCAAAGAATTGAAATGCCAACCTGGAGATATTTTAGAATACAGAAATGATATATTAGAAGAATAGATAGGATTGTTGTTCTTCTAATATATAATAATCATTTCATAATATTAAAATAATAAGAGTAAAAGGCTCAGCAAATTTGCTGAGCTTTTTTTGTTTGTTACCGCTTTTCAGTGGATTGCATTTAAAAATCAATACTATATTCAAGTACAATATCAATTAATATAGTTTAAATCAAGTCATCTAAGCCATTAACTTTAGCTTGTTCATCATCATTGATAGGAATAACTATGCATTTTTGTCCATCAATTACTTGAGATTTTATTTCAGGTATTTTTTCAGGTTTAACTTGAAGTATAACGTCATAATCAGAAGCAATATTATTATCTTCTACGTTTGTATCAGGAGCTTCTTCATTATTTTCTAAGATTTCTTCTGAATCTGCATTAGAAGTTTCTTCATTATTTTTTGAATCTTCTTCTAAAGTATCTTCAAGATTAGTTTCTGAAACTACATTATCATCATTAACCTCTGTAGATAGGGGAGTCTCATTATCTACAGCAACCTCTTGTTTAACTTGTTCAAGTCTAGTTTGAAGTACTTCTACTTGCTTTTTTAGGTGTTCTTCCTTTTTTCTTTGCTCATTTGCTTTAAGTATCTTTGAATCAATTAAATTTTCTGCTAGAGGAATATCATCACCAAAGCTTTCTACATAGGATTTTTCAATTTTAGTAGTAATTTCTTCTGGAACTCCACTTTCTATTAAAAGATTTTGGATATCTTTATTTTTTAAGCTTATAGGCTCACAATCTGTATCATCATACATCTCATTATATTCTTCTACCATAGCATTTAGGTTATCTTGTATGTCCATAAAAACTTTATCAGCCTTCTTTTCATCAGCACCAAAAGAATCTTTAATAATTGATTGGAATGTTTCTTTTTGTATAGTAGCAGTCTGCCTTGAATAACAACCTAAAGCATTTTCCATTAATTCAGGATGTGTATCCTTTGCATTTTTTGTGTAGTACATAATAGAGTTAACATCTGAACTACGATCAATAAAAGCAGGGAATACAAAACCATTAATTGGTGGCTTAACTATCCAATCTCTAATACGTGCTTTTATACTATTTTCTTCTTCAAAATATCTAAGTCCAGGCTCTGAAAGTTCTACAGGGCATATTGCACATAAAACATATTCATATACTTCTTCAGATTCATCTATCTTGTTATTATCTTTAGTTTTTGTAAGAACATCATAAGAGTCATTAAAAAGAAGTATTAAAAAATTACCTGTATAATCATAGCTATCTATAATAGATTTATAAAAATCATCAAGAAGAGTATCATCCTTTAATTGACTATTTTTAAGCTGCATAAGTGAAACTTGTCTTTCGTTTATAAGATCTTCGTTAAGTGGAAAGTTAAGCTCTAAAATGTTGTTTCCTATAGTTCCAGATAAGACTTTTTTTGCAATTTCTAAGTATTTAAAGTATTCATCCTCATCTAAATTTAGAAAGGTTTCTTTAAATTTTAAAATAGTATGTTTTTCTCCATTAACATAGCAACCACACATTTTACTGAATGTGCAATAATCTTTTTTGAAACGCTTTTTTAACTCAAGTATATCTTTTTTTCTCATATATAAACTCCTCAATTTGATATTTCATATTTGACGGTATTTTGCTTGTACTTTATATTGCATTTATATATATAAATGCAATATTTACTTTCATTATTTAAGTATAGTATTTTTTTTCTTTTAATTAAAGACTTTATTAGGTGAAGTTAATTTTATATTTTAAAAATAAATCATATAAAACTTTAGTATTAATAAGTTAAATCTGTAAAGCTTATGAATATGAATTTAAATATTTATTAAAAATAAAGTTAAAAAAATAAAGCAAATGAAAATACTGTTAGAATGTTAAATGTAAAAGAAAATTTAGTTAAATAATTAGTGAAGAAAATAAGTATATAAAGGTTATTGAGGTGATAGACATGAAGATATGTTCATCTATAATAGAAAACAAAATAAAGTATGATTCATATTTTGATAAAAAGGTTAAAGGTTATATTATTTTAAAAATAAAATTTGTTTTAATATGTGTTTTAACTTTAGGAATAGGATATCCATGGGCATTATGCATGGAATATAAAGTGAAAAGCCATCATACAGTTATTTGTGGAAGAAGGCTAAAGTTTATAGGTAAACCTAGTGAGTTAATATTTCATTGGTTATTTTGGTGGTTATTAAGTATAATAACATTTGGATTATTTCTTATAGTAACTCATGTAAGAATGGATCAATGGATAACAGCAAACACAATATTTGAAGATGTAGAAATAAAATAAAAACATATTCAATATATTTAGTTCTTCTGAGAAGAAGGTATTAGATTATCCTTTATCAAATTGATATTCTATTTCTGCAATATCTTTAAAAGTGAACTTAATGAAGGAGTGAGCCTAGTAGGGTAAGTACAGGTTGATTTTAATGCAGAAGATAGGTGAAAATTAAAATGAAGATTTATATGACTAATATTATTTAGTCAAATAGAAAGGTTGGAATAAGGATGATAAGACCAGTTGTAAAGGATGTATTATTTTTAGGACAAAAGTCAGAATTAGCAACAAAAAGTGATATATCAGTTATTGATGATTTAGTAGATACATTAAGAGCAAATTTAGAGCATTGTGTTGGTATGGCTGCTAACATGATAGGAGTAAAAAAACGTATATTAGTATTTAGCATAGGAAATATTATAGTTCCTATGGTGAATCCAGTTATATTAAAGAAAGAGAAAAGTTATGAGACAGAAGAAAGCTGTTTATCTTTAACAGGTTTTAGAAAAACAATGAGATATGAAACAATAGAGGTAGAATATCTTGATAGAAACTTTAAGAAGCACAAAGAAACATTTACTGGGTTTACTGCACAGATTATTCAACATGAAATAGATCATTTTGAAGGTATAATAATATAAAAATTATGCTCTGTTTTAAAGATATGTTGATATGTAGAGATTTAAAAGTGGACAGCTTGATTGTCCACTTTTTCTACTAATTTGAATTATATAGTGAGAGGACTTTATATTATATCCAACAAAAAAATTAAATTTATTTTTTCTTTTTATTATCTAAGGCAAGGCCGATTGCGACACCGAAACACAATCCTAGTGCTAACTGGTCAAATATCATACCAAATACGAGTCCCATTCCTGTAAAAAGTGGAAAATAGTAACCGCTTTCCTTTTTAGCATTATCTTTACTCATATAATTTACCCCCATAAATGCATATCTTAATGTATAAAAAAATTTATTATTTTCTTAGTAGAATTATTTAGTTAGTTTATATCATGCATAATTTATAAATACAACCTAATTGGTTATATTTATATTATAATCCATTTTTAAGAAATCATCATATGAATTTTCATTTAAAAAGAAATAGAAAAAAGAAAAGTTTATAAAATAAACAATCAGATAAAAAGTAAAATAATTAAAAAGAAGACTATAAAATTTCAAAAAAAGAAGATCAATGTTCTTTAATTATTGGGTCTTCTCTAAAACGGTCAACAGGAATACAATTATATTAACCGATACGGTAAATGGAAGGGGGAGAGTCTTGAATCAAAAGTTTTTTAATCTACCCAAGGAAAAGCAGAAGTCTATTATAGATGCAGGATACAGAGTTTTTTCAGAGAATAAATATAAGAAGTCACCTATGTCAGAAATATCAGCAGAAGCAGGGATATCTAAGTCCTTATTATTTCATTATTTTACTAACAAAAAGGAGTTTTATTTGTACTTATATGATTATGGGACAAATTTGATTTTAGAAGTTGCTAATAAAGAGAGCATCTTTACTGAAAAAGATTTCTTCCAGTTATATTTACAAGGTGCAAAGTGTAAATTAGGAGTATTTAAAAAGCATCCTGATTTATTTAATTTTATGTTAAGGGCTTATTATGAAGATGACCCAGAAGTAGCACCAGATATAGCGCAAAGAAATAGTTCTATGATCCAGTTTAGAGATAATAATTTTTTTAGATACTTAGATAGAAGTAAATTTAAAGATGATATAGATATTGAGGAATTATTTAATATGATAACTTGGTGTGCAGAAGGCTATATGAAGGAGAAGTGTAAAAGTCAACCTCTAGATTTAAACGATCTTGAAGAGGGATATATTAAGATGTTAGATTTCTTTAGAAGAAATAGTTATAAGGAGGAGTATTTAAGGTGAATGTAATTGAGATTAAAGACCTTACAAAAGATTACGGAAATAATAAAGGTGTTTTTGATATTAATCTAACTGTAAAAAAGGGCGAGGTTTTTGGATTTTTAGGGCCTAATGGTGCAGGGAAAACTACAACTATAAGACACTTAATGGGTTTTATTTATCCTAACAAAGGTAAGTGCTCAATAAATGGAATAGACTGTAGCAAGGAAAGTTATAAAATTCAGGAAAGATTAGGATATCTTCCAGGAGAGATTGCTTTTATGGATGATATGACAGGAATTGAATTTATTCATTTTATAGCTGACATGAAAGGTTTAAAGGATTTTAGTAGAGCTGAAGAATTAATTAAAATCTTTGAATTAGATCCAAAAGGTAAGATTAAGAAGATGTCTAAGGGAATGAAGCAAAAAATAGGAATTGTATGTGCTTTTATGGGTAACCCTGATATATTAATTCTGGATGAGCCAACAAGTGGGTTAGACCCATTAATGCAAAATAAATTTGTAGAACTTATTCTATCAGAAAAAGAAAAAGGAAAAACAATATTTATGTCTTCACATCTTTTTGATGAAGTAGAAAAGACTTGTGATAGGACAGCTATTATTAAAGACGGGCATGTTGTTGCAGTGGAAAATATGAAGATCTTATCTGGTTCAAAACAAAAATCTTATGTAATAACATTCTTAAATGATGAAATGGCTAAGGCGTTTTGTACGGAAAATTTAAAAATAAAAGAAGTTGTAGGTAATGTTGTAACTGTAGCAGTAAAAGGTGATATAAATCCTTTGATAAAGGCCTTAAGTAAATATTCAGTAACAAGCCTTGATGTTAAAACTCAAAGTTTAGAAGAGTTATTTATGCATTTTTATGGAGGTGAAAGTGATGATTAGTTTAACATTATTTAAGAGAGATATAAAATCAAATTATAAAATTATACTTTTATTTTTTGCAATTTTAACTTTATATTCTGTAAGTATTGTTTATATGTATGACCCTACAACTACTAGTGCCTTTGAAGAAATGGCTAAAAGTATGCCGGAGCTTATGAAAGCATTTGGTATGGCATCAGTAGGAGCTAATCTTACTGAATATATAGCAAATTATCTATATGGATTAATAGTTCTTATGTTTCCAATAATCTGTATTATAATACTTGGAAATAAGCTAATAGCATCATATGTAGATAGAGGTTCTATGGCATATTTATTAGCTACACCAAATAAGAGAGTTAAGATTGCTTTAACTCAAGCAGTATTTATGTGGGTAGCTAGTGCTGTGTTACTTATATATGCATCAGCAGTAATAATATTTTTCTGTAATACACTTCACGGTGGAGACTTAGATGTTAAAACTTTTATTCTTGTGAATGTAGTTTTATATTTTCTTCATCTTGCAGTAAGTGGTATATGTTTCTTTGCATCATGTATAAGTAATGATTCTAAGCTTTACTTTACAATTGGAGCAGGAGTACCAGTATTATTTTACTTACTACAAGCTTTAGCTAATATGGGAGGCAAGCTTGAAAACCTAAAGTATTTTACTCTTTTCACATTCTTTAATACAGGAGATATTATTGCTGGAGATAGCATAGTAACGCCAATATTAGTTCTCCTATCTGTAACTATAGTTCTCTACGGAGCGGGAATATATATTTTCTCAAAAAGAGATTTGTCTTTATAAGATGATATTTAACAATTAAGTTATTATTCAAGGAAGAGACCATGTTTTTACATGGTCTTTTTTAATAAACATATATACCCTAATGAGCATATATTATTATAGTTTAAATGAATGAACTGTTTTATATAAATAATAGTTTAAATTATAAGAAATAAGAAAAGTTGAAAAATGATGAAATTTAAATAAAACTACAGCTTTAGGTTTATTACGATTTTTATTTACAATGAAATATTAAGATGGTAAAATTTATTTACAAAAAGTTAATATTTAAGTTAGAAGATTAATAGGGGGATTAAAAGGGAATTAAGAGGGGGATTTAAAAGTGAAATCAATATTAAAGTTCTGTTTAGGGATAGTTATATTCTCGGCAATTGTAGCTCTAGGAGCCTTCGTAGCTTGGTGTGTTGCATCAGTATTTGTAGTAAGATACTTATTTAAATTAAAAGGAAAGTATAAAGATCCTAAAGATTGTCTAAAAGAAGGGAAAAATATAGTGGCAATAGTAGCTGCTGTGGTATTATTTATTGTAATACCTGTAGGTTTTGCTAAAACATCAAGAGAATATGACCAAGAGCAAAAAATAAAGCAAGAACAACAAGCGATGTTAGAGGAGCAACAAAAGATAGAAGCAGAGCAAAAGCAGAAAGATAGAGAAAGAGCTAATGTATTAAATGCTAAATCTAGAGTTAAAAAAGCAGGAAAAGATGCTACTGTTGTATTAACAGAAGAAGAGATTGAAAAGTACAATATAACAGAGGAAGAAATATCAACATTTGATGAAGCTGTGGAAGCAGCGGTAATAGGACTTGAAGAAGCTGACATGGCAAAGAAATTTGAAAGAGAAGCAAAAAGTTATGTTAAAAAGAATTTAGATTATACTGCTCCTAACTTACGTTCTCCTTCTAAATATAGTTTTAATGAAGATGGAACTATATGTACTATAAAAGGAACATATAAAAGTAAGAATAAGTATGGAGTAGACGTAAAAGGTGAATATAGTATTGACTTTGATACTACTTCTGGAGAAATTGTTGATGAGTTTATTGGAAATGAAAAAGTAAATAAATAGGATATAATTTTTAATATATAAATTAAGAAAAAAGATGTTGCTAAAAAGTAGCATCTTTTTTATATATTAAACTATACAGAAGTAATAAATAAAGTTTATTTTATGCTATAATTTTATGAGAGTAATTTATTAATTTACAATATAAAATAGGAGATGTAGAGTAATTGATAATTATAGATAAGTTAAATAATTATATTAATAATCATAATAGTGAAGATATAAACTATAATATAGCTTCATTTATAGTTAATAACATAGAAAGTATTCCAAACTATAATATAACTGAACTTTCGAAGCTTTGCTTTGTATCTCAAGCAACTGTTAGTAGGTTTATAAAAAAACTTGGCTATATTGATTATAATGCTTTTAAAGAGGAATGCTCAATTTATATAGAGGAAGTAAAAAATAATATAGATAATAATTATACTGATATAAATTTATTAAGTCAGGATTTAAAATTATTGTATAGTAAAATAAATCATATAGATATCAATAATATAGCTTCAGTTATAAATAGCTATGATAAAGTTTATATTTCAGGATTAAATTATTGTTATTTAATGGCACAATATTTTCAGATGGAATGTCATCCATTTGGAAAAATAGTTAAAGTTATTGAAGATAATGAAGAAATACAGGATATAGGTAGTGATAGTTTATTATTAATACTTACTACATCAGGAAATTATTTTAATGGAAATAGAATTGTTAAGGAGTATATAAGAAATTGTAAAGGCAAAAAATTAGTTATTTCAATACAAAATTTGGACAATAAAATTAAAAATTTGTTTAATAAATATCTTATTCTAGATATGAACATTGGAGTAAAAAATAGTCGTTATGTTATGATGGCTCTATTAGATAATATAATAGAAGCGTTAAAGAATGCGAGATGAGTTAGTTACAAATCATCTCGCATTTTTTTATTCAGAATTTGAATAAAAAATATTTTAATAGAGTTTAATTATATAATTTGATCATAAAGTAAATTGTTTATGGGAGGGAAAAAATATGAGTTTACCAAAGAATTTTTTATGGGGAGGAGCAACTGCTGCTAACCAATTTGAAGGTGGATATAGAGAAGGTGGGAAAGGACTTAGTACTGCTGATGTTATAACAGGAGGCACTCACACAAATCCAAGAAGAATAACACCTAAGTTAGAAGAGGGAACATATTATCCAAGCCATGAGGCTATAGATTTTTATCATAATTATAAAGAAGATATAAAATTATTTGCAGATATGGGATTTAAGCTTTTTAGGATGTCAATAAACTGGACTAGAATATTCCCAAATGGTGATGAGTTAGAGCCAAATGAAGAAGGATTAAAATTCTATGATGATGTTTTTGCAGAATTAAAGAAATATAATATTGAGCCATTAGTTACAATATCACATTATGAGATGCCTTTTGGATTAGTTGAAAAGTATAATGGCTGGAGTAGTAGAGAAGTTATTGATTGCTATGTTAGATACTGTGAGACTATATTTAAAAGATACAAAGATGTGGTTAAATATTGGCTAACTTTTAATGAAATAAACTGTTTAACAAATCCATTTGGTGGATTTATGGCTGGTGGAATTCTATTAAATGGTGGTGGTGAGCTTTCTATTAATTTTAATAATAAAGAAGATGAAAGCAAACAACTTAGATTCCAAGCACTTCATCATCAATTTATTGCAAGTGCCGAGGTTGTTAAGTTAGGACATGAAATTAATAGTGATTTCAAAATAGGATGTATGATTGCATACATGTGTACTTATCCTTATACATGTAATCCTGAGGATGTACTATTAGCTCAACAAAGAGATAATTTAAATAATTTCTTATGTTCTGATGTTCAAGTAAGAGGAGCATATCCAGGATTTGCAAAGAGATATTTTAGAGAAAATAACATAGAAATTAAGATGGAAAAAAATGATGAGCAAATCTTAAAAGAAGGATGTGTAGATTTTTATACATTCAGCTACTATATGTCAAACTGTTCAACTGTAGATAAAGAAGTAGAAAATACTTCAGGAAACATATTAGGTGGAGCAAAGAATCCATACCTTAAAGCTAGTGACTGGGGATGGCAAATTGACCCTAAGGGATTAAGATGGACTTTAAATAATATTTATAATAGATATGAAATTCCAATGATGGTTGTAGAAAATGGATTAGGTGCAGATGATAAAATTGAAGAAGATGGTTCTATTAAAGATGATTATAGAATTAGCTATTTAAGAGATCATATCATTGAAATGAAAGAAGCAGTTGAAGATGGAGTTGAATTAATAGGATATACTCCTTGGGGATGCATAGATTTAGTAAGCGCATCAACTGGGGAAATGAAAAAAAGATATGGGTTTATATATGTTAATAAAGATAATGATGGAAATGGAGATTTAAGTAGAAGCAAGAAAGATAGTTTCCATTGGTATAAAAAAGTTATAGAAAGCAATGGAGAAATCCTATAAATATTTTAAGTTAGTAGGAAGCACTAGATTAGTAGTGCTTCTTTTTTAGTGGGGAAAGCTAGCCAACAACTTGGCGGTAAAAGTTCTTTGCTAGCTTGGGAGTGGAAAGCACTAGCTTAAACTCACGATAGTAATTATCGTGAGTTATTGTATAATATTTAGTTTATAGTTCGAGATATGTATAAGACGGCATCATTTTTATGTATTTTTATAAAAATGATAGTATTTTTTCGCAAACTAAAAAGTTATTTTAATGTATTTCTTACAAATAAAATAAAAATTAATAAACTAATGAGAGCAGATAAAGCGCAAACAATAAATAACATTTCATATCCCATGAGTTGTAAAACAAATCCTAGAGTAATAGATCCTAAACCAATACCTAAATCAAAGGCAGTGAAAAATGTAGCGTTTGCTACTCCTCTTTTCTCTGCTGGAAGTAATCGTATAGTCGCTACTTGAAGAGCAGGTTGTGCTGATCCAAATCCAATTCCATATAAAATAGCTGTAATAACTAGTCCAATAGTTCCTTTTGTAAGTGTTAGGACTAATAGTGCAATAGCTAGTATAATAAGTGCAGGAATAATAATGATTCCTTCTCCATATTTATCAGATATTTTTCCTGTAATCGGCCTAGTTAATATAAGTGTGATAGCATAAACTAAGAAAAATGTACCAACATTAACCTGAATCTTTGCTGCAAATAGTGGTAAAAATGTTGTAATACCACCAAAAGTAAGGGATAGGAAAAATGTAACGATAGCGATTGGTAAAGCTGTTTTTTCAAAGAATGATATTTGTTGTTTTTCTGCATGCTTAACTTTTGGAATTTTTGTAACAAATGAAAGTACAAATGCAATAAGTGCTAATGCTGTACATACAAGAAATAGATAATGGAATGAATATGATTTTACTACCCAAAGACCTAATATTGGACCTAAAGCCATTCCTAAAGTCATTGCAAGTCCGTACCACCCCATTCCTTCTCCACGACGAGATGGTGGAATAACATCAGTTACAGCAGTTCCTATAGAAGTTGTAGCAGCTGCCCAGCTAACTCCATGAAGGATACGTAATATTATTAAAAATATAATTCCTGTTACCCAGTCATAAAAATACATTGTAATTGCAAAAAATAGTAATCCACTTATTATAAATATGCGTCGTCCATATTTATCCATTAGCCCTCCAACAATAGGACGAACAATTACTGAAGATATTGTAAATACTCCAATAATAAATCCAACCTGAGAATCACTTCCACCTAATTTCTTAATAAACATAGGTAGTGTTGGCATTAGTAAATAAAAACCACTAAATAGTAATAATGCTTTAACCGTGAGCATTATATAACTTTTTGTCCATAAACGTTCCATTTTAATTCAATCCTTCTTTCTATTTATTTAATAAATTAATAATCAAAATCTAGCATCAATTTGGTTCTTAGAGACCAAATTGTTACGAAATAAGCGAATAAAAAAGCAGTACAACTCCTATAAAGTTTTTGTACTGCCATATATAGTAACAAGCATTTTGTTAATTAGAACGTGCTTGATACTTTAATAGCCTTTTCAAGTCCTGCAGCAATGATTTCTTCTGCTTTATCTGGACGTTGGCTGTGACCTTCGATCACTATCTTCTCTATATCTTTTACTCCGAAGAAGCTAAGCATGTTTTCTACATATTTAACAGCCATCTCCATATGAGCTGCTGGTCCTTTAGAATATACTCCGCCACTTGCATTTAATAATAAAATTTTCTTATCTCCAATAAGACCTACTGGACCTTGTGGTGTATATTTGAATGTTTTACCAGCACGGTTTAAGTAATCAATATATGTATGTAGTACAGCTGGTATTGTTAAGTTCCATAGTGGGAAACCAAATACAACTTTATCAGCTGCAAGGAATTGATCTAAATATTTATCAGCAACAGCTACTGCTTTTGCTTCCTTTTCTGTTAAATCTAGCCCTCTACTAGCCTTAAAAGTACCGTTAACCATATCTACACCTACATATGGTAATTCTTCATTGTGTAAATCAAGCTCTACTATTGTGTCACTTGGATGTGATTCCTTATAGCTTGCTAAAAAAGTCTCATATAATTTTACACTAACCGCCTGATCTGCTGGACGATTGTTTGCTTTTACAAATAAAACTGTTGACATTTTCTTTTCCTCCTGTTGTTAACTCTTATTTTTTATATGAATGATTAATAAAATGGTCAACTTGATTGACTATATTGCATATAGTACAATATAAATTAGATAAAGTCAACTTAATTGACTTTATTTATAAGGAGGGTTTATATATGAATGGTCAATTATTTGATGAATTAGATTTTATATCAATTTTGTCACTATCTCTTAGTGCATCTATTAATGAATTACATGAAAGACTTAGCGAATTAGGATTTGAAGATATTAGACCTACACATGGCTTTATGTTTAAATATATGATTCCAGATGGAGCAACAGGCATAGAACTAGCAGAATATTTAGGAATTACAAAGCAAGCTGTGAGCAAAATGATTGATCATCTTGAGAAAAATGGTTATGTAATGCGCAAAGCTAATCCTAATGATAAGAGAGGGAAAATTATTGTTTTAACTGAACGAGGTTGGTTAGTAATTAAAGCAAAAGAGAAGATATTACTTGATATTGAAAACCGTTGGATTGAAAATATAGGTGCTGAACGAATGAAAATGCTTAAAGAAGATCTAACAAAATTAATTTATGAAGCAGATAAATGTAATTTATTATCAAAGTTAAGACCAGTTTGGTAATATAAGTACATTAAAATATTAATTTTATAATTAGATAGAGGTATCCTTATATAAGTAACTTAAATTTTTTTTAAAATATTGAAATTAGAACATAATAGCTCCCTATATCCTATTATTGAAATAATACCCATAATATTGTAAAATATAGAGGTGTGAATTGAAATATCGTATTCATAATAATTGTAGAGATAATAGGTGGATGGGGAGATTATAATGCAAAAGAAGTTATTAAGTCAAAGGGGACCAATATTTTATTTTTTAGCTGTTTGGTATAGACGTATACTTAAGTATAAGCAGTGGTATTTTAGTTCTATAAAGTTTTCAAAGGATAGGGATTTTAACAAACTACCATATAGAGTTAAAAAGCATCAATCGGTTTTAATCAGAAAATTAGGGGATAGCGATAGACAGTTACAGCTTAATAAGGTTGAAAACTTAAAAATTGCTATAAAAAAGATAGATGGAATTATCATAAGACCAGGGGAAGTTTTTTCTTTCTGCAAATTAGTAGGACTTCCAACAAAGAGGAAAGGATATCTTCCAGGAATGGAACTTTGTTTTGGTGAAGCAAGACCGGGAATTGGAGGGGGATTGTGCCAGATTGCAAATCTTTTAAATTGGCTTACAATACATAGTCCTCTTACTGTAACAGAGAGACACCACCACGGTTTTGATCCATTTCCAGATGTGGGAAGGGTACTTCCATTTGGTAGTGGGGCTACTATATTTTATAACTACGGAGATTTTCAGATAAAAAATAATACAAGCCATACATTTCAAATAAATCTTTGGATGAGTGAAAAGTGCTTAGAAGGGGAACTTAGGGTAAGTGAGGAACTTGACTTTGGATATCATGTTTTTGAAAGGAATCATAAATTTTCAAAAGTTGAAGGTGATTATTATAGACAAAATGAAATTTGGAGAAATAAGATAGCTAAGTTTGAAGGCGGTAGGATTTTAGATACTGAGCTTGTTACTAAAAACTGTGCTTTAGTAAAGTATATTCCTGAAGAATTTGAAGAGGAAGAGTGTTCATAATGTGGACACTCTTTTATTTATACGAAATATTATATTAAGTATATTAAATTTAAATATTTATTATATAAGTATACCTTAATAAAATAGAGGGGGATTAATCTTACTATGATTTAGAATTACGAGAATATTGATTTAAATGATTTTTAGGAAATATTGTGGTGAAATAAGTGATATTATATTTAATAAATTTTATTATTATTTATTAGATAACTTTTTGTATGTATCAAGTTTATAGATTATATTTTTGTCATAATCAAATTCAAAATAGCATGTGTATATACAATCTAAAACATATAATAAAGATAGTCTTGTTGAAAAAGATGAAATCTTATTAAAGTGGTTTTCATTTGAACTTAAATATAACTGATAGCTTGCATATTTAGTAAGAGGATTTTCATTTGTAGAAGAAATTAAAATAATTGGAGTTTTGTTCTTTTTTAATATATCAGCTATATTTTGTATTATCATTCCTCTACCTTCAAAAGAAACTATTATTGCAATATGATTTTCATCACTGGTAGAAGCTGTTAAAAGCTGATGATATTCTTCTATTGGAACATTAATAAAGGTTCCGATTTCTTGCATTTGAAATTTAAAGTTTTCTGCAAAATAAAGGTTTCCAGCAGATGTATAAAAATCAATGTGTTTTGCCTTTTTTAAAACATTAGAAATCAACCTTAATTGATCTAAATCTATTAAATTTAATGAAGATACTAGTGCTTGTTCATATAATTCCTTCATTTTTATTACAATTTGATTTTGTGTTTCATTTTGCTTAAAGGGATAGTTATAATTTAATGAACTCTTTTCTTTTAAAAACTCATTAATAGACACAGATACTTGTACTTTTAATTCTGACAGTCCTGATAAATCTAATTTTTGGCAAAATCTATAAATAGTTGAAGTTGAAATAAAGCAAGCTTTACTAATTTCAACAGCGCTCATTTTTACAAAGGTTTCAGGATTATTCTGCATATAGCTAACTAATGTTTTCTCATTTTCAGTTAAGTTGGTTAGTTTGTTTAATTTACTAAAAATGTTCATGAAGATCACCTCATGAACATTATACAATATTTTGTTAAATTTTACTGTTTTAAGCGAAAGAATAATTTAAAATATCTATATCCTTTAAGTGCTTACTTAGTGTATAAGCAATACCATCTTCTTCATTAGATAAAGTAACTTCATCAGCTATAGCTTTTAAATCATCTACTGCATTATCCATAGCTACTCCGATACCAGCATATTTAACCATTGAGGCATCATTATGTCCATCTCCAAAAGCAATCATTTCTTCTTTTTTATACCCCATAGGAATTAGTACAGTATCTAAAGCTTTAGCCTTATCAATTCCTTTAGCAGTAAATTCAAAGTAGAAAGGTGCTGTAAACATACAACTTAAAGTGTCTTTAAATGGTTCCATCATTTCTTTGTAATTAGCCTGTAGATATTCAGGTTCTCCTGCAGTTAAAATTTTATTTAGTGGATAGTCAGCAAAGGCTGCTAAATCATCCTTTTCACATAACTTGAATTTACCACCACGAGATTCATATTGAATTATGTTAAAAGGCTCTCCGTTGTAATTTATCTGATTGTCGAAAACATCATTAACATACATATAGTCACCTTTATCAATCATAGGTTTAACATCAAATTTCTTCATATGTTCAAGTACTGCTCGTCCATCTTCAACACTCATTGTTTCATTAAATAAAACTTCATTAGTCTGACAATCAACCACCTTAGAACCGTTAAAGGAAACTAAAAGTCCATGATTCTCGTCCATTTTTAATTCTTTAGCCAAATCCATTAAGCCAGATGTAGGTCTTCCTGATGCTAGAATTAATAGAACTCCTGCTTCTTGTGCTTTAATTAAAGCATCCTTAGTTTTCTTTGTAATTACTTTTTTACTATTAGTTAATGTACCATCCACATCCATAATAATTACTTTTATATTACTCATATATCTTTCCCCCATAGTTTTTATTTGATTATACTAATACTACTTTTATAAATAAATAGCATAATTAAAGAATGAATAATATATATCAAAAATAATAAAGTTAGCAAATAATAAATGAAACAAGTCTATCATTTTTTAGATTTTATTGAAGCATACTAATCTTATAAAGGAGAGTGATAAACATGAAAGTAAAAATAGTATGCGAAAGAGATAATGAGATAAAAGAAGTAAATCTACCTATGAATGAAGAATCCTTATTAAAGATTCAAGGGAGTGCACTTGATAGAGACACAGCGGGATATATAACAGGGGCACAAGTAAAGTATTACGATGAGCAGGGAAATGAAATAGAAAATATATTTCTTCTAAATAGGGAGCTTCAAAAGTAGCAGAGATATATGGGAATAAAGATGGAAAACCTCACTTAGAATAGTTACGGAGAAGCGTATTATAAATAAATGAGGTTTTTGTTATTTAGTTTATGATAGAAAGAGACTATAATATTAGAGAAAAAGAAAAATAGTTTATGGAAGTAATTATAATGTCTTTAATTTTAAGATATGTAAATCTAAGAATAGTACAAATAAGATAATTATAAAATTATATAGATACAAAAGGAGTAATAATATGAGTTATTGTTTTCAGTGTGGAAATAAATTAATAAATAAACAATGTAATGATGAGGGAGAGGTTCCATATTGTAGTGAATGTAAAATGTTTCGTTTTCCTGGCTTTAGTTCAGCTATAAGTGCGATTATTTTAAATCCTGATAAAAATAAAGTGTTGCTTATACAGCAGTATGGACGAGTAGATAACATACTTGTAGCAGGATATATTAATAAAGGTGAGGATGCAGAACAAACTTTAGTAAGAGAAGTAAAAGAAGAGACAGGTCTTAATATTAAAGATTATCAATATATGAAGAGTAAATATTATGAAAAAACTAATACACTAATGTGTAATTTCATTTGTACAGTAGATAGTGAAGATTTAAGTCGAATTAATGATGAGATTGATAAAGCACAATGGTTTACCTTTAAAGATGCAATAAAGCATATTAAAAGTGAAAGTTTAGCAGAAGAATTTTTAATATATGCTTTTAAGAAAATGAATTACATATAAAATATTAATATTGTTATTTAGTATGGAGGGGAAATCAAATGACAATAAAGGAAGCATCTGAATTAACAGGGGTATCTATTGATAATCTACGTTATTATGAAAGAATTGGCTTAATTCCAAAAGTTCCAAGAACAGCATCAGGAATTAGAGATTATGATGAGATATCAATACGCTGGATAGAGTTTGTAATGAAGTTTAAAAAGGCTGGAGCAAGTATAGAATTAATTATAGAATATATTCGTCTTGCAGAGATGGGAGAGTCAACAAAGAAGGAAAGAAGACATATACTCATAGAAATCAAAGAAAGCATTGAGGAGAGAATGAGGGAATTACAAGAATGTCTTGATGTTACAAATTATAAAATAAATAATTATTATAATCTTTGTGAACCAGTTACAAGAGAGTTAGTTGATGATTGGAAAAAGAGAGAATGTAAGAAAGATGACTAAAGAGCATGAAAGAATTTCGTGCTTTTTTTATAAATAATTTCTGTTTTATCTATTGACCTTAAGTAGACTTAAGGGTTTAGAATTTTATTATAGAAGAGAAAGAAAAGATAAATTAAATATAAATAATAAAAATGAAGGGATGAGGGTTATTTATGAAGAGAAGAAAATTAGGAAATCAAGGACTTGAAGTATCTACTATTGGACTTGGATGTATGGGGATGACTCAAAGTTATCCACCATTTCCAGAAAAAAATGATATGGTCAAATTTATTCATCAAGCTGTTGATTTAGGAGTAACTTTTTTTGATACAGCTGAAGCTTATGGACCATATACAAATGAGGAACTTTTAGGAGAAGCATTAAAGCCATATCGTGATAAAGTTATTATTGCAACTAAATTTGGGTTTGATTTACAAGGGCAAAGAACAGGAAAAAGTGGAAAGGTTGTTAGTTTAGATAGTCGTCCTGAAACAATTAGAAGAGCAGTGGATGGCATGCTTAAACGTCTAAAAATAGATCATATTGATTTATTATATCAACATCGTGTTGATCCAGAGGTGCCTATTGAAGAAGTTGCTGGCACAGTTGGAGAATTAATAAAAGAAGGAAAAGTTTTATACTGGGGAATTTCTGAACCAGGAGTGGAAACAGTTCGTCGTGCTCATGAAGTTTGTCCGCTTTCTGCTATACAAAGTGAATATTCCATGTGGTATCGTAATCCAGAAGAAGAGTTGTTACCAGTCTTAGAGGAGCTTGGTATTGGATTTGTTCCATTTAGTCCACTAGGAAAAGGATTTTTAACAGGAAATATTAATAAGGATACTAAATTTGAAAGTACAGATTTCCGTAATGCTATACCACGTTTTAATGCGGAAAATATGGCTGCCAATATGGCATTAGCAGATATAGTAAAAGAAGTTGCATCAAAGAAAGAAACTACACCAGCACAAATTGCACTATCATGGATATTATATCAAAAGCCATGGATTGTTCCTATTCCTGGAACTAAAAAGTTAGAGCGTTTGAAAGATAATATAGGATCTGTGGATATTAGATTTACAAAGGAAGAATTATATGAATTAAATCAAGCAATTTCAAAGATTCATATTATTGGAGAGCGTTATCCAGAAGATCAAGAAAAATTAACTGGAATATAAATATGCAATATTTTTGAGAAATTAAAGTATATGTAAAACTTAATAATGATACTAATTAATAGATTAATCTTAAAGATATGTTTGATAGTACTTATTAATAGATTAATTTTAAAGAAATATTTCATAATACTTATTAAATATCAAAAGCAAATAAGAATATCCTTATAGATAAATGGCACTAACTATCTATGCTTATTAGATAAATGGTGCCATTTTAACTGCTACAATTTTATGATAAATTCTGTTTTTTAATCGAAAAAGTATATAAAAATATGCAGCCTAAGAGTTATATTTCTAGTTTTTTAATTTATTGTTTATTTTAGAATACCTTTAATCCAATTACTGAAATTATAATCAAGATTAAATAAAAAAATTGTTTTTTAGATAGATTCTCATTAAATAAGAAAGCACCTAATAAAAGTGATCCCACTGAGCCTATGGCGACCCAAATACTATAAGCAGTTCCAGCTTCAGTTGTTCTCATAGCCATTGACAAAAGAGTTAAGCTACTAGCTGCAACTAAAATAACAATTAAGGACCATAGTTTATGAGTAAATCCAGCTGACTTCTTTATGCAATAAACTAGAAGAACCTCACATAAGCCAGAGCAAATTAAAAATAGCCAATCCATTGTTACACCTCTTCTTTTGAATTTATTTTTAAACCAATAATTCCTATTAGTAATAAACAGCTAAAAATAATCTTTGGAAAGCTAATACTTTCACCTAAAATTAAAATTCCAAAAACGATTGTACCAATGGCTCCAATTCCAGTGAAAACTGTATATGCTATTCCAGAAGGTAATAAGGTCATTCCTTTGGAAAAAAGATAGAAGCTTATTACAACTAAGATAATAGTTATTGCTGTATATCCTAAGTTTGTGAAACCATTAGATTTTTTTAAGCAAAGAGCCCAAAAAACTTCTAAAAATCCACCTATAATAACATAAGTCCAAGCTTTATTCATAATATTCCTCCAATTTTAATATAGTATAAGGACAAAAAAGACCGGATAAGATAAATATCTTATCCGGTCTTTTTCTAACCCTCCGATAAACAATGCCATTTTAGCATGTGAAAAAATAGATGTCAATTTTTTTGACTTTCCACATCACTTATTAAGTGAAGATAATAATATAAATTTTACTTTATATTATTAACATCTTTTAAGATGTTCTCAAGTTTTTCTACGGACACAATTCTCTCATTACACTTCTCACTATCTAAACATACATGAAAGCCTATTGATCTATAATAATCTTTTCCAGCATTAGCCTTTTTACATACAGGTGAAACAAATGCAACTTCGTTATCAGGGCCTATATGATTGCAAAGTGTACATACATTAGTATTGTTAGAATTAAAATTTGAAATTCTACATGCCATACCTACAAACTTTCCATCCATATTATAAGCTATAAGTAATTTTCTTATAGATTGATCAATCCAACCTAAATATACATTCTTTGAATCCAGAACTGTTAAATCAGGTAATTTTAATTTTTTTTCCTTTTTAAATAATTTACTAATTTGTGCATTTGTGATCTTTGGCATTCCATATACATATTCATTCAAGTTACTTAAATAAGGATTGATATGTAAGGAATCAGTTATTTTACTAATATCGAGCAAATCTCTTTCTTCTTCAGATAAATTTGTAAAAATACTTAATATTTTATCTTGTATATATGCTCTAGTTGCTTCAATAGTATTAGTATCTATACAATTTCTAAAAGCATTATTTAAATCATATAAACATTTTTTTATATAATTATATTCATGTTTTTTTATGAAAGTTTTCATAAAACCTAGCACCTCTTTTCTAAATATATGACATTTTTATTATTCATGTAAGCCAATAATATATTACTTACAGTTTCATTTCACTAACAGATCAATAATAAAAAAGATGATTATTATTACTTCAACTGAAAGTAACAATAATCATCTAAATTTAAAATATATTAAACATTCATAATCAGTTTACCTATGAATATTGTATTAAATTAGAAATTATAACTTTCATTGAATTGATACAATGAAAGAATAACACGATTTTAAATAAATATTCAATCTAATAAATAATTCTGTAACGATTATGAGCATAGACGTTTCTCTTGACTTATTATTCTCCTGATACTCTTTTCTGACAAGTAGTATTCTTGAGCTAGTTCCTTAATAGTAGTACCATTAAGATATTTTTTATAAATTTCATTATTTCTTATCTTAAGTACACTTTTTATACCGCTCTTTTCTCCCCAGGATTTATGGTTTCCATTTTTCCTTGGGACATAAAGGTAATCTCCGTCTACATATTCTTGTATTATTTTAAGAATTTCTTCTGGTAACACATCTTGCGCTTTTAAATACTTCATTTCCTTACTCCTTCACTTTTACGATAGTATTAAAGCAAAGAATACTAAAAAGCTATGTGTTAAAGAACCTAAAACATGTACGTATTTCAGCTAACTTAACAGCTTAGGCTCCAAACAAGGCATAGCTGACTTTGTTGTAGTCTTTGCAAGGAGCAGCCTGATTTAGAGCTGAATGTATTACAAACCTTCATAAAAAACACCTCCAATACGATATGCCAATTATATCATAATTAAAATAACAGTAGGTTTATGATTTGATTTCTGGTATAATTTTCAATACCTAAATAGATAAAAGCCTAAAATTTTAGATCCTTATAGCTAAAATTAGCATTAAATCTAAATCATAAAGGTTATAAATTTTCTATGTGGTTATAATTACACACAAAAGAAGAAGTAATAATTAAGTATAGATTTAATGGATAAATGGAGGGCAGAACATGAATGAAGAATATATAACCTTAAAAGGGTGTAGAGAAAATAATCTAAAGAACATTTCATTAAAGATACCAAAAAGAAAAATAACAATATTTACAGGGGTATCTGGTTCAGGTAAATCATCTATTGTTTTTGAGACAGTAGCAAAAGAAGCGCAGCGCCAGTTAAATGAGACTTTTAGCGCTTTTATAAGAAATTTTCTACCAAAGTATGGTGATGTAAAGGCGGATTATATTGAAAATTTATCAACACCAATAATAATTGACCAAAAGAGAATTGGTGGAAATTCTAGATCAACTTTAGGAACAATCACTGATATTAATTCATTTCTTAGAGCTTTATATTCAAGATTTGGAAGTATTAATTTAGGAAAAGCTAACATGTTTTCATTTAATGATGTAAATGGTATGTGCCCAGAATGTGAAGGTATTGGTAAGAAGTTAACGGTAGATATGGACATGATTCTTGATAAAAGCAAGTCTTTAAATGAAGGAGCAATTTTACTTTCAGGATTTGGAGTTGGTTCTTGGCATTGGAAACTCTTCACAGAATCAGGCTTCTTTGATAATGATAAAAAAATATGTGATTATTCAGAGGAAGAATTAGAGAAGTTTTTACATGGAGAAGCTGAAAAAATAAAGATATCTGATGTTGGTACAATGAATTTAACTTATGAAGGATTAATGGTTAAATTTAATAGATTATATCTAAAAAAAGAAGGGGAAATGTCAGAAGCTGCAAAGAAAAAGTTAAATAAACTTCTAAAAGAAGGGGAATGTCCTCTATGTAATGGAAGAAGACTTAATGAGCAGGTATATAAATGTTTAATTAATGGTTATAATATTGCAGACCTTACAAGTATGCAGATTGATAAACTTGTAAATGTTATTTCTGAAATTGATGAACCAGAAGCTAAGCCATTAGTAAAAGGAATAATAGAAAAACTTAATAATATCATAGATATAGGTCTTGGATACTTAACTTTAGATAGAGAAACATCATCACTTTCTGGTGGAGAATCACAACGTATTAAAATGGTAAAGCATTTAAATAGTAACCTTATAGATTTAATGTATATATTTGATGAGCCAAGTATAGGACTTCATCCAAGAGATGTCCATAAATTAAATAATCTTCTAAAAAAATTACGTGATAAAGGTAATACTGTAATAGTTGTTGAACATGATCCAGATGTAATTAAGATAGCAGATCATATAGTTGATGTTGGTCCACGTGCAGGTAAAAAGGGTGGAACTATTGTATATGAAGGAAGTTATGAGGAACTACTAACATCAGGTACACTTACAGGAAATGCATTAAATAATATCACTTCAATAAATGAAGATGTAAGAAGTCATAATGGGTATTTAGAGGTTGTTAATTGTAATAAGAATAACTTAAAGAATATCTCAGTTACAATTCCAAAAGGTGTATTAACAGTAGTTACAGGGGTTGCAGGTTCAGGTAAGAGTACACTTATAAAGCATGAATTCTTAAAACAAAATAAACAAGCAGTACTAATAGATCAAAGTCCAATAGGAGCAAATTCAAGATCTAATTTAGCAACTTATAGTGGGATTATGGATAATATCAGAAAAGCTTTTGCAAAAGTTAATGAGGTTAATGCATCATTATTTAGTTATAATTCAGAAGGTGCTTGTGAGAATTGTAAAGGAACTGGAGTTATAGAAACAAATCTTGCTTTTATGGAAAATATTAAAACTCCTTGTGATGTTTGTGAAGGTAAAAGATTTAGAAAAGAGTCTTTAGGATATAAATTCCAAGATAAAAATATAATGGATGTCTTAGATATGACAGTTTCTGAAGCAATAGAATTCTTTAAATTAAAGCCAATTAAAACTAAGTTACAGTCAATAGAAGAGATGGGAATTGGATATTTAACACTAGGGCAAACTCTTGATACATTATCAGGAGGAGAATGTCAAAGGTTAAAGCTTGCAAGTGAGCTACATAAGGAAAGCTCTGTATATATTATGGATGAACCAACTACAGGGCTTCATATGGCAGACATTGAGAATTTTATAAATATAGTTCAAAACATTGTAGATAACGGAAACACTGTAATTATAATTGAACATAATATAGATGTTATTAAAAGTGCTGATTGGATTATTGACCTTGGACCAGATGGTGGTACAAATGGTGGAGAAATAATTTTTGAAGGAACACCAGTGGAATTACGTAAATGCAAAGAATCACTAACAGCGAAATACATTTAGAGATTTAATATATAATAAATAAATTAAAATGTATATAGAATTATGTTATATTATGGTAAAATAATAAGAGCCTCTCATATTTGTACACAAAGTGAGGGGCTTTTAAATTTAGTATTTACTATGTTTAAAGGATATAGCTTATGGAATGCATAAAATAAATATTACTGAAGTAAGTTATATGGGAATATAATTAAGATGAAATTAAAAAGGGTTAATGGGTAATGGGGGAAGTTATATGAAAATAGAAGAAAGTAAAAAGAAGATAAAGGTTAATAAATTAGATGTAATAAATATTAGTTTAATGATTATTACATTAGGTTTAAACGAAATAATGTCAAAGAACTTACCAAATGAAATAGCAGTTCAGGTTTCCAGTACAGGACAAATATTAAATACTATGCCTAAATTTGCATTTGTTTTATTGATTCCAGCTGTACTTTTAATAATAAATATATATTCTATTATGATTAGAAAAGATATAAGCGCTAAAGCTACTATTGCATCTGCTATTGTATTTTTAGGAAATATATTTCTACTTTTTATAAATAGTTAACTATAAAGAATATTGTGATATTTAATAAATTACTTAAACTTATATATATAAAGTATTACTAATTAAGAAAACGCTATTATAAATAAAAATTTATAATTTTTAAGGTTAGAATGTGAATGGTTTTACGGAAAAGATATAAGTATTAAAATATAGATTAATAAAAAGGGGAAATGATGTATAAATGAAAAAATACAAGAGAGTTATAACAAAAAGGTTATTTCTATCAATGCTAACTTGTCCGATATTTATATTTGTATATGGTATTTCATTTTATGAATTAAATACATTAGCTAGGTTTGGAAGATTTAATAATAATATTGCTATATTAAGTGTATGTATGATATTCTTCTTGGCTTGGCTTATATTGTTCATAATTAGAGCTAAAAGAAACCCAGTAAGTGTACCAAAGCAAATTATAGACAGATATGAATTAAATTATAATGGAATAAATGTTTTGCAAGAAGATCTACAAAGTGAAGTTGTACAAGTAAATTTTCAAGATGTTAAGTCATTTAGCATAAATAAAAAATATGGATTTATAAAGCTTAAAAATAAAGATATACTTTTGCTGAATATGCTAAATAAAACACCTGAAGAAATAGAGAGGCTAAAGAAAGCTTTAAATGAGGTTATAACAATTAAGCCAGTTTATAAAGTTATATGGACGTATTTAGCTGTAATGCTTATAATTTTTATAACATTATTTTATGGAGCAAAAATATATCGTAGCGGAATAAAATATAATGGTAAACTTTCATGGATTATACAAGATTTAAAGGATAAAAAGACTGTAGAGTTTAATCATAATGATATATATAAAGATGGTATAGAGGGGATATTTACTGATGTAAATGAAAAATTTCATATGCCTGAAAAATTATATGTTTCTGATGAGTTTAGACTTTACTTTGATTCAGATGGAATAATAACATACATTGATACTTTTATTTATGGAAAAAATGATAAAGGTGAATTAAAAAGTTATTTAATTTCTTATGATAGAAGTAGCTCAAATAAGATTACCGTATATCTAAATAGAAACGTATATGCAGATTATAATGAAGACAAGCTTTTAAAACCATTAATTGATACAATGAAAATTATTCCACTTAAGCAAACAGTAAGTAAGTGGAATGAAAAGCAATACGGTATCCTTTATCGTGGTAAAAGAAGCTGGGGTTATAACACAGATGGAATTGTTTATATTGATCCAGACGGAAACCAAAAATCACCTGATGTTGTTTCATCAGAGATAATAGAAAATACTGTTTCTGTATTTGTACCAGATAAAGAGACTAGATATACTCCTGTTAGATATAATTTGGTAGAGAATTTAAATGAAGTTAAAGAAGCAAAATCTTTACAGTCAGATGATGATAAAAATTTTTCTATACCAATAAATAAAGAGACACAGGAATTTTATTTATCAGATAAAGTTGGTTATCGTTTAGTAGAAGCTGGTGCAGCGCTAGGTAGTAGATTTTACGCACTATATGGAACTAAGGATGCTGGAGCTACATGGAAGGTTATAAATGGAGATCCATTCTCAGGATGGAGTGGAGGAGCCGCTGGAATAACATTTTTAAATGATAAGCTTGGATTCTTAGCTTTATCTCATAGTGGCGGAAGCTATGCTGATTTGTATCGTACAGATGATGGAGGTCTATCTTACAAAAAGGTAGAACTTCCAGAAGTTAAAATAAAATTAGATGAGGAAAAAACTTATAATCCTTTTGATTTTCCTGAAATGCCTTATAAGGAAGATGGAACTCTTAAAGTTTTAGTAGGACAAGGTTCTGATGGAGACTATAATGGCGTAAGTAAGGCTTTGTATGAATCAAAGGATGAAGGAAAGACATGGAAGTACGTAAAAGAAGTAGCTAGAGATTCATAAAAGGTATTAGGTAAGCCAATGGTATTAGATTATCATTGGCTTATTTTATTTTTGTGCATAATTAATGTGGTTATTTGTTATAAGCATGTCTGACAAATATAAAATACTATAGTAAAATAAATATAAAAAAGACTGGAATTAATTTATTTGCAAAGGAAGTATACCATGGAAAAAAGTATAAAAAAAAGATATCCAAAATATCTTAAAGAATTTGAATGTATAGGTGGAAAGTGTGAAGATAGCTGTTGTATCGGCTGGGATATAGATATTGATAAAACTACCTTCAGACAATATTACAAAGTTAAAGATAAAGAAATGAAGAAGCTGTTCCAGAAAAATGTTCATAATAATGAGTATTGTCAAAGTCCTGATGTAGACTATGGAAAAGTAAAATTAAAAGGAGATAAAAGATGTCCTTTTTTAGATGAAGATAATTATTGTATTATTTATTCTAATCTTGGAGAAGAATATCTTTCAAATGTTTGTACATCTTTCCCTAGAATATTAAATAAAATAGACGGATACTATGAAATGTCACTTGATGTATCTTGTCCAGAAGCTGCAAGAATACTTTTATCAAAAGAAGAAGGTATTGAATTTGAAGAGAGTGAAGAAATTTTAGGAAAACATATAATATCAAGTGAAATCGATACTAAATCTAAAGAGTTTAAAGATTCTCCTATGAAATACCTTAAAGAGATTAGAGATTTAAGTATCAAAATAATAAAGAATAGAAAGTTTGATTTAAATAAAAGACTTTACATATTAGGTGAATTTATAAATGAATTAGAAGAAGAACTTAAATATAACTATAAGGATGTACCTAAGTTCATTAAAGAGTATGATATAGATTCAGTAAATGATCCTTATGATAAAGATGAATTTAGTTATCTACTTCAAGTGGATTTCTTTAAAAAGACAATGAAGTATTTAAATATACTTGATGAAGTGGACAGCGTTTATTTTAAAGAATGTACTAATGAAGTTATGAATGGCTTTAATTTTGAAGAAGATAACATAAGTAAATATTCAGATGTGTACATAAAAGCATTTGAAGATTACTCAGAAGAGTTTATAAATAAGAATAGCTATATATTTGAAAATTACCTTGTGAATTTCATGTATAATTACATGTTCCCATTCTCTGAGACACAATCAGTATTTGATGGGTATATTATGCTTTTAATGAGATATTCATTTATTAGATTTTATTTAGTTGGTATGTATCTAAATAATAAAGAGGAATCTAAAGAGGATGTAATTAAATTTATTCAAGTTTTCTCAAAGAGTATAGGACATCATAGAAATTATTTAGTTAATTTATTGAAGTATATAAAAGAGAAGGAATTTAATAATATAGAGTTTGTTAAAATACATTTACCTATATTAAAGTAATAGAAGTAAATCGATGAAGAAAATATAAAAGTAATACTAGAAAAGCTTAGAGAGTCAGTAAAGAGTAAGGGTGTAGCAGCAATATTTTTATTAGATCGAAATGGGGTATAATAATTATTGGACAAAAGAAAGCTTAAAAAGTCGGGATATCAATCTTTCATGATGGTAAGATTAGATTAACGAATTGTAAGGGGGATAAAATTTATGGAGTGGATTGAAAGTATTAGAGAAGCTATTTCTTATATTGAAGAGAATATTACCAAGGATTTATCCATGAAAGAAATTGCAGATAGGGTAAATATTTCTCCTTTTTATTTTCAAAAAGGATTTGGAATGTTATGTGGATATTCTTTAAGTGAGTACATTAAGAGAAGAAGACTTGCACTTGCCGGCAGTGAGGTTTTATCTACTAATGAAAAAATAATAGATATTGCAATAAAGTATGGATATGATTCTCCAGACAGCTTCACTAAAGCTTTTACAAGATTTCATGGAGTTACACCATCTGCGGTTCGTAAAGAGGGCGCAATGATAAAGTCCTTTGTTGCCCTTAAAATCAAATTTTCGTTGGAAGGTGGATATATTATGGATTATAAAATAGTTGAGAAGGATTCGTTTAAGGTTGTAGGAGCATCTAAGAAATTTAAATATGATTCAGCATTTATGGAGGTACCTTCATTCTGGAATGAGCATATTTCACAAGGAAAGTTAAAGGATATATGCGGAATGTATGGTATCAACATTGATGAGGAAATGGGTGGTAATGAGTTTGAGTACCTTATTGCAGAGGATTATTCTAAAGAAAAAGAAGGTATGGAAGGATATATAGTTAAAACAATCCCTAAGTTTACTTGGGCTGTTTTCCCTTGTTACGGACCAAGCCCAGCATCAATTCAAGAAACTAATAAGAAAATATTTTCAGAGTGGTTACCTAACTGTAGAGATTATGAGATTACTGCAGGTTATAATATAGAAATGTATAGTGATCCAAGTGAGTATGAAAAGGGGATTTTAGATAAAAATTACTATAGCGAAATTTGGATTCCAGTAAAGAAAAAATAGGACTTAATTAAGATATTAGGATATGTAAGTTTTTTAGATAGGACGAAAAAGGATGGAGACAATATTTCAATATCATTTAATTAACCAAATGATATTTGGATTAGCCTAAAAAATAAGATATGAAAATATGAGGGTATTGAAAAAGTTTAAATTTTCAGTATCCTCGTTTTTAAACAGGGGTATCAATAAATTGTTGTTTTTATAAAAATATATAATTAAAAGTTGAGATTGAAATAATAGTATTTATAATGTATATGGTAAAATATAGGTGGAATTAGTAAAAGGGGGATATTATTATGAATGTATGGTCAACAACTTGCTTAGTACTTGCAATAATATTTTTAATAGTCTCAATAATTTTTGCAGTATTAAAAGAAAAAGCAACAGTAATAATTAGTGGATTTAATTCATTTTCAAAAGAAGAAAGAGAAAAATACGATAAAAAGAAAATGAGTATGGATATGAGAAACTCATTTTTTCTTTGGGCTATAGTCTTACTTTTAGGAGCAATACTCTCATATTTTATAAGTAACTACTTTGCTATTATAGCAATTATTATTTGGATAATTCTATTTATAAAAGATGTTCATATGGATCCAGAAAAAGCATTTAGAAAATACAGAAAGAAATAATATAAATAAAAAATAGCGAAGAAGTTGTCCAAACTTCCTCGCTATTTTTATTATAGAAGTACTATTTAATAGCCTTCCTAAATTCCTTATATCCAATTAAGATTATCCAAACATATGCTAAAGTTTTAGGTATCATAAGCATTCCAACAAGCATACTTTCAGATGCCCAAAGCACAACTGGAATATAGAATGCAAATGATAAAAATACAGCTATACCAAGATTTTTATAATCCTTATCGTTATGTTTAACTCCAGAGCTATATAAAAGATAAATCATAATAATTCCCATAATTGCAAATGGTATATTTCTGTATATGCCCCAGCTAACTGGTGGATTATTTACAAACCATTCATTTTGAGGGAATAGACAAAGGACAATTCTAATTCCAGCTAATACATACATTGTTATATCCAATGTTTTTGTACCTTTAGCATCAAATCTAATTTTCCAAATCTTATACAGTATAAGATAGAAAATCGTCATAGTTATTGATGTAACTAGCTTACCAAATCCTAGTGAAGCTGCATGACTCTCTAATCCAGTAGTTAATAAAGCATATATTCTAGGAATTAGATGGAATGCATCACCACATCCTAATACTACTGACATTGTTCCAAATAGTTTAAAATACTTATTATCTTTTGATTTGCTTATCATTATAATTCCTAAAGTAATGACTGTAGTTAAATAAACTACGTGAAAAATTGGTTCCATAATTGCTTGCATAAGTAATCTCCTTATTAAATTATTTGTGATTAAGCTACTTTTTTTAGTAATGTTTATTTTTTAGATAGAACTGTAAGAACATCTTAATAATCAATTAGTTCTGAAGGGCTATCTAAAAATTGACAATGACTTAAAACAGTATTAATTCTGATATTAGTTTATTATATTTATATTTAACTGGGATAAATTTCATCTTAAATCCATCTTAAATAAATTTATATAGTTAGAAATATAGTATATATTAGGTATTTCTATGATATAATCTAAAAAAAATAAGGGGACTGGGGATATATGAATAATATTTTTGATAAGTATAAGGTTTTAATAATTGATGATGAACAAGATATTATAGATATTTTAGATACTGTATTAAAAAGAGAGGGTTTTAAAAATATTTTTATAGCTAACAATGGGACAGATGGAATAGAATTATTTAAAAAAGTTAATCCAGATATAGTCCTTTTAGATATTATGTTACCTGATATAAGTGGATATGATGTTTTTAATGAACTTAGAAAATATAGCCAAGCACCAATATTATTTATATCAGCAAAAGCAGAAGAGGTAGATAGGCTACTAGGTTTTGCAATTGGTGCTGATGATTACATTACTAAGCCTTTTAGTGCTAAAGAGGTAGCATATAGATTAAAGGCAAGGCTTAAAGCTTTTGACAATGTATCTATAAATAAAAATATAAAGGTTAATAGGATTATTAAGTTTGGAGATATTGAAATAAATGAAGAAACAAGTGAAGTATATAAATGTGCAAAACTTCTAGAATTTACTGCAAAGGAATTAAAGCTTCTAATGTATTTAATTAATAATCCCAATAGAATAATAAGTAAAGAGATGATTTGTAATGAAGTTTGGGGAGAGAACTTCTTTGGTTATGACAATACAATTACAGTTCATATAAGAAAACTTAGGATGAAAATTGAAGATAATCCGTCAAAACCGAAGTATATAACTACAGTAATTGGACTAGGTTATAAGTTTATGATGAATGGAGAGTAATGTATGAAGGGAAAACTTTTGGCTCATTACGCTGTATCATTTATATTAGCATGTTCAATTATTGTAATTATAAATATTGCTTTCATGAGAAGTAACATTTATAAAGAAGGAGTGTTATACAATTATCATCCAGAAGAGATAATATCAGAATTTAAGGATTATTTATATTTATCAAAGGATAATAAAGTATTAGTTAATAATAATGGAATAAAATTTTTAGAAGAAAATAATGCTGGACTTCAAATATTGGATGAAAATAATAATGAAGTTTATAATTATAACAAACCTAATATAGCTCCATCTAATTATTCTAATGTATCACTTATAAATATGTATAATGATGATAATAAAACTTTGTTTTTAGATGAAAAAACTTTAGGAAATAATGTTTATACATATTTATTATTTTTAGATTCTAATGAAGTAAAAAGAGTGACTTACGTTTATGATTCTAAGCTAATTGAAAAGGCACATAAGTTTCCTACATTAATTGTTATGAATGTAGTTTTAGTATTAATAATAAGCTTTTTATATACTTTAAGGGTAACTAGACCTATAAGTAGAATTGCTGATAAGATATTAAATTTATCTAATGGTATTTATTCAAAGAGAAAAGTAAAGCTTGGAATCTATTATGAAGTAGAAACTTGTTTAAATCAATTAGAAGATAGATTGCAAAGTAATGAGAGGGAAAGAGAAAAGTTAGAAAATATGAGAGAAGAGTGGATTTCAAACATTTCTCATGATATAAAAACTCCTCTTACTTCAATTATTGGAAATGCAGAAATAATGGAAGACACTGAATATGAAATAGATGATGAAACAAGAAAAAAATGCTGCAATACTATAATAAGTAAAAGTGAATATATAAAAACTTTAGTTGAAGATTTAAATTTATCAACTAGACTTAAAAATAATGCTTTAGTTTTAAATAAGGAAAAAATAAATATAGTATCCTTAGTAAGACATGTTGTAATTTATATTATAAATGATGAAAAATATAGCCATAGTAATATAAGTTTTAATTATTCAGATGAGGAGATATTACTAGAACTAGATGAGCATTTAATAAAAAGAGTATTTGTAAATCTTATAATAAATTCATTTGTTCACAACAGTAATGATGTAAAGATAAATATAAATATACAAAAGCTTAATGATAATAATGTAGATATTTTGGTAGAGGATAATGGTAGAGGAGTATCTGAAGAGGAGTTAAATAATATATTTAAAAGATACTATAGAGGAACAGATACAAGTAGGAAAGTAGAAGGATCAGGACTAGGAATGGCTATAGCTTATGATATTGTTAAAGCTCATGGTGGCAATATTTATGCTACAAGTAAGCTAGGAAAAGGATTAAAAATAAATATAAAATTTTAGTTGAAATGAAGTTCTTAAATGAATTTTTATTAAAAAAGAATAATAGAAAAGCTTAGTATTTTTATTGCTAAGCTTTTAGTACTTTATATTATTTTTTCTTCCATATAAATTGTAACTTCGTAAGAAGCTTTCCAGTAGTATTACTTGTAATATTATGAATAGTAGTAATCTCGTTATTGTCATCATCAATTACTTCAGATGAAATATGTAATGTATCTCCGTCAGTTGTTTCTTTTTTAAAGAGTACTTTGATATTAAATAGCTCATATTCATTTAATATAGACCTTGGAAGAGTATCCATTGCCATTTCCATATACTTTACATTATTCACATGACCATTAGAATCTATATCACTATATCTAACAGGATAATCCTTTATATAGTCCTCTTTTTGAATATTAGGAATATCATCTAAAGGAGGTACTTCTTCTAATTCTCCTTCAATTCCATATACTTCGCGTTGATCAGGTGATATTTTCATAGGACGTCTTTTCTCAAAGTCTATTAATATAGCTGTTGAAACAACTTCACCTATAATTTTTCCTTCAGAATCTTTTATATTATTGTGTCTATAACCATAAAACTTCTTTGTACCTAAAGCTTTAGTATCTACAGTTATCTTATCTCTAAATTTAGGGTATTCATATATAGTTATGTCATACTTTAAAAGAACCCAAATACATTGATTATGAACAAATCCTTCGTTAGTTTCACCTAAATAATCAGATTGAGAAATAACAACATCCCATAAGTAATCTACTAAAGATGAAAATTTGCATTTATGTTCAGAATCAACATTAAAAATATCTATTTTGTATTCCTTTTCAAAAACATTATTCAATTATATTTCCTCCTCTTATAAAGTTGGTATGTATTTCATATTAAATATTATATCACAGTTTTAAAAATTCTATATTCTGCATAGGAAATATAAGTAATATTAGGTTGATAGATATTTTATTAAGGCAGATTAAATTATCTTTTACTAATTATACAAATCCACAAATACTAAGGTTGCATAATTAAAGATGTAAGCATATTACCTATATAAAAAAGCTTTTAAGTTATCTTTATTATCAAGGGTAGCGAACAAAACATTTTTTATCTCAGTTTGATATAAGACTTCTAATTTGGAAACAACCCAATCTTCGTCCTTATGAAATTCCTTTAGCTCCTTGAAATTAATTTTCCCCTCTTTGATAATTGTTCTTGAAAAATTAAAAGGTTCCGTTTCTATACTCAAGGACGAAGGGGTAATTGGTTCGTATTTTGGATCTAAAAAAACAGAAACTTTTCCATTAGGTTCCCAAGTTGCTAATGCTACCTTTTTCACGTCATCTACTTTTTCTACTCGTAATTCCTCTAATAATACATCAATTGATATTCGCGCCTTTTTTAATCCTTTATAAAGGATTTCACCGTTTTGAACAAGTGTGATTGGTGAATTATTAATAAATCTTCTAAGAGACGGAAATATAAAAATGCTAAATATTCCACAAAGATATAATATAACTAATACAAGTGTTGTAATTATAGAGCCTTTTAATCCGAGTTTTTCGTCAGATAAGGGATGGGCAATAATATTACCAATTACTATAGAAACAACAAAATCAAGAAGTCTTAATTGAGAAAGGGCACGTTGTCCTAAGAGTTTTGCAATAGTCAGCAAAAAGAAAAAAGCAATAATAGCGCGAAGTATCCAGTCAATGGTAGTAAGTGTTTCCTGACCATGTAAAAAGTCCATATAAGATATCTCCTTTACCAAAATATTTAATACTTATGTTATTTTAACCAGTAATTGATAAAAAAATTAAAAGAATTGAAGGAATTCACAAATTGTTATTTTAAGGAAATGCAATGGAAGGATGGTGTTTTATGGTGAAGTTATTTGGTTTTAAAATTTCATTTAGAGATGTTACGGAGACACTTACAATAAATAAATGAGATTTTTAGTATATTACCGATAATTTAATTATTTAATTGAATTTTATGTGTTATATAATTAATATGATAATAAATCTAAAAGATAGGAGAATGTTGTATGAGTATATATAAGACTGATTACTTAAAAAGTGTATTAAGCTTCTAGCAGAAACTGTAGTAGATAAGACTATTTTGTTAGGAGCATTTAAGAAATTATAAAATTTAATAGAATAGTTTTGTGCAGTTTTTGCAGTAATATTTACGATTTTAATAGTAGATAGGAGCAAAAAGTATGAAATATAAGAAAGCACAAGACATATTACCACAGGATTTAGTTATTAAGCTTCAGGAATTTGTAGATGGAGCTTATTTATATATCCCTAAGAAAGGTAGCAACAAAAAATCATGGGGAGATAATACTGGCATTAAAAATGATTTATATGAGAGAAATAAGAAAATCTATGAAGATTTCAACAATGGAATGACAGTGAAAGAATTATCCAATAAATATTATTTAGTAGATAACAGTATTAGAAGAATATTAAGAGAGTATAGAAAAAGAATATAAATAGATTAAAAAGATATTTGTTTAATTACAAATATCTTTTTTATATCAAACATAAATTAAACAGAATTATTTATGAACTATACGCATATGTACTAATTGCGATAAAATTTATATATATCAATAAAATTAATAGTGGGAGATATAATTTATGGGAAAAAGTAAGTATGATAATCAAGAGTTTTTTGATAAATATATTAAAATGGATCGTTCTGTTTATGGGCTTAAAGGCGCTGGTGAGTGGCAGGAATTTAAAAGAATGTTGCCAAGGTTAGAATGTAAAAAGGTTTTAGATTTAGGTTGCGGATTTGGATGGCATTGTAAATATGCTATTGAAAATAATGCTAAAAAGGCAGTTGGAGTAGATTCTTCAGAAAAAATGCTTGCACAGGCTAAAAAAATTAATGGAGATTCATCTATAGAGTATGTAAAAGATACAATAGAAGGTGTAAAACTTAAAGAAGAATATTTTGATGTTGTAATAAGTTCATTAGCATTTCACTATGTTGAAAGCTTTGAAGAAGTTTGTAAGAAGGTATATGATTGCTTAGTAGATGGAGGAGACTTTATATTTTCAGTTGAAAATCCCATATTCACAGCTTATGGAAATCAAGAATGGTATGTTGATGAATTAGGAAATAGACTACATTGGCCAGTGGATAATTATTTTAATGAAGGAAAGAGAAAAAGCATTTTTTTAGGTGAAGAAGTAGTTAAATATCATAGGACAATAACTACGTACATTAATACATTAATAAATTGTGGATTCGAGATAAAAGAAGTAACTGAACCAAAGCCACCAGAAGAAATGTTAGAAGGAAATAAAGAAATGCAAGATGAACTACGTAGGCCAATGATGTTATTAATATCAGCAAGAAAAAAGAAGTAGTAGATATTAAAGTAAATGAAAGAGAAGAGTAGTCTTAACCATTGATATTATTTGGTTAAGGCTATTTTTATATAAATTTTTAATAATATAAATAATAAAATATTAATGATGGAGATGTTAATCAAATTAAGGTATTTTAGAGTTTGAAATATATTGAACTTAATTATAATTTTATATCTACAGAGAGTTAAGGTGGTAACTTAAATGTTACTGGAAACTAAAAAGTGCCTAATTGTTGGTTTTTATTTAATGAATTATTATGAGTTTGTACGACAGCACTAAATAATTTTAAATGAAAACAGGGAGGAATTAAAATGAAATTTAATAATAAAGAAACAGCATTAGTATTAGTAGATCCACAAAATGAATTTTTACATGAAATGGGAGAAGGGTATAAATTAGCTAAAGATGTTATTGAGGCTAATAACACAATAGAAAATATTGTGTCTTTACTTAAAAAATCAAAGGAAAGGGGATATAAAGTATTTGTATCACCACATTACTACTATCCACATGACTATACATGGAAATTTGGATCAAATGGTGAGCATATGATGCACGACATGAAGATGTTTGAAAGAAAAGGACCTTCAGAAGCAGTAGAAAAGAATTCAAGAGCAGATATACTTGATGAATTTAAGACATATATTGAAGATGGAGAAACTATAATAGCAAGTCCACATAAAATTTTTGGACCACAAACAAATGATTTAGTATTACAGTTAAGAAAACAAAAAATAGACACAGTAATACTTGCAGGAATGAACTCAAATATTTGTATTGAATCACACATGAGAGATTTAGTAGAACAAGGTTTTGAAGTTTATATTGCAAAGGATGCAACAGCAGCACCAGGAATGGAAGCATACGGAGCAGCAGAAGTTAACTTTGGTATGTTATCAAGTGGTTCATTAACAACAGAAGAAGTATTAAAAGAATTAAATTAATACATAAAATCAAGATTATAATAATTATATAATATACAAAGAGTAGTTAGAGAAGTAAAAAAATAAGGTCTAGACTTAATTCTAGACCTTGAAAAGTAACTATCATTGCTTTAGATTTTTAAGCAAGTCAAATATTATTTCTGTTAATTTAATAATATATTTATACTTTAATTAATTTTGTGAAATACACTTTTTAGGGCAAGCAAGTTGACAAGCTCCGCAGTCAACACAGCCATTTTTATTGATTAATCTTTTTCTATTCTTCTCTTGAGATATGCATCCAACAATACATACTCTTTGGCAGGTTCCGCAACCTACACATTCTGATTTATTAATTATTCTTGGCATAGTTTTATCTCCGATTCAAAATGTACTATAATGTTTGTTTGCAAGATTCAACTGTGAATTCTAGTACTCTTGTTAAGAAAGGATATTTCTTTAACATCATATCAAAGTATTCACCATCTTTTAAAAACTTTGCAGTCCCTTCAAGTAAGAATCCAGTTCCCATATTTCTATACCCCATTACTTCTTTGCTACCTAAAGTTAATTTAATTTTGGGATTAATAGTAACATTTTCTTCTGTTTTAATCATAGCTGCAGCAGGTATTAAGATTTTATTTCCTTCTACAATTACTAAATAGCTATTCCATGTATTACAAATATGAACTTCATTATTTGAACAACTTCCTATTGAAACTACACCTTCGTGATTTATTACATCATAAAATTTTTCTGTTAACATTTTATATTTCCTCCTTCAACATGGATAATATATATCGTAGATAACTTTTATCTGTAATTAAGTTTATGATAGATTTATTTTTTTGTCAAATGGAAATATTTAATATATAAATAGAAGTAATGATTATTGAAATTTGTGGGTTGAATGAGAAGTGAAAATAGTCTATTATAAGATAATATTAAAACTGTAATAAGGAGATTGGATAAGTATGAAATTCTCAGTAGGAGTAGAATATGCACTACATTGTTTATTATATATGGTAAAGATAGAGGAAGGTAAGTCAGTAGGAATAAGGGATTTAGCAACATTTCAAGGAATATCGGAGACTTATTTATCAAAGGTATATACAAAATTAACCAAGTGTGGAATCATAAAATCAGTACCTGGAGTAAAAGGAGGATATGCTTTAGCTAAAAATCCAGAAGAAATAACCTTTTGGGATGTTGTTGAAGCTGTAGAGGGAAAAGAGCCATTTTTCCAGTGTGCAGAAATTAGGCAAAATAATATATTGTTAGATAAAGATAATTTACCAGATTCTCATACAAAATGTCCTTGCTTAATTAATGTTGTGATGTTAGAAGCTGAAAATGAGATGAGAAAATATCTAGAAGGTAAGACATTATCATGGTTGTATGATGAAGTTTATAATCATAAGCTTCCAAAAGACATGGAAAAAGCAACGATTGAATGGTTTAAGAATACAAAAAAATAATTTATAAGAATATCATTTAGAAATGTTACATAGAACTATAACATAAACAAATTAGTTTTAGTAAAAAGGAGCTTTATGGTAACAATAAATAGTATTTATTGTTACCATAAATTTTAAAATTCTAAGCTTTCTCCAATTATTATTACTTTTTTACTACCTTTTATAGTAAATATATTATTAATTAAAAGTCATATTCATATAAGAATACATCAAGCCCCATACTAAGTGTATTAAAATATATATTTTTTTCATTTATGAGTTTAAAGTTTTGACTATCATAGAATTTATAATTACATCTAGTATCTGTATATACATATAAAGATTTAACATCCATACTTTTTATATAATCAAATAGATAAGCAAGAAGAGTTTTACCTACTCCAAGACCTCTAGATTCTTTTGATACAATAAATAGTTGTATACATCCTTGAAATTTATCTTTTTTTCCTGCTATAAGTTCTTTATAGACATCATTAATCCTTGAGAATTCTTTAAGTAGCTCCATGTTCCCTTTAGACATAATTGATTCGATCTCATTAGGATCAAGATTAATGCTAGAATTATAATTAGCTATACGATTAGTATCTTTTTTGGCACTACCTAAAATAAATCCTATTATTTTATTATCTTTTTCTGCAACTTTGCTAAATGAACTTGATAAAACACAGTCGTTTAGATAACTACTTAATGCTATATCTAGAATTTTAGTATCTTTAATAAACTCATTGAAACCAAATGCTTCCCCTATTAAATGCTTAATAGCTTCATAATCATCTTTAATTATTTCTCTATATTTTATTTCACCCATGTTTAAATACTCCTTTTACATAATAAAATTTTGATTTTAGTATTTATTGTTTATAATGATAATAAGGTATACCCTAAAGGGAGAGTCAATGAGGATTTAAAAGATATGAGAGGGGATAATTATAATGAAAAATTTATTTTCTATTGGTGAAGTTTCTAAAATTAAAGAAGTTACGATAAAAGCTTTAAGATATTATCATAAGGTTGGGATACTTATACCAAAATATATTGATGAGGAAACAGGTTATAGATATTATTCTATAAACCAATTTATTCATATAGATATTATAAAAGGTTTTAGAGCACTAGGAACTAGCATAGAAGAGTTACAACAAATCTTTAAGGAACGTAATACAGATAAGCTCTTAGAATTTTTACAATTAAAAAAGCATGAAGCGCAAGAAAATATAAAAAGAATGAATGAAATAATAAAAAACATTGATGCATTAAATAATAGTATAGAATATTCTAAGGATATAATTAACAATGATGAGATATCTACACAATTTTTTAATGAACGTTATGTAATTACAGTACCATGCAAAGAAACTGAAAGTTTGAAAGAGTTATTGTACTATTCAGAGTTAGAGAAAGTAATTGAGAATAAAAATGTAGAAATGTCTTTAGATAGAGGAATTATATACAATGTTGATTTCGAAGGAAATATAGAACCAAGCTACGCTTTTAGTGGATTTAAAGAAAATGATTATGTGGATATGGAAGATGATATAAAAGTATTACCAAAGGGAGAGTATCTAACTTTAGTTTATAGTAAAGAAAATGAGGATGAACGCAGAGAAAAATTATTTAATTATATAAGAGAAAGGAATTTAAAGGTTAAATGGTTTATTGAAGTAGAGTTATTTAATGACTTTTTCAATATAGAATCATATAATTGTCAAATTCAAGTGCTTGTATAATCTTATGAACTTAAAGAAAGATAGAATAAATCTTGTAGAATTTCTATAATAAAATTAATTTATAAGAGAGAATATAGATAACTAATTATATATATTACCACATATATAAATTAAGAAACTTAAGGTTTCTTAAGAAATTTTTATAAGTGTTGTAAACTTTCCCCTCTAGAATGAAATCATAATATTAAAAGAGGGGTAGAAAAAATGAAAAGTGGATTAAAAAAAGTGTTAATATTCATAATAATAATATGTGGAATTTTTTATGTTGTAGATTTTATAAGTGCAAAGCCGAAGAATATAAATACTAAAGAAAAGGTATTTGAATTAAAGGGTGAAGATATGTCAGTGCAAGGAAAGAGTACAAAGATAGCTAAAGAATTAATATTGGTAAATAGAGAGTATGGTTTAAACAAATATTACAAGCCAGAAGGCTTAGCTATACCAAATATAGAATTTACAAATGAAGCAACTAATGAAGAAAAACATGTAGCTGGGATTATGGCAAAACCATTAGAAGATATGGTAAATGCAGCTAAAGAAGAAGGCGTAATACTACTTGGAAATTCAGCTTATAGATCATATAGATCTCAAACAAAAACTTATAATAATAGAGTAAAATCAGAAGGACAAGAGAGTGCAGATGCATATGTAGCAAAACCAGGATTTAGTGAGCATCAAACAGGATTATGTATTGATATTACTAATAGAGATAAATATTTTGCGCAGGGAACAAAAGAGGCAGACTGGCTTGCTAAGAATTGTTATAAATTTGGATTTATTATAAGATATCCTTATGGAAAGAAAAGTGTAACAGGTATAGAATATGAACCTTGGCATGTTAGATACGTTGGAAAAAAAGCGGCTAAGGATATTTATGATAAGAAGATTACATTAGAAGAGTATCTGGGAAAATAATTATATAATTGGAGGGGTATATGAATAATAATATTCTTGTAGTAGATGATGAAAATGAAATAAGAGAATTGTTAGAGATAAATCTTAAAAATGAAGGATATAATGTTTTTAAGGCAAGATGTGGAGAAGAAGCTTTAGATATATTAGATAGAGAAGAAATTCATTTAATGGTTTTAGATATAATGATGCCAGGGATGGATGGTTTAGAAGTTTGTAGAAGAGCAAGAGAAAAGTATAATATTCCAATACTTATGTTAAGTGCAAAAGTGGAGGATATGGATAGAATACAAGGAATTATGACTGGTGCAGATGATTATGTATGTAAGCCATTTAATCATTTAGAGCTGACAGTTAGAATAAGAGCATTACTTAGAAGGGCATACTTTCTAAACACTAAAATGCAAACTTCAAATGACATAATAAGAATTGAGTCAATGGTTATAGATAAGAGCAAACATAAAGTAACTATAGATGATAACGAAGTATCATTAACTGCAAGGGAATTTGAAATTTTATATTTATTAGCTACAAATAGGGGAAGGGTATTTAATACAGAAGAGATATTTGAGAAGGTGTGGAAAGAAAGATACTATCAATCAAATAATACAGTTATGGTTCATATGAGCAGAATCAGAGATAAACTAGAACAACATATGTCAGGAAATAAGATAATCCACACTGTATGGGGAGTTGGTTATAAAATTGAAAAATAAAAAAGTTTATAAACATTGGGAACTAACATTAATTGATATAGCTATTTCTGCAATATTAACTTATTTTACAGTAATAATAATTAGAGGGATTATAGTATTTCTTTATAGATATACCGCAATTCAACTTATCAATAATATTATAGATTTATGGCGTTATATACATGAAATGTACCTTGATGGAGTTGTTTACTTAGTTTCCGGAGCAGGATTATTTATAATATTTTATTTACTTGTTAAGACATATAGAAGAAATAAGAGCTTGGTGAATATTATAAATGAAACTGAAATAATGGCTAATGGTGATTTGGATAGATCAATAAATGCTTATGAAGAAGGAGATATCAAAAGGTTAGCAGATAACATAAATAGTATATCAAAACAGCTTAAAGATAGAACTATAGAGGAGAGAAAAGCACAGCAAACAAAAACAGATTTAATAACAAATGTTTCTCATGATTTAAGAACTCCATTAACTTCAATAATGGGATACTTAGAAATTATTGATAGCGATCAGTATGATGATGAAGTAAGGCTTAGATATTATGCTAATATTGCATATGAAAAATCAAAGAGCTTAAATCTTCTTATAAATGATTTATTTGAACTAACTAAAATGCAAAATAATACTATTAATTTAGATAAGAGAGAAATTAATTTAGTAGAATTATTAGGCCAAGTAGTTGCTTATTTTGAATGTCAGTTTAAGAATGCAGGTATGGAATCAAGAATTAATTTTTCAGATGATAAGCTAATAGTAAATGCAGATGCAGAGAAATTAGTAAGAGCTTTTGAAAATCTATTATCTAATGCAATTAAGTATGGCAAGGACGGACATTATGTTGATGTAACAACAAAACTTGAAGATAATATGGCAGTAATTCAAGTTATAAACTATGGCAAGTCTATATCATCAATAGATCTTCCAAACATATTCGATAGATTCTATAGAGTAGAAAAATCAAGAAATAGTGATATAGGGGGATCAGGTCTTGGACTTGCAATAACTAAAAATATTATTGAGTTACATGAAGGAACAATAGAGGCTTATAGTGATGATTCAAGAACTATATTTGAAGTAAGATTACAAGTTGTAAGATAGAATTAAAGTGTGGTATTTAAATGTATATAAATTATAAATAGAAGTAAAGTATGGAAATCAATAAATTAACAGAGATAATAATAATACTTCTAAATAAAAGAATTGTAACAGCAAAAAAATTAGCAGATAAATTTCAAATTTTAAAAAGCCTAGAAGATATTAAATATTTTCCAGGCTTTTCTCTTTTCGTATACATAGTACACTGTGTGGCTTATTTCTGACCAGACCAACTTATTAAAATTATAAATCAAAAGCTCTTAATTACAAAGAAGTTAATCCAGTTTAACATAACTTCTTTTGTTATTAATTTCTCATACAATATTTTTATATATAATAATATTGTATGAGAAATTAAAATAAAGAGTAACAACAGAACTAGTTAAATATGGTAGGTTATATATGATTAACATTCAATAAACATAAGAAAGTGTATAATTAATTGGCACTTTTAAAAGACTTAGGAGATGAGGTAATGAGAATTTTAATAATAGAAGATAATAAGGAACTCGCTTATAACATTAAGGAAGGATTAGAAAATCTAAAATTTAGTGTTGATGTAGCTAATCTTGGATTAGATGGAGAGGAGAAGGCTTTTGTAAATTCTTACGATATTATTTTGTTAGATTTAAATTTGCCTGATAAAGATGGGTTAGAAATTTTGGAATATTTAAGGAGTAATGAAATAAATACTCCAATAATAATTGTTACAGCTAGAGATGAGGTTAAAGAACTTGCCAAAGGGTTAGATTTGGGAGCTGATGATTATATAGTTAAGCCATTTCAACTATTAGAACTTAGAGCAAGGATACAAGCTGTTATAAGAAGATTTCATGGAAGAGCAAATCCAAATATAATTATAGGAAATATAGAGGTAAATCCAGCTTCTAGAAAAGTTGTTATAGATAAAAAGGAAGTAGAGCTTGGAGTAAAAGAATTTGATATATTTGAATATATTATTAATAGACATCCTGATGTTGTATCAAGTGAGGATATAGCAGAACATGTGTATGATGAATTTTTTGATCCAACCTCTTCTGTACTTAGGGTTCATATAGCTAAGTTAAAGAAAAAATTAAAAGAAGCTTGTGGGAAAGAAGTTCTAAAAACAACTAGAGGAAAGGGATATTCAATATGCGAAGAATGATTAAATGGAATAAAAAAACAGGATTAATTTTAGTTATATATTCAATGGTTATAACTATTATATTTGTAGTTGGTATATTAATCTATCTTAGAACCTTTAATAATAATCAATACAATGTTTTACCAAATAATTTAGTAGACTTAGGAAGCATTAATTATAGAACTATAAATGAATTGAAAAATACTAATGATATTTATGCTGATTTTACTAAAGACGATACAACTAAATATGCTACTGCTAAAGATTCTATTATTAGTAGAGATCAAATAGAAAATTATTATGCATCTAAGTTATATAGTAATTTACCAGTATTAATGATTACAATATGTATTCTTACTATAGTTTTTACCTGGATACTGTGGATTATATTGAAAAAAATAGAAAAGGAAGAAGTATTAACTATTGCACGTGGTTTAGTTAATATAGAAGGTAAAGAATATAATATTGAGAATTTAGATCCTGTTTTAGTAGAGGTTTATAATGGTCTAAAAGAAAAATTTAATAATCATATAGAAGATTATAAAAGGTTACATTCGTATATATCACATGAGCAAAAAAATGCAATTGCTATATTAAAAACTAAGCTTGAAATAAATGGTGATAAGGAGCTATTAAAAAATTTAGATTATATAACTGATAGTATAGAAGATATACTAACAGTTAGTGAGTCAAATGAAGTAGACGGAATGGCAAATATTGATGTTGCTCTTATATGTGCAGAGGTGATTGATCAATATAAAAAAGTATATAATGATATTTCTTTTGATTTTGATGAGGATGGTAACACAAATATTTATGCAAAAGAAAGGTGGATATATAGAGCTATAGCTAATTTGTTAGATAATGCAATAAAGTATGGAGAAAATAAACCTATAGAGGTTTCAGTATATAATAAAAATAATAGTGTGATTATTACTGTAAAGGATAATGGCATAGGAATGTCTGAGGACAAGTTAAATAAAATTTTTGATAATAGATATAGGGTAAATAGACTTAATAAGGATGGTTATGGAATAGGGTTAAGTCTTGTAAGTCATGTATGTGATTTATGTGATGGATATGTATGGGTTGATAGTAATTTAGGAAAGGGATCAGTATTCTATCTTGCATTCAGAGCTTGTTAGGTAAAAAAACAGTAGGTTAATTAAAAAACTACTGTTTTTATTTTATGTTGTTTATCAATTAATTATACATAAACATTAAATTAACATAGTGATTGGTATAATTTACTTATAAACAAGTATAAAGTGAGTATAAGGATAGGAGAAAGTAATATGTATATTTTAAAAAATGCTATGAAAAACTTGGTTAGAAACAAGGGAAGAAATATTTTGATAGGAATAATTGTTTTGACAATGATCTCTACGATAGCTATCTCTACGATTATTAATACAACTACTAATGAAGTAATAAAGTCGTATGAAAATAGATTTGGATCGGAGGTTTTTATAGATATAGATCCTGTAAAAGCGCAAAAAGAAATTGAAAAAAACCAAAATAAGATACCTTTTGCAGGAGAGATAACTGGAAAGATGAAAGTCGATTTTGCAGATTCTAAATTAGTCAAGGAATATAAAATGGAAGCAAGCTTTCAAGGAGTATCTGAAGAAATAAAAGGTATTGGAGAGGAAGAGTTTAATAAAAGACAAAATGAAAGACAAAATAATAGACCATTAAAAGGAGCTACTTCTGATGGAGCAGTAAGCTCAAATTATGTATGGCCGTCTTTAGCTATTAAAGGATATACTGAAAATAATTTATCTAAGGATTTTAAAAATGGCTCTATACAAATTAAAAGCGGAGAAATGTTTAAAGGTAATAATGAAGCAATAATATCTCAGCAGTTAGCAGATTTAAACACGTTAAAAGTTGGAGATGAATTTGAAATTACTGATACAAATGACAAGGATAAAAAACTTAAATTAAAAGTAACAGGTATATATTCAAGATTAAATCAAAAAGATGAAATGATGCCAATTCCTAGTATGGATTTAAGAAATGAAATATATACAAATTTTAATACATTAGCAGAGTTTGATACTTTATTTAAAGGTGAAAATGCTCCTATTCAAATTAATGCAACATATTATTTAAATAGTCCAGATGATCTTGAAGCTTTTAAATCAGAGTTGAAATCAAAGGGATTAACAGATAATTTCATAGTTTCAACAGATGAAGAAAGTTACAATAGGATTGTAGCACCTGTAAATGGATTAAAAAAGGTATCCGTAATGTTTATGATTGGAATAATGGGATTTGGTTCTATAGTGCTTATTTTACTTTCAGTGTTATCTATTAGGGAAAGAAAATATGAAATCGGTGTATTAAGAGCCATGGGAATGTCTAAATTTAAATTAGCTACAGGATTTGTTTGTGAGAGTGTAGTAATTATTATGATATGTCTTACTTTAGGATTAGGAATTGGAGCTATAAGTGCACAACCAGCAGCGGATGTTTTATTAAAAGAGCAGATAGAATCAAAAGTAGAACAACAAAATTTAAGACCTTTATATACTCAATCAGGAGAAATAAAAGAGGTAGAAAAGTTAGAAGAATTAGAAGTTAAACTTAGTCCGGAAGCTGTTCTAAAAATATCAGGTTTTGCAATTATTTTAGGGTTAATAACTAGTTCAATATCAGTAGGATATGCTACAAAGTATGAACCGATAAAAATACTTTCAGAAAGGAATTAGGTGATAAATATGGGAGTTCTTAAATTAAAAGATGTTTCTTATAGATATGAAGGAAGCAAAAAAAATGTTTTAAATAAAATAAATATAGAGTTTGAAAAGGGGTGTGTATACACTATTGTAGGAAAATCAGGAGCTGGGAAAAGCACTTTATTGTCATTAATATCAGGATTAGATGTATGCACTGGTGGAGTAGTTGAGTATAAAGATAAGGATTTGAAAGAGATAAATAGAGATGTTTATAGGGCTGAAAATATAGGTGTTATATTTCAAGGATATAATTTATTAAATAATGCAACATCTTTAGAAAACATAGTGCTATCAATGGAGATTAGTAAAGATAAGAGAAAAAATAAAAAAGAAATAGCTTTTAAATTGTTGGATAGTATTGGCATTAATAGAGAAAAAGCTAATAGAAAGGTATTAAGATTATCAGGAGGAGAGCAACAGAGAGTTGGAATTGCCAGAGCATTGTCACATAATCCAGATATAATTATAGCAGATGAACCTACAGGAAATTTGGATGAAGAAACAGAAAAGAATATAATGAGTATTTTGACTTCATTGGCTCATGAAGAAAATAAATGTGTTATTATTGTAACTCATTCAACTAAAGTAACTAAGTATGCTGATGAGATATGGGGACTTGCAAAGGGAAAACTTATGTTTATAAAATAAGTTAATAAAAATGTTAATAAATAAAATTTTAAGGAGAGTGTTGATTTTGAAAATAGATAGTAAGAATGTATATATAGTTCCAATAATTTTCTATGTTATGGCAGGATTTATGTTATTATATTCAATTTTTACTTTAGTTAATTCTTATGACTATATTTCTGGACTTGTAAATCAAGGACGAATAAATATTACAGCTGAATTTAAAGAAGTGATAACATATTATATGAATGCATGTATGCCTTATGTGTTTTATTCAATAGTATTTGGAGCTATAGGATATATAATAAATAAATTAGAATTTATAAGAGAAAATAAAAATAATAAGCATGATAATATAATTAATTGTAATAAAGAATATTACAGTGTAAATCAAATGAAATCTAATGACGATGAAATAGATTTACTTCTGAAAGATTTAGAGGTAAAATAAAATTAATATAAAGCATAAATTAATTATTAAGGGAGTTTAGGATATAAACTCCCTTATTTTTATATTTATAAATATTAATTTCTTTAAATGGGTGAAGATATGTATTTTAATAAGATTCTTGGAATAAATGAAGTAAAAATGAAAAAGTTTTTTATAGAATTGCTATAGGAGCTATTATTTTAAAGGATAAAAATATACTTATGGATTTCACTAAATATGCAAGAATATCATTTTGGAGGTGTTTGTATGAAAAAAACGCTATATGATTATAAAGAGATAATTAAAAAGTTACCTCTGAAAGACAAATATACAAAAGAAGAATTATTAATAGAAGATTTCTTAATTGATAAGAAGGATAATATAGAAATATATTATGCTCCACATAATGAATATATCAACTCAAAAGCTAAAGTATTTATAATTGGAATAACTCCTGGATTTCAGCAAATGAGTACAGCAATTGCTACTGCAAGGAAAGAGTTAGAAGTAAGTGATGATATTGAATTAATTCAATATAAGTGTAAAGTTGCAGGACGTTTTAGTGGATCTTTAAGGAAGAATATAATCAGTATGCTAGATGAGATAGAGGTTAATAAAGCCTTGAATATAGATAGTTGCAGTGAGTTATTTGCTGAAAAGGACTATTTATTACATACAGTATCTTTAATTCCTTATTCTGTTTTTGTTAGGAAACAAAACTATTCAGGTCATACTCCAAAGTTAATAAAAAGTGATTTTTTAATGAAATATGTTCGTGAGAATTTTATTAATGAACTTAGAAGCTTAGATAATTTTGAAGATATATTATTAATACCGCTAGGGAGGGCAGTTGAAGAAGTTTTATTTAAACTTCAAGAAGAAGGAATTATAAACGAAAATCAAATTCTTAAAGGCTTTCCACATCCTTCTGGAGCAAATGTTAATAGGATACCTCAATTAAATGAAAATAAGGATCAGATGATTAGCTTTATAAAAGAAAGATAAATAATTTTATCATTCTTATATACACAATGATAAGGCTATTGAAAATGTATAGGCTAATAAATTTAATATTGTAAATAAGATTAGGATAGCTTTCGTTTTTAGGGTAAATAATAATAAACGAAAGCTATTTTAATTGCAAACGAAATATTTATATGATATTGTATTAATGAAAAGAGTGGTGAATTGATATATGGCTAAGATCTTAGATAGACATACTAAAATTTTAGAGTTATTAACAGAGAATAAAAAAATAGAAGTTACTAAGTTATCTGAGTTATTAAATGTATCTCAAGTAACTATTCGTAAAGATTTAATACAATTAGAAAATAAAGGTCTTATTATTAGGGAGCATGGCTTTGCAACATTAAACTCAAGTGATGATATTAATAATCGTTTAGCTTATCACTATGACATTAAAAGAAGGATTGCAAAGGTTGCTACTGAGTCAGTAATGGATGGAGAAACTGTTATGATAGAATCAGGCTCTTGTTGTGCATTACTTGCCCTTGAAATAGCAAGAACAAAAAAAGATATTACCATCATTACAAACTCAGCTTTTATTGCTGAATATATAAGAAAAGAATCCAATACAAGAATTATTTTGTTAGGTGGAGAATATCAAAATGAGTCTCAAGTAATGGTTGGGCCTATTACTAGAAAATGTGTAGAATCTTTCTTTGTAGATAAATTATTTATTGGGACTGATGGTTTTTCAGAAGTATCAGGGTTTACAGGTAAGGATTATATGAGAAGTGAAACAGTACGTGATATGGCAAAACAAGCTAATCATGTAATTGTTGTTACTGAGTCAACTAAATTTTCTCAAAAGGGTGTTGTTAACTTAATTGCAACGGATGAGATTAGTTCTGTTGTAACAGATGTAAATATACCTAAAGAATATGAAGACTATTTGTCTAGTAAAAACATAGAAGTAAAAAAAGTAGAATATTAAAAGGGATCATATCAAAATAGCAAGTTCCCCAAAATACAGCTTGTACTTATCGAATTTTAAATAATCAATACAAGTTTAATAATAAAACCAGTAGAAATAATTAAATCTACTGGTTAATTTTTTATTCGGAGCTACTCCATACAATTTACTAAATTATAGTTATGAGGTAGCCCCTTTTTTATTAGAAGAAGCAATTAATTCCTTTATTAATAAATACTTCTTGATAATTCTTTAAATCTTCAGGGTGCAAAGCTTTTGTATCTTTTAAAGTGTATACTTTATTTAACATATCATATTTTTTTTCACCAAATTGATGGAATGGGAGAAGTTGTACATTTGTTGCTCCAACATCCTTTAATAAATTTGCTATTCCACTAGCATCTTCTAAGGAGTTATTAAAACCAGGTATAACTGGAATTCTTGGTAAAACATTTATTCCATTAGCAATTGCCCATTTTAAATTTCTAACAATTAAATCATTATAAACACCAGTACCTTCAAAATGTTTGTTACTATCATAATGTTTAACATCAAATAATAGTAAGTCAAAGAAGGTAGAGAGTTCTTTAAACACATCATGATCAATATAGCCAGTTGTTTCAATTGCAACATGTATGTTTTCTCTTTTTAAAGCAGAAACTAATTCCTTTAGGAAGGTTGGTTGACTCATTCCTTCGCCACCTGAAATTGTTACACCACCATTTGATTCGTCATAAAAATCTTTGTCTTGAAGACATTTATCAAGAATTTCTTCAACTTCTTTGTATTCACCTTCATTTTTAAGAGCATCGTTTGGACAACTCGCTATACATTCTAAACAGCCAAGGCATTTTTTATCATCAATAGTAATTCTATTATCGATTAGATTAATAGCATTTTGTTTACAAATATTAATACATGTCTTACAGCTTGAACATTTTGATTGGTCCCATAGTATCTGAACACTGTCTAACTGTGATTCAGGGTTAGAGCACCACTCACATCTTAAAGGGCAACCCTTAAAAAATACAGTAGTTCTTATTCCAGGACCATCATGAATACTAAATTTTTGAATATTAAATATTATACCTTTATTTTTCATATTACTTCCTCCCCTTATTATACTTATATAATAGCATCATAGATTATTAAAGTAAATAAATTTGTTTCAAATGAAACTTATATATACTTTTTATGAAATAAAATATTGACAATGGTAGTTAGTATGATAGTATATAATTATAAACGAAAGGAAAATTAATTATGAATGAAACCTGAATAAAATATTTCCCTTAAGGAGGAGAAAAAATGGAAAATCATTTTGGATTATTAACTAATAGAATGTATGATTTTAGAGAAGAATTATTAGAAACTAAAGCATCAGTTGATGCTACAAGAGCAATTCTTACTACTGAGGCTTATAAAGAACATGCAGATAAGCCAATGATTGTGAAAAGAGCATATATGCTTAAAAATATTTTAGAGAAGATGCCTATCTTTATTGAAAAGCAAACATTAATTGTTGGTAACCAAGCAAAAGCTAATAGAGCAGCTCCTATTTTCCCTGAATATGCTATGGATTGGGTAGTCAGAGAGCTAGACGAGTTTGAAAAAAGAGATGGTGATGTTTTCTATATTGATGAAGAGACTAAAGAAGAACTTAGAAATATCGCTCCATATTGGGAACATAACACAACTCTTGATAAAGGATTAGCAAGTATTCCTCCAAAGAGTAGGGTATTATATGATTTAGGAATTATTAAAGCTGAAGGAAATATTACTAGTGGTGATGCCCATATTGCAGTTGATTATGGACGCATTATGAAAAATGGATTAAAGGAATACGAAGAAAGGACTATTGCTGCAAGAGATGCACTAGACCTTACTGACTTCCATAATATAAAAAAATATCATTTCTATGAAGCAATCCTAATTGTAATGGATGCAATTAAAACTTTTGCTAAAAGATATTCTGATTTAGCAAAAGAGATGGCAGCAAAAGAAAATGATGAAGCTAGAAAAATGGAGTTAATAGAAATTGCTAGAATAATGAATAAAGTTCCATATGAACCATCAGATAGCTTCTATGAAGCGGTTCAATCAATGTGGTTTGTTCATTTAATTCTTCAAATTGAATCTAATGGACACTCATTATCATACGGTAGAATGGATCAATACTTATATCCATATTTAGAAAAGGATTTAGAAAGTGGAGATATTACTGAAGATAAAGCTGTTGAACTATTAACAAATTTATGGCTTAAAACATTCACAATTAATAAAATAAGAAGCTGGTCACATACACAATTTAGTGCTGGATCACCTTTATATCAAAATGTTACTGTTGGTGGGCAAACTATAGATAAAAAAGATGCAGTTAATAAATTATCTTATTTAATTCTAAAATCTGTCGCTCAAACAAAATTACCACAGCCTAATCTAACTGTTAGATATCATAAAGGCTTAGATGATAAATTTATGAATGAAGCAATTGAGGTTCTTAAATTAGGAACTGGAATGCCTGCCTTTAATTCAGATGAAGTTATTATTCCTTCATTTATTGAAAAAGGTGTTACAGAAGAAGATGCTTATAACTATAGTGCAATTGGTTGTGTTGAAGTTGCTGTTCCTGGCAAATGGGGATATCGTTGCACTGGTATGAGTTTTATAAATTTCCCTAAAACATTATTAATTGCAATGAACGAAGGGGTGGACCTTGCTAGTCAAACTAAATTAGTTGAAGGATTAACACATTTTGATAATATGACAAGTTATGAAGAGTTAAAAGAAGCTTGGGATGTTACTATTCGTGAATTTACTAAGCATAGTGTTATTATTGAAAATTGCTGTGATTTAGTTTTAGAAGATGATGTACCAGATGTGTTATGTAGTGCTTTAACTGAGGATTGTATTGGTAGAGGTAAGCCTTTAAAAGAAGGTGGAGCTATATATGACTTTATCTCAGGATTACAAGTAGGTATTGCAAACTTAGCTGATTCTCTTGCTGCAATTAAAAAGTTAGTATTTGAAGAAAAGAAAATTTCTACAACAGAGCTATGGAATGCTTTAATGGAGGACTTTGCAAGTGACAAAGGTAAAATGATTCAAAAGGCATTGATTGAGGATGCTCCTAAATATGGTAACGACGATGATTATGTAGATAAGCTAGTTGTTGATGCTTATAACACTTATATAGATGAGGTTAAAAAGTATCCAAATACAAGATATGGAAGAGGACCAATTGGTGGAGTTAGATATGCAGGAACTTCATCAATATCAGCAAATGTAGGTCAGGGAAAAGGTACTTTAGCAACTCCAGATGGACGTAATGCTGGAACACCTCTTGCTGAAGGGTGTTCACCATCACATGCAATGGACCAAAATGGACCAACTGCTGTATTTAAGACAGTTTCTAAATTACCAACTCATGAAATTACAGGAGGAGTATTATTAAATCAAAAAGTTACTCCTGCCATGTTATCTACAGAAGAGAATAAGATTAAATTAGCAATGTTAATTAGAACATTCTTTAATAGATTAGAAGGATTCCATGTACAATATAACGTAGTTTCTAGGGATACTTTATTAGATGCTCAAGCTAATCCTGAAAAACACCGTGATTTAATTGTTCGTGTAGCTGGATATTCTGCATTCTTTAATGTTCTATCAAAACAAACGCAAGATGATATTATTGAAAGAACAGAACAAACATTATAAAGGAGATAAAGATATGAAATTTATTATTGATGATGCAAATATTGAATTAATTAAAAATATATATGAGTATTTTCCAGTAGATGGTGTAACTTCAAATCCAACTATATTATCAAAGGCAGGAAGAAATCCATTTGAAGTATTAAGAGAGATACGTGAATTTATTGGCAAGGACGCAGAGCTTCATGTTCAAGTTATATCTAAAAAAGCAGAAGATATGTTAGAAGAGGCAGAGCGTATATTAAAGGAATTAGGTGATAATACATTTATTAAAGTACCTGTTACTAGAGAAGGGCTAAAAGCAATTAAAGCATTGAAAGCTAAAGGTGTTAATATTACGGCAACTGCTATATATACTTCTATGCAAGCATACCTGGCAGGAAAGGCAGGAGCTGATTATGCAGCACCATATATTAATAGAATTGATAATTTAGGCTTTGACGGTATTGAAGTTGCAAAAGAAATCCATGATATCTTTAAAAATAATGGATTTAAATGCGAAGTATTAGGAGCTAGTTTTAAAAACTCTAAACAAGTACTAGAATTAGCTAAATATGGAGTAGGAGCTTCAACAGTAAGTCCTGATGTTATTGAAGGATTAGTAAAAAATGATGCTGTTACTTGTGCAGTGGATGTTTTCACTAAAGATTTTGAAGGATTATGTGGTGAAAATATGACAATGAAAAATATTTAAGACATTGAAGAAGGTAAGAAAACTTACCTTCTTATTTTTTGAGTACTAAAATATATAAATTAATTTAAGTAGTAAGTTACTATAATACCGCTTTATAGCATCTAATACTTACAGCATAAAATTCTATATTTAACATGTCAATTTCTATAATGTTGCCTTATAGACAAGTTTCCCTTGGGGAATATAATTGCTAAGGTTTCTAAATTTTGTTAAAATCAGATTAAATAAGATTTAGGTAAGAGGGTTAGAGGAAAATGGAATATAGGTATGAAAATATAGAACATAATTCAAAGATACCCATTAAAATATTTACTCATACATTAGAACAATTTCCTTATCATTGGCATGAAGATATGGAGATATTATTTGTTCTAAAGGGAAATGTTGAGATTTTTGTTGATAAAGAGGCTACCCTTTTAAAAGAAGGGGATATTTTTTTAATAAACAGTAATGAGATTCATTATGTAAAGTCAACAAATTATTTAGAAAAGTCACAATTATTAGCGCTTCAATTTAATAAAGAGTATTTCAATAAATTTGATATAGATTTAAGTCATGTGCAGTTTAAGTTAAATTCAAGCAAAGATGATGTAACTAATGAAAAAGTTTATTATAAAATAAGATCAATCCTTGCAATGATGATGAATGTAGTTATTAATAGGGAGGAGCCTTATGAACTCTTAATTAATAGATATTTATTAGACCTTATAATTATTCTGGTAAATAAATTTACTGTTAGTGAGAAAAGTGATTATATAGATTCCAAAGCAAGTGAAAATAGATTATATGACATAGTTAAATATATTAATGAAAATTATAAAGATAGTGAACTTACAATTCCCAAAATAGCTGGAATTTTTTATTTAAATCCACAGTATGTTTCAAGATATTTTAAAGAAAATATTGGGGTATCAATAAAAGGATTTATAGAAAACTTAAGGTTAAATAGGTCATTAAATGATTTAAAAACTACTAAAGATAGAGTGATAGATATTGCCCATAGACATGGATTTCCAGATGAAAAATCATACTATAGAGTTTTTAAAAATGTATTAGGAATAACACCTAATAAATATAGAGAAATAAATAGTATAGAAACAACTAAAGATAATAAAATTAACTATTTAAATATTAATAGTAGTGAGGCACTATCAAATCTTTTTGAATACTTAAAACCATATGATGATATTTTTGAAATTAGAAAAAGTAATCATAATATTAATATAATAAAAGCTGATGTAGTAATAGATAAGCTAAGGGATAGTTGGAATAAAATATTAACTTTTGGACATGCTGTTTATGGGTTAAGAAATGATTTTAATAAACAACTAAAAACAATACAAAAAGATATTGGATTTCAGTATATTAGATTTCATGGTATTTTTTCTGATGAAATGCTTTTATACAATGAGCACTCAAATGGAGAAGTATATTATAATTTCAATCATATTGATAGTCTTATAGATGGATTTTTAGAAAATGGGATAAAACCATTTATAGAGATAGGTTTTATGCCAAAAAAACTTGCAACTACAAAGAATAAGGTCTTTATGTGGGACTGTTATGTTAGTGCACCAAAAGATATGGATAAATGGTTAGATATGGTGGATGCTTTTATAAAACATATTTTAAATAGATATGGAGCTTATGAAGTTGAGAAGTGGTATTTTGAGTTTTGGAATGAACCAAATTTAGAAACAGTTTTTTGGGAAGGAACTCGTGAAGAATTTTTTAATTTCTTTATGTTAACTTATAAAAGAATAAAGTCTATTAATAGTAGACTTAAAGTTGGAGGCTTTGGGATTTTAAAGCTTGGAGACCTTAATACTTGGATTGATGAATTTAAGGAGTATTCTAAAAAATATAAGTGCTTTTTAGACTTCTTCTCATTTCATGCATATCAGTTAAAGGGCAATGATAAGGAACTTGATTCAGATAGTACATTTAATAGAGTATTAAAATATATGAAAGACAATGAGAGTATATATTTTAATAATTTAGAGTTTGAGAATATAGCTGAAATTGGTGATGAAAGCTATATATCTGAAACTATAAAAGAAATGGTAGAGATAGGTAAGGGACTAAATACAAATTATGATGAGTACTGGATTACTGAATGGAATTCTAGTATGGATTGTAGAGATTTAGTCCATGATACATGCTTTATGGCCGCTTTTATAGTTAAAACTTGCATTGAGAACAGTAATCTAGTTAATGGAATTGGATTCTGGACCTTTACAGACTTATTTGAAGAATTTAGATTAGAACAGAAGCTTTTCCATGGTGGTTTTGGACTTATTACCTATAATGGAATAAAAAAAGCAAGTTATCACGCTTTTGAGTTCTTAAATAAGTTAGGTGAAGATGTAATGTATAAAGAGGATGGTTTAGTTATTACAAAAAAAGATGATGAATATCAATTACTATTTTATAACTATTGTCATTACAATGATTTATATAGATTATTTGATTATTCTCAGATATCGCAAACAAATAGATATGATGTTTTTAAAGACTCATCTGAAAAAAATTATAATTTAGCACTTGATTTAGAAAGTGGTAGATACCGACTTGATAGATATAGAGTTAATAGAGATGAAGGGTCAGCTTTTGATGCTTGGGTTAAAATGGGAGCCCCAGAAGTTTTATCAAAGGATGGGGAAAAGTATTTACAAAAAGCTGCTGAATGTGGATATAAAACATGGGTAGAAGAGGTAAATGATGTATTAAGTATTAAAACGGAAGTTCTACCTCATGAAATACAATTAATTATTGTCAAAAAATTATATTAATTATATTAATCATATTAAAAAGGAATGTACTAGATAATGTACATTCCTTTTTTAGACTTTTAAATTATTGTAAATGAATACAAAGGTCAAGAATTGGAAGTAATTAAGTTAAAAGTGGGAGGTCTTTATAAAATGTAGATTTTATAATTTAAGTGTAGATATTATTTTGTGAAGGGGAATTATAAATGAAATATAAAGAGACTGAAGAGCTAATTAGCTCTAAATAATTAAATAGATAATTTAAAACTAATATAAATTATAATATGGTCAAATCACAAATAATAAAGGGTTTAGAATAAAGAAGGGGAGATTAAAATGGATATAGATTTAACTAAAAAGCCTTTTTATTTAAATAAAGAGCAAATAAAGTGGGTAAATGAAACAAAAAGTAAAATGACTATAGAAGAAAAAATAGGTCAATTATTCTTTACTATGGCAGGAGATGACAAGAAGGAAACTCTTGAACTTATATCAACTATAAGACCAGGTGGCGTTATGCTAAGACCAATGAAAGCTGAAGCTGTAGTGAAAGCACATAAAAAGCTACAAGAAGATAGCAAAATACCTTTATTTTTAGCAGCTAACTTAGAGGCTGGTCCTAATGGCTTAGCTGAAGAAGGTACGGAAATAGGAAATGAAATGTTAGTAGCTGCAACAAATAATGTTGATAATGCATTCAAGCTAGGGGAAGCTTGTATAAAGGAAGCAAAGGCTTTAGGTGGGAATATGGCTTTTGCACCAATTTTAGATATAAATTTTAACTGGGAAAATCCTATTGCTAATATAAGATGTTTTGGAGATAAGGTAGATCTAGTTTCAAAAATGGGTCAAGCATATACTAATGCTGTTCAAATGCATGGTGGTAGTGTAACACTTAAACATTTCCCAGGAGATGGGGTAGATGGACGTGATCAACATATTATTAAAACAATAAATAGTTTATCCTATGAGGATTGGATGAGTACTTTCGGAAAAGTATACAGAGAAAATATAGATAATGGAGCAACGGGGGTTATGGTAGGTCATATTGCTTTCCCTGGATATTATGATGAAAATAATATAACTGATGAAGATAGATTAACTCCAGGAAGCTTATCTAAAAGTTTATTAACAGGTTTATTAAGAGGAGAGCTTAAATTTAATGGTCTTGTTATGACTGATTCAACATTAATGACAGGATTTGGAGCGCATGGAAGAAGAGAAGATTTAGTGCCTATGTGTATAGCTAGTGGTATTGATATGTTATTATTTCCTAAGAATTTCGAAGAAGATTATAAGTTTATGATGAATGGATACAAAAATGGCATTATAACAGAGGAAAGATTAAACGATGCTCTTGATCGTATTTTAGGACTTAAAGCATATCAAAATCTTCATAATAGTATTAATTTAGTTCCAGGAGAAATTGATAAAGTTGGTACATCAGAGCATAAAGCATGGGCTAAAAAGGTTGCAGATGAAGGCATAACATTAGTACAAGACAAGCAAAGGCTATTACCTTTAAATAAGAACAAAATAAAGAAGATTGGTATTATCCCTTTAGGTTGTGATGATGATTTATTTGCTTTACTTGCAAATTCAAAATCACTTCCATTCTTTGTTAGAATGGCTTTAAAGTTTAAGAAACCTGCACCTAAGAAATACCAAAAGTTTATGGAAAAGATGAGTAGAGAAGGATTCGTTTTTGAAGAGATTGATCATACAGATCTTTTAGCAGGAATGAAGCAAATCTCTCAAAGTATAGAAGATTTTAGAAAACAGTATGATTTATTAATATACTTCTTAAATAAACCAACAAAGTCTAATCAAACAAACGTAAGAATTGAATATAAGTCATTTGGTGGCTTTGACTCACCATGGTTTGTACATGAAGTTCCAACTATGATGATATCTGTTGCAAATCCATATCATCAATATGATTTAGAGAATGTAGAAACGGTTATAAATACTTATTCTTCAACAGAAGAGGTATTAGATTCATTAGTAGATAAATTAGTTGGTAAAAGTAAATTTAAAGGAAAGAGTCCTGTAAAATTAGAATTCAAACCATTTGTAGGAGATATTTCAGCATGGAAATTTGATGGAATTAAATCTAAAGGGCAAAGTACTTTAAAAGTAAAATCTAAATAATTTGTAGGGGATATTTAAAAATGGAAATAAAGGCAGTCTTATTTGATCTAGATGGAGTAATAGCAGATACAGCAAAATTTCACTTTATAGCATGGAAAGAAATAGCTAAAGAAATTGGTGTTGATATTGATGAGGAGTTTAATGAGCAGCTTAAAGGTGTAGATAGAGTTTTATCTTTTGACAGAATTTTAGCTTATGGGAACATTACTTCTTTAAAAGAGGATGAAAAAGAGTATTATAGAACAAAGAAAAATAATTTATATAAAGAGTTATTACAAGGTCTTACGCCACAGGATATATTACCAGGTATACTAGATTTCTTTAATGAGTTAATAGATAATAATATTAAAATATCTATTGCATCTATTTCTCAAAATGCACCATATATTTTAGAAAAGCTAGATTTATTAGATAAAATAGATGGCATTGCAGATCCAAGGTCAGTAAATAATTCAAAACCAGCACCAGATATATTTTTAAAGGCAGCTGAAATTGTAGGAGTAGACGTGAAAAATTGTGTTGCTATTGAGGATGCTGAAGCTGGCATAGAAGCTATAAATAAAGCTGGAGTTTTTTCAGTAGGAGTAGGGAATTTAGTAGATGCAGATTTATTAATAGACTCTACAAGTGGGTTGAATTTAAATATTATCAAAGAGAATTTTAAAAAGAAACAAAATATTATGAAAATGCATGTTTAAATTACATGCATTTTCAATTAACATACGATTTAATTGCGGTCTAAAGTATATTCTTTAAATCAAATTTATAAACAATAAAATGGTAGGAGGAATAAGAATGGGAAATTGGAAAGAAATTAAAAAAGATGGATATAACATAATAATAAATGAAGGTGGACAAAACATAGCTTATAATCCTGACTCAGGTGTTAAAATAATTGAAAAAGATGGACTTGCTTTTAAAAATTTAAGCAAAAGCGGTAAACTAGAAAAATATGAGGATTGGAGATTATCAGTTGATGAAAGAGCTAAAGATTTAGCATCAAAGTTAAGTATTGAAGAAATAGCTGGCTTAATGCTTTATAGTGCTCACCAATCTGTTTCTTCAGGGAATGATCCATTTTCTAAGATGTTTTCAGGAACATATAATGGTAAAAAGTTAGAAGAAAGTGATGCCGACATAAGTGATTTAACAGATGAGCAAAAGGAATTTTTAATAAATGATAATTTAAGACATGTACTATTAACAGTAGTAGATAGTGGAGAAGTCTCAGCAAAATGGAATAATAATATGCAAGCTTTAGCTGAAAAATTAGGATTTGGAATACCAGTAAATATTAGTACAGATCCAAGACATGGTGCAAGCGCAGATAGTGAGTTTAATGCAGGGGCTGGTGGAGATATTTCAAAATGGCCTGAATCACTTGGATTAGCAGCTACATTTGATCCAGAGGTAGTTAGAAAATTTGGAGAAGTTGCAGCAAAAGAATATAGAGCCTTAGGAATAGCAACAGCTTTATCTCCACAAGTAGATATTGCTACTGATCCAAGATGGATGAGATTCTTTGGGACTTTTGGAGAAGATCCAAAGCTTTCTGCTGATATGGCTGAAGCTTATTGTGATGGATTCCAAAATTCAACTGAAGAATATGAAATAAAAGATGGTTGGGGATATGAAAGTGTAAATGCTATGGTTAAGCATTGGCCAGGTGGTGGTAGTGGCGAAGGTGGTAGAGATGCCCACTATGCTTACGGGAAATATGCAGTATACCCAGGAAATAATTTTGATGAGCATTTAAAGCCTTTCACAGAAGGAGCATTTAAATTAAAAGGAAAAACAAAAATCGCTTCTGCTATAATGCCATATTATACAATATCCTATAACCAAGATATAAAGAATAATGAGAATGTAGGTAATTCTTATAACAAATATATAATAAATGATTTATTAAGAGAAAAATATCAATATGATGGAGTTGTATGTACAGACTGGTTGATAACTAAGGACAATCATGTATTAGATGCCTTTATATCAGGTAAATGTTGGGGAGTTGAAGAACTTTCAGAGGAGGAAAGACATTATAAAGCATTAATTGCTGGTGTGGATCAATTTGGAGGAAATAATGAAGCACAACCTGTAATTGAAGCTTATAAAATGGGAGTAAAAGAATATGGCGAAGAATTTATGCGTAGTAGATTTGAAAAGTCTGCTGTAAGATTATTACGTAATATCTTTAGAGTAGGTTTATTTGAAAATCCATATCTTGATATAGAAGAAACAAAGAATACAGTTGGAAATGCTAAATACATGAAAGAAGGTTATGAAGCACAACTAAAATCTATTATTATGCTAAAAAACAAAAATAATGTACTACCTATTAAAGAAAGAAAAACAGTATATATACCAAAAAGAAGAGTTAAGGAATCTAAAGATTGGTTTGGAAATGTGATACCAGAGCATGAGGTTTATCCTGTAAATAGAGGTGTAGTAGAAAAGTACTATAATGTAACAGATAATATAGATGAGGCAGATTTCGCTTTAGTATTTATAGAGTCACCTAAAACTGTTGGTTATACAGCAGAGGATGGATATTCACCAATTAGTTTACAATATATACCATATACTGCTGTAAATGCAAGAGAAACAAGTATTGCAGGTGGAGATCCTTTAGAAGAGTCTACAAATAGAACATATAAAGGTAAAACAAATTATGCAAGCAATGAAGCAGATTTAGATATAATATTAGAAACAAAAAAGGGTATTGGGGATAAGCCTGTAATAGTATCTTTAAATATGACTAATCCTACAGTTGTAGGAGAGTTTGAAAAGTATGTAGATGGAATTATAGCTGAATTTGGAGTACAGACTCAAGGAATACTTGATATTGTTAGTGGAGCTGTAAATCCAAGTGGATTATTACCATTCCAAATGCCAGCTAATATGGAAACTGTAGAAAGTCAATATGAAGACGTACCACATGATATGGAATGTTATAAAGATGAATTAAATAATGTATATGATTTTGCATATGGACTTAATTTTGAAGGGGTTATAAACGACGACAGAGTTAAGAAGTATAAAATTAAATAGATTAAATTAAAATTAGTAACACCCTAGGAGCTAGTAACTCATTAGTTGATTTTAGATTTAGTAGAGATGCTGAAAAAGCAATAAAAGAACTAGGTGGAACTAAAGTTAAGTGTACAGAGTATCCAACAGGAACAGTTCTACCAATAGGTCACTTCTCTTGGATACCAGCATTACAAGATAAAGAAATGATAGATTGGATGTTCAGTCAATCAAAAGCTAAATAGCTTAAAATATAAATTGTAGGTACTATTCCTACAATTTATACCCATAATATACTAAGAGAGATAATAAATTTTAATATTTATTATCTCTTTTTTTATTTATTTGGTGAAATTGAATAATTTTATATAGAATAATATAAAAGATTATAATTTTTATCTAAGCAGAATGAGTAGATACTACTAAAGTATAAGTTTGTATATTACAAAAGTTGGTTAAAAAATGGGAGCAAAATGGGAAGTTTAGGTAATATATTTTTAAGAGGGGAAAATTGTATAATTTTATTGAGATTTTAAAAAAAAGGGAATTTTATGGAGGGGTTTAAATGAAAAAGAATAAAATTGTAGCATTTGCTATGGCAGGAGCATTATTAGTGGGAGGAACTTTTGCTGGAACTAAGGCATGGTTTACAGATTCAGCAACAGAAAAATCTGATTTAGTTATTACTACTGGTAATATTGATGTAGATACAATAACACCAGATGGTTGGCTTCCAGGAAACTTACAGGATATACCAGGACAAGGTATGCAACCAGTAGAAGACAAAGAAACTGAAGCTGATAAGAATGATAAAGGTGAATTTACTAATGTAAGACCAGGAGATAAATTCTATAAGCGTGTTAGAGTAGAAAATAAAGGTTCTCTTTCACAAAAACTTAATGCTTCAGGTGGAGAAGATAAGGTTGAGAATGATTCATTTAAGATTACCAATACAGCAAAATCAGATTTAGGTAAGGATCGTATATTAGCACCAGGAGAAGCTACTTCATTCTATATAGAAGTAGAAGTTTTAAAAGAAACTGGAAATGATAAGAAAAGCACATACTTCAATTTAGAAGATTCAATGAATCCTATTGTTATAACAGCAGAGCAAAAAAATTCATAAACTAAATAATAATAAACAAAAGCATTCTTTATATAAGGATGCTTTGTTTATATAGATATGGGGTTATGTTATGGGAAAGATAAATAAAAGATTAGTTCAAACATTGGTTATAGCAGCTGTTTTATCTGTTAATACGGTAAGCGCTTTTGCAGATAGTAGTGCATCTGTATCTATAACTCCTGGTTTAAATGAGAGTGTAAATTTATATCCGGGAAAAAGTGAAGATATTAGTTTATATATAGAAAATAATGAGGAAAACGCAGTTAAAGTAGAGACTATATATATGGAACTAAAATCTTGTAAAGATTTAAAGACAAATGAAATTTTAAATGCAAATAGTAAACAGGTTGCTGAATTATTAGAAAATAGTACTGTAAAGTTAATGTATGAAGAAGAAGTGTTATTTGAAGATAAATTGAAAAAATTAGCAAGGGAAAGAAAAATAGTATTACCAAAGAAAATAGATATAAAGCCAGAAGAAAAAGAATTATTAAGTTTAGTAATTGATAGCAATGAAGAAATGGGTAACGATGCTAAGTCGCTTGAAGTTATATTTAGTATGGGTACTAAATATAAAATGGATACAGATATAATTAATCCAAGTGGAAAAGATGATGAGACAACTGGAAAAGAGGATAATAGTAGCATAGATAGTTTGCCTAAGACAGGGATAGAATTCAATATATTTAATCTATTAGGATTAGGTGCTGTTGGAGTTGGAATTAACTTAATAAGAGGCAAAAAATAATTGCTATGTGAAGGAGAAAAGGTATATGAGTAAATGTAGACAAACTAGAAGCAATATTAGAAAAAATAATATTAGAAAAAAGACTACAATAATTCTTTTAGCTATTAGTTTAGTTATGGTAACTTCACAAAATATGACTACCTATGCATTTTTTAAGGATACAGAAAGTGTGTTAAATGATTTAATTGTAAAAATGGGAAGTATATCTGTAGATGTAACAAAAGGATTTGATGGAGTTCTATCAAAAAAAGAAAATGAAATAAATCATACATTTAAAATGAAAAATACAGGTACATTAAAGCAAAGTTTAACATTTAAATTAGTTAGTGAAAATAGAGATATCTTTAATTATGTAAATTATAGCGTAGGTTTTGACAAGCATAATAATAAAAATATAAAAATGATAAGTGGAAACTTAAATGAATTATTAAATAAAGAAATTCAATTAAAATATGAAGATGAATCTCCAGTTATATTGAATAAAAATGAAGTTATAAATGCTAATGTTAAAATAACTATAGATAAGAATAAGGTACTACCAGATTTATTAGATAGTATAAAAGAAAATAAGGTTAGAATAGATTTAAATGTTATAGCTAATCAAAGTAATTCCAATAACATAGAAGGTAAAGGATTTAGCTTTGTATCTATTCAAGAAAATTATCTAAAGATTAAATTTAAGTTACCTAATAACGAAATAAATATTAAAGAAGAGAATGAAAAAGATTATTCAAAGGATAAAATAGAAAATATTGAACAAGTGAATAAAGAAGAAGATTCTTCAATAAATTTAGAAGAAAATAAGCCTTCTAAAGAGGAAGAAAATTTGAATAATAAAGAAGATAATGTAGACGTTGAAGAAGAAAATATAGAAGTTAAAGATGAAAACTTAGAAGAAAATTTAGAAGAAGCTAAAGAAAAGAATAATGAAGGCGTATTAAATAATAAGGAAGTAATTGAAGAAATAAATAAAAAACAAGACTTAAAAAATAATTAAAAATCATTATAGTTTCATAGAAATTTAAAGAAAAAGTGGTATCTAATTTGATGCCGCTTTTTAGACGAATCTTAAAAACGAAAGGATAAAATAATATGTCAATAAGAAAATTTAGTATATCAAAAGTAATAACTGCTACTGTAGTATGTATATTTGTGATAATATCAATAAATTTTTTAGCAGCTAAATCTGAAACTATTTTTAAGTTAGTGGGATATAGAAGTTATACAGTGTTATCAGGTAGTATGAAACCAGAGTTTAATCCAGGTGATGTAGTAATAGTAAAACATAAAAATAAATCAGATATACAAGTAAATGATATAGTTACATTTAAGGATAGTGACGGAAATATAATAACTCATAGAATAGTAGAAAAAGTAGATGGAGATGGATATATTACTAAAGGTGACAATAATAATGTAAGAGATGCAGAAGTTGTGAAAGAAGAAAATATTATAGGAAAAGTTAAGGTTATAATACCAAAGGTAGGTTATATATTTAATTTTTTATCAAATCCTAAGATTATACCAATTGAATTAATATTATTAGCAATATTTATACTAATTTCTTATAAGGATTAAATTAAATGAGTGCAAATATTATCATAACTCCAATTATATATTTAAGGTACATATAGTAAGTAAATAGAATTTAAATTAACTATGTGATACTATATTATTACCAATTTAATAATTTCATTAAATTGGTAAATATACTTGTTTTTTTATTTTGTATAAGTTTATGTAAAAGGGTTTTGTTTGTATCTGGGAGAGCATGGGGGAGAGTATGGAAATATTAATAATATCGAAATCATCTATATTTACGGATGGATTGGAAGCATTTTTTCATAGTAGATTTGAAAATTGTAATGTTAGCCGATTAAAAAGTGTTATTGAACTTAGAAAGGTTGATTTATCAAAGTTTGAATTTATATTTATGGATATAGAAAAAGATATACTTGATAATATAAAGTTTATAGATGATGAATTTAACAAAGCAAATATATTGTGTTATGATAGGCACAATAATAAGAGTATATTTTTTGAACTTTTGAAATTAGGTATAGATGGATACATAGTAGATAGGGTAGAGAAAGATGATCTTGTATATATAATAAGAAAAATATTAAATGGTAAGAAGTATTATGATTCGGAGTTGCTAGAACATGTAATATCTGATGATTGTAATAATAATTATAATAAGCTAAGAACATTAACATATAGAGAAAGGGAAGTCTTAGAAAAAGTTATGAAAGGTCTTAGCAATAAAGAAATATCAAAGGAACTATATATAACAGAGCATACTATAAAAAAACATATAACAAGCATTTTATCAAAGTTAAATATGAAAAATAGAAAAGAGTTAATTTATAAGGTTAGCGTAGATGTATGTATATAGAGTAAAAAAATAATAATGACACATTAATAAGGAGATAATAAATTTAAATATTTATTATCTCTTTTCTCTTATTTATTAAATTAGAGGATCGTAATTTATGCTAAGTAGATTAAAATAATAATTTGGATAGATAGTATAAAATATTTATATGAGTAAAAACATTACAAAAATTTTTAATATAAGTTAACAAAACTGTGAAAATATATATAAAGAATGAAATTTTTATAAAGTTTTTTCGACAAAATTATTGACAAATACCTTAATGTAAAATTAATATATATAAGGGCTGGCGTTTACAGAAAATATGTTTAATCATGAGGTAATGGTTAGTAAGATTTTCTAAGTCATTTTATAAATTATAAATAACTATAGGTTAACTATATTTTAAATTGTAGAAAATTTAACATTGAAATATTAAATAATTATTTCGTGTGTATATTTATACTGTATTGATAGAAAAGTAAAAGCGTTATATAAATTAAATAATTGGAATAATTTAGATAAAATCAATAAGCATATTTATGATATATCATCTAATTGAAAATAAATGGTTTTAGGTGATTTAATAAAATATGTAGAGGATATTAACTAAAGAAGAAGCAAATATTATTTAAATAAGAACAAGATAAAATAGTTTATATTTATTTAAACAGGTATCATTTTTTTTATATATAATAGATATTTTTTTAACAACATAGAGTACATAAATAAAACAGTAAAATCTACTTTTCTATAATACTTAGTTATATTTTAATAACCTTTTTGAAATACTTATATATAAGTAATCTTTAATTTTAGCTTATATTATAACATAGTTGATTTCAGTAAAAGTTAGCTATTTAGTTAGTATTTATTTTTTCATTAAATAGATATTGATTAAAATATTTAACAAAAGAAAGAAGGCGAAAAAATGTCACAGACAAGTACATCTGAGAAGAAAAAAGATCAGCAAGTAGCAAAGGCTAAAACTGATAGATTAACTCCAAAAGATTATCTAAATAAAGTTTTAGCTGGAACTGCTACAGGAATTGTTGTTGGATTAATACCAAACGCAATTTTAGGAGAAATTTTTAAAGCATTAAGAGGAAGTTATCCAATCTTTGGAGATCTTTATAACGTTGTAAATATTATGCAATTCCTTGTTCCGGTAATGGTTGGGGTTTTAATCGCATTACAATTTAAATTTAACCCTATGCAATCAATTATCGTTGGTGCTGCAGCATTTTTAGGTTCAGGAGCTTATAAAGTTACTGAAGCAGGAGTGCAAATGGTGGGAATTGGTGATTTAATAAATGTTATGCTAGTTTCCTTTTTAGCAGTATATGTTATTCGTTTAATTGGAGATAGATTAGGATCATTAACAGTTTTACTTTTACCAATTATCGTAGGTGCAGGTGTTGGTGCTATTGGTTTATTCATGCTTCCTTATGTAAAACAAATTACTGTTTATATAGGTGACTTAATTAATACATTTACTACTTTACAACCATTATTAATGGCTATTTTAATTAGTGTTTCATTCTCAATTTTAATCATTTCACCAATATCAACAGTAGCTATTGGTATTGCTATCGGAGTTACTGGATTAGGAGCAGGTTCTGCAGCTGTTGGTGTTGCTGCTTGTACAGCTATATTAGTTATTGGTTCAAGAAGAGTAAACCAAAGTGGAGTTACTTTAGCTGTATTATTAGGAGCAATGAAAATGATGATGCCAAACTTAGTAGAGTATCCAAGATTAGCTATTCCAGTTGTTGCTAATGCTATTTTAGGAGGAATTGGAGCATATATGTTCAACATTCTTGGAACACCAAGTAGTGCTGGATTTGGTCTAGTTGGTTTAGTTGGTCCAATTGCTTCTGTTAATGCAGCGGCTGGAGCAGCAGGTGCTATCGCTAGCGCTATCATAGCTTTCATCGTTATCCCATTTGTAGGTGGATTTATAATTGACCTAGTTTGCAGAAAAGTTTTACATTTATATACAGATGAAATTTTTAAATTTATACAAAGCTAATGAAAAAATTTATATAAAACTAATGAATTGGAGTGTGAATAACTAATGAAAATCGCAATTGCTGGAGCCGGCGCAATGGGCTCACGTTATGGTTATATGTTACATAAACAAGGAAATGATGTAGTATTAATTGATGGTTGGGAAGATCACGTAAAAGCTATCAATGAAAATGGATTAAGAATTGATGAAAATGGAACAAGCAAAAATGTAAAAATTCCAGCTGTTCTACCAAAGGATGCAACAGAAGTTCCAGATTTAGTTATCCTATTTACTAAATCAATGGGATTAGAAGCGATGTTAACTTCTATTAAAAATATCTTAGGGCCAAATACTAAAGTATTATGCTTATTAAATGGTCTAGGACATGAAGAAACAGTTGCTAAATATATAGATAAGAAGAATATCTTCATGGGAGTAACTTTATGGACAGCAGGATTAGTTGGACCGGGTCATGTTACATTAACTGGTGATGGTAGCTTAGAAGTTCAAAATATTGATTCAAGTATGACTGATGCAGCGAAAGAAATTTGTGATGTGTTAAGTCAAGCTGACTTAAAAGCTCATTATAGTGAAAATGTAGTATTTTCAACATGGCGTAAAGCTTGCGTTAACGGCACTTTAAATAGTTGTTGTACACTTTTAGATTGCAACATAAAACAATTTGGAAGCTTAGGTGAGACTTCAAATATAATTCGTAAAATTATTACTGAATTCTCAGAAGTAGCAAAACACTATGGAGTAACATTAGATGTTGAAGAAACTGCAAAGGGAATAGAAGCAATATATGATCCAAGTCAAGCTGGTGAGCATTACCCATCAATGCACCAAGATTTAATTCAACATCATCGTCGTACAGAAATTGACTACATTAATGGATATGTTTCAAGAAAAGCAAAAGAGTTAGGAATAGCTGCTCCATATAATGATTTAATTACTAGCTTCATTCATGCAAAAGAAGATTTACTTGTTTAGGATTAATGATAAAATATTAATTTTTAATACTAAATAACGTACTTTAATATTCTTAACTTATGTTATTTATAATATTTTTTAAGAGCAAGGTTTAATATAACCTTGCTCTTTTTGTGTCATGAAAATATTTTTTATTAGCAATATAAATTATTATGAAAGTCTTATAATATTAATAAAATTATTATTACTACTTATATATTATCCTTTTAATATAGGAATAAATGTTGTAATAAAGATAACTGCAATAATAAACGGTGAATTATAAAACTATAAATGAGAATACTAAAATATATAAAATTAATAACTAATAAGAGGGTAAGGATTATGAGTAGTAGTTTTAATGATAAGATTTCTGTTTATTTAGATAATGAAGATGATATGTTAGATGAATTTTATGCTCCTGATGACTTTAATCTTTCAAGTGAGTTAGAAGAATATCTTATTAAAGAGGTAAGTAGAAGATATAAAAATGATAAAATTAAAATTTATGTAGAGTTTAAGGAAGATGGTAGTATTGAGAAGTTTAAAGAGGCAGTTTATAATACATTTAATAAGAAAGTGATTTCCGTAGGATATGATATAAAAAGAAATAATCTTTTATCAATTGCTACGCTTATTATTGGTTTACTTCTTGCAGTAATGATATATATTTTAACAGATATAAATACAGCATTTGCACAATTTTTAGCTATAGCGTGTTGGGTATTTATTTGGTACTCTGTTGAGACTCACTTTATTGTAAATCGAGAATTGAAATTAGAAAAAATACGATATAATCAACTAGTTATAGCTGAAATTACTTCTAAAATCAAATATGAACGTTAAAAATAATATTAGATATAGCACTTAGAATGAGCATGTTAATGAATCGTTCTAAGTGCTATTTTTACAGTATTTAATGATATAGATAAGAATATAGAACTTAATTATGGAAATCATGGACTTCCATTAGACAATTATAAAAATTCACAGACAATAAAAATAAAGTAGGATAATAAATAAATTTTAACTAAGAACCGTACCATATATATAGGTACGGTTTTCTTATATAAAATTTATTATAAAAACATATTTACAATATATGTAAGTATGATGTAAAATTATATATATCAAGCGATATGTATCATTAGATATATAATATACCATAAGAAAAGAGGTAATAGAAATGCCACCAAAAAACAAATTTTCTAAAGAACAAATTATAGATGCTGCATTTGAAATTGCGAGAGAGGAAGGTATGGATAGCATAACTATAAGAAAAGTTGCTTCAAAATTAAAAAGCTCAATTGCACCTATATATGTAAACTTTAATGAAGTAGATGAATTGAAAATGGCTGTGATTTCAAAAGTACAAGAAATTAGTACTGATATGATAGTAGAACAAAATACGGGAGATGCATTTTTTGATATAGGGATAGCTAGTATAAAATTTGCTAAGAATTATAGCACAATTTTTAAGGATCTTTTATTAAAAGAAAGTAGTTATTTAGAGGTCTACAATGAAAACATTATGCCAATAATTATTGAGGAAATGAAAAATGACCAAGAACTTAAAAATTTTTCAGAAGAAGAACTTAAAATGCTCTTAACTAAGTTAGAGGCTTTTCAAGTTGGATTATCAATAATGGCTACAAATGAAGCTTTTGCATCAGAACTAACAGATGAAAAAATTATTGAGATGTTAAAGGATACTTGTGTAGATATAGTCAATGGTATGAAATGTAGAAAAATATAAAGGGGAAATTTATGAAGATATTAGAGGTTAGCAATTTAAAGAAAAAATATGGTCATAAGGAAGTTGTTAAAGGAATTTCATTTTCTGTAAATAAGGGAGAAATTTTAGGGTTTTTGGGACCCAATGGAGCTGGTAAGAGTACTACAATAAATATACTTTCTACAGCTCTTAAGGCATCAGAAGGCAATATGAAATTTATGGGAAAAGATATATTAACGAACAAAAAGGAATATAAAAGTAAACTAGGTATAGTCCCGCAAAGCTTAGCCATATTTGAAAATTTATCAGCTTTAGAAAATGTAAAATACTTTGGAAGTTTTTATGGATTAAAAGGAGAAAAACTAAAAGCTCAATCTGAGAAAGCATTAGAGATGGTTGGACTTTTAGATAGAGCTAATGATCTGCCTAAGACTTACTCTGGAGGAATGAAGAGAAGATTAAATATAGCTTGCGCTTTAGCACATGAGCCTGAACTATTAATATTAGATGAGCCTACAGTTGGGATAGATCCACAATCAAGAAATCATATTTTAGAATCAATTAAAGAATTAAGAAATAATGGAACAACTATAATATATACCACTCACTATATGGAGGAAGTAGAGGCAATAAGTGATAGAGCTTTAATAATTGATAATGGACAAATTATAGCAGAAGGAACATTAGAAGACTTAAAAGGACAAATGGAGGAACAGGTCGTTTATAACATTTCCACAACTGATGTAGATGAAATAGATACAACTATACTGTCTTCAGTTAAAGGAGTAGAAAAGGTAGAGTGGAAAGACGGATTAAGGGTAAGCACTTTAAAGGAGTCTAATAATCTAGATAAAATAATTTTAAAGCTTATAGAGAATGATGTGAAAATAAAAAATATAGTTACTGAAGAGCAAAATTTAGAAACTGTCTTCCTGAATCTAACAGGTAGAACTTTAAGGGATTAGGTGGACGTTATGAATTTACTTAATATGGTGAAATTTGAATTTAAGCTAATGGTAAAAACTCCGGTTATGATATTGACATACTTTATTTATCCAGTATTATTAACTGCAATAATAGGATATTTAACTCAAAATAATTTTGGAGGAGAAGTAACTTCATATCAGTATTATTCAATTAGTATGATGATATTTATATTCTCAGGGGCAGGTCTTGCAAGTGTATATAACTTTATAGACAAACCTATAAAGGAAGGCAATTTAAGATTAATATTTACTCCAATTAGTAATATTGGTATATATCTGTCTCAAATAGTTACTGGAACAATATTTAGTTCATTAGGTGCTGGAGTATCAATGATACTTTTTAAAGTATTATTTAGTATAAATTATAATGGAAATGAGTTTATAATTTTTCTATCCTTTGTTGCCTTATCACTTATGTCAAATGCATTAGGTATTCTATTATGTACAATATTAGATGATGTTGGACCTATTAATATGATTTTTAATATGCTACAAGTTTTTTTGTGTGTACTTGGGGGTGCTTTCATTTCTTTAGAATCATTAGGAGAATTTCCAGCAGCTTTATCAAAGATATCACCAGTAAAATGGTTAATGGACGGATTACTAAATAGTATTTATGATAATAACAATTTCTTACTTTTTGTAACAATAGGTGTAAATATAGTTTTAGCAATAGTGTTTATAGTGATTTGTACTAGAACATTTAAGACTGAAAAATATTTATAGAAAGGGAGAATTTAAATGAGAAATATATTATTAGTAGTTAAAAATAACTTGCAGAGAATTATTAAAGAAAAGATTATGTTGTTTATGGTAATTATAATATTACCAATTGTAGTGTATTTTGGGGTTTATTTTGGTCAAATTGATGATATAAAAGGTAAACTTGCAATAGTTGGAGCTGATATACAGCAAGAGACCATGATGAAAGAATCTATGAAAGATAATTCTAATATAAATCCTGTGTTTTTAGATAAAGAGCCAAGTACTACAGAGCTTATAAAAGGAGTTTATTTAGCTGAAATAGATTTTAGAAGTGGTGAACCAAAGGTAATTAGTTATGGAAATGAAGAGATTAAACTATCATTAGAAGCTAGTTTAAAAGGTGAAGTTTATGAAGGAAGCCATGAGAGCCAAACTGTTGAAGGAAAAATAATAGGGTTCTTAATAATGTTCTTATTCTTTGGTTCCTTAATGGTTATAGATAACTTCCTAACAGATAGAGAAAATGGCGTTTATGTAAGGGTACTTCATGGAAAACTTTCTTATTTTCAGTATATGATAGGACAGATTTTGTATTCAATGTTAACTTTAACACTACCTACAGTAATATTAACATTACTTGTGCTAAATATATTAACTGTTGAATTAAGTATTAGTTATGGATTAATGTCTTTATTAATAGTATTGGTTGGAATATTAAGTAGTAGTTTTGCTATATTAATTTCTACTCTTTGCAAAAATAAAGTAGCTGTAACAATGGGAGGTTCTGCAATAGCTATGATTACATGCCTTTTAGGAGGATGTATTGTAAATATTGTAGATAGCAATAAAGTAATGGAGCTTTTAAGAGGTTTGTTACCTCAAAAAAGATTAATTGATTTAGCTAATAGTTTTAATAATAAGGACTTAGCATTTTTATTAGTAGTAATAGTTTTATTTATTGGAGTTAGTGTATTTCTTGGGAAAAAGCAATATGAAAATGGGGAATTTATTTAGATTAAAATAATTAAGAAGGATTAATTAAGGATTAGCTAAGCTGATATTCTTAATTAATCTTTTTTTACTTTTAAGAATGGGAAATTGAGTATTATAAATATATTATATTGCAAGATTTATTTAATAGATTAAGTATAGATAATTTTATTGTAAATAGAGTGAGTACAATAGAGAAATATTATGTGATATATCTACTTTAATAGGCAAAGAGGATCTGATTATTTAAAAAGAAGTATCTATTTAAACAAATATATGAACTTCTGAAAGAAGCAGAATCTATAATTTTATAGAATCAGTAAAATCACAAATTATTATAAGAAAACAACAAATTAACATTTTTTAGAATAAATGTATTTAAAAACTTGAAATAAGGTATAATATACTATATAATATATTTAAACAAAACTTTTATGAGGTGATTATTATGAATTATGAGAAGGTTCAATTATTAGTAAATAATAGCATAGAGTTAGATAATGCAGGTGGGATCTTTATAGGAAATTCCTTTAGAAAATGTAATGCATTATCATTAACATTAAAAGGTAAGAGTGCAGATGCTGCTAGAATTAATGATGCTATAAAAATTATTAAAGATACTACGTCTATTTTATCAAACTTTAGAGGAAATAATTTATTAACTACTGCAATTACTATATCTCTTGAAAGTGATATGGAAGGTAGCTTTAAAGAACTTATGACTATTTATGATAAGTTGAAAAATCTTTTCTTTACAAATCAATATATGATTTTAGCTTCAATTGTAATTTTTAATGCAAGATATAGAGTGAATATTGATGATGCAGTGAGAAATACTAGGGTAGTTTATGATTATATGAAAAAGAATCATAGATTTTTAACAGGGCAAGAAGATATATCAGCTGCAGCCATGATTGCAACTACTTCAGGTAATATGGAATTAACTTTAAATGAAATAGAAGAGTGTTATGAAGCTTTAAGAAGTAGGGGATTTAGCATAGGAAATAACACACAAAGTTTATCACACATATTACCTCTGTTTAGTGGAAGCGTGGATGAAAAAGTTAGTAGGATTGTTAAAGTAGATGAAGCTTTAAGAGATAATAGAGTACCTTTAAAACACTATTCATTACCTATATTAGGGGTAGCAGCGATTATAACAGATGATCCTAATACTTTTGCAAAGGAAGTAAGAGAAGTTAATGAAAGAATAAAATCTGAAAAAGGCTTTGGAAGTTTTACATTAGGTTCAACTATTAGAAATATGATAGCTACAGGACTTGTTGCTTCATATTATGTTGATAGATTAAATGATGAGGATAAGCAAATGTTGATAGATACTACTAATAATGTAGCTTTAACAATACAAATAGCTATTGAAATAGCAGCAGCAAGTGCAGCGGCAGCAGCAGGAGCAGCAGCGGCTTCATCATCAGGAAGCTAGAAGGAGATAGGAGAAATTCTAAATGAAAAAGCATTATAAGAAAATTATAAAAATTTTAATATTGGTTATTTTAATTTTTCCAACGACTTCTGTTTTCCCAATAGCTGGGGGAGGTTCTGGTGGAGGTTCTGGTGGAGGATCTGGTGGAGGATCTGGGGGAAGGTCTGGGGGCTCATCAGGTAGAGGAGGTTCTTCAGGTACGAGTGTAGAATCAGAGATTATATCAGGAGCGCTTTTTATTTTTACCTTTGTAGGAGGTTTTGAAAAAGTAAAACATAAAATAATTTTAAAGAGAAAAAAAGATGGATTTTTATCAGCTATTAAAGAGTTTAAAAAATATGATTTAGGTTGGGAATACAATAATATTTCAAATTATATAACAACAGCCTTTTATCTTGTTCAAGAAGCGTGGACTAAAAGAAATCAAGATATAGCGAAGGAGTATATGAGTAAGAAACTTTATACACTTCATAAAACAAAAACAGAATGGATGAAAGTAAGGGAAGAAAAAAATATATTAAAAGATATAGAGTTATTAGAAGTTATCCCTGTTGGTGCATTAAATTCTAAAGATAAATTTGAAGATATGATTTGGGTTAATATAAAATGTTCAATGATAGATTATACAATAAATGAGAAAACAAATTCAATTATAGATGGGAATAACTCTAAGCATAAAAAGTATGAGCAATTTTGGAAATTTAAAAGAGATGAAAAACATTGGGTATTAGATGAGATAAAGTGGCCTGATGAAATTGAAGATATAGATAGTTATTTTAATATACAAGAAGAGAAGAATTCATTAGATTTAATTAAATAATAAATCTAAAAAATGATTTTTTAGACTAAAAAGATCTATAACTTTGAGAGTTTAAGATGAGAAGAAAAAATATTAAAGAATTATGAATTGTACTATCTTAAATTTATATAAGCGTATGAAAAATAAGGAATCAAAGTTCATGAAATGCATATAGAAAATGAGTTTGTTGCTGATGAATAAAATCTTTCTTATAAATGAGAATGAGAAAAATTAAGATACTTCATTAAAGATTATCCTGAACTTGGCTTTTTGAAGAATATTATATTGATTCTGAAGTTTGGCTAGGAACGATTAATGTACCATAACCTTTCACAGGGTGAGGGAGGATAGCAACGAAGATTATTATGGTTATGGACTAGTATTAAAAGTTTAAGGAGTGTATAATTATATAAGTTATGGATATAAATGGGGTAAAAAATATACAAAAGAAGTCCGTTAGATTAGATACAATTAAAAAGCAAATGGCCAATTCAGTAGCATTTAAAAATCTTGATAATTCAACAGTTTTAGTTGTTGCTAATAAAATAGATGAAGACAGAAAATTAATTGTAAAAATTAAGGACAAGTCTTATGAAATCGATTAAAAACCATTCGTTTAATACTATGGTAGCTGAATAAGAAAATATAAAGGGTAGTCTATATTTATTTTAAGAGAGGAAGATAAGTGATGTTTATTACAATCGATATTGGGGGAACTTTTATTAAGTATGCAGAAATGGATAATAGTGGGGAGATAAGTAGTAGAAAAAAAATTCCTACTCCTAAAACTAATTGTGAAGATTTAATAGAATCAATATTAAAATTAGTGAAACCTGAAAAAAATAAAGATATAAAAGGCTTGGCTATTAGTTGTCCAGGAACAGTTGATAAAGATGGTACCATTTATTATGGTGGTAGTCTAGGATATATGCATGAAATTAATTTTAAGAAAGAATTAAAAAAGTATTTTAATATACCAATTTCAATACAAAATGATGCTAAATGTGCTGCCTTAGCTGAACTGTGGCTTGGAAGTATGAAAGGCATAGATGATGGAGTTATCTTAGTTTTAGGAAGTGGAGTTGGTGGAGGAATCATTTTAGATGGGAAATTAAGAGATGGAAAAACTTTAGCATCAGGGGAACTTAGCTTTTTAACAGAAAATCTTGATTGGGCTAACAAAAAGGCTACTTATTTTGGTTTAAGCGGCTCAGCAGTTTCTATGGTTAAAAGAATTGCTGAAGAGCTTAATCTTCCAGAAGGTACAGATGGTCAAGTAGTGTTTGAATATATAAATAATAAGAATGAAATTGCGTGGGGAATATTTGAGGAATACTGTGCAAAGATTGCAATTCAAATTATTAATCTTCAGTATATTCTTGATGTAAATCGTTTTTCAATTGGTGGTGGAATTAGTGCACAACCAATAGTAGTTGAAACTATTAAAAAGGTAGCTAAAGAAATATTAGAATCTGAGGAAATGCATAGAGCAAATGTAGAAATTGTTAATTGTAAATTTAAAAATGATGCTAATTTATATGGAGCACTATATCAATTATTGTTAGATATAGATAATACACAGAATAAGTTATAAATTAAGTTTATTATTAGAGATATAAGAAATTTAAGCTTAGAATTATAAAAAGAGTTTTTAAAAGAAGATAGATAAAATAAAAAATAAGAACATTAAAATAATTGTTATATGACAAAAGTTTAATATGACAGAAATTAATAAAGATTAAAATAAATTATAATTTATAGAGATTATACTTAGTAAGAAGATATATAAGTAAAAGATATATCTTCTTTTATTGATATTGAATATTTTAACAATTAATAACAAACTTTTATTAAAGGTTTTTTAGCTTATATAAAAAAGTTTATAGATATGTATCAGATAGAGAGAAAAGTTTATAAAAAAAGAGCTGGAGTAGGAAGTAAAGCTTATAAAAAGAGTAAGAGGAGTAATGTATGAGAAAATATAAATGTATAATATTTGATTTAGATGGAACTATGTTAGACACAGAGGAGATGAATTTAATTCCTTTGCAAAAATTAATTAAAGAGGAGTTAGGAAAAGATATAAAATATGATGATTTACTAAAATATAGAGCATATGCAGGTAAAAAGACTTTGAAATTATTAGGGTTTAAAGATATAGAAAAATCTTATGCTAAGTGGGTAAAATCTGTAAATGAATATAAAGATGGAGCAAAGCTATATGATGGGTTCCATGAAGTTGTAAAATCTTTAGATGAGAATGGAGTTTTATGTGGAATATCAAGCTCAAAGATGAAGGAGCAATATGAGATAGATTTCTTTAAGACAGGCTTACAAGGATATATGAAAAGTGTTGTTTTAGCAGAAGATACAGATAATCATAAACCTCATCCAGAACCATTATTAAAAGCTGTAGAGATAATAGATATAGATCCAAAAGATTCATTGTATATAGGTGATACTATTGCAGATTATAAAGCGGCAAAGTCTGCTGGAATGGATTTTGGGTTAGCCGTATGGGGAGCGTATGATACTTCAGAAATAGAGGCAGATTATAATTTAAATGAACCAAAAGATATTTTAAAAATATTAGAATTATAAATAAAAGATATAAGTTTGAATGCAAATGTGTTAAAAAATAAATACAGCATAATTAGTTAAATAGTATTAGTTATAAGAAATAAAGAAGTTAAATTAGTAAATATTTAAATTATTAAAATAGAATGTATTAATAGAAGAGATGCTTATAGAATTTAAGCATCTCTTTTGTTTAATAAATAAGATATAGCTTAGGATTTTTAGGTATAGTACTAAAAAATAATATAGTAATTTTATAAATCAACTTTAAACTTTTTAACATCAGTTAATCCTTGATAAACTTCTTTTGGGGGAAAATATTTTTAGAATATTTATATTAAATAAAATATATTATTGATAAATAATAAGTTTTCATTATTCAAAATTTCATCATAATATTGTGATATTATCATAATATTATGATTGAAAAGGAGATATTTTTATTTTAGATTAGTGAATTACATGTGTAAAAGTTTGAGAAAAGTTGTGCATAACAATGTATTAAAAGTGGATATATATGATAAAGCATGAAATCTATGATTATATTAAGGGATATTATATAAAGTATTTGTTAAGCAAAATTAATTAAATACGAGGGGGAAAAGGATGATTCACCAAATATTAAATATGTATATTGATAGAAAAGATTTTTTCATTGACTTAACTATTCAGCATTTAGAGATTTCAATGACAGCTATTATTATTGCAGCAATTTTAGGACTTATTTTAGGAGTAATAATTAGTCAGTATGAAAAATCATCTAGCTTTGTTTTGGGAGTGGTAAATTTCATTTATACAATACCATCTATTTCGTTATTAGGATTTTTGATTCCATTTTCAGGAATAGGAAATACTACTGCTATTATTGCATTAACTATATATGGATTACTACCAATGGTTAGAAGTACTTATACTGGAATTAAAAATATAGATCCATCTATTATTGAGGCGGCAGAAGGGATGGGAAGTACTAAGTTTCAAATATTATATAAAGTAAAATTACCATTATCAGTTCCAGTAATTATGTCAGGATTAAGGAATATGGTAGTTATGACAATAGCTTTAACTGGTATTGCTTCATTTATTGGTGCAGGTGGTCTTGGTGTAGCAATATATAGAGGTATCACAACAAATAATGAAGCTATGACTATGGCTGGTAGTATATTAATTGCAGTACTCGCATTAGTATTAGACACAATACTTGGAATTATAGAAAAGTCTTTAAATAGAAAAAATAATAAAAAATATAAGGTTAAAAGAAAAGTAATTTATATTATATCTTCTATATTAATACTAGGAATTATAATCACTTCAGTATTAAATATTAAAGCTGAAAAAGATACTATAAAAATTGCAACAAAACCAATGACTGAACAATATATTATTGGCGAAATGATGAGTAGCTTAATTGAAAATAAAACAGGTTTAAAGGTTGAATTAACTCAAGGAGTTGGAGGTGGAACATCCAATATTCAGCCAGCAATGGAAAAGGGAGAATTCGATATATACCCAGAGTATACAGGAACGGCATGGAATAATGTTTTAAATAAGAAAGGGATATATAATGAATCCATGTTTAAAGAATTGCAAAAAGAATATAATAAAAATTATAAATTTCAGTGGGTAGGAATGTATGGATTTAACAATACTTATGGTTTAGCAATAAGAAAAGAGATTGCAGATAAGTATAATATAAAAACATATTCTGATTTAGCCAAATATTCTAAGAATTTAGTCTTTGGAGCTGAATATGATTTTTATGAAAGAGAAGATGGATTTGATGCTTTAAGTAAAGCTTATGGGCTTAAATTTAAGAAAAATGTGGATTTAGATATAGGACTTAAGTATAATGCCATAAAAAATAAAGATATTGATGTTATGAATATATTTACAACAGATGGTCAATTAAATACATCTGATATAGTTGTACTTGAAGATGATAAAAATTTCTATCCATCTTATATGTGTGGCAATGTAGTTAGAGAAGAAGTGATAGACAAGCATCCAGAGATAAAAGAAGTTTTATTAGAATTAAATAATAAACTAGATAATAAAGAAATGTCTAAATTAAACTATGAAGTAGAAGTAGAGGGGAAGGAGCCAAAGGCAGTTGCTAAAGAGTTTTTAACTGAAAAAGGCTTATTAAAATAGGAGGATTATTATGAGTAATAAGGTAATTATAGAAATGAAAAATATTAAGAAGAAGTATGATGATAAGATAATTCTTGATGATTTTAATCTTAATATTAATAAAGGAGAATTTATTACTGTAATAGGAAGCTCTGGTTGCGGAAAAACAACAGTATTAAAAATGATTAATGGACTTAATGTTCCTGATAAAGGTGATATATTTATAAATGGAAATAATATAAAGAATGAGAATTTAATAGAGCTTAGAAGGAAGATTGGCTACTCAATACAAGGAACTGCTTTATTTCCTCATATGACAGTGGAAAAAAACATATCATATGTTCCAGATTTAATTAATAAAAAAAATAAGGATAAAATAAAAGAGTCTGTCTTAAAATTAATTAAAATAGTGGGACTAGAAGAAGGTATTTTAAAGAGATATCCAGATCAATTATCAGGAGGTCAAAAGCAAAGAGTTGGTATTGCAAGATCGCTAGCTGCAGGACCTGATATATTATTAATGGATGAGCCTTTTGGTGCAGTAGATGAAATAACAAGAAAGCAGCTACAAGATGAAATTATTAGAATTCATAAAGAGTTAGGTGTTACTATAATTTTTATAACTCACGATATTAAAGAAGCATTGAAGCTTGGAACTAGAGTATTAGTTATGGATAAAGGGGAAATTGTACAGTTTAATAAACCAGAAGTTATAAAGAATCATCCAGCAAATGATTTTGTTAGGAAACTTATATTATAAAGTAGAAGTTCTAATGAACATATTCATTTAGCATTAAAGTTTTTATCAATAGATGAGAAGTTAAAGAAGGAATTAGACAAGTTCCCATTTGTAAAGGATATTGATTCAAGAGAATTAGATAGTAAAATAAATTTAAAAAGGAAGTTGTATAAATTTTAATATACAACTTCTTTATTTTTCATAAACTATGATAGAATATCTTTAGAAAATAAGAGGGGGTGAATCCTTTGAATTTAGAATTAGCAAAAGATAATATACTAAGGATTAGTTCATCATTTACAAAAACTCAAGGAGAGAAGTTATCAAAAGAATCTTTTATAAAAGATCTAGCAGGTAAAAGCATTAATGGAGTTTATCACATCTATGGAAAAGTTTTAAATGATAATAAAAGCAAGGCATATAGTACTCATATAAAGATTGATATGAAAACAGATAGGATAATTGACACTAAATGTACTTGTGAGACCTTTGAAGAGAATAGAAGGCAAATAAGAAATTATGTATGCAAGCACATAGTTGGAACTACATATACATTTTATAATGCAGCAAAGAAAAAAATAAAAAGTAAGAATAATAGTGTAGAAGAAAAAAAGGTAGAAAATAAAAATTCAGATGATAAGATTCTAGAGAAAACAAAAAAAGATTTAGAAAGTAAGAGGTTTTTAAATCTAGATATAATGATAAAATGCATCAAAAATGATAGAATACCTTCTTTTAAGTGTGAGTTTAGAATAGGTTCAGGAGGTACTCATTTAGTTGTAGACATTAAAGACTTCATAGAAAAGAGTAACAGTAAAAGAACAATAAAATTTAATGAAGGATTTACTTATAACCCAATAAAAGATGAGTTTTTAGATAGTGATAAAGATATAATTAAATTTATAAAAGAAAATAAGCAAAGAGCAAAAGGTAAATATATAACTCTATATCAAAATGAGATAAAAGACTTTTTAAAATTAATAGATGAAAATAAAAAGATTACATTTAATTATGATTTTATAAATTACGAGGTAAGAGTTAAGAAAAGTAATGTTCCAGTTGCACTAACAGTTAGGCTTAAAGGTAATGAATTTATATTAAAGCATCATAATAAATTTCCAGAATTATTAAGTACTAATGGAGAAGCAATGTTTTTTGATAGAAATATATATCTACCAAGAAAGAAGCAGTTAAACTCTTATCTTCCAATATATAAAAGCTTCTTAAAAAATAGTGAGATAAAATATGAGAAATCGCTAGAAAGTCTAAATGCCCTATTAGAAAGCCTTAAAAATATAACAAATGAAGTTGTATTAGATGAGTATACAAGTGAATACAAAAAGAAATTAATAAAACCTACATTTTATTTTTATAAAGAAAAAGATAATATATATTGCAATGTTAAATTAAATTATTTTGGGTACATTATAGATTTAATTAAAGATAAATCTAATAGAAGCTTTTTAAGAGATGAGATGAAAGAAAAGCTTATAGATATGGAACTTGAAAGATTTAAATTTATTAAGAATGACAAAGATTTTATGTTTATTGGAGATGATGAAGATATATATAATCTTTTAAGTAGTGGATTCTTAAAGTTAAGAGAGATAGGAATAGTCACAGTTTCTAAAGAATTAGAAGGATTAAATTTAATAGATTCTTCAAAGATTTTCTCAGAATTAAATGAGTTCGATAACTTTTATAAGCTTAAATATAGTTTTAATGATTTTACTGTGAAAGAACTTGGAGAAGCTATAAACTCAATGAAAAATGGTGAAAGATTTTATAAGAGTAAAACTTCATATTTGGATTTAGAAGATCCAGGAGTTGCTAAGTTTTTAAATCTTATAGAGGATTTAGGACTAGATAAAATATCTGATAATGAAATAGAAATAGATAAAAATAAAATGCTATATCTTCAAGAAAAGCTAAAGGATAGAAATTTATCATTTATAAAAGGAAGTAAGGTTCTTCAAGATATAGTACAAAAGCTTTTAAATAAAGAATATAAAAGAAAACTTGTACCAAAGAAATTAAATGCAACACTTAGAAATTACCAAGTAGCAGGATTTAAATGGCTTAATGAAATAACAGCATTAGGATTTGGTGGTATACTTGCAGATGATATGGGACTTGGAAAGACTATTCAAGTCATAGCATTTATATTATCTCAAAAGAAAACAAAAACACTTATAGTTATGCCGACATCAGTAATTTATAATTGGAAAGATGAATTTGAAAGATTTGCACCTACACTTAAACTTGGCTTAGTACATGGAAGTAAGGCTTCAAGGGGGAAGGTATTAGATGAGTATAAAAAGTATGATGTAATCTTAACTACATATGGAACTCTAAAAAACGATGAAGAAAAATATAATGATTTAAGTTTTGATTATCTTATAATAGATGAAGCGCAGAATATAAAAAATCATTCAGCACAAGCTACAGTTTCAGTAAAGAAAATAAAATCAAGATGTAATATTGCACTAACAGGAACTCCAATAGAGAACAATTTAATGGAACTATGGTCAATATTTGATTTTGTTATGCCAGGATATTTATTTACAAAAGAAAGATTCAAAGAAAGATTTGTTGGTAATAATGATGTAAGTGAACTTAAAGCGTTAATAACACCATTTATATTAAGAAGGCTTAAAGTAGATGTTTTAGACGAATTACCAAGTAAGGTAGAAAAGAAATATTTAGTAGAGCTTAACTCAAAGCAAAAGCAGATCTATAAGTCATACCTAAAAGAGATTAAGATGAAGATAGAAACTTCAAAGGATAAAGTAAATCTATTTGCATATCTTACAAAGCTTAGAGAATTATGCTTAGATCCATCACTTGTAATACCTGATTATGTAGGTAAGAGTTCTAAGCTTAATATAGTAAAAGAGTTAGTTGAGGAAGCAAGTGAATCAGGAAAGAAAATATTATTATTCTCTCAATTTACTTCAGTGTTAAAGAAGATAGAAGAAGACTTTGAGAAAAGTGGAGTAAATTATCTATACTTAGATGGAGCAACATCTGCAAAAGACAGAGTAGAAAGAGTAAAAGAATTTAATGAAAATGATGATATAAAAGTATTTTTAATTTCACTAAAGGCTGGTGGTGTAGGACTTAATTTAACATCAGCAAGTTTAGTAATACACTTTGATCCATGGTGGAATCCATCAATTGAAGATCAAGCAACGGATAGAGCTCATAGATTTGGACAGAAAAATACTGTTGAAGTAATTAAGCTTGTTGCTAAGGATACAATTGAAGAGAAGATTATATTAATGCAAGAGGATAAAAAGGAGCTTATTCAAAGTCTAATGGACGGGAAAACTATGGATGGTAAAGGACTTAAGAGATTAAGTGAAGAAGAGATAATTAAGTTATTTGATTAAGTAAATTTAATATATATAATATAAAAAACTGTACATTATCAAAAATATAATGACAGTTTTTTAATTAAGCAACAAAAATGAAATATGGAGATTTTATATACTAATTATTAATAAATTCGGACAATAAATACTATATGTGAATAAAGGCATAAATATATTTACAACTACTTAATTATATGTAAAATAAATGAAATTAAAGAAATAAATGCTTGAATGAAAAGTAATAATTTGCTAAATTATACTATAATAAAACTTATCAATAAAGAAAAGAGTGTTTTATATGATTATGCAAGAGTTTAGAAATAATTTAGCAGAAAAATTAATTCCGCTAGTTAAAAAAAAGATAGTAATTCCCAGTAATAGAATGTTGTTTGAGCAAGGTATTTATAGAGATAAAATAATAATAGTTTTTGAAGGAGAGTACAAACTTACTCATATAATGCCAAACTCTAAAGAGTTCACAGTAGGATACTATAAAGGTACTAATATATTACTTCCTCATTTTTTCGATAATGATAACTTTGTATCGCTTTTTAGAGCAGAAACAAAAAGAACATGTACTATTGGATTAATTTCATGTGATGAAGAAATTTTTGATGAAGACATATGGCGTGATTTTTCAAATTATAGTGATCTTCTGTCTCAAAAAGTGTATCTTCAAATGAGAGATTTATTATTTAATACAAAAAGAAATGCATTGTTTTCAATTTTAATAAGATTTACTAATAGCCATGGTATTAAAGTTAATGATGGAATAAAAATAAATATAAAATTATCAAATATAGATTTGGCGGAATACACAGGAACTACTCCTGAAACTATAAGTAGAATATTAAAGACAATAAAAGAAATTAATTTAATAAAATACGAAAAAAAATATATAGTAATCACAGATATAGAATATATGAAAAAAGAATTAGGTTGCAATTGTTGTAATAATAAATTATGTGAAATTTAATAAATAAAAATAGTATAGTACACAGTATTTTAGAAGAGAATCAATAAATTGGTTCTCTTTTTTTAATATAGTATTTAAAAAATGAAAAAAATTAAAAGTTATTTTAAAGTTACTTCAAACATAGATAATTTGAATATTAAAATTTGTGATTTTAATAAAATTTAAGAACTATATGAGTATAAAAAAACGTAAATATGAACTTTGTAAAAGATTAGAAATTAATGATAGTCGTCAATTACAAGTTAAATAAATAGGAATATTCTATAGTCGATGTACGTCAACAAAATCAAATTTTAAAAGGAGTGATGTAAATGTATCTAACAACAAAGGAGAGAGAAAAACTTATGATTTCTCTTGCAGCGGAAGTGGCAAGAAAAAGAAAAGCTAGAGGTGTAAAACTAAACCATCCTGAATGTATTGCATATATAACAGATGCAATATTAGAAGGTGCAAGAGATGGAAAAAGTGTTAAAGACTTAATGTCTTATGGAAGAACTATACTAAAAAAAGAGGAGGTTATGGATGGAATTCCAGAAATGATTGATATGATTCAAGTTGAAGCTACATTTGTAGATGGAACTAAGTTAGTAACAGTTCATAACCCAATTCAATAATTAAAAATAGGAGGATAAGTTTATGGTACCTGGAGAATTTATATTAGCAAAAGACCCAATTAAATGTAATGAAAAATATGAATCAATAACAATAAGCGTTACAAATAGAGGGGATAGAGCAGTCCAAGTAGGATCACATTTCCACTTTTATGAAGTAAACACAGGTCTAGAGTTTGATAGAGAAAAAGCTTATGGAAAGAGATTAGACATTCCATCAGGAAGCGGAGTTAGATTTGAACCTGGAGACACAAAGGAAGTCAATTTAATAGACTTAGGTGGAGAAAGAAGAGTATTTGGTTTCGATAATAAAGTAGATGGATTTTTAGACTAGAGGAGGTATTAAAAGATGAGTTTTGAAATGAATAGAAAGCAGTATTCTAGTATGTTTGGGCCTACAGTCGGAGATAGCATAAGACTTGGGGATACAGATTTATTTGCGAAAATTGAGAAAGATATGACAGTATATGGTGAAGAAAGTAAATTTGGTGGTGGTAAAACCCTTAGAGATGGTATGGGTGTAAGTGCAACTGAAACAAGAAGAGATAATCCAGAAGTTGTAGATACAATCATAAACAGCGCTGTAATTATTGACTACACTGGTGTCTATAAAGCAGATATTGGTATAAGAGATGGTAAGATTGTTGCAATAGGTAAAGGTGGTAACCCTGCGGGTATGAACAATGTGGATTTTATTGTTGGTGCAAGTACAGAAGCAATAGCTGGGGAAGGTCTTATACTTACAGCTGGAGGTATTGATTGCCACGTTCATATGATTACACCAGGATTAGTACGTGCAGCTTTAGACAATGGTATTACTACAATGATAGGTGGAGGTACAGGTCCTGCTGATGGTACAAATTCAGCTACTGCAAGTCCAGGAGCTTGGCATATAAGTAGAATGTTAGAGGCTGCTGAAGAGTTCCCAATAAATATGGGATTCTTATGTAAAGGTGTTGGTGCAGTTGAAGACGTTACAGCAGAACAAATTGAAGCTGGTGCTATGGGAATAAAGATACATGAAGACTGGGGTGCAACTAGATCTGGTATTGATTACTCACTTAGAACAGCAGATAAATATGATGTTCAAGTTGCTATTCACACAGATACATTAAATGAAGGTGGATTCGTAGAACACACAATAAAAGCATTTGGTGGAAGAACTATTCATACATTCCATACAGAAGGTGCAGGTGGTGGACATGCTCCTGATATTATAACAGCTGCAGGATACAATAATGTATTACCATCATCAACAAGTCCAACTAATCCTTATACTGAAGATACTCTTCCAGAACATTTAGATATGTTAATGGTTTGTCACCATTTAGATCCTAAGATTCCAGAAGATGTAGCTTTTGCTGATTCAAGAATAAGAAAGCAAACAATAGCAGCAGAGGACGTATTACAAGATATGGGTGTTATCAGTATGATGAGCTCAGACTGTATGGCAATGGGAAGAATTGGAGAAGTTGTAATGAAATCATGGCAATTAGCTGATAAGATGAAGAAACAACGTGGACAATTCGAAGGAGATACAGAACATTCAGATAACAATAGAATTAAAAGATATGTTGCTAAATATACAATCAATCCAGCAATCACTTGTGGTGTAGCAAATTATATAGGATCTGTTGAAGTAGGTAAATATGCCGACTTAGTTCTATGGGAACCAAAGATGTTTGGTGCTAAACCAAAAATGATTTTAAAGAGTGGAATGATTGCTTACGGTGTTATGGGAGATGCTAGTTCAAGTATACCTACTCCTCAACCAAGATTCCTAAGAGAAATCTTTGGAGCATGTGGAAAAGCTAAGAAGACATGTAATATGACATTTGTATCAAAATATGCATATGAACATGGGATAAAAGAAAAATTAGGCTTAGAAAGAAATGTATTACCAGTTGGAGGAGTTAGAAATCTAACTAAGAAAGATATGATATTTAACTGTAAGACTCCACATATAAAGGTAGATCCACAAACTTATGATGTTACAATCGATGGAGAATTAATTACTTGTGATCCAGCACCGGTGTTACCATTAGCTCAAAGATATTTCTTATATTAAGGTATTACAATAAAGGTTACATGGAGGAAGATTTATGATTTTTGAAAAGATACTTGGAAATATAAAAGATATAGATGATTTAGAAAAGTTTCATGTAGAGGTAATCTATTTAGATAGTGATGATTTAGTTAAAAAAATAATTAGAGTTACATCTGATCATGGAAATGAATATGGAATATCATTAGTTGATAGAGAAGAACATTTAGAAGATGGATCTATATTATTAAATGATGGTAAAAATATAATTGTTATAAAAACAAATAGTGAAGATGTAATTGTTGTAGAACCTAAAAATATAAATGAAATGGGCGAAGTTGCACATTTACTTGGAAATACACATATACCTGTACAAGTTAAAGATGGAAAGATAATTCTTCAATATGATTATGTTGTAGAAAATATGTTAAAGGATAAAAAGGTTTCATATTCAGTAGAAAATATGAAACTAGAAAAGGCATTAAGACATGTCAACTATGCACACCACCATTAATATAAAACAGGTACTTAAGGTATTACAAGTATGTGATTCTACATTTCCAGTTGGATCTTTTAATCACTCATATGGAATGGAAACTTATTTGAGAAATTTCATAATAGTAGATACACCATCTTTAAGAAAATGGTTAAATACATTTTTACTTCATCAATTTGTCTATGGAGAAGGTTTAGCAGTTAAGTTAACCTATGAATATTTACAAAAAGGTGATGAAGAAGCTATATGGAATTTGGACAGACATATGACAGTCCAAAATATGGCTAAAGAAGGTAGAGATGGAGGAAAGCTTGTTGCATATAGAATGAGTGAGCTTATGTTAAATCTCTATGATATAAGTTTATTAAAAGAATATAAGCAAAGAATGAGAGAAGAAAAGTGTTATGGTAATCCAGCAATAGTTTTCGCTATGGTTATGATGGAGTTAGGAGTATCTGTAGATGCGGCTGTAATCTATTACGGATATAGCGTTATTGCAACCTTAATACAAAACGCTGTTAGAACCATACCTTTAGGACAAAGAGATGGTCAAATTGTATTAAACGAATCATTTGATACATTAGAAGAAGTTTATAAAAGAGTATCTGCTCTAGAAGAAGAAGATTTAGGATCTAATATTCCTGGTCTTGAAATATCACAAATTAACCATGAAACCCTAACATTTAGACTATTTATGTCTTAAGTTAATCATGTTTTACCTAAAGTAACTTAAGTTATTTTAGGTAAAACAAATTAGATTTGGATAGATTCTTTTAGAGTATATACATAAATAATAATTTACAAACTAAAGAATAAAACTAAAGAAGTAAATTTTAGGAGGAGATAATTATGAAACCAGTAGTAATTGGAGTTGGAGGTCCTGTTGGAGCAGGAAAAACATTATTAATAGAAAGATTAACAAGAATGATGCATAAGGATTATAACCTAGCAGTTATAACAAATGATATTTATACAAAAGAGGATGCTAAATTTATGGTAAAGAACTCTGTATTAGATGAAGATAGAATAATAGGTGTTGAAACTGGTGGATGTCCACATACTGCTATAAGGGAAGATGCATCAATGAATTTCTCAGCACTTGATAAATTAAAAAATAGATTTAAAGATTTAGATATAATATTCTTAGAAAGTGGTGGAGATAACTTAGCAGCTACTTTTAGCCCAGATTTAGTAGATTTCTCAATATATATAATAGACGTTGCTCAAGGTGAGAAGATACCAAGAAAAGCTGGACAAGGTATGATAAAGAGTGATTTATTCGTTATAAATAAAGTGGATTTAGCTCCTTATGTTGGTGCAAACCTAGAAATAATGAGACAAGATACATTAGCATTTAGAAAAGAGAATACATTTATATTTACAAATCTAAAAACAGATCAAGGTGTTCAAGAAGTTATGAATTGGATAAAGAAAAATTGTTTGCTAGAAGGAATTAAATAGTTATGAGCAACTTTGATGGTAAGATAAAAATAATACTTGAAGAAAAAGATAAGAAGACAGCAATCAATGAGATATATTATGAAGGTGTATCAAAAGTATCACCTACTATGTATTTAGATGATGAGGAAATTCCTTGTTATTTCTTAATGCACATGGGTGGTGGATATGTAGAGGGTGAAAGATGCAGTAATTATATAGAGATTAAAAAAGGGGCCAGAAGTATAATTACAACACAAGCACCAACTCTTATATATAAATGTGAAAATGGAATACCTTGTGAACAATATTCAATGATAAAGCTAGAAGAAAATAGTGTATTAGAATATATGCTAGACAACACAATTCTTTTCAAAGATGCTATATATCAGCAAAAAACTGATATATATATGGAGAAAAATTCAACACTTATATATACTGATGGAATTACATCAGGATGGTCACCAGATGGTGCAAAGTTCCAATATGATGTTTTACGTATGAAAAATAGAATCTTTATGGATGGAGAGCTTGTGTTTTTAGATAATTTATTATTAGATCCTAAAAATCAGGAGCTTGAAGAACTTGGGTTCTTAGAAGGATATTCAAACTATGGTACAGCTATTATTATAGACAGAAGAATAGATGATACCTTTGTTGAAAAATTAAGAGAAGAAATAGAAGGATTTAACTTAGATATAAACTTTGGTATATCAGGTTTAGAGGTGAATGGATTTGTAATAAGAGTTATTGGTAACCGTACGCAACATATACAAAAAGCATTATATGCCTGCGTAAATTATGTTAGAAAAGAATTATTTGAATCTTGTAACCTATATTTACGTAAATATTAATTTATTAAGAGAAGGAGGTAAACACCGATGGGACACGCGATAAATAATGGAGATACCGCATTTATGATTATATGTACTGCCCTTGTGTGTTTAATGACACCAGGACTTGCATTTTTCTACGGTGGATTAGTAAGAAAGAAGAATGTTTTAATAATAATGATGCAGTCATTTATATCAATGGGAATAGTGACTGTAATATGGATTTTCGGTGGATTTGGATTAGCTTTTGGAGCAGATCATGCTGGAATTATAGGAAGCATAGGAGATTTCTTTGCACTTAGGGATGTAGGAGTGTATGCAAATGCAATGCATGGAGCGACTATACCATTTCTTATGTTCTTTGCATATCAATTAATGTTCTGCGTTATAACAGCACCACTTATGACTGGTGCATTTGCAGGTAGAATAAATGTAAAGGGGTATATCTGGCTATTAATAGTTTGGACAATATTAATATATATACCTGTATGTCACTGGGTATGGGGAGGAGGATTCCTTGCCCAAATGGGATTTGTTGACTTTGCTGGAGGTACGGTAATTCATACGAGTGCAGGATTCGGAGCTTTAGCCTGTGTATTATTCTTTGGTAAGAGAGTAATGAAACCAGGAGAAAAATCAGATCCAAATAATCTTGTAATAGTAGCAATTGGTACAGGATTGTTATGGTTTGGATGGTTTGGATTTAATGCAGGTGGAGCCTTAGCAGCAAATGAATTAGCAGCAACAGCTTTTGTAAATACAGCAGTTGCATTAGCAGTAGCTATGGTAGCTTGGATGATAATAGTAAAAATTAAGAATGGAAGAATTGCATTTACAGATCTTTTAACAGGATCAGTTGCAGGACTTGCAACAATAACACCTTGTGCAGGATATGTAGAACCTTGGGCGGCAGTTATAATAGGAATAATAGCAGCCATAGTATGTTCATTATGTATAGGATTAAAAAACAAAATGAAATGGGACGACGCATTAGATGTATGGGGAGTACATGGAATGGGTGGATTTACTGGAAGCTTATTAATTGGAGTATTTGCAAGAGCTTCAGTTAATGGAGTATCAGCTGGAGGTCATCAATTCTTGGTTCAATTATTTGGAGCAGTTTTAGTTGCAGTATATTCATTCGTGGCAACATATATAATCCTTAAAGTTCTTGATAGGATATTCTCTATAAGGACTACACCAGAACAACAATTAAAGGGATTAGATGACATGTTACTAGGAGAAAAAGCTTACTGGGATTAGAATTTTGAAATTCTAAATTTATATCATATGTTCAAAGTGCCAATTAAACATATAATATAAGTTTAGATAAAATAGAGTATTTTATCTATGAGTAAATTACTTATAATAATTATTTGTATGAATTTATGAGCTTATATTTATTTTTATATAGGCTCATAAATTTTATACAATCAAAAAGATAATTTAAGTATTAAAAAAATAAAATTTCAATTGATATAGAAAATATAAAAATGATATTAAAAATAAAAGAAAGGAGATAGTATGAAAAATGAGAATGTTAAAGCATTAGAACATAAAAAATCTAAGGCTATATTATTTATGATTATTTCAGGACTAGGTTATGCCCTTATGAATATTTCAGTAAAGTTAAGTGGCGATATTCCACCTTTAGAAAAAGTGTTTTTTAGAAATATAGTTTGTGCTATAATATCAGCTGTCCTAATTTTAAAAACTAATGGTACTTTTATAGGAAGAAAAGAAAATAGAAAATTTTTAATGGGAAGAGCTATTATAGGTACATTTGGAACCTGGTGTAATTTTTATGCCATAACGCATTTAATAGTGGCTGATGCATCAATGCTTAATCAGATGAGCCCATTTTTCGTAATGATATTCTGCTTTATATTTCTAAAAGAAAAGTTAAAACCTGTGCATATAATATGCATATTAGTGGCACTATTTGGCGTATGGCTTATATCAGATCCTAAGTTTAGTAGTGCTTTTATTCCATATCTTTCAGGTATATTTTGTGCTGTGTTTGATGCCGCGGCGTATACATTTATAAGGGCAATGAAAAATGGAGAGCATGATTATACTATAGTATTTGTATTTTCAACAACAGCAGTAATTATGACAACACCTTTTATGATACCTCAATTTAAGATGTTTAACGCTGAAGAACTTTTTTGGCTATTAGCAATAGGTGTTTTTGCAGCAATAGGACAATTTGCATTAACTTTCGCATATGAAGCAGTACAAGCTAAAGAGGTATCTATTTTTGGATATTCACAGGTTATATTTACAGCTATAATAGGATTTTTCTTATTTGGGAATATTCCTAATGATATAGCTATAGCAGGATACATTTTAATACTATTAGCAGCATTGGTTATTTTTCTAGCAGATAGAAGAGAGACAAAAGAAAAATTAATTAAGAATTAAAAAGGAGATGTTTATATATGGAAGGTATATTAGCATTAATAGTAGGATGTGGAGGATTTATTGGAGCAGCAACAAGATATTTAGTATCAGATTTTTGTACAAAAAATTTCAAAAATCCAATACCATATGGTACATTAATCGTAAATGTCGCAGGAGCAATTTTGATAGGTTTTGTTGTTCAGTTAAGCCTAGCAAATATAGTATCACCAAAGGCAAAATTATTTATAACAACAGGTATATTTGGTGGTCTTACAACTTTTTCTACTTTTTCACTAGAATCAATAAATCTTTTTACAAGCGGAAAGATAGAGATGGGAATATTGAATATAGTCTTAAATTTATTCTTAAGTCTTATAGGAGTTTTAGTTGGACAAGCAGTAGCAAAATTAATAATTGCAGCTTAATAATTGTATAGCAACTAAAAAAGTTTACAGTAAATATATTTACTGTAAACTTTTTTAGTTATATTTAAGTTGTTCGATCCTTCTACATTAAAAAAATTAAGAAATTAGTGCCAAAGACTTACAAGCATTAAGAATCCTGGAATCCAAGCTGTAACTATACCTTCAAAAACTCCTAAGTATCCTACAAATTTTCCAAGTGGTTTTTTCAATACACATTCTATGAAACCTGTTAACCATAATAGTCCCCATAAGAACCAAATGATTCCCATTCTCCAATCTCCACCAAAGTGTTTAAAACATAAGATACCTGCTGGAATAGAGTTTATTGCAACGAATAAGCTATACCAACCATAAAGTCTTGTATCTAGTTTTAAAATTGTATTAAAGGCTACATAAAGGTATGTAAACCCAAATAGTAAACCTGTTGCTGCTGAATAGAAATCCATTTGATTTCCTGCAAATTGACCTTGAACAATAACAATAATATTACATATTACTGATAAACCTCCAGTGAAAATATTCATTACAGCAACTGACTTATCATTTATATTGAAAAGCCTTGCCATACCATTACTTATCAGTACTATACCTACGTATAATAAGACTACTCCTAACATATAACATCCCTCCTATAAAGTTATTTTTATAGAAAGGATTGAACAACTTAAATATTATCTATTATATAAAGTATATAATTTAAAGGAATATTTTCACATGATGGATGATATGAATTGGTGTAAAAAAAAGATTACCAAAATTAACAAATAAAAAATATTTAGGCTAATAGTTAAAAAGGTATTACAAATAAGTATAAATATGATAAATTCAGAGATTAATTATGAAGGATATGGAAGGAAATTAATAAATAAGAACCAATATTTATATATATTTAAATATATGTTAAATGTATACATGAAAATACAATAGTCCTTGAAAATGGAATTTTTATTGTATAAAATTGAATTAATAACAAACGATTTTGGGAAAACTCTATTAAATATATCTAATAATAGAGAACTATGTAATACTGTTTGGAGGAGATACTATGCATATACCAGAAAACTATTTAAGTCCATCCACTTGTGCAGTTATGGGGGCGGTTATGATTCCAGTATGGAAGCACTCCATAAGCAAAGTGAGGAGAGACTTAAGTAAAAAGAAAATCCCAATGCTAGGAGTTTGTGCAGCATTTTCATTTCTATTAATGATGTTTAATGTTCCAGCACCAGGAGGAACTAGCGCCCATGCAGTTGGATCAGTCTTAATAGCGATAATGTTAGGTCCAGCATCGGCCACCATAGCCGCTAGTATAGCTTTATTAATACAATGTTTATTCTTTGGTGACGGTGGAATACTTGCATATGGAGCAAATGCATTTAACATGGCATTTATTATGCCGGTTGTTGGCTATTATACTTATACATTTTTAAAATCAAAAATTAAAAGTGATAAGGGAGAGTATGTAGCAGCTTTTGTTGGAAGCTATTTAGGATTAAATATAGCAGCGTTATGTGCAGCAATAGAATTTGGAATACAACCTCTATTATTTAAAAATTCATTAGGACAACCTTTGTATTGTCCATATCCATTAAGTGTATCCATACCAGCTATGGTATCAACACATCTTTTAATTGGATTACTTGAAGGGGCTGTTACGGTAGGTGTATATGCTTATATTAAAAAAGTATCACCAGCAACAATTCATGATGGAGGACAAGAAAACATAAGTTCAGTGTTTAAAGGTTCAATTGTTGCTATAGTTGTAATGATAATATTAACACCTCTTGGTCTTATAGCATCAGGTACAGCTTGGGGTGAATGGGGTGCTGATGAAGTAAAGGATTTAATTGGATATATTCCTAATGGAATGAATTCAGGTTTCTCATATCATGCTCTTGGAGATGGATATGGATTTAGTGGATTAGGGCCTGTTGCAGGATATATATTATCGGCAGTAATAGGAGTAGCATCACTTATAATATTATTTAAAGTAATTGCAAGTCTTAAGAAAGAATAAAAATATTAAATAAATCATAGAAAGGTTAAAGTAAACACTTAGCTTTTCTATGGTTTATTATTATATATGATGAAGATTATTACTAAGTATAAAAGAGGTGAATTGAGATTCTAAAAACAATTATATATTTTTTAGAATCTATAGATTATGGAAGTTAATGAGTGGTTATTAAAGAAGGATGATTATGAACCGGTTAGAGATAAAGAAAAGTTTTTAGATAAAAGTATAGTTGGAATTGTAACAATACTTTCAAAGATACGAAGAGAGAATAATAGTTCAGATGGATTAATATATAAAATAAATCCACTTGTAAAATTATCATCTACGATAGGATTAATTATATTTTTATCACTATCTAAGAATATGGATTTTGTATATTGTATGTTAGCATACTCATTAGTATATTTATGTATTTTAGATGGAATTGCAATAAAAAAGATATTAGCAGTGAGTTTAATAGTCCCTGTATTTACTTTAATAATGTTATTGCCATCTATATTTTTTATGGGAAATACACAGAGTAGTATAATGCTAATTTTAAAAGTATTTATAACAGTATTACTTGTTAATACACTTTCATATACAACAAAGTGGAGCGATATAACTAAAGCACTTAAAATGTTTTTTGTTCCAGATATGTTTATACTAGTATTTGATATAACTATAAAATATATATATGTATTAGGAGATTTTTCACTAAAGATGTTATATGCATTAAAATTAAAATCTGTTGGAAAAAACAATGAGAAAAGAAATTCATTATCAAGAATTATAGGGAATTTATTTCTAAAATCAAAAACAATGGGTGAAGAGATGTATTCAGCTATGGAATGTAGGGGCTTTACAGGAGAATATGTAGCATATTCAAAATTTAAATTTACAGTAACAGATGCAATATATTTATTTGTTAGCGTATTAATGGTAGTAGTATTTTTTATAGTATAATAGAAAAAAGTAACTAAAGAGAAGGATGAGGTTTTATGATAAAATTAGAAAATGTACATTTTTCCTATAAGGATAAGATTGCACTTAGAGATATAAATATTGAAATAAAAGAAGGCGAATCAGTAGCACTAATTGGACCAAATGGTTGTGGTAAGTCTACATTATTGAAGGTTTTAAATGGTATTTTAAGTCCAGGAGAAGGGAAATATATATTTGATGATGATGATATTACAGAAAAGAAATTAAATGATAGTGCATTTTCAAAAAAATTTCATAAAAGAATTGGATTTATATTTCAAAATTCCAACGCTCAGCTTTTCTGTTCAACTGTATATGATGAGGTGGCTTTTGGACCAAGACAAATGGGACTAAGTGAAGGTGAAGTACAAATAAGAGTTAATGATTGTTTAGAATTATTAGATATAAAGGATCTTAAAGATAGAGAACCATATAATTTAAGTGGAGGAGAAAAGAAGAGAGTTGCAATTGCTAGTGTGCTTTCTTTAAATCCAGAAGTTCTTGTATTAGATGAACCGCTAAATGAAATAGATCCTAAAGGAAAAAAATTCATAAGAGAATTATTAATAAAGCTTAATGAGAGTGGAAAAACAATAATATGCTCTACGCATGAATTTGGATATGTAAAGGGAATTTTTAAAAGAGGAATAGTATTTTCTGAGAATCATCACGTAATAAAGGATGATGATTTTGAAAAAATATTTGAGGATATAGAGTTTTTGGAAAATAATAATATTTTATAAGTAAATATTATATATGAAACATATATATAGATATATTTATATAAAACATAGATGAAAGATTTTTTAGAATAAGAACTAAATAAAAAAACAAATAAGGTTGGAAAATAATTGACAATTTGAAAATAGTGGTATAAAATATAATAAAATTTAATGAAGACCAAAATTAAATTCTATGACGAGAAAAAGTAGGTATATTATTGTTCTACAGAGAGTTGGCATTTTGCTGTAAGCCAATGTTCAATGTATTTCTGAAAATCATCTCTGAGAAGTAAAGCTGAAAATATTTTTTAGTAAGCTTTATCGGATTTTCACCGTTACAGGAAAAGCGTATTAAGATGTACGTATTTAAGGTGCTATAAACATACTTAATTTATATATTAAATTAAGTTTTATTATAATAATTTGTTTATAGAATTAGGGTGGTAACGCGATTAGACCTCGTCCCTTTTATAGGGACGGGGATTTTTTTATTTTTTTAGGGATTTTAAGAGCAGTATACTTTAAGAATTTAATAATGAGTGCTTAAATAAATCCTTATAAAAAAGTGTGTATATAACTTATACCACATTGTAGTTTAGCGTTACTACATAAATTAATAGGAAAAAAGGGGGCATTTATATGGACATAGAAGGAGACATAAAACTGGAATGATTTAAAAAGTAAAATTATTAATTGGGGGCGTTTTAAAATGAATAATTTATCAAGAAAAGATTTAGTACTTGTAAGCTTAATGCTTTTTTCACTATTTTTTGGAGCTGGAAATCTAATTTTTCCACCTTTTCTAGGACAAGCAGCAGGAAATGCAACATGGGTCACTATGGGCGGGTTCTTTATTACAGCAGTTGGGTTTCCTGTTTTAGGAGTTATTGCAGTAGCAAAATCTTCAGGACTTCACAATCTAGCAAGTAGGGTGCATCCTCTATTTGCAACGGTATTTACAGTTCTTATATACCTTTCAATTGGACCAGGACTTGGAATTCCAAGGGCAGGAAGTTTACCTTTTGAAATGGCCGTAAGACCATTTCTACCAGAAGGGTTAATATCACATGGATTAGCATTATTCATTTATACATTTGTATTTTTCTTAGTAGCCTATTGGCTTTGTTTAACCCCATCTAAGTTAGTTGATCGTATGGGTAAGATTTTAACACCAATTTTATTAATTTTAATTTCAGCAATTTTTATAGCAAGTATTTTTAAGCCATTAGGTTCTTATGGAGAGGTAACAGGAAGCTATGTAGATTCACCTTTTATAAGTGGATTTTTAGATGGGTACATGACTATGGATACAATTGCAGCTTTAAATTTCGGTATTGTTATATCACTTGTAATAAAATCTAAAGGGATTAAAGGAGAAAAGGCAGTAGTTAAAAATTCAGTAAAGGCAGGAGTATTTGCAGGAGGATTATTAATTATAATCTATTCAATGTTAGCCCACTTAGGAGCAACAAGTGGTGGAAGATTCGGAGGAACTGAAAATGGAGCGCAAACCCTTGCAAATGTAATGCTATATATCTTTGGTGATGGAGGCGCGGTACTTCTTGCAGTAATATTTACATTAGCTTGTCTTACAACTTGCGTTGGACTTATAACTTCATGTAGTCAATATTTTGTAACGTTAAGCTCAAAGGTAAGTTATAAAACTTGGGTTAGAGTTCTTTCATTATCAAGTATGGTACTAGCTAATATGGGACTTACAAAAATTCTTAAAGTATCAGTTCCAGTTCTTGATGCAATATACCCTGTAGCTATAGTTTTAATTGTACTGGCAATGTGTGATAAGTTATTTAAAGGAAATCAAATGGTATATGGAGTGACTATAGGAATTACTTCTTGTGTAAGTGTTATCTATGCATTAAGTAATGCTTCTATTAATATTTCAGTCATTGAAAATATTGTTAAGTGGTTGCCATTTTATGATAAAGGGTTAGGATGGGTACTTCCAGCTTTATTTGGAGTAGGTATAGGTATGTGTTTAAATTTAGTTAAGGATAAAGTAGGAAATAAGGAGTTATTAAGTGAGGAAGAAGTTTCTTGATAATGAGATAGAATAATAAAATTTAAATTATAAAATCTGCATTATTTTAGGATATGATAAATTAAAGGTATAAGATTTTATTAGTTATTATTTAAAAATAAAGTACTGTATAGGTTTTTTCTATACAGTACTTTTTATATAGAATTAAAATAAAATTATTAAGAATAAATATAAAAAGTTTTACTTCACATTATTCTTCAATAGGAACAAAGGCTTCCTTTCTTGCACCACAAACAGGGCATGTAAAATCATCAGGAATTTCATCACCAACATAAATATATCCGCAAATAGAACATTTATAGCTCTTTTGACTTTCGGTAGAAGTAATACCTTTACTAGATGTTGGATCAGAATTATCATCTTCAATAGGAATAAAGGCTTCTTTTCCTGCACCACAAACAGGGCATGTAAAATCATCAGGAATTTCATCACCAACATAAATATATCCACAGACAGAACACTTATAACTTTTCTTAGTTTCACTGGAAGTAGTATCTTTATTATAATTACTATCTTTAGTAGAATTGTTATCTTCTAAAAGAACAAAGGCGTCCTTACTAGCACCGCAAACTGGGCATGTATAATTATCGGGAATTTCATCACCAACATAAATGTATCCGCAGATAGAACACCTATAACTTTTTTTAGTTTTATTAGAATTACTATCTTCATCAGAAGTAGTATCTTTATTAGAATTGTTGTCTTTCAAAAGAACAAAAGCTTTCTTACTAGCACCGCAAACTGGACATTTATAATCATCAGGAATTTCATCACCAACATAAATATATCCACAAATAGAACACTTATAGCTCTTCTTAGCACCAGTAGTATCATCATTAGATGTACTAGTAGATACATCATTGCTTGTAGCAGGTGCATAACTAGAAAGTCTTTCACAAACCATTTCTTTTGGACCTAAAGTATCACTTCTATCAGTATAAGTTGTATGAAGCAATTCTTTAGCAAGATCACTAAGTGGCTCGCCATAAAATTCTTCATAAACACGCTTTATATCAGGATTTTCATAACTTGATCTTATAGACTTATGCTCATCTCTATTATATAAAGCATGAATTCTTTTAGAACGAATATTATCAACCATAGGGATAGCACTCTTAGGTTGTCCACCTCCACCTATGCAACCACCACGACAAGTCATAACTTCAACAAAATCATAAGAAACTTCAGAAGCATTTAATTTATCTATTAACGTCTTTGCATTATCAGTTCCATGAACAATTGCAACTTTTAATGATAAATCTCCAATGTTAACTGTTGCTTCACGAATATCTTCAAGTCCACGAACTGGAGTTAAATCTAATAATTTTTCAGGTGGATTTTCATTTGTAATAAAGTAATAAGCTGTACGAAGAGCAGCTTCCATAACACCTCCAGTATTTCCAAAGATAATTCCACCACCAGAAGCTTCTCCCATAAGCTTATCATAGTTACTTTGAGCTAATGAATCAAAAGAAATATTATCTTCATTCATCCATTTGGCTAATTCTCTAGTAGTAATAATATGATCCATATCTCTAAGTTCAGGAATGTTATTGTAAGAAGCAGAAGTATTCATTTCAGGACGACGAATCTCAAACTTTTTAGCAGTACATGGAGTTACGGTTACATTAACAATATCTCTAGGATCAATTCCTTTTGCCTTTGCAAAATATGTTTTGATAGTAACAGATTGCATTCCAATAGGGCTTTTCACTGAGGAAATGTTAGGTAGAATACTTGGATAGAAAGTCTCAGCAAATTTAACCCAAGCAGGACAACAACTTGTAAATTGAGGTAATGGCTTTGTTTTCTTAGTTATACGCTCAATAAGTTCAGAGGCTTCCTCCATAATAGTTAGATCAGCTGCAAAATCAACATCTAATACATAATCAGCACCAAGAGCTCTAAGTGCAGCTACCATTTGACCTTCAACAAAAGAACCAGCAGGTAAATTAAATTCCTCTCCAAGAGCTACACGTACAGAAGGTGAAGTACTAAAGATAACAATCTTTTTAGGATCCTTTATAGCCTCACGAACCTTCTCATATTCATATACTTCAGTTATTGAATTTGCAGGGCATACATCAGAGCATTGACCACAATTAATGCATATTGCCTTATCACCAGTACTTTCAATATCATATAGTCTTCCAACGGCAATATCATTTTCGCAAATACGTCTACATTGACCACATTTAATACATAATTCTTCATGTCTTTGTATAGATGGATTATCCTTTTCAATAGGAATTCTAATGTTTAAAAATTCATGTTTACTCATAAAAATTATTCCTTTCACACACAAAACTATTAATTTTACAATTATATTACTATTATAAAACTTAGGTAAATATATAGAAATAAATGTAGGTAAAGGTTTTAATAAAGTATCATATTTGTTAAAAATATACACATTTAATTAATATTATTATTAGTTAAAAAGTATTATGATATAATAATGATTTTTAATGAGAAAGTTATTATATATTAATTTTCTTTACAAAAATTTCAAGTGGAAATATAATTATAGATAAGAAGAAATAAAGGTACATTGGGTGATATTAAAGGATTATTAAAGATATTATGTAGAAATATTTTTATGTTTTTAGTACTGGAGGGGGATAAAATGAATAAATCAGACTTACATATCCATTCTTGTTTTAGTGATGATGGAGAATTAAGCCCAGAAGAAATCATTGATATGGCAATAAAAGCAGGTATGGATACAATTGCGATAACAGATCATAACTCTGTTAAAGGAATAAAGAGAGCAATAGAATATGCGAAAGATAAAGATATAAATATAATACCAGGGATAGAAATTGACTGCACTTTTAATGGAATTAATCTTCACTTACTTGGTTACAACATAGATTTTACAAATGAATGTTTTAATAAATTAGAAGAAGATATTCTTGCTCAAGAAAGAGCAGCAGCAATTAAAAAAATTGAAAAGATAAAAGAGGTTACTAATTTAGAGTTAGATGCTAATGAGGTATTAAAAAAATCACATAATGGTATAGTTACAGGGGAGTTAATAGCAGAGGTATTACTAGAAAATAAAGAAAATATTAAATCTCCTATATTAAAATCTTATATAGAAGGTGGAAATAGAAGTGATATGCCTTTTGTAAACTTTTATTGGGATTATTTTTCAAAAGGAAAACCAGCTTATGTAGATATAAAATTTATTCAATTAAAAGAAGCTATAAGAATGATTAAAGAAACTAATGGGATATCAGTAATTGCTCATCCGGGCAATAACTTAAAAGGTAATCTTGAAATAATTGATGATTTAATAGATGAAGGAATTGATGGTATTGAAGTATATAGCTCATATCATTCAGATGAGGATATAAAATACTTTTTTGATAAAGCAGTAGAGTCTAATTTAATTATAACTTGTGGTACAGATTTTCATGGAAAGAATAAACCTAATATTTTTATTGGGGACTTTAAACAGAAGCCTGAAAAAATTGTTGATTTAGTAGTTTAAAAAATAACCGTACTGAAAATAGTACGGTTATTTTTTGCAATACAAATAATTAAATTTATCTAATTAATGTACAATAATGGTATTTAATTATATATTGGTAAATTGTATAATAAAAGGGGTATATTACAATAATAAACTTTAATATTATACTAATTTTTATAAATCAGGGGGACATATGAACAAAAAATACAAAATAATAGTAAGTGGTATTGTGATGTTTATATTAGTAGGAGTATCGGCAATCCTATATAAAAACTTAAATACTAATAAAGTAGTAGAAAAGGGTCTGGAGTTAATGTCGCAAAAAGAATATAAAAAAGCAATAGCATCATTTGAATTAGCATTAGATGAAAAACCAGATGAAAAGGAAGCATTGGAAGGAAAAGAAATGATAGAAAAATACATAAGTGCTAAAGAGTTTTTAAATGATGGACAAGCAGAAGAGGCTAATAAAAAAATAAGCGAAATAAATAGTAATTATACAAATTTTAGTGGATTTAGTGATGATGTTAATGAACTAAAGAATCAAATAGATGACTCTATAAAAAAAGATGAAAAAATAAATGGTAGCATAAGTGAGGTTCGAGAATTAATAAATAAAAAGAGTTATGATGAGGCTAAGAAATTAATAGATAAAATAGGAAAAGAAAAATTAAATGAAAATCAAAGGATACAAGTTGAAGATCTAGGTGCAAGAGTTAGCACCGAATTATCAAAAATAGATATTCAAAAAAGAGCTAAAGAAGAAGTTGAAAAGAAAGCTAAAGAGCAAAAAGAAAAAGGTAATACTGTAGAAAGAGCTATACAAATAGTTAAACAAGTTGCACCAGAATCGAAGGTTGAATATAGTGGGAGAACTACAATAAATGGTAATCCATATTACACATTTATGATTACATCGCTTAAAGCCGATGAGGGCGGAGAGGCACATTATGTAATCTCAACAGAAGGTGGAAATAAAGTATATAGTCATGCGCCAGATGGTAATCTATATCCAATTAATTAAGTGGGCTAATGAATCAAAATTCAATATTAGAATAGGAAGAGAAATTTATGAAAAAACAATATAAGATAATAAAAGCATACAGTAATAGGATAATAAAAGAATATAAGATAATAATAGTAATATTAGTAATTGCAATTTTAGGGGGAACAGGGTTCTTCTTATATAGAACTTCAAGTACTAATAAAGCAGTTAAAAAAGGAATTGAATTAATTTCACAAAAACAATATGAGAAAGCATTAATATCATTTGATTTAATATTAGAAGATGATAGTGATAACACTAAGGCTTCTGAATTGAAAGATATGGTTGAAAAGTATTTAGAGGCTAAAAAACTCTTTGATGAAGGAAAGTTAACTGAGGCAAAAAGTGAGATAGAATCTATAAATAAATCTTATAGTAATTATAATTCACTTAAAGAAGATATTAATGCTTTAGAAAATAAAATAAATGAAGAAATTAATAGTAATAAAGATATAGATAATAATATAAACAAAGTAAGAGAACTAATAAATGAAAATAACTTTGATGAAGCTAAAAGAGTTATTGAAAACTTAGAAAAGCAAGAATTAGATGAAAATCAAAAGCAACAAATTAGTGATTTAAAAGGAAGAGTAACTGCGGAATTAGAAAAAATAGATATAAAAAATAAAAGTGAAAATAGTGCAAACCAGGATATAAATAAAAATTCTGATAGTAAATCAAATATATTAAAATATTTAAATGGAGTTGAAGAAAGAACTCCTGAATTCGATGGTTCTGTGCCTAGTGCCAATAAGATTTATAGCAATTGGGATGATGCTCTAAATTTTGTATGGAGTAAATTGAAAGAAGATTTACCGCAAGGTGAATTTAATAAATTAAAAGAAAAGCAAATACAATGGATAAGTGAAAAAGAAAGTGCTGCTAAACAAGCATCAATTAATTCAGGTGCAGATGCAGGATCACAGATGTATAGAATGTTAGGTACTTTAGAAGCGGCTGATTTAACTAAAGAAAGGTGTTATCAATTAGCGGCATACTTTAAATAGATTCATAAAAATATATATTACAAATAAAATAAGAAAGCTATTTAAGTAGCTTTCTTATTTATTTCTAATTCAATAGAGAGTCAATTATTTAATATCTATTATTATAAAATTCGTAAATTTTATAATTAATCTTAGTAAAATCATTAAGTATAAATATATTAATTATTTGAATTTTTGAGGGAATTGTCTAATTATACCTTCAGCAAGTATATCAGCAAACTTAATCATATGATCTTCACCTTCATCAAATGCTTCAATATCTTTCTTCCAATCCTTATTTAATCTACTTACAGCTTGCGCTGTGACAAGTTGTAAGTGTCTATGTAGCATATCCTTTAAAACCTTATTTGAATATTTAGGATTAGCAGAACTTAAAAAATTAGCTATTTCATCTGCATTTTCATACCATAACTTAGTATACTTTTCTAAATTTTTCTTATCTCCACTTTTAGCAGCATCAACTACCTGTCCAGCAAGTTTTATATGATCTTTTAATAGTGCAGCAAGCTTATTTCCAGCTTCTTGACCATAATAAGGTTTAATTGAATCACCGATATCATCTTGATTTTTAAGAAGTCTTTCTAATACAGGCTCCTTATCTTCAAGTGAAGCTAAATCACTTACAATAAAACTTCTAGTCCATAAAACATGGTCTATCCAAAGCTTTCTTTCAGCCATTTTTAAATCATAGGCAGCCTTACTGCAAGAGTCATCTTTATAAGATGTATTTTCCATAGCTATAGCTTTTACTGGAACAAAAACTAAATTAAATAAAAATAATAGCAATAGGGAATTTTTTATGATTTTTTTCATTATTAATTACTCCTTTAATTGTTGAAATTCTATCTTAGTTTGTTCAAAGCAGTATGTATGTATACTAAAATATTGAATCTATTGAATGAAAATTTATAAGAGCAATTAGTTACAAATCTTTGTAGGTATTTAGTTTCGTATACATATAGATTTTATTAGAATAAGTTAAATAAAAATAAGTTAAATAAAAATAAATTTAATATATAGAAAGAATAGAAGGAAAAATCTTTATGAAAAATTATAAGCAAAAAATGAATTAAAATTCATTTAAAGAATAATTAAATCAATTCTGTTAATAAAATATTCACATAGATTAGGAGTAGTATTTATTCAAATAAATAATTTGAATAAAGTAATAAAATGTTCAATGTTTATATTCAAATTTAGTGAATAAATATGAATATTGAAGATGATTAACAAACGTTTACAAAGAGCCGGAATGTTATTTCGTGAATAAATATCCAAGGCGAAATTTTCAATATAAAAAGTGCTTAAAGTATAGATTGCTAGTCACTTATGAATAAAATCTAAAATTTTATTTTGGCCATTGATTAAGAATATATTTCCTTAGTATAATTAATTAACCAATTTATTAATATAAAATGAAAAATAAAAAATATTAATAAATTTTGAAAACAAAAAGGGGGACACACAAATGAAAAAAATATCAAAACACTTACTACTTTACATAATGATAATTGGTTGTTTTATCATTCAGCCAATTCAAGTTACTTATGGTAGTGAATTGAATAATAATGCACAAAATAATAATCTAGGACAAGTTAATAGTTATGCTATCAATAATGGAATTTATAATTTAACTTATAATCGTAATGAAATATTATCAGCAAATGGAGATCAAATAGAAAGTTTTGTTCCAATGCAAGGAAAAAAGGAACCTGGAAAATTTATAGTAGTTAACCATGAGAAAAAGAATATATCATCAAGAACAGCAGACATTTCTTTAATTGATGCTGTAACTGATAGAACTTATCCAGGAGCAATACAGCTTGCTAATAGGTCACTTGTAGAAAATAGACCAGACATAATAATAGCAAAAAGAAAGCCTTTAACAGTGAGCGTAGACTTACCTGGAATGGGGAATGAAAATAAAGCTGTAGTAGAAAACCCTACATACTCTAATGTATCAGCTGCAGTAGATACTTTAGTATCTAAATGGAATTCTAAATATTCTTCAACACATACATTACCAGCAAGGACACAATATTCAGAGTCAATGGTATACAGTGAATCACAACTTTCAACAGCACTTAAAGTTAATTCTAAAGCAGTTGGAACTTCACTTGGAATAGATTTTAATGCAATAGCTAAAGGTCAAAAAACTGTTATGGTTGCTGCATACAAGCAAATATTCTACACAGCAAGCATTGATTTACCTGAAAAGCCATCAGATTTATTTGATGAAAGTGTTACATTTAAGGATTTACAAGCAAAAGGTATAAACAATGAAAATCCGCCTGCGCTAGTATCAAATGTTTCTTATGGAAGAACTATTTATGTAAAGTTAGAATCAACATCAAAAAGCAAAAATGTAAAAGCTGCTTTTAAAGCATTATTGCAAAAGGGAGATATTGAAAGCAATGCAGAATACAAAGATATACTTAATCAAAGCTCATTTACAGCAGTAGTATTAGGGGGAGACTCAAAGGAACATAACAAAATTATAACTACTGATTTTAACGAAATTAGAAATGTTATAAAGTCTAACGCAGAAATGAGTGCTAAAAATCCAGGATATCCAATATCATACACAAGCGTATTCTTAAAGGATAATGCTATAGCTTCAATTAATAATAAGACTGATTATGTAGAAACTACATCTACAGAATACTCAAGTGGTAAAATAGCTTTAGATCATAGTGGAGCTTATGTAGCGAGATTCTATGTTACTTGGGATGAAGTTTCTTATGACAAAGATGGAAATGAAGTTTTAGAACATAAAGCTTGGGATGGAAATGGATATGATAGAACAGCTCATTTCTATACTGAAATTCCACTAGATGGTAATGCAAGAAATATAAGAGTTAAAGCAGAAGAGTGTACAGGTCTTGCGTGGGAATGGTGGAGAACTGTATTTGATGAAAAGAATGTTCCTTTAACAAAACAAAGTACTTTCTCAATTTGGGGTACAACGTTATACCCAAAAAAGAGTATAGAAGTAGAGGTTTAAATAAAATATCTAACTTAGGTACTAAAATTAATATAAAAAATAGATATTAATGATAGCGATATAAAAGCAATTATATTAATACTTAAAAATAAATATTTAAAGTAAAACAAAAGGCTTAGAAGATATAAATTTATAACTTCTAAGCTTTTTTATTAATTTCATTTAAGTTTAGATTTTGTATGTATTTTTATTTACCCAAAATACATAATAAACTTATGGAATTAAATGAAAAGTTATAAAAAGAATTAGGGATAAGCTATGATGAAAATATGATGGTAGTAAAAAGGTCAAAATAAAGATTTTTAAAATACAAGTAATATTTTTGATGGAAGCTTATAGAAAATATAGTAAAATATATATGGATTATAATTAATATTTAAGGGGTTTAGGGGGAAAAGGATGGATAAGCTTTCATGGGAAGGTATTTTAGATAGTTTTAAATATATACTAAAGATTGATTGGATAGGATATGTTATTATACTTTTAAGTCCTATGATAGGATATTTCCTTAGTAGAATATTTAGTATTTTCTTCTATAGCTGGGTTACAGAGATAAGCTGTAATATAGCTATTATTACTGTTGGTGTTCTACTTTGTATTAGAAATAATAAAGAGAAAAAAAGAGTAAGATAAAGTATTTTACACATGATATTTATTGTTTATAAAGATATAATAAAAGGTTTAGAATTCATATTTTTATATTCTAAACCTTTTATTTATTAGCTATTTTTAAGTATACATTTTGATTTTACTTTGTTTGATAAGAAGAATGATAAAGTACTAATTAATATATAGACTATTAGAAATGGTAGTGTACTACTCATGTTATAGAATATGGAAACAGGTAATATTACAGATAGTGATGATAGTATTAATCCTACTATTAAATTATTTTTTGAATCTTTGCAAAGGATACCTTGGACGATAAATGCAATTGGAAAGACTATGAATAATCCAAGTAAAATGTATTTTGAATATGGGTTAAGTAAGTCAATGAATATTAATGAAAGAATAAGTAAGCTTGGTAGAGCTAGAGAAATTATCTTTTTCATGATGACCTCCTTTATGATTAAATTCATCTTAATTACATTATATGTTAATTATATTTATCAAGCAATTAAAACTGTTATAAATTTAGCTAATATAAAAGAATAGATAGTATAAATTAAAATAAGATATAAAACTTATAATAGAATATATTATGTAGAAGCAATTTATTATAAGATAGATGAAAAAACTTTTATTAAGAAATAGTAAAGTATAATAATTTTGTTTATAAATGAATAAAAATATTACTTTGTAAAGATTTATCATAGTTTTAATTAAACTTAATTCAAAGATATTTTTTTCTCAAATAATCTTGTTATAATATGAGTATAAAAAATATTAGAAATCTATTTGAATTTCTATTTAGGAGGGTTTTATTATGAGTAAAAAAGTTGAAGAATTAAAAGAAGAAATAAGAAGTAAAGCAGAAGAAGATCTTAAGGTTGTAAATGAAAATAGCAAAGCTTACAAAGAAGACCAAAAAGAAGCTAATGTTCTTGGAAAGAAAATAACTCAAGAATTAGATAGAGAAGCAAAAGAAGAAGCTTCTATGGAAAAAGAATTTGCAAAAGAGCTAGAATCAGATATGAAAGCTAGAAAATAATTAAGTGCTTTGCATAATGTTTTTAAAAGAAACTTTGAAAGTATTATAGAAAGTATAAGAACTATTAGGCTAACCTAATAGTTCTTTTTTTATATTGAAAATTATTTATCCATATTAATAAAATTTCTTGATTATCAATAAATGGAGTATTTTCTACTCATGATATAAATATAATTAATAAGAATTTATTATATATTTATATCATAGTTCTATATTTTTTATAATTATCTTTGTACCAGTTGGGAATAATGCTTTTAAAATTATTAAAGTCTTTAAAAGCATTAATACATCGTAATTTCATTCCATTAATTTCATCTTCTCCAAATGCTTCAGCCCAATTTATTGCAGTAAGTGAAGAGTGTGTAACATAAACAGATAATATGTCCCAGAATTTAAGTGGAGGCTCATTATTAAAATATCCATCGATTTGCCCTATTGCAAATGGAATACTTACTTCAATATCAAAGAATTGAACTTTATAGAATTCTTCATATCCATCTCCACATTTCCATCTATTAAAGTCAATTACACCTACATTATTATTAGGAGTAAGAATTAAATTACCAACATGAAAGTCGCCATGGGTATAGACTGGGGGTAATGAATTTAATTTCCTAATATTTTTCTTGATAAATTTTAATGCATCTTTATCATTATTAATACGAACAGAACTATTTTCATATTTAATTAGTTTTTTTACTTTTCGTTCTTGTCTATTTTCTACAGGCATATCAGATTTTATTACAGGTATAGAGTGTATTTCTTTTAGAATATTTCCAGCTTCTAAGCCAAGACTATATTGTTCCTTTTCAGAAAGGTTTGGAAGAGCAGTTATTAAGGATTCTCCTTCAACCCAACTTAGGAGCATATAAACATTTTGTTTATTATTACATATCCCAAAAGAAATTACTTTTGACATTTCAAAAGATAAAGAATTGTATTTTTTTATTATTTCAAACTCTTTATTTTTAGGCTCTAACATACTAATATCTGAAAGTCTAAGGAGTAACTTATTTTTATTACAATCTTCTATGTAATATTTTATATCTTTTGACCAGCCTTCATCTATTTTCTTAATAAGAGTCCAATCTTTATAATCTGGAATATCAATTAATTCTTTATGAACTTTAATCACCACCTAATAAATATTTGTATTATAGTATAATTATACAATAGTTAATTATTTCGATGCTTTATTTTTTATATAATTTAAGAATCGCAAATTTATTTATAATAGAAAAGATACACTTAGTATATAGATTATAGATAAAGTAAGATGGTAAAATAATCATATAAATAAAAATAGGAGTAGATAAATGGAAATTAAATTACCATATGATAATAATTTAAGAATAAATAAGTTAGAAAAGTTACTAGATGAAAAAGTAACAGTAGCATCATATAAATTATTCTGGCTTGATGCAATATTAAAAGAAATAATAGTAGGAAATAAAGAGATAACATTCAAGAGATTAGCTTGCAGAATGATAGCTACAGCTTGGTATCCATTAGTTGAATTTAAGCTAAGTTTTGGAGTACATGATAATTTAGGAGAAGTGGTAAATAAGATAAAGGATAGATATGAGATAAATAAAAATCCAAAAGAAGAAGATTTAATTGAGTTTTTAGAGAATAAAACTGATAAAGAAGTAGAAAAAGATATATTAAGTCTATGTAATATGGTTCCATATAGACTATTATCACCCTTTTATGAGAATCAATTAAAGGGATTAGATAAGAGTCAGAAAAATAGAAGAATTATTGATTTATCAAATGAAGATGAAGGTTCACTTTATAAAATAGATATAACAAATTCAAGTGAAAAAAAGATAATAGTAAATGATCTATGGGCTAAATATATAGAAAGTAATGAAAGGATAATTTATGGATGGATAAGGTACAAGCTGATATGCTTCTTGCAAAAAAGAAATCCAAATGTTCCGGCTATAGCCTTTAAATTAGAAGCACCAATTCATAGAAATCTTAAAGCACCAACTGATTACTGGAAGCTTGTAAATAAAGAGATAGGGGTAAAGGATATATATACTGGTCAAATAATGAATGAAGAAAATTATGAAAGATATGGTGTAATGAGTATAGATCATTTTATTCCATGGAGTTTTGTATTACATGATGAACTTTGGAATTTAATACCTACATTTAAAAATATAAATAGTAAAAAAAGTGATAATTTACCTGATTTAGATAGGTATTTTAATGATTTTTGTGAACTTCAATTTAAATCTTTTGATTTTATGAGGAAGAATGAAAAGGGAAGAAAAATACTTGAAGATTATAATAATATAAATTTAGATATGAGCTTTAATAAAGACACTAAATTATATGAACCAATTAAAAAAGAGATTTTTATAAGTTCTATAGAGCAAACAATTAAGCCTTTATACCAAATTGCTTATAATCAAGGATTTAATATATGGGAAAATAATTTTATTGACCATAAAAATATTGAGGTGGTGGCAGACCTTGAAAGAGTATAACAAATTAGTAAGAGATGATATACCAAAGATAATAGAAGAGTCAGGCAAGAAATGTAATATAAAAATAGTAACTGGCAAAGAAAAAGAAGAATACCTAGAAAAGAAACTAAATGAAGAAATAAATGAATATTTAGAAGATAAAAATTTAGAGGAACTTGCAGATATCATGGAAGTATTATTTGCACTTGCAGATAATCTAGGATATTCAGAAGAAGAATTTCTAAATAAAAGAGAAGGAAAGAAATCACAAATAGGTAGCTTTAAAAATGGAATAATACTTAAAAAAGTAATAGAGTAATAGATTATAAAATCTATTACTCTATTTATTTCAAAAAAATTGTTAAATTAATAACTTATAAAAAATAAAGCAATTTTTATAAAAGATATCCAAAATATATAACAAAGTTTAGAAAAATATTATCATATACAAAGTTTCATAAAACAAATAAAAATTTCAGAATAATTGATATATTGAAAATAAAAAATACCTTCAATATACATGATATAATTCCCTTATATAAACAAGGGGGGATAAAATTGAATATAAAGTCATTTATATCAAGTAAGAAGAAAATATTAATTTCTTGTATAGCATGCTTTTTAATTGGAGGGGGAATTGCCTTTGCAGGAAATGTTCCAGATCAAGAAATAAGCGATATGCAAGCAAAGAACACAGAAATAGCGGCTCAAATATCACAAAAGAATGCATCATTAGAGTCTGATAAAAAAGATTTAGATAATCTAAAAAATAATCTTTCAGAATATCAAACTAAAAAAGATGATATAGACAAGGTTAAAGAAGAAAAGCTTGCAAAAGAACAAGAAGAAAAGGAAAAGAAAGAGCAAGCAGAAGCAGAGGCTGCAAAGAAAAAGCAAGAAGCAGAAGCAGCTAAAAGTGTAGCACCTTCTTCAAATAGTAGTAATGCTGATAACACTAAATCTTCAGATAACAAACAAGTTGGAGCTATGGTTTGGAGAACAAAAACAGGTAAAAAATATCATAGCACAAGTCATTGTGGTAACACACACTCAGCACAGGCGACTGAAATAACATTAAGTGAAGCACAAGCAGAAGGTTTAACACCTTGCTCAAAATGTTATTAATGGAGGTATAATAGATGAATAAATTTTTTAAATTTATAAAATATAACAAAGGTACAATTATATTAGGAATAATATTTTTTATATTGGGGTGTACAGCTTTTACTTCAAAGAACAATAAAACAAAAGAAGAATTAGAAAAGACATACATAAGTCAAGAAGAGACTTTGAAAGCAAAAAGTGAAGAATTAAACTCTATAGATGATAATATAAAATCTACAAATGCACAAATAGAGGATATAAAAAATTACATAGATGAAAATAGCAAATAGTAGTAAATGATAATGAAATCTTACATAATATAAAATTATATAAAACAGATATTAAAGGAGTTGCAATAGTTGCACTCCTTTGAATTTTACTATAACTAAATTTATATCTTGCCGAATATTTACATTGACTATTAATATAGTTTGGACTAAAATAAATTTGCGAACGCAAAGATTTATTTTTTTATCAATATAATTGCGAACGCAAATACATTAGGTTATATGATAAATAACTTAATTTTGTAGAAAATAAAAAAGGGAGGATTACAAATGACAAAAGATAATAGTAAATCAGAACAAAAGTATAATATTTGGCTTATGTTAATTGCAACTTGTTTATTTACATTTATGTCTACATTAGATGGAAGTATTGTAAATATAGCAATGCCAGTAATATCACAAGATTTATCAATTAATATGAATCAGGCTGAATGGATAGTTTCTTTATATATAGTTGTAATATGTATGCTTTTAATATTTTTCGGAAGAATAAGTGATACAAAAGGAAAAATTAAAGTTTTCCAGATAGGGACAGTTATATTTGTAATAGGATCACTTCTATGTGGTATAAGTACTAGTTTAACTTTTCTTTTAGTATCAAGAGCGGTTCAAGCTATCGGAGCTAGTATGACTATGGCGACAAACTTTGGAATTATAACTGAGTATTTTCCAAGAGAGATGAGAGGAAAAGGACTTGGAATCCTTGGGAGTTTTGTATCTTTAGGCAGTATTGCAGGGCCGGGTATTGGAGGATTTATAATCGAAGGTTATTCATGGCATTATATATTTCTAATAAATATCCCAATAGGAATAGTAGCTATAATTTTAGGATACTTTGTATTTCCTAAAGAAAATAAAGATAAAGTTAAGATAAAGATAGATTATAAAGGATTTATTTTATTTGATATTAGTATAGTTTCATTATTTGTAGCGATCTTTATAGGTCAACAAACAGGATTTATGACTCCTACAGTAATAACTTTATTTATAATATTTATAATTTCATTAATTGTATTTATAAGAGTTGAGAATAGGATTGATGAGCCATTAATAGATATGAAGATGTTTGAAAACTTTGAATTCTCGATGGGGTTATTCTGTGCACTTTTAATATTTTCAGCAATTTTATTCTTTAATGTTTTAATGCCGTTTTATCTTCAAAAGACTTTAGGATATTCATCTATTGTATCAGGATTTATATTAATGTCTGTTCCAATTGCAATGATGATTGTTGCACCTATAAGTGGAAGTTTATCAGATAGAATGGGATCAGAGATATTGACATTTATAGGATTAGTAGTAGTTACAATAACTCAATTTTTATATATGTTTATAGATCAAAGTACATCAGTTATTTATTTAGTTGCAGTTACAACTATGAATGGAGTTGGTATTGCATTATTCCAATCACCGAATAATTCAATAATAATGTCCTCTGTGAAACCAAATAAGTTAGGTATAGCTGGAAGCTTAAATTCTCTTGCAAGAAACTTAGGGATGATTATTGGTATATCATTATCAACTACAATTCTTTATCTTGGAATGAGCCATAAGGCAGGTTATAAAGTAATAACTTATATAGATAATCAGCCGATTCTATTTGTCTATGGAATGCATATAGCTTTTGCAGTTTCATTTGCATTATGTCTTATTGCATGTGTGGTTTCTGCATACAGATTATTCAAAAAATAGTAGATTTCATTGTGAGTTTATCTTATTATTAAAGTTAGGTTGAATCTAATTATGGAGGCAGAAATGATGGATGATTTACTTAAATGGATTTCAATTACTGACAGACATAATAAAATATATCTAGATAAGAAGTTAAAAGATATAGGGCTAAATAGTAGCCAGCACTTTTATATACTAAAAATTTATGAAAATCCTGGAATAACACAGGATAAATTAATAGATATAATTCATTTAAATCCTAGTAATATTACAAGGGCTTTATGTCAGTTAGAAAAGCTCGGATTTATAGAAAGGGTAGCAAAGAAAGATGATAAAAGAACATATAATCTTTATCCTACAGACAAAGCTTTAGAAGTCTATCCAAAGATCAATAAGATAATAAATGATTGGAAAAACTTTTTATTAAGCAATTTTTCTGAAGAAGAAAAAGAAGGTTTATTAAAGTTAACTAAAAAGATTTGTATTAATTCATTAGAAGCTACTAAATTATAGATAATAAAGAAGCATCATTTTTATGGTGCTTCTTTATTTTATATATAGAATTATTTAAATAAGGAATTTATTAAATAAAATAATTAATTTGGGGTTATTTTTATATAAAGGTAAGCTCTTAATTTTCAATAATATTAGGGTGTGGATAAATCTTTAAATTTTAATAAGCTTTAAAATATAAATTAAATAGTAAATAATTTATTGACTTAAAGTGTACTCTAAGGACTATACTAAGTTTAATTGAAGGAAATCTAAGTAAAGATTAATAGATTACCTATGACTTAAGGAGGAAATTTTATATGATGAATTTTGATTTTTATAATCCAACAAGAATAGTTTTTGGAAAAGATCGTTTAGGAGAATTAAATAATTTAATACCAAAGGATGCTAAAGTTCTTGTACTTTATGGTGGAGGAAGCGTTAAAAAGTTTGGTACTCTAGAAAAAGTATTAAAGGGACTTGGAGAGAGAGAAGTAGTTGAATTTGGAGGTATAGAAGCTAATCCAAGATTTGAAACATTAATGAAGGCTGTAGATGTAGTTAAGAAAGAAAATATAGATTTCTTATTAGCTGTTGGTGGTGGTTCTGTAATGGATGGAACAAAATTTGTTTCATTAGTATCACAATATGATGGAGAAGATGCTATAGATCTTTTAAGAGATAAAATGGCTGCCTTTGGTTTAACTAAAGCATTACCACTTGGAACGGTAGTGACACTTCCAGCTACAGGTTCAGAGATGAACTGTGGAGGAGTTGTTACTTCAAGCATAGGTAAGAGAGGATTTAGAAATCAATTAGTATTCCCTAAATTCTCATTCTTAGATCCAACTTTAACATTCTCACTACCAAAGACTCAAGTAGCTAATGGAGTAGTTGATACATTTATTCATGTTCTAGAACAATATGCAACATATCCAGCACATGCAATGTTTCAAGATAGAACTGCTGAAGGAATACTTCAAACATTAGTTGAAATAGGAAAGAAAACTATAGATAATCCAACAGATTATGATTTAAGAGCAAATCTTGTATGGTGTGCAACTATGGGACTAAATGGGTTACTAAGGACAGGAGTACCAGAAGACTGGGCAACTCATATGATAGGTCATGAACTTACAGCAATGTTTGGTATAGATCATGGTAAGACTTTAGCTATAATATTACCATCACTTTGGAATGTAATGAGGGATAAAAAGAAAGATAAATTAATACAATACGGTGAAAGGGTTTGGAATATAACTTCTGGAACTGAAGAGGAAAGAATAGATCTTGCAATAGATAAGACTAGAGAATTCTTCGAAAGCTTAGGTATAAAAACTAGACTGTCAGATTACGGTGTTGATTCAAGTAAAATTGATGATTTAGTTAAAGCCTTAGAAGAACATAATATGACAGCTATAGGAGAGAACGGACAAATCACTCTAGATATTAGTCGTAAAATATTAGAAGGTGCATTATAATATTTTCTAAATTAAATTTAAAAAAAGTTTTGCTTATATATTTAGGCAAAGCTTTTTTTGTTAAGTTAATTAATAAAAGATATTATTTTAGCTATAAAAAATGGTAAATGTACATTTTTTTTAGATTAAAATATAAATTTTAAAATAATTATAATAGAAAATTAAATTTTATAATAAAAAATATAATAAAAATTACAATAAAACAATTGGTATCTTGTTCCAAAAATGATAAAATAAATATAAACATTATATAAATATATTTATATAATGTTTACTAACTACTAAAGAAAAATATTATGGGGGAAAAGAAATGAATAAAAAATTGAGGATTTATGTAGGATTAGCAGTATTCCTAGGAGCCTCGCTTACCTTAATTGGGTGTGGTTTCTATGGAGGAACGGTTACTAGTGTAGAAGATGTTAATAAGACATCAGGAATGGAATTATTTATAGAGGATTATAACAAAGACTATGATGAATTTAAAAAAGATAAGGGGAATATTTCAAATAATGAAATAGAAAAAAATCCAACCTTAAAAATAACCTATGAAGATACAACAGAAGATACTAGGTTAATTATGTATTCTCAAAAGAAAAGTAATGTAAAGATAATTAAAGAAGAAAGTGATGACATTATTAGAGGAAGTGGACTACCAGTATATAAAGTATCTCCAGAGGAAGAACTAAAATTAGATTTTAGTAAAGGCGGACAAAAATACATAGGTTTTTGTATTCTAGATGGGGATAGGGGAATAGATCTAGATGAGAGAATGTTTGCAACTAAAGATAATGATGTTGATTATATAAAAGCACCAGAAAGAAAAGGAAATTATATTATGTATATATTTAGTGGATGGGAAGATCAATATACTATACATACGATTAAACTAGAAGTACAATAATTTAAAATAAAAAAAGAGATATCTCTTAAGTAGAATAAAATTAAGAGATATCTTTTTTTATGATTAAATTTAAAAAGGAAAATTAGAATAAAAATGTCAATGTAATCTATGGCACAAGTACATAATATATTCCAAAATAAATTAATAAATAAGTAATTGTAATAATAACTATAAGTTATTTGTATAACACTTTATACAATGTTAAAAAACTAATCATACTAGTTACATTCTAATTTTCTATAATAAGTTATAGAAAAGCTTAGGAGATGATTATAATGAAAGTTATTGTACATGTAAATGAAAAAGAGAAATGGACTATGGCTGTAGGTAATATTCAAAATATTTTAAAAGATGATCCTACTTTAACTGTAGAGATGCTAGTTCATGGTGAACCAATAGTTAATTTAAGGGAAGAAGATGCTAAGAGATTAGGCTTTTATAATGATATTAGTGAATTAGCTTCTAAGGGAGTTGTATTTGCAGCTTGTAATAACACATTAACTAAAATGGAAATAAAAAAAGAAGAGCTTTGTGATTTTGTTGAAGTAGTCCCAGCTGGTGTTATGGAACTTATTAAAAAGCAATATGAAGGATATGCGTATGTAAAACCTTAATAAAGATAAGAAGGTAGATTAAATGGAAATAGTATATTTTCTTTTAGCAATAATAGCAACTACAATAGGTGCAGCTGCTGGAATAGGTGGAGGAATTGTAATAAAACCAGTTTTAGATAGTATTAGCTCATATTCTCTTCCAACAGTAAACTTACTATCCTCAGCAACTATATTTGCAATGGCAGTAGTATCTATAGGTAAACAGATTACTAAGAGGGATAAAATAGATGTAAAAAGAACAATGACTATAGCAGTTGGTTCAATTATAGGAGGAGTTGTTGGACAAAAGATTCTTAAGGTATTAGTTTCAATGAATAAGCATTCTGAGTCAGTTTCAATACTTCAAAGTGCACTGATTATATTATTGTTAATTAGTGTTTTTTTATATATGAGAGTAAAAGATAGAATAAAAAAACGTGATTTAAATAGTAGTTTAATAATTGCTATAATTGGAATTATTCTAGGTGCTATTTCAGCCTTTTTAGGCATTGGTGGAGGACCTATAAATGTTGCCATATTTGCTATGTTATTTGGTATGGATACTAAAGAAGCTGCAAGAAACTCGATTATAGTTATATTATTTTCACAGGGTGCTAAAATACTATCAATAGCAGCAACTACAGGATTTTCAAGTTATAATTTAAAAGTATTACCAGTAATGCTTATAGGGGGAATACTTGGAGGGTTTTTAGGATATAAGCTCAATAAGAGTTTATCTGAAAAAAATATAATAAAAATATTTAATGCTACAATAATACTTATTATATTTATAAGTAGTTACAATATTTGTAAAGTAATATAATAGAAATATTTAAAAAATTAAAATTATCATTAAAGAAATTACTTAAATATATATAATAATAATAAAATATGGTAATATAATCTTTGAAAAATAGATAATAAAATGTATTGTTACATTTATATGTCACCATTATAGCGTATTATATAATTGTATGGTAATTCCTTTAAATCATGGTACATAAAAGACGAAGTTTTCTCAAAGTATAGGGTGTAATTAAGCTAATAACTACTGCTATCATGATAGGAATTTGGGAATTATTTTGACAGATGAGATTTTGCTAGGGGGCGGAATCTCATTTTTTTTGCTTTGTAATTAGAACATTTTTAAAGATACAGAGGAGAGTGATTATGGGCAAGGTAAACAATGCTTTAAATATGTTGATGCTTCTAAAAACTAGAAATAAAATGACTAGGCGTGAAATTGCAGAGGAATTAGAAGTTGATATTAGGCAAATCAGCAGGTATAAAGAAGACTTGTGTATGGCAGGAATTGTAATAGAAGAAGAGCGTGGAAGATATGGAGGTTATAGCATAAAAGGTAAAACTGCTTGGATTAATGCGGATTTAACTGAAGATGAAGTAAAAGCTATAGAACTTGTAATGAATTACTTACAGGCAGGAACATTTCCTTTAAAGACAGACTTTAATTCTGGAATAACTAAAATCCTATCAAATTATAAAGTAGATGATAATAGTTTTTGGAATTCCAATGCTACAGCGCAATTTAAAAGAATAAATAGAAATACAGATGAGTTGAAGCAAAAATGGATTACTATAAATGAAAGTATAATTAATTTAAATAAACTTAAGATAGACTATTCAAATCTTAAGGATGAGAATATGATAAGAACTGTATGGCCCTATGCTATATATATTTATCAAGGCGCAAACTATATGCTTGCCCATTGTGAATATAGAAATAAAATAAGAAATTTTAAACTTGTAAGAATAAGAAAGATAGAAGTTTTGGATGAAACCTTTGATAAAGGAAATTTTGATGTTAAAGCCTATCTTAATAGTAGACTTGGTATACATAATAGTAGAGAAAAATTTTTAGTTAAACTTAAAATATTTTACCCATATGCAAAATGCTTTAAGGAACATAAATGGGTAATAGAAGAAAAAATTGAAGATCATTATAATGAAGGGTATTTGATCTATAGTGGAAATATAGAGGGGAAAACTGATATTATAAAGTGGATAATGGAGATGGGAAGCGATGTTGAAGTTCTAGAACCTAAAGAAATTAGGGATGAAATTATAAAGGAATGTAAAAAGATAATGGGATTATATAAAGTATAGTCCCATTATCTTTTATATTATTAATAGGTAGTATTTAATAATCGCAAATTAAATACTACCTATAAATGAATTCATAATTATAGAGGGTTTGATAAGGCTACAGAAGAGTCAGTGAAAACATTCCAAAAAATATATAAATATATAAATATAAAAAATACAAGTAAATAATGTAAATATTACTTATAAATGTTAAATTAAATAATATAAAAATACTATCAAAAAGGAAGCTAAATACAATATTGATATAAAAATATTAATATTAAATACACCTTCTAAACTATCATTAAACAAATGGTTAAATATACTAAAAAGCTATTTTCTTATATGAAAAAAGTAGTATCATAATATTCATAGAGGGCCTCTATAAAAAGTACAAAAGATAATATTAAGTATACAAAAGATGAGAGTTTATGAGTAAAAACTATGATAACAAAAGATGAGAGTTTATGAGTAACAAAAGATTTAAAGAAAATTTTAGATATATATAATTAGTATTATAAATGCAAAAGATAAGTATAGAAATACAAAGGATAAGTGTTTAAGGTACAAAAGATAAGTATCATGAATACAAAGGATAAATATCCAAGATACAAAAGATAAGTATATTAAAATACTAATTTAATATATAAAGCAAAAGATGAGTTTAAGTAGATTTTATAGCTATGAAATATAACTAAAAACCCTAAACGATCTTGTTTTTAAGTTTTAAAAAAGATGAAGACATTTTATGAGAACCTGAGGAGGAATTAGTTATGAAAAGATTTATGTGTACAGTATGCGGATACGTATTTGAAGGAGAAGAAGCACCAGAAAAATGCCCAGTATGTGGAGCACCAAGAGAAAAGTTCGTAGAACAAAAAGGTGAAATGGCTTGGGCTGATGAGCATAGAGTAGGAGTAGCTAAAGGTGTTGATGAAAGAATTTTAGAAGGATTAAGAGCAAACTTTGCAGGAGAATGTACAGAAGTTGGTATGTACCTTGCAATGGCTAGACAAGCTGATAGAGAAGGATACCCAGAAGTTGCAGAAATGTATAAGAGAGCTGCTTTTGAAGAAGCAGACCATGCTTCAAGATTTGCAGAACTTCTAGGAGAAGTATTAGAAGCTGATACTAAGAAAAATTTACAAATGAGAGTAGATGCAGAATATGGTGCTTGTCAAGGTAAGAAAGAATTAGCAACACTTGCTAAACAATTAAACTTAGATGCAATTCATGATACAGTTCATGAAATGTGCAAAGATGAAGCAAGACATGGTAAAGCTTTCAAGGGATTACTTGAAAGATACTTTGCATAGAAATAGCGTTCACACTACCCTTTAAAATATATAGATTCAAATAAGGCTTAGGAAAAGGATATTTCCTAAGCCTTATTTGTCTTTATAAATAGTTAATATAGTTTTTAGATATGTTAAATAAGATGGATCATGATATATGAAATTTAAATAGATATATAAGATCTAAATAATATATAGAGGTGAAGATTAAAATATAGGATTTAAGGATCGAAATATAGAAATTATATTAGAATATAGAAAATCAAATGTAGTAAATAAAAATAAGAAGAAATTAAGGGCATTAATGTAAGATAAAGTATATAATAATAAAGTCTAAAAAAAAATTAGAATATGAAAGGAAGAATTAATATGAGTTGTCTTGGAAATATAATATGGATTATATTTGGAGGAGTGTTTAATGCTTTAGGATGGTTATTCTTAGGGGCTGTATGGTGCATAACTATAATTGGAATACCAGTTGGACTTCAATGCTTTAAGATGGCAAAACTTCAATTTGCACCATTTGGAAAGGAAATTGTAACAGTAAATGATGGTGGAACAAGTCTAATACTTAATATATTATGGATTATATTTGGTGGGCTCGCTATGTGTATTGCAAATTTAATTAGTGCAGTACTTCTTTGTATTACTATTATAGGAATACCATTTGCAGTTCAAAGCATTAAGATTGCAAAGCTTTCACTTATGCCATTTGGTAAAGATGTAGTTTAATATAAGTAAAAGATGAAAAGTACTTTTGTCGAATGGTATTAGTAGTAATTTGAAAGAATTCAAGTTATAATGAAAATGTGGAAAATATTTCATTATATTAATGGAAATTTAACCGCTTTATTTAATTCTTCTATAAATATTATAGAAAAATTAAAAACAAGCCTTTACAAGTAATAATTATTATTATATAATAATAAATGTAGACAGGCGATAGATAAAAATTATTAAATAACAGAAGATATAAATTATACATAAATTTTAAGATACAAAGGATTTTTAAAGAACAAAAGATGTATAAGATAAATTAATTAATCTAGAATTTAACCCTTCGAACCTATGATAAAAAACTAAGGAACAAAAGATGGTTATAATGTCTGTATTTAATATAAACTAAGATATAAATAGAAATTATATAAATAAAAAATATGTGTTTTATATATGAAATAGGAGGAATTAATTATGAAGAAATTTGTGTGTCAAGTATGTGGATATGTTTATGAAGGTGAAACTGCACCAGAAAAGTGCCCAGTATGTGGAGTAGGTGCTGATAAGTTTATGGAACAAGTTGGAGAAATGGCTTGGGCTGACGAGCATAGAATCGGAGCTGGAAAAGACGTAGATCCAAGAGTTGTAGAAGGATTACAAGCAAACTTTATGGGAGAATGTACAGAAGTTGGAATGTATCTTGCAATGTCAAGACAAGCTGATAGAGAAGGATTCCCAGAAGTAGCAGAAGCATATAAGAGAATTGCTTTTGAAGAAGCAGAACATGCTGCAAAATTCGCAGAACTTTTAGGAGAAGTTGTTGATGCTGATACAAAAACAAACTTACAAAAGAGAGTAGATGCAGAATTCGGAGCTTGCCAAGGAAAGAAAGATTTAGCAACTTTAGCTAAACAATTAAACTTAGATGCAATCCATGACACAGTACATGAAATGTGTAAAGATGAAGCTAGACATGGTAGAGCATTCAAGGGATTATTAGACAGATATTTTGCATAATATAAAAAGTTATACACTTACATTAAAAGGCTTAGAGAAATTTCTCTAGGTCTTTTTAAATTGTTATAAAATTAATTTTAAGTATATTAATTTAAATGCACTTACATATATAAGAGATTAGATTTATTAATAAGAAAATATAAGAAAGTACATGAATTTATATGTTCTATACGTTTTACATATAATTAAAGTTGAAGATTTATGTTAAATTTTATGAAATCATTATTATTTTAAGCACATAGAGAGCTAGGATATCATATAATTAAGATAATTTATAGATTAATACAAGTAAATTAATATATAAAATAATAACATAGGATGAAAGGGGTAATTTATGACTTTATTTACGATAGGAATTATAATTTTTATTATATTTCTACTGAGCTTTCTACAAAATCCAAGTAGGCTTATTAATGGATTCATACTTCTTAATGCAATAATGTTTATGCTAATTGATTTAATATTATCTTTAGAAAGTATTAACCAAAGCTTAGCTATAGGAGTATTTTTAATAATGTTTATTTTAGGAATATTAATCTTCTTTGGAGTAATAATATTTTTAATTGTAAATGGAATTACCATGATGAAGAGAGAAAGTAGAAGTTTAAGCAATATGCTATCTTTTATATTAGGGGTAGGAACATTAATAATTATAGTATTTGTAATTATATCTCCATTTTTACCATTTGACTTTGGTATAAGGGAAATCATATGTGGATTCATATTCTGGTTATTTTTAGCAACAATATTATTCTTCTTATTACTTTTAGATTTTTTAGTATCAGCATTAGTTTATAGAGTTAGGTTTTGTAAGATGAATAAAGATTTTATAATAGTACTTGGTGCAGGACTTATAAGAGGTAGAGAGATATCTAAACTTTTGGGAAGTAGGCTGGATAAAGCATATGATTTTTATTTGAAACAAAAAAATAAAAGAAGAAAAGATTCGAAAATTATTGTTTCAGGAGGAAAAGGTTCAGACGAGGAGATTTCAGAAGCTGAAGCTATGAAAGATTATTTAGTATCTAAAGGATGTCCAAGTGAAGATATAATTTTAGAGTATAAAGCTAGAACTACATATGAAAATATGACGTTTTCTAAAAAGATAATGGATAAAATGAAAAAGAAATATAAAAGTGTATTTGTTACAAATGAATATCATGTCTTTAGAGCTGGTATATTAGCTAAAAAAGCAGGACTTAAGAATGTAGGATTAGGATCTAAGACAGCTTTTTACTTTGTACCTAGTGCATTTATAAGGGAATTCATTGGAGTGCTTTCACTTAGAAGATGGTGGTATGTATTCTTAATGGTTATATTAGCATTATTCATTGTAGCAGTATTTGTAGCACTACATTTTATTGCAGAATTAGGATATATAATTTAAAAATATACTAAAAGGAGTAGATTATAAAATAGTCTGCTCCTTTTTAATTTTATTACAAGGATTAAATGAAAAATAGAGGAGTATATTTAACTAAAGGTATCCATAATGAAGATTTGAATTTCTTAATACAGTAAAAAACTATACTAAAGAGTCACATTGTTTTAATGACATGGGTTTTTAATAATTGGAAAATATAGTATAATATTTATGTAATATATTTATAAATTTACAATTATTTAGAATAGGAATACGCTTTAAATTAAAAAAGTCATAATACCTATTTGGTACTCTGGAAAGCAAGGGGGAGTATTATGATAGTCTGCAAAAAGTGTGGCGCACTTAATGAAGATTTATGTATAACCTGCAAAGATTGTAGGGATACATTAACAAAAAGTGATATATATGAATACAACAGAAGTATAGAAAAAATAAAATTAGATAGGGCTAATAAAAGCAAAAAGAAAAAGACTACAAAATTAGCTTTAAGTGTAATATATTTTATAGTTATATTAGCATTACTTGTATTAAATATAATCTCTAACAAAGAAAGTATTACTTTAATTGCAACGACAATACTTATGATATTATCTGGATATATCTGTATAACTAGGCCAGAGTTAATTTTTATAGTTACACATCTATTTAGTATCAAAGATGTAAATGAAGGTGATATGTCAGATATGTATGAAACATTAACCATAGTCTTTGGATATCTAATATACACCTATGCTTTAATAAATCTAATATTAAATTATATAGAAGGGGCTTAAGTTTTGGGAAACATGAAAAGAAAATCTGAAAAAAATATTATAGCAATTATTTTAGTAATGGTAGTTATAACATCAATAATTGTAGGGAGCGTTATTTATAATTACATTAAAAAACATAATATTTATTCAAATATTATAGAGTCAAGTTGGGGGATTGAGTTATCAAAAAATTATGATGAATTGTATGCAACAGATAGTGGTGAGAGTTTTTTAGGAGATGGACAAAGGTACCATGTATTTAAATTTAAAGATACAGAAGATTTAAATATAGATAAGAGATTAAGTCTAAAAAATGATAAAGATGAAATCCTAGAAGCAAATATTGAAGAAATACTTAAAAATTTAAGTGTTGCAAAAGAAAATTATCCAGATTTCAATAAAGAGTATAGTTATTATTTTAAAACAGAGGAAGACTCATCAAAATTATATATGGTGAACTTTAAAGATAGTAATACTTTATATGTTGTAGAGGATATATATTAATAAGAGTTATAAGCTTATAGAAAATTTAGGAGCTAGGAAAGGTAAGAAAGGAGAGGATTTATGAAAAGAAAAAATAAGGTTATAACAGTGATAGTTATAATTGTAGCTTGTGTGATTGTAGCATTTGCTGTGGGACCGCATGAGGGAAATGCTAAGACTGTTATGTCTATAGCATCTAGTACAAAAAGTAGTATGAAAATGATATATAAAAGTTTTGATGGAGAAAAGTACAAAACATTAAATCTAAGCTCAGGACAAAAATTAGATGTTAATATTGATGTTACTACTAAAAGCGGAGAACTAACTGTGCTTATTTTAGATAAAGATAAAAATGAAATATATAGTGTGAAGAATCCTGATGAAAAAATTTCTAAAAGTATAGATATAAAAGAAAGTGGTAAATATACCATAAAAGTAGCAGGGAAACATAGTGGAAGCTACAGAATAGATTGGGATATAAATTAAATTTAATATATTTATATATAGGAGCTTGTATGAAGATATGAAAAACAAAGGAGCTTGTGTAAAGTGCAATTCTAATAATATTAAAATAATAAGTGCTGTACCAATAAAAATAACAGCAGTTAAACTAATTAAGCCTAAATATTATTTATGTAATGATTGTGGTTATATGGAAATGTGGCTTGATGATAATAAAGAAGAGATAGGGTATATTGATAAAGATTAAGAATACCAGGATGATACTTTAAATAATTAAATTGTCATTTTAAGATATGAAATTAGAGGGTGTAGAGAAATTTATATAAATTTTTCTACACCCTCTAGTAGCTTAAATATTTAGTAGTTTTATTTATAATAAAGTTTAATATATATTAAATCTTCTGACTATTTTCTATTTCATGTTCAGTTATTTGAGTTGCTTCTTCTTTAATATTATTTGGAATTTCTTTTTTTATTTCTCTTATTCTTTGTTTAGTTTCCTTTTTTAGTTTTGCTTCCTCATCTTGAGATTCTTCAGCTTTAAATTCCTTTGTTTTTTCTGCTACAGTTTTTTTATATTCAGCCTTTTCTTGTTTATGTTCTTTTCTTTCTTCTTTGTGCTCTTCATGTTTTTCTTTTATCTTAGTTACTTCATTTTCAAATTCTTCTTTTAATTTACCCATTTTAACTCACCTCTTGAAAAATTCTTAATCATTAGTTTTAGTAATAATTACCTTATATTTATTATAACACCATTGATGTAATAAGAATTAATATTAGATTTTAAATATGTATGTATATTAGGTGCAAAAGGGTAAACAAATAATTACTAAATTAAGAAGATTTAATTCTTAATTATATAATAAAGTAAGAATTAATTTTTTTATTAATATTAGTGTAAAAGTTAAAATTATATGATGATATTTGATATTATAAAAATAAGAATATTTACCTATTAAAGAAATGGAGGAACATAATTATGGATATATATTTTAGTATATTTACATTAATCTTAGTAATATTACTACTAAGTATAATGTTATTTTTAAATCAGCTTATAGTAGAATCTAGACGTATAAATAAGACGTTAAATAAAATTGCAGAAAAATTAGGTGTAGAGAGCGAAAATAAATAAGAAAATATATAAGGGCAAATAATAAAAAATCCTATAGAAACAATTAATAAATTTATTTTAATTGTTTTTATAGGATTTTTTTAGATGGAATTAATTTATTAATTTCTAACTTTTACTTTAGCTTTATCTTGTTCTTTACCAAACTTTCTGTAGTTTCTAAAGTTTATTATAAAAGCAAATGCAGACATAACAAGTGGTACATTTAAACTTTCCATAAGATTATATTGCTTTTTATATCCAACGCACCAAGCAAGTAAAACTAATGTTACTATAAATACTCCAAAAGATAGTATTGTTAGAATAAGTGATTTTCTTGGCATAATAGTATTCCTCCTAGTCGTAATTAATGATTAAATTATACCTTTTTTATACAAATTTATCTAATTAGGACAAACTGATATATATTAAAGTTTTAACGGAGTATGAACTATATTAATAGGTATTTTATAAAATTATTTCACTTCATATTTATTAAGAACGAAGATAGAGAGTTTTATAGAAATAATATGATTATATATTTAACTAATTATTTCATTTGTTTATAGAAGGTAAAATATTTTTATTTTAAATTATAGATTAATATTCAAATAATTATCCAAGGAGTATTTTAAAGAAATGTATTTTAGACTAAATGATTTTTGATACATAAATTACAAAATATGTTATAATCATCGTGGGTTTTAGGGATAGACTTATAAAATAACATTAGGGGGAAGCGTATGGGAATTGTAAAGGCAGGATTAAAGATATTAGTATATCTTATAACTATTCTAGGGTACATATTATTACCAATATTTTTAAATTTTAAAGGTAATATAATTTTATCATTAATTCTAAGTTTAATCTTAATTTTTAGTACAATTAAGATAATTAAAAACATAATAAAGAAAGAAAAGGGAAGTAAAGCAAAAAATATATTGTTTTGTACATTAAATCTAATACTTATAGTAATAGTTGGAGCTATAACAGTTACAGTTGTGGAGCTTTACAAAGAAGAAGATAGGAGTATAGCTTTATATGCTGTTTTAGAAAAGACAGAGATGGAACCAGAAGGGTATAATGATGTATTTAAAAAGGAAGAAAAAGAAAATTATAAAATTCTTTATACAGAAAAATTAGAGCCAGCATTAAATAATATAAATTTAATTTTAGATAGGGCAATTAAATTAAATAATAGAATTTTTGGAGATTTTGATAAAGAATCTGTAACTATTAAATTTGATTATATAAAGGATGTATTTGAAGGCAGAGATAGTTCAGAAGGGTCAGATGGATTATATATGCCACTTACTAGAGAAATCTATGTTTATGGAAAGGATGCATACGATGATGCATTATCTGGTGGAGGAAGTATGAAGCTACAGGATTCATTAATACATGAATATACTCATCATGTAATGTTTGAATTCTTTAAAGTAAATGATATAGATTCTAAAACTATTCCTCTTTGGTTTATTGAAGGAGTAGCAGAACATGTTGCTGATACAAACTATATTACAGAAATTAATGAAATAGTTCCATTTAGTAAACTTGTAACTACTGAGCAGTGGGAAAATAATTTACAAAAAGAAAATACAATATATATGCAAAGTAAGTATGCAGTAAGAAGAATAGTTATATTAAAAGGTGAAGATAAATTAAAAGATATTATATTAAAGAGTAAAGAATCAGATTTTAATACTGCTTTTAAAGAAGTTGTGGGAATTTCTATAGAAGATCTTGAAAATATTATGAATGAAGATTTAAAGGATAACTTTACTAAACAATTTCATGAATTTAGAAATGCTAATAAAGATATATATGAGGAAGAGAAAATATATTTAGATAAGTATATGAATGAGAAGGAAAAAGCATTAGAAAAATATATTTCAATAGATAATAATCCAGATGCATATGCCCACTTAGCACGTATATATATCGGAGGTGATGAATATGATAAAGCTGAAAAGTTATTAAAAGAGGGTATAGAAAAGAATCAAGATGAAGCGGAATTATATAGAGAATTAGGACTTATGTATGAGGAGAAAAACCAATTAGAATTGGCAAAGGAATGCTTTAAGAAGGAAGAAAGTCTTAATAAAAAGTAATGTTGAAATTAGAGTTTCTTAAATTATGGTTATTTAAATTAGAGTATGGGGGAGTATATTATGTTATGGCTTATCCTAGTGATATTACTTTATTATATTATAAAATGGGCAGTAAAATATGGCGTTGAAGAAGCTAGTTCTTCTATAGCATCAGACAAATTTATAGATAGGTTATCAGATACAGTAATAAATAAAATTAAAGAAAATGAAAGTTTAAATATAAAAAATAAAGCTAAAAAAATTCTAACAGATACCATAAAAGAGTGTGTAGGTAAAGAGTGCAAAATAATTTTAGATGTAGTCTATGTAGATGATAATGGGGAAGGTAATATTATAAAAGGAATAGTTAGATCTGTTGATGAGATATGGCTAAGACTAGAATATATAAATAAAAATAATGAGAATGCTCTAAAAATAATAAAATTAGAAAATATTACTTCAATAGAGATAATATAATTTAATAAATAGATAAGTTTAATTGATTTATATAAATTATATATTTTTGAGAGGAGTAAATTTCTATGAAATGTGCACTTTGTAATGATGAGATGGAAAAGGGATATATACAAAACAAACGTGAAGCACTTTGTTGGATACCTGAAGATGAAGAGCGAGGAGTATTCAAATGCTTAAGCAGTCCAAATGGAGTAGAGCTTGCAAAATACTCAATAGTAGAAGGTAGTGAGAAGGCTACAGCTTATTACTGTAGACAATGCAAACAATGTATTATAGAAGGAAAATAAAGAATATAATTAGAGAATCTATTATAAAAGATAAGTGAAAAATGCATTGTAAGTAGAAGTTTTTTATATAAGAAATGTACTATATAAAATAATAAAAGAAATAATATACAGATTAAAAAAGCCAGCAAAATTAATTTTTGCTGGCTTTTTTTATAATTTTAAGATGCAAACTTAAATACAATTCCAACAACAGCAGATAAAGCTATATAAACAATTGGAGACTTCTTATATTTAGATATTAAGAAAAATAAAACTGCTGCAAGTATTAATGCTTTAAAGGAAAGTATATCCATAATATCTGATGTTTTAGCATACTTATCTAAAGTTAATATTGATATTTTAACTATTTCGAAGCCAGCAGCAGCTAGAAGACCAGTTGAGGCTGGACGTAATCCATAGAAACAATTTTGAACCATATCATTTTCCTTAAATTTATCTAATACCTGTGCTACAAGTAAAATTATAATAATTGAAGGAACAATAATACCAATTGTAGCATCTATACATCCTGCAAGTCCTTTAGTTGCATATCCAACATAAGATGCCATATTAATTCCCATTGCTCCTGGAACAGATTGAGATATAGCAACCATATTAGCAAGGTCTGTATGAGTAAACCATCCTGTTTTATCAGAAATATCATAAAGGAATGGAATAGTAGCAGCACCACCACCTACTGCGAAAAGGCCTACCTTAAAAAATTCAAAAAATAGTCTAATTAGTACCATGATTCTTACCTCCAAGTCCTTTAAGTACAATTCCACTTATTCCTGCAATAATTATAAATAAAACAGGAGATATATTTGTAAAGATAGAAAAACCAAGTACAAGCACAAATATAATAAGTGTTTTAATATCAATTACAGATGTCTTAAGTAATTTAATTGCAGTATTTAAAATAAGTACAGCAACACATACACGAATACCAGCAAAAGCATCTTTGACAACTGGAAGATCAGCAAAGTTTCCGATAAAGGCTGCAATTATTGAAATAAGTATTACAGATGGAGTTACAAAACCAAGAGTTGCAAATATTCCACCTAAACTTCCTTTTCTTTTATAGCCTATAAATGTAGCAGTATTAACTGCAATTACTCCAGGTGTACACTGACCAATTGCATAATAATCAGTAAGTTCTTCATCAGTGATCCAATGTCTTTTTTCAATTAGTTCCCTTTGAAGTATTGGAAACATCGTATATCCTCCACCAAAATTCATAAGTCCGAGCTTCGCGAAGAGAAAATATAAATTAAATAAATCTTTCATAATAAAATCCTTTCTATAGCTAATTATTTAACATTTATTATCTTTACAAGTAATTTATTTTATATTAAAGTTTATTTAAATATTTAATTAACATAAGATTTAAACAAACTTTAACATAAACAGAGGTGCTATTTATGGATATTAAACATCTTAAATACTTTATTGCAATTGCAGAAGAAGGAAATATAACTTCAGCTGCAAAAAGACTACATATTTCACAACCACCTTTAAGTATGCAGTTAAAACTTCTAGAAGAAGAACTTGGTATGACTCTTGTAGAAAGAGGTTCTCGCAATATAACTTTAACTGATGCAGGAAGACTTTTATATAAGCATGCATGTAAGATAGTTTCATTAACAACTACTGCAATTAAAGAGATAGAAGACTTTGATAATGGCGTTAAGGGTACATTAAGACTTGGTACTATCTCATCATCAGGAACTGCGCTTTTATCACATAGAATGATAGAATTTCATAAAGATAATCCTAACATAAGCTTTGAAGTACATGAAGGTACAACCTTTGAAATGCTAGATATGCTTGAAGATAATACTATTGAAGTAGCAATGGTTAGAACACCTTTTAAAGCAAAAAATGTTGCTTTTCATTATTTGGAATCAGAGCCTATGGTTGCAGTTGCAAGAGAAGAACACTTTAGTGATATAAAAGAAGATATTATATCAATTGATAAGCTAGATAATAAACCTTTAATTTTCTATAGAAGATATGAATCATTACTCACATCAGCATTTGAAAAGAATAATGTTAAGCTAAATAGTTTCTGCAAAAATGATGATGCAAGAACTACACTATTATGGGCAAAAGCAGGTCTTGGTATAGCAGTTATTCCAAAATCAGCAGCAAAGATTATTGAAGATAATAACCTTAAAACAAAAGTAATAGATGAAACTAATCTATATACAAGGCTTGGAGTTATCTATAGAAAAAGCACAAACCTTTCAAAAGCAGCAAAAAGTTTTATTAAGTTGTTTAATTAGAAAGATACATAATAAAAAGTATAGTAAAATTTCTTACTGGTATAATATAACACTGAATTTAATATATTTAAAATATATAATTTGTATAATAACCATATATTTTTTGTATAATTATGATAAATGTATAAACTTAAGGTATGATACTTAGTTTATCCAAAAAGATAAAACATAAAAATTAAATAGAAAACTTTAGATTCTGCATTAGTAATACTTCAGGGATACTGTATAATTAATAATGTGGAATTTTTTTATTATTATATAAAATGATAAAAGTAAATTTAATTTATAAATGAGTTAACTGTGGGATTATTTAGGGGGAATATGCATGGAGAGAAAGATGTATAGGTCAGATACTGACTATGTTATAGCAGGAGTTTGTGGTGGTATTTCTGAATATTTTGGATTTAATTCATTGGTTTTAAGAATAATTTGGATATTTTTTATAGGACCTAATTTATTGTTGTATATTTTATTAATGTTTCTACTACCATCTAGACCGAGGCTATATTAAGTTATAATATTTATATTAAATTAAAAAGTAGTTATATTGAGATACAGTGATTTTTTACTTTTTTATAAGTTTTAATATATATTTGCATATGAGAAAAAAGAATTATTTAGATTATTGAAACTTTATTAATATTGTTATATATTATATATAACAAATAGAATATAAGAAGGTGAAATCTGTGTTAATGACATTAGAATTTGATAGTGAAGTTCCGATATATCTTCAGATAAGGAAGAATATAATAGAAGGTATTGCAAAAGGTAAGATAAAAGATGGTGATAGACTTCCAGCAGTAAGAGAGCTTGCATCAGAGATAGAAGTAAATCTTCATACAGTAAATAAAGCATATAACTTATTAAAAGAAGAGGGATATGTAAGTGTAGACAGAAGAGTTGGTGTACTTGTAAATATAAAGAAAGCTAAGGATGATGAAAAATTTATAGAAAACTATAAAGAAAAAATAAATGAAGTGGTAGCAGAGGGTATGGCCAAGGGATTAAAGCGAGATGAAATGGTAAGTTTATTAAATACTATTTTAGATGGATATGAGGGGAGATAAATTTTATGGTTGATATAGGATTTATAATTATAATGATTTTAGTAATTCTTACTGAATTCTTTGCGTGTGCGATTTTAGCTGTAAAAGGGAAGAAGAATGTATTAATAGGGTGTATTGTAAGTGATGAACTTAGAGCTAACAATAAGATAAAGCAAAAAGAAAAGGAATATATAAATGTAAATATAATAGTTACAACAATATCAATTGTGGGGATAATAGTAAGTTATATTCAAAATAGCCAGTTAATATCTATAATCTCAATGTTCTTTTCTATAATAGGTGGAATGGTATGTTATGGAGTTTATAATAAAAAGGTAAGAGAACTTAAAGAAGAACTTGGTGGGTTAAAGGACAAAAAGCAAGTTGTTGTAGTTTCTACAGAAAGAAGCAAGTACAGCTTTAAAAGACTTTCCTATTATCTTTTAATTGGAATTCCAGTATTAGCATTAAATACAGTTTTTTCTATAAAGCAATATAGTATATTACCTGATAGAATTCCAACTCAGTTTGATTTTAGTGGAAATATAACTGCTTACTCTGAAAAGAGTTTTTTCCTTTTTGGTGGTTTAATATTTTCTATAGTATTTATGATAATAACTTTTATAGCAGTTGATTATATACTACAAACTAAAAAGATGAAAATTGATCCTACAAATCCAGAGAAATCTAGGGATAATAATTTAAAATATAGGAATATAATATCAAAGCTTATGATGTGTATAATGCTAGTTGCTTTGACAACATTAACTATAGCAAACCTTCAAGTGCTTCAAATAATAAAAAGTAGTAAAAATGTAATGTGGATAGTAGTTATACTTACAGCTATTATGCTTATAGCACTTATGTATTACTCAATAAAAGCATTTAAGGTTAGAAATGATTATAAAACAGAAAATGATAAAGTAATTCAAAGAGACGACGATAGCAAATGGAAATTTGGATTAATATATTACAATAAACAAGATCCATCAATATTTGTTGAAAAAAGAGTAGGAATAGGATGGACGGTGAATGCTGGAAATAAGATAGGCATGTTATTATATATACTAACATTAGTTATAGTAGTTTTTGCTATAGGTATGAGTATAATTCAAAGTTAACTAAAAGAGATGTAATATACATCTCTTTTAGTGGGGCTTCGTAGATGCTCTGAAATGAGCTTATGAGATAGCAGAAATTTTTAATAAAACAAACAAATGGCAAGAGATTTAGCTATAATTAAATAGAACTTTAAAATTTTTAGAATTTTTTAAAAATACTTGCAATTAATTGAAGTATCTGTTATTATAAGAGAGTAGCAATACAAAATAAAATAAATTAAAGATAATTAGATTATAACTTTCTCCTATTAGAGAATTTATAAGTTTTAATGAAGTCTTTAACAGGAGGAATTAGAATGGATAAAACATTAGTATGTAAAGATTGCGGTCAAGAGTTCATCTTCTCAGAAGGAGAACAAGCGTTCTACAAAGAAAAAGGATTCGATAACGAACCAGTAAGATGCCAAGATTGCAGAAGAGCAAGAAAGCAACAAAGAAACAACAGATAGTTTCTTAAAATAAAGAGATGTATGTAATGTACATCTCTTTTTTTATTAAAATTTATAAAAATACTTGATTTTTAAATAGATATTTGATAAAATGAAATAGTAGAAATACAAAAAAATTATAAATTAAAGATAATTAGATTATAACTTTCTCCTTTTAGAGAATTTATAAGTATTAATTAGGTCTTTAACAGGAGGAATTAGAATGGATAAAACATTAGTATGTAAAGATTGCGGTAAGGAATTCATCTTCTCAGAAGGAGAACAAGCATTCTACAAAGAAAAAGGATTCGATAACGAACCAGTAAGATGCCCAGACTGCAGAAGAGCTAGAAAGCAACAAAGAAACAACAGATAGTTTCTTGAAATAAGAGGAGCATAGATTATATCTATGCTCCTTTCTATATTTACCAAAAAAGTGTTAAATTTTATTAAAATACTTGATTTATTAAAACGTTTTTGGTACTATGAAATGGTAGAAATACAAAAAAATGATTAAAGATAGTTAAGTTATAATTTTCTCCTTTTAGAGAATTTATAAGTTTTAATGAAGTCTTTAAACAGGAGGAATTAGAATGGATAAAACAATAGTATGTAAAGATTGCGGTAAGGAATTCATCTTCTCAGAAGGAGAGCAAGCATTCTACAAAGAAAAAGGATTCGATAACGAACCAGTAAGATGCCCAGACTGCAGAAGAGCTAGAAAACAACAAAGAAACAACAGATAATTTCTGCTTTCTAAAAAAGACTATAGATCAATCTATAGTCTTTTTTGTTTGCCTTTAAAACTTATAAATTTTTATGAGCTTTTTGGAAGCTTAAAATAAGAATCGCTTATAGAACCTTTAAGGGTAGGTGATAAGCTATTTATATAATTCAAAATTGTTTTTCCTTTTTCACCAGTGGCTACAGTTGGAATATAATCGTTCTTATTTGATACTGATGATATAGTAGCTGGAATAACTTTATATTCAATATCCTTAAGAGTATCCCCTTCAAAGTTAAACTTTGATTGAAGAATAAATGTTCTTTTATCTGCAGGATTAGAATTTCCACCGAAACAGAAATTAGATAGAGAGTATGCAATAAGCTTTCCTTTATAATTTTCAATTGTCTGAATTACATGAGGGTGTGAACCAAGAACCATTGAGGCACCAGAGTCAATAGCGAAGTGTGCTAAATCAATTTGGTATTCTGATGGTTTACTATCTTTCTCTATTCCCCAGTGAAAATATGGAATAATAACTTGTGTTCCTTTATCTTTAAGAGTTTTTATATCTTTAGATATTTGATCTTTAATTTTTTGTCCATTATCCCAAGCTTGATAACCTAAAAAACCAAATTTGATACCCTTAATTTCCTTTTCTATCACATATCCTTCACCAGTTATATCAACTTTATTGTTTTTTAAAGTATTAATAGTATCATTAAATCCTTCCTTACCATAATCATATATGTGGTTATTTGCAACAGTGACACCTTCTATAGAAGATGAAGTTAAAATTTTTGCAAATTCAGATGGACCTTTAAAATGAAATTGGATTGCATGTCCTTTATCTAATTTATTAGTACTATTAGTAAATGTAGTCTCTAAATTAACAAGAGTATAATCATCATTTTCAAAGATATCTTTTACATTTTTAAGAAGATAAGAATAATTATTTCCAGATGCGCTAACTGCTGCTGGAAGGCTAGTTGATTTATCAAAGGAAGTATCTGTACCTAAAGTAAAATCACCTGCTGCTGTAAGTAATATTTCTTCCTTTTTAGGTGGAGTTTCTTCCTTTTTAGGAGTTTCAGCTTGAGGTGTAGTTTTAGAGTTATCTTCAGTGGATTTAGGAGTTTTTGAGGAAGTATAATTATGTATAATGTAGCCTATTCCTCCTATCATTATAAATAATAATCCAAAGAATAGAATTCTATTTCTTAGAATTCTTCTTTTTTTAATCTGTTTTTTCCTATATAATTGCTTTTTTGAATTGGATCTTTTTTTGTTATCCATATATATGTAATACCTCCATAAAATATATTCAATAATATAATACATCAAATTTTGTTATAAATATACATATAGCTCATAGAAACTAAAATAATAGATAAAATAGACATTAAATATGAATTTATATTTTTAAATTACATAAATAAAAATATTGAAATATGGGTATTATTTAAAGGTGCATAATTTAGGCAAGAATAAAATTAAAAAAATTATAAAAAAAGTGTTTACAACGGATAATTATTATTATATAATAATGATTATAGAAGAACAAAACAAACCAAAACAAAGTTTAATAAATTAGAATTTTAAAAAGTTAAATATAAAAAATGTGTGTAAGAAAGAGGAGAGATTAAATATGAAAAAATTTGTATGTTTAGTATGTGGATATATTCATGAAGGAGAAACTGCACCAGAAAAATGCCCAGTATGTGGAGTAGGTGCTGATAAATTTAAGGAACAAGTTGGAGAAATGGCTTGGGCTGACGAGCACAGAATCGGAGCTGGAAAAGACGTAGATCCAAGAGTTGTAGAAGGATTACAAGCAAACTTTATGGGAGAATGTACAGAAGTTGGAATGTACCTTGCAATGTCAAGACAAGCTGATAGAGAAGGATTCCCAGAAGTAGCTGAAGCATATAAGAGAATTGCTTTTGAAGAAGCAGAACACGCTGCAAAATTTGCGGAACTTTTAGGAGAGGTTGTTGATGCTGATACAAAGACAAACTTACAAAAGAGAGTAGATGCAGAATTTGGAGCTTGCCAAGGAAAGAAAGATTTAGCAACTTTAGCTAAACAATTAAACTTAGATGCAATCCATGACACAGTACATGAAATGTGTAAAGATGAAGCTAGACATGGTAGAGCATTTAAAGGATTATTAGATAGATACTTCGCTTAATATTCACGAATATAGCTTACGTAAAATACCTAGAGAATTAAATTCTCTAGGTATTTTTTATTATATTCTAATATTATTAATTAAAAAGATTGTTTTAGCTTGAGGTTATAATCACCATTATAAAATACACCTATACAATATAATAGGTAAAATTATAGTTTTGTAGAGGTGAAGTTTAGATGATAAGCATAAGTTTATGCATGATAGTAAAAGATGAAGAAAAAACATTAGGAAGATGCTTAGGTGGTATCAATGATGTTGTGGATGAAATTATAATTGTAGATACAGGTTCTACAGATAATACAAAGGAAATAGCAAAATCATTTGGATGTAAAATATATGACTTTAAGTGGGAAGATAATTTTGAAAAAGCGAGAAATTATGCATTTAGTAAAGCGAGTAAAGAATATATAATGTGGCTTGATGCTGATGACTTTATTGATGAAGAAAATATAAATATGTTAATTGACTTGAAAGAAAATTTAGATAATAGTGTTGACTCTGTAATGATGAATTATTCACTAGTTAGAGATTCAGAGGGAAAGACAACTTATTCCCTTAAAAGAAATAGATTAGTTAAAAGAGCAAATAATTATAAATGGGTTGGAAAAGTTCATGAGTTTTTGAATGTTTATGGAAATATAATTCAAAGTGATATAACAATAAATCATGACAAACAAAAAGCTCATACTAATAGAAATTTTTTAATATTTAGTGGAATGGAAGAAAGAGGAGAAAAATTTACAACAAGAGATCTTTTCTATTATGCAAATGAACTTTATGATAATGGATTATATGATGATGCCATAAAAAAATATAGGGAAGTTTTATCAAAAGAGGATTTATGGTCAGAGGATTTTAAAAGAGGAACTATAAATTTAGTTAGAGTCCTTAATATATCTGGTGGAAATGATGATGAAAAAATAGAATTAATTTTTAATTCTTTTAAGAAATATTCTCCAAATAGTGAGATGCTTTGTTTACTTGCAGAGTGTTTTAAGGGGAAAGGTATGTATGATGAAGGAGTAATTTATCTAAAGGCTGCAATGAACCTAGATGAAGATAAAAAAAATATGGGATTCAATAATAATATATATTCAACATGGTTTCCAGCACTAGAGCTTTGTGTATACTATTCAACTATCGGAGATATAGAAAAGTCCTATTATTATAATGAATTAGCGAACTTATATTCAGCACCAAAAGATAAGATTGAGTATAATAGAAAATATTTAACTCAAGAAATGGAGAGAAGAAATTTAAAAGCTAAGAAGTTAAAGACAATATTAAGCTGGGATATATAAAAATGTCAAAAATTCACCTTTTATGATAGCAAAGTGAAAATTTAAGAATATAATGTAATGACTATTAAAAGGCGGTGATTTTTTGAGCGATAAAAATATTAAGACCAAAGATGATACTTTTATTTCCTCTAGTTACCCAGATAAGAATTTTTCAAAAGAAAAGGTTCTTGTAGTTTCAAAAGGTGATGAGGACGATTGTAAATGTGAATATGACAATTCTCTTATGAAATTTGATTTAAGAGAATGCTTATGTGGATGTAAGGTTTCAGAAGCTGAACTTAAGCTTTATGTAAAAAAGGTTAATTCATGTAAAGATAAAGGAATATTCATTGATATTTTATATAATTTAGATGATTATGATGTTTGTGATGTTAATTATAAAAATGCTCCTAAAGCTAAATTATTTAGAAAAAATATATTTATTGACGATAAGTGTGAAGGCAGATATATAAGTATTGATATATCTGAACTTGTTAAGTCATGGATAAGAGGGAAAATTAAAAATAATGGTATAACAATAATAGCATCTTTAAAAGAAGAAGGTGAGATTGTATTCATATCTTCAAGAGGACATAGTGGACCAACACTAAGTGTAAAATGTAAAGATGAATGCAAAATTTGTCCACCAGGACCTAGGGGACCAAGAGGACCGGAAGGATCACAAGGGCCAATGGGATGCAAAGGTGAAGTTGGACCAAGGGGACCACAAGGGCCAAGAGGGGAAGAAGGACCGGAAGGACCGGAAGGACCGATGGGACCAGTAGGACCTATGGGTAATAGAGGACTACAAGGAGTAACAGGACCAACAGGACCAAGAGGACCAATAGGACCAAAAGGAGAAATGGGATTAGAAGGGCCAACAGGACCAAAAGGGCCAACAGGACCAACAGGACCAACAGGACCAAGAGGGCCACAAGGTGTTCAAGGTGAAATGGGAGAACAAGGAGAAGAAGGACCAGAAGGACCAAGGGGACCAGAGGGACCTAGAGGAGAAGAAGGACCAAAGGGATCTAGAGGAGAGCAAGGACCACAAGGTCCACAAGGAGAAGTAGGAGAAGAAGGACCAGAAGGACCAGAGGGACCAATGGGTCCAACAGGGCCAAGAGGACCAAAAGGTGAGAGAGGGGAAACAGGAGCAACAGGACCAACGGGACCAAGGGGACCACAAGGACCAAGAGGTGAGCAAGGAGAACCAGGAGATGAAGGACCGGAAGGACCAAAGGGAGAACAAGGACCAGAAGGGCTACAAGGTTTAACAGGACCTAGAGGATTACAAGGGCCAATGGGACCAGAGGGACCAATGGGACCAGAAGGGGAAGAAGGACCAGAGGGACCAATGGGACCAGAAGGACCAACGGGACCAATGGGGCCAAGAGGACCGATGGGACCAGAAGGACCAGAAGGACCAGAAGGACCAGAAGGGCCAGAAGGACCAATGGGACCGGAAGGACCAGAAGGGCCAGAAGGACCAGAAGGACCAGAAGGACCAAGAGGACCAGAGGGACCAAAAGGTGATACAGGAAAAATGGGACCAATGGGACCGATGGGACCAGTAGGACCAATGGGACCAAGGGGAATTGAAGGAGAAGAAGGACCAGAAGGACCAGAAGGACCAGAAGGGCCAGAAGGACCAGAAGGACCAATGGGACCATGTGGACCAAAAGGTGATACAGGAAAAATGGGACCAATGGGACCGATGGGACCAGTAGGACCAATGGGACCAAGGGGAATTGAAGGAGAAGAAGGACCAGAAGGACCAGAAGGACCAGAAGGACCAATGGGACCATGTGGACCAATGGGGCCAAGAGGACCAGAAGGACCAAGAGGGCCAAAGGGTGATTGTGGATCTTCAGTAACTGATGAAAATGCTTATATAGTATCAAATTCTTGTCAAATGATTTCAAGTAAAGCTGAAATTCCATTAGCAAATAATGTAACTATAAATGGTGATTCTATAAAGCATAAAGAAGGATGTTCTGATATAAGAGTAGAAGAAGGGACTTATTTAATTAACTTTGGTGCAACTGTATCAGGAGAGAGTTGCGCTCTTGCAGAATTGAAACTATGCGTAGGTGGAGAAACTTTCAGTATAGCAGCAGGAGATATAGTAAAGAGTGGAACCTTTGTAAATCTTTCAGGTACAGCAGTAGTAAATGTTTCAGATTGTGACTGCGAGGATGTAGCTATAGAGCTTATAAATGGAAGCAAGTGTTCCTTAAAATTCTGTTTAACTAAAATAACAATAGTAAAATTAGCATAGTAATATAAGATAAGGTATAGGATGGAGGTTCTATACCTTATCTTTTTATAAGTTGTACAAACCATTAATAATTAATATTACTTTTACAAAGTTAGAGAAGTATTTAATTGCGTAGCTATTTAAAAGGTAATATAATTAAGAAATAAAATATGTAAAAAGGGAAAGAATATACAAAATGATGAAAGAAATCACAAATAAAAGTAATTATAAAGAGGGGGTGCTTATATGAGTTTATTTGTATTTATAACAATTTTAGTTTTATTATTAAATACTATTCTAGCTTTTTCTTTAATATTTATAGAAAGAAAAGATCCTACAACAACATGGGCATGGCTTTTGATTTTTTTAGTATTACCCGGTATTGGATTTATAATTTATATAATACTTGGACAAAACTTTAGTAGACAAAAGTTATTTAGAGGGAAGATTATAAATGATGTTCATAAGAAGAAAGAAATGAATGAAATTTTAAATGATAATAGTGGCCATGATGGTGGGGAACAATTCTTAGATCTTAGAAAGATGAACTATAACAATAGCGGTGCAAGATATACCATAGGAAATGAAATTGATATTTATGTAAATGGTGAAGATAAGTTTAAAGCATTATTAGAGGATATAAAAAATGCCAAGAAGTATATCCATATTGAATATTATATTTTTAGAAAGGACTTTATAGGAGCTAAAGTGATTGAAGCACTTGAAGAAAGATTAGCTCATGGGGTTGAGGTTAGGCTATTAGTTGATAGTATGGGATCATATACTGTGACTAAAAAGAAACTTAAGAAATTTCTAGAGCTTGGTGGACAGTTTGCAATATTTTTCCCAGGTATGCTTCCACATGTAAATACTCGTGTAAATTATAGAAACCATAGAAAAATAGTAGTTATTGATGGTAAATATGGTTATGTAGGGGGATTTAATGTTGGAGATGAGTACATAAATAGAGATAAGAAGATAGGATTTTGGAGAGATACTCATATAAGAATAAAAGGAAATGCAGTTAATGATTTAAATGAAAGATTCCTTTTGGATTGGTGTTATGCATCAGAAGAAGATATAGAAGACTTTAGCAAGTTTATGCTTGAAAAAGAATATAAAGAAGGGGATGTTGGAGTTCAAATAGTAACAAGTGGACCTGACCACAATGAAGAGTATATTAAAAATGCATATCTTAAAATGATTAATAATGCCAAGAAAAATGTATACTTAACATCACCATACTTTATACCAGATGAGCCAATCCTTGAAGCTATAAGAATATCAGCATTATCAGGTGTAGATGTTAGAATACTTGTACCAGGAAAGCCAGATCATAAGTTTATGAAATGGGCAGCAGATTCATACATCGGAGAACTTTTAAAGGCTGGAGCGAGAGTATATTATTATGAAAATGGATTTATTCATGCTAAAACTTTAGTTGTAGATAGTTCTGTTGTAAGTATTGGAACAGCTAATATGGATATGAGAAGTTTTTATTTAAATTTTGAGGTTAATGCATTCATTTTTGATGAAAATGAATCAAAAATATGTGAAGAGCAATTTATGAAAGATTTACAGGAATCAACTGAAGTTAAATTAGAACATTTTGTAAATAGACCAAGAGGACAAAAGATAATGGAATCTATAGTAAGATTACTTGCCCCAATCCTTTAGTAATAATTAAAGTGATAAGATAAGAAATTAATAGATTTTGTTATATAAACGGAATATTTAAATTACTATATTAATAATATTAGGATTAATATAGTAATTTAAAAACCTAATTATTTATTAAAATTATTTTATTTATAGAAATTAGATAAAATAATTAAAAAATTAGTGACGATAATATGGAAATATGGTAAAATCATTTTTAAATACTAAAAATGAAATAAATATAATTATGGAGGAATATTATGAAAGGATTAATCAAAGAATTAAGAGCAAAATCTTATAGCTTTTTTTACTTTAGCTTCTGGGGCTTTTATTATGGCGCTGGCTATTTGTTTTGCACAAAAAAATATAATTCTTTGATATGAGTAATTAAGTTTATACTACTTTTATAATGTTTTCATAAATACGTTAGATTTAGAGCTCATAGATTGGGCTCTTTTTTTATACAATAAATAAGGTTAAGAAGTTGTATTAAAGGGCAATTTGAAAGAAAAGCAATAATATATTATAAATTAATATTTAATTTTAGATACTTATATTAATTTATTTAAAGTATTTCTATGATACAACTTCAAATATAAAGGGGGCTTAAATATGATAGTAATTTTAAAACCAAAAACAAAAAAAGAGGAAATTGAAAAGCTAACGCAGCAATTAGAAAATAAGGGGGTATCAGTTAATCCTGTAATAGGAAAAGATCTTATTATACTAGGACTTGTTGGGGATACTAGTAAACTTGATCCTACTCAAATTGAGGCAAATAGGAATGTAGAAAGAGTAATGCATGTTCAAGAGCCTTTTAAGAAAGCTAATAGAATGTTTCATCCAGATAAAACAATAGTTAATGTAAATGGAGTAGAAATTGGTGGAGATAAATTAGCTATGATAGCAGGGCCATGTTCAGTAGAAAGTGAATCTCAAATAACAGAGATTGCAAAAGAAGTTAAAGAACTTGGGGCGAATTTTTTAAGGGGCGGAGCTTTTAAGCCAAGAACATCACCATATAGCTTCCAAGGTCTTAAATATGATGGACTTGAACTTTTAAAGCTTGCAAGAGAAAAGACAGATCTTCCAATAGTTACAGAAATAATGTCACCTTATGATGTTGAGGTTTTTAATAGAGATGTTGATGTTATACAAGTTGGGGCAAGAAATATGCAAAATTTTGATCTTTTAAAGGAGCTTGGACAAACTAGAAAACCAATACTTTTAAAGAGAGGTTTATCTGCAACTATTGAAGAGCTACTTATGAGTGCAGAATATATTATGGCTGGTGGTAATAATAATGTAATTTTATGTGAAAGAGGTATAAGAACTTTTGAAACTTATACAAGAAATACATTAGATTTAAGTGCCATACCTGCAATTAAGAAGTTGAGTCATTTGCCAGTAGTTGTTGATCCAAGTCATGCAACAGGAAAATGGTGGATGGTAGAGCCTTTAGCTAAGGCAGCTGTTGCAATTGGAGCAGATGGTCTTATAATTGAGGTTCATAATGATCCTGCAAATGCTCTTTGTGATGGACAGCAATCCATAAAACCTGATGTTTATGGTAAACTATTAGAAGAACTTAGACCTATTGCAAATGCAGTGGGAAGAGTTTTATAATTTTACAATAACAATTAACTATTTATAGCTACTAAAAATACTAACTATAAATAGTTAATTTAAAACTGTAATTTGAAATGAGGTTTTACTGTGAAAGAATTATTAGTTAATTTAGGAGAAAACTCCTATAACATAGAGATAGAGAAAGGACTTATAAAAGACACTCTAAAGAGAATAAGAAAAGTATTTAATGGAGAAAAGATATTTATAATTACAGATAAAAATGTGGATAAATATTATGGTGATATAGTACTTACCTCTCTTAAAGAAGGTGGATTTATTGTAGAGAAATATGCAATAGAACCAGGGGAAGAGAGTAAGTCATTTGAGACACTTCCAGAAGTTTATGAAAAGTTACTTGATTTTAAGTTAACGAGAAAAGATTTAATCATAACTTTAGGTGGAGGAGTTGTTGGAGACCTTGGAGGATTTGTAGCATCAACATTCTTAAGAGGTGTATCCTTTGTTCAAATTCCAACTTCACTATTATCTCAAGTTGATAGTAGTGTTGGTGGTAAGGTTGGAGTGGACCTTCCTAGAGGAAAGAACTTAGTTGGAAGCTTCTATCAACCAAAGAGAGTGTTAATTGACCCAAATGTTCTAGATACTTTAGATGAGAAATTCTATAAAGATGGTATGGGTGAAGTTATAAAGTATGGATGTATTAGAGATAAAGATTTATTTAATCTTTTAAATAGTTTAAATAGTAGAGAAGAAGTAATGGAGTATATAGAAGATATTATATATACATGCTGCAATATTAAAAGAATCATCGTAGAGAGAGATGAGAAAGATCTTGGAGAGAGAATGATTTTAAACTTTGGTCATACTCTAGGTCATGCAATTGAAAAATATTATGGTTTCTCAGAATTTACCCATGGAGAAGGTGTAGCTATTGGAATGTATTTAATTACAAAACTTGCAGAGAATAAGGGATTAGTAAAGAAAGAGTTCTCAGAGGATATTAAAAATATTTTAGTTAGATATGGTCTTCCATTTGAAGTGGAGTTAGCAGATAAAGACGCTATAATTGAAACAATATCTTTAGATAAAAAGAACATGGGTAGTAGACTTAAAGTGATTATCATGAAAGAAATAGGTAATGCAGAAATTTATGATACTACAATAGATTTCTTTAGACAGAACTTTAGATAAAAGGAGACACGTGTAATGGGAAGTCTTAAAATATATAACAATAAGTTAGAGGGAGTAGCTAAGATTCCTCCTTCAAAAAGTATGGCACATAGGGCAGTTATATGTGCAGCACTTAGCAAAGATAAAAGTATAATAACAAATATAGATTTATCAGATGATATAATTGCAACAATAGATGGAATGAGAGCTTTAGGAGCTAAAATAGAAATAAGGGATCAAGTTCTAGAGATAATAGGATTAGATATAAATGAGGATTTTTCTACAGAAAGAGTTATAGATTGTAATGAATCAGGATCTACTTTAAGATTTCTTGTTCCGATAGCTTCATTAAGTAATTCTAATAATAGATTTATAGGAAGAGGAAATCTTGGAAAGAGACCTTTAGATATTTATTATAATATTTTTAAAGAGCAAGGTATTAATTACTCATATAAAGAGAGTGAATTAGATCTTAAAACTAAAGGAAAGTTAGTTTCAGGAGAATTTGAAGTGTTAGGTAATATAAGCTCACAATTTATAACAGGACTTATGTTTACACTGCCGCTTTTAGAGGGTGATTCTAAGATAATTATAAAAGGACCACTTGAATCGAAGGGATATATAGATTTAACTCTAAAAGCACTAGCTGACTTTGGAGTAAAGATAGAAAATAATGATTATAAAGAGTTTATTATAAAAGGAAATCAAAGCTATATAGGAAGAGAATATAGAGTTGAGGGAGATTACTCACAGGGTGCATTTTTCTTATGTGCAGATGCTTTAGGAAATAAAGTTGTATGCAAAGATTTAGATAATAATTCTCTCCAAGGTGATCGAGAAGTTATAGAAATATTAGAGAGAATGGGAGTTTACTTTAATAGAAATGAAGATGGAATAATTGGAGTTTCAAAGAGTTTAGAAGGAACTATTATAGATGCAAAAGGATGCCCTGATATAATTCCTATACTTTCAGTAGTTGCAAGTCTTTCAGAGGGAAAGACAGAAATTATAAATGCAAAGAGACTTAGAATAAAAGAATGTGATAGACTTAGTGCAATTAATTTAGAGCTATCAAAGCTAGGTGCTAAGATTGAAGAAAAAGAAGATGGATTAATAATTTACGGTATAGATGAATTTAAAGGCGGAGTAAATGTATGGAGCCATAAAGACCATAGAATTGCTATGATGCTAGCTATCGCAGCTACAAGATGCAAGGAAGAGATAATATTAGAAGATTATGAATGTGTATCTAAATCATATCCAAGTTTCTTTGAAGATTTTAAAATGTTAGGAGGAAGAGTAGATGAGTGGAATTTGGGGGAATAATTTAAAAATATCTATTTTTGGAGAATCCCATGGCGTAGGTATTGGACTTACAATAGATGGTCTTCCTTCAGGCTTTCAAATTGATTTAGAAAGAATAAATTATGAGATGGAGAGAAGAGCACCAGGTAGAAATAATTTATCAACTGCAAGAAAAGAAGGAGATAAAATTGAAATTCTAAGTGGACTATTTGAAGGAAAGACAACAGGTACTCCTCTTTGTGGAATGATAAGAAATAGTGATAAAAGATCTAAAGATTATAGCAAACTTAAAAGTTTAATGAGACCAGGTCACGCAGATTACACTGGTAATATAAGATATGATGGATTTAATGATTATAGAGGTGGTGGACATTTCTCAGGAAGAATTACAGCGCCACTTGTATTTGGTGGAGCTATATGTAAGCAAATCTTAGAATCTTATGGAATAAAGATAGTATCCCATATAAAGAGTATTGGATCTATAGAAGATGAATCATTTAATCTAGTAAATGTTAGTAATGAATTAATAGAAGAATTACCTAAGATGGAGCTTCCACTTATAAATAAAGCTTTAGATAATGATATAAGAAATGAGATATTATCTGCAAAATCAGAAGGAGACTCTGTAGGTGGTATTATAGAATGTGCAATTGTAAATATAGATGCAGGGATTGGTAATCCGTTCTTTGATTCAGTGGAGTCAACTCTAGCTCATCTATTATTTTCAGTTCCGGCTGTTAAAGGTGTTGAATTTGGTGAAGGATTTAATATAACAAAGCTTAGAGGTTCAGAAGCTAATGATGAGTTTTATTATGATGGAGATAAGGTTAAAACAAGAAGCAATAATAATGGTGGAATACTTGGAGGTATTACAAGTGGAATGCCAGTAATATTTAGAGTAGCTATAAAGCCAACAGCCTCTATATTAAAGAAACAAAATACTATTAATATAGATGAGAAGAGAAATGAAGAGTTAAATATTGAAGGAAGACATGATCCGTGTATAGTACAAAGAGCAGTACCTGTTATAGAAAGTGTTGCTGCAATTGGAATTTTAGAACTTTTGAAAGGAAGATAGAAAAGATGGATGCTTTAGAAGGCTACAGAAAAGAGATAGATGATATAGATAGTGAGATTACAAGACTATTTGAAAAGAGAATGAATGTGGTATTAAAGGTAGCAGAATATAAAAAAGCAAATAACCTTCCAATTTTTCATAAGGGCAGAGAAGATGTTGTAATTAAGAAAAATATAGATAGATTACAAAATAAAGATTATGCTAAAGAAATAGAGAAATTCTTTAATGGAATGATGGAAGTATCTAGAGAGTTACAAGGAAGAAAGCTAAATAGAGCAAAGGATGCCTTTAATGTAAAAGGAAGAGTTATATCAAAAGAAGATATAATAGGATTTCCAGGGCTTCAGGGTTCCTTTAGTGAAGAAGCACTTTTAAAGTATTTTGGAGAAGAGAATAAGTCAGTAGCTTATACTGAATTTGAAGATGTATTTATAGCACTTAAAAATGGTGAGATAAATTATGGAGTACTTCCAGTTGAAAATTCATCAACAGGTGGAATAAATGAAGTACATGACCTTTTAGTAAAGTATGGGTTCTATATAGTTGGAGAAGAAAGCATTAAGATAGATCAACACTTAATAGGAGTACATGGTTCAGAACTTAAAGATATTAAAGAAGTGTATTCACATCCTCAAGGATTTAGTCAAACTAGTGAATTCTTAAAAGAGTATAGTGATTTAAAACTTATCCCATATCATAATACAGCAACAAGTGCAAAGTTAATTAAAGATTTAAATGATAAAAGTAAAGCTGCAATTGCAAGTAGTAGAGCCGCTAAGATATATGATTTAGATATAATAAAAGAAGAAATAAATAATGTGAAAAATAACTGCACAAGGTTTATTATAATAGGAAAAGAATTATTAAAAGAGGAAGAGGCTAATAAAGTAAGTATAGTATTTTCATTAGAAGATAAAGCAGGTACGTTATATAGACTTTTAAGTCATTTTGCAGAAAATAATATAAATATGATAAGAATAGAATCAAGACCAACTAAGCATGATAAGTGGAAATATTTTTTATATATTGATTTTGAGGGAGACCTTCAAAATAGTGAAGTCGTAAAAGCTCTTAAATTAATAGAAGAAAGTAGTGAATATTTTAAGTTGTTAGGATGGTATAAGAAAAGAATGGATGTGAAATAATGGAGTTTTATGGACTTGTAGGAGAGAAGCTGTCTCATTCTTTATCGCCAGAAATTCACAAAGATATCTTTAAAGAGCTTAATATTGAAGGGGCCTATAGATTATTTGAAATACCTAAAGAGAATATAGGGAGTCTTTCAGAATCTTTAAGAACCTTGAGTATTAAGGGCGTGAATGTAACTATTCCTTATAAAGAAATAGTAATGAAGGATTTGGATGAAATTTCTAGAGAAGCGAAAGAAATTGGAGCTGTTAACACAATTTTTAATAAAAAAGGGAAGCTTTTAGGGTATAATACTGATTATTATGGTTTTAAATATATGCTAGAAGATAAAAATATAGCTGTAAAAGACAAGAAAGTAACAGTTTTAGGTACTGGTGGAGCAAGTAAAGCAGTTGTGGCTTATCTTTTAGATGAAGAAGCTTTAGAGATTAAATTAGTTAGTAGAACTAAAAAGGAATTATATAAAAATGAGAGCAAAGTAGATGTTATAACATATGAAGATTTAGATGAAGTTGTAGGAGATGTTATTATAAATACGACTCCAGTTGGAATGTATCCAAATGTTATGGATTCTCCAGTTTCAGAAGATATAATTAAAAATTATGATGCTTTAGTTGATTTAATATACAATCCTTTAGAGACAGAGTTTCTTAAATTGGGTATTAAAAATAATAAAGTTACTTGTGGTGGGCTTATGATGCTTGTAGGTCAAGCTATCAAAGCAGAAGAGATTTGGCAAGAAAGAAGTATTGATAAAAAGGTTATACTAGATATATATAAGAGGCTTATTATAAAGTTTAAATAAGGAGTAGTTATGGAAAAGAGAGATAAAATTATTATTATTGGAATGCCAGGATGCGGCAAGACAACAATAGGAAAGATTTTAGCTAGAGAATTAAATTATAACTTTTATGATATGGACCAATATATCGAAGAAATCAACGAGAAATCAATAAAAGAGATATTTGCAAAGTCAGAAGATGATTTTAGAGAGCTTGAAACAAAAGCTTGTAGAGATCTTATAGCAAAAAAAAGATGCGTAATTTCAACCGGTGGTGGAGTTATTAAAAGAGATATCAATATAGAGATATTAGGAGAAGGTGGGATCATCCTATTTATAAATAGACCTATTGAAAAGATAATAGGAGACATTGATATTTCTAATAGACCATTACTTAAAAATGGTAAGGAAAGATTATATAAGCTTTATGATGAGAGGTTTTATAAGTACAAAGAAGCAGCACATGTTGAAGTTATTAATGAAGGATTTTTAAGAGATGCGATTAATTTAGCAAAATTTAAGCTTAAGGGAAAGATTAAGGAGTAGCATATTAAAAGCATTAAGGTTATAAATTAGTCAAAGCCAAGAAAAAGATATCGGTATATGAAAAAGGTTTTAGAATTACGAAGGCAAATACTTTTAGGGGTTTTTAGTATGTAAAAGAAGGGGCGATAAGGAGTTTATAAATAACTCCTTTCCAGAGTAAGATTGAAGGACTACAACAAAATGAAGAGACATTTATAAGAATTGATGAATTTGTTGTTTAAAAGATGTAAAGATACATTTATAGATAGATAAATTAAAAGTTGTCTAAGGACTAGGATATGAAGTATAGCGGGAATTTCTAAGAAGTATTAATAAAAACACAGGAAATTTTGGAGGATATTTTATGATAATTATTATGAATACAAATGCAAAGGCGGAAGAAGTAAGTAAAGTAAGTAAATGCGTAGAAGGATTGGGCCTTAGAACTAATATATCAAGAGGAGATTCACATTTAATAGTTGGAGTTATGGGAGATACTTCAATATTAGATCCAAATAAACTTTTAAGATTTGATGGAGTAGAAAAAGTAGTTAAAGTTCAAGAGCCATTTAAAAAGGCAAATAGATTATTTAAGCCAGAGGATACAATAGTTGATGTTTTAGGAAACAAAATCGGAGGAGGGAACCTAGGTATAATGGCAGGTCCTTGCTCAGTTGAAAGTGAAGAACAAATAATTGAAATAGCAAGAAGTGTTAAAGCATCAGGTGCAAATTTCTTAAGAGGTGGAGCTTTTAAGCCAAGAACATCACCATATAGTTTCCAAGGATTAGAACTTGATGGATTAAAGTTATTAAAAAAAGCAAAGGAAGCTACAGGTCTTCCTATAGTTACAGAGTTAATGTCAACAGATTATATTGATGAGTTTGTAGAAAATGTTGATGTTATACAAATTGGGGCAAGAAATATGCAAAACTTTGATCTCTTAAAGCAAGTTGGTAGAACAAAGACACCAGTTCTTTTAAAGAGAGGTTTATCAGCAAGTATAGAAGAATGGCTTATGGCAGCTGAATATATAATGGCTGGTGGAAATGATAATGTAATTCTTTGCGAAAGAGGTATTAGAACTTTTGAAACTGCTACAAGAAATACATTAGATTTAAGTGCTATTCCAGTAGTTAAAAGATTAAGCCATCTACCTGTTATAGTAGATCCAAGTCATGCGGCAGGATACTGGTACTTAGTTGAACCTTTAGCAAAAGCTGCAATAATGGCAGGGGCTGATGGTCTTATGATAGAAGTTCATAATGATCCAAAGAATGCTTTAAGTGATGGACAGCAATCAATTAAACCAGAAAGTTTTGAAAAATTAATGGAGAAAATAAAGAAAATAGCAGAGTTTGAGGGGAAAATTCTTTAAAACTCCATTATTTAAATAGGGGGCGAATGAGAATATGAGAATTGTAATTGTTGGACTTGGAGTCATTGGAGGCTCCTTTGGTATGGCTTTAAAAAATAATGGGTATAAAGATGTTTATGGAATAGATAAAGATAGAAATACTCTAAAAAAAGCTAAAGACATGGAAATTATAAAGGAAGGTTATGAAGACGGAAGGCAAATTTTAAAAAGTGCAGACCTTATTATAATCTCAATATATCCAAAGCTTATTTTAAACTTTATAAAAGAAAATAAAGACAATTTTAAAGAAGGTGCAGTAATTACAGATGCTACTGGAATTAAAGAAATGTTTATAGATGATATAGTAAAGATTCTTCCAGATGGTGTAGATTTTATTTTTGGACATCCAATGGCAGGAAGAGAAAAAAAGGGAATAGACTATGCAGATGATAAAGTCTTTAATGGGGCAAATTATATAATAACTCCTATTGAAAGAAATAAGGAGGAGAACATAGAGCTTGTTGAAAATTTAGTTTATGATATTGGATTTAAGAGTGTAAAAAAGATAAGTTCAAAATATCATGATGAAATGATAGCTTTTACAAGTCAGTTGCCACATGTTATTGCAGTATCGCTTATAAATAGTGACGAGAAAGATAGAGATACAGGTTCTTTTATTGGAGATAGTTATAGAGAGTTAACACGTATAGCAAATATAAATGAAGAGCTTTGGAGTGAACTTTTTCTAGGAAACAGAGAGAACTTACTAATAACTATAGAAAAGTTTGATGAAGAGCTTATAAAAATGAAAAAAGCTATAGAAGAAAATGATAAAAATATACTATGTGAGCTTTTTAAGAAGGCTACATTTAGAAGAGAACAATTATGAAAAAGAAATTAAAGTAAAATTTTTATTTTCATATTTTTAAATAGCTTAGAATATAACAATTATAAAGAAGAAATTCTAGAAGGATTAAACTTTTAGAATTTCTTTTTTTATTTTAATTAAATTGAGATTAGGTACAAATAATTCATTGACATAATATAACATATATAATAATATATGTATTGTAAGAAATATTTAATGAAATATTAATATATATTTAAAAATATTAAAAAATATTTTAAACTAACTTTGAATTTTATATTTAGTTGCATTAGAGTTGTGCCAATTATTTAACAGGTACTTAGCTAGAAGGATATCCTTATGTCTTTTTAGCTTTTTTTATTAAGAAGTTCTTTATTAAACATTGACATATAAATAATAAATCAAAATTTTTTAATCAGAGGGGGATTAAATTAATGCTGAAAAGAAAAGTTAGTTTGTTGATATTATCAGCGATTATAACAACAAATATTTCAAGTTTAAAGGTTCTAGCAGCACAATCAAATGAGACTACACAGGTAAATAAGCAAGTAACCAAGGAAGAAAATTATGAAATCTATCCATTGCCGCAAAGTGAGACATATACAGAAGGCGAATTTATAATCACTGATAATGTAAACATAGTAGTTGAAGGTAACATTGATGAAAGTACAAAGAATTTCTTAATGGAAATATTAGAAGAAAACAATATAAAAGGAACTATTTCAGACAGTATTGTAAACGATGTGACAAATATTCTTCTAGGGGTAAGAGGATCAGAAGGATATGTTAATAACTATTTTAATGAGAAGAAAATTTCTTATAACGAGAAAATATACGATGAACATGATGCATATGTTTTAAAAGCAGATAAAAATTTAGAAGAAAAAGGTGTCATAGCTATACTTGGTGCTCATACTGACGCAACTTTTTATGGACTAGCTTCTCTTAAAATGATATTTAATCAGTTAGAAAACAAAACTATTAAAACTCTTCAAATAGAAGATTATGCAGATGCTGAAAATAGAGGATTTATAGAAGGTTTTTATGGGCATCCTTGGAGCAATGAAGATAGAGCAAGCCTTATGGAATTTGGCGGAGAAGTAAAGATGACATCTTATATTTTTGCACCAAAGGACGACCCATATCATAATAGCAAATGGAGAGAATTATACCCAAAGGATAAATTAGATGAATTAGCGGAACTTGTTAAAGTAGGTAAGGAATCTAAGTGTAACTTCGTTTGGGCGATTCACCCGGGATTTAGCATGATTAATTGGAATGATTACGAAAATGAATTAAAGAAGTTAACAGATAAATTAGATCAGCTTTACAGTATAGGAGTTAGGCAGTTTGGATTATTCTTAGATGATATAAGTACATCACAATCATTAACAGATAGAGAAAAACATAAAAAGTTAGTTACTGACGTAGCTAATTGGGTTAAAGAAAAACAAGGAACAGAATCATTGATATTCTGTCCACCTTTCTATAATAAAAGCTGGACTGGAGATTCAGGAAAGCCATATCTAGAAACTATGAAAGATCTCCCAGAGAATGTTGAAATTATGTGGACTGGTGATGGTGTATGTGGAAGAGTTACTCAAGATGCTCTTCAATGGCCAAAGGATGCTCATGGAAGAGATCCATATATGTGGCTTAATTGGCCAGTTAATGATTATAAAAATGCAAGGTTACTTCTTGGTCCTGGAGAAATGATGGAACCTGGAGTTGATAATTTTTCAGGTATAGTAACAAACCCTATGGCACAGGCAGAAGCATCAAAAATTTCGTTATTTGCAGTTGCAGATTATACATGGAATACAGATGAATTTAACGCAAATGAAAGCTGGAAAGATTCATTTAAATATATTACTCCAGAGGTAGCTGAAGAGTTTAATATTATTGCAAGTCATATGTGTACGCCAGAACCTAGTGGACATGGATTAACTGTTGGTGAATCAGAATATTTAAAAGATGAATTTGAAGCAATAAGAAATAAATTAAATAATGAAGAAGCTATAAAGAGCGATGCAAGTAATTTAAAAAGTGAGTTTGACAAGATAGTTAATGCAGTTAATGTATTCTCAGAGGTTGTTGAGGAGAAAAATTTCAATCTATATGATGAAATGAAACCATGGCTTAATTGCTTAAGAGAGATAGGACTTGCAGGAAGTGATATAATGCAAGCTATGATAAGTGAAGAAGAAGGAAATGCAGTTGATGCATGGACATCATATTCAAAGGCATTAAAGAATATTGAAGATTCAAAGATGTTTACTTATGAAACTATAAATGGTAGTAAGCTTACAGTTGAGGCTGCAACAAAGAGAGTTATTCCTTTTATAAATGAGATGTTATCAAAAGTAGAGACTAAGATTCATGCAAAATTAGATAAGACAGCGATTATAAAGAGTTTAATTACATCTCATGATGATAAAGATGAGTTTGAAAAAATGATAGATGGTGATGAAAGCACATATATGTATATTCAAAATGTGCAAAAGGATAATGATTATTATGGTTTAGATCTTGGAAATGTTGTACCTGTAAATGAAATAGATATTGTACAAGGTAGAAATGATAATGACCACGATAGATACCATAGAGCAGTTTTAGAGTATTCTGTAGACGGAAAAGAATGGATTCAAATAGGTGATGAAAGAAATGAAGTAAGAATAAGTGAGAAAAATTTAGGTATAGAAGCTAGATTCATAAGACTTAGAGCTGTAAAGGCTGGAGTTCCAGGAGGAAAGCCAGATTTATGGACAGCCGTAAGAGAGTTCACTATAAATGGCAGTGAAGGAAAGTCTAGTGTATTTACTAATAGAGATGAATTAAAATCACTTAAGGTTAATGTAGAAGGTTCAAATTCGACATTATCAAGTGATGAAGAAATAACTTTATCAAAGAATCAATATCTTGGAATAAAGCTAGACTCAATAAAGAATATATCATCTATTGAAAAGGCTTTAAATACAACTGATTTAACACTGCAAGTTTCTGAGAATACAAGTGAGTGGAGAGAAATAAGCAAAGATGATAAAGGGTATGGAAGTGCAAGATATATAAGACTTATAAATAAAACTGATAATGAAGTCAAATTTAATCTAGAAAAACTTAAGGTTAGAATTGCTGAATTTGTGGAACCATCAGTTACAACAAACTATGGTAATCCATATGATGGAAAATTTGACAATGTATTTGATGGTGATATAGATACATTTGTTTGGACTAATGGTAATCAAGATAGTGGCAAGCAAATTACAGTTGATCTAGGTGGATTTAGAAATATCAATGATATATCAGTTTGGGTTAATGATGGAAGTGCTGACTTCTTTAAAGAAGGGGTGCTTGAAATATCAGCTGATGGAACAAACTTTGAAACTGTTCATGAATTTAATAATCCAGGAGATATAACTAAAAACTTCCCAACTCATCAAGTACCACATAGATACCTTAAAGTAGATAATATTGGTGGAAAGGAAGCTAGATATGTTAGGTTAAGAAGCACAAAGAGTCATGGCAACTGGTTGAAATTATACGAAATAAAGGTTAATGAGGGAGAGGCTAAACCAGAGAATAAAGATCCAAATATTGAAAGTACTCATGAAGGTACTGAAAAGAATGGAATTAAGAATGTAATTGATGGAAGCATAGCAAGTTTCTACACTCCAAAATCAGATGATTTTAATGGTGGAAGTCTTTCTTATAAAATATCAGAAGAAGAAAAAATTAAAGAAATTGTAGTGCTTCAAGGTGCTGACAATATATCAAATGCTGATGTATCAATTAGAACTTCTGATGGATGGAAAAAAGTATCTAAGCTATCAAAGAGTTACAACGTAATAGATGTCAAAGATTTTAAAGATATCTTTGAAGTGAAATTTGATTGGATAAGTAATGTAAAACCTGTAATACATGAGCTTATAGCTGTTAAAGAACCTGCAAAGGTTACAGTAGATAAAGGTGAACTACAAGAATTGATAACTGAAGTACAAGGCATAGATAAAGATAAGTATACAGAGGAATCTGTATCTGTCTTAGAAGAAAAATTAAAGAAAGCAGAAGATGTATTAGCTGATGAAAGTGCAACTACAGAAGAGGTAGAAAAAGCAGTTAATGAATTAAAAATAGCAAAGGAAGGCTTGGTATTAAAGCCAGAGAAACCAGAAGTAGATAAAAGTAAGCTGCAAGAGTTAGTAAATGAAGTAAGGGAGTTTACTAAAGATAATTACACTGAAGATAGCTTTAAAGTATTAGAAGAAAAGTTAGCTTTAGCAACTGATATTTTGGATAAAGAGGATGCAACTCAAGAGGAAATAAACAATATCTTAAATGAATTAAATGAAGCAAAGAGCGCATTAGTTAAAAAACCAAGCAAGGTTACTGATTTAAAGGCTTCAGAAATTAAAGTTGACAGTGTTAAGCTTACATGGAGTTCTAATGAGGATGAAGACATTATAGAATACAACATTTATAGAGATGGAAAGAAAATAGATACAGTTACTGAGAAGGAATATATAGCTACTGATCTGAAAGATGAAACAGAGTATTTATTTGAAGTAGAAGCTATAAATTCAAATGGCATAGCTTCAGATAAGGTAAAAGTGACAGTTACAACAATAGATAAAATTAATAAACAAGCATTACAAATGGCTATAGAGTATGGAGATAACGTAATAGAAAAAGGCGGTCTTAATGGAGTAATTCCAACAGTGGTTAAGGAATTTAATGAAAGACTTAAAGAAGCAAAAAATGTATATGAAAATGCTGATTCAACACAAGCTCAAGTAAATACTGCATTAGATAGACTTATGACTGTAATCCATATGCTTGAATTTAAGAGCGGAGATAAGGAAGAGTTAGAGTACACAGTTAATATTGTAAAAGCATTAGAAGAAAAAGAATATACACCATCAACTTGGAAGGTGTTAGTAGAAGTTTTAAAAAATGCTGAAGAAGTATTAAATAATGAAGATGCTATGCAACCTGAGGTTGATACTGCTTTAGAAGAATTAATGGAAGCTTATTTAAACTTAAGGTATAAAGCAGATAAATCTAAGCTAGAAGATTTAATAAAAGAAATAGAAAAATTAGATTTATCTAAGTACACTGATGAGAGTGTAAAAGCTCTTAAAGAAGAATTAAAAAAAGCTAAGGAAGTATTAGCTGATGAAGAGGCAACAGATAAAAATGTGGAAGATGCAATAAAGAAATTAAATAATGCTAAGAATAACTTAGTTGAAAAGCCAGTAGATCCAGATAAACCGGTAGATCCAGATAAGCCAGTAGATCCAGATAAGCCGGTAGATCCAGAAAAACCAACAAATCCAGATAAACCAGGGGATGGTTCAGGTAATAATGGAGATAATGGAAATAAACCAACAAACCCAAATAAGCCAGATGGTGGAAATAAACCAGGAAATAATCAAGGAACAGATAATAATATACCAGCAACAGGGGGAATGGTACAAACAGGAATACTGGTTGCGGGAATGATTTCAGCACTTGGTGGAATTTCTATAATAAGAAGAAAGAAAAAGTAGTTTAATAAATAAACTATAGAGTTTAAATAAAATAATAATAGTATTTTAAGTATAGTATTCAGCATGGAATTAGACCTCATGAAGGGCTAAAGGAGATAAATATACTTCTTTAGCTTTTCAGAAATTCTAATATTAATAGACATAAATTTTAATTATATTTAAGTATTAAGACTTTCAAATATCTTTAAAAAATTTATTTATTGGAGGGTAATCTAATGCAATATCTTAAAAGAAATAAAAGATTTAAATTAATGCTACCTTTATTTCTTATCTTTACAATGATGTGTGGAAATATTTCTGCATATGCTACTGCGTTAAAAAATAAAGGAAAATTAAATCTAGCTTTAGGAAAAGCTACATTTGCATCAAGTGAAGAAACATCAGATTTTAGTGCACGTAAAATAAATGATGGAATTATTGATAGGACAGGTGAAAAGAAATCAAGATGGGCATGTGAAAGATATGAAGAGAATCCATGGGTTGCAATTGATTTCGGAGAAAAGACAAAGTTTAATCAAGTAGTAATTGAATGGGAAAGAAAAAATATTGAATCTTATAGAATAGAAATTTCAGATGATAAAACTTCATGGACAAGTATCTATGGGGGAACAAAAGTTGAAAATTATAGGGACACTATAGAAGTTGGAGATCAGGAAGCTAGATATTTAAGAGTGTTAGTTGAAAGCTATATGCCAAAAGAAGAGGGTTCAGATATATCATGGGAGACTGTTTCATTATATGAAGTAGAAGTCTATGGTGATGCTGAGGAACCAACAGAAGGAGTTAATGTAGCTTTAAATAAGGAAGCTACTGCATCATCTGTAGAAACAAACACTTTTACAGCAAGGAAAGCTACTGATGGAATTATTGATAGAGGGGGAGCTAAATCTTCAAGATGGGCAAGTGCTGTTTCATCAGAAGACCAATGGCTTAAAGTAGATCTTGGAGCAAACACTCAGTTTGATGGTGTAGTTATAGAATGGGAAAGAAAAAATTCACCTAAATATAGAATACAAACATCAGTAGATAATACAAATTGGACAGATGTTTATACAGCAAATAAAGCTCCAGATAATCATAGAGATGAAATTAAATTAAATGAGAAAGTTAGTGGAAGATATGTAAGACTTTATATTGATGAGCATATTTCAAATTCAGAAGGAGTAAACTGGAACACTGTATCAGTATATGAACTTGAAATATATAATGGCAAAATTCCAGAAGCTCCAAAGACTGTAGAAGAAGTTGCAAATAGTATAAAGGTAGAAGAACTAAGTGCAGAAGATACAAAACTTAAAATGCCTGAAGTTCCAGAAGGATTTGAGATATCATTTATTGGTGCAGATTATGAAGAGGTTATAGATTATGAAATGAATATTCATAAACCACTTGTAAATACTAAGGTTTCTGTAAATTTTGAGGTTAAAAAAGGCAATGAAAAGGCAACATCTAAAGCAATTGAATTAACTGTACCAGGCTCAAATATGGTAAGTGTAAATGATAAGCCAACAGTTATACCAGAACTTAGAGAATGGGCTGGAATGAGTGGAAACTTTGAAATAAAAGATAATTCAAGAATAGTTATAAGTAAAGATTCAGAAAGTAAATTAAGAAGTGTAGCTGAAACATTTGCTAAGGATTATAAAGATATAGTAGGACGTGATATAGAAGTTGTAGTATCTAATTCTCCAAAGAAAGGAGATTTCTATCTTGCATTAACTTCAAATTATGAAGAGCTTAGAAAAGAAGGATACTATATGGAGATAGATGATGCTGTAAAGATTCAAGCAAACGAAGCGCAAGGTATCTTTTTATCAACTAGAACAATACTTCAAATCCTTAAACAAAATAAAACGTATATACCAAAAGGTCTAGTAAGAGATTACCCACAGTATGATGTAAGAGGATTTATGTTAGATGTAGGTAGAAAGTTTACTTCATTAGATTATTTATATGAAATAATGAAAACAATGTCATGGTATAAAATGAATGACTTCCAAATTCACTTAAATGATAACTATATATGGCTTGATGATTATGGCAATGAAGCTTTAGAGAAAGCTTATGCAGGCTTTAGACTTGAATCAAATGATGTTGGTTCAAATGGAGTAGCATTAACATCAAAAGATGGACATTATACTAAAGAACAGTTTGGTAAATTCATTGATGATTCATCGCTTTATGGAGTTAATATAGTACCTGAATTTGATACACCTGGACATGCATTAGCATTTACAAAAGTACATCCAGAATATGCATATGGAGATGGAAATGGTGAAAATGCTGCAATGTTAGATGTAAATAATGAAGAGGTTGTTAATTATATAAAAAGCATATATAACGAATTTATGGATGGAGAAAACCCTGTGTTTAGAAATTCTACAGTTCATATAGGAACAGATGAATTCTATGGAAAGGCAGAGGAATATAGAGCATATACAGATAAAATGCTTAAGTTTATGAGAGATGAAAAGAAAGCTGTACCAAGACTTTGGGGAAGTTTAACAAATAAAAAAGGAAGTACGCCTGTAACATCAGAAGGTGTTCAAATGAATATTTGGAACTGCGGATGGGCAAATCCAAAAGATATGTATAATCAAGGATTTGATTTAATAAATACAGATGATGCTTGGGTTTATATGGTGCCAGGAGCTAACTATTATAGAAATTATTTAGATACTGAATGGCTTTACAATAATTGGGAAGCTAACAAATTTAGTAATGGAGTTGTATTACCAGAAGGTTCACCTCAAATGCTTGGAGGAATGTTTACTCTTTGGAATGACATGATAGATAGAAAATCAAATGGAATAGTTGAGTATGATATTTTTGATAGAGTTTATCCAGCTATACAAGCATTATCAGAGAAAATGTGGGGAGAAGCTGAAGATAAAACTTATAGTGAGTTTAAGGAAGTATCAAAAAAGGTTGGAACAGCACCAAATACAAATCCAACATATAAAGTAGAATCAAAAACAGAAAAAGTTATAAATTACGATTTTGAAAATGCAGAAAATAATATTGCAGATGATAAATCAGAAAATGGATATAACTCTGTTGAGATTAAAAATGCAGAAATTAAGAATGGATCATTAAAATTAAATGGAGGAGAAAGTATTCTAAAAACTCCAATTAATAATATAGGACCAAATTATTCAATTTCATTTAGTGTAAATAGAGATAATGATAGCAGTAATGAAGAACAGGTTTTATTTGAATCTTCAAAAGGTCAATTTAAGGCTGTCCAAAAGAAAACAGGGAAGGTTGGCTTCTCAAGAGAGAGCTATGACTATTCATTTAATTATGAACTTCCAAAGGGAGAATGGGTAGATATAACTATAGTTGGAAAGCTGAATAAAACAGAGCTTTATGTAAATGGCGAGTATGTTGATGAGATAAGTAAATCAAGTGAAACAAATAACTTTGGAACATTTGTATTCCCATTAGAGAATATAGGAAGTAGTAGTAAAGCTTTCAAGGGAGAATTTGATAATCTTTTAGTTAATAATAAAGCTGCTATATCAGATCCATTAATGATACCACAAGAACAAATGCATGCTACAGCTTCAAGTGAGCATCCTAATGTAGGAAGTGAAGGGTTGGCAAGCTTTGCTATTGATGGAGATGAAGGTACTATGTGGCATACTAATTACAATAATGTAAAACCACTTCCACAGCATATAACTTTAGATTTAGGTGGAAAGTATAATGTTGATAGACTGACATATCTTCCAAGACAAAGTGGACAAAATGGTAATATTACAAAATATGAAGTGCAAGTAAGTACTAATGGAGAGGACTTTGTTAAAGTTTCAGAAGGCACATTTGAAAATAACAATAAGCTTAAGGTTGTGAAATTTAATGAACCAGCTGAGGCAACTCATGTTAGACTTGTTGCAAAAGAAGGTGTTGGAGGATTTGCTTCAGCGGCAGAATTAAATGTTTATAGAGCTAAAGATGTTAGCTTAGAAGGAGATTTAAAGGTTATAGCACCAGAAGAGGTTCTAGTTGGAAATAACTTTGATGTTAAATTTGGAACCGGTAAATTAAGTAGTGATGATATCTTTGCAATGGAATTTGATGTTGAGTTTGACAATGAAAAAGTTGAATTTGTTGAAGCAGCTTCAATGGATAGTGAAAAGTATATTGTTAGCAGTAAGGAAGTAGAAAATAAAATAAAAGTAATTGTTGCAACAAAGGGAGTTCCAATAGAAAGTGACAAGGATGTTGCAAAACTATCATTCAAAGCAAAAGCTGAAGGAAATGATGTTCAGTTTAATGCAGTAAATGTAAAGATTGCAGATGGAGAAGGAAAAGAACATTCTATTAATGGTGGATCTGCAATTACTAATATTAAAAATGAAGTAGTTAAGCCAGTTGATAAAAAAGCATTAAAAATGGCTATAGATTATGCAGAAGATGCAAAGGCAAATGGTGCACTTAATGGTGTAATTCCAGCTGTAATCATGGAGTTTAATAAGTCATTAGATTTAGCTAAGGAAGTTTATAACAAAGAAGATGCAACTAAGGTAGAAGTTAATGAAGCACTTAAAAAGTTAATGAATGCAATTCATATGCTTGAATTTAAGGAAGGAGATAAGGAACTCCTTAAAGGAATTGTTGATATAATAGAAACTTTAAAAAAGAGCGATTATATTGAAACAACATGGGCTCCTTTAGAAGAGGCACTTAAAGAGGCGAAGGATGTATTAGCTGATGAGAATGCTATGCAACCAGAAGTAGATAAATCATTTGATAGCCTAATGAAAGCTTATCTTGATTTAAGATTAAAACCAGATAAATCAAAATTAGAGGGGCTAATAAATGAAATTAAGGGTATGGATTTATCTAAATACACAGAGGAAAGTGTAAAGAATCTTAATGAAGCTGTAAGTAAAGGGGAAGAGGTTCTTAATAATGAAGAAGCTACAAAACAAGATATTAATAGTGCTATAAAACTTATTAATAAAGCAAGGAATGGATTAAAAGAAAAAGTAGAAGAACCAGGGGATAATGATGATAAAGAAGAGCCAGGAGACAATAATAATGGAAATTTAGATAAACCAGGAGATAATAATAGCGGAACAAATGGTGGAGACAATAACGTCACTGGAGATAATGGAAACAACAATAATAAGCCAAGTGGTGGAGAAGGATCAGGAAATGTTCCAGCAACTGGAGGACTAGTGCAAACTGGATTATTACTTGCAGGAATAATGTCAGCAGCAGGTGGAGTAGCAATATTAAGAAGAAAAAGAAAGTAAACTAATCTAAACTTATTGAAAGGATAGTCTTAAGTAAGTAAGATATCCTTTCAATAATAAAATAATTTCTTAAACTATAATATAAAACAGAACTAAACTTTAGAAGAATATCTTATAGAAGTAATGAAATCTAAACAAGAAAATTTATATAGGGAGTTTATTTATGAATAAAAATAGAATTAAGAAGGTTATAGCTTGTGGATTGTTTACTACATTTTTATTAGGTACAGCAGGTAACTTAGTACAAGCAAATGCTACATCATCAAAAGATTCATTAAAATCTGTTACAGAAGCCTATGGTGCTACTCCAACTGCTCAACAAGTAGATTATCAAAAAGATGAGCTAACAGCTTTTATACACTTTGGAATAAACACTTTCTATGATGTTGAATGGGGAAATGGCAATGAAGACCCTGCAAGGTTTAATCCTACAAAGGTAGATGCAGATCAGTGGGTTAAAACATTAAAAGATGGTGGCTTTAAGAAAGTTATATTTACAGCAAAGCATCATGATGGATTCGCTCTTTGGCCAAGCAAAACAACAGATCACAGTGTAGAGAAAAGTCCATGGAAGGATGGAAAAGGTGACGTTGTTAAAGAGGTTGCAGATGCCTGCAAAAAATATGGATTAAAGTTTGGTGTTTACTTATCTCCATGGGATCAAAACTCTCCAGATTATGGTGAGGGGAATGGAAGAGATTACAATGAAGTTTATATGGAACAACTTACTGAGCTTTTAACTAATTACGGAGAAGTTTCAGAGGTTTGGATGGATGGAGCTAAGGGATCAAATGTTACACAGGAGTATAAATTTGATGAATGGTTTAAGTTAATAAAAGAACTTCAGCCAGACTGTACAATATTTAGTCCTCAAGGACCAGATATAAGATGGATAGGAAATGAAAATGGATATGCAGGAGAGCCTTGCTGGTCAACAATTGATTTAGCTAAGATGTCAGAGAGAGAAGTACCTAGTTATTTAAATACTGGAGAAGAGAATGGCCCAGATTGGGTTGTAGGTGAGTCAGATGTATCTATAAGGCCAGGCTGGTTCTATCATAAATCTCAAGACAATGCAGTTAAATCATTGGAAAAATTAATGGATATATATACTAAGTCAGTTGGCAGAAATTCTGTTTTATTATTAAATGTGCCACCTAATAAGGATGGAATATTACACGAAAATGATGTTAATAGAATAAAAGAATTTGGAGATGCAGTAAAGGGATTATTAGATGAAGATTTAACTGATAACAGTACATTATCAGTTGACAGTGAAATAAATAATACTTATAGCAAAGATAAGCTTAATGACAACGACTTTGATACTTATTGGGCTCCAAATAATTCAGCTAAAACTGGAACTATAGAAATTGAGTTTAATGAGAATACAACATTTGATGTAGTAAGTCTTCAAGAGTATATAACTTTAGGACAAAGAGTAAAGGAATTTTCAGTTGAAGTATCTAGGGATGGAGAAGAGTGGAGTGAAATATATTCTGGAAAAACTATTGGATATAAAAGATATGTAAGAGTTCCACCAACAACTGCCAAGAAGATAAGAATTAATATAAAGGATTCATTAGCCACTCCTTTAATTAATGAAATTAATGTATATAAGGCACCTAAAAATATAGAATTACCAAAGGATATTCCTGATGGGCTAAAGTTTTTAAATGATTCAAATAAAGGAACTGAGGTAAATCAATTTAACTTTGGAGCTAATTGGAACTATGAAGATATTCATGGAGACAATGATAGAGGTGGAGATGCACATTGGTCCAATAAAGCTGGATCAACTGTGGATATAAAATTTAAAGGAAGTCTATTTTATTTATCAGCTGCTAAAGATCCTGGTCATGGAATAATGGAAATTTCCATTGATGGAGGAGAATTTAAAGATATAGATTTATATGCAGAAAGCAGAAAAACAAAACAAATAGTATATGAAAGTGAAACCTTAGAATATGGAGAGCATACTGCAACTATAAGGGTATCTGGAAGAAAAAATGAAAGGTCTACTGGCATTTCAGGTCATCTCGATGGTGCTTTTGTACTTGATAATAATGGTGTGGGATTAGTAGAATTTGAAAAAACTTCAACAAGAGTTTCAGAGAGTACTAAAAATCCAGAATTTAAGGTTATTAGAAAAGGGGGAAGCAAGGGAAGAATTGAAGTAAACTATGATACAGTGTTAGGAAGTGCAGAAAATTTAAAGGATCTACATGTATGGTCTGGAACTTTATCCTTTGATGAAAATGAAACAGAAAAGGTAATAGATAGAATAACAATAATAGATGATGATGAAATCGAAGAGGATGAGAACTTCTTTGTGACCTTAAGCAATCCTATAGGGGGAATAATAGGATTTAATGATAATTTAGAGGTTACTATAGAAGACAATGATAATACTTATTTAAAGATTAATACAACTGATACTGGAAGTGGCATGAATAAGTTTACCTTTGGAGAAGGGTGGAATCAAGAATCAAATGGAGCCTGGGCAAGAGGAGAAAATAAAACTTATAGCATTAAATTTGAGGGATCAAGAATTGTATTAATTGGAGCTAAGGACCCAAATCATGGATTATATAAGATTAAGATTGATGATGGAGAATTTTTAGAAATTGATCCATATTCAGAAAATAGACTAGAGAATGAAGTAATATTCGATAGCGGAGATTTAGCTTATGGAGAGCATACATTAACTTTCTTATCTGTAGGAAATAATCCACACGGAGGAAGAGTTGATTCTCAGATTAATCATGCTTTTATAAATACTAAAGATAATGGAGGCAGCGGAGAGGAAATCCTATTAGGAGATTTTAATAAAAATAATAAAATTGACTTAGGAGATCTAGCTATAGCATCTAAATATTATGGAAAAAATAAAAGCGAGTATGATATCAACAAGGATAATATAGTTGATGAATACGAGATAGATTACATTATGGATAATATAAAATAAAGGGTATAAGGGGAGAAGAAAATGAAGTGTAAGAAGATATTAGGAGCTCTACTTTCATTATCAATAATAGTAACGTCCTCAGGGGTGACAGCTTTAGCAGATACTATAAAAGAAGGTGGGAAAAATCCGGTGAGTAAAGTACTAACGGAGCAGAAAGAAAGATCAATATTATTTAATGATGGGTGGACATTTAATTTAGGGGATGTTCCAGAAGCAAAGAATAAGGATTTTAATGATGATTCATGGAGACAATTAAATCTTCCACATGATTGGAGTATAGAATTAGACTTCAATAAAAATTCACCATCTACTCATGAAGGTGGATATTTAGATGGAGGAATAGGTTGGTATAGAAAGAGTTTTGTACTTCCTAAAGAAATGGAAGGTAAAAAGATATCAATAGATTTTGATGGTGCATATATGGACAGTTATGTCTATGTAAATGGAACACAGGTTGGTAATCATCCTTATGGATATACTCCATTCTCTTTTGATATAACAGATAACCTAGTTTATGATGGAGTTACTGAAAACGTTATAGCGGTTAAAGTTAATAATAAGCAACCTAGTAGTAGATGGTATTCAGGAAGTGGTATTTATAGGGATGTACACTTAACTGTTACAGAAAAGGTTAGCGTAGATAAGTATGGAACATTTGTTACAACTCCAAATCTTGAAGAAGAATATAAGAAAGGTAGAGCTTTAGTTGATATAAAGACTGATATTGTAAATGAAGAGAATGAGGATAAGGATGTAAAAGTAACCTCAACTATATATGATGCAGAAGGTAAGAATGTTGGAGAAGTTAGTAGTACAGAAGTAGTAACTAAAAGTAGTGAAAAGAAATTTAGCCAAGAAGTAACAGTTAAGAATCCAAAGCTTTGGAGTACGGAAAGTGGTTATATGTATAAAGTTGTAACTACTGTTTCTATTGATGAAAATGTAGTTGATGAGTATAAAACTGACTTTGGGATGAGATGGTTTGATTTCTCAGATGATGAAGGATTCTTTTTAAATGGAGAGCAAATGAAACTTCAAGGTGTTTGTATGCATCATGATCAAGGAGCACTTGGTGCTGTTTCAAATGAGGCTGCAATAGAGAGACAAGTTAAGCTATTAAAGGATATGGGAGTAAATTCTATAAGAGTTACTCATAATCCAGCTTCACAGCAATTAATAGATATATGTAATAGAGAAGGTATACTTCTTATAGAAGAAGCTTTTGATACTTGGTATGATGGAAAGAAATCACAAGACTATGGAAGGTTCTTTGAAAAGAAATCAATACATGGAGATATGACATGGGCAGAATTTGATATAAAACAAATGGTCGAGCGTGGAAAGAATGCTCCAAGTATAATAATGTGGTCTTTAGGAAATGAAATATGGGAGACTAGTCAATCTAAAGCAATACAAACAGCTCAAAATTTAAACGATTGGGTTAAGGAAGTAGATCCTACAAGACCAACAACAATGGGTGAAGATAAATTTAGAATGGGAAATGGACAAGGTGCTCATGAAGCTGTAGCAAATATTATAGACGTAGTTGGATTTAACTATGCTGAAGATAACTATGACAGCCTTAGAGCAAAACATCCAGATTGGAAGATGTATGGATCAGAGAATTCATCTGCAACAAGAAGTCGTGGAGTTTACTCACATCCAGAGAAAAAACTTCAAATGCATACACATCAAGATAAACAACAGTCATCATATGATAATGACTATGTTGGTTGGGGAAAGACAGCTGAAGAAGCTTGGAAGAGAGATAGAGATAGAGGTTATATAGCAGGAGAATATATTTGGACAGGTTTTGATTATATTGGAGAGCCAACTCCTTATTATGGAGCATATCCAGCAAAGAGCTCATATTTTGGAGCAATAGATACAGCTGGATTCCAAAAAGATGTTTTTTATTTCTACCAAAGTCAATGGTCAGATGAGCCAATGGTTCATTTATTACCACACTGGAACTTTGAAAATGATGATAGCATAAAGGTTGATGGAGATAAGATTTTAGTATATGCATACACTAATGCAAATAGTGTTGATTTATATTATAACGAAGATGTTAATTCTAAAGAACTTGGAGAGTTAGTTGGAACAGATACTTACGAAGTAACTAATGCTGGATATAATGGAGAGTTTAAAGAAACTAATGAGGGAAAACTTCATTTAGAATTTAGAGTTCCATATAAGCCAGGAAAACTAACTGCTGTTGCAAAGGATGCAAGTGGAAAAGAAATTTCAAGAGATGAGGTTAAAACAGCGAAAGAAGCGAAGAAGCTTAATTTAACTGCTGATAGACAAGTTGTTAAAGCAAATGGCTCTGATCTTTCTTATATAACAGTAGATGTTGTTGATGAAAATGGAACATTAGTGCCAAATGCTGATAATTTAATTAACTTTGAAGTATCAGGTAATGGAAAGATAGTTGGGGTTGATAATGGTAATGCTGCAAGTGTTGAAAGATATAAAGATAATAAGAGAAAAGCAGACCACGGTAAAGCTCTTGTTATTGTACAATCAGATGCTAATGCAGGTTCATTTACATTAACTGCAACAAGTGAAGGCTTAGGTACAGACAATATAAAGGTATACTCAGTTGAAGAAGAAGACATGGATAAGATGGAGATAGTAGGCTATGACGTTAGTGATATAACAGTACCAGTTAATGGGGAGCTAAATCTTCAAGATAAAGTTACTGCATTATATAGCAATGGAAGTAAAGGTGAAGTGCCAGTTACTTGGGAGGATGTTCCTATTGATAAATTAAGCAAAGCAGGTACTTTTAAAGTTAGCGGTACTACTGAATATAGTGATATTCCTGTTGAAGTAACTGTTATTGTAAAAGATATAATAGGAATACTAGATAGTAGAATTTTAACAGCTGTTAAGGATAAACCAGAACTTCCAAAGGAAGTTTCAGCAATATTTAATGATGGTAGTATAGAAAATTACCCAGTAACTTGGGATAGGGAATTAACTGATGAGGATGTTAATAGCGCTAAAACAGTAGAGATAGAAGGAACTGTAGAAGGAGTTTCAGGTATTAAGGGAAAAGTAATAGTTACTGTTACTGATAACTTTGAAATGAAAAATATTGCAGTAAATGAAGGAAAAGAATTCCCTAAAGCATTTACTACTTACGAAGGACCAGACAATATAAGCAATATAAATGATGGAGTAATATCAAAAAATGATTCTCCACAAAATAGATGGACTAACTGGGGAAAACCAGGAGCAAACTATGATGATTATGTAGGAATTGAATTTAATAAAGCTTATTCAATTAATAAGGTTGGAATTTCTCTTTACAAAGACCATGGAGTAGAGATTCCAAGTGAGATAACAATTGAATATTTAGATGGAGAAGAGTGGAAGGAAGTTACAAATCAAAGTAAGAAGACAGGTTTCTCAGCTGAGGGAACTGAAGAGATAACTTTTGATACAGTAAAAACAAATAAAATAAGAGCATTATTAAAAGAAGATACAAATGCAAATAAAGCTGTAGGACTTACTGAATTTGAAGTTTATTCAAATGTATTAGTAAGTGAGGGAACATCACTTTTAAAAGAAATTAAAGTTAACGGTAAAGCTATAGAAAACTTTAAAGAAGAGACTATGAATTATACTGTTAATCTTCCATATGGATCAAAAGTTCCAGAGGTTACAGCAGTGGCTAAAGATAATGGAAGTGTATTTGTAGTTCCAGCATTAGATGTTAATGGAACAACTAGAATAATGGTAATTGGAGAAGATGGAACAAAGAGAAACACTTATTCAATTAAATTCAAAGAGAATGCTCCGACAATTGAGAGTGCAAGCATATCACTTGGAAAAGAAAATATAATAGAAGACGATATAGTTGATATATTAATAGAAGCTAAACTACAAGATGGAAATAATATAAATAAAAATGATTTAGACGTTAAATATAATGTAAGTACAGAAAATGGTGCAGAAGTTCAAATAAAAGACAATAAGCTATATGCATATACTGAAGGTGATATAAGTCTTTCAGCAGAAGTAACTTATAAAGGTGTAAAGAAAACTACTAATATAATAAATGTTAATATAGGAAAGAATACTTCCGACAAAACAATTGTTTCTTATGAGAAAGTTGATGTAGATACAAATAAAGGGGTTAAACCAGTTCTTCCAAACAAAATAAAAGCAAATTATGATGTAGGACTTTCAAGAGATGTAGAAGTTAAATGGAATGATATAAAGGAAGAAGACTACAATAAATATGGAGTATTTACAGTAGAGGGAACAGTTAAAGGACAAGAATTAAAGCCAGTAGCAAAAGTTACAGTTAAAGGTATTTCAGCGTTAGGTAACGTATCAATTGCTACAAATAAAGGAGTAGCACCAAAGCTTCCAGGAACAGTTAAAGCATACTATACTGATGGTACAAGTGTTGATGTTGATGTAACTTGGGCAGAGTATGATAAAGAGTTACTAAATAAAGAAGGAACATTTAAAGTAGAAGGAACAGTAAAGGGAACAGATATTAAGGCAAGTATAGCTATAAGAGTAAGTAATGAGTCTGTAAATGGAGATAATATAGCTCTAGGAAGAAATGGGTATGATCTTCCAATGGCATTCGCATCATATACAAATGATACTAAGATAGATCAAGCATCACAAGATAGTATTGAAAAAGTAAATGATGGTGTAATAGAGCATAATACTAACGCACCAAATAATAGATGGTCAAATTGGAAAAGGTCAAATAAGAATGCAACAGATTGGGTTGGAGTTATATTTGGATCAGGTGTACCTGAAATGAAATATATAGATAACTTAGAAGTTGATTTCTTTGAAGATAATGGAACAAAGATTCCAAAAGATTTTGTAGTTGAGTATTATACTGGAGATGAGATAACATTACCAAATGACCCAGCACATGTTTTAGATGAAGAAAATTCACCATTAAATGATGATAACAATTGGAAATCAGTTACTAATATGACTTCTAATCCAGAGGTAACATCAGGAACAGATACTAATTATCTAAATTTTGATATGGTTAAAACTTTTGCATTAAGAATAAAGATGAATGCAAAAGAAAATATGGGACTTGGTATAACTGAAATAAAAGCATTTGAAAAGAAAGCAGTTATAAATCAAGACTTTACTACAAATATGATTAAGGTTAATGGACAAGACTTAGAAGAATTTAGAGAAGATAGAGTAGATTATACTTTAAAACTTAAAAATAATGAAAAGTTACCAGAGATAACAGCAGAAGTTACAAATAACGCATCAGTTTCAGTTATCTATACAGCAGGACAAGATGAAAAGATAGATGTTCTTATCAAATCAGAGGATGGTCTTAAAGTTAAGACATATTCATTAACTATAGAAAGAGAAGATGCTACAGAAGTTAATAAAACTGCATTAAGAATGGCAATTAATTATGCTGAAAAAGCAGAAGCTGATGGGGCACTTAATGATGTAGTTCCAGCAGTAGTTAAAGAGTTTAAAGAGGCATTAAAGGAAGCTAAAGCTGTCTATGCAAATGAAGATGCTACAGCAGAAGAAGTAGATACTGTATTTAAGAGATTAATGAACGTAATTCATATGCTAGAGTTTAAACAAGGTGACAAAGAAGCACTTCATGGAATAGTTGATATAATAGATGCTTTAGAAAAAGATGATTATATAGAAGCAACATGGAGTAAATTAGAAAAATCTTTAAAAGAAGCTAAAAAAGTATTAGCAGATGAAAATGCTATGCAAGCAGAAGTTGACAGTGCTTTTGATAACTTAATGAAAGCTTATCTTGATTTAAGATTAAAACCAGATAAATCTAAGCTTGAAGAATTAATAAAGGAAATTAAAGCTATGGATTTATCAAAATATACTAAGGAAAGTGTAGATAATTTAAATAAATCATTAGATAATGCAGAAAAGGTATTAAAAAATGATGCTGCAACATCAGAAGATATTAATAATGCAATAAAATCTCTTACTAAAGCAAGAAGTGAATTAAAAGAAAATTCAGATGATAACGTAGATGATGAAGATAAGGATGATGGTAATAAAGATGAGGACAAAGATGATAATACAAATATAGATAAGCCGGGAGATAAACCAGGAGATAATAATTCTAATAATGGAAATGCCAACGGAAGCAATAATGGTGGAAGTGGTAGTCAGGAATCAGGAAATAGTAACAAACCAGGGAAAGTACCAGCAACAGGTGGTATGGTATCTAGTGGTATATTATTAGCAGGTGTACTATCATTAGCAGGCGGTACAGCAATAATAAGAAGAAAGAGAAGATAGTTAACTAAAAAAGAGATGCTAGAAATATTTATATTTCTAGCATCTTTTTATTATTTCTAGTAAACGTTTTATGTTATATTACACAGAAAAGCATATCAGTGTAATACTGTGTAATAATTTTACACAGTGATATTTAAAAAGTGTGTAAGAAAATGTCGGAAAAAGGCACTTAAATTCACGGGAAGAAGACATTCTTCAAAAATAGAATTAAAAAATAGTCTTGGCATGCAAATTGCTATATATAAATAGTGTAAACATAAACAAATTGCAAAATATAAGATACAAAAGAATTACTAATTTATTTCAAAATGAAATTATAATAATCTAATATTTAGACTGTAAAATAAAATTTAGAAATAAGATAGTAATTAGAAACGATAGGAGGAATTACATATGAAAAAGTTTTTTGATTGGATGGAAAAATACTTTGTACCTATAGCAGCAAAGATAGGTTCACAAAGACACTTAGTTGCTATCCGTGATGGATTCGTTACAATAATGCCATTAATTATAGCTGGTTCATTTGCAGTATTAATTAATAACTTACCATGGGAAGCTTATCAAAACTTCATGAATTCAGTATTACCAGCTAACTGGAAAGATTTTGGGGGAGTTATCTATGATGGTTCTTTCACAATCATGTCGATATTGATAGTTGCTACAATATCATATCACTTAGCTAAAGGATATGACAAAGACGGTGTTGGAGCAGCAGTTATATCAATAGGTTCATTCTTTATACTATATCCAAAAACACCTATGCAACTTGCTGATAATTTAGGATTCAATAGCAATTACTTAGGTTCAACTGGATTATTTATTGCAATTATAGTAGCACTTGTTGCCACTGAAATATATGTAAGACTTGTTGGAAATCCTAAATTAGTTATTAAGATGCCAGATGGAGTACCACCTGCAGTATCAAGATCATTTGCTGGATTATTACCATCAATCATAGTTTTAGTAATAGCTGGAGCTCTAAGAATGATATTTGTTGCAATTGGAATTGACAATGTATTTGAATCATTATTCTTAACAATCCAAAAACCTTTAGAAGGCTTAGTTGGAAGCTTTGGTGGAATGCTTATATTAATATTATTCCAACAATTATTATGGTTCTTCGGAATACATGGTTCCAATATAATAGCACCAATTGTAAATGCTGTATTATTACCACTTACATTAGCTAATACAACTGCATTACAAAATGGACAAATACCACAAAATATTGTTAATAGCCAATTCTTAGATTCATATGTAAATATGGGAGGATCAGGTACAACAATAGCACTTCTAATAGCTATATTTATAGTAGGTAGAAGAAGCAAACAAGAAATGATGATTGCAAAATTAGGTATTGCACCTGCTTGCTTTAATATAAACGAGCCAGTAATATTTGGTATGCCATTAGTACTTAACCCAGTATACTTTATACCATTTATATTAGCACCACTTGCTTCAGCAAGTATAGCTTATGGATTAACTTTAATAGGATTTGTTCCTGCTGTAAGTATAGTTGCAAACTGGGTAACTCCACCAATACTTGGAGCTGTTATTTCAACAGGGTCATTAACTGGTGGATTAGTAGCACTTATATGTTTAGCTGTATCAGTATTAATCTACATTCCATTCGTAGTGATATCAAGCAGAAAAGCATTAGAAGTAGAAGGCCTATAAGATTTTAAACTTTATATAAATGAGAACTCCTTAAGGTATTTAACCCCCCTTAAGGAGTTCTTTATTTTTTATAAAAAATTATAAAATAGAGAATATATTAAATTAATTTCTAAATAATATGTGTAATAAATATATTATTAATTTATTGAAATACTAAAAGAGAATAATATTTTAGGGAGAGTGAAGCTTTTATGGAACAATATAAAGAAGAAAAAAAGAGAGAAGTAGTTAAGTCTGATGAGATGTTTAAAGATGATAAAGATAATAAAAAAGAACCAAGAGAAGAGCATGATTGGGAACTTATTAGATAAATACAGTATTAAACTTTAGCCTAAGCTTAATAGTATTATTTTTATTAAATTAAATTTTCTTAAGTAGAGTATAGTAAATTAAGCTAGATAACATTAACTTTATGTAGTTATGTTTTATGAAATGTTAATTTATTCAAAGATGCTTAATAATGAAGTTCAAATATTAATAATTATTATTTGATAATGATTATTGATTATTTTGAGATAAAGTATTATAATTAATTTAACGAAAGAAAAGAGTTATTGATAGACTAAATAATCTAATCAATAATATAAAAACAAGGATGGTTAAATACTATGAATAAAGTTAAGATATATAATAAAGTAAAAGAAAATGATGTTGTAACTTCATTTTATATAAAGTCAGAAGATGGAAAAGAACTTAAGAAAAATGAGGCAGGTCAATTTATTGCAGTAAAGGCAATTAAAGATGGAGAGAATAAAAATGCAATTAGACAATATAGTCTATCTATGAAACCTGGAGAAGAGTTCTATAGAATAAGCATTAAAAGAGAAGAGCATGGACTGATATCAAGATATATGCATGATAACATTCAAATAGGAGATATAGTAGAAATATCAGATCCATTAGGAAAATTTATATTAAAAGAAAGTAATAAGCCTTTAGTGCTATTAAGCGGAGGAATAGGAGTTACACCTATGATGTCTATGCTTTATAAAGCAGTAGAAGAGAAAAGAGATGTAATTTTTGTTCAAGCAGTATTAAATTCAACTGCACATACATTTAAAGATGAAATAAAAAATATTAAGGAAGAACATGAAAATGTTAAAACTGCAATATTTTATCAAGGCCCTTTAGAGTCAGATAAGAAAGGTATTGATTATGACTTTGATGGGGTAGCTACTAAGGAATGGATTGAAGAAAACTTACCTAAAGATGGTGATTTTTACTTCTGTGGACCACTAGGATTTATGAAACACGTATATGATACGTTAAAAAATATGGGTGTTTCAGAAGATTCAATAAACTATGAAATGTTTGGTCCATCAAAAAATTTAGCAAATCTTTAGGTTTGGAATATAATATATTATAGAGAGAAATTATGACTGAACTTAGTGTTAGACTTTGCTCAGTCATTTTTTATTTTATATATTATTTACTTTTTTCATTATATTCGTCAATAAGTTGATAGATAGTCTTAGATGTTGTATCTTCCATAGTATATCCTATTAAGTCTAGTATTTTTTCTAAAGATTCAACTGATGAAGTTTCAATTTCAATGTAAGGGAAAGGACAGAACTCCTTATCATTTATATCTATTTCAACTAATCCATCTAAAACCTTATAGCTTTCTCTATATTTTTTTATTGATTGATGAAGTTTAAGCCCTAAAGCTCTATATATTCCTTCAGCCATAGTTTTATTATCTACTATAACCTCATTTTCTTCCATTTCTTTAAACTTACCTTGAGATAGCATTTTTTTTGTTGTCATAAATATTACTTCTTTAGAATTTAGTAAGTCATTAACTGTTCTAATTCTTGCATATCCTTTAGCCTTTAAAAGTCTACCATCTTCAAAGTCATATATATCATTTATTTGATTTTCAGATTTAACCATTTTAGCACCTAAGGCTTTTAATTTAGCTCTCATATCATATACATTTATGTTTATAACTCTTGTTTCTAATTCTTTTCCCATAAGGTTGCGCCTCCTAAAATAAATACTTTTCTTTAATAGTACATCAAATGAATATAAAATAAAACTAAGGAAAACAACTAAATATTATAAAGTTAACAAAAAAAGGCTATTGTAAATAATTAATTAATAAAATAGAAATACTATTAACTTTATCTAAAATAATAGATAAAATTAAGTTGTAAACAAAAGAAGAGGTTTGGAGGAATAAGAAATTGGAGATATTAGGGATAATTTCAGGTCTTATAGGTGGATTAGGTTTATTTCTATATGGAATGAAGTTAATGGGGGACGGTCTTGAAAATGCAGCTGGAGATAAGCTAAAGAGCGTAGTTGAAAAAGTAACTAGCAATAGAATAATCGGTGTTGCAGTTGGTGCTTTAGTTACAGCAATAATTCAAAGTTCCAGTGCAACCACAGTAATGGTAGTTAGTTTTGTTAATGCAGGAATTATGAATTTAATTCAGGCAACTGGCGTAATCATGGGAGCAAATGTTGGTACAACTATAACAGCTCAAATGGTATCACTTGATTTAGAAGGTATAGCACCTTTTGTAATTGGAATAGGAGTATTTATTTCTCTTATAGCTAAGAGCAAAAAGAAGAGAGATATTGCAAATATTTTATTAGGATTTGGTTTACTATTCTTAGGAATGGGATTAATGTCAGATGCTATGAAGCCAATTGCTGAATCAGAAATGTTTAAAGAATTTGTATTTTTAGTTGGAAATAATATATTCTTAGGACTTTTAACAGGATTAGTTATGACTGCCATAGTACAAAGTTCATCAGCAACAACTGGGATATTAATTGCCCTTGCAACAACTGGTCAAATAGATCTTTATGTTGCAATTCCAATAATCTTAGGATGTAACATAGGAACTTGTGTAACAGCATTACTTGCGGCAGCTAATGCTAATAGAACAGCAAAAAAAGCAGCAATAATACATTTGTTATTTAATATTATAGGAACAATTATCTTTATACCATTTATAGGATGGCTTATAGAAGCAGTTCAAGCAATAAGTCCAAATGAAGTGGTTAGACAAATTGCAAATGCACATACAATATTTAATGTTATAGTAACTTTAATTTTATTACCATTTGCAAACTTATTAGTATTTATAGCAAATAAGATACTGCCTGGTGATGGTGAAGTTGAAAAGGATGGTGCATTATACTTAGATGATAATCTACTTGAAAATCCTGTTATAGCTACAATACAAGTTCAAAAAGAAACAGTTAGAATGGCAAATAAAGCTAAAGAAAACTTTGAGCTTGCTATGAGATGTTTTAGTGAAGGTAATGAAGAATTAGCAGAACAAGTTATAAAAAATGAAACACTTATAAATACATTAGAGAGAGAAATTGCAGATTATTTAGTTAAGTTATCTCAATTAGAATTATCAGATGATATAACAAATGATGTGACATCAGCCTTTAATGTAATAAATGATATAGAGAGAATAGGAGATCATGCTAAGAATATATCAGACCTTGCAAGAGAAAAGATATATGAAAAAGTGAAATATGATAGCGAAGATATACATGATCTTCAAGTTATGTATAATAATACTTTAGAATCAATGGAAATGGCTATAAATACTTATGAAGAAAAAGACTTTAAGAATGTAAATTCTCTTAGTAATTTAGAAGATGGTATTGATGCTATGGAAAAAGAATTAAGAAGTAGCCATATAAAGAGGCTTAATAACGGAAAGACAACTGCTTATGCAAGTGTAATATTCTTAGATGTTATAAGCAATCTAGAAAGAATAGGAGACCATGCGGTAAATATAGCAGGAGCTATTTCTCAGTAATAAAAAAGAGATTAGGTTTAAATACACCACAAATGTTAGATGAAAATAACTAACATTTGGAGGTGTATTTTTTATTTAATGAATTTAATGATTATGTGAATTAAACTATTCTAAGGAAATTAAGCATATAATATTATTAAAATATTTAATAGAGAGCTTTCTCATGAAAGAAGGTATGATAATTTTGAAGCTAATAAGTAATGTATTAACCAAGGAGCAGGCAAAAGAAATAGTAAATTGGAAATATGAAGGAGTATATGAAATTTATAATTTATCAACATGGGATGAGTTGGTTAAAAATGGATGCTCCTTATGTGATGATATAAAAAGAAATAGTTTTAGAGGTTATTTAGATGAAGAGGGACAATTAGTAGGGTTTACTAATCTATTGGATGAAGGTGATGAAGTTTTCTTTGGGATAGGTTTAAACCCAAGGATGTGTGGCAAAGGTCTTGGAAAGATAATTACTAAGATGGCGATAGAAGAAAGTAAAAGAAGATTTAAAGGAAAAGATATTAAATTAGAAGTTAGAACATGGAATGATAGGGCTATTAATTGTTATAAGTCTCAAGGATTTGAGGTTATAGAGATGATTAATAATAAAACTTACATAGGTTATGGTGAATTTTATATAATGAAGTATTTCAATAGCTAAACTTAGTTATTAAAATATAATTAGGTGTTAAACTAGAATGCAATTAAAGATTATCAATTTAAAGTAGTAATAGACTTGGATTTATTACTACTTTTTCTTATTTTTGACCAATAATCTTTTTATAAAAACTATATTTTTTATGTTACAATATAAAATGTTGATAATTTGGTGGAGGTAGTTGTAGGATGGAATATATAAATGATATTAATATAAATGAAGCTGTAATACATATATTAGATAGCAATGGGGGAGAACCAGTACTTAATGAATACTCATTAGATTTAAATGAAGATATATATAAATTTGTATTTAAACATATAGAAAAGTGCTTTAAGGATGAGGAACTTAAATATGCGAAGTTTAATGAAGGAAGAAGCATAGTAAAAGAAGTAACTCAAGATTACTTAAATGGTATAGATAGTGATTTAATAGGACTTTCAAAGGAACTTGCAAGACAAATGTTTGCTATAATGAATGGGAATGTTAATATACCTTCTTGTGATCTTATAGTGGCATCAATAGTAACAGATCAAGGACCAATGATTGCTATTTTAAAGATGGATTACATAAAGAATTTTACTCATCAAGTTAACTTTGTGGATGATAAAATAGGTATAGGAATTGTTCCACAAGCTGCAGGACTTCCAGGTAGTGGACAAAAGATACAAAAAGCTGCTTTTATTAAACCGCTAAGAGAAGAAGATAGATATAATCTTATGGTTTTAGATAAGCAAAAGAAGAGTAAAAATGAAGATGAGTATGGAGCTAATTACTTTATAAATAATTTCTTAGGATGTACTATTGTAACTAATGAGAGAGATATGACAAAGAATTTCTTAAAAGCAACAGAGGCATGGACTAGAGAAAATTTTGCAGAGGATGCAGACCAAGCAGAAAAGGTTCGTTCAACTGTAAAAGCAAAGCTTAAAGAAGAAGAAATAATAAATGTTGATGAGCTTTCAGAAGAGTTATTTAAACATGAAGGAAATATAAAGAATAACTTCTCAAACTTTGTTAAAGAGCAAAGTGTTGAAGAAGTAGAAGTTGATAAGACCTGGGTAGAAAAGAAGCTTAAGAGAGTTAGACTTAAGATAGATAAGGAAATAGATCTTTACATAGATGAAGAAGTTTATAATGATTCAAGTAAATTTGAAATAGTTAGAAATGGTGATGGAAGTATAAACATGGTAATTAAGCATGTTAAAAACTATATAGAAAAATAATAAATAATAAAAACATTGAAATAAAAAGGTATTTAATCAAAAGTAAGTAATATTATAATTATCACATTGATTAAATACCTATTTTTTATATATTTATTTAGAAAAGTATAAGGGCTTCTAGACTAATCTATATGATTTGTGTCTGTTAGTACCTAGTTTAGTATGAATATTAAATATTAATAACCAAAGATACACACACTAATATTTAAGTTCATGTTCTTTAATAAAGTTTTCAAGGTATTTAAGTTGAAGATCTATAGATTCTTTTGCAGGCCCGCCAAGAACCTTTCTTCCGCTAACACAAGTTAAAAGATCAATTGCTTCATATACATCTTTTTCAAAGATCGGAGAGAAGTTTTTTAGCTCAGAAAGGGCTAGGTCTGATATACCTTTATTTTCTTTAATACAATAAAGAACAGTTTCGCCAACTATTCCATGAGCTTCTCTAAATGGAATAACCTTCTTTACAAGATAGTCTGCAAGATCAGTTGCATTAGTAAAGCCTTTAGAAGCACCTTCTTTCATAACTTCTTTATTTATTTTCATAGTATCTATCATTCCTGTAAATGTCTTAAGTGAAAGTTTTACTGTATCTAGTGCATCAAATAAAGCTTCCTTATCTTCCTGCATATCTTTATTGTATGCTAGGGGAAGACCTTTCATTAATGTAAGTAGAGTAACTAAATCTCCGTAAACTCTTCCAGTTTTTCCACGAACAAGTTCTGCAACATCAGGATTTTTCTTTTGAGGCATTATACTACTACCTGTACTATACTCATCAGATAGTTCTACAAAGTTAAATTCATTTGTACACCAAAGAATAACTTCCTCTGAGAATCTAGAAAGATGCATCATTATAATTGATAAAGTAGAGAGCAATTCTATAACATAATCCCTATCTGATACAGAGTCTAGACTATTTAATGTTATTTTTGAAAATCCAAGTTCTTTAGCAACAAACTCTCTATCAATAGGATAAGTGGAGGTAGCTAAAGCGCCACTTCCTAAAGGCATTTCATCTAATCTTACTAGATAATCATTTATTCTAGATACATCACGCTTAAACATCTCTCCATAAGCCAAAATGTGATGGGAGAAAGTAATTGGCTGAGCTTTTTGCATATGAGTGTATCCAGGCATTATTGTTTCTATATTTTCTGATGCCTTATTGTAAATTACTTTTAAAAGTTCAATAATATCTTTTGTAAGAAGGGGAACATACCCCTTTAAATAAAGTTTTAAATCAAGAGTTACTTGATCATTTCTACTTCTTCCAGTATGAAGCATCTTACCACAAGGTCCAATATAGTAAGTTAGTAAGCCTTCAATGAAACTATGGATATCTTCAGAAGTTTCATCTATATCTATAACATTATTTTCTAGTCTTTTTAAAAGATCATTTAATCCATCCTCAATTTTATTACAAGAATCCTCAGGAATTATACTTTGTTTTTTTAGCATTTTCACATGTGCTATACTTCCTAAGATATCTTCTTTATACATTCTTTCATCTATTCTTATGGATGAATTAAAATCATTTACTAGTGTATTTGTTCCTTCTTTAAATCTTCCGCCCCAAAGTTTCATTTAAATCATCTCCTTAGTTATTATTTAAATTTTGATCAAGTTTAGCTTTAACGATTATAGGCAATCCAAAAATATTTATAAATCCTTCTGAATCATTTTGGTTATAAACATCATCTTCTCCAAAAGTTGCAAACTCCTCACTATAAAGTGAGTAAGGTGATGAAAGTCCAGCATTAACTATATTTCCCTTGTATAACTTAAGCTTTACATCGCCAGTTACATTTTCTTGAGTTTTTAAAACAAAAGCTGAAAGTGCCTCTCTAAGAGGTGTATACCATTGTCCGTTATAAACTATATCAGCAAACTTTAATGCAATCATTTCTTTATAATGTGAAGTTTCTTTATCTAAGCAAATAGATTCAAGTTCTTTATGAGCATAGTTTAAAATTGTTCCACCAGGTGTTTCATATACACCCCTTGATTTCATACCAACTAAACGATTTTCAACCATATCAATTATTCCAATTGCATTTTCTCCACCAACTTTATTCAAAGCTTCAATTATTTCAACTCCATTTAAATTTTGACCATCAAGTGCAACTGGTATACCTTTTTCAAAGCTTAGAGTTATATAAGTTGCCTTATCAGGTGCATCTTCTAATGTTTTTGAAAGTTCAAGTATTTTTTTGTAGTCTGGTTCATTTGATGGATCTTCAAGGTCTAAACCCTCATGACTTAAATGCCAAATGTTTTTATCTTTACTATAATTAGTTTCATAGGTTATATTTATTGGAATTTCTTTATCAAGTGCATATTTAATTTCTTCTTCACGAGATTTTATATCCCATATTCTCCAAGGTGCGATAACTGGCATATCAGGTGCAAAAGCTTTTATTGCAAGTTCAAATCTAACTTGATCATTCCCTTTACCAGTACAACCATGACAAATAGCATCAGCCCCTTCTTTTTTTGCTATTTCAACTATTCTTTTTCCAATTATAGGTCTTGCAAATGACGTCCCAAGTAAGTATTTCCCTTCATAAGTTGCCCCAGCTTGAATAGTAGGGAAGATATAGTCATTTACAAACTCTTCCCTTAAATCTTCAATATAAATTTTTGAAGCCCCAGTATTTATAGCTTTTTCTTCTAAGCCACAAAGCTCATCTTTTTGGCCAACATTTCCTACAACTGCAATAACTTCTGTGCATCCATAAGTTTCTTTAAGCCATGGAATGATAATAGAAGTATCAAGTCCTCCTGAATATGCTAAAACCACCTTATTATATTTTTTCATAATAATTGCCCCCTTTTTGTATTACCTTAAGTTGTAATTTAATAAACATTATATTCTTAAAAGTATAATTATGCAACTATTTTTGTATAAAAATTTAAAATATAAATAAATAAACAGAAAATATGCATAAAACACTAAAATTTATGCATATAAAGTGAGACGAAAATTAGAATTAAATTTTAAAAAATACAAATACTAATAAAGGCTATAAATTTAAAATAAAAGAGGAGTGATTTTAATGGCTACATTAAGATGTGGAGTTATAGAATGTGTACATAACCAAGATAACAAGTGTTGTAACCATTCAATACATGTTGGAGGTGGAGAATCAAGGTCATCAGCTGAAACAGTATGTGATAATTTTGATGAAAAGGAGCTATCAATGCAAAGTGGAATAGGATGCGGAAGTGCTGGGCAACCAAATCCTAATATGGCAATAGGTTGTGATGTTACAAATTGTATGCACAATGAAGGTCAAAGATGTGTATCAAGCTATGTTGATATAGCAGTAGAAAGTTTAAGTAATGATGGTCATGCACAATGTCTATCATTCACTGAAAGACAAAGGAGATAATTTAAAAAGGTTCTATCTATGATATAGATAGAACCTTTTTTAAAGAATATTTTTTATTGATGGGTATTGGAGTTCTTTAATTCTTTCTGCATTATACTTAATTAGATGAAGTGTGGATAGTGATTCGCTTTCATCTTTACATTTTACAAGTACAGTTAATTTAACTGTATTATCTATAATAGCATCCACTTCTGTATGATTCACATATACAGAAGATACTGTTCCATCTTCTTGTAATTTATTAAGAAGCTTAACGCTTGCAGCATAAGATTCATCCCATTTTTTATCATTTAAAAGCTCTTCGATTTGAGCACTTTCTTTTGATATATCATCACAGAGATTTATTAGTTCTGAATTAGCAAATAGCATGAATCCCATTACTGCCAAAAATAAAATAAGAGAAATTATTGTATTTTTCATTTTTTTCTCTCCTTCTCATATCTATCGAAAAGTTGGTATTTGAAGTTACCTTGGGTATCATACAAAGCAATTAGTACTTTCTTTATACTATCTATTCCATATTCCTTTAATTTGTTTTCAATCCACGCTTTATCTTCACCTATTCTAGTTAAAGAATTTTTATTGATTTTTCCATCAGAAATTAATATTCTTGGAAGCGAAAGTGGCTGATTGGAATTAGTACTAGTATTTCCACTTGAATTACTATTTGAGCTATTACCTGAATTACTATTTGAATTCGAGTTACTATTTGAGTTATTACTTGAACTATTATTTGATTTTGAGCTATTCTTATTTTTCGATTTAGATTTTTTCTTTTTATTAGAGTTATTACTGTTGGAATTATTATTAGAACTAGCTCCGAGCTTTGGATTACTTGATTCAGATTCACTTTGACTAGTACTACTAGAAGATCCACCACTAGAGTTTGAATTACCTGATGATGTTGAAGAACCACTGCCACCAGAAGATCCAGAGGAGGAATTAGGTAATACAGAAATATGACCATTTGTTTCAAGTATTGCATATTGTATTTCTTCCAAATCAAAATATCCTAGGAGTCTAATTTCTTCCATTAGTTCATCTATATTTATCTGTTGGCCTTTTAAAGCTTTATAATTTATTCTACTTTTATAAATTAATATAGATGGTTCACCCTCTATAATTTTTCTAGTAAATTGGCTTTTAAGTTGAAGCTGTGATAGAAAAACTTTAAGTAAAAGTAGGGTAAGTATAGGAACTACCCCTAAAAGCAATGGTAACCTAGTATCTTGCATTGGAAGTGAAGCTAAGTCTGAAATCATAATAGTTATTACAAATTCATAGGGTTGAAGTTCTCCAATTTGACGTTTCCCCATAAGTCTCATTACTAAGACAACAAGAGCATATAAAATTGCAGTTCTTATAAAAACAATAAACATAAATAACACCTCTTAAAATAATATTTGTAGATTTGTTATTTAATATTCAGAATAAATTGATAAAAAGTTTCTATCTTAAAAGTTTCCAGGAAGAATAGAAAGTAATATAATGGTATTAATATAGATATATAAGAATTTAGAGGAGGCAAGAAAATGACTAACTTCAATATAACTCTTGAAGATGGAAGACAAGAAAGTGTAGCAAAAGGAACTAAATTCAAGGAATTAATGGATAAATACTATGGAGAAGATGTAAAGAATATTGCACTTTGCAAATTAAATAATGAATATTATGAACTTTCCCAAGAAATAAAGGAAAGTGGACTTTTAGAAAAAGTTCCATTTAATACTGAAGAGGGAATGAATATATATACAAGGACACTTCAATTTATTTTTATTAAGGCAGCTCTTGATATATTTAAAGATTCAAAGATAACTATAGAACATTCAATAAGTAAGGGACTTTTCGGAGAAATTCATAAAGAAAAAGTTTTAAATGCAGATGATGTTATAAAAATAAAAGAAAGAATGAAAGAAATTATAAGCAAAGATGAACCTATAAAAAAAATAGAGGTTTCAAAGAATAAGGCTATAAGTATATTTAAAGACTATGGAATGGAAGACAAGGTAATGCTTTTAGAGTATATGGAATTTGATACTGTAAAGCTTTATGAATTAGAAGGAAGATATGACTACTTCTATGGAAAAATGGCATATTCAACAGGAGTTATAAAAGCTTTTGATTTAATTTTTTATGAGCCAGGATTTATACTTAGAAGTCCTATGCCAGAAGATTTAAATAACCTTCCACCATATAAGGAACAAAAAAGATTATCAAACATTTTTTATGAAACAGAAAGATGGCTTAATATAATAGGTGTTGGAGATGTTGGTAGCTTAAATAATAAGGTTGTAAATAATGATCTTAAAGATTTAATACTTGTATCAGAAGCTCTTCATGAAAAAAAGATTGCATATATTGCAGATAAAATATCAGAAAAAAATGGGGTTAAGATGGTATTGATTGCAGGACCATCTTCATCAGGTAAAACTACTTTTGCAAATAGACTAAGTATTCAACTTAGAGTAAATGGATTTGTACCAGTACCTCTTAGTTTAGATGATTATTTTATAGATAGAGAACTTAGCCCTAGAGATGAAAATGGTGAGTATGATTTTGAATCAATATATTCACTAGACTTAAAGACTTTAAATGAACATCTAGAAAGATTATTAGATGGTGAAGAAGTTGAAATACCAACTTATAATTTCATGAAAGGAAAGAGAGAATGGCTTGGACATAAAGTTAAACTTCCTCAAAATGGAGTACTAATATTAGAAGGTATTCATGCTTTAAACCCAATACTTACTAAATCAATCTCAGATGAATATAAGCACAAAATTTATATATCAGCTTTAACTCAATTAAATCTTGATAATCATAATAGAATACCAACAACAGATGTTAGAAAGATAAGGAGAATAGTTAGAGATTTCTTATCAAGGGGATATGGTGGAGAGGAAACATTAAAGATGTGGCCTTCAATTAAGAGAGGAGAAAAGAAGAATATATTTGTATACCAAGAAGAAGCAAATGATATGTTCAATTCAACTTTAGTATATGAATTATGTGTCTTAAAACCATATGCATTAAATGAATTAAAGAAAATTAGTAAAGAAAGTTCAGTATTTAATGAGGCGCAAAGGCTTATATCATTACTTAATTTCTTTAAAGAAATTCCTATGGATAAGGTACCAGAAAACTCAATATTACGTGAATTTATTGGTGGAAGTTGCTTCTATAAATATTAGAAATTATTAAATAAAAAAACTCCTTAGAATGAAAAGCTAAGGAGTTTTTCTTATATTTTATTTAGTTATAGAATAGGTATAAACTTATGCTACATTTGAAACTTTAATTTTATATTTCTTAAAAGTTTCTTCCATAAGAATTTTATTGTTTTTACTCACCTTAAAAGTAAGTGTTTTTCTATTTGTATAAATAACTATACTATATTTATTTTTAGTCTTTGCAGTCTGAACGCTTTTAATCTTAGTATAACTAAAAAATTCGCCTAAATAGCATATACCATCTTGGCAGAATGTAAATTTTAAAGAAAGAACTACTTGATAAATAACGAATAATACAAGTATTAATATAAGTAAATTCATAGGATCAAAGAGAGAGGTTACACCACCTTTTCTAAGGGCGGTAAATGAGGTTATTATTATAAATATTACAATTAGCACATTAAATATTGCAATATAAGAAAATACTCCAATTGTTATAAATGGTCCCTTTTTTTTATGATTTCTTTCAATAGTAAAACTTCTTGCCATAAAGAAAGCTACAGATATACATAATAGTATTTCTAGTAGTATTGTGTAATTCATTAAAATTCCTCCTTCTTATTAGGATAATTACATAATAACAAATTTTTAAAGTCAAAATGTTGAGAGTATGTAAACAATTAAACAAAATATGAAGTAAAAAAATAAAGATACCTAAGAAGATATCTTTATTAAAAATTTTATTCATATATTTTTACTTTAACACGATTTTCTCTTAAAAGCTTAGATAAAGCTTCCATCTTTTTATTACCAATTCTAAAAGTTAGAGAATCATTACCAGTTCCGATTAGAACAATTGATGAATGACGCTTTTTACCAATACTTAATTTAGTTATCTTTTTATAGTCAATATATTGTCCCATACAAAGTAAGCCATGATTAAATAAAACTAATCTTGAAGCTTGGAATGTTTGGAATACAAATAATATTAATATAAAAAGTATAAATATGTATTTAAATGAAAATAGATTAATACCGTTTGCTGCTATGTATGCAAGAGGGATAATAATTAAACCTATGTTTATTAAAGCCACACCTGAAAAGATAACAAATCTTGTTTTTGTAGATGTTTTGCTAGATATGTGTTCAATATAGATTGCTTTACCAACTAAGAATATTAGAGTTAAAACAATAACTATATTAAGTGCTATAGAAAAAAAACTCATAAAAGGCCTCCTTAAAAATTTATATACTTTAAATTTTATAGCTAAAAAAAGATAATGGTATGAATAAAGTGTTAAATATTAATAAAAGAAATAACTTCTAAATATCCAAAAAACTTGTACATTTATGATAAATGTAGTTAAATTATTATGTAATGTAGACAAATAAATGAGGTGTTACTGTGGAAAACAAAGAAATTAAAGATTATTTAAAAGATATAACAAAGGCATCAGCATATTTCATATTTAGAAATGGTCCAGTTAAGAAGCTGTATGAAGAAGGGAAGTTAACTGATGAAGAAGTTAAAGATATGCAAGAATATCTTCAAAATCATTTAGCATACCTTTATAATGTTCTTCTAGAAGAAGGTAATATTAAAAAATTTGATTTAATAACATCAACTATGAATAAATTCTATGTAAATGATGAGTCAAATATAGAAATTAAGGACGATGGATTTGATAACTTTTATAAGAGTCTTTTTGAGCCAAAGACAGGAGATACAGGTATAAAGTTTAAATAAAAATACCTCGCATAATTAATGCGAGGTATTTTTTATTATTCTCTTATAACTTTTATTTTTCTATTTTTTAATACTTCATAGAAGTCATCAGCAGACAATTTATTAATTGAAAAATTAAAGGTTGTCTTTTCAAATTTTAATTTTAATAAATACCTATTTTCAGATTTCTTTTTAAATACAACAGAGTCTATTTCTTTATAGTCCACATTATAGTACATGTAATAAAGTGAGCTATGTGTAAGCAAGATTTCAGTATTAATAATAGTATTTAATATTAAAATTAAAATTATTATACTAGATAATATTTTTTCAGTAATTGAATTTTGATCTACAAAGATTAAGTAAAAACAAACTATAATAAGTAAAATTATTAATGTTATTGTAGATGATAGATTATAATTTTTTATTATTACAAATGGTCCTTCTTTCTTTAAAGCCACTCTTTTAAAGTAGTTTTTAAGCATAGCGAAGGAGTATACAAGAATAAATACTAATTCTATGATTAAGAATAAATTCATAGGTTTTCCTCCTTTTAAATTAGCATTAATAGTAAGTTAAATATAACATCATTGTGTGAACAATAAATTAATAGAATTTGAATTAAAATTGAAAGCATGGCTAAATTTAACTTAAATTAATTATTTTAGATATTTATAAATGAGAATTATTAAATAATAGTTAAATTCATTAATATTATACTCTAAAATGATTCTTTATATTGATAAAAGCTATATCAATGGATTAAACTATAACTATAAAGAATATAGAAAATTTACGCATAGGATAAGGTGAGAAGTATGAATAATGTAGGTGTTTTTGATATTTTAGGACCAATAATGATTGGCCCTTCAAGTTCACATACAGCTGGTGCTGCAAGACTTGGAAAGGTTGCAAGGTCAGTGGCAGGTGATGAGGTTATAAAAGTAACGTTTTACTTACATGGGTCATTTGCAAAAACATATAAAGGACATGGTACAGATAGAGCATTAGTTGCAGGTATTCTTGGAATGGAACCAAGTGATAAAAGGCTTAGAAATTCACTTGAAATAGCCAAAGAAAAAGGACTGAAATTTGATTTCGTTGAAGCAGACCTTGGAGATGTTCATCCGAATACAGTTAAATTTGATATGATAACAAAAAGTAGTGAAAGAAGAGAAGTAATGGGTTCATCAATAGGTGGAGGAAGTATTAAAATAACTGAAGTTAACGGAAATAAAGTTGAGTTTACTGGTGACTATCCAACACTTATAATAGCTCAAAGAGATGTTCCTGGAGTTGTATCTAAAGTTACAAGTCTTCTTTATGATGAGGGAATAAATATTGCATTTATGAGCGTATTTAGAAAACAAAGAGGACAAGGAGCTAATATGGTATTTGAATTAGACCATAGTATAGATAACAATACAATAGATAAACTAAAAACAATTGAACATATAACTAGAGTAATTATGATAAATCCTGTAAAGGAAGGTGAAGAATAATGGTTGCAAGAAGTGGAGAGGACCTTTTAAGAATATGTAGTCAAAGAGGAATATCTTTAAGTGAATATGCAATAGAAATGGAAATAGAAAAGTCAGGATCAACTAGAGAAGAAGTAATAAATAGAATGAGAACTACTTTAAAAGTTATGATTGATTCAGCTACAGAAGGAATGGAAAAAGAAGTCTACTCAGTAAGTGGTCTTATTGGAGGAGATGGATATAAGATAAATGAATATCTAAAAAAAGGTGAAACTTTAACTGGAACTACAACAGTTATGGCAATGGCAATGGCATTATCATCATCAGAAGTAAATGCTTCAATGGGAAGAATAGTTGCATGTCCAACAGCTGGTTCATGTGGAATACTTCCAGCAGTTGTATTATCAGCAGGAGCAAAGCTTGATAAGACTGAAGATGAACTTGTAATGGCTCTTTTTGCATCAGCAGCAGTTGGTACAATAATTGCAATGAATGCAACAGTTTCAGGTGCAGAAGGTGGATGTCAAGCAGAATGTGGATCAGCAGCAGCTATGGGATCAGCAGCAGTAGTTGAAATGATGGGTGGAACTCCAAAGATGAGCTTAGATGCAGCTGCAATTGTTATAAAAAATATTTTAGGATTAGTTTGTGATCCAGTTGCTGGACTTGTTGAAATTCCATGTGCTAAAAGAAATGCAGCAGGTGCTGTAAGTGCACTTTGCACAGCAGATTTAGTAATGGCAGGAGTTGAATCAAAAATTCCATTTGATGATACAGTTTCAGCTATGTATAAAGTAGGTAAGCAATTACCACCAGCTCTTAGAGAAACAGCAATGGGTGGAGTTGCAATAACTAAAACTGGACTTGAACTTAAGAAAAAAGTTTTCGGTGATAATTAGAAAATAAGCAAAGTAGATTATGTATAATTTTATTAAATTTTAAGTTAGTGTAGACTTTAAAAATTTTTTGTTATAGAATTAAGATAGAAAAGTAAATAGAATATAGAGCTAGGGGAGCTATAAGTTTTTAGCTGAGATTGAAATTTTAATTTCTAAACCCTTATTACCTGATATGGTTAGTACCATCGTAGGGATAGCATTGTTTATGAATTTTTATATTGATAGATAGAGTATAGCCTTACGAGGTTATACTCTTTTTTTATTACTTAAAATCATGTATAAAGGGGAATTTTATGAATAGGAAAAATAATCTAACCTACAAATTAGCTTTAAGTGGACTTTTAATAGGAATAGCAACTATTTTAGGGACTTTCTCAATACCTATTTTAGGTGCTAAAGTTTCACCAGTACAGCATTTTATAAATGTTATTTCTGGAATAACTCTTGGGCCAGCATTTGCAGTAGGAAATGCTTTTGTGGCATCTCTTCTTAGAAATATTTTAGGGACAGGCAGTTTACTTGCTTTTCCTGGAAGTATGATAGGAGCATTACTTGCAGGACTTATTTATAAAAAGTTTAAAAGTTCTTTAGGAGCTGTAATTGGAGAAGTTATTGGAACAGGAATTTTGGGAGCTATGCTTGCTTATCCAGTTGCTTCATTAATTCTTGGAAAAGAATCATCATTATTTCTATATATAGTGCCGTTTTCTTCAAGTTGTATAGTGGGGGCTATTATAGCTTATATGTTTATAAGTGTTCCAGCTATTAAAAGTGTACTTGGAGTTTATGATGAAGGATTAGATAAACAAGTAGAAAAAAATTATTAATTGAAAGGATGATATACATGTATAGAGCATTATCAATTGCAGGATCAGATTGTTCAGGAGGTGCTGGAATACAAGCAGATTTAAAATCTTTTTCAGCAAATGGAGTATTTGGTATGAGTGTAATTACAGCAATTACAGCACAAAATACACAAGGTGTATTTGGAATTCAAGATATAAATGAAGATATGATAAGAGATCAAATAAAAGTGATATTTGATGATATAAGGGTAGATGCTATAAAAATTGGAATGGTATCAAAAAAAGAATCAATAAGGGCAATAGGTGAAACTTTAAGAGAAATAAATAATCTTCCACCAGTTGTAGTTGATCCAGTTATGGTATCAAAAAGTGGATTTAAACTTTTATCAGAAGATGCTAAGGATACATTAATTAAAGAATTATTTCCTATAGCTACGCTTATAACTCCAAATCTTCCAGAAGCAGAAGAAATACTTGGAGTAGAAATAAAAACTTTAGATGATATGAAAGAAGCTGCAATTAGCTTGAAAAATCTTGGACCTAAGTCTATTTTGGTAAAGGGTGGACATTTAGAAGATGATGCAACGGATCTTCTATATGATGGAGAAAACTTTATTTATTTAAAACAAGAAAGAATAAATAGCAAAAATACACATGGGACAGGCTGTACATTATCATCAGCTATAGCTGCAAATATTGCAAAGGGCATGATTATAGAAGATGCAGTGAGAGAAGCTAAGAGATATATAACAGTAGCAATAGAACATGGTATAGAGCTTGGTGGTGGAGTTGGACCTACGCATCATTTTTATGAGTTATATAAAGCAGCAGGTATAGAAAAATAGTTATTATATTTTAAAAAATGTAATTTAGTAATTAAATAATATTAATGGGGAGTAGTGTTATGGAAATAAGAGAAATTTTAAAGAGAGCTAATAGATATGTGGTAGGAAGTCCACTTGTAGATTCAATAACTAATAATGTAACTATGAATGATGTAGCACAAACTATACTTTCATACGGTGGTAAGCCAATGATGATTGACGATTTAAAAGAAATAAGAGAGGGGGTAGCTATATCAAACTGTCTGCATATAAATATTGGAACAATGGGATATGAAAAGGGCAATAGTATGGTACTAGGAACACAAGTAGCAAAAGAAAATAATATTCCGGTAGTATTGGATCCTGTTGGTGTACATGTTACAGAGCTTAGAAAGGCAGTAGTTAGAAATATTCTAGATGTTGGTGTAAGCTTAATTAAAGGAAATTTAACTGAAATAAAGAGTCTTATAGGTGTTAAGAGTAATTTTATAGGAATAGACTCACTAGATAATGGAGAATTTACAGACAACTTGAGAAGTACTTTAAGAACATATGCAAGAAATAATAATTGCATTATAGTTATAACAGGCAAAGTAGATTATATTACAGATGGAAAAAGAGAAATTACAATAGATAATGGAGTATCAGAGCTTTCATTAGTAACTGGAACAGGATGTATGCTTGGTGGAATGATTGCAGTAGAATGTGGTAAAAATCTAGGGGATAACACTATATTTGGAGTAGCTAAAGCACTTCTTACAATGAATATTTCTGGGGAAATAGCTATGGAAAATAATGAAGGAGAAGGAATACTTTCATTTAAACATAAAACATTAGATAAAATATCTTGTTTGAAAGATGAAGAGATAATAGAAAGAGGAAAGATAACTTATGAAGAGTTTTAGTGATAAAAAAGTATATTTAGTGACAGATTATAGAATACCTTTTGAGGAGTTATTAGAAAAAACAGAAGAAGCGTTAAAAGCAGGTGTAAAACTTGTCCAATATAGAGATAAAGATATTTCAACTAAATTAATGTGTGACAGAGCAGAGAGGTTGTCTAATCTTTGCAAAAATTATAATGCTATATTTTTAGTAAATGATAGAGTAGATGTAGCTATAGCTATTGATGCCGATGGAGTACATGTAGGGCAAGATGATATGGATTGCAGTTTAGCTAGAAATTTACTTGGAGCAGATAAAATAATAGGAGTATCTACTAAGACACTAGAAGAGAGCAAAAAAGCTTTAGATGATGGAGCAGATTATTTAGGTTGTGGTGCTATATATAGTACAAGCACTAAAGATACAAGTGTTTTAAGTATAAGTGCCCTTAAACAAATAAAAGACAATATAAATCTTCCTATATACGGAATCGGAGGAATAAATACAGAGAATATAACGGATGAATTAAAAGACTTATTAGATGGAGTAGCTATTATAACAGCCATATTAAATTCAGATAATATAAAAGAAAGTATTAAAAAATTTAAAAGCACACTAGAGGAATAAGATTATATCATAAGAATAATATAATAATTGAAGCACTATTTTTAAGGAGATGTAAATGAAATCTGATGGAATGAATGATTTTAATGATTTTATGAAACAGTTTGGTTTTAATTTTGGAGATAATAACTGTAATAACGGATGTAACACAGATGAATTTGATCCAAGAGAAAGATGTGAAGATATACCAGGTGGATTTCAAGATTTACATCCTCAGTTATTTGTATTAATTGGTGATATAATAGGACAAATTATGGTAGGAGAGATGCCTTTTAACGTTCAAAATGCTATAGGTAATTGGATTGAATTAGTGGGGCAAGCAATTTTAACATATAGTGCTCAGCAACAATATTTTCAAAATGGACCGGGAAGATTCTATAATAGAAAGTATAAAAATGTAGGAAATCCATTTTGTGAGACAAATCCAACACCTGACAATGTAAGTGAGGGAATAGGTCGAAATATTAATTATGATAGAGAAATTGAAAGTTTAAAAAGTAGTATGGAATCTCTTGCTGAAGAAATTGAAATTTTAAAAGATATGATAAGAGATATAAAAAAATAGTATATAAAGTTTTAAAACAGTATGATTAATCATACTGTTTTTCTATTTTAATCGATAACATTAAATATAATTAACAGAAATTACACAAAAAGATACAAATTAGTAACAAAAGATGTTATTATAAAGGTGATTTGGTATGGAGGGGAAAAATGTTATATTTAGCTAATAAAGAGAAAAATTTGTTGAGAGAAAAGAAGATTATAACATTGGTTTTAGCGATAATTTTTGTTGCAAGTGTAATAATATTTCTATATATATTTAAAGATTTATTATATAAGAGAGATATTCTGGTTAGTAATAAAACAGTATACTCATATGGGGTAGTACAACTAAATTTAATAATTGGAATTATGGCATACATAAGCTCCTTGATTTACTATTTTAGTAATAAAAAGTATAATTTCTTTGTAATATCTTTATTTTATTTGAATTTATTTATAAGTTCATTAATGGGGTTAAATAATGATGTTGTCAATCATTCATTTATTCAAATAATTAATCCAGCATTTAGATTATTTCTTTTAACTAGAGTAATAAGCAAAAATAAGGCTTTTTTTATAGAGAATGAAATTAAAAGTAGCATAATAGTCTCTATATTAACTATTATATTTTCAATATTAGATATTAAAATAAGTAAGTTACTTATGAGCGATGAGACATTAGGTTATCTAAATATAATTGTACCTATAATTATAATAATTATAATTATAGGATATATAATATCTAATATATTATTAGCTAAAAAAAGCCTAAAAGAAGTTGAAATAGTATATACTTGTGTAATTGCAAGTATGTGTTTATTAATTTTAAGAGGAATGTATTTTTTATATTCTGCTAGATATCCAAGCATACATTATATTCAAGAAAATTACTATTCGCTAACTTACTTAACTACGATAGCAAATATAGTAATTATATCGGGATTATTTATAGAGATAATAAAAGAAATAAATAGAAACAAAAGATTAGAAAATGAATTAAATATATTTTATTATATAACAGAATTTGATTACACAAATAATATTTTGTTATTTGATAGTGAGTGGAAGGTAGCTTATGCAAATAAAACAATAATAAATAATTATTGTAGTGAAAGTGAGATAGAGTATCAATACAAAGAATTAAATAAAATATTTTGTAAATATGCAGAAGAGCTTAATTTTACTGATGTATATAAAAGCATAAAAGATATTGGGTTCTGGAAAGGGAATATTATATTAAAAGAACTAGATAAAGTTATGGACGTGTATATAAAGCAAATTGTATATAATAAAGAAGTATATTTTTTTATAGCCTTTAATGATATAACTAAAGAATATAAATTAACAGAAGAATTAAGAAAGAAAGAAGAGCTTTTAAGAACAATAAATGATAATATACAAGATATTATTATTGGATTATCTGCTGATGGTTCTATAGAATATGCAAATAAAGCTGCAATAAGAACTTTTAAATATAGGTATGATGACTTAATTAATAAAAATTATAGTGAATTAGTTTCTTCATATGATAAAGATAATATATTTAAAGAAGTAAATAGAAGGTTTAACTGCATAGGAATTGATTCTAGAGATAATGCGATAGAGCTTCAGTCTATATGTAGAAATATAAGTGAGGATAATGAGTTAGATGTAAAGAATATAATAATTTCTAAGGATTTAACTCAAAAAAATAAATATGATAAATTAAACGATAAGTATAATGAAATAAAGGCATATGAGAAGTCTAAAAATGAGTTTTTTGCAAATTTATCACATGAACTTCGAACACCAATAAATATAATATATTCAACGCTGCAGCTACTTGATGGAATGGAAAATAGTGATGTAAATGCTTTTAAGGAGTACTATATAAAATATAAAAAGGTATTAAAATTGAACTGTTATAGAATGCTTAGACTTGTTAATAATCTTATTGATGTTACAAAGTTTGAGGTTGGATCAGTTGAAGGAGAGTTCGTAAATTTAAATATAGTGGATCTTATTGAAAGTGTTACTTTATCTGTATTATCCTATGCTAAGATAAAAAACATAAATATAATTTTTGATACAGATATTGAGGAATTAATCATAAAGTGTGATGCAGAAAAAATAGAAAGAATAATGTTAAATTTACTTTCTAATTCTATAAAATTTACTGATGAGAATAAAACTATTTTTGTAAATATAACATCAAATGATGAGTGGGTAGATATAAAGGTAAGAGATGAGGGAAGAGGAATTCCAGAGACTATGAAAAATCTTATTTTTAAAAGATTTGTACAAGTTGATAAATCGTTAAATAGAAAGACTGAAGGAAGTGGCATTGGACTTAGCATTGTTAAATCATTAGTTGAAATACATGATGGAAATATATTAGTAGAGAGTGAAGTTAACAAAGGAACTACATTTAATATATTTTTACCTAATGTTAAATTAGACAATGAAGAGATTGTAATAATACCTTCCTTTAACTCAGGTATGCAAAAAGTTGAATTAGAATTATCAGATATATATGAGCTGTATTAATAGTTTATATATAAAGATTATTAAATGAAGTTAGGTAAACGCTAAATTTACCTAACTTTATTTTTATTTATAATAGCTATATAAATAATATTAGTATAGTATATAGAAATTCACTTATATAAACATATAGGTAAATTTTATTATTAATATAAAAAAACTATATATTACTTATATAAATTTGAATTGTATAATTAAGTTAAGAATTATAGTATTACGAAGGAGAAGTTAATATGAGTAATAATTTAACGGTTGAAGAAAAAGCATTACTTAAAGCAAGAGGAATAATAGCTCAAAAACAAGATGGGTATTTTACTATAAGATTTTTAAGTAAAGTTGGATATTTTAAAGCTAATGAAATGATAGAGCTAGCAAATTTATCTGAAGAATATGGAAATGGGGAGCTCAGTCTTACAAGTAGATTAACTTTAGAGATTCCGTATATAAAGGCAAAAGATATAGAGAAAGTGATTAAAGAAGCAAAAGAGAAGAAACTCAGAATTGGAGGAGGAGGCCCGAGTGTTAGGGCTGTAATTGCATGTAAAGGGTCTGTTTGTACACATGGTCTTATAGATACAAATAAACTTGCTATTGAAATAGAGGATAGATTCTTTGGAAGAATACTTCCAGGAAAATTTAAAATTGGAGTATTCGGATGTGTAAATAGTTATGGAAAGGCTCAAAGTAATGATTTATCAATACTTCCAGTTAGAAACTTATCAAACTTAGAGGTAGAATATATGATATTTTTAGGTGGTAGACTTGGAAGACAAGCAAGATTAGCTTTACCTATGAAAAGAAGATTTAAAGAAAATGAATTAATTGAAGTAGTAGAAAAAGTAATAAGCTACTATGAAAAAAACGCAAGCACAAAAGAGAGATTTGCAGAAGTTATAGATAGAATTGGTCTTGCGAAAGTTGAAAGTGAAATAATTAAATAGAGAATATAGAAAACTATCAAATTTTTAGGTTGAAGAATTTGATAGTTTTTTTATAAAATTCTCTAATAGGTTTTTACTTATCATTATTATAAAAAATAAGGATTGGAATTATAAGCATCACGGTAGTATTATCAAAGTATAAGATTGTCAAAAAAAAGACAATTGTGTGTTTAGATTAAATAAGATAGTTCGGAGGGAAAAATATGGGATACAAGTTAGAATTCCAAAAAGTTAATGATTTGTTTGAAAAATTAAAAAAAGAGTACAAAATTTATGCACCAAAAAGATTTGAAAAACAAGGAAGGTATTCAGATACTGATATAATTCGTTACGCAGAAGTAAACTCAGTAGAAGAAATAGTTTATAAGGAAAAATCTACATATCCTGTAAAAGAAGTAATAACGCCAATAAATCAAACTTTATACTATTTTACAGAAGATGAATTTAGAGAAAGCAAAAATCCGCATAATAAAAAAATATTAATATTTGCAAGACCTTGTGATATTAACGCTCAAGAAAGACAAGATAAAATATATCTTGAAAATGGTAATTTTGAAGATGTGTTTTATAAGAGAGTGAGAGATAAGGTTAAATTTGTATGTATGGAATGTGTTGAAGGTTGGGATACATGTTTCTGTACAACTATGGGAAGTAATAAAACAGATAATTATAGCTTAGCAGTTAGATTTTTAGAAGATGCTATTTTATTTAATGTAAATGATGAAGAATTTAAAGATTACTTTAAAGATGAAAAACAAGAAGAATTTATACTTGAGTTTATAAAAGAAAATAAAGCAAAAGTAACACTACCAGATATAAAAGATAAAGAAGTTATTGAAAAGCTAAAGAAACATCCAATGTGGGAAGAATACAACAAGAGATGCATAGGATGTGGAAGTTGTACATTAGCTTGTAGTACTTGTACATGCTTTACAACTAGAGATATTGTATACAATGAAAATGCAAATGTTGGAGAAAGAAGAAGGGTACAAGCTTCATGTCATGTAGATGGGTTTGATGAAATGGCTGGAGGACATAAATTTAGAAATACTTTAGGAGACAAAATGAGATATAAAGTACTTCATAAGATTCATGATTATAAAGAAAAATTTGGAAACAGCCATATGTGTGTTGGTTGTGGAAGATGTACAGATAGATGTCCTGAAAATATATCAATTACAGCAACAATAAATAAAGTTACAAAAGCAGTTAATGAAATTTGTGGAGGTAATGATAATGAGTAATAATGTATTAACACCAAAACCATGTAAAATTATTAGCATAAATAAAGAAAGCAATTCAGAATATACATTTAGAGTAGAAACTGATATTGTTCCAGAACATGGGCAATTTTTACAATTATCAATACCTAAAATAGGAGAAGCTCCAATATCAGTTAGTGGATTTGGAGATGGGTATCTAGATTTCACAATACGTGCAGTTGGTAAAGTTACAGACGCTATCTTTAATTTACAGCCAGGAGACACTCTATTTTTAAGAGGGGCTTATGGAGTAGGCTGGCCAATAGAAAAGTTTAAAAATAAAAATATTGTTATAGTTGCTGGTGGTACAGGAGTTGCACCAGTTAGAAGTATGATAAATAAATTCTACAATACTCCAAGCTATGTTAAGAGCTTAAACTTAATATTCGGATTTAAAGATGAAAGTGGAATATTATTTAAAAATGAATTGGAGCTATGGAAAGAAGCATTTAATACTATCTATACTTTAGATTCAGGAGTTAAAAAGGATTGGGAAACTGGTCTGGTTACAACTCACTTAGAAAAACTTCCACTTAATAAATTTGCTGATAACTATGAAGTAGTTATAGTTGGACCTCCAATAATGATGCACTTTACAGCATTAGGATTCTTAAAACTTGGAGTTCCTGAAGAAAAAATATGGGTATCATTTGAAAGAAAGATGTCATGTGCCGTTGGTAAATGTGGACATTGCAGAATAGATGAAACTTATGTTTGTCTTGAAGGACCTGTATTTAATTATACTAAAGCGAAAGCATTATTAGATTAGAGGAGTGTTATATATGAATCATGATATAGATATTAAAAAAGTAAGAATTAATTGTTATCGTCAATCTAAAGTACCTGGCGAATTCATGCTTCAAATGCGTATTCCAGGAGGAACGGTAAATGCTAAATATTTAACTACTGTTCAAGAGATAGCAGAAACATGGGGAAATGGTACTTTCCACGTTGGTATGAGACAAACTTTTAATATTCCAGGAATAAAGTATGAAAATATAGAAGCAGTAAATGCATATATTGAAAATTACTTAAAAGAAGTTGAAGTAGATGAATGTAACTGTGATATGGAAGTCGATAAAAATGGTTATCCAACAATAGGTGCTAGAAATGTTATGGCATGTATTGGTAATACACATTGTATAAAAGCAAATGTTAATACAAAGGAATTAGCTACAAAAATTGAAAAGCTAGTATTCCCCTCACATTATCATATAAAGGTATCAGTTTCAGGATGCCCAAATGACTGTGGTAAAGGACATTTCCAAGATTTTGGTGTTATAGGACAGGCCAGAATGGAATATCATCCAGAAAGATGTATTGGATGTGGAGCTTGTGTTAGAGCATGTGAACATCATGCAACTAGAGTATTAAGCATGAATAAGAATGGAACTGTAGATAAAGATCCTTGTTGTTGTGTAGGTTGTGGAGAATGTGTTCTTGCATGTCCAGCAAGTGCATGGACTAGAAAGCCAGAAAAGTTCTACAGAATAGTTATTGGAGGAAGATCAGGAAAGCAAACTCCAAGAATGGGTAAGACATTCATTAACTTTGCAACAGAGGAAGTTGTACTTGGAATATTCGGAAATTGGCAAAAGTTCTCTGCATGGGCTTTGGATTATAAACCGGAATATTTACATGGTGGACATTTAATAGACAGAGCAGGATATCATAAGTTTAAGGAAATAATTTTAGACGGAGTAAAATTAAATCCAGAAGCTTTAGTTGCTGATAATATATTCTGGGCAGAAACAGAATATAGATCAAACTTTAATGTTAGACCAATTAGTCAACATAAGACTATAGATACAAGTAGAGAAATTAGAGAATAATTTTATTAGTATACTAGACTATATTACTTAAGTAATATAGTCTTTTTTTCATATAAATTAATATACTTGTATTACTTTAAATGGTAAAATTGAGATTGATGGGAAAATGTAAGGGAGGGAATTTTATGAATAGTATGATTTTATTAATACAATTATTAGTAATGTTAACAGTGTGGGGAATTGGGATATATGCACTTATTTTAGTTATTAAGGCATTAAGAATATATATAAAGAAAAATCAATAAGTATACAATAAAGAATATATAGTCAATAAGATAAGATGGCATACCATCTTATCTTATTTTATTATTTTTAATAAACATTAGATTGTTTTCTTTTAGGCTTTTTAGGCTTTTTAGGATTATAGGTAAGTAAAAAAATATTAATATCGGTGGTATCTAATGTGAACTCCCTAGAAAGTTTAAAGCCATAGCTTCTATATAAGTTAACCATTTCTTCAGTTTCAGTCTCAACAATAAGTGGAGCCTGTTTATCATAAGATTCCTTAGTTAAATAATCTAACATATCTCTTAAAAAACTATCCTTGTTATCCTTATTAGATGAAGCAATACTAGATATAAATATATAACTATTTTTAAAATTAATATAATCTTTCACTTTAAGTAACGTATCTTTTGCTTTAATTAATCTACTTATTGTCTCAGCTATATCAATATTTAAAGTGGCTTTTAGTATATTAGGGAGAGCGCTAACTAAAGATTCATAATAAATACTATTTTTTTTATCAAAATTAACTAAAGAAAAAGTACCTTCCATATCAATTGATGTTACATATGTAACTCCAATATCTTTATAAAGTTTAAGGAGTCTATCAAAAATAAGAGGAAGAACTATATTTTTATCATATTCATTAGGAAATATATAGCTAACAACAGGAGATGAGGAAAATTCTTTCGAAAGTATAGAGGAAAGTTCGGAAATCATACTATCATTTATTTTAATAAATTTATCTGTCAATAAAATCACTCCAATCTTAATGTTAGTTTTGGTTATAATATAAGATTTTAGTCATTTCAAATTAACTTAAACTACGGAATAGACTGTATCTAAAGAGAATGATTACAAAACTGTAAGATAAGTGAAAGATTAATCAATATGTAATAAAAAGTGAAGGTGATAACATGAGATAGAAATGAAAAGCAAAAAAAGGAGGCGTTAAAATGGGGAAACCTGTAGTTGACGTAAGAGATTTAAAAAAAGTATATGGAAAAACAAATGATAATAAATTTTATGCCTTAAATGGTATTTCACTTTCAGTGGAAAAAGGAGAATTTGTTGGAATCATGGGACCATCTGGTTCAGGTAAGACAACTCTTTTAAATATTTTATCTACATTAGATAGTCCGACAAGTGGTGTAGTTAGAATTGATGGGACAGATATAACTCATATGAATGCAGATGCATTATCAGACTTTAGATCACAAAATTTAGGATTTATATTTCAAGATTTTAATCTTTTAGAGAATCTATCACTTTATGAAAATATAGCATTGCCACTATATCTTCAAGGAATGTCATCAAAGAGAATTGGAAAGAGAGTAAACGAAGTTGCAAAAACTTTAGATATTTTAGATATACTAAAAAAATATCCAACAGAGGTGTCAGGTGGACAAAAGCAACGTACAGCAGCTGCAAGAGCACTTGTACATAATCCAGCTATAATATTAGGGGATGAGCCAACAGGAGCACTTGACTCTAAAAATGCAACAAGTATGCTTGAAGCTATGACAAATTTAAATAAAGAGCAAGAAGTATCTATATTAATGGTTACTCATGATGCTTATAGTGCAAGTTATTGCAATAGAATTTTATTTATTAGAGATGGGAAAATCTTTAATGAATTAAAGAAGGAATCAAGTCAAGATGAATTTTATAAAGAAATTTTAGATATAGTAGCTAACATGGATACTACTATAAAGCATGGGGAGGAGTAATATGTTATTAAAACTCTCAATGTCAGGAGTAAAAAGTAAGTTTAAAGATTACTTAGTCTTACTTTTTGGTCTTGTAATGGCAATTTCAATATTTTATATGTTTCAGACACTTGCATTAAATGAGGAATTTGTTAAATCAAATTCTATCATTAATTCAATAATGTCAGTATTTCAAATAGGTTCTGTATTACTTGCTATAATTACAATATTTTATATAATTTATGCAAACTCATTCCTTCTTTTATTAAGGCAAAAAGAATTTGGAATGTACATGATGTTAGGTGCAAAAAAGAAGAAAGTTACACTTATAATGTTTATAGAAACATTAGTAATTGGAGTAGTATCATTAGTTATTGGTATTATAATTGGAGCTGTACTTTCTAAGATAATTAGTTATATGTTAATAACACAACTAAATTTTGAAGGTGGAAAGTACTATCCATTTTATATGCCATCTATATCAATTACATGTATTTTCTTTATAATATTATTTTTAATTGCAGCAATATTTAATTCAATTAAGTTATTTAAATCCTCTGTTCTTCAATTATTACATGCAGAAGATGAATCAGATAATGTAAAAGTCAAACCAATGAATTCAGTGGTTAAAGCTATTTTAGCTATTATACTTTTAGTTATTGGATATGCAGCTATAATTAATATTAAAGTAACTATGATAGCAGGATTATTTATAGGAATGATAACTATAACAGCAGGAACATATTTATTATTTATGGCATTTGTTCCTATACTTATTGATACATTACTTAAAAATAAACATATAAAAGAAAAAGGATTAAATGTATTTACTCTTTCTCAATTAAGTTTCCGTGTAAAAGAACTTACTAAAGTGTTAGCAACTGTTGCAATGTTAATAGCATTATCTGCTGGAGCAATTTCTAGTGGTATGGCATTTAAAAACAACGCAAAATTTATAGCTGAGGAATCTGAGTATTATGATGTAGTTTTAAATAATCCAACATCACAAGAAAATGATATATTAAGCAAATTAGATACTAAAGAAAAATTAGAATATAGGTATAAGAAAGATAAGGAATTTGTATATTATCTTTCAAATGATTTATTAAAGAATAAGCCAATTATATTAGAAAGAGATATGATGGGTAATATCACATATAGTGGTAAAATAAAGTCAGAATTAATTATAAATAATGGTGTTTATGATAAAAGTAAAAAAGATAATCAGTGGTTAAATTTTTTCTATAATATAGAGAATAGATATACTGATTCAGATTTGAAAATAAAAGTAGTTGACGAGAAGAAATTTAATTCAATAAAAGGTAATGTAAATAAAGCTGTTATTGTAAAAACTAATGACTTTATTAAAGACTTAGATAATTTTAAGAAAATAGATGATATTGAAAAATTAAGATATAAGACTAATGATATATTTAGTAAATATGAGTTTTATACTCAATATTATGCAATGACAAGTGGAATGGTCTTTATGGGTCTATTCTTAGGTGTTGCATTCCTTGGTATGATGGCAAGCTGCTTAATGTTTAAAATATTAACAGGGGCATCAAAAGATATTAAACGTTATGAAATGCTTAGAAAAATAGGCGTTCGTAAAAAATTACTAATCAAATCAATATATAAAGAAATATTATTTATATATGCAATTCCAGCCATAGTTGGTATAGCACATGTATTAATAGGTATGCAGATGTTTAAAATATTATTATTACATCCTTACTATCATATATGGATATCATTATCAATATTTGGAGCAATATATTTATTGTATTATTTTATTACAGTTCAATTATATAAAGGTATTGTTCTGCCAAAGAAAAAATAAAGTATTTAAGAGACGAAATTGTTAACAATTTCGTCTTTATTATTTGAAATAATATGAACTTTGTAAAAAATATAATCCTTTTAATTGAAAAGTATATATTTTAGGAGTAAAATTGCTTCTTGTATAAGTTGTACTATACATGGAAAGGGTGTATGAACTATGAATAAAAAGTTAGTTATATCAAAAACTATAATATTTGTATTTATTGTAGCTTTTGTTATTGCTTTTAAAAGTATATTTGGAGATGAGAATACTCTAATAGGTGTAACAACTGCAACAGCAATGCTCATGTTACTACAAAAGGATTTGACTTTATCACCAATTAAAAATACTGCATTGCTGATTATATTAAATGTATGTATAGGATTAGCTGCAACAATTGCCAGCATGAATATGTGGATAGCTATTCCAGTTAATTTTATTATGATGTTTGTTTTAAGTTATTCTTTATGTTATAACCTAAGGAGTCCAGTATATTTACCATTCTCACTTCAGTATCTATTTTTATTAGTAAATCCAGTTAGTGATGATAAACTTCCTATGAGATTTTTATCACTTGTTGTTGGTGCTATTATAATTATGATAGTTCAATTAATAGCTAATAGAGATAATGTACTAAAAAAGGGAAACAAGCTATTAGTAAAAGCTTGTGATGATATGATAGAAAAAATAAAAGATGGTCTTTTAAATAAGAAAGATGAAAACTTAGATGAGAATATAAGGACTAGCTTAGGTGCTTTTAGAAATATTATATATAATAAAAGAGAGCAAAATTTTTATTTAACAGAAGAGAGTAGAATAAAATTAAATATATCAGTGGCTTTAGAGAAAATATCTATATTACTAGAAGAATTAGATTATTCTAATAATGAAAAGATTATATCAGATATAGAAACATCTTTAATAAAATTTAGAGGGTATCTAAATGATGAAAACACTATAAATGATGATGTTATTAATTCAATAAAAAATGATGATGGACAGGATATAGAAGATTTAACTACCCTTAAGATATTAAATAATATTTCGTTTATATATGAAGCATTAGGCGAACTTAAAGAGCTAGGTAAAGATCACTATAATCTAATAAATAAGATAGAAAAAATACCTAATAACTTTAAGTTAAAACATAACATAGAATCTGATTATAAATCAAGATCAGCAAAATTTTCTTATGCAGTACGTATTGCAATAGGTATAACAATAGGTGCATTTATAATGGATTACTTCCATTTTAAAGAGGGAAGATGGATTGTATTTACAGTTTTATCATTAGTAAATCCTATTTATGAAGTATCAAAGACAAAAACAAAGGATAGAATAATTGCTACAATTATTGGTGCTATTATAGTAGAAATACTTTTCTATGTATTTAAAGGTGTTGTAGAGAGAACTTTAATTCTTATGATAAGTGGTTATATAAGCGGATATATGAAAGAGTATAAATATAATATGATATGTGTAACTGTATCTGCAATAGGTTCAGCAGCTATTTTAGGGGATGCTAATACTCTGGCTATAAATAGAATATTATTTGTTATTTTAGGTGCTATACTTGCTATCTTAATAAATAAATTTATACTGCCATATAGCATTAAAAAAGATATAGAGAGTTTAAGACTTATGTATATGAATGTAGTACAAGAAATGATAGATAGTCTTAAAGATGCATATAGAGATAAAAGAGGAGACAAAATGAATAATTTATTCATAGTTACTTCTTTTATAGAAGAAAGATTAAAAGCCAATAACATAAGAAAAGATGATAATATTGCAGAACTTATTATAAATGAGAGGAATTTAGTTTGTAGTATACACGAGTTATATATAAGACTTACTGAATTCAATGGAAATAATAAGGATTTAGAAATTGCATTTAAGGGGCTAAGGGAAGAGCAAGAAAGAGATGGGAAAGAATATGAAAGTAAATTAAAAGATTATATTCATAGCTCTCATAGTTTGGATGAAAAGTTAATACTAAGTAATATAATAGAGGTATATAATGGGGTAAGCAAAATGAAAAGTCTAACATTATAGTAAGGAGAAGATGCAGGATTTATAATTTTGCATCTTTTATTATTTTGTTGCTTTAATATTTTTAATAAGGTAATAAAAGGATTTGAATATTGGAATTTTTAAGAAATATATAATATATAACATGTATATTGTGATATAATATTTAAAAATATAAAGGGTAGGTAATATGTATGAGTAAATTAGATGAGATATTAGAATATAATAAAGCTTTTGTAGAGAATAAAGAATATGAAGAATATATAACATCAAAAAATCCAAAAAAGAAGTTAGTAATATTATCTTGCATGGATACAAGACTTACAGAGTTACTTCCAAAGGCTATGAATCTTAAAAATGGAGATGCAAAGATAATAAAGAATGCAGGTGCAACAGTAATGCAACCTTTTGGTAGTATTTCAAGAAGTATAATAGTAGCTATATATGAATTTTTGGCAGATGAAGTTATTGTAGCAGGGCATTATGGTTGTGGTATGTGCAACTTAGATACTAATAATTTATTAGATAAAATAGAAAATAGAGGTATATCTAAAGAGGTTATAAGCACTATCTCTAATTCAGGAATTAATATAAAGAAATGGTTACATGGATTTGACTCAATAGAAGAATCAATTAAGAATAGTGTAAAAGTTATTAAAAATCATCCACTAATGCCAGAGGGCGTTGTAGTACATGGAATTGCAATTAGTCCTGAGACTGGAAAAATTGATGTAATAGTAAATGGATATGAAAAATAGTATAAGAAAAATTAAACCTAGATAAAATATTTTTATCTAGGTTTAATTTATATCATTTGACTTTAATTATTGCTGATTTAAGTTCAATTAAACCATCATTACTTATAGGAGCTTTTGCAATCCCTTTAATTGCAACAAAAGATCCAACTTTTAGCCCACTTAAATCTTGATTTTTTTGGAGTTTAACTTTTATATTTTTAACCATTCCCTTTATTATTAGCTGATTCTCTTCAGGAATAACCATATTAACTTCACCTGTAATTTCAAATACTTTCCCATTATAGTCACTACCATTATCCTTACTTAGCAATGAACTAAATTCTGTTGATGTCATATAAGTTATATCCTTTGATGTAGAAGAGTTTACTAATTTATCTGGTTTTTGAATTTGCTCAAATACAAAAAATAATCCTATTATTGAAACTAAGAGCCCTATAACTATTGCAACAATCCATGATCTTCTCATAATATTATAAATCCTCCTTTAAAGAAGCATATAAATATAAATTTAACTTTAGGATTATTATTTGCAGATATATAAACAATATATACTATAGGGATTGAAGTTATATAATTATAAGATAAATAGGGTTATAATATTAGTAGTATATTATTTTAATTATATAAGATATACATATTGAAATATATTGTGAAACTTTTTTATAAAGAAAAAATTTGATATTATATTACTAATTATTGAGTAGATGAGGTGTTATTATGGATGAAAATAAAAAAGGAAAAATTTTAATTGTTGAGGATGACTTAGATATAAATGGATTAATATATAGAATATTAACTAAAGAAGGATATGATGTAACACAGGCCTTTTCAGGTTCAGAAGGAAGAATGTGTATAGAACTATATGAATTTGATTTGCTTTTGCTTGATTTAATGCTTCCAGGTATGAGCGGAGAAGAAATTATTGAAAAGGTAAGGAAATCAAAGGATATGCCTATTATAGTAATTTCAGCAAAGACAGGGCAAGATGATAAAATAAATACTCTAGATATAGGTGCAGATGATTTTGTATCAAAACCATTTGATGTAAATGAAATTGTTGCTAGAGTTAATGCACAGCTTAGAAGGTATAAACGTTTTTCAAGTGGTCATAAAGAAGGGAGTAAGATTTTAAAACATAAAAATATAACTTTAAATAAAGAACTTATAGAAGTTAGGGTAAATGATGAGCTTATAGCACTTACAGCAAAAGAATATCTAATACTGGAACTTTTAATGAGTAATACAAATAAAGTTTTTACTAGAGCTAACCTTTTTGAATCAGTTTGGAAGGATGAATTCTTAGGGGATGATAATACTATAAATGTACATATTAGTAATATACGTTCTAAGATTGCTGCTGTAGATAAAGAAAATGATTATATAAAAACTATCTGGGGAATAGGTTTTAAAATGGAATAATTTAATGCTTTCTTAAGATTTTCTTTAATTTATATTGGTGTTTATATCTTACAATAATGTAAGAATAAAATTTAGATTAGAATGAGAGTTTAAGAAAGGATGAAGAAAGTGAATGAAATTGTACTTAAAACAAGAAATTTAAGTAAGAATTATATAAATAAATCAGCTGTAAGCAACATAAATATGACCATAAAAAAAGGTGATATTTATGGCTTAGTTGGTAAGAATGGTTCAGGTAAAACTACGTTAATAAGAATGATTTTATCATTAACAAATGAAAGTGATGGAGAGATTGAATTATTTGATAAGGTCAGAGTAGAAGATAGAATAAAAGAGCATTCAAGAATTGGAGCAATAGTTGAGACTCCATCTTTTATGCCAAAGCTTACTGCAAGACAAAACTTAGAGTATTATAGAATTCAAAAAGGTATACCTAATAAAGAATGTATAGAGGAGCTATTGAATTTAGTTGGATTAAATGAAGTAAAAGATAAAAAGGTAAAAGGATTCTCCCTAGGGATGAAACAAAGACTTGGAATAGCACTAGCAATGCTTGGAGATCCAGAATTTTTAATTTTAGATGAGCCTATAAATGGAATAGACCCTATGGGAATCAAAGAAATTAGAGATGTACTTAAGAAATTAAATAAAGTGAAAAATACAACAATACTTATTTCAAGTCATATACTTGGAGAATTATCTCAACTTGCAACATGTTATGGCTTTATAAATGATGGTATATTAATTGAGGAAATTTCAGCTAAATATCTAAATGATAAATGTAAAAATTATATATCAGTAAAAGTTGATAATGTAGAGAAATCATGCGTTATATTAGAATCACTAAATTGTTCCTCTTATGATGTTTTAAATAATGGATTTATAAGAGTATATGATTTTTTAGATGAGCCATATATAATAAATCAAGAATTAATTAAAAATGGAATAAGGGTTTATTCATTACAAACCATGGGTACTAGCCTAGAAGAGTACTTTATAAATCTAATTGGAGGTGGTGATAATAATGCTTAATTTTATTAAAGCTGAGCTATATAAGCAATTTAAGTTACCTCTAATTTATGTAATTAATACGGTCTTAGCAACGGGGTTAATTTTACTTTGTTTATCATTTAATAGTGTTGAAAGTGATATGGCGACTAAAGGATTTATTTTAGATAGAATTGGTGGAGTATTCCCTGTTATAGCTATGTTTTTAACTGTATTTACTTCAGTATTTTTAGATGATTATAGATATGGAACCTTGAAAAATATAATGTCATCAGATATATCAAGAAGTAAGTATTATATAGGAAAACTTATAGTTCAAACAATAATGGGATTAATTACATCAGCAGTATGCTTAATAGCACTATTTATAGGATTATTTTTATTGCCATCAGGAGATAATTTAGGAGTATATGTTAAGAGCTTTTTATTAAGATGTCTATGTGTCATTCCTATATATATAGCTTTATTATCTTTTATAGATTTATTAGTAGTTATGCTTAGAAAAGGAAGCGTATATCTAGCATACTATCTTGTGCCAGTTGCTCTTTCAATAGCATTTGGTATATTAAGTTCATTTTCAAGTATATTTGAAAATTTAAAATATTTATCAATACAATATGCACTTATTCCATTAGTTGATATGTCAGCAACTAATGAGCAAATGATTTATGCTATTGTTTTAGGTGTATTTTGGACTATAGTCTTTACAGGACTAGGATTAACTATATTTAAAAATAGAGAAATAAAATAGATTAAGATAGAGGGGAGATATGATGAAAGATTTAATAATTATAATATTAGTAATTTTATTATGTATTATATTTGCCCTTTATAGATTAAAGATAAGCAATATAAAATCAGTAACAGAAAAACTTAAAGATTTAAATAGTATGGAGAGTAATACAAGGCTTAAAATACCAGCACCTGATAAGTATATTGAAGAACTTGTACTTCAAATTAATAAGACTATAGATGATAGAAGAAAAACAGATGAAAAGCATAGGGAACTTGATTTAGAACTTAGACAGGCGATTGCAAATATGTCCCATGATTTAAGAACTCCATTAACATCTATAATGGGATATATACAACTTCTACAAGATTCCAATATATCAAATGAAGATAAGGCAGAATATTTAGATATAGTAGAAAAGAGAGCTGAGGTTTTAAAGGAGTTAATTTCAAGTTTTTATGATTTATCAAGATTACAGGCAAATGAGTATACTTTAGATATGGAAAAAGTTAATATAGGTAATATACTTTGTGAACTTATAGCAGCTTTTTATGATGAGATAAGCAAAAAAGGACTTGAACCAATTGTAGAAATAGATGAAAATATCCCATTAATATATGGGGATAAGAAAGCAATAAATCGTATTTTTACAAATATGATTCAAAACATATTAAAGCACTCAAAAGGGCAAGTTAAAATCAACTTAAAAAAACATGATGATTATATTATTACTGAATTTTCAAATAAGGCACCAGACCTTGATGCAGATGATGCAAAGAGGATATTTGATAGGTTCTTTACTGGAGATAGAATGAGAACGGGGCAAAATACAGGTCTTGGTCTTGCAATAACAAAAATATTAGTAGAAAGACAAGGTCATGAGATTACATCAGAGAAAATAGATGATGTTCTTAGCATAAAAATAAAGTGGAAAGTTTAATATAAGAATTATAGAAAATAGTTAATAATTAATAGGTAAACTTTATATAATTATACAAAGGACTACTAAACTATTATTAGTGATCTTTAAATTAATTATAAAGGAGCCTATTAAGTGAAAAAAATTATTTTAAATATAATGTTATTAATTATACTTTTTACAGTTCCTTTTCTTCCGTACAAAAAAGAGTTTACTTTAAAAAACTTTGATGAGACTAAAGTGAATTTAATAATTCAATATAAAGAAGGTTCTGATATACCAAGTGTTGTTAAAGGTGCAGCTTATATAAAATCATATGCAAGTGTAAATGGAATAAAAGATATAAATTATTCTGAAATAAATCTTATAGGAAATGTTCCGTATAAGGAGATATCAACGTTTGAACTAGGAAATAAAAAATATATTGACTTTGTAGTTATAGGAGAATTCATTGAAGATGAAGTAAGAAATGATGTATTAACATTAAAAGTAATTGACTGGTATCATATTGGGGCGAATATTAGATTAATGGATACAGTATTTTGGCATAGATATAATTTTAGTTTATGGCTTACATATTTTGTTGTAATAGTAACAATATATTTATTATATGAATTAAATAAAGTGTTATTAAGAAAGCTAGAGTAGCAAATCACTATTCTAGCTTTTTATATTTAATTAATTTTTAAATTTTCCTGAGCTGGTGAAATTAATTTTAAGCTCTCTATCTACTAATACTAGAGGTATAAACATATCAAATAAAGATATAATCATACATATAATTGACGTAAGTTCTGAATTTAGAGTTAAAGAGTTCTTTAAAGCAATAATAAATATAAAGGAAATTATACCAAATATAAGCCAAAGTTTACCGAAGCGGTTATTAGCAAATTCAAAAGCTTCTTTAGACTTCATGGAATATGTGGTTCTATATCCGTAAAATTCATTAAATTTTGGTGGTTTAATTATAAAAATTAAGCCAACTAAAATCATAGTTATAGAAATTAAAAAGTCAGTAAAAGAATTTATAATATTCATAAAATCTCCCCCTTACCAATTAAACAATTACTTTCTATATATTTATATTATAGTATATAAATGTTAATATTTAGAGGATGTTTTTTAAACTTTAAAGAACATTTATTTATATGTCTGATATACAGTTAATACATTATTATCTAATGAAAGTGCAATCATATCATCTTTTTCTCTTTTATAAAAGTATCTAGAATTTTCATTATCACTTTCTATAACTTCCATAATATCTACAGGTATAAATTCTTCAGTATCATCTTTAAATACCCAATTAAAAGATGTCTTAATTTTTTCTAAATCAGATTCACTATTATAGGTAAGCTTGTATAAGGATTTTTCGCTGTTATTACCTTCTTTTGAACTTTCAATTTGAGATTCCTCGGATGGAGCAGGTATCTCCATTCCCCATTTCTTATCAATAGACTCAGTAAAATTTGGGAAGAAAATAGGACGAGCAAATTTAAGTCCAAATAGTGCAATGAAAATTAGAGTTATATTTATAATAGCAGTTTTTTTATTCATAATAACCTCCTTGTATTATCAATATATGTAAAATTATAACATAAAATTAAATGAAAAGTGTAATTATTTAGGAGAATTTAAATATTGTAAAAAATAACTTATTATGGTATTATGTGATTAAGAAAATAATTTTCTTTAATGATTTAAAAATAAAAATAATTTTCAAATATACTATTTATAAGAAAAAATATAAGGTGGGGTTTTTGTGAATTCAGGATTAATAGTATCATGTCAAGCATTAAAAGATGAGCCTCTACATAGCTCGTTTATTATGAGTAGAATGGCTGTAGCAGCAGAAATTGGAGGCGCTGTAGGTATTAGAGCAAATAGTGTGGAAGATATAAAAGCTATTAAGGAGGTTGTAAATCTACCTATAATAGGAATTATAAAAAAAGATTATGAAGGTATGAAATCTTATATAACACCTACTATGAAAGAAGTTGATGCATTAGTAGACGTAGGAGTTGATGTTGTAGCACTTGATGCTACAATAAATCAAGATGTTGAATTTTTAAAACAAGTATTAGCAAAGTATAAAAATCAAAAGTTTATGGCTGATATTTCAACTGTAGAAGAAGGGATAAGAGCTGGGGAATTAGGATTTGATTTTGTTGGAACTACTCTTACTGGATATAATGAGCACTCAAAAGGGATGAATAACTTTGATGTATTAAAAGGATTATTAGAGTCATGTAATGCGAAAATAATTGCAGAAGGTAACTTTGATACTCCAGAAAAAGCAAGAAAAGCGATAGAGATTGGAGCTTATGCTGTAGTTGTTGGGGGAGCTATCACAAGGCCACAGCTTATAACTAAAAAATTTGCAGAGGAAGTAAGTAAGGTTATTTAGGAATTATAAAAACTATATATTATATAAAAAAGAGGCAAAAATAATTGTCTCTTTTTTATAGTTATCAATATATGATATGTAAAGAGATTGATATTAAAGAAATATAGTGACAAAACATAGATAATAATCTATATTATATATAGATAGTTATCTATATAAGGAGTGATGAAAATGGAAAAGGATTATGAAGTTAATTCAAAAATATTTAAGGCATTAAGCGATCCAAATAGGCTTAAGATAATTGATATATTATCATGCGGAGAAAAATGTGCTTGTGAGATATTAGAAAATTTTAATTTTACTCAGCCAACATTATCACATCATATGAAAGTTTTAATTGAGTGTGATCTTGTAGTAGCAAGAAAAGAGGGTACATGGAATTATTATACTTTAAATTCTGTAAATACAAATAGATTAGCACTATTTCTAATGAATATAATAACTGATACAGAAGAATGTATTTGTAAGATACAAAAAAATTAATTGTTTAAGGAGTAAATTATATGAAACCAAAAGTAGCATTTATATGTGTTCATAATTCATGTAGATCTCAAATGGCAGAGGCTTTAGGAAATTTATATGGTAAAGATATATTTTTAAGTTACTCAGCAGGAACTGAGACTAGACCTAACATAAACCAAGATGCGGTTTATGCGATTAAGAAGCTATATGATATTGATATGGAAAAAAGTCAGTATTCAAAATTATTAAGTGATATTCCAGAAGTTGATATAGTTATAAAAATGGGATGTAATGTTATATGTCCATATCTTCCTTCAAGACATGTTGAAGATTGGGGACTAGATGATCCAACTGGAAAAAGCAAAGAAGAATTTATAAAAACTGCAAGATTAATAGAAGAGAAAATTAGAGATTTGACAAATAGAATTAGAAATAATGAAATAAAATTTTAGTTAAGAGTTGAACTTCAATATATAGAAAATATTATGGAGGAAATATGAAAGGTGTAGATTTGACAAAAGGAAATGTAATATCTGTTTTGGCAGTTTTAGCATTACCAATAATGGGAAGTTCACTATTGCAATTTGCATATAATTTGGTTGATATGTTATGGGTAGGAGGACTTGGAAGTGATGCTGTTGCAAGTATTGGATCAGCTAGTTTTTATATAGGACTAGGATATTCGATAAATGCACTAGTTGTCATTGGTACTGGAATAAAGGTTTCTCATTCATTAGGAAAGAATGAGACTGAGAATGTTAAAAGGTATATAAATTCAGGAATATTTATAAATGCAGTAATTGGAATAGTTTATGTATTAGCTCTTTTATTTTTAGGTAAAAATTTTATAGGATTTTTAGGGCTTGATAATTCCTATGTTGAAAGACAATCCTATTTATATTTAGCAGTTAGTGCGCCTATGATGTTTTTTACATTTTTTAATTCATTATATACAAGAATATTTGGTAGCTTTGGGAATAATAAAACTGCATTAAAAATAAATGCAGTAGGAATAGGTATAAATATAATATTAGATCCAATATTTATTTATATATTAAAGTTTGGAGTGGTAGGTGCAGCACTTGCTACATTAGTTGCAAATATTATAATGTTTTTTATGTATAAGATAAAATCTAATGGATTATTTAAATTTGATTTTAAATTAGGAGTAGAGAGAAAAAGAGTTTTAGAAATAATAAGACTTGGTTTTCCAATGGCTTTTCAAAGAATTTTATTTACTCTTGTTAATATAATTATTGCTAAAATAATTGCTATATTTGGAGCGGATGCAATAGCTGCTCAGAAGATAGGGCTTCAAATTGAATCTATAACTTATATGGTAATAGGTGGATTAAATGGAGCTGTTTCAAGCTTTATTGGACAAAATTTTGGGGCTAAAAGATATGACAGAATAGAAGAAGGATATAAATCAGCAGTAAAAATAGGAGTAATATATTCTGCTATAATTGCTATTGCATTTATTTTATGGCCAAGTTATTTAGTAAAATTATTTATTAGATCTGAAAGCACTATAAAAATAGCAAGCACATATCTTCAAATAATAGGATTTTCTCAAGTTTTTAGTGCTATAGAAATGGTATCAAATGGTCTTTTTACAGGGCTTGGAATGCCCAAAATACCAGCTATTATAAGTATAGGATTTACGCTTCTTAGAATTCCTATGTCTTTATTTTTTATAAGATATATGGGGGTAAATGGAATATGGCTAAGTATTGCGTTATCAAGTGCTTTAAAAGGAATTACATCTTATTTAGTATATAAAGTTAAAGTTTCTAAAGGGCTTCTTAAAATAAGTGTCTAATGAAAATTGTTTAAATTAAGTCAAAACGATAATAGAAATATTTCTATTATCGTTTTTAATTATAGTATTTTATTTCCTTGTTCCATCTTTATTAAATAATTTATTTAAGTGAAGCTCATCTAAATATATCATCAATACTGAAGTTATAATGAAAAAAATTAATTGAAATTTATCGGCATTTATGGATATAGGAAGTATATAAAACCAAAGAGCGAAGATTATATTTAGTATTCCGAAAAAGCTCATACTCATACCACTATATTTTTGAGCTTCATTCCATGTATCTTGATTAAGCATAGACATAGAAGTTCTATAACCTAGAACACCATTTCTGTTTCTTGGTGGATTAAGTGTTAAAAGAATTCCAGTTATAAGAAAAATAAAACCGCATAGTAAAGATATCAAAAAATCACCCCCTATAAATATTATGCATTACAAAATGATAAATTTACTTTAAGGTAATTTATATATTTTATCCTTATGAGGAAATAATGTATAATAATCTTAAATTAAAAGAAAGAGAGAGTAGGGTTATGAATAACACTCAAAAAGCATACCATGCCCTTAAGAAGTTTTATGGATATGAAAGCTTTAGAGAAGGACAATTAGATATTATAAATACAATTTTAAATAAAAGAGATGTTTTTTGCCTTATGCCAACAGGCGGAGGAAAATCCATTTGTTATCAAATTCCTGCAATTCTTTTTGAAGGGATTACATTAGTTATTTCTCCACTTATTTCTCTTATGAAAGATCAAGTTGATGCTTTAAGAGAAAATGGTATAACAGGCGTTTATATAAATAGTAGTTTGAAAAATGACGAAATAAAAGAAATATTAAAGGATGCTTCCCTTGGAATGTATAAACATATATATATTGCACCTGAAAGGCTTGAATCAAACTATTTTAAAAATATGATTTTAGATTTAAATATTTCTCATATAGCAATAGATGAAGCACATTGTGTATCAGAATGGGGACATGATTTTAGAAAGAGTTATAGATATATTAAGCCTTTTTATGAAGGATTTAAAAATAAACCAGTTATTTCGGCATTTACAGCAACGGCAACAGATGAGGTTAGAAAAGACTCTATAAGTTTATTAGGTCTTAGAAACCCATACATATATTTAGGTGATGTTAATAGAGCAAATTTAAGCATAGAAGTTTTAAAGGAAATTGACAAAGAGGAAGAGCTTAAAGATATTATAAGAAGTCATGAAGATGAATCAGGGATAGTTTATTGCTCATCAAGAAAAGAAGTTGAAATTATTTATCAAAGACTAGAGGATTTAGGATATAGTGTTCTTAAATATCATGCTGGTATGAAAGATAGTGATAAAGAGATTGCACAGGAAGATTTCCTTTTTGAAAGAAAAAATGTAATGATAGCAACTAATGCTTTTGGGATGGGAATAGATAAATCAAATATAAGGTTTATAGTACACGCAACTCTTCCTAAAAATTTAGAGACTTACTATCAAGAGATTGGCAGAGGGGGAAGAGATGGAGAGAATTGTGATTGCTATCTTTTCTATTCAAGGGATGATATTAAGAGAGTAGAATTTTTAATAAATAAAAGCAGTGGAATGAATAGAAGAGAGATAGCACTTCGCAAGCTTCAATCTATGGTTGACTATGCAGAAACTGATGATTGCTATAGAGAGTTTATATTAAAATATTTTAATAATAAGTATGTAACGAGCTTCTGCAATAACTGCAATAACTGTTTAAATAGTGATGATATTCAAGACTTCACAAGAGAGGCTCAGATAATTTTATCAACTGTATTTAGAACTAGGGAAAGGTTTGGTATCTCAGTTTTAGTTGATATATTAAGAGGGATTAAAGGACCTAAGATACTTCAATATGAATTAGATAAAGTCACAACATTTGCTCTTATGAAGGAATTTAGTTCTAAGTTCATAAGAGATTTTATAAAAAGTCTTATAGATTTAGGATATATTGAATTAAAGCCAGGTACGTATTCTATGCTTATACTAAACAATAGATCTATAAAAGTTTTAAAATCAGAAGAGAAGGTTCTTATGAAGCTTCAAAAGAGTGAAGATGAAATAATAAATAAAGAACTTTATAATGCATTAAAATCATGGAGAAAGATTAAAGCAACTAAAGAAAATATTCGTCCATATATAATTTTCTCAGATTCAACATTAATTGAAATAGCAAACAATAAACCTAGAACTGAAGAGGAGATTATGAATATAAGGGGAATGGGTGAAAAGAAGCTTGAAAAGTATGGAGATGAATTACTAAAAGTAATAAACTCGTTTTTGTAGTTTAGATGATTAATTAGAAAAGTAAGATTTTATTAAATATATAAAATTTAATAGATATACATTAAAAAGAGGAGATGGGAATATGTCAATAATAGCAACAGTATTTCTGCCAGAAGGAATTGCAATGGCAGCAGATAGTAGACTAACAGGTATTACAGAGCATGAAGATGGTACAAGAGATAGACGTATTTTAAGTGATAATTCTCAAAAGCTATTTCTTATAAAGAAAAATACAATAGGAATTTCTTGTTGTGGAGATGCGACTATAGGTGGAAAGTCTGTAGGAGATTTTATAAGAAGTTTTGAAATAGATGAGGTTACAGAAGAGGATAATATTAAAGATGTAGTTAGAAAGTTAGTAAATTACACTCAAGAAAAACATGGTAATGGAGTAATTTATCATGTTTGTGGATATTACGAAGATGAGCAGTATGTCTATAATATTAAAAATAATGAAGTCATTAGGCCAAATCTAAATAATAATACAATTGTTGCCGGTGCATCATGGGATGGAGAAACTGATGCATTAGTTAATTTAATGGCATCAAGTAAAAGCATGAAAGTAGATTGGAAGTTTATGCAACTAAAAGATGGCATGGATTTTGCAGAATTTATGGTTGATTTAACTATAAAAGCTCAGAGGTTTAATGTTGGTATTGCAACTTGTGGAGGTGCAATAGATCTTTTAGTTATAACTAAAGATTATGCTAAATTTATAAAACATAAGATATTACATCCGTAAATATTATTTAGACTAAACAAAAGATGAATGAGATTTAAATAATTTTATAAAGATATAGTTTGTTATATTCTTATATTATAAGGGGATGAGGTTATGAGAGAAGATATATCTAATAATATTAGAAAAAAGATAAGTGAGATAAAAGATTTTTCAGGAGTAGTTTCAATTAGATGTAAAGACAAAGATGTATATAATGAAGCTTTCGGATTTGCAGATTTAAATAATGAAAGAAAAAATAATAAAGACACAAGGTTTGGAATAGCATCGGGAGCTAAGATATTTACTTCTATAAGTATATGTAAACTTATAGAAGAAGGAAAACTATCATTTGAAAGTTTGCTAATAGATATTCTAGGATATGAATTTAATAATTTTAATAAGGAAGTTAAAATTAAGCACTTACTAACACATACATCAGGTATACCAGATTACTTTGATGAAGAAGTTATGAGCGATTTCAGTGAACTTTGGATAGAGAATCCTATGTATTTATTAAGAGAACCTAAAGATTTTATACCGTTACTTAAAAAGGGAAGAACTATGTTTAAGCCAGGAGATAAATTTCACTATAATAATGGAGCATTCATTGTATTAGGTTTAGTTGTAGAAAAGGTAAGTGGTAAATCATTTGTAGATTTTGTTCAGGAAAATATATTTGATATAGCTAATATGAAAGATTCAGGATATTTTGCAATGGATAACCTTCCAAAGAATTCTGCATATGGATATTTAGAAAACAAAGAAGGTAAGCTTATTACTAATATATACTCTATACCAGTAGTAGGAGGCCCTGATGGAGGCATATTTGTAACATCAAGAGATATGAATAAATTGTGGAATAGCTTATTTAACTATAAACTACTTAGTAAGAAAATGACAGATAATTTATTAAAACCTCAAGTAGATGTTAATAAAGATGTTTATTATGGATATGGAATATGGATTATAAAAAATGAAGATGAGATTTTTAAATATTATTTAACTGGATCAGACCCAGGAGTGGATTTTATCTCAGCAATATATCCAAAATCAAATTTAGAAGTGACTATTTTATGCAATAGAGAATTTGGAGCTTATGAAATATCTTCATTTATAGAATCTATGGATATTCAATAAAAAAATAGAGTAGGATTAATTCCTACTCTATTTTTTATAATTTATAAATTTCTCTTTTTAGCTATACCTGTAAGCATAAGAGAAATTGCTCCGTCTCCAGTAACATTACAAGCTGTTCCAAAACTATCTTGAAGAGCAAATATAGTTAAAATAAGAGCTGTTCCAGCTTCATCAAAAGCTAATATACTAATTATTATACCTAAAGATGCCATAACAGTACCACCAGGAACTCCAGGTGCACCTATTGCAAATATTCCTAATAATAAAATAAATAATATCATTGTTGTAAGATTAGGTAGCTTACCATAAAGTATTTGAGATACTGTCATTAAGAAGAATACTTCTGTAAGAACTGAACCGCATAAATGTATATTAGAACAAAGTGGTATAGCAAAATCAACAATATCTTCCCTAAGTGCTTTAGACTTTTTAGCACATTCTAAAGCAACAGGTAAAGTTGCAGCGCTTGACATAGTACCAACAGCAGTAAGGTATGCAGGTCCATAGTATTTAACAACTTCCCATGGATTTTCTTTTGATATAAACCCGCCTATTATGTATAAAACAGAAAGCCAAATGAAGTGACCTATTAAAACAATTAATATTACCTTAAAGAATATTGGTAGTTGAGTCTTAAGTCCACCTTCATATGCTAAAGCAGCAAAATTTGTTGCAATGAAAAATGGAAGTATTGGAATAATTATTTTGTTTACAATACTTAGTACTATGTTTTGGAATTGATCTAATAGTTTTTCAACTAAATCAGCTTTTGTCCAACCAGTTGCAAGACCTATAAGTAGAGCTAATGCAAGTGCACTCATAACACTCATAATAGGTGGTATGTCTAGCTTAAATAGTAATTCTGGAAGTTCTTTTAAACCAGAAGTATTTGAAGCTATTGAAAGCTTAGGAATTAAGTTATATCCAGCTACCATAGATAATAATGCAGCAAATACTGATGAGAGATAAGCTATAAGTACAGTATATATTACTAGCTTACCAGCATTCTCCCTAAGTTTTGCTATAGATGGAGTAATAAATCCTAAAATAATTAATGGCACTGAGAAAAAGATAATTTGTCCTAGTACATACTTGATGGTAACAACTACTCCGATTACTGAAATAGAAGCAACATTTCCGATTATAATACCGATAATAACTCCTAAAAGTAGTTTGAAAATTAGATTGTTAAAAAGTTTTTTCAAAAAAAGTCCCCCTTTTTATAAATGTATTTATAAGCATAAAAAAACTCCTGCCTCTAAAATACAGAGGCAGAAGTAATAGCTTCCACGGTTCCACTCTGTTTATATGCAAAGTATTAATTGCATATAACTCTAAAATTTAGGTACTAACATACCCTAACGCTGTAACGTGCGTACACGCTTTAATCTATTCTTTAAAAATTTCGAAAAAAGAGCTCATAGATGCACTAAATTGATAGACTATCTTAAAGTCTCTTTCAGCCTAAGGAGACTATTCTCTGTGTAAGTTAGATATATCATACTTTTCTACTCATAGCTTTTAAGGTGATTATTTAAATAATATTAAAATAAATTTGGATTTATAACCAAATTATACAAGAAAAATTTTACAAAATCAATAATATAAGTTAATATATTTTAAAAAGGTTAAAATGGAAAATAATTGAATAAGTTTTAATTTTTAGTATTCAAATAGATTATTTGGACATCATTATTAATGGTAGAACTTAAATAACGAGGGGAGGAGAAGTTTATGAAAAACTTAGATAGAATAAAGAAATCACCGATAATTATTTATACGATGATATTTATTATAATTTTTTCTTTATATTATATTGTATTCTTACAAGACGGTAAAACATTAATATGGAGTGGGGATGGTATTAATCAGCATTTCTCTATTTTGTATGACTTTAATGAAATGATAAGAAGTTTTATTAAAAATCCTTCCTCTGGATTTCCAGAATGGTCATGGAATATAGCTTATGGAAGTGATGTTATAGGAGCATACTCTTATTATGTTATAGGGGACCCCTTTTCATATTTATCATTATTATTCCCACTTAATAAATTAGAGTTTGCATATAATTTACTAATAGTACTTAGATTATATTGCGCTGGATTAGCTTTTATTTATTACAGTAGAAGAATGGGATTCTCAAATTATGGAGGTGTTTTAGGAAGTATTTCATATGCTTTTTCAGGGTTTATATTAATGTCAGCGATTAGGCATCCATATTTTATAAATCCATTAATAATACTACCTCTTGCATTTATTTGCATAGAAAATATATTAGAAAATAAGAGAAAATATCTATTTTCAATTATTGTTGCCGTATCAATGATTTCTAATTTTTATTTTTCATATATGATTGCAATTATAAGTATAATATATGCTTTTTTAAGATACATTGATGTAAGCAAGATACGAGATATAAAGTTTAAAAAGTATTTTGGAAGCTTATTTATCTATTTTTTTATAGGAATTTTAATATCTTGTATTATTTTACTTCCAACACTATATTCAATAGTTACATCATCTAGAATTTCATCTGATAATTCACAGAGAACAATATTACTTTATCCAATTGGATATTATATTAATTTATTATATTCATCTATATCAAGTGGAAGTTATCCATTTTGGACAGTTCTTACACTACCAATATTGACATTTATTTTACTTCCTGTATTTATTAAGGTTAGAAAAAGATATAAAACATATTTTTATATGACAATTATTTTTTCTATAATGATTTTAATACCCATTTTTGGGTCAATGATGAATGGATTTTCATCAATATCAAATAGATGGACATTTGTATTTGCATTTCTTTCAAGTGTAATAATAGCATTAGGCTTTGATAATCTAAAGGAAATAAGTAAGAAGGAAATATTTCTTACTATACTTATACTTCTATCTTTTGTAGGACTTGGAGTTTTAAATATATTATTTAAAAAGGTTAGTAACAATGTATTTCCTAGCATTTTTTTAGGTAGCATAATGGTTATATTTATTCTTTGTTATATAAAAAGATTGAAAAATAATATATCAAAAAACAATGGAACAGTTTTTATAATCTTGTTAGTAGCACTTTCATTAAATATAGTATTTAATAATTATTATAGATACAGCGCTTCAGGAAATAATTATATTAAAGAGTTTTTAAGTAGAGATAAGGCTTTCTTATATTATGGAGATTCTTTTGATGGGGCAGAAAACTATATTAAAGAGAAGGATAAAACTTTTTATAGAATAGGAAAAGCTGATAATATATCTCGTGATAAAACTAGAAATAATTCATTTGTATTAAACTATAATGGAATAGATTCATTTTTATCAATAAATAATGGATATTTAGCTGAGTTTTCTAGAGCATTAAATAACAGAGCATTTACTCCAAATAGTCCAATAATTAATTTTGATAATAGACCTATAGTTAGCAATATAATGGGTGTTAAATACTATATAAGCAGAAAAGATAAAGATCCAAGATTTGATCCATCAGTAAAGAAAATTTACGATAAAGGAAAGTTCTCAATATATGAAAAAGAGGATGTATTACCCTTCGGATATGTTTATTCAAATATATTAGATAAAGATATTTTTGAAGATTTAAATGGTTTAGAAAAAGAGGAAGCATTAGTTAATTCTGCAAGTGTTGATTCAAAATATTTAAAAAGTAATATAGATGATGTACCACCTTCAAGTTTAGAGAGTATATCTTTTGACACTAAAAATAGTACAGCAGAAATTATAGATAAAAAAATTATAGTTACAGAGCCTAACCAAAAAGTTATTTTAAATATTAATCCTATGGAAACTAAGACAGGAAATTTATTTGTTAATATAGAAAATTTACAATATACAAAACTTCCAAAAGGATTAAAAACACAAAAAGAAGTAGAAAAATTTAATAATGGTAACTTTAAGGATAAGGTAAAGTTTATTATAAAGGGACTTTGTGAAATAAATGAAGGGGATGGTTTCCTTATAAATGTCTCATATAGAAATATGAATAAAAATTTTAGTAAGCCTGATATGTTAGATGCTTCAGGATATTTTGAGATGGATGATTTAACTTATAACTTAGGATATTACAAAGATATTAAAAGTGGAGATTCTATTGTTTTAACATTTAATAAAGCTGGAGAATATAGCTATGAATCATTAGATGTAGTTAATTTACCAATTGAAAAATACAATAATCAATTTGAGAATCTTAGAGAAAATGATTTTGAGATATCAAGTATTTCTAATGACAAGGTAATAGGTAATATAAACTCATCTACAGATGGAGTACTTACTTTCCAAATACCATATTCTAAGGGATGGAAAGTAAAATTAGATGGAGAGGAAGTAGAAGCATTTCCTGTAAATGAAGCTTTTCTAGGTGTAAATTTAAAGTCTGGTAACCATTATGTAGAGCTAGTGTATAAAACTCCTTTCTTAAGATTAGGTATGATACTTAGTATTATAGGAATAACTCTACTCATATCTATAATTATTGCACAAAAGAAATCTTTAAAGAAAAAAGTTATAGAGAAATAATAAATGAATATATAACTTATTTAATATTAAGAAAGTCCCTTATAGTTAGTATAAGGGACTTTTTTTAGATATAAGCTAATCTATATATAAGAAATCTTTCTCTATTATCATTATCAAAATTTTCAAGTCTAACTTCTTTAATTAGCATAAAGAATGTATAGTTTTCTAAGAAGAATATATAATCATCAGAAGGATAATAAAGGATAAGTTCAACTATTCTTTTATTTTCTTCAACAGAAACTAAAATATTTTCTAATACTTTCATAAATATTTGAACTGAAAAAGGATTAAAGAAATAAAACTTATTATCATGAGGCTTTATTTTATAGTCTTCTGCAAGACAACAATAAAAATTTATATTTTCTAAGTTCTTTTTATGTTTATTTAAATAATTAGTTCTGTTATGTAGAGATTCTTCATAGAAGTAATGATTCATTTCTATACCAGTAACATTTGAATCAAAAAAATGATTTATGTAAAAATTAAGTCGTCCTTTTCCACATCCAAAATCTATTATAGAATCTTTATCAGTAATTTTATATTCTTTAAAAAGCTTATCTAAAGCTGAATATTCAGTTGGTTCATACCTATTATAGTGAATTGAAGTTTCATCTAAATCTTGCTTCCCACTTGTTTTTATATTAAGTAAAGCTTCATAGTCTTGTTCGTTCATTAATTTACCTCTTTAGTTTATTTAGTTATTTCATAATAAGAAAATCATAATAGTAATTAACTTATAAGTCAAATCACAGAATAGGTATAGATAATATTTTCAAATGAAAATAGATAATATAAAGAAAATTTAAGTTAAAATATGTTATGAATAAGGCATAACAAGATTGTACAAACTATTTTTGAGGTGATAGTTATGGGTGATAAAAAAAATAATAAGAAAAAACACATAGACCATGATCCACAATCAGAAAGTTCAAAAGCAGTTTTTGGAGAACCAAAAGCTAAGGGTGACGAATTTATTCCTCGTACTTTTAAGTAAAAATAAATAGACTAATTAAATGCAATTAGGATTTAGGTTCTAATTGCATTTAGTTTTATAGATTTAAAAATATATTATAAATTGAAAAATAAGGTAATAAATGTTAATATATATTATGTAATTAAAAAATAAAATATTTTTAAAGGGTGATATATGAAAAAAGTATTAAAAGGGGCATTATGGACACTTATAATTTTATATATACTACTTATAATTTATGGATGGGTTCCAGCTAGATTATCAAAGCCAATAGCCTTAGATAGTGATAGTATAAGTGTTGAAATAAAGCGTTTAAGTGGAAATACGGGAGAGGCAACCTATATAAGTAATTCAAAGGATATAGAAAAAGTAATAAAATCACTTAACAAAAATTACGATAAAGAAGATATATACTATATACGTTTAAAAGGTAATACTCCATATTCTTACGTAGATGATCCTGCAATTTTACCACAAGAATATACAGCATATGGAAAGCCAGTAGAGGTAATTAATGGTGATGAGGGACTAGCGGTAATTTTTGATATAGCCTTTACTGATGCTAAGTTAGAGAGGGTATTTGTAAAAGGAGAGTTAGGAGATACTTTATATGGTCTTTCACTTGCTTTATTTCCAGTTCCTATAATTTGTGTTATTGCATTATCTAGTATTTATATAACAGATTATAAAAATAAAAAATTTAAAGTGTAAAAGTCTCTTAATATTATAAGGGACTTTTAGTTTTGACATTATTTAATAGTATATAAATATATATGGAAAATTGACCATATATATCTTTTATGATATGTTGAAAATGAATACATATAAGGGGGAGCGTACGTGGAAAACAAATTAAGCAGTAATGCAATAAAATCATGGATTATAGCACGAACTATATTCTTGGCAATCTTAATAGCTATATATATAATAGTTACCTATATAGTTCCTAGATTAAATATTTCTTGGGTAAGTAATTTTGTTTCTAGCAATAATAAAATTATAAACATAATATTTTTAATTCTAATATTTATATCAATTGTAAGTGCATTCATTGAACCATTTTTTGAGTACAAGCAATGGAGTTATAAAATTAATGAAGAAGAAATTGTTTTTAGAGAAGGAATATATTTTACTAAAAGTGTTACAATTCCAATTGTAAGAATACAACACATAGAATTAAAAGAAGGACCTATAAATAAAAACTTCAATCTTGCATCTGTAAGCATAGGAACAGCAGGAGGCCGATTTGAAATTCCTAATTTAGATAAAGATGAGGTTTTAAGAATCATAGAATTCTTAAGAGAAAAGATAAATGAGAATGTTAGAGAGGAGTTGTTTTCATAAAGGTGGAAGATAAAATAATTTCTCCTGATAATTTAAATAATGATAAGAAGATTAGAAATAACATAAGAAGCATAGTCTATAAGATTTTATCAAATATAATAAATAGCATAGTAGCGTTTATACCTATTATTATATTTGCAGGTAAATTAGTATTTATTTTAATTCCAGCGTTTATAATTTTAGAACTAATATATACATATTTAAACTGGTTTAACGAGTACATATTATTAAAAGAAGATGAAGTTCGGTATTGTTTTGGAATACTATCTAAAACAATGATTATAATTCCTAGAAGTAATTTAAAATCAATGGATATTTCTAGAGGAATAGTAGATAAGTTATTAAGATATAATGCAGTAAAGATAGAAAGTCCATCAATGAATTCAGAAATTAAAGAGATAAAAATGTACCTAACAATAGATGATATAGAGAGTCTTAAAAAATTTGCATTCTTAGAAAGTAATGTGAATCTAGAAAAGGAAGAAAAAACTAAAGCCATATGTAACGAAAGCTCTAATGAATATATTAAAATAGAAGAAAAAAGCAATGAAATAAATATTTATAGAAAAGTTATAGATAAGAAAACTCTATTTATGTATGGATTAACAAGCTTCAATATAGTAATAATTTTTATAGGATTAGCTAAAGGATATGATATTTTAGAAAGTGTTATAAGTAAAAATAGAATAAGTAGTATTATTTCAAGTGTTACACCAGAGTATTCAAATGAATTAAATATATTTTATGCTATATTTGGAATAGTAGCATTAATCATTATTTTAAAGATAATTGCAATAGCATATAATATGATAAAGTATTATAATTTTACTATTTCAAAGGAAAATAAAAATATAAAAATAAGTTATGGATTAATAAGCAATAAGGAATTTTCCTTTAATGAAAGTAGCGTTAAAATAATAAAACTGAAGGCAAATGTTTTAAGGCAATTATTAAAGTTATATGAGATGCAAGTTGTAGTAAAAGGTTATAGTGGAAATAATGATGAGAAGATAATTCTTTGTCCTTTAGGAAAAGAAGAGGATCATATTAAAATATTAAAAGATATACTTCCTGATTGGAATATTGGATTAGAAAAAGGAGAAGGTATGAAGAGGGGAAAATTTATAATAGTATTAAAGCCTATTATAAATATATTTATTATTTCAATAATAGCTTATATTATTTTAAGGAATAAGTACGTGTTTTTAATAAATTTATTTATTATATTTACAATTCCGTATTCAATACTTAAAGGGAAAAATATAAATTTAAGAATCAAAAATAATAAAATTAGGGCAACTAATGGAGGATTCTTTAAAAAAATAAATATATTAAATAAAAGAGATATACAAGCAGTTGAATTTATAACTACACCATTTCAAAAAAGATATGGATTAGGAAAGATAAAAATTCACTATTATAGTGAGATAGGTGAAGAGATAAATCTTATTTTTATGGAAAATTACTTGGTAGATAAATTGATAAAAACAAAATAGTTTACATTATAAAATTTAAGGTATTACAGGATTATAAAGAGTAAGAATTAGAAATTTAATATTTCTAATTCTTTTTTTTTGTCATAGATTAGGTATTTCATTGAATATATTTTAATTAAAGGGAGGGAGTGTAATATGAATTTTAAGGAATTTATTCAAAGCGATAGAGAGAGTAGAGAAAAGGAAAAGTTTAACGGTAGCTTTTTAGATTATTTAGAAATAGTCAAAGAAAATCCTGATATTGCAAAGCTATCTCACAAGAGACTTTATGATACTATCATAAAAGATGGTGTTGAAGTATTAAAAGGAGAAGATCATTATAGGGTAAAAAGAATATATGGAAATGACATTATAAGAGAATATGGATTCTTTAAAGATAATTTCTTTGGTATTGATAAAGTATTAATGAAATTAGTGAATTATTTCCATTCAGCTGCAATGCAAGGTGAGGAAGCTAGACAAGTACTTTATCTTGTTGGTCCTGTTGGTGCTGGTAAATCATCACTTGTTGAATCATTAAAGAAAGCTTTAGAAAGCTGTGAGCCAATTTATAGTATTAAAGGATGCCCAATGCACGAAGAACCACTTCATTTAATTCCTAAGCATTTAAGACCAGAGTTTGAAGAACTTTTAGGAGTTAAGATAGAAGGTGATCTTTGTCCTGTATGTAAGTATAGATTATTGCACGAATATGGTGGAAGATATGAAGAGATTCCTATAGAGACAAAAGGTTTCTCTATTAGATCAAGAAAAGGAATTGGAGTTGTGCCACCAGTTGATCCAAATAATCAAGATACATCTATTCTTACTGGTTCAATTGATATTTCAAAAATGGATATGTATCCAGAAGATGATCCAAGAATATTCTCATTAAATGGAGCATTTAATGTTGGTAATAGAGGAATGGTTGAATTTATAGAAGTATTCAAAAATGATGTTGAATATCTTCATACAATTATTACAGCAACACAAGAGAAGTCAGTTCCATCACCAGGTAAAGGTTCAATGATCTATTTTGATGGAGTAATTGTTGCTCACTCAAATGAAGCAGAATGGAATAAGTTTAAGGCAGATCATACTAATGAAGCTATACTAGATAGAATTGTTAAAATAGAAGTACCATATTGTTTAGAGCTTGATGAAGAAGTGAAAATTTATCAAAAAATATTAAAGAAGAGTAGTTTTAATGCTCATATTGCACCTCATACAATTGATATAGCTGCAATGTTTGCTATTTTATCAAGACTTACAGCATCAAACAAAGTAGATCCAATAACTAAGCTTAAGATCTATAATGGAGAAGAAATTGTTGAAAAAGGTTCAACTAAGAGAATTGATATAAGCGAGCTTAGAGAAGAAGCAGGTTCATATGAAGGTATGAAGGGTATTTCAACAAGATTTATAATAAAAGCTATTGATAATGCTCTTTCAAATTCAGAGCATAATTGTATAAATCCACTTAGTATTATGGAAAGCATAATAAAATCTGTTAAGGAAATGGATATTGGTTCAGATGATAAGAAGAGATATCTAGGATTTATTCAAGATACAATAAGAAAAGAGTATAACAAGATTTTAGAAAAAGAAATTACTAAAGCCTTTATACATTCATTTAGAGAGCAAGCTGAAAGTTTATTTAATAACTATATTGACAACGCAGAGGCATTTGTAAATAAGAGTAAAATAAAGGATAGTTCAACTGGAGAGGAATTAAATCCAGATGAAGAATTCATGAGAAGTATAGAAGAGCAAATAGGAGTCTCAGAATCATCAGCTAAAGGCTTTAGAGCAGATGTTACATCTTATATGTTCTACTTAGTTAGAAATGGTGGAATGATGGATTACACATCTTACGAGCCTATAAAAGAAGCTATTGAAAAGAAACTTATTGCATCAGTTAAGGACCTTTCAAGAATAATTACAAAATCAAGAGTTAGAGATAAAGAGCAAACTGAAAAATATAATGCTATGGTAGAAGAAATGCAAAGAAATGGTTATTGTCTACATTGCTGTGATGTAATATTAAAGTATGCTGCTAATAATCTGTGGAAGGATTAATTAAAAGCTTATGGCAATCTTTAGAGATAATACAATAAATCCAGTAGATCATGATAGATCTATTGAAGATAGAAGAAGGCATAGGCAATTAGTAGAAAAGTCCATTAAAGAGAATTTAGGAGATATTTTATCAGAAGAAAGCATTATTGGAGAAGGTAAAAATAAAAAGTTTAAAATCCCTATAAGAGGGATTAAAGAATATCAGTTTGTTTATGGAAGGAACTCCAAAGGGGTTGCAACAGGGACTGGAGAAGAGAAACGTGGAGATAAGATAGGTTCTGGAAGGCCAGGACAAGGAAAAGGTAATAAGGGAGCAGGTAATTCAGAAGGTGATGATATCTATGATACAGAAATAACATTAGATGAATTACTTGATTATATTGCAGAGGATTTAGATCTTCCAAATTTAGATAGAAAAAAATATTCTGAGATAATATCAGAAAGTGCAGGTAGAAGAAGCGGATATCAAAGGTATGGTATAAGGCCAAGACTTGCAAAAAAGAAAACTGTTATGTCTAAAATTGCAAGAAAGCAAGGCAAGAAGCGTGCATTACTTGAAGCTGGAGCAGGAAAAGAAGATGTTAAAATTGAAAGATTTCCATTTAGAGAAGATGATTTAAGATTTTATAGAGTTAAGCAAAAGCCAAAGAGAGAAAGTAATGCTGTAATGATATTTATAATGGATGTATCAGGTTCAATGGATAGTACAAAGAAATACCTTGCAAGGTCCTTCTTCTTTGTATTATCTAGATTCTTAAGAAGAAAATATAATAATTTAGCCTTTGAATTTGTATCTCATACAACAGTTGCGAAAAGAGTTAGCGAGTATGAATTCTTCCATAAAGCAGAATCAGGAGGAACTTATATATCAAGTGGTCTTAATGTTGCTTTAGATGTAATAAAAGAGCATTATCCAAAGGATATGTGGAACATTTACCCAGTGTATGCAAGTGATGGTGATAACTGGACTGAGGATAATGAAAAGGCAATGCAAGCAGTTAAGGATTTATGCGAAATTAGTAATATGTTTGGGTATGCGGAGTTACTTCCATCAACATATTCAACAACAATGTACTATAGATTTAAGAAGGAAATTAAAGAGGATAACTTTATTCCTGTTATAGTTAAAGAAAAGAAAGATTTATGGGAAGCATTAAAGCTTATGCTTAGCAAGGAGATGAAGGAGGAGTAGATTGTTTTGGAATATAATTTAAAAGATTTAGAAATCTGGAATGAAAGAATAGAAGAAAAAGCCAAAGCTCTAGGATTAAACTACTATCCTCAAGAATTCGAGGTAATAGGCTTTAATGAAATGATAGGATATGAGGCCTATGTTGGAATGCCATCAAAATATCCTCATTGGAGCTATGGTAAATCCTATGAAAAAAATAAAACTCTATATTCATTAAATTTAACAGGTCTACCTTATGAAATGGTAATAAATTGTAATCCTTGTTTAGCTTATCTAATGAAGGATAATACTTTATTACTTCAGATATTAACAATGGCTCATGTTTATGGTCATAATGATTTCTTCAAAAATAATAGATTATTTAAAGAAGGAACAAATGCAGATAGAGCTCTTGAAATGTTTAAATTAGACTCAGAAATAATAAGAGGATATATAAACAATCCTAACATAGGATATGAGAAGGTGGAAAAGATTTTAGATGCAGCTCATGCTATAAGATATAGCATAGGTAGAAGCATTGGAGTAAAAGAGTTAAATGATGAAGAAATAAGAGAGAGAAGAATAGAAGATTATAAAAATAAAATAGTAAATAGAGATTTTTTAGATAGAGATGAAGAGATAGAACCACCAGAAGTAGATAAGATACCATTAGAGCCTAGAGATGATGTAGTTGGATTTATAATAAAGTATGGGAAGTTAGAAGAGTGGGAAAAGAATATACTAAGAATAGTTAAGAGAGAGACAGCGTATTTCATTCCTCAAATAGAAACAAAGACTATGAATGAAGGATGGGCATGTTTCTGTCATTATAACATTTTAAAGAGTCTTGGATTATCAGAAGATCTTTATCTTGAATTCCTAAAAAGGCATAATGATGTAGTATCACCTATACCAGGAGGACTTAATCCATATTATATTGGATTTAAGATATTTATGGATTTAGATAAAAGGTATGGTAGAGAAAAAATATTTGAAGTTAGGGAATTAGAAAGAGATGCTTCTTTTATAAGAAGATATTTAACCAAAGAACTTTGTGAGGAACTTAATTTATTCCAATATGGAAAGAGAAGTTTTGATTTTGTGGTAGAAGAAGTATCTGATGATAGAGGCTGGGAAAGTATTAGAGATAATTTATCATTCTCATCAGGAATTGGGGGAATACCTCATATAAGAGTTATAGATTTAAATAAGAAAGATTACACTTTAACTTTAGAACATGTCTATGATGGAAGGGAACTAGAATTATCTTATGCAAAAGAAACATTAAGGTATTTAGGAAAGCTTTGGGGATATAAAGTTAGATTAAATACAACAGATAGAAATGGAGAAAGTTTTATTTTATTATGTGATAATGGAAAAGTTGCCATCTCTGAAGGTAACAAAATACGCTAGGTAAGAATAAATTAAAATATAACAAGTATTACTTAGGAGTATAAAGTGAAATTAGAGGGAAGCAAAACAGAAAAAAATCTTTACAAAACTTTTTCAGGTGAATCCAGAGCAAGAGGTAAATATAATCTTTATGCAGAAAAAGCAAGGGAAGAAGGATACAGATGGGTTGGAGAAATATTTGATGAAACAGCAGCAAATGAATATGCCCATTCAAGAGAGGCTCTTAAAAGATATCTTGGTAAAGTAAACAGTACTGAGGATAACTTAGTAAATTCCGCTTACTTTGAAAATGAAGAAAGTAAAAGTATTTATAAAGAATTCGAAAATGTTGCTATGGATGAAGGCTTTGAAGAAATAGCACAATTCTATAAAGAATTACAAGAGGTTGAGGAATCTCATAAGAAGAGATTTTTAACTCTTTGTGAAAAAATAAGAACTGATACCATGTTTAAATCAAATACGGAAACCTACTGGCAATGTATGAATTGTGGGTATATTCATGAAGGTATGGAGGCTCCTGCAATATGTCCACTATGTAAGTATGAAAGATCTTACTTTAAACCATACTGTAAAGTTAAGTAGCCTAGGAGGAAAACATGTATGTATTATAGATATCCGGAAGGAGACTTCTTTTTTGAAGTTAATGTAAGAGAAGATTTAGAGTTTGATGAATTTATAGAATTAGACACGTGCTATAGAAATAAAAAAGAAAAATGCAAAGATGGATGTCAGAGCAATAAAAGCTGTAGTTGTGAAACGATTATGAATTCTAATAAAGAATATCCTGTAGATTTTGCAAAATGGATAAAGACAGATGATGAGTATTCGGAAGAAATGACTTGTAAATGAAAAGATAACTGGTACTTTTGATAGTGCCAGTTATTTTTTGTAATAAAAGAATATAAGAATTAATATTATTAAATATAATAATTTATTTTAGAAGGTATTATTATGAATGAAAAAGTAATGACATCTCATTATGATGATTTAGTAAAGCTTACTAATCTGCTTAGTTCATATGTAAACTCATATAGACTTCTTGTTGCAGGTGCATCAGAACTTAACACTATATATGGTAGAAAATCTAGGGAAGTACAAAAAGCTATAGATAGGGCTGATGATGTTGGTGGAGAAATAGATGAATTACTTAAGGTGATAGATTTATATCAAGATAGTTATCTAAACTATAGTAAGCTTAAAAATGAAATAGTATCAATAAACTATAAAAATGGAAAGGTTAAAGAGGAACTTAAAGGTGTAATACAAACAGAGATAGATAAAGAACTTAAATTTTTTAATCAACCACTACCTAATCAATCATCACCTATAAGAGATGATGAAGATTAAAAAAATATCCCAGACTAGACTTAGTCTGGGATACGAAATATATTATAATTTCTTTAATTTCAAATTGCTTACCATTAGGTAAGATCCTAGAATCATTAATATTACTGGTATTATTACATTTACATTTTCAACTTTAATATAAAATACTATAATTGCAAAGAACGCTATAAAGCAACCGGCGATTGTGATTGGTATTCCTCTAAATACACCATCAAATTCCGTAGCATTATATCTTGCTAATCTATATGCACCACAAATTGGGAAGACTAGAAGTATTATGTAACCTAAAATTCCAAATGGACCAAAGTTCTTTAAATTGAATAATGCAAAGATTAGTAGTGAAGGCGCAACTCCAAATGACACAAGGTCAGCTAAGGAATCTAATTCCTTTCCTAGATCACTTGATACTTGTAAATATCTAGCGATTCTTCCGTCATATCTGTCTACAAATCCAGCAAATAATATTAATAAAGCAGCTTGAACATATCTACCCTGTCCGTCAAATGTTGATAAAATTGATAATACCCCACATGATAAATTAATAAAGGTAAATATATTAGGAATACAACTTTTTCTCATATAACCACTCCTAAAAATCATAAATAACTTACAGTAAGTAATTATAGCATACAAACTAGGATAATATAAAGGCTTAAATAAGATTTAAGAAAAAATTTAGGTAGTATTAAGGAATAAATTATATAGTATTTAGTGTTATATTAACCGGTGGACAACCAGTAGACAACATATGAAACCAAATGTATAATATAAGTTAGTTCTATCATAAGGAGGAATAATAATGCGAAAGGTACGCTTCATTTATAATCCGTATTCGGGGGAGAATTCAATATTAAGTGAGCTAGATAATGTTATAAAAATTCATCAAAACTATGGATATCAAATAGTTCCATATAGAATAGAACGTGGTAGAGAGATAATTGAAGCTCTAGATTATATTGATAAAAGTTATGCATATATACTTATAGCTGGAGGCGATGGTACTGTAGATTCAGTTTTAAATGCTATGATGAAAAAGGGAATAAAACTTCCAATAGCAATATTACCAGTCGGAACAGCAAATGACTTTGGTAAATTTATAGAAATGCCTCAGAACGTAACGGAAGCTTGCAAAAGAATAGTTAAATCAAAGCCACAACCAGTAGACATAGGTAAAATAAATGATAAATATTTTATAAATGTTGCAAGTACGGGACTTTTTACAGATATATCACAAAAAACAGATGTACATCTTAAAAATGCTATTGGAAAACTAGCTTATTATATTAAAGGATTAGAGGAATTACCTAATTTTAGAAAACTTGATGTTAAGATAAGATCAAAAGAATATAATTATGATGGGCAAATGTATCTATTATTATTATTTAACGGAAAAACAGCAGGGAATTTAAATTTAGCAACAAGAGCAGATATACAAGATGGAATGCTTGATTTAATCTTATTTAAAGCAGTTCAAGTAATTGAGCTTTTACCACTTTTCTTAAAAGTTTTAAGAGGGGATCATTTAGATTCAGAAAAAGTTGTTTACTTTAAAACAAATGATGTTTTAATTGAATGTGAGGAAGATATAGTCACAGATATAGATGGAGAAAAAGGGCCTGAGTTTCCACTTAGAGTTCAGTGTATAAAAGGTGGAATAGAAGTTTTAGGGTTAAAGGAATAAAGCGGAGCTTAATTTAATAAGTATAAATAACAGAAGTATGGTTTTAGGAGTGAGTTTTTTATGAACCTTATATACTATATGAGTTTGTTATTTATACTTTTTTTTATACTGTTTTTAATAGATAAGGATAGAAGTAAGGCTCCTAAGAAAATAAGAGTTTTTCTTGGGGTATCTCTTGCAGTACTTTTTATTAGGAACTTATCATTACTATTAATGTGTGTAATAAAAAATGTAGAGATAATTTATTTACTTAAAAATTTAATATATTTAGATTACTTAATAATACCTATAATTATTTTAACTTTATATTATATTTATTTTAGATTTGATAATATAAATTTCAATGTAAATTATATTGTAAGTGCAGTTTTATGTTTAGTGTATTTAGGGGTTATATGTAATATAGATGGAAGTATAACACTTAGTGCTTCTTTTGGATATTTCATAATACTAAGTTACGGTAATATAATAAAAGGAGTAGTACTTGCTATAATTGGTGTACTTCTTTTAGTTGGAGCATTATTAATAGATAAGCCAAATAGTAATAAAAGGGGAATATTTATAATAATAGGAGTTTTAATATCTATAGTTATTGAACATGTATTAATTATATTAGGATCATGGGTATTCCCATATTGTATAATAAGTGAAATACTATTACTTTTAGCAGTAAATAATTCTCTAAATAGTTTTAAGTAAAAGAAAATAATAAAAAAACTCTCATAAAATTTGTGGGAGTTTTTTATTACTAATTTGTAAGAGTTTTGTTGAAATTATTAATTTGCAAGATAAATGTCAGATTAGTTATGAAAAAATGTTGCCTTTTGAGAGGAATATAATATAATGGAATTATAAAGATTTTTTATTATATAAAACTAATGGTGGTTTTGTTGTATACAAAGCCTTTTTTATTGTATAGGAAATTGCAAATTTTAGAAATAGGGATGGTGTTTATAAATGGAGGGTGGACCTCAGTTAAGTGAGAAGCCAAAACTCAATAACATGTCTTAGAGTAAACCTCTATTTAATTATTAATAATTGATTTTTTATAACTGTCAATAATTATTAGGATTCATTTAAGGTTCTCTAAGGCAATTAGGAGGAACGTAGTATGAAGCAGTTGACAGTTTTTTTATACACAAATATATTAGGAAATAAGATATATGATGAATTTGATGATAGCCTTGGTACATTAAAAGATGTTTATGTAACTACAGAAGAGGGGTATCCAAGAGTCATTGGTTATAAAGTTAGAAGAGATGGCTCTATATATCATTATGAATTTAGAGATATAAATTTTTATGATGATGACGGAAAAGTAGTCATTAAGACAAAAGGAAGCAAAGAAATTCTTCCAAGGACTTATAGTTATCTTTTATCAAGACATCTTTTAGATAAGAAAATAGTTGATATAAATGGTAAACAAGTTGTTAGGGTTGATGATTTAAGAATTGCAAAAATTGCAGGAGAGTATAGAGTAGTTGCAGTAGAGACAGGTCCTCTTGCAAAATATAGAAGAATGGGAATCGGATGGGCTGTAAAGTTTATTTATAAAATAATAGGTAAAAGCTATGATGATACAGTTTTAATGTGGGATGATGTTGAATCATTAGAAATGAGAAATAATAACTTAAAACTACAAGTTCCATATCAAAAGTTATCTAAACTTCACCCAGCAGACCTTGCAGATATTTTAGAGGAACTTGATAGTAATTCAAGAAAGAAAGTATTTGAATCATTAGATGAAGATTTAGCAGCAGATACTTTAGAAGAATTAGATCAAGAATATAAGGGTACTATCATTAAGGAATTATCAGAAAGTAAGGCAGCAGAACTTTTAGAAAATATGCCAAGTGATGAGATAGCTGACCTTTTAGATGAACTTGATGAAGAAGAGAGAGAAAAGATATTAGTAAACCTTGAAAAAGAAGATGCTGACGAAGTAAAAGAACTTCTAGAATATGAAGATGAAACAGTTGGTAGTATAATGGCGAAGGATTTTATTTCTCTTAATCTAGATATTACTGTTAAAGAGACAGTTGATATATTAAAAGAGATGGAACCAGATGAAGAAGTTATGTATTATATTTATATAACTGATAATGAGGATAGAATTCAAGGTATGATATCTTTAAGAGACTTAATATTAAGTCCTGGGGAAAATAAATTAAGAGATATAATGGATACTAATTTTAATGTTTTAAAGCATGAAGATGATGTTGATGAGGCAATAGAACTTGCAAATAAATATGATCTTTTATCAGTTCCAGTAGTTGATGAGGATGAGAAGTTAGTTGGTATTGTTATAATTCATGATATTATAGATGAGTATTTATACCCATTATGGAAGAAGAAAAATAGAAAATTAAAAGAAAAATAGGAATAATTTATATTTTATATATACAAGTGATTGGGAGCGGATTCTCAATCACTTTTTTATATGTTTGCAATATAAAAAAGTGTGTGTTTATATAAAAGTATAATTTTACAGGATTATTTAAATACTTTATAATAATTTAAAAAAAGTGTTGACAATAATAGAAGAAAGCATATAATAGTAAATATAAACCATACAAGATTACTCTGAATTAAAAACTATGAAAAAGGAAAGTAGTATAGAGGAAGATTACAGAGAGAAGAGGTAGCTGAGAACTTTTCATCTAGAATTTATATGAAGTGCCCTTTGGAGTTGAAGTCCCAAAATTATAGTAAGACTATCCGGGTTCACCCGTTACAGTGATAAAGTATATTTTTGTACTTGAAATTAAGAGGGATTAATTTATTAAGATTAATTCAATTAGAGTGGAACCGCGAATGTTACTTCGTCTCTATAGTTTTAGAGAAGGAGTTTTTTTTATACCCAAAAAGGTATAACAATTGATAATTAACAAAATATAAAATAGTTAATAGTTTAGAATTTTTGATAGTTTGTAAATTATCAATTGATATTAGTAATAAATTTATTTCAGAGAGAAAAATAAAATTTAAATGGTAAAACGGAGGTATTAATATGATTTACAAAAGTAGCTTAGAAATGATTGGGAACACACCAATACTTAAGATGAAAAATTTAGGTGAAAATAGTGCAGATGTATATGTAAAACTTGAAAAGTTTAATGTTGGTGGTAGCGTAAAGGATAGAGCAGCACTTGGAATGATTGAAAAAGCTGAAAGTTTAGGATTATTAAAAGAAGGTTCTGTTATAGTTGAACCAACAAGTGGAAATACAGGTATAGCACTTGCTATGATTGGAAAATTAAAAGGGTACAAAGTAATAATAGTTATGCCAGATACTATGAGTAAAGAAAGAAGAGCTTTAATACAAGCGTATGGAGCAGAGCTTATATTAACTGAGGGAACTAAGGGAATGAAGGGTGCAATTGAAAAAGCAACAGAACTTTCAAAAGAAGATGGATATTTCATGCCACAACAATTTGAAAATGTAGCAAACCCAGAAAAACATTATGAAACTACAGCTGAAGAGATAGCAAAAGATATTCCAGATTTAGATGTATTTGTTGCAAGTGTTGGAACAGGTGGAACAGTTACAGGTATATCTAGAAAGTTAAAAGAAAAAATAAAAGACCTTAAAACAGTTGCAGTAGAACCTTCAAATTCACAAGTATTAAGTGGAGGAAAACCTGGACCTCATAAAATACAAGGTATTGGAGCAGGATTTATTCCATCAATATACAAGTCAGAATATGTTGATGAAATAAAGGATGTAACTGATGAAGAAGCTTTTAAAGCTGCAAAAGATTTTGCAACAAATGAAGGCGTATTAGTTGGTATTTCAGCTGGAAGTGCAATATTTGTAGCAATGCAAATAGCAAAGGAAATTGGAGCTGGTAAAAAGGTTCTTGCAATAGCACCAGATGGTGGAGAAAAATATATTTCAATGGGATTATATGAATAAAAGAATAGAGTATAAAGACTTTAGAAGCCAATCTAAAAAGTAATGTCTTAAATTTAAAGGAGGAAACTCTGTGTTTAAAAGTTTAAAATATGATTTAAATAGAATATTAAAAGAAGATCCAGCAGCTAGAAGCAAAATAGAAGTATTTTTCTTATATCCATGTATTCATGCTCTAATAGTATATAGATTAGCTCATAAACTATATACACATAAATGGTTTTTCTTATCAAGATTAATATCTCAAGTAAATAGATTTTTTACCGGAATAGAGATACATCCAGGAGCAAAGATTGGAAGAGGGCTATTTATTGATCATGGTATGGGGGTTGTTATTGGAGAGACTGCTGAAGTTGGAAATGATGTTACAATATATCATGGTGTAACTTTAGGTGGAACTGGAAAAGATAAAGGGAAGAGACATCCGACTATTGGGAATAATGTTATAATAGGAGCAGGAGCTAAAGTTTTAGGACCAATTACAATTGAAGATAATGTAAAGATTGGAGCAAATTCTGTTGTATTAAAAGATGTTCTAATTAATTCAACAGCTGTAGGAATCCCTGCCAAAGTGTTGAAAAAAACAGAAGCGAGAATTATAGAGATAAGAGATATTAAAGGCGAGTATATACAAATATATAATGATATGGTTATTTAATTAATTTAATTTGTATGAGAAAAATAATAGAAAGAGTGCGAAGATGGAGCTTAGAAAAGAAATTTTAGAATTTTGTAAAAGCTTAAATTTAGATTTAGTTGGCTTTATAAAATGCAGAGAGTTTGAAGAACTTAGAGATTTTTATAATAAGAGAAAAGAACTTTTATTAGAAAATGAATTTGAAGAAAAAGATATAGATAAAAGAATAAAACCAAATATATATATGAAAGAGGGAAAGACTATAATTTCTATAGCTTTCCCTTATGCTACGCCTGAGAGCTTTTTAGATAATGGATTCTCAGTGTATACAAAAGGAATGGATTATCATAGAGTGGTACATAATTATTTAGAAAAGATATGTAAATTCATTGAAGAACATGGGGGAGAGGCGAAAGCTTTTGTAGATAGCAATTCACTTCCAGAAAGATATATTGCAAGTTTAGCTGGTATTGGATTTGTAGGAAAAAATAACATGATTATAACTAAAAAATATGGGTCATATGTTTTTTTAGGTGAGATTATAACCGATTTAGAAATATATGAGGATGACAAAACTACATTTAATGAATCAAGAGAATATAAAGAGTGTGCTGAATGTAGTAATTGCTTAAAAGAATGTCCTACAAAATCTATAAATAATTTTAGAAGAAATCCAAATATATGTGTTTCATATTTAACTCAAAAGAAAGATTTAAATGATAAAGAAATTAATTTATTAAATGGAAGGATTTTTGGTTGCGATAGCTGTCAGATGAAATGTCCTTATAATGAAAATATTGAGTACACTAAACTGAATGAATTTAAAGTAAATGAGTTTATGAAAAATGATGAGGAAGACTTTATAATAAATCTTAATAATCTAGCTTTTAAGGAAACTTATAAGAATACATCATGTGGGTGGAGAGGTAAGAATACTTTAATAAGAAACGCTATAATAAGAAAGAAAAAATATAAGAACCAAGAAATAAAAGATGTAAAAACTGAATCACCATATATAAAAGGCTATATGGATAGACTTTTATAAGTATCTAGAATATAATATATTGTAGACTAATATTTTAGGAAGTAGGTGAAATATCTTATGTTATCACCATTTATGGCGAAAATTATGGAAATATTGCCTGAGAGTGTAGTAGTATTTGCTGGCAAAAAGATAACAGATAGATACATAAAGAATCATGCAAATATTCACATTGAAGGGTATGAAAAATTAAGAAATATTCAAGGACCTATAGTGTTTATATGCAATCATTTAAGTAACTCAGATGGATTAGTTTTAAATAAAATATTAAAGAAAGACTTTGATCCATATTTTGTAGCTGGAGTAAAACTATCAGATGATCCTGTAACAAATATAGGTATGAAGATGGTTAAAAATATACCAATAAGACCTAATACTGCAGATAAAGAAGCTATGACTAGAATGGTTAAGGCGGTAAGAGGTGGAGAAAGCCTTCTAATATTCCCAGAAGGAACAAGAAGCAGAACTGGTGCTATGATAGAGGGTAAGAAAGGTGTATTACTTCTTGCTAAGATTAAGAATGCAACAGTTATCCCAATAGGAATGAGTGGAACAGATAAATTACTTCCAATATGTCCAGAAGGAGATATGGGAGGAGAAAAGTGGCAAGATGCTGATGTAACTATAAAGTTTGGTGATCCAGTAATTCTTCCAAATAAAGAAAAAGATGAAACTAAGCATGAACATGATGATAGATGTATGGAAACTCTAATGAAATCTATAGCAAATCTTTTACCTGAGAGTTATAGAGGAGTATATAAATAGAATAATAACATAATAATATACTTAGTTAAATTTTATTTGATGTATTATTATGTAAAATTAGAATTTAAACTCGCTCTTTAAGGGGCGAGTTTCTTTACAATATAACTTAAAAGAAACAGTTTGAGTTACATAAATTAAAAAAAGATAGACTAGAGGTGTAAAAATGAAAAAGAGAACTAAAGAGATACTAGATATACTTAAAGAAACATACCCAGATGCTCATTGTGAGTTAAATCATGAGTCAGCATTTCAACTTTTAGTTGCAACTATTTTATCAGCGCAAACAACTGATAAAAAGGTTAATGAAGTTACAGAAACATTATTCAAAGACTATCCGGATTTAGATGCTTTTTTAACTTTAACTAATGAGGAATTAGAAAAGAGAATAAAACAAATAGGATTATATAGAAATAAAGCAAAGAATATAGTACTTATGTGCAGACAACTTAAAGAAAACTTTAATGGAGAAGTTCCAAATACTATGGAAGGTATAACTTCCCTTGCAGGTGCTGGAAGAAAGACAGCAAATGTTGTACTATCTAATGCCTTTGGAGTGCCATCAATTGCAGTTGATACTCATGTGTTTAGAGTTTCAAATAGATTAGGTCTTGCAAAGTCAGATAATGTATTAGAAGTTGAAAAGCAACTTCAAAAAGAATTACCTAAAAAAGAATGGTCCCTTGCTCATCATCTTTTAATATTCCATGGAAGAAGATGTTGTACATCTCAAAGACCTAAGTGTTTTGAGTGTCCATTAAATCATATATGTAAATGGGAAGATAAGAAAAAGTACATGTAATATATATTTTTGAAATTCAATTGTAATATAAATTTTCAATCATATATATTAACCATATAATAATAAAAGGCTCTTAGATTTAGAATCTAAGAGCCTTTTATTATTAAAAACATACGTATAAATAACTGATTATTCTAAAGTGATGTACTTTTAAAATAAATATAAATTATATATACTTAGCTAGCACTTTTTTTAAGTTTATTAGCCATCTTGTTATTATACATAAACATTCCGGTAGATGCTAATATTACAATTGCATAACCAATAAAGCTAAAGGCTGTTGGTATTTGGCCGAAAAGTGTAAAACCAATTAATGCAGTAAATACTATTTGAGTATATGAGTATATTGATATTTCCCTAGCTGGTGCATGTTTATATGCAGCTGTAAGTGCAAATTGCGCAATTGATGCTGCAACACCTGCCATTAATAAGTAGAATAATTGAATCATAGTAAATGGCTTAAAATCTACTAATACAAATGGTAGAGTTGTAACTATTGAGAAGAAGGAGAAGAAGAATACTATAGTAGGTCCTTTTTCACGTCCTCCTAAAAATCTAACAAATGTATAAGCAGCACCTGCAAATATTGCAGATGAAAGGCCAATTAAAGCAGGGATTATTTCTAAACTAAATGTAGGCCTTATTATAAATAAACTTCCTGCAAATGCTATAAGTAATATTATAATTTGATTCTTTGTAATTTTTTCTCTTAAGAATAGACTAGAGAATATAATTGTAAAGAATGGTGAAAGCTGATTTAGCATATTAGCATCAGCTAGTATTAGATGTTCAATTGCATAAAAATTAGCTATAATTCCTATAGTACCAAGTAAGGCTCTGCCTATTAAATACTTTCTATTTTCCTTTTTACCAAATAGACAATCGCCACTTTTTTTGACTAAATAAAATGCGACTATACAACTTACTACATTTCTAAATAAGCTTTTTTCTATTGATGGTAAGTCACCTGAAAGTTTAACAAAAGTACTCATTACTGCAAAGGCAATAGCTGAAACTATCATTAATATAATTGCTTTGTTTTTTTCTTTCATGTCTAAAAATGTCTCCTTATATATTTTTATATGATTACATTATACCATTATCCATATAAATGCAAATTAAGAATAAAAGCTATATATTTTAAATTAAGAGAACCACTAGAAGTAAAAAAATGATTATTAGTGGTTCTTCATTTTGATAGAGTCTTTATTATAATAGTAATATAGGTTAAAATAATATAGTTATTAAAATAATGTATTTATAAATAGAGAATTTAAGTATGATAGTATATTTTTTGGAGGTACAGTATGAAAATTGGAGTAATAATGGGGGGTATCTCATCAGAAAGAGAGATATCTTTAAAAAGTGGGGAGTCAATTTTAGAAAATATAGATACTAAAAAGTATGATGTAGTTAAAATTGTAATAGATAAAAAAGATGATATAGTAAATAAGGTAAGAGATGAAAAAATAGATTTTGCATTACTAGCACTTCATGGACAATTTGGAGAAGATGGAACTGTTCAATCAGTATTACAATCTTTAGAGATACCATATTCAGGGTGTGGACCATTAAGTAGCGCAGCATGTATGGATAAGGATATGTCAAAGAATCTTTTAAAATCATCTGGAATAAGAACAGCACCATGGATAAACTTAAGAGATGTTTCAGAGCTTAACTTTGATGATATTGAAAAATTAGGCTATCCAGTGGTTATTAAGCCGACTCATGGTGGATCAAGCGTTGCAACATTTATTATTAAAGATAAATCTGAAGTTCTAAATGCAGTAGAAGAAGGATTTAAATGGGATAATGAAGTAATGATTGAGAAGTTTGTTAAAGGAGAAGAGATAACTTGCCCAATCTTAGGAAATAAAATGTACCCTGTTGTAGCGATTAAGCCAAATGCAGAATTCTTTGATTATGCAGCAAAATATAATGATGGTGGATCAGATGAATTTGTAATTGAACTTGAAAAGGATCTTCATGAAGAAGTTGAAAGTATGGCACTTGCAACATATAGAGCATTAAAGTGTTCTGTATATGCTAGAGTTGATATGATAGTTACAGAGGATAAAGTACCGTATATACTAGAAGTAAATACTCTGCCAGGAATGACTAAAAATAGTTTATTCCCAAAGAGTGCTGCTGGAAAGAATATGACATACAGTGAGTTACTTGATAAAATAATAGAAGAATCATTAAAAGAAAAGAGATAATTATAGTTTATAATTATATTAAATAAGCTAGGCCTAAAAGGTCTAGCTTATTTTTGTTTTTAATAAGTAGTATTGCATGTACCATATTACATAAGTATACTAAAAGAGAATTTAAGATATAATTTGTAAAATATGTATCTTAAGAATATATTAAGAATTTGTGAGGTAATTATTTAAGAAGTAAAATTTATAATTTACTTATGATAAAGAGAGTATCCACAAATATAAGGAAGGGGTATTAAATTGAGTAAAGAAAAGATTTTAATTGTAGATGATGAAAAAGAAATAAGAGATTTAGTTGAAATATATTTAAAAGGTGAAGGATATGAAACTTTAAAGGCTGCCGATGGAGAAGAGGCTTTATATTTATTAAGAGGAAATGAAGTTGATTTAGTTATATTAGATGTAATGATGCCAAAGTTAAATGGGATAGAAACTTGCCTAAAGATAAGAGAGGAAAGTGAATTACCAATAATAATGCTTTCAGCAAAATCAGAAGATATAGATAAGATATTAGGACTTAACATGGGAGCTGATGATTATTTAAGTAAGCCATTTAATACATTAGAACTTATAGCAAGAGTAAAATCACAGCTTAGAAGATACAAAAAGTTTAATAGTTATCAAAGCAAAGAAGAAAGTGATCTAACAATAGTAATAGATGATTTAGTAATTAAATTAGATACACATGAAGTATTTCTAGGGGATAAGAGTATTAGATTCACTCCAACTGAATTTGATATATTAGTTTTACTTGCAAAGAATACAGGAAAAGTATTCTCAATGGTAAATATATATGAAAGTGTATGGAATCAAGAGTATATGGAATCAGATAATACTGTTATGGTTCACATTAGAAAAATAAGAGAAAAGATAGAGGAGAATCCAAGAAGTCCAAGGTTTATAAAAACTGTTTGGGGGGTAGGATATAAAATTGAAAAATAAAAAAAATAAATCGGAGACAACTAAAGAAAAGTTTAGAGTCAGAATAGGTAATAAAATATCTAATCTTAGAATAACAAAAAAGGCTAAAGAATTAGTAGCGTATATAGATAAGAAAATAAAAAAGAGTATTAGATTTGAACTTATGATTCTATTTGGAGTATGTTTTTTAGTGGCACTATTATCTTATGGAATCTTAAATGATATGTTCAGAGATGTTAAGACTAATGCAGAGATACGATATAACTATAGTAATATTGAATCAAATGCTCAAAATATAATCAATGAAATTGAATATAAAAAAGAACATGAAGATAGTGGTGGAAAACAGTATAACAAATTAAAGATTACAGATAGTAAGTTTTTCGAAGATGTTTTAAATAATACTTCAAGAAATTCCGATAAAGTTTATATAACAGATATAGATGGAAAAGTAATATATAGAAATTCCAGTGCATCTGAAGAAAAACTTGATATATTTAATATATTAAAAAATGTATCAAGAAGTTATAAAGATGAACATGATGCAAGTGAATATACAGTACTATATCCAATTGATATTGAAAATGGAAAGTACTATTTAATTTATAGTGGAATACCTGAAGCTAATATAGAGTATGTTCAGTACGAAGTTAATAATTCATATCTTGCATTAATTCTTTCAATAATTATATTTGTTGTATTATTTTTAATTGCAAGTAATAAAAAGACAAAATACTTAGACGAAATTGCAAGGGGAATTAAATATATTGCAGATGGGGATTTAAGTTATAAGATACCTGAAAGTGGAAATGATGAAATAGCTAATATTGCAATGAACGTAAATAATATGGCAAAAGACATAGATACAAGAATAAAAGCACAACAAAATTCAGAGCAAACAAAGGCGGATTTAATTACTAATGTCTCACATGATTTAAGAACACCTTTAACATCTATAATGGGATATATTGGTCTTGTTAAAGATAAAAAATATGGAGATGAAGAAACAAGAAATGAATACTTAAATATTGCTTATAATAAATCAGAAAAACTTAAAATTTTAATAGAAGATTTATTTGAATACACAAAGCTTAATAATAATGGAATGAAACTTGATAAAGCTGAGGTTAATCTTGTAGACTTTGTATCACAAGTATCGGAAGAGATGAAGCCTTATTTTGAAAATTCAAATATAGAGCAGGTCAAAACATTAACTGATCAAAAGATTATTGTAAGCATTGATCCAGGAAAGATGGTTAGAGTAGTTGAAAACTTATTAACTAATGCAGTTAAATATTCATATAAGCCTGGCGCAGTTATTATTGGAGTATATTCAAAGGATGGGTATGCAACAATAGCTGTAAAAAATAGAGGCGAAAATATTCCACAAGCAAAACTTGATAAGCTATTTGATAGGTTCTACAGGTTAGACGAATCAAGAAGTACAGAATTAGGTGGTTCAGGCCTTGGCCTTGCTATATCTAAGAATATAGTAGAAATGCATGGAGGTAAGATCTGGGGAGAATGCTATGGAAATGATATAAGTTTTTATATAAGGTTAAAAATATAAAAATATATATTGCTTAGAAATAAAGAAAATAATTACAAATATTTAATATTATTCCAACTATAAAACTTACAATATAACTTAAAATATGTTTGCCACTATAATACTAAGAAAAGCTATAATTTATAGATTCTTAGTATTATTTTATCTTTTTTTCTATTTAAGGAACATTATATCTTGGAAAATAATACTTTAATAAAGAATAAGTATTTTCTTTGGAGGAGTTATGCAAGATAGAAATGCTAGAAGCACTTTTGGTGTAGATTTAAATGAATATAGCATGGGAGTTAATTTTAGAACATTAGCAACTACAGTTGATTTTTTGTACTTAAGGTCATCAGGTTCTGGATCGGGAAGATTTAGAGAGGATAAAAGATTTCTAGAATTTGCAAGGGAAAGTAGAAGTTATGGTATACCAGTTGGAGCATATCATTATGCACTACCATCCTATAATATTTTAACAGCTGATTCTCAATGTGACGATTTTATTGCCATACTTCAAAGGGGGTTTGGAAATAAAAATTACGGCGATTTATTCCCTGTATTAGATGTTGAAGCACCAATAGACCCTAAAATGGATACAGATGCTCTTTTGAATTGGATAGATAGATTTAGAGATAGGTTTGAAAAAAAGACTAGAAGAAGGCTTATGTTGTATACTGGTTTATTCTTTATAGAGCTTTATGATAATTTTAGAAAGAGTGATGGAACTTATCCTTTAAGCAATATGCCATTATGGATAGCCATGTATAGAAATGTTCCAACTAATCCACTAGTTCCGCCGAATATAGGAGGATGGAGAAGGTGGAGAATATGGCAATATAGCGAAAATGAAACTGTAAATGGTGTTGGTAATCCAGTAGATGCAAACTGGGGACCTGATAATTTAGATCTTCTAATGCAGCCAAAACAAGTAAGAGGATTAACTGTTACACATGATAATAAATATATTTATGTAAGATGGAATAAGAATAGTGATGTAGATTTATTAGGATACAATATATTTGTAGATAATTATTGGGTAGGAACAGTTGATAAAGATGATACTAGTTTTAGAATTCCTTTAAGTACAATTTATAAGCCATTCAATAGAGTATTAAATATATCTATAGAAGCTTTTGATTACGATGGGGAAACATCACAAGTTAGAAGTCACTATAAACTTAAAGTATAGATAATTCAGATGAAATTTTGAAGTTAGGATACTAATTTGATATAAATTAGAATAAAAATATAGAGCCTTTTAAGACAACTTAAAAGACTCTATATTAATGTATTTATATAATATTATATAAATATATTATATTTTTAGTAATTATAATATATAATTACCTTATAACCAATTTATATATAAATTTAGAAATTATTACAAAAGGGAGGACGAAGGGTGAAGAGTCGAATGGAGAAGCGTGAGACGGGACACAAGAAAGATGGGAGTGACCCAAATAAAAGAAAGCATATAGTAATAGCAACTGTTGCAGTGGTTGCTATGATCGGTATAGGGACAGGTGCATATATTGCATCAATCAATAGTACAATAAATGAATGGAATAATAAAATTTATCCAAAAGTTATAGTTCAAGGTATCGATATTGGTGGAAAAAGCAAAGAAGAAGCTACTGAAGTACTTCAAAAGGAAGTTGCTAATAAAATAAATAATAAAGAAATTATTATAGATGTTAAGGATAAAGATAAAAAGTATGAAGCTAAATATTCAGAAATAGATCCTAAATATGATATTGAAAAAACTGTAAGTGAAGCATTTGACTATGGAAAGGATTTAAGTATTTTTAAAAAGAATTCATTAATAAAAAATAAAGATGGTACAAGCCATGATATTCAACTTAATTTTAGTTATAGTGATAATAAATTAACTGAATTAGAAGATAAGGTAATAAAGAAACTTAGCATAGCACCACAAAATGCTAAAATTAATATAAGTAATTCAGGAAATATTTCAATAACACCAGGGAAAGTAGGGTATGGAATAAATAAAGAGGACCTTAACAAAGAGCTTAAAGCTAAAATAAATGGTAATGTTGGTGAAGTAACAAAAGTAGAAGTAATGGATAAAGAAAATAAACCTAAAGTAACAGAATCGGAATTATCTAAGATAAATGGTGTTATGGGAGAATTTACTACTTCATTCCAATCATCAGATGCAAATAGAGCAACAAATATTGATGTATCAACTGAGTTTGTAGATGGAACACTTTTAATGCCAGGTGATGTATTTAGTTATAGTGATATTAGTCAAACTGATAAAAGTAGATATAAAGAAGGAAACGTTTATATAAATAATAAAGTGGAAAAAGATATTGGTGGTGGAATATGCCAAGTATCATCAACGCTTTATAGAGCTGTAATGAGAGCAAATATTAGAGCAACAGAAAGACATAATCACTCATTAACAGTTGGATATTCAAAACCAAGTCTTGATGCAACTGTAGCATGGGGATATTTAGATTATAAATTTAAAAATCCATATGATTTCCCAATTTATATTCAAGGTATTACTCATAATAAAAATGTTACATTTAAAGTTTATGGAGACGTTAAAGGTTTAGGTGGAAAGACTTATGACATGACAAATGAAGTTATAAAGACCATAAGTCCAACAGAAGAAATTATACAAGATCCAAGCTTGCCAAAGGGAACAAGGATTGTAGAATCATCTGGGCAAACTGGATATGTTTCAAAGGGATATCAAGTTACTTATGAAAATGGCAAAGTTATAAACAAAGAATTAGTTTCAACAGATAATTATGCTATGGTGCCTAAGAAGGTAAGAGTTGGAACAAAATAAGATTAAAAAAGTTAAATATAGCTTAATTAATTAAAAATATGTGGAAAAATTTGAATATTTCTCTTAGAATAATATATAAGAGAGATTATATAACAAAGCAAGTTATAATATTATAACTTGCTTTTTGTAGTATATAGTAGATGATGGAGATGAAAATATGAGTTATAAAATGGTATGTATAGATATGGATGGAACTTTGCTTGGAAAGAGAAAGTCTATTTCGGAAGAAAGCAGAAAAGTAATAAAAGAAGTTGCAAACAAAGGAGTTCAAGTGGTGATAACAACTGGAAGACTTTATAATAATGCAGCATACTATTCAGAACTTGTAGGTGCATCAGCGGCGGTTATAGCAGGTAATGGAGCCGTTGTTAGGGAAAAGAGAAGTAGTGAGATTATATTTAAAAGTAAAATTAATGAAAATACGTGTAAGAAGTTACTTGAAATAGCGGATAAATGTGGAGTGGTTTTGCATTTACATACAATAGATAAAATTATAACTAATAGTTATATTAGCAAATTAATAACTAGGATAGTGATTCCAGGAATGAAAAATAAAGACTTTTCAATAGGTGTGGAAACTATAAAGGGAGAGCAAAAGTGGAGTGAAGCATTAAATAAATATAAAGGTGAAATCACAAAATGTATAATGTTTTCTATTTTCCCAGAAAGAACAGAGATGTTTAGAAAGGAACTTGATAATATAGATGATATTGTATATTACAGTTCTGGGCATAGAAGTATAGAGATAAATGCACATGGAGTATCAAAAGGAAATGGGGTAAAGATTTTAGCAGAGCATTATGGAATTAAACGTGAAGAAATAATCTGCATAGGTGATAATGAAAATGATATATCAATGATTGAGTATGCAGGTCTTGGAATAGCTATGGGAAATGCAATTGATAAGCTTAAGGATAAGGCAAATTATATAACAGATACAAATGTAAATGATGGTGTAAGAAAAGCTCTTGAAAAATTTATATTAAATACAAGATAGAAGTATAAATACTTTAAATTTAAGAAAATACTACTTTAGAGGTGATTTTATGTTTAAGCCAGCTAAAGTTATTTTTGATGAAAAGTCATTAGAATATCCATTAGGAAAAAGATTGTTTTCTTATTTTAATAAGGGAGATACAGAAGTTATAGTAAATAAAGGTGGAAGGTTTATTGGTAAGAAGGCAGAAAATCCTATACAAAGCTTTATTTCAGGTAAAAGCTCTCTGGTTGTAGGCGTTAGAAAAATAACAGAGTTTCAAAGTTGTAAGCCATCAGCTAATTATCAATTACCTCTGATTAGTGGGTGTAGTGGTATGTGTGAATACTGTTATTTAAACACCCAATTAGGTAAAAGACCTTATACGAAAATTTATGTAAATGTTGATGAAATATTAGAGAAGGCATTAAATTATATTAATGAAAGAAAACCTAAAACTACAACTTTTGAAGGAGCAGCTACATCAGATCCAATTCCTACAGAAGAATATACAGGAGCAATGAAAACTGCAATAGAATTTTTTGGCTCAAATGAATATAGTTATTTTAGATTTGTAACAAAATTTTCAAATATAGATTCTTTAATAGGCGCAAAGCATAATGGAAGAACTACTATAAGATTTAGTTTAAATACAAATAAAATAATAAATGAATTTGAACGAGGTACTGATAGCTTTATAGAAAGAATTGAAGCTGCTAAGAAGCTATATGATGATGGATATAAAGTAGGATTTATCATAGCACCAGTATTTATATACGATAATTGGATGGATGAATATGAAAGGCTTATTAAGAGAATAGGAGAGAATTTTAATGATATTGATAAAAAGATTGAAATAGAAGTAATATCTCATAGATATACAGAGAGAGCTAGAAATCAAATTTTAAGTGTTTATCCTGAATCAAAACTTCCAATGGATAAAGAAAATAGAACTCTTAAGTACGGTCAATTTGGATATACAAAGTATGTTTATGATAAAGAGGAATTAGAAAGGATGAAAATGTTTTTTAAAGATAAAGTAAGTAAATATATTAAAAATTGTATAATAAAGTATATTATTTAATGATAAGTTTATTTGTTTTAAAATGTAAAAATAACAAATTAAGTATATATAAATTCTTTGACTAAAAAGAAGTGATGTAGTATTATTTCTATTATAGTCTAAAATAGAATAGGACTATGAAAGCGTAAGATGAATGTGAATTCATCTTCTTTTTTCTCGTATTCGATAATGGAAGGTGATTTTTTTGAATTTAAATATAGTTATGTATCAACCAGAGATACCACAAAATACAGGTAATATAGCAAGAACTTGCGTATTAACAGGAGCTAAGCTTCACTTAATAAAACCACTAGGTTTTGATATAAGCTCAAAGCAAGTAAAAAGAGCAGGTCTTGATTACTGGGATGAGTTAGAATTAGAAGTTCATGAAAGCTATGAAGATTTCATGAAAAAGTATGGAGATAATAAAATATATTTAGCAACAACCCATGGTGGAGAACATTATGATGAAATTGAATTTAAAGAAGGTGATTTCATTATGTTTGGAAGAGAGACATGTGGAGTTCCAGAAGATGTACACAATGCTCATGAAGGAATAAGAGTTCCAATGATTAAGACTAGCACAAGAAGTTTAAATCTTTCAAATACAGTTGCAATAATTGCTTATGAAGCATTAAGACAGTTTGGATTTCCTAATATGAAATAAAGCAAAGGGGAATGAGGGAATGGAAAAAATTAAGATTATAACAGATAGTACTGTAGATTTACCGAAGGAACTTTTAAGAGAATTAGACATAGAAGTATTACCAGTTCTTATAAATTTTGGAGAAGAAAGTTACTTAGATGGGATAGAAATAACTTTAGATGAAGTATTCAAAAGAATAGATGAAGGTGATGTTTTCCCAACAACAGCTCAAATTACTCCAAATAGATTTGTAGAAGTATATGAAAAATATATAAACCAAGGCTATAAAGTTTTAGCAGTTTTAATGTCATCAGGAATGAGTGGAACATATCAATCAGCATGTCTTGCAAAACAAATGCTAGAGACAGAAGATGTACAAGTTGTTGATTCTCAGACAATAACATCAGGACTTGGTTTACTTGTAATAAAAGCAGTTAAACTTAGAGATCAAGGCCTAAAAGTTGAAGAGATAGCTAAAGAGTTAGAGGAAATTAAGCCTTATTTAAGCAGTTCTTTAAGTTTTGATTCATTAGATAACTTAGTTAAAGGTGGAAGACTTCCAAAGGCAGTAAGTGTTGTAACAGGAATGCTTGGAATTAAGTTAGTACTTGAAGTTAAAGATGGGGTTATTGCCCTAAAAGGTAAGGTAAGAGGTAGTAAAAAGGCTGTTAAGAGAATTATAAATGATATGGAAGAATTAGTTCCAAGAAAAGATTTACCAGTAGTTATAGCAAACGTAAATCATGATGAGGTATGTAGTGGATTGAAAGAATATCTAGAAGAACACGATATTGATTACATAGAAGGACCAGTTGGTTGTTCTGTAGGAATACACTCAGGTGATAAAGCTCTTGGTGTATTCTTCGTAGGTGAAAAATTATAATTTGTTTTTATTATGTTATAAAGAAGTATCAAATTTTTGATACTTCTTTTATTTTGTATTAAAAAAAAGTAATTGGAAAAAATAAAATTGATAAATTTTATTGAGGTGAACTTATATGAATAAGCTAAAAAGAAATAAAGAAATTTCGATTTTATTGGTTTTATTAGTCTGTTTATACATATTAATGCTTACTGGGGGGTGTGTTGCAAAATTTAAAAAGTCTACATCAAGAAAGATACATATAGGACTTATAGCTCAAAATTTTAAGGATGCATCTTTTGGAGAGCTTGCAAAAAAGGGAATAGAAAAATCAAAAGAAGAAATGCAAATTATTCCAGAATATGTTGAGACTAAAGAGGATAAAGAAAAGATTGATGAAGGACTTAGAAAGCTTGCGGAAGATAGTGATATGACAGTTGCTATGGGAGTTGAAATGAAAACGGCTGTAGAAAAAGTCGCAAGAGAAAGAAGAGATAAAAGCTTTACTATTGTAGATGAAAAAGTTGAAGAGCCAAATGTGAAATCAGTTTTATTTAGACATCAAGAAGGTGCCTTTTTAATGGGAGTTGTAGCTGGAGATGAAACCAAAGCAAATAAAGTAGGCTTTATCGGAGGTATGAATAATGAAATAGGACTACAATTCTATAGTGGATATGCAGCTGGTCTTAAGACAGTTAATGAAAAAGCGGCTATGGGAATTATAGATGGAAGTAATGCAAGATTTATTCAAAGTTTCTCAGATGAAAAGAAAGCTTATGAGAATGCAATAGAACTTTATGATGAAGGGTGCGATATTATATTCCAAGCATGTGGTAAAGCAGGCTTTGGAGTGTTTAAAGCAGCAAAAGAAAGAGGTAAAAAGGTTATTGGAGTAGATACTGATCAAAGAGTTACTGTACCTGAGTATAAGGATCAAATAATATCTTCCATGATTAAAAGTGTGGATAAAGCAATATTTAATCTATGCGAAAATGTAAAAAATGGGGAGTTTAAAAGTGGAATTCAAAATATTCAAGAACTAGGAATTAAAGAAGAAATGATAGATTATGCTCCATCAACTAGCGAGGGTGTATCAGGAAGGACTATGGAGGATTTAAAAACATATAAAGAAAAAATAAAGACAGAAGAAATAAAAGTGCCAAAAATGATATTTGAAGTTATAGAGTTTAAAGCATAATATAATGCTTGGGATGGGGGGCAAAACCATTACAGTCTTATTTATTACTAAAAATTTCTATGATATAATTAATTGTAAAAAAGAATATGTGTATAAATAAACAGATGAGCGGGGATGGGTGATATTATGAAAATGGAGTATTCGATTAATCTAACTCAAGAACAGAAGTTAGTTATGACTCAAGAGATGCAAATGTCTATAAAAATGCTTCAAATGTCAGTAAATGATTTGCGTGAGTACATAGATAAAGAATATGAAGAAAATCCAATACTTGATATGAAAGATAATAATCAGGAAAAATCTTCTATTAGTGAGGATAAGGTCATGGATAAGTATGATTACAAAGAAATGATAAAATATTTCGAATTTGATAACTATGGAGCGCAAAGTTATGGATCATATGATGATGAGGAGGTATCTCCTTTTAATTTTATATCAGAAATGAAGTCGTTAAAGGAATATTTACATGAGCAATTAATGGAGTTATCAATAGATGAATATACCAAAGAAATTGGAGATTACATAGTAGAGAATTTAGATCATAGAGGTTATTTAGAATGTGACTTGAAGGATATTTGTGAGGAACTTAAAATTTCTTTAGATAAGGGTGAAGAGGTTTTAAAAATAGTACAAGATTTGGAACCTTATGGTATAGGGGCAAGAAATATAATAGAATGTTTACTTATACAATTAGATAAATTAGCCTTAGATGATGATATTATGGTTGAAATAGTAAAAAATCATTTAGAGGATATAGCAGAGAATAGATATGTACTACTAGGCAAAAAGTTAAGTATATCACCAAGAGAGGCACAAAGATATGGAGACGTTATAAAAAAGCTAGAGCCCAAACCATCAAGAGGATTTTATACTGGTGAAGAAGTTAAATTTATAATACCAGATGCAGCAATTAGAGAAATTGATGGAGAATTCATAATAATAATGAATGATAGTGTCATACCAAAATTATCCATAAATAAAACGTATAAGCAAGTTATTAATAACGATGATAACGCAAAGGCATCAGAATACGTTAAAGAGAAGCTTAATAAAGCATTGTTTTTAATTAAAAGTATTGAACAAAGAAGAAGTACTTTATATAGGGTTCTAGAAAAAATAATTGAAAGACAAAAGGAATATTTTAAAAAGGGATATAATTACCTAAAACCTATGACATTAAAAGAAATTGCAGAAGAGTTAGAAGTTCATGAGTCAACAGTAAGTAGAGCTATTAAAGATAAATATATAGCAACTGATAGAGGCACTGTAAAAATAAAAGATTTATTTAGAGTAGCTGTATCTTCAAGCAATGAAGATCTTGGAGTAATAAAAATAAAAAATACCATAAAAGAGATGATTGATTCAGAAGATAAGAAAAAACCACATTCTGACCAGTTTATATGTGATAAGTTAAAAGAAGATGGTATGAATATATCAAGGAGAACTGTGGCAAAATACAGAGAGGAACTTGGGATCAAATCTTCAAGTAAAAGAAAAAGATTATAATTGCAATGGATTACTGTAAATATAAGGTTTGAGAGTAGTTTCTAAACAAAAAAATAGGTATAAAAATCAAAAAAAATTAAATTTATACTTTAAAAATTAGTCAAGATAACTTATAATGTTCTTGTGGGACGAAAATAATAAGTGTGGGACGCTTTGTGACCAAAAGGAGTGTTGAAAGTTGCAGGAAATATTAAGATTGCAAAAGAAGATAGTTCCTGAACTTGTAGAGGTACTCGAGAAAAGGTACAATATACTAAGGACTATATTTTTAAATCAGCCCATAGGAAGAAGAGTTTTAGCAAATGAGCTTTCTTTAAGCGAAAGAGTTGTTAGAACAGAAGTAAGCTTTTTAAAAGGGCAAGGATTAATAGAGGTTAATACCCCTGGCATGAATGTAACTAAAAGTGGAGAAGAGATAGTTGATAAGCTAAGTGGATTTATTCATGAAGTTAGAGGCTTATCTGATATTGAAAAAGATATTAAAGAAAAGCTTTCTCTAAAAGATGTTTTAATAGTTCCAGGTGATGTAGATAGCAATTCGTCAATCCTTAAGGATATAGGTAAAGCTGCTTCAAATTATTTGAAAAAAATAATAAAAAGCAATTCAGTAATTGCCTTAACGGGAGGAAGTTCTGTTAAAGAAGTTGTTGAAGCTTTTGAAACCATTAGAAATATATCTAATGTATTGGTAGTTCCAGCAAGAGGTGGAATGGGAAGAAATGTAGAAGTACAAGGAAACACATTAGTAGCCTCCCTTGCAAAAAAAGTTAATGGAACTTACAAAATGCTTCATGTTCCTGAAAGTGTTAGTTTAGAAATTTTAAATTCTTTAAAAGAGGAAAAATCAATAAAAGAAGTTGTTGAAAGTATACATAATGCAGATATTTTTGTATACGGAGTAGGTAATGCTTTTGAGATGGCTCATAAAAGAGGACTTTCAGATGAAAGTATTTCTAAATTAGCAGAGCTTAAAGCTGTAGGAGAAGCATTTGGATGTTATTTTGATAAAGATTCAAAAGTGGTTTCAAATACAACCGCTATTGGAATAAATATTGATGAAGCCAGAAAAATTAACACGCATATTGTTGTGGCTGGTGGAAAAAATAAAGTAGAGTCAATTATTGTGACTCAAAGAAATAATGAAAATGGTGTATTAGTCACCGATGAAGCTACTGGGCGTGAAATCTTAAAAAGATTAAATGGTGCTAAGTAGAAAATTTTATTAATTTGTTTATAAAAAAAATTTTTATAAAAGCTATTTTTAGGAGGTATTTACAATATGGTAAATGTAGCAATTAACGGTTTTGGAAGAATAGGAAGATTAGCATTAAGATTAATGATCAACAACCCTGAATTTAATGTGGTTGCAATCAACGATTTAACAGATGCTAAAACATTAGCTCACTTATTCAAATACGATTCAGCACAAGGAAGATTCGATGGAGAAATCGAAGTTAAAGAAGGAGCTTTCGTAGTTAACGGAAAAGAAATTAAAGTAACTGCAGAAAGAGATCCTAAGAACTTACCATGGGGAGAATTAAATGTAGACATCGTTTTAGAATGTACTGGATTCTTCGCTTCAAAGGAAAAGGCTTCAGCTCATATAGAAGCAGGTGCTAAGAAAGTTGTTATATCAGCTCCAGCTGGAAACGACCTTCCAACAGTTGTATTCAACATAAACAACGAAATATTAAAAGCTAGCGATACAGTTATATCAGGTGCTTCATGTACTACAAACTGTTTAGCTCCAATGGCTAAAGTATTAAATGATCAATTTGGATTAAAAGAAGGATTCATGACTACAATCCACGCTTACACAAATGACCAAAATACATTAGATGCTCCACACGCAAAAGGAGATTTAAGAAGAGCAAGAGCTGCTGCTGCTTCAATCATCCCTAACTCAACTGGTGCTGCTAAAGCAATCGGATTAGTTATCCCAGAATTAGCTGGTAAGTTAGACGGAAACGCTCAAAGAGTTCCAGTAATAACTGGTTCATTAACTGAGTTAGTTTGTGTTCTTGATAAGAAGACTACAGTTGAAGAAATAAACGCTGCTATGAAAGCTGCTTCAAACGAATCATACGGATACACTGAAGATCCAATAGTATCATCAGACGTAATCGGAATAAGCTTCGGATCATTATTCGATGCAACTCAAACTAAGATCATGGAAGTTAACGGAGAACAATTAGTTAAAGTTGCTTCATGGTACGACAACGAAATGTCATACACTAACCAATTAATCAGAACTTTAGGATACTTCGCTAACTTAAAGTAATCTATTAATTAGATAGTAAATATAAAAAGTTTTATAAGTCTGGTTTTGTAGTATAAGGCTATAAGGCCAGACTATTTTAAAATATATATATAATTTATAAGAGGTGAAAGAGATGAACTTCAATAAAAAGACTATAGAAGATATAAATGTTAACGGTAAGAAAGTCTTAGTAAGATGTGACTTTAATGTTCCATTAAAAGATGGAGTTATAACTGATGAAAATAGATTAAACGGAGCTCTTCCAACTATCAAGTACTTAGTTGATAATGGAGCTAAAGTAATCCTTTGCTCACACATGGGTAAACCAAAGGGTGAAGCAAAGCCAGAATTATCATTAGCACCAGTTGCTAAAAGATTAAGCGAAATGCTTGGAAAAGAAGTAGTTTTTGCAGCTGACGATAATGTTGTTGGAGAAAATGCTAAAAAAGCTGTATCAGAAATGAAAGACGGAGACGTTGTTTTATTAGAAAACACTAGATACAGAAAAGAAGAAACTAAGAATGGAGAAGAATTCTCAAAAGAATTAGCTTCACTTGCTGAAATCTTCGTAAACGATGCTTTTGGAACAGCTCACAGAGCTCACTGTTCAACAGTTGGAGTTACTGATTTTATAGATACAGCAGTATGCGGATACTTAATCCAAAAAGAATTAAAGTTCTTAGGAAGCGCTGTAGAATCACCAGAAAGACCATTCGTTGCAATCTTAGGAGGAGCTAAAGTTTCAGATAAGATCGCTGTTATAAACAACCTTTTAGATAAAGTAGATACTTTAATAATCGGTGGAGGAATGGCTTACACATTCTTAAAGGCTCAAGGATACGAAATCGGAACTTCATTAGTTGAAGAAGATAGAGTTGATTACGCTAGAGAAATGATCGAAAAGGCTAAAGCTAAGGGAGTTAACTTCTTATTACCAGTAGATCATAGAGTAGCACCAGAATTTAAAGATATGGAAGCTACAATAACTGAAGATCAAAACATTCCTGCTGGAAACATGGGATTGGATATCGGACCAAAGACAGACGAATTATATGCAAATGCAGTTAAAGATGCTAAGACAGTTATCTGGAATGGACCAATGGGAGTATTCGAATTCGATAACTTCAATAAGGGAACTATTGCAGTAGCTAAAGCTATGGCAGAATCAAACGCAACTACTATAATCGGTGGTGGAGATTCAGCTGCAGCTGTAAACATCTTAGGATTCGGAGATAAGATGACTCATATCTCAACTGGTGGTGGAGCATCACTTGAATTCTTAGAAGGTAAAGTATTACCTGGTATAGATGCTTTAAATAGCTAGTTTATTAGCCTAAATAGTTTTTATAAATAAATATTAGCCACTCTATTAATAAGTTAAGAGAGTGGCTGATTTATCAGTATTTTTAAGAGTTTTAATAAACTCAATAATTTTAGAGGTGATTTTAAATGAGAAAAGCAATAATCGCAGGAAACTGGAAGATGCATAAAACTCCAGCTGAAGCTGTAGAATTTATAAATGAATTTAAACCATTAGTAAAGGATGCTACTTGTGAAGTAGTACTTTGCCCAACTTTTGTATGTTTAGATGCTGCTGTTAAAGCTGCTAAGGGATCAAACGTAAAGATCGCTGCACAAAACATGCACTTTGAAGAAAAGGGAGCTTTCACAGGAGAAGTTGCTCCAGGAATGCTTGAAGCTATGGGAGTTGATTACGTAGTAATTGGACATAGTGAAAGAAGAGAATACTTCAATGAAACTGATGAAACTTGCAACAAGAAAGTTAAAGCTGCTTTAGCACATAACATAACTCCTATTCTTTGCTGTGGAGAAACTTTAGAGCAAAGAGAATCAGGAAAATATGTAGAAGTTTTAGCTGGACAAATCAAAGCTGATTTAGAAGGATTAACTAAAGAGCAAGCAGAAGAAGTTGTTATAGCTTACGAACCAATCTGGGCTATTGGAACAGGAAAAACTGCTACATCAGAACAAGCTAACGAAACTATAGCTGCTATCAGAAACGTTGTAGCTGAAATGTTTGGAAAAGAAGTTGCTGATAAAGTAAGAATCCAATACGGTGGATCAGTTAAACCTGCAACTATTAAAGAACAAATGGCTCAATCAGACATCGATGGAGCTTTAGTTGGTGGAGCTAGCTTAGTAGCTTCAGACTTTGCTGCAATAGTTAACTACTAAGATTAAGTAATATTAATAGGTAGAATTAACATATAAGCAATAGTCATGATTGAATAATACTAATTCTTTCATACTATTGCTTTTTGTTGTTTAAGACGTTTTATTATAGTATAATATAAGTGGAAAAATGACATATAATAAGAAAAAATAAATCATTTTTAATATAGATATAAAATGGAGGTAATAGTTATGGCAAAGAAACCAGTAATGTTAATGATATTAGACGGATTTGGAATAGCAGAAGCTTCAGAAGGTAATGCTGTTTCATTAGCTAAAAAACCAAACTTTGATAAATTAATGAAGGAATATCCTCATTCAATGCTTGAAGCTTCAGGAATGGCAGTTGGTCTTCCAGAAGGACAAATGGGTAATTCAGAAGTAGGTCACTTAAATATAGGTGCAGGTAGAATAGTATACCAAGAACTTACTAGAATAACTAAAGCTATAGCTGATGGTGAATTCTTTAAGAACGAAGAGCTTTTAAAAGCTATAAAAAATGCTAAAGAAAATAATACAGCATTACACTTAATGGGATTATTATCAGATGGAGGAGTTCACTCACACATCAATCATTTAAAAGGACTTTTAGAATTTGCTAAAAAAGAAGGATTAACAGAAGTTTATGTTCATGCATTCATGGATGGTAGAGACGTTGCTCCTTCATCAGGTAAGGAATTCATAGAAAAGACTGAAGAAATGATGAAAGAAGTTGGAGTAGGAAAAATCGCTACAGTAAGTGGTAGATACTACGCAATGGATAGAGATAACAGATGGGAAAGAGTTGAACTTGCTTATAATGCAATAGTAAAGGGAACTGGTAATACAGCAACTAGTGCAGTAGAAGCTATACAAGAATCATATAATGATAAGAAGACTGATGAATTCGTAGTACCTACAGTAGTATTAGAAGATGGTCACCCAACTTCAACTGTTAAGAGTGGAGATTCAGTAGTATTCTTTAACTTTAGACCAGATAGAGCTAGAGAACTTACAAGAGCTTTAACTCAAAAAGACTTTGATGGATTTAATGCTGAAAAGTTAGATTTAACATTTGTTACAATGACTCAATATGATAAGACTTTCGAAGGTGTTATGATAGCATTTAAGCCTCAAACACTAGAAAATACTCTAGGAGAATTTGTTGCAGACAAGGGATTAAATCAATTAAGAATAGCTGAAACTGAAAAGTATGCTCACGTAACATTCTTCTTCAACGGTGGAGTTGAACAGCCAAATGAAAATGAAGATAGAGCATTAATTGCATCACCTAAAGTTGCAACTTACGACTTAAAGCCAGAAATGAGTGCGTATGAAGTAACTGAAGAATTACTAAATAGAATAGATAGTGATAAATATGATATGATCATATTAAACTATGCTAACCCAGATATGGTTGGTCATACAGGAGTAATTCCAGCAGCAGTTAAAGCAATAGAAACTGTTGATGAATGCTTAGGAAAAGTAGCTGATAAGATATTAGAAAAAGGTGGATCATTATTTGTAACTGCTGATCACGGAAATGCAGAAACAATGATAGACTTTAAGACTGGAACACCATTTACTGCTCACACAATTGATCCAGTACCATTTGTATGGGTAAGTAAGGATACAGAAGGTAAGACATTAGAAAATGGTAAGTTATCAGATATAGCACCAACTATGTTACAAGAAATGGGACTTGAAGCTCCATCAGAAATGACTGGACACTCATTAATAAAGTAATTAAATAAAATTATTTAAGAACTCGTATACTATATACGAGTTCTTTTTTTGTATATTTTTTTGAAAGTATTTTCACGTAAATATATATAAAAGAAAATCAAATCTAAAGTCACTGAAAATGTTTGCAAAGAGAAAAAAATGTGTAATAATGAAATCATCAAATGGGAGGTGCAATAAAATGAACAAAAAAATTGTAGCAGTTACAGCTTGTGCAGCTGGGATAGCACATACATATATGGCAGCTGAAAGTATAAATAAGGCTGCTAAGAAAAAGGGTTATATAGCCAAAGTAGAAACACAAGGTTCTATAGGAGCTGAAAATGTACTTAATGAAAAAGATATTAAAGATGCAGATGTAGTAATAATTGCAGCTGATATAGATATCGATTTGTCAAGATTTGCAGGAAAGAGGGTATTGCAAACAAAATCAATAGATGCTATAAAAAATGCTAGTTCATTAATTGATAGAGCATATGATGAAGCTCTACTTTATGGTAAGAAAGGTTCTAAAGTTGGAGGTGTAACTTTAGGAAAAACTGATAATCAATTTATAAAACATATAATGAGTGGTATATCTTATATGGTACCAATGTGTATAGCAGCTGGACTTCTTTTAGCAATAGCTAACATATTTGCATTCCAAAAAGATGAACTTGGAAGAATAGTAAATTGGGGATTTGATAATACAACAGCAATGGGATACTTCATGTCAAAATTATTTGCTGTAGGACAAGTTGGATTTAAATTAATGATTCCATTATTTGCAGGTTTTGTTGCTAATTCTATAGCAGATAAGCCAGCAATTGCACCAGCAATGATTGGAGCATATTTAGCAAATGATCCAGAGTTTTTAGGAACTCAAACAGGTGGAGGATTCTTATCAGCTATATTAGTAGCATTTATTGTAGGATACTTAGTAAAAGGACTTAAGAGTATAAAGTGGCCAAAGATACTACAACCTTTATTAGCAATTATGATTATTCCATTAATAGCTACTTTTGCAATTACAGTAATAGTATTATTTTTAATTGGACAACCAATAGCAGGAGCAATGGATTGGTTATACAATGGACTTACAGTATTAAATGAGAAATATTCAAGTGCACCATTTATAATTGGAGCTATTATTGGAGCTATGATCGGATTTGACTTTGGTGGACCAGTAAATAAAACAGCTTTAATATTTGGTACAGCAGTATTTACAGATACAGTTGCAAAGTTTGGTATTCAAAATGCAAACTTTGTTCCAGGAACAGCAGCACAAGCTGCAATATCAGTAGCACCACTTGGAATATGGCTTGCATCAATATTATTTAAAAATAAGTTTACTAAAGATGAGAAGGTATCAGCAAACTCAGCCTTTGGTATGGGTATGGTAGGAGTTACAGAAGGTGCAATACCTTTTGCGGCAGCACATCCAGTACAAATGATTACAGCATCAGTTGCAGGTTCAGCACTTGCAGGAGGATTAGTTGGATTATTTGGATGTAAGTTTTATGGAGGTATAGGTTCACCTCTTGGAACATTTATAGGATATATTGAACAACCAATTCCTTTCATAACATGGATAGGATCAGTTTCAGCAGGTATACTTCTTACAGCAGTATTATTAGGTATTCTTAAGAAACCAGTAAGTGAAGAAGCAGATGTATATGAAGATGAAGAAGAAATAAATGAAGAGAAAATTGCAGAAGAAATACTTTTAGATATAAAGGATATAGATAGTGAAGTTTTTAAAGAAACTCATATATATGTAGATGAAAATTCAAAGACACAAGATGAAGCTTTTAGATTCTTAGCTTCAATTGCATATGAAAATGGCTATGTATCTAATAAAGAAGAATATCTTAAAGGATTATATGAAAGAGAAAAAGAAGCTACAACAGGATTTAATGATGGAATAGCAATTCCACATTGTAAAGGTAAAGTAGTTAAAAAGTCTGGAGTATTTTTAATAAAGTTTAAGAATCCGATTGAATGGGATTCACTTGATGGCAAACCAATAAAAGTAGCTTTTGGACTTACAATACCAGAAGATGGTGCAGATAATCATATAAAGATATTAAGCGCTATTGCAACAAAACTAATAGATGATGATTTTAGAAATAAAATAGCAAGTGATATTGATAATAGAGAATTATATAGCTTAGTGTCACAAATAGAATTTTAAATAATTAAATCAAAGCCTAAGTAGAATATTCTATTTAGGCTTTTTAATAAAAAGGAGAAATATATGAAGAAGGTACATGTTTATTCTCATACACATTGGGATTATGAGTGGTATTTTACAGCAAATGAAACAATAATACAGTTAATATATCATATGGATGAAGTTATAGGAGCACTTGAGAGTGGGAAAGTTAACAAGTACTTATTAGATGGTCAAATAAGTATATTAGAAGAATATATAAAGTTCATGCCAGATAAATTTGAAGTCGTTAAGAAACTTGTTAATGAAGGAAAGTTATTAATAGGACCATGGTACACTCAAACAGACGAATTAATAATCTCTGGAGAATCTATCATAAGAAACTTATTCTATGGAATTAAAAATTCATCTAAGTATGGAGACTATATGAAGATAGGGTATCTTCCAGATTCTTTTGGACAAACAAAAGACCTACCTAAAATACTAAATGGATTTGATATAAAGAGATCAATATTTTGGAGAGGTGTCTCAAAAGATGAATGTCCAAATAGAGAGTTTATATGGAATAGTGAAGATGGGAGTAGCGTGTTAGTTTACAACATAAAAGATGGATACTATTATGGTGGAAACCTTATATATAATGATGATGTTAAATCTGTTGAAGAAAAAATTCTAGATGGATCAGCTACAGAGAATATATTACTACCAGTAGGTGGAGATCAAAGGTATGTAGATTTTAATATAAAAGAAAGAATTAAATATTATCAAGATAGAACAGAGAATAATTTTGAATATATAGAGAGTTCTTGTGATGAATTTTTTGATGACTTAGAAAAGGAAAAGAATTTATTGCAAGTAGAAGGGGAATTTATAAACCCATCTAATTCTAAGATACATAGATCAATTTATTCATCTAGGTATGACCATAAATATCTGAATGATAAAGTCGAAAGAAGACTTATATATGTATTAGAACCTCTAATGGTAATGGCTCAAAATATAGGATTAGATCCTAAAGTAAGTATGCTTGAAGAGATATGGAAGAAGTTACTTATGAATCATGCTCATGATAGCGCGTGTGGATGTAATAGTGATAAAACAAACGATAGTATATTATCAAGACTTATTGAGGTAGATCAATTATCTTATTCAGCTTGTGATTATATAGTAAGAAAAATAAGTGAATCAATTAAAGATAGAGAAGAAAATGATTTAATTTTATTTAATACTTTATCAAGAACTAGAGATGAGGCTTTTACTATAAATATAACAACTAAGAATAAGGAGTTTAAGATTATAGATGAAGATGGAGTAGAAATTCCACTTCAAATAATAGATAGTAAAAAAGAATATAGTGGAAGTATAAAAAGAAGTACAGAAGAACATGATGAAAGCTTATATTTCTATGTAACTAAAGCAGTAATAAAGTGCAAAATTAATCCATTTAGTATAAAGAGACTAAGGGTTGTTGAAGAAAAAAGCAGCTATAGTGAAGAAGAGATTTTAGAAAATATAATTGAAGATAATTATTATAAAGTTGAATTTAACAATGGGAAAATAGATATAACTAATAAATTAACTGGAGAAATCTTAAAGGATTGTATATCAATTGAGGATTCAGGTGATGATGGAGATACCTATGATTACTCGCCACCTTCTAATGATATAAGACTTAAATTTGATTTTAAAGATTCAAAGTGTGCAACTATAAATGGAGAGTTATATAAGGAACTTAGCATAAGTGGAGTATTTGATATTCCTAAAAACTTAGAAGATAGAAATATTTCTAGAATAAATTCAAGTATTCCATATACTATGAAATTATCTTTAAATAACAAGAAAATAGTAGATTGTCATTTAGAGATTAATAATAATGCAGAAGATCATAGAATGAGAGTTATAATAAAGACAGGAGTTACATCAGATCAATCAATAACTGATACTCCTATGGGAATAATTAAAAGAGATAATACTCCAAAACATATTGATGATTGGAGAGAGCTAAATTGGAAGGAAGAACCTTCACCTATTTATCCAATGTTACACTTTGTATCATTGAATGATACAAAATCATCAGCTACAATAATAACAAAAGGAATTAAAGAATATGAAATATTAGATAATTCTAATATAGCATTAACACTTTTTAGAGGAGTTGGATATTTAGGAAAACCAGATCTTATAAGAAGACCTGGAGTAGCATCTGGAAATGAATTTAAATATATAGAAACTCCAAAGAGTCAACTTAAGGGTAAGCTTAAGTTTAAGTTTGCAATAAATTTTGATAAAGAATTAGATATAACTAAAATAAAAAATATATTTGAAAATTATAGTATAAGTACTCCATATTATCAAATACAAGAGATAAATAGATTTACGAATACATTAAAATATTTTGTAAGTCATCCTCTTCAAGATGATATATCTATTATTGATAGTTTAATAAATAGTGATGAACTAAAAGGAATTAATATAACTTCAATAAATGCAATAGATGAAAAATCATTTATTATAAGATTTTTAAATTCTTCAGGTAAAGAAATAAATGATTCAGGAAGAATAAAAGTTAAGAAAGCTAAGAGCTATCAATTAGTTAATTTAAATAATAGAGAATTAACAGAAGAGCTAAATGTAGATAAAGAAGAGATACTTATGCCATCATTTAAAAAAGGAGAAATTAAAACTATAAAAATAAATTTATAGTTAATGATGAATCAAGTATTGGAGGAAGTATGAAGAAGGAAATTGTTTTAAGGATAAACCATTCCAAAATTAATTTTACATTTGTTGAGGAGAGAATAGCTGAATATTTTCTAGATGAAAAACCAGTTTTGCCTATAAATAAATTATCAAAAGAATTAAATGTATCTAATGCATCAATAACAAGGTTTTGTAAGAAGATAGGACTTTCTAATTATAAGGAGCTTATATATCTATACAATGAGCATCTTAAAAATAAAAAAGACCATAGTTTAAATAATATAGCAATTGATTTACAAACTGAATATTTTAATTTGTTTGATGATATAGATAAAAATTTTGATGAGGAAAAAATAGAGAGAGTTTGTGAAGAGATACACTCACATAGGCTTATAAATATATTTGCACTAGGACTTAGTGCAACAGCTGCTCAGGATTTTAAATTTAGATTTTCAAGAATGGGAAAATTCATAGAAGTTATACATGATAGAAGTGCAATAGAAATGGCGACTAAGATATTAGAGAAAGGTGATTTAGTATTCTTGTTTACTCTTAGAGGTAATAAAGCTTTAGAGAAGATTGGCGAGGAATTAAAAGAGAAAGATATAACTGTAATAACTATAACAGCAAACAAAAAATCATCTTTAAATGAGACTTCAGATATAACAATAAATACTTCAAACTTTAAGGGCGAGGAAGCAACAGGTATATTATCAGCCCAAATTCCAATACTTGTTCAAATTGATTTAATTCATTATTACTATATAAGAAAATATAAGGAAGTTTTAAATAGTTGGGTTTCAACGGAGAAAGTATTTAATAAAGAGTAGGAGAGAATAATATGATAAAATTTTCAAATGATTTTTATTTTGGAAGCGCATCTTCAGCCACTCAAAGTGAAGGTGCTATAGATGTAGGAAATAAGGGAGAGAATATTTGGGACTATTGGTTTAAGACAGAGAAACATAGATTTCACAATGGTATAGGAACGGAAGATACTTCAACATTCTATAAAAACTACAAAGATGATATAAAGTTAATGAAAGAGACTGGGCATAATTCATTTAGAATGTCTATAAGTTGGTCTAGAATGTTTAAAGAAGGATATGGAGAAGTAAATAAAGACGGAGTAGAATTTTATAATAACGTTATAGATGAATTAATCAAAAATGGAATAGAACCTTTTGTAAATTTATTTCATTTTGATATGCCAATGGAACTTCAAAAGATTGGTGGCTGGGAAAATAGAAAAGTAGTAGATTATTATAAAGAATATGCAAAGACTTGTTTTGAGCTTTTCGGAGATAGAGTAAAACGTTGGTTTACATTTAATGAACCTATGGTACATGTTGAATGTGGATATTATTTAGGGTATCATTACCCATGTAAATTTGATCCAAAAGCAGCTGTACAAGTAGCATATCACACAGCAATAGCTAATGCATTAGCTATTAAAGAATTTAAAGAGTTAAATACTGATGGAAAGATTGGTATAATAATAAATCTTTCTCCATGCTACCCAAGAAGCGAAAATAAATGGGATTTAAAAGCGGCTAGAATAGCAGATTTATTTGCAAATAAGAGCTTTTTAGATCCAGCTGTAAAAGGTGAATTTACTACAGAGCTAGTAGAAATTATAAAAAAACATGATTTAATGCCTAATTATACAAATGAAGATCTAAACATAATAAAAGAAAATACAATAGATTTTCTAGGGGTAAATTACTATCAACCAAGAAGAGTTTGTGCAAAAGCTAATAAACCTAATGATGAGGCACCATTTACTCCAGAATATTATTATGACCATTATGATATGCCAGGAAAGGTTATGAATCCGTATAGAGGGTGGGAGATATATCCTAAAGGAATATATGATATAGCTGTAAATATAAAAGAAAACTACAATAACATTGAATGGATGATAACTGAAAATGGTATGGGAGTTGAAGGTGAAGAAAGATTCATAGCAGATGGCGTTATAGAGGATGACTATCGAATTGAGTTCTATAAAGATCATTTAACGTGGTTAAATAAAGCCATTCAAGAAGATGCAAATTGCATTGGATATCATGTTTGGACATTTATTGATAATTGGTCATGGCTTAATGCTTATAAAAATAGATATGGACTTGTATCTTTAAATCTTGAAGATGGAAAGAGGACAATAAAGAAAAGTGGAAGATGGTTTAAAGAACTATCTAATAACAAAGGATTTTAAATTAAAGGGGATGAGGACATGTTTGCTTGTTTAGATATAGGAGGTACATCTATTAAAGTTGCACTTTCAGATAAGGATGGAAACCTTATAGAAAAAGATACATTATATCCATCACATGAATTAAAAGAATTCATTGATACAATTGTAGATTGGGTTAGTGGAATGAAAAATCAATATGATATAAAAGGTGTTGCTATAAGCTCTCCAGGTGCTGTGGATACAAATAGTGGAATTGTAGGCGGAGCTAGTGCAGTTCCATGTATTCATGGACCTAATTGGAAAGATATATTATCAGATAGATTAAATCTTAATATAAGTATAGAAAATGATGCAAATTGTGTAGCACTTGCAGAAATTTTTTCAGGATCTGCAAAAGAAGTAAATGATATATTATTTGTAGTATGTGGCTCTGGAATTGGTGGATCTATAATTAAAGATAAGAAAATTCATCATGGAAAGCATCTTTATGGTGGAGAATTTGGATTTATGATCATGGAAGATAATGACGGAGAATATAAAACATTTAGTGAAGTTGCATCTACAATGTCTTTTGTAAGAAAGGCTAGAAAGCATTTTAATGATGATAGTTTAGATGGTAAGGATGTATTTAATAAGGCGCAAGGTGGAGATGAATTCTGCAAGGGAGTAATAGATACATTTTATGGGGAGCTTGCAAAAGGAATCTATAATCTTCAGTATATGTATGATCCGGAGCTTATCCTTATAGGTGGTTCTATAAGTGATAGAGATGATTTTGTAATAAGCTTAAATGAAAAAATAGATGAAATATTAAAGAAGATTAAGATTGCAGAAATAAAACCAGAAATAAGAACGTGCACGCATAGAAAAGATGCAAATCTTATAGGAGCTTTAGCTCATCACCTTAAAGAATATAATATATAAATTTACATTAATTAAAAATATATTATAGAAGGTAATTACAATTAATGTAAGTAAAAATATTTGTTTGAATTAATAAAAGCTACATTCATTTATAGAATGTAGCTTTTAAATTTCTTTATGGACAAGAGAAGAGAAGTATAGTAATATTTAAATGAATAATTAATATTTATAAATATTAATTATTCATTTAAATATGTTTGTGGGAATGTGAAGAAGGGGGTGTAACTAATGAAGAAGCTTATAAATACAGCTTTTGTTTATGCTATTATTGCTCTTGCAAGTGGTGTTTTTTATAGAGAATTTACAAGAATGAATGATTATACAGGTAAGACATCATTAGCAGTAGCACATGTACATTTACTAGTTTTAGGTAGTTTAATGTTTCTGATTTTAGTTTTATTTGAAAATGCATTTAAGATCACTAAAAATAAATTCTTTAGTAAATTTTATATAATTTATAATGCTGGACTTATTTTTATGACTGGAATGTTTATATGGAGAGGCGTAGATCAAGTTTTAGGACTTAATGGTGGAGCTATGATATCCGGTATAGCTGGATTATCTCATATAATTATTACTGTAGGAATTATAATGATGTTCATCGTACTTAGAAATGAAGTTATAAAAGCTGAAGAAGCAAGTAAATAACTATAATTACAATTTAGCCTAAAATATAATTATAGTTATAGAAATTATATCAAACTTAATTTTAAAACAAAAAATAGTTATATACTTAAAATAAGTATATAACTATTTTTTATGTCTTTATATATTCAAGTATAAAAATAAATAGGATTATTATAAGATCTAGAACGCTATCACAATAAATAATAAGTTTAATAGTATATATTGAGAGAAATAATATATAGGATGATTAAATGAAAGGAAATTACGCCTATTCTGTTTGTTTTGATGAGAAGACAGAAAAGTTATTTAGAAGAGCAAAATATTTAGGACAAGGAAATAACGGGATAGTATATGAACTTCCAAACAATAGAGTTATAAAGATTTTTTTAAAAGAAAAAATTTGTAGGGCAGAGGGTGATACTCTTAAAAGAACGAAAAAATCAAAATATTTTCCTAATATATACGCTCGAGGCGAACTTTATATTGTACGAGAAATGGTTTGTGGAGTACGTTTAGATAAATACATAAAAAGAAACGGGTTAAGTAAAGAGATGTCTATGAAGATATATAGGCTATTAAAAGAGTTTAAAAAACTTGGATTTGCAAAATTAGATACAAGATGTAGAGATGTATACGTAACTGAAAAGTTAGAGCTTAGAATGATAGATCCTAAAGGATGCTATACAAGAAAAGTTGATTTTCCAAGACATTTAATGAAAAAATTAAATGGACTTAAAGTATTAGATACATTTTTAAAGCATATAGAAGAGAGGGATCCTAAGTTATGTAGGTATTGGAAGAGTCAACTTGATAAATACTTTGAGAAAAACAACATAGAATACAATTAAATAATAAGATATATTTACGTAAAATAAAATTAAGATATAAGTAGTTAAGATATATAAGTATAATAATTGAAATAGAAAAGTCCTTTAGGGCTTTTTTATTTTGCTAGGAATTATAACAGCTAAGTTAGTGTATATTAATTAAGTATGTGATTATAATCAAAATATTGGTAAACAAAAAATTACTAATGTTATAAATTAATATCTAATATTAATAAATTGAAAAAAATTATCAATTGATTGAAAATATCAACAGAATGGATTATAATGTATTTAAATAAAAAAAGCAATTAATTATTTAATAAAAATATAGGATGTTGTAAATAATATCTAATGTATTTGATTGTTAAGGAGGAAAAGTAAATGAAACAATATGCAGAAATAGTAGATGTTTTAGCTAGAGAAATTTTAGACTCAAGATCATTCCCAACAGTAGAAGTTGAGGTATATTTAGAAGATGGAACAGTAGGAAGAGCAGCAGTACCATCAGGTGCATCAACTGGTGTATTTGAAGCTGTAGAACTTCGTGATGGAGATAAATCAAGATTCAATGGAAAGGGTGTTCTTCAAGCAGTAAAGAACGTTAATGAAGTTATTGCTGATGAATTAGTTGGATTAAATGCTTTAGATCAAATTTTCATCGATAAAACTTTAATAGAATTAGATGGAACTAAGAACAAAGGTAAATTAGGAGCAAACGCTATACTAGGTGTTTCACTTGCTGTAGCTAGAGCTGCTGCAAACTATTTAGGATTACCTTTATATCAATATGTTGGTGGAGTTAATGCAAAAGTATTACCAGTACCAATGATGAACATCATAAATGGTGGAGAACATGCTGATAACTCAGTAGATTTACAAGAATTCATGATTATGCCAGTTGGAGCAGAAAGCTTTGCAGAAGCATTAAGAATGTGTTCAGAAGTATATCATGCACTTAAGAAATTATTAAACGAAAAAGGATATTCAACAGGTGTTGGTGATGAAGGTGGATTCGCACCAAACTTAAAATCAAATGAAGAAGCTATTGAAGTTATTATAGAAGCTATCAAGGCAGCAGGTTTAGAACCAGGAAAAGAAATGTTTATAGCACTAGATCCAGCTTCATCAGAATTCTTCGAAGATGGTAAGTATATCTTAAAACATGAAGGTAAGACATTATCACCAAAAGAAATGGTTGATTTCTATGAAAACTTAGTAAATAAATACCCAATTATTTCAATTGAAGATGGTATGGCAGAAGAAGATTACGAAGGTTGGAAGATCATTACTGAAAGATTAGGAAAGAGAATCCAATTAGTTGGTGATGACTTATTCGTAACTAACACAGAAAGATTAAAGATGGGTATCGAAATGGGAATTGCAAACTCAATTCTTATAAAGCTTAACCAAATTGGTACATTAACAGAAACTTTAAATGCTATAGAAATGGCTAACAGAGCAGGATACACTGCAGTAATCTCACACAGATCAGGTGAAACAGAAGATACAACTATCTCAGACTTAGTTGTTGCTGTAAATGCAGGTCAAATCAAGACTGGTGCACCAGGAAGATCAGAAAGAGTTGCTAAGTACAACCAATTAATCAGAATAGCTGAAGAGTTGGATGATGTAGCTGAATACAGAGGAAGAGATGCATTCTTCAATATAAAGAAATAATAATTAATTTCTATGTATGATTGAAATTAATTTAAATTTAATCTTAGAATGATATTTATCGCTTTCAGATAATTTTTGGAAATTAGTGTAGAAATAAATTATTCTTTATGATATACTAATTGAGTTAAATAGTATAAAATAAGCGTTTAAATATTAGGAGGTGTTCCCATGCAAACAGCGTTATTAGTACTTGAGGTAATATTAGGAATAGTTATTGTAGTTTCAGTACTTATGCAACCAAGTAAATCAGATGCCTTAAGCGGATTGATTCAAGGTAGCAACAATGATACATTCTTCTCAAGAAACAAATCAAGAACAAAAGAAGTTATGCTAGAGAGAGTAACAATAATAGGAATGTTACTATTTGCTATAAATACAATTGTTTTAAATTTAATATAACATGTGTGGGAATCACAAGTTAGATTTATTAGCCAGTCTTTATGACTGGCCTTTTTTTTATTAATCATAAATTTTACTTAAAAATATAGCACAAAAAATTATCCAAAATGGTGCAAGTAAGACGAATAAACAGATATATTCATTTACGCAAAATATAGACATAAATGTCATGGATAAAGTAAATTCAAATAAGATTATAAATTTAATTCTAATAGAAAAATTTATTTCATAATTATATAGTAGTGCCCTAGGTACTAAAAATAATTATGAGAGGTGTAACTATGGAGTTATTAGCATTACCATTAGTCTGTGGGATTATTTCATTAATTGTTTTAATTTTTATTGCAAAAGGTATTATTAAAAAAGATCCTGGAAATAAAAAAATGAAAGAGATAGCATCACATATAGAGGAAGGAGCTATGGCCTTTATAAAAAAGGAATACAAGTATCTTTCAATATTTGTGGTGTGTATTTTTGTATTAATTTCAGCATTTCTAAGTTATAAGACAGCTATAGCATTTTTAGTAGGTGCCATATTCTCAATGCTTGCAGGATTTATAGGCATGAAGATTGCTGTTAAAGCAAATGTAAGAACAGCAAGTGCAGCAAAGCATGGAATGAAAGAAGCACTAGGCGTAGCTTTTTCAGGTGGTTCTGTTATGGGGCTTTCAGTTGTAGGACTTGGAGTTGTTGGTCTTACTATTTTTGCAGTTGTTTTTGATTTAAACGCAGAGTATATAACAGGCTTTGGACTTGGTGCATCATCAATAGCACTATTTGCGAGAGTTGGTGGTGGTATATATACAAAGGCAGCAGATGTTGGAGCTGATTTAGTTGGAAAAGTAGAAGCTGGTATACCAGAAGATGATCCAAGAAATCCAGCTGTAATTGCAGATAATGTTGGAGATAATGTTGGAGACGTTTGTGGTATGGGAGCTGACCTTTTTGAATCTTATGTTGGATCAATAATTTCAGCTATAACACTTGGCGGTTTCGTATCAATAACAGCAGGACGTGAAGCTATGATTTATCCTTTAATACTTGCTGCAATTGGAATTATTGCATCACTTATAGGTATATTTGTAGTTAAGAGTTATAAGGGGGATGACCCTCAAAAGGCTTTAAACATAGGAAGTTTTTTATCAGGAGGAATAGCCCTTATATTAAGTGCAATTGCATGTAATTATTTATTTAAAGACTTAAAATTCTTTATTCCAGTAGTAGTGGGTATATGTGTTGGCTTATTAATTGGAAAAATCACAGAAGTATACACATCTTCAGATTATAAATCAGTAAAATTTATTGCGAAAGAATGTGAGACAGGAGCAGCTACTAATATAATAGCTGGTCTTGCAGTTGGTATGAAATCAACAGTTATACCTATACTTTTAATAGTAATTGGAATATTAATTTCATTCTTTAAAACAGGTGGTGCAAGTGATTCTCTTATAGGATTATATGCAATTGCATTATCAGCAGTAGGAATGCTTGCTACAACAGCTATAACGGTTGCTGTTGATGCATATGGACCAATAGCAGATAACGCTGGTGGAATAGCTGAAATGAGTGGGTTAGATGAAGGTGTTAGAGAGATTACAGATAAACTTGATTCAGTTGGTAATACAACAGCGGCTATTGGAAAAGGCTTTGCAATAGGTTCAGCAGCACTTACTGCTTTAGCTTTATTTGCATCATATACTCAAGCTGTAAAATTAGACTCAATAAATCTTTTAAATCCATTAACATTAGTTGGAGTGCTTATAGGTGGGATGCTTCCATTCTTATTTGGAGCACTTACAATGCAATCAGTTGGTAAGGCAGCAGGTCAAATGGTAGAAGAAGTTAGAAGACAATTCAAAGAAAAGCCTGGAATATTAAAGGGTACAGATAAGCCAGATTATTCAACTTGTGTTGAGATTTCAACTAGAGCTGCTTTAAGAGAGATGCTAGTGCCAGGATTTATTGCAATTTTATCGCCTATAATTGTAGGATTACTTTTAGGTGCAGAAGCACTTGCAGGATTAATAGCTGGAGGAGTTGTAACTGGAGTTATGATGGCTATAATGATGGCAAATGCAGGTGGTGCTTGGGATAATGCTAAGAAGTATATAGAAGGTGGAGCATATGGTGGAAAAGGAAGCGAATGTCATAAAGCAGGTGTAGTTGGAGACACAGTTGGTGATCCATTTAAAGATACATCAGGACCAGCTATGAATATATTAATAAAGCTTATGACAATAGTTGCAGTTGTATTTGCACCACTTATAGTAGAGTTTGGTGGACTATTATTTTAAAATATATATCTAATTAAATTAAAGAGTTATTATTTAGTATATCAACTAAATAATAACTCTTTTCTATATAAATTTCTAATAGAGGAATTATAACTCATAATGTGTTACTATATAAAGAGAATAATATATAACAGCGGTGGATAAAATATATTAAGAATATAGATAAATTAAATTGGAGGAATAAGATGGGAATAAAGAACACATTATTGGATTTTATGCGTGAAGATGCATATAAACCAATGGATTTAAAAGAATTAACATCAGTATTTGATATAAAATCAGATGAATATAGAGCTTTTAAAAAAGTATTAAAAGCAATGGAGAAGGAAGGTCTAGTTGTCAGAAATAAAAGCGATAAATACACCGTTCCAGAAAGAGTAGGATTAGTTGCAGGAAAACTTCAAGGACATCCAAGAGGATTTGGTTTCTTAATACCTGAAGCTGAAGGGGAAAAGGATGTATTTATATCATCATCTTCTATGAATGGGGCTATGAATGGAGATAGAGTCTTAGTTCATATAACTAGAGATGACAAAAATGGTAAGAAGAGAGAAGGAGAAGTTGCTGAAGTAGTAGAAAGAGCCAATAAGACAATAATTGGTGTCTATGAAAATAGTAAGAACTTCGGTTTTGTTGTGCCAGAAGATACAAGATTACACCAAGATATATTTGTATCTAAAAAAGATAGAAATGGTGCAAATGATGGAGATGTTGTAATAGTAGAAGTTACAAAGTGGCCAGAACAAAGAAGAAGCCCTGAGGGTGTTATAAAAGAAGTATTAGGACAAAAGGGAGATAAGGGACTTGATATTCTTACAATAATTAAGAAGTTCGGTCTTCCAGAAGAGTTCCCTGATAAGGTATTAAATTTTGCAGATAGAATAGAAGAAGAAATAGATCCTAAAGAGTATAAAAGAAGAACAGACTTTAGAGATTTAAAGATGGTAACTATTGATGGTGAAGATGCTAAAGATTTAGATGATGCAGTTTCAATAGAAAGATTACCAAATGGAAACTATAAATTAGGGGTTCATATAGCAGACGTTACTAATTATGTTAAAGAGGGTAACCCTCTAGATAAAGAGGCTCTTAAAAGAGGTACATCAGTATATCTTATAGATAGAGTTATACCAATGCTTCCAAAGAAACTTTCAAATGGTATATGTTCACTTAATCCTAAAGTAGATAGATTAACATTAAGTTGTATCATGATAATTGATAAGAATGGTAAAGTTATAGAGCATGAAGTTCATGAAGGTATAATTAAAACAAATGAAAGAATGACTTATACAGATGTGACTAAGATACTTAGAGATAAAGATGAAGAGCTAATCAAAAAGTATGATTACTTATATGATGATTTCTTAGCTATGGAAGAACTTGCGAATATTTTAAACAAGAAGAGAATGAGAAGAGGAGCTATTGATTTTGATTTTGAAGAAGCAAAAATCACTTTAAATCCTCTAGGTAAGCCAATTGAAATAAAACCTTATCCAAGAGAAATTGCAAATAGAATAATAGAAGAATTCATGCTTGCATGTAATGAAACTATAGCTGAATATATGTACTGGACTAATTTACCATTCGTATATAGAGTTCATGAAAATCCAGATGAAGAAAAGCTTACAAAGTTCAGAGAGTTTATATATAACCTTGGATACACAATGAAGTGGAGTCAAGATGTACATCCAAGAGCACTTCAAGAAGTTTTAGAGAAAGTTAAGGGTAAGAAGGAAGAAGCTGTAGTAAGCACACTTCTTTTAAGATCAATGATGAAGGCAAGATATTCACCAGAAAGCCTTGGTCACTTTGGTCTAGCTGCAAGATATTATTGCCACTTTACTTCACCAATTAGAAGATACCCGGACCTTCAAATCCATAGAATTATAAAAGAACAAATAAATGGTAAGATTGATGGAGGAAGAGCTAAAAAGTTAATTGGAATAGTTGATTATGCATCAAAACAATCTTCAGAAACAGAAAGAGTAGCTCAAGAAGCTGAAAGAGAAGTTGATGATTTAAAGAAAGCAGAATACATGCAAGATAGAATTGGAGAAGAATTTGAAGGAATTGTTTCTTCAGTTACATCATTTGGTATGTTTGTTGAACTTCCAAGCACTATAGAAGGATTAGTTCATATAACTGCTTTAGAAGATGACTATTATGTATATGATGAAAATCATTTAGCTTTAATTGGAGAAAGAACAAAGAATATTTATAGATTAGGTGATGAAGTTAAAGTTAAATGTAGTAAGGTAGATATTGCAAATAGAGAAATTTACTTTGATTTAATAAAAGAAGAAGAGGAAGAAAAAGAAGAAGAAGCTTTAAAAGAGTTCCAAGAGAGACTTCCTCAAGTTAAAAAGGAAGTAAAAGAAGCATTAGCAAGAGTTGAAGAAGCAGAGGAAGAGATTGAATCTGAGTTAGAATAATTTAACAAATTAAAAAAAGGAGCTATCATTGAGTTATTTGAAAGAGTAATTATAAATGATAGCTTCATTTATTTAAAGAATATTTAAAAATATATAATGAGACACTTTTTATATATAATTGATAATAGGCTCAATATATAATATAATTTTATTAAGTTATATAGTGGTAAATAAAAAGTAGGTGAAAAAGATGGTAAGAAAGAAAAACTCAAATACTTTAGCAGAAAATAGAAAAGCGAGACATGATTATTTTATAGAAGAAACAATTGAAGCTGGATTAGAACTAGTTGGAACAGAAGTTAAATCTATAAGAAATGGTAGAGCAAATCTTAAAGAATGTTATGCTGAAGTTAGAACTGGTGAAATATTTATAAGAGGAATGCATGTAAGTCCTTATGAGCAAGGAAATATATTTAATGTAGACCCATTAAGAGATAGAAAGCTTCTTCTTCATAAAGAACAAATAGGAAGACTTGCAGGACTTGTATCTAGAGAAGGTCTTACACTTATACCTTTATCTCTTTATCTTAAAAATGGAAGAGTTAAGGTTGCACTTGGAGTTTGTAAGGGTAAGAAAGACTATGATAAGAGAAACTCATTACTAGAAAAAGCTCATAATAGAGAAATGCAAAGAGAACTTAAAAATAGAAATAGATATTAATAAAAAGAGTATTCTAATTAAATTGGAGTACTCTTTTTTATTATGATTAATAATATCTATTTAATTAATTGATAGTTAAAAAGCTCAAGCTATTTGATGATGTGTTTTGCTGTAATGTTTTTATTATACTGATTTATTAGTTAAAGTAAAATTGTAAATCCAATTTGTAAACTTTGATAAATAAATTAGAATTTAAGAAATTTAGTATTATAATAGTAAAGAAGGATTTTTTTTCTAAAATGAGACGTTGTAGCAGGGGGAATTTTATATGGATATTGATAATAAAAATACAATAATGAGTTCTCACAAGAGAAGTAGAGAATATGGAATAAAGGAAGATAATAAAGGACCTAAAAGAAGTATTAAGAATAGCGAATTAAAAATAGTATTAGAAGAAAATGTAGAACTTATAAAAATAGCAAAGATATATATGAATATGTTCAAAGATGTCCTTAAAGATGAGAAATTTATAATAGTGCTTACAGATAAAGATGGTTGTATATTAAACATAAGTGGAAAAGAAAATGTAGTAGAAGAATATGCAAAGTTAAATATAATTGCAGGAATGTATATGGATGAGAGAAATATTGGAACGAATGCTATGGCAGTTGCAATAGAAGAAGATAGAGCAGTTCAAGTAACAGCAGATGAGCATTATATAGATATTTTTAAAAGACTTACATGCTCAGCTGCACCTATACATGGAAAAGGTGGCAAAATAATAGGGACATTAAATCTAACGTCAGAATGGGAGAATAAACATCCTCACTCCTTAGGATTAGTTTTATTTGGAGTTAAAGCTATAGAGAATGAATTAGTAAGACTACATGTAAATGAAGTTCTTAAGGAAGCTTACAACTATGTAGGAAGTGTTATAAATAACGTGGATAAAGGAATAATAACTTTAGATTCCGATGGATATATAAATAATGTTAATGAACTTGCTTGTGAAGTCATTGGATTAAAATCTTTAGATCTATTAAATAAAAGGGTTGAAAACATAATACCTGGATGGAAAAATATTAATTTAAGTTTTAAAAAAAATAATTATAATACATATATAAAAGAGATAAAATTTTTAAATGATACAAGCAATAGGATCTTAATAACAGTAAAGCCTATAAGACTAGAGGAGAAAATTATAGGTTCTGTAATTATTATGAGTAAAGAAAAAGAAAATAGAGAGAATAAATCTTCAGGTGCGTATAAAACATTTGATGATATAGTAGGCTCTAGCGATGCAATATTAAATGTTATTACTAACTGTAAAGTAGTAGCAAATAGTCCATCTACTATTTTAATAGAAGGAGAAAGTGGAACTGGTAAGGAAGTATTAGCACAAGCTATACATAACTTTAGTTATAGAAGAGATCATAGATTTGTTGCTATAAACTGCGGAGCTATTCCGAAAAATTTAATTGAAAGTGAATTATTTGGATACGAAGAAGGAGCATTTACAGGAGCTAAAAAGGGCGGAAAGATAGGTAAATTTGAATTAGCTAATGGAGGAACAATATTCTTAGATGAAATTGGAGAAATGCCTCTTGAAATGCAAGTACATCTTCTTAGAGTTATCCAAGAAAGTAGAATTAGCAGAGTAGGTAGTGACAAAGAAATACCTATAGATGTTAGGATAATTGCAGCTACTAATAAGGATTTGAAAGAAGAGGTTAGAAACGGAAAATTTAGAGAAGACTTATTTTATAGGTTAAGTGTTATTCCTATAAATCTTCCACCTCTTAGAGATAGAAAAGGAGATGTAGAAAAACTTATTGAGCATTTCTTAAGAGTAAAAGCATTTAAATTAAATAAAGAAGTGCCAAAGATAAATGCTAAGCTTTATAATAAATTAATTAATTATTCGTGGCCAGGAAATATTAGAGAGCTTGAAAATTGTATTGAAAATATAGTTAATCTAGATGGAGATATATCATATAAGTTTGTTGGTAATATAGATGAAGAGTCTAAAAGCTATGATATACAAAAAGAAATTGCAGTAGGGTGCGTAGAATCTAATACTTCATCAAAGGATGGCATATATATAGAAATAGGAAATGATTTTAATATAAAAGATATAGAAAAAACATTAATTGAAAAGGCTATTAAATGTAATGATTATAATATGAGTAAAACTGCAAAGGCCCTTGGGATAAGTAGAAATACATTATATTATAAGCTTGATAAATATAATATATATTAAGTGTCCTAAATTCTAACAATGTACTAAAATTTAACAAAAAATATAAAAAAGTGTAGTAAAATAGTACATGTGGAGTATTTGTAAAAATAAAAGATTGTTAAAAAAATGACGCAGTTGTGAGGAAATCGTTAAATTTATAACATTGGCATGGTAATTGCTAATATATAATAACGTAAATGAAAACAATTTAAATTATTTATAAATATAGTGTGTTTAGGAGGAGTTTGGTTATGGCACGTTTTACATTACCAAGAGATATTTATCATGGAAAAGGTTCAATTGATGTATTAAAAGAAATTGAAGGTAAGAAGGCAATGATAGTAATGGGTGGAGGCTCAATGAGAAGATTTGGTTTCTTACAAAAAATTGAGGATAATCTAAAGACAGCTGGACTTGAAGTTATGGTATTTGATGGAGTTGAATCTGACCCATCAGTTGAAACTGTAATGAAAGGTGCAGAAGCTATGAGAAGCTTTGAGCCAGATTGGATAATTGGATTAGGTGGAGGTTCACCAATAGATGCGGCAAAGGCTATGTGGATATTCTATGAGTACCCAGATTTTACTTTTAAAGAAGCAATAGTTCCATTTGGATTACCTAAATTAAGAAAGAAAGCTAAATTTATAGCTATAGCATCAACTAGTGGAACAGCTACAGAAGTAACTGCTTTTTCAGTTATAACTGATTATGCAGCTAAAATTAAATATCCTTTAGCTGATTTTAATATAACTCCAGATATAGCAATAGTAGATCCAGACCTTGCAGAAACAATGCCACAAAAATTAGTTGCACATACAGGAATGGATGCTATGACACATGCAATGGAAGCGTATGTTTCAACAATAGCAGATAATTTCACAGATCCATTAGCTTTAAAAGCAATTGAAATGGTTAGAGATAATATTAAAAAGTCATATGATGGAGATAAACATGCAAGAGCAGAAATGCATGATGCACAATGTTTAGCAGGTATGGCATTTAGTAATGTTTCTCTTGGAATAGTTCATTCAATGGCTCATAAAATCGGTGGTGTGTTCCATGTACCTCATGGATGTGCAAATGCTATAATGCTTCCTTCAGTAATAGAATTTAACGCTGCTGTATGCGGAGAAAGATACGCTAAAATAGCTAAAATGTTAAATTTAGAAGGAAATAATGATAAGGAATTAACAAAGTCATTAGTTAAATTAATAAGAGATTTAAATAAAGAATTAAATATACCAGCTACATTCAAGGAATATGGAGTAGATGAAGCAGAGTTCTTAGAAAGCTTAGCTTTCATGGCTGAAAATGCAGTTGCAGATGCTTGTACAGTAACTAATCCAAGAAAAGTAGTTTCAGAAGAAATAGAAAAGATATACAAAGCATCATTCTACGGAGAAGAAGTAGACTTTTAATTTAAAAATATAAAAAATATCTAAAAGCTCCCAGAAAGACTTTTGATGGGAGCTTTTAGTAAGTCAAATAGGCAAAATATATTAAAAGGAGTAGGGCTAACATGTATAAGATAGTTTCAAAGAGAGAGCTTACAAACAACATATACTTAATGGATATAGAAGCGAAGAGAGTGGCAAAATCAGCAAAGCCAGGACAATTTATAATAATTAAAAATGATGAAAAAGGTGAAAGAATACCTTTAACAATTGCAGATTTTAATAAAGAAAAGGGAACTGTAAGCATAGTATTTCAAACAGTTGGGGAAGGAACTAAAGAATTAGCAAAATACGAAGAGGGGGATTACATAAAAGATTTTGTGGGACCTCTTGGAAGACCAAGTGAATTTGTTGCAGAGGATTTAGAGAAGCTTAAGAATAAAAAATTAATATTTATAGCTGGTGGTGTTGGGGCAGCACCTGTATATCCACAAGTTAAATGGATGAAAGAGCATGGTATAGATGTTGATGTAATAATAGGAAGTAGAACTAAGGATCTTTTAATATTAGAAGATGAGATGAAAGACGTAGCTAAGAATCTTTATGTTGCAACAGATGATGGATCTTATGGATTTAATGGAAGAGTTACTGATATGTTAAATCATTTAGTTAAAGAAGAAGGAAAGCACTATGATGAAGCAATCGTTATAGGACCTATGATAATGATGAAATTCATGTGCATGTTAACTAAAGAATTAAATATTCCTACAATAGTTAGCTTAAATCCTATTATGGTAGATGGTACTGGAATGTGTGGAGCTTGCAGAGTAACTGTTGGAGATGAAGTGAAATTTGCCTGCGTTGATGGTCCAGAATTTGATGGACACCTAATAAATTTTGATGAAGCTATGAGAAGACAGACTATGTATAAGACAGAAGAAGGCAGAGCTATCCTTAAGGAAAAAGAAGGAGATACTCATCATGGTGGATGTGGACATTGCGGAGGTGAAGAATAATGAAGATGGAAGATAGAATGAAGAGAGTTCCAGTTAGAGAGCAAGATCCTAAAGAGAGAGCAAGAAACTTTGATGAAGTATGTTTAGGATATAATGAAGAAGAAGCAGTTAAAGAAGCTAAGAGATGCCTTCAATGTAAGAATCCAAGATGTGTTACAGGATGCCCAGTATCTATAGATATACCAGGATTTATTAAAGAAGTAGCTGAAGAAAATTTTGAAGAAGCAGTTAAAGTTATTTCAAAATATAGTGCTCTTCCAGCTGTTTGTGGAAGAGTATGTCCACAAGAAAGTCAATGTGAAGGTAAATGTGTACTTGGAGTAAAGGGAGATCCAGTTTCAATTGGTAAGCTTGAAAGATTTGTAGCTGACTGGGGTCGCGAACATAATGTAGACATTTCAGAAAAAGAAGAAGATAAAAATATAAAGGTTGCAGTAATAGGAAGTGGACCTGCTGGACTTACTTGTGCTGGAGATTTAGCTAAAAAAGGTTATGATGTAACTATATTTGAAGCTCTTCATGAAACAGGTGGAGTTTTAGTTTATGGTATACCAGAATTTAGACTTCCAAAAGATACTGTAGTTAAGAGTGAAATTGAAAATATTAAGAAATTAGGAGTTAAGATAGAAACTAATGTAATCGTTGGTAGAACTATAACTATTGATGAGTTATTAGAAAATGAAGACTTTAAAGCTGTATTTATAGGGTCAGGTGCGGGACTTCCAAGATTCATGGGAATAAAGGGAGAAAATGCAAATGGAGTATGCTCAGCAAATGAATTCTTAACAAGAGTTAATTTAATGAAAGCATTTAAAGATGATTATAAAACTCCAGTTAGAACAGGAAATAAAGTTGCTGTTGTAGGTGGAGGAAATGTTGCTATGGATGCTGCAAGAACAGCCCTTAGACTTGGAGCTGAAACTCATATAGTATATAGAAGAAGTGAAGCAGAACTTCCAGCGAGAGTTGAAGAAGTTCATCACGCAAAAGAAGAAGGAATAATCTTTGATATTTTAACTAATCCTACAGAAATTTTAACAGATGAAAATGGATGGGTTAAGGGAATTAAATGCGTTAAGATGAAACTTTTAGAAGCTGATGAATCAGGAAGAAGGAGACCAGTTGAAATTGAAGGTTCAGAATTTGTAATGGATGTAGATACAGTAATAATGTCTTTAGGTACTACACCAAACCCTCTTATTTCAGCTACAACAGAAGGTCTTGAAATAAATAAAAGAAAATGTATAGTAGCAGAGGAGCATTCAGGTAAAACAACTAAGGAAGGCGTATATGCAGGTGGTGATGCAGTAACAGGAGCTGCAACAGTAATACTTGCCATGGGTGCAGGAAAAGATGCTGCAAAAGCAATCGATGAATATTTAAGTGAAAATTAGGGATAATAAGCATATACCACATTAACTTCATTTGTGTATAGCTTAAAATCCAGTTAAGCAAAGAATAATAAACCTTAAAATCCTTCTATCTATAACTTTACGGTCTGGTTATTGATAGAAGGATTTTCTATTTATTAGTAATAAATGTGACTAAAATGTAAACAATAACAATAAACTTAGAAAAAAATAAAAAATTATAGTAGAATAGTAAAGGGTTAATGTAAACCTTAGCACAAAAGAGAAAAATAGTTTATTATGAAAGGAAGAATTACATGAACAACAAGAAAAAAGGAATCACTCTTGTATTAATTGCAACATTATTCTGGGGAATGATGGGTGTAACTAGTAGAACTCTAGGAAATGCAGGAATTGATTCAATGAGTATATCATTCTTTAGATGTTTAATTGCATCAATTGGTTTTGGTATATTTTTATTTATTTTTAATAAAAAAGCCTTTAGGGTGGATTTAAAAGGAATTATAATTAGTGGTATATATGGTATTGTAACATTTGGATTATCATTTACAACATTTAATATTGCAGTAGAGAGAGTTCCAATTGCTGTTGCAACAGTTCTTATGTTTACTAATCCAATATGGGTAACAATTTTTAATGCTATATTCTTTAAAGAAAAGATAACTTCAAAAAAAGCAACTGTAATTGCTCTTGCAATAATAGGATGCCTTTTAATTTCAAATATATTTGGAGTTGGATTTGAAAATCTTGATATAGTTGGCTTATTAGTTGGACTTTCAACAGGAGTATTATTTGCCCTTCAACTTGTAATACCAAGATTTTTTGATGGAAAGTACTCAAAAGATAGTATGTTAATTTATGGATTTATATTTAGTACAATAGCTTTAGCATTCTTTACAAATTTTACTGGAATAAACACTGCTATAACTACAAATTCATCACCTATGTTTGTAATACTTAACATATTATCAATTGGTATATTAAGTACATTTATAGCTAACATATCATATGTAAAAGCTACAGATTATATAGAAACAGGTGTTGCATCAGTATTAGTTGCATTAGAGCCAGTTCTTGGAAGTTTATTTGCTTATATGGTTTATGGAGAAACATTAACAGGACTTCAACTACTTGGAGGACTATTAATAGTTATTGCAGCTATATGGCTTGCAAGAACAGCTGATTAATTTTATAAATAAATAGATATAATAGCTATTAGAGAATAAGTTTACAATCCTCTAATAGCTTTTTTTGTCGTTTAGGAGGATAATAAACTTAGAGATTGGGGGAGGAAATATGAAAAACGGCAGAGAAAAGCAAAAAATAGTAATGCTATCTCTTATTAAAAATACATATAAAAACTTTAAGTTTAATTTCTTCGCATGTACATATTTTGAAATGTGCTATAGAATTTTAACTGCATTTATATTTGGGCCAATAATATTTCTAATATTTAAATACTTTATAAAGACAGAAGGAATGGCTAACCTTACGAATAAAGATTTTATAACCTTTGGACTTAGTCCTGAGGGAATTATATGTATAGCCATACTACTAATATTAGCTTTCTGTATGATATTTATAGAGATTGGTGCCTTAACATATATAGGAGCAGAATCTCATAGAGGTAAAAAGGTTAAAATTATAGATGGGGTATTTAATGTATTTGGAGTATTAAAAGATACGTTTAATATTGGATTAATACCACTTATTCTGATTACTGGGGTAATTGGGCCATTAACTGGAGTTGGACTTTGTAGTTCTTTAATTAGAGATTATTCTATACCACCCTTTATAACAATAGAACTTTCAAAGACACTTTGGGGAAAGGTTTTGCTTGGATTAATAGCAGTTGTGGTAGTCTTATTATTACTTAGATGGATATTAGCTATTCCAATAGTTGTAATAGAAAAGGTAAAAGGAAAAGAAGCTGTAAGTAAAAGTAATAAAATATACAAGAAAAATAAATGGACTCTTTTAAAAGGAGTAATTTTATGGGAAGTTGTTTTTGTTATACTCATTTCAATTGCAATAAGTATATTTTTAGGAGCTGGAATCGGAATCGGTGGATATATTTTTTCACCAAACTCTATTGAAAGTAAGATATTATTAGGGATTTTATTAGTATTATTTTATATAGGTTTCATAGTGGTATCGCTTTTAATAACTCCATTATTTGTTTCATTCTTAGTAGAGCTTTATTATGCACTTAGAGATGATACAGTGGAGGAGGAGAGAGATTTTAAATCCTATGAAGATTACAAAAATAATAGTTTATATAAAATATCAAGAAAAGGATCAAAAATATTTGTAGCCATACTTATACTATGCTTTGTAGGATATAGTGGATTTATAGGATATAGGACAGTGTTTAATAAAGTAATAAATGATAAAGTCCAAATAACAGCTCATAGAGGAGCAAGTGAAATTGCACCAGAAAATACATTATCAGCAATAAAAGAAGCAGAAAAACAAGGAGCTAATTATGCTGAAATAGATGTTCAAACTACAAAGGATAACCAAACTATACTTCTTCATGATAGTACATTTAAAAGAACAGCCGGAATTAATAAAACACCTAGAGAATTAACTCTAAAAGAGATTGAGCAGCTTGATAATGGTTCATTCTTTTCAAGTAAATACAAAGGAGAGCCTGTTCCAACATTAGATGCAGTATTAAAAGAAGCTAAGGGAAAGATTAAATTAAATATTGAACTTAAGCCAAAGGGTGATGATGACCCATTAGTTCAAAATGTAAATAAATTAATTGTAGAAAATGGTATGGAACATGATGTTGTAATATCATCATCCAACTTTAAAGCATTGCAGGAAATGAAAAAACTTAATCCTAATATAGAGGTTGGATATATTGTACTTGCAGCAGTTGGAGATTTTGAAAAGTTAAACGTGGATTTCTTTAGTTTAGAATATTCTCTTGTAGATGCAAAGACAGTTTATGGACTGCATGCACTTGGAAAAGGAGTTCATGTATTTACTATAAATGATAGAGACCGCGCAGAGAAGATGATGTATTTAGGAGTAGATAACATAATAACAGATAATGTTCCTATGGTACTTGATGTTAAGAAGGAAATGGAAAGTGAGGAACATTATGATTATGTGACCTTCTATTATGAATCTATATTAGGAATAATAAATTATGCAAAAATTTAAAAAAAAATAGTTGCAAAAAACTATAAATCTGATAATATATAGTATAAGAAAATTAAATAAAGATAATCTATTGATAAGGAAGAGTAGGTAAGTTAAGCTTCGTTAAAGAGAGCTAGGGGTGGTGAGATCTTAGCAAGAAGAGATTTAGTGAATGGACCTTGGAGGAATAAAACGAAATCTAATTTTTAGAGAGTAGCATTTATGGTGGGCTGCACCTTATAGCGGATAGAGTATGTTAGTACTTGAATTTGAGGTGGTGTTTAATTTATTACATAAATTTTAAACACAATTTAGGTGGCAACGCGGAAAGTTTATAATCCGTCCTATGTTTTTAGCATAGGACGGTTTTTTATTTGTCTAAAATTAATACTTAAGAATTTAAAAAATTCTAAGATAGAGATATATGAAAGGTGGTGATCAAAGTGTTATGAAATGATGAAATTCTAGGAGAGTGGCAAATAAATAATTATTTTAAATTAAAAGGAGAGAAAATTATGAATAGAAATGGAAATACTAAAAAAATGATAATTAATGCATTATTACTTGGAATAGGAGCTATACTTCATCAAATTACACCGGCACTTGGATTACCAATGCAACCTGACTTTGCACTTGTAATGCTATTTATAATAATGATTATAAATAGTGGAGATTATAAGACTTCACTAATTGCAGGAATTATAACAGGAGTATTTACAGCTATGACTACTAAGTTCCCGGGAGGACAAGTCCCTAATATGATAGATAAAATAGTTACTGTAAATCTTGTATTTATTATTATGTTTGCTATGAATAAGATTAAGATGCTAAAAGATATGTCAGAAAGTAAGAGAAGAATGATTCAAAGTGCAATTATATTCCCAATAGGTACTTTAATAAGTGGAGTGACTTTCTTAGGTTCAGCTAGTATATTAGTTGGATTACCAGCAGGATTTGAAGCTTTATTTATAGCAGTAGTAATTCCAGCAGTAGCTATAAATTTAATTGCAGGATGTATGTTATTTAAGATAGTAAGCACTTCAATGAAGAGAGCTTTAGCATAGAGTGGATATATTAATTATATAATATATATGTAACGATAACTTAAGGAGAATATAGATGGGAGAGTCAAGAGTCAATAGTGTATCTAACCTTAAGAATAGTTTTGGAATCTTAATAGCTATAGGAGCTATAGTTGGAATGTTAAGTGGATTTATATTTCAAGATATTGAAGTAGATGCAGGACTTTGTATTGGTGCTTCAATAGGAGTGCTTCTAGAGAGTGTGTTAGGAGGAAGAAACAATAAAAAACAGGGAAAAATTAAATGAATGTATCTGAAAATAAAGTCTTATTAAGTCTTAAGAAAAGTTTTGGAAGCTTAATAATAGTTGGAATGATGGCAGGCTTACTTATAGGAATCCTACTTAATCAAATTGGAGTTTGGATTACTATAGGAGTAGGTGTTGGAGCTGGACTTGATAATTCAATTAAAAATTCAGAGGAAAGCACAAAAGAATAATTATATAAAAAAAGCTACTAGAATTTAATATATTCTAGTAGCTTTTCAGTTAATTAATATAAAAGTTATTTAGAATATATAAATTTAATATTGTATGGTTTTATTACAAATTTAATTGTATTGTCCTATAATTATCCATAATATCTCATATATTATTGAAGAAGAGAAAAAAATATCTTATAATGATAAATGTTAATAAACAATGAATAAAGAGTTGATTAATGATGAATATAAAGAGTGTGGGATTATAGGGGGAGAAGTTTTAGGATATGAATAGAAAGAAATTAAATACAATAGTTAAAACAACATTACTTATGGCAGCTATATCAATTGCACCATTATTTGCTGGTGGAACAGCTGCAAATGCAAGTGCTGCTACTGAACAAGAATTTTTATCAGCAATAAGTAAGTATAATCAAAAAGAGGTTATTGTTGAAAATGGTATATCTTTAAGAAAAGGAGAATCATTAGATTTATCTAAGTATCCAGGTTGGGATATGTCAAATAATGAAACAGTAACTATAAATGATAAGGGAATTGTTACTCCTAAAAATAATGGTACAGTTTATTTAAGTAAAAAAATAGGGGACAAGGTTCATGTATTTGAAATATATGTACCTAAAAATAGTTCAAGTACTTATTCACAAGCAAAATCAAATACAGTAGATAGAAATTATTATAAAGTATTTATAGATGCAGGTCATGGTGGACATGATAATGGGTCTTATGGAAATGGAGTATATGAAGATGAATTAAATCTTCAAATTGCTTTAAGAATTCAAAAAAAATTAGAAGCTAAAGGTATAGAAGTAAGAATGAGTAGAACATCTGATGTATATCTTTCATTAGAAGAAAGATCAGAGCTTGCAAATGGATATAAGCCAGATGTATTTGTATCTAATCATATAAACTCATTTGAGCAAGAGAGTGCAAATGGAATAGAAACATTCCATCACAGAGATAAGACTCAGTACAAGCCTCTAAGTGATAACATACAAAATAATGCAATTAAATCAACAGGTGCAGTAAATAGAGGCGTTAAGTCTGCAAATTTCGCTGTACTTAGAGAAACTAATATGCCTTCATCATTATTTGAAGCTGGATTTATATCAAATAAATCAGAATCAAGTAAATTAAAGACAGCTGAGTATCAAGAAAAATTAGCTACTTCAATTGCAGATGGAGTTGAAAAGTATTTAAAAGATAATATTAAATTAAATGGTAATATAGAGAAACCAGAAGAAAAGCCAGAAAATAAACCAGATACTAAGCCAGAGGTAAAACCTGAGACTACAAAGACAGGAAAAGTAACTGCAAGTGCATTAAATGTAAGAAGTGGAGCTTCAACAAAACATTCAGTAATAGGAAGCTTATCGAAGGGATCAAATGTTGAAATAGTATCAACATCAAATGGATGGCACAAAATAAAGTATAAGAATGGCTTTGGATATATATCAGCAGAGTATGTTACTATAAACACAACTCCGAGTAAGCCTGAAAATAAACCAGATACTAAGCCAGAAGTTAAACCAGAAGCAACAAAAACAGGAAAAGTAACAGCAAGTTCATTAAATGTAAGAAATGGAGCATCAACAAAGAATAAAGTAATAGGAAGTTTAACAAGAGGATCTAAAGTTGAAATAGTATCAACATCAAATGGATGGCACAAAATAAAATATAAGAATGGCTTTGGATATGTATCAGCAGAGTATGTTACTATAAGCACAACTCCGAGTAAGCCTGAAAATAAACCAGATACTAAGCCAGAAGTTAAACCAGAAGCAACAAAAACAGGAAAAG
>NZ_JBNOOR010000002.1:0-10452 GCF_050584765.1 Clostridium sardiniense | reverse complement strand
TAACGGCAAGCTCACTAAATGTAAGAAATGGAGCTTCAACAAAGAACAAAGTAATAGGAAGTTTATCAAAAGGCGCAAATGTTGAGATCGTATCAACATCAAATGGATGGCACAAAATAAAGTATAAGAATAGCTATGGATATGTGTCAGCTGATTATGTAAGTGTAAATAATTCATCAAGCACAAATAAGCCATCAACAGATAAGCCAAGTACAAGCATAAAGACAGGAAAAGTTAGAGCAAGTGCATTAAATGTAAGAAATGGAGCTTCAACAAAGAATAAAGTAATAGGAAGTTTATCAAGAGGATCTAAAGTTGAAATAGTATCAACATCAAATGGATGGCACAAAATAAAGTATAAGAATGGATATGGATACGTATCAGCAGATTATATAACTTTATAGGATAAAATAATATTTTAAATTAAGACTACTAAAACTTTAATTAATATAAGGTTTTGGTAGTTTTCTTTTTATATAATTATAAATAATAGATATAAAATTATAATATTTCAAAAACCCTGTAAGAAATGATTAAGTTTATACGTATATATTGTGAAAGATAAAAAAGGGGGACAGAGAATTGGATGTTAATGAGTTAATACAAGATATTAAGAAAGGTAAATCAGATGCTTTAGATGATCTAGTAGATGAGTATGGGAAGCTTATATATGGTGTTATTGCATCAATAATGTTACCTAATAATATGGATAGTGAAATTGATGAATGCTTTAATGATATATTACTTACAATTTGGTTTAAGATAGAGAGTTTTGATTTAAATAAGGGTAAGTTTAGAAATTGGATAATATCATTAAGTAAATATAAGACACTTGACTATTTAAGAAAAAGAAAAGTAAATGAAGAATTTAATGATCAGATATTAAAAGATGAATCAATAGAAGAAAAGATATTAAATAATGAAGAAAAAGAAATACTTAGGAAAGCTATTAACTCTCTAGAAGATATAGATAAAGAGATATTTACATTAAGGTTTATTGAAGATTTAAGTATTGAAGAGATTTCAGGAAAGTTGAATATAGATAAGGGTACTCTCTACACGAGAATATCTAGAGGGAAAAAGAAATTAAAAAAATTAATGGAGGGATATTATGAGTAGTTATGCAGAATTTAATATAGATGATTTAGTATATGAAGAGTTTAATGATGCTGAAGTAAAGAATTTTGAAAGCTTTGGAGAAAGTTTTATAACTAGGATTGCAAATAGAAAAAAAGAATTAAAAAGAGAAATAGCTACAGAAAATTATAATATTATAAAAGAAGAAGTAGATAATGAATTAGAAGTTGGAGAATTCATAAAAGAAAAATGTACTGGAACTATGGGCTGGCTTCAATATTTATCTGCTACTATGTGGAGTGCAGATTACTATGTATTACCATTTGCTTTTTGGGATGTTAGTCTTAATTACAGAATATTTATAACAGATAGAAAGATAATGATATTTGAAGTTACAAATATTTTTAAGATACAGAGACAATATATAATAGATTTTAAAGATATAGATAGGTATAAAGGAAATGTTAAAAAAGGAGAATTTAGATTTTTTGCAAAGAAAGATAAGTATGATGAGATTAGAATGTCTTCTAATTGGCTATTATACTATGTGCTTCAAGGAAGATTTGATGTATATGTAACATCAGAAAACAAACAAGAAGTTGTTAAGTTATTAGATGAAATTTTGAAAAAATAATGTAATTTAGGTAAGTTTAAAAAATATTAAAATCTTTTGGCTTAATATGAAGTAGTTTCAGGGTGTAGATAAGTTGACAGTGAAGAATATGTGCTATATAATTAGTTCATAAAACAAAATTGAATATATCTGTTTTACAAAATCAAATTTACCTAACATGGGGATGTTTTGGCTTCGACGGGGGTAAGTGAGGTTTGGTAAGCGAGCCGAGGGAAGCATGGTGCCTCGATAATAAAGTATGCACTAAATGTAAACGCAGAAGACAATTTTGCATTAGCAGCTTAATATAGCTGTTCATCAGCCCTAGATTGCCCACGGTCTAGGATCCTGGTGTCATTATAAGTGGGGAACCGAGCTTAGCAAAGCTTTGAGCTAAGAACGGAACTTATGAAGCTAGCGATCTAGTTACCCGTCTGTAGGTGTTCTAGAAAGCGAAATTTAATATGCAGACTACGCTCGTAGAAAGCTAGACGGAACTACTTTCGGACACGGGTTCGACACCCGTCATCTCCACCATAGAATAAATCCACGATATTTATATCGTGGATTTTTTTGTGTAGAGAAAAGAAAAAATAGATTAAATTATTGATAAATATAATATTAAGAGGTATGTAATATTAATGTGGGTAATGAATTAGTGTTTTTTTATTCTATAAGAAGTTATATATGTCAGTAATATTGATAAAAAACAAATTTAAATTAATATTTAAAATGTATCTATAATTTTAGACTGTAATACTAAGAATAATATAGTATTCAATGGCAAATATAAATATTATAAGAGGTGAGAAAAAATGAGTAATAAACATAAAAATAGTAAGAAGAAAATGGCATCTTTAGGGCTCAGAAAAGATGAAAATGGAGATTATAAATATATTGATCCTAATGATACAACTTCAGAATTTGTTCCAGTAAGAAATAATATATCAAAGTCTACAAAACATTAATGAGCATACATAAAAAACTGTATAGATGTTAATTGCAATTATATAGAAAAAATAAAATGGAAAAAAGAGTACTGTAGTTAAGAAGTAATGAAAGTTAAAGTTGATATGATAATGAATAGAATTAAAGAGGCAGATAAGTAAAAATATAAAAAACAAATAAAATAGCATAAAAGTAATTGTCTTGTTCGCTTTTTAGATAGAAAGTAATAATTACGATCATTAGTCACTACATGTTGAGAATGTTGTTAAGATAGTGAAGAATTAGGCATAAGACAATAAAAAATATCTTAGTGTTCCCTTAGATTAGTCTAGGGGATTTTTTTATTTAATAATCATGTAAAGTTCTAAACTAGAATAATTAAATCCAGTTTTAAAACACTGTAATACAAAGTTTACAGAGAATATAAATAATTAGGCTGTATGGTTAAGATACATTCTAGAATGAATTTTAGGATATCTTCTCTCATACGGCTTTTGATTTTTTATTACCAAAATTAAAATGCTACTTAAATATTTATTTTTTATAATAGTGTATGTAATTAAAGTAATTAGATTAGTTAATAATATTTTCTTATGAATAATTTGGCATGGAATATAAATTAAGTAGATAAGAAAAAAGAAGGCTGATATAATGTTTTTTAGAATGTTTGTCCCATGTCTATCGGCTGTAATATTCCAATTTTCTAAATGCTGGAGATAACAGTTGCTACAATATAGGACAAGTTCAACTAAAAATCAGAGGGGATTAAACTGCCTTTGATTAAGTTTCAGTTATAAAGGAGTTAACAAATGAAATATTATTTAGCACCAATGGAAGGAATTACAGGATACATATATAGAAATACTTATGAGAAATTTTTTCATAATATTGATAAATACTTTACACCTTTTATTGTTCCAAATAAAAGTAGAAGTCTTAAAACTAAAGAACTAAGAGATATTTTGCCTGAAAATAATGAAGGCATGAATATAGTTCCTCAAATACTTACGAACGATTCAGAAGGTTTTATTTTCACTTCCAGAAAATTACAACAATTAGGTTATAATGAGATTAATTTAAACCTAGGTTGTCCTGCTGGAACAGTTGTATCAAAAGGTAGAGGTTCAGGATTTCTAGCAAAAAGAGAAGAACTTGATAAGTTTTTAGATGAGATATTTAAAATAGATGATATAAAAATTTCTATAAAAACTAGAATAGGAAAAGATAGCTCAGAAGAGTTTTATGAGTTAATAAAAATTTACAATAAGTATCCTTTGGAAGAATTAATTATCCATCCTAGAACACAAAAAGACTTTTATGGAAACAAGCCTAATTTAGAGGTATTTAAAGATGCGTTATCTTTAAGCACTACTCCAGTATGTTATAACGGCGATATTTTCACTTCAGGTGATTATAATAAATTAACAAAATCTTTCCCAGAAGTAGATACAGTAATGCTAGGAAGAGGGCTACTAGCTAATCCAGGATTAATGAATGAGATTAAAAATAATACTTTTATAGATAAAGAATTATTAAAAGATTTTCATGATGAAATTTTTAATACATATAGAGAATTATTTAATGAAGATAGAAATGCAATACTTAGAATGAAAGAGTTATGGGGATATATGATTTACATATTTTCAGATAATAAAAAATATGCTAAAAAAATAAAGAAATCACAGAAGTTAAGTGATTATAATGAAGCTGTAGTAAGTTTATTTACGGAGCAGGAGATAATAAAAGGGGCTGGATTGTTTAGTAATCAAGATTAAATATGGATGTTTTTTATTAAAATCCACAAAAAGATATTGATAGTTTGTTTAAATTAAAAAATATAAATTGGAAATTATGCAGAGAATTAATAATTATTCTACATAAATGTTAATATATATCAATATATTTATATGGGATTTATAAATATATTAAAAGTTAATTTTGTATCTAGTAAGAAAAAAAGACACATCAAGTGAGAGGGGGAGAATGAATAAAACTAAGTTAATTTTATTTAAAGTAATGTTACTGTATCAGGACAATTTCTATTCAATGTTTCTAAAATAATAAAGTTTAGGGGGGAGCCATTGTTTTAGCAATAGCTATTATTAAGAAATTAATATATTAATTTCTTAATTAATAGAAGCTATAAAGTATTTAAGCCAAGTATATTAAATATGAAAAATAAATTGAGAATTTATGAATGGGGTTAAAGGGTATGAAGTTTAAAAAAATGCTAAGCTTAATTCTTGCGACAGTAGTAATCACGACTTCTTCAGGTATACCAACATTGGCAAATGCTACAGTAAGAGATAAGGAAATAGTTAAAACAGTAAATAATGATTCACAAAGAACTATATCATTTAATGATAATTGGAAATTTAACTTGGGAGATGTGCCGGGAGCAAAAGAAAAAAAATTTGATGATAGTAAATGGAGAGGACTAACATTACCTCATGACTGGAGTATTGAGTTAGATTTTAATAAAGATTCTGAAGCAACCCATGAAGGTGGATATCTAGATGGAGGAACTGGTTGGTATAGAAAGAGTTTTGTACTTCCTAAAGAAATGGAAGGAAAGAAAATAAGCATTAACTTTGGTGGAGTATACATGGATAGTTATATTTATGTAAATGGAAAACAAATAGGTAATCATCCTTATGGATATACTCCATTTTCATTTGATATAACAGACGATATAGTATGCGATGGTGTTACTGAAAATGTTATTTCAGTAAAAGTAACGAATAAACAAAGAAGTAGTAGGTGGTATTCAGGTAGTGGTATATATAGGGATGTTAATCTTACAGTAACTGAAAATGTTCATGTTGCAGAATATGGTACTTTCGTAACTACACCAGACATAGAAAAGGAATACAAAAATGGTAGAGCTAAAGTTAATATTAAAACAGATATTATGAATGAGGAAGCTACAGATAAAGAGGTAAGTGTTAAATCAGTCATAATAGATGCTGAAGGAAATAATGTAGCTGAAAATATAACTACTGAAGTAGTAGCTTCTAGAACTACTAAAAAGTTTAACGCTGATGTAATGGTTTCCAATCCGAAGCTTTGGGGAACAGAAAATCCATATTTATATAAAACGGTTACTACTGTAATTATTGATGACAGAATAGTAGATGAGTATGAAACAGATTTTGGTATGAGATGGTTTGAGAATACTACTAATAACGGGTTCTTCTTAAATGGAGAGCAAATGAAGCTTGAAGGTGTATGTATGCATCATGACCAAGGATCTTTAGGTGCTGTTGATAATAAGACATCAATAAGAAGACAGGTTAAGAAGTTAAAAGAGATGGGAGTAAATTCTATAAGAGTTACTCATAATCCTGCATCACAACACTTAATAGATATTTGTAATGAAGAGGGAATTCTTCTTATAGAAGAAGCTTTTGATACTTGGTATGGTAGCAAGAAGCCATATGACTATGGAAGATTTTTTGAGCAAAAATCAATTCATGGAGATATGACTTGGGCAGAGTTTGATATTAAGCAAATGGTTAATAGAGGAAAAAATGCACCAAGTATAATAATGTGGTCATTAGGAAATGAAGTATGGGAAACAAGTGAAGCAAAAGGTGTAGAAACTGCTAAAAAACTTGTTAAGTGGACTAAGGAAATTGACGATACAAGACCTACAACTTTTGGGGAAAATAAATTTATGGCATATGGAGAAGGAGCACATGAAAATGTAGCTAAGGAATTCGATATTGTAGGATTTAACTATGCTGAACATGAATATGATAAATTTAGAGATAAATATGAAGATTGGGTAATTTATGGTTCAGAAACTTCTTCAGCTACAAGAAGTAGAGGTGTGTACTCACATCCTGAAGAGAATAAAGTAGCTGATAATCATACAGATTTACAACAATCCTCATATGATAATGATTATGTTGATTGGGGAAGAAGTGCAGAACAAGCATGGAAGATGAATAGAGATAGAGAATATATATTAGGAGAATATGTTTGGACAGGTTTCGATTATATCGGAGAGCCAACTCCTTATTACAGTAAATTCCCGGCTAAATCATCATACTTTGGAGCTATAGATACAGCAGGATTTGAAAAAGACGCTTTCTACTTCTATCAAAGTCAATGGTCAAATGAACCAATGGTTCATTTATTACCACACTGGAACTGGGAAGATGATGATAGCATAAAGGTTGATGGAGATAAGATATTAGTATATGCATATACTAATGCAAACGCTGTTGACCTATATTTTAATGAAGATGTAACAAGTGATGAGTTAGGGGAATTAGTAGAGAGTAAGGAATATGAAGTTACAGATGCAGGATACAATGGGACTTATAAAGAAACTAAAGATGGTAAGCTTCACTTAGAATTTAAAGTTCCATATAAAAAAGGTAAATTGACAGCTGTTGCAAAGGATGGAAAGGGTAAAGAAGTTGCGAGAGATGTAGTTAAAACTGCTAATGATGCAAAGAAAATTGAGTTAAGTGCAGATAGACAAGTTATAACTGCTGATGGGTACGATTTATCATTTATTACAGTTGATGTAGTTGATGAAAATGGAACTTTAGTTCCAGATGCTGATAATTTAATTAACTTTGAAGTTAAGGGTAACGGTAAGATAGTTGGTGTTGATAATGGTAACGCTGCAAGTGTTGAAAGATATAAGGCTAATAAGAGAAAAGCTTTTAACGGTAAAGCTTTAGTTATAGTTCAATCAACAAAAAATGCTGGTTCATTTACATTAACAGCAACAAGTCCAGGTATTTCTTCTGATAACACAACAGTATACACTGTACCAGAAGAAGAATTAAGTGAAAATAAGATTCTTGGATATGATGTAAGTGATGTTACAGTACCGGTTAATGGAGAGTTAAACCTTCCAAAAGAAATAACAGCACTTTATGCAGATGGAAGTAAAAAAGAAGTGAATGTTATCTGGGACTCAATTCCAGAAGATAGTCTAAAAACTCCAGGAATATTTAAAGTAAAAGGAACTGTAATAGGTAGCGATATTCCAGTAAGTATTAAAGTAATCGTTAAAGATATTATTGGTGTATTAGATTCTAGGATGTTAGTACCTGTTGGCAAACAAGCTAAGCTTCCAAAAGAAGTATCAGTAGTAAGCAATGATGGAAGTATAGAAAAGTATCCAGTAACTTGGGATAGAGAGTTGACAGCAGAGGATGTTGCTTCACCTAAAACTGTTACAATAAAAGGTAAGGTCACAGGACTAGAAAGCTTAGATGCTAAAGCTATTATAGTTGTATCTGATAATTTTAAAGAAGTAAATATAGCATTAAATAAAGGTAAGACATATCCAAGAGCATTTACTTCATACACTGGACATGACAGTGTAAATAGTATAAATGATGGTATAGTTTCCAAGGATACTCAAGCTAAGAATAGATGGACAAACTGGGGGAAACCTGGAGGAAACTATGATGATTATGTTGGTATAGAGTTTGATGAAGAATATTCCATAAGTAAAATAGGAATTTCATTATATAGTGATCATGGAGTTGCTATTCCAAGTGAGATTTTAGTTGAGTATTGGAATGGTGATGAGTGGATTTCAGTTTCCAATCAAAGCAAGACAACGGGCTTCTCAGTAGAAGGTACAGAAGAAATTACTTTTGATGAAGTAAATACAACTAAAATAAGAGCTTTATTAAAAGAAGATACTGTAGCGAATAAAGCAGTTGGTCTTACTGAATTCTATATTTATTCTAATGCAATGGAGGGAGCAGGTACATCGTTATTAAGTGATATTAAATTAGATGGTGTTACTATTGAAGGTTTTGATGAGAATATCAGTGAGTATATGGTTAATCTACCATATGCCTCAAAGGTGCCAGTAGTTACAGCTACTGCTAAGGATAATGCAAGTTTATTCGTAGTACCAGCGTTAAATGCTGATAGTAATGCTAATATTATTGTAATAGCTGAGGATGGAACAACTAGTAACTATCTTATTAATTTCACAGAAGGTGATCCACAGTTAGAATCAGCAACAATAGAATTATCTAAGAAAGATATAATTGAAGATGATATTGTTGATATTATAGTAGAAGGAAGATTACAAGATGGTTCTTTAATTGAAGAAGATGAATTACAAGTTAAATATAATTTATCTTCTAAAGATTCTGGAGAAGCTAAAATAGAAAATGGTAAATTATATGCTTATACAGAAGGAACAGTGACTTTAAATGCTGAAGTAACGTATAAAGGTATTACTGTTAATGTAAAAGAAATAGTGGTGAACATTGGAAAGAACACAGCTGAAAAGACTATTATTTCATATGAAAAAGTAAATGTAGAAACAAATAAGGGCGTTGCACCAGTATTACCAGAAAAGGTAAAGGCAGTATATGATATTGGATTACCTAGAGAAGTAAAGGTTACTTGGGATAAGGTAAAAGAAGAGTCATACAATAAATATGGAATTTTTGAAGTGGAAGGAACTGTTGAAGGACAAAGCTTAAAAGCAAAAGCAAGAGTTGTTGTTAAGGGTCTATCAGCATTACAAAATATTTCACTTGCAACTAATGTAAAGGTAGAGCCAAAGCTTCCACAAACAGTAAAGGCTTACTATACAGATGGATCAATAGTTGATGTTCCTGTTACTTGGAAAGATTATAATAAAGAGTTATTAAATAAAGTTGGAACTTTCTCTATAAATGGAACAGTGGAAGGAACAGATAAAGTTGTAAGTGCTACTATTAGAGTAACTAATGAAACTATAAAAGGTGATAACATTGCTGGTACAAAGACTGGTTTTGATATACCAATGGCAATAGCTTCATTTACAAATGATGCAATTGTAGAGCCAAATTCAAAGGATAGAATTCAATATGTAAATGATGAAGAGATTAATAATAATAGATGGACTAACTGGGTAGAGCAACCAAGAAGTGGTGATTGGGTTGGTATTATCTTAGGATCAGGTCTGCCAGAGTATAAATATATAGACAATCTAGAAGTTACTTTCTTTGAGGATAGTGGATGTAAGATTCCAGAAAGCTTTGAAATACAATATTATGTTGGAGATGAGGTTATTGTACCAAATCAACCATCACATGTATTAATGGAGGAAGAAAATCCATTTAATGATGATAGTAATTGGGTAACAGTATCTAACTTAGTATCTAATCCAGAAGTTACATCACCAACAGATACAAATTATTATACTTTTGATATGGTAAAGACAAAGGTAATAAGAATAAAAATGACATCTGAAAGTGGTAAATCTTTAGGAATAAAAGAGATAAAAGCTTTTGAGGAGAGAGTAGAACCAAATTCAGATTTCGTTGTAAATGGAATAAATGTAAATGGCAAAGCTTTAGATGGTTTTGCAGCTGATAGATACAACTATACAATGAAGCTAAAAGCTAATGAGGAGTTACCAGAAATAACTGTAGATGCAACAAATAATGCATCAGTATCTGTAGTCTACACTGTGGATAATTCAGAGAAGCTAGAGGTTATTGTAAGATCTGAAAATGGACTTAAGGATGCAAAATATGGAATAACTTTAGAAAGAGAAGTTGAGCAAGGTGATGCTGATAAGCTAGCATTAAAGATGGCTATAGATTATGCTAATGACGTTGAAGCTAATGGTGGATTAGAAGGTGTTGTACCAGCAGTTGTTAAGGAGTTTAGAGATGCATTAAAACATGCTAATGAAGTTTATGCTAATATTGAGGCTACTAAGCTCGAGGTTAATGAAGCATTTACTAGGTTAGTTAATGCAATTCATATGCTTGAGTTCAAGGCTGGAGACAAGACAGAGCTTAACAGACAAATTGAAATAGCAGAAGCTT
>NZ_JBNOOR010000027.1:0-447 GCF_050584765.1 Clostridium sardiniense | reverse complement strand
CAGGTCTAGCGTCGCGTTCGCGCGGTAGCCTTGCTGTACGACCGTCGGGCCGAGCTGGGTGGTCTGCGGCACGACGTAGAGCTGGGGCTCGAGGCTACCCAGGATCGGCTCGCCGTCGGCTGACTGGTCCAGCCGATAGTAGAGCACCGACTGCATGTCGGTGACGTACCACAGGCTGTTCTTGGTCGAGACTGTGATGATGACCTGCAGCGGGTCGGCCGGGATGGCGATGCCCGCTGTGGCGAAGGCGGCCGCGACCGCAGGCACGTCCCGATTGTTCAGGGCGTCGCGGACCGCATCGTCGGTATCGACGATCTCGAATGCCTTGGTGCCGGACAGACCGGTCTGGTCGAGTGCCGCCATGATGGGGGCCGGCACGCCCGAGACGTCGGCGACGTTGCACAGCGTCCTCAGGAAGGTGCCGAGGCTGATGTCGCCGATCGAGCC
>NZ_JBNOOR010000026.1:0-457 GCF_050584765.1 Clostridium sardiniense | reverse complement strand
AAAGCTGAAACTCATAATAGGCCTGCTCTTTGTAAGGTTCCGACGACATTTTTTCGTAAAACATCTCGGGTTGAATACTGTATTTCTCCAGTAGGTGTCGGTAGGATTCATTATCGGTTAAATCTCTGCCTTCGAAGTGCAAGGCATATTGCAAATCACCGGCAAACTGTACCTGTTGATCGGGGTATATTTCTTTAAAAATGCATAATGCGATAGCAGGTTTCTCGGAGTTAGGATACCAATCGCTTAAATCGGGGTTATTGATATGCCATAAATAATCGGGTCCAAAGCTAATACCGCTATATTCCTCCACCGTTTTATAGGCTTTTTGTATATATCCTGCCGTAGCACTAATATGAACAGGTTCTTCCGGTAATACCATACCACCGGAAAGTACTTCGATTTGGAGTGTAGGGAATTGTTGCACAATTTCTTTCATCACCGGGCTAAATCCATA
>NZ_JBNOOR010000024.1:0-623 GCF_050584765.1 Clostridium sardiniense | reverse complement strand
CTTCAAGCGACTTGATTATCATATCACTTAAGAAGTTTTATGTCAACATCTTTTTTTCAGAAGTTTTTTCTGAGTTTCAAGGTGTTTCTTACTCCCCTTAGCAACTTAATTAGTATATCACTTAAACGATTGCTTGTCAACATTTTTCGACACTTATTAATATCGTATTTATTATGTTTACTTAGCTTTCGCTTGGACAACGAAACTAATAATATCACATATATTGAGTTAAAAATTTTAAAATACTCTTATAATATAAAATAAGCCTCATTTTTCGCGTTATTTCTTCGTTTTTCTTCTAATTTCTACTATTGATACGCTAGGACATGTGTAGATAAAACATATCTATCTATATCTATTTTCTATTCTGATCCTTTCATCTATTACACTTTATTTATTATATATATTCTATTATCCTATACTAATAATATTTATTAATATATTAGAGATATCAATAAATATCAGAACTATATAAAACCTTCTTATTATATTGATGTTTAATATACTGAAAATAGTACTTAAATTAATTTATATATTTCCACACGCAAAAAAGAGATAGTAATTAAACTATCTCTTTTCGTTACTCACCTGGCAACGTCCTACTCTCCCACACAGTCTCCCGT
>NZ_JBNOOR010000023.1:0-667 GCF_050584765.1 Clostridium sardiniense | reverse complement strand
AGGTGGGGATGACGTCAAATCATCATGCCCCTTATGTCTAGGGCTACACACGTGCTACAATGGCAAGTACAGAGAGATGCAATACCGTGAGGTGGAGCTAAACTTCAAAACTTGTCTCAGTTCGGATTGTAGGCTGAAACTCGCCTACATGAAGCTGGAGTTACTAGTAATCGCGAATCAGCATGTCGCGGTGAATACGTTCCCGGGCCTTGTACACACCGCCCGTCACACCATGAGAGTTGGCAATACCCAAAGTTCGTGAGCTAACCGCAAGGAGGCAGCGACCTAAGGTAGGGTCAGCGATTGGGGTGAAGTCGTAACAAGGTAGCCGTAGGAGAACCTGCGGCTGGATCACCTCCTTTCTATGGAGAATTCAGTTAACAAGATGATTAACTGGTATATTAAAAAATTCGAAATTCGGATTTCTTACCGAAAAGAAGGTTTTTAAATGGTTTCTGTTCAATTTTGAGAGATTACTCTCAAAACAATATGGGTCTATAGCTCAGCTGGTTAGAGCGCACGCCTGATAAGCGTGAGGTCGGTGGTTCGAGTCCACTTAGACCCACCACATTGTTCTTTTAAAATTGCATATGAATATAAATTGTTGATACAACAAGCCAAGAAATAAAAAGTATTTATTAAATACTATTCTTTGTGAGAACTAAAA
>NZ_JBNOOR010000022.1:0-690 GCF_050584765.1 Clostridium sardiniense | reverse complement strand
GGTTCGCTAGCTCAGTCGGTAGAGCACATGACTTTTAATCATGGTGTCCCGGGTTCGATTCCCGGGCGAGCCACCAATTTAATTAAACAACGTGCAGGTGTGGCGGAATTGGCAGACGCACTAGACTTAGGATCTAGCGCCTTAGGCGTGGGGGTTCGACTCCCTTCACCTGCACCATTAATTAAATTAACTAAATATAGCATACGCAGAAGTGACTCAATGGTAGAGTGCCACCTTGCCAAGGTGGATGTTGCGGGTTCGAGTCCCGTCTTCTGCTCCAATGTATGCGGGTGTTGCTTAATGGTAAAGCTCTAGCCTTCCAAGCTAGCCACGAGGGTTCGATTCCCTTCACCCGCTCCAATACATGCGTCTTTAGCTCAGCTGGATAGAGCAACGCCCTTCTAAGGCGTGGGCCAGGGGTTCGAATCCCTTAAGACGCACCATTATTATGCGCTATTAGCTCAGTTGGTAGAGCACCTGACTCTTAATCAGGGTGTCCCGGGTTCGAATCCCTGATGGCGCACCAAAATATGATGGTGAATGTAGTTCAGTTGGTAGAGCGCCAGATTGTGGTTCTGGTTGTCGTGGGTTCGAGTCCCATCATTCACCCCATGTAGGGATATCGCCAAGCGGTAAGGCACCACACTTTGACTGTGGTATTCGTAGGTTCAAATCCTGCTATCCCTGCCA
>NZ_JBNOOR010000021.1:0-874 GCF_050584765.1 Clostridium sardiniense | reverse complement strand
CGCTAAGTGTTCCCCTTAACCTTCCAGCACCGGGCAGGCGTCAGCCCCTATACATCAGCTTTCGCTTTAGCAGAGACCTGTGTTTTTGCTAAACAGTTGCTTGGGCCTATTCTCTGCGGCCTGCTCTCGCAGGCACCCCTTCTCCCGAAGTTACGGGGTCAATTTGCCTAGTTCCTTAACTGCAATTCTTCCGCGGGCCTTAGGATTCTCTCCTCATCTACCTGTGTCGGTTTGCGGTACGGGCACTATTTTTCTCTCTAGATGCTTTTCTTGGAAGCATGGAATCAGATACTTCGGTTCCGTAGAACCTTCCCCATCACGCCTCAGGATTGTTAAAGCGGATTTGCCTACCTTAACTCCCTAAACGCTTAGACTAGCATCCAATAGCTAGCACATCCTATCCTTCTCCGTCACACCATCGATAATAACGATAATAGTGGTATCGGAATATCAACCGATTGTCCATCACCTACGCCTTTCGGCCTCGGCTTAGGTCCCGACTAACCCTCAGCGGACGAACCTTCCTGAGGAAACCTTAGATTTTCGGCCTGTGGGATTCTCACCCACATCTCGCTACTGATGCCAACATTCTCACTTGTAATCAGTCCACCGCTCCTTACGGTACGACTTCAGCCCGATTACAACGCTCCTCTACCGCTCACACTAATGTGTGAACCCGTAGCTTCGGTGGTAAGTTTAGCCCCGTTACATTTTCGGCGCAGGATCTCTCGACTAGTGAGCTATTACGCACTCTTTCAATGAGTGGCTGCTTCTAAGCCAACATCCTAGTTGTCTTAGAAATCCCACATCCTTTCCCACTTAACTTACACTTTGGGACCTTAGCTGACGATCTGGGCTGTTTCCCTTTTGACCA
>NZ_JBNOOR010000001.1:914088-1974375 GCF_050584765.1 Clostridium sardiniense | reverse complement strand
GAAGCATTAGTGCATGCTGAGGATATATACAAAAAAGAGGACGCTACTCAAGTAGAAGTAGATAATGCTTATGAAACTTTATTAACAGGATATTTTGAATTAAGATTAAAACCAGATAAGTCTAAGCTTGAGGATTTAATAAATAAAGTTAATGATATGGATTTATCTAAATATACTGATAGCACAGTTAAAACTTTAAAGGATGCATTAAATAGGGCTACTGAAGTTTTAAAAGATGAAGAAGCATCTAAGGTAGATGTAGAAAAAGCTGTTAAGGATTTAGAATTAGCTTTGGCTAATTTAGAAGAGAAAAAAGGCGACGAAGACAATAATGGCAACAATAACGGAAATGGAAACGGAAATGGAAATGGAAATAATGGAGGAAACAATAAACCTGGACAAGGAAGCGGTAATCAGAACACTGGAAATAAGATACCTAATACAGGAATGGGTGCTTCATATACAGGAATGTTGCTTTTAGGAGTTGCTGCTGTAGCTGCTGGAGGAATTACTTTAAAGAAAAGAAAAAGAGATAAATAGCTAAATAAACGAATAGATAAATTAGGCTATTTTAAGAAAATTGTTGATAATATAATAGAAATAATGGAAGTTGAATTCAACTTCCATTATTTTATTTTTTGCTATTTTAAATTTTTTACTGTTTCAACTAATCTAATAAGTTTACAGAATTATAGGGAAAATAAATATATAATAATTTTTACATCTATTTTCTTAGTTATTGTTCTATATCTTAAAGTAGTTTCTAAATATTAAATTTAAATTATGACTATAAAAATTCTAATGTAGCAATAATAAAGTAAATATAAGTTCTTTATAGTAAATGAACAAAAGAAGAAGAAAATCCATAATATAGAATATATAAATATAGGAGGAGATATGTAATGATTAGACATTATGTATTATTAGCTACAGATGGATATACAGATTTACCAACAGGTCCTGATCTATGTTCAACAGATAAGAAAAAAGTATATGTTTTTGGGTTCGTAGGTGGGTTATATAAAGTTTCTGATGGTAAAAAGGTTAAATATAAAAATGATAAACTTGATTGGACTAATCCAGATAACTTTAGTTATCTTATGAACTTGACAAGTACGGCAACAATACCTTCACCACTTATATGGGGAGAAGTTGGAGATAAAATTTATGTAACATTAATCAACTTAGGTATGCCTATTTCAGATCTTACAGATTTGCATACTGTTCATTTTCATGGTGGACATGTTCCAACTCAATTAGATGGATTTCCAGAATTAAGCTTTGGAGTTCCTATGTGGACTGATATGAGTAAAGAGCCACCTGTGGCCACTTATTATTTTAATCCGGAAAATCCAGGCACTTATATGTATCATTGCCATGTTGAAGCATCAGAACATGTTCAAATGGGGATGTATGGAGCATTAATAATTTATCCTTCAGTTATGAGTCTAAGAAAAAATGGTATTTATCAAGATTGTAATGGATGTTGGAAAGCAAATGGAATTTATTATCGTAATATTCCTACAACTGCTACTAATAGAAATTTTGCTTATAACAATATTTACAGTTACTTTGATGAAGAGTATGTAATGCTATTATCAGATATAGATACTAGATGGCATGAAGCAGTGGAAAATAGGACAACTTTTAATGGAACAGACTTCAAACCTAACTATTGGCTTGTTAATGGAAGAGCTTTTCCTGATACTTTAAAAACACATCCATTAACAGTAACTTCACCTAATGCAAATCGTGAATTAATACAGTTAGATTATGAATCATATATTCACATAAAGAGCAATGATTTAGTATTACTGAGAACAATTAATATGGGATATCAAGTAGTACCTTGGCATATTCATGGATGGCATTTCCAAGTTGTTGGTAAAGATGCATCACCAAGTCCATTTTTAGCAATTGCTCAGTTGGTAGATACAATGCATACTAAAATGAATGGACATGATATGTTACAAATGGGATTTACTGCTACTATTGGTTCAGGAGAAACTTATGATTTATTAATTAGAGCAGAAGATAAGAGAGCTAATTATATTAATTATATTAAAAATGGCCAGGATGCGTTACCATCATTATGTAAGCAAATAAATGATTTAGGTAATGATAATGTATTTGATATTCCAATAGATCCTGTAAACTGTGAAAATATAAATATTACTAATCATTTAGAAATATGTAATGGCAAGAGGAATTATTATTATTACCCACAATTTTATCCTATGCATAATCATGATGATTATAAGGTGACTAATGATGGTGTATATCCAGGAGGACAACTGACTTATATGCAAATAGATAAATAGGATGATTATAAATAAGAATTATTAATATTAATAGCAATAAATATTAATTTTATAATGAGAAAATCAATAATATTAAATTAATATATTTTAATAGATATACTTCACATCTATAATTTAAATTCACGATATAATATCGTGAATTTTTTATATACATAAAAATTTATTTATATATGAAATTTAATGATGACATGTAAAAACATTGGTGCATAAAAATATTAAATGTAGATATTTTGATAATTATATACAAATGACTATAATTCAATTTGCAAAAATAATAGAAGAATGTTATAACATTAATATAAACATAGTGAGGTGAAGAAATGAATTTAGATCATAGCACAGGTGCTAAACCATTATGGAGTCAAGTAGCAAGTGTATTAAGAGAAAAAATAAAGAATGAAGAGTATGAAGTTGGTGATATATTACCTACTGAAATGCAATTAATTGAAGAATTTGGGGTATCAAGAATCACTATGAGGAAGGCTTTAGAATATCTAGTTAATGAAGGATATATTATAAGACAAAGAGGAAAAGGGACAATAGTTAAAAAGAAAGATAATGTATCTACAAGTATGAAGTCTTCTTTTGGTGAAGTTAAAGAAGCAGGGGAAAGATCTAAGAAAAAATTATTAGAAGTAAAGCTTATAAATCCTACTAAAGAAATAGCAGAGTTATTTAATATTGAAAGAAATTCTTTTGTCATAATGATGAAGAGAGCAATAGTAGTTGAAAATAAGACAGTGGCAATATTTAATAACTATATTAATCCACTAGTTCCTATTACAGTTCAAGATGATTTTAATAATTCATTTTATAAACTTTTAAGTGAAAAGGGATATCCAGTTACTGCAGGAAAAGAGTATATATCTGCTACTATTTCTAATGGGGAAGATAAAAAGATATTTGATTTAAAAAATCCAGTAGCAATTATTACTAGAAAGAAAATAGGATATTCAAAAAATGTTCCTGTTGAACTTACTTATTCAAGATATGTTGCAGATGGATATACTATTACAGTTGAATTAAAATAAATAATTAAGGGGGCTATTGACATTATAATGTCATAACATTATAATGTAATTATAAACTTAGAAGAGGTGAATTTATGAAAAAGGTATTAGTAGTTAGTCATGGTACTTTAGCAGAGGGTATAATTGAGTCGGCTAGAGTTATTTTAGGGGAGGTAGTTGAGGCTCAAAGTTGTTGTTTAAATCTAGGAGTAGGAATAAATGAATTTGAAAGCAAAGTAAATGAAATAGTTAAGCAATTCAAATCTGAAGATAATATAGTGGTTTTAGCTGATTTAAAGGGTGGGTCACCATATAGGGCAACAATTACTGCACTTTCTGAAAACGATTTACTAGATAAATCTATTATTTTAACAGGTGTAAATTTGCCAATGTTAATTAATGTAGTAATGCAAGATGAGATATTAGATAGTGATGTTGATGAATTAATAAAAGAATCAAAATCAGGTATTGATAAATTTAAATTAGAAATTGATGAAGATGAAGAATTATAAAGGAGAGATGAAGAATGGCAATAGAATTTTTAAGAATTGATGACAGAATAATACATGGACAAGTAGTTACAAGATGGGCAATGGAATATCCTTGTGATGGGATAATAGCAATCAATGACAAGGCAGCATCAGATAAATTAATAAAATCAGTTTTAAAGGCAGCATCAGAAAAAAAGACATTTATTTTTACTTTTGAGCAGTTTGAAGAAAAGAAGCAAAAGATGATTGATAGTGATAAAAAGTATTTTTTAATTACTAAAAATCCAATTGATATGGCCAGAATACTAGTAGATTATGAAATGAAAGTAAATACAACATTAGTAAATGTAGGTCCACAAAGTGCTAGAGATAATACAACAACAGTAAATAAAAATGCTGATATTACAGCAGAGGAAGCCCTTGCATATGAAAAAATTTATCAAAAAGGATATAAGGTAGATTTTAGATTAGTACCAGATGAAAAAAGCGTCCTTTGGGGAAATGTTAGAGAAAAATTTATTAAATAAAATAAATTTTAAATATTAAGGGGGATTATTATGGAAATATCAATTTTTCAAGCAATACTTATAGGTATTCTTTCTTATGCAGGATCATTATCAGCTGCACCTTTAATGGGATTAACTGGTGGGTGGTATGTATTAAGTAGACCTATAGTTTCAGGTCTTCTAATCGGTCTTATATTAGGAGATGTTACAACTGGTATTTTAGTAGGAGTAGCGGTTCAAGTTGTGTTTATTGCTTTAGTTACGCCTGGTGGAGCTATGCCACAAGATTTGAACTCAGCAGCATACATAGGTGTTACTTTAGGTGTTCTAGCAGTTAAAGGTGGAGCAACAGTGGAATCTTCAGTTGCAATTGCTACTGCGGTAGGAGTTATAGGAACAATATTCCATAACTTTATGATGTTAAGTAATTCATTTTGGAATCATAGAGCTATAAAAGCTATAGAAAAGGGCGATTATAAAGGAATTATCTTTAATCACTTTGTTGGACCACAAATAGTCCAAATGGCTTACAGAATTATTCCGACAGCAGCTATATTATACTTTGGAGCTGGTTTAGCAAATGATATTATAGCGATGTTTCCAATGGACTCATTCTTAATGAGAACGTTAACGGCGCTTGGTGGAATGTTACCAGCTGTAGGGGTGGCAATTTTATTAAGACAAGTTACTAAGAAAAACTTAGAGTTAATATACTTCTTGTTTGGATTTACTTTAATAGCATGTTTAGGTATTAATATGATAGCTCTAGCTATAATAGGTGCATTCTTTGCATTATTACATTTCAATTATAAGGCTTCTAAAAATGTTGTGGTAGCTACGAATGGTGGAGAGTTAGAAGATGATGAGGAGGATGATTTATAATGTCTAATGAAGTTAAAAAACTAGATAAAAAAACCTTAAGAAAATCATGGTTATTATGGTCCTTTGGTAATCTATCTTCTATGTCATTTGAATGGCTTGAAGCAATGGGTTTTGCAGTATCTATGATACCTGTAATTAAAAAACTTTATGGTGGAAATAAAGAAGAAGAGATTAAAGCACTTAAACGTCATTCTACATTCTTTAATACTGAGCCACAAGTTGGTGCAGTAATAAATGGTATAGTATGTGGTCTAGAGGAAGAGAGAGCAAACGGAGCTGCTATTGATGATGAAATGATCAATAGTATCAAACTTGGATTAATGGGACCTTTAGCAGGAATTGGTGATGCAATGTTACCTGGTATGTATGTTCCACTACTTATATCAATAGCAATTGGTATGTCAGAGGGTGGAAATCCAATGGGAGCTATATTCTATATAGTAGCATATTTGACAACTGTTATAGCATTATCACATTTTGTATTCTTCAAGGGTTATGAACTTGGAACTAAGTCTGTAGATTTAATTGTTGGAGAAGTAGCAAATAGAGCGAGAGAAGCTTTTAATTTATTAGGATCAATTGTTGTTGGTGGAGTTGGAGCTTCATACGTAGTTGTTAAAACAAGTTTAGTTATTAGTACTGGTGGAGAAGCTAATATTGAAGTTATGCCAATATTAAATAATATATTCCCTAATATTTTAGGATTAATAATTATAATATTAAGCTGGTACTTAATGAGTAAAAGGAAAATGTCTCCAATAAAGGTTATGGGAGTACTTATGGTAATGGCTGTTGCAGGAGTTGCAGTAGGATTCTTTTAAAAAGTGTATAAGAGGAGAAGTTAACTTCTCCTCTTATTACATATAAATACGGAGGAAACATGAATAAAAAAGAAATAATAATAAAAGAGTACAAGTACCTAATTAAAATTAAAAAAATAATAATGATTTTGGGAATAATATCTTCAATGAGTCTATTATTTACGGTATATATTAGAAAAATAAGTACAGTCTTAACTATTTTAGGCTGTGGAATTACAATTTGCACTTTGATTTTATTTTGTTTATTATGGATTTCAATTCCGTATATAAAGAAACACATCTTAAAACTTACAGAAAATTGTTAAATATAGGGGGTGTTGTAATTATGAAAGAAACAACTACTAGAATTATTATTAATCAATTCATAGAAAAAAAAGCTCTTACTTTTGATAAAGCAATTGATGTAAGTGATATAGAGGTAGGTATTAAAGATTTAGAAAAGAATTTCTTTATAAATAATCTTATAACTTCTAGATATTTAGTTGAAACAAATGACGGGAAATTATGGTTTAATCAGGAATTATGGAATAAGAGTATAAGAAAGCTAACTATTCAATACTCTTTTATAATGGCAATACCTATGGTAATAGCATTTATATTATACTTTATATTTTTTATTTAAAAGATATAAAGTGTGAGTAAATAAATAACTCTTTTGATATAAAAAATTTTAGAATTAAATGTTATATCATTATTACTTAAGGAGAGAGAATATGTTCATTAATGGAATTGGAATAGATTATGATTTTAATAGCATGGAATTTATTTATAATAAAGAATCATTTGGACCGGAAACTGAAAAGAGAAGATTAGATGATATTAGAAAAAGTTTAAAGGATTCTAATTGTGATGGTCCTGAAGTAGTTTATAGTATAGCTATGGACATTGGTAATATTGAGGATAGAGATGACTTAATATCTAGAAACTTACTATATGGAGCATGTATATATTCAGGCGGAAAAATGGGAGATGAACCAGTAAGGTCTCAAGGTCATATACATGCAGTTTCTAAATCTTGTAATTATTCTACAGGGGAATTATATGAAATTTGGTATGGTGAAGCTATTATATTTATGCAAGAAACAGCTAAGGATAATCCAGGAAGAGTTTTTGCTGTAAAAGGAAAAGCAGGAGATGTAATTTTTGTTCCACCAGGGTGGGCACATTATACTTGTAATAGTAATCCTAAGGAAAATATGGTATTTGGAGCTTGGTGTGTAAGAGATTTTGGTTTTGATTATGATGATGTAAGAGAACGCAATGGATTGTCTTATTTTCCTATAATTAAAGGGAAAGATATAAACTTTATACACAATGATAAATATGAAGAAGTGCAACTTATAATAAAGTCACCTAGAAAATATGAAGAGTTAAATTTAGATTATACAAAATCAATTTATGATCAATATAGAGATGATAAAAATAAATTTGATTTTATAATTAACCCTTTGAAATATAAGAAGTTATGGGAAAGTTTTATCCCTTAAGACATAGGAGAGATTTGTTATGGAAATTAGAGAACCTAAATATTCACATGATTTCTTTAATGGTGTAATCACAGGAAATGGTGTACAAGCTTATAAGAAGTTATATAAAGATATTAGCTTTGCTTATGAAAGTAAGGATGAGGACTTAGATGAAAATACTGAGATGTATGAAGTGTATCACTTTGATGAAGGTGGAGAAAATACTTTACTTTGGGGATTAACAATAGTACATCCTATTACTGTAAATGGGGAGTGTAATTTAACTAGAGGGCATTTCCACAAAGATAGAACCGAACCAGAAATTTACTTTGGATTAGGTGGAGAAGGGTTACTCATGTATATGGACGAGGCGGGTAATAGTTTCTGTGAGAAAGTATATAAAGGATCTATTCATTACATTCATGGAAATTATGCACATAGATTAATAAATACAGGAGACATAGATTTTAAGATAGGTGCTTGTTGGAGAAGTGTAGCAGGACATGATTATAAAGCTATAGAAAATAATCCTTTTCCAAAAAAAGTATATAAGATAGAAAATAAAATAACATTTAAATAGTAAGGAGAGTAGTTATGGCTTTTAAATATGATAAACAACCATATGTAGAAGTAAAAGGATATGGTAATGAAAGTGTATGGAATGGATATGATGAAATAGTTGAGGAGTTAAAATATAAGTTAGAAGCTTTAACTGGAGATAAAAAAGTTATAGCAATTGATTTTTATCCAGGAGTAATAACAGAAGAAATTAAAAATGGAATAGTTGATAAATTAGGAGCAAGCTTAAGTATTTTTACAGATGAAGATATATTTGAGGATATAGACACTGTAGAAGAAAAAATAAAAGATGTAGTTACTGATGATAGAGTATTTGGTAGGATTTCTTTACATACTCTTCAAGATTTTATCGATGAAGAAAATCTAAAGAAAGTTAAGGCAAAGATTGAAGAAGCAAAAGGGATAGTTGTTGTTTATGGTGTTGGAGCCAATATTTTAGTTGATCCAGATATATATGTATTCGCAGATATGGCTAGATGGGAAATTCAACAAAGATATAGATCAGGGGATATTCCTAATTGGAAGGGTAGAAATTTTAATGAAGATCCATTAAGAAAGCTTAAGAGGGGATATTTCTTTGAATGGAAAGTTGCTGATAGATATAAGAAACGTAGATTTAATAAGTTTGATTATATCTTAGATACTAATTTGAAAAGCACTCCAAAGATGATAACTGGAGATGCATTTAGAGCTGGATTAAAACAAACTGTAAATAGGCCATTTAGAGTTGTTCCTTTCTTTGACCCAGGAGTCTGGGGCGGACAATGGATGAAGGAAGTTTGTGATTTAAATAGAGATATGGAAAACTATGCATGGTGCTTCGATTGTGTACCAGAAGAAAACTCACTATTATTAAAGGTTGGAGATACAATAATAGAAATACCGTCTATTGACTCAGTATTGACACATCCAAGAGAATTATTAGGAGAAAAGGTACATGGAAGATTTGGAGCTGACTTCCCAATAAGATTTGACTTTCTAGATACAATGGGAGGGCAAAATCTTTCCCTTCAAGTTCATCCAACTATTGAATATGCTCAAGAGAAGTTTGGACTTCACTATACTCAAGAGGAATCTTACTATCTATTAGATGCAAAGGAAGATAAAGAAACTTATGTGTACCTTGGTGTTAAAGATGGAATGACTAAAGAAAAATTCTTTGGTGATTTAAGAAAGGCTCAAGATGGTGAAGAAAGATTTAATGCAGAAGAGTATTCTAATAAGATAAAAGCTAAGAAACATGACCATTTCTTAATTCCTCCAGGAACAGTTCATTGTTCAGGAACAGATACTATGGTTTTAGAAATATCATCAACACCTAACTTATTTACATTTAAACTATGGGATTGGGGAAGACTTGGAATGGATGGAAAGCCAAGACCTATTAATATCGCGCATGGTGAAGAAGTTGTTGAATTTGATAGAGATACTAAGTGGACTATGGAAAACTTAGTGAATAGAGTTGAATTTGTTGCTGAGGGAGACGGATGGCTTGAAGAGAGAACAGGGCTTCATGAAAAAGAGTTTATAGAAACTAGAAGACATTGGTTCACAAAGCAGGTAACTCACAATACTAATGGTGGAGTTAATGTACTTAACTTAGTAGAAGGTGACCAAGCTATTGTAGAATCACCTAAGAATTTATTTGAGCCGTTTATAGTAAACTATGCAGAAACATTCATTATACCAGCTTCAGTTGGTGAGTATACTATTAGACCTTATGGAGATTCAGAAGGTAAAAAAATAGGTACATTAAAGGCATATGTAAGGAATTAATAGTTAAGAATATATTATAATAAATAAAGTGTAAGGTCCTAATTACTATAATTGTAGTAGTTAGGGCCTTTAACTTTAATAAATAAAATAGAAATTTAGAGGATTGTATTTTTACTTCTAGAAAGTTACAACAATTTATTTATAATTACTATGTAAAGAAGAATTTTATATACTTAACCTTTGGGTTTAAATATCATGGCAGCAATAAATCCAAAAATTATTGCTGCAGAAACTCCTCCACTTACTGTTTTTAAAAGGCCAGTAAAGAGTCCTATAAACCCAGTTTGCTGAGCTTCAGTTATAGCAGCTGTTACGAGGGTATTACCAAAACTACTTATAGGTATAAATGCTCCTGCACCTGCAAACTTCACCAAAGGATCATATAGACCAAAACCACCTAAAATTGTACCAACAACAACTAGTGTACAAGTTGTGTGTGCTGGGGTAATTTTCAAAGTATCCATTATAAGTTGCCCAATAACACAAATTAAACCACCTATTATAAAAGCAAAAATAAATTTTTCCATAACGTAACTCACACCTTCTTTTTTACATTTCTATAGAAACAGCATGGGCAATACAAGGTATGCTTTCTTTTTGTTGATAGGAGATAGGGGACATTAAAGCGCCTGTTGCAACAATTAATATTTTATTTAGTTCTCCTTTTCGCATACGATTAAGTAAATGCCCATAAGTTACAGTAGCAGAACAACCACATCCACTACCACCAGAAAAGCTTGGTTGATCTTTTGTATATATTAAAAGTCCGCAATCTGTAAATATATCTGTTGGCATATCTATGCCGTGTTTTTTTAATAAAGCATTAGCAAGTTCATGCCCAACTTTACCTAAATCACCAGTAGCAATAAGATCATAATGAGAAGCATCAATATTCAAATCACGAAAATGAGCTTCAATTGTATCTACAGCTGCTGGTGCCATAGCTGCTCCAACATTATAGGGATCTGAAACTCCCATATCTACAACTCTTCCTATAGTAGCAGAAGTTATTTTAGGTCCAATTCCACTTTGTCCAAGGACTGCAGCTCCAGCTCCAGTTACTGTCCATTGAGCACTAGGTGGTCTTTGTACACCATAGTCTGTAGGATATCTAAATTGTCTTTCAGCGGCTGCATTATGACTGCTTGCCGATGCTATAACGTATTTAGCTGCTTTACTTTCTATTAATTGAGCTGCTAATGATAGACCTTCCATGGAGCTAGAGCAAGCACCAAATACACCTAAAAAAGGTATTCCTAAAGTTCTTGCGGTAAAGCTACTAGAAATTATTTGATTCATTAAATCTCCACTTAGAAAAAAGTTAATATCTTCTTTTCTTAGATTAGATTTTTCTATTGCTCTTTGACAAGCATGTTCAAGCATAACTTTTTCTGCTTTTTCATAGCTATCTTGCCCAAGCCATAAATCTTCATAAAGTATGTCAAAATCATTAGCTAAAGCACCATTACCCTCGAAAGGACCACCAACAGCTGCAGAAGCTAGTATTGTAGGTTTAGAATTAAAAATCCAAGATTGATGTCCTTTAAGCATTTACATCGCCCCCAACCATATTATTGTCATTTTTATTGTAGCAACTATAAAAGCAGCAAAAACTCCATAAACAACAATAGCACCTGCAAGACTGAACATATTTCCAGCTACTCCAAGTACAAATCCTTCACTTTTATGTTCAATTGATGCAGAAGCTATAGAATTGGCAAAGCCAGTAATAGGAACGGCAGTTCCACATCCAGCCCATTGACTAAGATGATCATAAACCCCAAGACCAGTAAATAAAACTGCAAAAAAGATTAAAACTATGGAAGTAGGGGCAACTGATGTCTTTTCATCAAAATTAAGATAGTTAATAAACATCCATTGTAATCCTTGAGCAATTGTGCATATTGCGCCACCTACTATAAAGGCTCTAATACAATTAGTAAAAATAGGCCTTTTTGGTTCTATGCTATTTACTAACTCATCATATTGCTGCTGAGCTGTAGTCATTCTTTTCTTTTTCATATTTGACATTTATTTCACCTTCTAACGTAATAAATATGGTTCTAATTTTTTTATGATTTTTTCTAATTTTTCAGCATTTTGTAAGTACATAGTTTTTGCATCTTCATCATCACAATCTAAAGAAAATGACATAAGATCTGCTTGACTTTTTTGAATACTAGCATATAACATTTCTTTAACTTGTGTTTTAGGGACTTGTATCATATCATCAAAAAGATCAACGTATAAGTCTCCAGAAGAATCTAATTGACCAAGAAAAACATTTTCAAGGGAGACCCCTTTGATTTCTAGCTGAGTTGTAAGCCAGCCACGATTTAATCCAGCATTAGTAAGACCTTGATTTAATATATTCCCATCTAAAATAACTACTTGAGGTTCAGTTTTAGGTGCCACTTGTTTTCCTAGATCATATGGAGTAACAGGCTTCTTATCAGCTTTTAAGCTAACATTTATATCTCCATTTGATTCCAGTATGGCAAATTCAACGTCAGCTAAGTTAAATGCTTTTTTTGAACGCATTTCTTGTAGAAATTCTTGGCCTGTAATTCTTTCTTTAGATAAGTTATCTTCCATGATTTTACCGTTTTTAACTAATACTCTTTCCTTACTATGTATTAGGTTATAAATCCACTTACTTCTCATGGAAGCGTAATCTAAGATAAGAGGCATCAGTGCCCAAACCGCAAGTGCAATTAATCCAAAGTAAGTGTTATTGATTATATTTAAAGAAATTAAAGTAATTATAATAGCAATGACGGCATAAGAGATAAAATCAAAGGGAGTAGCCCTAGATAAGGTTTTCTTCTTCATATATTTTGTTATAACTATTGTTAAAAAAAATAAAACTATTGAATTAAATAATATTATCAACCAAGAATCCATAATCCACCTCACTTAGTTACCTTTGTATTGGGGTTCCTCAAACTCCATAAGTCCTATTCTTTTTTCTAAATCAGTTTTGATTTTATTTATTTCCTCAGATGCCTGATTATAAATAGCTCTAGCTTCCTTATTACGTTCCTGTAATGAGTACATTTTTAAAGTAGCTTCAGCTCCTTTTAGCGTAGTTAATGTTTGTTTTACCTTTGAAATCGCAGTCATAAAAATTCTCCTTTGTATTTATTAAATTGATTTCTAATTTACTTTAACCAATAAGCTTAGTTTTAATTCATTTCTTAATATAGATGCTTACTTATATTATTAAAGGTAATTTAATAAATATAGAGTAAGTTTGAAAGGAATATATTTCATCATCAATAATTTGAATATTTAAATTGATTACGAACAAAAATATAGGTGCGATAAAAAATTATAAAGGAGGAACTTTTATGCCAACAGGAACTAAACTTGAGACAGCATTAGCTAGTGCTAAAGGGTTAGCTGCTGATATGAAGACATTTTCTTTAGATACAGATAATCAAGAAGCAAAACAAATATTTAATCAACTTGCAAGTAAAATGGAAGAGGTAGAACAAACTATTCAATCAAGACTTGATTTTGTTAAACAAGAAGAGCCTCAATATAATAAATAATTAGTATACTCCTATATCTAGTTAAATTTATATTTTATAGATATGGGAGTATATTTATTTATAATATTTTCTATATTATGTTAAAATGTTTTTAGAATTTATAATGAACTTTGATGGTATTTAGAAGGGATTAGATGATGGACAAGGTAAAACTAAAAGAAGAAGTTAAGCATGGAACAGATAGATTTCCATTAGCAAGTTATAAGTGGAATAACAACAGAGAGTTTTTTGTTAAACTTCATTGGCATGATGAGATAGAATTAGTATTTTTTAAGAAGGGTAAATTTACTGCATATATTAATATGACAAAGTATGAAATCAATGCTCCCTCATTTATGTTTATTACTTCAGGAGATATTCATTCCATTATTGGTGAAGAAGGATGCAGAGAAAGTGCTTTAGTTTTTGATTTAAAAATGCTTAGTTTTGAGTATTTTGATGGAATACAATATGAAATTATTAGACCATTAATTGAGAAAAAGATACAGTTTCCACAGTTTATTTTCCAGGATGATAGTATATGGAATGAAATGCAAAGAATATATAAAGGAATAATGAAAGAGTCTAGAAATGAGGGATTAGGTGCGTGTATTAGGATTAAATCATATATGTATGAACTTATTGCTCTCTTATATGAAAATGAAAAGTTTAAGTATTTAGATGATATGAATAAAGATGAAACTTACAAAATATCAAATGTTAAAAAGGTTTTGACATATATACATGATAATTATAAACATAAAATATATACAGAGGATATGGCAAAATTAATAGGTATGAATACGCAGTATTTTTGTAGATACTTTAAGAAGTTAGTAGGTAAAACACCTACTGAATATATTAATGAAATTCGTATTGAAAAAGCTACAGAACTTTTAGCTAAGACAGATAGAAAGATTATAGATGTTGCTATGTCTTGTGGCTATGATAATATTGGATATTTCATTAAACGTTTTGATGAGCAGAAACATATGACTCCATCAGAATATAGAAAACAAATAAAGATGTCAAAATAGTATAATGTTTTGTCAAAATTAAATAAGAAACCTTACTTTAATGTATTTATAATGTAAATATAGATTAAAAAGGGGGCTTTTTTATGGAAAAGAAGTGGTGGCATAACAAAGTATCATATCAAATTTATCCAGAGAGCTTTAATGGGGCAAATAAAGATTGAATTGGTGATATTAAAGGAATAATTGAGGAATTATATTATTTAAAAGAAAATAATGATAAGACCTTGTGAAGTAGTAGTTATGTCTGTATAAAATAAGATTTATTCAATAAAAGGAGTTAGAATTATGACAGAAAAAGAAAAAATGTTATCGGGAAATTTATATATGGCCAATGATGAGGAACTTAGAAGAGACAATAAAAAATCAAGAATGCTTACTAGATTATTCAATAATTCTACAGAGGAGCAAATTCCGTATAGAAAAGAGTTGTTAAAAGAATTATTTGAGAAGACAGGAGAGAACTTATATATTGAACCTCCATTTAGGTGTGATTATGGGTGCCACATTTCTGTTGGGAATAATTTTTATGCAAATTATGATTGTATTATTGTTGATGTGTGTAAAGTAGAAATAGGAGAGAATGTATTATTTGGACCTAGAGTAGGTATATATACAGCAGGACATCCAATAGATGCTGAAATTAGAGATACAGGATTAGAATTTGGTAAGCCAGTAAAAATAGGAAATAGTGTATGGGTCGGAGGAAGTACAGTAATTAATCCAGGAGTTACAATTGGAAATAACGTTGTTATAGGTTCAGGATCAGTAGTAACAAAAGATATTCCAGACAACGTAGTAGCTGTAGGAAATCCATGTAGAGTTTTAAGACCGATCACTGATGAAGATAAGGCTTATTGGGAGATGAAAAAAGAAGAATATTATAATACTAAAGGTTAAAAATATTTGAAACTATATTTTAAATAATAAAAAAGCATTCATAGTTAAATCTATGGATGCTTTTTTTAGTTATAATATTTCTAATATCTCTACTTTATAAGTATCTTCTGGTGCAATAACTGTAACTATATCTCCAGCTTTCTTACCAGATAGTGCTTTTCCTAAATCAGATTCTACACTTATAAGCATATTTTCTGGGTCTAAATCCATTGTAGTTACTAAAGTTACTATAACTTCATCATCATCTTCTACAAATTTGATTCTAGCTTTACTATTAATACCTAAGACTGATTTATCTAAACTTGCATCATCTACGACTGTTGCAGTTGAAATCATAGTTAATAAATATTGTATTCTATTATCATTTTCTCTATAGTTTGCACAAGCTTCTTTATATTCTGCATTTTCTGATCTATCTCCATGTGCAGCAGCTATTAACTTTTCCTTTGCGATTTCAGCTCTTTTCACTGTCATTCTATATTCTAATTCTTCTCTTAATTTTTTTACATTTTCCTCTGTTAGTTGATTATTCATAAAAACTAACCCTCCCCTGAAATATATTATGTTAATATTATATAATATATAAAAGAAATTGAAAGGTACTTATAGTCTTTAATAATATATATTGAATTATTTTTTCAATATGGACTCCAAGGATAAGAGGTAAATATGACTTTAAAGAAGAGAAAAAAAGAACGAATAAAAATTAATAATGTAAATGAATTTAAGAGTGCACTAAAAAAAGAAGGATATAAGATAGATGAATTAGATGAAGAAAAATTCAAAGAACAAATCACTAAAACTTTTAAAGTAGACAATAGTGTAATAGAGAAATTATATAAATGCATAAAGGATACTGATATTACTTATAGAGCAAATGATACTCAGGATTTTATTGACTATATAGAAAAAATTATGATGTTTGAAAATGAACACAATAAATTATGTGAAAAAATAAGTAAAATAAAAAGGTTAAGTATAGATAGAATTGAATATGAACGAGAGCCAAGTTCACAAGATAATGTTGAAGATATTATAAAGGACATAGAAGAAATAAAAAAACTTATATCTGTAGAAATAAGTGAAGAAGAGAAAGCAAAGCTTGAAAGTTTAGAAAAGGAATTAAATAATGATTATCTTTATGCAAAGGATATTGAATTGCTAAAGAAAATGGTTCTTATTAGAAAAGAAGATGTAAAAGAAAAATATAATGCTAAAACTAGAGTTAAAACAATATTAATAGAAATACCTAATGAAATAAATTATCAATATATTAAAGTGAAGAAGGGAACTGTAGAATATCATCAGCATTTAACAAGTAACATACCAAGAATGAAACGTTTAATAAAGAATATACATAAATATATTAAGGCCTCCGAAAAAGAAAAAACAACATTTAAAATAGATCAAAGCAAAGCATTACAGGACTCTATAAATATAGCAGTAGCAACATATGATAATAAGGAATTTAAAGCAATAAGCGGTAGTAATGATGTAAAAGGTTATTGCACGGCACCTCTATTAAAAGAAGCAAGTTTTAAAAGTATGAAAGTTAATAAATTAGGTAAATTAGGAACAGGATATAATCGAGTTAATGATAGTGAAAAAAAGATACTTGAAGAAATACATAAACAAATAGAAAAAAAAATACTTAAGAATGAAGGGAATCTTATTTTGTATAGTAAATGGGAGCCTTGTCCAAGTTGTTATTTTGTAATTAGTCAATTTTGCAAAAAGTATCCCAATATAAAAGTGCAGGTGAAATACAGCAAGAGATATGGAGAATAAATTAAGGTAAGATGTGTGGAAAAATTTTCAAAGATAAATTATAATAAAAACTATCTAATAAGTAAATTGAGAGAATTAAATTGTATTTTAAATTATTAACTATTTTTGGGTAAAGAATAGTAATATAAGTGTCTTTAGGATTATCTTATGGTATATGGTCAATAAAATGGAGGATGTTATGAAGAATATAACATATGAAAAAGTAAATTTAAATCCAAATCTACCTGCATTTATGGGATATGTTAGTACAGAAAATATTGATGAAAAAAAATATTCCTATATCAGCCCACACTGGCATAGAAGTATTGAATTGAATTTTATAATTGAAGGAGAATTGGTAGGGGTTATCAATGGTAAGCATATTAATGCAAAGAGTGGAGAGTTTATTTTTGTGAATAGTGGAGATGTTCATGAAATTGAGAAATGTCAAGATGGACCATGTGGAGCTGTTATTTTAATTTTATCCTATGACTTCATAAAAAAAGTATATCCTAATATTGATAATATTAGGTTTGATGTTATGAATCAAAGTTATAAAAAAGATAGATTACGTGATATCTTTTTAGAAATAAAAGAATTTTATTTAAATCCAAAAGAATTAGATTATATTAAAATAAATGCATATATTTACGAAGTTCTATATATTCTATTATCTAATTATGTAATTTCAAAAGATGAAAATTATTCAGAGAGTTATTTTAAATATAAAGAAAAGCAAAAAGAAATTTTAATCTATATAAGCAAAAATTATAAAGAAGAATTAACTTTAGAACATATTTCTAAACAGTTCTATATGAGCAGTGAATACTTTTCAAGGAAATTCCATGAGTGGTTTGGTGTTACTTATAAAGTGTATTTAAGTAACTTTAGACTTTATAAAGCCTATGAAGATATAATTAACAGCAATTATAGTATTCAAGATATTGCATTTTCCCATGGATTTTCAAATATAAAATCTTTTATAAGTATATTTAAGAATAAGTATAAGATGACTCCCTTTAAATATCGTCAATATTTTAAAGAGTCAAAAAATGACATTAAAATGAGCAAAAAACAACAACAATAATTTAATTAAAAATGATAATATTTAAATAAGCAATATGAATACACAATTCTCAGTATAAAAGAAATGTGTATTTAATTTTGCAGTCTTATGAAAACGATTTAAAAATATTAGGGGTAAAAGGGAGAGAAGGAAGAAATGAGTAGAAAATATTCACAAGAGCTATTAGATAAAATTGTAGAAAGACAAGAAATAGTAAACATTAAAGGTGCAGAAGTTCTAGTTAAGAACTTACCTGATAGTGATGAAAAGGGAGCAATGGATCCACGTCTTTATAAGGATATGAAAAAACAACTTACATTAATGAGATTTATGCCTAAAAGTGCACTTAAGATGGATTCTTCTCCAAAAGGAATTGGTAAATTAAGAAATATGTTTGGTGAAGTTAAGAGCACTCCAATTGTTGAAAAGAATATTAAAATTATTAATGAAACAGTTAAGGCTAGTGATGGATACAAAGTACCAGTACGTATTTATAAGTCAGAAACAATGAAGAAAAATGCTCCAATTCTTTATTATATTCATGGAGGTGGATTCTTTGGAGGTTCTCCAGATGTTGTTGAAGAGTTAGTAAAATTAATAGTTGAGAAAACAGATATATTAGCTGTATCAGTTGACTATCGTTTAGCACCAGAAAATCCATATCCAACTGGACATGAAGATTGTTACTCAGTATTAAAGTGGATATATGAAAATGCTGAAAGTTTAGGTGGTAATAAAAATAATATATTTGTAGCAGGTGATAGTGCTGGTGGAAACTTAACTCAATACTGTACTACAAAAGATTTAGAAGCTAATTCCGGTATGGTAAAAGGACAATTATTACTTTACCCTACTGTAAATATGGCTAATGTAGAGGATGAATACTTTAAATGGAGCAAAGATGAATATGAATTTTCTCCTAAACATAAAGCTGGATTAGAAATGATGTTAGAAATGTTTAATGGAATGTCAGGAGGCTTAAAGGATATTTTAGGTACTGACGAAGTTAACAATGGATATTTAACTCCATACATTAGAGATGCAAAAGGATTACCTCCTACATTTATTACTGTTGGAGAGCATGATTTCTTAAAGGTAGAATGTTTAGCTTATGCTTCAAAACTTGTTAAAGCAGGGGTTGACACAACAACTGTACTATACAAAGGTTTTGGACATGCTTATGGAGATAATATAGGGGTTTATCCACAAAGTGAAGATTGTGCAATAGAAATGGGGAATTTTATTTTAAAATATAGTAATTAGTAAAAAGGAGAAGGGGTATGAAAAAGGAATATAAGATTGGTTTATCAATTATTGGGGTTTTATTAATTATATTCGCATTTACTGATTTAAATATTTCACATGCTATCTATAATCCTACAAGTAAGTTTGGATTAGTATTTGAAGCAATTGGTGAATTCCCAGCAGCAGTTATTGCAACATTTTGTACAGTTGGTTTAATGTTAACTCGAAATAAAGAGAAATCAGCAAAATATATTTTGGGTACAATTGGATATGTTGTTTTATTATTTTTCTTCTCATATATGGCGGCAACTTTACCAGTAAAATATTTTGAGGGACCTGAAATATTGATTCCAATACTTGCTATTATTTATATTGGGGGTTCTTATGCTATTGCTAAGAAATACTCTGTTAGTAATAAACAAGAGTTACGTAATGCTGCCATTGTAGGAGTACTAACATTTGTATTTGTAATAATAGTTTTCAACTCTATTAAATTTGCTTGGGGAAGAGAACGTTATAGACATATGATTGCAACAGGAACTTTTGATGGATTCTCAATGTGGCTTATTCCACAAGGATTAGCGTCAGGAAATGAATTTATGTCATTCCCTTCAGGACATAGTGCAAATGCAGCAATTATGGTTTGGATTACATTAATACCTACATTTGTAACTAGCTTAAAAGATAAGAAAAATTGGTTCATAGGCTTTACAGCAATATGGACAGTATTAGTTCCGATTAGCAGAGTTATTGTAGGTGCTCATTTTGCATCAGATGTTACTATGGGGGTAACTATAACATTAGTAATATTTACCTTGTTAAAAAATAAGTATGTAAAGGACTCAAATGTAAAAGATTTAGATGCAAAGAATCTGGATATTAAGAATTTAGATGCAAAGAATTTGGAGGATGAAAATGAAAAAGAGCGTATGTTTACATGATTATATGATTAAAAAAAGTATCGTTAATTTTTGGATTGTGAATGCAATAATTAATGCAGTGATTTTCATAATTCAAACGGGTGATAAAAGTAGATTTTTTACGACTTCAGACATTGCATTAGACTATGTAATATCTATTATAATATTAGGAATGGCATGTGCACTTACAGGATTCCCAATGATAAAAAAGGATATTGCAAAAGGAGTTGCTCCTAAAATAGATTATAATAAAGAAAATCATATTATTGCTAAGTGTTTTCCAGAAAATAATTTCTTAAAAGCAATTATAATAACAATTATAACTTTAGTTTTAATTATACCATTCTTTGTAGGGATTCCAGCTATGTTTGGTATAGCGCAATTAACTTTTATACAAGCACTTATTTTAAAAACTATTGCAACAGGATTTGCAGGTGTAGTTGTTGGATACTTTGTTATGGTACTTACACTAACTGAAAGCAAAGAATCAGTTGAAAATAAATTTAACTTGGCAGCATAATAGAAAAATATATATTAAAAGACCCGCGATAAATTGTCGTGGGTCTTTTATTTATTCTATTGAATTTTAGCTTTGATATTTCAGCTATGTTTTATGGGGACATAAAAAAGTGAAATAAGCCATACGGAGAATACTAATATTATTTATACATAGGTCATATTAGTATTAATAAGTGAACAATAAGTTGGGGGAATACCTTTGAAAGTAATATCAATTGTAAATTATAAAGGTGGGGTTGGAAAGAGTACAGTAACTTCTAATTTAGGAGCTTTACTTGCTTTAAAAAAGAAAAGAGTACTTCTAATTGATTTAGATCCACAAGCGAGTTTAACATTATCCTATATAAAGCCAGAAAATTGGAAAAAGGAATATAAAGATAATAAAACTATAAAAACACTTTTGAATACAATAATTAATAATGAGCCTGATAATATAAAGAAATATATTACTAAAAAATTAGAGGCTAATAAAGTACTAGATGATTTTGGTGGGGCTAATATATCATTAGTACCATCAAGCACTGATTTATATAAAGTTCAAATTGATTTAACTAGAAAAATTCAAGGAGAAGATGAAAGAGAATTAATTGAAAGTAAGTTGGAGTGGATTTCTAAATTAAATAACGAACTTAATAGTGTTAGAAATTTATATGATTATGTATTAATAGATTGTCAGCCAAGCTTCGATATACTTACTCAAAGCGCAATTTATGCAAGTGACTATTATTTAATTCCAACAAAGTTAGATTATTTATCTACTGTTGGTGCACCTTCATTATTAGAGCATATAAAAGAGTTGAAGAAAGAAGTAAATAAAGGAATACAAATATATAATTATAAGAACTACAAAAGAATAAATATTAAATTGCTAGGTGTATTACCAACAATGGTTAAGATGTATAAAGACGATTTAAAAGTTTTGCATAGACAATATATTAAGCAAATAATAGAAAAAATGAGAATTAAAACGTTCAATTCTAGAATAAGAATGAATGATGAAGAGGTAAATAATTCAAATCAAATTCCATTTGTTTTAGAAAATATAAATAGAAGTAAAAGTAAGGTTGCAATAGATTTCGATAATTTTGTAGAAGAATTTTTAAAGAGAGTTGGTGATAAATAGATATGGAAAAGAGTAATTTTATTAAAGTATCAAATATTATATTTGATTATATATTTAAATTAGATGATAATTCTATTTTAGATCTATTAAATGGAAATAAAAATATTACTTTAGTTGAGAATGAAAAGAAAAGTAATAAGAATAAACTTAGTAATAAGAGCGATTATAGTTTAGAAATAAAAAATATAATAAATAAACTAAATTCATTTAAGACTCAAGAGGAGGCTAAAGAATATTTAATTAATCAAAAATTTACAGTGAAATTATTAAAGGAAGTTGCAAAGAGAAGTGATATATATATAAAGAGCAAATATAATAAAAATCAAATAATTAATAGTTTGGTTGAGGGAACTGTAGGTGTAACTATTAAAATGAATATTCTTATGGGAGAATAAAGGGTTTAATGCAAACTAAGGAGTGTTTTGAATGTATGGGTTCATAGAAAAATTAGTTGATGACATGAGAGATAAAATAATTGAATATAGAAGAGATTTTCACAAATATCCAGAGTTTGCATGGACAGAATTTAGGACAGCTTCCTTGATTGCAAAAGCATTAATGGATAATGGATATAAAATTAAAATAGGAAAAGAAGTTATAAATGATAAATATAGAATGAATATTCCATCTAAAGAAGAGCTAGATAAAAGTTATAAAAGAGCAATAAATCAAGGTGCATATGAAGATATATGCAAGTTAATGCATGGTGGATATACTGCTGTTGTAGGTATTTTAGAAAATGGAAATGGTCCATCTATATCATTAAGATTTGATATGGATGGAGTTAGAATAAAAGAAAGTGAAGATGATAGTCATATACCTTTTAAAAAGAGATTTTCATCTAATAATGATGGGATAATGCATGCTTGTGGTCATGACGGGCACATAGCTATAGGCCTTGGAGTTGCAGAGGTTATTGTAAAGATGCAAGAACATTTTAAAGGAACAGTAAAACTTATATTTCAGCCAGCCGAAGAGGGTGTAAGTGGAGCTAGAGCAATATCAGAATCAAATTTGTTAGAGGATGTAGATTATATAATTAGTGGACATATAGGAATAAAGGCAAGACAATCAGGAGAAATAATATGTGGTACAGATGGATTCCTAGCAACATCTAAGATTAATGCTGAATTTAAGGGTAAATCATCCCATGCAGGAGTGGCTCCAGAAAAGGGGCATAATGCACTTTTATCAGCGGCAACAGCAGTTTTGAACTTAGATGCTATACCAAGAAGTGGTGAGGGCGATACCAGAATAAATGTTGGGAAATTAATAGCTGGAAGTGGAAGAAATGTAATTCCAGGAAGAGCGTTTATGGAAATAGAGACTAGAGGAGAGACAACTGAGTTAAATAGATATATGGAAAATTATGCGGAAAGAATACTAATGGCTTCAGCAGAAATGCATGATACACATGTTAATATAAAATGTGTAGGAAAATCTATAAGTGCAAGTAGTGATAAGGAATTAGTAGAACTAATTAAGAATGTTGCAAATAATATAAAAGAATATATTACTATAAAGGAAAAAGAGAGTTTTGGAGCTAGTGAGGATGTTTGTTATATGATGAATAAGGTACAAGCTAATGGAGGAAAGGCGTCATATATTATGTTTGGTAGTAATTTAAAAGCTGAACATCATTCACCTATGTTTGATTTTAATGAGGATGATATGCTAGGTGCGGTGAAACTTTATAGTGAACTTATATTAAAAATAGCTGCTGATAGAGAGGTTTAATTTAAGTAATGTTTAAATTAAACGTCAAAATATTTAAAAAAGAAAAACAATAAAAAGTTAAATTGGTTAATAATATAATTAATATATATGTATAAAATTATGAAGTGATTTTTTATCTCCTAACTAAAATAATGCAGCATTATTTTAGTTAGGAGATTTTAATAATTTAACTTTAAAAAAGTCTAATTTTAAAACGTATTAATGATTTAATAAATAATTAGCAAAAAGAAAATTATAATTTAATACATGAATCTTTTATTAGTTGAGTAATTGCCTTAATAGATATATCCGATATATTAGAGCCATTTAAAATTAAATCCGCTCTCCATTTAGTAGGTTCAACATATTCATCATGTCTATAACGAACCATATCTAAGTAAACATTTGAAATTTCATCAAATGTAAGCCTCCATTCCATATTTCTTTTAAGACGTCTTACTATTCTTTCATCAGGTCGACAATCTACAAATAATTTTAAGTTTAATTTTGAATAGATTTCTTTATCCCATAATGTAAGTAATCCTTCAATTATAACTACATCATAATTGTTATTTAATTCATTAGATAAATCAAGTTTTAACTTTGGTAAATCAATTGTTTCTGGATGATTATCATCAATATACATAGTTCCTGTAATTGGTGCTTCAGAATAAGGCCTTTCATTTTCAGGCTTAAAATAGTCATCCATGTGAAAGACTTTAAGTTTTAATTCTGAAAGTTCTTTCTCAAGAACATTACAGAAAGTTGATTTTCCACTAGCGCTACCACCAGCAATTCCAACAAAAAATGGTTTATTCATATTGTTTCCTCACTTTATAAAATATAATATAAGATTCTTATTTAATTATAAAAATAAGAATTTTATAGATTCAATCATACTAATTCTATAAATTGAAATTTATTCCTTTAAAATATAGGTTCTATGTGTATTTTTTAAACATTCTGTATAAATTTTCCTGTATTTAAAAGCATAAATTTACTCTTTTATTTAGTGAAAAGAAAGCTTTTTGAATAAAGTATAGCTAATAATAAAAAATATTATATTAGTAGAGGAATTATTAAATCAGCAATAATAAAAAAAGACTTGGTTACCTAAAAGTAACTTATTGTGATATTTTAATAGAATTGGTATATTTATTCTATATAAATAATATTTAAAAATATCACAAAGGGAGCATAGGGGTAATAAATTTATGAAGTTAAGTAAAATTAGTAACTATATTATGAATATAGCTATTGTTGTATCTATATATGCTGGATATAAGGTATTCCAAAGCCGTAGGAATTTACCACCAGGAGCATGTCCGGTAGAAGATAATAGTACATTATTATATGTATCTATAGCAGTTTTAATTTTATCAATAATATTATCATTTATCTCAGATAAGGTTGAAGCTAAGAATAAAAAGAAATAGATAATAATTAGATTATAAGAAGATATCTCTAACTGTATAAATTAATAATATTAAAATTAAATAGTATATAATATAGTTAATTTTAAGTTAGTTAAAAGTTGTATTGAATAATATTGTATTATCGATACAACTTTTTTATTTATATAAAATTTGTATCGATAATAATTAAAAGTATTTGTTATATAAAGAATATTTTAATTTACTAAATAATAATTTTAAAATATTAGATTATCATAGTATAATTATTTTCTTAACACAATATTGTTTAAATTATAAGGTATATAAATATAATCAATTATTTAATAATGGAGGAAGATAGATGAATTTTGTTGCTATAGATTTTGAGACTGCAAATGAAAAGAGGAATAGTCCTTGCTCTATAGGTATTGTTGTAGTAAAGAATGGAGAAATTATTGAAAGAATACATCATTTAATAAAGCCAAAAGAAATGAGGTTTATGCCAATAAATATTGGAATACATGGTATAAGACCTAAGATGGTTGAAAATGAATTAGAATTTAATGAGGTATGGGATAAGATCAAACATCATTTTAATGAAAGTTTAGTAATAGCTCATAATGCTGGATTTGATATATCTGTTTTAAGAAATACCTTAGAACTTTATGGAATTGAAGCACCAACTTTTAATTATATATGTACAATGAAACTTGCAAAGAATTTCTACACAGGACTTAATAATGTACGACTAAATACAGTAAATAATTTTTTAGGATATAAGTTTAAGCACCATGATGCTTTAGCAGATGCCCTTGCATGTAGTAATATACTACTTAATATTTCAGATGAATTAGATACTAAAGATGTTAGTGAGATATCTAAATCTTTAGGGGTAACTCTTGGAGTAGTTAATAGTGATGGATACAAGCCTTCTTCAAGTAGAGGAAGAATATTAATAACATCAAGAAGAGAGCCTTCAGTAGATAGTAATAGTCCATTTGAATGTTTAGGTAGTAATGCATTTAGAGATGAAGTGGTAGTATTTACAGGAGGATTATCTTCTATGACAAGAGATGAAGCTATGATGTTAGTTAGAAAACTTGGAGGAAGTACAGGAAGTTCAGTAACTAAGAAGACAACATGTTTAGTAACTAATACAAAAAATATAGAAGAATTAGATAGATGTGAAATGAGTAATAAGCTTAAAAGAGCATCAGATCTAAGAGATAATGGACAGAAGATAAAGTTCTTAGATGAAGATAAATTCTTAGATATGATAAAAAAAGCTAATTAGAATTAGTTGATTAATTAAGTGATGTTTTAGATTAAGATAAATTTTCTATATAGCTATATACTAAAACAAATAATATAATAAAAAGAAATGAGATAATAAAAATAAATGTATAGGGAGTTATAATATATGAACTTTTTTAATCTTATAAATAAAAGGGAAAGTGTCAGAGGATACTTAGAAAAACAAGTCGAGAGAGAAACGATTGTAAAAATTATTGAAGCGGCTAGATTAGCACCATCAGCTTGCAATGCACAACCTTGGAAGTTTGTTGTCGTAGATGATAAAGAAATTGCAAAAGAAGTTGCAAAGAATTTATATGAACCAATGATTGGGTTAAATAAATTTGCACTTACTGCGCCGGCTTTTATTGTTGTTGTAGGTGAAAAACGTAATTTAACATCTAAGATGGGAGAACTTATTAAGAAGAAAGACTATACATCTATAGATATAGGTATTGCTTCAGAACACATTTGTTTAGCTGCAACTGAGTTAGGTCTTGGTACTTGCATGATGGGATGGTTTAAAGAAAAGGGAATAAAGAAGTTATTAAATATAAACTCAAATAAAGAAATACATCTTGTTATATCTTTAGGATATTATGAGGATAGAGAACCAAGAAATAAGGTAAGAAAGCCAATTGATGATATTCTTTCCTTTAATGAATATAAGTAAAATGATTGCATGCTAATTAAAGCATGCAATTTTTTTATAATTAACTCTCTTAAATTACACATACTATTTATATAAAATATTTAGGAGAAGTATTATGAGAAAGATATTATTACCAGAAAAAGCAAAGGTAACTCCAAAAGAAGTATTAGAAGAAATTAGCAAGTTTGACCATATTAATAAAAGTCCATATAGCTCAAGTTATTATAATGTTCCAAATGTAACTTGGGAGTATAAACCAGAAGGAAGTCTTAGGATATCAGATCATTGGAATTTCATGTCCCATGGAGAGAAACATTGCATTTTAGAAAGTACAGAAGAGAAAATAGAGAATAATTGGATTCTAGCAAAGTATATAGAGGGAAAGTATCATATATTAAAAGAGTTTGGAGAAAATGTTCCAGGCTATAGATTTATGGAGATAAATAAAAATGAATTAGAGTTACTTAAGGATTTATATGATTTAGGTGGCTTAGTTAGTTCTAAAGAATGGCACAAGATGCATAAAGAAAAAATCTATGCAATAAAAGAAACTCACATAAAGAACAGAAAGAAAGTATTAAAGGATATTAACCCTGATAAATTAAAGGAATTTAAAGAGAAAAATAAAAAGGTTAAGAAGGTAGTTTATATTAGAGAATGTGATTTATACAATATAAAATTAGCATTAACTTTATATAAAATAAGTAGAGACTTAGATGAATTATGTAAGAGTAAAGAGGGAACTAGCAAATTAATAAATAAATACAAAGGTTATAGATTTAACGATGGTGAGATTGAATCCTTTGAAGAGAAGTATATCCTAGTATTAGATAATAAAATAGCTGTTGATTTTAGTAAGGAATATTTAGAAGAGATATGTAAAGTTACTGATAAAAATGAATCATAATATATAAAAGAATTTTATAAGGATTTTCAGATTATAAGTAAAAGTGAAAATTATTATATTTTTATGCTACTATCTTCCTAGTAATAAGAACTTCATAAAATTACAATATAGTTATACTTATATTACATTAAAAAGGGGAGAGTAGTATGGTTAATAGAATTGTATTAAATGAAGTTTCTTATCATGGAGCTGGAGCTATAAAGGAAATTGTAACAGAAGTAAAAAGAAGAGGATTTAAGAAAGCTTTTTTATGTTCTGATCCAGATTTAATTAAATTTGGAGTAACAGGAAAAGTTACTTCTATATTGGATGAGGCTGAGCTTGAATATGAATTATATTCTAACATTAAGGCTAATCCAACAATTGAAAATGTACAAGTTGGTGTAGAGAGCTATAAAGGCTCAGATGCAGATTATATAATTGCTGTTGGTGGAGGATCATCAATGGATACAGCAAAAGCAATAGGTATTATTATTAATAATCCAGAATTTGAAGATGTTATAAGCTTAGAAGGAGTAGCTCTAACTAAAAATAAATCTGTACCAATTATAGCTGTTCCAACAACAGCAGGTACAGCAGCTGAAGTTACTATTAACTATGTTATTACAGATACTGAGAAGAATAGAAAATTTGTATGTGTAGATACACATGATATTCCAATAGTAGCAATTATTGATCCTGAAATGATGGCAAGTATGCCAAAAGGTCTTACAGCTGCTACAGGAATGGATGCTTTAACTCATGCAATAGAAGGCTTTACAACATTAGCAGCATGGGAAATGACTGATATGTTCCATTTAAAAGCTATTGAATTAATTTCAAAAAGCTTAAGAGGAGCAGTTGAAAATACAACAGAGGGAAGAGATGGAATGGCCCTTGGTCAATATATTGCAGGTATGGGATTCTCAAATGTAGGACTTGGAATTGTCCATTCTATGGCGCATTCCTTAGGAGCAGTTTATGATACACCTCATGGAGTTGCAAACGCAATTATTCTTCCAACTGTTATGGAATATAATGCAGATAAAACTGGTGATAAATACAAATATATTGCAGCTGCTATGGGCGTTGAAAATACAGAAAGTATGAGTGTAGAAGAATACAGAAAGGCAGCTGTAGATGCAGTTAAAAAGCTTTCTAATGATGTGGGTATACCATCTGACTTAACAGATATAGTAAAGGAAGATGATATTCAATTTTTAGCAGAGTCTGCATATTTAGATGCATGTAGACCTGGTAATCCAAAGGAAACATCAGTGGAAGATATAATAAAACTATATAAATCATTAATTTAACTAAAAATATATTAATATAAAATATATAAAAATGAGCTACAGTATAATCTTTATGATTTATTGTAGCTCATTTTTATATTTACTAATATTTAAATAAATGTATAAATGAAAATAAGTACTCTATATAGCATTAAGTGAATATGCTTTCAAATACTGTTTTGGAGTTACATTTTTATATTTTTTAAAAGTTTTAATAAAATAGCTTACATCATTAAATCCACAATTAAAAGCAATTTCTGTAACGGGTAAGTCAGTAGTTATAAGTTGTTCTGAGGCACTTTCAATGCGGTAGTAGTTTAGGTACTCAATTGGAGTTTTATTAGTCATCTCATGAAAAAATCTACAAAAATATTTTGGAGTCATGCCAGCAGCTCTAGATAAATCCTCAAGGGAAATAGGGTTAGAATATTCATTTTCAATTATAGATAAGACTTTTTTAAACTGTAGAATCTTTTGTTGATTTCTTTTAGTGTTTTTATTCTTATTTATATATAACTCATGCTTTAATATAATTCCTAATAAGTGATACAAAGATCCTTGTGTAACAAATTCATATCCAGTATTTTTTATCTGCATAGAATTAAATAAATTATTACAACATGTCCTTAATTCTGTGATATCAGTAGGAAGCTTATGCTCAATTACTTTGTTATGATTTATAATATTTTGTATTTGTTTTGTGCAAGCATGATTTTGCTTTAATAGTAATTTCATATCAAATACAATACAGTCATATATACAATCTTTTGGTGTTCCACCATGAAATATTCCGTCATGAATGAAAAGCATATCTCCTTTTTTAGCTAATATTTTTTCTTCGTTAATTATTATAAGCATATCGCCTTCTAAGATTCTTATGATTTCACATTCAGTGTGCCAATGATAGGGCATATTGTATCTAGGATGATTTGGCGTTACATGATAAAGCTCTATAGGAAAATCGAAAGTGCCATGTTGTTTATTTTCTTTATAATCAAAATACTTCATAGGAATACCTCCAATTTAAAATTTAAATGAAAAAGTGAATATAATTATATTTTTTGACTATTATAGCACAAGAAAACGTTTAACAAAAGAACTATAATGAATATAATAACAAAAATACTAAAAAATGTAAAATAAAAGAATTTAGATATAAGTATATTGGGGGAGGAATTATTATGGCAAAGAGTAGATTAGTAGGAGAGTATCCTGTAATTGGAATAAGACCAACAATAGATGGGAGAAGAGGAATAATTGATGTAAGGGGTTCTCTTGAAGAACAAACAATGAATATGGCAAAGTCAGCCGCAAAGCTTTTAGAAGAGAATTTAAAGTATTCAAATGGAGAAAAAGTAAAGGTTGTTATAGCTGATACTACAATAGGAAGAGTGCCAGAAGCTGCAGCTTGTGCAGATAAATTCAGACGAGAAGGTGTAGATATAACTCTTACAGTTACTCCATGTTGGTGCTATGGTGCAGAAACAATGGATATGGACCCAATGACTATAAAGGGAGTATGGGGATTTAATGGAACTGAAAGACCAGGAGCTGTTTATTTAGCATCTGTTCTAGCAACTCATGCACAAAAAGGACTTCCTGCATTCGGTATATATGGACATGATGTTCAAGATGCAGATAACACAGAAATACCTGAAGATGTAAAAGAGAAGTTATTAAGATTTGGTAGAGCGGCAGTTGCAGCAGCTTCTATGAGAGGAAAATCTTATCTTCAAATAGGTTCTATATGTATGGGAATAGGTGGTTCTATTATAGATCCTAATTTTATAGAAGAATATTTAGGAATGAGAGTAGAATCAGTTGATGAAGTAGAAATAATAAGAAGAATGACTGAAGGAATATATGATGAAGAAGAATTTAAAAGAGCATTAAAATGGACTAAGGAAAAGTGTATAGAAGGCTTTGATAAAAATCCTGAAAGTGTTCAAAAGACAAGAGAAGAAAAGGACTCTGATTGGGAATTTGTTGTTAAGATGATGTGCATTATAAAAGATTTAATGAATGGAAATGAGAACTTACCTAAAGGATGCGAAGAAGAAAGACTTGGACATAATGCAATAGCAGCTGGATTCCAAGGTCAAAGACAATGGACTGATTTTTATCCAAACTGTGATTTCCCAGAAGCACTACTAAATACTTCATTTGATTGGGATGGAGCTAGAGAGCCTTATATATTAGCTACTGAAAATGATGTATTAAATGGAATTGGAATGTTATTTAATAAGTTACTTACAAATAAGGCCCAAATATTTGCTGACGTTCGTACTTATTGGAGCTCAGATGCAGTAAAGAAAGCTACTGGATATGATTTAGAAGGTGTAGCAAAGGAATCAGATGGATTTATACATTTAATAAATTCAGGAGCAGCCTGTTTAGATGCATGCGGACAAGCTAAAGATGCTGATGGAAATGGAACAATGAAAGCATGGTATGACATAACAGAAAAGGATCAAGAAGAAATTCTAAAAGCAACTACTTGGAATGCTGCTGACAATGGATACTTTAGGGGTGGAGGATACTCTTCAAGATTCTTAACAGAAGCTGAAATGCCAGTAACAATGATGCGTTTAAATCTTGTAAAGGGACTTGGACCAGTTGTTCAGTTAGTTGAAGGGTATACAGTAAAACTTCCAGATGAAGTATCAGATAAGTTATGGAAGAGAACAGATTATACTTGGCCTTGTACTTGGTTTGCTCCAAGACTTACTGGTAAAGGTGCATTTACATCAGCTTATGATGTAATGAATAATTGGGGTGCCAATCATGGTGCTATAAGTCATGGGCATATAGGTGCAGATATAATAACTCTATGTTCAATATTAAGAATACCTGTAAGTATGCATAATGTACCTGAGGATAAGGTATTTAGACCAGCGGCTTGGAGTGCATTTGGAATGGATAAAGAAGGACAAGATTATAGAGCTTGTGAAGCTTATGGACCAATGTATAAATAAAAAAATTAGCAGGTGATACTATGGATAATAAAAGTATAGAAAAGAAAGTATTAGCCTTTGATTTTGGTGCATCTAGTGGAAGGGCAATGCTTGGAACTTTTGATGGAAATAAAATAGATATTAAAGAAATTCATAGATTTTCAAATGATCCAGTTACTTTAAATGGGACTATGTACTGGGATGTTTTAAGACTATTTTTTGAAATAAAACAAAGCTTTATAAAGGCTAAAAGGTTTGGAAAAATTGATAGTATTGGGATAGATACATGGGGAGTCGATTTTGCTCTTTTAGATGAATATGGACAATTACTTGAAAATCCAATTCATTATAGAGATGAAAGAACGACTGGAATGATAGAGAAAAGTTTTGAGAAAATATCAAAGGATGAATTTTACAATATAACTGGTAATCAATTTATGGAAATAAATACTGCATTTCAGTTATTAGCATTAAAAGAAAAAAGACCACATCTGCTTGAAAGGGCAGAGGTGATGCTACTAATGCCTGACCTATTTAATTATTTATTAACAGGTAAAAAGGTTACAGAAAATTCTATAGCATCAACAACTCAGTTATTTAACGCTAAAAATAGAGCTTGGTCAGATAGAGTAATAGAGTCTTTAGGACTTCCTAGAAGAATATTTACAGAAATAGTACCAAGTGGAACGGTAATAGGTAAGATATCAGAGAAAATAAGTGAAGAACTTAAAATAAATATGTGCGATGTTATTGCAGTATCAGGACATGATACACAAAGTGCATTAGTTTCTGTTCCAACTACAGAAAAAGATTTTGTATTTTTAAGTTGTGGAACATGGTCTTTGCTTGGAACTGAAATTGATGAACCAATTATTAATGAAAAATCAAATAATTACAATATCACAAATGAGGGAGCTTATGGAGATAAAGCATCTTTCTTAAAAAATATTATTGGATTGTGGCTTATACAGGAAAGTAAAAGACAATGGGAAAGAGAAGGCAGAGAATATGAATTTTCACAATTAGAAGATATGGCAAAAGAGGCTAAACCATTTAAATGCTTTATAGATCCAGATGATCCTGTATTTGTACAACCTGGTGATATTCCAAGTAGAATCAAAGATTATTGCTTAAGAAGTAATCAAGAAGTTCCACAAAGTGAAGGGGAAATTGTTAGATGTATAAATGAAAGTTTAGCAATGAAGTATAGATATTCTTTAGAAGAAATAAAAGATTGTACTAACAAAGATTATCCAGTTATTTATATGGTAGGTGGAGGCATTCAAAGTAAGCTTTTATGTCAAATGACAGCAAGTGCGTGTAATTGTAAAGTTTCAGCAGGACCTATTGAAGCTACAGTACTAGGAAATATAGCAATTCAGTTAATGGCTACAAAGCAAATAGAGAATTTATATAAAGCGCGTGAAGTTATAAAAAATTCTCAGGATATATATCAGTATTATCCTAATAATTTTGATTTATGGAATGGAGCGTATGAAAGATTTAAAGATGTAATTAAATCTAAGGAGGTAGTTAAATGCTAAAAGGTGTACCACAAATTTTATCGCCAAATCTTCTTAAAGTGTTGTGTGAAATGGGACATAGCGATCAAATAGTAATAGCAGATGGTAACTTTCCTACTGAAAGTATGGGAAAAGATTGTATAGTAATTCGCTGTGATGGTCATGGAATACCTGAATTATTAGATGCGATATTAAAAGTATTTCCGCTTGATACTTATGTAGAGAAACCAGTGAACTTAATGGAAGTTATGGTAGGAGATAATGTTCAAACACCAATTTGGGATGATTATAAAAAAATTATTAGTAAATATGATAATCGTGGAGATAATACAGTAGGAACTATAGAAAGATTTAAATTTTATGATGAGTCTAAAAAAGCATATGCAATAATTGCAACTAGTGAAAAAGCATTATATGCAAATGTAATACTACAAAAAGGTGTAGTGACAGAAGATTAGTTAAATGTTAGGGGGAAGAATTTATGCAAGGTGAAAAGATTAGAGAAAATAATAATTTAATGTATATGGAAATAAGAGAGCAAATATGTGATGTGTGCCACAAGATGTGGCAATTAGGGTGGGTTGCAGCAAATGATGGAAATGTAACAGTAAAATTAGAGGATGGTACATTTTTAGCTACACCTACTGGGATAAGTAAAAGTTTTATAACTCCAGAAAAATTAGTTCATATTGATGCTAACGGAGAAGTACTTGATGGGCCAGAGGGAGCAAAACCTTCTTCAGAAATAAAAATGCATTTAAGATGTTATGAGGAAAGAGAGGATGTTTGTGCAGTTGTTCATGCACATCCACCAACTGCAACAGGATTTGCAGTTGCTCATATTGACTTGGATAGATATACAATGATTGAAACTGTAATTGCAATAGGATCTATTCCAGTTACACCATATGGTACGCCATCAACTTATGAAGTTCCAGAATCAATAGCGCCATATCTACAAGAACATGATGTTGTATTGCTTGAAAATCATGGAGCGTTAGCAGTAGGATCTGATTTAATAACAGCTTATTATAGAATGGAAACATTAGAATTATATGCAAAAATAAGTTTAACAGCACATTTGTTAGGTGGAGAAAAAGAGATATCAAGAGAAAATGTTGATAGATTAATTAGTATGAGAAAAGCTTATGGAGTAAGTGGAAGACATCCAGGATTCAAGCGTTATAGAAAAGAAAAATAAATATAGTGTTTATAAATTTATAGGGGGAGTTCTTAATGGATGGGAAAATAAAGAGTACCGAGAAAACTAGTATTGTGCCAAAGAAATATAGAGTACATTTTATAATGCTTATATCATGTTTTGTACTTTGGGGTCTTTTAAATAATATGACTGATAATCTTGTACCAGCATTTGGAAGAATATTTATGCTTGAAGCAGCTGATTCTTCACTGGTTCAGGTTGCTTTTTATGGTTCATATGCAGTGCTTGCATTACCAGCAGCAATGCTTATTAAGAAATATTCATATAGAAATGGTGTCTTAGTAGGTCTTGGATTGTATATAATCGGAGCCATGGGATATATACCGGCTGCAATGTTACAAAATTTCAATTTATTTTTAGTATCAGTTTTCGTTTTAGCAGGTGGGCTTTCTATATTAGAAACTACTTGTAATCCGTATGTAATTTCATTAGGAGATGAAGAGACAAGCGTTCGTCGTCTTAACTTTGCTCAAGCATTTAACCCTATTGGTTCATTAACAGGTATTATATTAGCTAAATATTTAATACTAGGAAATTTAAATCCAGCAACTTACGAAGAACGTTTAGGTATGAGTGCGGAAGCTTTAAGTGATATACGTAATACTGAATTATTATGGGTGTGTGTACCATATGTAGGTCTAGTTGTTATAGCTATAATAATTTGGTGTTTCTTTAAGAAAAATAAAGGATCTGAAAAGGATGATTCTGGAGATCTTAATATAGTTGAGTCAATAAAGAAGCTTATAAAGATTCCACGTTATGCCTTTGGAGTAGTTGCTCAATTTTTCTATGTTGGAGTTCAAATAGCTGTATGGACTTGGACGATAAAATATGTAATGGTTACATTAGGATTAGATGAAGCAACATCAGCTAAATATTATCTTATAGCAATAGTTGCATTTATAGTATGTCGTTGGATATGTACAGCACTTATGAAATATATAGAACCTGCTGTAATGATGGCTGTCTTTGCAGTTGGAGGAATTCTATGTAGCTTAGGAACAATATTCTTACCGACAAATATATCAGTTTGGTGTTTAGTTGCAATATCAGCTTGTATGTCATTAATGTTCCCAACAATTTATGGTATAGCTCTTGAAGGATTAGGAACAGAAGTAAAGGTTGGTGCTGCAGGTCTTATAATGGCAATATTAGGAGGAGCAGTAATAACACCTATTATGGGAGGATTTATTGATAGTGGAAAATTATCAAGTTTAGTTACATCATACCAAGGTGCAGAAGCTGCGGTTCGTTCAGCATTTTTTATACCAGTTATTTGTTTTGCAGTAGTATTACTTTATTCATTATGTTTTAGAAAGAAAAAGGTAGCATAATATAAGAAGTGCAGTGTATGGGTATATTTTAATCAGCCTATACACTGTTTTTTATCATATAAATATAATGAAATATAGTTTTTAGTATAACTGTCATAAGAATTATAATATTAGTATAAAAAGCAAAGAGTATACAAACAGTAATATTTTTTGATGGCAATTATATAATAGAATGAATAATATTTATTAGGAGTTATAAATGTGTAAATATGAAAAAGATAAGAGTAAATATATGACAACTAATGAAGGTGAGCCAATTTACAACGACACAGATGTATTAACGGTGGGGGAAGATGGACCAATATTATTAAAGGATCAACAATTTATAGATAAAATAGCTCATATTACAAGAGAGAGGATACCTCCAAGAGTTGTACATGCAAAAGGTTCAGGTGCAAAGGGATATTTTAAAACTTATAATAGTATGAAAAAGTATACTAGAGCTGAAGTATTCACTAATACTAAAAGTAGTACACCTGTATTAGTAAGATTTTCATTAGTCGGAGCTGAGGTTGGTTCTCCAGAAACCATTAGAGATGGTAGAGGATTTGCCGTGAAGTTTTATACTACAGAAGGAAATTATGATATAGTAGGATTGGATTTTCCTGTATTTTTTATTAAAGATGCAATTAGATTTCCTGACTTAGCTCATGCATTTAAAAAATCACCGATGACAAATTTAGATGATAAAAATATGTTTTGGGATTTTATAGCGAGTGCTCCAGAATCAACTCAAGTTATATTACATCTTTTTAGTGATAGAGGTACTCGTAAAAGTTATATAAAGATGCCTGGATATGGTATAAACACATATCAATGGGTAAATAAATCAGGTGAAAAGTATTATGTTAAGTATCATTTAAAACCATTAGCTGGGGATGAAACAATTACAGCAGAGGAGGCAACAAGACTAGCTGGAGAAAATCCAGATGTTGCAACTAAAGAGTTATATGATTCATTAAATTGCGGGAAGAAAGTTGAGTATGATTTATATGTTCAAATAATGAAGCCATCAATTGCTAAATCATTACCTTTTAATCCTTTAGATCCAACAAAGATTTGGCCAGAAGAAGATTTTAAATTGAATATGGTTGGAAGACTAACATTAACTGATGCACCTAGTAATTTTTATGAAGAAATAGAACAATTAGCTTTTAGTCCAGCAAACTTAGTACCAGGAATAGAAATATCCAATGATAAGTTATTACAGGGAAGACTATTTGCATATCATGACGCACAAAGATATAGGATAGGAACCAATTTTCAGCAATTACCAATAAATAGACCTATAAAGAAAGCAGTTAATAATGAAAGAGACGGAAACATGCAATATGAAATGCATAAGGGGATAGCATATAGTCCTAACATATTAAATGATAATGAACCAAAAGTAACACCTAATAAATACCCAGAATGTAGTGAATATATTGAGGGATATGAGGTAAGAAAACCTATAAGCACAAGAGAAGAAGATGATTTTATTCAAGCTGGAAGGTTTTATAGATCTCTTTCTAAAAGGGAAAGAGAAAATTTAATAAAAAATTTAGTTGAAGGATTAACAGGGGTCGATGATAGAATTCTAGATATAATTTTATGTTATTTGACTAGAGCAGATAAATTCCTTGGAGAAGTAATAAGAAATGAATTGAAGCAAAACTGATAAAGGTTAAGAAATAAAAAAATCATAGAATTAAAACTATGATTTTTTATTTTTCTTAAATTAGTTATTAAATTTATCTAGTAGGATGAAATTTAATATTAGCATACTGCATAGGTAGATAATGCTTATTAAAAGCAATAGGGTATGTACTATTTTTATATAGACCTTCCTCCACTAAATAAAATTGTTTCTCACAAGAAATTGGATGGCCTTTAGTGACAAAGCTTCCAGCTGTTGAGAATTTTATATCAACTAATGCATCAGTACATTCAGTATAAACTTTATCTTCAATAAACTTAAGAAGTTCTTCTCTATCATTTAAATCAAGATTAAAAGTAGAGATAGCTTCTATTGGAATTATAGTAAATGTATAAGCGACAGTATCTCCATTACACATATACCATCTATCTATACCAACTGTTGCCACAGATTTTTTACCTAATATTTTAGTGAAATAATCTGAAGGTGGTTGTATCTTAAAATCGAATTCAATAGCATCTATTTTGTGATCTAAGCATTTATAAACAACGTGTCCTATTTTCTCTAAGCCACTCTTTTTAGGTGGGTTTTCTTTTGTAATATAATTTCCTTTTCCACGGATATTTTTAATTAGACCATCATCTTGAAGTAGTGATAGTGCTTGACGAAGAGTACTTCTACTTACGCCTAATGTTTTTGCAAGATCTGGTTCTGATGGGAGCCTACTATTCTTAGGAAAAGTTCCTTCATTTATCATTTTAAAAAGCTTATTATATACTGTAACATATCGTAATTCTTTTGCTGTATCAATTATATTAATGTTATCCATTTTAATCACCCTTCTATAAATAGACAAGCTTCATACAAGTTTATGCTTGTAAATTTGTTCGTTTAATATAGATTATAAAATATTTTATAAAAATAGCAAATAAAAAATATGAAAAATCATGTAAACGATTGACGAATAATGAATTATCATGGTATTATCTATATATAAAAACATACAGCAAAATAGACAAGTTGTACTTGTCCTAACAATAGGAGGAATTTAAATGATTTATTCACAAGGTTCAGGAAAAGAATATCACATAGATGTAGCAAAAGGTGAAGTTGGAAGATACGTAATTATGCCAGGAGATCCTAAGAGATGTGCTAAAATAGCTAAATATTTTGATAATGCAGAACTTGTTGCAGATAAGAGAGAATATGTTACATACACTGGTTATTTAGATGGAGTTAAAGTAAGTGTTACTTCAACTGGTATCGGTGGACCATCAGCTGCTATTGCATTAGAAGAATTAGTTAAATGTGGAGCAGATACATTTATAAGAGTAGGTACATGCGGTGGTATGGATCTTGATGTAAAAGGTGGAGATATAGTAGTAGCAACAGGTGCTATAAGAGCAGAAGGAACTACTAGAGAATATGTTCCAATAGAATTCCCAGCAGTTGCAAATTTAGATGTAGTAAACTCTTTAGTAAAAGCGTCAAAAGATTTAAATGAAACTTATCATGCTGGAGTTGTTCAATCAAAGGATTCTTTCTATGGACAACATTCACCAGAAACTAAGCCAATAGGATATGATTTAATGAATAAGTGGGATGCTTGGGTTAAATGTGGATGTCTTGCATCTGAAATGGAGGGTGCAGCATTATTTATAGTTGGAAGCTACTTAAAGGTAAGAGTCGGAGCAGTGTTCCTAGCTGTAGCTAATCAAGAGAGAGAAAAAGCTGGACTTGAAAATAAGCAAGCACATGATACTGAAGGAGCTATAAAAGTAGCTGTTGAAGGAATTAAAAATCTAATAAAATTAGACAAAGAAAAAGGACTGTTATAAAATAACATTAAAAGGCGCAAGGAGTTGTAGTTATGAGTAAATATAAAAGAGTTTTTACAATAGTAATAGATTCATTAGGAGTTGGAGCAATGCCTGATTCAGAAAGGTATGGAGATGTAGGTGTTGATACACTTGGACATATAGCAGAATCAGTAGAAAGCTTTAATATTCCTAATCTACAAAAAATGGGTATTTCAAATCTACACAAAGTAAAACATGTAGATGAAGTTTCAAAACCATTAGGATATCAAATGAAAATGCAAGAAGCAAGTGTTGGAAAAGATACAATGACAGGTCACTGGGAAATGATGGGCCTTCATATTACAAAACCTTTCCAAACATTTACTGATACAGGATTCCCAAAGGAATTATTAGATGAATTAAGCAAAAGAACAGGTCATAAAATTGTTGGAAACAAAAGTGCTAGTGGAACAGAAATACTAGATGAACTTGGCGAACATCAAATGAAAACTGGTGATATGATAGTTTATACATCAGCAGATTCAGTTCTACAAATATGTGGTCATGAAGAAACATTTGGATTAGATGAATTATATAGATGTTGTGAAATTGCAAGAGAATTAACACTTAAAGATGAGTGGAAAGTTGGAAGAATCATTGCAAGACCATATTTAGGAAATAAAAAAGGTGAATTCAAGCGTACTAGTAATAGACATGACTACGCATTAAAGCCATATGGCAAAACTGTTCTTAATGAATTAAAAGATAATAACTTTGATGTTATTTCTGTAGGTAAAATTAAAGATATATTTGATGGTGAGGGAATCACAGAAGGACATAAATCAAAGAGTTCAGTTCATGGAATGGAACAAACATTAGAAATAATGGATAAAGACTTTAATGGATTATGTTTTGTAAACTTAGTTGATTTTGATGCTCTTTGGGGACATAGAAGAAACCCACAAGGTTATGCAGAAGAATTAGAAAAATTTGATGTTAATTTAGGCAAAGTACTAGATAACTTAAAAGAAGATGATTTATTAATAATAACTGCTGACCATGGTAATGATCCAACTTACAAAGGAACAGATCATACAAGAGAACATGTACCATTCTTAGCATACTCACCTTCAATGAAAGGCGATGGACAATTAGAAACAGCAAAAAGCTTTGCTGCAATTGGAGCAACTATAGCTGATAATTTTGGACTTAAAATGCCTGAAGGAACTATAGGTGAATCTGTTTTAGAAAAGCTTGTATAGTAATATAAATAATATAGTAAAAAGTAGCTTATTTTAAGCTACTTTTTTATTGCCATATGTAATAGATGTTATTCATTCAATATTTGCACTAGAGGCATTAAAGAGTGCTTTTAATATAAATATAAGCATAGCTGCTTTTATTGTAATGGGAAGTTTCTTATTAGTACAAATAATATATTTATTAATCATAAGAGTAAATTACTTGTTGGAAGTAAAAAGAAGTTTAAAGTATTAAAATAATTTGATTATTACCGTTAATTAGAATTATATAGGATATAATAAAGCTCCCATAAAATATATGAAAAATATTTTATGGGAGCTTTTATGAATTTATACTATTTGTTATTTTTATCCTTCTTGTCTATTCCACAAGGTACCCAAGGATAATCAGGATGTGATGGATCGCAAGGATCTGTTACATCTACTTTCTTTTCCTCTTCAACTATTTGATCAAAAAATTCTGGCTTTATAGTTTTTTCTTTATTACTCATATTTAACATCTCCAATTCTCAATAAATTCTATATTTAAATTATATATTAAATAATAATAATTATCAACAAATAATTCATTGAACATTTTATTAATAATAGAATGTTCAATGATTAGAAACATATTATATACACTTAGATACAGTTTAGTAATTGTTTTAGTTAGTATTTGTAATCAATGTTTTAATAATTCATTGCATTTATTTTAAGGTAAAAAAATACTTGGTAATAAATAGTTGATTAAATAGTTTTCAAATAACTAGAAACTTCCAAATGTGAACTGCGAGTAAACACAATCGTATACAAATGAATAATTGTTAACAAATTATGATAAAAAACCACTTATTTTTAACTAAATTTTAATAAATACTCAATAAAAATATTTATCTAATTATTTTTATTATTTTATTTGCAAATGTTGATATATTAATATAAAATGTTTACAATGAGAGTGTAAGTAAATGCTTACATTTACGATGATTATTAATACTTTGAGTGAGCGAAGGATAATAATTTAAAGAGGTAAATATAGGGGATTGGGAGTTTGGAGTTGTTATTTAATATAAAAATATAGATGCTGGTTATATTTTGAAAGGTATAGAACAATTTACCAAGATATTTAGGCCCAATTAATTATTTATAAAGAGAATGTTCATTAAGGGTATTGTAAACGTTGTTGTAATTATTTAAAAAACAATAGATGACAATGAAAGAATAGGATGGTGTATTTAAATGAAGGTACTTGTTATAAATTGTGGTAGTTCATCTTTAAAATATCAATTAATTGATATGACAAATGAAGAGTGTATCGCACAAGGATTAGTTGAAAGAATTGGACTTGAAGGTTCTGTTTTAACACAAAAATCAGATAAAGGTAAATATAAGATAAATGAAGAGATTAAAAATCATAAAGATGCTATAAATTTAGTACTTAAAGCATTAGTTGATGAAGAGAATGGTGTGATTTCATCTATGGATGAAATATCAGCTGTAGGACATAGAGTAGTTCATGGCGGAGAAAAATACGCAAACTCTGTTGTTGTAGATGAAGAAGTAATTAAATATTTAGAGGAATGCGCAAAGCTAGCTCCTTTACATAATCCACCAAATATTATTGGAATAAGAGCATGCCAAGAAATTATGGGTGATACTCCTATGGTTGTAGTGTTTGATACAGCTTTCCATCAAACAATGCCAGAAGTTGCATATATTTATCCAATAGAATATGCATTATATGAAAATTATAAAATAAGAAAGTATGGATTCCATGGAACTTCTCATAAGTATGTATCAAATAAGCTTGCAGAAGTGATGGGTAAAGATATTAGAGACTTAAAAATAATAAGCTGTCACCTAGGAAACGGGGCAAGCTTAGCTGCTGTAAAGGGTGGTAAATCAGTTGATACTACTATGGGCTTTACACCACTTGAAGGTATTGCTATGGGAACAAGATCAGGAAGTATAGATCCATCTATTCCAACATATCTAATTAGTGAATGTAATTATACAGCAGAAGAAGTAGCTAATTTATTAAATAAGAAATCAGGAGTTCTTGGAATATCAGGAGTTAGCTCAGATTTTAGAGATATAGAAAAAGCAGCTTCAGAGGGTAATAAAAGAGCTCAATTAGCTTTAGATATATTCCATTACAAAATTAAAGGACAAATTGGAGCATATGCAGCACAAATGGGTGGAGTAGATGCAATTATCTTTACAGCAGGAGTTGGAGAAAATGGTCCAGAAACTAGAGAAGCTTGCTTAAGTGGACTAGAGTTCTTAGGAATTAAAGTAGATACTGAGAAAAATAAAGTAAGAGGGAAATTAGCTGAAATTTCATCAGATGATTCAAAGGTAAAAGTCTATGTAGTTCCAACTAATGAAGAACTTATGATTGCTAAAGACACTGTAAGATTACAAAAGTAAAATTTAAAATATGTAAGAGCCCTAATATTTTATTAGGGTTCTTATTTAATTATAAGTACTTTTTGTGCGCTAAAAGACACCATTAGTGATAAAATAGATTCAAGTTTTTATTTAATTATAAGTACTTTTAGTTATATTTTTTTATTATAAAAGACTAATAATACAAAATTGATATGATATAATTTAAAAAATGAATATTATTGTATATATTAGAAGGAGTGATGGCAGTGAATTTTTGCTGGAGTACATTAACAGTATCAGATATAGAGAAATCATCAAAATTTTATAAAGATATAATAGGGTTAAAAGAAGTAAGAACCTTAAGTCCTAATGAAGAAATGACTATAATGTTTTTGAAGGATAATGATAATTTTAATTTAGAGCTTATAGAAAATAAAAAAAATGATGAAGAAAAAATATTTAAAGGAATAACTTTAGCCTTTAGAGTAGATTCATTAGATGAATCTATGGAAGCTATGAAAAATAAGAATATAGATATAGTGAGAGGACCTATTAAGGTTTCTAAAGATACTAAGTTCTTCTTTATAAAAGATCCAGATGGATTAGAAATACAAATTGTTGAAAGTAATGAACTTTAATAAAAAAGATTCTACCTTTATAAAGGTAGAATCTTTTTTATTAGTTAATATGTTGACTTTGAAAGCCTTCGCGCTTAACTGAGTGTTTCTTTTGAGTTCTATTGTGATTTTTACCTTCTTCACTAGTTATTGGTGTTTGATAATTACATTTTTTCATTCTATCTTTTTTGTTATCAGGCTGACTGTCTTTTGTCATATTTTCACCTCCAGTAATTAATAATATTAGTATGCATAAAATAGGTTGAAAAAACACGAGAAAAGATAAGGAAAATGTTTCAAAATATTCACAAAAGAACACAAAAATTAAGTTAAAATAGTAATGAAAATGATTTTTATAAAACATGTTAATATGTTTAAAGAATAATATAAAATTATAACTTAAATTTATAAATTCTATATTGCCGAAGTATAAGTATACTGGTATTATTAGTTGTGAACTCAAGCTATTAAATTTTTAAATTTATTTTAACTAGAGATTAAACATATAAAGCTAGAATTTTAGTTACCTAAATATAGGTTTTCTAGAAATCGAATTTTAATACACATACTATACTCAGATAAATCTTGATGGAACTATTTTAAAAGATGTATTATAAATAACATCAACTATTAAAATCCACCATAGTGATATAGTGGTTTTTTTATTTTTAGAATTTTATTCTGTATGTGAAAAGTATTACTTAATTAAGTAATACAAAAATAATAAAAATATAGTTGTGGTTGATAAGTTTTAACTATAATATTTTATTCTTTTAAAGAAAGTAATCCTAATTATAGATATTAGTACATATTTATAGAATGTATTACCTAAGTAATGAGATATATTTAAAGTGAAATTTATAATTATATAAGGGGTTAGGACTTAATATAGGAATAAATTTTTAAAAGTAACAAGCGTGTTTCTAAGTCATAAGTTAAAAAGTAGAAGTATTAAAATAAAATTTTATGTTGTGTGTAACAAGTGCAGGGGAGAGTAATCATTATGGAAAAAGAAAAAAATAATCGCAAAAAAATAATTACAGGTATTATAATTGCAGTTTGCATTTTACTAGTAATGTATTTAGGTATGTCATTTTATTTTACTAACCACTTTTATTTTGGATCTGAAATTAACGGTATAAGTGTATCTGGTGAAACTGTGGAAGAGGCAAATAAAAAAATATCATCACAAATTGGAGCATATAAGTTAGAGTTACAAGGTAGAGATAACTTAGATGCAGAAATTACAGCATCTGATATAGGATTACAGTATAATTCAACAGATAAGATTCAAGAGTTAAAAGATAGCCAAAATCCATTTGCTTGGATTATTCATATTTTTAAAGCTAAGAATTCAGAGGTTACTGAAATGGCTTCATATGATAAACAAAAATTAGATAAATATGTTAATGAGCTACCTTATTTCAAGAAGAAAAATATAGTTGAACCTAAGAATGTTAGTTTTAAGTATGAAGATGGTCAATATAAAGTTGTAGATGAAGTATATGGAACTAAAGTTAATAAAGAAACTTTATATAATGAAATAGTAAAAGCTATAGCTAATGGTAAACATACATTAAATTTAGAAGAAGCTAATTGTTATGAAAATCCAAAATATACTACAAAATCACCAGAAGTAGCACAAACTAAGGACAAGCTTGATAAATACGTAAAAACTAATGTGACTTATACAATAGGAGATAACAAAGTTAACTTAGATGGCTCTACAATAAATAAATGGCTTGAAGTTAATGGAGATCTAAATGCTATTATTAATGAAAATAAAGTTAGCAATTATGTAACTAATTTAGCTAAAACTTATAACACATACGGAAAAACAAGAGATTTTAAGACTACATTAGGAACTGTAGTAAAAGTTCCAGGTGGAGATTACGGATGGGCAATTAGTATTCCAAATGAAACACAAGCATTAATGGAAGATATAAAGAGTGGAGAAACTGTAAAGAGAGATCCTAAATATTCTCAAACAGCAGCAGCTTATGGTTCAGATGATATTGGAAATACTTATGTAGAACTTGACATGACAAAACAACATCTATGGTATTATAAAGATGGAGTTCTTGTAGCCGATGGTGATGTAGTTACAGGTAATGAAAGCAAAAAATGGGGAACACCTGTAGGTACTTATAGGTTAAAGTATAAGGAAAAGAATGCAACACTAAAAGGAGAAAATTATAGTTCAAAGGTTGATTTCTGGATGCCATTTAATGGTGGAATCGGTCTTCATGATGCAAGTTGGAGAAATAAATTTGGTGGAGAAATATATAAAAATAGTGGTTCTCATGGATGTGTAAATGCACCACGTGCTCTTGCAGAAAAAGTATTTAATAATATAGAACCTAATACACCAGTTGTTTGTTATTTTGAGTAGATAACTATAATAAACTATATAAAAAATCCTACATTATTATTTAATGTAGGATTTTTTATTTTAAATTATTTTAACACAGTAAGATTTAAGCCGAGTGTTAATTTGAATTAAATAAGCAATTTGAGGTACTGTCATAAGTTATCAGTGCCAATGGGATTTGTATGAAGCACCTTTATAGATAACAATATCTTTAATGGTAATAGAAATGTACAAAGAGGAACATATAAAATACTGTTTTTCTACATAAAATTTATATATAAAATATGACTTTAATTTAAATTAGGTTACAAATACTAGATTTAATGATATACTTTATATGATTTAATATATACTTTTTCATATTAATAGTATTAAATTATAGGTTTATTTTGTCGTTTTATAACACTTAAAAAAGAAATGCAAATAAAATAAATGTAATTATATTAAATTTTATTATGAAAAATCTATTTATATATGTAAAATATTGATATATACTAATAACTAAAGAAGTTTTTTGAGACAAGTATATTTTATTCTCAAAAATTATTAGAAGGAGAGATAAACAGATGAGTGAATTAAATCATGATCTTGGAATAATAGCATTAGAAAGTTGCAAGGAACTAGGTAATGCTGTAGATAAATATATTCAAGAAAAAAGAAATTGCACAGAAACTTTTTTAATACCAACTAATGAAATAAGATTTTCAAATGGAGAAGGAAAGGTTAAAATTTCTGAAACTGTTAGAGGAAAAGATATTTACATTTTATGTGATATTGGAAATTATAGCTGTAAATATAAAATGTTTGGGTTCACAAATCATAAAGGACCTGATGAACATTTCCAAGATATAAAGAGAACTATCTCAGCTATCAAGGGAAAAGCTTCAAGAATTACTGTAATTATGCCACTTCTATATGAATCAAGACAACATAGACGTAAGGGTAGAGAATCACTAGATTGCGCATTAGCACTTCAAGAACTTGAAAGATTAGGTGTTGATGAAATTATTACTTTTGACGTTCATGATCCTAATGTTCAAAATGCCGTTCCTTTATTATCATTTGAAAACATATATCCAACATATGATATAGTAAAATCACTTACAAGTGATCAATCTTCATTAGAATTAAATAAGGATAAATTACTTGTGATAAGTCCAGATACAGGAGCTATGGATAGAGCTATTTACTACTCAAGCGTATTAGGTGTAGATGTTGGATTATTCTATAAGAGAAGAGACCACTCATTAATAGTTAATGGTAAGAATCCTATAGTTGAACATGAATATATGGGAAGAGATGTTGCAGGAAAAGATGTTTTAATAGTTGATGATATGATAGCATCAGGAGAATCAGTTCTAGATATTGCTTTAGAATTAAAAGCAAGAAATGTTAGAAATGTATATGTTGCAACTACTTTTGCTTTCTTTACAGAAGGATTAGAGAAATTTAATAAATTCTATGAAGATGGAGTAATATCAAAAGTTTACTCAACTAATTTAACATATATACCAAATGAATTAAAAAACTCAAAATGGTTCTACGGTGTTGATATGTCAGAATTCTTAGCAAGAATAATCAATAGATTAAACTATGGTAAATCTATTGCTAAGTACATGGACGCAACAGAAATAATACGTAGATTATTAAATGAATAATTTATAACTATATAAAGCAAATAAAAGCAGAAATATTTAATATTTCTGCTTTTTTATTTGTAGAATAACCTATATTATTATCTTGCTGTGTTAGCATTAAGTTGCTACTAACATATTAAAAGATTCCATTCCATGAAATATAATTTAATATAAGTGTTTCTATTACAAGTATTATTGCTTAAGATAATAAGTTTAAGTGGGGATATTTTTAGAGTTATAATGGATATAGTATTTAAAAATAGTTGGAGGTATTTATAATGATTAATTTTGCACATAGAGGAGCAAGTGGTAATTTTCCAGAAAATACATTACTTGCATTTGAGAAAGCAATAAATATTAAAGCAGCTGGTATTGAGCTAGATGTACATAAGACTAAGGATAATAGATTAGTTGTAATTCATGATGAGGATATAGAACGTACTTTTTATGGAAAAGGATTAGTTAAAGACTTTACTTTAGAAAAACTTAAAAATTTAAAATGTAGAAAAGAGCTATTTAGAGAGAATGAAAAGTGTAAGATACCTACCTTAGAGGAAGTATTAGACTTAATTAGGAAAACTGATTTAATACTTAATATAGAGATAAAAACAGATAATATTCATTATAAAGGAATAGAAAAAGATGTTATTGATTTAATTAATAGATATTCTTTAAAAAATAGGGTGATATTATCAAGTTTTAACCATGAAACAATTCAAATATGCAAAGAAATAGATAAAGATATAGCTACGGGAATGCTGTATGATGAACCTATAGAAAATATAGTTGAATATGCAAAAAGGATTAGAGCAAATGCAATTCATCCAGATAAAAATTTAGTATCAAAAGAATTAATAGAAGAAGCTCATAAGAATAATATTTTGGTAAATATATATACTGTTAATGAAATAGAGGATATGAAGAAATTAAAAGAATATAATGCAGATGGATTATTTACAGACTATCCAGAAGTACTCAAAGAAATATTTTAAAAAGGGAAATAAGTGTATTAACTGTATTTTATAATATTTATGTATTTTTAAAATGAAATAAGTTAGTGATATATCAGAAGAGAGGAGTGGTTAATAACTACTTCTCTCTTTATTTTAAATTAAATTCTTTTATAAATAAATTTAATTAAGTATTAGTATTATTTATGGCTAACCTACTAATTTTATGAAACTAATAATTCAAGCTAGTATAAATATATTTAATTCAATAATGTAGTAAGTATTATTCAATAATATTTCTATATAAAATTTATTTATAAATCTGTTATTAAAGTTATTTATACTGTATAGAAGAATCCTATTTCTCATACATAATATATATTTGTATAATTTAAACTGCTTTCAATATTAAAAAGCAATATATTTTATTTATAAACTGGAGATGAGAAGAATTAATTATGTAGTTTTTAAGGATTTAGTTAAAAGGTATAAAGGTAGCAATAAAAATGTTATAGAAAACTTCAATCTATCTATAGATAAGGGTGAATTTATTGTAATTGTAGGTTCTAGCGGAAGTGGGAAATCTACTCTTTTAGAAATGATTTGTGGATTTGAAGAAATAACTGAAGGTAGTATATCAATAGATAATAAAATTATAAATGATATAGAGCCAAAGGATAGAGATATATCTATGGTATTTCAAAATTATGCATTATTACCTCATTTAACAGCTTATGAGAATATAGCTTTTGGTATGAAAATTAGAAAAGTAAATAAAGAAGAAATAGATAAAAAAGTAATGTGGGCAGCTAAGATTTTGCACTTAGAAGAATACTTAAATGTAAAACCTAAAAAATTATCGGGTGGGCAAAGGCAAAGAATAGCTTTAGCTCGTGCAATTGTCAGGGAACCAAAGCTATTTTTAATGGATGAGCCACTTTCAAATTTAGATGCTAAGTTAAGAAATGAAACTTCTAATGAAATAGTGTCATTACATAAAAAGATAAATGCAACAACAATTTATGTTACTCATGATCAAACAGAAGCATTAACTATGGCAGATAGAATAGTTGTATTAAATGATGGAAAAGTAGAACAAGTAGGAACACCAAAAGAATTATATACAAGTCCAAGTAGTATATTTGTAGCGACATTTCTTGGTAAACCTCAAATGAATTTGTTTGAGATGAAAATAAAAGATGAAAGATTAATATTAAATGACCTTATAGATATAGGTGCTTTAGATGAATCTAATAGACTAAATGAAGATGAATACATAATTGGATTTAGGTCTGAAGATATACAAATTAATGAAGAAAGCAATTCATCTATAAGAGCAGTAATTGAGAAGATAGAGTATTTAGGAAGTGAAACAATTCTTTATTTAGATTATAAAGGAATAAAATTTACAACTAAAACTTATAAAATAAAAGATTTTAAACCAAATGAGAAGATTAATATTAGCTTTAATTTAAAAAATGCTAATATTTTCAATAAACATAATAAAAGGAATATAAGGGGAGAATAAAATGAAGAAAAGAATAATTAGTATGATGATAATGTTACCTCTTTTACTTACAGGGTGTGCAAAAGGGGCTTCTTCTACTACAGAAGGCGAAATAGGTGGAACTATTACAGTAATAACAGATAGAACTGATGCTGATAAATTATTTGAAGAAATGGAAGCTAAGTTTAAAAAATTACATCCTAAAGTAGAGGATATAGTCTTCGAATCATCAAGTGATTATGATAATTACATTACAACTCGTATGAATACAAAAAACTATGGGGATGTTTTATTTGTACCATTTAGTATGAATGCAACTCCTAATGAATATGAAAATTACTTTGAGCCTTTAGGTAAAGTTGATGAATTAGAAAAGAAGTATATAGATGTTACAGAAGCAGATTTTAATGGAACTGCCTATGGTATACCAGCAGCTCTTAACTCTTTAGGAATTATCTATAATGAAGATGTCCTAAAAAAGGCAGGAGTAGAAAAAATGCCAACTTCATTAGAAGAAATGGTTGAAGCATGTGAAAAGGTTAAAAAGAATACTGATGCAATTCCATTCTACACAAACTATAATAATACACTTGGAGTTTGGGGAGGATCTTTAACTTCTTATGGCGGAGAGCAATATAGATCAGAAATGCTTAAAAAGGGAACTGCATTTAAAGAAGGACAACCGATAAGACAAGTTATGGATTTATTCTATACATTATCTTCAAAAGGTCTAACTGAAAAGGATCCAGTTACAGGAGATTATGCTAAGTCACAACAAATGCTTGCAGATGGAGAAGTTGCAATGTTTATGATGGGATCACAAGAGGTTCCAGACATTAAAAAGCTTGTTAAGAATGGAAACAAAATAAACATAGCACCATTCCCAGTTAAATTTAATGGACAAACAAGTATAGCATTTGGAGCACCAGCTGTAGTTGGAGTTAATAAAAATAGTGAAAATAAAGAAACTGCAAAAGCTTTCTTAGAGTTCTTAGTATCTGATGAAAGTGGATATGCAAAAGAGTTTGGTGGAATGTCACCAAATAAAGAAGATTTAAATGAAGAACAACAAAAAATGTTTAAAGAAAATAATATAATATTAACTGTTCCAACAGAAACACCAGAAAATGATAAATTATATAGCGCTATAGCTAATGAAGTTGGAGTTGGAAGACTTACAGACGTATTACAAAAGACTATAAATATAGGTTTATATCCAAAGCAAAATGAAAGTTATGATGAATATATCAATAAATTAGAAGCTAAATGGGAAAAAGCTGTAAAGAATAATGAAAAATAGTACCCTAAAAAAAGAAAGAAAGATTATATTTATCTTTCTTTTTTTTCCAATATTATTATTAATTTTATTTGGATTTTTACCTATAATATCTTTGATTAGTTACAGCTTTACTTCATGGAATGGGTTATCCACTACAAAAGAATTTGTTGGATTCGATAATTTTATAAAGATACTTACAGATCCTAGCTACATAGAAGTATTTAAAAATAGTCTATATTATTTTGTATCTGGTATATTACAAATTATAATTGGATTAACCTTTGCAATAATATTGTCTTTTAAGGTTAAATTTAAAGGATTTTTTAAAGCAGCTTTTGTATTTCCTTGCCTTATAAGTGGTGTTGCAATATCAATGATGTTTAGAGTTTTTTTCTCACCAGATGGAACGTTTGATCAAATATTAACTTCTTTAGGTCTTGCAGATATTATTCACTTTTGGCTTGGTGATCCAAGATTTGCAAACTATACTTTAGCAAGTATATCATTATGGAGATTTACTGGAATGAGCTTTATTATGTACTTTGGAGCAATTCAGTCTATTCCAAAGGAATATTTAAAGTGTGCTGAAATTGAAGGAGCATCAATTCTTCAAAAGGTTAGATATGTTATATTACCAAACATACACACAGTAATTAAGATAAACTTTATTCTTTTGATTGTAGGTTCAATTTCTGTATTTGAAATACCTATGATAATGACAAATGGATCTAATGGGACAAGTACCTTCTTACTTATGACTATGAAGACAGCCTTTGAAAAGAAGCAGATAGGTCTTGCAGCTAGTATGGCAGTTATAATAACTATCCTAATCGTAGTTATGACTTTAATACAAAAGAGGATGTATAGAAATGATGAAGATGAATATTAAGAAGATAACTTTAAAGACAATTAAATATATAGCCTTAATTTTATGGTTATTAATTTTATTTATACCTATTATAACTATATTTTTTGGTTCATTTAAAACTTATAATGAGTTTAACAATACAGCTGGAATAGCACCACCTGAGAGTTTTTTAAATTTATCAAATTATAAGGATGCATTTATAAATGGAAAGATGTTAGTAGGATTTTTTAATACATTTATTCTAATTCTTTTTGGAGTTGGAGGAAGTGTAATAATTGGTTCTATGGTAGCATTTGCCATAAATAGATTCAATTTTAGAGGCAAAAAAATAATTTTATTTATGTATTTATTAGTGTCAATTGTTCCTATGGAAATATCACAAGTTGCAACATTTAAAATTATTGATGCAATGGGTATATATAATACAAGACTTGCACCTATAGTTCTATATTTAGGAGCGGACGTGCTTATGGTATATATATATCTTCAAATGCTTGAAAAGATTCCAAGGGATATAGATAAAGCGGCAAGACTTGAAGGGGCAAGTTATTTCAAGATATATTGGAAGGTTATTTTTCCTTTACTGAAGCCGGCAACAGCTACAGCATGTATGATAAAAATAATTTCAATTTATAATGATTTTTATATACCATTTTTATATATGCCAGGTGAGGGGTTAAATACAGTATCAACAGCTTTATTTAAGTTTATTGGACCAGCAAGAACGGATTGGCAGATTATATGTGCTGCCATAATAATTAGTATGATACCTATGATTATATTCTTTTGGTTTCTTCAAAAGCATATATACGGAGGTATAACGTCAGGGAGTATGAAATGATGAAAGAAAATAATTTTTTTAAGAGAGTATATACAGTATTAGAAGTAAGAACTGGTTTTGCCACTGGAATGCCTGTTTTAAGTGGTGGCTTATTTGGAGCTTATTTAGCAGGGAAGCTAGATATAGCTTTATTAGTTCTTATGTTTATTTCAGGATTTAGTTTCAACATAGTATCTAATATAGCAAATGAAATAAGAGGATACTTAAAAAGTGAAGAAAGTGAAGAAACACTAACAGGACATATAGGAAGTGAAGGTCTTGCTAGAGGTGCGGCTAAGCTTAAGGATGCAGTTATTGCACTTATATTTATGACTGTGCTTGGAGGTGCATCAGGACTTCTTATAGTATTTATAACTAGAGATTTAAATATATTATTTATAGGAGTTCTTAGTGCACTAGCTGCTATATGCTATTCTTTGGGACCTAAGCCATATATTATATATCCGGTAGGGGAACTTATATCTGGAATTTTTGTAGGATTTATAAGTTGTTTTGTATCTATATATATTCAATTAGGTAAAGTCACTGTAGATGTAGTTCTATATTCAATTATAGCCATGATAATGACAGTATTTTTAATGTCTACTAACAATACGTCGGATTATAATAAAGATATGGGAAGTAGAACAACCCTTCCTCATGTTATTGGATTTAGAAATTCAATTAAGATAATAATACCAGAGGCTATAATCATGGTGTTATGTTGGATAGGATTATTCTTTAATGGAAGTATAACGCTTATTATGTTTATAACTGGAGTTATTACTTTCTATTATTATGGATATGTTCGTTGGTATAAGGACTATTATAAGATAAAAGAAGTTTATAAAGAAATGGGAAGAGAGTGGGGACCAAGACCATTATTATTAATATATAGCTTTCATATAGCCTTATCTTTAGAATTTTTAATTATGATAATAGCAAAGTAAAGAGGAGAGAATTATGAGTATAATTAATATTACTTTAATAAAGAAAAACCCATTATGCATACCTACAATTATGGCAAGTAAAATGGGGATATTTAAAAAGCATAATATAGAGGTTAACTTGGAGCTTCCAGAGGATTTTGATTTTGGTGGTAAGAATCCATTTCTAGAAGGTGATTCCCATGCTATGATGGGGGATGTAACATTCTTTTTCTATACGCTTAAAAGAGGAAAAAAGGCTGTTATAACATCAAATTTGACACGGACTATAAGTTTTTTAGCAAGTAAAGATGTACCTAAAGATTTAAGTGGATTAACAGTTGGAGTAAATAGGGCTGGACTTTTTAAATTGTTTTTAGAAAATGATTTAAAGAATAAATTAAAAGACACAAAAATTACTTGGATTAATAACACATATGAAAGAATTAAAGCAATTGATAATGGAGAAATAGATGCTTTAGTTGCTATAGAACCATTTATAGGAGAACTTATAGATAGAGGATATGAAAAGGTATGGAGCTTAAGAGAAAGCGACAAAAATTTAGTTATGTGGTGTTTTGAAGAGGAATTCTATAGAGAGAATAAGGAAGCAGTTAAAAGCTTTCATAAAGCTTTAGAAGAGGCTAAAGTAATATTTAATGAATCTAGTAAAGAAGAGAAAGTAAATATTGTTATAGACTATGCTGGATATAGCTTAAATGCAGCAAAGAGATTAGAGGATTTTACTTTCGAAAAAGGGGAAGCCTTTAGGGAAGAAGATTTTAATCTTTGCCAGGAGTGGATGTATAGAGAAGGAGATATTGATAGATTATATAATCCTAAAGATTTAATAATTAAAGATACATTTATATAAAATAATAAGCCCAAAGTAAAATATATATTTTACTTTGGACTTTAAAACTTTTAATTGATTATTAGATTTTAAGGTTTAATTAGTTCTAAAATAAGGTAGTCTTCTTAAGTGTGACAATAAATAATTCGCAGATAAACCTACAAATATTCCGGTTCCTATACCTGCTAATGATAGCACTGGTAAATATAAAAATACACCGAAATTCTCTAATATAAGAGAGGCTACAAAAAGCTGACCTATATTATGAAATACTGCAGCAGAAGCACTAACTCCTATTATAGATACATATTTACCGCCAAGTTCCTTAACTAAAACTATAATTGCAAAGCTAAGTATACCGCCAGCTGCACTATATAGAAGTGTTGATATACTTCCTCCTAACATAGTTGATAAAAGTAGTCTTAAAAGCAACACTAAGAAGGAGTCTTTATAGCTATCTAATGTATATACCGATATCATTATTACAAGATTTGCAAGTCCAAGTTTTGCACCAGGTGTTATAAAAGGTACTGGTATCATACCTTCAAATATGTATAAAATTAAAGCCATAGCAACAAGTAGAGACATATATAGCATTTTTGAAGTTTTATTAAATTTCATAGTATCTAATGGGAAAGTATAGTATCATCATCACTATTACTTTCATCTCCTTTAATTTCTATTATTAATTCATTAGGTAAACAAACTATGGTTTGTCCTACCTTGGATATAACTCCTTGTTTAATACAAAGATCATCTCTACAATCAGCTTCTATTATTTTAATTGTATTATCTTTTATTAAGATAGTGTTGTTTCCATGATCTGTTTTTACCACTAAAGTTTTTTCACCTTTAAAAGATGAAAGTGGAATAGTATCATATACATTACCAGAAACTTTGATGCTAGCATAAGTACTACTATAGTTTTTAGATAGAGTTTTTGCAAATATCAAATAAGGAACGAATGATAGAATAATAAGAAATAATATTATAATTATGTCTAATTTCTTGAAGATCTTCATTTAACATTTCTCCTAAGTAATTTTAGTTGTAGTTTTTTTATTAAAGCTACGATTAGATTTTAAATTATATGAAAAGAAAGGGGTAATAGAAAATACTTATACTGTATAAAAAATATATATTAATATAAAATGTCAAAATCGTTGTATAATCCTCTTGGGAATAATAAAAAATTAATCTATATATTTTTAGGAGGAAATTTTAATGAAAAAGAAGTTATTAGTAGGATTATGCACAGCAGCATTAGCAATATCACTTGTAGGTTGTGGTGGAAGTGATGATAATAAGGCTAAAGAGGAAAACAAAGGTTCAGAAGTTACAATGAAAGATGGTACTTATGAAGTAGAAACAAAGAACGCTGATGATAATGGTGGAAAAGCTAAAGTAGTTCTTACTGTTGCAGATGGAAAAATAACAAAAGCTACTTACAATGAATTTACTGACAAAGGTAATAAGAGAGAAGACAAAGAATACAATGACATGATGAAAGAAAAAGCAGGTACAAATCCAGCTGTATATGAAGTTGAATTGGAAAAGAAAATCGTAGAATCTCAATCAGGAGATTTCGATGCAGTAACTGGTGCAACAAGCTCATCAGCTAAGGCTAAAACTTTAGTTACAGAAGCTATAAACAATGCAAATGAAGGAAAAACAGAAAAAGAATTAATAGAAGTTAAATAATTATAATTTATAAAATAGGATTTAAATTAAAAGATCTATTTAATAAATATAAGGCTATTAATATAGTGAATTACTATATTAATAGCCTTTTTTTTATTAGTTTAATTTTAAAATAGAAAAAATGTTAATATTTCTCAATAAAAATTTAACAAAATAGGGTGAATGAAAGAATAATTTGTTGTATTTTACCGGAAAAACTTATAAAATATAAAATACATATGAATAATATTAATAAAAAATTAATGATATGAGAAACGAAATCAATTAAAATGATTTCATTTGGGAGGAGAAGACATTATGGGCAAAAAAGTTATTACTTTTTTTATAACAACTGTTTTGATCATTAGTTTAGTAGGATGTACTAAAGAAAAATCAAAAGATCCTAAATCAAAAGATCCTATTAGTAGAACTGAATTATTTATGGGAACTGCTATAAAGATTACACTTTATGATGGTGGAAGCGAAGAAATATTGGACAAGGCATTTAAAAGAGTTATTGAGCTAGAGGATTTAGTTAGTATTAATAAGGATGGAACAGAGATTGTAGAACTTAATAAAAATTCGGGAGTAAAGCCAGTTAAGCTTAGTGATGATAGTTTTAATATTATAGAAAAAGGATTAGAATATTCAAAAGCATCTAAGGGAGGATATGATATTACAATAGGTCCTCTAGTTAAGTTATGGAGCATTGGACTTCCAGAAGCAAAGGTTCCAAATGAAAATGAAATAAAAGAAGCTATTAAACATGTTGATTATTCAAAATTAAAAATCAATAAAGATACTAATGAGGTATTTTTAAGTGAAAAGGGAATGATGATAGACCTTGGAAGTATTGCAAAAGGATATGCAGCGGATGAAATTGTAAAACTTTTAAAAGAAGAAGGGGTAAAAGAAGCCATTGTTGATTTAGGTGGAAACATATATGCACTAGGTAAAAAGGAAGGGGATAAGAACTGGAAGATAGGCATTCAAGATCCCAATACAGAAAGAGGAAATGTAGTTGGAGCGGTTGAAACCTCTAATAAGTCTGTTGTTACCACTGGGGTTTATGAAAGATTTATAGAAAAAGATGGAGTTAAGTATCACCATATTTTAAATCCTAAGACAGGATATCCTTATAAAACTGATATTGCAGGAGTATCTATAATTGCCGATAAATCAATGGATGCAGATGCATTATCAACTTTAATATTTACTAAGGGATTAGATGAAGGTCTTAAATTTATAGAAACTTTAGATGGTGTAGATGCAATATTTATAATGAATGATAGAAAGGTTTATATAACTGAAGGAGTAAGAGATAGTTTTAAATTAACAAATGAAAGTTTTGAGCTTGCAAACTAGAGAGGATGAAAATTATGCAAATAGATAGTTTAAAATATTTTTATGAAGTAGCAGAACTTAAAAGTATATCAAAGGCCGCTAATAATTCGCATATATCACAACCAGCTTTAAGTCATCAACTTTCTAAGCTTGAGAAGGAGCTTGGTGCAAAACTTCTTGAAAGAAGTAATAAAGGAGTTAAACTTACTAGTCAAGGAGAGATACTTTATAACTATGCTAGAGAAATTCTTATATCTCACAATAATTTAATTGAAGAGATAAGTGCAAATAATGTTAGTAAAGAAGAAATAGAAATAACTAATTCAAGTATGTATGCTAATTTTTTAGTATCCAATATTGCTAAAGATATTAGCAAAATATTCAAGAATTTTAATGTGATCATAAACAATCAATTAGAAATTAATGAGCAAGTTTTATTATTACATAATAGATCAGATGTAGTAGTAGGTTGCAAAATGATATATGATGTTGACTTATCATCAAACTACATAGGAAGTGATAAGTTAATACTTATAAGTAAACAAGAAGTTAAAAAAGATAAGTTTGATAAATTATCTATTGCATTACTAGATGATAATTTAAGTATACCAAGAAGAGAACTTGAAAAATTAGATAAATCTAATATCTGTTTAAAAACAAATTCAATAGATACGGTAAGAGAATATTTAAATAACTCTAATACAGCAGCTATTGTTCCCAAAATATCAGTTCAAGCAGAATTAGAATCAGGAATATTTAAAGATTTAGAATGTAAAAGCTATGAAATAGAATATGATTTATTTATAACTTATAAAAAAGATATAGAAAACAGTTTGAAAAAGAAGATTAATCTGTTTAAAAATGAATTAGAAAAGATTCTAAACAAAGAGATAGATAGTAAGGTGAAGTTGTAAGTATTGAGTATGTCTATTATTTAAAATGTTCATACTTAATAAAAAAAAGTTATAACGAATTAAACAAAATAAATTCAGTTATGTAGCTAAAGTACCTAAATATAAGGGATTATGAGGTTTTACTAAAATGAAACATTGTTCATAAATTCTATTTATTTAGTAATAAAACATGCTAGACAGTTATAGTTATTAAATATAGAATAGACATGCAAAACAACTTTTGAGATTATTTTAACAAAAGAATATTGGTTAATAATTAAAATGAAATGAGGGAATTATATGTCTACTAAAATTGTTATTTTAGGTGCTGGTTATGCAGGTGTACATGCAGCCAAAAAGTTAGCAAAAAAGTATAAAAAAAATAAAGAGGTAGAGATTACTTTAATTGATAAGAATCCTTACCATACTTTAATGACAGAATTACATGAAGTTGCAGGGGGAAGGGTTCCGGAAGAATCTGTAAAGGTTGAACTTTCTAGAATATTCCACAGAACTAAAGTAAATGTTGTTGTGGACTACATAGAAAATGTAGATGAAGATAAAAATATAGTAAAGACAAAACAAGGGGAATATGAGTATGACTATCTAATGATAGGAACAGGAAGTGAACCAGCATTCTTCGGAGTACCTGGAGTAAAAGAAAATGGATTCACTCTATGGTCACTAGAAGATGCTCTTAGAATAAAAGCTCATATAAAAGATAGAGTTAAAGAAGCTTCTTATGAAAGAAATGCTGAAAAGAGAAAGAGAATGCTTACTTTTATAGTAGCAGGATCAGGATTTACTGGAATAGAAATGGCTGGAGAGCTATTAGAATGGAAAGAAACATTAGCGAAAGAATATAGAGTTGATGTTAAAGAAATTAAGATATTAGTTGTTGAAGCAATGTCTACTATACTTAATATGTTAGATAGAAAGCAAGCAGATAAAGCTGAAAAATACATGGTCAAGCATGGTGTAGAAATCTTAAAAGATTCTCCAATTGTAGAAGTTACTAAAAATACTATAAAGTTAAAGAGTGGAAAAGTAATTCCTACAGAAACTTTAATTTGGACTTGTGGAGTTCAAGCTAATCAAGATTTAGATAAAATTGAGATTAAGAAAGCTAGAGCTGGAAGATATGCGGCTAACAAATATATGCAAGCAGAAGGAAAAGAAAATATATTTGTAGTTGGAGATATTGCATATGTAGAAGAAACACCAGGGAATGGTAATCCACAAATAGTTGAAGCGGCAGAACAAACAGCAGTAACAGCAGTTAAAAATATAGTAGCTTCAATGGAAAATAAAGAAAAGGTAGAATTTAAATCAAATTATCATGGATTTATGGTATCTATAGGTGGAAGATATGCTGTAGCTAATTTGATGGGAATGAAATTATCAGGTTTCTTTGCTATGGTAATGAAGCACCTTATAAATATGGTTTATTTATTTGGAGTAAATAATGTTCATGCAGTTTATAACTATCTTCAACATGAATTCTTCGCTATGAAAGAAAGAAGATGTATCATGAGAGGTCATTTATCATCTAAAGGAAATAGATTATGGTTAGTTCCTTTAAGAGTTTATATAGGTTTCCTTTGGTTAATTGAAGGTCTTAAGAAATTAATTGGTGAAGAAACTTGGACTAAAGCATTTGATTCAGCTTCTAGTGCTTCAGATGCAGCTGGTGGAAGTATAAGCGCTTATTTTGATGGTTTAAGCAGTAACTTAACAGTTGGTTGGGATAGCTGGATGAAAATGGGGAATGTTAAAATGCCATTCCCATGGCTTCAAGATACAGTTTCAGGTGCATCACAAGCAGCTGATGGTGCAGTAGCAAATATGCCAACTCCTATATTTGAAAGCATGCCAAAGTTCTACGAATCAATAATGGAAATATTTATGCCAAATCCTGAAGTTGCAGTTTGGTTCCAAAGAATAGTTGTTTTAACTGAAATAGCTATAGGATTATGCTTAATTGCAGGATTGTTTACATTCTTAGCTTCAGCGGCATCTGCATTTATGACAGTTAACTTTATATTCTCAGCAATGGCTGGATGGGATATATTATGGTTCACATTTGGTAGTATTGCATTAATGGCTGGCGCAGGAAGAACATTTGGATTAGATTATTATGTGATGCCTTGGATTAATAAACTGGTAGGTAACTTCTGGATGGGAAAGAGAGAACCTATCTATGATATACATGGTGGAAATAAGTAAAACAATTTAAATAAAAAAAGCAGGAATATATTCCTGCTTTTTAATTCAATAAAATTATAATGTTATTTGGAGATGAAACGAGGGGATAAACATGAGTAAGTTTTGGAGCAATTATCCTATAATTGATAGAGAAATTGAAGAGGTTAAAAAACAAATTAGCAAAAATGCTAAATGTAAAGATAAAATTATAGAAAAAAGTATATTAGAATTATTAAACTCTGGTGGTAAGATGTTAAGACCTGCTTTTACAGTTATAGCTTCAAAATTTGGGGAGTATAATGAAGAGCGAGTTATTGCACTGGCATCAGTAATAGAAATGTTCCATATGGCTACATTAGTTCATGATGATGTTATTGATGATGCAGAACTGAGACGTGGAAAAGAGACAGTTCAGGCAAAGTATGGGAAAAACTATGCTGTATACATAGGAGACTATCTTTTCTGTTTATGTTTTAGAACGCTAGCTACAACTTCATCAATAGAAAGAGGCGTGGACGTTGATACAAAGGTAATGTCTAGAATATGCCTTGGAGAAGTTGAACAATTAAATTCAAGGTTTAATAAAGATGTATCAATTAAGGATTATTTAAAAAGAATATCAGGTAAGACAGCAGAGTTATTTTCATTAAGTTTATATATAGGTGCTGCAGAAAGCTCATGTGATAAGAAGACCTGTAGATTATTTTGGGAAATAGGTCATAATATAGGTATGGCATTCCAAATAATAGATGATATATTAGATTATGTAGGAACAGACGAAGAAATAGGTAAAAAGTCTGGAAATGACATAAAGGATGGTATATATACTCTTCCATTATTATTAGCTATGAAAAATAATAAATGTGCATTTGAAGAAGTATTAAAAGGAGATAGTTATAATGATGAGGAAATAGGCAACATAATAAGTTTAGTGAAAGAAAATGGTGGAATAGAGGCTTCAGTTAAACTTGCAGAAAAGTATTCTGAAAAAGCTTTTAGAGATATAAATAAATTACCTGATAATGAATATAAAGATATACTTTTAGAAGTAACGAAAAAACTTCTTAAAAGAAAATATTAAATAAAAAAATAACGGGATTGCCCGTTATTTTTTATTTTTAAAAATGATTACTTATCTCTTCTCTTTGAATTCTTTTTAAATCCTTAAGTCTTAAGTGTGTTTTATCCATAATTTTTTCAAAAGTTTCTCCATCAATAATCATTTCTTTAGCCATATCGTGAGCAGACTTATTGTTATTATCCATAACACATTCCTCCTATAAGTTTTTCATTAATTATTTTGTGATTATAGATAAAAGTATATTCATTAAAATTTGATATCCATAAAAGTTTAATGATTTTTATGAAGGAAGTTTAATATTCAATAAAAAAACTTGTAAAATCTAATAAAATAATTAAAAAGTTCTTAACATATCTTAAAAATACTTTAGTATATAATTTAGATATGAGTTTTAGTATATAATGGATATGGATAGAACTTTACTATATAAATTAATAATACGTAAGAATCCAAAGAGATACTTTAGTGCATCTATGATATAATTTAGAACATTAATGTACTAATATAATTAATTTAAAATGAATAGTTAGATATTTATGATAGAGAGGATGAGGGGTAAAAAGATGAAGATTGATTGGAATAAAAAATATAATACCATTTCTGTTTATGCATTTCTTGTTGTATGTGCAATAATTTTATTTTATTTAGCAATATCTCAGTTAGGTTCTCTTATGAATAAGATAAATGTTGCGATAGGCATACTTAAACCATTTATTTGGGGATTTGCTATAGCATATATACTAGATTTTGTTTTAAGATTTTATGAAAATAAAGTATTAGAATTCTCATTTTTTAAAAAGTTTTTTAAAAAATCTAATATTAAGTCAAAAAGGGGGCTTGGATTATTATTTACATATATAACTGCATTTATAGTTATTGGATTGTTTATTCAATTTGTACTACCACAACTGATTAATAGTATAGTTGGTTTAGTCAATGATATACCATCATACATAGCCAATACTAGTAAGTTTATTAATGATACAGTAAGTAAATTAGATATTCAAGAACACTATTTAGTAATAATAAATGAGAAGTTTAATGGTCTTATTGATTATGTAATTAAGACATCAGCAAACTTAATTCCTATGCTTGGAGGAATACTTACAGTTATTTTATCAAGTATCTGGAATATAGTATTAGGGATAATAGTTTCTATATATCTTTTAATAGAAAAAGAGAAGTTTTTTGCGCTAAGTAAGAAAATGACTTATGGAATATTTCCTATGAAGGCGGCTGAAAAGATATTAGAGTTAACACATAGAAGTAACGATACTTTTGGAAAGTTTTTAAGTGGAAAAATATTAGATTCACTTATAATTGGAGTCTTAACTTTTGTTATTTTAACAATAGTCAAGATGCCATATGCTCTTTTAATATCTGTAATTATAGGTATAACAAATATAATACCATTCTTTGGACCATTTATTGGTGCAATACCATCAATTATAATAGTTCTATTTGTTTCACCAATTAAAGCAATATGGCTTGCAATAATTATTTTGATAATACAACAAATTGATGGAAATATTATAGGACCTAAAATACTTGGAGATTCCATTGGAATATCAGCTTTTTGGATATTATTTTCAATACTAGTTGCAGGTAAATTCTTAGGATTAGTTGGAATGGTTATAGGAGTTCCGTTATTTGCAATTGTATATTCTATAATTAAAGAGATTGTAGAAGATAGGTTGCAGAAAAAGGGAATGAAAGTTCGTACAAAAGATTATATGTAAAAATTAAAAGTCACTACAATATTGTAGTGACTTTTTAATTCGTATTTTTGTAAGTATATTTTTATTATATTCAAATTAAAAAAAGTGTATCAGATATTGATGTAAATAATATAATGCATATAGTAAATGTAGATATAGTATACATGAGAAAATGAATTTAAAATAGATAAGAATATGCAGTTTTAATTAAATACACTTAAATTATAAATATTTACAATTAAGAAAAAATATGATATATTGTGATGAGAATATAAACAGTAAGGAGTGGTATTAGATGAAAAAAATTTTAGTGAAATTAGATAATGAAAATAGAAGAAAACATACTGCTCTAGAATATTATACTGTTTAAAATGAGAAATTTTAATTAAGAGAGTATTATACCTCGAGCAGGGAAAAATCCCATGCTAAGGTATTTTTTTATACTTAAATTTAATGTTTTTAATAATAATTATATCTAATTTAATTAAATAATCTTCGAGACTAAAAGGATAATCATTTTGAGAATAATAAAATATAAATGTTATTATCTGTAGAGTGCATGCAAGTATTTAAATTAATTTTATAAAATTAAACAATAGAAGGAGATGATAATTAATGAAACTAATTTTAAGGTATTTAAAAAACTATAAGTTACTGTTCATAATAAATGTGATATCTGTATTTGGTTTTGCATTAGTTGAACTCGGTATACCAACAATAATGGCAAAGATAATAGATATTGGTATAGTTTACAATGATATACCGTATATAAGGAAAATGGGAATTATTATTGTAGTTATTTCTATAATAGGATCTATGGGAACAATTTTACTTGGATATTGTTCATCAAAGATTTCGACAAGTGTCACAAGAGATATTAGAAATGATATATTCGAAAAGGCACAAGAATTTTCTCATAGTGAGTATGATAAGTTTGGCATATCTTCAATGATTACTAGAACTACAAATGATGCTTTCCAATTGCAACAATTCGTAAACACTGTTCTAAGGGTTGCGCTTATAACTCCAATTATGTTTACAATCAGTTTAATAATGATAATAAGAACAAGCCTACCCCTATCTTTGGTTTTAGCTGTAACAATTCCATTTATAATTGCTGGAGTTGTAATCATAGCTAAGGTTTCTCACCCAATGTCAAAAAGTCAGCAAAAAGGTTTAGATAAATTAAATCGTATATCTAGAGAAAATCTAACAGGTATAAGGGTAATAAGGGCCTTTGGAAATGATGATCATGAAGACGAAAGATTTAAGGATACAAATGAGAGTTATGCAACTATTTCTAAAAAGCTTAATAAGCTTATGTCAATTACTCAACCTACTTTCTTTTTCTTACTTAATTTAGCTATACTAGCTATATTCTGGATATCAAGTAAGATGATAAATGCAGGCTCATTAGAAGTTGGACAATTAGTTGCGTTTATAGAATATCTATTCCACGCAATGTTTTCAATTATGTTATTTTCACTAGTTTTTGTAATGTATCCAAGAGCTGAAGTTTCAGCAAATAGAATACAAGAATTATTAGAAGAGGAACCTCTAATAAAGAGTCCTAAAAAAGGTATAGTAGATACAGTAGAAGAGGGATATATAGAGGTTAATAATGTTACATTTACTTATCCATATGGAGAAGAGCCAGTACTTAAAAATATATCCTTTACTGCAAAGAAAGGGGAAACAGTAGCCTTTATAGGTAGTACTGGAAGTGGTAAGAGTACACTTATTAATTTAATACCAAGATTTTATGATGTTACAGAAGGTAGCATAAAAATAGATGGAGTAGATGTAAGAGAGTATGATCTTAAGGCCTTAAGAAAGAAAATAGGTTTCATTCCACAAAAAACTTTACTATTTACAGGTAGTATAGGTCAAAATATAAAGTTTGGTAAAAGAGATGCAAATACAGGAGAACTTGAACATTCAGCTAAAGTAGCTCAAGCTTATGAGTTTATATCAAAGAAGCCACATAAATTTGATGAAGAGATTAGTGAAGGTGGATCTAATGTATCTGGTGGTCAAAAGCAAAGATTATCTATAGCAAGAGCTGTAGTTAGAAGACCAGAAATATATATATTCGATGATAGTTTCTCAGCATTAGATTTTAAGACAGATGCAGTTTTAAGAGCTAAATTAAAAGAAGAAACTCAAGATTCAATAGTTTTAATAGTAGCACAAAGAATAAGTTCAATTTTAGATGCAGATAAGATTATAGTGCTTAATGAAGGGGAAGTTGTAGGAGAAGGTACTCACAGAGAATTACTTAAAAATTGTGAAATCTATTATGAAATAGCAACATCCCAGCTTACAGAGGAGGAATTAAAAGATGCGTAGAATGAAGAATTTAAAAACAACTTTTAAAAATATTTCTCCATATGTTAAACCATACAAAATAGGATTTATAGCCTCTATATTATTTATAATAGGTGCAGCAACTATAAGTGCAGTCTCACCTAAGGTTGAAGGACTTATAATAACTCAACTTACTACAGATGTAATAGAAATTGCAAAGGGCATATCAGGTGTTACTGTAAACTTTGGTTATATTACTAAAATACTTATAATTCTTGGATGTCTTTATACAACTTATACTGTGTTAACTTACGCAGCAAACTTTTTATTAACAAATGCAATTCAAAACACTATTAGGGACTTAAGAAATGCAGTACAAAATAAAATTAGAAAACTACCTATAAGTTATTTTGATAGCAATAGTTATGGAGATGTTTTAAGTCGTATATCAAATGATGTTGATACAATATCTAATGCACTTCAACAAAGCTTTAGCCAGGTGATAAATTCTATATTAGCTGTAACATTAGCACTTGCAATGATGTTTACTATCAATGTAACAATGGCACTCTTAGCAATGCTTATAATTCCAATTAGCTATCTTGTTTCAAGATTTATTGTAGGTAAATCACAAAATTTATTTGAAAAACAGCAAAATGCTTTGGGAAAATTAAATGGTACAGTTCAAGAAATGTATACAGGATTTAATGAAATAAAATTATATGGAAAGCAAGATGATGCAATAGCAGAATTTAAAGAAATAAATGAAGAACTTTGTAGTAATGGGTTTAAAGCACAATTTGTATCTGGTATTATGTCACCTTTAGTTTCCTTAGTAACATATTTAGGAATAGCTGTAATGGCATTTATAGGTCCAGTTTATGCTATAAGAGGAATAATAACAGTAGGTAATCTGCAAGCATTCATTCGTTATATATGGCAAATTAATCAACCTCTTTCTCAAATAACTCAATTATCTTCAACTATACAATCAGCTTTTGCAGCTATGGAACGTGTATTTGAAATATTAAATGAGAAGGAAGAAACACCTGATCCAGTAAATTCAGTAAAAATAAAAGAATTACGTGGAGATGTTACATTTGAGCATGTTAAATTTGGATATAATGATGATAAGATATTAATAAATGATTTAAATGCAGAAGTAAAGAGTGGTCAGATGGTTGCAATAGTTGGACCAACAGGGGCAGGTAAAACTACATTAATAAATTTATTAATGAGATTCTATGATATTAAAGGTGGTTCAATTAAGATAGATGGAGTAGATACTAGAGATATGAAACGTGAGGATTTACGTTCAATGTTTGGTATGGTACTTCAAGATACATGGTTATTTAATGGAACAATACATGATAATATAGAGTATGGTAGATTTGGAGCAACAAAAGAAGAGATAGTGAAAGCTGCTAAGATCGCAAATGTACATCACTTTATTAAAACTCTTCCAGATGGATATAATATGTTCCTAAATGAAGAAGCATCTAATATATCACAGGGAGAAAAGCAACTTTTAACTATAGCAAGAGCTATAATATCAGACCCATCAATTCTTATACTAGATGAGGCAACAAGTTCAGTAGATACAAGACTCGAACAATTGCTTCAAAGGGCTATGCAAAATATAATGAAGGGCAGAACAAGTTTTGTTATAGCACATAGACTTTCAACAATACGTAATGCAGATTTAATTTTAGTTATGAATGATGGGAATATTATAGAACAAGGAAATCATGAAGAACTTATGGCAAAGGGTGGTTTCTATGAAAAACTTTATAATAGTCAATTTGCAAGCAAAGAAGCAAAATAATCTCTCTAATACAAAGGAGAAAATAAAAGCATATATCAATTTTGATATGTGCTTTTATTTATTAGATATATGAATGGATATAATCAATGAAAGAAAAAGATATTACATAATAGATTAGAAAGAATGATTCCTACTTTATGGTATAATAAGAATAATTTATTTCAAGGTATGGAAGGTGGTAATATGTCTAATTCTTTAAGCACAAAGAAATCTTTAGCATGTTCATTAAAAAAAATAATGAGGAAAACTGAGTTAAATAAAATATCTGTAAAGAGTATAGTAGATGATTGCAAAGTCAACAGGCAGACCTTCTATTATCATTTTATAGATATATATGATTTGCTTGAGTGGATTTATAAAACAGAAGCAATTGAAAGTATATCTGAATGTAAAAGTTATGAGACTTGGACTGAGGGATTTTATAAAATATTTGTTTATATAGAAAATAATAAAGAGTTTTGTATGAATTCATTAAATTCTTTAGGGAGAAATCATTTAGATAATTATATATACTCGGTGACTAATGATTTAATAATAGGAGTTATAAATGAGATATCAGAAGGAATGAGTGTAGAAGATTTTGATAAGCAATTTATTGCAGATTTTTATACTGTAGCTTTTACAGGACTTGTTGTAAAATGGATGCATAATGGGATGAGAGAAAAACCAAAGGAAATAATAGAAAAGTTAAGTGAATTAATTGAAGGTAATTTTTTAAGGGCGCTAGAGAGGTATTCTAAAAAAGAACAATGTAATTAATAAAAATATACTAATTTTAAATAATAAGAATAATAAGTTTATTATTCTTATTATTTTTTTTATTTATTGGCTCTGATTAAAGGGAGTAAATTATGAGTAGAATATGTTTATTGACATAATAATACAATTGTGATAAAATAAAAAATTTATATATATTAAAAGTGTGGTATAATATAAATATAGAGAAAAGAGGAGGGATTAGTTGTTTAATATAGGAGATAAGATAGTTTACCCAAGTCAAGGTGTTGGAATAATTGATTTCATTGAAACAAAAGAATTCAAAGGTGAAATGAAAAAATATTATAGGATACATCTTTTTAATAACACAATGAAATTAATGTTACCATTTAGTAGAGTAGAGCAATCAAATATAAGGTTAGTTAGTGATATTAAAACAATGGATTATAATTTAGACAATATGGATAAATTTATAACTAAAGGTGATGATTTAATGAAGTCTAACTTTAAAGAAAGATTAGTTATGAATTCTACAAAAATAAAATCAGGTTTATTATCAGATTATTTTGAAGTTATATGTAATCTTAGTCAAATTGATTCTAAACATCCTCTAAATACTAGTGAAAAGCAGATGTTAACTAGTACAAAGAAAATTCTAATTGAAGAGATATGCCAATCTAAAAATTTATCTAATGAAGAAGCTTCCAATTTATTGGAGCTTTCTATAGTCTTTTAATTCATAATAATATAAGAAAGTATTTCAATATTATTTATAAATAAACTAGGAAAAAGAAAATTTTTGATATGACTATTTAAATTTTAAATAAAAAGGAGTGATTAATTGGGAAATTTAATAAAGATAAACATGTATGTAGAAAGAAAAGAACCTAAAGATATAGATATGATTTTATTAAAGGAAAATTTTCTTGCCTATAATAAGTGGTTAGAAAAAATGAATAAAGCAGATGTTATTGAAAGCTATAAAATATTTTTAACTATATAATATCTTAGCTTAAGAGAAATAAGGCAGAGTCTAAAGGCTTTGCCTTATTTTAATTTTAGTGATAACTTTATAAGTATAATAAATGTAATTTGGAGGGCTATAATATGAAAATAATGATTATAAATGGACCTAATATAAATATGATCGGGGTTAGAGAAAAAGGTATATATGGTACAAAGAGCTTTGAAGAAATTTGTTCATACATAAGATCAGAAGGAGAAAAAAGAGGTCATGATATAACGCTTCTTCAAAGTAATTGTGAAGGCAAAATAATAGACTTTATGCAAGATGCATACTTTGAAAAGTATGATGGTGTGGTTATAAATCCAGGGGCATATACTCATTATAGCTATGCTATACATGATGCTATAAAAGGAAATACAGGAATACCAACTGTTGAAGTACATCTTTCAAATGTTCATGCAAGAGAAGATTTTAGAAAAGAATCAAAAACTGCACCAGCTTGTATTGGACAGATTGCAGGATTCGGAGAAAAGGGATATATACTAGCAATTGAAGCATTAGAAGATTATAAGGAAAAAAATATTTAATTTAGTTTAAATAATACAGAATGAAATATATATTAATAATAAGATAAAAAATAGTTAGAATTATAAACCTTAAGTGTAATTATTTAAAATTACACTTAAGGTTTATTATTTTTGTATGAATATAAATATTTAAAAAGTATTATCTAATCTACTTAATGAAATAATAAACTTAGGTTTTATTATAAATAAGGAAGTGTTATACATGGAGTTAGCTATATTAAATAAAGTAAAGAAAAGTTATGGAAATAGAGATATATTGGATATTGAAAAGTTTGAGATATTAGATGGAGATAGGATTGGGATAGTAGGCAGGAATGGTTCTGGAAAGACTACATTAATTAAATGTTTAATAGGAGATATAGATATTGACGAAGGCGAGAGATTTATTACAGATAGTTACTCTTATATAAGCCAAGTTGAGAATGATTATGGAGTTTGTACAGAAGGTAGGGTAAAGAGTTTATTTGGAGCGTCGGATAAGTATAATGAGTTTTTATCAGGAGGAGAAAAGATAAAAATTAAAATAGTAAATGCACTTAGTGAAAATAAAAATCTTATAATAGCAGATGAGCCAACATCAAATTTAGATAGTTCTAGTATTGAGCTATTAGAAAATATGCTAGAAGGTTATAATGGTTCATTGCTTTTAATATCTCATGATAGAGAATTTCTAGACTATTTATGTAATTATATAGTAGAAATAGATGATGGAAAGGTAAAAAGATATAAAGGCAATTATACAGATTATATAAATCAAAAAAGAGAGGAAAGAAAGAGAGATGATAGAGAATATCATGGTTATATTAAAGAAAAAGAAAGGTTAGAAAAAGTTATATTAAAGAAAGAGGGGTTAAGAGATAGAATAAAAAAAGCTCCAAAAGGAATGGGAAAATCCGAAGCTAAAACTATAAAAATGGGTGATCAAAAAGGAAAGAAAAATATTGATAATAATATCAAAAATATAAAAAATAGAATAAATCATTTAGAAGTTAAAGAAAAACCAAAGGATGAAGTAGAAATTATAATAAAAATAAAAGAAGGAAGAGATTTTAAATCTAAAATACCAGTAAAGGTAAAAGATCTAAAATTAACTGTTGGAGATAAAGTTTTATTAGAAGAATGTGAGTTTAGCATAAATAAAGGAGATAAAGTTGCTATTATAGGAGGCAATGGATGTGGGAAATCAACTCTCTTAAAGGAAATAATAAGAAAGGATAATGACAATATTAAGATTTCTAAAGGGGTAGAAATAGGTTATTTTGATCAAAGTCAAAAAATATTAGATGAAAGCAAGAGTGTATTAGAAAATGTAAAAAAGGATTCTTATTATGATGAAAGTTTTATAAGAAGTAAATTAAACAATTTCGGATTTAAAGGAGAAGCTGTAAATAAAGAAGTTAATTTATTAAGTGGTGGAGAAAGAGTTAAGGTGTCACTTTGTAAAATACTTTTATGTGATAATAATTTATTAATATTAGATGAACCAACAAATTATTTAGATATAAAATCAATGGAAGCACTTGAATCAGCATTAGTCAATACAGATAAAACAGTTATATTAGTTTCACATGACAGAAAATTTATATCAAATATATGTAATAAAATTATAGAGATAAAAGATAAGAAAATAAATAAATTTGATGGAAATTATAAAGAGTTAAAAGAATCTATAAAGAAAAGAGGCGAGAGTAAAGTGGAAAGACATAATAAAGATGAAATTTTAGTATTAGAAAATAAAATTTCAGAAGTTATATCAATGCTTTCAATTGAAACAGATATTAATAAAAAAGAGAAGTTAGATAATGAATATAACATACTATTAAAAGATATAAAAAAACTTAAAGAAGAAAATATCAAGAATCTAAACAACTAATTTGAAATATAATAGCATTATATAAAATTTAATTTAAAGGTTAAAAATAAGTTAAAATGATAAAAAAACTTTATATTTTTAACGAATTATAATACAATTATATTAATATTTGAAATATTCAGTAAAATTTATTGAATTTAGTAGAAGGAAATATCTACTTATATAATTAAATTTTACTTGTATATAAATATATTTTGGAGGTGGTAGATGTGATAAACTTGATGATCATTTGCGCTTTGATTCTACTAGTATGTGTAACCTCTACTAAGATTTTATACAAATTTGGGGTACCTATTCTTTTAATTTTCATCATATTTGGAATGTTATTTGGCTCAGATGGAGTTATAGGAATATATTTTGACAATTACGAATTAACAAGTCAATTATGTTCAATTGCATTAATTTTTATAATGTTCTATGGAGGTTTTGGTACCAATTGGAAGATGGCCAAACCTGTCGCAGTACAATCTGTACTACTATCAACAATAGGAGTTGTCATAACAGCAGGACTTACTGGATTATTTTGTTTCTGGGTGTTTAAGACAACTATATTAGAGGGATTGCTTATAGGTTCAGTAATTGCATCCACAGATGCAGCAGCAGTCTTTGCAATTTTGCGTTCTCAGAAATTAAATTTAAAAGGTTCTTTAGCATCAATTTTAGAAGTTGAAAGTGGTAGTAATGATCCATTTGCATATATGTTAACGATAATCATATTAGGATTAATGGCTGGAAATGGTTATGGATCAATAGTGCCAATGCTGTTAACTCAAATAATAGTTGGAGTACTATGTGGAGCAATTCTAGCAAAGGGAACTGTATATTTATTAAAACGTGCAAATTTCGAAATAGAAGGCTTTTATCCAATATTCGTTACAGCAGTTGCAGTTTTAGCCTATGCTTTAAGTGAATATTTAGGAGGAAATGGATATTTAAGTGTATATATTGCAGGTATAATAATAGGTAATAAAAAAATACCTCATAAAAAGAGTCTTGTTCATTTCTTTGATGGTATATCATGGATAATGCAAATAATGTTATTCTTTATACTTGGATTATTAGCATTTCCTTCACAGTTACCGGCAGTTGCATTTAAAGGTATATCAATATCATTATTTATGATTATAATTGCAAGACCTATTGCGGTATTTGGGATATTAAGTTTCTTTAATATGAGCTTTAAGGAAAAATTATTTATATCATGGGTAGGGCTTAGAGGTGCAGCATCTATGGTATTTGCAATTTTTGCTGTAACTTATGGAGTACCAATAAACAATGATATATTTCATATAATATTCTTTTTAGCATTATTCTCAGTTGCTGTTCAGGGAACACTTGTGCCGGCGGTAGCTAAGAAGCTTGAGCTAGTAGATAATGAGTCACCAGTATTAAAAACATTTAATGACTATGAAAGTGAAAAAAGCACGAAGTTATTAGAAATTAAGGTTAAAAAAGATAGTAAGTATGCAAATAAGTCAATTATGGATTCAGATATACCAGAAGAAATTTTAATTGTTATGATAAAACGTGATGGTAATGTATTAGTGCCAAAAGGTTCCACTATGATAATGGAAGGTGACACAGTAGTATTAACTGGTGAGAATTTAGAACAATTAAATGATTTAGCTTTGAATTAACAAAAGGACTAGGTAAATCCTAGTCCTTTTAAATTTATGGATATTTAATTTATTTATTCATTCATTCCAGTAAACACTAATATTGAATCTCTTAAAAATTCTGCAAGACCATCTTGGTCTTTATCATAATAAGCTTTGAATCTTTCATCATCAACATACATTTGTGCGAGACCTGCATGCGCTTCTTTGCTATATTTAGGCCAAGTATATAATAACCATTCCTTATGCATATTAGCCACTTTTTGGGCTAATTCACTTGATGGGTCGTTAGTTTTAAATGCCTCTAAAAGAGTTTTATTTATTTCCTCTGAAAGAGAAGTAAATTTATTATAATCTTCTTCACTCATATTAGCAAAAAGCTTATTTGATTTATCTATTGTATCATTACCATAATTTTCTCTAATTTCTTTTCCATATTTTTTTTCATTATCATCTATCATTTTTTGTTTAAAACCTTTAAATTTTTCTTTATTAGCCATTTTTACATCTCCTTTTACTGAAGCAATAGTTTGCTCAACATTTGTTATAAGCAAGTCTAATTGCTTTCTTTTTTCAAGAAGTTTGCTATGATGATCTTTAAGAGAAGTTAATTTATTAAATGAAGGATCTTCTAATATTGATTTTATAGCATCTAGGTTTATACCAAGTTCCTTATAAAAAAGAATTTGTTGTAGAATATCAATTTCTTCTTCACCATAAATTCTATATCCAGATGAATTGATTCTTGCCGGCTTAAGAATTCCAATTTCATCGTAATATCTTAAAGTTCTAGTACTAACTCCTGCTAGTCTGCTTAGTTTTTGTACTGTATATTCCATATTGCCACCTCCTGATAAGATAACTATATACCTTTACGTAGCGTTAATGTCAATAATATAAATAAAAAAATTAATTCAATAAATGAGCATTAAAAGATCTATATATTAAATATTATTAATAAGGGTTTGTATCAAATTTTATTAATAGTGAAATGCATATAAGTATATACTTATAATATATATAACATAATAATATTTTACTTAAGAAAAACTTTATGTATAATTTGAAGAAGAAAATATACATAGAGGAGATATATAATTGAACAAAATAAGAAAAATAATTCCAGGAATAATAATTTGTATAATTATTGGAATAATATCAGAAGTGCTTGGAAAAAATTTTACTACAATTGGAGCTGCGACATTTGCAATATTTATAGGAATAATAGTTGGAAATACAATTTTTCATAATAAAAAATATGAGGATGGAACAAAATTTGCAGAAAAAGACCTTTTAAATTATTCAATAGTACTCATGGGAGCAAATATAAATTTAACTGAAATATTAAGTTTAGGCTTTAGTGGAGTAACTTTTATAATTATACAAATGACTTTAACAATATGTATAGCCTATTTTATTGGTAGAAGACTTAAGTTTAATAAAAAGTATTGTCTTCTTATGGCATCAGGTAATGCTGTATGTGGATCTTCTGCCATAGCAGCTACAGCACCGGTTATTGAGGCAGATGATTCAGATAAGGTTATATCAATAACTATAGTAAATATAATAGGAACAATATTAATGATAACATTACCGTTAATAGCATCATCATTATATTCAAATGATACACTTCGAACATCAGCTATTATTGGAGGAACCTTGCAATCTGTAGGACAAGTAATTGGTTCAGCTAAATTTGTTGGAGATAGTGTTGTAGGATTAGCTACAGTATTTAAAATAATTAGAATTATATTACTCATAGTGGTTGTATTGGCTTATGAGAAGATACATATTTCAGAATATAATAAAAATATAAAAGTTGATAAGAGAGTAAGAGATAATGAAAATATAAATATTGATAAGAAGAATAAGAAGATTAATATACCTTGGTTTATAACAGGCTTTTTTATAGTTTGTATTCTTTATACAATAGGAATAGTTCCAGATTTTTTATCAAAATTATGTAAATGGATAAGTGGTAATTTCGAAATTATAGCCTTAGCAGGTATAGGAATGAGGGTAAAGATAAGAGATCTTGTAAAAGAAGGACCAAAAGCATTGTTATATGGAGTATTAGTAGGAATATGTCAAGTTATATTTGCAATAATATTAATTAGGATATTATTATAAAAATAACAATAAAAGAGAAAAGTAGAAAACTTTTAAGTAAGTTTTCTACTTTTTATCATATGAGAGAGAATTTCTAAAACACTAAATACTGAAAAAGCAATATAAATTGCATCACAAGAGCTTTACTATATAAATACTATAAGAGTATATAAATTTCTTATAGTATTTTAATTGTTCTAGGGGGTTAATTATGAGAAAATTTATAATTGATACTGATACTGCAACAGATGATGTTGTTGCTATAATTGCAGCATTAAGAGCAAAAAATATAGAAGTCTTAGCACTTACTGTTGTGGCTGGAAATGTAGAATTAAAGCAAGCAGTTAAAAATGCATTAATTGCAGTACAAGTTGCAAACACGTATAGACCACCTGTATATATAGGAATGTCAGAGCCACTTTGTAGAAAACTTGTTAAAGCTGAAAATGTTCATGGAGAGGATGGAATGGGGAATACGTATTTATTTCCTTCTAAATTAAAGCCAGAAAAAGAACATGCAGTATGTGCTCTAATAAGATTAATAGAAGAAAATCCATATGACATAGAACTTATAACACTTGGACCTCTTACTAATGTTGCCATGGCATGCTTAAGAGCTCCGAAAACAATGGAAAAACTTAAATCAATGACATTAATGGTTGGATCGGGACCCAATACACCAGGAAATACTACAGAAACAGCAGAATTTAATGCATATGTTGATGCTGAAGCATTAAGTATAGTATTAGATTTAAATGTACCTAAATTTTTAGTAGGTTTAGATGTTATTACAAGAGATACATTTGTAGGAGAGGATAGTCTTAAGAATTTGCAAGAAAGTAACTTCTTCACAACAAAATTTATATTAAGAATCACAAAATCTATTAAAAAATTTAATGAAAATATGGGGAATGAAGTATTTGATTTAGCAGACCCTACAGCTATAGCAGCTACAATATGGCCAGATATTGTAGAGAAGACAGAAGAGGTATATGTAACAGTTGAAACTGATAATGAAGAGAATTATGGTCAAATGTTTTATAGCATAAAGAAAAAGAATGGAGAACTATATAATGCAACAATATGCCTGAAAATACATAGAGAGAAGTACAGAAGGCACATGATAGATGTGATTTTTAATGATGGATATTTAGAATAATATTTTTAAGGTAGACAAATCCGAGTAAAAAGGTTATAATTGATAATAATTATCAATAAAGGAGGGGATGATATGAGTAATGTAGCAATGGCATTTTTACTAACACTAATTGCAGGATTAGCAACAGGAATAGGAAGTTGTATAGCATTCTTTGCTAAAAAGACTAATACAAAATTTCTTTGTGTAAGTTTAGGATTTTCAGCAGGAGTTATGATATATGTTTCAATGGTAGAAATATTTCAAGGGGCTAAAGAGTCATTAATTGGTGCAATGGGAGTTAAAGCTGGCAATATAATAACTGTAGTTTCATTCTTTGCAGGAATAGCAATTATAGCAATTATAGACAAGCTTGTTCCAAAGGAAGAAAATCCCCATGAAGTAAAAGCAATAGAAGATGTTAATAGTTTAGATATTACTAATAATAAATCAAAACAAGACAAAGTGCTTTTAAGAACTGGATTAGTTACAGCACTTGCAATTGGAATACACAATTTTCCAGAAGGACTTGCAACATTTGTTTCAGCACTGGATAATGTTAGCCTTGCAATACCAATAACTGTAGCTATAGCTATTCATAATATTCCAGAAGGCATATCAGTTTCTGTACCTATTTATTATGCAACTGGAGATAGGAAAAAAGCCTTTATATATTCATTTTTATCAGGGATGTCAGAGCCAGTAGGAGCTATTATTGGATATGTATTGCTTAGAAATATTTTTAATGATGTAACTTTAGGAATTTTACTTGCAGCAGTTGCTGGTATTATGGTATTTATATCAATTGATGAGCTTCTTCCAACAGCTAGGAAGTATGGAGAACATCATTTATCAATATATGGGTTAGTAGCAGGAATGGCAGTTATGGCAATAAGTTTAATTTTATTTATTTAGTAAATATCATACTTGTATATCTAAAGAGTATCAGTTAAAAGTGATACTCTTTTATTTATTAAAAAATTATTCTTAAAACTAACATTTAATAGCAATAATTATTAGTTATTACTATGATATAATAAATTTTATGTAATATAATGCAAAATTTATTTATGAGAAAAGAGGTTATATAGGAACAATAAAATAACGGAGGTGATAAACAATTCATGGAGAATTGGAAAAGAAATCTAGTAATTTGTTGGTTTGGAACATTTATAACAATGGTAGGAATGAGCCAAATAGCACCTATTTTACCTATATACATAAAGCAGCTTGGTATAAGTGATGTTACAATGATTGAACAATTATCAGGTATAGCCTTTGGGGTTACCTTTGTAATATCAGGGATATTCTCGCCTATTTGGGGAAAACTTGCTGATAAATATGGGAGAAAACCTATGCTTTTACGGGCAAGTCTCGGAATGGCTATTGTAGTTTTACTTATGGGTTTTGTACATAATGTATATGTTCTAATAGGTCTTAGACTTCTACAAGGAACTATATCTGGATATAGTACAGCATGTACTACACTTATTGCGACACAAACTGATAGAGAGCACGCTGGAACTGCACTTGGCACCTTATCAACTGCTGGGGTTGCAGGTTCATTACTTGGACCTATGATAGGAGGGTATTTAGAAGGAACAACAGGAATAAGGAGTGTTTTCTTTATAACGGGAGTATTATTATTAATAGTATTTATAGCTACTATATTATTTGTAAAAGAAGATTTTCACGTATCAAAAGAAAAAGCACTTAAATTTAAAGAGGTATGGGACATTATTCCTAATAAGAATTTAATGATTGCAATGTTTGTAACATCATTTGTTCTTCAGTTAGCATTTTATTCCATAGAGCCTATTATAACTGTATATGTAACAGACTTATCTAAAAATGCTACTAATATTGCATTTATTTCTGGGATGGTATTTTCAACATCAGGACTTGCAAACATTTTAGCAGCAAGGAGACTCGGTAGATTATCAGATAGGATTGGTGCACATAAAGTTATGCTAGTAGCTCTTATATTTGCTGGAATTATATTTATACCACAGGCGTTCGTTAAAAATCCATTGCAACTTATGGGGCTTAGGTTTTTCTTAGGATTATCAGCAGCTGGACTTAATCCATCAATAAATGCAATAATTAAAAAAATAACACCAGATAAGATTGTTGGAAGAGCCTTTGGATTTAATATGTCTGCACAATATTTTGGGACTTTTGGAGGTTCAATATTAGGTGGACAAGTAGCTGCTATATTTGGAATTAAATATATATTCTTTATTACAAGTGCACTTTTATTATTAAATGGGCTTTGGGTTTATAAATTAGTTTATAAAAAAATGCAAGAAGAAAAATATCTTGAAAATATGATGTAATTGTAGTAAATTTAGAATAGAAAAATAAATAAAAAGAAATCCACTAAGTGGTAGAGGTTCGAGACCATCCCTCTATAAAAAACTAGGCAAACATGACTTTAATAGGTTGCACGGTCTTTTCGTGCAACCTTTTTTAGTTTTATTTTAATGCTTTGAGATAGTCTCAAGGCATTTTTTTATGCAATTAATTATATAAAAGGAGCGTTTTTTATGAATAAAAAAAAGGTAATAATAGATTGTGATCCTGGAATAGATGATTCACTAGCTATTATGCTAGCACTAAATTCAGAGGAGCTTGATGTATTAGGAATTACAATTGTATCTGGAAATGTACATGGAGAAAAGGGGGCAAAGAATGCATTAAAGATACTAAAGAAGCTTAATAGATTAGATGTGGATGTATACATAGGAGAGGTAAATCCAATAAAAAGAGAACTGATTACAGCAGAAGATACCCATGGAGAAGATGGACTTGGAGAAACTTTTTTAGAGGAAGTGACAGAAGTATCCTACAAAGAAGGGGCAGTAGATTTTATAATTGAATCATTAAAAAGTGAAGAGGATTTATCAATAATTGCATTAGGTCCACTTACTAATATAGCAAAAGCTATTGATACAGATAAAGAAGCTATGAAAAATTTAAAAGAATTAGTTTTGATGGGGGGAGCCTTTAAAAGTCACGGAAATTGCTCACAAGTTGCGGAGTTTAATTTTTGGGTAGATCCTCATGGGGCAGAGAAAGTTTTTAATGAACTAGGAAAAAATATAACAATGGTTGGATTAGATGTAACAAGAGAGATAGTATTGACTCCTAACTATATTGAAATGATAAAACAGTTCAATGAACCATTGGGAGATTTAATTGTTGATATAACTAGATTCTATTTAGATTTCCATTGGATGCAAGAGAGAACCCTTGGCTGTGTTATAAATGATCCACTTGCAGTTGCATATTTTATAGATAGAAGTCTTTGTACTGGAGAAGAGTATTATGTCGATATAGTAACTGAAGGTAAGGCTATAGGCATGAGTTTAGTTGATGAAGGAAATTTCTATAGGAAGAATCCAAACTGCTTAGTTTTAAGAAAAGTTGACTCTAAAAGGTTTATGAGAATGTTTTTAGGTAGGTTATTTAAAGAGCATATAAAAGATATAGATATTGTTTTAAATTCTGATAAATACAGTTATTAGTAGCATAAATAATAGATGAAATAGGATATATGTAGTAAGAAAGAGAGAGATAAGAAATGAAAAAAATTAATGTAAGTATGATCGTATTTATGGCATTATGTATAGTTATCAATATCTTGGGAGGTTTTATAGCACTAACATTAAAGCTGCCTATATATATAGATACAATAGGAACAATTATGTCAGCCGTAACTCTAGGGCCAATATGTGGAGGGATAGTTGGAATATTAACATCTATAGTTAATGGTGCAACATTCGATCCAATATCATTTTTCTTTATTCCAGTACAGTTAGTTGTAGGAGTAAGCACAGGCTTATTATTTAGAAGTGGTAAGTTTAATGGGATAAAATCTATTTTATCTATAATATTAATTACAGTTTTAGGATCAATTACAGCTTCTGTTATTGCGGCTATAGTATTTAATGGAGTTACTTCATCAGGTTCAAGTATATTAGTCACTATACTTAAAAATTCAGGAGTAAATATAATAGCATCAGTATTCTCTACACAAATCTTTACTGATTTATTAGATAAGGGAATTAGCTTTTTTGCGGTATTTAGCATACTTAAAGCAATGCCAAATAGTTTAAGATTAAATTTAGTTAAAGGCAATTAATAAAAAATACTACCATGTGTTTATAACATGGTAGTATTTTTTTATTTATCATATTAAAGATAGAGTGTTTATAATTTTTTACAAGGTATTTTTGAAACAATCATTTTAAATTTAATTCTTTAAAGGAGTTTCATATTAAGTGCTACACCAGTAGTATAAGCTTAATATGTAAAGCGTTATAGATAGATATAAAACATGGCATTAATAAAATGAAATTTATATACTAAAAGGAGGAGTTAATGACTTTAATGTTGAAGTAAGTATAATGAAAATAAATTTTTCATTAGCAATAAGCAAATAGAAAGGTGATAAGAATGATAAGACAAGCAGAAAAAGAAGACGTAAAGCGAGTTGTACCATTACTATTAAATGCAATGTATGATATAGCTTTTATGTTAACTGGGGGAAAAACAGAAAGTGAGGTAGTTGAAAATTTAGAATACTTATTTAAAAAGAGAGGCAATCGTCTAAGTTTTGAGAACACACTTGTAAAAGAAGTAGAGGGGAAGTTTGCAGGGGTAATTGTTTGCTATCATGGAAATGATGCTAAAAAGTTAGATAGTCCAATTATTTATAACTTGAGAGAAAATACAGGGAAAGAAATTCATTTCTTTGATAAAGAAGCAGAAGAGGATGAATTCTATATAGATACTTTATCAGTTTCAAAAAACTTTAGAGGGAAAGGTCTTGGAACAGATCTTATTAAAGGAGTAGAAAAAATAAGTAAGGAAAGAGGCCATAAAAAGGTTTCTCTAAATGTAGATATAGAAAATGTACGTGCATACAATCTTTATAGTAAATTGGGTTATAGAGTTGATAAAGAGATTCTAATAAATAACCATAAATATTTTCATATGATAAAAAAGATACATTAATTTAATTAATATAGATATATAATAAACGCTAATTCTAATAAGAGTTAGTGTTTTATTTTTATAAAATTTATTTGGTAAATATGATTTATAATGTGGAATTTATATTAATTACTGAAATTTTATATTTGATTGATATAAAATAATAATAGTTGTAAAATAGTAATAATTTAAAAATAATAATAAACAATAACAAACAATATGATATAATAAAAATGTAAACAAAATGAAAACTTAGAATTAGAGATTTACTAATTTATAAATAAAGATTATTGATAATAGCAAAAGAGTAAGTAGACAGGAGTAGGTAATATGATAAAATTAATTGCAACAGATATGGATGGAACTTTATTAAATGAGAATGGACAACTACCAAAAGAATTTTTTGATATTTTAAATAAATTAATTAAAAAAAATGTAAAGTTTGTTGTTGCTAGTGGACGTTCTTATGTTAACCTTAAGGAAACATTTAAAGAGATGAAAGATAAACTTTACTATATATGTGATAATGGCGCTTTTGTAGTAGAAGACAATGAGATATCAAGTGTTGAAATTATTGATAAAGAAGAAGTTAAAAATATAATAAAAGTTTGTTCAGATATAAAAGATATACAAATAGTTTTATGTGGAAAAAAGGGCGCTTATCAAACAGAATGTTCTGATGAATTTAATAAAGAAATAGATAAATATTATAATAAAAAATATATAGTTGAAGATTTATGTGATGTTGATGATGATATATTTAAAATAGCTATTTGTGATTTAGGTAATTCTGCTAAGAACTCTTATAAAGTTTTAGAGCCAAGATTTGGACAAGATCTTAGTGTAGTAGTGTCAGGTGCTGTTTGGTTAGATATAATGAATCAAAATATAAATAAAGGTAATGCTTTAGAAAAAATTCAAAATGATTTTAATATATCTAGAGATGAAACTATGGTATTTGGAGATTTTTATAATGATGTGGAAATGTTAAAAAAGGCTTATTATAGCTTCGTTATGGAGAATGCCAATGAGGACATGAAACAATATGGAAACTTTATAGCTAAAAGTAATGTAGACAATGGAGTTATAGAAACCATTAAAGAATACGTGCTAAATGAATAAATAAAATATATAATAATTATTATTAAACCATATCTTTTATCTTATAAAAATTGTATAATAAAATAAACAACGATAATAGAAGTGAGGGATATATTTAAGATGAAGTTTGAATTAACTATAAATGAATTAGGAAGATTGCTTAAAAAATTAGGCGATGAATATAAATTAGAATTAATGACTAAAATGGAGTTAAGTGGCGGATGGATGACTATGCATGGAGAAGCTACAATAGAAAGTATTCCAGCTGAAAGTGCAGGATGTAAAAGTAAAAGCAACAATATAATAAGTATAAGAGTTAAGTCAAATGATAGTGAACATGGTACATCATTAAAGCTTACAGGAGCTAAAAACTTAAAGTTTAAGATTGATGTTGCATCAACAAGATATAAAGAGTTAGCTCCAGGTAAATTAACACTTAATCAAATAAAGATTAATGATGAAGAATGTAAATTAAGAATAGATGAAAATATTATATTTAAAATTCCAGGAACTGTAGAAGAAGTAATAGATTTTATAGAAAAATAAAAGATGAAAAATAGAGGCGAATTAACGTCTCTATTTTTTATTAAATATATTATTTAAATCATTAATTAAGCCATTAGATATTTTAAGCCTTTTAATTATTCTATATATAGTAATATAAATCAATTTTTCTTCACTATCTTTTATTGATTCAAAGTCTTTAGTTGTATCAATTGAATCAAGGGATAAATACTTATCATTAGAAGATATAGAAGTGTCATTTATTATAAGGGTTACATTATTTCTTAAAGTAAGTAAATCGCATTTATTTATTTCATTATTAAATATTGAAAAAAAGATAAAATAAATATCATTATTTAGTGCTCTTTGATTGTATAGGAATTTATTTATTTCATTTAAATTTATAGTACTATTATTTATTATTATTTTACTCTCATATAGTTTAGATATCATTAGTTTTTCATTAAACTTATAAGCTAAGTCTATATTAATATTATCATTTAATATATCTTTAATCATATCAATACCTAGCAAATAATAAGATTTAGTAAGTCTTTTTAATGCATCTTTAAGGCTATATGGGAATATATATTTTGTTCCTAAATAGGCTATAAAAGTACCTATAGCCATAAATATAAATCTGTAAAAGTCTCCTTTAGCAGGCGCACTTGTTATCATAGAAAATACACCGATACCAACTGTTGTAGTACACAGCATCTTTAGTGTATAATCTTTACTTATTGTAAAGATGTAGTAAAGTATTATAAAAATAAGTATTTTTATAGTTGTATAAGGAAGTAAAATATCTATTATTGAAAATAAGATTATTCCCAAAACAGTTCCTTTAAATCTTCCACCAAATCTTTTTTGTGAAGTTTCAATATATGGCTGAACTAATGAAAAAATAGTAAAAGTAATCCATTTGCCTTGTGGAATATTAAAAAATTCAACTAAAAAATATGAGATAGATAATAAAAATGATAGTTTAAAGGCATAAGTAAATTTCAAACTATTTTTATTAAAGTTTAACTTAAGAGAACTTTTTATTCTTTTAAATGGATTAAGTCTATCTTTGTAATCAGTTAGATTATAATATGAAAGGTTATTTAAAGAAAATTTAAGTAATCGTAAATTTTCTATAATATTAAAAAAAGTATAATTATTTTTAAATGATTCTTTATATACATTTATGAATTTATCTATTTCATTTATCAATAAAGAGGATGATTTTTTACTTTCAATAAAATTAGTTAAATTTCCTATAAGTATATATAAGTCTTTTAAAAATTTTTTAGATTCTATATTTATATCATTAGGTTCAATATTTCTAATTGAATAATTAAGATTCTCAATATATAAAGATAAATTTAATAGGATGCTATCTTGTTCATCTATATAAAAATAAGAGGTTCTTCTATTATAGATTGCTGTAATTATGTTATGTATATAATCTAGAACATTAAATTTTTTATTAGTTAAATCTTTACCGTCTATTAGATAATTTATTTTATCTGAAATTGCATCTACTAATAGTAGTAAATTTTTCTTGATTTTATCTTTGGATGAATTTCTATTTAATATATATTGAGTAATAATTATAAAAAATGATCCAATTCCAAGTGCAATGAGTCTTTTAGGCAATTCAGTGTAAGAAACAGGTTTTACTAAAAGATAAAGATAACCAAATACAAATGGAATCCAAATTGATTGATTTAGATTTGATACAAAATTATAAGTTAATATAAATAAAGTGAAAAAATTTATAAATAAGCCAATATATATATTTAGTGCTGCTAAATAAGAAAATAAACCTATATAAAGGAATACGATTAAAAATGTAATTGAATTTTTAATTGGGTTTCCTGTTAGATCTTTATTTAATAGTGTTATGCTTCCTTTAACAACTGTAACACCCACACAAGCATTACAAACTCCAAATATATGCCAATAAGAAAAGAATACTATTAATCCAAGAAAATAAATTATTGTCTTTAGAAAAATAGTACTCTTTAATAAAGTCTTCATATATAAATCACTCCATAATTTATCTTTTGATTAATATCAGTATATTATAGATGAAAAGTCTTATAAAGTTATATGAAGATTATTTAATTATAAATTATTTAATGTTTAATTTTGTCCATATTTTCTTGAACGTTTACTAAAGCCTCTCCAAATCTTTGGAAATGAACAATCTCTCTTTCTCTTAAGAATTTTAATATTTCTTTTATTTCGTAGTCATCTGTTAAGTTTATTAACCATTGATAAGTTGCCCTAGCTTTTTCTTCTGCTGCCATATCTTCGTGAAGATCTGCAATAACATCGCCTTTAGCTTGGATATAAGTAGCTGTCCATGGATTTCCAGTAGCATCTGTATAGAATAAAGCTTTTCCATGATCAGTATAATGACCACCAAGACCTGCTTTTTTAATTTCATCAAGTGAGGCATTTTCCATTAATTGATATACCATAGTTCCTATCATTTCAACGTGTGCCATTTCTTCAGTTCCTATATCGGTTAGTAATGCTTTAGATTTACCTGTCGGCATTGTAAAGCGTTGATTTAAATATCTTAGAGCTGCACCTAATTCACCATCTGGTCCCCCATATTGAGATATAAGAAATTTTGCCATTTTAAGATCATTAGATTTTAGATTAATAGGATATTCTAATGTTTTTACGTAATACCACATAAATTAATAAATCCTCCCTTTTAACAATTTTCCCAAGGCCATGGAGTATCTGTCCAAGCCTCTGGATTTTCTACAAAAGCTGAACCAAAATTAGTAAGTGGTCCATAAAGATTTTCATACTTACATATTAAGCAATTTAAATTACTAGATATTGCTGCATAATCTTCAGCAGCTTGCTTATTATCAGGGAAGTTATCAAGATAAAGATTTAAGTCAATAGCATAAAATTGATGCTTCATAATTTTTTCTAATAATTCTTGTTTAGACATATAATTACCTCCAATAATTTATTTTTCATGATAAGGTTTATAAAGATCTTTAAATATAGTACCTTTTTTTAATGCTGAATTTATTGTGAATAGGTTTTCGTATACTTGAGGTAATACATATGCTTTTGCATAACAATTTTTTTTAGAATCACTACTTTCATAATCTGGCATTACTTTATAATAATCACGCATTTAATATTTTCATCCTTTCAATAAAGCTTAGTTCATGATTATATTATGTGATTTAAATTCGTAGTGTGATATAAAAAGTGAAAAAATGTAATTTAAAGGTATAAATTGCGGTACAAACTTTAATAGTGAACATTAATGTAAAAAAATAGTGATTGAAATTATTTTTTTTGGTAGTATAATCATATTATTAACAGATTATTAAAGGGATAAGTCCTAGATAATTTGTATATTTAAAGACTAATAGGGGGTTGGACATAATGCTAAGGGATTATTATGTAGAATTTCAGAATATTTCACGAATCTTTAATGAATATTGTGAAAATGATAAAGAATGTATCAAAGATACTAAAAGTGATATTGTAGATTATTTAAGCAGATTGGATATGAAAATAATCAAGGATATTAAGGTGATATTGCATATAGGAAAAAATGAATCAAACAATTGTATACATACACCACTTGAATTATATAAAAGAACAATGACTACATTTGATGTGTTTAAAGGTTGGGGCGATAAAGAATCAGAAGTAGCAAGTATTATAGAGAATACTGCACTTAATGAATATTTTAATAATGGACTAGCAGTTCTAGATATGAAATAATTAATTATAAAAATAGCTGTGAATAGAGAATATTATTTAGAGCTATTTTTATTTTTTTATAAAGAAAAATTTATATTGTTGCAATATAATATTTAAGTACATACTAATATAATAAAAATATTTAGGTAAGGAATATTAATATGTATATGATGGATCCTATTGAACTTTATAACTCTTTTGATTATAAAAATTTTAATACTAATATGTTATTATTTGTTAACGAAAACAAGATAAAAAGTAGTACAGATTACTTGATAACAACTTCATTAAAGGAAAAATATACTTATATTTTTAAAAAGAAAGATGATACATGGATACAACTATATAAATGGATATGTACAGTTGGTAAACCATCCACACCTACAATAAAGGGGATATTTTATATAACTGGAAGAAAGCCTGGGTTTGGTACTGAAGACTACAGCGTAAAGTATGCTACTAGAATAATAGATGGATATTATTATCATTCTATTCTTTATGATAAGACTGGAAGCTATGTAATAGATGGAAGACTTGGGATGGCATTAAGTCATGGATGTATAAGACTTTTAACTAGTAATGCAAAGTGGATATATGATAATATACCAAATGGAACAACAGTTGTAATTGCATAGAGACTAAAGTAATAATTAAAAAGATTACTATATGAAGGAAAATTCACCTAGTTAAGTATGTATAGTTAAAAGAGTGTATACAATTTAATTAACTAGGTGATTTTTTACTGAGTATAAGGTTTAAAACAACTAATAATAAGCATACTAAGGATATAAAAGCTTTAAAAGAGGTGTTTTAAATGGAATCAAGTAAAGTAAAGGAACTTAACTCACAATTAGAAGGAGTTATAATGGGAGAAAAAGAATTTATTAAATTAATAGAGAAAGCTAAAGATGAGAAGCTGGTAAACTTATTAAATAACAATATGGATTCTATAAAGAGTCATAAAGAAGCATTAGCTAATGAAATAAATAGTTTAGATGAAGAGGCAACAAAAGATGAAGGAACTTTAGGTAAAGTAATCGAATTCTTTAGTGGATTTACTAGCATGACAATAGATACAGATAAGAAAGTGGCAAAAGCAGCTCTAAAGGGTATAGAAATGGGCTACACATCTATAAATGATTTGATGATAAAGGATGTAGAATTAAGCGAAGATTTAAGCAGTAGATTAATAGATATATCTAAGGCATATTCTAAAGGAATTAATTCTATACAAAAATATTTGTTTGAATAGATTAAAAGGCCGCAATTTGCGGCTTTTTAATTTTTAACATTTTTCTTTATTAGTTTCATAAATGTATCAGGAGTAACTATTCGTACTTTTGAATTTTTATTAAGTTCATTAACTACATTTTGAACAGTATCCATATCTTTTGTCCACACATGGATATATACAAATGTATAAGCATTAATATTAGTTATATCAGTATATCCTGAATTAATTCTTTCGTTTATTGTATTTACAAACTCAGATTCTTCTTCAAGTCCACCCCAGATAAGATCTCTGCAAGAAACTACAGGCTTGTTATTTGACCAAACCATTTGACCTTTATAATTGTTATTTCTGGCATAATCTAAATAAAATAGTCCATGTATATTTTCTTCTTTAGTATATTTATCCCATAGCTTTATATTATTAAAAGACGAATCATCTATTATAGTTACATATCTTTGATCAACTTTTTTCATATAATCATTTAGTCTCTTAGTATAAAAATCAAGCTTATTGTAAGGAAATTTACTTGGATAAATGTATCCAGTACCAGAAGGAGAAACTACAAAATCATCATTAAATTTACCATAACTTGAACTTTCGTAATAATTTTTAAATACAGTTGGTGCTAAATAATATAATGATGGGCTAATGCTCCAGCCAAGATTGAAATTACCTCTATTTTTAGAACCATACCATTTAGGAGAAGTAAAATTATCTCCCATAAGCCATTGAAGATTATCTCCATCTGACATCATAATTGTTACATAATGAACATCTTTTTCATTAGGAATGTTAGCTTTAGTATTTTGTTTCATAGGCTTAGAAGGAAAGGCGCTAAGAACAGTTAAGTTATATGACCAATCAGCAGCTACCATATCAATACCATATTTAGAGGTCAAACTTACATTTTTAAATTCATCAGGTCCCCAACCAAGACATAAACCATAAGGATTCATAGAGCTAAATATTTTTTCTCTAAAATCTAATGATGATGCATTATCTTCATAAAAAACAAGGGATTTAGTCATAATTGCGTAATCTCTTAATGCGGAAGAGTGACTAGGGGATAGTTCAATAACAGTAGAGTGATTTAAACCAGAATTCCATAAATTTTTATAAGCCCAATCTTTACCTGTGTTTCTACAATCGCCAATGATTTTAGTTATTCCATGATTTTTAATTGAATCTTCAAGATCTTTAGTAATTACTAGAGCATCATTTAAAGAAGCTAGTGAACAAGCATTGTTAATTGAAGGATCAGTTTTAGAAGCATGTTCATAGAGCACATATCCATTTATATAGTTTTTGAAGGTATCTATAAGTTCAAAAGGATCAGAAATCATTTTATAATTGATATTATAGTTATTCTTTAAATCATCAAGCCATACTTTATACGCAGGTTCACTAGAGGTTAATATATAGATTTGAGAACTACTTTTATTAGATATAATACCTTGCAGTGATGATATCATAGTTCGCTCATCCTTTTTTAATGATTTCTCGTTAATAACATATAAAAAGTTTGGAATTTTAGTATTTTTAATAAAAGATGATTCTAGATTATTTGAATCAGTAGTGATACTTGCTTTTACTTTAGTATTCATGATTATAGAAAATATTATAAATATACTTAGAGTAACACTAATTAGTTTTGTGAAATTTTTCAATATAATCACCTCATATTTATGAAAAATTAAAGTTACTTCTTATTTTTTATCCATTCAGACCAAGATTTTGAATATGAATCAGAGTTTTCTTTGCAATAAGTATAAAAATTCTTTAATAAATCCATACGTGGGGCACTAGCTTTAAAAGAATTTATAGTAGCCTCTTTGAAATTAGCTAAAAGTAGTTGTCTATTTACTATATCATCATAAGAAACTTTATTAGAATTTTTCATCATATCATACATAATCATAAATGTAGTTGTTCTTCCAATTCCACGCTTGCAATGAAAATATACCCATTTATTCTTGAATTTACTGTTTGCTAATGAAACAAAATAATCCACCATATCGTCTGTAGGAATTTTCCCATCTGTTACAGGAATTCTTATATATTCAAGTGAATTTTTAATTGCTAATGCATTTTCATCCTCTATAAAAACTGGAGTTATTGTTTTGGGATGACTTCCACCTAAAGTTAATGGAGTGTTTAGGGGTATACTTAATAATTGTGAAGTTTCACGTATTATTACTTGATTTCTAGATAAGCCTTCATTTGCATTATTTAGCTTATTCATAAAGCTTATAGCTATTCCATTTATGAATCCATGAGATTCTTGGCGAAGGTCTACATCTATAATATCTAAAGTAGTTCCTGTTTCTTTTATTAAATTTTTAATATTATATCCAGAGAATTGCTCACTTCCTGAAATATTAAGCTTATCTAAGCCATAAAGATTTAAATTATTATAATTTTTAAGTACTTCAAGATTAGATGTTTTTCGAAAGTTACTTGGAATGATTTCATTTAAAGAAGAATCTTGTACTATATAAACAGGATCAATAGTAATAGGAGAAGCAAGTGAAGAAATTTCTGGACAAATAGTTATAATTACCGTTAATAATATTATTAGAAATTTTTGTAGTTTTTTTATCATTTGTATCACCTCATAAAGATAATATTTGTTATATATAAAAGTAATATGTATTATAAGTATCCTATAAATAAATATTGCATAAATTTAATGATTTGAAAGATAATTTAATAAATTTATTTGTATATTAATTAGATTATTATGATAAAATAAAAAAAATATTTAAATATGGAGAGGTGAAGATGAAATACTCAAAAGATAAAAAAAAGAAAACTATAGTCTTAATTGCAGCTGGAGTGGTAGTAGCTATTGCAGGTGGAGTAGCATTTGAAGTATCTAATAATTTAAAAAAAGCTCAAAATGATAGGATTATAGAAGAAGATAAAAAATTAATGGATGATATAAAACAAAATAAAATAATAAGACCAAGTTATAATTATGGATATGAAGAAGACGATGAACATAACCATGATCATGGCGCTAATGGAGGAGAAAATAGCGAGCATAATCATGAGTTAAAATATTAAAGTATATTATTTGTAAAATATTAAGCCTAATACAATTAAAGTGTATTAGGCTTTTTTATTTTATTATGTAAAGATTGTAATAAATTATAGTTTATATAAGTAATTATAAAGTAGAGGTGATCTCATGGTTAGAAGATTTATTATTATAAAAGGTATTGTTCAAGGAGTTGGATTTAGACCGTTTATATACAAAATAGCTTTAGAGAATAATCTTTATGGAAGTGTATATAACACATCAAAGGGAGTTTATATAGATGTAGAGGGTAAGAAAAAGGATATAGATATATTTATTAAAGATATAGGAAAAAAAGCTCCTGTATTAAGTAAGATAGAAGATATATATGTAGAGGATAGAGATTTTATAGGATATAAGGGATTTGGAATAATTGATAGTAAAGATGAAGATGGAATAACACTAATATCCCCAGATATCGGAATATGCGAGGATTGTATAGATGATATAAAAAATAGTATAGAAAATAGAAGATATAATTACCCGTTTGCTAATTGCACAAACTGTGGACCAAGATTTTCTATAATTAAAAAGATTCCTTATGATAGGAAATTTACTACTATGAATGAATTTAATATGTGTGATGATTGCAAATCTGAGTATGAGAATCCATTAGACAGAAGATTTCATGCAGAGCCTACTTGTTGCAAAAAGTGTGGACCTAATATATTACTTTTAAATAAAAATGGAGAAGTAATTGAATGTAATGACTATATAGAGGAAGTTAGAAAATATATTCTTAAAGGAAAGATAATTGCAATAAAAGGGATAGGTGGATATAACATAGTATGTAATGCAGAAAATAAAGAAAGCATTCTTAAATTAAGAGAGCGAAAGGTTAGAAAAAGTAAGCCATTAGCTGTAATGTTTAGAGATGAAAAGATTGTAAATAAATACTGTTATTTAAATGACATAGAATTAAAGGTACTTAAAAGTAATAAAAAGCCTATAGTAATTTTAAAAAAGAAGAATGAGAAACTGCCTTATAATATAGCCTTTGAGAGTTCAAGCATAGGGGCAGTGCTTCCATATAGTCCACTACATTATTTATTATTTGATGACAAAATAAAGAGTATTGTTTTTACAAGTGGAAATGTAAGTGGAACCCCAATGATATATAAGGACAATGATGCATTAATTAAATTAAATAATATTGTAGATTATTATTTAGTTCATAATAGAGAAATTAATATGCCAGTTGATGATTCTGTAGTAAAGGTTATTAATTCTAAAGAGAGAGTAATTAGAAATGGACGTGGATATGCTCCTTTATCAATAAAGAAAGAGAGTAAAGATGAAATACTAGCTTTAGGAGGAGAGCTTAAAAATACTTTTGCTATAAGTAGTCAAGGATATATTTTTTTAAGTCCATACTTAGGTGATATGGATAATGTATATGGAAGATATAATTTCAATAAAAATATTAATCATATAAAAGATATGTATAATATAAATCCTAATGTTATATGTTATGATATGCATCCTAATTATTGGAGCAATGAATATATAAAAGATTTATCCTTAAAAAAAGTAGGAGTATATCACCATCATGCTCATATTGCTAGTTGTATGGGAGAGAATAATATAGAGGATAGAGTTATAGGGATAGCCTATGATGGTGCAGGTTTCGGAGATGATGGAACTATATGGGGAGGAGAATTTATAGTATGTAATTATAAAGAATTTAAAAGAGTTGGACATGTGTCGAACTTCAAGCTTCCAGGTGGTGATAAGGCTACAGAAAATCCATGGAGAATAGGAGTAAGTTTAATTTATGAATCATTAGGTTATAATGATGCCTCATTAGATAAGATGGTAGATATTATACCTAATGATAGAAGAGAGATAAAATTTATATTAGATATATTAGATAAAAATATTAATGCACCTATATGCTCAAGTATAGGTAGAATATTTGATGGAATTTCATCCATATTAGGTTTCACAATAAAGAGAAGTTATGAAGGAGAGGCAGCTATATATCTAGAGAATCTAGCATATAAATTTTTAAAAAATAATAATTTATATAAAGAACAGTATAGATATGAAATTAGAAAAGATAATGAGATGTTACAAATTGATTTTAAGGGAATGATAATAGAGATTCTAAAGGATATAGATAATAAAAAATCTAAAGAGGAGATAGCATTAAAATTCCATAATACTGTAATAGATTTTACTATAAATGTAGCGATTAAATTAAGAGAAAGTTATAGACTAAATAATATTGCTTTAAGTGGAGGAGTATTTCAAAATGAAATTTTATTAAGTGGAATAAGTAGAGGATTAGAAGAGAAGAAATTTAATGTTATAACTCATAAACTTATTCCATGTAATGATAGTGGTATATCATATGGACAATTATTAATTGGAAATAATCAAATTTAAATGGAGGATAGTATGTGTGTTGCAATACCTGGACGAGTTATTGAATTATATAAAGATGAAGCTTTAGTTGAGTTTATAGGTAGCAAAAAAATAGTAAATATATCTTTAATTAAGAATATTAATATTGGTGATTATTTGCTTATTCATGTAGGTATAGCTATAGAGAAAATAGATAAAGATGAAGGTAGGAAGACAGTTGATATTTTTAAAAGTATGATTTCAAAGTTAGAGGAGTAATATGAATAATTTAATTAAAGAAGAGATTAAGTTATGTAAAGATATAATTGAAGAAATAAAAGTTAATGCTAAGGAAAAGATAAATATTATGGAGGTATGTGGTACTCATACAAGGAGTATATATAAGTATGGAATAGATAAAATATTACCTGAGAATATTAAGCTAATATCAGGGCCGGGATGTCCAGTATGTGTTACAGGAGAAGGATTTATAGAAAATGCAATAGAATTAGCTAGGAGAGAAAATATAATAATAGTAACCTTTGGAGATATGATAAAAGTACCTTGTAGCAAGGGTTCTCTTAGAATAGAGAAGGCAAAGGGAAGAGACATAAGAGTTATAACATCACCTATTCAGGCATTGAATATTGCAAAAAATAATGCGGGAAAATTAATAATTTTTTTAGGAGTAGGCTTTGAAACTACAATGCCAGCTATAGCTATTTTATTAAAAAAGGTAAAAGAAAATAATATAAATAATTTTTATATACTTCAAGAAGGAAAGCAGATGCCTAAAGTAATTGAGACATTGCTAGAAGATAAAGATATTAAAATAAATGGATTTTTAGTTCCGGGTCATGTTAGTACAGTTATTGGGGTAGAGGAGTTTAGAGAATTAGGAGAAAAATACAGTGTTCCTATGGTAGTTAGTGGATTTGGGTGTTTAGATATTCTAGGCAGTATACTTATGATAATTAAGATGATTAATAATAAAGATTACAATTTAAAGAATTTATATAAAAGTGCTGTACGAAATAATGGAAATCTTGAAGCTAAAGGTATATTAAATGAAGTATTTGTTACTTCAAGTGGAGTATGGAGAGGACTTGGAAAAATAAATGATACTGGATATGACCTTAGAGAAGAATATAAAAAATATGATGCAGGGTTATATTTTAAATTAGAGGATACTAAAAACTATATAGATACTGGATGTATTTGTGGAGATATATTAAAGGGTAAGAAAACTCCAAATGAATGCAAGTTATTTAAAAAGCTTTGCAACCCAAATAATCCTAAAGGTCCATGTATGGTATCTAATGAAGGGACATGCTCAATAATATATTCCTATAGATAAATTTTTTTAATAAAGGAGAAAAGATGGATATTATAACATTAGCTTGTGGAAATGGTGGAGAAGAAAGTCATAGATTAATTAATGACTTATTTTATAAATATTTTAGAAATGATGAATTATTAAAAGGAAATGATGCTGCTATTTTAGATGTAATGAGCAAAAGGATAGCTGTTACAACAGATAGCTTTGTTGTAAAACCTATATTTTTTAAAGGCGGAGATATAGGAAAACTTAGTGTTTGTGGAACAATAAATGATTTAGCTGTAAGTGGAGCTAAACCTCTTTATATGACAGTTGCATTTATAATAGAAGAGGGATTTTTAATAAAAGATTTAGAAAAAATAGTTATATCAATAAGTGAAGAAGCCAAAAGAAATAATATATTAATTGTTTCAGGAGATACAAAAGTAGTTGATAGAGGCAGTTGTGATGGTATATATATAAATACTACAGGAATAGGAATTATACCTAATGATAGAGGCGAGTTAAATTATAAAAATATTAAAGATGGAGATAAAATTATAATAAGTGGAACTATTGGAGATCACGGAATAAGTATAATGTGTGATAGAGAGGAACTAGAATTAGATAGTGAAATAAAGAGTGATTGTGCAAGTCTTTATAAATTAACAGAAGAAATATTAAAATGTAGTAATAATATAAGGGTTATGAGAGATCCAACAAGAGGTGGACTTTCTACTACACTAAAAGAACTTGTTGACTCTTCTGGTATGAGTATGAGAATTAAAGAGGAGAGTATACCTATAAAGGATAATGTTAATAATGTCTGTGATATGATAGGCCTTGACCCTTTGTATATAGCGAATGAGGGAAAACTTATATGTATAGTTTCTAAAGAGGATAGTAATAAAGTTTTAAAAGCAATGAGATCTTTACAAATTGGGAAAGATTCAACTATTATTGGTGAAGTTATAGATGATGGAGAAATAAAACTATATTATGAGACACTGATAGGGGCAGAACGAACTTTGGAGAGAGTTAAAGGAGAGCAGATACCAAGAATTTGTTAGAATGATGTTATATTTATTTACATTATGATAAAAATATGGTAATTTATTCTCATGAAGGTTTAAGAATAATAAAAGGGGAGAAAGTGTGTGAGTGGGAAAATAGCATTAGTTTATAAATCAAAGTATGGGAGCACTAAAAAATATGCTAAATGGATACAAGAGGAATTAGATTGTGATATATATGAAAGAGATGAGGCAAATATTAAAAAAATATTAGGATATGATACCATAATATATGGTGGGGGATTGTATGCAAGTGGAATAAAAGGCTTTGAATTAATAAAAAAGAATATTGATAAGATAGGGGAAAAAAGACTAATTCTTTTTGCAGTTGGGTGTTGCCTTGGAACTAGGAAAGAAATAGATACAATAAAAGAAAAAAATTTACAAGATGGATTAGATAAAAAATTAGAATTCTTCTATTTAAGGGGTGGTTTAAATTTCAATGAACTAAAATTTTTTGATAAGACGGCAATGAAAATGCTTAGAAATAAATTAGCAAATAAAAAAGAACCATTAACTGAAGAGGAGACTTTATTACTAGGATGTTATGAAAAACCTCATGATTGGACGGATAAGAAAAATATAATTCCTTTAATAGAATATATTAAAGGAAAATAAAAAAACCACCATATGGTGGTTTTTTATTTAATGAATATTAAGCTCTGTTTACTGAACCGAATAATTCCATCTTTTCTTTAACTATGTCTTTAATAGCTTCAAATCCTGGAGCAAGAAGTTTTCTTGGATCGAATCCTTTTCCTTCTAAGTCTTTTCCAGCCTCGATGTACTTTCTTGTAGCTTCTTGGAATACTAATTGACATTCAGTATTTACATTGATTTTTGAAACTCCTAATGAGATAGCTTCTTTAATCATATCAGCAGGGATACCAGTACCACCGTGTAATACTAAAGGCATTGGAGTTGTAGCTTCGTTGATAGCTTTTAATGCTGCGAAGTCTAATCCCTTCCAGTTTGCTGGGTATTTTCCGTGGATATTACCGATACCAGCAGCTAACATTGTAACTCCTAAATCAGCAATTTGCTTACATTCTTGAGGATCTGCGATTTCTCCAGCTCCAACAACTCCATCTTCTTCTCCACCGATTGATCCAACTTCAGCTTCTAATGAAACACCTTTTTCTGAAGTTAATCCAACTAATTCTGAAGTTTTTTCTATGTTTTCAGCTAATGGGTAGTGTGATCCGTCAAACATTACTGATGAGAATCCAGCTGCCATAGCTGCCTTAGCTCCTTCATAGCTACCGTGGTCTAAGTGTAATGCTACAGGAACTGTTATGTTTAATTCTTCTAACATTCCGTTAACCATTCCAACTATTGTTTTGTAACCACACATATATTTTCCTGCACCTTCTGATACTCCTAAGATTACAGGTGAATTGTTTTCTTGAGCAGTTAATAGAATAGCTTTAGTCCATTCTAAGTTGTTAATGTTGAATTGTCCAACTGCATATTTGCCTTCTCTAGCTTTATTTAGCATTTCTTTTGCTGAAACTAACATGTGCAAAACCTCCATATACTTATATAATTATTATTATTTTTGAGAAGTAAATGCTTTTTACATATATTTCTCTCTATCTAGTAGTATAACCCAAAATTGTAATTATGAAAATAGTAAAATATATAAATTTGCCCTATTATGTATTTTAAAATGGGTATATAACCAAATATTAGGAATATATGACCAAACTATTAACCTTTTATTAATTAATCATTTTGTTTCCAAATATTAATCTTTTCCATTAATCAAAAGTGGTAGAATGTCTGTAGAAATTTAAAAATAAACGAGAGATAAAGTAGGGGAACTGATTAAAGATGGAAATGGATAACAGAAACAGAAGAAGAATTGAAAAAAGAAAAAAAATGAAGAGAAGAAGGATTATTGCAGGAATTATTGTTGTAGTATTAATTGCTTCAGGTGTTGGCGTTTATGCTTATGCCCATCATAAAAGTGATAGTAATGTAGCAACAGGACAAAAGGACCAAGCAAAAAATATGATAGGTGACAACACTAAAGAACAAGCAAAACCAAAGCCAACTGATATTATGCCAGGACAAAATATAATCTATTCAGCAGATAGTTATGCGGTTCCTGCAAATGATGTTGACAAGATGATGAATTCTAAGGAGCCAGTAAATGATGAAAAGGAAGTATTTTTAACATTTGATGATGGTCCAAGTGAAAATACAAGTGAGATATTAAAAATACTAAAAGAACAAGATGTACATGCTACTTTCTTTGTATTAGGATCACAACTTAAAGATAATCCTAAGAATCAGCAACTATTAAAAGATGAAATTGATAGTGGTAATGCTATAGCTAATCATACTATGAGCCATGATTATAAAAAGTTATACCCAGGTAATAGTGTTAATGTACCTGTATTTATGAAAGAAATAAATGATAATAATGCACAAATGAAAGCTATATTAGGAGAAAACTTTGATGCAAGAGTTTTAAGAATGCCTGGTGGATATATGTCTAGAAAATATTATAGAGATCCACATTTAAAGCAATTAAATGAAGCAATGAATAAAGAAGGAATTATATCTGTAGATTGGGATGCTGAAACAGGTGATGCGGAATCAAATACATATTCAGTAGACTATTTAATTTCTAGAGCCAAAGGATATATGAAGAGCGAAAAGCATGTTATTTTATTAATGCATGATGCGGCAGCTAAAAAATCAACTGTTAAAGCATTACCAGAAGTTATAAAAATGTTTAAAGATAATGGATACAAATTTAAAGTTATAAAAAATGCACCAATGAGTTATTTTGATTCAAATAATAAGGACCAAAACTCTCAAAATAGTAAAGATACACAAAATAATAATACACAAAATAATTCTCAAAAGGAAAGTAAGTAATAAAAAAGCAAGGAATTTAAATTCCTTGCTTTTTTGTTTAACTATATAATATTTTTCTTGACGTATCATTGTAGTAAGGTGAACTTGGATATGAATCTTCTAAATGTTGAGCATATTTCTTAGCTTCAGCCTTATCACCTTTATCATTATAGTATAAACATAAGTTGTATAGTATTTCAGCTGTATAAAGATCAGAATGAGGATATTTATCTAAATACTCTTTGAAATATTTAACAGCATCATCTTTCTTATCTAAAGCATTTTCAGTTGATCCTAAAAAGTATAATACATGTGGTTCTAAGTAAGTTCCACCACAGTAGGTATAAGCTTTTGATAAATCATCTAATGCAACATCAAACTTTTTATCTTTGTAAGCATTTAAGCCGTCGTTATAATATTTCTCTACACCATCTTTTTTCATCATATCAAGGGCTTTATCATAGCTATCTTTAGCATCAGCTGGTACTTTATCAGCTGGAGTTTCACTTAATAAAGTATAAAGGGTATTTATATCTTTACTTTCCATAGCTTTATCAAGATCCGCTTTTAGGTTTGCTGGAACTTCTTGTACTTGCTCTTGACTTTGTGATTGCTCAGTTTGAGGTGTTGAATCATTTGAACTAAAATGTTTAACACCTGCATAAGCTGCAACAACTACAATAAGTGCACAAACTGCAATTATTGCTGATTTCTTACCTTTAGCTGAAGATGTTTTAGTTGTATTTGTGGATTGTGATTCTGACTTATTAGTATCATCTAATTTGGATGAATGAACTTCATTTTCTATATTATTAGAAATATTATCATCTACAGATTCAGTTGTATCGTCAATTGAATCATTATCATTTTTAACGTCATAATTACTGATATTTTCAGATTCATCAATAACATATTCTTTAATATCTTCATTAGAAGCAATAGAATCCTCTTTATTAAATTCATCCATAGTAGTTACTTCTTCTTTATCTAAAGGAGTAGTATCTACTTTAACTTCTTCCACATTTTTATCATGGGCAATAGAATCTTCTTTAACATCTTCATCTATAGTAGTTATTTCTTCTTCTTCTTTATCTAAAGGCGTAGTATCCACTTTAATTTCTTCTACATCTTCAACAGTTTCAGCGGAATTCTCAGAAGATACTTCCTCAGAGGTATTAATATTAGTTGTAACTTCTTCGTTAACCTCGTGGATTGTAGGCGTAGATGGATTTACAACATCTTCTATCTCATCTTCTGGTGTACTACTTACAGCATTTAAATTATCAAAACTTAAAGCTTGCTCTTTAGTAGATTTATCTATATCTTCAAGACGCATTTTTGCTGTTGGATTATTATTGTATTCAGAATTAATCTTCCAGTTTAAAATTGCCTCGTCTATTCTGTCTAGCTTGTATAAAATTTCCCCCTCAAGTTCTAAAGCTTTTTCATTGTTATAATCTTTTGCTAAAATTTTATCACATAGTTTTAAAGCTTCTTTATATTTTTTATTTTCATAGTATTTGGTTGCCTTATCTAATTTCTTATCAAAATTACTCATATTTCCTCCTTAGTCAATCCATCCTTCTTATTATTTTAATACATAATGTTAAATAAATTATTTCAAAAGTATTTCATTTGTAGTAATTTATCTAAAAAAGTATAAATTATTATAGGTAAGATGTAAAAATAAGTTATATTAATGCAATATTTATATCATCTTACTTTAAAAGGAAGGACTATTCTAAATAAACAATTAAATAATATCACTAAATAAAAGAGAATGTTGTTATTTTAATAAAATAATATATAATTAATAAAAAGTTCACAAATATACTTAGTCTGTAGGTTGTATTATCATCGTCAGAGATAGCAATGATAGAAATAGAAGCATCATTATTAGCTTTTTATTGACTGGTATAATTTTGTTTATAATTAGAAATTTAGCATTTAAAAAGATAAGATTGTTAAATGGAAGTTTAAGTTAAGAATTATTTAAGGAAATATAAATAATTAATTTAAAAATATTTTGATAATATAATTATAAGGTTAAAAGAGATGATTATGGGGTTATGGGGGGAATTTAGAATATGGAACTTGAAATAATATTAGATTATTTTTCACAATACGGATTGATATTTCTTTTCGTTATTGTATTTTTAGAATATCTTAATTTACCTGGACTTCCTGCTGGAATAATTATGCCAGCTGCAGGAGTTTTAATTGCAAATGGAGAGAGTAATTTTTTTGTTGCAATAATTATTTCTGTAATTGCCGGAGTTTTAGGGAGTGTTTCACTATATATAATAGGAAGACTAGGGGGAGCTAAATTATTAGATAAATATTTAAAAAAATTTCCAAAGCAAAAGCATTATGTGGATAAGATTGCAAAAATGGTTGAAGAAAAAGGAAGTTTTGGAGTTTTTATAAGTAAACTTATTCCAGTGGCAAGAACATTAGTATCAATACCGGCTGGAGTCTTTAAATTAAACTTTGTTAGTTTCGTAGCATATTCTGCATTAGGAATATTTTTTTGGAACACAGCATTTATATCAGCGGGATATTTTTTAGGAGATATAATTTTATTTAGATAGAATAAATTTGTAAAGAGAGGTTATCTTATTTTAAGATAATCTCTTTTTTATTTATAAAAAATTATTAGTTTTTTTAGTTAATTACTTTACTTTATATCATTTTAATAAACATGTATAAATTTTAACAAAAAAACTATTTACAAATAAATTATAAAGAAGTATGATTTAATTATAAAAATTAAAAAATAAAGATTATTAATTAAGAATGAGTATAAATTAGGAGGAATTAATCATGAAAGTTCTTGTTATAGGATGTACACATGCAGGTACAGCAACAGTAGTAAATTTAAAGGCATTATACCCAGATAGTGAAGTAACTATATACGAAAGAAATGATAATATATCATTCTTATCATGTGGTATAGCACTTCATGTTGGAGATGTTGTTAAGAATTTAAATGATATGTTTTATAGTTCACCAGAAGCATTAGCTGAGCTTGGTGTTAAAACAAATATGAAACATGATGTATTAGATATAGATTTTGATAATAAAAAAGTTAGAGTTAAAAATTTAGTAACAGAAGAAATATTTGAAGATAATTATGATAAATTAGTTTTAACAGTTGGTTCATGGCCAATAGTTCCAAACTTTGTTGGTGGAGACTTAGAAAATATAGTTTTATGTAAAAACTATAATCAAGCAAAGGCTATTACTGAAAAGGGTAAGAAAGCTAAGAATGTAGTTATTATTGGAGCAGGATACATTGGTGTTGAACTTGCAGAAGCATTTGAAATGTTAGGTAAGAACGTAACATTAATTGATGCAGAAGAAAGAATAATGCCTAAGTATTTAGATAAAGAATTTACAGATATAGCAGAAAAATCATTTAAAGATCATGGCGTTAACTTAGTTCTTGGTGAAAAAGTTAAGCACTTTGAAGGCGAAAATGGAAAGGTACAAACTGTAGTAACTGACAATGGTACTTATGCTGGAGACCTAGTAGTATTATGTATTGGATTTAGACCAAATACAGCATTAGTAAATGGAAAGCTTGATACTCTTCCAAATGGTGCAATAATGATTGATGAATACATGAGAACAAGCAGAGAAGATGTATTTGCAGCAGGCGATTGTTGTGTTGTTAGATTTAATCCAACTAAAGAAGAAAGATATATTCCATTAGCTACAAATGCAGTAAGAATGGGAACTTTAGTTGCTAGAAATATTAATGGACCTACAATTAAATACATGGGTACTCAAGGTACATCAGGTATTAAAATCTACGAAGAATGTATAGCATCAACAGGATTAACAGAAGAAGGTGCTAAACTTGCGGGATTAGAAGTTGAAACTGCAACAATTGAAGAAAATTACAGACCAGAATTTATGCCAACATATGAAAAGGCAATGGTTAAAATTGTATTTGATAAAAATTCAAGAAGAATTCTAGGAGGTCAAATCATTTCAAAAGCTGATTTAACTCAATTTATGAATACACTATCAGTAGTAATTCAAAATGATATGACTGTAGAAGAACTTGCAATGACTGACTTCTTCTTCCAACCACACTTTAATAAACCATGGAGTTTATTAAATGCAGTAGCACTTAAAGCACTGTAAGATATGAATTGTTTAATAGCCTATCGTATATACGATAGGCTATTTTTTATTAGTTTAAACTTAAATATTTTGTTTAAATTTTAATGAAATTGATAATCCTAAGTATATAAAAATTAAGGAGATGATTTTATGAATATAAATATAGATGAAAAAGCAAAGGAAGCATTAATAAAATTAGGTGCAAATTCACAGGATGAATATGTTAGAATAAAAGCAACACTTTCTTGTGGTGCTTCTTATTATGAATTATTTACTGATTTTAAAAGAGAAGATGATAAAGTATTTAATATAGATGGAATAAAATTTGTGCTAGATGAATATTCTGAAAAGGCATGTGATGGTACTACAATCTTGTATGATAAAGATAAGTATATTAATGGATTTTATATAAAGGAGAATAAATGAAGGATTTAGAAAAGAGTAAGAATAGAAAGCTAGAGCATATAAAACATGCTATGGAAGCCTATTCTAAAGAAGATTATTTTAAAGATATAAAGATTTTTAATAATTCTGTACCAGAAATAAATTATGATGAAATAAATCTTAAATGTAATTTTTTAGAGAAAAAAATAGATATGCCAGTTATGATAAATGCCATGACTGGTGGAACAGATTTAAGCTTTGAAATAAATAGAGATTTAAGCATTATAGCAAAGGAATTTAATATTCCTATGGCAGTTGGATCACAATCTATAATGTTTAAGGATAAAGAATTAGAGAGAACATTTAAGGTAGCTAGAGAGAATAATAAAAATGGTATTATTCTCTCTAATTTAAGTGCACTTAGTTCTTTAGAAAATGTAAAAAGAGCAATAGACTTAATAGAAGCAGATGGAATTCAGCTTCATTTAAATCCAGCACAGGAATTGGTTATGACAGAAGGGGATAGAAATTTTAAGGGAATGCTAAAAAATATAGAAGGTATAATAAAAAATATAAGTATTCCAGTTATTGTGAAGGAAGTTGGAAGTGGGATTAGCTTTGATGCTTGCAAAGAATTAATAAATGCTGGTGTAGAGTATGTGGATGTTGGCGGAAAAGGTGGAACAAGCTTTATTAAAATTGAAGTATTAAGAAAAACTAGTGATATATTCGAAGAAATAGAAGAGATTGAAATACCAACACCTCAATCAATTCTTTTCTGCAAGCTTGCAAAACCAGATTTAAATATAATATCATCTGGAGGAATAAGCAAAGGAAGTCATATAATAAAGTCTATAATGCTTGGTGCAAATATAAGTGGTATATCAGGACCTATACTATATAAATATTTGAATGGTGGAATGGAGGAAGTTATAGAATATATAAATTCATTAAAGGAAAATACTAAAATACTTATGGGATGTTTAGGTTGCGAAACTATTGAAGATATTAAAAAAGTAAAATATTACTATAAAGAGGAAGATATTATTAAAAACTTTGTTAAATCTAAAATAAATATCTAGTAACTATCCAATAAGTGTAGAAGATACAAGCTGTTTGTGTTATAATTTTCATGTTATTCTTTAATAATGGAGGAGTAAGTATATGAAACACATAAAAACAATTAATAAAACAAACATCAAGAACAGTTTAAAGAAACCAGGATGCAAGGAATGTGCAAACTCATGCCAATCAGCATGTAAAACTTCATGCACAGTTGCAAACTTAGAGTGCGAAAACTAATAAATAAGCAGTAACTTAAACTTAAGTTGCTGCTTAATTATTAATGTAATTTAGGAGGAAGTTTTAAAATGGCATTAATACATAAATTTAAACAAGGAGACAATTGTTTTGTCTTAGATGTTAATACAGGAGCAGTTCACGTTGTTGACGAACTAGTTTATGACTTAGTAGATGACAATGGATTAAGAGATAAGAATACAGTTGTAAATGAATTAAAATCAAAATATGATGAAAAAGAGCTTAGCGAAGCTTATGATGAAATAAAACAATTAGTAGATGAGGACATGCTTTATACAAAAGATATGTATGAAGATATAGCTCATAGCTCAATGGATGATAGAGACTATATAAAGGCTGTATGCTTAAACATTATCCATGGATGTAATTTAAGATGTAAATATTGTTTTGCAGATGAAGGTGAATATCATGGACATAAAGGTGTTATGGATATAGAAACTGCAAAGAAAGCAATAGACTATGTCGTAAAGAGAAGTGGTCCTAGAAGAAATATAGAAATAGATCTTTTTGGTGGAGAACCAACTCTTATAATGGATACTATTAAAGAAATAATAAAGTATGCAAGAGATAATGAAGAAAAGTGGAAGAAAAATATAAGATTCACTATGACAACTAATGCAACTCTTTTAAATGATGAAATGATGGAATTCATGGATAAAGAAATGGGTAATATCATACTTTCATTAGATGGAAGAAAAGAAGTAAATGATAATGTAAGAATTAAAGTTGATGGTTCAGGATCATATGATGATATACTTCCAAACATCAAAAAGATGGTTGAAAGAAGAAATAAAGATAAGATGTTCTATGTAAGAGGAACATTTACAAGAGCAAACACTGATTTCTATGAAGATGTTATGGAAATGGCTAAAGAAGGCTTTAGAGAAATATCAATAGAACCAGTTGTATTACCAGGAGAGCATCCTCTTTCATTAAGAGAAGAAGATTTAGATACTATCTTTGAAAACTATGATAAGCTTTATGATGAAATGGTTAGAAGAAAGAGAGAAGGGGATGAATTTAGATTCTACCACTTCAATGTAGATCTAAATGGAGGACCATGTGTGTATAAGAGAATTTCAGGCTGTGGAGCTGGATTTGAATATGTAGCAATAACTCCTCAAGGTGATGTATATCCATGTCATCAATTTGTTGGTAAGGAAGAATACAAATTAGGAACAATATTTGATGATAGCTATGATAAGGAACTTGGAAGAGAGTTTAAGAAAGCTCATATATACAACAAACCAAAATGTAAAGATTGCTGGGCAAGATTCTACTGTAGTGGAGGATGTCAAGCTAACAATGTAAACTTTAATGGTGATATACATGTTCCTTATGAAATAGGATGTAAGATGCAAAAGAAGAGAATTGAATGTGCAATTGCATTAAAGGCAGCAGAATAAATTTTAAAATATTTTGGAGTGATAAATTTTGAAAGAGTATATCCTTGAAAATGGAGTAAAGTTAATATATAAAAAAAATATATCAGATCTTACTTCAATATGTATATCTTTAGATGCTGGAGCTTTAAGAGATGAAGAAAAGTATGGAATAGCACATGCTACAGAGCATATGGTTTATAAAGGAACAAAAAATAGAAGCGAAGAAGATATAAATAAAGAACTTAGTGAAATTTTTGGATTCCAAAACGCTATGACAAATTATCCATATGTAATATACTACGGAACTCTTTTAGGGGAAGATTTAGAAAGAGGAGTAGAACTTTTCTCAGATATTATTATAAATCCTTCCTTTAAAAACGATGGCTTTAAAGAAGAGATTAGTGTAATAGTTGAAGAGTTAAAAGAGTGGGATGAAGATTTAGAGCAATATTTAGAAGATAAACTATTTTTAAATGCATTTGAAAGTAGAAGAATAAAGTATCCTATAATAGGTACATTTAATAGTTTGAAAAATATATGCTTAGAAGATATTAAAGAATTTTATAAAAAGACATATTTCCCAAGGAATACTAAAATTGCAGTTGTTACTTCATTAGATTTTGATGTAGTCTTAGATATAGTTAAAAGATATTTTGAAGAGTGGAACAGTACACTAGATACAATAGATGAAATAACTTATGAAACTCCTTATTCAAAAGTCTTTGAAGATATAAAAGGTGATATAAAAACTAGTAAAATACAAATAAATTATCCTATCGATAAACTTTCGGAAAAAGAAGTAAGAGCACTTAGAATATTTAATGAATATTTTGGAGAAGGTATAAACTCTAAACTTTTTGATACATTAAGAACTAAAAATGGATTAGTATATGATGTATTAACGAGAGTTTGTCATGAAAATGGGATAAAATTTTATAAAATTACATTTAGTACATCAAAAGAAAATGTGGATAAAGCACTATCTCTAATAGATGAGTGTGTTTATGAAATTAAAAATCTTAAAAATACAATTATTGAATCTGAACTTTTAAAGTGGAAAAAGAGTTTTAAGCTTAAAAGATTATTTAGAGAAGAGCAAAGCATTATTTTAGCTAAAGAATTATCTACTTATGAGACTATGTTTAATGACTATAGAGTTTATATTAATGAAACGGAAGATATAGATGATATTGATATAGATTTTATAACAGATACTTTAGAAAAAGTATTTAAAAATAAATTAGTTCAAATTATCAAATAAAAAAAGTTGCCTTATTAGCTTAGGGCAACTTTTTCAGTTATATAAATATTCAAAATTAGATTATAACCTTGTATAATTTATATAGTTAAAGCCATATTATGTTTTGAATGTTAATATAAATTAATTTATTTTAAATAGAGAGTTTAAGGAAAATTAAAGGGTTTAATTAGAATATTATAAACTGAATGGAAGAACTTATTAAAAATAAGGAGAAGTACTATGAGTAGAAAAATACCAATATTACAAACACTATTAGATTATCATAACGAAAATAATTTGATTTTATCAATGCCAGGGAATAAGTGTGGCATAGGGTTTTTGAAGGATGATATAGGAAAAGAATTTGCAAATAGACTTGGATTTCTAGATATAACAGAAAATGATCCTTTGGATAATCTTCAACACCCAGAGGGAATAATAAAAGAGGCAGAAGAACTTTTAGCAAAAACTTATAACGGAAAAAAAGGTTATTTTATGGTTAATGGAAGTTCAGGTGGAAATATAATTTCTATATTTAGTGCTTTTAATGAAGGTGATGAGGTACTTGTTGAAAGGAACTGTCACAAATCTGTATATAATGGATTGATATTAAGAAAACTTAAAGTTACTTATATAGAGCCAGTAATAGATAAGGAAAGAGATATATTCTTGCCACCAGATAAGAGTAAAATTTATGAAGCATTAAGTAAAAGTAATAATCCAAAAGGTATAATATTAACTCATCCAAACTATTTTGGTATAAGTTATGTCTTAGAAGATATAATTAAAGATTTAAAAAATAGAGGTTTGAAGGTTGTAATTGATGCAGCACATGGAGCTCATTTTGGAATAAATGAAAGATTACCTAAAAGTATTACACAAGTTGCAGACTATACAATTTTAAGTGCTCATAAGACAATACCAGCATTAACACAAGGTGGATATTTAATTGTAAATGATGAAGAAGGAAATGTAGAGTTTTATAAAAATGCATTACTTACAACATCTCCATCATATCTTTTAATGGCATCTTTAGATTATGCAAGATACTATTTAGATGAATACGGAAATTTAGATTATGAAGAACTTATAGATAGAGCGGAGGCTTGGAGAGAAAGGATAAATAGTCTAAAAAAAGTTCATATATTCTCAAGAGAAGATTTAAAAGAAGGCTATGAATTTGATTTAAGTAGATATCTAGTATTACTTCCTAAAGGGTATAGTGGACACAAGCTTCATGATTATCTGAGAAGAGAAAAAATTCAATCAGAAATGAGTTTTTCAAGAGGGGTAGTTTTAATATTATCACCATTTAATAAAGAGGATGATTTTAAAAAGGTATATGATGCCATAGAGAAACTAAAAATTGATGATATTAAAGAAGAAGGAGATTGTAAATTTTTTGACATTACACCAGAGAAGGTTTTAGAGCCTTATGAGGTCTTTGAAAAGCCCGGAAAACTTTGCGAAATTAAAGAATCAATTGGACTTATAGCTAAAGAAGCTATAATACCATATCCACCTGGTATACCATTAGTTTGTCAAGGGGAAAGAATCACACAAGAAGTTGTAGATATGGTTATCAGTTATATAAAAAATAAGAAGGATGTAATTGGTCTATATAAAGATAGTTTCAAGGTTATAGAGAAAAAATAGTTTAAATAGAACATAGGATTTAAGTCTTATGTTTTATTTTTTTGTATATTTCTAGAAGGAAATACTGGTAACAATAAGAGACATAATTCATATAGTATATTATAAGGATAAAAACTAAGTATACAAAAGAGAGGTAGGAAATTATGGGTAATTATAATAGAGACTATATGGAAAATAGAAGAAGACAACGTGATTGTGATTGTGACAAAAATGATTGGGGCAAAGATAAGTGCAAAGATAAATGGGAAGATAAATGCAAAGATAAATGCAAAGATAAAGATGATAAATGTGAAAAATTTGAAAAATGTGCAAAAGAAATGTCAGAGAGAAATCAAAAGTTAATCGAATGCATAAATAGAAAGTTAAAAGAAATAATTTGCTTACAAGAAGAAGGCGAAAAGAGTCTTGAAAGAGCTGCACGTTTATTTGAACAAGCTGAAGAAAGAACAAAAGAAGTTGAATGTTTAGTTAGAAAACTTAAAGAAATGGAAGAAAAAAAAGATTGCTGTTGCGAGAAAGCTATAAAATGTTTTAAAGAAAAATGCGAAGAAGAAGAGTGCGAAGAAGAAAAATGTGAACACGATTGTGATGATTGCTGGCGTTGCAGATAATTAATTTATAAAGAGACTATAAAAAGAGAATTTTTTATAGTCTCTTTTTTACATAAAAAAAGTATAAGAAAGGAATTATATATTATATTAATGCAATTATAAAGGAGAGAGTTATTTATGGAAAATAAAATGTTTTGTTATCAATGCGAGCAGACAGTTGGTGGGAAAGGGTGCACTAGATTAGGGGTATGTGGAAAGACACCAGAAATCGCAAATCTTCAAGATCTACTTATATATCAATTAAAAGGAATAAGCTCATATGCTAAAAAATTTATTGAAAATGGAGATAACGTTCCTAAAGAAATAGTGAGCTTTATAGAAGATTCTTTATTTACAACATTAACAAATGTAAACTTTGATCCAGATACACACATTAGATTATTAAAGAAATCACAAGAACTAAAAGAAAAATTAAGAAATGAAACTGGATATAAATCAAATAGAGTTCAAGCTACATACAATATCCCTTCTACAAAGGAGGAAATGTTAAACGAAAGTGAAAGAGCTGGAATAATGTATGATGAAGAATTAGATCCAGATATAAGATCATTAAGACAAACAATAGTTTATGGACTTAAAGGAATTAGTGCATATGGACATCAAGCAAGATTCTTAAATTATTTCTCTGATGAAGTTGATAACTTTTATGTAACGGCATTAGAAGCTACAACAGATGATAGCCTAACATCTGAAGATTTAATTAAAATGACTATGAGAACAGGTGATATGAGTGTCAAAGTAATGGAAATATTAGATCATGCAAATACAGAAAGTTATAATCATCCAGAACCTCAACTTGTAAATGTAAATATAAAGAAAGGTCCATTTATAATAGTATCAGGACATGATTTAAAAGATTTAGAGATGCTTTTAGAGCAGACAGAAGGAAAGGGAATAAACATTTATACTCATGGAGAAATGCTTCCAGCCCATGGTTATCCTAAACTTAAAAAGTATAAGCATCTTGTGGGGAATTTCGGAAGTGCATGGCAAAATCAACAGGAAGAATTTGATGGAATACCGGGATGTATTTTAATGACAACGAACTGCTTGATGAAACCAAGAGAAAGTTATAAAGATAGAATATTCTCAACAAGTGTTGTTGGATGGGATGGAATAAAACATATAAAAAGAAAAGAAGATGAAACAAAAGATTTTAGTGAAATTATAAAGAAAGCATTAGAGCTTGGTGGTTTTGAGAAGGATGAAGAGAAAAAAGAAATAATAGTTGGCTTTGGACGTAATGCAACATTATCCAATGCTGATAAAATCGTAAATGCAGTTAAAGAGGGAAAGATTAAACACTTCTTTTTAATTGGAGGTTGTGATGGAGCACGCCCAGGAAGAAACTATTATACAGAAATGGCACAAAAAGTACCAGAAGATTGTGTTATATTAACATTAGCATGTGGTAAATATAGATTTAATAAATTAGAATTTGGTGAAGTAGCAGGATTACCGAGATTGTTAGATGTAGGGCAATGTAATGATGCATATTCTGCTGTAAGAATAGCTCTAGCATTAGCTGATGCTTTTAATACAGATGTTAATGGATTGCCGTTAGCTATTGTATTATCATGGTATGAACAAAAGGCTGTTGCTGACCTTTTAGCCCTTTTATCATTGGGAGTAAAAGGAATATATTTAGGACCATCATTACCAGCCTTTTTAAGCCCAAATGTTCTTCAATATTTAATGGATAATTTTGATTTAAAAGCAATAAGCACTCCAGAAGATGACTTGAAAGCTATATTAAATTAATAAAATAATTTCTAAAATAATAAAAATATATTAATATAATAGAGAAAAAATATAGACTTTTTAAAATGTATATGATACAATCATAAAAAACTTAGGAGGATGATTATGAATACAATATCTAAAAATATAGCAAAAATATATAATGTAAATTTCTTTAGCTACTTTAGATAAGGATTGTATTTATGAATCATCATAGATGCAATCCTTAAGAAGGAGATGTATCTATGGTGGCTAAGTTTAACATTATTTAGATAATTAAGCCACATAGGTAAACTATGTGGCTTTATTTTTTTATTGCCACATAGAATATTCTATGTGGTTTTTATTTTTTTAGGGGGTCATAAAATGAATAAAAGAGAAAATTTTAAAAGTAGTAAAGGGTTTATTCTATCCTGTGTAGGGGCAGCAATTGGGCTCGGAAACATATGGATGTTTCCATATAGAATGGGGAGCAATGGAGGTGCTGTATTTTTAATACCATATCTATTCTTTGTACTAGTACTTGGAACAACAGGGCTTATAACTGAATTTTCATTTGGAAGAATGTTTGGAAAAGGAAATCTAGAAGGTACAAGGTTAGCTTTTAAAGAAAGAAAATTATGGGGAGGTAGATTAATCGGAATAGTTCCTGTACTGGGTTTATTTGGAATATTCATGTTTTATAATGTAGTGGTAGGTTGGATTATTAAATATTTTACTATAAGTGCAAGTGGAGAATTTAAGAATGTAAACTTAGGTGATTATTTTGAAAGTTTTGCTGGAAGTAATGAAACTATAATTTGGAATGGAATAGCAATATTTATAACTGTCTTAATAGTTTGGTTTGGTGTAGTAAAAGGAATAGAAAAAATAAATAAAATAATTATGCCAATGATGTTTATAATTTTATTACTTCTAGCAGTTAGGTCTCTAACATTAGATGGAGCAATGGAAGGAATTAAGTTTTTATTAGTTCCTCAATGGGAATATCTATTAAAAGCTACAACTTGGGTTAATGCATTAGGACAAGCCTTCTTTACTGTATCAATTACAGGATGTTGCCTAGTTGTTTATGGAAGTTATACAAAGAAAGAATTTAATATACCAAGAGCTGCTATTTATACAGCTATTTTTGACACATTAGCTGCACTTCTTTCAGGATTTGTTATAATGCCAGCAGTATTTGCTTGTGGATTAGATCCATTAGCTGGACCACCTCTTTTATTTATAACAGTTCCAACTATATTTGCAAGTATACCAGGAGGACAAATATTAGGTGCATTCTTCTTTTTCAGTGTATTCCTTGCTGCTATTAGTTCATCGATAGCAATGTTAGAAGGTCCTTGTGAAGCATTAATATCACAAGCTAAATTAACTAGAAGAAAGGCTATATTGATATTAGCTCTATTAGGATTCATATTATCAATACCTTTAGATTTGAATATGAATATATTTAATAATTTTACAAACTTTATTACCATAATACTTTCACCAATTGGTGCTCTAATAACTATGATAGTATTTTATTATGTACTTAAAAAAGAAGACGTATTAAAGGAAATAAATACTGGGAATTCTAAAGAACTTGGCAATGGATTTTATTATTTTGCAAAATATGCGTTTGTTTTAATAACAATAGTAATTATTATATTAGGTATTATATTAGGCGGAATCGGATAAGATTTTTAATAATATAGAGGATAGGCATTTAAACAAATGCCTATCCTCTTATATTAATTAATCAATTATATCTATTAAGTTAAGCTCCCATTCTTTTGCCATATTTATAGTTTTAATTACTATATCATCATATATTTGAGATGGGGCATGTGCATCAGCAGATGCTAGTACTCTTACATTTGATTCTCTAACTTTATCCCAAAATCTTTTATGTGGATACCTATATCTTTTTCCATCGGGAAAATCAACTAAGCCACGACGAACTCCATTTGCATTTATTTCTAATATAGCATTATTTCTTTTAGCAGCTTCGATAATTATATTAGAGGCCTTTTCTGAATTTTTATCCCAGGAAAAGTTATTTAAAAATATTAAATCAGGGTGAGCTAGGAATTCAAAAAGTTTTGTATCTAAAGCTTCACTTACAGCTTTAGCATAAGTTATAAAGTAATCTGTACTAGAAAGCTCAAAATTATTAATGAAGGGCTCTTTATCTGTTATACATACATGTTGACCAAGAAGTAAATAATCAAATTTAGTTAGAAGTTTTTTATAGTAATCAGTTTGATCTTTAAAATATTCTATTTCAAGGCCAATTTTTATGTTTATTTTATCCTTATATTTTTCTTTTAAGAAATTTATTGAATCATAATAATCATCTAATTCATTATATTGCATTCTAAGATCAAATCTATTATCAGGATATGGACCGTGATCACTAAAGCCTATAGTATGTAAGCCTTTGTTTATTGCCTCAATAACATATTCTTCATCAGAACCTTCAGCATGTAAGCATCTTTTGGTATGAGTATGATAGTTTGACTTTTTCATATAAATCCTCCTACATAAAATTTTTAATTAAATCATATCCTAAATAAGGTTTTAATTCAATATTATTACTTATTATAGATAGAAATATAATAAAGTGTGAAAAAATTAAGAAAAAAGGTATTGAATTTATTAAAATATAATCATATAATATAGAAAATAAATAAATGTAAAAAGTTTGGAAGAGGAAGAGTACATTTGGATATAACTTTTAAGAGAGCTAAAGAGTGGTGTGAATTTAGTAAGTTAGCCTTATGGAAGCAGCCTTGGAGTTGTCTATTGAGAAATAAGCTTATTGCTTAATAAAATAGTACCGGAGTCCTACCGTTAAAGAGGAAGGAATATAATATGTATTCTTACTGAGTGAGTAATTATAGTAATATTTTTACTTATTAGGGTGGTACCGCGAAAGAGTTAGTAACCTTCGTCCCTTTTTTAGGGATGAGGGATTTTTTTATTTTAAAAGAAAAAGATTATTGAGGTCTATAGGGAGGAATAAAAATGGAAGAAATTCTTGAAGTATTAGAGAAAAACAGTAGATATACTGATGAAGAAATAGCCATAATGACAGGTAAAACAGTAGAAGAAGTCAGAGATGCTATAAGAGATTATGAAGAAAAGAATATAATTGCAGGTTATACGACTTTAATCAATTGGGAAAATACAGGAAGAGAGACAGTAACAGCTTTAATTGAAGTCAAAATAACTCCACAAAGAGGAGAAGGATTTGATAAAGTAGCTGAGAGAATATATAAATTTTCAAATGTAAAAGCATGCTATTTAATGAGTTCAGGAGGTTTTGATCTAACTGTTATAGTTGAAGGGAAAACAATGAAAGAAGTTGCTATGTTTGTATCTGAAAAACTTTCAGTACAAGAATATGTTCAAGGGACAGCAACTCACTTTGTACTTAAGAAATATAAAGATCATGGAACAATATTTAAAGATAAGAAGATGAATGATAGGGAGGCAATATTTATATGATGATGGAAAAAATGATTTTAAGCAAAGTAAAGGACATGCCCCCATCAGGTATAAGAAAATATTTTGATATGATAAATGAGATGGAAGATGTTATATCCCTTGGTGTTGGAGAGCCTGATTTTGTTACACCTTGGAATGTTGTAGAAGCTGGAATATATTCATTGGAGAAAGGTCATACTCATTATTCTTCAAATGCAGGTTTTATTGAATTAAGAGAAGAGATATCAAACTATATGAATAGAAGATACAATCTTTCTTATAAAGCAGACAGTGAAATATTAGTAACTGTTGGAGGTAGTGAAGGTATTGACTTAGCACTTAGAGCTTTAGTTGGACCTGGTGATGAAGTTATAATACCAGAACCAAGCTTTGTAGCTTATAGAGGATGTACTGCATTTACTGGGGCTACAGCAAAAATAATTAATTTAAGAGCAGAGGATGATTTTAAACTTACGCCAGATATGCTTAGAGAAGCGATAACTCCTAGGACAAAAGTAGTAATACTACCGTTTCCTAATAATCCAACAGGAGCTATAATGACAAGAGAGGAGCTTGAAAAGATTGTTGATGTATTAAAAGATAAAGAGATAGTGATCTTATCAGATGAGATATATAGCGAATTATCCTATGATAAGAAGCATGTATCAATTGCAAGTTTTCCTGAGGTTAAAGATAAAACACTGATAATAAATGGATTTTCAAAGGCCTATGCAATGACAGGTTGGAGACTTGGATATGCATGTGGAAATGAAGTATTAATAGATGCTATGAAAAAGATACATCAATATGCAATTATGTGTTCTCCAACTACTGCTCAATATGCCGCTATAGAAGCACTTAAAAATGGCGATGATAGTGTAAAAGAAATGGCAGGAGAGTATAATAGAAGAAGAAGAGTATTAGTTGACGGATTTAGAAAAATGGGACTAGATTGTTTCGAGCCATTAGGAGCTCTTTATGTATTTCCTTGCATTAAATCAACAGGAATGACATCGGATGAATTTTGTGAAAAACTTTTAATGGATGAAAAAGTTTTAGCAGTACCGGGCAATGCATTTGGAGATTGTGGAGAAGGATTTATACGAGCATGCTATGCAGCGTCAATGGATGATATAATGGAAGCTGTTAAAAGAATAAGAAGGTTTATAGAAAAACATAAAAGATAATATATCGAATTATTAGTAAGTGATAATAGTGTTACTATTATCACTTTTTTTGTTAAATAGTATAAATAAAAATTTTTATGAATTTCAATTCATTTAATGTTGAAAAAATATTGCAAAAAGATTAATATTATATGTATAAAATTAATAAAAGAAGAATGAGGTAAGGGTATGAGAGAAAAGGTTATAGATTTAGGCAATGGAAATATTAAGAGTTTATTATTTAAATTAGCACTTCCAGCGATTATAGCACAACTTGTAAATGTATTATACAACATAGTAGATAGAATATTTATTGGCAGAATTCCAAATGGAGGAATTGCTATGGCGGGAGTTGGGGTTGCTTTTCCAATTATAATGATAGTTGCTGCTTTTAGTGCTCTTATTGGATCTGGAGGTGCACCTATTGCAGCTATAAAGATGGGTGAGAAAAAGAATGATGAAGCAGAAAAAATAATGAGTAATAGCTTTGGAGCATTAGTTATTATTGGAGTAGTTATGACCATAGGATTTTTAATATTTAAAGAGCCCTTGCTTTGGGCTTTTGGAGCAAGTGAAGCTACTATAGGTTATGCATCAGAATATTTAGGAATTTATTTAATAGGAACAGTATTTGTTCAAATTGCCTTAGGTATGAATCCTTTTGTTAATACACAAGGATTTGCAAAAATAGGAATGGCTACAGTTGTGATAGGAGCTGTTATAAATATTATATTAGATCCAATATTAATTTTTGGATTTGATTTAGGAGTAAAAGGTGCTGCCCTTGCAACTGTTATAGGGCAATTAGTTTCAGCTATATGGGTATTAAAGTTTTTATTTGGTAAAAAGAGTACTCTAAAAATAAGAAAAGAGCATATAATACCAAAGTTAAAAATATTATTACCTATAATGGCTCTTGGTGTATCACCTTTTATAATGCAAGCTACTGAAAGCTTAGTTATAATAATAATGAATAATCAATTATTAAGATTTGGAGGCGACCTTGCAGTTGGGGCAATGACTATAATGAGTAGTGTAATGCAAATAATTATTTTGCCACTTATAGGTCTTTCACAAGGTGCACAGCCAATAATTAGTTATAATTTTGGTGCAGGGAAATTAGATAGAGTAAAGAAGACCTTTAAGTTACTTATAATAAGTTGCGTAGTTTATTCAACTACTATGTGGCTTCTACTTATGACTGTTCCAGAAGTATTTGTAAGAATATTTAACAATGATCCTCAGCTTCTTGAAATAACATCATGGAGTATTAAAATATTCTTTGCAGGAATTCTAATTTATGGAGCACAAGTTGGATGTCAACAAACATTTCTTGCACTTGGACAAGCAAAAATTTCTTTAGTTTTAGCTTTACTTAGAAAAATAATATTACTAATACCATTAGCACTTTTATTACCTATGATTTTTGAAAATAAGCTTGCAGGCGTATTAATGGCAGAACCAGCAGCAGATATTATAGCAGCGACCATTACGATAATAGCCTTTGCTATATTTTATAAGAAACAATTATCAAATATTGATAAAGAAATAGAGTGTTAATTTGAATATAAGGTATTTACTATTCTTAAAAGTATTAAAAGAATATATAAGAGCTATATAAAAATGGTTAAGGAATTATATAAGTATTAATCATGAAAGTTTAATATTTATGCCCATAAATTCCAATAAAGCAGGAATCTTTAAGATTTCTGCTTTTCTTATGAATTAGCATATAGTCAATAATAATTTATATGAATATATTTAGTTATTTTTGTTATAATAATTTTTTATGGTAAAATATATTAATAGTCATCTAAGGAGGAATTAAAATGAGAGAGTTAATAGATTTACATACACACACAGTATCTAGTGGGCATGCTTATAGTACTGTAAAAGAAAATATAGATAGTGCTAGTAATAAAGGGTTGAGATATTTAGGGATATCAGATCATGCACCTCAAATGCCAGGAACTGCACATATATTTCATTTTCATAATTTAAGAGTTATACCAAAGGAAATAAACAATGTCAGAACGTTAGTTGGTGCAGAGGTGAATATTTTAGATTATGAAGGAAATTTGGATTTAATAGATAAAGATTTAGAGATGCTAGATTATGCAATTGCTAGTTTACATGCTACATGCATAGCATCAGGCACTGAAGAAGAGAATACTATAGCTGTAATAAATGCTATGGATAGACCTAATATAAAGATAATAGGTCATTTAGATGATTCAAGATATCCGGTAAATTATGAAAAAATAGTTAAAGTAGCTAAAGAAAAGGGCGTCTTATTAGAACTTAATAATTCATCATTAAAGCCAAATGGATTTAGAAAAGGTGCATTAGAAAATGATACAAAGATGTTAAATATATGCAAAAGAGAAAAAGCAAAAATTATATTTGGTAGTGATGCACATATATGTTATGATGTTGGAAAATTTGATAATTGTATTAAGTTAGTAAAAGAACTAGATTTCCCAGAAGAATTAATTGTAAATTATAATGAAGATGATATAAAAGAAATATTTAAAATATAATGCAGTAGAGTTAGCAAATGAAAAATTGCTAGCTCTTTTTTACAATAGGTTACTTTGTTAAAAAATACGTTAATTCATGGTACAATACATCTAAAGACATTAAAGGGGGAGCTTGCTGTGAGAGAAGAGAATAATATAAAAATAATATATTATGGTATAGGGGGATCTACCATAGTTAAAAGTATAGATAAATTAAAGAAGCTTAATTTTAAGAGAAAAATAAATTTAAAAGATAGTGTAATAAGTTTTTATTATACCTTTAAAATAAATCTCAATAGATATAATTTAACTTTTATAGATATAGCAAGAACAAATAATGATTCAATATTTGATATTCTTGAAACTGAAATAGATGAATATGATAATATAATTATTCTTGGAGATGATAATAATAATTTTATAAAAAATATTAATAATAATCTATCCTATAAAAATATAAAATTTATAAATATAATTATAAATGAAGAAACAATAAAAAGAAGCAATATAACAAATAAGAAAATAATATCTAAAGAAATAATAGAATTTTATATAAATAAATTAATTAATAGAGATGAGACTTTTGAGGGAAGAGTTTATGTATCGAAGGAAACACCAATTAAAAAATGTGGATTTGGGGCTTATAATGTTTTAAGTGAATGCAAGGAATTATATTCTCAAAAAGAATTAGTATTAAATATAATTAGTGGAGAAAAATTATATTTAGATACTCTTTCATATATTACAGACCCTATTTTAGAGTATATAAATGAGAATGCAAAAGTAAAGGTTAAAAATATAGTTTCAGAGGAGCTTAATGAAAATTTTATAGTTAATATATTAGGAGTTCAATAACAAAAGATTATTGAACTTCTTTTATTTTCTTTTAAATTAGCAGAAATACTAAAGGTTAAAATAATGAAAATATAGATAATACTAGATCTTGCATTTATATAAAAAGCAAGAGAAGAGTCTAAACTAATATCAAATATTGTCAATAAATTAACGAAAAAATAATTAATTAACTTAATTAAGTGAATTAGAATTACGATTACACTTAATTAAGTTAATTAATTATTTAGAAATTTAAATATAATTTAAAGTTAATTGTTAATGTTATAACATAAATGTGAAAGAAATAACAAAAGTAATTATAAATTTAAAAAGATAAACAGAGGAGGATTTAATTAATGGATATCTTAAGCATTTTAGGAAAAACATTAACAGATAATGCAATTATCGGAGCAATTTTTTCATCAATAGCAATTATTTTCTTAGGATTTTATTTAAGAAAGAAAAATATAATCAATGATGGAGCATCAAAAATACTAACTAAGGTTGTTCTATCAGTAGCAATCCCAGCACTTGCATTAAAAGCATTCTTAGTAGATATAGACAAGAAGAGTATGCAAGAAGGTATAAACCTTTTAATATGGGGATTTGTAATATACATACTTCTTATATTTATAAGTAAATTAATGTACTCAAGATATAAAGGGGATAAGCAAGACACGTTAAGAGTATTAACTATATTTGGTTCAACTACTTTCTTTGGTACTCCGATAGTACAAGCTGTATATGGACCAATAGGAGTTATGTACTCATCAATATTTAACATAGCTTATAGAGTATTCCTTTATTCATATGGTTACATAAAAATGTCAGGCGTAAAAATGGACAAGTCTAACATGAAGAAGAACTTAAAAGATATGTTCTTAAACCCAATAATTATTGCTACATTCTTAGGATTATTTATATGGTTATTCCAAGATTCATTACCACAAGTTGCAGTTACAACTAAAGAAGGTGTAAAGAATTATGCGTTCTTAAGAATAGACCAAACATTACCATGGCTTTATAAACCATTAACATATTTAAGTTCATTATGTTCACCACTTGCATGGCTTGCAATTGGAGCAAAACTTGCGACAATACCATTTAAGGAAGCGATGGCTTCAAAGGAATCATGGATGTATAGTATAAAAAAGGTTATTATAGTACCGCTTATAAACATTGTATTACTATATGTATTAAATGTTACAGGTATATTACCAGTATCATATGTTGGATTAGCTACAGTAGTAATAATGATGGCAACACCAACTGCTACAGTTGCAGCAGCTTATGCTATAAGCTTTGATAAAGAATCACTTTTATCATCTAACTGTTCATTATTATCAACAATAGTTGCAGTAGTAGCTATGCCATGTTGGATAGTTGTATTAGAAGTAATTAAAAACTTAGGATTATTTGTTTAGATAACATAAGAAGGAGATGGCTTATATGTCAATTAAATTAGTTTGTTTTGGAGTAAGAGAAACAGAGGTTGAATTCTTCCATAAATTAAATAAATACGGATATGATTTAAAGCTTGTAGAAAAGGGATTAAATCATGAAAATGTTAAAGAAGCAATAGGTGCTGAAGCTATAATGGTTAGAGGTAACTGTATGGCGGATAGACAAAACTTAGAATTATTAAGCAAGCATGGCTTAAAATATGTTCTTACAAGAACAGTTGGATTCAACCATGTTGATTTAGAAGCAGTTAAAGAGCTTGGACTTAAGTCTGCAAGAGTACCAGGATATTCACCAAATGCAATATCAGAACTTGCAGTAACTTTAGCTATGATGTTACTTAGACATACAGCGTATACAGTTAATAGAACTAAGGATAAGGACTTTACAATCGATGCTACTATGTTTAGTAAAGAAATTAGAAATTGTACAGTTGGTATAATTGGAGCTGGTAGAATAGGTCTTACAACAGCAAAACTTTTCAAAGGTTTAGGTGCTAAAGTTTTAGCTTATGATGTATTCCAAAGTGATGCTGCAAAAGAAGTTGTAGAATTTGTAAGTCAAGATGAATTATTAAATAGATCAGATGTAGTATCAGTACATATGCCATTTATAAAAGATGTTAATCATCATTTCATAAATGATGAATTCATTTCAAAGATGAAAGATAATTCAATACTTATAAATACGGCAAGAGGAGAACTTCAAGATTTAGATGCAATAATTAGAGGTCTTGAAAGCGGAAAGCTTGGTGGATTTGGAGTAGATACTTTTGAAGGAGAAAGTGAAGTATTCTTTAAGAATTTAAATGGACAAGATATAAAAGATAAAAATATAGAAAAACTTATTGGAATGTTCCCTAAGGTGTTAATAACTCCTCATATGGGTTCATATACAGACGAAGCCTTAACAAATATGATAAGTATTTCATATGACAATATGAATGATTATTTAACTGAAAATGAATGTAAAAATGCCATAGCATAATATTTTATATAGTCCCACTTTGATTAGTAATATAATCTAGTGGGACTATTTTATAATAAAATTAATTGTTAAAAGAACAATGAATATGTATAATCTAATATACAAACTATAATTAGGAGGGGAAAATGAGCTTTAAGACAAGAATTAGAAAACGAAGTATAATAATAGCTGCAATACCGCTTGTGCTTACTTTTGCTTTCTTTATGAATCTTAGAGTAGATGATATAAAGGATGGAATAAAGAAGGACTTAAAAGAAATAGCTTATGTGGTGTCAAATACCCCTTTAGTCCAAGAAAAATTAGCACATAAAGAAAATGATTTTTCAATTCAAAAGTATGTTGAAGGTTATATTGAAAGGTTTAATAATGTAGATATTATAGTTGTTGGAGATATGAGTGGTGAAAAATATTCGCATCTTGATAGCAGTCAGATAGGGAAAAAATATGTAAATACTGATAATAGAGATGTCATAGAGTATGGTAGTAGTTATTATTCTACTATGAAGGGGTCTATGGGGGTGACACTTAGATATTTTGAACCTGTTTATTATAATGGACAGCAAGTTGGATTTGTTATGGTTGGTAAGTATTTAAAAGATGTTCAAACTCTTACTAATAAAGTTATAGGTGGTGCACTATTACTTTTTATAATAATAATTACAATCACAATATTTCTTTCAGAAAGTTTTGCTAGAAAAATAAAGAGAGAAATGCTTGGAATGGAACCAGATGAAATTGCAAGATTATATAATGAAAAGAAAATAATATTAGATTCTATAGATGAAGGTGTTATTGCGATAGATAATCATAACAAAATTTTAGAAATAAATGATAATTGCCTTAAGATGTTTGATAACTTAAATATTGATGAACTTATAGATAAATTAGATGAATACATAAAGAAGCATGAAAGTGTGCGAATGAAGGAAATTAATTTATCTGGAGAAAAGATATTTATTAATCTTAGCTTTATAAAAGAACAAGGAAAATACTTAGGGGCTGTAATTACTTTATTAAAAGGTGAGAATATTAATAGGCTTGCAAGAGAAATAACAGGTATAGATGGACTGTTAAAGAGTGTTAGGGCAAATGTTCATGAATTTAAAAATAAATTGCACGTAATACTTGGATTAATAAATGTAGAGGAGTATGAAGAAGCTAAAAAATACATTTATGATTGTCAGAAAGAAGTATTAGAAAACTCAACTAATGTAGCAAATATAAATGATAATTTAATAAGTGCTATGTTACTTAGCAAGAAATTGATTGCAAAGGAAAGAAATATAGATTTTATAATAGATGAAAGTTCCTATATGAAAGAGAATCATGGCAATATAACATCTGTAGATTTAATAACTATTCTTGGAAATCTTATAGAAAACGCATTTGATGCATGTGTTGAGAATGAAAATGAAAGCTTTGTTAAAGTATTCATAGATGAAAGTGATAAAGAGATAGAAATAGAAGTAAGTGATAACGGAAATAAAATAAACAAATCAATTAAAGATAAATTATTTGAAAATGGGGTAAGTTCTAAAGGGGAAGGACGTGGTATAGGACTATCTACTGTTAAAGGTAGGGTAGACCTGTACGAAGGAAGCATAGAGATAAAAGAATATAGAAAACATAAAAAATTTAAAGTTGTAATACAAAGGATGGGATAAAATGAGAAATGTTGTTATTGTTGAAGATGATCCAATGGTAGCACTTATAAACAAAAAATATGTTGAAATGATTGAAGGCTTTCAGGTAGTGGGAACTGTTTCAAATAAAGAAGATCTTATCAAGTTATTAGAAAAAAATGATGTGGCATTAATATTAATGGATATATATTTACCAAAGGAAAATGGTATACAGATATTAAAGCATATAAGAGAGCGGGGAATTATAACGGAAGTTATAATGATGACAGCGGCAGATAATACAGAAGAAATTAAGACAGCTTTTGCATATGGAGCTATTGATTATCTTATAAAGCCATTTGAATTTGATAGATTCAAAAAAGCTATAGACAAATATAACAAGAAAAGAAACCTTCTGATAGGTACATCTAAATTAGATCAGACAGCAGTTGATAAGTTATATAGTGATGATAATATATCTAATAATGAATATAGGGATTTACCAAAAGGAATAAATAAGACTACATTAAATAAGATATATGAAGTTATAGAAAATAATAAAAAAGAATACTGGACTATAAGACAAATATCTAAAGAGACAGGTGTCAGCAATGTAACTATTAAAAAGTATATAGATTATTTAGAAAGTATAGATAAAGCTATAGTTACAATAGATTATGGGAACATTGGTAGACCGGAATATAAATATACATTTAAGTAATTTAATAATTCATAGAAAAATATCCTAAATTTGTATATAATAAAATAAGAATACAATTTTGGAGGGAGTTCTATGGAGTATAATAAACACAAATATATAGGTCTTTTAGGACTACTATCACTTATAGGATTAAAAGGGTTTACAGCGGGAGAACCATTATATTACATATTCTTTGTTAATATTTTATGGTTTACGTATTTTTATGAAAATAGTCCTATATATAATAAATGTAAAGCAAAACAATAAATAAAAAAAGAAGTAAAATGAAGTTATTTTACTTCTTTTTTTAATTTGCATTAATTTAATGAATATTTTAAGTATTATACAAATTTACATTAGAATTAATTTGTGCAATAATAATGTTTGTTATAAAAAATAAAGAATAAAGTAGATAAAGGAGATATTATGAAAGTAGGATTTGATCACAAAAAATATTTAGAAGAACAATCTAAGTACATATTAGAAAGAGTAAATAATTATGATAAGCTATATTTAGAATTTGGTGGAAAGTTACTTCAAGATCTACATGCTAAAAGAGTATTACCTGGTTTTGATGAAAATGCTAAAATTAAATTATTACATAAATTAAGAGCAAAGGCAGAGATAATAATTTGTGTCTATTCAGGAGATATTGAAAGAAATAAAATAAGAGGTGACTTTGGTATAACATATGATGCTGATGTTTTAAGATTAATAGATGAACTTAGAACATATGATTTAGATGTTAACAGCGTTGTTATAACAAGATATGATGATCAACCTGCTACAAATATATTTATAAATAAACTTGAAAGAAGAGGAATTAAAGTTTATAAGCATAGAGCAACTAAAGGATATCCAACTGATGTTGATACTATAGTAAGTGATGAGGGATATGGAAAGAACCCATATATAGAAACAACTAAACCAATAGTTGTAGTTACTGCACCAGGTCCAGGAAGTGGAAAGCTTGCAACATGCTTAAGTCAACTTTATCATGAAAATAAAAATGGAAGAGTAGCTGGATACTCAAAGTTTGAAACATTCCCAGTATGGAATGTACCATTAAAGCATCCTCTTAATATTGCATATGAAGCTGCTACAGCAGATTTAAAGGATGTTAATATGATAGATTCATTCCACTTTGATGCTTATAATAAAGTTGCAGTAAACTATAATAGAGATATTGAAAGTTTCCCAGTTCTTAAAAGAATAATTGAAAAGATAACAGGGGAAGAATCAATTTATAAATCACCAACTGATATGGGTGTTAATAGAGTTGGATTTGGTATTATAGATGATGAAGTTGTTAAAGAAGCTTCAAGACAAGAAATTATAAGAAGATACTTTAAAACTGCTTGTGAATACAAAAAGGGATATGTTGATAAAGAAACATTCCAAAGAGTATCATTAATAATGAGTGAATTGAATTTAAAAGAGTCAGATAGAAAAGTTGTTATAAAGGCTAGGGAAAATTCTGAAAGACTTAGAAAACTTCAAGATACTAATGATATATGTCCATCAGTTGCAATTGAATTAGAAGATGGAACAATACTTACTGGTAAGACTTCAGAATTAATGGATGGAACAGCAGCTGTTATTATAAATGCAATAAAACATTTTGCAAATATTTCAGATGATATTCATTTAATTTCTCCAGTTATATTAAATCCTATAATAAGATTAAAGAAAGAAACTTTAGCTTCAAGAAGACCAGCTCTTACTTGTGAAGAAGTACTTATGGCATTAAGTATTTGTGCTGCTACGAACCCAATGGCTCAAGTTGCTGTTGAAAAGCTTCCTATGCTTAAGGGATCACAAGCTCACTCAACTACAATAATTAGTAATAATGATGAGCAAGCATTTAGAAAGCTTGGAATTGATATAACTTGTGATGCAGAATACCCAACAGAAAATTTATACTATTAATAAAAAGAAAGCTTAAGAAAAGTTTTTAGAGAGGATATATATCCTCTCTTTTTTTATTTAAAAAATTTTTAAAAAAGGTATTTACAACGGATAATAATTATTATATAATAATGACTATAGAAAAGAAAAACAAATAAAACACCTAAAAACCTATAATAAAAATAAAAAAAGTGTGTGAATTAAATAAAGAGAATAGAGGAGAAATTAGATATGAAAAAATTTGTATGTTTAGTATGTGGATATATTCATGAAGGAGAAACTGCACCAGAAAAATGCCCAGTATGTGGAGTAGGTGCTGATAAATTCAAGGAACAAGTAGGAGAAATGGCTTGGGCTGACGAGCACAGAATCGGAGCTGGAAAAGACGTAGATCCAAGAGTTGTAGAAGGATTACAAGCAAACTTCATGGGAGAATGTACAGAAGTTGGAATGTACCTTGCAATGTCAAGACAAGCAGATAGAGAAGGATTCCCAGAGGTAGCAGAAGCTTACCAAAGAATAGCTTTTGAAGAAGCAGAACATGCTGCAAAATTTGCAGAACTTTTAGGAGAAGTTGTTGATGCTAATACAAAGACAAACTTACAAAAAAGAGTAGATGCTGAATTTGGAGCTTGCCAAGGAAAGAAAGATTTAGCAACTTTAGCTAAACAATTAAACTTAGATGCAATCCATGACACAGTACACGAAATGTGTAAAGATGAAGCTAGACATGGTAGAGCATTTAAAGGATTATTAGACAGATACTTCGCTTAATAAATTCTAAAATTTGATTTTAAATTTCTTGAGTGAAATATTAAATATTATCTTCCTGATTATACATTTAAGATACGTAAAATTAACAATTTTTACGTATCTTTTTTATTTTTTTAATTAGTCATATCCAATACAAGAAATGTGTAAACGTTATAAAGTTTAAACAAATAACTCATAATATTAAATTTAAGTTAAATAATAAAATAATAAGTAAACAAAATAGATAAAGCATTTAAATAAAAAAAGCTAACGATTATACTAAGATAGGAACGGTATTAATACCGTTAGCTGTTAATAAGGAGTGACAAAAATGTTCAATTTAAATCCAAGAGAAGATAAATTTTTTGTATTGTTTGCTGAAGAAGCAAAAAATATTCATGAAGCAGGTAAATTATTAAAGAAAGGATTTGTTGAATTACAAAACAAGGAGGAAAATTCTAAAGCTATAGGAAAGCTTGAACATAAAGGAGATAAAATAGTTCATGATAGCATACTTCAATTAGAAGAAGCGTTTATAACACCTCTAGATAGAGAAGATGTATATAGATTAATCAAGAAAATGGATAATATTTTAGATTCAATTGATTCAGCAGGTAGTAGACTTATTATATATGATATAAAAGAAGTTAGAGAAGAAGCTGTTAAAATGTGTGATATGATAGTTCATGCTACAGAAGAAGTTGTAAACTTAATGGAAGAGCTTAAGAAGATAGGAAAGAGAAATAATAAAATAGTAGAAAAGATAAAAGAAATTAATTCAATTGAACATAATGGTGATAAATACTATAGAGAAACTATTACAAACTTATTTAAAAGTGGAGACGATGTTTTAGAAATAATAAAGTGGAGAGAAATCTTCTCATTATTAGAAAATACACTAGATGATTGCGAAACTATTGCAACTATTGTTGAAGGAGTTGTAATGAAGAATGCCTAGTACAGCTGTTATAATTACTATAGTAATAGTTGTTTTATCATTAGCATTTGATTTTATAAATGGCTTTCATGATACTGCAACAGCAGTTGCAACAACAATTACAACAAGAGCATTAAAACCAAAGACAGCAATACTTCTTTGCGCTGTGTTTAATTTTTTAGGAGCCTTCATGGGTACAGCAGTTGCTAAAACTGTTGGAGATGATATAGTAAGTCATCAGTATATGCCGCAATGGGTATTAATTGGAGTATTAATTGCATGTATTATATGGAACTTATTAACTTGGTATTTCGGGATACCTAGTAGTTCATCTCATGCACTTATAGGTTCATTAATAGGTGGAGGTATAGCTTATAATAGAACTCTTAGTGTTGTACAATGGGGAAATGTATTTGATCATGTAATAGTATGGTTAGTACTTGGACCAGCTATTGGTTTTGTGTTAGGCTACATAATAATGGTAGCATTGAATTGGATACTTAGGCCTTTTAAGCCAAGATTTGTAAATAGATTATTTCAAAAGCTACAAATATTAGCATCTGCATTTATGGCGTTAAACCATGGTGCTAATGATGCTCAAAAATCAATGGGTATAATTACAATGGCACTTTTAAGTGGTGGACTTATAAGCACATTTGAAGTCCCAACCTGGGTAATAGGTGCATGTGCGCTTGCAATGGCACTTGGAACATCAATTGGTGGTAAGAAGATAATAAAGACAATGGGAAGTGGTATGGCAAAGCTTACTCCTGTAAGTGGATTTGCAGCTCAAATGGGGGCAGCTACTTCAATTCTTGGAGCAACTATATTCCATGCACCAGTAAGTACAACTCAAGTTATTACAACAACTATAATGGGAGTTGGAGCATCAAAAAATGTTAAGTCTGTTAAATGGGGAGTCGCTAAGAATATTATATGGGCTTGGATTTTAACAGTTCCATTAAGTGCAATAATAGCAGGTATTATAGTAGAAATTCTAAAATTATTTATAGGATAATTTTTTAGGGGATAAGTTTTATTTTAAACTTATCCCCTTAATTTTTTATAAAGAAGAATGACAAAAGCTAGATTTTTAAGAGGAAAAAATGTAAAATATATTCTAGTGCTAACATAAATATACTATTATTTAGCATAATAACTTAAATAAGAGGAGAGATTGAATGTACATTATTAATTTCATAAGAGGTTTTTGTATGGCATTAGCCGATAGTGTCCCTGGAGTATCTGGAGGAACAATTGCATTTATCCTTGGATTTTATGATAAATTTATAAATTCATTGAATAATGTAGTAGCTGGAAATAAAGAAGAAAGAATAGATGCAATAAAATTTTTAATTAAGCTTGGAATAGGATGGATAGTTGGGTTTGTACTATCTGTATTATTTATAACATCAATATTCGAGCAACATATTTATGAAATAAGTTCACTTTTCATAGGTTTTATTATAGTTGCTATTCCTATAATATTTAAAGAAGAAAGAGATAGTATTATAGGAAAATATAAAAATATATTATTTTTAGTTATTGGAATAGTTATTGTTGTAGGAATCTCATATCTTAACCCAGCATCAGCAGGTGGAGAAGGAGTTATTGTATCAACTGATCATTTAACTATAGGTCTTGTAGTTTACATATTTGTATCTGCAATGATTGCAATATCAGCTATGGTTCTTCCGGGAATCTCAGGATCAACAATACTTTTAATTTTTGGACTTTATGCACCAGTACTTGGAGCTGTAAAGCAAGTAATTAAATTTAATTTTGATTATTTACCAGTAGTTATAATATTTGGTCTTGGAGTATTAACTGGTATAGGCGTTACTATAAAAGGAGTAAAATATGCTCTAGCAAATTATAGATCACAAACAATATATTGTATATTAGGATTAATGATAGGGTCATTATATGCAGTAGTTATGGGTCCAACTTCTCTTGAAGTACCAAAAGCACCTATGGATATGAGCACATTTAGTATAGTGTATTTCATAATAGGTGGAGCTATAATTATTGGGCTTGAGAGACTTAAAGTTCAGTTAGAAAAGAGAAAGATAAAATAATTTAATAATTAGCGATAATTCGTTCTAAAGATTTATTAGACTATAAAAGGTTAAAATATTTAAATATTTTAACCTTTTAAAATTTTTATAAGAAATATCTTTAAAATTTTTGTTTTTCTGGTCTCGATGTAAATATAGCAGTATTACGTCCATTATTTTTTGCTATATATAAATTTTCATCGGCTGACTGAATAAAATCTTCAATAGATATATTTATATTATCAATAGCATATCCACCTAGACTACATGTTAATTTTATAGAAATATCATCATATGTAAATGAGTGAGTTTCTACTTTTTTTCTTATTCTTTCTGCAATAAGTTGTGCAATATCAAGTGAGGTGTTTTCTAAAATTATCATAAATTCTTCTCCACCAAACCTTCCTAAAAAGTCGTCTTTTTTTCTAAGACATGATAAAACAATGGAAGAGAATTCTTTTAACACTTTATCACCTATTAAGTGACCGTAATTGTCATTTATATCTTTAAAATGATCTATATCAAGCATTATTATTGAAATTGGAAGTGAACAAGTCTTTGAAGATAATGATTTTGAGAGCTTTTCATAAATAACTCTTTTGTTGTAAATATTAGTTAATTCATCTTTGTTTAATGTATCAGATAAATATATGAGAAGATTTTCTATTGTTATACAGTCTGAGCCATCTTTAATAAAAGTATTCTTTGATATGTCTTTTATTAATTCTACAATATATGTATGTTCATTATTTATAACTGGAGTTGCAGTAACTAAAAATATTTTATTCCCTTTTAATTCGATTTTCACAAAGGTTCTATTTTTATTGTAGGCATTTAAAGATATACAATTTTTACACTTTCTATTTTTATTCCAAAACTTATAACAAGGACTGTCTTCACATTCTTTAGAGTTTGTTTTAGAATCTATATGTACAATTTTATCATTAAGTGGGTCAACTAATCTAATATCATCATAAAAACCTTTAAATATACATAGCCTATTTTTTATATCATCAAGTAAATCCATAATTAACCTCCCATAAGTTATTTTAACATATGTTTATTATATAATAACAATAAGTTATTTTAAAATATGAATTGTAAAGTCAAATCTAAGCAAAGTTAACTATTTAATTAATAAAGAAAAGGTATATTCTATTATATCGTAGACAAGGGTTTTCTTCGCTACTATAATATTAATATACTTAGAAGAGAAAAGGAGAAACAAATGGTTATTGAAATAAAAGATAGAAAAATAGAAGAGTCAGCTAAACAATTAGAAAAAGCAATAGAAATAGTTGGTGGAATAGACTATTTAAAAGATATTAAAAATGAATCAGAATTAATTGAGGAAATAGTAAAGAGTGTATTCTATGAAGGTTCAGCTACCATATATATAGAAGGAAGAGGATATACAGTAAAAGAACTTATTGAACTTAAAACTGAATTTGAAAAATACTTCTTAAAGAATAAAAGAAAAGTAATAGCAAGAATTGTATCAAAGATAAAAGAATATAATACTTTATTAGAAAGTAAAATAAGAAAATTTAAAAAGAGCAATTCAATTGAAGAGTTTAGAGAGATAGTAAAAGAAATAGAAGAGAGATATGATTGGGAATTTGATAATTTCTTCTTAATGTATATAGATAATATTGATGAAAATAAAAATTATTACGGTAAATATTTAACAGAAAAGAAAAAACAAATAGTAGATAGTGTTTTAATGAAGTTAGGTATATAAATTTTAGGGAATTTATACTATAATATATTAGTATTCAAATATTAAGAGAGTGTTCTTTTTATATTTGTTCCTTTAAATTACTTTACAAATAATCTAACAGAAAAGAGTAATCTAACCTGGAAGAAAATTAATTTAATAATGTATATTAATAAAAAGGTATTTTTGCGTTAAAATACCTTTAATAGTGATACATATTGGACTGATTTTCTTTGAATTATAAGAAAATCAGTCCTTTTTTGGAGGTTTTTTTAATATGAAAAAAATAGCGGTAATTAGTGCTATACTTGAAGCGCCTAAAGAGTGTCAAGAAGAATTTAACACTGTTATAGCAAACTTTAGAGGAAGTATTAGGGGTAGAATGGGAATACCATTTGAAGAAGGAATTTCAGTTATTTCTCTAACAGTTACAGGAGAATTAAATGAAATTAATAGTTTAACTGGAAAGCTTGGAAATATAAAAGGCGTGACAGTTAAAACAGCAATAGCAAAAAAAGAAATATAAAATAGAAAGGGAAATGTATGAAAGTAATAGACATTATAAATAAGTTATACAAAGAACACAATGCCAGTAGAGAAGAACTTTTATATCTTTTAGATAATATAACAGATGAAGACCAGGAGTATTTAATAGAGAAAGCTAATGATATAAGAATGAAAAATTATAGCAATAAAGTCTATATGAGAGGTCTTATAGAGTTTACTAATTATTGCAAAAAAGACTGTATGTATTGTGGAATAAGAAAGAGCAATAAAAATGCTGATAGATACAGATTAACTTTCGATGAAATAATACAATGTGCTGATATTGGAGATAAGCTTGGATATAAAACATATGTACTTCAAGGTGGTGAAGATGCTTATTTTACTGATGAGAGAATGATTGAAATTATTAAGGAGATAAAAAAGAGACATCCTAATAATGCAATAACACTTTCATTAGGTGAAAGAAGCTATGAGTCATACAAGAAGTTATATGCAGCAGGTGCTGATAGATATCTTTTAAGACATGAAACAGCATCAAAACATTTATATGATAAACTTCATCCAGGTGCATCCTTTGAAGAAAGAATGCAATGTCTTAGAAATTTAAAAGAAATAGGATATCAAGCTGGTGCTGGATTTATGGTTGGCCTTCCAGGACAAACAAATGAAGATTTAGTAAATGATTTACTATTTGTAAAAGAGTTTAAACCTGAAATGTGTGGTATAGGGCCATTTATACCACAAAAGGATACACCTCTTGGAGAAAAAATTGGTGGAACTTTAGAAAAAACAGTTATTATGTTAGCTATAATTAGATTACTACTTCCAGATGTATTACTTCCAGCTTCAACAGCTTTAGGAAGTGTTGATCCACTAGGACGTGAAAAAGGAATAAAAGCAGGCGGAAATGTTGTTATGCCAAATCTTTCACCAACAGAAGTTAGAGATAAGTATGCTCTATACGATGGTAAGATATGCACAGGTGATGAAGCAGCAGAATGTAGAATGTGCATAGAAGGAAGAATGAGAAGATTTGGATATGAAGTGGAAGTAAACAGAGGCGATAATGTAAAGTGGCTTAAGGAGAATAAGTAAGAGGGGCATCATTTAGGAGGAGTAAAAATGTTTATAAACCACGAATTAATCAACGGTATTTTAGAAGAAACAAAAAATCCAACTAGAGAAGAAGCAAGAGAAGTCATAGAGAAGGCAAAGAGAAGAGAAACATTAGATTATAGAGATATTGCTATACTTTTAGCTACTAAAGATGAAGAAATTGAAAAAGAAATCTTTAAGCTTGCAGGAGAAATAAAAGAAAGTATATATGGTAAAAGAATCGTTATATTTGCCCCACTTTATGTAAGTGATTATTGTGTAAATAATTGTGTTTATTGCGGATATCAAAGATGTAACTCATTTGAAAGAAGAAAATTAACTCAAGAAGAAATAGCTGAAGAAGTTAAGCTATTAGAAAAGATGGGTCATAAAAGACTAACATTAGAACTTGGAGAAGATCCAGTAAATGCTCCAATTGAATATGTTTTAGAATGTTTAGATACAATGTATAAAACTCAAAATGCAAATGGAGAAATAAGAAGGATTAATGTAAATATAGCTGCGACATCAGTTGAAAACTTTAAAAAGCTTAAAGATAGAGAAATTGGAACATATGTATTATTCCAAGAAACTTATCATAAGCCAAGCTATGAAAAAATGCATCCAAAATCATTAAAGAGTGATTATGAGTACCACTTAACTGCTTTTGATAGAGCAATGGAAGCTGGAATTGAAGATGTTGGTGCTGGAGTTTTATTTGGACTTGCAGATCCAAGATTTGAAGTTTTAGGACTTATGATGCATAATGCCCATTTAGAAGAAAAATTTGGAGTTGGATTCCATACTATTTCAGTTCCAAGAATAAGAAAAGCAAAGGGAGTTACAATGGAGGATTTACCAAATCTTCTAACTGATGAAATGTTTAAAAGAGTAGTTGCAGTAATTAGAATAGCAGTTCCATTTACAGGAATGATGATTACTGAAAGAGAACCTGCAGAAATAAGAAGAGAAGCTCTTAAATATGGAGTATCTCAAATATCAGCAGGATCAAGTACCGTTGTTGGTGGATATAAAAAGAGAGAAATGAATCAAGAACATGATGAACAATTTAAACTTTTTGATGAAGTTAAACCCCTAGAAGTTATAAGAGAATTATTAGAAGAGGGATATATACCAAGCTATTGCACTGCATGTTATAGAAAAGGAAGAACAGGAGATAGGTTTATGTCTCTTGCAAAGTCTGGAGAAATACAAAATGTGTGTGAACCTAATGCTATATCTACACTTGTAGAATTTGCTTTAGATTATGGAGATGAAGACTTTAAGGAAAAAGCATTAAATACAGCAGAAAAGATAGCTAATGAAATAAAAAATGAAAAAACTAAAGAGATAACTTTAGAAAATATTAAAAGATTAAAAAATGGAGAGAGAGATCTTTTCTTATAAAGATGTGACCATATAGGAGGAGTAAATATGTTTATAGATCACGAATTAATTAATAGAATTTTAGAAGAAACAAAAAATCCAACTAAAGAAGAAGCAAGAGAAGTTATAGAAAAAGCAAAAAGAAAAGAAGATTTAGATTACAAGGATATTGCTATACTTTTATCAACAGAGGATAAGGATGTTGTTTTAGACATGTATAAATTAGCTGGAGAAATAAAGGAAAGCATATATGGTAAGAGAATAGTAATGTTTGCTCCTCTATATGTAAGTGATTATTGCGTAAATAATTGTGTTTACTGTGGATATCAAAGATGTAATAAATTTGCTAGAAGAAAATTAACTCAAGAAGAAGTTGCACAAGAAGTTAGAATACTAGAAAAAATGGGACATAAGAGATTAGCATTAGAACTTGGAGAAGATCCAGTAAATGCTCCAATTGATTATGTATTAGAATGTTTAAAAACAATATATAATACACAAAATGAAAATGGGGAAATAAGAAGAGTAAATGTAAATATAGCTGCAACAACAGTAGAAAACTATAAAAAGTTAAATGAAGCTGGAATAGGTACATATATCTTATTCCAAGAAACTTATCATAAACCAACATATGAGAGAATGCATCCAAAATCATTAAAAGGAGATTATGAATATCATTTAACTGCTTTTGATAGAGCAATGGAAGCTGGAATAGATGATGTTGGTGGTGGTGCTTTATTTGGACTTGCAGATCCTAAATTTGAAGTTTTAGGACTTATGATGCATAATGCTCATTTAGAAGAAAAGTTTGGAGTTGGATTCCATACAATTTCAGTGCCAAGACTTAGAAAGGCAAATGGAGTTACAATGGAAAACTTCCCACATCTTTTAACTGATGAAATGTTTAAAAGAATAGTTGCAGTACTTAGAATAGCAGTGCCGTTTACAGGAATAATACTTTCAACAAGAGAAACAGCAGAAATGAGAAAGGAAGTATTAAGATACGGAGTATCTCAAGTTTCAGCAGGATCAAGCACAGGAGTTGGAGGATACAAGGAAAGAGAAGAAAAAGGCCATGATGATAAGCAATTTGAGACTTCAGACGAGAGAACACCACTTGAAGTTATTAAAGAATTGTTAGATGATGGTTATATACCAAGTTATTGTACAGCATGTTATAGAAAAGGAAGAACAGGTGACAGATTTATGGCTCTAGCAAAGAGTGGAGAAATACAAAATGTATGTGAACCTAACGCTATAACAACTCTTGTAGAATATGCATTAGATTATGGTGATGAAGAATTTAAGGAAAAGGCTCTAAGAAATGCAGATAAAGTAGCTAATGAAATAAAAAGTGAAAAAACGAAAAATATTGTTTTAAATAATATTAAAAAGCTAAAAGAAGGAAAGAGAGACCTTTTCCTATAATAGGAGATGATTTGTATGAATAATACACCAAACTCAAACAGAAAACATATTGCTATTTTTGGGAATACTAATAGTGGAAAATCCTCATTAATGAATAAGATACTAGGACAAGAAATGTCTCTAGTATCTGAGGTAGAAGGAACTACAACAGATCCAGTTCAAAAGGCTATGGAACTTATACCTGTTGGACCAGTACTTTTAATAGATACAGCAGGACTTGAAGATAAATCAGAGCTTGGTAAGCTTAGAATTGAAAAAACAATGGAAGTACTTAAAAAGACAGATGTTGCGATTTTTGTGCTTGATGCATCAAGTCCTGACTTTGAAGCTTTTGATAGATGGAAGATAGAAGCCTTAAAATATAATATTCCATTTGTTGTTGTTGCAAATAAGTCAGAAGTTGCAAATAAAGAAATTGTTGAGACATTAAGAGATAAAAATTCTAATGTAATATGTACATCTACAGTAACAGATATAGGAATAGATGATCTTAAAGAGGAATTAATAAAAATCTTAGAAAAAGAAGATGATGAAAAATCCTTAATTGGAGATTTAGTACCTTACAATGGAAAAGTAGTTTTAGTAGTTCCTATAGATTCAGAAGCTCCAAAGGGAAGACTTATCTTGCCACAAGTTCAAGTAATAAGAGATTGCTTAGATAATGGAATTAAGAGCTATGTAGTTCGTGATACAGAACTTAAAGAGGCATTAGAAGATTTAAAAGATGTAGATTTAGTAGTAACTGACTCACAAGCTTTTAAAAAGGTTAGTCAAATAGTGCCAGAGAATATTAGACTTACAAGTTTCTCTATACTTTTTGCAAGACAAAAGGGAGATTTAAATGCCTTTATTGAAGGTGTAAATAAGGTTAGGAATTTAAAACCTAATGATAATATATTAATATCAGAAAGCTGTACACATAATGTTTCACATGAAGATATAGGAAGAGTTAAAATTCCAAAGCTTTTAGAAAAATATGTTGGAGGAAAGCTTAATTTTGAATTTAGAGTAGGTCATGATTTTCCGGAAAATATAGAAAAGTATGATTTGATAATTCATTGTGGTGCTTGTATGATAAATAGAAAAACTGTTTTAAATAGAGTAAAATCTTGTAATGATAAACAGATACCAATAACTAATTACGGTGTTATACTTGCATTTTTAACTGGTATATTAGATAGGTCTACAGATAACTTAATTTAAACTTTAAAACATAAGTTTAAATTTATAAAAAAATGGTGTATAATAAAAAAGAATTAAATAGCTAGGGGTGCTTTTAAAAAAGCTGAGAGATAGTTAGAAATTACTATTAACCCTTTAACCTGATATGGATAATGCCAACGTAGGGAAGCAAGAATATAGTTACTTTTATATATCGTAATTTATGGCTTTCTGTGTGTTTCACATAGAAAGCCTTTTAGTTTATTAAATATAAAGAGTATTAATTTCCTAAAATTGCATTAGCATTTTAGAAAGTTAATACTCTTTTTTTATTAAAAGGAGTGAGAAAATGAAATTTACAGATTATTTATTTGAAGAAGCAAAAGATATATTTAATGGATACTTAGAGCATCCGTTTGTAAAGGAACTTGGTGAAGGTATTTTAGAGAAAGAAAAGTTTAAAGATTATTTAATTCAAGACTATTTATATCTTAAAGAATATGCAAAAGTATTTTGCGTTGGAGTAGTTAAAGCAGAAACTATGGAAGAGATGAAATTTTTTTATGATTCTATAAAAGGAACTATGGAAGATGAAACAGCTGTACATATAAAATATCTAGAAGAGTTTGGAGTAAGTCCAAAAGAAGCAGAAAATAGTAAAATAAATTTAACTAATTCAAGCTATACTAGCTATATGCTAGGACAAGCCTTAACAGGTGATATATACGATATAATAGCAGCTGTGCTTCCTTGTACATGGAGTTACAATTATATAGGTCATGAACTTTATAAAAGGTATAATGATAAATTAGAAAATAATTTTTATAAGCCATGGATAGAAGTTTACGTTGATAATGGATATGATGAATTCACAAAAGAATGGTTAGATTATACAAACAGAATGTGCCAAGATTTAAGCGATGATAAAAAGAAAAAATTAAAGGATATATTTATAAAGTCAAGTATTTATGAAATGAAGTTTTGGGATATGGCATATAAAGTGGAAAGGGATTAGATATGATAGTTAATATAATAATAGTTCTTTTCACTGTTTATATGTTTGTATTATATGGAATTAGTTTAAAAAAGAATCCATTAAGTACAAAAAAATTAGTAGCAATAGGTATGTATTCTGCAATAGCATTTTTATTATATTTAATACATTTTATAAGCTATCCTCAAGGGGGAGGAATAACATTATTTTCAATGCTTCCAATAATGTTATTATCAATCTTTTATGGACCAACTACAGGTGTCACAGGTGGATTGGTTTTTGGACTTCTTAAATTATTAAATGGAGCCTTTATAGTGCATCCAGTACAGTTTCTATTAGATTACATACTTGCCAATATGGCACTTGGCCTCGCTGGAGCCTTTGGAACTAACACTAGGCTTAAGACAAATATAGGTGCACTTATAGCTGTATCATTAAGTGTTTTTGTATCAATAGTATCAGGTGTTGTATTTTTTGCCCAATATGCACCAACTGGAATGAATATATGGATATACTCATGTATATATAATATAAGTAGTGCAGGAGTAGAAGGTATACTTAGTATTATCTTTATGAACTTTCTTCCATTAATAAAATTAAAAAAATTAGCACTTAAACAAAGTTAGTGAAAAAAGCTATTTAATTCAAATTAAAGTGGTCAAATGACCACTTTTTTTGTTTATGAATAAAATTTTATGTTATAGTAAATAAGTAAAATAAAAAGTTATGGAGAAAAGATATGAAAAACGAATTTGATAAATTTAATTTAAGCAAAGAAATAATAAATTCATTAAGTGATTTAGGATATAAAAAGCCAACAGAGGTTCAAGATCTTGTAATAAAAGATGCACTTTTAAATAAGGATTTAATAGTTAAGGCGCAAACAGGAAGTGGTAAAACAGCTGCATTTGGTATACCATTATGCGAGAAAATAGATTGGGAAGAAAATACTCCTCAAGTACTTATACTTGCACCAACTAGAGAGCTTGCTATGCAGATTAAAGATGATATTATAAATATTGGAAGATATAAAAGAATTAAAGCTATAGCATTGGTTGGAAAAGAATCTTTTAAAGAACAAGAAAAATCTTTAAAGGGAAAGGTACATGTAGTTGTAGGGACTCCTGGTAGAGTATTAGATCATTTAGATAATGGTAATCTAAATGGAAAGGCATTTAATTATTTAGTTATAGATGAAGCTGATGAAATGTTTAATATGGGATTTATAGGTCAAGTAGAAGGTATATGTAGAAGAATAACTAGAAAGAGAGTTACTATGTTATTTTCAGCTACTATGCCAGAGAAAATTAATGAATTAAGTAATAAGCATATGGATAGACCTATAGAAATAAAAGTAAAGGCACAGAGTTTAATAACTGATAGAATAACTCATGGATTAATTAGGGTAGAAGGAAAAGATAAATTAAGTAAGGTAAATGATATTTTATTAAAGGAAGGTCCAGAAACTGCAATAATGTTTTGTAGGACTAAAGATAATGTAGAAACTGCTTTTAAGTATTTTAATGATAAGGGATATTCAGTTGATAAAATTCATGGTGATATGCTTCAAAAAGATAGAACAAAGAAGATGAATGAATTTAAAGAAGGAAAGTTTAGAATACTTATAGCCACAGATATAGCAGCTAGAGGAATAGATGTAGATAATATAACACATGTAATTAACATAGATATTCCAGTTGAGAAGGAAGCTTATGTTCATAGAATAGGAAGAACAGGAAGAGCTGGAACATCAGGTAAATCTATAACATTTATAACATCTTATGAAAATAAATATCTAGATAGAATAGAAGAGTATATAGGTTTTAAGATAAATGATTATAGTGAAGTAGAGGAGAATTTTAATATAAAGGATAGAGAAAATTTATTAAGAAGCAAACCTACTATAAAAAAGAGTACTAAAAAAATAACAAAAAATATTACAAAGATATATCTAAATGGTGGTAAGAAGAAAAAAATTAGAGTTATAGATATTGTTGGTACTATAGTGAGCATTGAAGGAATTGATAAAGAAGATATAGGAATAATTGATGTAAAAGATATGGGATCAACTGTTGAGATATTAAATAATAAAGGAAGAAAAGTGTTAGATGCTTTAAAAACAAAGACTATTAAAGGAAAGACACTTAGAGCTGAAATAGCTAAAAAATAATTAATAAATTTAGTGCTGTAGAGTTTAAATTGCTCTGCAGCTTTTTTATTATATATTTTTATGATTTTAAATAATATACAATTTGTGGATATTTTATATTTAATCATATTAATAGTATAGTTAAAATAATATATAGTATTGGGTATTTTATACAAACATGTTAAAATAAAGATTATAAATGCAAGAGATTTAAATATGGAGGGGTAATTTTGAAGTTTAATTTAAAAGTTCCAACAGAAGTCTTGTTTGGAGAAAATATAATAAAAAATAATTGTAACAAATTTAATAAAATAGGTGATAGAGCTTTAATAGTAATGGGAGGAAAATCAGCTAAATTAAATGGAGCTTTAAGTGATATATTAACAGCACTTGATACTTGTGATAAAGAATATTATATTTTTGATAAGGTTGAGGAAAATCCATCACTTGAGACAATTGAAGCTGGAAGTAAACTAGGTAAAGCCATAAAAGCAGATTTTGTAATTGGAATTGGCGGAGGCTCGCCTTTAGATGCTGCTAAAGCTATATCATTAATGATTAATAATCCAAAGTTAACAAAGGAAAGTATATTTAGTCAAAAAAATCTTGAAGGAATTCCAGTTATAGCAGTTCCAACTACAGCAGGAACAGGCAGTGAAGTAACGCAATATGCTATAGTCACAGATCATATAGGAAAAGTTAAGAGGAATTTAGGACAAACAATATATCCAAAGATGGCATTTATTGATTCAAGGTATACAGAAAAACTAAATATTCCTATGACAAGAAATACAGCTATGGATGCATTCTCGCATATTGTTGAGGGGTATTTAAATAGCAATGCTACAGAATATACAGATAAGTTATCACAAGAGGCTTTAAAGGTATGGGGAGAAGCTTTAGATGGGCTTTTAAAAGGAAGTTTAACTAAAGAAGATAGAAATAACCTTATGATGTCATCAACTTTAGCTGGGGTGATAATATCTAAAAATGGTACATCTATACCGCATGGGATGGGATATGCACTAACATATCATAAGGGAGTTCCACATGGATTAGCTAATGGCTGTTTATATAATGAATATTTAGATAGTTTTAAAAATAAGAAAAAGGTTAATAATATAGTTAATATATTAGGTTTTTCATCTCTTAAAGATTTAAAGAAAGTGATAACTAAATTGTCACAAATTAATTTATCAATTACAGAAGAAGAAGCTAAAAAATATACAGATGATATATGGAATAATAAAGAAAAACTTAAAAATCATCCAGAAGATATAAGTTATGATGAGTTATATAATATTTATTATAAGAGTTTAGTTAAGAATGATAATATGCAGTAAATATTATATGGTATAATATTATAAATACTAATAGAAAAGAGGTATATAAATGAAATACAGTTTTAAATATGAAGATAAGACATATGATTTAGATGAAAGCAATCTTATAGAAATAATTAATGATGAAGAAAATCCTATAAAGGATATAGACATAGAGAGAATATTAAAGCTTTTAAATGAAGGTGAAGAGATAGCTTTTGATAAAGCATATTATAGTAGTCCATGTGAAGAGTGTAATGCTAATTTTAAGGAAAAGAAAAGCATAAGTGAATATTTAGAATATTACTTCTACATTTATACAAAGGATGGAAATTATGTTATAAGTGATATATCAAAAGAATATGAAAATCTAACATTTAATAGATTAGAGTTAGAAGGAAAAGTAGATGATAGCTATATAGTTACAGTTATTGTTTGCACAAATTGTTCTAAGTATTTAGTTCAAATTGAAGAATTAGAAGTATAAAAAATGAGGTTATCTTATATGATAGCCTCTTTTTTAGTGAGATTATAGTTTTAAAAATGCAATTAATAATAAACATATTCCTGAAAGCCATGATAGATTTTTATTTGAGTTTTCAGGCAATAACTTTTTACCTACAAAGGAACCAAGTTTTATTGAACATATTCCAAAAATAAAACAGAATAATATCATAAGTATTGGATTTATATTAATAAAACTAGCACCAAATCCAACGGCTAAGCTATCTATAGAAAGTGCAATAGCTAGATAAATAGATTCTTTTAATGATATAATTTTTGATTCATCAAAATCTGCTTTTGTTTCATCTATATACACTTGAAGTGCAAAGCTAAAGTCGAATAATTTAAATGTTAATGGCTCTTTACTCTTTGAGAATTTCCCCATGTATTTCTTAAAGAACCCCTCGAATAATTTATAAATACCTAAGATTATAAATATTCCAAAACTTATATACTTAGGTAGATATGCAGGCATTATATTCTCCAGATAATTTCCTAGAGTCAGAGAGAAAGTTAAAATTAAACAGGATACTATATTTATAATAATTACATAAAGATTAGGAATCTTAATTTTATCTGCACTATATGCAATACTTGCAACAAATGAATCTATTACAAGAGAAAAAACTAATATTAGAGCTTCCATAAATTCACCTCAAAAAACTCTTTGTCATACTATCTTATGACAAATACAGACAAAAAGTGAGTGAAGTAAAGAGTTATATGGATAAAGTTTAAAATAATTAAGCCTATAAGAGCTAAGTATCTCCTATAGGCTTAATAACTATAATAAAATATTAGTTTTAATATAGTTATCTTTTATAATTGTACAGTTATTTCTATTGGATATCAGCTTTGAATGGAGTAATAGGATTTCCTTTAGCATCTTTAGTTAAAAGCTTATCTTGTTCTTTAGTTGTTGAAACAGAAAGTGGTATACTTGATAAATTTAAAGTATTAGATTCTACAGTTAATAAGATAGTCTTAGTATCACTACCAGAAAGTTCAGCCTTTGATAATACCATAAATTTATTATCATCTTCATTGGCTGTTCTTACAGCAAAGTCAGAAAGTGTAACAGAATCTTTATTTATCTCATTATCAAATAATAGTCCTATAGTAAGTGTAACGAAAGGGGTCCCAGTTGTTTGTGATTCTCTATAGGCTCTAACAAGTCTAGCTGATAACATATTTGATGTAATAGTATTACAAGTAGCTGAAGCTTTGATTTTCTTTCCAAATATATCTGTAGTAGTAACTGTATCTGTTGTTGTCATATCTAAAGTAGTAATAGATGATTCAAAAGTTCTGCTTGGGAATGTAAATGTAAGATTTTTATAATCATCTGATAAAACAACAGAAATAGGAGTTGTAGTATTGGAGTTTTTAGTAAATTTAAAGTCAGCAGGTGAAAGCATTGAAGGATTAAACATAAATTCACTAGAAGTACTAGCTGTAAATTTTAGTGAACTATCTGATAAAATGCTCATGGAACCTCCAGCAATATCAAGTTCTGGAACTAGTGCTGTAACCCTACTTTCTTTACATATAGGGAATATATTACCTGATTGATTAGTTACATATATAATATCTCTAAGTCTTGCATATCCTATATTAATTGCACTTGTATTTACAGTTGCATCAAATTTACTAGATAAATTTATCCTCATCCATTTATTTGAATTTAATGAATCAATTTTAATAGATTCACTTAGAGGAATTGGATCAGTAGTGCCTGGAGTTTCAATTAATCTATAATTAGTAGCTACATTTGCTCCATGTTGATCACTTACGTTCATTATTCCATCAAACATTACTAAAATTACATCTTTATCAGAATCAGGCATTAATATTTTTTCAACTGTTGGAACTGTTAAGTCGACTATATCAAATGTTTTGCATACATCAACTATAGGAATTCCAAAGATATCAGTTACATTTGAAACACATAGAGTATAATTTCCAGCAGGTAGTTTAGCAGTTTCTATAACAAATTCGTTTGTAGGGTCAGTTGAATTGTTTACAGAAGTTATTGTTATAGGATCTGTAAGTGATGTATTATTTAGGACGTAGTTACCTATATTTTTAGCTGAAGTAGTATTCATATTCCAAGAATATTTAAGATTTATTTTAGTTGTAGCTGAAGTAGGATTAGAAGTATCTTGTGATATAGAATCAAGAGTTGGTGGAACAGCAATAATAGTTGCAGTTAAAGGAACAGCTTTTGTTGTAAAACCTGAGGCATCAGTTATTGGACTTACTACGAGTTCAACATCAGTACCAGCTGTAAGTGGAGTTGTAGATTTTAGTGTATATTTTAAGCTCTTTTTATCAGACCCAACTCTTTCTCGAGAATCTATCTCTTTAGAAACTCCATTGCACATTACATATCCAATATTTGAACCATCTGCAGCTGTAACATCTTCTTTTCTTAATAGGACTTCTTTGTCAAAATTTACTATGAACTCGGTTAAAGAAATAGGTATAATACTAACTGCTTTTGCAGGATATTGCTCACTTCTTAAACTGAATGGTTTTTCCATTATAGGTATTTCACGTTCTTCTTTAGAATAGTCAACTAATATAAAATTCTTATTTGTAACATTTGAACCTTGAAGTCTAGTATAGTTTATAGTTAAGCTGTGGGTATCTCCTATAGGAAGATTTTTTATATTTGATTGTATTTCAATAGATTTTTGATCAGGACTTACTGTTGCAGTGAATAGTTTTTCGTCAGCATCAATAGTAAAGTATCCTTTCCAGTCAATTGCATCGCCAGCATTAGGTTGGGTAGTCGCTCCTATAACATCTCTATTAAAGTATATTGAATAGAAGTTATTTAAATTTTTAGTTCCATTCGGCTCTAATTTAGCAAGATTTTTTACTGGGTAAGGAAATACTACTTCTATTATACGATTACCATAAGTTCGTACATCTGCATTTATAATAGCAGGAAAATCTTCAACTAATATAGTTTGATCTAATAAGTTTACACCATTATCTGATACTACCACTTTGTAAGATTTATTAACTTCTAGAAGAGTAGAATCATCAAATAGTATAGTTCTTACATTTTCGGAATTATTAAGAGAGCTTTTAAATATTGAAAATTTTAATTCCGTATTAGGATTTTCGATTGAAGAAACAGCTACCTTGATTGTGTTTGTGAAATCTGAAGCTAACTCCATATCAAAGCTTTTAGGATTAATGTTAGATATTGAATTTGATTTATTAGATATTGAATTTGATTTATTAGAGAACATCCAATTACCTCCTGGTTATAATTAATATATTTAATTGGTATTATAAAATTCTTTTATATACTATGAATTAGCACATATTAATGTGAATTCAAAAGAAAATATAAATTAATAGTAGATATGCTTAAATATTTGTCTTATAATAAATAAAAATGAAGGGGATTTTATATGTTTAGTGTAGATGGAGTTTTAAATTTATTAAATAATTATAGTGAAATAGCAATATTGATTAGTATAGTAATTAGTATACTGATAGCTATATCGGGGGTAATACCTTCTGTCTTTGTTACAGGAGCAAATATATTATTTTTTGGACCTGTATGGGGCTTTTTTATATCGCTATTTGGAGAAGTCTTTGGTGGTTGGATTACTTTTAGGTTATATAGAAAGGGATTTAAAAAGAGTTTTAATAATTTTACAGAGAAGCATGAACTTTTAAAAAAAATTGCAGAAAGTAATGGAAATAGAGCAGCATTTTTAATAATTCAAGGTAGAATAATTCCATTTATACCTTCAGGATTCGTAACACTTGCAGCTGCACTTTCTAATATAGATGATTTTAGATATAATATAGCTACATTAGTTGGAAAGATACCATCGATTTTATTAGAAGTTCTTATTAGTTATGAAGTTATTTCACAAGGGGTTAGAGGTATAAAGATTGTTATTACTATTGTTGCAATTTACTTTATCTATAAGATTATTAGAAAAAATAAAGTATGATATAATAAAAATGTTTAAATTACAATATAGAGTTGGGAGAGAGCAAAGAATATGTATAAGTTAATAGCATTAGATATGGATGGTACTCTATTAAATGATGATAAAAAAGTATCAGAAAAAACTAAAGAAGCTTTAAGAAAAGCTAAAGAACTTGGAGTTTATGTTGTACTAGCTTCAGGTAGACCAATAGACGGGTTATTAAAATTTTTGGAAGAGTTAGATCTTTTAGGTGAAGATGATTATGTTCTTAGTTATAATGGATGTTTAGTACAAAAAACTAAGAGTAGAGATGTTGTTTGCGATGTAACTATTAAAGGTAGTGACCTTAAATACCTAAAGAAATTAGCAGATGAAGCAGGATTAAATATACATGCCTTCTCAAAAGAGAAAGGGCTTATAACCCCTAAGGAAAATAAATATACTTCATATGAAGCTCATCATAATGGTATAGACTTTCATATAGATGATTTTAAAGATATAAATGATGATGATGAAATAATAAAAGTAATGATGATTGACGAACCTGAAGTTTTAGATGAAGGAATAAAGAAGTTACCGAAGGAAGTTTATGAAAAATATACTGTTGCAAAGAGTGCACCATTTTTCTTAGAGTTCTTAAATAAAGAATCAGGTAAAGGTATTGGAATTAAACTTTTAGCTGAGCATTTAGGAATAAAGCAAGAAGAAGTAATTACAGTGGGAGATGAAATGAACGATTTCTCAATGATTGAATATGCAGGACTTGGTGTTGCAATGGGTAATGCTTGCGATAATATAAAAGAAATTGCAAATTATATAACTGATACAAATAATAATGACGGTGTAGCTAAAGTTATAGAAGAGTTTATAGTAAAAGAAAGAATATAGTTAAATATATTGAATAAATAAAAGACTCCTAAGTATTTAGGAGTCTTGTTTATTTAGTATGATACAGATAGGCTCAGTTTTTTCTTTCTGCTATATAAATATATTTATTTGAAGGGTGAGTATGAATAGCTCCTCCTTCTAAAACGATTAGAGGATTATTATATAATGAAAAAGAATCTATTAAAGTAAATTAATGGTTATCTATTTAAATGTAAGGACTTCACCACTAAATTTAGTTATAGTATAAAGTATATTTAGTTATGTATGAAATACTCAATATCTAGGCCCTGAATTATTTTAAAGAATTATTTAGAGAATATAGATAAATCTCCAATTGTAAAAGGGATGGGGGAGCACAAATATAATTATAGGGAACTGGTTAAACTACCGAGCTTATCAAAATACTCCCTTTGATGCAAGGAAAATAAATTAATAGATAAAATTAAGAAAATTATATATTAAAGGAAAAACTGTAGAATATAGTATGCAGTTTTTCTTGCTTTTTCTTATAAATTTATTAAAATATTCCTATAACATGAACAAAAGTTAAAATATAATATAAAAAGATTGAAAATATGACAATGATAAGTATATAATCTACTAGTGATAAATTTAGTGAAAATGGAGAGGATAGTGTGGAAGAAAATAGAGAGAAATTCTCGTCAGGATTAGCAGTTTTTTTTGCTACATTAAGTTCATGTGTTGGTTTAGGTAATATATGGATGTTCCCTTATGTTGTAGGGGAAAATGGAGGAGCAACATTTATACTTATTTACTTAGGTTGTGTTTTAATAATAGGGCTTCCAACTCTTATAAGTGAGTTTGCTTTAGGAAGACAAACAAGAAAAAATATTTATGGTGCAGTATCATCTATAACAGATAAAAAAATGTTTAGAGTTATAGGTATATTTGGTGTTACAGCATCATTTTGTATGTTGTTTTTCTATACTGTAGTTACAGGATGGGTATATTCATACGTATTTAAAGCATTAACAGGTGCGTTTAAGGGTGCTGATGCACAACAGGTTGCAGCTATGTTTAACCAAACAAGTTTGGGACCAATAAGTCCAATTTTATGGCAGCTTTTAGCTTTAGTAGTTGGAGGAGTTATTCTTACAATGGGAGTTAAAAGTGGAATAGAAAAATTAACTAAGACATTAATGCCAGTTCTTATAGTATTACTTGCACTATGTGCAATAAGAAGTGTAAGTCTACCAAATGCAATGGGAGGAATAGACTTCTTATTTAAGCCTGATTTTAGTAAAGTTACGTTTAGTGTGTTTTTATCAGCTTTAGGATTAGCTTTCTTTAAATTATCTGTTGGTACAGGATCAATGGTTACATATAGTAGTTATTTTACAGATGATAATAATTTAATAGCTACAGGAGCTAAAGTTGCAGTTGCAGATACATGTGTATCACTAATTGCGGGTATTGCCATATTCCCAGCGGTATTTTCTTTTGGACAAACTCCAGCAAGTGGTCCTGGATTATTATTTAATACAGTACCTTTAATATTTTCAAAAATGCCAGGTGGAACAATACTTGCAGTAGTATTCTTCTTACTTACAGCTATGGCAGCAACAATGGCTATGATATCAATTATGGAAGTTTTAATTGCTACTTTTTCAGAGCAATTTAAAATTGGAAGAGTAAAAGCTATAATAATAAATATAATTATAATACTAATATTTGGATCATTAGCATCATTATCTGCAAATCCAAATGCACCATTAGCTAATGTAACTATATTTGGCTTAACATTCTTTGATTTCTTTAATGCGATTATATCAAATGTATTGTTACCTATTAACGGATTCTTAGTTACTATACTTATGGGGCACGTTATTAGCAATAAAGTTTATACATCTCAATTAACAAACGATGGCACATTAAAGAATGAAAAATTAGTTAATTGTCTTACTTTCTTAGTAAGATATATAACACCAGCATTAATATTAATAGTATTTGTTAAATCTTTCATTTAGAATAGAAAAATATGTTATAATAAAGGAAGTCCAATGTATATTGGGCTTTTTTATTATAAATTTTTACAAGGTAGGGATAAATTTTGAGATACAGTATTTTACTATGCGATGATGAAAAAGAGATATTAGATGTTTTAGAAGTCTATTTATCTAAAGAGGGTTATAAAATTTTAAAGGCAACTAATGGAGTAGAGGCTTTAGAGATATATAAGAATAATGATATAAATATTGCTGTTATAGATATAATGATGCCCAAAATAAATGGAATTAGAGTAGTTAAAGAATTAAGAGAAAATTCAAATATTCCAATAATAATGCTTTCAGCTAAAAGCAGGGATGAAGATAAAATTCTAGGATTAAATATAGGTGCTGATGATTATATAACTAAGCCATTTAATCCTTTGGAGGTAGTTGCAAGAGTTAAAGCGCAGCTTAGAAGAGTTTATAAATTAACAGATGGAGAGGGCGATGGAAAAGAGATTATAAAAATTGGGGAAGTTGAATTAGATAGATATAATGTAAAGGTTCGTTTTAGAGATAAAGAATTAGAGCTTACTTCAATAGAATACAAGATAATTAAATACCTTATGGAAAATGCAGGGAGAATACTTACGAAAAATCAAATATTTGAAGAAGTATGGAATGAGGTATTCTTAGGAGGCGATAACACCATAATGGTTCATATAAGTAGGCTTAGAGAAAAAATTGAAGATAACTCTAAAAAACCTAAATACTTAAAAACAATAAGAGGGCTAGGATATAAATTTGAGAAAAATGTGGATATTTAATAAAAAAAAGAGAAAGGACAAGCTTGTAGTAACTGTTTTTAAAAGATATACAAGTTTTGTTATTATACTTGGATGTATATGTTTAGTATCTTATGCATACCTAGGTATAGAATTATCTAAGGTTATAGATAAAAGTAGTATACCAGTTTTAGATATAATTAATGGGAAATATATAGACTACAACATAATCAATGTTGATGAATTAAAAAAATTAAAAGGCGAGATTGAGATACTAGATTTATCTGGAAATGTAAAAAAAAGAATAGGAGATATATCTGTAAATAAAGATCACTATACAGATAAAGAATTACTTAATATTGCTAGCAAAAAGGAAGTTGGATCATATCAGGTATTTTTAAATAATATTAAAAATGAAAATGGTGAAGAATTTATTACTATATTAAGGCTTCCTAAGGATAAATTCACATTTAATGTTAATCTATTAGAGATGCCTCTTAGTGTTAGTAAACCTTTTTATAAAGAATATGGAAAGGTATTTGCAATAACTGTAGGTATAGCTCTATTTTGTATAATTATATATAGTACATGGACAGCAAGGAAGATTAGTAAGCCATTAAAAGAAATAGATGATACTTTAGTGGATATTATAAATGGTAATTATAATGAACCTCTAACCATAAATGGGGAAGAAGAGTTTCAAGGTGTAAAAGAGACGTTAAATTTTCTAATAGATAAGCTTAAAAAAAGTGAAGAGGAAAATAAGAGGTTAGAAGAAAGTAAGAATAAACTTATGCTTGATTTAGCTCATGATATAAAAACTCCTATGACGACTATTAAAAGCTATTCAATGGCGCTTTATGAAGATATGATAGAAGATGAAAATAAGAGAAAAGAATATTTTAAAACCTTATATAAAAAATCAGAAAGAGTAAGTGAACTTATAGAAGAATTGTTTGAATTCGTAAAATTGAACAATGATAAATTAATAATAAATTTAGAGGATATTGATATAACGGAAGAATTAAGGTTTATTGTATTAGAATTTTACGAAGAAATAGAAAATCTTAATATAGAGCCTATAATAGATATTCCTGAAGGACCTATATTTTTAAAACTAGATTTAAAATTAATAAGAAGAGGAATAAGTAATATAATAGAAAATTCTATTAAGTATAATGTAAATGCTACATATATAAAAATAGAATTAATAGAAACTAGTGATGATATTGAGATATTGATAAGTGATAATGGTGTAGGAATACCACAAAAAATTAAAGATACATTATTTGATGAATTTGTAAGAGGAGATGAGAGTCGAGGAACTGATGGCGGTACGGGGCTTGGACTTTCCATAAGTAAGAAAGTAATAGAAAAACATAATGGAAAGATATATTTTCTTGATGAAGAGAAAGGTGCTAAATTTAGAATCATATTAAAAAAGCAACAATAATACTTTATTATTGTTGCTTTTTTATATCTTCGTTTATGGTAGAGACTGCTATTTTGCTAGAGTTTAGAACTATAGACACCCCAGCACCAGGATGAGTTGATGCACCTACAAAGTATAAGTTATTTAAGCCTTTTATTTTACATTGAGGTCTAAGAAATAATAAGTTATTAAAGGAATGATTTATTCCATATCCAGCACCAGCATAACTATTAAAAGCATTTAAAAAATCTAGTGGAGTTATATACTTTTCATATTTTATATAATTTTGCAAGTTAGGTATTTTTAGATGTTTTTCTAATGTGTTGATTATACTATTTTTTAATGAGTATATAGTTTTATTATTCCAAACTACATTATTAAAAAGTAAATTAGGAACTCGTAAATTAATAGTTACTAGTTCATAATTACCAGTTTTTTTGATTCTTGTAGGACAATATACATATAGATGAGGATTAGTTTGTAAATCTCCATTAAAAGGTGCTTCTATATTATATTTAAAATTTTCACTTATAATAGAATTATGAATAGATAATTGAGGAAGCTTTTTATCTATGACTAAATGCATTATAAATGATGAACAAGAAAAATCATTAGCAGATTTATATTTATTTTTTATATTAAGTTCTTTTGGAAGTAATCTTTCTAGTGCATAAGGAACATCAGCATTACAAACTACTATATCTGAGAACAATTGTTCATTATTTTTAAGAAGAACACCAATACATGTTTTGTTATTAAAAATAAATTTTGTAACTTCAGAATTTATTTTTATATTTCCACCTCGTTTTTTAAAGATAGATATTAAAGATTTAATATAAGATGATATACCACCTTTAATAAAAAACATACCTGTTGAGTAATTTATTAGAGGAAGGATAGTAAATAAAGATGAAGTATTATACGGAGATACACCCATATACATACTTTGGAATAATAATGAATTTATTAGTAATTCACTTTTTAAATTATCTTTTAAGTATTCATAGGATGTAGAAGCTAAATCTTTATTAATTAATGGTTTAATATTTTTCAATTTTAAGATATTTTTATTAGTAGTTAAAGGTACTTTCAAAAAAATATTATTTATTTCATTAAAATCTATATATGATTTAGATATTAATGATAAATAATTTTTAAAATCTCTATTATCAATATTAGATATAGTTTCTGCAAGCTTTGGAATAGAGGCAGAAAATATATAGTTATTATTATTTTCAAAAAAAACTTTATATAGTGGATCTATCAATGATATATCTATATAATCATGTATATTTTCATTTATATCTTTAAATAGTTCTATGTAAGGATCAAATATTACAGGGATAGTAGCACATAAATCGAATTTAAATCCGTTACAAGATAAATTAGAAGTTTTACCACCTAAAAAAGAGTTCTTTTCTAATAATGTAACATTATATCCTTCATTTTGAAGGCGGAGAGCTGCAGATAAGCCCCCTATTCCGCTTCCAACTACTAAAATATTTTTATTCATTTTAACCTCCAAGTGTTACATCTTGCTTATCATACCAAGATAAGGCATCAAAAAGATCTGTTTCTTTAAAGTTAGGCCAAAATTCATCAATAACATAAAAATCAGAATAAACAGATTGTACTGGTAAGAATCCACTTAATCTTCGTCTTCCACCCCAGCGTATTATTAAATCTATACGAGAGATATCCGTAGATTGAATTGAATTAGAAATATTTTTCTTAAGATCAGCACTTTTCTTAAGAGAATATAAATCCCACTCCCAACCATAGTTTATAAGGAAATTAACTTTAACTCCGCCTTCTCCAATTTTCTTTCTAGAGGTATACTTAAGTAATTCTTTAGGAAAATTTTTAGATTCTGCATTTCCCATAACTAATATTTCACAGTTTTCCTTCTCAAGAAGCTTTACTGATTCAATACATGCATTAGTAAAAGCATCCTTTTGTACTGAAGGCCTTTTTGTGTTATCTATTGTAAATCCATAGAAGGTTAATTCTTTAATGCCTAAGTTTTGACACTGTTTAAATAATATAAGTCCAGGTAATATACCACTGGAATATCCTTTATCTTTAGTTAAACCAAGAGATACTGCATACCTTCTATTACCATCGGGAATTATACCAATATGATTTGGAATTCTCATACTTTTTTCCTCCTTAAAATTTTAATTATTTTTATTCTTTCCATAATAACAAAAAATATCCAATGATAAATTGAGAAAAGTGTTGAATTTGTTATAGAATCTAAGTATAGTAATAAAGAAATGGACGTTTACGGGTGATATTATGATAATTTTAAATGAACTAAAACAATGCAAAACATTCCAAAATATATCAGATAAAACTTTAGAGAAGTTATGTTTGATTGGAGAAAAAACAGCTTTTAGAAAAGGGCAACATATATTTAGGGATAAAGACTTTATAGATAGTATCTATGTAGTCTACAGTGGAAAAGTATCTTTATACAAATTAAATGAAGCTGCTCATAAGAAAGTTATATTTATCTTAGGTGAAGGGAATATAGTAAATGAAGTTGTCTTAGAAAAGATGAAAGCATCTATTAGTTGTGAAATGTTTGACGATGGAGAACTCTTTGTCTTTGATAGAAATAAATTTATAAGGATTATGAGTGAAGATTTTGAACTTACAAAGCAGGTTATAGGTACGTTATCTTTAAAGGTAAGAAGATTATATAGACAAATGAAGAATTCAACTCCTTTAAAAATAGAAAAAAGACTTGCAGCAAAGCTTTGGAAGTTAGCTAAGGATTACGGTGTAGAGGAAGATGGAGAAACAATAATAAATTTAAAAATAAGCATAACATATCTTTCAGATATGTTTGGAATGCCAAGAGAAACCATCTCAAGAGCACTTAAAATTTTAGAGAAAGAAGGACTTATAAGAAAAGATAAAAGAAAATTTATAGTAAAAGATAAAGAAAAACTATCAAATTATTTTAAAAGTTTGTGATAATTATCACAGATGTTAAACCAGAAAGGGAATATAATAAGGGGGAATCAACAATGTATGGAGAAGATTTTGGTAGGCTAATAGCACTATCTAGAAAAAAAACTAATTTTTTAGAGGATAACAAGAAAGGTTATATAATAAGTGCTATGCATGCAGGTCTTTTTGTGGGATTTGGAATAATGCTCGCTTACACTGTGGGTGGAACATTAAATGAAGCTGGATCAGAATTTACTAAAATAGTTATGGGACTATCATTTTCAGTTGCATTATCATTAGTTATTTTTGCAGGAGCAGAGCTCTTTACAAGTAACAGTCTAGTTATGGCTTCAGGGTATTTAGGAGAAGAAGTTAAAGTCAAGGATGTACTTAAAATATGGAGTATAAGTTATATAGGAAACTTCATAGGATCGATTTTAGCAGCTTTTCTTTATTATGCTTCTGGACTGTGGAGAGGCACTGCAGGTGATTATATGGCAAGTTATGCTATGAATAAGATTAATGTTTTACCTAATGAATTATTTATTAGAGGTATATTATGTAATATACTTGTGTGTTTAGCAGTTTGGTGTGCTTACAAAATGAAAGATGAAACCGCTAAAATATTAATGATGACACTTTGTGTATATGTATTCTTTGCAATTGGCTTTGAACACAGTGTAGCAAATATGACATTATTAGTTATAGGTTATCTACTGCCTCATGGAACAGTTACTCTAGGTGGAATTTTATACAACCTATTGTTTGTTACATTAGGTAATATTGTAGGAGGAGTATTGTTTGTCGCTATCCCATATTATATGATTTCAAGAAATAAAAAAGCTCATTAGGAAGGAGTTTATTATGGGATTTAAAATTAGAACTAAAGATTTAAACAGTGTGTTTGAAAAAATGTCAGGTAGCTATAAGATAGTAGCACCAACAGTTGTAGAAGGTGCTGGAAGATGTTCAGAGACAGATATAGTAAGATATGATGAAGTTAAAAGAGTAGAGGATATAGAATTTAATAGAAAATCAGATTACTCATATAAGGAAGCATTACTTCCTGTAACTCAAACTATATTATTCTTTACACAAGATGAATATAAAGAACCAGCAGTTAATGAAAAGCCTCAAATAATATTTGTAAGAAGCTGTGATTTACATGGTGTAAAGAGAGTAGATGATATATATCTAAGAAATGGATTTGTGGATCCATACTACAAAAAGCTAAGAGAGAGCGTTAAGTTCGTTCTTATAGGATGTGAAAAGAGTTTTGATAACTGCTACTGTGTGGATATGGAAACTAATAAAGCAGATAATTATGATGCGTATTTAAAAGTTTCTGATGGATATGCATATTTAGATATAAAGGATGATGAATTAAAGGAATACTTTAATGAAACTCCTAAAATGGAAATGGAAGTTAATCCAGATTTCGTAACAGAAAATAAAATAAAGGTTAATATACCAGAAAACTTAACATTAGATGTTATGGATTCAAAGATGTGGGACGAGTACTCAGAAAGATGTATAGCTTGTGGAAGATGTAACTTTGTTTGTCCAACATGTACTTGTAATACAATGCAAGATATCTACTACAGTGATAATGAGAATGTAGGAGAAAGAAGAAGAGTTTGGGCTTCATGCCAAGTACCAGGATACACAACAATGGCTGGTGGTCATGAATTTAGGAAAGCTAATGGTCAAAAGATGAGATTTAAGATCATGCATAAAGTTTATGACTATAAAAAGAGATGGGGATATCACATGTGTGTTGGATGTGGAAGATGCGATGATATATGCCCAGAATACATTAGTGTACCAGGATGTATAAACAAACTACAAGATGCAATGGATGAGGTGAATTCAAATGACAAATAATGATTATATACCATTTCCTTCAAAAATATTAGAAGTAATTGAACATACAGATATAGAATATACATTTAGAATGGAATTTGAAGGTGAAGTAAAACCAGGACAATTCTTTGAAGTATCAATACCAAGGTATGGGGAAGCACCAATTTCAGTAAGTGGTATTGGAGAAAACTTTGTTGACTTAACTATAAGAAAAGTTGGTAAAGTTACTAATGAAATATTTAAAAATTATGTTGGAGATAAATTATTTATGAGAGGACCATATGGAAATGGTTTTGACGTAGATATTTATAAAAATAAAGAATTAATAGTAGTGGCTGGTGGTACAGGACTTTCACCAGTAAGAGGAGTAGTTGATTACTTTGCTACTAATACTAATGAAACTAAGGGATTAACTTTAATCACAGGATTTAAGAGCCCTAAAGACATGCTTTTTAAGGAAGATTTAAAGAGTTGGAATGATAAAATGAATTTAATAGTTACAGTTGATTCAGCTGAAGAAGGATATACTGGACACACTGGACTTGTAACTAAGTTTATTCCAGAACTTGATATAAAGGATAAAGAAAATGTTCAAATTATAGTTGTAGGACCACCTATGATGATGAAGTTTACTGTTATGGAATTCTTAAAACTTGGAATCAAAGAAGAAAATATATGGATTTCACAAGAGAGAAAAATGTGTTGTGGATTAGGTAAATGTGGACATTGTAAGATAGATGATACTTACATATGTTTAGATGGACCAGTTTTCAATTATACAAAAGGTAAACTTTTAAGAGATTAGGAGGGAGAAAGACTTATGGATATAAATACAAAGAAACTTAAAAAGAATGCATTTAGAGTAACTAAAAAAAGAGGATATACTGCTTCAAGAGTTAGAGTTCCAGGTGGACATCTAGATGCAAAATATTTAGGTATGATTCAAGAAATAGCAGACAAGTACGGTAATGGAACAGTTCATATAACAACTAGACAAGGATTTGAAATTCCAGATATAAAAATGGAAAACATTCCTGAAGTTAATGAAATGTTACAACCTATAATTGAGGGGTTAGAAATAAACCAAGAAGTACCAGGCGCAGGATATACAGCAGCAGGAACAAGAAATGTATCAGCTTGTATTGGTAATAATGTTTGTCCATTTGCAAACTATAATACTGCAAAATTTGCTAAGAGAATAGAAGATGCAATTTTCCCAAATGATCTTCACTTTAAAGTAGCTCTTACAGGATGTCCAAACGATTGTATAAAGGCAAGAATGCATGATTTTGGAATAATAGGTATGACAGCACCACAATACGATTACTATAGATGTGTAAGTTGTCAAGCTTGTGTTAAGGCTTGCAAGAAGAAGGCAACAGGTGCATTAACTTTTGAAAATTATAAAGTAAAAAGAGATGCTAGCAAGTGTATAGGTTGTGGAGAGTGCGTAATGGCATGTCCTACAAGAGCTTGGACAAGAAGTAAGAAAAAATATTATAGACTTTCTATTATGGGTAGAACTGGTAAGAAAAATCCAAGACTTGGAGAAGATTTCTTAATATGGGTTGATGAAGATAGTATAGTTAAAATCATAGAAAACACTTATAAGTATGTTACTGAGTACATTGATAAAGATGCACCAGGTGGAAAAGAACACATTGGATATATCATAGATAGAACAGGATTTATGGAATGGAAGAAGTGGGCTTTAGAGGGAGTGAATCTTTCAGAGGATGTTATATTAAAAAATAATGTTTACTGGAATGGTATTAAATATCCAAACACTTAAAAAGTATTAATTTTAAATCTCGTATAACTAATAGCTTATATAAAATATAATATAATATTATTTGAATATCACTAGAGTCTGATTTACAATTAAATTTGAAAATCTTTTCTAGTGATATTTTTATTATATAAAAATGAATAGAAGATAATCGTAAATAGTTGTATAATAAAGAGTAAATGGTCGTTTACATAATTAAAGTTTTACGATAATTTTACATAATATTTTAATGGAGTGAGAAGATGATAGCAGTTTTAGGAATACAAAAGAATATTCCATTGCAAATACGAGAAAAATTTTCTATAAAGCCTAAGCTGAGAGAAAAAGCTATGAATGATTTAAAGGAAAGCTTAGATGAAGTTGTTATTTTAAGCACTTGCAATAGAACAGAAATTTACTTTAATCATTCTTTAGAAGAACATGAAGTGTTAAAAATTATTTTTAATTCTTTAGGCTGGGATGAAGAATTAAGAGAGTACATATTTTATATAACAGGTGATAGTGCTGCAAAACATCTATTTAAAGTTATATGTGGCTTTCATTCAAAGATCTTAGGAGAAGATCAAATTTTAGGTCAAGTAAAAGATGCATATATGGAAGCATTAGAAGCTGGTTCAGTTAATTTAGAACTTCAAAGGTTATTTCAAGAGGGAATAACTTGTGGTAAGAAGTTTAGAAATGAAGCAAAACTTTATGAAATACCAGTATCATCTGCATCAATAGCAGTAAATAAAGGGATTAATAGTAAGTCTAAAAGCTTTATGGTACTTGGACATGGAGAAGTTGGGAAGCTTGTTGTTAAGCACTTATTATCTCATAATATAGATAATATTATTATTGCTGTAAGAAATAAGAACTCATTAGATTATAGTGAACATGAAAATATTAAGATAATCGGTTTTGATGAAAGAGCTCAGCATATAAATAAAGTTGACTCAATAATATCATGTACATCAGCTCCACATACTGTAATTTCAAAGAAGGAAATTGAAGAAGAGGGAGAAGAGTTATTAATATTTGACTTGGCACTTCCAAGAGATGTAAGTGAAGATGTTAATGAATTAGATAGGGTTACTGTTTATAATATAGATGAAATTAGTAAGATAGATGATGAAAATAAAGATTTGCGAAAAGATAGAATGAACGAATTTTATTATTTAATAGATGAGTATTTAGATGCTTATAATAAGTGGAGAAGTCTTAGAGAAGTAGCACCGTACATAAAAGATTTTAAAAAGCATGGAGAAGACGTATATATTAAAAGGTATACCACTTTTAAGAATAAAGAAGGTAAGGAAGATAAGCTAGTAAAAATGCTTATGAAAAGTACTTCGGACGCTTATGTAAATAGAGCTATAGAGACTCTAAAAGAAGAAACAATAAGAGGATGTGGCGAGGAATGCATGAGAATCCTAAAGAAGATATTTATAGAGAAAATTTAGAATATATTATGTTATCTCTTTTTTCAAATAAAATAAATGTTTTAATAATTGGAGCTGGAAGAGCCGCGCTTATTAAAGCTAAAACATTTTTATCAAATGGCTGTAATATTAAAATTGTGGCTAAAGATATTAATGAAGAATTTTATAAACTAAGTTGTGAAAAAATTAGCATAATAAAAAGTGAATATGATGAAAAGTTCTTAAAGGGTAATCATATAGTTGTAATTGCAATTGACGATGATAGTATAATAAAAAGTATAATAAAGAGTTGTGAAGCTTTAGATAAAATATATATAGATTGTAAGAACCCTAAAGGTGGCATAGGTGTTATTCCAATGAATATGAGAAGCAAGGAAGTATTTTTAGGAATTAATACTTTAAGAGGAAATCCAAAGGCATCAAGGATGATGGGAGATTATATATTAGATGAAGTTAAAGAATTTGACGACTTTATAAGGATAACATCTATTATAAGAAATAATGTAAAATCTATTAAGAATAAAAAAGATGAGATATTAGACTTTATAATAAGTGATGATTTCAAATATATTATAAGTAAGGGAAAAGAAGAGCTTACCTTAAAGCTTTTTTATGAAGAAGAATTAGTTAATAAATTATTTAAGAATTAGGTAGGGTGAAGTAATGAAATTTATCGTAGCGACAAGAAAATCTAAATTAGCTCAAGTTCAAGCTGAAAAGGTTATGGAGTTATTAAAAGGAAGAAATGTTGATTCAGAAAAGCTTCTAGTTGTAACAGAGGGTGATAGAAGACTTGATATAACTTTAAATAAAATAGGTGGTAAAGGATTATTTGTTAAAGAAATTGAACAAAAGATGCTTGAAGGAAAAGCAGATCTTGCTGTACATAGTATGAAGGATGTTCCTCATGAACTTTTAGATGAATTTGAACTTGTGTGTATGCCAGAGAGAGAAGATATAAGAGATGCTTTTATATCAAGAAATAATATCTCATTTAATGATTTAAGAGAAGGTGCTGTAATTGGAACTAGTAGCATGAGAAGAGCTGAAATGCTTAAAGAGATTAGAAGTGATTTAAAGATAGTTCCAATTAGAGGAAATGTTCAAACAAGACTTAAAAAGATGGAAGAAGAAAATATGGATGGTATAATCCTAGCAGCTGCAGGTCTTAAAAGATTAGGCATGGAAGACATAATTACAGATTATTTTGATCCTAAAGTATTTCTTCCAGCAGTAGGACAAGGAGCGTTAGGAATAGAATGTCTTAAATCCTTTGAGCACAAGGATATTTTAAAATCAATGGATAATGAGAAAGTAAGAATAGAAGTTTCAGGAGAAAGAAGCTTTATGAGAGCATTAGGTGGAGATTGTCATAGTATGATTGGAGTTTATTCTGAAATAAATGGTGATGATATATATATGATAGGAACATATATGGTAGATGAAAAAATAGTTAGAAAAGATATAACTGGAAACAAGTATGATAGTGAAATATTAGGAAGAAAACTAGCAGATAAAATATTAGGTAAGTAATTTGGAGGTATAATATGAGTAAAGCATATATTATTGGAACAGGTCCTGGAGATGAAGAACTTTTAACTCTTAAAGCAAAGAGAGTACTTGGTGAGTGTACAGCAGTTCTTTATGATAGATTAGTATCAAACAATATATTAAATTATTTAAATGATGATTGTGAAATATATTATTGTGGAAAAGAACCAGGTGCACACTATAAAACTCAAGAAGAGATAAATGATATGATTGTAGCATTAGCTAAAAAGGGCCATACAGTTGGAAGAGTAAAGGGTGGAGACCCATATGTATTTGGTAGAGGTGGCGAAGAAGTATTAGCACTTCAAGAAGAAGGTATAGAATTTGAAGTAATACCAGGAGTAACGTCTCCAATTGCAGTTTTAAACTATGCAGGTATCCCAATTACTCATAGAGGGTTAGCTCAAAGCTTCCACATAGTTACTGGTATGTCAGCTAGAAGTTTAAATGTAAATTTTGAAGCTTTAGCTAAAGAAAATGGAACACTAGTATTTATGATGGGTCTTTCAAACATTGATTACATTGTAAGTGAGCTTATAAAGTATGGAAAAGATAAGAATACAAAGGCTGCTGTTGTAATGAGAGGAACATCATCAAAGCAAAGAAAAGTTATAGGAACATTACAAGATATCTCAAAGAAGGCAGAAGAAGCTAAGCTTAAGTCACCATGTATAATAGTAATAGGGGAAGTCGTTTCATTAGAAAATGAATTATCATGGTATGAAAATAAACCTCTATTTGGTAAAAATATATGCGTTACTCGTTCAAAAAGTCAAGCTAAAGGGTTAAAAGTTAAGCTTAAAAATTTAGGTGCTGAAGTTACAGAAATAAATTCAATAGTTATAGAAGATACTAGTAACAATTTAGACGAATACAGAGATGATATTAGTACATATGATCATATTTTATTAACTTCAGTAAATGGAGTAAAGATATTCTTTGATTATTTAATTAAAGAAAAGATTGATATAAGAACAATAAAAGCAAAATTCTCAGTGGTTGGGAAGGCAACAAAGAAAGCTTTAGAAGAAAAAGGAATAATTCCTTTTAAAGTATCAAGAGAATTTGTAGGAGAAGGTCTTTTAAAGGTAATTACTCCTTATGTAAATAAAGGAGATAAGATACTTATACCTGCATCAGCAAAAAGCAGAACTCTTCTTCAAGATGAACTTGAAAATCGTGGAGCTGATGTCACAAAAGTAGATATATATAATGTATTAAAAGGTGAACTTAAAAATGAGAAGGCTTTTGAAGAAGTAGATGCAATATTATTTACATCTCCATCAACTTTTGAAAATATGAAAGAGATGGTGGGTCTTGATAGAATAAAAGAAAAGATATGCATTGCAATAGGACCAATAACTAATAAATCTTTAAAAGAAGATGGAATTGATGCTTTAGTTTGCAAGGAACATTCAGAGGATGGATTCTTAAAAGAGATAGAGGAAATGTTAAAGGAAGTGTAGTAAACAATGAGAAGAGGAAGAAGATTAAGAGCAGATGAAAATATTAGAGGGTTAGTTAGAGAAACTATACTAACTCCACAAGATTTCATATTACCAATATTTGCCGTTGAAGGTGAAGGAATTAAAAGAGAGATTGAATCATTACCAGGAGTATATCACTATTCAGTTGATATGCTAAACGAAGTAGTAGAGGAAGCAGTTAATCTTGGAATTAAAGGAATTATGATATTTGGACTTCCAGATCATAAAGATTGTTGTGGAAGTGAAGCATATGCTGATAATGGAATTGTTCAAAGAGCTACAAGAAAAATAAGAGAGTTAACTAATGATCTTTTAGTTAGTACAGACGTATGTATGTGTGAATATACAGATCATGGACATTGTGGAATAATACATGATGGAGATGTAGATAATGATGAAACATTAGATTATTTATGTAAGATTGCAGTTTCACATGCAAAGGCTGGATCACAAATGATAGCACCATCAGATATGATGGATGGAAGAGTATACAGAATAAGAGAAGCGTTAGATAAGGCTGGATTTAAAAATGTTTCAATAATGAGTTATTCAGCTAAATACTGTTCTGCATATTATGGACCATTTAGAGCAGCAGCAAATTCAGCACCTGCCTTTGGAGATAGAAAAACTTATCAAATGGATCCTGCAAATAGAAGAGAAGCAATTAGAGAAGTATTATACGATATAGAAGAAGGTGCAGATATAGTAATGGTTAAACCTGCTCTTTCATATTTAGATATAATAAGAGAAGTAAGAGATACTGTAGAGACTCCTGTATGCGCTTATAATGTAAGTGGAGAATATGCAATGGTTAAAGCAGCAGCTAAAATGGGATTAATTGATGAAGAAAAAGTAATACTTGAAACTCTATTATCAATGAAAAGAGCTGGTGCTGATATAATAATCACTTACCATGCATTAGAAGCCTCAAAACTTTTAAGAAGATAGGAGAGATAACAGATGATGAATGAAAAAATATTTGAAGAATCAAAAAAATATATGCCAGGTGGAGTTAATAGTCCAGTTAGATGCTTTAAAGATATGGGAATTAATCCTCCAGTAATTAAAAGTGGAAATGGTGTAATTATAAAAGACGAGGATGGAAATGAATATATAGATTTCGTTCTAGCTTGGGGCCCATTAATATTAGGTCACTGTGATAATGATGTTGTTAATGCAATAAATGAGGAAGCAAAAATTGCTTTAGCTTTTGGTGCACCAACAAAACTTGAACTTGAAGTAAGTAAGTTTATGTGTGAAAACTTAGATACAATAGAGATGATAAGAATGGTAAACTCAGGTACAGAAGCTACAATGAGTGCTATAAAACTTGCTAGAGGATATACTAAAAAGAATAAAATAGTTAAATTTGCAGGTTGCTATCATGGTCATTTTGATGGATTCTTAGTTGAAGCAGGTTCTGGAGTATTAACTGAAGGAATAGCTGGATCACAAGGAGTACCAGAAGATAGTATCAAAAATACTTTAATAGGTATATATAATGATGAAAAAAGCATGGAAGAGTTATTCTCTAAATATGGAGACGATATAGCTTGCGTAATTATAGAACCAGTTGCAGGTAATATGGGTGTTATAAAAGCGAAAGATAGCTTTATCAAAACTTTAAGAAGATTATGTGATGAACATGGTGCACTTCTAATTTTTGATGAGGTTATGAGTGGATTTAGGGTAGCATTTAAAGGCGCTCAAAGTCTATTTGAAGAAAAGCCTGATTTAGTTACATATGCAAAAATAATGGGAGGCGGACTTCCATGTGGTGCATATGGTGGAAAAAGAGAAATAATGGAGCACTTATCACCTCTTGGAGGAGTATATCAAGCTGGAACAATGTCAGGAAATCCTATCGTAATGGCAGCTGGACTTGCAACATTAACAAAACTTAAAAATAACTTAGATGGATATGATAATATAGAAGCTCTTGGAAAGAAATTAGAAGAAGGTATCTCTAGAATATCAGAGGAAACTGGAATCGGAACTGTAGTAAATAGAGTTGGAGGAATGATGACAATATTCTTTACAGATGACTCTAAAGTAGACAGTTATGATGATGTTAAGAAATGTAATGGTGAAAGATTTAAAAGATACTTCCTTCACATGTTAAATGAAGGATTTAATATACCACCATCACAATTTGAAGCAGTATTTTTATCAGTTAAGCATACAGAAGAGCATATTGATAAGTTCTTAAAGGCATTTGAAGGATTTGCAAAGAAGGAAGCGGAATAGATGAAAAGAAAGAAAGCTATAGTAATAGTAGCTTTTGGAACAGCTAAGGAGGCAGGATTTAATAAATACCTGCTTCCTTTTAAAAAAGATGTAGAAGAAAAATACGGAGATAACTTTGATTGTTTTTTTGCACTAACTAGTAAAAAAATGCTTAGCAAATTAAGCGTAGATGTTAAGAGCTATGAAAATACTTTGGAAGAACTTAAAATGAAAAATTATGATGAGGTATATGTTGAAACTCTTTATTTTTCAAAAGGTAAGGAATATTCAAAGGTTGAAGAAATAACAGGTGAATATATAAATTCTTTTGAGACTATAAAGATAACAAAACCTATTCTAGAAGAGAATAAAAATTTAATTGATGAATATTTTAATAAATATGATAACATTCTTTTCATTTGTCATGGCGTATTAGATTCAGAAGAATCTTTAGAAGAAGAATATATTAAAAGTGCAATAAAAGAAAAAAGCAAAGGACAAAGTTATGTTGCTTTAATAAATAAGCAAGATGATTATAAAAATGTAATATCAAATATAAAAAATGATAATGTTCCTAAGATAACAATAGTACCAATACTTATTACTAAAGGATATCATTTTAAAAAAGATATTATAGGTGAAAGTAAAGAAAGCTTTTTAGGAAGATTAAAAAATGAAGATATTACAGTAGAAGTAGTAGATAAATCCTTAGGAGAGAATGAATTTTTTAGACAAGTAGTACTAGAAAGTTTAGATAAAATAATTAAATAAGGGGGGGAATCCTTGGAGTTAGTTACTATAATATCATTTTTAGGGGCTTCTGTTTTACTAACATTAGCACCAGGGCCGGACATATTATATGTAATGACACAAAGTATAACTCAGGATAAAAAGGCTGGTATATTTACAGCATTTGGTCTTTGTAGTGGAGTTCTTATTCATACTACAGCGGCAGCTATTGGAATATCAGCAATTCTTTATAGTAGTACAGCTATATTTAATGGCGTTAAATTGATTGGGGCATCCTATCTTTTATATCTTGCTTATAAAGAATTTAGAAGTAAGTCAGAAGAAAGTGCTATTCTAAAAGGAGAAGCATTAGAGTATTCTAAGCTATATAAAAAAGGAGTTTTAATGAATGTATTAAACCCTAAAGTAGCATTATTTTTTCTAGCACTTCTTCCTCAATTTATTAATGAAAATGGAATTAATGTTGGAGTTCAAATGATGATACTTGGTATAATATTTATGATTCAAGCTTTTATAATATTTTCATTAATCTCATTCTTTTCTGGAACAATAGGAGATAAACTACTAAAAAATAGGAAGATAGCTTCGAAATTTAATTTCATTAAAGGTACTGTATATGCCATTATAGGAATTAATATAGCATTATCTAGCAAATAAAAATAAGTGGTGATTTACAATTCATTAAATCACCACTTATTTTTATTTAAATATCATCTACATCAGTTTCTTCACCATATCTTACAGTTCCCTCAGCAGAGAAACTATCTCTAGAATCTCTTTCTATGAAGTTACCGTCATTTGGTTCTTTAGATTTTTTACAACTACTCTTTGTGGAATTGAAATTTTTCTTTTTATCTCTCATAAAATGACCTCCTAATCTAATTAAGTATTATTTTGTGTATAAATTATATAATTATCCATAAAACGACTAAATAATTTACATAATAGAAAAAAAGTTTACAAAATAGAGACAAATAATAATAAATTATGGTAATATGAGATTACTAATTAATTAAACGGAGGGGAAAAGGGTATGGAAATATCAAACGAATTATTACAAACAATGTCTATGCTATTTGCTATAATAACTATATTTGCTTTAATAAATTATATATTTGTTTCTTTAGCATTATATAAAATAGCTAAAAAAGAAAATGTAGACAACCCATGGTTATCATGGATACCAATAGGTAATTCATATATATTAATTAAGCTTGGAAAGGGAAACATGATATTTATTTTTCCTTTAATTATTGCTATGTTCACTTCAGGAATAATTAGAGAAGTAAGTATGGCTATATATGTAGTTTATTCAGTGTATATGTACTATAAAATATGCGATAGATATGAAATCAGCTTTATTCCAATAGCTATTGGATCATCTGCGTTAGTTATAGGATTATTCCCAGGACTTATAGGACTTACAATACCTGTTTATTTAATAGGTGTTTATGGACAATGGAAGCTTTACAAAGGGGCAGCAAATGGTCCTGTAAATAAAAGAAAAATAACAACTAAGGTTACTAATAAAAAGAAAAAATAAGCATAGATATAATAAGGGTGTCTAAAGTTTATATACGACTTAGATGCTCTTTATTTTTAAGTTTAAAAGTTAATAAAAACAGGAGGACATAATTAAATGAAAAAAAGTAAAAAGATTATTGCTTCAATAATCTCAGCAGTATTTATGACTACGTTATTTGTAGGGTGTAGTGCTGAAAATAAACAAGAGCAGGTTACTATAAATTTCTTTAACTGGGCGGAAAATATACCAGATGAAGTTATAAGTGATTTTGAAAAAGAAACTGGAATTAAAGTTGTGCAAGATACATATGCAAATATGGGAGAAATGTATGCAAAGTTATCCTCTGGTGCTGTTCAATATGATCTAGCAGTTCCATCAGATTATATGGTTGATAGATTAAGAAAAGAAGATAGACTAGAGAAGATAGATTATAGTAATATCCCAAACTTTGATAAGATAGATGATTCTTTTAAAGGTAAGTCAATTGATCCTAAAAATGAATACTCAGTTCCTTATATGTCAGGAACAATAGGAATTTTATATAATAAGGATTTAGTTAAGGGAACAATTGATAGTTGGAATAGTCTTTGGGATCCACAATATAAAAAGAGTGTATTTATGTTAGATGATATGAGAGATGCACTAGGAGTATCATTAAAAAGACTTGGATATTCAATAAATTCAACTAATCCAAAAGAGATAAATAAAGCAAAAGATGAATTAATAAAACTAGACACTAGTGGAAATCTTTTAGCTTATGGAGATGATGATCTTTTAGATAAAATGGTAGCGGGAGAAGCTGCACTTTGTGTATTATGGTCAGGTGAAGGTCTTAATTTAGCAGATGAGCATGAGAATTTAGAATTTGTAGTTCCAAAAGAGGGAGCCGATTTCTGGGTTGATTCATTAGTAATTCCAAAGGGTGCTAAGCACAAAAAAGAAGCTGAAATGTTTATAAATTATTTATGCACTAAAGAGCCAGCTTTAAAGATAGCTGAAGAGATTGGATATACAACTCCTCAAAAGGAAGCTAAAGAAGCTCAAGAGGATCATGTTAAAAACAATCCAAATGCCTACATGCCAAAGGAAGTTGTAGATAAATGTGAGACTTATGAATATTTAGGTGATAAACTAAAACTTTATGATGAGGCATTTACAAATGTTAAGAACAGATAATTAATTTATATTTAATAAGGTACTACTTTTGTAGTGCCTTATTTTGATATATAATAAGGAGTAAGGGGACATAAATCTAAATTAAGGAGCTGAAATTTATGAGCGATGATAGAATAATTGATTTTAATGAGTTGAAAAATAGAGTAAATGAAAAAGATATAGATAAATTTGAAGGTTATATGTATGATTTGTTTTATAAGACACAAACAGGAGAAATGAGTTTAAGTGATTTTTCTTCAAATATTTCAAAATATATGGAAGAAAATAATATTTCTCAGCAAAAGCTTTTTGATATACAAAAGAAAGTCATGGAAAGATACGGATTTGATCCTTCTGGAATGGAAGATAGCTTAAAAAACATGGGAATTGATATAAGTCTAGAGGATATGCAACCAGATTATGAGAAGTTAAGAAAGAAAATGTCATTCCAAGAAAAATATAATAAAAAGGTTTTAACAAAACAAATAGAAGAATATTCAATACAAAATGAAAATAATAATGTAAGAATTATTTTAGACAAAGAATATGTAACTATAGTAAGTGAAAAATCAATAGATTTAAATGATACTGAATTAAATGAGTTTTTATGCTCATACAAGAAGATGGTAGATGGCAATACATTAAAGATTACTATGTGCCAAAATAGTAGTATATACGATTATTAGAGAAAAGCCAGTATAATAACTGGCTTTTCATTTTACTTTTATAAGAAAAATGATATAATATTTTGATGAATGAGGTGATAAGATGAGTATAGCAGGACAAGGTTGTGAAAGATTAATTCCAGAAGAGGAAAAGAAAACCTTAGAGGAAATTGAAAGAAGTATAGTTAAAAGATATAGAAAAAAGATATGGACTAAGTTTGTTAAGGCTGTTAAGCAATATAATCTCATTGAAGAAGGAGATAAAATTGCAGTAGCTATTTCAGGTGGAAAAGATTCACTTCTTATGGCAAAACTATTCCAAGAGATTCAAAAGCATGGTCAAATTAAATTTGACTTAGAGTTTATTGCTATGGATCCAGGTTATCATGAGCAAATAAGAGAACTTTTAATAGATAATTGTAATTATCTAAATATACCAATACATATTTATGAATCAGGAATATTTAAGGTTATTGATGAAAAGGCTAGTGAATATCCTTGTTATCTTTGTGCAAGAATGAGAAGAGGTTCTTTATATGCAAAGGCTCAAGAACTTGGATGTAATAAGCTTGCACTTGGACATCACTATAATGATGTTATAGAGACAACTCTTTTAAACATTCTTTATGCAGGAAACTTTAAGACAATGCTTCCAAAACTTAAATCAAAGAATTTTGAGGGACTTGAACTTATAAGACCAATGTACTTTATAGAAGAAGATTATATTAAGAGATTTATAAATTATAGTGGAATATGGCCTCTTAACTGTGCATGTATGGTTGCAGCTAAAAAGGTTGGAAATAAGAGGTTTGAAATAAAAGATTTAATAAAAAATCTTAAAGAAAACTTTGATGGAGTAGATAAATCAATATTTAAAGCAGCAGAAAATGTATCTATGGATTCTATCTTAGGATGGGAAAAAGATGGAGTAAAACATTCTTATTTAGATTTTTATAATGAGGAAGAATAGAAAGTGGCTAATATTAGCCACTTTTTTTATATAATTATGCTAATTTTTTTATATGCTCATAAATAGCATGGGCAACTCCATGGTCATCATTTTTTAGAGTAACAAATCTACACTCTTTTTTTATATCATCTTTAGCATTACCCATTGCTACACTATATCTTACTTTTTTAAACATTGAAAGATCGTTAAAGTTGTCTCCAATTGCCATAACATCTTCTAAAGATATATCAAGTGAATTAGCAACATATTCAACAGCATTTCCTTTTGAAGAAAGATCACTTACTATTTCAAAATTATTATCAGCAGATGAAACGATTGAGATGCCTTTCATATCTTTAAGAGCTTTTCGGCCTTTTAATAATTTATTTTGACTAAATGATACTATTGCTATATTATAGCAAGGCGTATTGATAATATCGTATATAGAATTGGCTTGTCTTACTTCTGCTGAAGTATCTGATGTGTAAAATAAATCTAAAGTATCTTGTAGATATTCCTCATTAATAGAACCATCGCTCTCTTTAGCTTTATAAAAATCTGCAATTAATCTCTCTCTTCCATTTGAAGGTTCAATTAGATAACTATCTGTTGAGATAATATAATAAAAGTTATTAATGTCTAAATAAGGTAAGAGTCTTTCAAGAACAGATTTACTAAGTGGATAAGATTGTAATTCATTACCTTGAGCTGTATGTATCTGTGATCCGTTACTAGATATTATAAAAGGAGTATCAATACCAGCAGTATTTAATATACTTTTAGCACTACTAAAAGTTCTACCAGTTGAAACTATAACTTCAATTCCTTTTCTTTGAGCCTCAAGAATAGCTAGTACATTTTCTTGGCTAATACTATGATTTGAATTTAGAAGTGTCCCATCTAAATCAGTTGCAATTAATTTCATAAAAATCCTCCTAAATGTTAATATATTATAAACTATATTACCAAGAAATATTTTATCAATAAATTACTGGAAAGTATATTAGTATTAGTAAATTTAAAAGCAAGTTTAAAGTAATATATTAGCAAGATTATATTTATAAGTATTAGATTAAGGTTATTTATGTTAATATAAATTTATTAGATTATATGATTTTAGGGGGAGAGAATTTTGAGGGTGGCTATTATATCTGATTTGCATGGGAATTTAAAAGCATTAGAGTATTTTATTAACTACATAGAAAAAAATAAAATAAATATGGTATTAAATCTTGGTGATATACTTGGAGGTTTAAATCCAATTGAAGCTATGAGAATAATAAAAGATGATGAGAGATTTATAAATGTATGTGGAAATCATGATGAAGATTTAGTATTTTTAGAAGATAAACTAAGTAATGATGAAAAAATATGGCTTAGAAATATTCCGAAAAGTAGAGTTGTTAATTTATATAATAAAAAATTTCTTATGGTTCATAGTAGAAAAAATAATAATAGAGATATACCAATTCTATATAATGGGGAAAGTATAGAAAAGTTTTTAATGGATTATGAAGGGGATTTTGAGTATGTATTATTTGGGCATACTCACTATCAATGTCTTTTATCATTTTATGAAGGTAAAATTTTAATAAATCCAGGTTCATTAGGTTTATCTTATGATAATAAAATAAGCTTTGCAATAATCAATATAAAGGAGAATGATTTTAATGTTGAATTTAAAAAGATTGGTTATGATTGTGAAGACTAACAATATAGGATGTAATTATTAGTAAATAGTTTTAAATAGAATTAGGAGAAAAAAGACAATGAAAAAAGTAGATTTACTAAAAGAAGATATATTAAAATTAATAATTAGATATATGATTCCTAGCATTACAGGTATGCTTGGACTTTCTTTATGTATCTTTTTAGATACTATGTTTATAGGACAAGGAATAGGGAATGATGGACTTGCAGCATTAAATATTGGAATACCAATATATAATTTATTTAACTCAATTGGTCTTATATGTGGTGTTGGTGGTGCAACTGTTCTTGCTATAAGTATAGGCAAAAAGAGGTATGATGAACTAGATGAAATTTTTACAGTATCAATTTCTATTGCATTTATAATAGGGGTTTTAATAACAGTGATTGGAAGTATATTTTTAAAACAAATTTCTGTTATTCTTGGAGCTTCAGATACATTATTACCACTTGTTATGGATTATTTAAAAGTAATTCTTGGAGGAAGTATAGCCTTTATAATGGCAAGTATTTTGAATGTATTTGTTAGGAATGATGGAGATCCTAAAAAATCAATGTGGGCAATTATAGGAGTTAACATAACTAATATAGTGTTAGATTATATATTTATATTTCCACTTAACATGGGAATGAAGGGTGCTGCTATAGCAACAACCATAGGTCAAATTGTTGGTATATTAATATTACTTAGCCATTTCTTCACTGGAAAAAATGGAATAAAATTTAAGGCGAAAAGTTTATCAAGAAAGTATGTAAAAAGAATATTATCAAATGGATTCCCAAGTTTTATATTAGAAATATCAGCAGGAATAGTTATATTTATGTTTAATGTAAAGCTTGCTAAGATAAGTGGGGATTTAGCTGTATCAGCATATAGTATTATTGCTAATGTAGCATTGATATTTGTTGCAATTTTCAATGGTATATCACAAGGTATGCAGCCAATACTCGGAGTGAATTACGGTGCTGATAAATTGAAGAGAGTATTTAAAACTTATAAATTGGGGGTAAGAATAGCACTCATATCAGGAATAGTATTTTTAAGCATAGGATTATTTATGCCAAAGGTTTTAGTAAGTATTTTTTCAAGTAATACAGAAGGATTACTTGAAATAGCAACAAAGGGAATTAGAATATATTTCTTAGCCTTTATTCCAATGGGAATAAATATAGTTAATATAGGCTTCTTACAATCCATAGAAAAATCTAAATTATCTACTGGGTTATCATTAATTAGGGGGTTTGTACTAATTATAATAGTTCTTAATATATTCTCTGTAATTTTTGGAGTAGATGGAGTTTGGATGACTATACCTATAGTAGAATCTATAACTATAATTTTATCTGGAATAATAGTTAAAAAAATTGAAGGAAGAATTGGGATAGTTCACAAATAATGCTATAATTAAAAGGAATTTATAAGGTGAGTTTTAGTATGTCCTAGGAAATAATTTTATAAAATATTATAAACTAGAGATTAAATAAGAAAGAGGGATGGGAATAATGAGGTTAATAATTAATGGTGATGATTTTGGAATAACAAAAGGGGTATCAGAGGGAATAATAAGATGTATTAAAACTGGAGTAATGGGTGACACAACAGCTATGGCTAATATGCCATTTTTTGAAGCAGCAATAGATATGGCAAAAAATGAAGGAATAGATAAGATGGGTATACATTTAACTTTTACTTGTGGAAAGCCAGTACTGCCAAAAGATGAAGTAAAGAGTATATGTGATGAGAATGGAAACTTTTATAGGAAGCCAGAACTTATACCTTCTAACATAGATATTAAAGAAGTGGAAAAGGAGTTACGAGCTCAGATTAAAAAATTCCAAGATACAGGGATGAAGCTTAATCATATTGATGGACATCATCATTTTTATGCATATAATAAAGACATATTCAATTTAGTAATAAAACTTGCAAAAGAGTTAAAGGTACCTATGAGATGTCCTTTTAATGATATGAAGCATATATTGGACGAAAATAATATAAAGTGTCCTGATTATTTTGATAATTCATTTTATCTAAAAAATATATCACTTGAATATTTAATTGATAGATTAGGTAAATTAAAAAAAGAATATGATGTTGTGGAATTTATGGCTCATCCATCAGCAAATGGAGAAGAGCTTAAAGCTATTTCTTCTTATAACATGATAAGAGAGAAAGAACTTGAAATATTAACATCAAAAGAAATAAAAGAGTATGTTTCAAAAAACAACATAAAAATAATTAGTTTTTCAGATTTATAGAAGCTAGGAAGGAATGATAGAAAGTGACTACAGAAGAAATAAAAGAAATGGATGTAAATATTCTTGTAAGTGTAATTAATCTTAAGCTTAGAGATTATTACTCTAATCTAGATCTTTTATGTGAAGACATGGATATTGATAAAAAAGTATTAATAGAAGCTCTAGATAAAGGTGAGTATGAATACAAAGATTCATTAAATCAATTTAAATAATTATAATTTATATGAGTAGCATTTAAATATTAAGAATGCTACTCTTTTTTCAATTTGAAATTTTATATTTTACTATAGAATAGATGCTATAAAATGGGTTATAATAAAGAAAAGATGTATAAAAAAGAGAGAGGTGGTTAATTATGAATATAAAAAAAACAGGAAAGTTTGCAGCTTTAGCTGCTGCTACTACAGCTTTGGTTGTGACATTAATTAATGATAAAAAAAGAAAAGAGGAAAGCTTAAATAAAGATAAAAACGAATAATTTAGCTTAAGGGTAATGACAATGAAATATCATGATAGAGATATCAAAAATAATGAAAAAGTTTCTGCTCTGAAACTATCTGAATTTACAGGGAAAATCAATATAGATAATTTGATTTTTACAAAAAATACTTATAAATATACAAGAGATACATTTATAAGATGGAACCCAGAAGAAGAAAAGGTACAGCTGGTAGGTGGACTAGTTACTGCTATATTTGATATAGAAGAATGTAACGTTGAATTAACTAAAGATGAGTTCTTACTATTACTAGATAGTAATAGTAAGGTCGTCTTTCAGGGACTTATTAATTCTTTACATAATAGTAATGCAATAAATGAATTTATCTTAAAAGGTATAAATAAGGATAATAATACATATTGGTTTAAATGTATTTTTAAAAAGGATAACAATGCTAAAGATGGATTTTCATATATTGGAATATTAACAGATATAACATGTGAAAAGGTTTTGCAAAAAAAGTACAATAAGGTAGTAGAGTATGATACAACAACAGGTGTACCAAATAAATATTTTATGAAAAGTGTTATAAATAGTTATCTTTCAAGATGTGAAAAGTGTAGAGACATTGGAGCATTCTTCTTAATTGACCTAGATAATTTTAAGTTTATAAATGATATCTTTAATCATGAAGTTGGAGACAAATTATTATATTTAATAGCTGATGAATTAACATCAATTTTAACCGAATGTAGTGTTATAGGCAGATATAGTGGTGATGAATTTATTATATTTGAACCAAATATTAAAAATATTGAAGAGGCAGAAAAATTCGCAAAGAAGATAATAAAAGTTTTTGAATCTCCTTTAAATGTAAAAGGAAAGCAACTTTATATAACTGCAAGTATTGGAATTGCACTTTCCCCTCATAACGGTAATGATTTTAATATGCTTCTAAAATCAGCTGATACTGCTATGTATTATGCTAAAAAGAATGGAAAGAATGGATACATATTTTTTAATAATGGTATATATACAGAACTTAATAGAGTATATACCCTTCAAAGATGTCTTAAGAATGCACTGAAAGACAATGAGCTATTTGTAGTCTTTCAACCTAATGTATCTTTAAATGACTCTAAAATGCATGGAATGGAAGCACTTCTTAGATGGAATAGTAGGGAACTTGGGCTTGTAAGTGCAAATGAAATAATACCAACAGCAGAGGCAACTAGATTAATTCTCCCAATTGGAAGGTTTGTACTGGAAGAGGTATTTAAAAAAGTAAAACAATTATTATCAGAAGGATATGATGATTTTAAAATTGCCGTTAATTTATCAGAGCTACAATTAAGATACAATACGATAATTAAAGATCTTGAAGATCTTATGGAAAAATATAATATTCCATTAAAATATATAGAAGTTGAAATCACAGAAAGTATTTTAATGAAATCATTTGATAAAAATGTTAAAATATTAAATCAGATTAGAGAACTTGGTGGAAGTGTAGCATTAGATGATTTTGGGACAGGGTATTCATCTTTAAACTATTTAACAAAATTACCAATAGACATTCTAAAAATAGATAGAAGTTTCGTAATAGATTTAATGAGTAATGTAAAGAGTAGGTGTATTGTAGAAAATATTATACATCTTTCCCATCAGCTTGGAATAAAAGTTATAGCTGAAGGGGTGGAAGATATAGAACAAGTTATTTATTTAAAAAGTATTTGTTGCGATAAGATTCAGGGATATTATTTTAGTAAACCAGATAATTTTGAAAATGTTAAAAAATTATTTTATAAACAGTTTATTAGTAAGTAAAAAAGAACGAGCATTTATTGCTCGTTCTTTTTTATGTAATGGAAATATTCTGGTGTTGATTCATCGATTTTTTTGAAAGTATATCCCTTAGATTTATAATAAGATATAATTTCTGGTAATGCTTTTGCAGAATTTTTATTCATAGTACCACAGTGCATTAAAAGTATTATCATATCTTTATTACTCTTTGAATTTTTTATATATGTAGAAGGACTTAAGTTATGATTAGCACCATCACCACTATCTACATTCCAATCATAAATTTTAAGATTATTCTTATGAAGTAAATCCACCATAGAATGAGTAAGTTTATAATAAGTATTATTACAACCAAAAGGAAATCTTAAAATTGTAGGAGATATTCCAATTGTTTCATTTATAATTTTTTGATCTTTAAGCATTTCATTTAAAAAGCAATCGTTTGAGGAATAAATATTACATTTTTCATGAGTTACAGTGTGAAGTCCTATAGAGTGATCTTCTTCATGAACTCTTTTTAAAACTTCCTCTCGCCCCTTTATTTCTTCTCCAATAACGAAGAAGGTTGCTTTAACTTCTTCTTTTTTCAAGGTATCTAATATATCAGGTAGTACTTTCTTAGATGGCCCATCATCAAAGGTTAAATATATTGTTTTTTCTTTAGAGTTACCATCTTTAGAGTTATCAGAAGAAGCAAAAGAAGAAACTTGGGGTATTAAGACTATTGAAAAGATCATTACTAAAAAAGTTAATATTTTTTTTGTCATTATTACACCTTCTTTTAAATAATATATGAATATATATATTTTAAGTAAAAAAAATATATATATTCATAACAAAAAAATGTTGAATTAAGTCGTATATATATGATATAATTCAAATAATAAAATATTCTTTAAATTGGTCCAGAGAGGCTAGTAAGAAGGAAATAGTGTTATGTATAGGTATATTCCTATATATAATTATTTGCGAGTAATTATAACTTCTTACTAAAGTAAGAAGTTTTTTTTATACCTTTTAAAATCAGTCCAGAGAGGCTGAAAAAGGGAGAAGTTTAATAGATTTCTCCTTATATATAACAAGGAGTGATAATTTTATGCAATTATTTGAAACATGTGAATTAAGGACAGAAAGAACAATAAAAGAAAAGGTTATAAGATGTGTACTAGCTATGCAGCATCTAATAGCAATGTTTGGATCAACAATATTAGTGCCAATTCTGACAGGTTTAGATCCATCAGTAGCATTATTTACAGCAGGCGTTGGAACTTTAATATTCCATGCATGTACTAAAGGAAAAGTGCCAGTGTTCTTAGGTTCATCTTTTGCATTTATAGCAGTAATAAATGTAGTAAAAGTAGATTATGGTGATTTAAGATATGCACAAGGTGGAATGTTCGTAGCTGGGCTTTTATATGTACTAACATCATTCCTTATAAAGAAAATAGGTGTAGATAAAGTTAAAAGAGTACTACCAGCACAAGTTGTTGGACCTATGATTATGGTAATAGGTTTGAATTTATTACCAACAGCATTAAATATGGCAAGTAAAAATTTAATTTTAGCAGCTATAACTCTTGGAACAACATTAATGATAAGATTTTTTGGAAGAGGTTTTATTAAGCAAATAGCAATACTTATAGGAGTGACTGTAGGATATATAGTTGCACTTTTTACAGGTTTCGTAGACACAACTGCTATAAGTCAAGCAGCTCTATTTTCAATTCCAAACTTTACATTACCAAAATTTAATATAGGTGCAATAGCTATAATAGCACCAGTTGTACTTGCAGTATTTATGGAACATATAGGTGATATAACAACAAACGGAATAGTAGTTGGTAAGAATTTTATAGAAGATCCAGGTCTAAATAGAACATTCCTTGGAGATGGACTAGCTACATTAACTGCTTCATTATTAGGAGGACCTGCAAATACAACATATGGAGAAAATACAGGTGTACTTGCAGTTACTAAGAATTATGATCCATCATTATTAAGATTAGCAGCAGTATTTGCTATAGCACTTAGTCTTATATCAAAATTTGGTGTAGCAATAAGAACTATTCCAGAGCCAGTAATGGGAGGAATAAGTTTGATGTTATTTAGTATGATAGCTATAGTAGGTACTAAAACAATAAAAAATGAAAATGTTAAATTTAATTGGAAAAACCTTATAATAATGGGAGCAATATTATTTGTAGGTCTAATAGCACCATATATAAACCCTATGTTAAATGAAAACTTTGGATTTATTATAGGACTTAAAATAACAGAAACTGTTACAATATCTGGTTTAAGCTTTGCAGCAATAGTTGGAGTGATACTAAACTTAGTATTAAATGGTGTAGGTAAAAAAGAAAATAAAAATAGTAAATAACTTATATATAAATATATAGCCATAAAAAGGCAAGGTCAGGGGTGATTAATATCGCCCCTGATCTTTGTTTTTATAAAATTTATATTGCAAAATAAATTAATAATTCCTAATTAGTTTATTCAAGGCAAGTATGAGTAATAAGAGATTAATAAATTATGGGATCTGTAAAATAATATAATCTGAAAAATTTTATTAGAAAAATAAATATATCAATTATTTTTCTAATCACAACATTCTAACATTAATCATAGTGTGTATATTATAGATTAATTTAGGGGGTTTTTATTTGAGAAGGGAAGCATATAAAAAACATGATAATAGAATTGAATCACATAAATGTGATGAAAGCAGAAATATTAAGGGGAATATAATTGTACACACATTAATGGATAGTATAAATGGGGAAAAGTTAGAAGGCATAAAGATAAATTTATATAGAATAAATGGGGTATCACCTTACCTTGTAGTAAGTAAATATAGTGATGAAAATGGAAGGGTGGAATTTTCAAACATAGAGGATGGAAATTATAGAATAATAGAAATTATAGATAAAAAATTATATGAAAAGCCATCATATATAAGATGGAATGAAATAAATATTTCAAATTATTCAAAGGAAGAAACTATATATATAATAAATAAAAAGAAGAAAACATATATAAATTAAAACTTATTATTTTATAAAATAAGGAGGATGGTATATAAAGTCATCCTCCTTATAATTAATTATTTAATTCTTCGCTTAAGTTTTCCCATTCTTCATATAAAGATTCAATTTTTAATTCTGTTTCTGAAATTTCATGATTTACTCGTTCAGCCTCTTTAGGATCTGAATAAATTTCTTCTAAACATAAATCATTATTTAACTTTTCAAGTAATTCTTCAGATTCTGATATTTCATTTTCGACTTCTCTAAGTCTAGTTCTTTTAACTCTTATTTCTTTTTGAGCAAGTTTAACCTTTTTTTTCTCATCTTTAACTTGAGTTTTTGTTTTACCATTAGCTATTTCTTCATAAGATTCAAAACGAGTTGGATTTTCTTTCTTTTCTATATAATAATTATAATTACCAAGATATTCAGTCATCTCATTTTCTTTTAATTCAACTATTTTATTTATTACTTTATTCAAGAAGTATCTATCATGAGATACTATAAGCATACTACCATCATAATTTAATATAGCATCTTCTAGAGCTTCTCTAGATGGTATATCTAAATGGTTTGTAGGCTCATCTAAAAGAAGAAAATTAGATTGTGATAGCATAAGCTTTAAAATATTTATTCTACATTTTTCTCCACCACTTAATGTTTCTATTTTTTTGAAAACATCATCTCCAGTAAATAAGAATGAGCCAAGGGCAGTACGGATTTTAGTTGTTGTTAAATCAGGGAAGGCATCCCAAACTTCATCTAAAATAGTTTTATTATAATCTAAATCGGATTGCTCTTGATCATAATATCCAATATTAACATTAGCACCTAAAATTGCTTTACCAGAATCACTTTTTACTTTACCCATTATAATATTAAGTAAAGTTGTTTTACCTCTACCATTTTCACCTATTAAAGCAACCTTTTCGCCTCTTTTTAAGTCGAAAGATACATTACTAAATAACTTTGTATCCCCAAAAGATTTTGCAAGATTCTCAATGTGAAGAACATCATGTCCGCTTTTAACAATGGTTTCAAAAGCAATCTTAGAAGCTCCTTTTTCTTTATCTGGTGCATCTAATCTATCAAGCTTCTCTAAAGCTTTTTCTCTACTTTCAGCTTTTCTAATACTTTTTTCTCTATTAAATGATCTGAATTTTTGTATTATTTCTTCTTGTCTCTTTATTTCAGCTTGCTGAAGGTTATAAGCTTTAAGCTGAGTTTCATAATCCTTTTCCCTAAGTTCTAAATACTTAGTATAAGGAGCATTATAACAATTAACATGACCATTTATAACTTGAAATGTTTTATTTGTAACAGCATCTAAGAAGAATCTATCATGGGATATTACTAAAAGTGTTCCTTTATATGTACTTAAGAATTCTTCAAGCCATTCAATTGCTTCTAAATCAAGGTGGTTAGTAGGTTCATCTAGAAGTAATATATCTGGAGATTGAAGTAAAAGCTTACATAATGCTACACGAGTTTTTTGACCTCCACTTAAATTCTCAATTAAATTATTAAAGTCTTCTTCTAAAAAACCAAGACCTTTTAATACCTTTGCTATGTCACCTTTATATGTATAACCACCCCTATGGGAATAAAGTTCTTGTGCAGTAGTATAATCTTTAATTAACTTCTCATGGTATGATGCATTATCTTCATCATAGGGTTCATTCATTTTAATTTCTAAAGATTTAATTTTATTTTCTAAATCTATTAAATTTTTAAATACACTACATACCTCATCGTAAATTGTATTTTCTGAATCAAGGTTAAGATGTTGTGAAAGATATCCTATTGTTTTATTTTTATCTACAAAAATATCTCCGGAATCTGGAGTTGAATTTTTAGATAATATTTTAAATAGGGTTGATTTACCTTCTCCATTAGGTCCGATTAAACCTACCTTGTCTCCTTCATTAATAGATATTGTTACATCTTTTAATACCTCTTGTATACCATAACTTTTTTTTATATTTCTACAACTTAAAACAATCATAATATATCCTCACTTATAAATTTTAATACTTATCATATTTCTTAATTATACTATTTATAAGGGTTTATATCAATTTGATGAATCAGAAAAGGTTTTATTATTTATAAATAAATGATAAAATTAGATTATAAAATACATAGGCATTTTAAGTTGGAGGGTAAAATGAATGATAATAATAATGCAATAAAGGGGAAGATGTCTTTAAAGAAAAAGAAAAAGGAATTAAATTTGTATAATTCTGCATATGAACTTTTTAAGGAAAAGGGAATAAATAGTACATCTATTGATGAGATAGTAAAGAGTGCGGGAGTTGCCAAAGGAACATTTTATTTATATTTTAAAGATAAATATGATGTAGTTAATAAGCTTATATTATTAAAGGGGTCTACACTTATAGAAGAGGCTTTTGAGGCCACTAAGGATAAGCAATTTGTAGAATTTGAAGACATGGTACTGTATTTTACAGAATACATAATAGATTATTTTAAAGAAAATAAACTACTATTAAAAGTTATAAATAAGAATTTTTCTCATGTTATACATAGGAATACTAAGATAATGGATGAGGATAAGCAGGTTAGTGAGATTATAGATATATTTTTAAAAGAATTAATTAAAAGGGGACTATCAGAGGATGAGGGGAAGATAACTCTTTTTATGATAATAGAGTTAGTTGGTAGTGTATGTTATAGTTCTATAATTTTAAATGAACCTGATGACATTGAAGTTATAAAGCCAATATTATTTAAAAAAATAAAGATGATGCTTAAATAGTTAAAAGCCAAGTAAATTTTAATTACTTGGCTTTATTAATCTATACTAATCTTGTCTACCATCTCTCGCTAATATAAATCCAAGCTGTGGTTCACCATTTAATAGTCCTATTACATAAATAGTTTGAAATTCTCCAGGGGTAAGTGAAACACCAGAAAGAGTTTTAGTTACTGCACTTGCACCTGAAAATGAAAGTTTAAAATCATATATTCCAGGAGAAAGTGGATAGTAGCCTGTTGTTTCTAAATATTCTACATCATTAAAAAGATTCTCTCCATTTTTAAGAGCAAGTGTAATTAATGGTGCATTTGGAGAAAGATTAATAAATCTTAAAAAGCAAATATCTTTACCAGCTTTTGAACCAGCATCTTTTAAGGAGAATAATGTTAATACATTATTATTTGTTACTATACATATAGTATTTGAGATTCCAGGAATAACATCAGTTGATTGAGTGAGTAATGGAGTATCATATGTTCCTGATTTATAAACTTCTATACCATAACTACTTGGAGAAAGCTCTACATAATCAGTTAAGTCCCCAAATTTTACATTAGAAGCAAGTAGAGTTCCATCTGCATATATATCTATTGAAGGAGTGCCTGGAGATGAATGTATAAATCTTACCTTTCCTTTTAAATCAGGAAGGGTCTCTCTTAACATAAACATTAAATTTCACCTACTCTCTACTACAATAAATATTACTTAAAGCTATAATACGTTTAATTAATGTTTTAGCAATTGGGAAAGGAATTCTATAAGATTCCATAGTTTTCAAAATTAAAGGATTATTTGCTCTTATTCGCTGGAAAACTTGCTCAGGATTACACTTTTTACCGTATCTTGTATATGAGCCTAAAAGTTCATTTTCATCTAAATCCATATCAAATTCTCTTAATATATCAGTCGGCGTTGGAACACCAGTAGTGGTATCTATTGGTGTACTAGAAGTATTATTGTATGAGTAAAGCTCGGATGAAACTCCTAATGCATCATTAATAGCTTGGTCTCTTAAGTCTATTTGACTTCCTAATGAATATGGAATTTTATTAGATCTATAGCCGTGAAAATTTTCTATATCTAAACTATCCACATTAATTATAGGTGCCCATCCAGAATTAAGGTTATTATAAGGTGCAGATGCCTCAAAAGCTTCAAATTCATTTTCTTCATCAGTTATAGACATATATTTTTTATCTGGTTTCATTTTATACCTCCAAAGAATACTATATATTAAATATATGAAATCTAAATAGTCTTGTTACTTTAATAAATATTCATAATAGACGATGTATAGAACCATAATATGTATAGAGTAATAAATAGAACAATAGTAAATGATAGGAATATATTATATAGTGGAGGGATAACAAATGGATATAAGAAAAAATATACTAAGAGAGGAACTTCTCGGGATAGAAAGTAAAGTTAAGTTAGGTAATGGTAGAGAAGTTTACCAAATTAATTTTGATAATGCTGCAACAACACCTCCATTAAAAAGTGTAATAGAGTACATCGAGCTATTGAGTAAGTATTATGCATCAATTGGAAGAGGAACAGGGCAAAAGGCTACATTTACAACTGATTTATACAATAGCGCTAGAGAGTATTTATTAGACTTTTTTAATGTTAAAAATAAAGAGGAATATACAGCTATATTTGTTAATAATACAACAGATGGAATAAATAAAATAGCAGAAACATTACTTTGTGAAAATGATATAGTATTAACAACAAGAATGGAGCATCATTCAAATGATTTACCTTGGAGAGTCAATGGAATAGTCGATTATGTTGAGGTTGATGATAAAGGTAGATTAGATTACGATTCTCTTAATAGAAAATTAAATGAATACAGTGGTAGAGTGAAATTTTTAAGTGTAACTGGCGCATCTAACGTTACAGGATATATTAATGATATCCATAGAATAAGCAAGTTAGTTCATAAACATGGAGGGAAAATAGTTGTAGATGGAGCTCAATTAGTTCCTCATATTAAAGTTGATATGAGTGGAAAGGATAGTAGTGAAAGTATAGATTTTCTTGTTTTTTCAGCTCATAAGTTATATGCTCCATTTGGTAGTGGAGCAATAATTGGAAGGAAGGATGATTTTAATTCAAAATGCCCTGATAAACAAGGTGGGGGAACAGTAGAGCTAGTTAAAGACTGGGACTCTAAATTTTTAGATACTCCAGAAAGAAATGAAGCAGGAACTCCAAACTTTTTTGGCGTATTGTCTATGATAAAATCATTAAAAGAGCTTGAAAATATAGGATTTGACTATTTAATAGCTAGAGAAAGAGGACTTTTTAATATATTAAATAATGAAATAAAAAATATACCTCATGTAATAACTTACGGAGATACAGAAAATATTGATGATAGACTAGGTATTAGTGTTTTTAATATTGAAGGAATGTATCACAAAGATGTTGCAAGTATTTTAGCAATGGAGAAAGGAATAGCCGTAAGGCATGGATGGTTCTGTGCACATCCTTATTGTAGAAGGCTTATGGGAATAGATGAGATAGAGGCAGAAAAATATTTAAAAGATCCAAGTAAAAAAATGTATGGTATGATAAGAGTAAGTTTATCACCTTACAATACTGTAGAAGAGATTAATGAATTATTAAATGAGATTGAGTATATATCAAAGAAGTATAGAAAAGCTAAGTAATTATTAGGGTGATGGAGCAAATATGAAAAAGTGTGTTTATTGTAATAGAGAGATATCACTTAATTATTTGTTAAAACAAAGGGGAGAAGATAATATAAAATGTCCATATTGTACAAAAGAATTAAAGGTAAATAAAATATCAAAATTACTAGGAACATCATTATTAATTTTAGTAATTGCCATTATAATAATATTGCCATGTAGGTATAATATTAAAATAATATCTGTAGTAGGTTGGACATTTATATGTAATTATTTATTGAGACCACTTATTTATGTATATGAATAAAAGCACAGCCTTTATAGCCGTGCTTTTTTTATTTTGGTCATATTATTTATTGAAAACTTTATACTTTGGAAGATTATCTTCAAAGCATAAAGAAGGAGTTCCTTCAAAAAGAGGTGAGAAGTATTCATAAGCTTCTTCAGTTAAATTATTTCCTTCTTCATTAATCCATTCTGTTGGGAAATATTTAACGTTATTTGCAACCTTTGAAGCATCAACTTCAAAGAATGATGTTTTATAAGGGGAACTTTGATCTCTTCTTATAGCCACCATAGATCCATTCTTGTTTTCTTTAGCATATTTTAAAGCTTCATAACCTGCAAGGTAAGCTTCTTCTATATCTAATTTTGATGCACAGTGCATAGCACATCTTTGAAGTACACCAAGTTCTAGAGCCTTAACTCTAGTTGTTATACCAGCTGTTAGTATAAGCTTTCTTAAACATTCACTTACACCACCTAATTGGGCATGTCCAAATGTATCCTGTGAGGCACAATCAAATTCAGTTAAGAACTTACCATCCTCAGTTCTTAAACCCTCAGAAGCTACTATGTAAACTTGATTTTGTTCTTTAAATTTTTTTCTAACATCCATTAAGAACTTTTCTTTATCAAAAGCTCGTTCAGGTAAGTATATAAAATCTGCTACTTGTCTGCCATTTATTTTAGCACAGCATGCAGAAGCTGCAAGCCATCCTGTATCTCTACCCATTGTTTCAATTATAAATATTCCATTGTTACTGTAAACTGATGAGTCTAGGTAAGTTTCAAGTACAGCTGTTGAAATAAACTTAGCAGCACTTCCAAAGCCAGGGGTATGATCAGTATACATTAAATCATTATCTATAGTTTTTGGAATACCTATAAATTTTATGTTTAATCCGTTATCTTTTGCATATTTTGATAGTTTTGCTGTTGTATCCATTGAATCATTTCCACCTACATAGAAAAATGCTTCAATATCTAATTCTGATAAAATATTTAATAATTTATCATATTCATCAGTTGACTCATTAATTGATTTTAATTTATATCTACAAGAACCTAATCCTGATGAAGGAGTATATGTGAATGTATTTAATTCTTCCTCAGTTTTAGCGGATAACTCAATTATTTTTTTATTTAAGATACCTTCTATTCCATTTAATCCACCATAGACCTTATCATATAACTTTAATTCCTCGTTTGCTTTAACTAAACCAACGACGCTTGAATTAATTACTGAAGTTGGCCCTCCTGATTGTGCAATAATACAATTTGACATAAATACTCTCCTTTAGAACAACATATATTTAGCATATGTGATATACTATTTAAAAATTAATCTACTCTGTTTAATACTATACATTAAAAAAGTAATAAAATAAAGACTTTTTATGAAAAAAAATTTACATAAATAAAAAAAAGAATAATTTATAAGAGTTACTACTAATAATAATAGTAAAGTAATTTTGAGTGAAAGGTTTAAATTTATGAGCATAATAACAGTAGTATTAATAGGTATAGCATTAGCTATGGATGCTTTGGGAGTTACACTTAGTATAGGAGTGTTACCTAATATAGATAGAAAAATCAAATATACATATATATTCTCATTTGGTTTTTTTCAGTTTCTTTTTATTTTTTTAGGAGGATTCATAGGCAAGATATTTAATAGCTTTATTACAATACCTAATGTAATTGGCGGCATAGTAGTTGGCGTTGTTGGATTTGTAATGATATTAGATGCATTAAAACAAAAGGAAGAGTCTATATTACTTAAAAAAGGAATGAGTATATTTCTTGGAATATCAGTAAGTATTGATGCATTAGTTATAGGATTCACTATGATGAATGATATATCAATACTTGTATTGCTTTTATACTCAATAATGGTTGGGCTTATAACTATTGTGATATGCTATATAGGCTTTGTAGTATGCGATTACATTAAAAGAATAGACTTTGTAGAAAAGTATGCTAATTTCTTTGGTGGAATCATATTAATTATTATGGCGTTAAAGATGATTTTCTTTTAAAAGGATTTAAAATTATAATAATAAGTGTTAGAATTATTTATATAAAGATTCTTTTAGCGTATAGAAGTGGGAGTATGTAATGGATATTGAAAAGATATTAAAAGATAAAAATATGAAAATAACAAAAGCTAGAATGAAAATTCTAATGATATTGATAAATGAAAAAGAAGGTATGACAGCAGAAGAAATATTTGATATTTGTAGAGATGAAAATATAAATATAAATTTAAGCACTGTATATAGAACATTAGATTCTTTCTGCGATAATAATATAATAGATAAATATTTGCTTGAAGATGGTGTATCATCATATAAGATTCATAGTGAGAGTCATAAGCATTTATTAGAATGTGATATATGTCACAAAGAAGTGGAAATGCCATGTCCTATAGGACAAATAGAGGAATTAATTAAAAGGCAAACAGGATTCACTCTAACTGAGCATAATATAGAAATAAAGGGTATATGTGAAACATGTAAAAAAACATCTCAAAAATAATTTTGAGATGTTTTTTATTTAGAAAAGAAGTTTTTAAATATTATAGTAATAATTAATGTAAATACAGAAACAAGTGCTATTGTTCCACCTGGTGCACTATTAACATAGTAAGATAGTGCTAGACCAAACATTATATCTACAAAACCAAAAACTATTGAAAAAATGAGAGTTTTATTGAAATTTTTATTTAGTTGAATAGCAGTTGCAACAGGAACTACTATTATTGATGATATAACAAGTATACCCATTATACGGATAGACATTGAAATAGTTGCACCAATTAAAATTGTAAAAATATAATTTATCAATTTTACTCGTATTCCAGTTGTTTTGGCTCCTTCTTCATCAAATGTAACATATACAAGTTTATTATAAATAAATAATAAAATTAGTAAACAAATAATTCCTGTAATAAGTATTAAAGTTATATCTTGTTTTGTTACTGTAAGTATACTACCAAATAAAAATGAGTTAACATTTGCAGAAGCTTTTCCACTACTTATTAATACTATTGCAATACCTAAGCTTAAAGTAAGTACAATTGACATTACAAGTTCTGCATAGCGTTTATAATAGCCTCTTAAAAACTCAATTATAAGAGCACAAAGTGTAGTGAATAAAAAAGCAGTTATCATAGGATTAACTCCTATAACTAACCCTATTGCAACTCCAGCAAAAGAAGAGTGAGATAGGGTGTCACCGATCATTGAATATCTTCTAAGTACTAAGAAAAGTCCAATAAAAGGGCATAAAATTGATATAATCCCTCCTGCAATAAAGGCATTACGCATAAAGTCTAATTCGAACATAAAGTTTTTACACCTTTCTATATCTATAAATTCAATATTTTTTTATCAAGAGAAGCTCTATAATTTATATACTGAGCTTTAGTATATAATGTAGGAACACCAGCTACAACGTGTAGTATATGGGTTGAATATTTTAAAGCAAGTTCAATATTATGCTCTACAGAAATTATAGTTTTACCATTTTCTTTATTTAATTTATTAAGTAATGCATAAATTGACAACTGATTTTTAAAGTCAACACCAGTTGAAGGTTCATCTAATATTATAAGCTCTGGGTTACCCATAAGAGCCCTTGCAATAAATATTCTTTGCTGTTGCCCTCCTGAGAGACTTCCAATTAACTTGTTAGTAAAGTCTAACATATTTACTCTCTCTAAAGCTTCCTTAATTTCATTTTTATTTTTAACTCCTATTGAGTTACCATGTGTTTTAAGAATTTCATAGACAGAAATGGGAAATTGAGAGTTGAAACTTTCAATTTTTTGTGGAACATAAGCAACTCCCTTGGCATCTACAGTTATACTACCTGATGTAGGTTTTAGTAGACCAAGCATTAATTTTAATAGAGTAGTCTTTGCACACCCATTTTCTCCTATTATAGAAAGGTAAACACCTTTTGGTATGTTTAAATTAACATTTTCTATAAGATAAGGAGGTTTGTTTGTATATGAAAATGTAAGATTATTTATATTAATCAAATTATCATCTCCTAAAAATAATTACCCCTTATTATACACTTTTATGCAAATGATTTGCAAGATTAATTGTATTATTTTAATATATAAGAATTTTCTAGCTTCCAAGAATTATTTTTTTTCCTTAAATGGCACTCAACCTTTCTAGATTGATGAGGTTTTTCTTTAGCTAATCCTGATGCATCAACAACTGCTGTATCTCCATCTGAAAATTTAAGTTCCATAGTCTGAACTCTAAGAAGGGCATTATCTACATTAGTTGTCATAAGATATTCAACAGCGGTAGATATATCTTGACATTTAACATAAGCAAATACTTTCTTTGCTGTAAATGCAGTTAATGTTATTATGAGTGCGATGATTAAGATAGCTAATCTTCTTCTCTTTTTTTGGTTTATTAAAAAACGTTCTCTTCTACTAATTCTTTTATTTCGAGGTCTTCTTCTATTATTGCCCATAATATCACTCCTTAAAATACTTTATAATAAAATATTACCATATTTTTCCATAAAGTAAAGAATATTATATTTAATATTTCATAAAATAGTAGGTATGGTTTATAATAAGAACAAATGAAGAATTTTAAGAGTTAGAAAGGAAGATTAATATGGATTTTTCAAGCTTAGTTTTAATGGAGAAAGATAAAGATACAGGATTTATTTCAAAAGAATTAGGAAGTTTTAGTGTTGATGAAGGTGCTTTATTCGTAAGAAAGTTTTTTGTAGAAGATGGAGTTGTCAATTTATACTTTGATACAAATAGAGATGTTGAGGAATGGGAATATTCAGCAATCTATGATTTATTTAATGAAGAAGGATTTAAAGAAAAAGGATATGAATTAGAGGAAGATTTAGAAGAGTATAATCCTACATTTATTGTAAAATTTGAATATGATGAAGAATATAGCAAAATACAAGAAAAGTTAAATGAGATTATTGGATTAATAAAAACTGAAATGGAAAATGTATTTAAGAGTATAGAAGGAAAAGAAGAAGAATATAAGGAAGAAGTTTAGAACTTTATATAAAAGCATATAATAAAAGAAAACTTATAATAGGTGAGGCAAAGGCTTCACCTATTAATATAATTTAATGAAAAGAAATATTTTTAACTATAAAAAGGAGGAATTTATATGGCTCAAAATGTTTTAAAAAATAGAGATGAAATAAAAGAAGATGATAAGTGGAAAGTTGAAAAAATCTATGCATCAAATGATGAGTGGGAAAAGGATTTTACAAAGCTTAAAGGTGAAGCTCCAAAATTAAGAGAATTTCAAGATAAGCTTAACAAGCCAGAAGTGATTTTAGAATATTTAAAGTTATCAGAAAAAACTTCTCGTTTAGCTGAGAGACTTTATGTATATGCACACCTAAAAAGTGATGAGGATACAGCTAATAATGAAAATCAAGCTAGAATGAGTAAAGTTGATAGCTATATGGCTGAATTATCAAGCTATTCTGCATATTTTGTACCAGAAATACTATCATTAGGAGAAAATTATATAAAGAAAGCAATTGAAGAAGTAGCAGATCTTAAAGAATACGAATTTATATTCGAAAATATACTAAAAGAAAAAGACCATGTATTAAGCAAAGAAATGGAAGAACTAATGGCACAAGTTTCAGACTGTTTAGATGCTCCATCTTCAATACAAAGCATGCTTAGTAATGCTGATATGACTTTCTCTAAAATTAAAGATGAAAATGGAGAGTTAGTTGAATTAACAGAGGGGAATTATTCTTCATTTATAAAATCAAAAAATAGAACTGTAAGAGAAGAAGCTTTTAAGGCTTTATTTTCTGAATATAGTAAACTTAAAAATACATTTGCAACAACTTTAAGTTCATCAATTAAGAATTTCTCTTTTGATGCAAGAGTAAGAAAGTATAATTCTTGTCTAGAAGCATCTCTTAAACCTAATAATATTCCGGTAGAAGTTTATAAGGAAGCTTTAAATACTATAGATAGAAATTTAAGTTCTCTTCATAGATATATTTCACTTAAAAAGAAGATGCTAGGACTTGAAGAAATGCATATGTATGATCTTTATGTTCCAGTTATAGAAATAGAAAAGGATCACATAGAATTTGATGAAGGTGTAAAGATTGCAATAGATGGACTTAATCCTTTAGGAGAAGAATATCTTAATATATTTAAAGAAGGAATAAATTCAGGCTGGATAGATAAATATCAAAATAAAGGCAAAAGAGGGGGAGCATACTCTTGGGGATCTTACGATACAATGCCTTATGTTTTATTAAATTATAATTATGAGCTTAATGATGTATCTACACTAGTTCATGAAATGGGTCATTCAATTCATTCATATTATTCAAGAAAGAATCAACCATACTTCTATGCAGGATACACATTATTCTGTGCAGAGGTTGCATCAACAACTAATGAAGCATTACTTATACATTATTTAATTGATAAAGAAACAGATAAAAAGAGAAAATTATACTTAATAAATCAAGAACTTGAACAAATTAGAACAACTGTATTTAGACAATTAATGTTTGCAGAATTCGAGCTTTATACTCATGAAAGTATAGAAAGTGGAAATCCACTTACAGCTTCAGAATATTCAAGTAAATGGCATGAGTTAAATATTAAGTATTTTGGTGATGATATGATTGTAGATGAAGATATTGATATAGAGTGGGCAAGAATACCTCACTTCTATTCAGATTTTTATGTATATCAATATGCAACAGGATATGCTGCTGCATCAGCCTTTGCAAACTCTATATTAAATAAAGAAGAAAATGCTGTAGAGAAATACAAATCATTCTTAAAGAGTGGTGGAAGTGACTATCCTATAAATATATTAAAAAATGCAGGTGTTGATATGACTACATCAAAACCTTTAGAAGCTACAATTAAAAGATTTAATGAACTTTTAGATATGTTAGAAGAAAATCTATAGATTAAATATAAATCAATCTAATTTCCTAAAGCGTATAAAATTTAGGAGTATTAGATTGATTTTTTTAATATTTCTTATTAATTCTATAAATAGAATAGTATTTTCTTTGAAAAGTTTAAATGTATATTTTATAATGTATTTAAAGATTAAAAATAGTGGAGGAAATATGAGAGACTTTAATCAAAGAGTTTATGAGTTTCTTTCAAGTACTCAAGGCTTTTATATGCAACAATATTATAGTAATTTTCATAAAGAGGATAGATGGATTGCTATTAAAGATTTAGATGAAGGCATATATGCTGTAATAATATCAAAGGATTCAAATGAAGATATTGATTATGATGAAGCCTTTAGGTATTTAAGTAGTTTAGGAAAGAGATTTTTATTAAATAGTATTGTACTTGTACAAGGTGATTATATAATAGGGGATAACCCATACAAGAGTAGGCTAGTATATAATATAAATAATATGGAGGTTATACACTGTGATGAAGTGTGTAGACCTTTAAAAGAATGTTTAGAAATTATAAAAAAAGAAAAAGTATCTGTAAATAATAAAAAAAGAATATTAGGTGTTTTTAGAGAAAGCCCTGTAACTAGTATACTTATTTTAATAAATGTTATTGTTTTTATAATAACAGCTATAGTATCTAAAAGTATAGTAGATATAAATACAAGGGTTTTAATTGAGTTTGGAGCAAAAGTAAATTATTTAATAAATCAAGGAGAAGTTTGGAGATTAATAACATGTGCCTTCCTTCATGGGGGAATTATGCATATATCATTTAATATGTATTCATTATTCATTGTAGGTACAGTTGTAGAGAAAATATATGGATGGAAGAAATATTTATCTATATATTTATTTTCAAGTATAACTTCAAGTTTATTAGGATATATTTTAGGTCCCAATATGATATCTGTTGGAGCTTCAGGAGCTATATTTGGTATATTAGGAGCCTTTTTATGGTTTGCATTAAGAGAAAAGAAACATCTTCAAAGAGGTGTTTTAGGTAATATAATAGCAGTTATTATATTAAATTTATATATAGGATTTACTTCATCAAGTATAGATAATTTAGGACATATAGGAGGCTTTATAGGAGGGTTTATACTTTCTATACCATTTTATCGTAGTAAAAAACATAATATTAATTAGGAGGCATTTATGAAAAAATTAACTTATGATAGCGTTATAACATATTTATTTTTAATATTATTAGCTATTACAACAGTATGGGATGTAATTTATAGAGGTGGAGAAAAGTTACCTAGGATAGTATTAATTCTAGTTACTGTAGGACTACTTAAATTATTTTGCAGATATACATTTTTTAGAAAATCTAAAATGACATATGTAGCAGTCCTTATATTTATATTCTTTTCAATGTATTTAGCAAATGTATTAAACTTTTATGCAATAGAAGGATATGATAAAATGCTTCATCTTGCATCAGGTTTATTAATAGGAGTTATTGGTTTTGCAATATACACATATTTATTTAATCCTAAAAAGAATAAAGACATAAAACCTTTTGCTATGGTCTTATTTACTATAATGTTTGCAGTAGCTTGTGCTGGTGTATGGGAAATATGGGAGTTTACAACAGATAGCTTGTTTGGATTAACAGCCCAAAATGGACTAGAGGATACAATGTACGATATTATATGTGGAACAGTTGGAGGTATAATCGTAACTATACCAATATATTTATATTCAAAAGGTGGCAAGAATAAGCTATTAGACAAAATGATAAAAGAGATAACTGATTAGTTAGTATAAGGAGAATAGATAAAAATCTATTCTCTTTTTAATTATAGAAATAATACATAGAAAGATAATTATAAAGCCTCTTTTTAAAGGCTAATTTATATAAATATTCTTTAGCTTTTTGAAACTTTTTATCATTAAACAGTTTATTAAAATGATTTATTTCACTTTTAGTTAAATTATCTTCAAGCTCTAAATAGACTTCTTTAACAGTGCTTATAGCATATTCAAAGGCAGGTTCTGAATAAATAAATCTATCTATAAATTTATAAAACTCTATTATTCCTTCAGTATTTAATATATATTTAGATTTCTCAAAGACATCCTTTCCTTTTTCTTTAAGATAATATTTATAAGATTCTAGTTCTTTAATCTTAGATTCTTCAGATAAAGTACCATTTAATTGGCTCAATAAATTTATAATTTTAATTGCGGAAAAATCTTTATCTTTAACTTCTGTCATTATATCAATATCTAATCCATTTAAAGAATCTATATAATTTAAGAATCCGTTAGAAGATATAGTACTAGAATGAGAGCCTTTCTTTTTAATTTTATTTTGTTCACTGTAATGAACTTTAATTGTGCCATCTTCTTTATGCCAAGTTTCATTAATGCTATTTAATATTGAATAATTATTACCTTCATGACTTTCATAGCAGGCGTAGTGTAAATTATCATATATTATTGGAATAGAGCATTTTTCACTTATATATAACAAATCTTTTATGCTATAATTTTTTTCATCATTCTCAATTACTAGTCTTTTCTTTATATTTCTAGAAAGTAAATTATAATTATTAATAAAATTATCTATTGCTAATTTTTTATTGTTATATACTCCACCAACATGAAGTATAATCTTACAATCAGAGTCCAAGTTTAAGCTATCTAAAAATTTACAGTGATATTCTAAATCTCTAATTGATTTGGAAACTGTATCCTTATTATGACTATTTAAAACAGTATATTGTCCAGGATGCATTGATACTCTAAGAGAATTCTTTTTTATTAAATCGCCTATTTCTTTGAGATCTTTCTTAAAATAATTTTTCCAATCAAAAGTATTTATTTCGTGACTTGCAAAGGGAATTATATCAGAACTAATTCTGAATAAGTATATTTCATTAGAAATATTATAATTTAAAATATCTATTAGATTATTTAAATTATTAGATATGCAATTTCTTAAAATATCTTCTGAATAGTTTTTTAGAATAAATGATTTTGTTGTTTTATTTGGAATTCTAAGCGGGGTACAGGCATAACCAATTTTCATTTTTATAACTCCTAAATATTTAATAGTTTTAATAATAGTTTTAATAATAGTTTTAATAATAGTTTTAATAATAGTTTTAATAATAGTTTTAATAAAATAGGTTTAAAGAATACATAATAAATATGAATAAAGAAAACTTTTTCATTTTTACTTAAATTTACATATTAACAAAATATTATTTTAAATTTTAAAAAAATGAGAAAATTCTAAAAAAATAATGTATTTTATAGTAAAATATATTAAAAAGTTGTATTATATAAATAAATTACTAAATGAGAAGGGGCGTTAAATTTATGAATGGAAAACAATATGTTGAAAATGTATTAGAACAAGTAAAGTTAAGAAATAGTGGTGAAAATGAATTTTTAGATGCAGTAACAGAAGTTATGAATTCATTAGTTCCTGTTTTTGATAAGAATCCGAAATTTATAGAAAACGGTATATTAGAGAGAATAGTAGAACCAGAAAGACAAATATTCTTTAGAGTACCTTGGGTGGATGATAGTGGAAAGGTTCAAGTAAATAGAGGTTTTAGAGTTCAATTTAATAGTGCAATAGGGCCATATAAAGGCGGTCTTAGATTCCATCCATCAGTAAACCAAAGTATTATTAAGTTCTTAGGATTTGAACAAATATTTAAAAACTCACTTACAGGATTACCAATAGGTGGAGGTAAGGGGGGATCAGATTTTGATCCTAAAGGAAAATCAGATAATGAAGTTATGAGATTTTGTCAAAGCTTTATGGCAGAACTTTGCAGACATATTGGAAGCGATATAGACGTACCAGCTGGAGATATAGGCGTTGGTGGTAGAGAAATAGGTTATATGTATGGATATTACAAAAAAATAAGAAATACAAGTGAACAAGGAGTGTTAACTGGTAAAGGATTAACTTACGGTGGTAGCCTTGGAAGAAAAGAAGCTACTGGATATGGATTAGTTTACTTTACAGAAGAGATGCTTAAGGATAATGGAACTAGCTTTAATGGAAAAACTGTTGTTATATCAGGTTCAGGAAATGTTGCTATATATGCAGCTGAAAAAGCAACTGAGCTTGGAGCTAAAGTTATAGCACTTAGTGATTCAAATGGTTATATATATGATGAAAATGGAATTAACTTAGATGTGATTAAGGAAATAAAAGAAGTAAAAAGAGGAAGAATTAAAGAATATTTAGATTTTGTTAAAACTGCTAAATATGAAGAAGGATTCAGAAATATATGGAAAATTAAATGTGATATAGCATTACCTTGTGCAACTCAAGGTGAGATAAATAAAGAATCAGCAGAAATACTTGTTGAAAATGGAGTAATTGCAGTATCTGAAGGTGCAAATATGCCATCAACACTTGAGGCGATAGAAGTGTTACAAAGTAATAAAGTTATGTTTGGACCTGCAAAGGCTGCCAATGCTGGTGGAGTTGCTTGTTCAGCACTTGAAATGTCACAAAATAGTATTAGACTATCATGGAGTGAAGAAGAAGTTCTAGATAAACTTAAAGATATAATGGTAGAAATATATAAAAATTCAAGTGAAGCTGCTAAGGAATACGGAGAAGAAGGAAATATATTAATGGGTGCAAATATTGCAGGTTTCTTAAAAGTTGCAGATGCAATGATGGCTCAAGGTATAGTTTAGTTAATAAATGGAGAAAGTAGACTTTAGAAGGGTCTACTTTTTTTATATTTATTTTAAAAAAATTATGTTTGAAATATGGGTAAAACTAAGGGTTCTAGCAATTCTTAAATATTTTTAATTTTTATATACTTGATTTTTACACTATGTTGAATTATATTTAAAAGGACGTACTTTTAGAGAAAATAGAAAATGAATGGGGAAGAATTTCCATTTGTCATTAGGAGTGAATTTAATGGGAAACTTAATTTATGCTGTAACAGCAGCGTTTCAATTTTTCGTATTCTTTATAACTATGTATTATTTAATACTAGCTTTCTTCGGATTATTTAGAAGAAAAGAGAAGAAAAATTACACACCAACTAAAAAGTTTGCAATGATAGTAGCGGCTCATAATGAGGAAGTAGTTATAGGTAAGCTTATTGAGAGCATGCAAAAACTTAATTATCCAAAGGAATTATACGATGTTTTCGTAATAGCAGATAACTGTACGGATAAGACTGCGGAAATATCAAGAAATTGTGGAGTTAATGTATTCGAACGTTTTAACAAAGATAAGAGAGGTAAAGGTTACGCTCTTGAGTGGATGTTTGATAAACTTTTTAAAATGAATGAGAAATATGATGCTATTTGTATATTTGATGCAGATAATCTAGTACATGAAGATTTCTTAAAAGAAATAAACTCAAAGATGCTAGAAGGATATAAAGTTGTACAAGGATATATTGATAGTAAAAATCCAAATGATTCTTGGATTGCAACAGCGTATTCAATAGCCTTTTGGTCACAAAATAGAATGTTCCAATTAGCAAGAAATAATGTTGGATTCTCAAACCAATTAGGTGGAACTGGATTTGCAATTGACACAGGAATGTTACAAGAATTAGGATGGGGCGCAACATGCCTTACAGAAGATTTAGAATTTACTTGTAAACTTGTATCTAACGGAGAAAAAGTTGGTTGGGCACATGATGCAAGAATATTCGATGAAAAACCATTAACATTAAAACAATCTTGGTCACAAAGAAAGAGATGGATGCAAGGATTTACAGATGTTGCATCAAGATATTTCTTTAAACTTATAAAAGCTTCAATAAAACAAAGAAAGTGGTATATGTTCGATTGTGCATTATACGTAATGCAACCATTTGTTACATTGTTACTTGGTTTGTCAGCAGTACTTACTTTAGTGCAAGGAAATGTTGGAGCACCAGATGTTTTTGTTATAAGTAGTGTATTTAGTGATGTAGGTTGGAAGATATTTATAATATGTCAATTCTTAATTACACCATTAGTACTAAAACTTGAAAAGAAAGTTTCAACTGGATTCTTTGCTATAATATTTATATATTCAATGAATGTATTTATATTACCAATATTATCAACTAAAATAGATAGTATGTATGCATTTACGATAGTATCAGCTGCGTATAATTTAGTAATGTTAGTAATTACATTTATATGCTTAGGAAAAAGTGGTTTACTATTATTTATCAGATTCTTATTATATGGATTATATACTTTAACTTGGATTCCAATTACAGTTCAAGGTATTCTAAATAAGAATAATAAAGAATGGAGTCACACTAAGCACGTAAGAAATGTTGAAATATGTGATTTGTAGAATAAAGGTTTAAGACTTTAATTAGTCTTAAACCTTTTTTGCATTTAAAAAGTAATAAATGAGGATAATAAGTAATATAAATTATTTTGCAATAACTAATGTATAGTATAAGAAAATTTATCTATAAATTGATAATATATTATTTAAAGGTGTATACTTAAATTAATAAAGATTAGGAGGAGAGGTTTATGAAAAATTTTGATTACTCAATTAAAACAGAAATCTATTTTGGAAAAGGCAAGATAAAAAGTCTTGGAAGGATATTACAAAGATATGGTGAAAAGGTTTTATTAGTATATGGTGGAGGAAGTATTAAGAAAGTTGGATTATATGAAAAAGTTAAATCAATATTAGAAGAAAATAATATTGAATGTATAGAGCTAGGAGGAGTAGATCCTAACCCAAGAATAGAATCAGTAAGGGAAGGGGTTAAGCTTGTACATGAAAATTCTATTGATATGATTTTACCTGTAGGCGGAGGTAGTACTATAGATTGTGCAAAAGCTATATCAGGAGCTAGCTTTTATGAGGGTGACCCATGGGAGATAGTAAAGAATCCTTCAAAGATAGAAAAGGCTTTACCTATAATTAGTATATTAACTCTTTCAGCTACAGGATCAGAAATGGATCCATTTGCTGTTATTTCAAATATGGATACAAATGAGAAATTAGGACTTGGTAATGAGATATTAAGACCAGTAGCTTCAATATTAGATCCTGAATATACTTATTCAGTACCTAAAAATCAAACAGCAGCAGGAACAGCTGATATAATGAGCCATGTATTTGAGGTATACTTTAGTAAAACTAAAGATGCATACTTACAAGACAGAATGGCAGAAGGTGTATTAAAAACATGTATTAAGTATGGAGAGATAGCCTATAATGAACCAGAAAATTATGAGGCAAGAGCTAATTTAATGTGGGCATCTAGTTTAGCTATAAATGGATTACTTTCTTGTGGAAAAGAAGGGACAGCTTGGTCAGTTCATCCAATAGAGCATGAATTGAGTGCATTTTATGATATAACTCATGGAGTTGGACTTGCCATATTAACACCTAATTGGATGGAATTTGTTTTAAATGAAGATACATTAGAAAAATTCTATGAATTTGGAGTTAATGTTTGGGATATAGATAAGTCACTAGATAAAAAAGAAGTTGCAAATTTAGCTATAGAAAAAACAAGAAACTATTTTAAGAAACTTGGAATTCCAGAAAGACTTAGAGAGATAGGTATTGGAGATGAAAAGTTTGAAATTATGGCCGAAAAAGCAGTGAAGGTTGGAGGCTTAAAATATGGATATATAGCTTTAAATAAGGAAGATGTAATAAGTATATTTAAAGCATCATTATAATTAATAAATTAGGACTTAAGAATTTATATAAATTTTTAAGTCCTAATTTTAATATTAAAAATAATTATATAGGGGACTATATTATTATGTTAATAAAATATTCAAAGATAATCTATTGAATATTTTATTAAAAAGTATAAAATATAATTATCAAAAGAGAAAAGTTAGTAAAGGAAAACTATTATCGATAGAAGTTTTGAATGCTAATTGAAGGAGTGAATAAAATGAGTATAACAGTAAATGGAGAAAAAGTAACAATTAGAGGAGCAGAAGTAAGAGTTGGTCAAGAAGCATCTGATTTTGTTTTATCAGATAATGATTTAAAACCAGTTACATTAAAAGATACAAAGGGAAAGAGAGTATTTTTAACAGTTCCATCATTAGACACACCAGTATGTGATATGGAAGTTAAAAGATTCAATGAAGAAGCTACAAAGTTTAAAGATACTACTATATATGTAGTATCAGTTGATTTACCATTTGCACAAGCAAGATGGTGTGGAGCAGCAGATGTAGAAAATGTAATAACTCTTTCAGATTATAAAGATAGAGTATTTGGAGAAAATTACGGAGTATATATAGAAGAAGTTGGATTCTTAGCTAGAGCAGTATTCGTTGTAGATGAAAATAATAAAGTTATATACGTAGAATATTGTAAAGATGTAAGTGATCATCCAAACTATGATAAAGTATTAGAAGTCTTAGCTAAATAGTATTATTTAAAAAAGATAAAAACATAGAAAAAAATCGTACAAACATATGTACGATTTTTTTCTTTTTTTATTTTGTAAAAGTATGATAGAATAGAATGGTTAATAAATTGTATAGGGGTCCTTAGTATGTTTAATATAATAGATTATAAAGATATAGTAGATGATAAAGAATGTATTTTAATTGATGTTAGAAGTCCAAAAGAATATAAAGAAGCTACAATAAAAGGTGCAATTAATATACCTGTACTCTTGGATGATGAAAGAGATATAGTAGGAACACTTTATGTTAGAGAAAGTGTAGAGGCTGCTAGGACTAAAGGGATTGAATTTATATCGGAGAGACTTCCACAGATTTTTAATGATATACAAAACATGTATAATAATGGTGAGAAAAAAATAGTACTCTTCTGTTCAAGAGGCGGTATGCGAAGTGGTAGTATATATTCTCTTTTATATTCTTTAGGAATAAAAGTATATAAATTAAGAGGTGGATATAAAGGATATAGAAAGTATATAAATGATAATTTTGAGAGGGTAAATAAAGAAGTTAAATATATAGTCTTACATGGAAAGACTGGTGTGGGAAAGACTGAATATTTAAAGACTTTAAAAGAAAAAGGTTTTGATATACTAGATTTAGAGGGTGCTGCAAATCATAGAGGTTCTTTTTTAGGTAGTATATCTCTTGGAAAATCTAATACTCAAAAAATGTTTGAGACTGAAATTTTTGAAGCACTTAAAAATAGAAAAAGCAATTTAGTTTTTGTTGAAGGTGAAAGCAAAAGAATCGGTAACATAATAATTCCTGAATCTATATGGAGTTCAATGGAGAAAGGAACTAAGGTTTATATTGAAGATTCTATTGAAAATAGAAGTGAAATATTAATAAAAGAATACATAAAGGGCAATGATAGTGTTAAAGAACTTATAGGTTGTTTAGATAACTTAAAAAAATACTTAAATGATAAAAGGGTGGAAGAGTATAAAAAGCTTCTTAAACAAGGTGATTATAAAACTGTATGTGAAGAACTTATGCTAAAGTATTATGATCCTTTATATTCTAATAGTTTTAAGATAAAAGATTTTTATGAGACAATAGTAAATAAAGATAGAAATGAAACAATAAATAGATTAATAGATATTTATAATAAAAATACTTAAGGTGGAGGAGAAAATGGTAAAAGAAAGTAATGTATCATATGATGTTACGGATTTAACATCCTTAGAAAAATTAGAACCGGTGAGGATTAGACCAGGTATGTACATTGGTTCTACTGGAAGCAAGGGACTACACCATTGTGTTTGGGAAATACTTGATAATTCAATAGATGAGATTTCAAATGGATATGGTAGTAAAGCTACTGTTATTTTAAATAAAGATAAAAGTGTAACTATAATTGATGATGGAAGAGGTATACCAACAGGTATTCATCCTATTAAGAAAAAAAGTGGGGTGGAAATGGTATATACAGAACTTCATACTGGTGGTAAGTTTGATAATAAAAACTATAAAACATCAGGTGGATTACATGGTGTTGGAGCAGCAGTAGTAAATGCTCTTTCAAAATGGGTAGAGGTTGAAGTTCATCAAAATGGAAATAAGTATAGACAAAGGTTTGAATATGCTTATGATAAAGAACTTAAAAAAGATATGCCAGGAACACCTGTAACACAACTAGAGATAGTTGGAAAATCGAAGGATACTGGAACCAAGGTAACATTTTTACCTGATAAAGAGATTTTTTCAACTACTGATTTTAAATTTGATATTATAGATGAAAGACTTCAAGAATTAGCATTCCAAAATAAAGGAATGAAACTTGAATTTATTGATGATAGAAAAGATGAAGAAATTAAAAAAGAGTATTATTCAGAAAGAGGACTTTTAGATTTTATAGAATATTTAAATGAAAGTAAGACGCCACTTCACAAAGATCCTATTTTATTTGAAGGAGATAAAGAAATAGGAGGGATAGCTATGTCAGGAGAAGTGTGTATTCAATTTACAGACTCAACTACTGATAATATAGCAAGTTATGTAAATAACATTCCTACAACTGAAGCTGGAACTCATGAAACAGGATTTAAAACTGGGATGACAAGAGCTTTTAAAGAGTGGGCTAGAAAGCTTGGGCTTGTAAAAGAAAAGGATAAGGAATTTGAAGGAGACGATTTAAGAGAAGGTATGACTGCAATCGTAAGAATTAAAATTTCAAATCCAGTCTTTGAGGGACAAACAAAGACTAAGCTTGGTAATAACGAAGCGTACACTATGATGAATGAACTGGCATACACTAAACTTGGTGAATGGATAGAAGATAATAAAGAATTAGCAAGTAGGCTTATAAATAATGCTCTTTCAGCCGCACAAAGAAGAGAGAAGATTAAAAAAATAAATGAGGCTGAAAAGAAGAAAATTGGTAAAGGAACTGCACCACTTGCTGGTAAAGTTGCAGTTTGCACTGGAAGAGACAAACAATATAATGAATTTATTGTTGTCGAAGGGGATTCAGCTGGAGGTTCAGTTAAGCAGGCTAGAGATAGAAGGTTCCAAAGTATAATGCCTTCAAAGGGTAAGATAATGAATACTGAAAAACAAAAGCTTGAAAATGTACTAGCTTCAGAAGAACTAAAAATATTTAATACAGCAATAGGTACAGGAACTTTAGATAACTATAGTGAAGATAATTTAAAGTATAATAAAATAATAATAATGAGTGATGCTGATGTTGATGGATATCATATTAGAACACTATGGATGACTTATATTTATAGATATATGAGACCACTTATAGCAAATGGGCATTTATATCTTGCACAACCTCCTCTTTATAAAGTGTATAAAAAGGTTAAAGGAAAAGAAGTAAGTGAATATGCCTATACTGATGATGAGCTTGAAGAAGTTAAGAAGAAAATTGGAAAAGGTGCATTAATTCAAAGATATAAAGGTCTTGGAGAAATGAATCCAGATCAACTTTGGGATACTACCCTTAATCCAGAAAGTAGAACCTTGATTCAAGTTACAATAGATGATGCTGCAAAAGCTGAAAAGATGGTATCACTTCTAATGGGAGATATAGTAGAACCAAGAAGAAAATATATGTATAAATACGGAGAATTTTAAATAGATAGAAATGGAGTAATGATATGGCTAAGAAAGTTAGTAATATACCAGTGGATAGAAACATAATAAGAGTTCCACTTGAGGAAGCAATGCCAGATAACTACCTTCCTTATGCAATAGAGGTAGCAAAAGATAGAGCACTTCCAGATGTTAGAGATGGACTTAAACCAGTTCATAGAAGAATACTTTACGGGGCATACCTTTTAAAGGCTTTCCCAGATAGACCTTATTATAAGTCAGCTAGAATAGTTGGGGATATACTTGGTAAATTCCATCCACATGGAGATTCATCAGTATATGACGCTATGGTTATTCTAGCTCAAAACTTTTCAACTAGAGAACCGCTTATAGATGGACATGGAAACTGGGGATCAATGGATGGGGATGGTGCAGCTGCTATGAGATATACAGAAGCTAGACTTGCACCAATTGCTATGGAGATGATAAGAGATATTGATAAAGATACTGTTGATATGGTGCCTAACTATTCAGATAGTGAAATGGAGCCTACGGTGCTTCCAAGTAGATATCCAAATCTTTTAGTAAATGGAACATTTGGTATAGCGGTTGGACTTGCAACTAATATACCTCCTCATAATTTAGGAGAAGTAACAGATGGGGTTTTAGCATACATTGATAATCCGGAAATAACTACAGAGGGTTTGATGGAGTATATAAAAGGGCCAGATCTTCCAACAGGTGGAGTTTTAATTGGGAAAAATTCATTAAAATCTGCATATGAAACTGGAGAAGGAAAGGTTACATGTAGAGCTAAAACTTGTATAGAAACATTAGAAAATGGAAGACTAGGCATTGTAATTACAGAATTTCCGTATAGAAGAAATAAATCGAAGATTCTTCAAACAATATCAGAAATGACAGCAGATAAGAAACATGCTAAAGTTTTAGAAGGTATAACTGATATAAGAGATGAGTCAGATAGAAATGGTGTAAGAGCTGTTATTGAGTTTAAAAAAGCTTTAAGTGAAAGTGATGTAGATAAAGTATTAAAGTATTTATTTAAAAAGACAGATCTACAGTGTAACATAAGTTTTAATATGGTTGCTCTTGCAGACGGAAAGCCATTAACAATGGGATTAAAGACTATAATACATCATTATGTAAACCACCAAAAAGATATAGTTACAAGAAGAACAAAAAGAGAACTTGAAATTGCGGAAAAGAGATTCCATATTGTAGAAGGCTTTATAAAAGCAATAGATATTATGGATGAAGTGATTAAGACTATTAGAGCTTCAAAATCCAAGAAAGATGCATCGGAGAACTTGATTAATAACTTTGGATTTACAGAAATCCAAGCAGGAGCAATTTTGGAGCTTATGCTTTATAGGTTAACAGGACTTGAAATTAAAGTATTCCAAAAAGAATATGACGAACTTAAGAAAGAAATAAAAAAGCTTAAGAAAATTTTATCAGAAGAGAAGGAACTTTTAAAAGTAATAAAAAAAGAATTAGAAGAAGTAACTGAGAAATTTAAGAATCCTAGAAGAACTAACATAATAGAAGATGATAGTGAAGCTAAGATTGATGTAGAAGAGCTTATTGTAATAGAAGATGTTATGGTTACATTATCTAATGATGGATTTATAAAAAGAATACCAACTAAAAATTATGTTAGATCAAACCAAGATGTTGAGGCTATAGAATATAGAGAAGGTGATGAGCTTAAATTCTTATTTGAGTCAAACACTAGAGATAATGTTTTAATATTCACTGATAAAGGGAACATGTACCAATTAAAAGGAATAAACATTCCAGAAGGTAAATGGAAAGATAAAGGTGAAAGAATAGATACACTAATAAAAACATTAAACTTAGATGAAGAGAAGATAGTTGAAGTTATATCACAGACGACATTACATCCTAATAAATATCTTCAATTTATTACAAATAAGGGAATTATAAAGAGAAGTTCTTTAGATAAATTTAAAACATCATATAGTAGACTTCAGGCAATAAAGCTAAAAGAAAATGAAGAAGTAATAAATATAATATTATTAAATGAAGATGAAAAGAAAGATTTCTTAAAAGTTAAGACTAAATTAGGATTAGAATTTAATCTAGAGTTACCAGAAATCCAAGATACTCCAAGAAATATAATGGGAACATCTCTATTTAATATCACTTCAAGAGATACGGTGATATCTTGTGAATATATAGATTCATTAGAATATAAGGAATTTGCTATAGGGGTAACAAATAAAAATACATTAAAAGCATTTTCAAGAGTTAGTAAAAATGATAATTTAAAAACTTATACTGATAATGCGAGTGATATGTTGTTATTTACTAACAAAGGTAATGTAATTAAGGTTAAATCATTCTTATTAGAATGTGCAGTAAATAATGAAATTAAAATAAGTGATATTATCGATGGATTAATGAAAGATGAAAAAATCATTAAAATAGTATCTTTAAAAACATATTCTGAAAATTTAGCTGTGTATTCAATGACTAAAAGTGGGTTAATTAAGAAAACTATTTTAAGCGAATTTAGCAATGAATTTACTTTAACTCAATATTATAAGTTGAAATTTGAAGATGATATAGTTGTCTCAATAGAGATAAATAATGCAAGTAATGGAGAAATAGTTATAGTAACTAAAAAAGGAATGGGTATACGTTTCTTAAGCACAAACTTAAATACTATGGGAAAAGTAGCATCAGGTGTTACAGGAATAAGCTTAAAAGAAAATGATGAAGTTATCTATGGAAAGTATATATCAAGAAATGATAATGATGAAATAGCAATAACTTCAGAACAAGATAGAGTATTTACATTAACATCATCAAAGAAAAATGTTCAAGAAGTTAAAGTTACGGATATAAAGCTTCAAAATAGAGCTGGAAGAGGAACTGATATAATGATGATTACTTTAGATGATGAAGTAGATTCAGTTCAATATAATTAAAAAGGAGTGAGATTTTATGAAAAAAGTAGCTGTTTTATTAGCAGATGGATTTGAAGAAATTGAAGCACTAACTGTTGTTGATGTTTTAAGAAGAGCAGATATACATTGTGATATGGTTTCAATTAATAATATAGAAGTTATAGGAGCCCATAATATAAAAGTTTGTGCAGATATTCTAATAGATGACATAGAGGAAGTTGATATGGTAGTACTTCCAGGAGGAATGCCAGGGGCTACAAACTTAAGAGATGATAAGAGAGTTATAAAGTTAATACAAGATTGTATTAAAAATAATAAAAAGGTTGCAGCTATATGCGCAGCACCAATTGTATTATCTAAAGCAGGAATAATAAATGGAGAAGATGTAACATCTTATCCAGGCTTTGAAGATGATATAATGGGAGCTAATTATAAAGAAGATTTAGTTGTAGTAAGTAACAATATAATAACAAGTAGAGGTCCAGCAACTGCTTTAGAATTTTCATATACATTACTTAAAGAATTAAACTCGCCTAAAGAAGAAGAAATTAGACGTGGGATGTTATATGAAATGTTAATAAAGTAATTAGAAGGGTGAAATAAATGAAAGAGAAGTGGCTTGTAAGAAATAAGAGAGAAGAGTTCCAAAGCTTATCTAAGGATATGAGTGAAAATAGTCTTATATTAAGGTTATTAGCAAACAGAGGAATCTCTCGAAAAGAGTCTGCTTCTCTTTTTCTAAATGGTACAGTAGAGGATATGTATGATAGCTTTTTACTAAAGGACTTAGATAAAGGAGTCGCTATTATAAAAGATGCCATTGAAAAGGGGAAGAAGATAGTAATATATGGGGACTATGACTGTGATGGAGTTTGTAGTACTGCAATTTTATATAAAGGTCTTAAAAGACTAAATGCCAATTTCGAATATCATATTCCAAATAGAGAGAGTGAAGGATATGGTATGAATGCGGAAAGAATAAAGATATTAAAAGATGAAGGTGCTGAAGTTTTATTAACTTGTGATAATGGTATATCAGCTTTTAATGAAGTTGAATATGCTAAGGAGATAGGGCTTTCAGTAGTTATAACTGATCACCATGATATTCCTTTCGTTGAAGAAGATGGCGTTAAAATAAAAATGATGCCTAAGGGAGATGCAGTTATTAATCCTAAAAGGGAAGATTGTAATTATCCTTTTAAAAATCTTTGTGGTGCAGGAGTAGCATTTAAGTTTATTCAAGGCTTATATAGAGAATTAAATGTTGATCTTGAAGAAAGTTTTGAACTATTAGAGTATGCAGCTATTGCAACAGTTTGTGATGTTGTAGATCTTTTAGATGAAAATAGAATAATAGTAAAAAAAGGTTTAGAACTTATAAATAATACAAATAAAAAAGGTCTTAAAGAATTAATAAAGGTAAAAAAGTTAAATGATAAGGAAATATCAGAATATCATTTTGGTTTTGTTATAGGACCGTGTATTAATGCTACTGGAAGACTAGAAATTGCAGATATATCTGTAGAGCTTTTAATTACGGAAGATGATGAGAAAGCTAAAGAACTTGCAATTAAGTTAAATGATCTTAATGAAAAAAGACAAGAATTAACTATGGAAAGTACTGAAAAGGTAATAGAGAAGGTAGAAAATACTCTAAGAGATGATGAGAAAGTTATTCTTGTTTATGAGGATAGTATTCATGAAAGTATAGCAGGGATAGTTGCAGGAAGAATAAGAGAAAAGTATAATTTACCTGCAATTGTTATGACTAAAGGAAGCGAGATGCCAAAGGGATCAGGAAGATCTATAGAAGAGTATAATATGTTCGAGGAGCTATCTAAATGTAAGGAATTTATATATAAGTTTGGTGGACATCCAATGGCTGCAGGATTATCAGTAGAAGAAGAAAAAATACCTATGTTAAGAAAAGCGTTAAATGAAAAGTGTACACTAACTGAAGAAGATATAATAAGAAAAGTTATTATAGATGCACCACTGCCACTTGAGTATATTGATTTTGATTTAGTAGATAAATTAAATGGAATGCGCCCTTTTGGGAAAGGGAATGGAAGTCCGATGCTTGCAGTTAAAGATGTTTTAGTAAATAGAGTTATCTTCATGGGAAAAGAAAAGAATTTTTTACGATTTAAAATTAAAATGAATAATGGTAAGACAATTGATGGCGTTAATTTCAATAAATATGATTATTTTAAAGAGTTATTTGAAGAAAAATATGGGGAAGATGAATTTTTAAGATTACAAGATACAGGTTACTGTAATTTTAAAATGGATATATTATATTATCCAGAGATAAATGAATTCAATGGAAAACAAAACATACAATTATCACTAAAAAGTTTTAGATTATAAGTATAAAATATATTGTACTTTTAAATAAATTATATATTATAAAATATAGACAATGAAAAATTAAATATCATGTATTAAGGAGAGGATATTTTTTGAGTAAATATAAAATAATAATGACTGGAGGGGGAACAGCTGGGCATGTTACTCCAAATTTAGCATTAGTACCATCATTAATAGAAGAAGGCTTTGAAATAAAATATATAGGAAGCAGAGATGGAATAGAAAAAGAAATAATAACAAACAATAATATACCATACTATGGAATTTCATCAGGTAAACTTAGAAGATATTTTGATATAAAGAATTTTACTGATCCTTTTAAGGTATTAAAGGGAGTTCATGAAGCAAGAAAAATTTTAGCTAAAGAAAAACCAGATGTTATATTCTCAAAAGGTGGATTTGTAACAGTTCCTGTTGTTATAGCAGCCTCAATGAAGAAGATACCAGTAATTGCACATGAGTCAGACATTACACCAGGCCTTGCCAATAAGTTAGCATCACCTTTCTGTGATAAATTATGCGTTACTTTTAGGGAAAGTTTACAATTTGTTAAAAACAATAAGGGAGTGTTAACTGGAAGTCCAATTAGAAAGGAAATTCTAACAGGATCAAAACTTAAAGGCAAAGAGATTTGTGGTTTTAAAGATAATAAAGATACAATTCTTATTATGGGAGGAAGTTTGGGGTCAAAAGTTATAAATGATGCCATAAGAGAGAATATATATAATATTCTGAAAGATAACAATATTATTCATATATGCGGTAAAGGTAATCTTGATAGTAATTTACAAAATGTAGATGGATACAAGCAATTTGAGTATGTAAGTGAAGAACTTACACATTTTATGCATACAGCTGATTATATAATTTCAAGAGCTGGGGCAAACTCAATTTTTGAATTCCTTGCATTAAAAAAGCCGACTTTATTAATTCCACTTTCAAAAAATGCAAGTAGAGGAGATCAAATCTTAAATGCAAACTCATTTAAAAAAGAAGGGTTTTCACTTGTAATGGAAGAAGAGGAGCTTCAAAAAGAAGGGATTTTAAAAGGGATAAAAATGTTAAAAGAAAGTAAACAAGAACTTATTAAGAATATGAATGAAAGTAAAATGAATGATGGTGTAAAAGAGATCATAAATGTGATAAAAAGTAGCGTTAGAAGGAAAAAGTAGTAAGTTTGTGGTATTCTTGGGATTGTTAAAGTTTTAATTTATAAATATATTCATAAGCTTGCAAAATTAAAATAGTGTTATATAATAAAAGAGACGGTTTTTTCTTAATGACAAATAAATTTGTTTTAAGAAAGTTTAATTATTATAAACACTATTTTAATAATTATACAATAGTCATGATATTGAATAAAATTATATTTTACGTTGTTTACTGATATATAATTTTATTTTATATACAGTCGTAAAGGTCAAGTATTGGCTTTTACTCAATAATAAATATTAAAACTTAATTTTTTAATTTTTATAATTAGAAAGAGGGGTCACGCGATGAGAAAAATGAAAACTATGGATGGTAATACTGCTGCTGCTCACATATCTTACGCATTTACAGAAGTTGCAGCTATCTATCCTATAACACCATCATCACCAATGGCAGAACATGTTGATGAGTGGGTAGCACAAGGAAAGAAAAATATATTCGGTCAACCTGTTAAGGTAATGGAAATGCAATCAGAAGGTGGAGCTGCTGGAGCAGTCCATGGATCATTACAAGCTGGTGCATTAACAACTACTTACACTGCATCACAAGGATTATTATTAATGATTCCTAACATGTATAAAATTTCAGGGGAATTACTTCCAGGAGTATTCCACGTATCAGCTAGAGCACTAGCTACTTCAGCATTAAACATCTTCGGAGATCACCAAGACGTTATGGCTGCAAGACAAACTGGTTTTGCAATGCTTGCTGAAGGATCAGTACAAGAAGTAATGGATTTATCAGCTGTAGCTCATTTAGCAGCTATCAAATCAAGAATTCCATTCTGTAACTTCTTCGATGGATTCAGAACTTCACATGAAGTACAAAAAATTGAAGTTATTGAACATGAAGAATTAAAACCATTAGTAGATATGGAAGCTTTACAAGCTTACAGAAACAGAGCATTACACCCAAATCATCCTGTAACTAGAGGTACTGCTCAAAACCCAGATATCTACTTCCAAGAAAGAGAAGCTGTTAACAAATTCTACAACGCTGTACCAGACATCGTTGAAGGATACATGGCTGAAATGACTAAATTAACTGGAAGAGAATATCACTGTTTCGATTACTATGGTGCAAAAGATGCAGATAGAATCATCGTTGCTATGGGATCATGTACAGATGTATGTGAAGAAACAATTGATTACTTAAATGCAAACGGACAAAAAGTTGGGGTTGTTAAAGTAAGACTTTACAGACCATTTGACGTTGCAAGATTAAAGAAAGCTATACCAGCTACAGTTAAGAAGATAGCTGTTTTAGATAAGACTAAAGAACCAGGATGTAACGGAGAACCATTATACTTAGATGTTATGAGTGCATTCTACGGAGAAGAAAATGCTCCAGTTATCGTAGGTGGTAGATATGGATTAGGTTCAAAGGATCCAAATCCAGGTCACATTGCTGCAGTATACGAAAACTTAGCAAAAGACGAACCAAAGAACGGATTCACTATAGCTATAGTTGATGATGTAACTAATACTTCATTAGAAGTACATGAAGATATAGATGCTACTCCAGAAGGAACTACAGCATGTAAGTTCTGGGGACTAGGATCAGACGGTACTGTTGGTGCTAACAAGAGTGCTATCAAAATCATCGGAGACCATACAGATATGTATGCTCAAGGATATTTCTCATACGACTCAAAGAAATCTGGTGGTATAACTGTATCACACTTAAGATTTGGTAAGAAAGCAATTAAATCACCTTACTTAATAAACAAGGCTGATTTCGTAGCTTGTCACAACCAATCATATGTATACAAATACAATGTTTTAGAAGGATTAAAGAAGAATGGAACATTCTTATTAAATACTATCTGGAGCCCAGAAGAAGTAGAAGCTCATTTACCAGCTTCATACAAGAGATACATCGCTGAAAACAACATTAAGTTCTATACTTTAAATGCTGTTAAGATAGCACAAGAAATCGGATTAGGCGGAAGAATCAACATGATAATGCAATCAGCTTTCTTCAAGTTAGCTAACATTATCCCTGTAGAAGACGCTGTTAAATACTTAAAAGAAGCTGTTGTAACTTCATACGGTAAGAAGGGTCAAAAAGTTGTTGATATGAACAATGCTGCTATCGATAAGGGAATCGAATCAATAGTAGAAATTACAGTACCAGCTGACTGGAAGAATGCTAAAGATGAAGTTAAAGAAGAAGGAAGACAAAGACCAGAGTTTGTTAAGAAGATTGTTGATCCAATGAACAGACAAGAAGGATTCGAACTTCCTGTATCAGCATTTGATGGAATGGAAGATGGTACTTTCGAACAAGGTACTGCTGCATTTGAAAAGAGAGGTATCGCTATAAACGTACCAGAATGGGATAAGGATAAATGTATCCAATGTAACCAATGTTCATATGTATGTCCACATGCTGTTATTAGACCATTCTTATTAACAGAAGAAGAAAGCAAGAATGCTCCAGAAGAATTAAAATTCGTTGCTGCTAGAGCATTAAAGACTGAAGAGCCTATGAACTATACTATGGCAATTTCACCACTTGACTGTACTGGATGTGGAAACTGTGCACAAGTTTGTCCAGCTCCAGGAAAAGCTTTAGTTATGAAGCCAGCTCATACTCAAGAAGTTGAAGTAAATAACTGGGATTATGCAATTAATGAAGTTTCACCAAAGAAAAACCCAATGAATAAAAATACAGTTAAGGGTAGCCAATTCGAGCAACCATTATTCGAGTTCTCAGGAGCTTGTGCAGGTTGTGGAGAAACAGCTTACGCTAAACTTGTAACACAATTATTCGGAGATAGAATGATGATAGCTAATGCTACTGGATGTTCATCAATCTGGGGAGGATCAGCTCCTTCAACTCCATACACAACTAATCATAAGGGATACGGACCTGCTTGGGCTAACTCATTATTCGAAGACAATGCTGAATTCGGATTAGGTATGTTCTTAGGAGCAAAAGCTATAAGAGAAAGATTAGTTGATAAGGCTAACGAAGCTATCACTTCATTAGAAGAAGGAGAAGCTAAAGAAGCACTTAAGGATTGGGTTGCAAATGTAGAAGTTGGTGCTGGAACTAGAGATAGAGCAGATAGAGTAATAGCTGCTTTAGAAGGTTTAGACAACGAATTTGCAAAAGCAATCTTAGAAGAAAAAGACTTCTTAATCAAACCATCACAATGGATCTTCGGTGGAGACGGATGGTCATACGATATCGGATTCGGTGGAGTAGATCACGTATTAGCATCAGGAGAAGATGTAAACATATTTGTATTTGATACAGAAGTTTACTCAAACACTGGTGGTCAATCATCAAAATCTACACCAACTGCTGCAATCGCTAAGTTTGCTGCATCAGGTAAGAAGACTAAGAAGAAAGACCTTGGAATGATAGCAATGAGCTACGGATACGTATATGTTGCTCAAATTTCAATGGGTGCAGATAAGAACCAAACTCTTAAAGCTATAGCTGAAGCTGAAGCTTACCCAGGTCCATCATTAATCATTGGTTATGCTCCATGTATTAACCACGGAATAAGATTAGGTATGGGTAACAGCCAATTAGAAGCTAAGAGAGCAGTTGATTGTGGATACTGGGGAATGTACAGATTCAATCCAGAACTAAAAGGAACTGGTAAGAATCCATTCACTCTAGATTCAAAAGAACCAACAGCTGACTTCAAGGAATTCTTAATGGGAGAAGTTAGATATGCTTCACTTGCTAAGGCATTCCCAGAAGCTGCAGAAGCTTTATTTGAAAAGACTTATACAGATGCTATGGAAAGATTAGAAGGCTACAAGAAATTAGCTGGAAAATAATAGTCATCTTTTATGAAGCTCAGATGAGAATATTCTCATCTGGGCTTTTTATTTTAATATATTAATAGATTTATTTTACAAATTTAATTAATTTTATAAAAAATAGATGTATAATTTTAATATTATTAGTAGCTGTATTCGTTTTATGTCGAATTTAGTTGAATTTTATATAGGTTACAAAGTATAATTAAAGTTAGATAACTAAATAAGAGTAATATAAAGCATATTTAGTTGAAAATGATTTTTTTATCGAAATCTATAAAATAAGGAGGCTAATATGCCTAGGAGAATTTTATATTTAAATGATGTAATAGATATAGAAGTATTTCAAAAAATACAAGATGATATTGCTGAAGCAACTGGAATTTCTATTATAACTGTTGATTATAAAGGCAAACCAGCAACTAAACATAGTAGATGCAGTGATTTTTGTAATCTTATGAGAGCAAATAGTAAATATTCAGAACTATGTGAAAAATGTGATTCAAGAGGTGGACTTGAGGCAGCTAGATTAGAAAAACCATATATTTATAGGTGTCATAAAGGGTTGATTGATTTTGCAACACCTATAATTGTAAATGGACAATATTTAGGATCAGTAATGGCTGGTCAAGTATTAACAAGTGAGAACGAAAATATTGATCTTGAAGATATAGTAACTAGAAAACATATATTTTCTGATGTAGCTGAAGAAGAAAGAGAAAAATTATTAGAATCATATAGTAAGCTTCCAATAGTTGAATTTGATAGAATAAAATCTATAGCCAATATGATGTTCCATATAAGTAATTATATAGTAGAAGAAGCAGTACTTAAAATAGCTCAAAAAGAATTAAATGAAAAAAATGTTAAATTTATTGAAGCTAAAAAAGAGAAGGCAGAGCTCGAGAAAGAGTATGAAGCTTGTAGACTAAAAGCGTTACAATCTCAGATAAATCCTCATTTTTTATTTAATGTATTAAACAGTATATCTTCTCTTGCTATAATTGAAGAAGCGCCTAAAACTCAAGAAGTTATATATGATTTATCTAATATGCTTAGATATACCTTGAAAAAAGTAGATAAAATACTTCATTTAGAAGAAGAATTAGAATATATAGAATCATATTTAAATTTACAAAAAGTAAGATTTGGTGATAGATTAGATTATAGTATTAATATTAGTGATGAAGTTAAAGAGCAAAAAATACCTTTTATGAGTATACAAACTTTTGTTGAAAATGCTATAGTTCATGGGCTAGAGACAAAAGAAGAAGGTGGGAAAATAGAAATATTCTCTGAGGAAACAAATGATAGTTTAAGTTTATTTATAAAAGATAATGGTACTGGAATAACAAGGGATAAATTAAATGAGATAAGGGAAGAGCTAAAATATAAATATGGCAATGATTTGGATAAAATAGGAATAAATAATGTTAATAAAAGAATGGCTCATTATTATGGAGATGATTATAAAATAGAAATAGAAAGTAAAATGAGAGAAGGAACTTTAGTTAAAATTACCTTTGCAAAATAAAAAGTAGCTTAGGAGTGTAGATATGTTTAAGATAATGATTGTAGATGATGAGGTTTTAGAGAGAAAAGCTTTAAAAGTTATACTTAGTGATTTAAAAGGTGCTGAAATAGTAGCTGAAGCATGTAATGGAAGAGAAGCTATAGAATTTGATAAAAAATATAACCCTGACTTAGTGATAATGGATATAAAAATGCCAGGACTTGATGGTTGTAAAGCGGCAGAAATAATTAAAGGTAATAGTCCAGATAAAATTATAATTATGATAACTGCCCATGATGATTTTGATTTAGTTAGAAAAGCTTTGGTACTAGGGGTTAATGATTATATTTTGAAACCAGTTAGGCCAAAAGAATTAATAAATACTCTTAGCAACATAATTGTTAATTTTAAAATTAACGAAGATGAAAAAGAAGTGGAAAAATATACTGATAATAAATGTATAATTAGTGAAGAAGTGAGTGATATTAATAGACCTATTGAAAATGCAATAGATTACATTGATAAAAACTTTAAAGAAAATATTAGTTTAGATATGATAGCATCAATATGTAATTTAAGTCCATGTTATTTTAGTAAATTATTTAAAAAAGAAATTGGAGTTAATTATACAACATACATAAATAATAAAAAGATAGATTATGCAAAAAAAATACTAGAAACTACTGATATGCCAATTTTAAACTTATCAATAGACCTAGGATTTGAAGACTGTGGTTATTTTATAAGAGTATTTAAAAAGATCCAAGGAGTTACTCCCAAAAAGTATAGGGAAATGAATACATAATACATAGCATCCCCTAAGTAAAAGATTATGATAATTTTTTACTTAGGGGATATTTTTTTATGATAAAATATTGATATTTTATTTTAAAAGGTGAATTTTTTGATTTTTATTTTTAATAATATAAGAAAATTTAATTTTTTTGACATATGTATACGTTGTCTTATAGATTGTTTGACTAAATATTCACATTTTCAGTTTATCACATAGAAAAAGTGCAATTTTAATTGATAAAAATTAAACAATATAGTTCGAGAAGAAGACAAGATATTTTAATGGATTTTAATGTTTTTTAGATTAAAATGAATACATCGATAAAAAAATAACAATTGATGAAAATATCAAATATAAATTTATTTTAAGGGAGGAAACTTAAAGTGAAATCAAAAAGATTCGAGGCTTTAGCAAAACGTCCTGTAAACCAAGATGGTCTTATTGGTGAATGGCCAGAAGAAGGTTTAATCGCAATGGAGAGTCCAAACGATCCTAAATCTTCTATAAAAATAGAAAACGGTGTAGTTGTAGAATTAGACAGTAAAAAAAGAGAAGACTTTGATATGATAGACAAGTTCATAGCAGATTATGCAATCAATTTAGATTACGCAGAAGAAGCTATGAAATTAGATTCAGTAGAAATAGCAAAGAAATTAGTAGATATAAATGTAGGAAGAGATGAAATTGTTAAGATAACAACAGCAATCACTCCTGCAAAAGCAGTAGAAGTTATGTCACATATGAATGTTGTTGAAATGATGATGGCACTTCAAAAGATGAGAGCTAGAAAAACTCCATCAAATCAATGTCACGTAACAAATCTTAAAGATAATCCAGTACAAATTGCAGCAGATGCAGCAGAAGCTGGTATAAGAGGTTTCTCAGAACAAGAAACAACAGTAGGTATAGTTAGATATGCACCATTTAATGCATTAGCAATACTTATAGGTTCACAAGTAGGAAGACCTGGAGTTTTAACTCAATGTTCAGTTGAAGAAGCTACAGAACTTGACCTTGGTATGAGAGGACTTACAAGTTATGCAGAAACAGTTTCAGTATACGGAACTGAATCAGTATTTACAGATGGAGATGATACTCCATGGTCAAAAGCATTCTTAGCATCAGCTTATGCTTCAAGAGGACTTAAGATGAGATATACATCAGGAACAGGTTCAGAAGCATTAATGGGATATGCAGAAGGAAAATCAATGCTTTACTTAGAATCAAGATGTATTTACATAACTAAGGGAGCTGGAGTTCAAGGACTTCAAAATGGAGCAGTTAGTTGTATAGGTATGACTGGTGCAGTTCCATCAGGTATCAGAGCAGTTCTTGGAGAAAACTTAATAGCTGCAATGCTTGATATAGAAGTTGCTTCAGCTAATGACCAAACATTCTCACATTCAGATATCAGAAGAACAGCAAGAACATTAATGCAAATGCTTCCAGGAACAGATTTTATATTCTCAGGATATAGTGCAGTTCCAAACTATGATAACATGTTTGCTGGTTCAAACTTTGATGCAGAAGACTTTGATGATTACAATATACTTCAAAGAGACTTAATGGTAGATGGTGGACTTAGACCAGTATCAGAAGAAGAAACAATAGCAATAAGAAATAAGGCTGCAAAAGCTATACAAGCAGTATTTAGAGAATTAGGATTCCCTAAAATAACTGATGAAGAAGTTGAAGCTGCAACTTATGCTCATGGAAGTAAAGATATGCCAGAAAGAAATGTAGTTGAAGATTTAAAAGCTGCAGAAGAAATGCTTAAGAAGAGAGTAACTGGATTAGATATAGTTAAATCTTTAAGTGTTAATGGATTTGATGATGTTGCAAATAACATATTAAATATGCTTAAGCAAAGAGTTACAGGAGATTATCTTCAAACTTCAGCAATACTTGATAATGATTTTGAAGTTATAAGTGCTGTTAATGATGTAAATGACTATAAAGGACCTGGAACTGGATACAGACTTAGCAAAGAAAGATGGGAAGAAATTAAGAATATTCCTAATGTAATAAAGCCAGAAGATATAGAATAAGGTTCGGAGAGGTGAAGATAATGGAAAATACAACAAACAAATTTGTTATGCCAGAGCTTACTCTTACAGAAGTAGGTGAAGCTAAGGTTGGAACAAGAGCAGATGAGGTTGTAATTGGACTTGCACCAGCATTTGGAAAATTCCAACATAGAACATTAGTTAATGTAGAACACACTGATATACTAAGAGAAATTATTGCAGGTATAGAAGAAGAAGGATTACACGCAAGAGTTGTTAGAATAGTAAGAACTTCAGACGTTTCATTTATAGCAAATGATGCAGCTAAGCTTAGTGGATCAGGAATTGGAATCGGAATACAATCAAAAGGAACAACAGTTATACATCAAAAAGACTTACTTCCTTTAAATAACTTAGAGTTATTCCCACAAGCGCCACTATTAACTTTAGAAACATATAGATTAATAGGTAAAAATGCAGCTAAATATGCAAAGGGAGAGTCACCAACACCAGTTCCTACAAAGAACGACCAAATGGCTAGACCAAAGTTTATGGCTATAGCAGCATTATTCCACATAAAAGAAACTAAGCACGTAGAAGTTGGTGCAAAACCAATAGAGATAGAAGTTAAATTCTAATTTGTAAGGAGAAGATGTTATGAAGCAAAGAATGACACCTAAAGATTATCCTTTAGCAAGTAAAAGACCTGAGGACATAAAAACACCAACAGGAATGAATTTACAAGAGATAACTTTAGAAAATGTTTTAAATGGAAATGTTAAACCAGAAGATGTTAGAATATCACCTGAAACTTTAGAGATGCAAGCTCAAATAGCTGAAGGTATGAATAGACAAGCTATAGCTAGAAATCTTAGAAGAGCAGCTGAACTTATAAGTGTACCAGATGATAGAATTCTTGAAATATATAATGCATTAAGACCATTCCGTTCAACTAAGGAAGATCTTTTAAAGATTGCAGATGAACTTGAAAATGTATATGGAGCGAAAGTAAATGCAGATTTCGTAAGAGAAGCTGTTGAAGTATATGAAAAGAGAAGCAAATTAAAACAAGATTAATTTACTCTTATGCAGGGAGGAAACAATGAAAATAATTGCAGGTGTTGACATTGGTAATGCTACTACGGAAGTAGCATTATCAAGAGTTAAAGATAAAAAGATTGAATTTCTTTCAAGTGGAATAGTTCCTACAACAGGAATAAAAGGTACTGAAGAAAATATAGAGGGTGTTTTTGATTCACTTAAACAAGCACTTAAAAAAGTATCTTTAGAGCTTAAAGATTTAGATTTAGTTAGAATAAATGAAGCTGCACCAGTTATTGGTGATGTTGCAATGGAGACTATAACAGAAACTATAATAACTGAATCAACTATGATAGGACACAATCCTCAAACGCCTGGCGGAATTGGGATTGGTATAGGAAAAACTATATATATAGAAGATTTAGAAAATGTAGATTCAAAAGATTTAGGTAATGATGATAGCTTTATACCTCTTATATTAAGTAGAGTTAATTTCTTGGAAGCGGCGGCTAGAATAAACCATGCTACAAGAAGAGGAATTAATATTACTGCTGCAATAGTTCAAAGAGATGATGGAGTACTTATAAACAATAGATTAGATAAAAAAATTCCTATAGTTGATGAGGTAATGCTTCTAGAAAAAGTTCCTGTAGGAATGAAGGCAGCAGTAGAAGTTGCAGCACAAGGAGATGTTGTTGAAAGTTTAGCAAACCCTTATGGTATTGCAACTGTATTTAATCTATCATCAGATGAAACTAAGATGATAGTACCTATATCTAGAGCACTTATTGGAAATAGATCAGCTGTAGTTATTAAAACTCCAAAGGGAGATGTTCAAGAAAAGAAAATCCCTGCTGGATGTATAAATATAGATGGTTTAAAACGTAAAGAAAGCGTTGATGTAGAACACGGAGCAGAAAAGATAATGGATGCTGTAAGATTATGTGTGCCAATACAAGATGTTAAGGGTGAAGCTGGAACTAATGCTGGTGGAATGCTTGAAAGAGTAAGACAGGTAATGGCAAATCTTACAAAACAAAAGATAAGTGACATAAAGATACAAGATTTATTAGCTGTAGATACTTTTATTCCTCAAAAGGTTAAAGGTGGACTTGCAGAAGAATTTTCACTTGAAAATGCTGTAGGAATTGCAGCAATGGTTAAAGCTGATAAGCTTCAAATGCAGATGATTGCAGATAAGCTTGAAAATGAACTAAAGGTTCCAGTAGAAGTTGGTGGAGTAGAAGCTGATATGGCAATACGTGGAGCACTTACAACTCCAGGAAGTAGCACACCACTTGCAATACTTGATATGGGAGCAGGTTCAACAGATGCTTCAATAATAAATAAGCAAGGGGAAATATCATCAATTCATTTAGCAGGTGCTGGAAATATGGTAACTATGCTTATAAAATCTGAGCTTGGACTTGAATCCTTTAATTTAGCAGAAGATATTAAAAAATATCCTCTAGCTAAAGTAGAAAGTTTATTCCATATAAGACACGAAGATGGAACAGTTGAATTCTTTAAAGAACCTTTAGATCCATCAGTTTTTGCTAAAGTTGTAATAATAAAAGATGGAATGCTTGTGCCAATAGATGGGCAAACTTCTATAGAAAAGATAAGAAGTATAAGAAGAGGGGCAAAGGAAAAGGTATTTGTAACTAACTGTTTAAGAGCACTAACAATAGTGTCTCCTACTGGAAATATAAGAGATATCGAATTTGTTGTATTAGTAGGAGGATCATCTCTAGACTTTGAAGTACCTCAATTAGTTACTGATTCTTTATCACAATATGGAGTTGTAGCTGGACGTGGAAATATTAGAGGAACAGAAGGTCCTAGAAACGCTGTTGCAACTGGACTTATACTAGCTTGTAATGGAATGGAGTAATTGTTATGGCAATGGTAATGAAAGCATACGAATATGAAATACCTTGTATATACTTATATCATTCATCTGCATTAGAAGATACATCAAGATTTGATGAAATATTATGGGGTATAGAAGAAGAAGGAATTCCTTATGATGTAAAAAGTTTAGAATGCAATACTTCAGAAGAGCTTAGTCATCTAGGAGCTGTAAAATCTAAATTAGCAGTAGGAATTGGAGTTGATTCTGAAGGAAAGGTAACACTTGCCTTTAATAAATTATCTAAAGAGAAACCACTATTTACAGCACATTTAGATAATGATCCTAATATTTTAAGAGATTTAGGTGCTAATGCAGGTAGATTAGTTAAGGGTATAGCCTTTAAATAAATTTTAAGGAGTAATAAGTTATGTATAAAATTTATACGAAAACTGGTGACAAAGGAACTACTGCACTACTTGGCGGAAGTAGAGTAGATAAAGATAGTTTAAGAGTAGAAGCTTACGGAACTGTAGATGAAGTTATATCACTTTTAGGTCTTGCTTATGCTAAGTCAAACTCTAAGGAATTAAAAGAAGAGATTAATGCTATACAAAAGAAATTATTCACTTTGGGTGGAGAACTTGCAAGTGATAGCAAGGGTCTTGGATACTTAAAAGAATTAGTAAATGAAGATGATATAAAAAAATTAGAATCCTTAACAGATAAATATATGGAAATTACAGGTCCTATAAGAGAATTTGTTATTCCAGGTAAAAATGAAGCTTCATCAGTTCTTCATGTAGCGAGAACTGTAGTCAGAAGAGCTGAGAGAAGAATAGCAACTCTTGCTAGAGAAGAAGATATAAGAGAAGAAGTTAGAATATATGTAAATCGTCTATCAGATACTCTTTTTGCAATGGCAAGATTTGAAGAAGAAAAATAAGGGAGGATTTAATGCTATGAAAAAATTAAATGAAATTAAAGAGTTAAGTTTAGAAATAGTAAAAGAAATGGCAAAAGCTGCAGAGCAAAAAGCAACTGAAATGAATGTTCCAGTTATATTTGCAGCAGTTGATAAAGGTGCTAACTTAATGTTAATGCACAGAATGGAAGATGCATTTATAACAAGTATAGATATAGCAATAAATAAAGCTTATACAGCTGCATGCTTAAAGCAAGGAAGTCATGAAATTGCTGAATGCGTACAACCAGGACAAAGTCTTTATGGACTACAACTTACTAACAATCAAAGAATAGTACCATTTGGTGGAGGATTCCCAATCATAGTTGATGGTCAAGTTGTTGGAGCTGTTGGAGTAAGTGGTGGAACTGTAGAAGAAGATATGGCTATAGCACAAACTGCAGTAGAAGCATTCAACAAATAATAAAGCACTATATTAAATTTAGTGAAAGCTAATCCAAATTTAAAATATTATTTATAATTTTAAATGTTAATCAAATATAATAACAAATTTAGGAGGAAAATGAAATGAGCGAAATGAGAATGTACGATTATTTAGTACCAAGCGTTAACTTTATGGGAGCAAATTCAATATCAGTAGTTGGAGAAAGATGTCAAATATTAGGCGGAAAGAAAGCTTTAATAGTTACAGATAAATTTTTAAGAAGTTTAAAAGGTGGCGCAGTTGAATTAACTGAAAAATACTTAAAAGAAGCAGGAATAGAAGTTGCTTACTATGATGGTGTTGAGCCAAACCCAAAGGATACAAATGTTAAAGATGGATTAAAAGTATACCAAGGTGAAAATTGTGACATGATAATCACTGTTGGTGGAGGAAGCTCACACGATTGTGGTAAAGGAATAGGTATTGCAGCTACTCATGAAGGAGATCTTTATGATTATGCTGGAATAGAAACTTTAACTAATGCATTACCACCAATCGTTGCAGTTAATACTACAGCAGGAACTGCAAGTGAAGTTACAAGACACTGTGTTATAACAAATACAAAAACTAAGGTTAAATTCGTTATAGTTAGTTGGAGAAACTTACCATTAGTTTCAATCAATGACCCATTATTAATGGTTGGAAAGCCAGCAGGACTTACAGCTGCAACAGGAATGGATGCTTTAACTCATGCTGTAGAAGCATATGTATCAAAGGATGCTAACCCTGTAACAGATGCTGCTGCAATTCAAGCAATTAAATTAATATCAAACAACTTAAGACAAGCAGTTGCTTTAGGAACTAACTTAGAAGCTAGAGAAAATATGGCATACGGTTCATTATTAGCTGGTATGGCATTTAACAATGCTAACTTAGGATATGTACACGCTATGGCTCACCAATTAGGTGGATTATACGATATGCCTCATGGAGTAGCAAACGCTATGCTTCTTCCACACGTTGAAAAGTACAACCTAATAGCTAATCCACAAAAATTCGCTGATATAGCAGAATTTATGGGAGAAAATATTGAAGGATTATCAGTTATGGATGCTGCTCAAAAAGCAATCGATGCAATGTTCAGATTATCAAGTGATGTAGGAATTCCTGCAAGACTTAAAGATATGGGCGTTAAAGAAGAAGATTTCGAATACATGGCTGAAATGGCATTAAAAGATGGTAATGCTTTCTCAAACCCAAGAAAAGGTAATGAAAAAGATATAGTTAACATATTTAAAGCTGCATTCTAATTTGTAATATATAATGTAACACTTATAATGGAAACTATTATATAAACAATATAGGCCCCTTTAAATACTTAAAGGGGCTTATATTATGAAAAGTTTTAAACCTAGGAGGAATTTACATATGGATATATCAACCTTTATGGCTGAATTAATAGGAACGGCACTTTTAGTTTTACTAGGTGATGGTGTAGTTGCAAACGTTGTACTTAAAAAATCAAAAGGGTTTAGTTCTGGATGGATGGTTATTGCATCAGGATGGGCTTTTGCAGTAGGAGTACCTGCATACATGTTTGGAAGTATAAGTGGAGCACACTTTAATCCAGCTGTAACTATAGCATTCGCAGTTACAGGAAAGTTCCCATGGAGTCAAGTACCAATGTATCTTTTAGCTCAATTACTTGGAGCTTTTATAGGAGCAGCACTTGTACTTTTATCATATTACAATCATTTTGAAGCTACAGAAGATAAAGCTACTAAGCTTGGAGTATTCTGTACCGCTCCAGAAATAAGAAATACAAAATGGAACTTTATTACAGAATTTATAGGAACTTTTGTATTAATGTTTGGTATTATCGGAATTACTGCACATCCATTTGCGGATGGACTTCAACCTCTTGCAATAGCTATTCTTATATGGGCTATTGGACTATGTTTAGGAGGTCCTACAGGATATGCAATTAATCCAATTAGAGATTTCGGACCAAGACTTGCTCACTTTATATTACCTGTACCAGGTAAGGGTGGATCAGATTGGAGATATGCTTGGATACCAGTTGTTGCTCCAATATTAGGTGCTATAGCAGGTGCTATTGCATATGGTGTTATATTTTAATAAAGTTTTATAAGTACATATTAAATTTAAAAGTGGCTTTGGCCACTTTTTTTGTTATGTAGTTTTAATTATATAAAATATAGAAAAGTTTTAAATTTAGCTTTTAATTTGTGGTAAATAAGGGTACAATTAAACTATAATGTTAAGTAAGACGCTTAAGTATAAGGAGGAATTGAAATGGATAAAGAATTAAATAAATGTGGATGTGGAAATCACGAACATAATGAAGGACATGAATGTTGCGGAGGACACGGACATGATCATGAACACGATCATGAATGTGGATGTGGAGAAGACCACCACGAACATTTTGTTGTAGATTTAGTAGATGATGAAGGAAATACTATATCATGCCCAATTATAGATGCTTTTGAATTTGAAGGAAATGAATATGTTTTAGCTAAAAACATGGAAGATGAGTCAGTATATCTATTCAGAGCTTCAGAAGAAAATGAAGAATTAGTAGTTCCTGAAGAAGATGAATTCGAAAGAGTTTCAACATACTACAACGAAACATTAGTAGAAGAATAGAAAATAAATAAAGAGAGTGGTGTTACCACTCTCTTTTGTGAATATATTAAAGTGTATCAATTTATAAAAAACATGGTATAGTCATTATTTATAGGTAAAGAAGGTGTAAGAATATGAAATATGCAGATTTACATATACATTCTACCTTTTCTGATGGCAAGCTAACACCAGAACAAATATTAGAGGATGCTTTAAAAAAAGGAATAAAATATATTTCTATAACAGATCATGATTCAATAGATTCTCAATATATAACTAAAAAAACTAATAATGAAGTCATTGCAATACCTGGTATTGAACTAAGTAGTGAAATAGATGATTTTGAGATTCATATATTAGGGTATTTTATTGACGTAGATGATATTAAACTTAATGAAATAGTAAACTCTTTAAAAGAAGCAAGGGTTAGCAGAGTAAAATTGATAGTTGAAAAACTTAAAAATGAGGGGATAAACCTAAATATTGAAGATATTATAAAGGGTAACTCTTCAATTGGTAGAGCTCATATTGCAAATGAAATTGTAAGATGTGGATATGAGGAGAATTTTAAGAGTGCATTTTCAAAGTATTTACTTAAAGGAAAACCAGCCTATGTAAAAGGAAAAAAGCTTACTTATAAGGAAGCTTTAAAAGCCATTAATGATTCAAAGGGTATTGCTGTACTTGCACATCCAGGTAAGATATATAGGAGTATGACCATTGAAAAAATAATAAAAGAATTAAAGTGTTATGGATTAAAAGGAATTGAGGTATATCATCCAAGTCACACTAAGGAACAGGTTAATTTACTTTATAATTTAAGTAAAAAGTATAAGCTTTTAATAGCTGGAGGAAGCGATTTTCATGATGAATCAAATAGAGAGATGAGTATAGGTTCTGAAGGTATAAATGAAGCGTTATTAAATAAATTAATTAATAATAGATGCAATAAGTAAAAGGGGCGAAAAAGACAATGAAATTATCTAATAGAGCAATGAATATATCACCATCAATAACATTAACAATCACTGCTAAAGCTAAAGAACTAAAAAATAGTGGTGTAGATGTAATTAGTTTTGGTGTTGGTGAACCAGATTTTAATACTCCTTCAAATATAATAGAAGAAGCACATAAAGCTATGGTGGAAGGAAAAACAAAATATACAGAAGTAGCTGGGGTTAAAGAGCTTAGAGAAGATATTTCTAGAAAGCTTAAAAAAGATAATAACTTAGATTATTCTATAGATCAAATAATTGTTTCAAATGGAGCAAAGCAGTGTTTAGCTAATGCTTTTATGGCAATCTTAAATGATGGTGATGAGGTAATAGTTCCTAGACCTTACTGGGTAAGCTATCCAGAATTAATTAAGCTAGCAGGTGGAGTTCCAGTATATGCAGATTCTAGTGAAGAAGAGAATTTCAAGTATACAATTAAAGCTTTAGAAGCAAAAGTAACAGATAAGACAAAGGCTATAATAATAAATAGTCCTAATAATCCAACTGGTACAATTTATAGAAAAGAAGAACTTTTAGAACTTGCGAAATTTTGTGAAGATAATGATATAATAATAATTTCAGATGAAATATATGAAAAGCTAATATATGATGGGGAAGAACATATAAGTATAGCATCATTAACTAAATATGCTTATGAAAATACTATTGTAATAAATGGGTTATCAAAATCATCAGCAATGACTGGCTGGAGAATTGGTTATGCAGCTGCAAGTAGGGAAATCATAAAGTTAATGACTAGCATACAAAGTCATATGACTTCTAATATAAACTCTATGTCACAATATGCAGCAATTGAAGCATTAAGAAATTCAGAAGAAAGTCTAAAGGTTATGGTAAAAGAGTTTAATAACAGAAGACTATATATGATAGAGCGACTAAATGATATTAAAGATATTAAATACATTGTTCCAAAGGGTGCATTCTATGTAATGATAGACGTAAGTAATTTTTATGGAAAGAAGATAAATGACACGTTAATTCAAGACTCTCTAAGTTTTTCAAAAGAATTATTAGAGGAAGAAAAGGTTGCAGTGATTCCAGGTATTGGATTTGGAGTTGATAATTATATAAGATTATCTTATGCAACTTCAAAAGAAAATATAGAAGAGGGAATAAATAGAATAGAAAAATTCCTTCAAAAATTAAGTTAATAAATAGATGATTAGCCTTGATGGTTAATCATCTTTCTTTTTAATGAAAAAAAGTTATTAAAATTTACAAATATGATAGAAATAAAAGTATATTCAATTTAATAATGATAGAAATTTATAGTAGAAATATTATATAATATATATGATGATGTTATATTTGGAGGAAATTATGATAAAATTAGCAATGTTTGACGTAGATTTTACTATAACAAAAAAAGAAACACTTATGCAATTTTTTAAATATATGATACGTAAAGATAAAAAGAATTTAAGATTTTTACCAAGAGCTATTTTTTCAGGAGTTATGTATGGTGTTGGAGTTTATGATGAAAAAAGAGTTAAGGAAGCATTCTTAAAGTTTATAGATGGAATTGAGGAAAAAGATTTAGCTATATTAGTAAAAGATTTTTATAAAGATGTTTTAAGTAATATTTTATATGATGATGCTATAAAGATGATGAGAGACTTAAAAAAACAAGATTATAAAATATATTTAATATCAGCGTCACCTGAATTTTACTTAAATGAATTCTATCAATATAAGGAAGTAGATAAGATAATAGGAACTAAGTTTAAGTTTAAAGACAAGAAATTCATTAGAGAGATGGATGGATGTAATTGTAAGGGTGAAGAAAAAGTTAAAAGACTAATGGAAGAATTAAAAAAAGACAATATAGAGGTAGATTTTAAAGAGTCATATATGTTTTCAGATTCTTTATCAGATAAACCATTACTTGATTTAGTAGGTCATCCATATTTAATAAATTTTAAAAAGAAAAATGATATAGAAATACTTAAGTGGAAATAACTATAAAGCTAATTTAAATATCTACTTAGGTATTTTATTAGCTTTAAGATCACAATGAAGTCAGCATAACTATAAATAAAGTTGGTATAAGTATAGTAGATATTAATAAGTTAGTATATAAATAATGAATCTAAAAATAAGCCGTGCTAATTAGCACGGCTTAATATTTTACTTACTCATAACTGAATGTGTAAGTGGTGGTATAACTTGTTTCTTTCTTGAAAGAACTCCTGGTAAGAATGCCATTGAATCTTCAAGTTGAATTCCAAATGCTTTTTCAACTATTTCAGGTTTCTTTCCAGCTACAAGTATTTGTGAACCTTCGTTTAATATGTCAGTTAATAATAACATAACCATATCAAAGTTAGCTTCCTCAGCTTTTCTATTCATATATTGTAACATTTCATCTTTTAAAGGCATAAATCCTTCAATATCCATTGTATTAACTTGAGCAACACCTATTTTAATATCACCCATAGTAAATGGTTTGAAATCTTGATTGAATATTTGTTCAACTGTTTTACCTTGTAAAGATGTACCAGCTTTAAACATTTCTCTAGCAAATTCTTCTATATTAATACCAGCTATTTCAGCAAGTTTATTACAGATATATTTGTCTTGTTCTGTGCAAGTTGGGCTTCTGAATAATAGTGTATCAGAAATTATTGCACCACATAATAAACCAGCAATCTCCTTTGAAGGTCTAATTCCATTTTCGAAGTAGCATTTTGCAACGATTGAAGATGTACTTCCTATTGGCTCATTTCTAAAGAAGATTGGATTATTTGTTTGAATATCAGCAACTCTGTGGTGATCGATGATTTCAAGAACTTCTGCTTCTTCAAGTCCAGGAACTGATTGAGCTCTTTCATTATGGTCAACTTGAATAACTTTTTTCTTGAAGTTTGAAATTAAGTGGTATCTTGAAATTGTTCCAATAACCTTTCCATCTATATCAATAACAGGATAGCTTCTGTATCTAGTTTCAAGCATTGTTCCTTTAACATCTTCAACTAAATCATCAGTAGAGAATGATACTAAATCATCCTTAATCATAACAAATCTTACAGGAATACTTTGTATGATAAGTCTTGATGTTGTAAATGAATCATGCGGAGTTGATATTACAGTGATACCAGCTTCTTTAGCCTTATCTAATAATTCATCACTTAATGCAGTTGAACCTGTTAAAATCATTAAAGAAACTTTTTCATTTATAACTTCTTCTTGTATTTCAGGTCTGTCACCAAGAATTACTATATCTCCTTCTTCAACATGTTCTTTCATTGAATCAGGTTGCATAGCAGCAACACATATTTTACCAGGGAAAGTTTTAGTATTTTCATTTACATAAAAAGCTTTCGCTGATAATGTATCGATTATATTATCGATAGTTGTTTCACTTTTACTTAGAATTTTATTATCCCATATATCCATATATGATGATGTTAAGTTAGAAACTGATAAAATTCCTATAAGGTGATCATTTGCATCACCAACAGGTATAGTTTTAACATTCTTATCTCTCATTATATTCCAAGCCATTTTTAAAGATATATCAGATGATATAGGACTGATGTTATCTATCTTTAAATCTTCAACTTTTAATTTTACTGTCTCTAAAAACTCAGGTGCTTCAACATTGAAGTAATCTAAAATGAATTGAGTTTCTCTACTAACGTTTCCTAATCTAACTGGAACAGCTGGTATTTCACCTACTTTATTTTTAAATCCAGCATATGAAATAGCAGCACAGATTGAATCTGAATCTGGGTTTCTATGTCCAGTAACATATATTACGTTTTTCAAAGACATTACCTCCTTTATCTTATGAAATTACAGTATAATTGTACGACCTAAATAAAAAAATGTAAAGTAAGTTATGGCAAAACTTTTCATAAGTTAACAACTTTTAAATATATATATATAAGAATGCTTAAAAAGGAGGAATTATTAAGGTGATACAGGAACAAAATATGATTCCAGGACTTACAACGAAAGAGGCAGAAAAAAGGATGAAAAGTTTTGGTTTAAATGAGCTTGAACATAAGAGCAATGCATCTCCAGTTAAGATTTTTTTATCACAGTTTAATGATTTTATGGTATGGGTATTAATAGGCGCTACTGTAATATCAGGATTTATGGGAGATACTGCAGATGCAATAACTATACTTATTATAGTTATAGTGAATGCATTTTTAGGGTTCTTTCAAGAGTTTAAAACAGAAAAATCCTTAGAAGCTTTAAAGGATATGGCAGCACCAACCTGTAAGGTATATAGAGATGGAAGAATAAGTGTAATAAACTCAAAATACCTTACAATAGGGGATATTGTTATATTAGAGGCTGGAGATAGGATACCAGCAGATGGAGAGTTTTTAGAAGCTTCTGGAGTTGTTGTGGATGAATCTCTTTTAACAGGAGAGTCTGTTGGAGTAAACAAAGATGCTAACAAAGGACATAATTCTGGTTTCATGGGTACAAATGTTTTAAAGGGTAAAGGACTCTTTAAAGTTATGGAAATTGGTATGAAAACTGAAATGGGTAAGATTGCAAATCTTCTACAAAATATTGAAGAAGAAAAATCACCACTTAAAGAAAAATTAGATTCACTTGGAAAAATACTAGTAATACTATGTTTAATCATATGTGTTATAGTTACAGTTTTAGGTATTTTAAGAGGAAATGAAGCTGGTGAAATGTTTATGCTAGGTGTTTCTTTAGCAGTAGCTGCAATTCCAGAAGGACTAGCGGCTATAGTAACAGTTGCATTAGCACTTGGGGTTTCTAAAATGTTAAAGAGAAATGCATTAGTTAGGAAGCTTCCAGCAGTTGAAACTTTGGGCTGTACTTCTGTAATTTGTTCTGATAAAACAGGAACGTTAACACAAAATAAGATGACAGTTAAAGAAGCTTATATTAATGGTAAAATAGTAGAATTACAAAAAGAAAATATTAATAATGTAAAAGGAATAGAAAAATTAAAGAGTGCTTTAGTACACTGTAATGATTGCCAGTTGGATAAAAAGAGTAAAAAATTAGATAAAGCACTATTTGGAGATCCAACTGAAACTGCATTAGTTAGAATGTTTTTTGATAAGGTTTCAGATGTTAAAGACTTTACTGATAAAGTTGAAAGAGTATTTGATATACCATTTGATTCAACTAGAAAAATGATGTCTGTAATAGTAAAAGAAAACGATAGAGAAATATGTTATATAAAAGGTGCCCCAGAGAGAATAATTGAAAAGAGTAATTATATATATGAAGATGGAATTGTAAAGCCTTTAACTTATCAAAAGAAAAAGCTAATAAGTAATTCATTAGAGGCAATGTCCTCAAGGGCGTTAAGATGTATAGGAGCTGCCTACAAGGTTGATGGATTAGTAAAAAATGAAAAGCTAGAAAATGATTTAATATTCATAGGCCTTGCAGGAAGTATAGATCCACCAAGAGCGGAAGCAAGAGATGCTGTATTAAAATGTAAGCTTGCTGGAATAAAGCCAGTAATGATTACGGGAGATCATAAAAATACTGCCCTTGCAATTGCAAAATCTTTAAACATATGTAAGAATGAAGAGCAAGTTTTAACTGGAAAAGAAATTGAAGATATGACAGATAAGGAACTTTACAATAAGGTAAATAATACACGAGTATTTGCAAGGGTGTCTCCTAATCATAAATTAAGGATTGTTAAGGCATTTAAGTCAAGAGGCAATATAGTTGCCATGACTGGAGATGGAGTTAATGATGCTCCAGCAATTAAAGAAGCTGATATTGGAATATCAATGGGTATATCAGGGACTGATGTAACAAAGGAAGCTTCAGCAATGATATTAATGGATGATAATTTTAATACAATTGTAGCTGCTGTAGAAGAGGGCAGAGTTATATATGATAATATAAGGAAGTTTATAAGATATCTTTTATCATGTAATTTAGGTGAAGTTTTAACAATGTTTTTAGCTACATTATTTATGCTACCAAATCCTCTTACTCCAATACAAATATTATTTGTAAATTTAGCAACAGATGGACTTCCAGCAATAGCTTTAGGTGTAGACCCGGCGGATAACGACATAATGAGACAACAGCCTAGAGCGAAAAAAGAAGGGATATTTGCAAGAGGACTTACAGAGAAGATTCTTATAAGAGGTACTTTAATTGGGATATGTACATTGCTTTCATTTATGGTAGGAAGATATTATAGAATGGATCTTGAGACATGTAGAACAATAGCTCTTTCAACACTTATAATGTCACAATTATTCCATGTATTTGAATGTAGATCAGAAAGACATTCAATATTTGAAATTAAATTATTTACTAATCCATATTTAGTTGGAGCAGTTACTGTTTCTATATCAATGCTTCTTGCAATATTATATGTACCATTTTTAAGAGGGATATTCCATACAGTCCCTTTAATGATAAATCACTGGGCAATAGTAGCATTCTTCTCAGGAGTAATAGCGTTTATAAATAGTGTATATTTATTTATAAAAACAAAATAAAGTATTAAAAGGGACTGGTTAATTTCAGTCTCTTTTTAATTAGAAAAAATCTTAGTATTAGGATATAATTAAAATAAAATATTTAAGAGGTGATTTACATGATAAAACATATAGTAATGTGGAAATTAAAAGATGAATGTAGAGAAGAGAATGCGAAGAAAATAAAGGAGTTAATAGAGAATCTAAAGGGAGTTATAAAAGAAATAAAAAGTATAGAAGTTGGAATAAATATAAATAAAAGTGATGCAGCTATGGATGTAGTTCTTTATTCAGAGTTTAACAATTTAGAAGACTTAGATATATATCAAAATCATCCAGAGCATGTCAAGGCTGGAAGCTTCGTAAAATCAGTAGCGACAGAAAGAAAAGTTTGTGATTTTGAAGTGTAAAATTTAAATATAATAAAAAATAACCCCGTTAAGTAAATTGGATACAGTCTTTTAACTGTGTTTACTTAACGGGGTATATTTTATTCTACATTTTTTATCTTTGTCTCATTCTTGAAGCTGTTTGTCTAGCTTTCTTAATTTGTGAATGATCTATTGGAATTAAATCTCTCTTTGTAGTTAAGTTAAGGATGTTTTGAATTTGAATTACCTCTGAATCAGCCTTACCCTTAACACCTTTAAGTCCCATTATCATAACTTTATGACCTTTATTTAATTGGATAAAGTCAGGTTTTTTAAACCATTTATTTTTCTTGTATCTGCATTTTATAGCGCCTCTACCTGCATCAGGTTTAAGTATTATGTCAACAACTAATTTATGAAAAATTATATAATTCTTTTCTTCAGTTTTAACTGAGATAATAGTTCCTGCAGCACTTGTTATTCTATCACCATATTTTTCGAAATAAGAATCCCTAAAATATTTATCAAATTTATCTTTTAATCCCATAAAAAAATTCTCCTTTTTAAAAAAATAAGTCCGTTTTTGGAAAAATCCATTATAACATCTAGTATTATAACATAAATAAAAAATTAATAAAATATAAAATTACCAGAACAATACCTTGTTATATAGTTCTTTAGAGAATTTATAGGAGTATTTTAATCTGTAATGAAGGAATAAATTTGCATCTAGAATAATAAAGACAATATATAGGGAAAGTTTGATTATTAATTTTGATGAGGAGATTTATATATGCACGATTTTAACAAAATAGAGATTACCTCAAAGGATATAACTAGAGTAGCTAAAGAGATGATATGTAAAAAAAGAAGATTAGTAATTATGAATGGATATATAAATGAAAATAAAGAGAATGTTATATGCTATAACTTTGATATTGATGGAAAAATAGACACATACACTATAGTTGGAGAAAAAGAGATACCATCAATAACAGAAATATACGAGGCATCAGCTAGATGGTGCGAAGAAGAGATTGAGGAAATGATGGAAGTTAGATTTATAGGGCTAAATAGAAGTGGAAGATTATTTTTGCCAGAAGAATTTAAAGAAGGAGAAGGTCAAATATTAATAATGCCTTTAGAAGAACTTAAAAAATTAAAGGAAAAATAGGAGGTAATAAATGAGTTATATTGTACCACTTGGTCCATATCACCCATCTCTTGAAGAACCAATACACGTAAAGCTTTTTACAGAGGGGGAGATAATAAAAGATTCAGAAGTTTTCATTGGATATAATCATAGGGGAATAGAGAAGTTATGTGAAGAGAAAAATTATATACAAACAATAACTTTAGTAGAGAGAGTTTGTGGAATTTGTTCACACTCTCATACATTAGCATATTGCTTAGCACTAGAAAAAATTCTAGACATTAAAGTTCCCAAAAGGGGAGATTATATAAGAGTTATTATCTGTGAACTTGAAAGACTACATTCACACTTTCTATGGCTTGGACTTGCAGCACATATAATTGCCTTTGATTCATTATTTATGATGTGCTTTAAAACAAGGGAAAAAATAATGGATATATTAGAGGAAGTCTCAGGGAATAGAGTAAATTATGCTATGAATATTATTGGTGGAAGTAGAAGAGATATAGATATCAATAAGATTTTAAATATTAAGACTATGTTAAAAGAAGTTAAAGAAGAACATAAAAAAATAACAGAGATATATAGCGAGGATAAAATTGTAGAGCTTAGAACTAAAGGGGTAGGAATACTTACTAAAGATGATGCAATAGTTTATGGAGCTTGTGGTCCTCACGGTAGGGCATCGGGAATGAAAGATGATGTAAGAGCTTTAGATCCTTATTGCTCCTATGAGGATTTTGATTTTAAAGCAATAACATTAAATGGTGGAGATGTATTCTCTAGAGTTCTTTTAAGAATACTTGAAATTAATGAAAGTATAAGAATAATAGAACAAGCATTAGAAAATTTACCAGACACAGAAATAAATTTAGGAATTAAAATGAGGAAAATTCCTAAGGGTGAGTATCTATCAAGGATTGAGGCTCCAAGAGGTGAAGTGACTTATTATGTAGTATCAAATGGTGGACAAACAAACGGAAGAGTTAATATACATGTACCTACATTTAAAAATGCAGCAACAGTACCTATTATGCTTAGAGAAAATACAATTAGTGAAGCTGGACTTATAGTCGCAAGTATTGATCCATGTTTCTCATGTTTAGATAGGTAGTATATATGCACGAGCTTTCGGTAACTAAAAGCATATTAAATATCTGTGAGAATGAAGAGGCTGTAGGTGATTTTAAGAAGATAAATAAAATAAATTTATGTGTTGGAGAAATAACAGGTCTAGTTCCTGATTGTATAAATTATTATTTTAATATTATAAGCAAAGGTACAATTGCAGAAGATGCTGTAATAAATATAAAAAAGATAAGCCTTAAGATAAATTGCTTAGAGTGCAAGTATGAAGGGGTAATGGATAAGAGAGAGTATCTATGTCCAAACTGTAATGGGAGAAATTTTAAGATATTAAATGGGAAAGAATTTTATTTAGAAAGTATTGAGGTGGATTAAATGGAAATAAAAATAGTAAAGCAAATAATGGATTGGAATGAAGAGTGCCATAGTGAATTAAACAATAAGTTAGATAACAATAAAGTTACCATGATAAATGTTATGGGGTCGCCTGGTGCTGGAAAGACTACATTCATATTAAATCTTATAAGAGAATTTAAAAGAGAAGGCCTAAAAGTTGGAGTGATAGAAGGAGATATTGCAGGAAAAATAGATGCAGAAAAAATAGCAAAGGAAGGTATTGAAGTTGTTCAATTAAATACAGATGGTGCATGCCATATTGAAGCAGAATCAATTAAGAATATACTACCAAATTTCGATTTAAAATCATTAGATTTACTTATAGTAGAAAATATCGGGAATTTAGTTTGTCCAGCTGAATTCAATATAGGAGAACATTTAAAAATAGCTCTATTATCTGTTCCAGAGGGAGATGATAAAGTTGAAAAGTATCCATTGATGTTTGCAAACTCAGATGGATTGATAATAACAAAGAGTGATTTAAAAGATTATTTTGAGTTTAGTTATAGTAAAGTTTTTGATGATGCCATTAAAAGAAATAGAAAGATAAGGACTTTTGCAGTTAACTCTAAAATTGATGGATGCTTAAGTGAGGTAAAGGAATGGATTTTAAGTAAAACAAATAGACCTTAGGAGGAAGTTTATGAGGAAATTAAGAAAAATAATACCTGTTTGGATTATTTTATTTATATTTTGGATTGGGTTTACTCTTCAAGATTTCACCTTGACATCAATAAATATAACAGAAATAGTGGTTGGATTAGTAATATCTTTGCTAGTCAGTGCTTTAACATCTTTATACTTACTAGAGGATATTTCTTTTAAATTAAGGAAAAAAGGAGCGATAATTGGAATAATTAAATTTATACCTATTTATTTACTAGAACTTATTTATGCAAATATAGATGTAGCTAAAAAAGCATTATCTAAAGATATAGATGTGTCTCCAGGAATAATTAAATATAAGAGTGATTTAGAGTCAGATATGGGATTATATATATTATCAAATTCCATTACATTGACACCAGGAACAATAACAATGGATATATATGAGGAAGATTTAAAAAATAGTCTTTATATACATTGTATTGATGTGAAAAATAAACAAGGTGTTATAGATGGTATCAAAAATAAGCTAGAGAACAATATTAGGAGGTTTTTAGATTGATAGATTCCATAATGATTATAATTCAAATATTGTTAGGCTTATTAGCAGTTTTTCTTTTATATAGGGTTTTTAAAGGACCAACAATTATAGACAGGGTAATGTGTGCTGATTGTATAGATATAATACTTGGAGTACTAATGGTAGTATATGGCGCAAAAGAAGGCAGAGCATTATTTGTAGATTTAGGACTTGTATTAACTCTATTGGGGTTTGTAGGAACAGTTTTAATATGCAAATATCTGGAGGGAAAATTATGATTGTAAATTTTATAATTGTTGCATTGATTATTATTGGTATGTTTTTTATTATATCAGGAGTTATTGGGATATTTAGATTTAAAGATGTATTTTGTAGATTACAAGCTTCAACTAATATATCAACATTAGGAGCTATGTCAATTTTAATTGCTTGTTCAATATATGGATTTTCAGACAATGATATTTCTCTTGGTATGAAGTGTATTATAATAACAATATTTTTACTAATTACTAACCCAGTCGCATCTCATGCAATGGCAAGAGCTGCTTATAAAAAAGAAGCTAATTTATGTGATGAAACTATATGTGATGAATATGGTGGAAGGAAGTAGTATTATGAATTGGTTTAATTTGCTGAATTTTATAATTATGATTGGAATAATTATAGTTGGAATAATAGTTTATTTACTAGATGATTTACTTCCATGTATTATTGCAATGGCGGTTCTTGGAGCGTTTATGGCTCTTGAATTCTTAATATTAGGTGCACCTGATGTTGCTATAGCTGAAGGTGCAGTTGGGGCTGTACTGACTCCTTTAATTTTCATTGTAACTCTTAAAAAGGTAAGAGGAGAAGATAAGGAATGAAAAAAATTATAGTTAAGATTTCTATTATTATAATATCTCTTAGCTTTTTATCAGTAGCTATTGAGATGCAAGGAATGGAATCAACATATGACGGAGCTGGAGAAGCTATAGTTGAAAATACAATGGAGAAAACAGGTGCAATAAATACTGTTACTGCAACAGTTTTTGATTTTAGAGGATATGATACTTTAGGTGAATCCTTTGTACTTTTTACTGCAATTTGTGGGACAACAGCAGTTCTTAGGAAAGCTTTAAAAAAAGGAGATGAATCTAATGAAGGGTAAAGAGAAGGATATAATTGTTAAAATATGTGGAAGTATAATAATACCTCTAGCATTGCTGCTTGGTGTATATATAATACTGCATGGACATTTAAGTCCTGGCGGAGGATTTCAAGGAGGTGTAATAATAGCAAGTGCTGTATCTATCTATTATGTAGCATACGGAAAAGAGAAAACATTAAAAATGTTTAATAGTAAAAGGCTTAGTAGGATGGAGGAGTTTGGAGCTTTAACATTTATTTTCATTGCATCTCTTGGCATAATTTATGGATTATCATTCTTTTCAAATATATTAAATAAGGGAAGTGTTGGAAATCTATTTTCATCTGGAACTATATTTTTTATGAACTTTGCAGTTGGATATAAAGTTTTAGCGGGAATATCTATTTTAATACTTGTTGTTATTTCATCATTAAAAGGAGAGGAGGAGACAGATGACTATTAATTATATAGGAGGATTTTTCCTTATAGTGCTTGGATTAGTAATTATTATTTCTAAAAAGAATCTAATAAAAATAGTTATTGGAATGGGGTTATTAGATTATGGAATAAACTTAATACTAATAAGTATTGGGTATAGATTTAATGGAACAGCACCAATATTTTTTAATGGAATGAAAGATAATAGTATATTTGTTGATCCTATACCTCAGGCTCTAACTCTTACATCAATTGTTATAGGAGCATGTGTAACCACGCTATCTCTTGCAATAGTTATGAAAATTAAGAAGTACTATAATTCTATTGATGCAGATGAGGTTAGGAGGCTTAGAGGATGAGTACCAGTTCTAATTTACCGATTATATCTATAATGATTCCATTTATTGCTACATTTATAATTGGACTTATTAAAGAAAAAAATATACAGATAAAAAGAGGTATTTCAATTTTCGCATCTCTTTCATCATTTGTAACTACTTTAATGATGATAAGACCAATTTTCATAGAGAATAAAGTATTAGAATATTGGATGGGAGGATGGGAACCAATAGATGGAACCTCTATTGGAATAGCATTAAGGGTAGATGCCCTCTCTTTATTTGTTGGAATAATAATTACCGGAGCTTGTCTTATATCCTCTATTTATTCTATAAGATATATGGAAGAGGATAATGGGCTATCTAAATATTATATGTTATCTATGTTACTAACCGGAAGTATGATTGGATTTGTATTTACTGGTGACTTATTTAATATGTATGTAATGTTAGAGATTATGACAATAGCTGCCATATCATTAACTGCATTTAGAAACAATAAGGGTAAAGCTCTTGAAGCGAGTTTTAAATATGTGGTTATTGGAGGGCTTGGATCATCTTTTATACTTCTTGGAACTGTTCTTTTATATATGGAGGCTCATACACTAAATATACTAGAGATATCTAATAAATTATCACAAAATGGAGGGCTATATAGCAAAGTAAGTATATTAGCTTTCGTTATGCTTATGGTTGGATATGCTGTTAAAGCATTTATGGTACCTTGTCATACTTGGCCACCAGATGCTCACATGTCCGCACCATCTTCAATTTCAATGTTATTATCAGGAGTTATGAGCAAGACAGGAGTTTATGGAGTAATTAGAATTTTATTTTTGATATATTCTTTTACTACAAACAATGCAATAGCTTATTTGATAATAGTGTGGGGAATTATAACAATGATACTTGGAGTAACTATGGCATTACTTCAAAATGATTTTAAAAGACTTTTGGCATTCCATTCTGTATCTCAAATAGGATATATAATAATTGGAATTGGTGTTGCTTTATTTGCAAGTGATTGGAGAGGAGATTTAGGACTTGCCTCATCATTGTTTCATATGATAAATCATGCAAGTTTTAAATGTTTATTATTTTTGTGTGCTGGTGCAATTCTTTACAGAACTGGCACAACTAATTTAGATAAGGTATCTGGTATAGGAAAAAAGATGCCATTTACTATGGGAGTATTTATAGTAGGAGCCTTAGCTATTAGTGGAATACCTCCATTTAATGGATTTAGTTCTAAATGGCTTATTTATTATTCAACTTATAATATTGGAATGCCAATAGTAACAATATTATGTCTTATTGTTTCAGTTATGACATTAGCTTCATTTATTAAAGTATTCTATACAGTCTTTATGGGTACACCTTCAAAAAATATACTTAAAGTTAAAGAAGTACCTTTTTCAATGAAAGTGCCAATGGGACTTCTTGCAGTAGCTTGTTTATTATTAGGTTTGTTCTCAGATAATATTATTAAAAATTTTATAAGCAAGATTATAGATAGTATAAGAGGTAGAGCTGTATTTTTAGATTATATTTCTCCATATAATCCAAGTTCATTTTTAATCCTATTTTTTATATTAATGTTAGCATTTATAGTACTTCTTAATATTAAAAATACTAGAGTAAGTATAGTACACGAAAATATAGAAAATAGTAAATTTGAACCCTTTGTTGGAGGGGAAGTAGATTACAATTCTAAGTTAGGATCACATGATATATTTTGGGGAATGAAATATGAATTCAAAGAATACTTTAATATAATAAGGGATGCTCATAATGGATGTGTAAATGATTATGCTCTTTGGGTAGTTTTAACATTAAGCTTTATGCTTATATATTCTTTTATGTTTATGTAGAAGAGGTGAGAAAGTGGAATTTTTTAAATTACTATTTCATGCACTTATATTTCCAGGAGGAATATTTGTAATATTTATATCTTTATTAATTTCTGGAATTGATAGAAAATTAGTAGCAAGAATGCAAAGAAGAATTGGACCACCTATATTACAGCCGTTTTATGATATTTTAAAGCTTATTGGAAAAGAAGTAATAATACCTAAATATTCAAATAAAAAGATATTTTTAATTATGCCGGTAGTTGGATTAGTTAGTGTTTGTATTATTCCACTACTTATTCCTATTTTTAATAATATCTATATAAGTTTCAATGGAGACATTATTTTTATAATATATTTAATTACTATTTCAGTAATTGCATTAATAGTATCTGGAATAAATTCATCATCAACCTTTGGAAATATAGGTGCATCAAGAGAAGCAGTACTTCTTTTAAGTTTAGAATTACCTATGGTTATATCTATTATTTCAGTATGTATTTTCTCAGGGCAGGTATTAGAGATAAATAATAATTTTTTAATGAATAGTGTATCTCTTGCGCAGATAAATCAAGGAAGCTTTATGTTTACACTAAAATTACTACCAGCAGCTTTAGCATTTCTTATGATAATTCCAGGAGAATCTGGTGTAGTTCCATTTGATATTGCAGAAGGAGAAACAGAAATATGCGAAGGACCATTAGTAGAGTATTCAGGAAGATATTTAGCTGTTTTTAAATTAACTCAATCTATTAAAGGTTTTATTATGTCAGCTTTATTTGTATCTTTATTTTTAGGTGGAAGTGTTAGTAGTTATAAAATTATTAATATTATTATATTTATAATTTTAGCTTGTATAGTTGCGTTTTTTTCTATAACAGTCGTAAGAACTGTATTTGGTAGATTGAAAATAAATCAAGCATTAAAGTTTTATTGGACAATCCCAACAATTTTATCATTAATTAGTTTGATATTAGTTAGTTATTTTTAGGAGGAAGGTATGGGAATTCTAAAAAGAGGAATGGAAAAATCACCTTGGATATATCATATAAATACTGGATCTTGTAATGGATGTGATATTGAATTAGTTGCTCTTTTAGGACCAAGATATGATATTGAAAGATATGGTGTAAAGCTTGCAGGAACTCCAAGGCATGCAGATATAATTGTAGTAACAGGACCAATTACATCACAATCAAAAGAGAGGATGCTAAGAGTAATATCACAAGTTCCAGAACCTAAAGTCATAATGTCTTTAGGATCATGTCCTATGTCTTGTAATGTATTTAAAGGAAGTTATTCTATTGAAGGACCACTAGATAAATGGGTAAATGTAGATATTTTAGTTGGTGGATGTGCACCAAAGCCTGAAGCTATAATTGAAGGATTAAAGAAAGCTATAGATATATTAATTAAAAAAAGGAGCGTGACTTAAGATGAAAGTTCCTTTTTTAAGAGAAGCATTTAAAAATTTATTTAAATCATCAAGTACAGATAAAGAGTTAAATAAAAATAATCCAGAAGGATATAGAGGGAAAATTGAATTTGATAGTGAAAAGTGTATAGGATGTGGCTTATGCACAAGGGTTTGTGCTCCATGTGCTATAACAAAAACTATGAAGAAAATAGATGAGAGCACGCAAGAGATAACACTAATATTCGATTTAGCTAGCTGTACTTTCTGTGGAATGTGTAGTGATTTTTGTTCTAAAAAGGCAATAACATTAACTAAAGAATCAAATATTATAGCATATAATAAAGAAGAACTTATAGTTAGAGGAAGTTTTACTAAAACTATGCCTAAGAGAGTAGAAAAGAGAAAATAATATAAAAATGACTAATTCGATTTACTTGAATTAGTCTTTTTACATGAAGAGAGATAATTGATATAAATTTTATTTCAAATAAAAGGGAAAATAGTATTTAGCCATATTATTGCCATAAATAAATAGTATAATAAAAATAAAATATTGTAACTAATATTTAAGAGATTAATTTATAAAATGATATATAATATAGTTAAGCAGTATTTTAAAGGGAGAGGGATGTTATGAATAGCCTGTTATATGAAATTACAAATAGGGTAATAGAAAATTATAAATTAGCAAAAAATAAATTAAGATTTGATGGAGAATATATAAATCATTTTGCATCATTAATATTTGGTGAAGATGAAAATATTAATATAGATAGAATAAAAGAAATTAGAAAATATATAAAAGCAAATACAAATAAAATGTCGAGCTTTAGAGGGGACATTTTATATATGATATCTATTTTAATAAGTAAAGAAAATAATTATATTGAATTTTCAAACAGAGTAATAGAAATGAATGAATATTTAAAAGATAACGATTTCAAGGATGGGAATTATTTAGTTTTATCTTCATATGCACTAGCTAAGCATGCAAAGATAGGAGAAGAAGAAGCTATAATTAACGATATGAAGAAGATATATAAATCTTTAAAAAATGAATATGAAGGATTTATAGACGATGAAGATTACCTAGTATTTGCACTTCTTGCAATTAAGAGTAATAAAGATAAATCTAACATAGAAAATACTAGTAAGTACATTCAAAGTATGTTTAATTACTTATCAGACTTAAATTATTATTCAAAAAATGATTTACAAGGTATAGCAAGTAGTATACTTTTAAATAGTAGTGCATCAGCACCTTACGAAATAAAAGAATTTATTAAGGTATTTAATAATAAAGATATGAGAATAGGGGATGAAGTACTACCTCTAATAGGTGTGGTTGCTAGGGATGAGGAGATTTATGAGTATTTAAATAAGGTTAGAGAAGTTACAGAATGTCTTTGTGAAGAAGAAGGAGAATATGCTTTTTATATGGATAAGACATTTAGAACATTAATAGCTATAGTCATAGTTGAAATTTATGAAAAAAACAACAGCTCCTTCTCAAATGAATATCTAGAGGAATTATTATGCTTTGCCATATATTCCTTTCTTGTCAGCAAAAAGCAAGGGCTATTTGAGGAGGTTTTAGCTTAATAAATGGAGTTAATCTAATGGATAAGGTAATTTTACATGTTGATATGGATGCTTTTTTTGCATCTGTTGAACAAAAAGATAATAAAGAACTTAGAGGGAAGCCAGTTATAGTTGGTGGAGTGAGTGAAAGAGGAGTAGTTTCTACTTGTTCTTACGAGGCAAGAAAATATGGTGTACATTCTGCTATGCCAATATTTATAGCAAGACAAAAATGTCCAAATGGGATTTTCGTTAAAGTAAGATACTGGAGATATAAAGAGGTATCAAATAGAGTATTTGAAATATTTAAAGAAGTGACACCATTAGTTGAACCTCTTTCAATTGATGAGGCTTACTTAGATTTATCAGAAGGAAGCATAAAAAATGGAAGAGAAGCTGCGCTATATATAAAAAAAAGAGTATTCAAAGAATTGGGATTAACTTTATCCATAGGTATTTCTTATAATAAATTTTTAGCAAAGCTTGCTTCAGATTGGAATAAGCCAAATGGAGTTATGGAAATAACTAAAGAAATGATTCCAAAGGTTTTATTAAAGCTTCCTATATCAAAAATACATGGTCTTGGATCTAAGTCAGTATCAAAATTAAATAATATGGGCTTTTTTAACATAGAAGATATGTATTCATTGCCTAAAGAGTTTTTGTATGAATACTTAGGAAAGCAAGGAATAGAAGTATATGAAAGAATAAGAGGTATAGATAAAAGGGAAGTTAAAGTAATAAGAGATAGAAAATCTATGGGAAAAGAAAGAACTCTTAAAAGAGATACAAAAGATAAAGATGAGCTATTAAAATATTTAAAAGAATTCTCGAAAAATATAGCACATCTCCTAAAAGAAAAAGATAAATCAATAAAAACTATAACAATAAAATATAAAACTAGTTCCTTTGAAAATCATACTAGAAGTAGAACGTTAAATGATTATATAAATAAGGAAGAAGATATACTAAGAATAGCTAATGAAATTCTAAGTGAAGAAGAATTCCTAGAAGATATAAGGCTTATAGGCCTTAGTGTATCTTCATTTAAAGAGAGTTTAGAAGAGCAAATTTCATTGTTTTAGTATGTCGTAAAATAGATAATTTTAGATAAAAATATTTGACAAAGCTGAAGAAAAAGTTCTATAATCACCTTAAAGAATAATTATGTAAAGGAGTGCAAATGATGAACAAAAATGAATTAGCAAGAATGATAGATCACACTATTTTAAAACCAGAAGCAACAAGTGAAGGGGTTAAAAAATTATGTGAAGAAGCATTAGAATATACATTTGCGTCAGTATGTGTAAATCCTACAAGAGTTAAGGAAGCATATGAAATATTAAAAGATAGTGAAGTTAAAGTTTGTACTGTTATAGGATTCCCTTTAGGAGCTACAACAACGAATGTAAAAGTATTTGAAACTAAAGATGCTATAGAAAATGGTGCAACTGAAGTAGATATGGTTATAAATATCGGAAGACTTAAAGATAAAGATTACGATTTTGTAAAAGAAGATATAAAGGCAGTTGTAGAAGCTGCAAAAGGAAAGGCTTTAACAAAGGTTATAATTGAAACTTGTCTATTAACAGATGAGGAAAAGGTAATAGCTTGTAAACTTGCAAAAGAAGCAGGAACAGATTTTGTAAAAACTTCAACTGGATTCTCAACAGGTGGAGCTACAAAGGAAGATATTAAGCTTATGAGAGAAACTGTAGGACCAGACCTTGGAGTTAAAGCTTCAGGTGGAGTTAGATCATTAGAAGATGCTGAAAGCATGATAGAAAATGGAGCTACAAGAATAGGAGCTTCAGCTTCAATTGAAATATGTGAAGGTAAAGTGTCAAATAGTAATTACTAATTGAAAATACTTTAAAATACCTAAGGAGATTAATCTCCTTAGGTATTTTTTTGCTTTAAATAGTTACTTATTAGAAATAATTAAACTTATTTGTATTAAATGAAAAAAACTATATCTAAAATCCAATAAATAGAATATTAATATAATATACAACTATAAAGGTAAGGAGGAATTAGCTAAGTTTACTTTTGAAAAGGTAAATTTGGAAAAAGCATTATATGAAGAAAGAATTAACTCAAAGTGAAATAATTTATGATGTGGAATATATTAGCGAAGACGAGGAAATAAACTTTAAAGAAATTCCAGAGATAAGCACTCCTTATAAGGAAATAAAGAGAGCCATTAATATAAAGAGGGCTGGGTATAACTTATATATGATAGACTCATTTTCAAATGACAAAATAGATGGGTTAGTTAATTTCATAGATAATGAATATAAATCCTTAGAACCTCCTTCAGATATATGCTATGCAACTCTGAAAGATAGAAAGAAACCTTTTCCTATATTTATTTCTAATGGAAGAGGAAAAGAGCTTAAAAAGGAAATCAAAGAATTAAAAGAAGAATATACAATAAGCTTTTTAGAATTTTTTAATACATCTTCAGACGAGGAAAAAGACGATATAGTAGAAAATATTCATCTTAAAAGGAATAAATATATAGGTGAACTTGTAGAGGTTGCAAAAGTAGATGGATTTGATGTAAAAGCAACCTCAGGGGGATTTGCTTTTATTCCTTTAAGTGAAGGTGAAGTAATGACAGAGAAGGAATATGATGAGCTAGATATAGAAGATAGAGAAGAAATACTTCAAAAAGCAACTAAACTAAAACAAAGAGCAGAGGTTATACTAGATGATCTTAAAGAATTAGAGGTTGGATCCATTGAAAGACTGAAGGTTATTTTTAAGAATTTTATTGATGAAAGAATGGAAAATATAAGAGATGATCTATTACTAGAATTTATAAGAGACGATGATGTATATAATTATCTTGAAAATTTATATAAAAGCATAGAAGAAGAATTAATTGAAAATTATAGTATAGATTTAGAGGATGAAGATACTAAAGTTGAAGAAATATTAGGAAAATATAATATAGAAGTATTAGTGGATAATTCAAATAATGATCATCCAAGAGTTATTTATGAGGATGATCCAAATGTTGTAAATCTTTTGGGCAATATTGAATATGAAAGTCAAAATGGTAATTATGTAACTGATCTTTCATTTATAACTCCAGGCTCTCTTTTAGAAGCAAATGAAGGATGTGTAATTATTAGATTAAATAACCTTATACAAAATCCAAATAGTTATTATTATTTAAAGAAGACACTTATGTCAGAAAAGCTTAATCTTGATAGCAATAGAAATTATCTAGAGCTTTTATCTATAAATGGACTTAAGCCTGAACCTGTACCAATAAATGTTAAGGTGATAATAATTGGAGATTATGAAAGTTACAATATTCTTTGTAGCAATGATGATGACTTTAAAAATTTATTTCCTTTAAAGTGTGACATTAAAAGTGAAATTAAAAATCCTAAGAATATAATGAATGGATTAAAAAAATTCATTGTCCAAAGGGCAGAAAAAAATAAATTATTGAAAATAGAAGAGGACGGGATTAATTCTATAATAAGATTCTTAGTTAGAGAAGCTTCTAGTAGAGAAAGAATTAATGTAGATGAAAGTAAAATTGATAATATATTAGTTAAAGCTGATAATCTTGCAAAGGAAAATAATGAGGATATAATAGGTAAAAAATATATTGAGAATATAATATATGAGAAGGATAGTATTCTGGATGACTATATGGATATGTATAAAGAAAAGAAAATATTTGTAAAGACTGAAGGAAAAGTAGTTGGGAATATTAATGGACTTGCAGTACTAGATACAGGAATATATAGATTTGGAAAACCACTTAGAATAACTTGCTTGGCATTAAAGGGTGATGGTAGTGTAATAGATATTCATAAAGAATCAAAATTAAGTGGTAAGATACACGAGAAATCTATACAAACATTAACTGGATTATTGTATAGTATATTATCTCCTTATGAAAAACTTCCTATAAATCTTCATTTAAGTTTTGAACAAAGTTATGGAATGATTGATGGAGATAGTGCATCTGTTGCTGAAATGATAGCAATGTTATCATCTATAAGTAAGAGAGGTGTTAAGCAAAATATTGCTGTAACAGGGTCTTTAAATCAATTTGGAGAAGTTCAAGCTATTGGAGGAGTAAATGAAAAAATAGAAGGTTTCTTTAACGTGTGCAAGGAAATAGGAGGATATAAGGGCAAAGGAGTATTGATTCCATCTACTAATAAAGATGAATTAATATTATGCCCAGAAGTGGAAGCTGCTATACGAGAAGGTGACTTCCATATATATGAGATGGATGTTTTAGATGATGCCATTGAAACTCTAATATTAGAAGATAATGAAAAGTTAGAAGACTTTTATAAATCAATAAATGAAGAAATAAAGAAATATAAAGAATAAGGATAAGACTACTACATTTAAGATTTTAAAATTTATTATGTAGTAGTCTATTTATTTATGACTAATTTAATAACAAAAATTTCCATAAAAAATGCTAATATAATTGACTTTGTACATAAATATATGTTAAAATATGGAAGAAATAAAGTGAAAAATATAAATTAGGAGGTGAATTACTCTAAAGCAAACTTTAGGGTAACTTGTATGTATCTTAAATTTGAAAAAAGTGATGAGACTTTAATTGTTCATCTATTAGGAGAGTTAGATCATCATAGTGCAGAAGAAGTTAGAGTTAAGATTGATGATAGAATAGAAAGAGATAACATAAGAAGAGTTATATTAGATTTTAGTGGCGTAACATTTATGGATAGTTCAGGAATTGGAGTGGTTGTAGGACGATATAAAAAGGTATTATCAAATGGTGGAAATATTTGTGTAGCAGATGTTAATAAAAGTGTAAATAGAGTTTTTGAATTATCAGGATTATTTAAAATTATAAAAAAATTTAATACTGTAGATGAGGCAGTAAGGTGCATTTAATGGAGGGGTTTTCATGTATGATAATAAAATAAGTATTGAATTCTTAAGCAAATCTCAAAATGAGGCTTTTGCAAGAGTAGCAGTGGCAGCCTTTGTTTCACAGTTAGATCCTACAATAGAAGAATTGACAGATGTAAAAACTGCAGTATCTGAGGGTGTAACAAATTCTATTATTCATGGATATGAGAATAGAGAAGATGGAAAGGTTAGAATTGATGCATCTATAAAGGGAGATGAAGTTGAGATAGTTATATCTGACTTTGGTAGAGGAATTGAAGATATAGAAAAAGCAAAAGAGCCATTATATACATCAAGACCTGACCTTGAAAGATCAGGAATGGGCTTTACTGTTATGGAAAGTTTTATGGATAGCTTAGAAGTGTATAGTGAAAAGGGAAAAGGGACAAAGGTGGTTATAAAGAAAAAATTTGATACTGAATTAGGTTAGGGGAATAATATGAATATTGAGAATTATAAAAGAGAGGAATTTAATTATGATGATAATTCTGAGCTTTTACCTTTAGCTAAAAGTGGTAATCAAAAAGCCTTAGATAGATTGATAGAAATGAATCTTCCATTAGTATCTTCTATTAGTAAAAAGTTTTTAAATAGGGGATATGAATATGAAGATATATATCAAATAGGCTCAATTGGGCTAGTTAAAGCTATAAAGAATTTTGATGATTCATTTAATGTTAAGTTTTCAACATATGCAGTTCCGATGATAATTGGAGAAATCAAAAGATTTTTAAGAGATGATGGAATGATTAAGGTAAGCCGTAATGTTAAAACTTTAGCTAGAAAAATTCATTACTGCAAAGAAGAGCTTACCAAAACCCTTAATAGGGACCCTACAATCGATGAGTTAGCCGAATACTCTGGAATAGATAAGGAAGAGATTGTTATAGCTATTGAAGCTTCATCTAGTATGCAGTATTTATATGATACAATTCATCAAGATGACGGTGCTCCTGTGCTCTTAATAGATAAACTTAGTCAAAAGGGAGAAGATGATACTTCTATGATTGACAGAATAGCCTTAAAAGAAGCTATAGGAACACTAGATGTTAAGTCTAGACAAATTATAATGCTTAGGTATTTTAAGGATAAGACACAAGTTCAAGTAGCTAAAATGCTTGGAATAAGCCAAGTTCAAGTTTCTAGAATAGAAAAAAAGGTACTATTAAAAATGAAAGAAAAATTAAAAGAATAAAGAAAAGAAGGATTTAAAATCCTTCTTTTTTTATTTTCATAAATTGAGTATATTTTCCAGTGTTAGATTTAAATTTTTACAAATACTAATTATATCAATTTAGAAAGGGGTTGTAATTTTGAGTAAGAAAAAAATGAAAACTAAAGAAGAGTCTGTAAAACAAAGGTTCCAAACTCTTTCCAAAGAAAGTGAGCCTAAACCACAACTTACAAGAAATTGCATTAGAGCATTTTTTGTTGGTGGAATAATTTGTGATATAGGACAATTAATATCAAATATATTTTTGCAACTTGGATTCCCAAAGGAAGAAGTTGCAAGCATTTCAGCAATAATAATGGTATTTTTAGGGGCATTACTAACAGGAGTAGGAATATATGATAAGATTGCAAGTTATGGTGGTGCAGGTACAGTAGTACCTATAACAGGGTTTGCAAATGCAGTAGTTGCACCAGCTATAGAATTTAAAAAGGAAGGCTTTGTTTTAGGAGTTGCTGCAAAAATATTTACAATAGCTGGTCCCGTTTTAGTCTATGGTATTGGAACTTCCGTAATTGTGGGATTAATATATTACATAAAAGATTTGTTTTTTTAAAGTAAGGAGTTGGATTTAGAATGGATAAAAAGATTAAGAAAGTTGGAGGTCAAACAGTAAAGCTAGAACATCCTCCAAGAATAATATCCGCTTTTTCAATAGTAGGTCCAAAGGAAGGAGAGGGTCCTTTAAAAGAGTATTTTGATGAAGTTTTAAGCGATGAAACTTGCGGAAAAGAAACATATGAAAAAGCAGAGAGTGAAATGATGTATACAGCTATAACACAGTCTATAAAAAGAGCTAGTTTAAAAGAAACTGATATAGATTATATGTTTGCAGGAGACTTATTAAATCAAATAATATCTTCAGGTTTTGCAGCAAGAGATCTTAATATACCGTTCTTTGGACTTTATGGTGCTTGTTCTACTATGGCTGAATCTTTAGGTCTTGCAGCTTTAATTATGGATGGCGGATTTGCAAATAATGTTGTTGCATCGACTTCATCACACTTTTGTGCGGCTGAGAGACAATTTAGATTTCCATTAGAGTATGGATCTCAAAGAAGTAAAACAGCTCAATGGACAGTTACAGGTTCAGGAGCAATGATACTTGGAAAAGAAGGGAATCAATTTCCGAAGATTACATATGTTACAACAGGAGTTGTTAAAGATTATGGAATAATGGATGCAAATAATATGGGAGCTGCAATGGCTCCAGCTGCGGTAGATACCTTATATAAGCATTTTAAAGATACAGGCAGGACTCCTAAAAGTTATGACGTAATAACAACTGGAGATTTGGGGAAAGTAGGTAAAACTATTTCGGATAAATTAATATTAGAATATGGTTATGATATAAGAGAAAATCATGTGGATTGCGGTGACATTATATTTGATAATGAAGCTCAAGGAACTGACTCAGGTGGAAGTGGATGTGGATGCTCTGCTGTTGTAACTGCTGGATATATATATAAGAAGATGATGAGAAGAGAAATAAAAAGTGCTTTAGTAATTTCTACAGGAGCTCTTATGAGTACTACGTCATCCCTTCAAGGTGAAAGTATTCCAGGAATAGCTCATGCAGTAGCTATTGAAATGGATTAAAGAAAGGAGAATATAGTCGTATGGATTATGTAAAAGCATTTATTGTAGGTGGTCTTATATGTGTTATAGCTCAAATACTTATGGATAAAACAAAACTTACACCAGCTAGAATATTAGTTTTATTTGTTACATTAGGTGCTATACTTGGAGCATTTGGAATATATGATAAACTTGTTGAATTTGCTGGAGCTGGAGCTACAATACCACTACCGGGCTTTGGTAATTCCCTTGCGGTTTCAGTAATAAAAGAGGTAAAGGAAGTTGGATTAATTGGAATATTTACTGGAGGAGTAAAGGGTGCAGCAGCTGGAATTACAGCATCTATTTTCTTTGGATACTTAATGGCAATTATATTTAATCCAAAGAGTAAATAAAAGTATAAGAAATGTTTATCTGTCAATAATCATCTATGAGGTGGTAAGGTTATGAAGATATTTGAAATAGGCAAAGTGAAGTTACCTATTTTATATATAGCTATAACACTACTTATTAGTAGTTTATATTATAGATATTTTGATAGAGATTTAGGGCTAGCTATTACTTTAGTTAGCCTTTTATTTTTATGGGTATTTTTAAAAGAAGGGAAAGAATTTTTAGTTTTTATATTATTTGTATTTATTATTGGAGTTTTAATAAATAACAATTTTTATAATTTGAATATTAATGAATATGAGACGATAAGAGTTGAAAGAAATTATTCCTATGGGGGAATAGGTAAAGTAGATGGAAGAAAGATTATTCTAAAAGGTGACCTAAAAGGATGTAAAGAGGGAGATTTAATATTAGCTAGAGGAAGCTTTAAAAGAGATATAGATAAAGAAAAAGGTATAATTGGAGAATTTAAAATTAAAGAGTTTAAGATTTATAATAAAAGTATATTTACTAAATTAGCTAAACTTAAAGAGAAGTTTAAAGAGAAATTAACAGATAATATTGGTATACGAAAAGCTTCACTAGTTACATCTATAGTATTTGGACGAGATAGTACATTAGATAAAGAAGATGAAGAATATATGAATAGATTTGGTGTTATACATGCACTGAGTGTATCTGGACTTCATATAGGTATTATATTTCTAATATTTAAGAAGCTTATAAATGAGAAGGCATCTCTTGTAATGACATTTATTTATGTAATTATGACGGGAATAGCTTTTTCAAGTCTTAGAGCATTTATAATGCTTTTATTCTCAAACTTAGGATTCATATTAAAGAGAAAATATAACCCAATAGGGGGTATAGCTATAAGTGCTATAATAATATTTATTATGGCACCATACTGTATTTTTAATATAGGATTTTTATTATCTTTTAGCGCAACTATAGGAATATTACTATATAGTAAAAAAATAAGAAGAAAGCTATATAAAATACCAGAATTTCTAGGTGATACAATAAGTATATCACTTGCAGCGCAGATATTTACTCTTCCATTACTTATAATATTTTTTAATGAGTTTTCTATTGGATTTATAGTGGGAAATATTATTTTGATTCCAATTATAAATTTAATACTTATAATAGGAGTCATATGTATTGGTATGATAGGGATTCAAGAGATATTTGATTTTTTAAGTTTTATATTAAATATAATAATAAATATTTTAGATGATACAACAGACATATTTATAAACTTTGTTCCGGAGACTTTAAATATAACTGTGGAGTATGCTTATTTTTATATAAGTTTATTAATTACATATTACCTATATAAAAGAGGAGTTAAGAAAATTATAGTATTACCTATTGCTTATATGGTTTTTATTTCCATTAATTTATATAGTTTAAATCCCAAAATAACCTATAGAAAAGAGGGGGGATTAGTAATATCTTATAAGGGGGACAGGATAATAGTTTCTGATAAAAAAGCTAATATGGATGATTTGAAAAGTAAAACGGCATCTTCAAAAGGTTATAAGGATTTTAAGAAAATAAATATATCGGATAGTTATTACTTAGAAAAAGAAGGAAAAGATTATATTCTAAGTGTAAGTGGAAGTAGTTATTATTTAAATGTATCTGGTGGGAATAAAAAGGAAGTGAAATATGATATAATAAATTTCAAAGAGAATGAAGCTAGTGAGATTATTATATTAGGTGATGATATATTAGTAAAGTAAATTGAATTTGAAAGGTGATTAGTTTGATAAATTATGAAACATTAGAGAAGGACATAAAAAATCAAAAAATTAAGAATTCATATGTTTTTTGTGGTGCTGATGAAGAATTAATTAAAGAAGCAGTAGGGAATTTAGTAAATCCATATATTGATGAAGGACTTAGAGATTTAAATTTTATTAAGTTTGATGGAGTACAATGTACTTTTGATGAAATTATGAATGCATGTGAGACTCTTCCATTTATGGCTGAAAAGAAAGTAGTTATAGTTTATAGATGTGCATTTCTAAAAGAGAAATTAGATGCTTCAAGCAAGAGTTTATATAATAGTATGAAGGAATATTTAAAGGATATGCCAGAACATACTATATTGGTTTTATATCATGTATTTGGTGATAAGAGAGATACTGTAAAGAAAAATAAAAATATAATGGCATTGGATAAAATAACTACTGTAGTTCAGATAGATAAACTAAAGAGAGATGGTTTTTATAAAAGAGTTGACTCTATGTTTAAAGAAAATAACAAGAGTATAAATAAAATAGAACTTAGGTATCTTTGCGAGAAGCTTCCAATGAATTTAGATATAGCTAAAAAAGAAGTTTCTAAAATTGTTGATTACGTAGGAGATAGAGATATAAATAAAAAAGATATTGATTTATTAATTCCAAATAAAAGTGAAGATGATGTATTTGATTTAGTTGATTTAATATCACAAAGAAAAATTGAAAGAGCACTTGATATATTAAATGAACTTTTATTTAAAGCTGATCAACATATGCTTATAATTACAACTATAGAAAATCAATTTAAAAGACTATATGATATAAAGATTGGATTATTAAAGGGTAAGAATGTACAAGACTTTATTGGAGAGTTTAGAATACCTCAATTTGTTGTTGAAAAATTAATCCTTCAAAGTAAAAAGTTTTCAAGAGGACAGCTTGAAAAAATATTAACTTTTTGTATAAATACAGAGAAAAATCTAAAGAGTAGTTCAGGAGATAAAAAAGCAGAACTTGAATTATTCCTTTTAAATATCGCAATGGTTAAAAAGTAAAAATACCTCACCAATAAGTGGTGAGGTATTTTTATGTAATTAAGATACTCTTAATCAAATTCACTAAAAGTAAATAACCGACCGTTAAGGTCGGTTTATGTTACTATGCCATAGCATTTAACTTTGCAGCTAGTCTTGATTTCTTTCTAGCAACCATGTTCTTGTGTAGAACTCCTTTTGAAGCAGCCATGTCTAAAGACTTAGTAGCTTTAACGAATAAAGCTTTAGCTTCTTCAGCGTTGTTAGCAGCGATAGCAGCTTCTAACTTCTTTATAGCAGTTTTTAAAGCTGATTTAACCATTCTATTGTTTAAAGTTTTTGTTGCAGTAACTTTAATTCTTTTCTTAGCTGATTTTATATTTGCCATTACTTTTCACCCCCTCTAAATTTTATAGGGCCTCATAGCGAATTCACGGGGAATTTGCGTACGAGTTTACATTCAACAAACCATATTATAGCATTGAAGTTTATTATATTCAAGTATTAAATTTAAACAAAGAGGAAAAATAATTTAGAATACATAATAAATTAAGAGGTGAGAGTATGTTAAACTTTAGAACAGACCTTGCAATTGAAGCAAAGGAAGACTATGCCAAGGTACATAAAAACGACATTGACGGGGTTATTGTAGACGAAGATATAATAAATGATAGTAAGGTTACAAAAGTAACAATAAAAAATGAGGATGGAGCAAAAAAATTAGGAAAACCAATAGGAAATTATATAACTGTGGATATTCCAGAGTACACAGTATATGATGGAGAGATTATGGATGATGTTTCTCAAGCGGTAGGAAAGACACTAAAAGCTTTAGTAAATATTGATCAAGGTAAGACAGCTCTTGTAGTTGGACTTGGGAATTGGAAAGTTACTCCCGATGCCCTTGGACCTAAAGTCGTAGAAAAAATAATGGTAACAAGACATTTAAAAGATGTAATGCCAGAATCCATCGATGATTCAATAATACCAGTTTGCGCTATTGCACCTGGAGTACTAGGTATTACAGGAATAGAGACAGGGGATGTTATAAAAGCTCTTGTAGATAAAATAAAACCGGATATAGTTATATGTATTGATGCATTAGCATCTAGAAAAATAGAAAGGGTAAATAGAACCATTCAAATAAGTGATACAGGAATATCACCAGGAGCTGGTGTTGGAAATCATAGAATGAGAATAAATGAGGAAACATTAGGTGTAAAGGTTATAGCGATTGGAGTACCAACAGTAGTCGATGCTGCAACTATTGCAAATGACAGTATAGATTTAGTAATAGATGAACTTATAAGTAAGTCTGAAAAAGATTCAGCGTTCTATAATATGATAAAAAGTATAGATAAGCATGAAAAGAGTGTGCTTATAAAAGAATTATTAAATCCATATATAGGTGATTTGATGGTTACACCAAAGGAAGTTGATTTAGTAATAGATTCTCTTTCAAGAATAATTGCAAATGGAATAAATATAGCTGTACAGCCGAATTTGGATATGGAAGATATAAATAAATTTATGAGCTAAAATTATATATTAATTAAATTTATAAAATAAAAAAGGTTAGAATTAAATTCTGATCTTTTTTATTTTATCTATATATAGATAAATTCGTTAATTAAAAACATATAATAACTATGTAAATTTCCTCATATATATTTATAAATGAGGAGGGGATGATAGGTGATATCAAAAGCTAAAGGAAGAAAAATAAATAGCTCTATGGATATAGGAGTTATAGTACTACTTATAAGTATAGTTATCTTCTTTGGAAGATGTATTTATATCATGAAAAATAATAATGAAAGAGGTGGACTTGCATATGTAGAGCTTTTAAACTTTTCACTGCCTTTAGTGGAGACTCAGGTTTATGATAAAGAAGCTTATTATGAAAATAACCTATCTCTAAAGAATATAGCGTTAGAAGCAGTTGGGCTTTCAGATATAAGCGGAGAAAAATTATTAAATAGCGAAATGCCTATATTTAAATTAAGCGAAAAGTTATTAAAGCGTGATGAAGTAGAAAGGTATGAATCTTTTCAGTTAGATCAAGGGGCGATAATAAAATATACAGAAGAAGAAAAAAGTAATCTATATAATCCTAAACTTAAAAAGGAACTTAATAAATCAAAGCCAGAAGTTCTAATTTATCATACTCATACAGGCGAAGGATATTCAGAGAGTAAGAATTTTAGTGATGATCCAAATCTTAATGTAGTTGGAGTTGGTAATATAATAGCTAAAGAGCTTGAAGAAAAGTATGGTATCTCAGTTATACATGATAAAACGGCCCATGATGTTTCTTATAATGATAGTTATGATAGGTCTAGAGGAACTATAAAAAAATATTATGAAAATTATGGTGACAACTTTAAATTAGTAGTAGATATTCATAGAGATGGTATTGATCGTAAAAAAGCTACAGATAGAACAAAAGAAGCTTTTACAACTAATATAAATGGAGAAGACATGGCGAGAATAATGTATTTAAATACAAGAGGAAGCTCCAAATTTAAATCCAATGATAAAATGCAAAAAGAATTAGTAAGTATAACTAATTCCTTGTATCCTGGACTTATAAAGAATGTTGAAACATGGAATAGAGGAATAAATCTACTTAATCAAGATATATTTAATAACTCAATTCTTATAGAAGTAGGGTCAAATATAAATACATCAAAAGAATCTATGACAACTGCAAAATATCTTGCAAGAGTAATAGCTGAATATATAAATAAGAAAAAATAATTTACTAAAAGAATAATTATGTAAATCTCCTCATATACATTTAAAAGTGGGAGGGGATAAGAGGTGATATCAAAAGGTAAAGTGAAGAAAATAACTGGTTCCATGGATATAGGAATTATGATTTTACTTGTTTTCATAGTTGTATTTTTTGGAAGATGTATCTATATATTGAAAAATAACAATGAAAGAGGTGGCCTTGCGTATGTAGAACTCTTAAATTTTTCAATGCCCCTAATAGAAACACAAGTTTATGATGAAGGTGCATATTATGAAAATAATTTATCACTAAAAAATATAGCATTAGAAGCCTTAGGTCTTTCAGATATTAGTGGGGCAAAGTTAATAAATAGTGAAATTCCGATGTTTAAATTAAATGATAAATTAACCCAAAATGACCAAGCAGAGGAGTACACTCCATTTCAATTAAATGATGGTGCAGTGTCAAGATATACAGAAGAAGAAAAAAGTAATTTATATAATCCAAAGCTTAAAAAGGAACTTAATAAATCAAAGCCAGAAGTCTTAATATATCATACACATTCAGGAGAAAATTATGCTGAATCAGAAAAATCAACCAATGACCAAAATTATAATGTAGTTGGCGTTGGAAATGTAATTGAGAAAGAACTTGAAGAAAAGTATGGTATCTCAGTTATACATGATAAAACAATACATGATACTTCATATAATGATAGTTATAATAGATCAAGAGAAACTGTAAAAGGATATGCAAAAAAATATAATGATAGCTTTAAACTTGTAATAGATATGCATAGAGATGGTGTTGATCTAAAAAAGGCAACTCAAAAAACTAAGGATTTATTTACAACAAGTATAAATGGGGAAAGTATGGCTAAAATAATGTATGTAAATTCAATAAGTAGTTCAAAATTTAAAGCTAATGATAAGTTAGAAAAAGAACTCTCTGCAATAACCAACGAATTATATCCAGGACTTGCAAGAAAGACATACACATACAATAGAGGAATAAATTCATTTAATCAAGATATATTTAGTAATTCAATACTTATAGAAGTTGGAGCTAATATAAACACATCAAAAGAGGCTATGACATCAGGCAAATATATTGCTAGAATAATAGCTGAGTATATAAATGGGAAATAAATGAATAAATTTACTTAAAGTGGAAATCTTTATAAATAGGAATTTTTAAAGAGGTGAAACTTTATGAAAAAGAAGAAGTATTTAATAATAATATTTTCAAGTTTTCTTTTAATATTTGCTAGTATTGGACTAGTAAATATTAATATTATAAATACCAAAGCATTATCACCAGTAGGAAATACTGATGACAATAAAAAGATAGTTAATACAGAGTTTGGGGAAGAGTTTAATAGTTTTATTCAAGATAATTCAAATGTTAAAATCTATAATAATGAAAACGAAGGGGAATATTTAGTAACTATAAATGATAAAAGAATAAAAATAAAAGAGGAATCCTACCTAATAAGTGGAGTGAAAAAAGCAGTTTTAGCAGTTAAGAATATATCAGTAAATTTAATTAATGACATAGAGGCCTTATTTGAAAAAATAATGCCTTAAAATAAATAATAAATAGCAGTTATATTAACCCATAAATTATTGACACTTACTATGCAAAGTGTGATATAATTTAGCTTGACTTTAATATATGGGGGTGAAATAACTGCTTTTGTACATAGAAGGGCAGTTTTATATATGAAAAATGATAGACAAAAATTTATTAGAAATTTTTCAATAGTAGCGCATATAGACCACGGTAAATCAACATTAGCAGATAGATTGTTAGAAATTACAGGTACTTTAACTAAAAGAGAAATGGAAGAACAAGTACTTGATAATATGGAAATTGAAAGAGAAAGAGGAATAACAATTAAGTCTCAAGCAGCAAGACTTATTTATAGAAGAGAGAACGGAGAAGAATATATATTAAATCTTATAGATACTCCAGGACACGTAGATTTTACATATGAAGTATCAAGAAGTTTGGCAGCATGCGAGGGTGCAGTATTAGTTGTTGATGCAACGCAAGGAATACAAGCTCAAACATTAGCAAATTGTTATTTGGCATTAGACAATGATTTAGAAATAAGTCCTGTTATAAATAAGATAGACCTTCCATCTTCAAGAGCGGATGAAGTAAAGCAAGAAATTGAAGATGTAATTGGTATTCCAGCTGACGAAGCGCCAATGATATCAGCCAAAACAGGATTAAATGTAGAAGATGTATTAGAAGCTGTAGTTCGTGATATACCAGCACCAAGTGGAGATGAAGAAGCACCTCTTAAAGCCTTAGTTTTTGATTCATACTATGATACTTATAAAGGTGTTGTAAGTTATGTAAGAATCAAAGATGGTATAGTAAAAAGAGGAACTAAAATAAAGTTTATGGCAACTGATAAAGTTTATGATGTTACAGAAGTTGGAGTGTTTACTCCAGGATTTTTACCAGCGAATGAACTAAGAGCAGGTGACGTTGGATATATTACAGCATCTATTAAGAATGTAAAAGATGCTAGAGTTGGTGATACAATAACTGAGAGTGGAAGAGAAACAGAAGAAGCACTTCCAGGATATAAGCCAGCTATTCCAATGGTTTATTCAGGTATATATCCAGTAGATGGAGCGAAATATGAAGAATTAAAAGAAGCATTAGAAAAGCTTCAAATAAATGATGCAGCATTAAATTTTGAACCAGAAAGTTCAGTTGCATTAGGATTTGGATTTAGATGTGGATTCTTAGGATTATTACATATGGAAATAATCCAAGAAAGAATAGAGAGAGAATTTAATCTAGATATAATTACAACAGCACCATCTGTTATATACAAGATAAAAAAGACTGATGGAGAAGTTTTTGATATTACAAATCCAACTAATCTTCCAGAAATGAGTGAAATTGATTATATGGAAGAACCTGTTGTAAAAGCATCTATAATAACACCAACTGAATATGTAGGAGCTGTTATGGAACTTTGTCAAGATAGAAGAGGAACATATATTGATATGCAATATATGGAGGAAACAAGAGCTGTAATAAATTACGATATTCCTTTAAATGAAATAGTTTATGACTTCTTTGATACATTAAAATCAAAGACAAGAGGATATGCATCATTAGATTATGAATTCAAAGGATATGAAAGAGCAGATCTTTGCAAGCTTGATATTCTTCTAAATGGAGATGTAGTAGATGCTCTTTCAATGATAGTACCAAAAGAGAGAGCTTATCATAAAGGAAGAGGAATAGCTGAAAAACTTAAAGAAATTATTCCAAGACAACTTTTTGAAGTGCCAATACAAGCAGCAATAGGAGCTAAAATCATAGCAAGAGAAACTGTTAAAGCTATGAGAAAAGACGTACTTGCTAAATGTTATGGTGGAGATATATCAAGAAAGAGAAAGCTTCTTGAAAAGCAAAAAGAAGGTAAGAAGAGAATGAGACAAGTGGGATCAGTAGAAGTTCCACAAGAAGCATTTATGTCAATTTTAAAAGTAGATTAATAAAATTATTTAAAGAGACTCTAATTCAATTAGAGTTTCTTTTTTTTATAAAATTTAATGTAAGAATTAATTTATTTATGGTGCATATACATTACTATAAGAAATTATGGAGGTGTATATTAAATGATAGAAGTAAATAGAAGAGATCCAAAAATAAAGTGTAAAAAATTAAGAAGAGAAGGAATAATAACAGGAACCCTTAAAAGATACAATGGAGACATAATTCCTATAAGTGTAAAAGGAAGTAGTATAGATACTTATGTTAACAATAATGGCTTAAATAATGAACTTATTATATTATTTGATAATAATGAAATTAAAACAAGAATATATAGAGTTCAGAAGAATCTTATAATGCATAATGTAGACAATATAGATTTGTTAGAAAAGATATAAGGTGATAATTTAAGCATTAAAGTTAAAAATTTAAATAATAGTATAAAAATTTATTAAAAAAGCACTTACTTAATTGTAAGTGCTTTTTATGCTTTATGTTTTTTAAAAAATTAGAATTATATCATTTAGTTAATAAATTACTTTTTATATAGAATAGTAGTAGATACATAAATTGACAAAGTTATTACTTCGTATTTATAAAATATTCAATTAATTTATATATAATAGCACTAGAGTAGCTTAATTGAATTTGGTTTAAAGAGAAGGAGTGATTTTTTTGATAACTATAATTGTATATATACTTTCAGGTTTATTGGCAGGAGTAGGAATAGGACTTGTTGGATTATCAGCAGCTTCAATAATAACTCCAATGCTTGTTGCACTTTTAGGGTTTAATGCCTATGAGGCTATAGGTATAGCACTTTCAGCAGATGTACTTGCAGCTGGAATATCATCTATTACGTATTTTAAGAACAAAAATATAGACATAAAAAATGGATTAATAATGATGATTAGTACAATGTTTTTCACATATGTAGCTAGTTATTTTGCTAAGTTTATACCAAATAATATTTTAGGCGGCATATCTATGTATTTAACTATATTATTAGGGATTAAGCTTATTATAAAGCCAATTACAACATCTAAAGATGGGCATGTTTTAAATAGAAGTAAAGAAAAACAAATAGTACTTTCAATAATTTTTGGTGCTTTAGTTGGTGTTGTTTGTGGAGCAATTGGAGCTGGTGGAGGAGTAATGCTTTTATTAGTACTTACATCAGTATTAGGATATGATTTAAAAACAGCAATTGGAACTAGTGTTTTTATCATGTCATTTACTGCTTTAACTGGAGCAGCTGCGCATATAATTCATGGAGGAACTGATATAATAGCTTTAATAATATGTGTAGTATGTGCTGTTATTGGTTCTAGAGTAGCAGCAAAATTTGCAAATAAGACAAGTAATAAAAAGTTAAATAAAGTATCAGGCGTATTTTTGATTGTATTTGGAGTTGTTCTTATAATTATTAAATATTTTATGAAATAAATATTTAATAATTATAAGAATTAAAAAGAAATCTTTAAATGGATTAATTTACAATACAATAAAAATAAGTTTTTATAAATTTAAAATTAAAGTTTAATTAAGTTAAGTGAAAAAAGAAATCTTTTAATGTATAATAAACAAAAGAAATGGAGGGTGTTATATGTTTTTAAAAGAACTTAACAATGAAGAAGCAGTATCATTTGTAAATTTATTAGATCAATTTGCAAATATAGATAATGTAGTTGCTAGAGAAGAAAAGAGATTAATAGAAGGTTATGTAAAGGAACTTGGATTAGAGAAAGATAAAGTTGGGATATTATCTTATGATGATATAGTAGCTGTTTTAAAGAAAAGTAAGGAAAGAATAAAGAGAATTATATACTTTGAATTAATTGGACTAGCTTTAGTAGATGGCAATTATGGAGATTTAGAGGTAGATTATTTAGATAAAATAGCAGTAGATCTTGATATAAATAGGGCTCAGAAAATAGCATTTGCAAACTTTTTCTATAATTTTAAAGAAATACACGATTTTTCTGTAATAGAAACTGAGAACAAAGAATTAAAGCTTCTTGAAGAGCAAGCAGAAGCTTTACTATAAATTTATTAAAGAAGATTCTAATAAATTAAGATTAGAATCTTCTTTTTTGTTATAATAATTAAAAGTAAAAGAAGAAGGTGAATTTAAAATGAAAGAAATTGCATTATATGTACATATTCCATTTTGCAAACAAAAGTGTTTTTACTGTGATTTTCCATCATATGCTGGAAAAGAAGGCCTAGAAGATGATTATATAAATGCTTTAATTAAAGAGATAGATATAAAGTGTAGCGATAAAGTTATTAAGAGTTTATTTATTGGAGGTGGGACCCCATCACATTTAAATGAAGACAATCTTTATAAGTTATTAAATAAGTTAAATAGCATAAGTTATATAAAAAATGCAGAGAGAACTATAGAATGTAATCCAGGAACATTAACAGAGAGTAAGCTTAGAATTATAAAAGATTGCGGGATGAATAGAATAAGTATGGGACTTCAGACAACTAATAATAATCTGCTTAAAAAAATAGGAAGAATACATACAATAGAAGAATTTTGCGAAAATTACAATAGAGCTAGAAGGTTTGGATTTAAAAATATAAACATTGACATTATGTTTGGTCTACCAGATCAAAGTATTTCTGATTATGAAGAAACATTAAAGGGTATTATTAAGTTAAATCCAGAGCATATATCATGTTATAGTCTAATCATTGAAGAAGGAACCCCTTTCTATAATATGAGTGAAAGAGGTATTCTTAATCTTCCAAAAGAAGAGGATGAAAGACAAATGTATAAATTAACTAAAGATATATTAGAAGCTAATGGCTATCATCAATATGAAATATCTAATTATTCAAAAGAAGGTATGGAATGTTATCATAATAAAGTTTATTGGAAGTGTGAAGAGTATTTAGGAGTAGGAGTATCATCTAGTTCATATATAAATGGTAGTAGAGTAAAGAATATAGATAGTATAACAGAATATATCGAAAGAATATGTAATGGCAAAGATATATATGAAGAGGTTGTAAAAAATACTGAAAAAGAAGATATGGAAGAGTTTATGTTCTTAGGTCTTAGAATGATTCAAGGTATAAATAAAGATGACTTCAAAAACAGGTTTAAAAAAGATATATATGATGTATACAGAGCAGTAATTAAGGATAATATAAAAAAGGGCCTTTTAAAAGAAGAAAATAATAATATTTATTTAACTGATAAAGGTATAGAATTATCAAATTATGTTATGAGTGAATTCATATTGTAAAAAGTAAAAAAAAGAAGCAAATAGAAGAAAAATAAAGCTAATATGGATTAAATTAAATAAATTAATATTAAAAAGTAAAAATTCTCGTTGACAAAAATAATCAACGAGAATATTATTTAAATATAGTCATTAGCACTCGTTCTTAGTGAGTGCTAATAAGTAGAGGTGATGATATGGTTATTGATGATAGAAAAATAAAAATATTAGAAGCTATTATCAATGATTACATTAAAACTGGAGAGCCAGTAGGTTCTAGAACAATAGCAAAGAATCATGACTTAGGAGTTGGATCTGCAACAATAAGAAATGAAATGGCAGATCTTGAAGATATGGGTTATTTAGAACAACCTCATACCTCTGCAGGAAGAATTCCATCAAGCAAGGGATATAGATTATATGTAGATAGTTTAATGGAAAAACCACTTTTAAGTAAAGAAGAAGATTTAAAGATAAAAGAATATGTTATAAACTCAGCAATGTTAGAAGTTAATAAGATAGTTAAAAATGCAAGTACTTTACTTTCAGAATTAACACATCTTACATGTGTTGTAAAAACACCTTCTATGAGCATGAGCTATTTAAAATCTATCCAAGTTATGAATCTTGATGAGAAAAGCCTTTTAGCAGTAATTGTTACTGATGGTGGACTTATTAAGAATCAAATAATTAGAATTAATAAAGTGCCTTCTATAGAAGTATTAAATAAAATAAATACTATTTTAAATAAAAGGCTATTACATCTTTCAATAGATGAAATTAACTTGGAGGTTATAAATAACTTAAAAGTAGATTTACATGGGTATGAGGAAGTATTTAATGCAATGCTCCCAGCATTATATCAATGCTTAAAAGAGGATGATACATCTAGAGTATTTATGGAGGGTGCAACAAATATTTTTAATTTTCCTGAGTACAACGATATAGAAAAGGCAAAAGAGATATTATCACTTCTTCATAATAAAGATTGTGTTGTTGAACTTATAGAACCTGAAAATGATATAACAATAAGAATCGGCGATGAGAATTATATTCCAGAAGCAAGAGAATGTAGTGTTATATCAGCTGAATACTCGCTAGGCGATAGTGCAAAAGGGACTATTGGATTGATAGGACCTAGAAGAATTAACTATTCAAAAGTAATCGCAATAATGGCACAGGTCATGAAAGAATTGAATAAGACTTTAAAAGGGCAGTCTAAAAATTAAAGAAGACGAGGTGTGTATAAGGAAATGATAGATAAGAATGAAAATTTAGAAAATGAGATCAAAGATGATGAAAATATCATAGTTGATGAAGAGATAAAAGAAAATTTGGAAGAGCCAGTAAATGAAGAAGAGCAAGTAGTAGAAGAGTCTCAGGAAAATGATAATAAAAAAGAAGAGGATGAGTTAGAAATGTTTAGAAAGACTAAAGATGAAAACAAAAAATTAACTAACGAACTTGAGACTTTAAAAGATAGACTTCTAAGAATTACAGCTGAATATGAAAACTATAGAAAAAGAACAGCTAAAGAAAAAGAGGGTATTTATACAGATGCATGTATAGATGTACTAAAAGAAATAGTACCAAATCTTGATAACTTAGAAAGAGCTGTCGAAGCTAATGGAAGTGTTGAAGACATGAAAAAAGGTGTTGAGATGACACTTAAAGGCTTCCAAACTGCTCTAGAAAAGTTAGGTGTTGAAGAAATAGGAACAGAAGAAGGCTTTGATCCTAATCTTCATCAAGCAGTAATGCATATTGAAGATGAGAACCTTGATAATAATTCAGTTGCTGAAGTATTTATGAAAGGTTACAAAAGAGGAGATAAAGTTATAAGACATTCTGTTGTTAAAGTAGCTAATTAAATTTAAATAATAACATAAATAAAATAGAAATTAATAACAAACGAAGGTTTGCGTTAAGGAGGAAATATATTATGTCAAAAATAATAGGAATTGATTTAGGAACTACAAACTCATGTGTAGCAGTTATGGAAGGTGGAGAACCAGTTGTTATAACTAATTCAGAAGGTTCAAGAACAACTCCATCAGTTGTTTCATTCCAAGCAAATGGAGAAAGATTAGTTGGTCAAGTTGCTAAAAGACAGGCAATTACTAATCCAGATAAAACAATAATCTCAATAAAGAGACATATGGGAACTGATTATAAAGTTAAAATTGATGATAAAGTATATACACCACAAGAAATATCAGCAATGATACTTCAAAAATTAAAATCAGATGCAGAAAGCTATTTAGGAGAAAAGGTTACTCAAGCAGTTATAACTGTTCCAGCTTACTTTAATGATGCTGAAAGACAAGCAACAAAAGATGCTGGTAAAATAGCAGGACTTGAAGTACTTAGAATAATAAATGAACCAACAGCTGCAGCTTTAGCATATGGTTTAGAAAAAGCAGATCACGAAGAAAAAGTATTAGTATATGACTTAGGTGGTGGTACTTTCGACGTATCTATCTTAGAACTTGGTGATGGAGTATTTGAAGTATTATCAACAAATGGAGATACAAAGCTTGGTGGAGATGACTTCGATAACAAGATCATGGATTACATTGCAGATACATTCAAATCTGAAAATGGAATCGACTTAAGACAAGATAAAATGGCACTTCAAAGATTAAAAGAAGCTGCTGAAAAAGCTAAGATTGAATTATCATCATCAACACAAACAAATATTAACTTACCATTCATTACAGCTGATGCAACTGGTCCAAAACATATAGATATGAACTTAACTAGAGCTAAATTCAACGAATTAACTCATGATTTAGTTCAAAGATCAATTGAACCAATGAAGAAAGCAATAGCTGATGCTGGAATATCAATAAATGAAATAGATAAGATATTATTAGTTGGTGGATCAACAAGAATACCAGCTGTTCAAGAAGCAGTTAAAAACTTCACAGGAAAAGAACCTTCAAAGGGAATAAACCCAGATGAATGTGTTGCAATTGGTGCAGCTATTCAAGCAGGTGTATTAACAGGAGAAGTTAAAGATGTATTATTATTAGATGTTACACCATTAACACTTGGAATTGAAACTTTAGGAGGAGTTGCTACTCCACTTATAGAAAGAAATACAACAATCCCAGCTAAGAAGAGTCAAACATTCTCAACAGCTGCAGATGGTCAAACATCAGTTGAAATTCACGTAGTTCAAGGTGAAAGACAAATGGCTGCTGATAATAAGACATTAGGAAGATTTACATTATCAGGAATAGCACCAGCACCAAGAGGAATTCCTCAAATCGAAGTTACATTTGATATAGATGCTAATGGTATTGTTAAAGTATCTGCTATGGATAAAGGAACAGGAAAAGAAGCTAACATTACAATTACTGCTTCAACAAATTTAAGTGACAGTGACGTAGAAAATGCTGTTAAAGAAGCTGAAAAGTTCGCTGAAGAAGATAAGAAGAGAAAAGAATCAATAGAAGTTAAGAATAATGCTGATCAAGTTGTATATCAAACTGAAAAGACATTAGAAGAACTTGGAGATAAAGTTTCAGCTGATGATAAAGCAAAAGTTCAAGCTAAGTTAGAAGAAGTTAAGAAGATAAAAGATGGTGATGATATAGAAGGTATCAAGAAAGCTATCGAAGAATTAACTCAAGAATTCTATGCAATATCATCAAAGATATACCAAGAAGCTGGAGCTCAACAACCAGGAGCTGAAGGATTCGATCCAAACAACATGGGTGGAGCACAAGGAACTAATGAAGCACCACACGATGATAATGTTGTAGATGCAGATTTTAAAGTAGAAGACGATAAATAGTTGTAAATATACTATAATCTCTTATATAATACAGGGAGGGAAGGCAAGTGTCGTCTTCCCTTTTGTAAAGTTTATGAAATTTAAAAAATATGGTGGTGAAAATAGATGGCACAAAAAGACTATTACGAAATCCTTGGTTTAGAAAAGGGTGCAAGTGATTCAGAGATAAAAAAAGCCTTTAGGAAGCTAGCTATAAAATACCATCCTGATAAAAATCAAGGAAATGCTGAAGCTGAAAAGAAATTTAAAGAAATTAATGAAGCTTATCAAGTACTTTCAGATCCAGAGAAAAAAGCTAAGTATGATCAATTCGGAACAGCTGATTTTGATGGAAGTGGATTTGGAGCAGGAGCTGGTGGATTTGGTGGATTCGACTTCACAGATATGGGAGGATTCGGAGACATATTTGACTCATTCTTTGGAGGCGGTGGCGGTGGTTCATCAAGAAATAATGGACCAAGAAGAGGCGCTGATATAGAATACACAGTAAGATTAACTTTTGAAGAGGCAATAAAGGGAGTAGAAAAAGAAATATCAGTTACAAGAAGTGAAAATTGTGAAGCTTGTGATGGAACAGGTGCTAAGCCTGGAACAACTCCTAAGACATGTCCATCATGTCATGGTTCAGGACAAATAAGAGTACAAAGACAAACTCCACTTGGAAGTTTTGTAAGTACAACAACTTGTGATAAGTGTCATGGAACTGGTAAGATAATTGAAGAGCCATGTCAAACATGTAAAGGAAAAGGTAAGGTTAGAAAGACTAGAAAGATTAAAGTAAATATACCAGCAGGTGTTGATACTGGAAATGTTATGCCACTTAGAGGACAAGGTGAACATGGTAGTAATGGTGGACCAGCTGGAGATCTTTATATCAAGATAGTAGTTGCACCTTCTAATAAATTCACAAGAAAAGGAACTGATATATATGTAGATGCACATATATCAATGGCAAAAGCTACTCTTGGAACAGAAATAACTGTTGAAACAGTTGATGGTAATGTTAAATATACAGTACCATCAGGAACTCAATCAGGAACTTTATTTAGATTAAAAGGAAAAGGTGTACCAAGAGTTAATAGTAGTGGAAGAGGAGATCAATACGTTAAAGTTATAGTTGATATTCCAAAGAAGCTTAATGAAAAGCAAAAAGAAGCTTTAATGATGTTTATGGAAGCATCAGGAGAAAAGATTGATGGAGCTGAAGAACATCACAAAAAAGGATTTAGAGATTTATTTAAATAAATCTTAAAGACTGCTTTTAGCAGTCTTTTTTTATGCGAAAAAGACATAGAATTAATTCTATGTCTTTTTCGCATAAAAAATATTTCGGGGATAAAATAAGTTTATATTTTTATATTTTAAAATTTAAAATATCGTATCTTGTGATTCCTTATCAAATGCATGGATTTTATTAATATCAAAAGCAAAAGTTATTTTATCTCCATTATTATAAGATAAAGCACCAGCAGCTTTGATAATAATATGTTTATCATCTTTCTTTAAATGAATATAAGTTTCAGAACCTAGATTCTCTAAGATATCAACAGTACCAGTAAACTTAACCATGTCTTTATCAGTAGGAATATTATCAGCTATAAAAATATTTTCAGGCCTAACTCCTATAATAATATCTTTTCCTTTAGACTTATTTAGTAAATTAATTTTATCCTTAGGAACAGGAATATTATTTTCAAATATTTTAATAGTAGAATTATCATTTTTATTATCAATAGATCCATATAAGAAGTTCATTTGAGGACTTCCAATGAAGCTAGCTACAAACATATTAACAGGATTTTCATATATTTCTTTAGGTGTATCTACTTGTTGAATTATACCATCTTTCATAACTACAATTCTTGTTCCAAGTGTCATAGCCTCAGTTTGATCATGAGTTACATATATAAAAGTAGTTTCAAGATCGTTGTAAAGTTTTGAAATTTCTATTCTCATTTGAACTCTAAGTTTTGCATCAAGATTTGAAAGAGGCTCGTCCATTAAGAAAACTTTAGGATGTCTAACGATAGCTCTGCCCATAGCTACTCTTTGCCTTTGTCCCCCAGATAATGCTTTAGGCTTTCTATCTAATAAATGAGTAATATCTAATATCTTAGCAGCTTCCTTAACTTTTTTATCAATTTCATCTTTAGGCAATTTTTTTAATCTAAGACCAAAAGACATATTTTCATAAACTGTCATATGAGGGTATAGCGCATAATTTTGGAATACCATTGCTATATCTCTATCCTTTGGAGCAACATCATTAACTAAAGTATCTCCTATATAAAGTTCACCACCACTAATTTCTTCAAGACCTGCAATCATTCTAAGGGTTGTAGATTTACCACACCCAGAAGGACCTACAAATACTATAAACTCTTTGTCTTCGATATTTAAATTAAAATTGTTAACGGCTTTAAAACCGTTATCATAAACTTTATCAATATTTTTCAGTACTAATCCTGCCATAATTAAACTCTCCTTTATGTAGTTAATAAATTAACTAGTGTTTTGAAATATTAAAAAACGTAGTATCAATCAATATAGTTTAATTATAAAGATGTATAAAAATAAACACTATGTATTATTTTTACTAGTATTATTAAATAATTTACTTTTTTTGTAGTTATAATATTTAGAATTTTTATAAAAAGAATTATATGTATAATTATAGTTATTTGTACTATTATTTTTTTAACATATAACAATTCTGTTGACTGTAATGAAAATTTATTGATAGAATTAATGAAAAATATGGTAATGTTTTCAAAAAAGTTTTGGAGGGATGAATTTATGTATTATTTAGGAGTAGATGGTGGAGGAACTAAAACTAGATATATTTTAGTGGATGAGAACCTTAATATAATTAAAGATGTAGAAAGAGGTACAATTCACATACATCAAATAGGAGCTCTAAATTTAAGGAATGAACTTAAAAGTACTTTAGATATTATAATATCAGAAAGTAATATAAGAAAGAATGATATTGGACATGTATTTCTAGGTATACCTGGCTATGGAGAAAGTAAGAGTGATAAGAATATTATAGATGATATAGTAGGGGATATTTTTAATGGAATAAATTATACTGTTGGAAATGATGCCGTTGCAGGATGGGCAGCAGGAACTGGATGCAATGACGGTATAAATATAGTTTCTGGAACGGGAAGTATAGCTTATGGAAGAAATAAAGAAGGAATAGAAGCAAGATGTGGAGGATGGGGACCTGGAATTGGTGATGATGGAAGTGCATATTGGATAGCTCTTAGGGTCATTAATGAATATACTAAGCAAAAGGATGGAAGAAAAGAAAAAACAGTATTATTAGATATAATGGAGAGGGAGTTAGATATAAAGGATTATTTTGAAGTGGTGGACATTGTTTTTAATAGATTAAAATTTTCAAGAACTGAAATAGCATCCTTTGCTAGAATAGCATCAATTGCTGCAAAAGAAGGATGTAGGGTATGTAATTTTATATTTGAAGAAGCAGCATATAATTTGTTTCTTCATATAAGATCATTATCAACTACTTTAAATCTAAAAGATGGCTTTATATTATCATACACTGGAGGAGTATTTAGATCAGGAGGTTTAATATTAGATCCATTAAAGGTTATGTTAGATGAAGATAGTATAAATTGTATAATTAAGGAGCCAGAAATAGAGCCTTGGCATGGAGCTGCCCTTATGGCGTATAAACTAAGTGGCAGAGAAGTTCCAAAAGATTATAAAGAGAGATTTAAACATTAGAAAATAATAACTTAAGGAAGCCTAAGTAGGGCTTCTTTTTTATTTGTGGAGTATATTTTAATTACTATTATGATTTAGTGAATGAAAGTAAAAATATTATATATATCTAAAAAAAACAACCATTTTAATACGTACTTCTATAAATTAAAATTTAATTAAATAACTTTTAGGGGGGATCAATTATGATAAAAGGAAGAGTTACAATACCAACTGATAAAAATATGAATGATTATATAAAAGATATAATAGAAAAGTGGGGAGCGGATGCTATAAGAGATTGTGATGGCACAAAACTTGGCGAAGAAATAACAGGATTAGGTGTAAAAAATTATAGTACATACCTAACTACAAGAAATGATCAAAATTTTATTAGAGAAAATATGGATGAGGTACAACAGCTTTATTTAATGTCAGAGCCAGTTGTTGCAACTTCAAATAATATAGAGATAGATTTACTTAAGGGATATTTTAAAGAACAATTTGACGTAGATAAAGTACATGATGAAAAACTTTGGTGGGAAGTTATAGATAGAACAACAGGGGAAGTATTAGATAATGATAAATGGACTTTTGATAGAGAAAATGAGAAAGTGTTAATAGAAGATGTTGTTATGTGGCACAAATATACAGTAAACTTTTTAGTTTATATGATATGGGATCCTACTCAAATGTACAATCATATAACAAATGATTGGGGGGATAAGCCACATGAAGTTCCATATGATTGTAGACAACCTAAATCCCAAAAGCATATGCTAGAACTTTTGGAGAAATGGCTTGACGAAAATCCAGAAATAGATGTTGTGAGATTTACAACGTTTTTCCACCATTTTACACTATGCTTTAATGAAATAGGAAAAGAGAAGTTTGTTGATTGGTTCGGATACAGTTCATCTGTTAGTCCTAAAGCTATGGAAGATTTTGAGAAAGATAAAGGTTATAAATTAAGACCAGAAGATATTGTAGATGAAGGATATTACAATTCACCATTTAGAGTTCCAACAAAGGAATATAAGGATTATATAGATTTTCAATCAAAATGGGTAGCGTCTCTTGCAAAAAAGATGGTTGATATGTGCCATGAAAAGGGCAAGGAGGCAATGATGTTCTTAGGGGATAATTGGATAGGTACAGAACCCTATGGAAAATATTTTGAGAGTATAGGACTTGATGCAGTTGTTGGATCAGTAGGTAATGGAGCTACTATGAGAATGATAAGTGATATACCTGGAGTTAAATATACTGAAGGTAGATTTCTTCCATACTTCTTCCCGGATGTATTTACAGAAGGTGGAGATCCTGTTAAAGAAGGGCAAGAAAATTGGCTACAAGCTAGGAGAGCGATTCTTAGAAAACCTCTTGAAAGAATTGGATATGGTGGATATTTAGGATTAACTAAAGAGTTCCCAGAATTTGTGGATGAGGTTGAGAAAATTTGTAATGAATTTAGAGAAATTCATGAGACTACAAAGGGAACAAAGTCATATACTTCATTAAAAGTTGGGGTATTAAATTCATGGGGTAAACTTAGAACTTGGCAAACTAATCAAGTAGCACATGCTTTATGGTATAGAGAAATTTATTCCTATGTTGGAGTAATAGAATGTTTAAGTGGTATGCCGGTTGATGTAGAATTTATAAGCTTTGATGATATAAAAGAAAGAGGAATTTCAGATGATATAAAAGTAATAATAAATGCTGGTGATGCTTATACTGCTTGGAGTGGTGGAGATAACTGGATGGATGAAAAGCTAGTTAGCAAAATAAGAGAGTGGGTATATAATGGAGGCGGATTTATAGGTGTTGGAGATCCAACAGCATGCCAATATCAAGGGAGATATTTCCAATTAGATGATGTAATGGGAGTAGATAAGGAAATAGGATTTTCATTAAGTACAAGAAAGTACAATGACATAAATGATAAACATTTCTTGCTTGAAGATATAGATGAAGAGTTAGACTTTGGAGAAGGAATGGATGGTGTATATGCTAAAGGTGATAATTACCAGATATTATCTAAAGATAGAGAATACTCAAATCTTGTAGTAAATACTTTTGGAAATGGAAGAAGTGTTTACTTTGCAGGACTTCCTTATACTCCACAAAACTGTAGATTGCTTTTAAGAGCAGTGTATTTTGCGGCAGGTAGAGAAGACGAAATGAAGAAGTATTATGTTACAAACGTAAATACCGAGTGTGCGGCCTTTGAGGAACTAGGAAAAGTAGTTGTAATTAATAATACTAGATGTATACAGAATACAGACTTAATCATAGATGGGGAAATTAAGGAGCAATTAAAACTTAATCCAATGGAAATGAGATGGATTGAATACAAATAGTTTAAAAAGATAGTTATGGGAAAACCTGTAACTATCTTTTTTTGTCTAAATATTTAAATTAAGTAAATTTTGTAAAAAATTTACCGAGATGATATAATAATTAATATGATGCGGCAAGGGGGCTTAAGGAGGGGAATGGGTAAATTTAAAAGAAATATTATTAGATCTATTGGAATAAAAAAGAGATTGATATTTGGTTTTTTAATAATACCAATAATATCAATGATAGTTATTTTTTTTATAGGTTATAAAGAAAGCAATAAGATTATTAAAGAAAATATAGATAATTATTCTAATGAGATGTTAAATATTGTTGAAGAAAATATCAATTTAAATATTGGAAAATTTGAACAACAATTAGATGAAGTCCTGCTATCACCATTAATTTATGAGGGATTAAATAAATCTAAGATTATGAGTTCTACTGAGGAATATAATTTTGCAAATAGAATGAATGAATTTCTATATTCAAAACTACATTTACTATCAAGTGCTGGAGAAGTTGAGATACTTACAAATGATTTATCTATATTGTACACCCAAGGATTTAAGTATTTTAAAAAAGAAGATGTTTTAAAGTATTCAGCTATAGCACAAGAAGTTCCAGGAAGAACTATATGGTTCCATACGCAAATTGATGGACAAGGCGCTATATCAATGGCTAGAGCTATTAGAAATCCATTGACTAAAGTTGTAAATGGATATATTTTTGTAGCTTTAAATGAGAAGGCTTTTGGAGGAAGTTTTCTAAATGTAAATTTAGATAATTCAGCATCAATAGTAGTACTAAATGAAAAAAACGAATATTTATTTGGACAACAAAAATTTCCTTATAAAAAGATTATAGATTTAAATGGAGATAATACAATTATAGATTCCTCAAGATATATAGGTAATTATAAAGAGGTAAGTAAACTAGGATGGAAGGTTGTAAATTTAGTACCCTATGAAAGTTTTCTAGATAGAATAAGGGGAGTACTAGTAACTTTGCTTATATATATGTTAACTTTTATAGCATTAACAATTATTCTATCTAATTATATTTATAAAAGTATATATAATCCTATAAATAATTTAGTCAAAGGTATGGATAGAGCAATCAGTGGATGTATAGGTGTTAAGTTAGAGGATGATAGCAATGATGAAATAGGAATATTATCAAAGCAATTTAATGGATTAATTTCTAAGATAAATAGTTTGTTAGATGAAATTAAGTATGAGCAAGAACTAAAACGCGAATCAGAGATAAAAATGCTACAAGCTCAGATAAATCCTCATTTCTTATTCAATACGTTAAATACATTAAAATGGATAGCAGTAATGAATGAAGATACATCAGTATCAAATGGACTTGGTGCTTTAGCAAAGCTATTGCGAAATACAATAGTAGATTCAAATGAATTTGTAACTATAAGAGAAGAAATAGATAATATAAAAAGTTATATAGTAATACAAAAACTTAGATATGGAGATTCTTTTGAAGTTAATTATCATATAGAAGAGGAATTTTATAATTATAAAATAGTTAAATTTATACTTCAGCCTATAATAGAGAACTCTATACTTCATGGATTTGATGAGGATAAGGATAATCAAAAAATAGATATTATAATATCAGAAAACAATAATATATTAGAAATACTTATAAAAGATAACGGCAAGGGTTTTAATCAAGAGAAGCATAAAGAAAAAAAGAGGGGAAAATTATCTGGGGTTGGATATAAAAATGTCTGTGAAAGAATTAAATTAACTTATGGCAAGGAATATACAGTGGAACTAAAAAGTGAGATTGATGAGGGGACAGAAGTTAAGATAATGCTACCGGTAAATAGAGAGGGAGGGGAATTAAATGCTTAAGGTTTTAGTAGTAGATGATGAAAAGTTAATTAGAATAGCTATGAGGAATATAGTGAATTGGAAAGAGCTTAATTGTGAAGTTATTGGATATGAAAAAGATGGTATTGAAGCATTAAAAGTTATTGATGAAAATATACCAGATATAATAATAACTGATTTAAAAATGCCTAATTTAGATGGAATAGAGCTTATTAAAGAGGTTAAGAGACGAAATATACAAAGTAAAGTTATTGTTTTAAGTAACCATGGAGATTATGACTTAGTAAGAATGGCTATGAAAGAAGGAGCCTTTGATTATTTGTTAAAGGTTACTATTGAAGGTAAAGATATTGAGGGAATAATAAGTCAAGTGAGTAAGGAAATAGAGTTTAATAATTTAAAATGTAAAAGTATAGAAGGCTTTGATGTTGAAGACTTAAAAAAGAATCTACTTCTTATGACAAAACAAGAAGAAATTGATGAGAAAGAATTTTTAAAGTGTATTGATAATAAAGAGTTTAAAATATTAGATGATAGTTTTAATGTTAGCTACTTTAAAGTAGATAATATAGACAAAATTTATAAAGATAAAATAAAAGAGCGTACAAACCTTAAAAAAAATATAGAAAATATTATAGATGAAACTATATACAAAGAGATAAATTATAAATTAATATTTATAAATAATCATAGTGGAATAATTATATTTAATAATAGTGAAAAAAATAATTTAATTAATATAAACAGCACTATTGTAAAGAATATAAAACAATATCTAAATATAACTATGTCAATTGCAGTATCTAAAGAGTATATTGGGAAAAAAACTTTTAGAAATTGTTTTAGTGAGATAGTAGAGTTATTCCAATGGAGATTTTATTTAGGGGAAGAGTCTGTTATAGATTGTTCAACAATGCCGAAATTTAAATATATTGATTATACAAAAATAAAATATCCAATGGAAATTGTAAAAAATGTGCGTGAAAGAGAGTTTAGTAATAATTCCTGTTTGGTGGATAAAATAATTGATTATGTAATAAAAGAAGAAGCTAATCCTAAGTATGTGAAAGAATTATTTATATTTATTCTTGCAAATATAGAAGGAAATGAATTGCAAAAAGGATTCAAAAATGTGGATAAATTTAATTATATAAGAAAAGTTATTGAAAGTAGTAAAGATATACTTATCCTTAAGAATTTTTTAAGAGAAGAGTTTAAAAATATAGAAAATTGGATAAATGATGCAAATAATAGAGCTTATAGAAAAGAAATTGAAGATATTATAAATTATATAGATAAAAATATAGAAAGAAAGATTTCTTTAAAAATGTTGTCTAAAACTATAAATATGAATGAAAGTTATTTAAGTAGAATTTTTAAGAATGAAACAGGTAAAAATATTACTTATTTTATTAATGAAAGAAAGATGAATAGAGCACTTGAACTCCTTTCAAATAAATCTATTATGATAAAGGAAGCCTCCTTAATGGTAGGGATTGATGACCAGTTTTATTTCAATAAATTATTCAAAAAATTCTATGGGATAAATCCTAGTGAATTTAAGAAAAAATGTTACAAATAATTACGTAAAAATATTCCATATTATTGTAAATAGCGTTTATATTAAGTGAAAACGATTAATGGTAATATTTAGTTGTAAGGTAATTATAAAGTAAATATAAAAAGTATTTAAGGGGGAGAAAAAATGAAGAAGAGAAGTATCAAGATGCTAACTCTTTTAGCAGCGACAACTGTTGGTCTATCAATGTTTGCAGGTTGTGGAAGCAAAACTGCAGAAACAGATTCAAAACCGAAAGAGGAGCAAGTATTAAATATTGCAGTATTTGAAGGTGGACATGGATCAGAGTATTGGAAAGAAATTAGTAAAAAATTTGAAGAAGAAAATCCAGGGGTTAAAGTTAATGTAGAAGCTAATCCAAAGATTGGAGAAATAGTAAGACCTAGAATAGCATCAGGTGATGCACCGGACTTTATATACTTAGGATCAACTGATAAATCTGGACTAGCTACATCTCTAATAAAAGATAATGCTCTAGAAGATATATCAGATGTATTTGAAGGAGAAGATCCAGATGGAGGCGGAAAGCTTAAAGATAAAATTTTAGATGGATTCTTAGATACTTCACTTACAGCTCCATATGGAGATGGAAAAGTATATTTAGCACCACTTTACTATAATGTAACAGGTATGTGGTATAACAAAACTTATTTTGAAGACAAAGGATATAAAGCACCAAAAACTTGGGATGAATTCTTTGCTCTAGGTGATAAGGCTAAAGCTGATGGAAAAGCATTATTTACTTATCAAGGCTTAAATCCATCATATAATGAAGCTATGATATGGCCAATGATTGCATCAGCTGGTGGAGAAAAAGACTTAAAAGCAGTATTTAATTATGAAGAAGGAGCTTGGAATAGCGAAGGAGCTAAGAAAGCTTTAGAAGCATTTGAAAAGATAGGAAAAGATGATTATTTATTAAAAGGAACAGTTGGTATGAGCCATACAGCAGCACAACAAGCATTCTTAGATGGAAAAGCTTTATTTATACCAAATGGAAATTGGTTTGAAGATGAAATGAAGAATACAATTCCAAAAGAAGGCTTCTCATTTGGATTTATGGCACCTCCTGTATTTAAGGATGGAGATACTCAATATGCAACTACTATGATGGAACAAATGTATATTCCAAAAGTTGCAAAGAACAAAGATTTAGCAAAGAAATTCTTAGCATTCCAATATAAAGATGAAAATGTTAAATTAAACTCTGAATTATCAGGTGCAGTTGTACCAGTTAAAAAAGGTTTAGAATTTGCTAAAGAAAAATTAAACCAATCAAACTATGAGTGTTTCAAGATATTTGAAAATGGCGTTAAACCAATAACTGTTGACTTTAAGACAGTAACTGGAACTGAAGTTAATATCGCTGATGAAGTGTACAATCCAATGGCTTCAATCATGAATAAGAAGTTAACAGCTAAAGAGTGGGCTGACAAGCTTGAAAAAGCAGATGCAAAACTTCGTGAAGCATTAAAAAAATAATAAATATTAAAATAATGGATAATGGTTGGGGTAAAACCCAACCATTACTAAATATATAGCATTGGAAGTGAGATACGTGAAAAATAATAAAAAGAAAGTATTTATAGCGTGGTGTATAATTCCTGCGTTAGTATTGTTTTGTTTATTTATGGTGTACCCAATAATAAAAGGATTTAGTATGTCTTTATATAGCTGGGGAGGATTATCAGATAATGCAACTTTTATAGGCTTTGATAACTTTAAAACTCTCTTTGCAGATGAATATTTTATAAAGTCTTTAAAAAATACAGGGTTTTTACTTTTAGTATTCCCAAGTATAACAATAGTTTTTTCATTATTGTTAGCAATCTTCTTAACACAAGGAAAACTTAAAGAAAAGAATTTCTATAGATTAGTTTTCTTCTTCCCTAATGTTTTATCTATGGTTGTTATAGGGGTCCTATTTACATACATTTATGATCCTTCAATTGGTATATTAAATTCTTTCTTTGAAATGCTTGGGATAGAATCCCTTCAGCTGGTTTGGCTTGGAGATCCAAAAATTGTATTATGGGCACTTGCAATGGCGATGGTGTGGCAAGCAGTAGGATATTATATGGTAATATATATGGCAGGTCTTGATGGAATCCCACCAGAGCTTTATGAAGTGGCAGATATAGAGGGAGCTACTTTTTGGCAAAGATTTAGATATGTTACATTACCGATGATTTGGGAAATTGTAAGAGTTACTTTAGTATTCTTTATAACTGGAGTATTTAATTTAAGTTTTATATTTGTAAATGTAATGACTGGAGGAGGTCCAGATGGTGGTTCTGAAGTACTGTTAACTTACATGTACAAGCAAGCCTTTGTTAATTCAAATTATGGTTATGCAATGGCTATAGGTGTCGTAATATTTATTATGGCAGTTGGACTTGCACTTATTTTAAATAGAATAACAAAAAAGAGTGAAGCATAAAAGAGAGGAGAATAGCTATGAGAGTTGAAAATAAAGGCGAAAAGATTAAAAATTGGACATTGAGAATAGTACTGATTTTCGGAAGCTTGCTTGTTATTGTTCCTTTAATTTGGACAGTTTTATCTTCGCTAAAATCACCAAGTGAATTTACTACTGCACCATGGGCACTACCGGAAACACTGAGATTTGAAAATTATACAAATGCTTTTACTAAAGCAAATATGGGGGATTATTTCATAAATTCAATAATAGTAACATTACTAGCATTAGCTTTCTTAATGATTCTTGCAGTACCATCAGCTTATGCATTATCTAGATATAAATTTATAGGATCAAATTTCTTGAAGAATTCTTATATGGCAGGATTATTTATACAATCAGTATATATAATAGTACCATTATTCTTAATAATGAGTGATCTAAATTTATTAAATAATAGAGTAGCACTAAGTTTAGTTTATGCAGTTTTGCAATTACCATTTTCAATTTATATATTAATAGGATTTATGCAAAGTATACCTAAAGATTATGAAGAAGCTGCAATGATAGATGGATGTGGTTATACAAGAACATTAACAAGTGTTATAGTTCCTCTTGCAAAGCCTGGAATAATAACAGTTTTAATATTTAATTTCATGGGATTCTGGAATGAATATGCTATGGCAATGACATTTATAACTCAAGATTCAAAGAAAACATTACCTGTTGGACTTCAAAATTTAATGGAAGTAAATAAGTTTGCAACTGATTGGGGTGCAATGTTTGCAGGGATGGTTATAGTAATGGTACCAACAATAATTGTTTATTCAATATTCCATAAGAAATTAACTGAAGGAGTTAATATAGGTGGAATTAAGGGGTAGGAGTTTTTTATATGATAAAAGATAAAAGTAATCTTAAATTAACAAAAAAGATTAAAGAGAGATTTATAAATGATACATTTTAAGATGTCATTAAAACCCAGATGAATATATATTCATCTGGGTTTTAAGCTTTCCTTGACAGATTTCATTTAAAAAGGGTAAAATTATTTATTAAGTTCATTAATAAATGAAAGAGAAAGGAATGAATTTCATGGAAGGATCATGGATAGAAGTAAAAGTTATTACAACAAGTGAGGCACTTGAACCTATAGAAGGTATTTTTTATATATTAGACTGTAAGGGAGTTTCAGTAGAAGACCCTAATGATATATTAGAAAGAGAACAAGGACCATTAACTTGGGACTTTGCAGATATAAATGTTTTAGAACATAAGGGGGAGTATGCTGTAGTTAAAGGATATTTCTCAGAAGAAGATAATATAGATGAAGTTGTTACATATGTAAAAGAAAAAGTACAAGAAATAAAAGAAATGGGATTCAATGTTGGCGAAGGAAGAGTAGAAGTTACTAAAACTCATGAAGAAGATTGGGCAAATAACTGGAAAAAGTACTATAAGCCTTCAAAAGTTGGAGAACATATTGTTGTTAAACCAATATGGGAAGAATACAAAGAAAACGAAGGCGAATTAGTAGTAGAATTAGATCCAGGTATGGCCTTTGGAACAGGAGATCATGAAACAACAAAAATGTGCATTCAAGCCTTAGAAAAATATGTTGAAAAAGATAGTACTGTATTCGATGTCGGTACAGGATCAGGTATACTTGCAATAGCAGCAGCTAAACTTGGTGCTAAGAAAGCTGTAGGTGTTGACTTAGATCCAGTTGCAGTAGAATCTGCTAAGGAAAATGTAGGATATAATGATTTAGATAATATAGAAATACTTTATGGAAATCTAGTTGAAGTAATAGAAGGAAAAGCTGATATAGTTGTTGCGAATATTATTGCTGAAGTAATATGTATACTAATTGATGATGTTAAGAGGGTACTAAAAAGTGGTGGAATGTTCATAACGTCAGGTATTATACATGAAAGAGTAAGTATGGTTACTGATAAGTTAGAAGAGTCAGGCTTTGAAGTTGTTAAAGTTAACAAGGACGGAGAATGGAACTGTATTATAGCAAAAGCAAAATAAAGGTTAGGTGAAGAGTAAATGCATAAGTTTTTTACCCCATCAAACTATATATTTGATGATAAAGGGAAAATAGTGGGGGAAGATGTAAAACATATTTATAAAGTTTTAAGACTAGCTGAAGGTGAAGAGGTAGTTTTAAATGACTGTGCTGGTGTAGAATATTTAGCTAAAATAAGTGAAGTAACAAAGAGCGAGGTTACCTTAGATATAATTGAAAAGCTAGATATAAATAACGAAAGTGATGTTGAAATAGTATTATTTCAAGGAATGCCTAAAGCTCAAAAGATGGACTTAATAGTTCAAAAGGGCACAGAACTTGGGATAAGTAAATTTATTCCACTTATGACTGAAAGGGTAGATGTAAAGCTTAAGGGTGATTTTAAGAAATTAGATAGATTAAATAGAATAGCACTTGAAGCTTGTAAGCAAAGTAAAAGAAGTGTAATTCCAGAAGTTTTAAGCCCTATTGGAATTGATGAATTAATAAATGAAATAAATACCTTTGACTTAAGCTTAGTTCCATATGAAAATAAAGAAGACTATGGAATTAAAGGACTTATGAAAGATATAGATAAAGAAAATATAAAAAGAGTCTGCATAATAGTAGGGCCAGAAGGCGGATTTGAAGAGAGTGAAATTGAAAGATTGAAGGATGCTGGAGCTTATATAATAACTTTAGGTAAAAGAATACTTAGAACAGAAACAGCAGGCTTTGTGGCCACTTCATTAATTCAATATGAGTTAGGAGATCTAGGAGGAATAATTTAATGAAAGTTGCATTTGCTACATTAGGATGTAGAGTAAATATGTATGAATCAGAAGCTATGACTGAAAAGTTTGTAAGAGAAGGATATGAAGTTGTAGACTTTACAGAAATTGCAGATGTATATGTTGTAAATACATGTTCAGTTACAAATATGGGAGATAAAAAATCAAGACAAATAATAGGTAGAGCAAGAAGATTAAATCCAGATGCTATAATTGCAGTAGTTGGATGTTATTCTCAAATTGCTCCTAAAGAGGTTTCAGGAATAGAAGGCGTAGATGTTGTTCTTGGAAGCAGAAATAAGGGAGAAGTAGTTTATTACGTAAATAAAGCTATGGATGAGAAAAAACCACAAATAGAAGTTGGTGGGGTACTTAGAAATAAGAAATTCGAACAATTAAAGATAGAAGATTATAGAGATAAAACTAGAGCATTCTTAAAAATACAAGATGGATGTAATAGATTCTGTGCATATTGTTTAATACCATACACAAGAGGAGCTGTTTGTTCAAAAGACTTTAATAGCGTTCTTGAAGAAATAAAACAACTTGCAGCCCATGGATTTAAAGAAGTAATATTATCAGGGATTCATACAGCATCTTATGGATTAGACTTAGAAGGTAATGTTAATTTAGTTACATTGCTTGAAGAGATAGAGAAAATTGATGGAATAGAAAGAGTTAGAATAGGCTCTATAGAACCAGCATTTTTCACAGATGATGTTGTAGAGAAGATTAAGAATATGAAAAAACTTTGTCCACAATTCCATTTATCATTACAAAGTGGATGTGATCCTACATTAAAGAGAATGAATAGAAGATATACAGCAGCAGAATACGAAAGAATAGTTAATGTATTAAGAGATACTCTAGAGGATGCATCAATAACAACAGATGTTATTGTTGGATTTCCAGGAGAAACTGATGAAGAATTTAATGAAACATATGAATTCTTAAAGAGAAATAAATTAACTAAAACTCATATATTTAAGTTTAGTCCAAGAACTGGAACAAAAGCAGCAGATATGAAAGATCAAGTTGATGGGACTAAAAAAGAAGAAAGAAGTAAAAAATTAATAGAGCTTAATGAAAAAAATGAAGCTGAAGTTACTGAAAGCTTAATAGGAAGAGAAATGGATATATTAATTGAGCAAGAAGTAAAAGGTAAAGAAGGAATATATGAAGGATATACTAGAAACTTTATTAAAGTTCATGTGAGTGGAGCTTCTAAAGATGATATTGGAGATATAATAAAAGTGAAAATTTTATCATCAAAGGGTGACTATGCAGAGGGAAAAGTGGTAAAATAATAAAGTAACTACTCTATTAAAGGGGGTGAGTTTATGTCAGACTGTATTTTTTGTAAAATAGTTAATGGAGAAATTCCATCAAATAAGATATACGAAGATGAATATGTATATGCTTTTTACGACATAAGTCCAGAGGCTCCAGTTCATTTTTTAGTTATACCTAAAGAACATATAAAAAGTGCTAACTTCATAACAAAAGAAAACTCTAATGTAGTTGCACACATCTTTGAAGTTATAAATAAAATAACAAGTGAACTAGGTATTTCAGAGGATGGATATAGAATTGTAAATAACTGTGGAGTTCTAGGCGGTCAAACTGTAGATCATATGCACTTCCACGTTTTAGGTGGTAGAGAATTAAAATGGCCACCGGGCTAAAAAATCTTTCATGAAATTGTTGACACAATTAACATGAATAATGTATAATATAGCTTGTGTTATTAAGCCCGTAGCTGATTGAATTGATAATTTAAGCTAGCGGAGGGAGGGATAATTATGTCAGAAATAAAAGTTGGAGAAAACGAAACACTTGAAAGTGCGTTAAGAAGATTTAAAAGAAAATGTGCTAGAGCTGGAGTTCTTTCAGAAGTTAGAAAGAGAGAACATTACGAAAAGCCAAGCGTAAAGAAGAAAAAGAAATCAGAAGCTGCTAGAAAGAGAAAGTTCAAGTAGTATTTTGAAAGAAGGTATATAAAATGCCAACAATTAAAGATAGACTTCAAGAAGATTGGAAAACTGCTTTAAAGGCAAAAGACAAGTTTAAGGCTAATGTATTAAGTACGGCTAAAGCTGCAGTTTTATTAGTTGAAAAAACAGATAATAAACCTGTAGATGATAGTCAAGTAATTGAGATATTAGCGAGAGAAGTCAAGCAAAGAAGAGAAGCTGTGCTTGAGTTTGAAAAAGGTAATAGACAAGATTTAGTAGATGAGGCTAACGCTGAAATCAGTATCTTGCTAAATTACCTTCCTCAGCAATTAAGCGAAGAAGAAATCTTACAAATCGTTAAGGAATCAGCTATAGAAGCGGGTGCAAATAGCATAAAAGACATGGGAAAAGTTATGGCGTTAGTTAGACCAAAGATTGTTGGTAAAGCTGATGGCAAGCTTGTAAGTCAAATAGTGAAAAATTATTTAAATAATAAATAGCAAAAGGGCTCTTATAAGAGTCCTTTTTGTTATATTTAGATTAAAAGAAGATGAGCTTTATTAAAGCTCATCTTCTTTTTGGTATTAAAACAATATAAAAATCATAAATTACTATGATAGAAATATTGTGGGGGAGAGAATTTAGTGAGAGAAAGTTTGGTAAACAAGAAAAATGAGATTTTAGAAAAGATTGACCTTCCTAAAGATGTAATAATGGGATTACCTAAGATAACAGTTTTAGGAGATAGCGAGATAACGATTGAAAATCATAAGGGGATAGAGAGCTTCGAAAATGAGTGTATAAAAGTTAAAACAAATAAGGGCATCGTAAAAATAGATGGAATGAATTTTGAAATTCTATATATAGCCTCAGAAACAATAGTTTTGAGTGGAAAATTTAAATCAATTAATTATGGAGATTTTGCCTAATGAACTTTGAAACAAAAAAATTAACAATAATAACAGTAGAAGTGACCCTTATAAATAAAGAACAAATGTTAAATGCACTATGGAAAAATGATATAAGAGTAGATAATATACGAAGAATTGATGCGGCTACCTTTACTATGAATATATATGGTGAAGATTATGATGATGTAAAAAAAATTGTTAAAAGGTGCAATGGAAAAATAAAAATATTAAAGAGAAAAGGTGCAATAATAAGATTTTCTAGATTAAAAAAGAGGATTTCTTTTGTCATTGGAGGAGTGATATTTTTAGCTATGTTATTTATACTTTCAACTCGTATATGGGCTATTGATATAGAGACAGAGAAAAACGTATCTCCTTTCGAAGTTAGAAAGATGCTTAGTGGCTTAGGTATTAAACAGGGATTAAGTAAAAGTCAAATAAATGTATATGATATTGAAAAAAAATTAGAAGATCTTAGTCCAGAAATACTTTGGGTTAGAGCGAGAATGGAAGGGTCAAGTTTAAAGCTTAAAGTTGAAGAAAAGGTTAATCCACCGGAAATTTCTGATGGAAGAGAAGGCGAAATCATAGCAAAGAAAGATGGAGAGGTAAAAAGAATATATACTGAATCTGGAACAGCTGCTGTAAGCCCAGGAGACATAGTGAAAAAGGGGGATATATTAATATATCCTTATGGTGGGCTTAGAGAGGAAAAATATGCTGTAAACCCAGAAGGAGTCGTTATAGCGAATGTATTCTATGAAAGGAGTTTGGATGTTCAAATAAATGGTGAAAAATTAGAGAGAACAGGAAATAAAGATAGTGATATCTATTTAAATATAGGTGGAAAGAAAATTTACTTAAAAAAGTCTACAAATTCCTTCGAGAACTATGATAAAATAGAAGATAAAGATGGAATAGTACAGTCTGTTACTTATTATGAAATGGAAAATAAAGAAATAAACTTAAATAAAGATGAAATAGTAGAAGAATCCGTTAAAAAACTTGAAAAGTTTCTTGTAAAAGATCTAACTAATGAAGCTAAAGTGGTAGGAAGAAATTATGATGTAGAATATATTGGCGATGGAAAGATAAAAATTATTGCAAGATTTGCAGTTGAAGAAGATATTGCATCATAACAGGAGGCTATATATTAGTTGATAAGAAGGTGGTAAACTTGATAAGAAGAAATAAAATTGAAATTAAGCCTAAAGAGAAGTATGTAAGATTTTTAGTAAATACAATTACGATTGTTATAACATATATATTACTTATAACTGCAATTGCACCTAAACAATATGATTTAAAAGAGGGGGACATTGCAAGGGTAGATATAAAGGCACCTAGAGATACGGTGAATGAATTAGCTACTCAAGAGAGAATTAAAGAAGCTACGGAAAAGATTGATAAACCGTATACTCTTAAAGGTGAGGTTCAAAATGAGGTAGAAAAGAACATTGATGATGTTCTAAATAAAATTATAAACTTAAATACCACAGTTGATGATGAGAAAGAGAAGCTAAAAGAACTTTCAAAGCTAGGTAATAGTAATTTATCTGAAAGTGATTATAAAGTATTACTTGCTTTGTCACAAGAAACGTTAAATGATATAAAGTTTGAAGTTAACGGAATTATAAAAGAAGTGTATGAAGAGAATATTCAAGATGGTAACAAACAAAGTATGAAAAAGGCAACTGATTTAGCAGAACGAAGAATTAATGAAATGAATACTTCAGTTAATGTAAAGAAAGTTCTTAAAAAGCTAATTCTGCCTGAATTAAAACCGAATTTCTTCTACGATAAAGAAAAAACAGATGAACTTATAAAAGAAGTACAAAAAAATGTACCTAAAGTAATTATAAAAAAGAATCAAACTATAGTAAGTGAAGGAGAACCTGTTACAGCAGAGCAAATAGCTGTTCTTGAAGATTTAGGCCTTCTAGATCAAAGTGGAGGTACTTCGTTTTTAATTCTTTATGCTGTGCTTGCTCTATTTACAATAATAGTTTTCTTTACACAATATGTGTATATATCAAAGAATCATAAAGAAGTTTATAAAAACACTAAACTTATTATACTTATGAATATAATAAATATATTTAGTTTTATTTTAGCAAGAGTAATAGGTGGATTATCACCTTTTGCAATTCCTCTTGCTTGTGCACCTATACTTATATCATTATTAGTTGATTATAAATTATCCCTTGTTGTATGTAGTATAAATGTAATTATAATAGGAGCTCTAGTTAATTTTAATCCTCAAATTATAATGCTTGGAATTCTAAATGCTATATTAGGTTCTACTGGACTTAGAAAAATGCAACAAAGAAATGATATATTTTATTCATCAATATCTCTGATGATAATGAGTGCATTACTTACATTTACAACTGGTGTATTACTTTCAAATAATTTTAAAGAAATATTAATGTTTAGTGGGCTTGCAGCTGTAGGAGTTGTATTCTCAGCGATTTTAGCTATTGGGGTATTACCATTTTTAGAATCAAGTTTTGATGTTGTTACAACATTAAAATTACTTGAACTATCAAATCCTAATAATCCATTACTAAAAAAATTATTAATGGAAGCGCCAGGAACATATCATCATAGTATGTTAGTTGCAAATCTTGCAGAAATGGCAGCAGAAGAAGTTAATGCAAATCCTGTAATAGCGAGAGTAGGAGCATATTTCCATGATGTAGGTAAGACGAAGAGGCCATTTTTCTTTGGTGAAAATCAAATAGGAAAAGAAAATCCTCATAATAAAATAAACCCTAATTTAAGTACACTAATAATAATATCTCATGTTAAAGATGGGGTAGAACTTGCGAAAGAGTATAATTTACCAGATGTAATTAAAGATATAATAGAACAACATCATGGTACAACACTTGTTAAATATTTTTACTATACTATGAAAAATAATGCAGAGAATCCTGAAGATATAAAAGAAGAGGACTTTAGATATCCAGGACCAATTCCAAGCAGTAAAGAGGCTGGAATAATAATGTTATCAGATAGTGTGGAAGCCGCAGTTAGATCTATTTCTGATCCGACTAAAGGTAAAATAGAAGAAATGGTTAATAATATTATTAAGGATAAACTTTACTCAGGACAGTTAGATAATTGTGATTTAACACTAAAAGATTTAGAGAAGATACGTAAGTGTTTTCTTAAGGCTCTATATGGTATTTATCATCAAAGAATAGAGTATCCAACAGAGAAGAAGATTAAAAATAGTTAATTTTTATGGGGAGGGCGACACTCCCCATAATTTAATTTATAATTAAATTAATAAGGAGAATTTATATGATTTATGTAGATGACAGACAGGATAAAATAGAAGTAACAGATGAATTTATTAAAAAGCTTGAAAGTGTTATAAGCTTTGCGCTAAAAGAGGAAGAGGTATATATTGATTGTGAAATATCTATGCTTTTTGTAGATAATGAAGAAATAAGAGATATAAACAACGAGACGAGAGGAATAGATAGAGCAACAGATGTACTTTCATTTCCAATGCTAGATTATGATAATAAAAAAGTTTTTAAAGAAGTGTATAAAGATAATAACTTTGATGCAACATTTATGGATGGAGAAGAGTTAGTTTTAGGAGATATAGTACTATCATTAGAAAGGACATTAGAACAAAGCAAAGAATATAATCATTCCTTTGAAAGAGAAGCTTGTTATTTAGTAGTACATTCGGTATTACATCTTTTAGGATATGATCATATGGAGGATGAAGACAAAAAAATAATGAGAAGAAGAGAAGAAGAGATACTTGGAAAATTAGATATTACAAGATAAAAAATAAGGGTGATTTTTTATGAGATTAAAAAAGATTGTTGATAGTTTTAATAATGCTATAGATGGAATAATTTATACTGTTAGGACTCAAAGAAACATGAAGATACATATGGTGTTAACTTTGCTAGTGTTAATAGCATGCCTTTGCTTTGATGTTTCAAAAAATGAATTTTTAATACTTGCCGTAACTATAACTATGGTAATTGGAGCAGAACTTTTAAATACAGCAATAGAAGCAGTGGTTGATATGAATACTAAACATTATCATCCTCTTGCTAAAATTTCTAAAAATGTAGCAGCGGGAGCGGTGCTTTTAACGGCTATAAATTCAGTTGTAGTTGGGTATATTATATTTTGGGATAAATTATCTAATTTATCTCTTATATTACTTCATAAAATAAAGGGATCTGAGCCATATACTATATTTATTGTATTGGTTATAGTTTGCATAGTAACAATAATAGTAAAGGCAATATTCGGAGAAGGTACACCACTAAAGGGTGGTATGCCAAGTGGGCATAGTGCTCTATCTTTTTCATTAGCTACTGCTATATCCTTAATAACAGAAGAGCCTATATGTATTATGCTTAGCTTTATTATGGCCATAATAACAGCACAAAGTAGAGTAGACTCTGAAGTTCATTCAACTTTTGAGGTTATTGTAGGTGCTCTATTTGGTATTTTAATAACACTACTTATATTTACTATTTTTAAATTATAAACCTTTAGATATAAAACTTTTTTTAATTAACTATTAGTGATATAATAAATAGCACATAATAAGATATAGTTTACACAATTCAGAAATGAGGGATGTTATATGGCAAACACAAAATTAATAAAAGAGGCAATTTCAGCAAGAGAAAAAGCATACTGTCCATACTCAAATTTTAAGGTAGGAGCAGCAGCACTTTTTGAAGATGGGAATATATATACTGGATGTAATATTGAGAATGCATCATATGGGGCAACAAATTGTGCAGAACGTACTGCCATATTTAATGGAGTATCAAAGGGTAATAAGGTATTAAAAGAACTTGCACTTATTGGTGATGTTAATAATTACACATATCCATGTGGTATATGCAGACAGGTGATTACAGAATTTGCAGAAAGCAAAGATATGAAAATTTACATTATAAAAAATGAAAATGATTATATAGAAAAAACTTTAGATGAAATATTGCCAGGATCTTTTACAAAGAAAGATCTAGAGTAACAGGAGGAAAAATGTTTAAATCAGGATTTATATCAATAGTAGGGAGACCAAATGTAGGTAAGTCTACTTTAATGAACTATATAATGGGAGAAAAACTTTCAATAGTTTCAAACAAACCACAAACAACAAGAAATAATATTCAAACAATATTAACTACAGATGATTATCAAATGGTATTCGTAGATACACCAGGTATTCATAAGCCTAAGCATAAGCTAGGAGAATATATGGTTAATTCAGCTAAGGATTCAACAAAGGACGTTGATTTAATTCTTTTCTTAACTAATCCAGGTGAAGAGATAGGAAGAGGAGATAAATTTATATTAGAATCATTAAAAGCAAAAAATGCACCAGTATTTTTAGTATTAAATAAAATCGATGAAGCCACTCAGGATGTAGTTGCAAAAACGCTTACAGATTTTTCGAAAGAATTTGATTTTAAAGAGATAATACCAATATCAGCTATAAAAGGTAAAAATGTAGATAAATTATTAGAATTAATGGTTGCAGAATTGCCAGAAGGACCTAAATATTATCCAGAAGATATGATTACTGATGTACAAGAAAGATTTGTAGTATCAGAGATAGTTAGAGAAAAAGCACTTAGAACATTAAGAGATGAAGTTCCACATGGTATTGCTGTAGATGTAATACAAATGAAGCAAAAAGAAAATGGAACTTATCATATAGAAGTAGATTTAATTTGCGAAAAAGACTCTCATAAAGGAATAATAATAGGGAAAAATGGGCAATGTCTAAAGAAGATTGGAGAAACTTCAAGATATGAATTAGAAAGATTCTTAAGAAGTAAGGTTAATATAAAAATATGGGTAAAAGTAAGAAAAGAATGGAGAGATAACCAAACATTACTTAAGGAATTAGGATATAAGAAGCTTAAGTAAGGTTTTGGGGGTTGATTGAATTGTCCTTATTAAAAACGCAGGGTGTAATAATTAAAGCTCAGGATTATAAGGAAAATGATAAATTAGTCTGGTTATATACTGAAAAACTTGGGAAAATCACAGCTATAGCAAGAGGAGCAAAAAAAAATAAGAGTAAGTTGTTTGCAATAACGCTTCCTCTTTGCTATGGAGATTATATGATTTTTAAAGGGAAAAATTTATCCAATTTACAAGAAGGAAAGATTATTAATTCATTCCAAGGTCTTATGGGGAATTTAGATAAACTTACATATTCATCCTATCTTTGCGAACTTATTGATATAGGTCTTATGGATGGAGAAAGTAATAGATGGTTATATAAAGAATTTATAACAACTTTATATCTTTTAGATACTGATGCTATAGATTATGAACTTCTTATAAGAGCTTTTGAATTAAAGCTTCTAAAAGCTACAGGATATGGTCTTCTTTTAGATCAATGTGTAAGCTGCAGAAGAAAACTTGGTGTTTCAAACTACATAAGTTTATCAAATTTTGGTGGGATTTGTGAAGAATGTAACAGAACTCATGGACTTCATGTATCAAAAGGAGCATATAATGCACTTAAATTTTTAACAAATATGAGTTCAGATAAAATATTTAGACTTAATTTATCAAAAGATATAAAAAAGGAAATAGAAAGGGTAACGACATTTATAATTTCATCAAATTATGCGAAAAAGCCTAAAAGCTTAGAAATGTTGAATTACTTAAAGGAGTGATAATTTATGAAAGAAATTACTTTAGAAAAAGTGGATCAAATAAGAGAAAGAACTGGAGTTAGCTATGAAATGGCAAAGGAAGCTTTAGAAGCTAATAAAGGTGATGTACTAGAAGCATTAATATATATAGAAAGTAATGTAGTTGTTCCATTTGCTGAAGAAGAAAGTTCAAAATATAATTATGCTAAAGGAGATTCATCAAATGATGGATCAAAAAGAGGAGAAACTATAGAGGAACTTAAATCATGGTTAAAAGATACAATAGAAAAGGGTAATGTAAGCAGAATAAAAGTTAAAAAGGATGATGCTATTTTAGTTGATGTTCCTGTTAATGCTGGAATTGCAGCAACTGTTATAGCAGTTATAATTCCACCAATTTTAGCTTTTGGAGTAATAGCAGCAGTTGCTACAAAATTAACTATAGAAATAACAAGATGCGATGGATCTGTTGAAGTAGTAAATAAATATGTTGAAAAAGCTGCTGTAGAGGTTAAAGGTAAGGCCTTTGAAATTGCAGATATAGTTAAAGATAAATTTAATAATAAAAAAAGCGATTTTAAAAATATAAAAGCAAATAGAAAAAACAGTCATACAGATGATGAAACTGTATATACATATACAGTAAATTTCGAAGATAAGGAATAAATGGAAGAAATTTGAAGAAAAACACCTGTGTGATAAAGATAAAATGAACAAATAGGGAATATTCAGAATATTTGGTGAAATTTTGATAAAATATTATATAGTAAAACAAAAAATACATGGTATAATTAGTATATAATTTGAAAATATAACAAATGTGAATATTCCTTATTTTTAGAAAGAGGGATTCGTTTTGAAATTGTCAGATAGACAAGAAGAAATAATTAGGCTAGTTAGAGAAGGTCAACCTGTAACTAGTGAATGTTTGGCTGAAAAGTTAGGTGTAACTAGAGCTGCACTTAGAGCAGATTTAGCAATTTTAACAATGATAGGGACATTAGATGCGAGACCGAAGGTTGGTTATGTATACTCAAATAAACCAAAAAGTAGTTTAGTTCATGAGTATATAAGTGAAATTAAAGTTGGAGACATAATGTCAAAGCCATCAATAGTTAATGAGTCAACGATGGTATATGATGCAATCGTATACTTGTTTTTAAACGATGTGGGTACTTTATTCGTTGAGAATTCAGGCTTTTTAACAGGTGCGGTATCAAGAAAAGATTTTCTTAAAATTGCTATAGGTGGTACAGATATTCATAAAGTTCCAGTTGGAGTTATAATGACTAGAATGCCAAATATAGTATGTGGAACAGTAGATGATCCTGCATATGACATTGCAACAAAAATAATAGAACATGAAATTGATAGTATTCCAATAGTAGAAAAAATTGTGGTAGATGACAGGGAACAATACAAAATAGTGGGTAAAGTATCAAAGACTAACGTTACAAAATTATTTGTTAAACTTGGACAAAACAAATAAATAAATTTTATTGGGTTAACTACGGAGCAAATTATAGGCTTCCGCTAGTATAGATAACATTAGTATTGAACGGAGGAGTATTGAGATGGAGAAAAAGTACGTTTACCTTTTTAAAGAGGGAAATGCATCAATGAAAAATCTTTTAGGGGGTAAAGGAGCTAACCTAGCAGAAATGTCTATTTTAGGTGTTCCAGTTCCGCAAGGATTTACTGTTACAACAGAAGCTTGTAATAAGTATTATGAAGATGGAAAGGTTATAACACCTTCTATAATTCGAGAAATTGAAGATTCTATGAAAGAACTTGAAAAAATAACAGGAAAAGAGTTTGGAAGTACAGAAAATCCATTGCTTGTATCCGTAAGATCAGGAGCTAGAGTTTCAATGCCTGGTATGATGGATACAATTTTAAACCTAGGATTAAATGATGTAGCTGTTGAAGCTATGGCAGATCTTACTAATAATCCAAGATTCGCTTATGATTCTTATAGAAGATTTATTCAAATGTTCTCAGATGTTGTTATGGGTATAGAAAAGAGATTATTTGAAAATAAAATTGATGAGATGAAGGAAGCAAAAGGCGTTACTGTCGATACAGATTTAGATGCTGATGATTTAAAAGAGCTTGTTGGTCAATACAAAGAAATTTATAAAAAAGAAAAGGGAGAGGAATTCCCACAAGATCCAAAAGAACAATTAATTGAATCAATTACTGCTGTATTTAGATCATGGAATAATCCAAGGGCTATTGTTTATAGAAGATTAAATGATATCCCAGGTGAATGGGGAACAGCTGTAAATGTTCAAGAAATGGTATTTGGTAATAAGGGAGAAACTTCAGGAACAGGAGTAGTATTCTCAAGAAATCCTGCAAATGGAGATAAAGAAATATATGGTGAATACTTAATGAACGCACAAGGTGAAGACGTTGTTGCAGGAATAAGAACACCACTTCCTATAAAGAAATTAGAAGAGCAAAATCCAAAGATATATCAAGAGTTTATTGATATTGTTAATACGTTAGAAAATCACTATAAAGATATGCAAGATATGGAGATTACAATAGAAGAAGGTAAATTATATTTCCTTCAAACTAGAAATGGTAAGAGAACAGCACAATCTGCACTTAAAATAGCTGTTGATTTAGTTGAAGAAGGAATGCTTACTAAGGAAGAGGCTATACTTAAAGTTGAGCCTAAGCAATTAGATACATTACTTCATCCAGCTTTCTATGATGAAGATTTAAAGTCTGCAAATCCAATTGCAAAAGGTCTACCAGCTTCACCAGGTGCTGCATGTGGTAAAATTGCATTTACAGCTGAAGAAGCTAAGGAAAGAGCTGCAGAGGGTGAACAAGTTGTATTAGTAAGACTTGAAACTTCACCAGAAGATATAGAAGGTATGATAGCAGCTGAAGGTATTTTAACTGTAAGAGGAGGTATGACTTCTCATGCAGCAGTTGTTGCTAGAGGAATGGGTACTTGCTGTGTTGCTGGATGTGGAGAGCTTAAAGTAAATGAAGATGCTAGAATATTAGAGGTTAATGGTAATGTTTATACAAGCAATGACTTTATTTCAATAGATGGAACAACAGGAAATATATATGGAGAAAAGATTAAAACTGTTACTCCTGAAATAACTGGACATTTTGCAACATTTATGGAGTGGGTAGATGGAATAAGAAAGTTAAAGGTTAGAACTAATGCTGATACTCCAAGAGATGCGAAACAAGCAGTTGAATTTGGAGCTGAAGGTATAGGTCTTTGTAGAACAGAGCATATGTTCTTTGCAGAAGATAGAATATTAGCTGTTAGAGAAATGATAATAGCTAAGACTGAAGAAGATAGAAGAAAAGCTCTTAATAAGATTCTTCCAATGCAAAAAGCTGATTTTATAGGAATATATGAAGCGCTTAAAGGAATGCCAGCTACAATAAGACTTTTAGACCCACCATTACATGAGTTCTTACCTCACACAGAGGAAGACAAGATAGCACTTGCTAAAGAACTTGATGTAGATGTTGAAGATATTAAATTAGCAGTTGATAGCAAACATGAATTTAACCCAATGATGGGACATAGAGGATGTCGTCTTGCTGTAACTTATCCAGAAATTGCAGAAATGCAAACAAGAGCAATAATAGAAGCTGCAATAGCTGTTAACATTGAGAGAGGATATAATGTAGTTCCGGAAATAATGATTCCTCTTGTTGGAGAAATTAAAGAATTAAAATATGTTAAAGATGTTATTGTTGAAACTGCAGAAAAAGTAATGGCTGAAAAAGGAACTAAGATTGAATATACAGTAGGTACAATGATAGAAATTCCAAGAGCTGCACTTACTGCAGATGAAATTGCAAAAGAAGCTGAGTTCTTCTCATTTGGTACAAATGATTTAACTCAAATGACTTTTGGTTTCTCAAGAGATGATGCTGCTAAATTCCTAGCATCTTACTATGAAAGAGGAATTTATGAGCAAGATCCATTTGCTAAGCTAGACCAAAATGGAGTAGGTCAATTAGTAAAGATGGCTGCAGAAAAAGGTAGATCTACAAGAGAAGATATTAAGCTTGGTATATGCGGAGAACATGGTGGAGATCCAGCATCAGTTGAATTCTGTCACAATATAGGATTAAACTATGTTTCATGTTCACCATTTAGAGTGCCTCTTGCAAGACTTGCAGCAGCTCAAGCACAAGTTAAAAATAAAAGATAATTAATATAAAAAACAGTCTAGAAATTCTAGACTGTTTTTTATTATAAATAAAAATTTATTTATATATAATGTTTATAATTTAAATCCATATTCTAGTTCTACTCTTGCTGAAATTTCTTTGATGAATTTAAGCTGGAAGTAAGTCTTTTCGTTTGATTTTTTTAAGAGAGTTACAAACGCTTGTTTATTACATTTTTTTATATTTTTATAATAGTCTCTAGATATTTTCCAAAATTTTTGTGGGAAACATACATATGCTAAAATATATCGTATATCAGAAGGGGTAAGAGGTGCTATAGCGTTATATTCCCTTAGAATAGAAAGTGTAAGTTCTACATCAAATCTAGTGTGGTCTCTTCGTAGCAACCTTCTTAAAAAATATCCTAAATCTCTAGCAGAATAATCAAGCTTACATTTATCTAAATCAATAACCCATATACGAGTACTTTTATCAAAAATTATATTTTTATTTACATAATCTCCATGGCATAAAGAACTTGAAAGCTCACTATTATCTATATGAGAAGATAGATATAATGACCATTTAGCAAGCTCTAAATTATCATCAAATTTTTCAAGAAACTCAATAGAATAATCATCTAATAATTTGTAGGCTGTATTATAAGATATCAATATTTGATTGAAATGCTTTAAAGTTGATATGTAATAGTCAGAGAATCCTATTCTTTTTTCACTTCCTTCAATGGGAGTAAACTTTCTTGAGCATGAATGGATACCAGCTAATTGCTTTGCGGAGATTATAACGTGGTCTAGATTATCAAAGTCACATTTCATTCCATCTATCCATATTGTAAGGATAAAATACATGTTATTAAATTTAACAAATTTATTTCCATATAATGTATTTAAAAGTTTTGGAGTTTTTATTCCATTTTGCCAAAGCCACTCCAATGATGAGTATACGAATAAGAGGTTAGCTTCGTCAAAGTAAACCTTTTTTAGACAGTAACATTTTCCTTTATAGCATACTTTATATACAGCTCTTTGTTTATCTGTATCTTTGAATTTTATAATATTAACTTTAGCGTTCTCTAATCCGTAATGAGTTAATATATTTTTTTTTATATTTTCTTCAGAAAAAATATCTATAATTTGGTGTTCTTTCTTTCTATCCATAAATACTCCCCTCAAATAATTGCTTATTATTATACTATTAGTAATAAGTATGAAATAGAATAATATAATTTTAAATAATAAATTTTAAATTTTTGCAAATAATAAATTGAAGTAATAATTAGAGGATTTTAGAGATAATTATAGAATAGTTGATATGAGGTGAAATTATATGGTTATAAGAGAGAAAATTGAGAAGTTTGAAAGGTTGACATTGAGACAAGAATCGCAATTCTCATTCGAAAGTAAAGGGCGAGAAAGAAAAGAACAAGATGATTCAGTCAGAACGTGTTATATGGTTGATAGAGATAGAATAATACATTCAAAGGCCTTCAGAAGATTAAAGGATAAGACACAAGTTTATATTAGAACAAATGGGGATCATTATAGAAATAGATTGACTCATACATTAGAAGTATCTCAAATTGCAAGAACAATAGGAATAGGAATAGGACTTAATGAGTATCTAATAGAAGCAATATCATTAGGTCACGATTTGGGGCATGTTGCATTTGCACATAATGGAGAGGAAGTTTTAAATAAGTTCCTTAAAGAAGGTTTTAGGCATAATGAACAAAGTGTAAGAGTCGTCAAGAGGCTTGAAAAGGATGGAAAGGGATTAAATTTAACAGAAGAGGTTATTGATGGAATTTTAAAGCATAGTGGACTTTCTAAGAATGAAAATCATGATGCGATTACGTTAGAGGGAAGAGTTGTAAAGTACTCAGATAAAATAGCGTATATAAATCATGATATTGATGATTCGATAAGGGCAAATTTATTAAATGAAGAAGAGTTACCGAAAGAAGTAATAAAGGTACTTGGAAGAACTCATTCTGAAAGAATAGAGACATTAGTTACAGATTTTATAATTGAATCAAATAAAAACTTAGATGAAGGAGTATTTAAAGTAGGTCTTAGTAAAGAAAAAGATGAAGCTATGAGAGAACTTAGAGGGTTTATGTTCAAAAATATTTATCTAGGAGAAATTTTAAAGGTAGAGAGAGATAAAGCAAAATTTATTTTGGAGGCAATAATAGATTTTTATACTAAAAAGCCAGAAAAAATGCCAAAGCTTTATAAAGATATAGTGGAGGAGGAGGGGATATATAGAGGCGTGGCAGATTATATTGCTGGTATGAGTGATGATTATTGTCTTAATAAATTTAATGAAATTTATGTTCCTAAACTAGTAATATACTAATTTAAGGAATAAAAAATACAAAATTAGGAAACATAAAATTATTGAATAAAAAGAAGGAATTTTATCCTTTAAGCAGAATAAATAATAAAGAGTGAAAAAAATATAATATTCTACAATTATATAAAAATAAAAGAAGGAATACTAAAAAAAATGTCGAATACAATATAGGTTGCATAAAAAAAGCTGAGGAGGGAGAGAAGCTCCTTGCGTATTACAGAAGAAACTATTGAAAGAATTAAGCAAGAAAATGATATTGTTGATGTTATTTCAGAAACAGTAAAGTTAAAAAGATCAGGGCGTAATTACATGGGACTTTGTCCATTTCATGGAGAAAAATCGCCTTCTTTTAGCGTTTCACAGGATAAGCAGATTTATAAATGTTTTGGCTGTGGAGAAGCTGGCAATGTACTTACATTTGTAATGAAGCAAAAGAACTTAAACTTCATAGAAAGTTGCAAGCTTTTAGCTGAGCGTGCAAACATTCCTTTAAACCTTGGAAACGGAGAAGAAAGTAAAGTAGTTAAGAAGAAAGAACTTTTATATAAGATAAATGTAGAGGCTGCAAGATACTTTTTTTCGAATCTTCAAAGGGATAAAAATGCAAAAGAGTATTTTACAAATAGAGGAATGAAAGAAGTAACCATAAAGAGATTTGGTTTAGGTTATGCAAAAGATGGATGGCAAAACCTTCGTATGTACCTTAAGAAAAAAGGCTTTAATGAAGCTTTAATGCTTGAAGCAGGCCTTGTAATAAAAAGTCAAAAAGGAACAATATATGATAGGTTTAGAAACAGAGTAATGTTTCCAGTGTTTAATATTAAAGGAGAAGTTATAGGCTTTGGTGGCAGAGTCTTAGATGATTCAAAACCAAAATATTTAAATTCTCCAGAGACATTAGTGTTCCAAAAAGGAACAAATCTTTATGGGTTAAATTTTGCTATTAAAAACAAAATAGAGGAAAGATATTTCATTATTGTTGAAGGATATATGGATTTAATTTCACTTCATCAATATGGAATAACAAATGTTGTTGCATCTTTAGGTACAGCACTTACAGTTAATCAAGCAAGACTACTTAAAAGATATGCAGATAAGGTTATTATTTCCTATGATGCAGATGTTGCAGGTCAAACAGCAACCTTAAGAGGACTTGAAATTTTAAAAGAGGCTGGGTTTGATGTTAGAGTACTTCAAATTCCTCAAGGAAAAGATCCAGATGAGTTTGTAAGGAGTAATGGAAAGGAAGCCTTTCTGAAATTAGTTAATAAAGCTGATAGCTTAATAGCTTATAGACTTAGCAAAGCAAAAGAAGGAATAAACTTTAAAGATAAATCTTCACTTGTAGAGTATGGTAATAGAGTTACAGAAATATTAGCAAATTTGAATCCTGTAGAAAAGGATATTTACGTAAAAAGTATATCAGAAGACACAGGAATTAAAGAACAGTCATTATATGACCTAATTGCTATTACAAGGAATACGAAAAGTGATGATTTAATGAATAAAAAGGAAGAATATGGAACAAAATTATATGTAGAGCCTGGTTATATAAAAGCTGAAAAATCATTAATAAAATTAATGCTAGAAGATGATTGTTATGAGGATATAACTTTAAATATTTCATCAGATGACTTAAATTCTAAAGCACATGCAAAAATCTTTAATTTGATTAAAGAGGCTAAAGAAAATGGATTAAATGATATTAATCTACATGTTGAGGCAGGTTGCGATGACGTAGATTCTTCTAAAGAATGGGTAAAAATAAAAGAATTCCAAGTTTTAAAAGCTCGAGATGTACAAAGGCTAGTATTAGACTACATAAAGCAAATAAAAGATTTTAAACTTAGAAAAAAAGCAGAAGAGCTTAAAGTAAAATTAAAAGGGTTAGAAAAAGAAGGATTAATAGAGGAATCAATAAAAATTGCGTTAGAGCTAAATAAAATAAATGATGCACTAAAAAGGGGAGAGAGGGTTTAATTTGGTCATGACGGAAGGAGGTCACAAAATTATGGCAGGAAAAACAAAGGTAAAAGGTAAAGAAGAAAAGAAAGATAGAAATCAAAAGATGACCGTAGTTAAAAGTCTTATAGATAAAGGAAAGAAAAGCGGTTCATTAACTTATAAAGAAATTATGGATGAGATTGACAATATTGAATTAACTCCAGAACAAATAGAGAAAATCTATGAGGTTTTAGAGTCAATGGGTATTGAAGTTATAGGTGAGCCACAGGCAGCTGAGGAAGAGGAAGAGGAATTAGACTTAAGTGTACCAGAAGGTATTGCAATAGATGACCCAGTTAGAATGTACTTAAAAGAAATTGGTAAAGTTCCACTATTATCATCAGAGGAAGAAATAGAACTTGCTAAGAAGATAGAAGAGGGAAGTCAATATGCTAAAAAGAAATTAGCAGAAGCTAATCTAAGACTTGTTGTAAGTATAGCAAAAAGATATGTTGGAAGAGGTATGCTTTTCCTAGATCTTATACAAGAAGGTAATTTAGGCCTTATAAAAGCTGTAGAAAAATTTGACTACAGAAAAGGATATAAGTTCTCAACATATGCTACATGGTGGATTAGACAGGCGATTACAAGAGCTATTGCAGACCAAGCAAGAACTATAAGAATCCCTGTTCATATGGTTGAAACTATAAATAAGTTAATAAGAGTTCAAAGACAATTATTACAAGAACTTGGAAGAGATCCTTTCCCAGAAGAGATTTCAAAGGTTATGGATTTACCAGTTGAAAAGGTAAGAGAAATTCAAAAAATTGCTCAAGAACCAGTTTCACTTGAAACTCCAATTGGAGAAGAAGAGGATAGCCATTTAGGTGATTTTATTCCAGATGATGATGCATTAGCACCAGCAGAAGCAGCAGCATTTACAATGCTTAAAGAACAACTTATAAATGTTTTAGATACATTAACTCCAAGAGAAGAAAAAGTACTAAGACTAAGATTTGGATTAGATGATGGAAGAGCTAGAACTCTTGAAGAAGTTGGTAAAGAATTTAATGTTACTAGAGAAAGAATTAGACAAATAGAAGCAAAAGCTCTAAGAAAATTAAGACACCCATCAAGAAGTAAAAAGCTTAAAGATTATTTAGATTAATCTTAAAATAGCACCTTAAATGGTGCTATTTTATTTTTGATATTATATGTTATAATAAAATTTTGTAAAACAAAAGAAAAACTATATTAAAAATCATTGTTAGGAAATAGGAGACGAGTTATGGAATTAAGTAAAAGATTAAGTTTAATAGTAGATTATATTGAAGAATGTGATACTTTAGTTGATGTGGGAACAGATCATGGATATATTCCTATATATGCAGTTAAAAATGGAATATGTAAAAATGCTATTGCATCAGATATAAATAAAGATCCACTTGATAAGGCTAAATTAAATTCAATATTTGAAGGTGTTGATGAAAATATTGATACAAGATTAGGTGGAGGATTAGAAACTATAAAACTTGGAGAAGCTCAAGTTGCTATTATAGCAGGCATGGGTGGAAATTTAATAAGAGATATACTTGAAGCTGATAAAGATAAGGTAAAAGAATTAGAATTTATGGTACTTCAACCAGCACAAAATCCAGAGGTATTAAGAGAATATCTTTATACTAATGGTTATGAAGTTATTGCTGAAGATTTATGTATAGATGAAGATAAGTATTATGAATTATTTAAGGTTAAAGCTAAAGTTGGAGAAGAAACAGAGTTAGATCCTATTTACTATGAAATTAGTCCAAAATTATTAAGAGATAGACATCCTTTAATGGGAGAATACATAGAAGCTAAAAAAGAAAAATACGAAAAGATATTAAGCTTTATAGAAGATGATACAGAAAGTGCTTTAAATAGAAAAAAAGAATTAGAAGAAAAGATAGCTATATTAACTAATTTAAAAAATTACTGTAATTAATTTGGAGATGAGGAATTATGGGTATAAAGGTTAAGGATATTAAATGTGCTATGAATAAAATAGCACCAGAAGTGTTAAAAGAAGATTTTGATAATGTAGGTCTTATGGTTGGAGATGAAGAACAAGAAGTAAGTAAGGTGTTATTAGCCTTAGATTGTACAAAAAGAGTCATAGAAGAGGCTAAAGATAATGGATGTGATATGATAATAACTCATCATCCGCTTATATTTAGAAAACCTAACAAAATTGTAAAAAGCGATTTATTGGGAAGTAAAATAATAGAACTTATAAAAAATGATATTTCATTATATTCAAGTCATACTAATTTAGATTCTGTAGAGAATGGAATAAATGATACTATTGTTAATATGTTAGGATTTTCTTCACATGAAATAATTGAAGAATCTAGAATAAATGGATTTAATAATGCAGGTCTTGGAAGAATAGTTAGATTAGAAAAAGAAACTGATATTAAAGAAATTATATCTTTAATAAAGAAAAATCTTAATATAAAAAATTTAAGAGTTGTAGAAGGCGTAAATACAGTTAAGACTTTAGCTATAATAAATGGAAGCGGTCAAGATTTTATAAGTGAAGCAGTAAAACTTGGTGCTGATTGTATAATAACAGGAGATACAACTTATCATTTTGCATCAGATTATAAAGAATTAGGAGTAAACATAATTGATGCAGGACATTTTAACACAGAGTGGTTAGTATTTTTAGAAACTATGAAAGAATTAAAGAAAAACTTTAAGGATATAGAGTTCATAGATTCTAAAGTAAGTAGTGATCCCTATACATTTATTTAAAAGTAACAAAATACTAAATAATACATACATTAAGTAATAATAATATTTTATGGATGGTGTTATGAGTAGAAGAAGAGGAAAAGGCGGAATCTTTGGTGGATTACCAGGATGGCAGACTATTAGAAGACTTAATTGTATAAGTTGGTTTACTCCTGCAAAAATTGCTGTATGCATAGCAATGTTTTTTACGTTGCTATTTTTAGGGGTAGGATTTACAGGTATAGTTATAATGGCTTTATTAATTATAATATTTGTACTTGTTTGTTAAATGGAAAAAATTTTATTTGTATTATTTTAAATTATGTGATATCATAAGTCTTGCGAGTAAGACGTGCAATCGCTGCTAGCCTTAGAGCTAGGAGAGGAAAGTCGGAGCTCCATAGGGCAGGGTGCTGGCTAACGGCCAGTCGAGGCGACTCGAAGGATAGTGCAACAGAAATATACCGCCTAAGTTTTCTTAGGTAAGGATGGAAAGGCGAGGTAAGAGCTCACCAGCATAATGGAGACATTATGGCTATGTAAACCCCACTTGGAGCAAGACCGAGAAAGAAGCATTTTGGAACGGCCCGTTCCGCTTCGTGGTGTGTCGCTTGAGTTTGCTAGCAATAGTAAACCTAGATAGATGATTGCTTAATACAGAACTCCGCTTATGGCTTGTCTCGCATGATTTGAATGTTAAGGTTGAATAAGATAGAAACAAAAGTTTCGCTTATTCAACCTTTTTTTATTTCTAACATATTTGAAAGTCTATTATTAATATAAAACATTACATAAAAATTGGAAGTTTATTTGAATTAAATATTACATAATATAAAGTTGTAAAATATATTATGTATGGAGGATATAAGTATGAAAAAAGTTTCTGAAGTAGAGATTCTATCTTTAACTGCTATATTAAAGATGGAAAATGATGCTGTTATAGCGCAAAGAGCTATAAATGTTTTAATAACAGATGAAGATTTAAAAAGACAAGGTGAAGCTAGTGTGCTTGCGGCTGAAGGAAGAATAAAGGCAATTAAAAAGTTTATTAAAGAAAACCAAGATACAATTAAAAAGGGGGAGTAGTAATGCCAAATTTAATTTCAAATTTAATAAAAGGAAAAACAGAAATAGGCAATGAAATTATAGCTATGAGTATGCTAACAGCAGCAAAAGAAGGGGCAGAAATGTATCTAAATGCTACATTAACAAGTAGTAATCCAGAGTTAAGACTTATCTATTCTAATGGATTGGGACAAATTGTAGCTGGTCATTCTGCAGTTACAGAATTAACTATATGTAAGGAATGGGTAAATCCAAATAAACCATTACTTCAACAATTATCAGATACTTATAATAAATCAGAATAATAAATTTATTAAAAAAAAAGATAGTTTAAATTTTAAACTATCTTTTTTCAAATTTAGAAAGTGAAGATTAATATGGTCGCATTAATGATGAGGATTTCTTGTATATAAAATTATTATGAACTTGTATCAATGCCTGTTACGGGAAAGGTTAGAATAGGACATTTTGTAGAAGCTCAAATATTAGAGTCATTAAATATAGATTTTATTGATGAAAGTGAGGTTTTAACAACAGCAGATGATAAATATCATATAAGCAAGGATGAATTTAAAGTACCTTTTGTATGTGGGGCAACTAATATAGGTGAGGCTTTAAGAAGAATTGGAGAAGGGGCATCAATGATAAGAACAAAGTGGGAAGTAGGTATAGGAGATGTTGTACAAGCAGTTTCCTATATGAGAACAATTATGAGTGAAATTAGAGAAATACAAAATGCTCTAAAAGAAGAGTTAATGACTATTTCAAAAGAGCTTAATGAACTATATGATTTAGTGAAGTATGTTCATAAAAATGGAAAATTACATGTAGCTAACTTTGTTGCGGCAGGAGGAATTGTAACACCAGCAGATGCATCACTTATGATGTAACTTGGAAGTGAAGGTGTATTTGTAGGCTCTGGTATATTTAAATCAGGTAATCAAGAGAAAAGAGCTAGAGCAATAGTTCTTGCAACAACTTATTATAATGATCCTAAGAAACTTTCAGAGGTTTCAGAAGATTTAGGGGAAGCGATGAGTGAAAGTTCAGCTGAAGAACTTAAGACAAAATATGCTGAAAGAGAATGGTAAAATGAAAATTAGAGTATTATCTTTTCAAGGTGGTGTTATTGAGCATATAAAGCATATTGATGCCATTGGACATGAAGCTATTGAAGTAAAAGGTAAGAAGGAATTAGATAATATAGATGCAATAATACTTCCAGGTGGAGAAAGTACAACTATATTTGAGATTTTTAATATATTTTATAGAAAATATAAAATAATTGTATAATAAAGAAAAATAGAAACAATTTATAATATTAGAAATCTTTTGATATTATAAATTGCTTCTACTTTTCTTTATACCTTATCTATACAAGTGCATTTTAGCACATACGCTGGAGGTATATTTGCAATTACTCTATCAATATATATATTTTTAAAATAATTCTTAAAATATTCTTTTTTTATTAAAGAATATTGAAATGTAATGAACTCGCCATTAGTATGTAATAAACTACTTGTATTTTTAAGAATAGTATTAGATACCTCCTTAGGCAATGAAGTAAAAGGCAGTCCTGATATTATATAGTCAACATTAGAAATATTATATATATCTAAATATCGTTTTATATTTTCTGCACTATCATTTATTATTTTTACATTTTTCTTATGACCATACATATTTATAAGTTTGTTAGCAAATAATCTATCATTTTCAAATACAAGAAATAGTGTATCTTCTTTTTTCCTAGCAATTATTTTTTCAGTAAATACACCAGTACCAGGACCATACTCAACAATACAATTACAATTTTCAAAATTTATATCTTCTATCATTTTATTTGATAAATATCTACTGCTAGGAGCTATTGAGCCAATAGATTTTGGGGATTTAATAAATTCTTTTATAAATTCAAACATAAAAATCACCTCTTAAATTTTTGGAATATTTTACCTATATAATACCAAATAAATATTAAAATTATATGTAATTAAAATGAGAAATTTTTAATGAGAAAAATTTTACGTATCTTTTTTATTATTAAAAGACAGTATATTATAAGAAATTATATACAGTGAGTTAAGTATATAAATAATCTATTATATAGATGTATACTATTTAGTTCACATATTAATTTTTTTGATTAAATTATATAAATTTTTTAATAAAAGGATGGTAAATTTCTAAAAAATGTGACAATTATCACGGAAAATGATTAGAAATCGTTATATATTTAACAAGGATGATAGATGATGTAAGGGGAGAAAAGATATGTTTAAAGATGAATTGAAAGCTGTAGCTAATGCAGGAAAGAGCAAAGTAAATTTATTAAAAAATAATAAATTAGGATATATGGTGAGTAGTATTTTAGCTGGACTATATATAGGTCTTGGAATCATGTTAATATTTTCAATTGGAGGAATTTTAACAAATGGAGGATCACCTGCAGCAAAGATAGTTATGGGAGCTTCATTTGGTGTTGCACTTAGTTTAGTAATATTTGCAGGAGCGGAATTATTTACAGGGAATAATTTTGTGATGACAGTTGCTTCATTAGATGGTTCAGTATCTTGGGGGGAAACAATAAAGGTTTGGATAGCGGCTTTTATAGGGAATTTAATAGGCTCAGTAATTGGTGCATGGGCTTTTGTTATGGCAGGACTTGCAACTGGACCAGTAGGAGAGTTTATTGCTAAGACAAGCACTATGAAGATGACAATGGGAGCTCCAGAATTATTCATGAGGGGAGTACTATGTAACATATTAGTATGTCTAGCAGTATGGTGTTCAATTAAGCTTAAGAGTGAATCAGGAAAGCTTATTATGGTATTTTGGTGCTTATTTGTGTTTATAACAGCTGGATTTGAGCATAGTGTGGCTAATATGACACTATTAGCCATTGGTTTATTATCACCACAAGGTATGGCTATTACAATTAGTGGATTTATATATAATATAGGAATTGTTACTTTAGGTAATTTAGTTGGCGGCATATTATTAGCAATTTGTTACCATATAATTTCAAGAAATAACAATAATTAATACATAAAAATAATAAGAAACTAGAAGCTTAAATAGCTTCTAGTTTTTTATTAAAGATTGCATTAAAAATTTAAAAGAGTAACTCAAAATATTTTGAGTTACTCTTTTTAGATTACCATTCTCCTGGGTAAGCTATAATTTTTACTGTTACTGTTCTTCTACCAAATTGGAGACATTCTGATTCGGAATTCATAAATAAATCTATTTTATTTCCTACAATAGCACCACCTGTATCTGAAGCTATTGCAAAGCCATATCCATCTACGTAGACTTTACTACCTAAAGGAATAACACTAGGATCTACAGCCACTGAACTTATTCCATTAGGATCTCTAACAGGCTTAATACCCATAGCAGTAGTATTATGTCCAGAGTAAGCAGTAGCTTCCATAGTTAATGTCTTCTTACCTGTAGTATTATTAGTAGTATTATTGTTTGAGTTACTATTGTTATTTGAACTATTATTAGCTTTTTCTTCAGCCTTCTTTTTATCAATCAAGCTATTTCCTTTTGAAATATAAGAATTAGACTTGTTCTTAACAGATGAAGTAGAAAGTTGAGGTAATAGTTCTTTTAGTGTTGATACCGCATTTTGTAAATCACTAACTGATGATGAGGCAGAATCAATAACATTAATAGGGTAAGCAATAAGCTTTTCTTCATTTTCTATAATAACTGATTCAACTTTTGATTTTTCAGCATCGAATTTAGCTTTAGATGCTTTCAAATCATCTTGCTTGGCAACAACAGTTTTTAAGTTGTTATTATTCTCATCATTAAGTTTAACGATTTCTTCTTTTTTTGCAGTTAAATTTTTCATATCATTTTGTAATGTTGATGCATTATTTTTTAATTCACTTATCATATCATTATCTGCAGTTACTATTTTATTTATAGCATTAAGTCTTTCAATTAAATCGCCAAGACTATTTGATTCAAATATGAAAGCAACATAAGAAGATAAAGAGTAGCTACCACTCTTATAGACTGATCTTAATCTACTAGATAAGACGGCTTGTCCTTCATCTATTTGCTTTTCAGTTGAATTTATTTTAAGTTGCGTAGTATCAATTTCTTTTTCAACTGAATTAATTTTATCTTTATTATTTTGTATCTTTGCATTAAGAGTGTTAACTTGTGAATCTAAGTCTGCTATTTTATTATCTAAATCTTTAATTTCTCCACTTATTTGGTTATATTTGACCTTACTTTCATCTAGATTATCTGCAAAAGCTGGTAATGTCATACTAGACGTTAAGGCTAGAATGGTAAAAAAACATATCAAAATTTTTCTCATATAAAGACCTCCTTTTTAGAAGAAAATGTTGATATTCCCTATTTAATATTTATTATAGTATAGCACAACAGGGAGAATTCAGGAAAGAAAAGTGTGGATTTATAGAAAATTGTCAAAGTAATATAGATATAAATTGAATATCTATAAAAAAATTTCCGATATAATTAATAAAATAATAAAGATGTTTAAAAGGATAGAATGCACTTTAAATACCATTATATAAAATATAAAAGAATTTATATAAATTTTATAGGGAACTGTGTATGAGAAAATTTATTTTAAATTTAGAAGAAATTTATGAGGTTTTAGGCTTTGTATAGGGAAAAATATAAAATAGATTATTTATTTAAAACAAAGAGCTTCTTTGTAATTGAAAAGAATATTAGATGAGGTTAATAGAAAAAGAGGATAACTTTAATTTAGTAATCCTCTTTTTAGTATTTTAATTAAATATAGCAGTACACCATTCATTTGACTGATGTTTCTCAACCATTTTAAATCCATAAGATTCTACGATAGCTTTTACAGAATCAAAACTCCATTCAACTAGACCAGATACTAAGACATATCCATTTTTCTTTAAATGATTTTTAATAAGTGGCATAAACATTTCAGTTTCAGCACCACCTATGTTTATATATATCCAATCAAATACACCATCTATTGTAACCTCACCAGATAAGGCATCGCCTACTAAAACTTTAATACTCTCGATTTCATTTAATGATGCATTAAGTAAAACTTCATCTTGAACATCTCTAATATCTAGTGCAACTACTTCAGAAGCGCCTTTTATTGCTGTAGCTAATGATAATACACCAGAACCAGTTCCGATATCTAATACTCTTTTTTCAGTAAAATCTTTTGAAAGTATTACAGATAATAGATCCTGTGTTGTTTCATGGAGTCCAGTACCAAAGGCACCTTGAGAGATAAAGTTTATTTTTTTCTTACCTTCTATTTCTTCATCAGGGGATGCTAAAACCCACTCATCATCAATATGTATTGCTGGAATAGAGAAGTCCTCATATTCGTAATTTATTTCTTCAACAGAATCTTCTTTTTTGCCTATTATATCTGAGACTTTTTCTTTGAAGCTTTCAAAATTACAAGTATCTTCATCATAAGCAACCTTAAGTATTATTTCTTCATCTTCCTTTTCAATGTATCCATAACCAAATTCATCAGTAGTTATTTCTAATGGATTTTCATAGAAAACATTAAATATATCATTTATTTGTAAGTTGGTTATTATATCATCAACCTCTTTATATGTAACCTTGTATGATAAAATGTGCATATTTTCACCTCTTTATAATTGTCTACTAGATATAGTATTACAAAAGGCTTTTAATGTAAAGGTTAAAGATGTATAATTTATTAATGTGAAATAAATACAAAGGAGAAAAAGATGGATAGATTTAAGCTTAAAGTATTAATGATTATCTTTATGCTACTTGACCACATTGCAACTTTTTTTGATGGTGCACCATTTTGGTTTCATTATGTTGGTAGAGTAGTAATGCCTGTATTCTTTTATCTTTTAGTTGAAGGATACTTTAAAACATCGTCAAAAACTAATTACCTGAAGCGATTATTAGTTGCATCAGAAATTATGTTTTTAGGAAATGCAATTATTTCTATTGCATTATTAAAAGGGGTAGATGGAAGCAATTTATCTTATAGTAATTTTGGAGGATTAGCCTACTTAAGTTTTATAGGAGTAATTATACTATCAGGTATACTAATATATCTGTCAGTTAAAGATAAGGTTATATCAGATAAAAAAGCATCTATATACATATTCCTAATGCTAGTAGCAAACTCAGGGTTAAGCCATGCCTTTCAATCAAAGGTATACATATTACCAAATAACATATTCATTTCAATGGTAGCAGGATTTGTTATGTTAAATGGAATGGTTCAATTTAGAACAAAAAATTATAAAGCAGCATTTGTTAAAGTATTAGTAGCTGTTTCATTAGGTATTGCTAGCGAATCTTTAATAATAGGACCTGCATTTGTATTTATATTTTATAAATGCTTCAATAATAGAAGAGATATGTATCTTGCTATTTTTGTCTTTTCTGCATTGTTTTTCCCAGGATTTAATATTCAAGCATTATTAACTTATCCATTATGGATGATGGTATTTACAATACCTTTTATATACATATATAACGGAAAAAAAGGAAGAGATTTAAGATGGTTATTTTACATATTTTATCCGGCTCATTTATGGATACTCTTCTTACTTGCTAACTTTATAAAGTAATGTTTTAGATAGATAAATTAAAGGATAATCTATATATTTAATTAAGATTGTAAAAAGCCCAGTATAAAAGTGTAGCTCTTTTATACTGGGCTTTTAATGATAAATCTTAGATTATTAGAAGTATATCTTCTAATGCTTTTAGAGAGGTATTGTTATTTAAATTATACGTTTACAGATGGAGAAATATTCTTAAAATAAAAAATATAATAAAAGATAATATAGTTTTTATTATTTTTAAAACTTAAGGGGAAATTGCTACGCTTTTAGTTGCTATTATATTAACACCTGTATTACATATGTTCTCTTTAATAATATCACCAGTATTAATTGGAGCAGTTACTGTTAAATCTTTAAGCTCTTTTAAAATACTAAAAATTAATGATTTAGGAACATCAATTTCACTTTTTACAGGTACTGTCCTAGTGCTTCCATTAACAACTGTTATTATCGTTGTAACTACTCTAGAAGGAATTATACATTCTTTATTTGCGTAAGAAATTCCATTTTTGCATTTATTACCTGTTACTGATGTAATCTTAGAATTGTCAATATTTATAGCAAGATTACAAGAGCATTCACAAGCTAGACATACTAAATCTATGCTATTCATATAAAAGACTCCTTTCATGATTAGTATCTATTATTATTTTTGTCAAATATTTGAATTAATACACATAATTATTATAAATTAGAAAGAAATTATACAAAATTTTATGATAGAATAAATTATAATGATATTGAATGGAGTGATATTATGAAAAAATTAGTTGTTTTAGACGGAAAAACATTAGGAAGTATAGATTATGATATGTTAAAAGAGTTTGGAGAATGTGTAGTTTATGATATGACTGATAAAGCTGATGTGGTAGAAAGAATAAAAGATGCTAATATCGTTTTAACTAATAAAGTTGTGTTAAATGAGGACAATCTAAAAGAAGCTAAAAATTTAGAATTAATATGTGAGATGGCAACAGGATTTAATAATATTGATATTGAGTATGCAAAAAAGAATAATATTGCAGTTACAAATGTTGCGGGATATTCAACTAACACAGTAGTTCAACATACTTTTGCATCATTATTACACTTATATGATAAAATAAGTTTTTATGATAACTTTGTTAAATCAGGAGAATATTCAAAATCTGGAATGTTTACAAATTTAGATAGACCATATAACGATCTTATGGGTAAGACATGGGGTATTATAGGTCTTGGAGCTATAGGAAGAGGTGTTGCTAAAGTATGTGAAGCATTTGGTGTAAATGTAATTTACTATTCAACATCAGGAAGAAATAACAGTTCAGATTATAGAAGAGTTGACTTAGAAGAACTATTAAAAGAATCAGATATAATATCAATACATGCACCACTAAATGATAATACAAAGGGACTAATTAATTATGAAAATTTATGTAAAATGAAAAAGGAAGCCATTGTAGTAAATATGGGAAGAGGTCCAATTGTAGTAGATGAAGATTTAGCAAAGGCAATAGATGAGGGAAAAATATCAGGAGCAGCACTTGATGTATTTTCTGTAGAACCTATACAAGAAGATAATCCTTTATTATCAGTTAAGAATAAAGATAGATTAGTTTTAACTCCCCATATAGCTTGGGCAAGTGTTGAGGCTAGAAATAGATTATTTAAAGATTTATTGGAGAATATAAGAGCATTTAATAGAGGCGAAAAACGAAATAGAGTAGATTGTTAAGAATAAGCTTAATACTATTTATAAATAGTATTAAGCTTATTTTAGTCAAAGGATATTTTACCAAGACCAAATCTGTTTACCTTAAAGTCTACATTAATATTAATAGATGATTTTAATATTTCTTCATCCCAATTTGTTATCTTATGACGACCATATTTAGCAGCAGCTACGTGTCCGAGATTTAAAAGATCCATTTTATACTCAGATTTCATAATACCTATGAAATCTGTTAGATTAGATTTCATATAGTTCGATAATTTTTTTTCTAATTGTTTTTTTTCAGATGGTGAAGAAGTTGCCTTAATTGGAGTATTATTATTAGCTACTGTACCATTAACATCTATATTAATATCAAAATTAAAATTTCCATCTTTATTCTTTGTACAATCAACTTTCTTTTTAAAAATTATATTGAATGTAATAAAGTTATTATCATCTAGAGAAAATGTTGCAACTCCTGAACCTGTATCATTTCTAAGAGTGTTTACAGCCTTCATTAAAGTTACAGGTATAGAAGCAACAAGCTTACCTTTATCAAAGACTGACATGGATGTAAAATAAAGTTTATCATTGATTATATCCATATTTGGAGCTATGAACTTGCAACCTTCTGTGCTATTGTCAATATATGCAGTAAAGAGTGAGTGCTTTGTTGAAAAGTATGAATATGCCTGTAAGGATTTAACTAAACCTGCTATATAGTCAGGTGCTGTTGGATAGCCAGGGATTTTCAGTGAAAGTACATCTTTTGGATCATTAGATGTCGTGATTATTAATGCAGAATTAGAAACTTGATTGTTTTTCATTAAACCATCTAGAGGAACTTCTAGACCATCTAGAGCAACCTTTTTAGAAAAAACATATGCTTTTTCTGTACCTAATGAAAACTTCTTACCAGAGTGCAATTGCCTATTAACTCTAGATTCAACTGGAGTTGTGCCTCTGGCCTCTATTAAATGGCCCTCGGCTGAACCACCTTTACTATAGTCATATACTAATACCGGAATAGAATATATTTTTTTATCCATATCAGTATTAATATCATATCCTACACCTGCAACGAAATCTATGTCTTCAATCTGAGCAAACTGCTGATTTTTATATAATTTCGATAATATAATTAAGGATAAAATTAATAAAACTAAAAAAGAATATCTTTTAATTGTTTTTAGTAGTACTACTTTTTCTTTTTCCATATGATTTCCTCCTTAATACAACAATAAATAATAAAAAAACATTAAATAATACTATAAGCATAAGTTTTATAAAAATTACATTTACAAAAAAAACAAGATTAATAATATTGCTTGTTAAATTTGTTGTAAAATAAAAAAACGGGATTATAATAATTAACCAAAGTTTTTTGAACTTTGAATTTGTTGCTGGTGGAAGAACGTTTAAAACGTTTGTAATTGATAAAGTTGAATTTTTTAAGGCATATATTGACCATATTGTGACAAATATTAAAATAAAATTATTTATAAGAGGCACTTTAATGGAAGCGGTTAAATTAAGTATTGGAAAATTGAAAAAATTAAGTGTGTCAGGTCCGAAATAAAAAATAGTTATAAATACCATCCAAGTAAGAATAAGTATTAAAAATGTACAAGTTGAAATAGCTATTTTCTTATAATCTTTTTTATTCTTTAAGTAAGGTAAATATAAAAGCATTATTTCAAAACCAGCATAACCATATATACCATGAAAAACAGCTTTAATTAAATTTGTAGAGCTTATTGAAAGAATGGGCATAATATTTAGTAATTTACCATCTTTTAATGAAAACCCTAATGATAGAATAAGAAATACAACTAAATAAAGCATTAGTTGCCCAAGTTTTAATTGAGACCTAAAGGAATAAAAGGTTGCTAAAGATGATGCAATAAGCACAATGATTATAATTTGAGAGTTACTATAATATGGAACTACTGTGTTTGCTAGCAGTATTGTAAAACCAGCTAGATGAGTTATAGCATAGCAGATTAAGTATATAATAAATAACATATTAAATATATTACCTATAATTTTTCCAAGCAATTCTCTATTTACTTGAAAAATATTTTTATAAGGATATTCTTTATAAACAAATCCATATAAAATAAAAAAGATAATTGGATATAGACCAGATAATGCAGTAGCTATCCAGCCATCTTGAGCAGCATAGCTGTTCATTACAGCTGGATACTTAAGTTCTGTTGCAATTATTGTATATGATATTAGCATACATACAAATTGATTAGTTGTTATTTCAAGATTTTTTCTCATTATAATTTTCACCGCGCTTTTTGTTAGTAGTATTACCTAAACGAATTTTATCAATTGTTTTAAATAAAATGGGCCTTTTTATAAGAGTTTGAAGTTTGCTTCTAATAAAGGAGTCTTTTATATCATCAGAATAAAAGCAAGCAAAATCTACACCATATACATTTAAATTAAAGATAGCTATTAAAAGCATATAAACCCCCATAACAAAACCTATAAGACCAAATGCATTTGAAAGTATCATAAATGGAAATTTAATAAGCCTTAAAGATAATGCCATTCTATAATTAGGAATTAAGAATGTACAAACCACACTTATTCCCACCATAAAAAGAGCAGAAGGAGATATTATCTTTGATTGAAGGGCAGCATCTCCAATTATAACACCACTTACTATACTAAGTGTCTGACCAACTTTACTTGGGAGATTTGCGCCTCCTTCTCGTAATAATTCTATTATAAGTTCCATAACAAAAATTTCTAAAAAAGGTGAAAGGGGTATACCTTGCCTAGAGTTAACTATTGGCTGAACAAATTTATCTACAAGTAGTTCAGGGTTAAATTTAGTTAAAATAATATATAAAGAAGGCATAGTTATTACAATTAGTGTTGCAAGAAATCTAAGCAATCTTGCAAAGGATGAAGTTATAGCTCTATTGCTATAATCATCAAGACTATGGAAAAATTCAACAAATAAAGCAGGAAGACAAAGGGCATAAGGACTTCCCTCCATAAGAACAATAACTTTACCTTCTGCTAATTTGTTTACAGCACTTTCTGCTGAGTCAGTTAAATAGCCTTGTGGTGCTATGGTATAACTAAATTCCTCAATATATTGCTGAAGTGCCCCTAGAGACTGAATATTATCTACATCTATATCAGCTATTTTTTGAATTACATTATCAACAACATTAGGATTAGCTATATCTTTTACATATAGAATATTTACATTGGTTTTACTTCTCCTACCTACAACATTTTTATCTATAACTAAGTTATGATCTTTAAATCTACGTTTAAAAATCGATATATTAGTTTCTAAAGATTCATTAAAGTCTTCTTTAGATGAAGAAAGTGTTGATGTTAAAGTAGGTGATGATACACTTCTATATGTAAAAGATATTGTATCTACTATGATACTTTTTCTATATCCATCAAAAATTATAAGGGTCTTTCCAGAACGCAAAGAATTGCAGATCTCTGAAAAGGAGGTCTCAATTACTGCATTACATACTGGGAGTGCAACTTTAATTAAAAAATCGTATTTATCAATATCTTTTGGGAATAATACATTAAAGTTATGCATAATAGGGTTTAATATATCTCTATTAATAATATCTTTATCTACTGTTGATTGAGAGTACATTATTGTAATTTGTGTTGATTTATCCCTATCTATAAGAAGCTCCTTTTTTATAATAGTTGATGATGTGGAGGTAGTAGTTTGTAATATTTCATTAATAAAAGAGTTATTCATAAGTTTTTCCTCCAAGTTATAAATATTAATAAAAATATTTTTCTCATAAAATGTTTTATTTATTCTTTTATGTTATTTATAATTAACAATAGAAGTTAATGAGAGGAATGAGAATTTTGTATAAAGATAGCTTAATTATTGAAAATGGAAGGGAAGAATATATAAATAAGATCTCTAATCTTTTATTTGAAACAGAAGATTTTCCAGAGATAGAGTGGGGAACAGGAGATAGAGATACTTTAATAAGTAGATTAAGAAAAATTATGATGATAGAAGGAAGTAGAGTTTATTATAAGAATTTCAGAGTTATTAGAAATAAAGATGAAGTAATAGGACTCACCTTGGCTATAAGGGGTGAAAGGCTAAAGAAGTCAACTTTTAAAGGGGATAGATACTTAATAAAAATGCAAGAAAATATAAAAGATAAGGTGAAATTTATATGTGGAGGGATTGAATATATATTTTATGAGGAGTGCAAGAAAAATGAGTATTATTTATCAAATATTATTATAGATAAAAATTACAGAGGGAAAAATTATAGTCAATTATTATTAAAGGATACCGAAGAGAGAGCTAAGAAGTATGGATACTCGTATATATCTCTTATAGCTAATAACGAAAATTTAGTAAAATATTATACTAGATATGGATTTAAGAGGGTAAGTTTAGAAAGCAGAAGGATGATAAAAGACATTAATAAGAATTAATATCTTTTGTCGGAAAAGTCTTAATAAAGTTATATTAAGATGGTATTAAAAATTTTATAACAATAAACATAAAATAAATGTAGAGAAAATAACAAAAATAAAAGAGAAGAATATAATATTACAAAAAACTTGATTTACATTAATTTTATATATATAATATAATCACAATTCAATATGTTCGGATGAAGGTAGTGGGAGAGAGATTGATTTTTATATCAATCCACCGAAGAGGGAAATCTTTCAGGTATTAGGACCGCTACTGGACGAGCCTCTGGAGAGCCTCAAAATATATATTTTGAGCACCGAAGGAGCAAGGCAGATGAAATTTATTTTTCTGCTGAAACTCTCAGGTAAAAGGACAGGGGATTTTTTGAAGCTAAGTAATTTAGCTTTATTTAATCTCCTCCGGAATTTTTAAATTTAGGAGGATTTTTTATGGAAAAAATTTTAACAAGTATTGACTCTTTTGTATGGGGTCCACCACTTCTAATCTTATTATTAGGAACGGGAGTGTATTTAACATTTAAACTTAGGTTTTTACAAATAACAAAATTACCTAAGGCTTTAAAATTTATATTTGAAAAAGAAGAGGGAGCAAAAGGTGATGTATCAAGTTTTGGTGCTTTATGTACAGCTCTTTCAGCTACCATTGGTACTGGTAATATAGTTGGTGTTGCAACAGCAATTAAAGCTGGTGGACCTGGAGCATTATTTTGGATGTGGGTTGCAGCATTTTTTGGAATGGCAACTAAATATGCAGAAGGTGTTCTTGCTATAAAGTACAGAGAATTTGATGAAAATGGAGTTGTAAAAGGTGGGCCAATGTACTATATACAAAATGGTATGGGAGTTAAATGGCTTGCCAAAATATTTGCATTATTTGGAGTTCTAGTTGCACTATTTGGAATTGGAACATTTGCACAAGTAAAATCTATTTCAGAAGCTTTAAAGACAGGATTTAATGTACCTGTAATTGTAACTGCAATTATAGTTACTATATTAGTTGCAATGGTAACTTTAGGAGGAATACAAAGAATATCTAAAGTATCAGAAGCTATTGTTCCATTTATGGCATTACTTTATATAATTGGAGTAGTTATCGTTATAGTATTTAATATACAATCTATTCCTACAGCTGTTAAAATAATAGTAGATAGTGCATTTAATCCACAGGCAGCGCTTGGAGGAGCAGCTGGTGTATCTATTATTATGGTTATGCAAAGAGGAATAAGTAGAGGTGTATTTTCAAATGAAGCTGGACTTGGAAGTGCACCAATAGCAGCAGCTGCTGCAAAAACAAACTCACCTGCAAGACAAGGATTAATATCTATGACTGGTACTTTCTTTGATACGATAATAATTTGTACAATGACAGGTATAGTAATAGTCCTTACAGGAATGTATACTTCACCACTTGATGGTGCAAGCTTAACAACTGCAGCTTTTGAGGTTGGTTTTCCTATTGCTTTAATTGGGAAATATATAGTTAATGTTGGGCTTATATTCTTTGCATTTACAACAATCTTAGGATGGAATTACTATGGAGAGAAATGTGTAGAATACTTAATTGGTGAGAAGGCAATAATTCCATTTAAGATACTTTATATAGCTTTAGTAGCAGTTGGTGCTTTTATATCATTAGATATAATTTTCATTTCTGCTGATATAGTAAATGGTCTTATGGCTATACCAAATTTAATTGCAATAATTGCTTTAAGAAAAGTTGTATTTGATGAAACAAATAAATTTCTTAGAGATATAAAATAAATAAAGAGCTAGTCTAAATAATTATTTAGACTAGCTCTTTTATATTATATTACTTTTCTGCTAATAAGTTACTTTAAACTTTTTCTCTAAAGGGTCGGAGTCTATTTCATGTACAGATATATTTCGTACTTTAGCAAATCGATTTCCATCTTTTAATATTCCTAAAAACTTTTCAATATCTATTTTATTTCCCTGAACTTCTAGGGATACATCTCCATCAGATAGGTTTTTAACCCATCCAGTTAAATTATATTTTAAGGCATTAATCTGAACAAAGTACCTAAACCCTACACCTTGAACACGACCACTAACTAAGGCTTTTATCCTAAACATAAACCTCATCCTTTCAATAACATATTATCAATTATTATATCATAGGATGAACTATTTAGATATAAAGGGTAAAAATACTACTAATATTAGGAAAAAATATTGAAAATAAACAAGATATAATTTAGAATAAAATAAAAAGGGAATTTATGGAGGTTGTATGGAGAAGAGTTTAGTTCTTATAAAACCAGATGGAGTGGAGAAAAATATAATAGGAAAAATAATTTCTATGTATGAGGAAGCAGGACTTAAAGTTGTTGGACTTAAGATGATGACTATTAATAAGGAATTTGCAATGAAGCATTATAAAGAACATATAGGAAAGCCTTTTTTTGAGGAGTTAATAAATTATATTACTAGAGGTCCCCTATGTGCATTAATATTAGAAGGAGATAATGCAATAGATAGGATTAGAAAAATAAATGGAGCAACTAACCCTAAGAAAGCAGATGAGGGAACAATAAGGGCCTTGTATGGAAAAAATTCAACTGAAAATTGTGTACATGCATCAGATTCAGTTGAAAGTGCTAATAGAGAGATAGAACTTTGGTTTAAATAAAATAAAAGACAATCGAGAATTAATCTTGATTGTCTTTTTAATATTAAGAACGAACTTTAATCCATGCATCATTGTATTCTAATAATGTTTTGTGATCTAAGTCATTAAATACTTCAGAATTTTTAAGGTCTTTTTCACTTGGGTATTGTTCTTGTATTTCCTTAGGTAACATTTCAAAAGCTTTAGTATTTGGAGTTTGATATCCTATATATTCAACATTTTGAAGTGCATTTTCTGGATTACATAAGAAGTTTATAAATTCTTCAGCTTCTTTTTTGTGCTTTGCACCTTTAGGAATAGCTAAAGCGTCAAACCATTTATTTGTACCTTCTTTAGGAATTACAAATTTAATTTTAGGGTTTTCATTCATTATATATTGAGCATCTCCTGACCAAACAGGTGCAATAGCAGCTTCGCCACTTATCATTGCATCTTTAACTTCATCAACCATGTAAGCTTGAACTAGAGGTTTCTCTTGAATTAAAGCTTCAGTTGCTTCGCTTATTTGTTTTGGATCTGTTGAATTCATAGAGTAGCCAAGTCTTTTAAGTGAAATTGCCATAGCATCTCTAACAGAATCGAACATAACAATTTGGCCTTTATAATCTTTATCCCAAAGAATATTCCAGCTATCTACAGGTTTCTTTACTATATCAGGATTATAAACTATACCTATAGTACCCCACATATAAGGAACTGAATACTCATCTTTAGGATCATAAGCAAGATGCTTAAACTCTTTACCTATATATTTATAATTTGGAATCTCATTAAAATCTATTTTATCTAAAAGATTTTCTTTAATCATTTTTTCAACCATATACTCAGAGGGTACTATTAAATCGTAATTACTAGAACCATCTTTGATTTTTGAATACATAGTTTCATTGGTGTCATAGGTATTGTAATTAACTTTTATACCTGTTTCTTCCTCAAATTTAGTAACTAATTCAGGATCTATATAATCTCCCCAGTTGTATATATTAAGTTGTTTTGAAGTAGTTGCATCTGCTTTATTTCCGCATCCAGTGAATAGTCCTACAACAAGCACTGCGCTTAAGGCTAATGCGCTGAAAAGTTTAAATTTTTTCATCTAGTTCACCTCTACTTTTTTCTTTTTATTAACTAGTAGTAACAATATTAAGACTGTTACGAACATTAATGTAGAAAGTGCATTAATTTCAGGTTTAATACCACGTCTTGCCATTGAGTAAATTTCAATTGAAAGGTTTGTAACACCAGGTCCTGTAGTGAAGAAACTAATTACAAAATCATCAATTGACATAGTAAATGCCATTAAAAATCCTGCAAATATTCCAGGTTTTATTTGTGGTATTATAACCTTTCGCATTGCATACCAAGGAGTAGCGCCAAGGTCCATAGCAGCTTCTATTGTATTATCTGGAAGTTGTCTAAGCTTTGGAAGTACAGACAATATTACATAAGGAATATCAAAAGATATATGAGCTAGTAACATTGTATTAAATCCAAAATCGAACTTTAAGAATATAAATAAACTCATTAAAGCAACACCAGTAACTATATCTGGATTTATTATAGGTAAATTATTTACATTCAATAATAATGATTTTTTTCTTCCCTTCATATTATGAATACCAATAGCTGTAATTGTACCTATAATAGTTGCGACAACAGAAGCTATTACTGCAATTAAAATAGTATAATATAATGCTTCCATTAAAGAATCATTATGAATTAATTCTCCATACCATTTAAAAGTAAATCCATTCCATTTTCCCATTGACTTTGAATCATTAAAAGAAAATACCATCAAAGTAACAATTGGTGCGTATAAAAATATAAAGATTATAGCTAAATAGAATTTTTTTATAAATTTTTCAAATCTACTTACCATAAACGACCACCACCTTCGTTTTGTTCACCATCAAATCTTGACATTAGTGCCATAGATATTAATATTAATATCATTAATATAATTGCTAGTGCTGATCCAAAGTGCCAGTCACTCATAGTTGTAAATTGTTGTTCTATAACATTACCAATTAACATTTCTTTTCCGCCACCTAACAATCTTGAAATAACGAATGTTGAAACAGCTGGCATAAACACCATTGTTATTCCAGAGATTACGCCAGGAATACTAAGTGGAAGTATAACTCTTATAAAAGTTTGTTTTCTATTTGCTCCAAGGTCTGATGCTGCATTTACTAAATTTTGATCTATTTTAGATAATACTGTATATATAGGTAGTATCATAAATGGTAAGAAATTATATATCATACCAAGTAAAATAGCTCCGTTTGTATAAAGGAATTGAATTGGCTCTACGCCGAAAATTCCTAAAAAGTTATTTATTATACCGTTCTTACCTAAGATAGGTAACCAAGCATATGTTCTTAATAAGAAGTTCATCCACATTGGTAATATAAACAGCATAATAATTAAATTACGTTTATTCTCTGGCATTTTTGCAACAATATAAGCTACTGGGTAACCTATAATTAAGCAAACAACTGTTGATATAAAAGCTAGAGAAAGTGAACGACCAAATATTCTAATATATTGTGGATTCATAAGTCTTTGGAAATTTTCAGTTGAAAACTGATAACCTGACCCAGAATCAATTGTTAAACTGAAAAATAAAATCATTAATAAAGGAATTACTATAAATAGAGCACTCCATACTACATATGGATAAGCTGCAAAACTTCTTTTCTTATTATTCATTTTCTGTCACCTTTTTCATTACATGAATATCTTCTGGATATATATCTATTCCAATAATTGAGCCTATATCAGCAGACTTAGTATTGTGTATAATCCATCTCTTATTACAATTTTCAACTTCTATTTCTATTTCATAGTGAACTCCCTTAAATATAACAGATATAACTTTTGCTTTAAGCATTCCATCTTCAGGTTTAACAATTTTTATATCTTCTGGTCTAATAACTATATCAACTGCTTCATTTTTATCGAAGCCTTTATCAACACTTTCAAATATTTTTCCGCAAAACTCTGTTTTAAAGTCTTCGTGCATTATACCATCTACTATATTACTTTCACCAATGAAGTCGGCAACAAATGCATTTGCTGGTTCATTATATATATCTTGAGGAGTTCCCATTTGTTGAATAACTCCTTTATTCATAACAACTATAGTATCTGACATAGTAAGAGCTTCTTCTTGATCATGAGTTACAAATATAAAAGTAATACCTAATCTTTGTTGAATTTTTTTAAGCTCAATTTGCATTTCTTTTCTAAGCTTCAAGTCTAATGCACCTAAAGGTTCATCAAGAAGTAAAACTTCAGGTTCATTAACTAGAGCTCTTGCTATGGCAACTCTTTGTTGTTGACCTCCACTTAGTGATTCTATACTTCTTTTTTCAAAGCCACTAAGTGCAACTAGTTTAAGCATTTCAGTTACTTTTTCCTTAATTTCTTCCTTAGGTGTTTTCTTTATTTTTAATCCAAAAGCTATATTGTCATATACGTTCATATGAGGAAATAAAGCGTATTTTTGGAATACAGTATTTACAGGTCTTTTGTGGGATGGAAGGCTTGCCATATCTTTATCACCAAATATAACTTTTCCATTATCTGCTGTTTCAAATCCAGCAATTATTTTTAATGTAGTTGTTTTACCACATCCACTTGGACCTAATAGAGTTAAAAATTCATTTTTCTTTATATTAAGATTAAGTGTTTTAAGCACCTCATTATCTTCATACTTTTTACTTATACCTTTTAGCATTAGAATGTTATCATTCATAATAAACACCTCTTTCTAGAATTTAAAATTAAAGAATATTAAAATGATGGGGGAGTACTTATCCAGATTAACTTTGCAACTGTCTTTCCTGGATTTGAAAGATAATGATTTAGTTTAGGCTTAAAATAAAAGCTTTCACCTTTTTTTACTTTATAACTTTTATCGCCTAAATGAAGTATTACACTTCCATTTAATACAAATCCAAATTCTTCTCCTTCATGAGGTTCTTCCTCTATGTATCGACCATCAGGTTCTAAAGTTAGCATAATAGGCTCCATATCATTTTTTTGAGCACTTGGTACTAACCATTTCAAACTATATTTTAAGTCTTCATCTTCAGTCTCAAACATATCATCACTTTTGTAAGTAATTCTTTCTTCACCATTTTCACTAAAGAATTCAGTTAAATTAGTTCCTAAAATTTCTAAAATATCTACTAAAGTAGCAATAGATGGGGAAGTTAAATCATTTTCAACTTGAGAAATAAAACCTTTAGATAATTCACATCTATTGGCTAATTCTTCTTGAGTAAGCCCTTTAGCAATTCTAAGACTTCTAATTTTATCGCCAATTTCCATTCTTCACACCACCATTTCTATTTAAAAAATATCACTGTTACTAAACATAAAGTTTAAGATTACTAAACAAACAAGACTAATTATAATTACTATATGCAAAAAAATCAATATATTTAACAAAAAAATATAAAAAAAATTTGTAGCTTATTCATTGAGGCTAAAGGGATATAGAAGATTAGTTTTAGAATAAGTTTAAAAAAAGAGTAAGAAAAGTTTAGTAATACTAAGATTTTTAAAAAATAGTGAATAATTTCAAAAAGTTGGCAAAGATATTTTTCTAAAATTTATTAAAATATGAAAAATAATGTATAAACAATAAAAATTTATTAATATATAAAAAAGTGGCGAAAATTTGTTATAATAAAGTAAAGTTAAAATAGTTACAATTTAGAAGGGTGAATTTTTAATAAAGGTGATTAGAATGAATCTAAGAGAAGGATTATATAGAAGGAATGGTAAAAAAGTATATATAAAGCAACCAGAGTATAATGAACTAAAATTTGTTCAAGAACTTTGGGGCCATAAAGATACCATGAAGGATATTGGTGGAGTATTTAATTTTTCGCAAAATAAATGGGAAATGTTTTATAAAAAAATGGTTGCTCCAACAGACGGAAAGAATTTTTATTGCCTTATCTATACTAATGCAGACAAGCCTGTAGGGGAAGTTAGTTTCCATGGTTATGACTCTGCAACTAAAATTGCACGGTTTAATGTTAAAGTCCATTCAGATTATAGGAATAAAGGATATGGTGAAGAAGCGGTCAGGTTGCTTCTTGAATATTACTTTGTAGAATTTGGTGGAGATATGCTAATGGATAATGTAATAACGGTGGAAGGAGAAAGGGTAGCTCAAAAGATAGGATTTGAAGAAGTAAGAAAATTTAGTGGAAAGACAACAATAAGGATAACAAAAGAAGAATTTTTAAATTTTGAGAAAGGAACAAATACTAATATAGGAATATTAATGATAAATAATATGAATATGCTTGATTATACTATGGCAAAAGAGTTATTTGATAAAGCTAATAATATTATAGGTAAGAGAATGTTTAATGTTTATGGGATTAATATTGATAATGAAATTAATATTAGTAAAAATATAAAATTACAGGTTAATAAAAATGAAGATATAAAAAAGCTCAATGTATTAATAGTTCCAGGCGGAAAGAATATAGTTTCAAAAGAAAGTAGGGAAAAGGTCATTGATAACATATTAAGTTATTATAGTGAGTGTGACTTTATTTGTGCTCTTAATGAAGGTATTTACTACTTAGCAAGTTGCAAAGAATTAAGTGGGGTTCTAGTTCCTTATGGAGATTGGATTGATGGGCTTGATATGGAAAAAAGTGATTTTAGGTTAGTGAAAAGAAATTATACTGATAATGGGAAATTGATGTTAAGCACAAATATAATGGGAAATTTAGAATTATATCTTAATCTTATCAAAAAAATTGGTGGGAATGATTTAGAAGAAAAATTAGCATGTGAAATAGGGTTAAAAAAGTAAGTGGAAAAAGAAAAATTCCACTTGCTTTTTTTATTTCTTTAAAAATACGCTTGTAGCGATACTTATAATATCTTTTATGGTATTAAGTTGATCTGTTAGATTTTCTTTTACAACTATAGCATCTGCTGTAGCTTCTGTTGCAACATCACTGATATCTTTAACATTATCAGAAATATCTTTAACGTTAGTTAAAGTAGTGTCAAGATTTTTCTTATTTTGATCTAAAAGAGTATCAACTCTGTTTAAAACACTTGAAAGTTTTAGTAAGCAAAGTATTAAAATGATTAATGCTACTGCACCTAATATTCCAATAAAAAGCCAAAATAAATCAACTACGTTAATATACATTATTTATTTTCCTCTACAGATTCTACTTTTTCATCTACTACTTCTTCAACTTCCTTTTCATTAGGTAAGGTAGATTCTACTTCAGTAGCTTGGTTTTTACTATTTAAATAATCTTTAATCTTTGATTTAGCATCTAAGATATTATTTTTGCAATTAGCTGTAGCTTTAGTAGCGTGAGCTCTTACTTTATCATTAACATCTTTAGCTGTACCCTTTATATCTTTAATTGTTTCTTTACCTGATTTTGGAGCAAGTAAAACTCCACTTAAAGCACCTGCAATTGCACCAACTGTTACACCAGCAGCTAATGTTTTAGCAGTCTTTTTTTGTGCTTGTCTAATTTTTGCTTTTCTCTTTTGTTCTATTAATGTTGATAAACTCATACAATAACCTCCTCTAATAGTAAAAATATGATAAATTTCTTAAACTTATTATACTATAACATTAATAGGAAAGACACCGCAAAGGAGGGGAATTATAACAATGTTCATATATGATGTAAGTAGTTTAAAAAGTACATAAATTGTTTTTTATAGTATTCCATAAATAAAAGGATTAGTGTAAAATAATTATATAATTAGGCATGTATTTACTTAAATGGAGGGACATTATGGGAAGAAAAAAAGGGAGATATATTAGCATAGCAATATTAGTTGTGCTTATAGTAATGATACCAATTTTACTGTATACTTACTTTGGTCAGGGGAGAAAACAAATAGTTGAAGCAGATAAGTTTATTAAAAAATTGCAAAATGAAAACATTATTGAAAAAAATGATAGTAATATAAAATTTAAATTAGAAGAAAAAACAGGTGCAGAAAAAAATAAAGAAATATATTCTTTAATAAGTGATAATTATAGAGTAGATTTAGATAAGGATTTTAATGTAATTAGTTTTGCAGATAATATTAAATTAAGTAAAGTAGTAAATATTGATTTTAAAGAAGCACAAGATATTGCAAAGGTTTACTTATCAAAAATATGTACTGGTGATTACAGGATAAAGGAAACTAATACTAACAATAATGATATAAAAGAAGATTCACCATTTTATTCAGTTGTTTTTTCTAAATACGAAGATGGATATCCATATTATTCAGAGGAAGTTATAATGAACATAAATAAGAGCAATGGTAAACTTCAAGGATACCTAAATAAGACTAAAGATGATAATCACAAGGAGATTAAAATTAATGTATCAAAGGATGAGGCAGAGAAGAAAGCATTAAAAGCATTTAATGATACCAATAAGGATGGTAAGATATCTTCAGATACATACCTAGCTTTTGCTAGTGGAAGAGAAGAAGGTAAGAAACTAGAACTTTGTTATGTAATAAGTGTATCAAATAATAAAGAAAGCAATGTTTATTTTATAGGATCAAGTTCAGGTAGAATAATAAATACATTTAGTAATATAGTAGAGAAAACTGAAGTAAAATAACTTAACCAAAAAACAGTAGGTATTTAAATACCTACTGTTTTTATTAATTCCACTCAGATACATTTTTAAGTCCAGGTATTGAAGAAGATTTAAATAAAGGTTCTTTGATACCGGATCTTTTTTGTTCTGTATAATCACGTAATGCAGCAAATGCTTGCTTACTAAGTAATGTTATAGCGATTAAGTTTACAATAGCCATAAGTCCCATGAATACATCGGCTAAATTCCAAACTATTTGAATTTCTGCAACTGATCCAAAGAATACCATAGCTATTACAAAAATTCTATATATAAATAGATAAGATTTCTTTTCAGTTAAGAATTCTATGTTAGATTCTCCGTAATAGTAATTACCGACTATAGAACTAAAGGCAAATAGAAGTATACATATAGCTATAAATGAATTTCCCCATCCACCTACTTCAGCGCTTAAAGCTTTTTGAGTAAGTTGTATTCCTGTAATTGTTCCATCAGTATAATCAACACCTGATAGAAGAATTATAAATGCAGTACAACTACAAATAATTAATGTATCTGTAAACACACCTAATGTTTGAATAAGACCTTGCTTAACAGGGTGAGTTACATCAGCTGTAGCAGCGGCATTTGGAGCACTACCCATACCAGCTTCATTTGAGAAAAGACCTCTCTTAACACCCATAAGCATAGCACCACCTAGTGTACCACCAGCTATTTCTTTAAATCCAAAAGCATTTTCAAATATTAATTTTATCACTGAAGGTACTTCAGTAATATTTAATATTAATATAAATATTGCAACTGCAATATAAGTTAAAGCCATTATTGGAACTAAAATTTCTGAAACCTTTGCTACTCTATGAACTCCTCCAAATATTACGAAAAGAGTAATTAAAGTTAAAATAATACCGACAACTAGTCTATCTACTCCAAAGGCATCTTGAAATGCTAAAGTAATAGTATTTGATTGAACTGAGTTAAAGATTAATCCAAAAGCTATAGTTATAAGTATTGAGAATATTACTCCCATCCATCTTTTATTTAGGCCCTTTTCCATGTAGTAAGCAGGACCACCTCTAAAGGAACCATCCGCATTTTTTTGCTTATATATTTGAGCTAAAGTTGATTCAACAAAGCTTGAAGCAGCACCTATAAGTGCAATTAACCACATCCAGAATATTGCACCAGGACCACCGACTGATATTGCAATTGCAATACCTGCTAAGTTTCCAGTACCAACCCTTGAAGCTGTACTAATACAGAATGCTTGGAAAGAAGAAATACTCCCTTTCTTTTTCTCTGCTGAGAATCCATCTCCTAGCAATCTAAACATTTCTTTTATGTATCTAAATTGTACGAATTTAGTCCTAAAAGTAAAATACGCACCTAAAATTAATAACAGTGCTATTAAAATGTACGTCCATAAAATATCATTAAATTGTAAAATAAAATTATTTAATAATTCCATTTTTTCCCCTCCCTAAACTATATAATATATTATATTTTATAATAAAAAGAATAGAAATGCAAGAATGTGTAATAAAAAATTCATAGATATACAATTTATTGAATAAAATAGTTAAAAAAATATAAAATATATATTTTGCTGCAAGAGAGTATTTTACAAAATTCATATTTTGAAAATAAAAATAACCACCACAATTTGTGGTGGTTATTATAAAATTAATTTTGCTTATTTCTTTGTGAATTTCCTCCTGAATTACTTCCGCCAGAAGTAGTTCCTTGTGATGGAGGAGTTGGTGGAGTGGTTACTGGTTTATTTTCAGTATCAGTATTATTTTCGTTATTATTGTTATTATCTGATGGAGATGTATTTTCATTATTAGGTTTATCTTCATCATGTTTATTATCTTTGTCTTTATCTTTATCTTTGTTTTTATCCTTATCCTTATCTTCACTTGGTGGCATTGATGTCATGCTATCATATGAAGTTGGAAGAACATATTTATAATCTGCAGTTACGCTATTTGGATTATCCTTCTTTATAAAGATTCTATTTGTTATTAATCCTGGTGGCGTATTATCAGTTGCAAGCAGTCCAGTTATACTATTAACTCTAGCACTTACGTGAGTTTCACAGTAGCTTGTTGGTTGAGTACCATCAATAAACATTTCTGTATAAACTCTATTTCCTCTAGGATCATTTCTACATAAATCAGTTGCAAGCAATCCAGAATCCTTACATACTGAAACTTCAACTATTCCAGAAGGCTTTACTATATCTTTAGTGCTTAAACCTTCATTAGCCTTTTTCATAATTAATCCCCAAAGGTTAGAAGCAGTTCTACCAGAGCCTCCACCTTTAATTGATGCTTGATTATCATAACCTACCCAAACTGCACCACTTAAATGAGGAGTTAATCCTGCAAACCAGTAATCTTTACTATCAGAAGAAGTACCAGTCTTACCAGCAGCTGGCATAGCACCTAAATTAGCTCTTTGAGCATTATAAGTTAAAGGTCCTTTCATCATATCATATACGATATAAGCAGCTTGAGGAGATAAGATTTTATCTTCTTGCTTTGTACTATCTAAAAGTACCTTTCCATTTTCATCTACAACTTTAGTATATAATCTAGGTTTGACATATACACCATTGTTACCAAATGTACCTATAGCTGATGCCATAATATAAGTATTACCACCATCAGGATCGCTAGGTGAATTATCAAATTGTCCTAAGGCATAAGTTGACTGATTTCTTGAATTACTATTAAATTTAAGCCCGAATTTTTCACCATATGCTAATGATGTAGCATCTCCAACCATAAGCTGTTGGGTTAAAGTAGCACCAACGTTACTAGATACTCTTAAAGATTCTCTAAGTGGAATTAATCCTTGATAAGTATCAGGCGAATTTTTTGGACTAAATGATAGTACTGATTTTGGAATTGGAGCATCGTCTACTACAGATGCAGCTGTTGCCTTTTTAGTATCTATAGCAGGACCATATACTGTAAGTGGTTTTATTGAAGAACCAACTGATCTTAGAGCATCATAGGCCCTATTAAGAGATCTAGCTCCTTGATCACCTCTACCACCAACCATTGTAATAACCTCACCAGTTCTGTAATCTGTAATTGTAGCTGATGCTTGTAATAAAGGAACACCATCTTTACCAAGTTTATCAGAACCATTCATTCCATAGTTATTATAATTATTTAGTACTTTCTGAGCATAGTCTTGTAAATTTTTATCCATAGTTGTGTAAACTTTAAGTCCGCCAGTTTGGATAAGATTTTCTACCTGTTCATCACTATACTTATACTTTTCTTTTAAGTCTTTTTTTACTTGATCTACAGCAGGGTATATGAAGTCTTCATATGGAAGTCTATAGTCAGTTTTAGACTTTTTAAAATTAAGTTTTCCAGCATCTAAATCTTTAATTGCTTTATTGTATTCATCTTGAGTAATATAATTATGCTCTAACATTTTAGATAAAACAGTTTTAGTTCTATTTATATAAATGCTAGGATCTTTTTCATTTCTAGGGGTGAAAGCACTATAAGATGTAGGTGCTTGAGTTACACCTGCAAGATAAGCACATTGTATAAGACTTAAATCTTTAACATCCTTATCAAAATACATTTGTGCACCGGCTTGAGCACCATAAGCAACTCCCCCTACTGGGAAATGATTTAAGTAAGCAGTTAATATTTCATCTTTTGAAAGCATCTTTTCAAGTTCTAATGAAAGATACATTTCACTTACTTTTCTCTCAATTGTTTGTTTATTAGTTAAAATAGTATTCTTAACTAATTGTTGTGTTATAGTAGATGCACCTTGAAGACCACCTTTTCCAGTTACTACATAAATAGCATCATTAGCTACTGCTCCAAGAATTCTCTTGATATCAATACCATTATGTTCATAAAATCTTTCATCTTCTATAGATACTATAGCATCTTTAAGATTTTGTGGTATCTCATCAGATGTTGCTTTTTGATAATCTTCTTTACCGTGAAGGGATGCTATAAATTCACCCTTATTATCATAGGCTTGAAGAGTTTGGTCAACGTTGACAACTTTATTAATATCTATAGGTGGAGTATTCTTAACCACCGCAACTACATAACCTACACCAATTACTGCTATTGCTAAGAATGCAAATAAAATACTAAGTCCAATCCATTTAAAGATTTTTTTCTTTTTAGATTTCTTAGAAATATTTTTATTCGATTTTGATTTCGAATCATTTATCTTTGAAGCTTGGCTCTTTTTAACGTTTTTATCTTTGTTTGTGTCTTTTTTATCCGCCATATCTTCCTCCCAATCATTTAAAATTAATGAATAATATTCTTAACCATTATAGCATAATTATAATATGAGTAAATCAATAACTCAATAAAAAGGTGTTATATGAAATATTATACAAGAGCGCGTAAAAGAAGATATAAATCATTTATAGCTATTATTATCACCATTTTTATACTTTTTAATCTATTATTAGTTGTTTTTGATAAGAAAGTAATGCCTTCTGTTTTGGCAATATCTGAAACTATGATGAGAGCAGAAGCTATTAAGACAATTAATCAAGTTAGTATAGAGACTTTTGATGAAAAAGCTGCAGGTAAAGAGATAATAATGATAGGTAGGGATAAAGACAATAAAATAAATTTAATTCAAGCTAATACAGTGTTACTTAATAAGATAACTGGAGAGATATCTATAAAATGTAATGAAAAGCTAGAAGAATTTGGAGAGAAGGGGATAGAGGTACCACTTGGTTGGATGACTGATAAGAGTATTTATTATAACTTAGGACCAAAAATTACAATAGAAATGGAGCCCCTTGGCAATATAGAAACCTCATATGAATCTGTATTTGAAAGTGCTGGGATTAATCAAACTAGGCATAAGATATATTTAAATGTAAAAGCAATAATAAGAATAATCATACCTATGTATAATACTGAAATGGAAGTTAACACTCAGATACCACTTTCAGAAACAATAATAGTTGGAGATATACCAGATACAGCTATAGATTTAAATAAATAAAAAGTATCAAGTAGCTTTAGCTACTTGATACTTTTTATATTAATATTATTTATATCTTTAATTTTTACAAAAGGTAAAGAGCCATCAGTATAAATACGATCACCACCACCATTTCGACCATGATAGCTACTTGTAAAATGTTGAACTAATTTTACATCTTCTATGGTATCTTTTTCTTTTAAAGATTGAATTACAAAATCTCTTTCAGCATCTATATTTGAATCAATCTTATGTGTTATTTGACCAGTGAATAAAGATAATCCTATATTTTTATCATATGTTGCTGAAGCTAACCAATCTGCTTGAAAGCCTCCTGGCAAGTACCATTCCTCTGGAGTTTTCCATAAACGTATATGATGTCTTTTTCTAGGGTTACCATAGACTTCTTTTTCAAAAGTTATATCCTGTTTTCTAGTAAATAGGAATAGAGAGCTAACTGGAGCGCAAGGATAAGACTTAGAAAATACACTTGCTAATCCAATTTTAATTGATGATTTAAGGCCTAGATTATCGGCTATATGCCAACCATTAAGCTTAAATGCTTCTATTATGTTTTCTTTATCTCCCAAAAAAGCAATATTTATAGGATCTCCAAACAAACCATCATTGGTTTTTGTTCTACCTATGAAATAATCAGGTAAATAAAGTTTGGTTATAAATCTAATTATTATCGGTAAAATTATATACGATATATATAACCATAAAAGAATATATAGTACCGTATGAAATTTTTTAGTGAAAATATTAGAAAATATTGCTTCATATAATAGAATTGCTAAAAAAATAGTAATAATGAATCTGAAGAATCTTAATATTAAATTTAATTTATTTTCTTGATAATTCCCTGTGTTTTTCATAGTAGTTATACCTCCTTTGCAAATTATTTGATTAAATTATAACACTTTAATTAGTATTTTTATTTTGGTACAAATTTTTGTTAAACATATGATATTAGTTTATTTACACTATACATATAAAATAAATATAAATGATGAGTGTTATATAATTTTTACTTAGGAATTTAAAGTGGTAGTATAAAATTATACTTAGAAGTTATGGTTAATTGTTAGATCTTTATTTTGTAGACTTTATATCTTCAAAGAGTCATTTAAAGAAGAGGTATTTAAAATGCCAATATAGAAAAGATATTTATATATGATTTTAAGTTAAGCAAAAAGACTAAGATTATATTGACCTTAGTCTTTTTGCTTAACTGAATTTGGATAAGAATATGTATAATTCGTAAAAAATTATATAGTTAAACTATAATTTATAATAATTAAAAATTACTAAACCTAGATAAATTTAAACTTATCTAGGTTTAGTATTGATTAAATTAAATTTCTAGCATTCCCAATTGAAAACATAAGGAACATTTCTATAGTGGTCGCCATAGTTTAATCCATAACCTACCACGAATAAATCTTCAATTTCAAAGCAACAATAATCAGGAGTTATTTCAACTTTTCTTCTTGAAGGTTTGTCTAATAGCACACAAGTTTTTATTGATTTAGCACCTAATTTTTTTACGTGATTAACAACAAAGTCCATAGTAATACCACTATCTACTATATCATCAACTATTAAAACATCATATCCTTCTATATTATCTGGAATATCATTTACAACTTTAACATTTCCAGAACTTGATTCATTATTTCCATAACTTGATGTAGTCATAAAGCCAATTTTAGCTTTAGTATCTATGTATCTAACTAGGTCAGCTGCATATATAAAACTTCCTCTTAGTAATGATAATACATAAAGATTTTTATCTTTATAATCCTCTGTTATCACCTTTCCAAGTTCAGCGATTCTTGTTTGAATTTGCTCTTCTGAGAATAAAATATTACGTTTTTTATCTTCCATTAATAAAACCTCCAAGTAAAAATATATTTCGTCTTCTTTGAATAATTCTTTAATAAATAAAATACTGTATTATAAAAGAAAAATCAAGTAAAAATTTTAATTGACATAGTTTACAATTAAGTTCTATTAGTATAGAATTATAGTCAAATTGAATAATAGAGATTTGAAAAGGGTGATTAAATGATACAAGGAAACACAGAAGGAATCAGAAATTCAGTTCTTGCAGAATTAGATACCTTATATAGCATAAAAACACAAAAACAAGAAGTTTGTAATATAGAAATAATTGATATAATAGCTAGACTTTCTTCTCAAATAGAAAGAGAGATAAGTGTAGCCATAGATAGAAAAGGAAAGGTTACATCAGTTGCTATAGGAGATTCAACATCAGTTGAATTACCAGTTTTAGATATTCATGAAAAGAGACTTTCAGGAGTAAGAGTAATACACACTCATCCAAATGGTCTTAGTAATCTTTCAGCACTTGATTTAACTGCACTTATAAAGCTTAAGTTAGATTCAATTATTGCAATAGGCATATATAATGGTAAAGTAATAGACTTTTCATTAGCTAATTTAACTGTATACAATAATAATTTAGTATATGAAGAAACAAATAATTTATCATTTGAACAATTAATGTCAATAGATATAATAGATAAAATTAGATATACTGAAAGTCTTATAAAAGAAAATGATGTAATAGAAGATGAGGGTGAAAAAGCTATATTAGTAGGTTCTGATACAAGAGAGAGCTTAGAAGAACTTGCAGAACTTACAAAAGCTTGTAACATACCAGTTTTAACTAAAGTATATCAAGGAAGAAGTAAAATTGATCCAGCTTTTTATATAGGTAGAGGTAAAGTTTTAGAAATAGCACACCTAAGACAAACAGAAAGAGCAAATGTAGTTATATTCGATGATGAACTTTCAGGATCACAAGTTAGAAATCTTGAAAACGCAATAGGTGCTAAGGTTATAGATAGAACTACATTAATATTAGAGATATTTGCAACAAGAGCAAAGAGTAAAGAAGCTAAGATACAAGTAGAACTTGCTCAATTAAAGTACAGATTAAGTAGACTTCAAGGACTTGGAACAATACTTTCAAGAACAGGAGGAGGTATTGGTACTAGAGGTCCTGGAGAAAAGAAATTAGAAACAGATAGAAGACATATAAGAGAGACTATTTATGATTTAAATCAAGATCTTAAAAAGATTAAGAAAACTAGGGAAGTGCAAAGAGAGAAAAGAAACAAAGAAAGCATTCCTAAAGTATCTTTAGTTGGATATACAAATGCAGGTAAATCAACTTTAAGAAATACTCTATGTAGCATTGCAGCATCAAAGGATAATAGAAATAAAGAAGAAGTATTTGAAGCAGATATGCTATTTGCTACATTAGATATTACAACAAGAGCTGTAATACTTAAAAATAAAGGTCTTATAACATTAACAGATACAGTAGGATTTGTTAGAAAGCTTCCTCATGATTTGGTAGAGGCGTTTAAATCAACATTGGAAGAAGTTATATATTCAGATCTTTTATGTCATGTGGTTGATGTATCAAGTGATGATGCATTAGATCAAATAAAGGCTGTTGAAGAAGTTTTATCAGAACTTGGATCAATTGATAAAGAGACAATTCTTGTTTTAAATAAAATTGATAAAGCTACAGAGGAACAAATATCTAACATAGAAGAAAAAGTTTCTTATTATGATGATATAGTTAAAGTTTCTGCAAAGGAAGAAATAAATTTAGATGAGTTATTAAATCAGATAGAAATTAAGCTTCCTTATAATTTAAAGAAGGCAGAATACGTAATACCTTATGATAAAGGAGATGTTGTTTCATTCCTTCATAGAAATGGAAGAATATTAAAAGAAGAGTATGTAGATGAAGGAACAGCACTTACTGTTGAAGTAGATGATGAAGCTTATAATAAGACAAAAGAATATATAATAAAAGTAATAGATTAAAAAATAAATAGATTTTTACTTAAAGATTCCTAATACAGAGTTTTGTGTTAGGAATCTTTATTAATTTTAAATAGTATTTTAACAATTGAAACAGTTTTGTTATAATAGATTAAAAGAGGAGTAGTGTTATAGGGGGCATATTGATGATGAAAAGCATAATAATTGAGTATCAAAAAGCGTTTAATGATATAATGGAAGATTTTAAAAGAAATAAAAATGTTAGTGCGGTTTTTACTTTTGGAAGTATGGTTTCAGGAGATATTTGGGAGGAATCAGATATAGATTTTTTTGTTGTGTACAAAAATGAATTCCATGAAGTTCGTGATATATACTCAGAAGTTAATGGGATTCCAATACATGCTAAATTACTTAGCAAGGAAAAGTTTATGGACTCTTATGAAAATGAAGGAAATAAGGGGACTTCAAAGAGTATACTAAAATTCTCAAAAATAGTTTTTTCAAGAGATAAAGAGATAAACTCAATTTACAATAGAGCTATATATGGTGGAGATGAATATACTCATGAAGAAAATTTAGAATACTTAAGTAAGGTCATTAAAGAAATAAGTATATGTAAAAAATATATACAAATCGATAGAATGTATACAGCATACGAAGTGATGATAAGAAGTTTAGATAGTTTTTCAAAATTATATCTAAGTCTAAATGGATATACAATAAGCAAAGACTCTATTAGAATGGCAGTTAATTTAAATGATTCATTTAAAAGCATAATAGATGAGAGACTATTTAACGGTATAAACAAAGAGGATATAATAGAGATTGTAAGCTATATAGAAAGGTATATTGAAGATAATATACTAGCAGCTTCAAAGGTGATACTAGATATTTTAGGAGATAGTAGCGAATATTTAAGTGCTTCTGAAATAATTAAAAATTTTAAAATAGCAGGAAGTAAAGTAAAAGTAGAACAGATACTTAAAAAGCTTTTATCAAAAGGTATAATTAAGAAAATGAGTAAAAAGGTTATGGATAAAGATAATAATATTATAATTAATGAAAATGTATATGGAATAGAATAAGGAATGATATGTTTTGAAGAGTATAAAGGAAATTATATTTGAAGAGGAAACACCAAAGTATATTCAAATTGCTAATAAGTTTAAAAAGTTAATAGAAGATGGAAGTATACTAGATGGAGAGAAACTTCCAACTATTAGAGAGTTAAGTACTGACCTTAATGTAAATAAAATAACAGCTATTAATTGTTATAAAAAACTTAAAAATGAAGGGTTTGCGTATCAGAAAGTAGGGAGTGGAACCTTTGCAAAGAAAAAGGAGATGATTTCTCCTTTTAGAAAAGACTATTCAAAAACTTTTAAGCTTCTTAAAAATGATGATGGATCTAAATATGTGGACTTTACAGGAGAAACAACAAAAGAAATACTTTTTCCTATTAAAGACTTTAAAGAAATAATAAATACTGTTTTAGATAGAGATGGTGAAGAGGTATTACTTTCTCAAAATACATTAGGATATGATCCTTTAAGAGAAACTATAAATAATGTATTTTGGGATGGTAAAGTAAATACAGAGGATATATTAATAGTTTCAGGAGCTCAACAGGGGATTGATATAGCTTCTAAAGCATTACTTAACATAAATGATAATGTCATAGTAGAGAAGCCAACTTATGGTGGTGCTTTATCAGTTTTTAAGTGGAGAAGAGCAAATATATTTGAAGTTCCAATAGAAGAGGACGGAATTAATATTGAAAAATTTGAAAAAGTGTTAAAGAAAAATAAAATTACACTTTTTTATGCTATGAGTTATTTTCAAAATCCTACAGGAGTATCATATAGTTTAGAAAAAAAGAAGCGTATATTAGAACTTGCAAAAGAGCATGACTTTTACATAATAGAGGATGATTATCTATCAGAACTTATTTATGAAGAAGATTTTAACTATATACCTTTTAAATATTTAGATAAAGAAAATAGAGTTATATATATTAAAAGTTTTTCAAAGATATTTATACCTGGTATAAGACTTGGGTATATAATTGTACCTGAAAAATTTAGAGAAAATTTTTTAAGAACTAAATTTAATACTGATATAACTACATCAACTCTTATGCAAAGAGCTTTAGAATATTATATTGCAAATAAAAACTGGAAAGAAAATATACACAATCTTTCAGTTGAGTATAAGAAACGTTATAATTTAATGGGAAAAATTATAAAGGAAGAGCTTTCAGATTATGTATATTATAACAAACCAAATGGAGGATTAAATTACTACTTAGAGATTAAAGATAGTAGAATATCTTCAAGAGAGTTATTCTATAGATTAAAAAAGAAGCACGTTTATATTACACCAGGGGTATTATTTTTTAGAGCTAATGAAGAGGGCGATAGGTCTTTTAGAATAGGATTTTCACAAACAGATTGTGATAATATAATTAAAGGACTTAGGATAATTAAGGAGGAGTTTAAGTCATGGCATATATAACTATAAGGGATCGTGGAGAAGATCGCTTTGAGGAAAAAAAGTCAGAGTTTATTGGATATGCAAAAAGAGTTGAAAGTGAAGAAGAGGCTAAAGAATTTGTAAATGAAATAAAAAGTATGCATAAGCAAGCTAGACATAATTGCTGGGCTTATGTTATTGGACAAAACTATGGAATTCAAAGATATTCTGATGATGGAGAACCACAAGGAACAGCAGGTATACCAATATTAGAGGTTATGAAAAAGCAAGGGGTAACAGATTGCGCTATAGTAGTAACTAGATATTTTGGTGGAATACTTTTAGGTGCTGGTGGACTTACTAGGGCATATACAAAAGGAGCTAGTATAGCACTTAAAGCTGGTGGAGTTGTTGAAAAGGTTGAAGGTGCTAAAGTATCAATAGAAATAGATTACGATCTTATTGGAAAGATACAGTATCTTTGTGGACAAAACAATTGGCATATAGAAGATTCAGAGTACACAGATAAAGTTATAGTTCATATATATGCTGAAGAAACAGTTGTGCCTATAATTGAAAAAGAAGTAACGGAAGCTACAAATGGTAAAGCTATTATATCTAAAACTGAAGAGGGAATATACTTTAAAGAAGATAATAGACTTTTTAAAGGAATTTAACCCCTGAAATTGTAAAAAATATATAAACAATAGATATGTTGAATAAAGTGAAATTTTTATGATATAATTTTATGGTATAATTTTTATAGTTTTAACAAATGTAAGGAGGAATAGACATGTCAGGACACTCAAAATGGCATAACATCCAAGCCAAAAAAGGTAAAATGGATGCAAAAAGAGGAAAAATTTTCACAAAGATTGGTAAAGAATTAATTGTTGCAGTAAAGAACGGTGGTTCAAGTCCTGAGTCTAATGCTAAACTTAGAGATGTAATAGCAAAAGCAAAGGCAGCTAATATGCCTAATGATACTATACAAAGATCAATCAAAAAGGCAGCTGGAGAATTATCATCAGTAAACTATGAAGAAAATGTTTACGAAGGATATGGTCCATCAGGTATTGCAGTAATAGTTGAAGTATTAACAGATAATAAAAATAGATCAGCAGGTAATGTAAGAAGTGCCTTCACTAAAGGTGGCGGAAATATGGGAACTGCAGGTTGCGTTGGGTTCATGTTCCAAGAAAAGGGAGAAATCGTTATAGAAAAAGGCGATTTAGATGAAGAAGAGGTAATGATGATGGCATTAGATGCTGGAGCAGATGATTTCCAAGCAGAAGATGAAGTATTTGTTGTATATACTGAACCAGGTAGTTTTGGTGAAGTTAGAGAAGCATTAGAATCACAAGGATTAGAATTCTTAGAAGCTGGAGTTAAGAAGATTCCAGACACAACAACTGAAATAAATGAAGATGATGCTAAGAAATTCCAAAAAATGTTAGACTTACTTGAAGACGACGATGATGTTCAAGAAGTTTACCACAATGCTGAATTCCCAGAAGGATGGGATGAATAATACTGTTAAATGTAGTAATATTCAGTATTAGCAGAGTTTTTACAATATGTTTTACAGAAGGTAAAAGTAATATGAAGTAGGAAAAAGCCTCTTCATTATGATAAATGTTTATAAAAACAATAATTATGATTATGGGTTTCATTTATCAAGCTACTTTTCAAAGCAGATTAATAAATAATTTGTTTTGAAAGGTGGCTTTTTTATTTAATTAAAAAAATAGTTAATTATTTAAGTTATAAAAAATTATATTACCTAAATTTACGATTAAGTAATATAAAGGATTTTAAAATATTAAATAACTCTTTAGGAAAGCATTTAAGGAATAGATAACTATGTAACGCTAATAATATAAATGATAGCTTATTTAGTTAAAGGAGTTGATAGAATGTCTCATAAAAATAATAAAAATAGTAAAGATAATAAAAAATCAAAACAAAAAAGTAAAAAAGAAGTAGAAAAAATGAAAGTTGAAACAGCAAATGAAATAGGATATTCTAGTGAATCAAGAAAACTTGGAAAAAATAAAGAGAGAAAAGTACCTTTCAAGAAATAATAGATTAACTATCTATTAATTAGAGGAGGAATAAACATGAGCCATAGAGAGTATAGAAGTACAGATCCAAATTTTAAAAATGAAGGACAAAAGACAACACCTAGATTAGATGAATTACAATATGAAATAGCAAATGAATTTGGATTTCAGAAAATAGCAAAAGAAGATGGAAGAGTAACGAAGAAAAAAGAAAACCCTAAAATGTAATAAATAAAAATAAAGAAGATATAATTATATCTTCTTTATTTTTTGATATATTATCTCAAATATATTGAAAAAAATATAATATATGGTAAAATAGTAGTAAATATGAATAATATTCATATTTATACTATGGGTGAGAGGGGAATTTTAAATGGATAAGAGATTAGCGTTAGAGGTTAGAAGAGACTCCTTAGCAAATAAAGGAAGTCAAAATGCAGCTTTAATTGCAAAGATTAACAGAAAGCTTAGAAAGTTAGAAGCTTAATCTAAATGTGATTTATTAACTAATAATAATGATTAAAAAGGCATCAATTGTGATGCTTTTTATTTTTAAAAAATAAAAAAAATACTATTGCTTTATTAAAGAAATATGATAGAATATATTTAATTTAAAAAATGATTCGTATAATCCTTAAAATACGGTTAAGGAGTTTCTACCAAGAACCAATAATTCTTGATTACGAAGAAAAGATTCAAAAGTTTGAGTGTTTTCTTCGCAATCAAGAATTTTTTTTTATATAAAAATACATATATTAAGGAAAATAGTTTAGGAGGAGTATATTATGAAGTTTAAAGATTTACCAAAGGTTGAATTGCATTGTCATTTAGATGGATGCTTAAGAGTAGATACTGTTTTAGATATTATAGAAAAAGAAAAAATAGATATAGAAATTAAAGATTATGAGGAAATGAAGAAAATATTAGTTGTTCCAGATGAGTGCCCTTCATTAGATGAGTATTTAAAAAGATTTGATCTACCAGTTAAGTTAATGCAAAGTAGAGAAAATCTTAAAAGAATTGCTTATGAATTAATTGAAGATGTAAGTAAGGAAAATGTTAAATACATAGAAATTAGATTTGCACCACTTTTCCATAAAGAAAAAGGAATGAAGGTTCCAGAAATTATAGAAAGTGTTCTTGAAGGACTAAAAGAAGGAGAAAGAGATTTTGGAGTTAAAAGTAATCTTATTTTAAGTCTTTTAAGACATATGCCTGTAGATTCAGTATATGAAGTTATAGAAGGTGGACGTGAATTCATAGGAAAAGGTGTTGTTGCTTTAGATCTTGCAGGAGGAGAAGTTGAGGGCTTTGTTGAGGCATTTGAGGAACCATTTAAACTTGGAAGAAAGTATGGCTATAGAGTTACAATACATGCAGGAGAAACAGGATTTTCAAGAAATGTAAAAGAGGCAATAGAGCTTTTAGGAGCAGAAAGAATAGGACATGCAGTAGCTATTGAAAATGATAAGGAAGTATATGATTTAGTTAGAAAAAAGAATGTAACATTAGAAATGTGTCCTAAGAGCAATGTTCAAACTAAAGCAGTGAAAGACTACGAAGTACATCCTATAAAAAAATTCTTGGATGATAATCTGAATGTTAACTTAAGCACTGACAATAGAACAGTATCTAATATAACTTTAACAGAAGAATGTAATAAAATAGATGAGATACATTCACTAAGTAAAGACGATTTTAAAAAGATATATCTAAATAGTGTAGAAGGTGCTTTTTGTGATAGAGATACGAAAGAATGGTTATTAAAAGAAGTATTATAAACTTTAAAAAGAGATGATTATGTCATCTCTTTTTATTTTTATAAAAATTATTTATTGAAATATGTCTCTTCGTAATGTAAAATTATAATATAAATGGAAATAAAAGGGAGAGATAATATGAAAAATAATGTGGGTGATGAAAAAATTAATGGGAAAGGTAAAGAGGAAGAGATTATTATGGATAATAATGAAGATGAAGTTATAGATGATGAGTATGAAAATGATGAGGAAGGCTATGAAGAGGGGGAAGAAGAATATGTAGAATATGAAGAGGATTATGAAGAAATAAATATTAGTAAGGGTAGTAAGAATATAATAATTGCTTTAATAGTAACAATTGTAGTATCATTACCATTAGGATTTTTGCTATATAGATATGAAATTAGAGATAATGAAAAAGAGAATATACAGAATGTAAGTGTTAAAGGTCAAAAAATTAATAGTTTAGAAAGTAATGAGGGAGAAGTAGATAGTAAAAATATAAATAACATAGAAAAGATATATGATGAAGTTCATAAAATGGCTAATTCATTAATAATTGCAGAAGATAATCAAATTTGGGGTGAAGAGAAGATAACTAGAAAAAGGATAAAGGAATTATTAAAATCAGTAGAAGGCATAGACGATTTTCTTACTGTAGAAATAGAAAAGTGGGACAAGCTAGATTTTAATAATGCTGTTGAAGTTCATAACTATGTATGGAAAAAGCTTGGTGGAACCGTAGGTAAAGCCATAGATTTAAATAATGAAGGTATAAATGAAGCTATAGCTGAAATTGACAATGAAGAATAAATTTATAAAGATATAAAAAATCCTATCTAAGATATCTTAGATAGGATTTTTTTATACGGCTAACTATAAATCTTTACTTAAACTTACAAATCTGCTTAAGAATTGTTTTGTTCTGTCATTCTTAGGTGATTTAAATATTTCATCAGGAGTTCCTTCTTCAACAACAACACCGTCTGACATAAATATTATTCTATCACCAACATCTCTAGCAAAAGACATTTCATGAGTAACTATAATCATTGTTCTATGCTCCTTTGCTAGATCTTTAATAACATTTAAAACTTCAGTTACAAGTTCCGGATCAAGTGCTGAAGTTGGTTCATCAAAAAGAATGACATTTGGGTTTATTGCCATAGCACGAGCAATACTAACTCTTTGTTTTTGGCCTCCAGATAAAGTCCCAGGATAAACATCCTTTTTATCTTCCATTCCAACTTTTTTTAGTGCATCTAAGGCGATTTTCATTGCTTCATCTTTATTTATTTTTTTTACGACAATTAAAGCTTCAGTTACATTTTGAAGAACTGTTTTGTTATTAAATAAATTGTAGTGTTGAAAAACCATTGCTGATTGTTTTCTTAAATTAGCTATATCTTTTTTTGATACATTCTCTATATTTATATTAACATCACCAATTGAAATTTCTCCACTATCTGGTTCTTCTAAATAATTTAGACATCTTAGAAAAGTTGATTTACCAGAACCTGATGGACCAAGTACAACAACAACTTCTCCAGTTTTCACTTCTAAATTAATATCTTTTAATACCTCTAACTTGTTAAAGTTTTTCTTTAAACCTGTTACTTTTATCATTCCATTCACCCCTTAATATACTGAAAGTTTTCTTTCTAAGATTCTTTGTAGGTAATTAAAGAATTCGATTATAATCCAGTACATAATGGCTACAACAATATAGCTTTCAAAGAATTTGTAGCTTGCTGCAGCTTCCATTTGAGCTTTTGCAAGAAGTTCCACAACGCCTAATGTAAAAGCAAGAGATGAACCTTTAACTGTATCTACAAAAATATTACCAAGAGGTGGTATAGCGATTCTAAATGCTTGAGGAAGAATAATTCTTCTAAGACCTTGACCTCTTGTCATACCAACTGAAAGGCAAGCTTCCATTTGACCTTTATCTATAGCATTTATTGATGATCTAAGTATTTCAGCAATATATGCTGAAGCATTTAATCCAAGACCTATAAGGGCTGCTGTGTATGCACTCATATTTTCAAGTCCAGGTATTACTTGAGGAACACCAAAATATAATAAGAATAATTGAACTAAAAGAGGTGTACCTCTAAAGAATGAGATATAAATTTCAGCTATTTGTTTTAAAACAGGCAATTTATAAATTCTTATTATTGAAAGAACAATACCTACGATAAGTCCTATTATCATACCAAAGACTGAAAGAGATAGAGTAGTCTTAACAGCTGTAAGTAACATAGGTATTAATTTTAATGAATACATAAAATCAAAAGATAATGAACTATGATTATTAGCTACAGTATTATTTGCATTACCTTCATTATTATTTGGGACAGTTACATTCATTCCAAGCCATTTTTCAGATATAGACTTTAATGTACCATCATTTTTCATATCATTTAAAGCGCTATTTACTTGTTTAACAAGATCTTCATTTTCCTTAGTCTTTCTAAAAGGATATGCATTTTCTATTTTATCAATAGGAGACCCTGCAAGTTGTAGTGCTAAATTCTTTTCTTTTATAGCAGCAAGAGCAGAGACTTTATCAATAACTACAGCATCTATTCTGCCGAGTAATAGTTCATTAAAAGCTGCATCTGTATTTTGATATGTAATAACTTGTATATTTTTACCTTTCCCTTTATCCTTAACTATCTGTTCATAGTTACTACCAAGGTCAACTCCAACTTTTTTACCTTCTAAATCATTAAATGACTTTATTGAGTCATTACCTTGCTTTACTATGATTTGAGCTCCGCTATATACAGTTGGTTCAGTAAAGTAGTATTTTTCTTTTCTTTCATTTGATATGGTTATTTGATTAGCTAATGTATCAACTTTACCACTCTCAAGCATTCCGAATAATCCACTAAAGGAGGCAGTCTTAAATTCTACATTATATCCAAGGCGCTTACCTATATCATTCCAAATATCAATTTCAAATCCACTAAGCTTACCATTATCTGAAAAAGTGAATGGATAGTAAGATCCAGATGTTCCAACGGTTATAGTTTTTTTATTAGTGTTTGTTGCTTGATTATTTTCTTTTGGTGCACACCCAACAAAAGCAATAATAATCAGTGCAATAGATGTAATAAGTAATAAAATTTTCTTTTTCATCTTTTTCATTTGTAGTCCTCTTCCCATTATTAAAATATATTATTTTTTGATTATATACAATTCCCATCGGAATTGTCAACAATTGCGGAGTTTAAATATATGTTAATAATTATGATTAGTAATTTTAAAGGAAGTTATGTGAATAAAATTACTAATTATTTATTTTTATATAAATTATTTTTTTGAAAAAGAAAATTTTAAATTAAGAGTTATAATATTAATATAGATAGAGTTACTTAAGGGAGGATGGAAAAATGAAAAAGTTAAATGGAAATATAACACGAGGAGAGAATGGAGAAATTATAATTAAACTAAATAGAAAATGTAGTGATTTAGAAGTTTATTATAGTAGCAAATTAAATGGAAATGAAAAATTTTTAAAAGACTTTAAAAATACTGATGAAATTACATTTATGGATCCAGAGCCTGATAATAGAACTTTTTATAAAATTAAGGATAATGGTGATGAAATAATATTAGCTGAAAGAATAGTGCCTCTTAAAAGCTTCTCAAATTTTAGAGATTTAGGTGGTTATGATACTAAAGATGGAAGGAGAGTTAAGTGGGGTTTATTCTATAGGTCAGAAGATTTGTCTAATCTAAAGGGTAATGATTTAGAATATTTTAAAACTTTAGGTATTAAATATGTATTAGATTATAGATCAAAGCAAGAAGAGGGAGGAAAACCAGACGTAGAAGTCGATGGTGTTAAAAATATAAATATATCAGCTATGAGCAACTTAGGAAATGATAATTTAGATATGGCAAGTTATGTAGAAGGAATTTTAAAAGGAGATAAAATGACAATAACTCCTAAGGAATTATTAATAGAAGGATATAAGAGTATGCCATTAAATAATCCAGCATTTAAAGAGTTATTTAATCTTTTTAAAAATCAAGAAAATACAGCTATATTACAACATTGTACAGCAGGTAAGGATAGAACAGGTATAGGTTCAGCTTTAATATTACTTGCACTTAATGTTCCAGAAGAAACTGTTATTTTAGATTATTTGGAAAGTAATAATAATAGGAAAGTAAGTAATGAAAAAGTTATGGCTATGTGTAAACCATATATTAAAGATGAAGAAACTAAGAAATTAATAGAGGGAATTCTAGGAGTAAGTAGAGATTTTATAGAAGAAAGTCTAAAAGTAATAAAGGCGAAGTATGGTTCTTATGATGAATATTTTGAAAAAGAATATGGATTAGGTAAAGAGAATTTAGATGAATTAAGAAATGCATATTTATACTGAAATTAAGTTTAATTATGAATATAGTACAATTAAAAATTTTATTTAAAAATTAAAATATTTTGATACAAAAGCCTCGAAATAGTGTATAATGTAACGAGAATGTGAAATATATGGAATTTGATTAAACAAAAATACATTATTTTTATTATTCGAATTTATTTTTATAACATACTATGAGGTGATATTTTGATGGATAATAAGGAATTAATTTTTAAAGAAAATGAAATTGTAAGTAAATTGGTTATGGATATTAACTTACTTGTAGATAAATTTAACTTTACAATCTTAAGTATTGAAAAGCTGTGTAATCTAGGAGAAGGTAGATTAAGTGATTTTATTAATACTAATGGATTATTAAATGAAGAAGAATTTGGTAGGATTTCAGATGTAGTATTTGAATTAAATGAACTAATTCAAAAATATTGCATTAATAAAGAATATGCAGTAGGATAAGTTAAAGTATAGATAAAGAGGTTTTGTATATAAGCAAGACCTCTTATATTTTTTAAAATTGTTAGTAGTAAAAAAATATTTAGTAAAAAGAAAGAAGAAAATTTTGATGTTTTGTATAAAAAATGGAATAATGTAAATAATGACCAATAAGGAGTGATGAAAATGAAGATAAATAAGAAGTTTTATTTTACAATGTTTATCATAGGAATTATTGGTCTATTTTTTACTACTTATTATTTTGTATCAGAGAGTATTGAAAATAGAAATTTAAATAATCAATTTGAAAGTACTGCTGAGGAAACTGTGGCTGGTCAAGGGGAAAGGGCACTTAGAGAAGATCTAAAAGTATCATTCTATACAGGTGAAACTAGAGATAAGACTACTACAGTCAGCGAATTACTTAAAGAACTTAATATAGAAAAAAATCTTACAGAAGAAATTCTTTCAAAGGCAGTATTGTCCGATGGGTATAAGCTAGCTAATAAATCAGATGATACTTTTGTATACAAAAGAGAGAAGGAAGATTCATTAAAGCCAAATACATATTATATAGGCGAAAGTGATGGTTATCTAGCTATTTACAAAACGGATGATAAAGGTACTATAAAAAAGGAGAAAGTATATTCAGAAGATACTCCTATAGATATGCTTAGAGATATTGATGTAAATAAGCTTAAAAATTATAAGTATTTTAATAGTACGAAACTTGAAGATGTTGAAAATAAAATAACAGAGCTAATTACCTAAAAACCTCTTAATTTAATAGTAAAACTTATTTTAGACTAGAGGAATTTTAGTCAAACTTTTAAGACCTAGCAATAGATTTTGCTAGGTCTTAAAATATTTTTAAAAATAATATGATTTGTTGAAAGATTTTGATTAAAATGATAAAGTAATAAGTAGACTTATATGGGAACATACTTTCACCTAAGCATAGGAAGGGGGAACCTTAATGTACGAGTACATAAAAGGTAAATACGTAGGAATAATAAAGGATTATGTTGTTGTTGAAAACAATGGCATAGGATATAAAATATATTCTTCAGGAATTTCAATGGCTGGAATGCCATCTGTTGGAGAAGAGGTCATGCTTTATTTAGAGCAAATAGTTAGAGAAGACTTTATTGGATTATATGGTTTTTTATCTAAGGAAGAACTGAAAATGTTTAATATGTTACTTGGTATAAATGGTGTTGGAGCAAAAGCTGCACTGTCACTTTTATCAATAAGTAAAATTAATAATTTAAAATATGCAATAATGACTAGTGATGATAAACACCTTTGTAGAGCACCAGGAATAGGAAAGAAGACAGCGGGAAGAATTATCTTAGAACTTAAAGATAAGCTAAAACCAGATGAATTCTTTGATGAAGATAGTGATGGTAGCCAAGGATTAGATGCAAATAATGATGATTATGGAATTAAGATCTCAGAAGTTCTTGGAGCACTTTTAGCTTTAGGATATAGTGAGAAAGAAGCCAATATGGCAATAAAAAATGTAAAAAAAGACAGCACAGTAGAAATTATGATAAAAGATTGTTTAAGAGTATTAATGGGTTAGGTGATTTGAAATATGGAAAGAATTATTACGCCAGATGAGCTTAATGAAGATTTTAATGGTGAATTAAGCTTAAGACCTCAAAAAATAAGTGAGTATATTGGTCAAGATAAAGTAAAAGAAAGACTGGATATTTTTATAACAGCGGCAAAAAATAGAGGTGAAGCATTAGATCACGTTCTTTTATATGGACCACCAGGTCTTGGTAAAACTACTCTAGCAAATATTATTGCAACAGAAATGGGTGGTAATTTAAAAATAACATCAGGACCAGCTATAGAAAGAGCTGGAGATCTAGCTGCAATTCTTACAACCCTTGAAGACAATGATGTTTTATTTATAGATGAAATTCATAGATTAAATAGGAATGTAGAAGAAATTCTTTATCCTGCTATGGAAGATTATGCCCTTGATATAGTTATTGGTAAAGGAGCTGCTGCAAAGTCTATAAGATTAGATCTTCCAAAGTTTACTTTAATAGGAGCAACAACTAGAATTGGAATGTTAACTTCTCCTCTTAGAGATAGATTTGGTGTATTATGTTCTATGGAATACTATACAGAAGAGCAGTTAAAAGATATTATTGTAAGAAGTGCATTAGTTTTAGGTTGCGCTATAACAGAAGAAGGAGCGGCAGAAATTGCAAGAAGATCAAGGGGTACACCAAGGATTGCAAATAGACTCTTAAAGAGAGTTAGAGATTATTCAGAAGTTAAGGCAGATAATCTAGTAAGCTTTAAAGAATCAAGAGAAGCTTTAGAATTATTAGAGGTTGATAGCCAAGGTTTTGATAGAGTTGACAATAAAATATTAGAAGCTATTATTGATAATTTTAAAGGTGGGCCTGTTGGAATAGAAACTCTTTCTTATTTTATAGGAGAAGAACTTGGAACTTTAGAAGATGTATATGAGCCATATCTTCTTCAAAGAGGTTTTATAGTAAGAACGCCAAGAGGAAGAGTTGCCACTGAAAAGGCTTATAAGCATTTAGGAAGAAAGTTTGGTGTTGAGAATAAACGAGGAGAACAAAAAAGTTTTTTTAAATAGTAAGGGAGACGAAAGATATGAAAGTAAGCGATTTTGACTTTTATTTACCAGAGGAGTTAATAGCACAACATCCGTTAGAAAAAAGAGATACATCAAGATTAATGGTTCTTGATAAGAAAACTGGGGAAATAGAACATAAAATCTTTAAGGATATATTAGATTATTTAAATGAAGGAGATACTCTAATTTTAAATAATACAAGAGTTATGCCTGCTAGACTTATAGGCTCTAAGGAAGGAACTGGTGGTAAAATTGAGTTTTTACTGCTTAAAAGATTAGATGGAGATAAATGGGAGTGCTTAGCAAAGCCAGGGAAGAGTGCAAAACCAGGAAGAAGATTCGAGTTTGGAGAAGGAAAACTTAAATGTGAAGTTTTAGAGGTCTTAGAAACTGGAAATAGAGTTATAGAGTTTGAATATGAAGGTATATTTGAAGAGGTTTTAGATTCATTAGGAGAAATGCCACTTCCTCCATATATTCATGAAAGACTTGATGATAGAGAAAGATATCAAACAGTATATTCAAAAGAAACAGGATCAGCAGCAGCGCCAACGGCTGGATTACATTTTACTGAGGAATTATTAAAGGAAATAGAAGATAAAGGAGTAAATGTTGCATATCTTACTTTACATGTAGGGCTTGGTACATTTAGACCAGTTAAAGCTGAAACAATTGATGAGCATATAATGCATTCAGAATTCTATCAATTATCAAAGGAAACAGCAGATATAATAAATAACACTAAGAAAAATGGTGGGAGAGTAATATCAGTTGGAACAACATCAACTAGAACTCTAGAAACTATTGGTGATGAAAATGGAATGGTAAGAGAATGTAGTGGATGGACTGATATATTTATATACCCAGGATATAAATTTAAAGTTGTAGATAATTTAATAACAAACTTCCATTTGCCAGAATCAACTTTAATAATGTTAGTGTCTGCACTTGCAGGTCAAGAACATGTATTAAATGCGTACAAAGAAGCAGTAAAAGAAAGATACAGATTCTTCTCATTTGGAGATGCAATGTTTATAAAATAACATTTAGGATAAATTTAAAGGAGTGAAATTTTTGAGTAAAAGATATACATTATTAAAAAAAGACGGAGATGCTAGAAGAGGTAGATTTGTTACACCTCATGGAACAATAGAGACACCTGTATTTATGAATGTCGGAACTTTAGCAGCAATTAAGGGTGCAGTTTCAAGTATGGATCTAAAAGAGATAGGATGTCAAGTAGAGCTTTCAAATACATATCATTTACACCTTAGACCATCAGATAAAGTTGTTAGAGAAATGGGTGGATTACATGAGTTTATGAATTGGGATAGACCGATTCTTACTGATTCAGGTGGATTCCAAGTATTCTCATTATCAGGGATTAGAAAGATAAAAGAAGAAGGCGTTTACTTTAATTCACATATAGATGGTAAAAAGATTTTTATGGGACCAGAAGAAAGTATGCAAATACAAAGTAATTTAGCTTCAACAATAGCAATGGCTTTTGATGAATGTATTGAAATACCTTCACCAAGGGAATATGTAGAAAAATCAGTTGCTAGAACTACAAGGTGGCTTGAAAGATGTAAAGCTGAGATGGATAGATTAAATTCACTTCCTGATACAATAAATAAGGAACAAATGCTATTTGGTATAAATCAAGGTGCAACTTTTAAAGATATTAGAATTGAACATGCAAAAACAATTTCTAAAATGGACTTAGATGGATATGCAATAGGTGGGCTTGCAGTAGGAGAAACTCATGAAGAGATGTATGAAGTTATAGAAACTGTAGTGCCTTATCTTCCACAAGATAAACCAATATATTTAATGGGAGTTGGAACTCCAGCTAATATATTAGAGGCAGTTGAAAGAGGTGTAGATTTCTTTGATTGTGTTCTTCCAGCAAGAAACGGAAGACATGGCCATGTTTTCACTAAAGATGGTAAGATAAATATAATGAACAAAAGATTTGAACTAGATAAAAGTCCAATAGATGAAGGATGTCAATGTCCTACTTGTAAAAATTATACAAGAGCATATATAAGACATTTGTTCAAGGCAAAAGAAATGCTTGCCATGAGACTTTGTGTTCTTCACAATCTTTATTTCTATAATAAACTTATGGAAGACATAAGAAAAGCTATAGATGAAGACAGGTTTAAAGAATTTAAAGAACAAAAGCTTAAAGAATGGAATATAAAAAAATAATTCTATGAATTGAACTTCATAAAATGAAAACTTGGTTGACAACAAAAAGAAATAACTGTAAACTCATTTTATGGAATAGTATTTAATTCCAACGAAGAATAATTTTAGCGCGAAAGGAAGTAGAACAATGGCAATTTTATATCAAATACTACCATTAGTATTAATATTCGGACTTTTCTTCTTCATGATAATCCTTCCAGAAAAGAAGAGAAAGAAACAATACAGTCAAATGATGGATGCATTACAAGTTAATGATGAAGTAATGACAAGAGGCGGAATTGTTGGTAAAATAGTTCAAATGGATGAAGAACATGTTGTTATCGAAACTAGTTCAGATAGAACAAAGATTAAGTTAGTGAGAAATTCAATTGCAAGCAAAGTATATAAAGAAGAAGCAAAAGCATAATATAAATATCCATCAGCAATGTTGATGGATATTTTTTTTGTATTAAAATAATTTATTTTATTATAGATATTATAAAAATATATAATGAATTATATATTTATTATACATATGTAAGAGAAAGTATGTTGATTAAGGAAGAAAGCATTCATTAATCGACAAAATTCAATATATAAGACTTATTAAGAAAAACTTATAATGGTACATAATGCTTTATTAAGGTAAGTTATTATGATATAATAAAAATCGATTTACGGAGTAAAATACCAATAAATGTAAAGATACCATAGAAAAAATAGGATATTATAGCATTAAATTGGGAATTATAATATGAAGATTAATACTTAAATGACGAAGGGGGATAAAGATGAAAGGAAAAGGAAAAAGCACATTTATTTTCACGCTTTGCACCTTAGCTATCATAATTCTTGCAGCTGTATGCTTCATGGGTGTTAAGGTAGGTGGATGGGAGGTTAAATCTTTCAATGATACAATAACAAAAGGATTAGACCTTCAGGGTGGAGTCTCAGTGCTACTTGGAATTCAGGATGAAAACGTAAGTCACGAGGACTTACAAAAAACAAAAGATTTAATTCAGCTAAGAGTTAATAAACTTGGAGTAGCTGAAACTGTTGTTACTACAGAAGGTGACAATAGAATTAGAGTTGATATACCTGGAGAATATAATTCTCAAGGAATAGTTGATGCTTTAAGTAAAACAGGAGATCTTACATTTAAGGCACCAGATGGAACAGTTATATTAACTGGAAAAGATGTAAAGAAAGCATCTGCAACTATTGATCAACAAACTAATAGGCCAGTAGTTTCCCTTGAGTTAAATGATGAGGGTACAAAGTTATTCTCAGAAGCTACACAAAAATACTTAGGAAAACAAATATCAATAAATATGGACAATGAACAGCTTACAAATCCTACAGTTCAAAACCAAATAACTAATGGAGAAGCTGTAATAACTGGAATGAGCAGTGTAGATGAAGCTAAGAATATTGCAGGACTTATAAATTCAGGAGCACTTCCAGTTTCAATAAAAGCTCTTTCACAACAAACAGTAGGAGCTCAGCTTGGAGCATCAGCATTACCAAATGCTATAAAAGCTGGTGTTATTGGTATATGCTTAATATTTGTATTTATGATTCTTTATTACAGAGTGCCAGGAGTTATTGCAAGTATAGCTCTAACATTATATACAACATTAGTGCTTTTAGTATTTGTTGAAGTAGGTGTAACACTTACATTACCAGGTATAGCAGGTTTATTACTTACTATAGGTATGGCAGTTGATGCAAATGTACTTATATTTGAGAGAATTAGAGAAGAACTTAGAAATGGAGTATCAGTAAAATCCGCTGTAAAAAGAGGATTTGATAATGCACTTTCATCAATAGTTGATTCAAATGTAACAACAATGATTGCAGCACTAGTACTATACTTTTTCGGTTCAGGCTCAGTTAAAGGATTTGCAATAACATTAATGATAGGTATAGTTGTAAGTTTATTTACTGCACTAATAGTTACTAAATTCTTAATGAATCAAGCTGTAAATGCTGGATTGTTAAGTAAACCATCTCGTTTTAGAGTGAAAGTGAAAAGGGGGTAAAGCTATGCTAAAGATAATTGAACATGCAAAGATATGGATTGCTTTATCACTTGTTGTTATAGTAGTTGGATTAGGGTTTATGTTTACAAGAGGCCTTAATTTTGGAATAGACTTTAAAGGTGGTACTCAAGTAGTATTTAACTTTGGTAAAGAATTTGATAAAGCAGCAGCAGATAATATTGTTAAAAAATATTCACCAGATGCTGTAACTAATACTGTAAATGGTACAGAGTATGAAATTAAAGCCCCAGACTTAGGTAGTCAAAAGGTTAATGAGATATATGATGAATTTAAAAAAGATTTTAAAATAGGTGATAAGGCTCTAGTTTCACAAAATGAAATTGGCGCATCAATAGGAAAAGAATTAACACAAAAGGCAGTCTTAGCATTAGGGATAGCATTTGTTTGTATGCTTATTTATATAGCAATAAGATTTGAAATAAAGTTTGGTATAGCAGCACTAGCTGCTCTATTCCATGATATATTAATTACATTAAGTGTATATGCGATATTTAATATTACAGTTAACTCACCATTTATAGCAGCGATACTTACTATTGTAGGTTACTCAATAAATGATACTATAGTAATTTTTGATAGAATAAGAGAAAATTCTAAGTTTATGAGAAGAACTTCTCCAACAGAAATTGCAGATAAGAGTTTAACACAAACTATGTCAAGATCAATTAATACTACACTTACTACATTGATCACAATAATAGCAGTTAATATTTTTGTTCCGACAGTTAGAGAGTTTTCATTCCCTCTTATAATTGGTATAGCTACAGGAGCTTACTCATCAATATTTATAGCATCACCAATGTGGGTTTGGTTACAAAAAAAAGGAACAAAAAAGAAGGTAGTAGAAGCATAATTTATTGATTACGACAGCAAAATATAAACCTTCAAAACTAAGTTTTGAGGGTTTTTTATTTTTTTTTCATAAATATTTGTCAAATGACCTGTTTTAAATTATAATATTATTGTTTTCTAATTTTATGGAGGAGATAGTAAGTGATGCGTAAGTTTTGGGAGAGCATATATTGTCCTAATTACATAAGAGGATATAACCCCTTTATTTTAAAAGACATGAACAAGTCTATAGAGCGTCTTGTTACTGCTATTAATAATAGGGAAAAAATCATTATATATGGAACAAACACTGTTGATGGTATTTGTGCAATTGCTTCCTTAAGCTTAGTGCTAAGATACTTAAATGCAGATGTAGAGTATTTAATACACGACGGAGGGGAAGAATGTAAAGAGGTAGGCTCTTTTGATATAAAGACTAAAGTTGATTTTCTAGGAGGGGAACTGCTTATTACTTTAGGAGTGGATTTAGTTTCACAGATTGAAGTAGAATTATGTGAAAGCCTTGGAATAGATTTAATTGTTCTTGAAAATAAAAAAACAGAAGAAAAGAGAGATTACATTTACATAAATCCTAGACAAAAGTCATGCCAATATAGGTACAAGACGTTATCTATAAGTGCGTTGACTTTTAAGCTAATGCAAGCAATAGCTATTTATTACAATATGAAGAGTATTAATAAATACTTGGATCTAATTTTAATTGGTACGAAATGGGCAGGTTCTTCAGCAAGAGGGGAAAACGCTGTTTTCTTAAAAGAAGGTAAGAAATTTTTAGATAACACGAATAATATTGGATTAAGAGCAATAATTAATTTTAATAATATAGAAGAACTTGATGATGAGAATATAGAGAAAATGATAAATTTAATTACGCCAACTACAAGTGCAGTTGGTATGATTAATAATGCTAGGATCGTTTTAGAATTACTTACAACAAATGATGAGGATAGAGCGGAACAAATAGCGAAATATTTATACAATACGAGAATACGCCAAAGATAAAATTTAATTTGTAGGTGAAATTCTTAAAATATTGGAGGAATTAGTATGAATTTAAAAGACAAAATAAGAGTGATTGATAACTTTCCAAAAGAAGGAATAAGCTTTAAAGACATCACTACATTAATAGGTGATGGAGAGGGTTTAAGAGCATCTGTTGATGCAATAGTTGAAGATTTAAAGGACAAGAATATTGATGTGGTAGTAGGACCAGAGGCTAGAGGATTCATATTTGGAGTTCCTGTTGCTTACGCTTTAGGAGTGGGATTTATACCAGTTAGAAAGCCTGGAAAATTACCAGGGGAAACTCTTTCAATAGCTTATGATTTAGAATATGGTACAGATAATTTAGAGTTACACAAGGGTGCAATTAAGAAAGGACAAAGAGTAGCAATTGTTGATGATTTATTAGCTACAGGTGGAACTATTGAAGCCGTTGCAAAGCTTGTAGAACTTGCAGGTGGTGAAGTTGCATCATTAGATTTTGTCATTGAACTTACTGAATTAAATGGTAGAGATAAGCTTAAAGGTTATGATGTAATGTCATTAACAGAGTACGATGTCTAAAATTATTGAAAATGATTTGATAATATTATATAATAATAGATAATGGCTGGTTAAAAAACCAGCCTTTGATTTTAAGTAATTATAGTTTTTTGGACTATTTTAAGGAGAGTAATCCTAATGATAGAAAATTTGGTTAAAGTTATAAATGAAAATTGTAACAATGTTGATATCGAAACAATAAAAAAAGCATATAATTTGGCAAAAGAGGCTCATAAAAGTCAAAGTAGAGAATCTGGAGAACCTTACATAATACATCCAATAGATGTAGCTTGTATTTTGGCTGAACTAGGGATGGATACAAGTACAATTGCTGCAGGTCTTTTACATGATGTAATTGAAGATACAGATTATACCTATGAGGATATGGCTAAGGAATTTAATGAAGAAATTGCAAATTTAGTTGAAGGTGTTACAAAACTTGGTAAAATCAAATATAAGACTAAAGAAGAGCAGCAAGCTGATAATGTAAGAAAAATGCTCCTTGCAATGGCTAAGGATATAAGAGTAATAATTATAAAATTAGCAGACAGACTTCATAATATGAGAACCTTAAAGTTTATGAAAAAAGAGAAGCAAAAACAAAAGGCAAAGGAAACCTTAGATATTTATGCTCCACTTGCACATAGATTGGGTATGTCTAAAATTAAATGGGAATTAGAAGATTTAAGTTTTAGATATCTACATGAAGAAGAATATTATGATTTAGTTCATAAAATTGCTGAAAAGAGAATCGAAAGGGAAGAGTATATCGATTCCGTTATAAAAGATTTACATGAAAAGCTTGAAGATTCAGGAATTGATGCAGATATAGAAGGAAGGCCAAAACATTTTTATAGTATTTATAGAAAGATGGTTAATAAGCATAAGAGCATTGAGCAGATATTTGACTTAACAGCAATAAGGATTTTAGTTGATTCTGTTAAAGATTGCTATGGAGTACTAGGTATTGTTCATACTATATATAAGCCTATTCCAGGAAGATTTAAAGATTATATAGCGATGCCTAAACCTAATATGTATCAATCTCTTCATACAACTGTAATTGGTCCACAAGGAAAAACTTTTGAAATTCAAATAAGAACCTTTGAGATGCATAAAACAGCAGAGTATGGTATAGCTGCTCACTGGAAGTACAAAGAAGGTAGTAATGATGAAGAGAAAGGTATGGACTTTGAAACAAAGCTTGCATGGCTTAGAGATATTTTAGAATGGCAAAAGGAAACTTCAGATGCGGAAGAGTTTATGGAAGGATTCAAAATAGATTTATTCTCAGATGAAGTATTCGTATTCACTCCAAAAGGAGTTGTAATAAACCTTGCCAGTGGATCAACACCAATAGATTTTGCTTATAGAATACATACGGATATAGGAAATAGATGTGTCGGAGCTAAAGTTAATGGGAAAATAGTTCCTTTAGATTATAAGCTTAAAACTGGAGAGATAGTAGAGATAATAACCTCAAAAACTGCTAAGGGTCCTAAGATGGATTGGCTTAATATTGCAAAGAGTAATCAAGCTAAAAGTAAAATAAGACAGTGGTTTAAGAGAGTTAAAAAGGAAGAAAATATCGAAAAAGGTAAGGATCTTTTAGAAAAAGAGCTAAAAAAACAATGTGTAAATTATCATGATATCGCAAAAGGTGATGTATATGATAGAATGATGAAAAGATATAACATTCATCAAATGGATGATCTTTATTCAAGTATAGGTGTTGGAATGATAACTGCATCTACATTTGTTTCAAGACTTAAAGAAGATAATATAGATGAAAAAGATAAATATTCTAAAGAAGCTGTAGAAAAAAATATTGAAGAACAAATACAAAAGAGTGAAAGAAAACAAGAAAAAGAGAAAAGCTATGGAGTAGCAATAAAGGGTCTTAATAATATTATGGTAAGATTCGCAAAATGTTGTAACCCAGTTCCTGGAGATGATGTTTTAGGATATATCACAAAGGGAAGAGGTGTATCAATCCATAGAAAAGACTGTAACAATCTAAAAACTTTAATAAAAACTGAACCAGAAAAGATAGTTGAAGCAAGTTTTGGAAGAGCAGAAGGATCTGGTTATGTTGCTGAAATTCAGATAAAGACAGAAGATAGAATGGGGATTTTATCTGAAATAATGGTTGTTATTAGTGAAAAGGGATTACCACTTAATTCATTAAATGCTAATTCAGTAAAAGGAAATATAGCTATCATAAATATAAAGGTTAAGATAAACTCAGTTGAACAATTAAAAGAATTTATGAAAGCTATAAGAAAGATTAAAGGGGTAATAGACGTATACAGAATGAATAATTAAAAAAGGATGTGTTCGTTTTGAGAGCAGTAGTACAGAGAGTTTCTTCATCAAGAGTAAGAGTAGATGGAGAAGTAGTAGGAGAAATTAATTTAGGGGTAAATGTTCTAGTTGGCATTTCAAAAGAAGACTCTGTAGAAGATTTAAAATACATAAAGGATAAGATAATAAATCTTAGAATTTTTGAAGATGAAAATGATAAGATGAATCATTCTTTACTAGATGTAAAAGGTGATATATTAGCTATCTCACAATTTACTCTTTATGGCGATTGTAGAAAAGGTAGAAGACCTAATTTTATGAGCGCTAAAGGTGGAGAAGAAGCTAAAATATTATATGATAAATTTATAGATATGTTAAAAGAAACAGGTTTAAGAGTAGAAACAGGAGAATTTGGAGCTCACATGCAAGTTGATATTCAAAATGATGGTCCAGTTACTATTCTACTAGATAGTTTCAAACAATTTTAATCTTAAGGAGATGCTTTTATGATAATAAAAACAATACCAGCAGGAATATATGATGCAAACTGCTATATAGTAATTGATAATGATACAAGAGAAGCTGGGATCATTGATCCAGGTGGAGATGAAATAAAACTTGAAGAAATAATAAAAAGTTTAGATATAAAGCCTAAATTTATTTTATTAACTCATGCGCATGTGGATCATGTTGGAGCTGTTGAATATTTAAGTGAATTATTAAATATTCCATTCTACATGCATGAATCAGAAGTAAAGTATATAGAAAATGATAATTATGTCTTTGGAAATATAAGAAAAGCTGATGGTTATTTAGACGAAAATACAGAATTATATCTTGGAAATCACAGAATTAATGTTATCCATACACCAGGACATACAGAAGGTGGAGTTTGCTTCCTAATTGATAAAAATTTATTCTCAGGTGATACATTATTCCAAGGTGCAATAGGAAGAACAGACTTTTCAGGAGGAGACTTTGGAAAGATAATAAGTAGCATAAAGACTAAATTATTACCTTTAGGTGATGATATCACTGTATATCCAGGTCATGGACCAAAGTCATCAATTGGATTTGAAAAGAGAAATAATCCATTTTTAACTTAAGGAGAAATTATGATAATTAATATAGGATTAAATGATTTAAAATACAGATATGATGTATATCAAATGTTTAATATATATTTTCCTCTAGATGAATTAAAGTTTCCAGAAGAGGCAGACTTTGATTATATAGTAAATATAGAAAATGATGAAATTATCTTTAAAAACTCAAGCTTAGAGATAAAGGAGAAGGTAGAAGATAATATAAAAGATTCTATTAAGAAGGTTATATTTAAAGGACTTAAAGAAATAACTAATGATGTTTATCCTTGGGGAACTTTAGTTGGAATAAGACCTTCTAAGATTGCTTTAAAACTTCTTAATGAAGGAAAGAGCGAAGAGAAAATAATAAAATATTTCTATGATAAGCATATGGCAAGTGAAGAGAAAGCAAAACTTTGTATTGATGTTGCAAAACTTGAAGAAAAGTTTGTAAAAACAAATAATGAAAAGATTGCTATTTATATAGGTATGGCTTTTTGCCCAACAAGATGTCTATATTGTTCTTTTGCATCTAATCCTATAGGAGGAAATAAGAAGCTAGTAGCTCCTTATTTAAATGCACTTTCTCATGAAATAGAGAAAATCAAAGAATATGTAGATAAAAAGAACTTAGAGATAGAAACAGTATATTTTGGCGGTGGTACTCCAACTGCTGTATCAAATGAAGAGTTTGAAGATGTTATGAATAAGGTTTATAATTCTTTTGTAAGAGATAGAGAAATTTTAGAATTTACAGTTGAATGTGGAAGACCTGATTCAATTACTAGAGAAAAACTTGAAACAATGAAAAAGTATGAAGTTTCAAGAATAAGTATAAATCCTCAAACTATGAATGATGACACGTTAAAATTAATTGGAAGAAATCATAGTGTAGAAGATGTCAAAGAAAAATTCAATATGGCAAGAGAGCTTGGATTTAATGATATAAATATGGATATGATAATAGGACTTCCAGGTGAAGGGCTTGAAGAAGCTTGTAATACTGCAAGAGAGATAAAAAAACTTCAGCCTGATAGCTTAACTGTTCATGGACTTTCATTAAAGAGGGGATCAAGACTTTATGAGAACTTTATACTTAAAAAAGGTCTTGGAATTAAAGATCAAGAAGAAATAGCTAAGATGTATGATGAAAGTAAAAAGCTTTCTAGTGAATTAAATCTTAAAGCATACTATATGTATAGACAAAAAAACATGGTTGGAAATATGGAGAACCTAGGATATGCAAAAGAAGGAAAAGAGTGTATTTATAATATGCAGATGATAGAAGATACTCAAACTATAATTGCACTTGGCGCTGATGCAGTATCTAAGGTAGTTTTCTTAGATGAGAACAGAATAGAAAGATTCCCAAATGTTAAAGATGTTAGAGAATATGTAAATAGAATAGATGAAATGATAGAAGGTAAGATAAAATTACTAGATACATTATATAAATAGGAGGGAATTAAATGGAAATACAAGCACCTAAGGGTACTAAGGATATGTTACCAAGTGATGCTTATAAATGGCATTATGTTGAAAATATATTTAGAGAAATATCAAAGAATTTTGGAATAAGAGAAATAAGAACTCCAATCTTTGAACATACAGAATTATTTTTAAGAGGCGTTGGAGAAACAACGGATATAGTTCAAAAAGAAATGTATACTTTTGAAGATAAAGGTTCAAGAAGTATAACTTTAAAACCAGAAGGAACTGCACCAGCAGTTAGAGCTTTTATTGAAAATAGATTATTTAATGAAGCACAACCAACTAAGTTATTCTATATAACTCCATGCTTTAGATATGAAAAAGCTCAAAAGGGAAGATATAGACAGTTCCATCAATTTGGAATTGAAATGTTTGGTACTGAAAAGCCTTCAATGGATGCTGAAGTTATGGCACTTGCTATGACAGTATTAAATAAAATAGGACTTAAGGGATTAAGTCTTAATATAAACAATTTAGGATGTCCAAATTGTAGACCTAAATATAATGAGGCATTAAAGAAATTCTTAGAAGATAATTATGACAATTTATGTCCTACTTGTAAGACTAGATTTGAAAAGAATCCAATGAGAATATTAGATTGTAAAGAACATAGTTGCAAAGAAATAACTAAGAATGCTCCAATAATATTAGATTATATTTGTGAAGAATGTAGTGATCACTTTACAAAGGTTAAGGAGTACTTAGATATTTTAGGAATAGAATATAATATTGATCCAGGTATAGTTAGAGGACTTGATTATTATACTAAGACAATATTTGAAATATTAAATTCTGATTTCACAGTATGTGGAGGAGGAAGATATGATAGACTAATTGAAGAAATAGGTGGACCAGAGACACCAGCAGTTGGTTTTGGTATGGGAATAGAAAGACTTATAATGGCCATCGAAAAAGAAGGAATAGAAATTCCAAAAGATCCAGTTGTTGAACTTTATTTAGCATCAAGAGGAGAAGAAGGGGCTAAAGAAGCATTTAAGCTAGCTCATGCTTTAAGAAATATTGGTGTAAGTTCAGAAATAAATCATGCAGGAAGAAGCTTTAAAGCCGAAATGAAATATGCTAATAAAATAGGGGCAAAATTTAGTGTTGTTTTAGGTGATGATGAGTTACAAAGCAGAGTAGCAAGATTTAAAAGAATGGAAGATGGAGAGCAGTTCGAATTAAACTTAAATGACTTAGAAAAAATAAAAGAAGTTATTAAAGCCTAATTAGTACGAAAGCTTAAAAATGTGAAAAAATATATTAAAATAGATATGGAGGAATCACATATGGCAGAAGCGCTTAGCGGTTTAAAAAGAACAATGATGTGTGGTGAACCTAGAGAAGAACATGTAGGTAATAAAATTACTTTAATGGGATGGGTTCAAAGAAATAGAAAACTTGGAGGATTACAGTTCATTGATTTAAGAGATAGAACTGGAATAATGCAAGTTGTATTTGGAGATGACGTAAAAGAAGAAGTATTTGAAAAAGCAAAGGGAGTTAGACCTGAATACTGTATCGCAGTAACTGGTGAAGTAGTTTTAAGAGAAGCTCCAAACAAGGATTTAGAAACAGGACTTGTAGAATTAAAGTGTGAGGATATAAAAATTCTTTCAGAATCAGAAACTCCTCCAATATATATTAAGGAAGACTTAGATGCAGCTGAAAGTATAAGATTAAAGTATAGATACTTAGACCTTAGAAGACCAGATATGCAAAAAATATTTATGATAAGAAATAGAGCTTCAAAGGCAGTTAGAGACTACTTAGATAATAATGGATTCCTAGAAGTTGAAACACCAATACTTACTAAGAGTACTCCAGAAGGTGCAAGAGATTATTTAGTTCCTTCAAGAAATTATCCAGGAATGTTCTATGCACTTCCTCAATCACCACAAATATTCAAGCAATTATTAATGGTGTCTGGATTTGATAAATACTATCAAATAACTAAATGTTTCAGAGATGAAGATTTAAGAGCAAACAGACAACCAGAATTTACACAAGTAGATTTAGAAATGAGTTTTGTGGATCAAGAAGATATAATAGCATTAAATGAAGGATTAATTGCTCATGTATTCAAGGAAGTATTAGGACATGAAGTATCACTTCCAATTAAGAGAATGACATTTAAAGAAGCTATGGAAAGCTATGGTTCAGATAAACCTGACTTAAGATTTGGAATGAAGATTCATGATCTTTCTGAAGCAGTAAATAATGTAGAGTTTAAAGTATTCTCAGATGCTCTTTCAAATGGTGGATCAGTAAGATCGCTTTGTGTTGAAGGTGGAGCAACAATGGGAAGAAAAGATATCGATAGACTTGGAGAATTTGTTAAAACATATAAAGCTAAAGGTCTTGCATGGATTAAAGTTAAAGAAGATGGAATACAATCTCCAATAGCTAAATTCTTAAATGAAGATCAAATGTCTAAGCTTTTAGAAGCTGCTGATGCAAAAACTGGAGATTTAGTTTTAATAGTTGCTGATAAAAATTCAGTAGTTTTCCAAAGCTTAGGAGCATTAAGATTAGAACTTGCTAAGAAGCTTGATTTAATTAAAGATAAAAATGAATTTAACTTTACTTGGATTACAGAATTCCCATTATTTGAGTACAGTGAAGAAGAAGGTAGATATACTGCGTGTCACCATCCATTTACAGCACCAATGGAAGAAGATTTAGAATTCTTAGAAACAGACCCAGGAAAGGTTAGATCAATAGCATATGACCTTGTATTAAACGGAGAAGAACTTGGTGGGGGATCAATTAGAATACACGACACTAAGCTTCAAGAAAGAATGTTTAAAGCATTAGGATTTACTATGGAAGAGGCATGGAATAGATTTGGATTCTTACTAGAAGCATTTAAATTTGGACCACCACCACATGGCGGATTAGCATTTGGTTTAGATAGAATGATAATGTTCTTAGCAGGAACTGAAAACATAAAAGATGTTATAGCATTCCCTAAAAATCAAAATGCATATTGCTATTTAAGTGAAGCTCCAAATATAGCTGATGAAAAGCAACTTGAAGAGCTTGGAATTGCAATAAAATTAAAAGAAGAAAACGAAGAATAATAAAAAAGACACCAAAATTTTGGTGTCTTTTCTATTGGGTTTTTTAAATAATACTTATGATTATTAGTATTATTCCACTTAGCATTATCTCAAGACTATGAAATCTAACATCTATTAAGGTTGTCCTTAAAGCATTATTTGCTCTATCTAAGGATTCTTTTTCATGATGAGTTATTTCTAAATTAGCTTGTGATACATACTGTGAATTACTTTGTCCTAGAGTATTAATACCATTTCCTATATGAGCTCCTCCATATAATGAAAAACCACCAATTATGGATGTGATTAATCCAAGAATAAGGAAGATGTCAGCATATAAGAAACCTGTAATAATTTCAATAAAAAAGGCTATAAAAAGTAGGAGTAAAAGATAGAGAAGTAGGCATTTTCCTCTTTGTAGTATTTCATATTTTTTTATATTCATATATAGCCTCCTAAATACTATTCTTAATAAAATTATATTCAAATAAAATATAAATTAACCATTTTTATATAATATTTTGAATAAATTTTTATTATTTGAGGAAAGATATTTTTTGAATAAATAACAAAGGAGGATATTATATGAAAAAACAATTTAAAAGAACGATACTTGCAGCAATTTTTTTCCTTGGGCTATTTGGTGTATCAGCTTCAGCCAATCCATTAAAGGATCCATTATTAATGGGGGAGATTAAAAAAGTTGAGAAATGCAATGATTCAGGTAATATTAGAGTAATTGTAGATGGATATATGAAAGGGTGCGAAACTTATAAAGATCAAGTTCTTATAATAATTGATAAAAATACTAAGATGCACGAAGGTTGCAAAAAAGAGTGTAAGGAAGAAGTTAAATGTGAAGTTGGGGATTATGTTTCAGTAGTTTTAGATAAGAAGATTACTAAATCTATTCCTCCACAAGCATATGCAAAGAGAGTTCAAGTTACTAAAAAGAAAAGTAAGTCAGAAAAACAAACTAGTGTTTTATATGATTCTTCTCGTGTAGATGAAGAAAAAAATGAATTTGAGAAAGAAGATAAAGAAATAAAGGATAAAAAGACATTTAAAGAAGATGATAAAAATAAAGAATTAAAAAATAATAAAGAAACTGAAAAAAATACTTTTGAAGAAGATGAAATCAAAAAAGATAAAATTGAAGGTAAAGAAGAATAATAATTATGTAAATGTTATGGAGGAGAAATGTTTAAATTTCTCCTTTATAATATTTGTCGAATATGTACGAATTTATGGATTTATGAATAGTATGTATAAGAAAGCAATAAAAAGTAGGTCATTAAATAATGAGAGGGGATTTTCATATACATTCTAAAAGTTCTGATGGAGAACTTTCACCAAGAGAAATTGTAATATTAGCAAAAGGCGTAGGATTAGATGCTATTGCTATAGCAGATCATAATACAGTAGATGGTGTAGAGGAAGCAGTTAAAGAAGGAAAAAAAAGAAAAATAAAAATTATTCCGGCATTAGAACTTTCAACCAGATATAGAGGAGAAAGAGTGCATGTGCTTGGATATTTTAACTATAAGGTATATAAAAATAAAAAATTTATAAAGGGATTACAACTTATTAGAGAAGGAAAAATAAAAGAATTTAGAAAAGAATATTTAAAAGATGATAGAGAAGAGAAACATAGAAAAAAATTAGATGTAGAAGAGGGAATAGCTTTTTTAAAAAAATTTAAAGCAAAAGTTATTTTAGCTCATCCAGTTACTGTACGAAGAGATTTATTACACGAAGTATTAAAATATGATTTTGATGGAATAGAGGCAATACATTCAAAAAATACTAAAAGTGATACAGAATATTTTATAAATATAGCAAAAGAAAGAGGGTATATTTATACAGCTGGGTCAGATTTTCATAGAATGTTTGATAGTAAAAATAAATATAGCATGCTAGGTTTTATTTATTTAGACTTAAAGGATATTGACAAATTATTTGGTTTTTGAAAAAATGAATTATAAAACAATTGCGAAAGAGGAATAAAATATGAGTGAAATAAAATACATTTTAATGAGATATCCGAGCTTTATAGAAATTACTAATAACAATAATAAGCATAAAGGCACTTTTTGTAAAGAGAAGGCACTTAATAACTACAATAATTTGCTAAATATATTATCAGAAGAGGGTATAAAATATTATTTTTTAAATACTGAAAATAGCAATAGTGAAGTGTTTACTAGAGATATTGGATTTGCTTTAGGAAATATTATGTTTATTAGTAATATGAGAAGTGCAGGTAGAAAAAAAGAAACTGAGAAACTTATAGAATTTGTAAGAAAAAATAAGATAGAACATTATATTTTTGAAAATAATATAGAAGGTGGAGATGTTGTAGTTGGACATTCAACTATATTTGTTGGAATAAGCCAAAGAACAACTGAAGCTGGAATAGAAGAACTTAGACAATATATAGAAGAAAAAGGATTAAAATACAAGGTAGTTCCAATAAAATTTGATTCAGAAAATAAATTACATTTAGATTGTGTATTTAATATATTAGATAAAAAATCAGCAATAATAAGTGAATACGTTTATGATATTGATAAGATTGAAACTGAAATAAAGAATTTATATTACATTTCTAATGAAAGTGCAGATAATCTTGGTACTAATGTATTACCTATTGGTAAAAAGAAGGTAATATGTAGCGATACTGAAGCAACTAGAGTATTAAAAAAGGCTGGATATAAAGTATTTTATTGTGAATACGATGAAATAGTAAAGACTGGAGGAGGTATTGGTTGTAGTACGCTACCGCTTACATTATAAATTTAATAGAATATGAAAAATATTAATTAATATTCATAAAATAACATATAATGTTTAAAATTAACAGAAAGCACAAAAAAATCTTTAATTATCTATGGAAATGAGGTAAAATGTAGGAGTAGAGTGTTATAATTTGGATATATGGGAGTGATATAATGGATAAGAAGAAGATTATGGCATTAATGCTGGCTACGTCTGCTGGTACTGGAGCAGTACTAATGCATGATACAGTCACAGCTCATGCAGATGAATATAGATCAACAAGTACGGGACATGTAATAAATGTAACAAGTAGTCTTAGAGTAAGAAAAAGTGCGAATACTAGCTCAGAGGTTCTAGGCTATTTACGTAATGGAGAAAAAGTAAATATAATCGGAAAATCAGGATCATGGTATAAAATTGATTTTAGAGGAAATACAGGATATGTACATGGTGATTATATAAAGGAAGGCTTAGGGAGTTCAAATTCAGGAAGTACTTCTTCAGGAAAAGGAAAAGTTATTAATGTAACAAGCAGCCTAAGAATAAGAAGTGGAGCTTCAACTAGTCATTCAGTAATAGGATACTTATATGAAGGTAACACATTTGATATTGTTGGAAAATCAGGTGGATGGTATAAAATAAATTCAAATGGACGTATAGGATATATATCAGGAGAGTATGTCCAAGTAATTGGAGAAAATAATAATAGTAATAGTAATAGTAATAGTAATAGTGGAAATACCGATAATTCATTAGGTGGTAAAGTTGGACAAGTTACTAATGTAACAAGTAGTTTAAGAATAAGAAGCGGAGCTTCAACGAGTCATTCAGTAGTAGGCTATCTTTCAAATGGAGATAAGTTTGATATCCTTGGAAGATCAGGTGACTGGTTTAAAATAAAAGCCAGAGGTAATACTGGTTATGTTCATAAGGACTATGTAAAAATAATAGGCCAAGGGGATGACAACAACAATAATAACAATAATAATAATAGTGGTAGCAACTCAGAAAGTACTTCAGGAAAAGGAAAAGTTATTAATGTAACTTCAAATTTAAGAATAAGAAATGCAGCAAATACAAGTAGTTCAGTTGTAGGATATCTATTAGCAGGAGATACTTTCGATATTCTTGGAAAGTCAGGCAGCTTCTATAAGATAAGACATGATGGAACTACAGGATATGTTCATCAAGACTATGTACAAGTAGTTGGAGAAGGAAATAATAGTGGCGGAAGCAGCAACAGCGGTGGAAGTAGTAGTGGCAGTGAGTCACTTAGTGAGTATGGTAAGGTTGTTAATGTTTCAACTAGTCTAAGGCTTAGAAAATCACCAAATACAAGTAGCTCAGTTGTTGGATATTTATTCCCAGGGGAAACTTTTAAAATTACTGCAAGAGAAGGTAATTGGTATAAGGTAAATGCAAATGGTAAAGTTGGGTATGCAAGCTCAGACTATATAAAGGTAATAGATAAAAATGAAGCTAATACACCATCATCATCAGCATCATTTGATAAAGTTTATGGCATATTAAAGCAGCAGATTGGCTCACCATATATTTGGGGAGGTAAAGGAGAACTTATAACTAATGATAGTTTAAGAATGTTTAAAAATATGTACCCAAATGAAGCAGCGCAAGGGAAGTATAATATACCATCAAAATATATAAATAATGGATATAGAGCATTTGATTGTTCAGGATTATTGTATTGGGGCTTTAAACAAGTTGGAATAAACATAGGCGGTTCAACATATGATCAGATAAACGCAGGAAGAGAAGTATCAGTAAATGATGCAAGACCAGGAGATCTGTTGTTCTATGGAAGTCTTCAACACGTTGGGATGTATATAGGAAATGGACAATGGATAGAAGCACCTAAATCACATGATTATGTAAAAATCGCTAATGTGCCTTGGAGTAAAATAGGCAGAGTTAGAAGAGTTTTAAATTAATATATATAAAGAGTCTTAGTTAATTAACTAAGGCTTTTTTTAGTTGGAATAAAAATATATTGTGGAAAAATATGGATATTAGTTATATAATAAATTTATATCATAATTGGGGTACTTTAAAATGAAGGGGGTTTATATATGAAAAAAATTAATATTGCTTTGCTTGGACTTGGCAATGTTGGGCGAGGGGTCTGGACTATATTAAATTCAAACAGAGAAGAGGTTATGAAACGTTCAGGTTATGAAGTAAATGTATCAAAAATACTTGTAAGGGATATAGAGAAGGATAGAGGTATAAATGTACCTAAAGAGTTACTTACAACAAATTTTAATGATATATTAGAAGATGACTCTATAAAAATAGTTATAGAAGTTATGGGAGGAATGGAACCTGCTAGAGAATATATGATTAAATGTATGGATAGAAGAAAACATATTGTAACAGCTAATAAGATGATTCTTGCAATAAAAGGTGATGAACTTTTTAAAAAGGCTGATGATATGGGGCTTATGTTTCAATATGAAGCAAGTGTAGCTGGCGGAATCCCTATTATACAAGGAATAAATGAAAGTCTTACTGCAAATAAAGTGGAGGAGATGTACGGAATAATAAATGGAACAACAAATTATATACTAACAAAAATGGAGATAGAAGATCTTACTTTTGAGGAAGCATTAAAAGGATCGCAAGATATGGGGTATGCAGAAGTTGATCCTACATCAGATATTGAAGGTTATGATGCACAGTATAAACTTGCTATATTATCCTCATTAGCATTTGGTACAAAAGTTGATGTTAATAGTGTTTACAGAGAAGGTATAACAAATATTAAATCAATAGACATAAAGTATGCAAAAGAATTTGGTAAGGTTGTAAAGTTATTAGCAATAGTTAAAGATAGAAATGGTAAGATTGAGATGAGAGTACATCCAACGATGATTCCTGAAAATCATCCTTTAGCAAATGTATATGACTCTTTTAATGCTATATTAATTAAGGGAAATGCAGTAGGAGATTTAATGTTTTATGGAAGAGGTGCAGGAGACTTACCAACAGGAAGTGCTGTAGTTAGTGATATGATAACAATACTTAAAAATGATGTTAATTCTGAAAATTATAATCATGTAGTTAAAAATAATTTGTGGAACAAGAAAATTAGAGATATTAGAGGCGTTGAGAGTAAGTATTATATAAGAATTAGAGTTCTTGATATGCCAGGGGTGCTTGGCGAAGTGACCTCAATTTTTGGAGAATATGATATAAGTTTAGGAGCTGTTATTCAAAGGATATCAAAAAAGAGTGAAAAAGAGGTTGATTTAGTTCTTGTAACTCATACCTGTAGAGAATCACAAATAATAAATACAATAGATGATATATATGAACTTAAAAGTGTTAAAAAGATAAAAAGTATAATAAGAATAGAAGATTTTGAATAATTTAGAAGCTATTACTATTTTGGTGATAGCTTTTATTTATTTGTTATTTAAATAGAATATAAAAAATATATGAATAAATTTTTATACTATATAGTATTTATTATTACATTATGATATAATACAAACAATATAAGGAAAAGGAGAATTTAGATTATGAATAATAGAGGAGATTTTTCTGATATTTTTGACATGATATCGAAATTTAAAAGGTCAAAAGATAATGTAACTAATATGGCAAAAGATAAAAAAGCAAGTTTTAAAGGATATCTAAAATGGCTTGTTATATCATACTTAGTAATGGCAATAATATTATTTTTACAAAGTAGATTAATTTTAGATTTATCTATTAGCTTCTTAGCATTAATTATTCCATTTATAATAAGTAGTATTGCTTATGGAGTTACTCACTTTAGTAAAAAATATATTATAGCTGGAGGAACGGGTATACTTATTTATGTAGCTCTTATGATAGTATTTAGTCCTCTAGTTAGTTATAAAGCTCATAGAGATTTGATTGGGGAAGTTGATGGAGTTGAATTTTCAAGTCAAATACAACATATTGACTTGAAACAATTACCAACAATAGATAAAGAACTTGCTAGCAAATTAGCTGACAAAAAACTTGGAGAAATACCAAGTCTTGGTAGTCAAGTTTATATAGGAGATTTAACTCTTCAAAGTGTAAATGGAGAACTTTATTATGTAGCACCACTGGAGCATTCATCACTTATAAAGTGGATAACTAATTATGAAGGAACGCCAGGATATGTAAAGGTAAGTGCTACAAATCAAAATGATGTTGAACTTGTAACTGAGGTAAGTGGAAAACCTCTTAAAATAAAATATTTAGAATCTTCATATCTTTTAACAGATTTAGATAGAGCGGCTTTTTTTAGAGATATGAAGGCAGCACATACAGATTATACTTTCGAACTAGATGATGAAGGAAATCCATATTGGGTTATTACAAGATATGATACAGGTGTTGGAATTACTGAAGCTAAAGCTACAGGTGCATTAATTATTGATGCGCAAACTGGGGAAGCAGAAGTATATGAGATTGAAAATATGCCAAAATGGGTTGATAGAATACAGCCTGACTCATTTATCAAAAGATATATAGATAAATGGGGTAAGCTTGTTCATGGAGTATTTAACTTTAGTGATAAGGACAAGCTTGTATCTACAGAGGGAATGAATTTAATATATAATAATGATGAATGTTATTACTACACTGGTATAACTTCAGTTGGAAATGACGAAGGTTTAGTTGGATTTACTTTAACTAATACAAGGACAGGAAAGACAACAATGTATAAAACATCAGGTGCAACAGAAACGGCAGCAATGAAGTCTGCTGAAGGTAAGGTACAACAATACAAATATACAGCAACATTCCCATACTTAATTAACATTCAGAATGAACCAACATACTTTATGACATTAAAAGATGCAAATGGATTAGTTAAAAATTATGCCATGGTTAATGTTAAAAATTATAATACTGTAGCAGTTGGAGATTCACTTCAATCAACTTTAAATAAATATTTAGAGGTATTAACTAACACTAATATTTCATTAGAAGGAAGCAATAATGCTAAGTCAGTTGAAGGTGAAATAGAGAGAATAGGATTAGTTGTAAAAGAGGGATCAAGCATATATGATGTAAAGCTTAAAGGCTCAGATAATATATATTCAGTATCAACAGAAACAGCAAGAGAAGTTGCTTTAAGTAAGGTTGGAGATAAAGTTAAGATTGATTATATGAATGTTGGAGATAGTAGATATATAATAGTTAACTCTTTTTCAAATGTTAATACAGAAGTAAAGAATAAAGAAAAGGGTAAAAAAGATAATACTGAAGCTGAGAAGAAAGAAGAAATTAAAGAGTAATTTTAAATTAGGATCTTATAAGCATGATTTAAGTGTTTATAGGATCCTTTTTTTGTTAAAAAATTTTTAAAATACATTGACATTTATTTAAAGAAGAGTATATACTGTATATATGATATATATACAGTATATAAACAGTATGTACTGTTTATTAGAAAGAGGTGAGAATTTGAATATCATTATTTCAAATACTTCAGGAGTACCAATATATGAACAGATTGCAAAAGAGATAAAAAATGAGATAGTATCTGGAAATATTAAAGAAAATTCTCCACTGCCCTCAATAAGAAGCCTAGCATCTGAACTTAGAGTTAGTGTGATAACCACTAAGAGAGCTTATGAGGAGCTTGAAAAGGATGGATATGTATATACACTTCCAGGAAAAGGATCTTATGTTGCAGAACAAAATAAAGAACTTTTAAGAGAAGAAAAATTAAGAGAGATTGAAGAAAAATTTATAGAAGCAATAGATATTTCAAATAGTATTGGGTTAGGTTTTGATGAATTAGTCTATATGCTTAAAACTTTAAAAGAAGTTTAAATAGAATAAAGAGGAGAGATTTTAATGAGTAGTTATAATAATGCATTGGAAATTAAGAATATAACTAAAGAATATAAAGGGTTTTCTTTGAAAAATGTAAGCTTTTCTATTCCAAAAGGATTTATAATGGGGCTTGTCGGTCCAAACGGAGCAGGAAAAACAACCATAATAAAAGCAATAATGAATTTAGTAAATTTAAAAAGTGGAGAGATAAATATATTTGATAAAAATTTAAAAGAATGTGAGGTAAGTATAAAAGATAGAATAGGTTTTGTTTATGATGATTGTTGTGCATTTGAAGATTTTTCTATAGAAGAAAATAAGAAAATCATAGCGCCGTTTTATTCTAAGTGGAATGAAGAGAAATTTAAATTTTATATAGATAAGTTTAATTTAAACATTAAGAAGAAGGTAAAAGAGCTATCAAAAGGACAAAGGATGAGATTTTCATTGGCAATTGCTCTTTCTCATAGTGCGGAATTATTGATATTAGATGAGCCTACATCAGGATTAGATCCTGTTTTTAGAAGTGAATTATTAGATCTTTTATTTGATCTAATAAGTGAAGAAGAATTATCAATTCTTTATTCAACTCATATAACAACAGATTTGGAAAGGCTTGCAGATTATATAACATTTATAAATAACGGTAAAATGGAATTCTCAAAAGAAAAGGATATGCTCTTAGAAGAATATGTAGTAGTTAAAGGACCTATTGATATTCTAGATAATGAAATGAAAAAAGATTTAGTTGGTATAAGAAAATCAAGGTATAATTTTGAAGCTTTAAGTAATAAGCGAGATAAACTTAAAAATAAGTATGGAGATAAACTTATTTTTGAAAGAGCAAGTTTAGATGATATAGTTATTTACTATTCAAAAAAGAGAGGGGAATAGCTATGGGAAATTTACTTAAAATAGAATTTTTCATTCAAAAAAAATTTGCTAAATCATTTATAATAGCACTAATATTTATGTCAGTAATTTTTATAGTGAATGGAGGATCAGAAAGTATATATATTATGGGATCCTTTATGATATTTTATTTAATAGTAAGCACTATTGAATTATCAAAAAGAAATCAATTTCAGATATATATAAGTTCTTTGCCAATAAAGAAAAGTACTTATATATTATCAAAATATATAAGTGCTTTAATTTATATTACTTTTATCAATATATTAACTTATATAATGTATAGATTAGTAAGTATTATTATCCCGCCTAGTATGGAAGTTAATACTGCAGTTATAATTCTTACTATTTCCATTGAATTACTTTATATCTCAATACTTGAACCTATATTTATAACTATTAATTATAAATATTATAAGATTGCCAATATTATTGCTGTAATAAGTATTGTTATAATATCTAATATATTATCTAATATATTAATAGATGGATATTTAAATGGAGATTTTACAGATGTTATATCAGGAAATATTTTATTAAATCCTAATCCCATATTCTTAGTAATAGGAGCAATATCATTTATAGTATCATTTATAATTAGCAATATAATTTATAATAGAATGGATGTGAAGTAATATGAAAAATTTGGTTTTAAAGGATATAAAGGTTCAAAGATTAATTTTCTTTATGTATTGTCCATGGATGATTGTAACGAGTATTATTTCACTATTTGAATATAAAGTTGAAGGACAAAATATAGAAAGTTTTACAGGGAATTTAATGATGTTTTTTGTAATGGGGATACTGATTTTTCCTATAATTAGTATGAATTATATAATTGCAAAGAATAGTTCTAAAAGTGGAAGTATAAATATGCTATTAAGATCACTTCCTATAACGTCAAAGGATATTGTAATAAGTAAGATAATAACCCCTATAGTTATTTTTATTATATATTTAATTCCCAATATAATTATACAGGTTTCAATTTCATATTATTTGGGTGTAAGTAATGTAGTTAATATGGGAGTTATAGGGATAAGTTTTATAATATTTTATACATTATCTGTATTAAACTTTTATATAGAATTATTATATCCAAAGAGTACGATGCTATCTTATACTAGAACTGTGCCTATATTTATAATTATCCTTGGTATTAACGTATTTAAGAAATTTTTTGTATCTAAAGAAGAATTAACATTTATTTTAGAGAATTTAAATGTTGTTTTAATATTAACAAGCTTAATTTTAATATTATCTGCTATGCTATCATCGAAAATTATATTAAAGAAATTTAAAAGTACAGAATTGTAGGAATTTTATGGTTTTTAGTGGGTTATTTTGCAGATTGTGAAATAGCCCTATTTTTATTTATGAACTAGTAATGAAAAATTTGTCCTGAATTGATAAAAAAGTTGATAAAATTATCTGTATAATAAAGGTTATATAGTGATAAAATTACCATTCTATGATAAAGTAAAGTTGATTTATTTACTTAATTATGGAAGAGGTGGAATTTTTGAATTTACATAGAAGAATATCAACTTATACTAAGAATCTAACTAGACTTGAGAAGGAATTATTACATGAGCTCTTGGAAAATAAAGAAAAGTTCACTTATAAAACCTTCACAATAGAAAATATAGCAGAAATATTTACTACAAGTACAAGTACTGTACATAGACTTTCTAAAAAGTTAGAGTATAAAAGCTTTGTACAATTTAAGGACGACTACTTTGAAAAAAATAAGCTTATAGAGGACAATAAAGAGTTCTCAGATAACTCCTATATAAATTCTATAATGGAAACCTATAAGCTTGTGACAGAGAGTCCACAGGATGAAATTGTAGATAAGATGGTCAAATGCAAAAAAATCACTATATATGGTATGGGAATGAGTAATTATTTAGGTAAGATATTTCAAATAAAATTACAACTTCTAGGAATACCAGTAGAGCAACACGATGATTCAAGATTTATGAGATTATCTAGCAAGATATTAAAAAGAAATGAGGATCTTGTATTTATGCTATCAAGAAGTGGAGAAACTCCGGAACTTTTAGAAGTACTTGTTGAAACAAATTTAAAAGGAGTAGATGTTGTACTTATAACAGAATCAAGAGGATCAACCTTTGAGAGACTTTGTAGATACGTTGTTTATACAGGACATGCTCATGATTCAGATGAAAATGTTGATACTAGATTAAATGTGCATATAGCTATGGATCTCATAATAAAAAGATTTATAGAAAAGTATAAAATGAAAGGGTAAGTATGTACAATTTTGATGAAATTCTAGATAGAAAAAAAAATAACACAAAGAAATGGAATAGAGAATATATACAAAAAAGATTTAAAGATGCAAAGGAGCCGTATTATCCATTATTCATTGCAGATATGGATTATAGACTTCCGGAGGAAATAAATAAGGGCTTTATTGATATTGTTTCAAGAGGAGATTTTGGATATTTTGATATAAAAGATGAATTTAAAAGTGATATAAAAAATTGGTATAAAGTGAAACAAAGCTTAGACGTTAATGTAGATGATATAGTTCCTATAGTAGGAGCACTTACAACTATGAATGTAGTATTAGGTGAAGTTTTAAATTACAATGATAAAGTATTAGTTTTTACTCCAGTTTATGGACCTTTTAAAGATATAACTTTAAATAATGGTTTAGAGTTAATTAAAGAGCCTTTAGAAATTAAAGAAGATAGATATTTTATTAATTTTGAAAGATTAAACAAAAAGATTAATGATGAAAACATAAAATGTATATTACTCTGTAATCCACATAATCCGTCAGGGAGGATTTGGAACACGGATGAATTGGAGAGAATTTTAGAGATTGCAAAGAAAAATAATGTTTTAGTTATTTCCGATGAAGTACATGGAGATTTAGCCCTTTATAATAATAGTTTTTCTTCAATTTATAAATTAAAAGAAAAATTTGATAATTATATAGTTATAGGCTCTCCAAATAAAACATTCAATATTGCATCATTAAATGTAGGATATGCTTTGATTTCAAATGTTAATTTAAAAGATAGAGTATGTGAAGGAATGATAAAACGGAAGATACACCTAAATATATTAGGAGCAGAATTTTCAAGCATTTGCTATAAAAATGGATATCTATGGGTAAAAGAATTAATTGAAAAAATAGAAAAAAATATTGATTTAGTAAATAAATACTTAAGGCATATTGATTGTAATATTATGATTCCAGATGCAGGATATTTAATATGGGTTAAGTTTAATAAGATAGATGATAGTCTTAAATTTTCGGTAGATCTTGCTAAAAAGACAGGAGTTCTTCTAGAATGTGGGAATAGGTTTATTGATGATTATAAAGGCTTTTTGAGAATAAATGTAGCAACAAATAGTAGTATACTAGAAGAGGCAATGAAGAAGATTTTAGATTTTTATAATGAAATATAAAATTAAGAGGTTTATCTAATTTTTAGATGAACCTCTTTTAAATTTAATAATAATTTAAATAAGTATGTAAAATTTATCGGAATATATTAAATAAATAAAGTGAAAAGGATAAAATGATTAATTAAAATAGAATAAATGGAGAAATTTCTCTGATAAAGGGATATATTGTTAAAATATAAATTGATATAATTAAAATATACATAGTAGATAAAAGGAGAGAGGGATATGGAGAAATTTACGAATTTAATTGAGGAAAAAATGGTACCTGTGGTATCAAAAGTTACAAGCATGAGGTATTTTAGTGCATTACGATCAGGGTTTTTAGCTGTAATGCCACTTACAATTATCGCATCAATATTTTTACTTATAACTAGTTTCCCAGTGGAGGGATATCCAGAATTTATGGCAAATATTTTTGGCGAAAACTGGGTTTCATATATATCACCAGCTTACAAGGCTACTTTTGATATGATGGGATTTATGCTTTGTGGTACTTTAGCTTACAAATTATCAGAGGATTATGAGCTTGATAAATTATCAGTTATGATACTTGCTTTAGTTTCATATATAATAATAACTCCTAAAATAGCTATAGCACCAGAATCAGGGGAAATAGTTTCAGGGGTACTTCCAATGGCATGGCTTGGATCTAAGGGAATATTAGCTGCAATCTTTATGGGAATAACTTCAACAGAGATATTTAGATTTGTAGTTAGAAAGAAAATGGTTATAAAATTACCTGATAGTGTACCACCTATGGTATCAAGATCATTTAGTGCACTTATACCAGGAGTGTTAATTATAGCTTTTAGCCTTTTAGTAAATGGACTAGCTTTAGCAGCAGAAACATCACTTCATGAATGGATATATGAAATGCTTCAAGTTCCACTTCAAGGGTTAACTGCATCTATTGGAGCTATAACTATAGTTGGATTACTTAATGGATTATTGTGGTGGTTTGGTATCCATCCTGGGGTTGTTAATTCAATAGTAAATCCAATGATTACAGCAAACACATTAGAAAATCAAAAATTATTTGAAGCTGGCAACTTAAGTCTTCAAACTGGTCATATTGGTACAATTCAAATGATTGATCAATTTGCAACTATTGGAGGAGCAGGTATGACAATCGGATTAATAATATCAGTATTACTTGTTGCTAGATCACAAAGATTAAAGATGCTTGGAAAACTTAGTGCTGTACCTGCATTATTTAATATAAATGAACCATTAGTATTTGGTCTTCCTATAATATTTAATCCATTAATGTTAATACCAGTAGCATTAGCACCTACAGTTTCTATACTTATTGCATATTTTGCTCAGAAGATAGGATTTATGCCATTATTTAATGGAATCCAAGCTCCTTGGCCAACACCAGGAATATTTAGTGGATTCTTAGTAGCTGGATGGCAAGGGGCAGCAGTACAAATTATATGTATATTAGTATCAACTATGATATACTATCCATTTGTTAAAGCTTTAGATAATCAATACAGAAAAGAAGAGTTAGTAGAAGAACAAAATAATTTATAATGAAATTAAAAAGTTATATTATATTTTAATTCATGTATTTAATAACTTAACAATAAAAATATAAAAGCCTACTTAATAATTATTAAGTAGGCTTTTATACAATGTAGTTTATTATATATAATCTAAAATGTAATTAGTCTAATTCTAAAAACTCTTTATTAAAATTAAAATCTACAATAGTACCACTAACAAAAGGCAGATTTTTAAATAAATATTCTTTTTCTGTAGGAGTAATTACTATTATTTTACCTATATTAGCTCTCCTTGCAGCTTCAACGCCAGATACAGCATCTTCAAAAACAATACAATCTTTAGGGTCTAAATTAAGTGCTTTAGAAGCTTTTATATACATATCAGGCTCAGGTTTACCAAGGATTGTCCCATCATCAAAAATTATCTTATCGGTATCAAACCATTTATCTAGATTAAATTTTTCTATAAAGAATGATACATTTTCTTTGCCAGACGCTGTAGCTATAGTAAAAGGAATATGTTTTTCTTTTAAGTAGTCAAATAATTCTATAGCACCAGGTGCTAGTTTAAATGAATCTTTATCATCTAAACACATATCTCTATAAACCTTTTCTTTCTCTTCAGATAAGGTTTCAAAGCTATTATCAGTAAAAGTTTTTTCTAGAATATACTCTAAAATCACTTTGTTTGTTCTACCATGGACATTAAGTCTAATTTCTTCATCACTTAACTCATGTCCCCTAAGATCCTTTGAGAATCTCTTCCATGCAAGTTCATGCTTTTCTGAATCCCAAAAAAGAGTTCCATTAAAATCAAATATTATTCCTTTGTATCCCATAAAATACTCCCCTCATAATTAAATTAACAATTATATTATATCAAAATATTTATAATACTAACAGATGGTCTAATATCTTTAAAAAATACATATTATCTAATATTAATAAATAGAGGTGTTAGAATGTATTATCAAAAAATCAGTAAAGATGTAAAAATAGCGGTAAATGATATAAATCCAAGTGGAAATCCTGCCGTGTTATTTATTCATGGTTGGCCGCTAACTAGTGAAGTATTTGAGTATCAATATAATATATTACCTAAATATAATATACGTTGTATATCAATAGATATTAGAGGATTTGGAAAATCAGATAAACCTTTTGAAGGATATTCTTATGATGATTTAGCTGATGATTTATATAAAGTAATAAAAAATTTAGAAGTTAAATCTTTAACTCTTGCTGGGTTTTCAATGGGAGGAGCAATAGCTATTAGATATATGGCAAGACACAAAGGATATAAGGTATCAAAACTTGCGCTCTTAGGAGCAGCAGCACCATCTTTTACAAAATACCCTGGATATCCATATGGAACTTCAAAAGAAGATGTTGATGATATTATTAAAGCAATATATAAGGATAGACCAAAAGCTATAAGTGATTTTGGAAAAAATTTTTTTGCAAGCAATATAAGTGAAGAATTTAGAAGTTGGTTTTTAAGAGTATCACTTAAATCTACAGGATATGCGACAATAAAGACAGCTATATCTCTTAGAGATGAGAATATGTTTGATGATTTAAAGTGTATAAAAGTACCAACTGGGATATTTCATGGAATGCTAGACGAGATATGTCCTTTTGAGTTCGCTTTAGAATTAAACAAAAATATACATGGGTCTACCCTATATGCTTTTGAAGAGAGTGGTCATGGGCTATTCTATGATCAACTAGATGAATTTAATAAAAGGCTTATTAAATTTATATGTAAATAAAACTAAAAGGGCTAAGAATATAGCTCTTTTAGTTTCTAAATAATAATATATTAATCTAAAGATGAATTAATATATTCCATTCCATAATTATGCATATTTTCAAGTATAGGTATTATTTTAATACCTATATCAGTTAATCCATATTCAACTTTAGGAGGAACTACCGGATAAACTTTTCTATATATTAAATTATCCTGTTCTAAACTTCTAAGTTGGTTAGTTAACATTTTTTGTGTTACATCAGGAAGTTTTCTTTTTAATTCACTAAATCTTAAAGAACCATTAGTTAAATACCATAAAATAAGTATTTTCCACTTTCCTGAAACTAATTTGTGTACTAAAATCATTGGACACGATTCAGGCTTTTCACAAATTTCATTCATGTGACACTTGTCATGAAAACTTAAGTTTTTAGTCATTATATAAGCACCTCATATTTTATATTTATTATATTATAGCATAAATTAATAAATAATATTTTCAAGTATAGATATAAAGCGGGTTATTAAAGTTAAATTAATTACAGTATCTTTTTAGATACTATATATAAAAAAAGTGCCTACTTGTTAAAAAAGTATATAAGTAATATACTTTTCTCATGGAAAGAGAATAGTATATTATATTTAGTAAATAATAAAACATGTTTAAAATAAGATATTTACAAGAAAAATATACATAAAGGAGAGAGTAAAAATGAGTAAAGTATTATATATAAAAGCAAATATAAAACCAGAAGGAAAATCAAGAACTTACGGTATAGCAGATGAGTTTATAAATGAGTATAAAAAGAATAATCCAAATGATGAAATTATAACTTTAGATTTATATAAAGAAGGTATAGATTTCCTAAGAGGAGAAGATTTAAGTGTAGTATTTGGACCTAAAAATGAAGATAGCAGAAATCATAAGGTACTAAAATATGCATATCAATTTAAAGAAGCAGATAAATATGTTATAGCGGCGCCAATGTGGAACTTAAGTATTCCAGCAATATTAAAAGCTTATATAGATTATGTAAGTGTAACAGGAATAACATTTAAATATACTGCAGAAGGTCCAGTTGGATTATGTGAGGGTAAAAAAGCACTATTTGTATCATCTAGAGGTGGAGATTATTCAAATGCTGTTACTTCAAATTTTGAAATGGGAGAGAGATATTTAAGAACTATCTTTGCATTCTTCGGAATAAAAGATTTCCAAACTATCACAGCAGAAAATGTAGATGTACAAGGTATAGATGCAGATGGAATTGTAAAGGAAGCAAAAGATAAAGCAGATAAATTAGCAAAAGAATTTTAATAAAAGATAAATAGGATTCATATCTTTAATGATTTTTAATCATGGAGATATGAATCCTATTTTATTATGTAAATATTAAATATAATTCTAATGAATTATATTTATAAATAAAGTTATAATGGTTGAATTTACAAAGTCTATAAATAAGCATCCTACAATTGGTACTGTAAAATAAGCATTTGGTGCAAATCCAAATTTACTTGTTAATGCATCCATGTTTGCAATGGCATTAGGCGTTGCACCCATACCAAATCCACAAATTCCAGATGCAAATACAGCAGCTTCATAATCTTTTCCCATAACTTTAAAGGTTATATAGTAAGCAAATAAAGCCATAAGGATAGTTTGCCCAATTAACATTATAATCATAGGGATTGCTAAATCAAAAAGTTCCCATAGCTTTAATCCCATTAAAGCCATAGATAAGAAGAATGATAGACTAATTCCACCTATAGTTTCAATTTCTTTTTCAACAAGAGGAATATTTCTCATATCACATAGATTTCTAATAATAGCAGCAGCAAGCATTGCACCTATGTATGATGGGAAAGTAAGTCCTAAGTCTTGAATAAATCCTGATATTATTGAACCAAGTCCCATGGCAATAAAAATTAAGGAAACACCTTTCATAAGTCTATTATTACAAAGAATTGCTTTGTTATCTTCATGAAAATTGCTTACTGGAATAGATTTATCATGAGATTCTTTTGGTGTTTTTAAATTTTTACGTTCTATTAGATTCTTAGCAATAATACCACCAATTAAACTACCCATAATTAGCCCAAAAGTTGCAGAAGCAAATGATACTGTAGTTGCACCAGAAATACCCATAGACTCTAATAATGGCCCAAAGGATCCAGCAGTTCCATGTCCACCGATCATTGGAATGGAAGCTGTACAAAGCCCAATTAAGGGATCTAAATTAAATAAAGATGCTAAAGATACACCTAAAATATCTTGAGATATTACAAGCAATGTTGATAAAAGTAAAAATATAGCTACACTAATACCACCTTTTTTTAATATTTTAATACTAGCTGTAAATCCTATACTAGTAAAAAATGCAGTCATAAAGACATTTTGTAGTGTAGTATCAAGTGTTATAGTTGCAATATTAGTAACTTTTAAAATAAGAACAACTATTGCAAAGATAATACCACCTATAACTGGTGCTGGTATACAGTATTTAGATAAAACTGATATTTTATTTTTTAAATATTGCCCCATATAAAATACCAGTGTGGCCAAAGCCATTGTTTGAAAAATATCAAATTTTAATTCCATATGTTTAGCCCCCTTTTTAGAAATGCATTTAATAATTATATAAAATATAATAAATATTAATATGCTATTTTTTAATATATGAAATCTTTTAATGATAATTTTACAATATTTTTAATAAAATTAAAAGTTTTTTTACATAGATTAAACATAAGGAAAAATATTACAATAACAAAGGGATATTAATAAGTAAGGTATAAAACATAATAAAAAAGACCTATCTAATTGATATAAAAACAATTAGATAGGTCTAAATATTATAATATAAATTAACTCTATAAAGAAATTTAACGTAATATATTTATAAATAATGTAATTACAGCTGAATTTACAAAATCTATAAATAGGCATCCTACAATTGGTACTGTAAGATATGGAGTTGGTGCAAATCCAAACTTACTTGTTAATGCATCCATGTTTGCTACAGCATTAGGAGTAGCTCCCATACCAAATCCGCAATTTGCAGATGCAAATACAGCAGCTTCATAATCTTTCCCCATAACTTTAAATGTAATAAAGTAAGCAAATAAACCCATAAGAAGCATTTGTCCAACTAGCATTACAACCATAGGACCTGCTAAGGCAAAAAGTTCCCATAATTTTAGACTCATTAAAGCCATTGATAGGAAGAATGAAAGGCTTATTCCACCGATAACCTCTATTTCTTTCTCTTCAAGTTTTACATTTTTCATGTCACATAGATTTCTTATAATAGCAGCAGCTATCATAGCACCTATGTATGATGGGAAAGTAAGTCCTAAGTTTTGAATAAACCCTGAAATTACCGAGCCAATTCCCATTGCAATAAATATCCAAGAAACACCCTTCATAAGTCTTTTATTACAAAGAATTGCTTTGTTATCTTCATGGAAGTCACTTACTGGTATAAATTTATCATGAGATTCCTTTGGTGTTTTAAGTTTATTACGTTCAATTAAATTTTTAGCAACAAAACCACCTATTAAGCTACCCATAACTAGTCCAAAAGTTGCAGAAGCAAATGATACAGTAGTTGCTCCAGCAACTCCCATTTCCTCTAAAAGAGGGCCAAATGAACCAGCAGTTCCATGACCGCCAATCATAGGGATAGAGCCTGTACAAAGTCCAAGTAAAGGATCTAAATTAAATAATTTTGCAAGTGATGCCCCTAATGCATTTTGAGATACTACTAATAATATAGAAAGAAACAAAAATATTATTACGTTAAGTCCTCCCTTTTTTAGTATCTTAATACTAGCTGTAAATCCTACACTAGTAAAGAATGCAGTCATAAATAAATTTTGAAGAGTAGTATCTAAAGTTATTGTTGCAATATTAGTTATTCTTAGAATAAGAACTAAAACTGCAAATATAAGACCACCAATTACTGGTGCTGGTATACAATATTTTGATAAAAATTTTATCTTACTTTTTAAAAAATTTCCTAAATAAAAAACAATAGTAGCTAATGCCATTGTTTGAAATATATCAAATTTTAACTCCAATTATGTTCCTCCTTTGTGATAAGAAATTAAATGCAAATTTTGAATTATCTATTAATAATTTTACTATATTTTTAATAAAAGTTAAAGTAATTATGAAAAAATGAGAAATTTATTATTTTAAAGACTATAAATTATTTTATAATAATTAAAATTTGAGAAGAAATAAGGAGATTAAATAAGAATAATAAAAGACCAACAAAAAAAGTTGATCTTTTAGGTAGAAATTGTATTAGTAGTATAAACTATACTATTTTAGTAGTCCAGTCTTCACAGTTCCAAACTTCTGTAACTATATCTCTATAGAATTCTGGTTCGTGTGATACTAGAAGTATTGATCCCTTATATTCTTTTAAAGCTCTTTTAAGTTCATCTTTTGCATCCACATCTAAGTGGTTAGTAGGCTCATCGAAGATAAGAATATTAGTTTCAGTATTAAGTATTTTACAAAGTCTAACTTTTGCAGCCTCTCCTCCAGATAAAACTCTTATCTTAGATTCAAGTTGTTTAGTAGTAAGTCCGCATTTAGCAAGGGCAGCTCTTATTTCATATTGAGTTTTGCTTGGGAACTCATTCCAAACTTCTTCTATACAAGTATTATTATTTTCTTCTCTATCTTCTTGTTCAAAATATCCTATATTTTGATAATCACCTAACATAACTTCACCAGATAGTGGCTTAACTTTTCCAAGTAAGCTTTTAAGTAGAGTAGATTTACCAAGACCATTAGCACCAACTAAAGCTATCTTTTGACCTCTTTCCATGTAAAGATTAAGTGGTTTTGTAAGAGGTTCGTTATACCCAATTACTAAATCTTTAGTTTCGAAGATAGTTTTTCCTGATGTTCTTGAATATTTAAAATCAAATTCAGGTTTTGGCTTTTCTTTTGAAAGCTCTATTCTATCCATTTTATCTAATTTCTTTTGTCTTGATTTTGCCATACCAGTTGTAGCAACATTTGCTTTGTTTCTAGCAACGAAATCTTCAAGTCTTGCTATTTCTTTTTGTTGCTTCTCATATGCTATTTCAAGTCTTTTCTTATTTTCTTCATGCTTTCTTTTAAATTCATAATAATCTCCAACATATCGTGTAAGTTTTCTTTCTTCAACATGATATATTAAGTTAATAACATCATTTAAAAATGGAATATCATGAGAGATAAGTATAAATGCATTTTCATAACTTTGTAAATATCTCTTAAGCCATTCAATGTGTTCTTCATCTAGATAGTTAGTAGGCTCATCTAGAAGTAATATATCAGGATTTTCTAAAAGAAGTTTTCCAAGTAATATTTTAGTTCTTTGACCTCCTGATAAATCATCTACATCTTTATCAAGACCTAAGTCTAAAAGACCAAGACCTTTTGCAACTTCATCAACTTTTGCATCTATCGTATAAAAACCATTGTTATCAAGCATGTCTTGAATAACAGCAGTTCTTTCAAGCATTTTATTTAGTTCATCTTCTGAAACCTCACCCATTTTTTCATAAAGTGAATTCATCTCAGCTTCTAAATCAAATAAATATCTAAATGCCTCTCTTAAAGCATCTCTAATAGAAGTTCCTTTATTTAAAACAGCATGTTGGTCCATATATCCAACACGTACATTGTTTGACCAAATAACTTTTCCTTCATCAGGCATAAGTTTACCTGTAATTATATTCATAAAGGTAGACTTACCTTCACCATTTGCACCAATAAGTCCAACGTGTTCTCCCTTTAAAAGTCTAAAAGAAACATCTTCAAAAATAGCTCTATCACCAAATCCATGGTTCATCTCTTTAACAGTAACTATACTCATTTTATCCTCCTAAAAATATATTGCTAAGAATAAGTTTAATAGCACTATTATATTTTGTAAAGAAAAAGTGTACAATATTAATGGCTTTTAAAATTAAAAAAAATAATGTAGAATATAAGAATGAAGAAAATACCACCTAGAGGTATAAGGAGGATGTTCTAAAATGGAAAATGATAAAGATATGTTAATTTTTGATGAGCATAATGAAAAGCTCAGAAAAGATATAATGAATAGACTAAGGAGAATTGAGGGGCAAGTTAAAGGAATACAAGGAATGATGGAAAAAAATACTTGTTGCGGTGATGTCCTTGTTCAAGTTGCTGCAATAAGATCTGCTATAAATAATGTTGGTGGCTTAATTATAGAGAATTACGCCATAAATTGCTTAGGCTTTGAAGAAGGATCAGAGGAGCAAAAGAAGGTCCAAGTACTGGTTAAAAAGATAAATAACTTTGTAAAGTAAGGTATATAAGGGAGTAAGAGGGATGAATAATATCACTGATATAGTTATTTTAATTATAGGGTTTATTCTTTTAATAAAAGGAGCAGATATTTTTGTTGATGGATCATCAAGTATAGCAAAAAAGATAGGAATACCATCAGTTATAGTTGGACTTACAATTGTTTCACTTGGAACAAGTGCACCTGAACTTGCAGTAAGTTCAATATCAGCTCTTCAAGGAAATAATGGAATTGCAATAGGTAATGTTTTAGGTTCTAACATATTTAATACATTAGTTGTGCTTGGAGGCACAGCTATTGCAATGCCACTTATAATTAGAAAGAGAATTGTAAAGAGAGATTTTTTTGTTAATATATTAGTTGCAATAATACTTTATATAATTGCTTTTGGAATTAGCTTTAATGGAAAAGATGGATTAATATCAAGAATAGATGGATTAATATTATTATCATTATGTATAATTTATACTATAGTGTTAATAAGGAGTGCTATTAAAGATAAGGGCTCTAGGGACATAGATATGGAGTCAAAAGTAGCTATTACTAATATAAGGATAGGACCAAATATTATAAAGATTATAGTTGGAATAATTGGAATTGTACTTGGAGGAAAGTTTGTAGTTGATTCAGCTACTAATATAGCCTATTCAATAGGAATGAGTGAAAAATTAGTTGGACTTACAATTGTAGCAGTTGGAACTTCTCTTCCAGAACTTGTAACATCTATAGTTGCAGCTCTTAAAGGAGAAACTGAAATTGCAATAGGAAATGTACTCGGATCTAATATATTTAATATATTACTTATACTAGGATTGTCATCAACTATTAATCCAATAGTTGTAACAGGAAACCTTTATATGGACTTGTTATTCCTAATAATAGTAACTATAATTATAGGAATAATAATATTCTTTAATAAAGATAAAGAGATAAAGAAGCTAAACAGACTAGAAGGAACAATTTTAATACTTGTATATGTTGTTTATCTTTCATATATTATAATGAGAAATTAACAAAAAGAGCTTATATTAATATAGGCTCTTTTTATTTATAAAAATATAGCTTATATAAGATTAAGGAATTTAGATAAATGAAATAAATAATAAAAGAACCAACAAACTTATCATACTTAGAGAGAATAAAAGTAATAAAATACATTATTATAATAAAGGTAAAATTTTAAATAGTATTTTTATTAATAGTTAGGAAGAACAATGATAATAATATTTATAAGAAAAATATTAAAGATATTATAAATTACTAGTTATTCTAGGAAAGAAGGAGTATGAAATGAAGGGATATTATTTAATGCCTCACCCACCAATTATGATACCAGAAGTAGGTAATGGGAAAGAAGAAGAGATAAGGGAAACTATTAAGTCTTGTGAAATTATAGGGAAAGAGATAAAAAATAATGATATTGAAACAATAATTATAATAACACCACATGGGAATGTGTTTAGAGATGGAGTATGTATAATAGATGATTATAATATAGAGGGTGATTTAAGTAGATTTGGAGCAAGTGATGTATATTATGATTTAAAGATAGATAGAGATATTACTAAAAGAATTTTAGAATATTGCATAGAAGAAGAAATTCCAGTAGTTAATTTAAATAAAGATAAAGCTAACTTATATAATGTAAAAGTAGAACTTGATCATGGAGCACTAGTTCCACTTTATAATATTTTAAAAAATAAGCATTATAAAATAGTTCATATAACATATGGGCTTCTATCACCTATTGAATTATATAAGTTTGGAATGCAAATAAAAAAGGCAGTAGAAGAAAGGGGAGAGAAGGCTGCATTTATAGCATCAGGAGATTTATCACATAGACTAAGTGAAGAAGGTCCATATGAGTATAGTCCTTATGGCGAAAAATTTGATAGAGAATTAATAGGGATATTAGAGCGTGGAAATATAGATGGATTATTTAAGATAGATGAAAAGTTGATTTTAGAAGCAGGAGAATGTGGATTAAGATCTCTTTATGTATTAGCAGGTGCATTAGATGGAGTGAAAGTTAAAGGAAACTTATTAAGCTATGAAGCACCTTTCGGTGTAGGGTATGCTGTTATGAGGTTTGATGTTGAAAATGGAAAGTCATTATATAATGATTTAATCTTTGAGAAAGAAGAAAAGCACAGAAGAAGAAAAAGAGAAGGTAATCCTTATACAAGACTTGCAAGATTAAATATAGAAAATTTCTTTAACACGAGAACTTCTGTAAGATATAAAGATATAGAAGATGAAGAATTGTTAAGAAATAGGGGAGGCGTATTTGTATCTTTAAAGATAAGAGGAGATCTAAGAGGATGTGTAGGGACAATAAAACCTACAACAGAATGTATAGGTAATGAAATTATAAAAAATTCATTAAGTGCTGCATTTAATGACCCAAGATTTTCAGAACTAAGAAAAGATGAATTGTTAGAATGTGATATATCTGTAGATATATTGCATGAAAGTGAAATCTGTAAAAAGGAAGATTTAGACCCTAAGATATATGGTGTTATAGTTCAAAATGAGGAGAATATGGGATTGCTATTACCTAATTTAGAAGGCATAGAAGATGCAGATACGCAAGTTTCCATAGCCCTTCAAAAGGGGAATATATCTCCTTTCGAAAATTATATATTAAAAAGATTTAAGGTAGATAGATTTGAGGAGGTAGATTAAAGTAGTGAAAGAAGCTCGATTCTATAATATAGAAGACGGAAAGATAAGATGTAATTTATGTCCTCATAGGTGCTTAATTGAAGATGGTCATTTTGGAATATGTGGAGTAAGGAAAAGTAGCTCAGTATGTGGGGAACTTAAATTATATACAATAAATTATGGTGAAATAACAAGTATTTCTATGGATAGAATAGAAAAGAAGCCATTATATGAATTTTATAAAGGAAGTAAAATATTATCTATAGGATCCTTTGGATGCAATTTTAAATGTTCATTTTGTCAAAACTATTCTATTTCTCAATATATGCCTAAATCAAGGAAGATGACAGTAGAAGAAGTTTCAGAGCTTGTGTGTTCAGATTTTGATAATCTAGGAATAGCGTTTACATATAATGAACCTAGTATTTTTTATGAATTTGTATATGATGTTTCAAAAAGAATAAAGGAATTAAATAAAGATAAAAAAATAGTTCTTGTAACTAATGGATATATAAAGAAAGAGCCATTTAAAGAATTAGCTCCATTTATTGATGCAATGAATATTGATTTAAAAGGAGATAATGATTATTATAATAAATTATGCAAAGGACGTATAGAGCCTGTTAAAGATATTATAAAGATAGCTAATAAAAGTGGAATACATGTTGAAATTACTACACTTTTAGTTACAGGAGAAAATACAAATAATAATTTTATAGAAGAATTAGGAGATTTTTTAGAAAGCATAGATTCAAATATACCTCTTCATTTATCGAGATATTTTCCAAATTATAAAATGACAAAAGAAATGACGTCATTAGAAGAAATGAAAAACGCATATAAACTACTCAAAGGTAAAGTTAAAAATATATACTTAGGTAATGTTACTGAAGAAGAAGAGAAATATATAAAGAGAATATAGATATATAATAATAATGGCATATAGGATTTAAATTATCCTATATGCCATTTTTCAAAGTCTAATAGATAGTCATCTTCAATTCTAATAGATTTAGTTATGATTAAAACAGTGTATCAATGAGCAAGACTTCACATAGATAAAGCAACAATTTTTATAATCATGTTACAAGAAAGTTTACAGTGCAAATATATAACCATATAATGTAATTAAGTTATCTGTATAAAAATAGGTGGTATGAAGGAGAATAGATGAAAGTTTTAATTATAGTTGATAAAGAAAATAAGGATAAAAGTTTAAGATATGAAATTATAAGCTTTTTAAAAAAGGAATTAACAAATTTAGAAGATTTAAAACTAATAGATTTAAATGAATATGATTTAAAAAGTTGTATTGGATGCTTTGGGTGTTGGGTTAAGACTCCAGGATTGTGTGTTATAAAAGATAAAAGTGAAGAGATAAATAGAGAATTTATCAATTCAGATTTTGTAATATATGTTGGAAGAATAACATATGGATCATATTCAGTTACATTAAAAAGAAGCTTAGATAGACTTATACCCAATATATCTCCATTTTTTAAAATAATAAATAATGAAGTTCATCATAAACCTAGGTATAAAAGATATCCAAAATTAATACATGTTGGATATTGTACTAATATAACAGAAGAAGAAAGATATACATTTAAAAGTTTAGTAAAGGCTAATGCAGTAAATCTTCAAAAAGATAAATCAGATATCTTTATTGTAGAAAATATAGAAGATATAAAGGATTATTTAAAAGATGTAACAGGAATTATTAAGGGAGATATAAAATGAAAAAAATAGTTTTTATTAATGGAAGTCCTAAAGGTAAAAAAAGTGGAAGTGAATATTTCTTAGAGAGAATAGAAAGTAAATTAAATATATCAGATGATAATATTAAACTATCAAAGATTAATATAAAAGATAGAAGTAGTAAGAGAGATAGTTTTAAATTAATAAAAGATAGTGATATAGTTGTAATTGCATTTCCATTATATGTAGATACTCTTCCTTCTACAGTTATAGAATACTTAGAAGAGTTTGAGGATTGGATTAATATGAATGGATATAAAGTAAATAAAATAAATTTATATGGAGTAGTAAACTGTGGCTTCTATGAAGGAGAACAGACAAAAATTGCAATAAGAGTTTTAAAAAATTATTGTAATTCTTTGGGTATTAAATGGTGTGGTGGAATTGGAATAGGAGCTGGGGAATTTTTTAGTGGATCACAAAATATACCTTGGCAAGCAAAGATAAAGGAAGATGCAAGATTAGCTTTAGATAATATGAAGGATTGTATTATAAAAGGTCAAGCTATGCAAACAGATATATTTGTTACAGCAAAATTAAATAAAAGGATATTTTTACTTGGTGGAAGTTATGGTTGGATTTATCAAGGAATAAAAAATGGAGTAAGTATAAGAAGTCTATGGAATAAGCCGCATATAAAATAGGAAATAAATAGGAGGATGATATATCATTCTCCTATTTATTTGCATTTATTTGATAATGGATATCAAATATGTATGAAAATGTATGAGAATATATTGGAATTACTGAAAAAATAGAGAAGATTATATAATAAAATAGAAAAAATAGAAAAAATATAAATAAATTTATTCCAGGTTTATGCATAAATTATTCATTCTGGATAGTTAATATTTTAACGTAGTAAAGCAATGAATAGCGAGAGAATTACATCATTATATTAATTAATAATGCAGGTTTTAATTCATTGAATGAATAAAATTGAAAAATGCTATGCATTTTATTCCAAAAAATGGTTTGTAAGCGTTATAACAGGTATATATAATAAAAACTGTAAACAGCGTTAATCAATTGTGATTGACCCCGCAGAATTGTTTACAAATTACAAAAGAAGAAGGAGCGATAATATTATGGGAGAAAGAGCTTTAAATGTTACCTCAGAAATTGGAAGATTAAAAACTGTATTATTACACAGACCTGGAGAAGAGGTTGAAAATTTAACACCAGATTTGTTAGACAGACTACTTTTTGATGATATTCCATATTTAAAAATTGCAAGAGAAGAACATGATGCATTTGCACAAACTCTAAGAGATGCAGGAGTTGAAGTTCTTTATTTAGAAGTACTTGCTGCAGAAGCAATAGCTACTGATGAAAAAGTAAAAATGAAATTTATAAGTCAATTTATAGATGAAGCAGGAGTTGAAAGTGAGTCTTTAAAAGATGCTTTAACTAGATACTTCTTAAGTTTTGAAAATAAAGCTATGGTTGATAAGATGATGGCAGGTGTTAGAAAAGAAGAACTTAAAGAATATAATAGAGATTCATTATATGATTTAGTAAATAACACTTATCCATTTGTTTGCGATCCAATGCCAAATCTTTATTTTACAAGAGATCCATTTGCAACAATTGGACATGGGATTACATTAAATCACATGAGAACAGAAACTAGAAATAGAGAAACAATATTTGCGAAATACATATTCGAAAATCACCCAAGATTTAAAGGTAAAGAAGTTCCTTTCTGGTTTAACAGAGATGAAAATACTTCAATTGAAGGTGGAGACGAATTAATATTATCAAAAGATACTTTAGCAGTTGGTATTTCACAAAGAACTGATTCAGCTTCAGTTGAAAAACTAGCTAAAAGATTATTATTTAATAATGATTCAACATTTAAAACTGTACTAGCTTTCCAAATACCAGTAAGTAGAGCATTCATGCATTTAGATACAGTGTTTACTCAAGTTGATTATGATAAATTTACAGTTCATCCAGGAATTGTAGGACCTTTAAATGTTTATGCAATAACTAAGGATCCAGAACATGAAGGAGCACTTAAAACTGTAAAAGAAGTAGATACTTTAGAAAATATATTAAGCAAATATTTAGATAGAAAAGTTACATTAATTAAATGTGGTGGTGGTGATGAAATCATCGCAGCTAGAGAGCAATGGAATGATGGTTCAAATACTCTTGCAATAGCACCAGGTGAAGTTGTAGTTTATTCAAGAAACTATGTAACAAACGGAATATTAGAAGAGTATGGAATAAAATTACATGTAATTCCATCATCAGAACTTTCAAGAGGAAGAGGTGGCCCAAGATGTATGTCAATGCCACTAATAAGAGAAGATTTATAAAAATAGCTTATTAAAAAATTAAATATAAAAAATACATGTAGTGTTTACTCTCTTTGATTCAATGAGAGTATGGAGAGTAAACACTTAGTTAAACTAAGGAGGAAATTAAAATGGCAGTTAATTTAAAAGGAAGAAGTTTTTTAACATTAAAGGATTTTACACCAGCAGAAATTAGATATCTTTTAGACTTATCACATGATTTAAAAGCTAAAAAGAGAGCAGGAATCTTAGGAGACAGCTTAAAAGGTAAAAATGTAGTATTATTATTTGAAAAAACATCAACTAGAACTAGATGTGCTTTTGAATGTGGAGCAGCAGAAGAAGGAGCACATGTAACTTTCTTAACAAATTCACAAATGGGTAAAAAAGAATCAATAGAAGATACTGCAAAAGTACTTGGAAGAATGTACGATGGTATTGAATTTAGAGGATTTAGTCAAGCAACTGTTGAATCTTTAGCAAAATATGCAGGAGTTCCTGTTTGGAATGGATTAACTGACGTAGACCATCCAACTCAAATATTAGCTGATCTTCTTACAATAGAAGAACATGCACATAAACCACTTAGTGAAATAAAATTAGTATTTACAGGTGATATAAGAAATAATATGAGCTATGCTTTAATGTATGGTGCAGCTAAAATGGGAATGCACTTTGTAGCATTAGGACCAAAGAGCTTAGATCCAGACCAAGAAATAGTAAAGGAAATGCAAGAATACTCAAAACAAACAGGAGCTATAATTGAAGTAACTGATAATGTTGATGAAGCAGTTAAAGATGCTGACGTTATATACACTGATATTTGGGTATCAATGGGAGAAGATGAAAACTTATATCCAGAAAGAGTTAAATTACTTTCACCATATAAAGTTACAAGAGAAATGATGAATAAAACTGGTAATAAGAATACATTATTTATGCACTGTTTACCATCATTCCATGACTTAGATACTGCAGTTGCAGTAGATATCCAAAAGAGATTAGGATGCGATATTAGAGAAGTTGAGGATGAAGTATTCAGAAGTAAAAATTCAGTAGTATTTGATGAAGCTGAAAATAGAATGCATACTATAAAGGCCGTAATGGTAGCTACAGCAGGAAAATAATCAACACTAGTCGGCTATTAATTAATAGCCGACTAAAATTTTCCCTAAAATCAAACTGAATAAGGAGTGATAGTAATGTCAGAAGAAAAATCAACTGGTGAACAAAGAAATCTTGGGTTTGCATCTCTAGCGGCATTAATTGTTGGATCTATGATAGGTGGTGGAGCATTTAATTTACCATCTGATATGGCAAGAGGAGCAGGTACAGGCGCAATTATTTTAGGTTGGATTATAACTGGTATTGGTATGATAGCACTTGCTTTTGTTTACCAATCATTAGCAAATAGAAAGCCAGAGCTAAGTGGTGGTGTATATAGTTATGCAAAAGCTGGTTTTGGTGAGTACATAGGATTCAATTCTGCATGGGGATATTGGTTAAGTGCATGGATTGGTAATGTATCTTACTCAGTATTACTATTTGGAGCAATTGGATATTTTGCACCAGTATTTGGAGAAGGTAATAACTTACCATCAATTATTGGAGCTTCAATATTAGTTTGGGCATTTACTGCATTAATACTTAAAGGTGTAAGTGGAGCAGCCCTTGTAAATTTAATTACAACTATAGCAAAATTAGTACCTATTTGTGTATTTATAGTTGCTGCAATATTTGCATTTAATTTACATAATTTCACATTCGAATTCTGGGGTACTACAGATATAGGAAGTGTACTAGATCAAGCAAAGAATACTATGTTAGTAACATTATGGTGCTTTATAGGTATTGAAGGTGCAGTAGTTGTATCTGGTAGAGCTAAAAAACAAAGTGATGTTGGTAAAGCAACTGTAATAGGACTTATAGGAACTTTATGTATATACCTTTTAATTTCATTAATGTCTTTAGGGGTTATGAATAGAGTTGACCTTTCAGGACTTAACAATCCATCAATGGCTTATGTTTTAGAGTTTGCTGTTGGTAAATGGGGAGCAGTTCTTATAAATATAGGTTTAATAATTTCATTATTTGGATCATTACTTGGATGGTCATTATTATGTGCCGAGATTCCATTTGTAGCTGCAAAAGATGGTGTTTTACCTAAGATATTTGCAAAAACAAATAAAAATGGAGCACCAGCAGCTTCATTAATAATAACAAATATTTTAGTTGAAGTATTTTTAGTATTAACATTAGTAGCTAGCAGTACTTATCAAGCATTATATTCAGTAGCAAGTACAGCGATACTTGTACCTTATCTTTTAAGTGCTATGTATGGACTTAAGCTTACAATAACTGGAGAAACTTATGATACTAATCCAGTAGGAAGAACAAGAGATAAAATTTGTGCAACGATTGCTACCGTATATGCTATATGGTTATGTTATGCAGCCGGATTAAAATACTTATTACTATGCTTTATTCTTTACGCAATTGGTATTATATTCTACTATATTGCAAAGAAACAAAATAATAAAGATGAAAAAGTATTTAAAGGAGCAGAATTTGGAATTGCAATAGGAGTAATTGTAATTGCTATAATAGCAGTAGTTTTACTAGTAAATGGAACTATAAGTATATAAAACTTACTAAACAAAAGATAAGAGCTATATAAATAAAAGGTTATATAAACAAAAGATAATTAGATTAAAAGAAAACAAAAGATAAAGATTAAAAAATATTAAATAATAAACAAAAGATAAAAGTATAATTTGGAAATTATAAGGAGGAACAAAAGATGAAAATAGTTTTAGCGTTAGGCGGAAATGCATTACAATCAGATCCAAAGGATAAAAGTGCAGAAAGTCAATTAAAGACTTGTAAGGATACTGCAAAATCAGTAGTTAAATTAATAGAAGCTGGACATCAAGTTTCAATAGTACATGGTAATGGTCCACAAGTGGGACAAATACTTGCAAGTATAGAAGCTGCATATCAAGCTGATCATAATAATACACTATTCCCATTTGATGTTGTAGGTGCCTTCTCACAAGGTTATATTGGATATCATTTACAAAATGCAATTTTAGAAGAATTAAATAAAAAAGATATAAAAAAATCAGTTGAGACTGTTGTAACTCAAGTGGTTGTAGATAAAAATGATAAAGGATTCCAAAATCCAACAAAACCAATAGGATCTTTCTATACTAAAGAAGAAGCAGAAAAGCTAGAAAAAGATAAAGGATATGTAATGAAAGAGGATGCTGGAAGAGGCTATAGAAGAGTTGTTGCTTCACCAAAACCTATTGATATTGTTGAAAAAGAAGCTATAAAGACAATGGTTAACGATGGATTCGTAGTTATTGCTTGTGGCGGTGGTGGAATACCAGTAGTTAGAGAAGGCGATGAGCTTGTTGGGGTTCCAGCTGTTATAGATAAAGATTTTGCAGCAGAGAAATTAGCAGAAATACTAGATGCTGATATATTATTAATACTTACAGCAGTAGATAGAGTTTGTGTAAATTATAATAAACCTAATCAAAAAGAATTAGTAGAAATTAATCTTGAAGAAGTAGACAAGTATATTGAAGAAGGACAATTTGCTCCAGGTAGTATGCTACCTAAAGTTGAAGCTTGTAAGAAGTTTACAGAATCAGGAGAAAACAAAACAGCTATTATTGCATCACTTAAGAGAGCTAATGATGCTTTAGTTGGGGAATCAGGAACTAAAATAGTAAGATAGTATTAATTTAAAATTAAATTTAATGATGCTAAACTAAAATGGGGATGTTTAGTTTAGCATCAAGAAATAGTATTTTACGAAGAGGAGTAGAGTATTATGGAAAATGAACTAAAGAAAAGAAGACGCGAAGAGATACTAGATATAATAGAAAATGAAGAAATAGGTAAACAGGATGAATTAGTTGTGAAACTAAAGCACCGTGGAATTAATGTTACTCAAGCTACCTTATCAAGAGACTTAAGAGAGATGCATATAATTAGAAAGCCAGCAGGTAATAAGGAATATAAATACATAATAGTTACACGAGAAGATGTTGGAAAGAGATGTCAAAGTGTATTTAAGGATGCAGTATTGAGTATCTTTATACAAGAATATTTTATATCAGTAAAAACAATGAATGGTATGGCTGCAGCTGTAGGAGAATTAATTGATAGATTAGATGATAAAAAAATAGCTGGAACAGTTGCAAGTAATAATAATGTACTGGTTTTATGCCGAAGTCATGAATACGCAAAACATGTATATAAAGAATTAAATGATTTGAGACTTTAAGTATTTTTGTATATTCTTACTTTAATATAAGAATATTTATAAACAAACATAATAAAATAACAATCCTAATTATAAGGAATATTTTAGGCAAAGGAGCTTAATATATTCCTTATTTTTATTTGTAGAGAAGGAAATATAATCTTAAATAAAATCTAGTGTTAGAAGTGTAGTAATTAAATACTTGCATTAACGAAATTTTATTTCGCATATAAAGTAATTGACGAAATATTACTATTATAATATTATAGTTTTAAAGGATAGAAAAATTTGTTACAAATTTAAAATTAGATAAAATTTTTCTAATGAATATGAGAATATATGAGGAGGGGAATTTTTGAAGGAATATAATTTAAAGAAAATTTGTGCTAAAGAAGCTTTAAAGCAAATCAAGCCTAACAGTATAATTGGTTTAGGTGGGGGAAGCACAATAGCTTATCTTGTACAATATATAAATGAAGAAAACATAAATGTTAAGGTTGTTACACCTTCTATAAAAACAAAAGCACTCTGTTTTAATAATGGATTAGAAGTTTTGCATACTTCATTGATTGATGAAATTGATATAGCTTTTGATGGTTGCGATGAAGTAGATGAAAATTTAAATGCCATAAAAAGTGGTGGCGGTATACATACTAAGGAAAAGTTAATTGCTAGCATGTCTAAAGAATATATACTACTTATAGATGACAGCAAATATGTAAATACTTTAACAAACAAGTATCCCATTGTATTAGAAATTATAGAGGATTCACTTAGTTATGTGCAGAAGGAAGTTAAAAAGTTAGGTGGAAATCCTGAGACTAGAAGTAGTATAGCAAAAGATGGATATACAATAACTGAAGGAGGGAATCTGTTAATAGATGTAACCTTTGAAGATATTCAAGATGCATATGGATTAGAGAAAAACTTAAAAAGTATCTGTGGAGTTATAGATACTTCATTATTTATAGATAAAGTTACAAAGGTATTGATTACAGGGAAAGATGGAACTAGAATAATTTCTAAAAATAAATAATTTATGAGGTGAAAGATATGAATAATATTAAATGGGCAATATTAGGACCAGGAACTATAGCAGCAGACTTTGCAGGTGCAATAAATGAAGTGAATGGAAACGTTTATGCAGTAGGTTCAAGGAGAATTGAAAAAGCAGAAGAATTTGCAAAAAAACATAATGTGGAGAAGGCCTATGGTAATTATGAAGAAATGCTAAAGGATGATGAAATAGATGTAGTATATATATCAACTCCACATAGCAATCATTATGAATATATAATTGAAAGTCTTAAAAATAATAAGCATGTTTTCTGCGAAAAGGCAATAACAGTTAATGGAGATCAATTAAAAGAAATAGTAGAACTTGCAGAATCTAAGAATTTAATTGTAGCAGAGGCAATGACTATATATTACATGCCACTATATAAAAAGCTTAATGATATGATAAAGGATGGAAAGCTTGGAAAGCTTAAAATGATTCAAGTATCTTTTGGAAGCTGTAAAGAAAATGATCCAACTAACAGATTCTTTAATAAAGATTTAGCTGGAGGAGCTCTTTTAGATATTGGTACTTATGCATTATCATTCACTAGATACTTCCTTTCAAGTAAACCAGAAGAAATTTTAACAACAGTTAAAAAGTTTGAAACAGGAGTAGATGAGCAATCAGGAATAATACTTAAGAATGAAGAAGATGAAATGGCTGTAATAACCCTTACAATGAGAGCTAAAATGCCAAAAAGAGGTATTATAGCTTGTGAGAATGGATTTATAACTGTTGATGATTTCCCAAGAGCAAATAAAGCCACAATAACGTATCTTGATGGAAAAATTGAAAATGTAGAAGCTGGAAATGGTATGAAGGCTTTAATTTATGAAGTAGAAGAAATGAATAATTGTATCAAAAATAAGAAGAAGGCAGATGCATTAAATTTATCTATTGACGTAATGGATATAATGGATGAAGTTAGAAATCAATGGGGAATTAAATATCCTTTTGAATAAAATTATTTAATTAACTTCATATAATTAAAAAGGAGCAATGATAAATTGAAAAATAAAGAAAGAAGTGTATTAGATAAAATATTTGCAGTTTATGATAATTTATATGAAGCAGAAAAGAAAATTGCAGATTATGTTATAAATAATCAAGAAAAAGTAGTTGATATGACAGTTTCAGAATTAGCATGCAAAAGTAATGTTAGCGAAGCTACAATAATAAGATTCTGTAAAAAGTGTAATTTTAGAGGTTTTCATCATCTTAAAATAAGTCTTGCAAAAGAAATGGTTACATCGGAAGAAAGTAAAATATCAAATACTTTAGATATAAATAATATATCAGGATCTATTCAAAATATATTGGCTAATAAAATTGAAGAGTTAAAACAAACTGTAGCAATGATAGATGAAAAGGAAGTTAAGATTATTTTAGATACCATCAAGAAATCAAGAATTGTTCAATTTGCAGCAGTTGGAAATACAATACCTATAATTTTAGATGGTGCATACAAATTAAATCAAATAGGAATAAGAGCTGTGGCAAATTCAATATGGGAAAATCAACTTGCTTTTTCATATAGTTTGACCAAAGAAGATGTATTAATAGCTGTATCAAGTACAGGATCTTCTAAGAGACTTCTAACATTAGTAGATGTTGCAAATGAGAAAGGTGCAACTACAATTTGTATAACAAATCATGAAAGTTCTCCCTTAGCTAGTAAATGTAAATATAGAATAAACACATCTACAAGAGAGAGACTATTTTTAGATGAATTTGCATTTTCAAAATTATCTACTATGGCTGTTATAGAGATATTATTTTTATTATTAGCAGTAGATAAAAGAGATGGGTATACTTGTATAAGTAGCCATGAAGAATCTATGGTAGATGATAAATTTTAATGTTTACTGGGTATTGAATGAAAATTCAATACCTTTTTATTATATTTATAAGTAAGGAATAGAGAAAATTTATGGAGGATGATTATATGATTAGTCTTAGTTATCTTACAAAAGATGATATAGAAAATGTAGTTAAAATTTATAATTCAAATGCTAAATTTTTAAAAGAGCATTTGGATAAAGAAGAGGTAGATAAAGAGTTTATTGTGAAAGAACTTAAAGAAATGAAAAAAATGAATTTTGATAGCTTTAAGGTTGTATATAATAATATTACTATTGGAGTATGTGATGTAAAATTTGATAGTGAAACCTATTTATCTCTTTTAATGATAGATAATAAATTTAAGAATAATGGGTTTGGAAGTAAGGCATTTTATGAAATAGAGAAAATGGCTGAAGAATTTAACAGTAAATCAATAAGAATTGATGTAGTTTATGGATATGATAGTAATGTTACTGAGTTTTGGCTAGATAAAAGTTTTGCAATAAAGGAAAAAGTAAAGCTTAATTGGGATAAAAAAAGTTTGGATGCTTATATAATGGTGAAATATATATGATTTAGAATTATACATATCAATAGTATTATTATATAATTATTATAAATTAGAGTATTAAAGGAAAAGAGGACAACTAATGAATAGATTAAAAGATATGTATGAATCATATATAGATGAATTAGATAGAGAAGGTGTTGTAGAAGAGGCTGTAGATTATGAAGGTTATGCTTATATGTATTCACTTTATTTAAAAAGATATGGATTTAACACAAATAGTGAAGAAGAAATAAATGAAGCATTAAATGAGAATTATAGATTATTACATTTAGATTTTGAAGATATAAGAGAAAGTGGAATTTATGTGGCTCCAATGGCACCGGAGTTACCTTTATTTAATGTTAAGGAAGCTATTAAGGAAAGTAATTGTGATTTAGAATGTTTTAATGTAACATCTATGGAAAATCCTAAAGAATATATAGAGACTTATTCTGGAGTTGTAGATATTGATTTAAATAAGCTAATAAATGAGAAAAGCTCTCTAAGGGTAAAGGATGGATATAGATTAATTCTTTATAGAATTAAAAACAACTTTGAAGATAAATATAGGTTACATGCATTTAGGGGATATGGAATGATACCTATGCCATCTCAAGATAATTTAATTGATACATACTTTGAGGGAGTAGACTTAGAGTTAAATCAAATGGAAGATTCATTTATGAATGCAATTAAAGGTTATAAAACTCCAAATAGCTATATGGAAGCTATATTGTTATTTAATGAGATTATTGAATTAGAGACAGGTAATTTAAGTGATATTGTTCTTTATGGAGAAAATAGATATATTAATAATAGGTTTATTCCGAAAGAACCTATGCTTTATGAATTAGACAACAAAAAAATTGTTGAATATTACGGATATGTACAAGATGAGAGTAGAGAGTTAGATACCTTTTCTAAATATATAGTATTATTTGAAGATGGAGATTATAGTTTAAAAATGGCTAAAATGATAGAAAGTAGTGTTAAGAATTAAATATTCTAAATTATAATATTTCCCCTCTTTTTAAATGATTATATTAATATGTAAAGTATAATATGGTACAATATGTATATATAAAAGGAAAGGGGAGAAATACTAGTGAAAAAAGGGAAGTTTAAATTATTAGTATTATTAACGTTAATGATATCTGGATTTATGCTAGTTGGGTGTGGCAATAACAGTAAGCAAGGTGAAAACAAAGATCAAGGAAATAATGTAGAAGAGAGTAATGATAAATCAACTGAAAATAAAGATGAGGGTAATAAAAAAGATTTACCTACAGTTACTATTGAAGTAAAAGGATTTGGCACAATGAAAGGAGAATTATATCCAGATAAGGCTCCGAATACAGTCAATAATTTTATAGCATTAGCTAATAGTGGTTTCTATAATGGTTTAACATTTCATAGAATAATTCCTGATTTTATGATACAAGGTGGAGATCCAGATGGTGTTGGTACTGGAGGACCTGGATATAGTATTAAAGGAGAATTTTCTTCAAATGGTTTTGATAATGATATAAAGCATACAGAAGGAATACTTTCTATGGCAAGGTCTAGAGATAAAGATTCTGCTGGAAGTCAGTTCTTTATTATGACAAATACAGCATCACACTTAGATGGAGAATATGCTGCTTTTGGAAAAATTACAGAAGGACTTGATGTGCTTCATAAGATTGAAAGCGTCAAGACAGGAGCTAATGATAAGCCAGAAGAAAATGTAGTTATTGAATCAATTAAGGTTGATACTAAAGGCACAAACTATAAGGAATCTGAAAAAATGAAATAAATATAAAAAAAGAAGCTTCTTATTTATAGAAGTTTCTTTTTAATTTATTATAAAATAAAAGACTAAGAATATTTAAATTCTTATAAAGTGATAATAATATAAAAATTTATATTAAAATATACAATATAATTACGCTAACTAATAACAATACAGCAACTATAGAATATGAAAATAATAAATTATCAGGACTAATTATTTTAGACTTTGGATTTTCATAAATAGTAACTTTATTTATATTTTTTAGTACATCTAAATATTTAGGTGATAAAGGAGTATATTGTATTTTTGATTGTCCTTTAATTTTTAATTCTATTATTGGATTTTCATTATATTTAAATACATTTAGAGAATCTATATTTTCTATAAGTATCTTATTTAAAGAAACTTTTTCAAAGTTTTCTTTTGTATTAATTAAATATAAATTTTTATTAGTTAATACAAATATGGTATTCCATATCCATTCATCAGAAAATAGATATCCAAAAAGCCCTCCACCTGAGATTGGACTTTTTCTTTCTTTTTCAGCACTACAATTTGTTGTTTCAAAATATCCTTTAATAAATTCACTGTCATCTAAAGAATTTTCAAGTTCTAATAAATTTTTTTCAAGATTAATATCTAATAAGCTACTCATAGTTATACCCTCCTTATTTAATTACAAAAACTATGTAATTATAGTGCTATTATTTTATTATATGAAATATAAACTTAATAATTGACTAATCTAAAGGCTTAGTTTATTAATAATTGGTGATTAATGTATACTATAAATATAAATAAGTAAAAATGAAACAACTCTATAAGTGAATGTATGTTTAGCATCCAGAATTTGAAGATTATAATGATATGTAGAATATAGAAGAAAAAATATTATTTTAAATTTAAAATATCACAAAATATACATAGAATCTTTTTATTTAAATCTTAATTATGAGATACAATGAATTTATAAATAATTTCATATTAATGGAGGGTTTAACATGAGAGATGGAGTAGTAATTTTATTTCCAGAAGGAGAAGTAAAGCAAGTAGATAGTATTAGAGAAGCAATTGGTATGTCTGAAGAATTTAATAAATATAGCATTGAAGAATACTGCAAGCAATATGATTTAGAATATGATGATTTAGCAAAAGGTGAAGCAAATTTTGCATCAGGATATGAAAATGGAATTATTAAAATGTTTAATACCAATGATGTTATTAAAGAAATAAAAGATTCAGATATATTAAAGTGTGAAAAAGATATTCTTTTAAACAAATTAGAACATAGTAATAAAACACTTAAATTAGAAGATTATGAAGGCTTAGATAGCATATTAGAAACATGCGAAGAAATTGAACTTGATGATCACTATGATGATATTTAAGAATATATGATGAAAATAAAGAGAAGCAATTCAAGAAATTTATTATTGAATGGCTTCTCTTTGTTTGTGATATAATTAAGATGTATGAAAAATGTATTTTACAGAGATATTATGACAAAATAGATATAAATTTATATCTAAGGTTTGAAAGGTGGATTTATGACAGTATGTATAAGTTAGTATGTATAGATATGGATGGAACGTTATTAAATAAACATCATGAGGTAAGTGAAGAAAATAAAAAGGCCCTTAAAGAAGCAACAGACTTAGGAGTTAATATTGCAATATCAACAGGAAGAATATTTGCATCAGCAAGAATATATGCAAAAATTACTGGAATAAAGGCACCTTTAATATGTTCTAATGGAGCTTATATAAGGGGAAAAGATACGGATGAAGTTATATTTAAATCTGTATTAAATAGAGAAGCTTTAGATAAAATATATGAGGTAATAAAAAAACATAAATTTTTAGCTTATTTTGATACACCTTATGGAATAATAAGTGATACTAAAATTCCAGAAGATGATAGTCATAGAGTAATGAATGAGTGGGCAGATAAAGATGAAGAAATTAAGTTTTATGAAGTAGAGGATTTTAGGGATGCATTTAAAGAATATGAATCTGATATATTAAAGCTTATAATAATAGAAGATGAAAATAGCAGTACCATTAAAGAGGCTAAAGAAGACATAGGTAAATTAAGTGATTATGTAGATATAGCTTATTCATGGGGAGGATGTGCAGAACTTACGGCAAAAGGCACATCAAAAGGGAGTGCAGTTAAAATATTAGCAAAAAAACTTGGAATAAAAAAAGAAGAGATAATCTGTATCGGGGATAGTGGAAATGATTTATCAATGCTTAAAGAAGCAGGACTTTCTGTTGTCATGGATAATGCACCAGAAGAAATTAAGAAATATGCTAATTACATAACAGATACTAATGAAAATAATGGAGTAGCTAAAGCAATAGATAAATTTATTTTAAAAATTTAATTGATTTCATGAAAGAATTCTGATAATATAATATGGTAAAAATTAATATATACTCATTTGTATAGGGGAGTAGTTAGCTCGATAATAAATTGTAGAGAGTTATTAAGTCAACATATTGAACGGAAAAGGTTCTGGCTTAATATTAAATAACGAGACTTATGCGTAGTTTTTTTGCTACGCATAAGTCTTATTTTTTTGTGCTAAATGAGTAGAATAAATTAAGAGGAGAAATTATATGAGTTTTTTATCAATTTTTATGACAGGAATAGGTTTATCTATGGATGCATTTGCTGTGGCACTTGCAAAAGGAATGAGCCTGAAGAAAAATTTACTTAAAAATGCTTTAAAGATAGCGGTGTTTTTCGGTGGATTTCAAGCGGTAATGCCATTTATAGGATGGTTTGCTGGAAGATATTTTAAAGACTATATTGAATCCTTTGACCATTGGATTGCATTTATTCTTCTTGGAGCTATTGGTGGAAAGATGATTTATGAATCATTTAAAGGAGAAAAAGAAAATTGTAGCCTAGATGAAGGTGAGATAGCTAATGAAGTTTCAGTTGAAGAAGAATTAATAGAAGAAAAAGAATTAAGTAATAAAAATTTAACACTACTTGCAATAGCCACAAGTATTGATGCATTAGCGGTAGGGGTAAGTTTTGCATTTTTAAATGTTAGCATATTACCTGCAATATCCATAATAGGAATAACAACTTTTGTATTGTGTATGATAGCTGTTTTCATTGGAAGAAAGTTAGGATGTATTCTTCAAAAGTATGCAGAAGTTGCTGGAGGAATAATTTTAATACTTATGGGATTAAAGATACTTATTGAACATATAGGTTAATATTATAAAGACTTAGATATCATTTAAAGGTTTATGTATCTAAGTCTTTATTTTATGAATTATATATTATTAACTTGTATAAAAATAAATATATATTGAAGTTGCATTTTAAAAGTTCAATATTCATAAGTAAACTTATAAGCAAGTTAAAAGAGTATAAAAAAATTTAATATACAATCTTAGATTAAGTAAATAAATTATAAGACCATAAGAAGCGTTCCTGCAGCTATTAAAATACCTCCAAAAACTGATTTAACTGTTATCTGCTCATTTAGTATAAAGAATGCTAAAACAATTGTTATTATAATGCTTAGTTTATCTATAGCAACAACACTTGTTACTTGTCCCATTTGTATAGCTTTATAATAAAATAACCATGATAATCCTGTTGCTAGACCTGATAATATTAAAAAAAGCATACTTTTATTTGATATGTTTTTAATGTCTTTATGAGTTCCAGTAGTAAATACAATTCCCCAAGCCAAGATTAAAACAACAATTGTACGAATAGCAGTTGCTAAATTTGAATTAATTCCATTAATACCAATCTTAGCAAAAATTGAAGTTATTGCAGCAAATACAGCAGACAGAATAGCATATACAATCCACATGAAAAAATCCCCCCAATATATTAAGAATGCTTATATTATAGCATAAATATTAAATTATACGAAAATGAAAATCATTATCTTTTAATAATTTAATAAATTAATATATTAAATTAAGCTATTACTAAATTTTATGTTAATTTATATGATAAAATGTAATTATTATAATTATGAAAAGGAGTTGTAAATATGTCAGTGAAAATGTTACACACATGCATAAGAGTTATGGATTTAGAAAAATCTTTAAAGTTTTATAAGGATGGTTTAGGACTTATAGAGACAAGAAGAAAGGATTTCCCAGAGCATAAATTTACTCTTGTTTATTTATCAAATGAAGTTGGCGGATATGAAATAGAACTTACTTATAACTATAATCCTGAAAAGCCTTATGAAATAGGAAATGGATTTAGTCATACGGCTATTGGAGTTAAAGATTTAGAAGGAATGAGAGAAAAGCATATTTCACTTGGATATAAAGTTACTGATTTAAAAGGATTACCAGGTGAGAAACCTAAATATTATTTTGTAACTGATCCAGATGGATATATGGTAGAAGTTATAAGAGAGCAATAAAGTTTAAAAGTGTAGTATATATACTACACTTTTTTTATTTTTATTATTAAAAGTAAAATTATATATACTTGTTCAAATTTTATATATAGTATAATATAGGGATTATATTATATATAAAAATGAATTAAATAATTTATTTAGATAAATTTACTTAAGATAGGAGTAAGATTTTATGGCAAAGGTTATAGTCGTTGGAGGAGGACCTGCTGGTATTATGGCAGCTATTACTTCTTCAAAAAACAATGAAGTAATATTAGTTGAAAAAAATAATGAAATTGGTAAGAAACTTAGACTTACTGGTGGTGGAAGATGTAACATAACAAATAATAGAGATATTGAAGAATTTTTTGATAAGGTAGTAAGTAATAAAAAGTTCTTATATAGCGCCTTTTATGATTTTTCTAACTTAGATATTTTAAACTATTTTAGTGAAAATAATTTAAAGTATAAAGTTGAGTATGATCAAAAGGTATATACAGAAAGTGATAAAGCAGAAGAAGTAATTGAGATATTTAAAAAAGATCTTTCAAAAAATAATGTTAAGATAATGTATAATACAGAAGTCTCAGATTTAATAGTAGAGAATGAAGAGATTAAAGGTGTTATAGTTAATGAAGGAAAAGAGATATATGCAGATAAAGTTATAGTAACAACTGGTGGAAAGAGTCATCCTCAAACAGGTTCAGATGGAGGTATGTTTGAAATTTTAGAAAGACACGGACATACAATAAAACCTTTATATGCAGCACTTATTCCATTAGTTACAAAAGAAGGATTTGTAAAAAATCTTCAAGGTGTTTCAATGAAAGAAGTTATATTTACTACTAAAATAAAAAAGAGAAAAATTGAAACTAGTGGAGATATGATCTTTACTCATTTTGGTATATCAGGTCCAGGAGTATTAAAATTATCTTCCTATATTAATAAAGAACTAGAAAAAGGTGAAATGGAAATAAGTTTAGATTTCTTATCAGATAAATCTAAAGAGGATATATCTAAGATAATTAGAAGTAATCCTAATAAAAGTATACTAAATAATTTAAAAGGGACACTTCCACAAAACTTTATAAAAGAAATTTTAGAAATTCTAAACTTAACTGAAGTTAAGCCTAGTGACCTTAAAAAAGAAGATGAGCTAAAGCTTATTAATTATATAAAAGAAATGAAACTTACAGTAAAAGAAACACTAACTATAAAGGCAGCTATGGTTACTAGTGGAGGCGTTAATGTTAAAGAAATAAATGCTTCAACTATGGAATCTAAGATAATAAAAGGATTATTCTTTGCAGGAGAAGTTATGGATGTTGATGCTGAAACAGGAGGATATAATCTTCAAATAGCATATTCAACAGGGCATCTAGCTGGAAGTGATTATTAAATTTAATTAAAAGGACAGGATTTTTAGATGAGAATAAATAAACTACTTAGCAATTATGGAGTTTGTTCAAGAAAAGAAACTAATAGACTTATTGAAGAGAACAGAATAATAGTTAATGGAAAGCTATGTATTAAAGGGCAATGGGTAGAAGAAACTGATGAAATACTTTTAGATAATAAACCTTTAAAACCTATGGAGAAGATATATATAGCACTAAATAAGCCAGAAGGGATTACTTGTACTGCTGCGGAAGATGTAGACAATAATATAATTAAGTTCATGAATTATAAGAATTATATATTTCCTGTAGGAAGGCTTGATAAGGAATCAGAAGGCTTGATAATAATGACTAATGATGGAGATCTTGCAAATAAGATATTAGAGTCTGAGAATAATCATGAAAAAGAATATATAGTTAGAGTAGATAAGCCTTTTGATGATGATTTTATAGATGGAATGTCAAATGGAGTAAAGATATTAAAAGTTAAGACAAGACCCTGCAAAGTTAGTAGAATAAATGATGATACTTTTAGAATAATATTAACCCAAGGTCTTAACAAACAAATAAGAAGAATGAGTAGAGTTTTTGGATATACCGTTATAAGTCTTAAACGTATAAGAATAATGAATATAAGTATAGCTGGTATAGAGAAAGGTAGTTGGCGTAATCTTACAGAAGAAGAACTAGAAGAATTAAAAGATTACTAAACGAAGTATTAGGAGTATATTTTAATGAATAATATGGAATTTAAAAGGTACTTTTATGTTATAAATTATCCAGAGTATGAAGAAGGTTTATGCCAGATGGAAATGAAATATTTATTTGGAAAAGAGGATGATAGTAAAGAATTTTTTTCAAAAGTTTATATTAGCCCATCTAGAAGTCTATTCATAAAACACTGTATAAAGATTATATATATAGAAGATACACTTGAAGAAGTAGTTAAAAAAATTAAAGAAGATAACATGTCTTTTGAAGATTTTAAAGTAAACTTTATAAGACTTGATAAAAATGAAGCTAGCTATAAAGAAAGATTAGAATCTATGAGAGAGATAGGTATGTCTATAGATGGTATACCAAATATTCATAATCCTAAAATTATATTAGGATTAATAAAGATTTATGGAAAATGGATATTTGGAATATATGAAAAGGATGATTGCAAGTGGCTTAATCATGATAAAAAGCCATTTTCATATTCTAATGCATTAAGTACAAGAGTAGCGAGAGCAATTGTCAATATAGCAGTTGGGCAAAATATCAATAAAAAGATAATAGATCCTTGCTGTGGTGTTGGAACTGTAGTAATTGAAGGAAAGTCTATGGGATTAGATATAATAGGATATGAGATTAATCCTCAAATAGCTTGTAATGCTAAGGAAAATATGAAAGCATTAGGATATAATGTAGCTATTATTAAAGGTAACATGCATGATATAAAGGAACATTTTGATATTGCTATTGTGGATATGCCTTATGGATTATTTACTAAAACTACAATTACTCAGCAAAAAGAAATAATAGATACAACACGAAGAATATCAAATAAAGCAATAATAATAACTTTTGAAAATATGGATAAGATGATAAATGATTCAGGATTTGAAATTATAGATAAGAGTGTTATCCTAAAAAATAATTTTAAAAGATATATAAATATATGTAAGTAAAAAAGTGTAGGAAAATTCCTACACTTTTAATTTTTGAAAGCTTAATTATAAAAAAGCTAAACTTCAATATTTATATAATAATTTTCTGATTCTGAATATGCATCAAGAATTTTAACTATTTCATGTAAAGTTATAAATTTAATGTCCAAATCACTATTTTTATTAAGATCAGATATATATTTATCAGCATTAGGATGTATTTCACCGGTAGTTACAATGATTCCTTTTTTTATTCCATTAGACATCATTGCACCAACTAATTTCTGGCATATTTCTCTACCTATCATAAAGTCATAATTCTTTATTTTTTTATCATCTCTATAATCATAAGTAGTTGTATATCTTTTGCATTCTACGTAAGTCTTTTCAAAATTTTCATCTGTTAGAATTAAATCTACTCCGCCATCATTCTCAGAAGGTGTTACAATTACATCTCTATAATGATAAATATCATCAAAAAGCCATCTGCAAAAATATTCAAACTCTATACCTGTTAAATTAGTTATACTTTCTTTTTTCATCTTAACTTTAAACTTAATTTTTTCATCATTAAAAGTAGTTGCCTTAGTAATTAATGGAGTAATAATTTTTAAGATAGTTATAAGAAGAATCAATATTATAACTATTTCTAATGTATTCATAAAATCACCTCTAATAGTATTATTAACTAATATAATGATTTATAATCTTCAATTATATTAGAAATATTATAGGAAATAATAAAAAATAAACATATATTAAATAATAAGTATGGGACTAAGTATAAACTAGTGAATCTTTTTAATATATATTAAGTAAGGAGGTTTTATATATGAATAATTCTAATAATAACCTAAAAAACAAACGAGACAGAAGTAATGCAGTAGAAGCTGCAAGGACAGCTATAATAATGGGAATGGATAATAAGGCTATTAGTAAAATAACTATATTAACAGAAGATGAGATTCAATTAATTAGGGAAACTCTGGATAAAACAAGTAGAATATTTTAAATTAAGTATAATGTAATTTAACTCCCCTTTTACTTGTATATAAATATAGGTGATGATAAAATAATTTAATTATAGAGTATATAACATTTAAATAAAGGGGAGTTTAAGAGTGGGAAATAACATTTTTTTGTTTAATAAAAAAGATATAGATGAAATTATGAAAATTTGGGTTGAAAGTACAATAAAATCTCATGATTTTATTAATGAAAATTATTGGATAGAATCACAAGACATAGTTAGAAATAAGTATATACCTATATCAAAAACTTATATTTATAAAGAAGATGATATTATAAAAGGATTTATTAGTATACTAAATAATAATTTTATAGGGGGATTATTTGTAGCTAATGATAGTCAAGGACAAGGTATAGGTAAGGCACTTATCGATACAGTTAAGAATGAATTAAATGGTTTAACATTAAATGGTTTAACATTAAATGTTTTCAAGGAAAATGTAAGGGCCTTGAAATTTTATAAAAGAGAAGGATTTAAAATAGTTAGTGAATCAATAGATTCAGCAACATTAAAAGAAGAAATCCTTATGAAGTGGAGAAGATAGATTTTTATCATTTAGGAATAAATTTTAAATAAAAATTATTAATTTATAAAAGTAAAAAAAAGAGAGTAGAAAAATAAATTTATTTTTCTACTCTCTTTTTATTTAGACAGAATTTCTATATGGCTTTATAGGAAATTATTAGTTGTATTAAAGTAAAAAATGTGACACATAATAAATTTAGTTAAAGGAAGACTATAACATAAGTCTTTATAAAGGATGGTGATTGATAATTTTAAAAATATATTTATTTAAGTATTAAAAGTATAAAGCAAAAGAAGAGGATGTGAATAAGAGTATGGGAGACTTAGAAAATAGAAATAAAAAGCTTACCCTATTTCAATTAATAGGTATAAGTATAGCTTTTTATGGAAGTGTTAGAAGCGTACCAACATTAGCAATTGTTGGTTGGCAACAGATATTCTTTATGATAGGTGCAGCAGTACTTTTTGCAATACCTATTTCACTTATTGCAGCTGAACTAGCAACTGGATGGCCAGAGGAAGGGGGATCTCAAGTTTGGGTCAAAGAAGCATTAGGAGAAAGATGGGGATTTGTAACTGCATGGCTTTTATGGGTTCAATTATTCTTTGGTATGGTTATGGTAAGTTCTACTGTTGGTGTAATGATTGCTTATGCCATAGGAAGACCAGAGCTTGCACAAAATAACATGTTTATATTCATTATAATAGTAATTTCTTATTGGACTGTAACTCTACTAAACTTTAAATTTGATATGGGTAAGGTAGTGGGAAGTGTTGGTGCAGTAGTTGGTATATATATACCTTTTGTTGCATTAGTTATTTTAGGATTATGGTGGACATTTAAACATGGAAATGTTTATTTAGGACCACTTAATATGCAAACGGCAATACCAAGTTTAGCATCTCTAGACAAATTATCATTTTTCGCAGGAATAATATTTATATTTTCAGGTCTTGAAATTGCATCAGTTCATGCAAATAATATAGAGAATCCAAAAAGAAATTATCCAATATCAGTATTTCTATCAATGGGATTACTTATAATATTTAACCTTATTGCAGGACTTACAGAGGCAAACACAATACCTTCAGATAAAATAGAATTATCAAATATAACTCAGCCATTCCAAATTTATTTTAATGAACTTGGAATGCCATGGCTTACAAATGTTATTGCAGGAATGATAGCTCTTGGTGTTCTTGCACAATTAAGTGCATGGGTACTTGGACCTTCAAAAGCTATGATAAAGGTTGCAGAAGAAGGAAATTTACCACCTATATTTCAAAAGAGAACAAGACGTGATGTTCCTATAACATTTGTGCTTATTCAAGCAATTGTTGTGTCATTAGTAGCAGTTGTATATGTAGTAGTACCAGATGTTAATAATAGTTTCTTTATGGTACTTATATTAACAACTATTCTTTACAGTATAGTTTATATATTTATAATACTTGCAGAGATAGTTTTAAAATATAAAAAACCAGATGTACATAGAGCATTTACTATTCCAGGTGGAAAAACTGGTATGTGGATTACTTGTATATTAGCCATGATTGGAGTATTTATAACAATAGGAGTTAGTCTTATACCTCCAAGCTCTATACCGCCAGATGGAACTACTATGTACATTTCATTCCAAGTTATTGGAACTCTGGTATGTTTTATATTACCTTTAATTATATATGCATTTAAGAAAGAATCATGGAAGAAAGTAAAAGAGAAGGAGGCCAGAAAAAATGGAAGATAACATTAAAAAAGGTACTGATATTTTAGAAGATAATGAGGATATTAATTTAAAGGCCATGTTTTTAGGACCAAAATCAGAAAACGAAGATTTATTTGAAGAAAGTCTTTTAAGATTATTTAATGACCATGCAGAGTGGAGAAAGAATTTTCATCCAGAAGATGATACTATAATTAAAGTTTCTGATGAACGTAAAGAAAGTTTTATAGTAAGTAAAGATAGACTTAAGGAAGTATTGATTGAATTATCATCAAAATTAAGAGCAGGTTCTGTTCCTTGGCATTCACCAAGATTTTTAGGGCATATGAACTCAGAAACATTAATGCCAGCATTACTAGGTTATTTTGCTGCTATGTTATATAACGGTAATAATGTGGCCTATGAATCATCACCTGCTACATCTCAAATGGAAGAAGATGTTGGAGAAGATTTCTGTAAATTAGTAAGCTATAATGATGATGGCTGGGGGCATATTTGTGCAGATGGGTCCATAGCAAATTATGAAGGGTTATGGTATGCAAGAAATATAAAATCTATTCCTCTTGCAATGAAAGAGGTTACACCAGAGCTTGTAGATGGTAAATCAGAATGGGAACTTTTAAATATGAGTGTTTCTGAAATACTTGATCTTATGGATAAAGCAGGAGATAAATTAGACGAAATAAAAGAGCATTCTGCAAGAGGTATGGGAGATAAGATAGGTAAGCTTGGAAAATGGCTAATACCTCAAACAAAGCACTATTCATGGCTTAAAGCCGGAGATATTCTAGGCCTTGGCGTAGAAGCTGTAGTTCCAGTTAAAGTTGATCATCATTATAGAATGGATATGGATGAACTTAGAAAGACAATTGAAGAATATACAAGTAAACAAATTCCTATACTTGGGGTTGTTGGAGTTGTTGGATCTACAGAAGAAGGCGCAATAGATCATATTGATAAGATTGTAGAAATAAGAGATGAATTCTCAAAGAAGGGAGTTAATTTTTACATACATGTAGATGCAGCTTATGGCGGATATGCTAGATCAATATTCTTAGATGATGATTATTCATTTATTGAAGAAGATAAATTAAAAGAAAAAATGCTAGAACATGGTGCTATATTAGATGAAAGTACATCATGGCCTTCAACTGATGTATATAATGCATTTAAAGCGATGGAAAAGGCAGATACAATTACAATTGACCCACATAAGATGGGATATATACCATATTCAGCAGGCGGAATAATTGTAAGAGATAAGAGAATGAGAGATTCAATTTCTTATTTTGCAACATATGTATTTGAAAAGGGAGCTGATATACCATCACTTCTTGGTGCATTTATGCTTGAAGGATCAAAAGCAGGTGCTACAGCAGCTTCAGTTTGGACTGCTCATAAAGTAATGCCGCTTAACATAACTGGTTATGGAAAGCTTATAGGTGCAGGAAATGAAGGAGCTTACAAGCTTTATAATAAATTAGAAATGCAAAAGTCATATAAAGTTGGAGATAAAATAGTTGATGTTTATCCATTAGTTGAGCCAGATTTTAATATGGTTGACTTTGTATTTAATGTAAGAGGAAATAAAGATTTAAAAGTAATGAATGATTTAAATCATGACTTTTATGAAGAAGCTTCATATGTAAAGGAAGCTTTATATGTAAATGACTTTTTAACTTCACATACTGACTTTACAGTAGAAGATTATGGGGATTCACCACTTAAATTTGTTAATAATTGTGGAATTTCAACAGAAGAATGGAAGAGGATTAAGAAGGTAACAATATTAAGAGCTTGTGTATTATCACCATTCTTAAATTGTGAAAAAGTATTTAATGAATATATGAAGAAGATGGATGATGCAATAGTAGAAAAATTAGAAAAAATATTAGGTGAACAAAAACAATAGAATAAAGTATTTTAGGAGTAGAATTTTATAAGTATATGGAGTTCTACTCCTAAGTTTTAAAATACATTCTAAAACTTATATTTGACAATTTAAATTTTAGAATGTATTTTATATATAGACCAATCGGTATAATAAAGTTAATGAGGTATTTAAATTGGATAAAAAGATAGATACAAGAAGTAAAATATTAAATTCAGCATCAAAATTATTTTTCTCTAATGGATATCATGCTACTGGATTAAATTCAATATTAAAGGTAAGTGAAGCACCAAAAGGATCACTTTATTATTATTTTCCAAAGGGTAAGGAAGAGTTAGCATTAGAAGCTATAAAAGTAGTTAAAAATAATATAAAAGAAGAAATTAAAGAAAATCTTTATTTAAGTAATGATCCTATTGAAGGCATACAAAAGGTTATCTTAAATGTAGCTGATATAGTAGATAGAGAAGAAGTAGTCAAAGGGGTAACAGTTAGTCTTTTAGCATTAGAAGCTTCACAGACTAATGAGATTCTTAGAGAAGCTTGTATGGATACATTTTTAGAGTGGGAATCTTTATATTATAAAAGATTATTAGAGCTTGGAATATCAGAAAATGATTCAAAAGAGATAAGTAGAATAATACAGATAATGATAGAAGGGGCAATAGTAATGTCTCTTACTAAAAAAGATAATGGTTCACTTTTACTCGTTGCTGATAAAATAAAGATGATTATAAATAGCTATATAAAATAAAAGTTTATTAGAATAAAGATTATTATAAAACTTTTTGAGATTATAATAATCTTTAAATATTTTATTTAAAAATATTTTTTTAGAAAAATTATATAGACTGGTCTAATTAAAGAAAGAGGTTTAGAAAATGCAATCAAAAGAAAAAATATTTAAGGTTATGGCGGTATTACTATTTGGAGGTTTCATGGCCTTATTAAATGAGACATTAACAAATGTAGCACTTCCAAAGCTTATGGAACAGTTTAATATAAGCGCACAAACTGTTCAATGGTTAAGTACGGGATATCTTTTAGTTATAGGGATATTAGTTCCTGTTACTGCTTTTTTAATTCAAAGATTTACATTAAAACAATTGTACATAGTAGCAATGTCGTTATTTTTATTAGGAACTATAATAGCAGCTATTGCACCAAATTTTACAATATTACTTTTAGGTAGATTAATACAAGCATCTGGAACAGGAATGTTTGTGCCAATAATGATGAATACAATAGTAGTTATAAATCCACCAGAAAAACGTGGTGCAGCTGTTGGTCTTGGACTTTTTGTAATATTATTTGCTCCATCAATAGCACCAAGCTTATCAGGAATTATAATTCAAAAATTATCATGGAGATATTTATTTATCATGGAAATTCCACTAGCAATTTTAGCAATTATAGTTGGATATATATATTTAGAAAAGGTTACAGAAATAACAAAACCTAAAATAGATGTAATATCAATAATTTTATCAACATTAGGCTTTGGAGGAATTATAGTAGGCTTTAGCACTTTAGGAAATAATAATTTTAGTAAGACATTAATATTTTTCTTAATAGGAATTCTATCATTAATATTATTCTCATTAAGACAATTCAAATTAGAAGAGCCAATGCTTGACTTAAGAGTATTTAAATCTCCAACATATGGACTCGGTGTAATATTTGTAATGGTGTCTATGATGACTCTATTTGAAACATTAGTTGTTATGCCTATGTATTTAGAAGGATTATATCATATGTCACCATTCCAAGTTGGATTAGCTATATTACCGGCTGGCTTAATAAACGCTTTTGTATCTATAATAACAGGACATTTATATGATAAACTTGGTGCAAGGAAGCTAGTACCTTTTGGATTTATGATTTTGACAGTTTCATTTTATTTATTATCAAGAGTTAATATAAATACAAGTTGTACAAATGTAATTATATTGTTATGCATACTAAATGTTGGTATGCCACTTGTTATGACTTCATCACAGACAAATAGTTTAAATCAACTAAAGCCAATACAATATCCTCATGGAACAGCTGTTATAAATACTCTTCAACAAATAGCGGCTGCTATGGGATCATCTTTATTTGTTAGCTTGATGACAACAAAGAAAAATAGTTATTTAGATGGAATACAAGGAGTAGCAAATTTAAATGATAATGCTATGGCGTTAGTGCATGGATTTAATTACGCTTTCTTTATAGCAGCAGTACTTCTACTAATAGGTTTTTTTGCTTCATTTTTATTAAAAGATAAAAATGAGAAGGCTAAAGAAGAAAGTTTAGAACTTTTAGCTAAGAATTAGAAAATATATTTATTGAATAAAAAACAGATATAATATATAATTAAAAAATAAGAAATAGTAAAATTAAATAATTTAGTTTTAGGTGAATAATTTTTAAAAATTATTAAAAGGGAAAATGGTGAAATTCCATTACAGCCCCCGCTACTGTAAAAGGAGACGAGCTTAAAAGAAACCACTAATATATATTGGGAAGGATTAGGCAAGGATGACCCTTAAGTCAGGAAACCTGCCTAAAATTTGTTAGCTATTCTTCGGAGGGAAGTACAATAGATAAAATTTTGATGGATTTTTTAAATCCTATCTTGTTTTTTTGTGTATATAAAGCACTTTTATCCTTAGGGATAGAAGTGCTTTTTTGATTATTCCCATTATTTAGATAAAACAAGAAATTTTTAGAGGTGAATTATGAAAAAGGCAATATTAGTAGTTAGTTTTGGAACGAGTTATTTAGATGCATTAGAAAATTCAATTGAAAAGATCGAAACAGAAATAAAAGAGAAATTTAAAGGATATGATATATTTAGATGTTTTACATCTCATATGATAATAAATAAGTTAAGAAGAGTTCATAACATAGAAGTTGATACACCAGAGATAGTTTTAGAAAAATTAAAAGATTTAGGATACAATGAGGTTTTAGTTCAACCTATTCACATGATACCTGGAGAGGAATATGATTATGTAAAGGGAAATGTAGTTAGATTTGAAAAGCATTTCGATACTATGAAATTTGGAAGACCAATATTCTTTTATCAAGGAGAAGAAGAACTTCCAAATGATTATACAATATTCATAGAAAGCATAAAAGAATTATTAGAATGTGATGAAGAAGAAGCTGTAGTTTTATTTGGACATGGTAGTGCACATTATTCTAATGCTGTTTATGGCGCTCTTCAAACAATGCTATATGATGAAGGATATGAAAGAGCATTTGTTGGAACTGTAGAAGGTTACCCAACTTTAGATAGCGTATTAAAGAGAATTGAAAGAAATAACATAAAAAAGGTAAAATTAGTACCTCTAATGGTTGTTGCAGGGGATCATGTTAAGAATGATATGGCATCAGATGAAGAGGATTCATGGAAAACAATATTAGAAAGTAAAGGACTTGAAGTAGAAGCACATGTGCATGGTCTTGGAGAAGTAGAGGCCTTTAGAAAAATATATCTAGATCATATAGAGGATATGAAAAATGATACATATTTAGGTTGTGGTGAAACTAAGAAATTAAGAAAGTAAGCAAGAGAGAAATAGGAGGAAGGTATATGAAATCTTTAATTATTGCCTCTAATAGAAGTGGCGGTGGGAAGACCACCTTTACTTTAGCTTTAATGAATTCTTTAATGAGAAAAGGGTTTGAAGTACAAGGGTTTAAAGTTGGGCCTGATTATATAGATAGCGCTTTTCATAAATTTATAACTAAGAAACCTTCAAGAAACTTAGATATATTTCTAATGGGTAAAGATGGTATGAAGGATACTTATTCAAGAGGAAATGGAGATTTAGGAATAATTGAAGGGGTCATGGGCATTTATGATGGTAAGGGAATAGATACTTTTGGATCAACCTATCATGTTTCAAAAGAACTTAATGATATGCCAATTTTACTTGTAATCACTCCAGGAGCTCAAAGTGTTACTTTATGTGCTGAAATAAATGGATTAAAAGATTTTAAGAAAGCAAATATTATTGGAGTAGTTTTAAATTCTATAAGTCCTAGCTATTACACTATGCTAAAAGCTGCTATAGAAAAAAACTGTGATGTAAAGGTGTTTGGATATATACCAAAGGATGAAAATCTAAATTTAAAAAGTAGACACCTTGGATTAGTTCAAAGTGTTGAGGTTTCAAATCTTAAAGAAAAAATAGATTATGCAAGCTCATTATTAGAGAATTATGTAGATCTTGAAGGTCTTATAGAGGAATTTAAAGAATATAAAGCAAAAAGTATAGAATACAACTTAAAAAATAAAGATATAAAAATAGGGATTGCGTTAGATAAGGCATTTAATTTTTATTATGAAGAGAATATAGAGTTATTAAAAAGTATTGGAGAAGTTGTATACTTTAGTCCTTTAAATGATAAAGAGCTTCCTAAGGGGTTAGATTTTCTATACTTAGGTGGTGGATATCCAGAAATTTTTAAAGAAGAGCTTTCAAGAAATAAGTCTATGAGGAAAAGTATAAAAGATGCACTTGATAATGGACTTAGATGTTTTGCTGAATGTGGAGGGCTTATGTATCTTACTGAAAGTATAGACGGAACTGAAATGGTAGGATTCTTTAAAGGAAATACTGAGATGACAAAGAGACTTCAAAGATTTGGATACTCCACGCTAACTCTACATAATAATGGGAATTTATACACAATTAATTGTCATGAATTTCATAAATCAAAAGTTAATTTAGAAGAAGAGACAGTCTATAATATAAGTAAAGAAAATTATTTAGGAAATAAAAGTGAATGGGTATGTGGATATAAGAAAAATAATACTATAGCTGGATATCCTCATATTAACTTTTTAGGAAATATTAATTTCTTAAAAGAAATAATTGATTATTAAAAATAAAATTTATTTTAGAAAGTAGGTGAATGTTAGAGGATACATAGATTCTCTAACAGGAATTATGAACTATATAAAAGATCCAATGGGAATAGAAAGAAAAAGTTTTGAAATTATAGGTAGCGAACTTGGAGAGCATAACTTCACTGATGAAGAGTTACTTGTAGTAAAAAGAGTTATACATACAACAGCTGATTTTGAGTATAAAAATTTATTAGAAATAAGTGAAGGTGCAATAGATGCAGCTAAAGAAATATTTAAAAATGGAGCCAAACTTTATACTGATACTAATATGATTTTATCAGGAATAAATAAGAGAGCTTTAAATGCATTAAATTCAGAAGGAATATGCTATGTCAATTTAGATGAAGTACATAAATTATCAAAAGAAAGAGGAATAACACGTTCAATGGCTGGAGTGGAATTAGCTTCTAGTGAAGGTGTTGATATATTTGTATTTGGTAATGCACCAACAGCACTTTTTAAATTAAGAGAGCTTATAGAAAGTGGAGATGCAAAACCAAAGCTTATAATTGCAGTTCCAGTAGGATTTGTTGGAGCGGCTGAAAGTAAAGAAGGGCTAGAGAAATTAGGAATACCTTATATAAGAGTTAAAGGAAGAAAAGGTGGAAGTACTGTTGCAACTGCAATTATTAATGCTCTTATGTACATGCTTTATGAAAGGTAAGATATAAAAATGCTTGATTTGTATGTTGAAAGCGACGGAAAGAAGTTAAGGTGTGGTTATACAACAGGTTCTTGTGCATCAGCTGCTGCAAAAGCTGCAACTTACATGTTATTTAATAATGAAGAAATTAAATCTATAAAAATTGATACTCCGAAAGGTATAGTACTTGATTTAGAGATAAATGAAATAAAAAGAGGAAAAGATTTTGTAGCATGCTCAATTATTAAAGATGGCGGAGATGATATTGATGCAACTCATGGGATAGATATTTGGGCAGAAGCAAAAGTTATTGATAAAGGATATGTATTAAAAGGTGGAAAAGGTGTAGGTACTATTACTAAAGATGGACTCTTTATACCAAAAGGAGAGCCGGCAATAAATAAAGTTCCAAGAGAATGTATAGAAAGGGAAGTCCTTAGTGTAAAGCCAGAAGATAAAGGAGTTCAAATAACTATATTCGTACCAAAAGGAGAGGAAGTTGCAAAGAAAACTTTTAATCCAAGACTTGGTATAGTAGGTGGAATATCTATACTTGGAACAACAGGAATAGTTTATCCAATGTCAGAAGATGCACTTAAAGCATCAGTTAAGCTAGAGATAAATCAAAAGGCTATAAATAATGAAACTTTAGTATTAACCTTTGGAAATATGGGTGAAAGACTATGCAAAGAACTTGGATATAAAGAAAATGAAACTGTTATAATTTCAAATTATGTTGGGTATGCATTAGAGTGTTGTGCTAGCTTAAAGGTTAAAAATATAGTTTTAGTAGGTCATATAGGAAAAGTTAGCAAAGTGGCTTATGGATGTTTTAATACTCATAGTAGAGTAAGTGATGTAAGACTTGAAGTTATAGCATTAGAGTTAGCACTTTTAGGTTATGACATAGATTTTGTAAAAGAAGTTTTAGAGCAAAAAACTTCAGAGGGAGCAGTTAAATTATTAGGTGATGGATTCTATGATTTGTATAAAAATATAGGTGAAAAGATTAAAGCTAGGCTTGAGCTATACACTTACAATGAAATAAACTGTGATGTAGTTATGTATTATGATCCATGCAGTCCTAAAATTTTATGGAATTCATTAGAAGGAGAGAATTAGATGATCTATATAGTTGGTCTTGGTCCTGGAAAGCGAGAATATATACTTCCAAAAGCTTTAGAAACTTTAAAAAATAGTGATAAAATAATTGGATTTGATAGAGCTGTAAAATCTATAGACTTCTTAAATAAGGAATCTATAGTTGTGACATCATTGAAAGAATTATTAGAGGCTGTAGAGCAAAACAAGAATTTAAATTTATCAATAATAGCTTCAGGAGATCCAACTTTCTATGGAATAACAAATTATTTAAAGAAAAAGGTAAATAATGATATAGAGATTATACCTGGTATAAGTTCATTTCAGTATCTAACTAGCAAAGCACAGATAATGTGGAGCACAGCTTACTTAGGAAGTTTACATGGGAGAGAAGAAGAATTTTTAATCAAAGTAAGAGAAAATGATTGTTCAATATGGCTTACTGATAGAATAAATAATCCAAGTAAACTTTGTGAGATTTTATATGAAAATAATATATTAGCGAAAGTTACTATAGGTGAAAATTTATCTTATGATGATGAAAAAATAAGTATAGGTGCTCCAGAGGATTTAAAAGATGGGAAGTATGAACTTTTGTCAGTAGTTATAATTGAAAAAGCATAATGGAATGAGGAGAAGAGATGAAATTTATAAAGGATGAAGAGTTTATAAGAGGAAATTGTCCTATGACTAAAGAGGATATAAGAATAAGCTCAGTCTGTAAACTAGAATTAGAAGAGGATTCAAAAGTTTTAGATATAGGTAGTGGTACAGGGTCAATTACAATACAATGTGCTAAGATTGCAAATAATGGAACTGTATACTCAATAGAAAAAGATGAAGATGCAATAGAAGTTACAAGAAAGAATATAGAGAAATTTAATTGTAAGAATATAGATCTTTGCACAGGAGAAGCTACTGAATATTTAAAACAATTTGTAGAAGAAAAAAAGATTTTTGATTCTATATTTGTTGGAGGTAGTGGTGGAGGATTAGAAGAGATTCTAATTTATTCGGATAAGTTACTTAAAAACTCAGGTAAGCTTGTTATGAATTTTATAACTTTAAAGAATGTTTACGAAGCTATTGCCATAGTAGAAAAGATTGGTTACAAAGTCGATGTAACAATGCTTCAAGTAAGCAAAACAAGGGGAAAGAGCTTAATGCTTATAGCAAATAATCCAATATTTATAGTAGAGTGCAGAAAGGAAGAAATAGATGGCTAAATTATATGGAATAGGTGTAGGACCTGGAGATGCGGAACTTTTAACTATTAAAGCTGTTAGAGCTATTGAAGAATGTGATATTATTGTAGCACCAGTTGCAGTAGAAGGAGCAGAAAGCGTAGCCTATGAAGCTGCAAAGGATTATGTAAAAGATAATACAGAAGTTGTACTTAAACATTTTCCAATGGGAAAAAAAGATAGAGTAGAAAAAGCAAAAGAAGCTTATGAATACATAAAAAGCGAAATAGAAAAGGGTAAGACAGTAGGATTTTTAACTATCGGAGATCCTTATGTTTATAGTACATACATTCATATGCTAAAGCATATGAAAGAGAATGGAATAGAAGTTGTTACAATACCAGGAATAACTTCTTTTTGTGCAGCAGCTAGTTTAGTAAATAGAACTCTTGTTATAGGAAATGAACCACTTTTAGTTCTTCCAGCAGCTAGAGTTTCTGATATTAAAGATGAAAAGTATGTTGTAATTATGAAAGTTTATAAGAGAGAAGAAGAAGTTGTAAACTGTCTTGAAGAAAAAGGCTTTGATTATGTTTGTGTACAAAAAGTAGGAAGAGACGGAGAAAAAATACTAGAAAATAGAGAAGATATAATAAATTCAAGAGAATATATGTCTTTAATTATAGCAAGTAGATAATAGGAGGAAAAAGTAATGGTTTATTTTATAGGAGCAGGTCCAGGAGATGTTGATTTAATTACAGTTAAGGGAAGAGAAACTCTAAAAAAGGCTGATATAGTTATATATGCAGGTTCACTAGTTTCAAGTGAACATATGACATTCTGCAAAGAAGGAGCAGAAATATATAATTCAGCAAAGATGACTTTAGATGAAGTTATAAAAGTTATAACTGAAAATAAGGATAAGACTATTGTAAGATTACACACAGGTGATCCAGCTATATATGGTGCAATTAAAGAACAAATGGATGAACTTGATAAGTATGATATACAATATGAAGTAATTCCAGGAGTAAGTTCATTCACAGCTGCAGCTTCAGCTATAAAGAAAGAATTTACTCTTCCAAGCATAACTCAAACAGTAATTTTAACTAGAGTGGAAGGTAGAACTAAGGTTCCAGAAACTGAAGATTTAGAAAAGCTTGCTGGAATTGGAGCATCAATGGCAATATTCTTATCAATATCAATGATTGATAAGGTTGTAGAGAAACTTAGACGTGGATATGGAAGAAATGTAAATATAGCAGTAGTTGAAAGAGCTACATGGGAAGATCAAAGAATACTTCTTGGTACATTAGATGATATAAGTGAAAAGGTTAAAGAAGCTGGAATTACAAAATGCGCTCAAATTTTAGTTGGTGACTTTATAGATTGCGAATATGAAAAGAGTAAGCTTTATGATAAGTCATTTGCTCACATGTTTAGAGATTCAAAGGTTTAAAATATGATTGGTGTAATAAGTGTCACAGAGAAGGGCAATGTAATTGCAGAAAAAATAAAAGAAAATATTAATTGTAAAGTGTTTTTTAAATCTAGAGAAAATTTAGATTTAAAAAACATAACAAAAGAATTTATGGAAGAACTAGATGGAGTTATATTTATAAGTTCTACTGGTATCGCTGTAAGATTTATAGCTCCATATCTTAAAAGCAAGACAAAAGATCCAGCTATAGTTGTTGTTGATGTAAATAATAATTTTACAATAAGTTTAGTAAGTGGGCATCTAGGTGGAGCAAATGAATTAACCCTTAAAGTATCTAAAATACTAAATAATACACCAGTTATAACAACTGCAACAGATGGAATGAATATAGAAGCTCCAGATATGATTGCAAAAAAAAATAATTTGCTTATAGATAATCTAAAAGTATGTAAGGAAGTAGCATCACTTATTGTAAATAATAAAGAGGTTTACTTTAAAGACGAAAAAGATATAATATATGCACCAAAAGGATATATAAAAACAGAAGAAATACAAGACGATATGATTTTGGTTACAAATAAACTAGATATTCCTAAGAGAGATAAATTGTTAAAACTTATTAGAAAAGATATAGTATTAGGAATAGGTTGTAGAAAAGATACAGATGAAAAAAAACTTAGAAAATTTGTACTTAAGGCATTAAAAGAAAATAATTATGATCAAAAGTCAGTAATTAAGATTGGATCAATAGATATAAAAAAGAAGGAAAAAGCAATAATATCTTTAGCTAATTATTTAGGATGCGAATTTGTAACTTTTAATAAAGATGAAATAAATAGTGTAGAAGCAGATTATGAAGGCAGTGATTTTGTATTTAAAACTGTTGGAGTAAGATGTGTATGTGAACCTGTAATTTATTTAATGGACGGAAAAGTTAAAGTAAAGAAAATTAAACATGAAGGAATGACTCTTTCAATAGGAGAAAAGTACATTTAAAAGGAGATTAAATTAATGGGAAAATTATATGTAGTAGGAATTGGTCCAGGTGGACTAGATCATATGACAATGAAAGCAAGAGATACAATATTAAATTGTGATATAGTTGTTGGATATACAAAATATATAGAAATGGTACGTGACTTAATAGGTGATAAAGAAATATATCAAACTGGTATGAGAGGCGAAGTTGAAAGATGTAAAAGAGCATTAGAACTTTCAAAAGAAAAAGATGTTTGCTTAATAAGTACTGGAGATTCTGGAATATATGGTATGGCAGGTCTTATATTAGAACTTAAAAATGATGAGGAAGTAGTTATAGTTCCAGGACTTACTGCATCAAGTGCAGCAGGCTCAGTAGTTGGTGCGCCACTTATGCATGATAATTGTAATATAAGTTTAAGTGATTTAATGACTCCTTATGAAGCTATAAAGAAGAGAGTTAAGCTTGCAGCAGAGGGAGATTTTATAATATCTTTATATAATCCTAAAAGTAAAGGTAGACCTGAGTATTTAAGAGAATGTTTAGATATAATTGCATCTTATAGAAATGGAAACACTCCAATTGCAGTTGTAAAAAATGCTCTTAGAGATGGTATGGAATATACTATAACAACTCTTGAAAAGTTTGATACTGAAATTGTTGACATGATGAGTATAGTTATAGTTGGTAATTCACAAAGTTATATTAAAGATGATACATTTATAACACCTAGAGGTTATAAAATAGAGGACAAATAAATGATAGGTTTTATATTAGGTACTTCTGAAGGTAAGAAAATTTTAAGAATGATGAATAGATATACTGATAAAATAGTTGTATCTACAGCAACAGAATATGGTGGTGAGTTACTTAAAGAATATAAAGTAGCGCATTTAAATACAAAACCATTAGATAAAGATGGATTAATAGATTTAATAAAAAACTTTAATATAGAGGTTTTAGTAGATGCATCACATCCATATGCAACAGAAGTAAGTAAAAACGCAATGCAAAGCGCAAAAGATTCAGGAATTGCTTATATACGCTATGAGAGAGAAGGCGTATTAAGTAGTTCAGATTATAAAAATATAATAAAAATTCAAGGATATAATGAGTTAAAAGAAGTCTTAGAAGAAATTGATGGGAATATATTAAATACTACTGGAAGTAGAAATATAGGAAATATACTTAAACTTAATTGTAGAAATAGAATTATACATAGAATTCTGCCATCCTCTAAGATACTTCAAGAGGTGTTAGATTTAGGAGTTGACCTTCAAGACGTTATAGCTATTAAAGGTCCTGTAGGCTATGAACTAAATAAAGGGTTTATAGACCAATATAATGCGAAGGCAATAATAACTAAAGATAGCGGAACAGCTGGTGGAACAATTGAAAAATTACAATCTGCCATAGATAGAAATATAAAGCTCATTGTTATAGATAAACCTAAAATGAATTATGGAGATACTTTTTATAATGAGGCTGAATTAGTGGAGTATTTAATAAAAAGATATAATTTTTAAGATTATATAATAAATTAGGAGCTTTAACATGATTGAAATAATAATAGGATATATATTAGATTTAATAATAGGAGATCCTCAAAATCCATATCATCCAATTAGGGGAGTTGGAAAGGTAGCTAAACTTAGTGAGAGTGTATTTAGAAAGTTATTTAAAAAACATCTAAAGCTTGCAGGGGCAATAACTTGGGTTACAGTTGTATTAATAATATTCTTCATTAATTTTATAATTATAAAATTGTTAGGTAGAATAAGTCCATATGTAGCTATGGCATATGAATCTATAGCAATATACTTTTGTTTATCAACAAAGGCTTTAAAGGTTGAGGGATTAAAGGTAATAAGATATTTAAAGGAAGATAATATAGATAAAGCTAGACATCAGTTATCATATATAGTTGGAAGAGATACTGATAAATTAGATGAAGAAGGAATAACTAGAGCTGTTGTTGAAACTGTTGCTGAAAATATGTCTGATGGAATAATAGCCCCATTATTCTTTGCAGGTATTGGTGGAGCACCACTTATATTTGCTTATAAGGCAGTAAATACAATGGATTCTATGTTCGGTTATAAAAACGATAAATATATGGATTTTGGTTATTTTCCTGCTAAATTAGATGATGTATTTAATTATATACCTGCAAGACTTTCTGCATATTTAATAATAATATCAGCTTTTTTATTAAGATTAGATTATAAAAATGCCTTTAAGATTTATAATAGGGATAAAAGTAATCATACAAGCCCAAATAGTGCTCATCCAGAATCAGCAGTAGCTGGTGCTTTAGATATAAGACTTGGAGGTGCAAATTACTACTTTGGAAAGCTAGTGAAAAAGCCTGAAATAGGAGATGGAATAAAGAAAATAACCGTAGATAGTGTTGATATGGTAAATAAAATTCTATACTTAAGTTCATTTTTAGGTGTTATACTAGCTTGTAGTATAAGTATAATTATTGAGGTGATTTAATGATAAAGTCTGTTCATGGTGGAAACATTGATGAAATATGTAGAGTTTATAATATAGATAGAGAAAGTATTACTGATTTTTCAGCTAATATAAATCCATTAGGGCTTAATTTAAATATAAAAAATTCTATAATAGATAATTTAAGTGATGTGGTTAATTATCCAGATATAACTTATTATGAATTGAAAGAAGAAATAAGCAAATTTGAAGAAATAAAAAAAGAAAATATATTTTTAGGCAATGGGGCAGCAGAGTGCATATTTAATTTAGCACGTGCCCTAAATCCTAAAAAAACATTATTGCTAGCCCCAAGCTTTTCAGAATATGAAGAAGGGGTTAAAAGCGTTTATGGAGATATAGAATATTTTCTTTTAAAAGAAGAGGATGATTTTAAACTAACAGATGAACTTATAGAAAAATTAGATGAAAGTATAGATCTTTTATTTATATGTAATCCAAATAATCCTACAGGCGTTATAACTGATAGAAGTTATTTAGAAAAGCTTATAAAAAGAGCAGAGAAGTTAAATATTTTTGTTGCAGTTGATGAGTCTTTCTTAGATTTTGTTGATGATAGAGACAAGTATTCTGTTATGAATTTAATATATAAATATTCAAACTTAGTAATTATAAAATCTTTAACTAAGTTTTATGCAATTCCAGGGCTAAGAATAGGATTTGGAGTTACAGATAATAAAGATTTACTTGAAAAGATAGATAGAGTAACTATGTCTTGGAATGTTAATACATTAGCTTCTATTGCCGCGATATGTGGTTTAAAGGAAGATACATATAACAAAGAAAGTATTGTTTATGTTAATAAAGAAAAAGAATACTTATATAATAATTTGAAAAATATAAAGAGCTTAAAGGTGTTTACTCCATCAGTTAATTTTATATTTTTTAAGATAAAAGAAGATATAGATTTAAAAATGGAATTATTAAAGTATGGAGTATTAATAAGAAGTTGTAATAATTATATAGGATTAAATGATAAATTCTACAGAATCGCTGTTAGAACAAGAGAAGAGAATGAAAAAATTATTAATGCATTAAGTAAGGTTTTTAATTATGAAAGATAAAAAGGTATTAATAATTTTAGATGGATATTTTGAAAATACAAAGAATATAAAGGAAGTTATAGATTCTGAATTTAAAGATTTAGAATCTATAACTAAATTTTCTTCTAGAGGTAGCTCAGATAATTCCATTATGGGGTATGATGTAGATAGCTTAAATTGTATATTTAATATTTTAGGATATTCTCCTACAGAAAATAAAATATATGAGAGAGCTTATTTTGAAGCGCTATCTAAAGGCTATGAACTTAAAGAAGATCAGTCTGTATTAAGATGTAATTTAGTTAAAATTGAAGATAATAGATTAAAAGATTTTACTAGCGGTTTATCAAAGGAAGAAGCTAGTTTTATTACTTATAAGTTTATAGAGAATCTTAAAAATCATCAAAATCTAAATAAAGAGTTTAAAATGATTCATTGTGATGCCTATAGGAATTTACTTTTTATAAATAAGAATTATGATAGTTTGAAAGATATTATTTTTTCAAAGCCCCATGATAATACTTACAAAATATTAGATGATATAATGCCTAAAAGCGCTATTAATGAAGGTGATGAAGAATTATTAATTATATTAGAATTTATGAAGTATTCATATAATTATTTTAAAAGTATAGGTTATGAAGGAATAATGATGTATCCTTGGGGAGTATCTAAGAAAACGTATTTAGATTCAATGAAAGAAAAATTCAAACTAAATGGAGCAGTTATTTCTGGCATTGATTTAGTAAAAGGAATGGGCTTATCCATAGGATTAAAAAGCATTAATTTAAGTAATGCTACTGGAGATTACGACACTTCATTAATAGAAAAAAGAAATAAAGCAAAAGAAGCTATAGATAAGTTTGATTTTTTATTGATACATATAAATGGTTGTGATGAATTATCTCACAGAAAAGATACAGCAGGAAAAGTGTTATTTGTTGAAAAGATATTTGATGAAATGATTAAGCCACTATTAAAATATATAGAATATAATCATAACGAATATTCTATTCTTATAACAGGAGATCATATAACTAATTCAATAAATGGAATGCACGAAAGAGGCGAAGGTGAATATCTTTTCTTAAGTTCTGATTATAAGGATATAAAGTTTAAAGGATTAACACAATTGATAGAATTACTTCTTTTATAAAAATAAAACTATTTAAGAGGGAGGGATAAGATGAAATCAAAAGGAATAATGTTACTTGGTACAGCATCATCAGTTGGTAAAAGTACATTAGCTACAGCAATTTGTAGATATTTTACAAATAAAGACTTAAAGGTTGCACCATTTAAAGCTATGAATATATCATTAAACTCTTTTGTTACAAAAGATGGGCTTGAAATGGGAAGAGCACAAGTTGTTCAGGCAGAAGCTTGTAATATAGAGCCAGAAGCTTTTATGAATCCTCTTTTATTAAAACCAAATGGAGGAAAAACTCAAGTTATAGTGAATGGAAAAGTTAAATTTATAATGGATGCTTATAAATATAAGGAAATAAATAAGGAACTAAGAAAAGAAGTTTCTAATACATATGATTCTATAAAAAATAATTATGACTTATTAGTACTTGAAGGCTCTGGAAGCTGTGCTGAAATTAATTTAAAAGATACTGATATAGCTAATATGGCTATGGCTAAAATGGCAGATGTACCTGCTATATTAGTTGCAGACATAGATAGAGGTGGAGTGTTTGCATCAGTTGTTGGAACGCTTATGCTTCTTGGAGAAGAAGATAGAAAAAGAGTAAAAGGTGTAATAATAAATAAATTTAGAGGAAGAGTAGATTTATTTAAAGATGCCATGAAACAATTAGAGGATATAATAAATATACCTGTTCTTGGAGTGATGCCTCACTGCACATTAGATATTGAAGATGAAGATGGAGTAAGTGATAAAATACTAAATAAGAATAGTAAAAAGGGAAATATAGATATTGCTGTAATAAAGCTTCCTCATATGTCAAACTTCACTGATTTTAATAATTTAGAAAGAATGAGTGATCTAAGTGTAAGATACATTAAACGTGTTGAGGAGTTAGACGATCCTCATATGATAATAATACCAGGAAGTAAGAACACAATAGATGATTTAAAGATTATAAAAAATATAGGTTTATACGATAAAATTAAAGAGCTTCAGGCTAATGGAACTCTAATCTTTGGAGTTTGTGGTGGCTATCAAATGCTTGGAGAAAAGATAATAGATGATGAAAAAATTGAAGGTGATACTTTAGAAGAATTAGGATTAAATTTATTAGATTTTAAAACTAAGTTTAATAAAGAAAAGACAACAATTCAAACTAAGGCATTTATTAAAGATAAAAATCCTTTAAATGAATATATTTCAAATATAAGATTAGAAGGATATGAGATTCATAATGGAGTAAATGAATATAAAGAAAATGCAATTCCATTTATTTGTGATGAAGAAAATAGAATAATTGGATCTATAAATAAAGAAGGTACGGTTATAGGAACATATCTTCATGGAATATTTGATTCAGATGAGTTTAATTTAAGACTTATAGAGTATATAGCAAAAAGAAATAATATATCAATAGAAGGTATTGAAAAGAAATCATCTTATAAACAACATAAATTAAGAGAGTACGATAAATTAGCAGATTTGCTTAAAGAGAATATAGATATAAAGAAATTAGAAGAGATTATAGGTGTATAAATGAAAGAACATCCTAAATTAGGATGTTCTTTCATTTTATTTTAAAAAATAATTTTCAATATACTTATAAGCTTCTGTTAAATCAAGACCACTAGCTAATTTTTTTAGGTCATTTACTTTTTTATAATCATCCATTTCAATTTCATTATCTAGAATAGGATTTATTCTAAAAAAATTATTTTTAAGAAGTTCTTTGCAATACATATCCTCTAGAGGGATTGTGTCATTTAATAAAATTGAAACTAAAGGTTTTTTTGCCTTTAGAAATGGATTATAAGCCCACTGTGCAATTCCCCACTTTGAAGTATCTCTTTTTATACTACAAGGAGTTACTCCAGTACCAATTGATAGAATTCTAAAATCAGAAAAATCTAATTTAGGTTTGTGTAATTTTAAAATTTGTATTAAAGCAGTTGCAGTTGGCATATTAGTAACGACAGCACCATCTATAAAACCATTATGAGATGGAAAGTATGTTGGAGCTGCAGAACTGGATAAAGCTACATCTATTACAGAATAGTTTGATAGATTATTATTTTTTGATATATTATTAAAAAATACAGGTTCCCAGCTTTCAGATTCTAGACCAATTACATTAAAAGATGGAATGAAGACATATTTATTTAAATCTTTTAATTTATAGTTTTCATCAAAGGCTGAATTTATTGTATTTTTTAATCTTTTATTACTATACTTAGGTCTAAAAATATTTAAATGATTTGGAGTGAAAATATTTTTTATATTATCATAACTATATAGATTATCAACGTCATCACCATCTTTACCTAAAGCTAATAATAGAGCTATTAGTGATCCTGTTGAAACACCAGCATAAAGGTCAGTCTTATTTAATATTTTTGGGTGCCTATCACAAAGTCTTTTAAAGATTCTAGCTGATAATGCTCCACGGACACCACCACCATCAAAGGAAATAATTCTAAATGCGCACATAAAATTCTCCTAAATTAAACTATATAAATAAAATATTTAATAAGAATTAATTATGTGATTATTTGAGAAAATAAGAATTAATGATATAATAAAAGAATTGTTATAAGAAAAATATAACTAAATAAAATAAAACAAGAAAAGTGAGAATATTAAATGGAAAATTTTCAATTAGAAAGAAAAATTAAAAAACTTGATAAAGAAATAGAAGCACTTAAAGTAGCTTTAAAATATTTATCAAATGAAGATGAAATTAAAGAAGTTAGAGAAGAGCTAAATAGAGAGAGACAATTTATGGCAGATATGCTTTATGCAAATGATGCAAAAGCTTTTGATAAGTGCCGTGAAATGATATTAAATGAAATTGATAAAGAAATTAAAGAAGAGGATCAAAAGAAACTTCTTGAAGATATTAAAGAAGTTTACGGAAGACAATATCCAAATGCATCAAAAGAAAGTAATGGATTAAATGCTTGGCTTAAAAAACTTCTTGTAGATTTTGAATGGAAAGAAAATCCTGAAGATGATTGGGCTATATTAATAATAAAAAGATTATTACCAGTAAAAAGAAAATAAAGTTTAAAATAATGAGCCGTATACTTATGTATACGGCAATTTTATTTTCTATAAAAATAAAAAGAATGATGATTAATAAAGTTTTATAAAAATAATTAAAAAAATTTTAAAAAATATGTTGAAAAACGTTTACAGATGTATTATTATATAGTTAATCGATTTAGTGAAACGATTTAGTAGGAAGGTGAGTTAAATGAATAAAGTTTGCGTACTTGGAAGTATAAATATGGATTTAGTTATAAAAGTTAATGAGATGCCAAAGGAAGGTGAAACAATCCTTTCAAAATCTTTTGAAAAGATTGCAGGTGGCAAAGGAGCTAACCAAGCAGTTGCAGCAAAAAGATGTGGAAATATGGTTTCTATGATTGGAAAGATTGGTAGAGATGATAATGGACAAATCTTAAAAACTTTATTAGACGAAGAAGGAATAGATACAAGCTTAATATTTGAGGATGATAATGAGCCAACAGGAATGGCCATGATAACAGTAAATAATAGAGGAAATAATTCAATAACTGTTATATCAGGATCAAATATGACTTTAAATAAAAGTGAAATAGATAGATCAAAAGAAGTAATACAAGATAGTGATATTTTAATATCTCAATTTGAGACACCAGAAGAAATTACATTAGAAGCATTTAAGATAGCAAAAGAAAATAATAAAATAACTATCTTAAACCCAGCACCAGCTAAGAGTATAGATGAAGAGTTATTAAAGTATACAGATATAATAATTCCAAATGAAACTGAAGCTGAGCTTTTAACAGGGATAGAAGTAAATGATTTAGAAACTGCAAAGGTAGCATCAAAGGAATTATTAGAAAAGGGAGTAAAGTTTGTAATAATAACTTTAGGGTCAAAGGGAGCCGCTGTTATAAGCAAAGAAGATGGACAAGTAGTGCCAGCATTTAAAGTTAATGCAGTAGATACTACAGCAGCAGGAGATAGTTTTATTGGTGGATTAAGTTCAAAGCTTGATACAGAAAACTTAGGTTTTGAAAATTTATTAAAAGCAGTTAAATTTGGAAACAAAGTTTCTTCAATAACAGTACAAAGAGAAGGAGCACAACCTTCAATTGCAAGACTTGCAGAAGTTATTGAGGTTTATGGAGAGGAGTAAGACTTATGAGAAAGACAAAATTATTAAATAGTGAAATAGGAACAGTTATATCAGAGATGGGACATACTGATTCATTGGCAATAGGTGATTGTGGATTACCTATTCCAATGAATGTTAAAAGAATAGATTTAGCTTTAATTAAGAATTTACCAACATTTATTGATACATTAAAAGCAGTTCTTTTAGAGTTAGAAATAGAAGAAGTTATTATAGCAACAGAGACAAAGGATGTAAGTCCAGAACTTTTCTTAGAAATAAAGAAGGAAATAGGGGACGTTAAAATAACATTTATAAGTCATGAAGGTTTAAAAGAGGAACTTAAAAATTGTAAGGCAGTTATAAGAACAGGAGAACAAACACCTTATGCAAACATAATTTTAAAGTCAGGAGTTGTCTTCTAAAAGGAGGAATTTATATGGATTCAAAAAAACCAATGTTAAAGATGGAGGGTGTGAGTAAATCATTCCCTGGAGTTAAGGCCTTAGACAATGTAGATATAACAGCTTATGGAGGAGAAGTTACTGCACTGATGGGAGAAAACGGTGCAGGTAAATCAACTCTTATGAAAATATTAAGTGGTGTATATCAAAAGGATGAGGGTAAGATATTCATTCAAGGAGAAGAAGTACATATTAAGGGAATAAAGGCAGCAGAAGAGCTTGGAGTTACAATAATACACCAAGAACTTAGTGTAATAAATAACTTAACTGTTTGCGAAAATATATTCCTTGGCAACGAAAAGGTTAACAAAGGAACTGGAAGAATAAATAAAAAGCTTCTTGTAGAGAGAAGTAAAATGTTTTTAGAACAAATTGGATGTAATGTAGATCCAAATGAACTTGCATCTAATTTAAATGTTGGAGAAAAGCAAATGATCGAAATTGCGAAGGCTCTTACAAAAAATGCAGCAGTTATAATAATGGATGAACCAACAACAGCACTTACTGATGTTGAAACAAAGCAATTATTTAAGGTAATAGACAGTTTAAAGAAAAAAGGTATAGCAATTATATATATATCACACAGAATGGAAGAAATTTTTGCAATATGTGATAGAGTTGAAGTTTTAAGAGATGGAAAGTATGCAGGCAATGCATTAGTTAAGGATATTGATAATGATAAACTTATAACTATGATGGTTGGAAGAAAGATAGAAGATCAATTTCCATACAGAGAAACTAAAAAAGGAAAAGCTATATTAGAAGTTAAGAATTTAAGTTCAAAAGCTGGAGTAAACAATGCAAATTTTGAGGTTAAAGAAGGAGAAATTCTTGGGATTGCAGGACTTATGGGATCAGGTAGAACAGAGCTTGCAAAGACAATATTTGGAGCTTACAAAAAGACTTCTGGAACAGTTAAGATAAATGGGAAAGAGCTATCAGGCGGCAGTATACAAGAAGCTATTAAAAATGGTATATGCTATCTTTCAGAAGATAGAAAAAGAGAAGGATGTGTACTTAGTTTATCTGTAGCTGATAATATGACAATCTCTAATCTCACAAGGTATGAAAATAAATTTGGTGCATTAAATATAAAATCTGAGATGGATGATGTAAATGAATACATTAAAAAGATAAGGATTAAAACACCAAATCCACAGCAACTTATGAAAAATTTAAGTGGAGGTAATCAACAAAAAGTTATCTTAGCAAAATGGCTTATGTTACATCCAGAAGTTTTAATAATTGACGAACCAACTAAAGGTATTGATGTTGGTGCAAAAAAAGAAATATATGAATTATTAAATGAGCTTAAAGAAAGCGGAAAAGCGATAATTATAATTTCTTCAGATATGCCAGAAGTACTTGGAATAAGTGATAGAATAATGGTTATGAGTGAAGGAAAGATAACTGGTGAAGTTTCAAGAGAAGAGGCTACACAAGAGAAAATAATGAAATTAGCAGTTGGAATAAATTAATTATTGAATATTAATTTTTACGAATGAGAGGAGTTTTAAATCATGAAAGAAAACTACAAAGAATACTTAGATAAATATAAATCCTTAATCGGTCTAGTACTATTATGTATAATAATAACTTTTGTAACTCCAAGTTTTTTAACAGTAGCAAATATAACTAATGTATTTACACAAGTTTCAGTTAATGCAATTATAGCAGTTGGTATGACTTTTGTTATCTTAACAGGTGGAATTGATTTATCAGTTGGATCAACTCTTGCAATTAGTGGAGCACTTGGAGCTTCAATTATTAAATCAACAAATAATATATTCTTAGCAATAATAGTTGCGGCTATTGTGGGTATTGTTATAGGTCTTGTAAACGGTATCCTAATTGCTAAAGGTAAATTACAAGCATTCATAGTAACACTTGCAACTATGACAATATTTAGAGGTGCAACTTTAGTATTTACAAATGGTACTCCAATATCTAAATTACCTGAAAGCTTCTTAAAGATAGGTAATGCAAAAATAGGTTTTATACCAGTTCCAGTAATTATAACTATAGTAATAGCGGCAATTTCAATTTATATATTATCACAAACTAAATTTGGTAGATACTTATACGCTTTAGGTGGTAATGAAGAATCAGCTAAATTATCAGGAATAAATACAGATAAAATAAAGGTATTAACTTATGTAGTATCAGGTTTTGTATCAGCAATAGCTGGTGTAATTATAACTAGTAGAATAGGGTCAGCTTCACCTAATGCAGGTACAGGCTTTGAGCTAGATGCAATCGCTGCAGTAGTAATTGGAGGAACTTCATTAGCAGGTGGAGAAGGTAAGATATCAGGAACAATAATTGGTGCTCTAATAATAGGAGTTTTAAATAATGGATTAAACTTAATGAATGTATCACCTTTCTACCAATCAATAGTTAAAGGTTTAGTTATATTAATAGCAGTTCTATTAGATAAAAAGAGTAGAAAGAAATAGGGTATTACGGAGGAAAAGAATATGAGAATAAAAAAGAGAGTAATTGCTCTTGCTTTAATTGGAGTATTAGCTCTAGGCTCATTAACTGGATGTATGAAAAAAGATAATCCTAAAAAAATTGGAATGGTTCTTTCAACTTTAAATAATCCATTTTTCGTTTCAATGAAAGAAGGAGCAGAAGCTGAGGCTAAAAAATTAGGTTTTGAATTAATTGTACTTGACTCAACAAATGATCCTGCAAAAGAGAGAGCAAATGTAGAAGATTTAATACAACTTGGAGTAACAGCACTACTTATAAATCCAACAGACAGTGATGCTGTAGTTAAAACTATAGAAGTAGCAAATAAAGCAAATGTTCCAGTGATAACTCTAGATAGACAATCTAACGGTGGCTTTGTTACAAGTCATATAGCATCAGATAACGTTGTTGGTGGAGAAATGGCAGCTAAATTCGTGTTAGATAAATTTAAAGATAAAGACAATATAAATATAGTAGAAATTCAAGGGATACCAGGAGCTTCAGCTACAAGAGATAGAGGTCAAGGATTCCATAATATATTAGATAAAGAAAGCAAAGCTAAATTTATATCAATACAAGCAGCTGACTTTGATAGACAAAAGGGACTTCAAGTTATGGAAAATATAATACAAAGAGATCCAAATATTCAAGTAGTATTTGCACATAATGATGAAATGGCACTTGGAGCTGCAAAAGCAATAAAAGCAGCTGGACTTAATACTATGGTAATTGGATTTGATGGAAATGAGGATGCAAAAGAAGCTATAGAAAAAGGTGAAATGAAAGCAACTATAGCACAGCAACCAGATGAAATTGGTGCATTAGGAGTAGAACTTGCAGCTAAGATTTACAATGGTGAAAAGGTAAATAATAATATTGCGGCAGATTTAAAAATTTACTCAAATTAAAAAGTTAGGAGCCTAAAATTTAATGGAGTTTTAGGCTCTTTTATTTACTTAATGTACAAAATTAAATGGACAGAAATATGGTATAATTTTAAATAATAAATTATGGGAGGAAACGATGAAAAAAACGACTTTATTAGATATAGCAAAGGCTGTTAATGTTTCAAAGACCACAGTATCAATGGTACTTAATAATAAAGAAAATAATATATCAAAAGAGACAAAAGAGAAAATATTTAAAGCAGCAAAAGAGCTAAATTATGTTCCAAATTACTTAGCTAAGAGTTTAATAACTAAAAAATCTTATAGTATTGGAGTTATAGTACCAGATATACAGAATCCATTTTTCAGCGAAATGGCTAAAGGAATTGAAAAGATAGCAGAAGAGAATGGATATAGCATAATATTATGCAATACATTAAATAGTAAGAAACGAGAGAATGAACATATTAGGCTTCTTATGAGTAAAGCTATAGATGGACTTATAATAGCACCAAGTGATGATAAAAATGAATCTTTTGCTATATTAGAAAGCCAAGGTATACCATTTGTAATAGTAGATAGGGTTGTTGAAAACTTTGAAAAGTTTAATGGAGTTTTCTGCAATAATGAAAAAGGTATAAGATTAGGACTAGATTATTTATATAATAAAAATAAAAGAAATATAGCTTTTATTGGAGGAAATAAAGAATATAGTACTGCTAATATTAGATTAAAAACATATATAGAAAAAGTAAACGAGCTTGGTATATATAACAAAGAATTTAATATAGAAGAGGATTTTTCATTAGAAGGTGGATTTAAGGCAACTAAGCGCCTTATAGAAAAAGAAATAGATGTAGATGCAATATTTTATAGTAGTGATGTAATGGCTATTGGTGGGATAAAATACTTGATTAGAAACGGATATAAAATACCAGAAGATATAAGTATATTAGGATTTGACAATATTGATATTTGCAATTTTATTGAACCAGAACTTACAACAGTAGCACAGCCTATATACAATATTGGGGAGGAAGGTATAAAACTTCTTCTTAGACTTATAGATAAAAAAGATATTAAAGAAAATATAATAGAACTAGAACCTTATCTAATAGAGAGAGGGACAGTAAAATAAAGAACAAGTATCTAATATGATACTTGTTCTTTATTTTGCCTATTGTTATTCAGTTTCTATAAGTGCATCTACAGCTTTAATATCGGCAGGAGTCCAAGTTAAATTTTTTAAATCTGATTTAGATACCCATTTAATTTCTGAGTGTTCAGTAGCTCTTGGTTCACCATTTATAATTTTGCAGCGTGTAGCAATTAAATTTACAATAACATCATCATATTCATAGATATTATCATTGAATATTTCTATAAATTCGATATCGCATAATAACTCTTCTTTAATTTCACGAACTATAGCTTCACCAATAGATTCCCACTCTTCAATTTTACCACCAGGAAATTCCCAAAGATTTGGATGACTCATACTAGGTGATCGAAGAGCACAAAGTATTTTATGATCTTTATTTTCTAGTATAGCACTAGCAACTTTGATTGTATTTTTCATAATAATCACCTCAACTAATATTTTATATCAATATAAATTTTATATAAATTAACCAAAGGTAAACATATGTTAATAATTATTATTATATATGTATTAAGAAGAATTTGTGGTGAAATATTAATACAATTCAAAAATAGATTAAAAAATTATCAGAAAATTATAAAAAATATATTGCAAATCGGTTTACTATATATTATATTTACAATAGAGGCTATATAGCTTTAGCAAATATTTAATAAAGGGGAGAATATTTTTATGAAAAAAAATAGGGAAGTTATAAAGGTTTTAGTAGTTTCAGCTTTAGTTTCCACTATATCAGTAACGAGTTTTATTAGCACTGAAGTAAATGCAGCTACTTTAAATCCTAAAAAAGCAGAATTATCTATAAACAAAGTAAGCAATGAAGAACAAGTCATTGAAAGTATAAGGCTTATGTGGAAGGATGATTTAACAGGGGGAAAGTCAATAGATTTAAATAATCCGGTTATAGCTAAAAAAATAAGTGGATATGTAAATCAAACAAAAAAATATTTGCAAAATATGAATGAGGATAAGTCAAAGGATTGGCTATGGGAAGAGTATAAAGATTATAAAGAAAATCCAGCAAGAATAACATCAATGTTCAATAATATAGTATCTATGTCAATGGCGTATAGCTTACCTAATGACACTTATTATAAAGATGAAGAACTTAAAGATAAAATAATATATGCTTTAGAGTGGATTAATGAAAACGCATACAACGATAAAAAAGAGCAGTATGGAAATTGGTGGGATTGGATGATTGGTATACCTGCTAGATTAAATGATGTAGTGGTATTAATGTATGATGACCTATCAAAAGAGCAAGTTGATAAATACATGAATGCAATACAAAAATTCTTACCAAGTATAGAACCTGGTAGTAAGTACCATACGGGAGCAAATTTAGCAGATGTATGCTTAAATAAATTATTACAAGGAGTTAATCAAAAGGATCCAGATAAAATAAAAGAAGCATCAGAGGATATAGTAAGTGTATTTAATTATGTAACTAGTGATGATGGATTTTATCCAGATGGTTCCTATGTACAACATGGAATAGTAGCGTATACTGGCTCTTATGGTAACGTTTTAATAAATAAAGTATCAAATTTGATGTTTTTATTAGAGGGAACGCCTTGGAGTATTAAATCTGATAATAAAAATAACATATATAAGTGGATATTTGAAAGTTTTGATCCAATTATCTATAAAGGATATGTTATGGATATGGTAAGAGGAAGGTCTATATCAAGGCCTAAAGATAATGGATATATTCAGGCAGCAGGAATTATGGAAGGTATGCTTAAGCTTTCAATGATTTCAGATAAAGAAACATCAGAAAAAATACAGAGCTTGGTTAAGGAATGGGCACAGGAGTCTTCAGATGTAATTGATCCTGGGGCTAGATTTAAATCTATAAATGCTATAAATACATTTTATAAGATTATGAAGGATGATAATGTTGTAGCATCAAAACAAGGTGAAAATCATTATGCATTAAATATGATGGACAAGACTGTCCACGAGAGAAGTGATTATTCCTTAGCAATTTCAAGAAGTTCAAATAGAATTAGTAAATATGAATTTATGAATAAGGAAAACTTGAGACCTTGGTTCCAGGGGGATGGAATGACATATATTTATAATAATGACTTAACACAATTTTCAGAAGATTTTTGGCCAACTGTTGATCCATATAGAATGCCTGGAACTACAGTTGATAGTAAAAAGAGAGCTGATAAAGAAATAATTCCAGGAGTTGATCCAGGTGCAACAGCCCAAAATGAAGTATATTATGAGCTTACTAATGAAAGCTGGTCAGGTGGAAGTAAGCTAGGCAAGTATGGAGTAGCAGGCATGAAAATAAGCAATAAGTATGATTCTTTAACTGCAAATAAAGCGTGGTTTATGTTTGATGATGAGATAGTTTGCTTAGGATCTGGAATAACAAATAAAGATGAATCTGATACAGAAACAATAATAGAGAATAGAAAGATTAAAAAAGATGGAACAAATAAGTTTATAGTAGATGGAAAAGAGCAGGTGCCTAGCTTAGGAAATAAAGAAGAGATAAAGAATGCAAAATGGGCGTATCTTCAAGGAAATGTTGCAAGTTCAGATATAGGATATTATTTCCCAGATGGTGAAGATATAAATATTTTAAGAGATAAAAGAGATGGGAATTGGCTAGATATAAATTCAGGAACATCATCTTTAGATAAAGAGGTAACAAACAATTATCTAACTATGTATGTAAACCACGGTAAAAAGATTAAGAATGAAGGATATAGCTATGTACTACTACCAAATAAGTCAAAAGATGAAGTGGAAAGGTATTCAAAAAATTCTAAGATTAAGATAGTTAGAAATGATGAAAAAGCAAGTGGGGTTAAACATACTGCATTAAATATTGAAGGAGCAAACTTCTGGGTAGATGGAAAAAATACTTCTGGAGATATAGCATCAAATAAGAAAGCTTCAGTAATTATGAAAGAAGATAATAATAAAAATTTAACAATTTCTGTATCTGATCCAACATTTAAAGGTAATAAGATATCAATAGAAATAAATAAGAGTGGAAAAGATATAGTTTCTAAAGATAATAGAATATCAAAGGTTAAATTAAAAAATGGAAAGATTACATTTGATGTAGATGTTAAAGATGCCAAAGGAGTTTCATCAGAGATTGTAGTTAAGCTTAAATAAATCTTAATATTTAATAGGAAAAGTGTGTAGGTAAAATCCTACACATTTTCTCTATAATATTTTTACAGGTTAAATAGTTTATTCATTTAATAAATATAAGAAAATGTGGTAGTATTTATATAGAGATATTAATAAAAAATATGAATATCTTTGCAGATTTTATAGCAATTTAAATAATAATATAAAATAATAATATAATATGTTATTATATAGATGATAAAATAATTAATACAAAGGAGTACATTATGAGAGCAGTTTACAAAAATCCAAAAGAATTAGCAACATGTTTAAAGGACTTAATAGATCAACATTTAGATGATCTTATAACTTATGAAAAACTAGAAGAAAAAATAGTTAGAATTGTTAAGGCTAATGGAAATAGTGTATATAAAGATGGACATATGCCTGTAAAATTATCTAATATATTAGGTGAAGAAAGAAAAGATATAATAGATAAAATAATGGCAAACAATTAGTTTAAAGAAATAGCTTTAAAGATTAATACATATTGAAGATGATTTAATAAAAGCATAAGTTTTGAAAAGTATTTTTAAAATCTTCTTTTTTAATGTATAATAAACAAGCAGGAAAAAATTAAGTGAGTAGAGCTAACTTCTTTTAAAGTTAGAGAGATTTATTTTAAATCCACTTAAGGTAGAGATATATATTTGAAAGAAGGTAGAATTAGGTATGGCAACTATAAAGATATTTAATAAAAAAATTCAATGGGATGGTTTAAATTTAACTTGCGTCATGGAAAGATATTTAGACACTAACAATATTGCGTTAGAAGTTTATGATGAATATGGCGAGTTTTATGAAGGCATTACATTAGATTATAAAGAAACATTACCAAAATCAAATAATGCTATTATAAATAATAGAAATGAATGTGAAGGAATATTAAGCGTTTTAACAGGAGCTAATATTGCTAAAGTTGTTGGTAAGATAGATGTTAATCTTTTAATGAGAGATTTAGTTGTTGTTAATAGCAGAGAATTTAAAGAAATTGATGAAGACTTATTTTTAGATTTTGCTAAAAGTTCATTTATGGATTTAAATTCATTTATAGCAGATATGAGCAAAGCTGAAGAAGAGGTTGCAGTAGATGAAACTGCTGAATAATATCATAAAATAAAAGATGTATTGGATTTTTCCATACATCTTTTATTTTATGAAAAAAAGAGATATAAATTTAAATAAAATCTTATTATATCTCTCTTTACTTTAAAATATATTCAATTATATGTACTTAACTTATATTAAAGAAAGTGAATTATCTAATAGAATAGTAGCTTCAGTATTAGATATTTCTTTACTTAAACATATTTCATTAATTAAAAATTTTTTTGTATTAGTTAACATTTGTTTTTCACTTGTATTTAAATTATGGTCTTTACTAACTTGAGTAAGATTAGATATTATTTCAATATAATCTTTTAGTGTACCTAATTTAAATTTTATAGTATTATCATGTAACCTCATCTTACAATTACTGCTATTTAATTCTTCTAACTCAGTAGAAAATTCATTAATATTATTAAGAGTTTTATCTAAGACACTAGGGTCACTTATTAATCTTAAATTACAAATCTCTGAACGATTAGCAGGTAGCATAAGTTTTAAGTTGTTATTAACTAAATGAATTCTATAATACTTCTGCATTTCACCTAAGAATTCTTTCTCTTCAACAACATCAATAATACCAACACCTTGGCTAGGATAAACAATTTTATCTCCTACATTAAACAAACAAAGCACCTCCAAAAAATAGTTACAATACTATTATAACACATTTGTTTAATTTTAGCGAAAGTAATTATTTTATCATATTAGAATATGCATGTCAATTATTTTATTTAGTTCCTAAATTTAGCTTAAAATTAATTTATTTGTATAAATTAATGGTTGATATTAGTTAGTTTAATAATAGATTTTATGTAAAAAATAATAAGAGAGGACATTAGATAAAATATATATGGTATAGTTAAATATGTAAGTAATTTTAGAAAAGAGGTACATAAGATGAATGAAAATTATATTAATGTATTAGAAGCAGCAAAAGAGCTGGGTTTAAAAGCCAAAGTAGTTACTTCAGTAAAATCCTTTGACAATTATAATAGTTTTTTTAATATATATGCAGATAGTGAAGAACCTTGTAGACGTATTGTTATTTTAACAGAAGACGAATATGTAGAAGAGGTGTATGACGAGGATCCAAGTATAGCAGTAAATCCTATGGAAAAGATAGATGGTAACATATGGATTGAGGAATTTCCTCTAACTACTAATCCAAATAGTATAATATTAGAAGATATAGCTGTACCAAAGGAAATTGTTGAAAAATTTAAGTGTGATAAAAATATATAAAGATATGTCGTAAGTAAATAGCGTTACATTATTATTTATATTACAAATATGTAATGTTATTGAAAGGTTATAAAATATGTGAAATAACATTGAAAATATATAATAAGTGTATAACAAAATAATAAAGAGAGGATAAAAGATGATAAAAATAAGAAATTTAATTATATTAGGAATTATAGTAATAAGTATAGGATTAATGTTATTAGAGCATGTAAATGATACTAGAAAGAAAGAAATAGATGAACAAAAACAATATATAAAAGCAACATATAAAGAGATAAAATAAAACATAGGTAAATAAAGAGATAATATATATTTAAATATATATTATCTCTTTTAATTTAATCATTTAAAATTCTTCTTGGAATTTTAAATTCTATAGTTTCTTCTATTTCCGCTAACATTCTACTATCCTTTGGATCTACAAAAAGACAAGTATAACCACATTCACCAGCTCTACCGGTTCTACCTATACGATGTATATAACTTTCAACATTTTCTGGTATATCATAATTATAAATGTTATCAACACCACTTATATCAAGTCCACGAGCAGCTACATCTGTTGCAATTAAATATTGTATATCAGCATTTCTAAAAGATTTCATTATTCTTTCACGTTTAGGTTGAGGAATGTCACTATGAATCTTTTTACAGTTATAGCCACGTTTATGAAGATCTAGTTCTAAATTATCAACTCTTCTTTTGGTTCTACAAAAGATTATTGCCATAAATGGATTATCTTCATCTAATACTGTACATAAAGCATCTTGTTTTCTTCTATCTGTTGTTTCAACTACATCTTGCTTTATATTTTTTAATGTAATCTCTTCTTTTTTTACTGAAATAACAACAGGATCAATCATATATCTATAAGATAACTTTTTAACTTTTGAATCCATTGTTGCTGAGAAGCATAAAGTTTGACGTTTTTTTGGAGTCTCTTTCATTATGGCTTCAACTTCATTTTTAAACCCCATAAATAACATTTGATCAGCTTCATCAAGGACTAATGTTTTTAAGCTTTTAAGATCAATGGTACCTCTTTTTAAGTGATCTAGAAGTCTTCCTGGAGTTGCAATTACTAATTGTATATTTCCCTTTAATTTTTTTAATTGAGACCCAATATCCTTTCCACCATAAGCAGATAGTATATTAATATCTTTTCCTTCTTTAAGCTTTATAGCCTCTTCTGTTATTTGTATTGCAAGTTCTCTTGTAGGGGATATTATAAGAGCTTGAACACCCTTAGAATCTAGAGAAATATTTTCAAATATAGGAAGTAAGAAAGCTAAAGTTTTTCCAGTACCTGTTTGTGCTTCAGCTATAACATCTCTGCCTTCTTTTATAAAAGGAATAGTTTCCTTTTGTATATCTGTTGGAGTTTGTATTCCAGATTTTTTTAATACATTAAGTATATCTGATTTTATTCCTAAGTTTTTAAAATTCATAAATCTTACCTTTCGTTTAAAAATTTATTTTAATAAGTTCATTTAATGATATCACAATGAATAGATTAATTCTAATATATTTATTTTTAACTTATTTGCAATCAATATTCTAGGTAAATTATATATACTTTAACAAAACGTGAATAGTGGATTGTATATGGTAAATAGAAAATTGATTAAAATAGTTATGGAGATAAGAAGAGTATTTAGTATATCTTTATTTATCGTTTCATTAGGAATTATTTTATCAATTCTTCAGGTACAATTAGATGAAAAAAGAGAATATCATAAAAGACATGTAATAATTACATGTCTTTTTTTATTTTAGTTTTAAATTATAAATTACTCACCTAAAACTTGAGATGCATTTGTTATAATACTATCTAAATAATCGGAAGACCCCTCTCCAAAATAGCGAAGTATTTCATCGCAAGAAGAAGAGTTCTTTATGATCATTTCAAGTATTTTAACTTCATTAGTTAGAGTATCTATTTTATTGTTTAGACTTTTATTTGATTCTTTTGAATTCATAATAACACATCCTTTAACAAAGTTTATTTTTTTTAGCAAGTTCTTTAAGTTCTTCTCTAAATTTTGGGTGAGCTATATTTATTAAGCTATAAGCTCTTTCTCTAATACTTTTCCCACATAAATTTGCAATTCCATACTCTGTAACAATATAATCTGCATCATTTCTAGAATAAGAAATTGCAGAACCTATATAATGATTTAGAGCAATAGTTGAAATAGTATCATTTTTTGCAGTTGAGTGAAGGGCTATTATAGATTTACCATCACTACAAATACAAGCACCAACTCCAGTATCTGTTTGTCCACCAGTTCCACTATATTGAGTAAAGCCTAGACTTTCTGATGAACATTGCCCAGTTAAATCTACTGAAAGGGCAGTATTTATTGAAATCATTTTATTATTTTTTGAAATTACATAGGGATCATTGGTATATGAACACCTTTTTAGCTCAACGCAAGGATTATCATCTAGGAAATCATAAAGTTTTTGACTTCCTAAGGCAAATGCACCTATTATTTTATGAGGGTGAAGTGTTTTGTATTTATTTGTTACTACTCCTGCATTAAATAAATCTACTATACCTTCTGTTATCATTTCGGTATGTACTCCAAGATCCTTCTTATTAAGTAGGGATTTTGCAACTGCATTAGGAATATTGCCGATTCCAAGTTGAATTGTTGATCCATCTTCAACTAAAGAAGATATATATTCGCCTATTTTATAATCTTTATCTGATGGTTCCGTAGAAATTAATTCATTTACTTTGCAAGTGTTTTCTATAACATAATCAACTTCACTTATATGAACGCAAGTATCACCATGCACTTTTGGAAGATTTTCATTTACTTCTAATATAACTATATCTGCTTTATCAATATTCTCTCTCTCGTAAACTAAAGAGAGTGATAAAGAAAAGAATCCATGCTTATCCATTGGTGTTACTGCACCTACAAATATATTAGGCTTTCTATATTTAAGTCTTCTTGTAGCTGAATATCTTAAATGAGTTGGTATATATGAGCAAAGTCCGTTTTTGTTAGAATTTCTTGCGGGTGCACCCATAAAAAGAGATTCATTAAAAAAATGACCTTTCATTTCTTCTAATGTGTTGTATTTATATTCATTTAAACTTAACATAGTTACAACAGTAACATTCTCAACCTTATCTTTTATTGTGTGTAATTTTCCTAAAAATCCTTTTGGCTCACAAGGACCTAATGAGCAAACTATTTCATCATTTGATTTTACTAAGTTAAGAGCATCCTCTGTTGAAATTAATTTTTCTTTATAAATATTTAAATAATTCATATAATTGCCTCCTTGTAACAAAAATAAGTTAAAAATTTAACAAAGATTTGTAAAAAAAGAGCTATAACTAAATTGCTAAAAGAAATTACATGTAACATATAATCTATTTTAAAAATTTCGTGTATAACTCTAAATCTCTCTAAACACTTTATTTATTAACTTACTTATATAATATAACGAATATTCAGAAAAATCTACACAAGATGTAAAAGTTTACTGTTTGTTAAAAAATAAACTAAATTCTATATAATAATATATAATTTATCTAGTAATAATGTGATTATAATAATAAAGTTTATAAATAAATCAGAAAAAAATTAAAGAATAAAATTAAGATATAATTTTATAATTAGAAAAATTATACACTTATGATAAAAGTAAATGTTTAAATTTGAAATTTTAATAATTTTAAATTTAATGAATTTTTGATTTAAATTTTATGATATAATATGAAACATATCATAGAAACTGCTCGTATATCATCGGAAATAGGGTCCGAAAGTTTCTACCTGCTAGCCGTAAATTAGCAGACTACGAGGTAAATATAAATTTAGTATATAGATAATACTATTGTTAAATTTATTCACCTCAAATTGTATTTGAGGTGTTTTTTTATCCCTAAAAATTGAATAGAGCAGATGATAAATATATCAAAAGGGGAACGAAATAAGATGGAGAAAATTAAAGAAAGTAGCAATGAGTATAAGCTAATATATGGGATTAATGATAAACCAAAATTAGCAGCACAAGTACTATTAGGATTTCAAAATATTTTTGCGGCTTTTGGAGGGATTATAGCAGTACCGCTTGTAATATCAAGTGCATTAGGTTTTGATGGAGCAACATCAACTGCACTTTTAAGTGCTTCAATTTTAGCATCAGGAGTTGCAACTGTTATACAATCTAAGGGAATTGGACCTTTTGGAGCAAAGGTACCTTGTGTCATGGGAACAGACTTTACTTTTGTTGCACCATCAATTGCAGTAGGTTCAATTGCAGGGCTTCCAGGAATTATTGGAGCTACAATTTTAGGATCAATACTAGAATTTATATTAAGTTTTTTTATAAGACCGTTAATGAAGTTATTTCCTCCAATTGTAACAGGAACAGTTGTATGTTTAATTGGATTAACATTAGTACCAGTATCTATTGATTGGGCAGCTGGTGGAGTAGGAAGTGCTGACTATGGAAGTATGAAGAACATAAGTATAGCAATGATTGTATTAGTTATAACATTACTTTTAAATAGATATGGTAAGGGTATGGTAAGTAGTGCAGCAATTCTTATAGGAATGACAATAGGGTATATATTGTGTATTCCACTAGGAATGGTAGATTTTACTTTGGTTAAGGAATCAAGTTGGTTTGCAATGCCTAATATATTTAAGTATGGAGTAGATTTTGATATAAAGTATGTATTAACTTTTATACCAGCATATTTTGTTACTGTTATAGAAACTGTTGGCTGCTTAGCTTCTATTTGTGAAGTAACAGATATTAAGGCTGATGATAAAATAATCGGTAGAGGTGTACTAGCTGACGGTGTGGGAAGCTTGTTTGCAGGAATAGTAGGATCTTTCCCAAATACAACTTTTAGTCAAAATGTTGGTTTAATACCACTAACTAAAAATGGTAGCCGTTTTGTAGCTATGATGGCAGGAATACTTTTAATATTACTTGGATTTTTTCCGAAATTTGCAGCACTTATAAATATAATGCCAGCACCAGTTCTTGGAGGCGTTGGTATAGTAATGTTTGGGACTATAGCAGCTGCTGGAATAAAAACTCTAAGTAGCATTAAGATAAATAATAGAAATTTATTAATTATAGCAACGTCAATAGGATTAGGACTTGGGGTTACCTTTAGACCAGAATTTATAGCAGAGCTTCCTCAAGGAATAAAAATGATATTTTCATCTGGAATATCAACAGGAACAATTGTTGCACTTCTTTTAAATAAGATATTAAAAGAAGAAACAGTAGAGGAATTTAGAAAAGAAGAAGGGTTAGAGGATATAGAAAGTAATATAAAAACTGACGTTACAAATATGGCATAGAATTAAAATAAATTTATTAAGTAAAAAACTAAGACTAGGTTCTTAGTTTTTTATTTTTTATATAATTTATGTAATAAATAGTCAAAAGAGCACTTAAAATAATATATATTATGAAAACCTTTAATAATATAAAGAAGTAAATTAAATATTTATAAAAAAATATATTAAAATTCTATTGACAACCTTTTCAAAAGAAAATATAATAAACTCATAAGCTAAGTAAAGCGGTTTAAGAAAAACGGTTTACTAAGTTGGAGCTTTAAGGAGGATATTATGAATTATAGATATGCGAATCATCCAGAGGATTCAAAAAAATATACTACAAAGGATCTTAGAAGACATTATTTAGTTGAAGAAATATTTGTTGATGACAAGATTGAATTAACTTATAGTCATGTTGATAGAATAATATTTGGAGGTATTAAACCGGTTTATAAAGAATTAGTTCTTGAAGCAGGAAAAGAAATGGGAGTTGAATATTTCTTAGAAAGAAGAGAACTTGGTCTTATAAATATAGGTGGAGCTGCAATAGTTACTATAGATGGTGTTGAATATAACTTAAACAAGAGAGATGGATTATATGTAGGAAAAGGAAATAAAGAAGTAAAGTTTAAATCAGTAAATCCAGAAGATCCTGCAAAACTTTATGTCAATTCAGTACCAGCTCATAAGGAGTATAAAACTGTTAAGATTGAAATAGAAAAGGCAAATCCAGTTAGACTTGGAGATCCTAAAAGTCTTAATAAGAGAACAATATATCAATATGTACATCCAAATGTATGCGAAAGTTGCCAATTATTAATGGGAATGACAATTTTAGAAGAAGGTAGTGCTTGGAATACAATGCCATGTCACACTCATGAAAGAAGAATGGAAGTTTATTTCTACTTTGATATGGAAGAAGATACAAGAGTATTCCACTTTATGGGTGAACCAGATGAGACAAGACATTTAGTTGTAAAAAGTGAACAAGCTATCATATCTCCAAGTTGGTCAATACATTCAGGAGTAGGAACAAGTGATTATACATTTATATGGGGAATGTGTGGAGAAAATCAAACATTTGATGATATGGATGCAATAAGAATGGATGAATTAAGATAATATAGCACTTAGGAGATAATTATGATTAAGCAGATAAATATTGAGGATATTAAAAAAAGAGATGAATTTTTAAGTAGTAATTTATTAACTAAATCAGAAGTAAAGCAAGCTATAGAAAATGTTATTAAACAGATAGACGCAAATATGGAATATTTTAAAGAAAAGTTTCCATATTCAGCAACTAAGAATAATAAGTATGAAATCATAGAAAATATAGAATGGACAGATGGTTTTTGGACAGGCTTATTATGGTTAGCATACGAATATACTGGAGATAACAAATATAGAGAACTTGCAGAAAAAAATGTTTTATCATTTAAAAATAGAGTAGATAAAGACATTGAAATAGATCACCATGATTTAGGATTCCTTTATTCACTATCATGTGTTAGCGCATATAAATTAACAGGATCAGAGGTTGCAAAAGAAGCTTCAATAAAAGCAGCAGATAAATTGATTTCAAGATATCAAGAAAAAGGTGGTTTTATTCAAGCTTGGGGAGAGCTAGGACATAAAGATCATTATAGATTTATAATAGATTGTTTATTAAATATTCCGTTATTATATTGGGCAAGCAATGAAACAAAAAATGATAAATATAGAAAAATTGCAGAAACACATTTTGAAACATCATGTAATTATGTTATTAGAGATGATGCATCAGCATTCCATACATTTTATATGAATCCAGAAGATGGATCTCCAGTTAAAGGGGTAACTAGACAAGGTTATAATGATGAATCAGCTTGGGCTAGAGGACAAGCTTGGGGCGTGTATGGAATACCTTTAAATTATAAAAATACAAAAAATACTGAGGCATTTAATCTATATAAGGGAATGACAAATTATTTCTTAAATAGATTACCTAAGGATAATGTATGTTATTGGGATTTAATATTTAATGATGGAGATGATCAATCAAGAGATTCTTCAGCAGCTGCAATTGCAGTATGTGGAATGCATGAAATGAATAAATATCTTCCAGAAGTTGATGAAAGCAAGGAAGTATATAAATATGCAATGCATACAATCCTTAAATCGTTAATTGATAATTATACAAATCCTAATATTGGAGAAGGTGAACCGGTTTTATTACACGGAGTTTATTCATGGCATTCAGGAAAAGGAGTAGATGAAGGTAATATATGGGGAGATTATTACTATTTAGAAGCATTAATTAGATTCTATAAAGATTGGGAATTATATTGGTAAAAGAGGAGAGAGAATTATGAATACACCAAATATTGAGATGATGAGAGTGGATCAAAGATTAATACATGGACAAGGACAAATGTGGTTAAATGCTTTAGGTGTTAATACTGTAATAGTTGCAGATGATGAAGCAAGTGAAGATAAAATTCAACAAACTTTAATGAAAACAGTTGTTCCAAAATCTGTTGCAATGAGATTTTTCTCAATTCAGCATACATGTGATGTAATCTTTAAAGCATCACCTAAGCAAAAAATATTTATAGTATGTAAAACACCAGAGGATGCATTAAGATTAATTCAAGGTGGAGTCCCAGTTAAAGAAATAAACTTAGGTAATATACACAACTGCGAAGGTAAAGAACAAGTAACTCGTTCTATTTACTTAGGAAAAGAAGATAAAGCTGCAATTAAAGAGATGTCAGAAAAGTATGGAATAAAATTCAATACAAAGACTACACCATCAGGAAATGATGGAGCAGTTCAAGTAGATATAACAAAATATTTAGATTAAATTACTTTATGAAAAATCCTCCTAGGTAAGCTCTAGGAGGTAGAATATAATTTATTTATGGAGGTATAATAATGGAAATATCATTAATTCAATGTGTACTGATAGGTCTATGGACAGCATTCTGTCTAGCAGGTATGCTATTAGGTATTTATACAAATCGTTGTATTATATTATCATTTGGTGTAGGTGTTATACTAGGTGATATACCAACTGGTCTTGCAATGGGAGCTGTTGGAGAACTTGCATTCATGGGATTCGGTGTAGGAGCAGGTGGAACAGTTCCTCCAAATCCAATGGGGCCTGGAATTGTTGGAACAATTATGGCAATAACTATGAAGGGTAGTGGAATGGATACAGCAACAGCACTTGCATTATCTTTCCCATTTGCAGTAGCATTCCAATTCTTAATAACAGCAACTTATACTTTTGCAACAGGTTTAACTTCTTATGCTAAAAAGGGAATTGAAAAGAAGAATTTTAAACAATTTAGAATAGCAGCTAATGCAACAATATTCGTATTTATAATAGTAGGTTTCTTAATAGGATTTGCAGGAGCTTATAGTGCAGAAGGTCTACAAAAGGTTATAGAACTTATACCAGCATGGCTTATTACTGGATTATCAGTAGCAGGTAAGATGTTACCAGCAGTAGGATTTGCAATGATTCTAACAGTTATGGCAAAGACAGAATTAATACCATTTGTATTACTTGGATATATAGCAGTAGCTTATTTAAATTTACCTGTAATGGGAGTAGCATTTGTTGGAACAATGTTTGCTTTAATGGAGTATTTCAGAATAAAGCATAATGGTAAATCAAATGGAGGAAATGAAGAAGACGAGGAGGTTGTATTTGAAGATGGCATCTAATAGAGTTTTAAAAAAGAGTGATTATGTAAAAACATCATTAAGATCATACTTTTTACAAAATGGATTTAACTACGGAAACTATCAGGGTATTGGATATGCGAATGTAATGTATCCAGCACTAAAAAAGATATATAAAAACAATGAGGATGGACTAAAGAATACATTAGATGAGAATGTTGAGTTTTTCAACTCAAATCCTCACTTCTTACCGTTTATAACAAGCCTACATTTAGTAATGCTTGAAGCAGATACACCAACTGATGAAATCAGAGGAATTAAAATGGCACTTATGGGACCATTATCAGGTATTGGTGATTCTTTATCACAATTCTGTTTGGCACCACTTTTCTCTACAATTGCAGCATCATTAGCTCAAGATGGATTAGTAGCAGGACCATTACTATTCTTCTTAGCAATGAATGGAATACTACTAACTATTAAGTTGTTAACCGGTTTATGGGGATATAAATTAGGTACAAGTGTTATTGAAACTTTAAGCGAGAAGATGGGAGAAATTTCAAAGATAGCAAGTATGATTGGTGTAACAGTAATTTCAGGACTTGCAGTATCATTTGTTAAATTACAAATTCCAATACAATATACAGCAGCAATGCCAGATGGTAAAGAAAAAGTAGTTGCTATACAAGAAATGGTAGATAAAATAGCACCAGCATTATTACCAGCATTATTTACAATACTAGTTTTCTACTTAATTAAGAAACGTAAATGGACAACTTATCATGTTGTTGCTTTAACAATAGTAATAGGAGTACTAGGATCAGTACTTGGAATATTAGCATAATAGATTAGAGAGGAATAGATATAATGAAGATTTTAATTGTAGGACATGGAGAATATGCAGCTGGAATAAAATCAGCTATAAAGTTATTAACTGGAGTAGATGAGGGAATAGATGCTATAAACTTAAATGAAGAATTAACTCATGATAAGTTCACAGATATGATTCACTCATATGTAAATGAAAATAAGGACTTAATAATTTTTGCTGATATAACTGGAGGGGCACCTTTCCAAATTACATCAAGGGAAGTACTTTTAAATGAAGAAAGTGATAACCAATATGTTATAGGTGGAGTGTCAGTTGGATGTATACTTGATATAGTAATGAAAACTTTAGTTATTAGTACTGATGAGGACATAAGAGAGACAATTGAATCTTCATTAGAAGGACTTAAGGACATGAGTTCTATTATATGTAGAAAGGATTTAGCTTAATTTCTTATGGATAGATTAACATTCATACTTATAGTGTTATTAGCGGCATATCCAGTAGTAGTTCTTATGATAATGCCATTTTTAAATAAAAAGAAATTAGCAAAACAAGAAGGGGAGAGAGAAAAAATTCTCTCTTCTCTAAAAATTAACGAAAAAATAATTACTATATCAGGAATTTATGGAAAGATTAAAAAAATAGATGGGAATATAGTAAAGCTTGAAATAGCTAAAGATGTAATAATAGAAATAGATAAAGCTAGTATTATAGGAGCTTTAAAAGAATAGGGAGATGTTTATTATGGATAATTTAAAAGAGTTTTCACTAGATTTTTTCAATTTAAGAGGAAGAGTAGCTATAATTACTGGAGGAAATACAGGTCTTGGTATGGCTTATGCTGAAGCATTAGCAAAGGCTGGAGCAGATTTATTAGTAACTTCTTTTGATGATAATATACAAGAAGTTAAAGAGCTTGTAGAAGGTGCTGGAAGAAAAATTGTTTTTGTAAAGGGAGATCTTACTAAAAAGGAAGTTAGAGAAACAGTTGTAGATACTTGCTTAAAAGAATATGGAAAGATTGATATTTTAGTAAATAATGCTGGAACAATAAGAAGAGCACCACTTCTTGAATACAAAGATGAAGACTTTGAAGCGGTTATGAACATAAACTTAAACGCTGTATATTATCTTTCAAGAAGAGTTGCTGAAGTAATGGTAGAGCAAGGAAGTGGTAAGATAATAAATATAGCTTCAATGCTATCATTCCAAGGAGGAAAATTTGTACCACCTTATACAGCATCAAAACATGGGGTAGTTGGAATAACTCGTGCTTTTGCTAATGAATTAGCTATGCATAACGTACAAATAAATGCTATAGCACCTGGATATATAAAGACTGCAAATACTGCACCAATTAGAGCAGATGAGAAGAGAAATGCTGAAATACTTGGAAGAATTCCAGCAGAAAGATGGGGAGAAGTTTCAGATCTTATGGGAACAGTAGTATTCTTATCAAGTAGAGCATCAGATTATATAAATGGCCATGTTATTGCAGTTGATGGCGGATGGCTTGTGAGATAATATGATTAATAAAATTAATAAATTAGTTGCTATAGGCAAAGAAGCTTTTGTATTAGTATTAAGAACTGATACTACAAAAGAAGGTATTGAAATCGCAAAGGCTGCCATAGAGGGAGGATGTAAAGTAATTGAGGTTACTTTTACTATCCCAAATGCTGACGAAGTAATAAAGAATTTAGTCAATGATAAGAATGATGATGTTTTAATTGGTGCTGGAACTGTACTTGATCCAGAAACAGCTAGACTTGCAATTTTAAAAGGTGCAGAATTTATTGTAAGTCCATATTTTAATAAAGAAACATCAATAATATGTAATAGATATGGAGTTCCATATATACCAGGATGCTTTACTACTAAAGAGATTGTTGAAGCTAGAGAATCAGGAGTAGATGTTATAAAGCTATTCCCAGGTTCAGCCTATAGTCCTTCAATTGTTAAAGATATTAAAGCTCCAATTAAAGATATTGGAGTTATGGTATCTGGTGGTGTATCTTACGATAATATTAGTGAATGGTTTAAATGTGGAGCTGAAGTTGTAAGTATTGGTAGTGCAATAACTAAACTTAAGGATCCAGATAAAGTTAGAGATGAAACTAAAAAATATATAAATTTAATTAAAGAGCTTAAGAAATAATGAGGTATATACAATGAGGAAGGTTTTAGTTTTAGGAGAATTATTGATGAGATTAACTCCTCCTAATAATTTAAGGTTAGACCAAACAAGTACTCTTGAGATGTACTTTGGTGGTGCAGAGGCTAATGTAGCTATTGGTCTTAAAAATTTAGGGGTAGAGACAAGCATAATATCAGCAGTACCCAATAATGCAATAGGAAATTCAGCAAAGGCCTTTCTTATGTCCTATGGGGTTAACTGTGATAATGTAGTTACAAAAGGAGAGAGACTTGGACTATATTATTATGAAGAAGGATATGGTGCACGAAGTGCAAATGTAATATATGATAGAAAGAATTCTTCAATAACAGAGCTAGAAGAAGATGACTTAAATTTTGATAACATATTTAATGGAGTAGAATTATTACATGTTTCAGGAATAACTTTTGGACTTGGAGAAAATGTTAGAAAAATTAGTACTAAAATTATAGATGAAGCTAAAAAAAGAGATATTAAAATTAGCGTAGATTTAAATTATAGAGCTAAATTATTTGAAGACTATGAGGAATTTTTAGAAATATTAAGACCTATAGTTAAGGATAGTTATATATGTTTTGGGTGGCTTACTAAAAATCCAGAAGAATTTAAATTTTTAGATCCAGCTAAAGAGGAAGTAACTGATTTAGCTTTAAAAGAAAAGTTTAAGTATATGACAGAAGAGCTTGGAGTTAAGTATGTAGCAACAACTTTAAGAAGAGCTAATGCATTAAATATACATTCACTTACAGGGGTTCTTTATGCAGATGGAGAAATTTATAGATCATCTAAATATGAATTTCATATGTTATCTAGGATTGGTGGAGGAGATGCATTTGCAACTGGAGTTCTTAAAAAGATACTAGGTAATAATATAATAGATAAAAGTGAAATTATTGAATTTGGAATAGCTGCTGCTGTATTAAAACATGCCCAAAGAGGGGATATTAGTTTAGCCAGCAATGAAGAAATTAATAGTTTAATTAACAATAAAAGCTTAGGAAGTGTAAATAGATAAGTTATAGTTAAGAGGCTACAGGCAAAGAAGATTGTTTGTAGCCTCTTAAAATATAATGATTAAATTATATAGTTTAATGGAGGGTTCTATATGAAAAGTTATAATAAGAATTTAGAGAAGCTTAAAAGTAAAGTTGAAAATTACTTTAATGAATATGATAAATATTTCGTTATTGATTATATAAAGAATAAAAGGAATGAAGAATATAATAAAAAGTTAATAGGTGCAAATCTTCTAATGAATAATTCATTTATTTTTGATAATACTTGGGATATGGAACAATGCAATATTCCTTATATAGTAGATCCATTAAAGTGGGATTATACACCAAATGGAGATGAAGAGTGGACATTTATGTTAAATAGACATGAGTATTTAAATAAATTACTTATGGCGTATTATATTGAAAAAGATGATAAATATATTGAAAAATTAAAATGGTTTATATTTAATTGGATAGATAATAATGAAATTAATATAAAGGGCGGAAATACTATAAGAACAATTGACACTGGGATTAGATGCCTTGCTTGGATTGAAGTATTAATTCATTTAATAGACGAAAATAAAGTAAGTGATGAAGAAACTTTTAAAATAATATTTAGTATAAAAGATCAAATAGAGTATTTAAAGAAAGCTTATATAGGTAAATATACATTAAGTAATTGGGGAGTACTTCAAACAACTTCAATATGTTCTATATATCTATGGCTTAATGAATTTTTAGAAGATAAAGATTTGAAAAATTGGGCTGAGAAAGAACTATATGAACAAATAGATATGCAGGTATTTGATGATGGCTCACATTGGGAGCAATCTATTATGTATCATGTAGAAGTTTTAAATTGTTCAATGAAATTCATCAATTATAGTAAAAAGCTTGGAATAGAAGTAGATAATAATTTTATAAACAAAATAGAGAGTATGGCGGAATATCTAATGTATTCAAAATCTCCAAAATCAACTCAAGAAGCGCAAGGGGATAGTGATATAACAGATGTTAGAGATGTGTTAGTTAAAGCTGCAGTTTTGTTTAATAATGAAATGTTAAAATGGGCTTCTTTTGATAATATGGACTTGATGAGTGTATGGGTACTTGGAAGAAGTGGCTATGATAAATTTAATAAATTAAATAAAAAAGAACCAATGGATAAGAGTAGACTTTTCAAAGATTCAGGAAATATTTATATAAGAGATACATTTAAATGTAATGGAAATTATACTTATCTTCAAAATGGAACATTAGGTAGTGGACATGGACATACAGATCTAGGGCATATATCAATTTATTATAAAGGTAAGCCATATATTGTTGATTGTGGTAGATATACGTATGTAGAGGATGATCCATTAAGAGAATATTTAAAATCCTATAAAGCTCATAATGTATGTGTAATAGATAATGATCCGCATGGCGTACCAAATAAATCATGGAGTTACTTTAGCTACGGAGATTGTCTTAAAAATTATTTTAAAAATAAAGATAATATAAGTTATGCTGAGATGCCGTTTACAGGAGAACTTAAAAGAGGAGTTCCATATTTAATAAACAGAAAAGTATTATATATAGAGCCTGCAATATGGGTAGTTATTAATGATGTAAAATGTAGTGGAGAGCATGAACTTGAATGTATATATAATTTGGATAATAATGTTAAGGCATCTTTAAATTATAATGGCGTAGATATAAAAAATGAAAATGATAATCTTAAAATTATAAGTGAAGAAAAGTTAAGAATAACTAATGGACTTTTATCAAAATGTTACAATAAGGTTAATAATAATAAAAAGATTGTTAAATCATTAAAATTCAACAATAGAAGTGTAAATTATGATATTATTATAGATGGTAATATTGAAGTTAAAGAAGCTAATATAAAGCAATTCAATAGCCTAGATTATGTTGATAAAGAAGTAGCATTTTCTAAAGAATTCATAATATCTAAAAATGAGAGTTATATTGTTATAATATTTAATAAAGAAACATATAAAGGTGGAAAAATGTATTATTATAAAGATGTACCTTTCTACGGGAAAGTTATAGTTATTCATAAAAAAGGAGAAAATTATAATAAGATAAGATTAAAGGCATAATGAGATAATACAATGTAAACCGATTTAGAGGTGGAGTATAATGAAAAAAGTAACAATAAAAGATATAGCAGATATGGCAGGAACGTCGAAAACAACAGTATCTTTTTATTTAAATGGAAAATATGAAAAGATGTCAGCAGAGACAAAAATAAAAATAGAAGAGGTAATTAAAGAAACTAACTATAGTCCAAGTATTGTGGCAAGGAGTCTTACCTCTAAAAAGATGAATTTAATAGGAGTTGTAGTTGCTGACATATCAAATCCTTTTAGTAGTACAATAGTAAAAGGTATAGATAAAGTTGCTAGAAAAGAAGACTATCAGATAATAGTCGGAAGTAGCAGTTATGATTTTAATTATGAAGAGAAATATATAAATAGAATGCTAGATATGGGTGTTGATGGATTTATTGTTCAATCAACTGTAAAATTCACAAAACTTATAGATAAAATAAAAGAGCGTGGTAAAAAATTAGTACTACTAGATTCAGTAAATAAAGACTTTAGAGGTAAGTGGGTTAAAACAAACAACTATGACATAACTAAAGAAGCAATTACTAATTTAGTAGAAAAAGGGTATAACAATTTTGTACTTTTAACTCAAGATCCAAATATGTTAATGGTTAGAGTGGAAAGAATGAATGGGTTTATAGATACACTAGAGGAACTAGGTGTAAGTTATAAAGTTCAAGTAATTGATGATAATATTACAAGAGAAGAGCTTAATGAAGTAATAAATACAAATATTGATTTAGATAAGAAGAATTTAATATTTGCTGTAAATGGAAAGGTACTTCAGAAATCTTATGATTATATAAAGACTCAAGATTTAAATATACCAAATAATGTTGGACTTATAGGGTTTGATGATTGGGAGTGGACTAGGTACGCTACTCCAACAGTAACAACAATATCACAGCCAACATATGAAGAAGGTAAGTGTGCAGCAAGAATTCTAATTGATTCTATTGAAGAAGAAAATTTAGAAAATAAAAATTTAATACTTAAATGTAGCATAAACTGGAATGAATCGACAGATTTAAAATAAAAAAGAACGTGAATTATATCACGTTCTTTATTCATCTCCAAATGCAAAGCATTCATTTAGATTAAATAAGAATTCATTTGTATCCGCAACGGATAATCCTTTATTTATTGCAAATATTATTGCACTGTCTCTTGGATCTTTAGCATATAATTTTCCAACTTTTGCAATTGCAAGAGCTCTTTCAGTTTCATCTAAGTTAAGTTTAGCACTTATACAGAGCTTAATTATTTTATCACGGCTAGGATTTTTATCTCCATTTAATATTTGGTATCCATAAGTTCTACTAATATCAGCTTTATTAATAAGTTCACTTTTTTTAATTCCTTTTTCTTCACATTTATTTAGTATATATTTTGCAAAATCTGTATAAGTATATTCATCTATAGAATCTATATAATTCTCTAATTCTTTAATATTTTTTGTATTTTTAAGACGATCTAGTAATTCCGTTGTATTTTTTTCATTCATTATTATATATTCACTCCTTAGGATTAAATTGTAAGGTGTACAAGTAATATGATATAATTCTTTAGGGGTAAAATCAATATTGTAAGGGGAAATAGAATTATGGATAATCTTGTTTTAGAATACAAGCTTTCTTGTTATAAAGAACTAACTAAATTAAATGAAAACAATAAAAGTAAGATATATTTAGTTGAAAATACTAACGATAAAAAAATTTATATAAAAAAGGTTTTAACTAATTATAATCTTAGAATATATGAAACTATAAAAGAAACGGATTTTAAGAATTTACCTAAAATATATGAAGTATTTAGAAATAATGAATCTCTAATAGTTATTGAAGAATATATTCATGGTGATACTTTAAAAGAAATTGTAGAGAATAAAGGAATTATTAAAGAAGAGAAGGTTATAGAGTATATGATATCTCTTTGTGATGTACTAGAACATCTACATAATATGAATCCACCAATTATACATAGGGATATAAAGCCATCAAATATAATAATAAGTAGTGATGATGTATTAAAATTAATAGATTTTGATGTATCAAGGGAATATAAAGAAGGAGTAAATGAGGACACTAAAATTCAGGGTACAGAAGAGTATGCACCTCCTGAACAATTTGGTTTTATACAAACTGATGGAAGAAGTGATATATATTCAGTAGGAATACTTATGAATGTGCTTACAACGGGAACTTATCCTAAAAATAAACTTAATAATGGATATCTACAGAACATAATAAAAAAGAGTATAGAATTTTCACCATCTGATAGATATCAAAATGTAAGTGAATTAAAAAGAGATTTGCTAATGCTTAAAGAAGGATTTAATAAATCGGTAGATAATGTTGATGATTCTACAGTGGATAAAAAGAGAAAAATGAATTTGTTAGACCTTACTAAAAGAGATGATAATTCCACTTTAAATGTAAATTTAGAAAATGTAGAGGGCAATTCTAATGATATGGATAAAAGCACATCAATTGCTGATGAAATTAAAGATATAAATAAAAGTGAAGATAAGATTTCTATAAAAAACTTTTATAAAATAATTCCTGGCTTTAGGACAGGGGTATTATGGAAGAAGATATTAGCATGTTGTGGATATGGATTTTTAGTGATAGGACTATTTACTACTACAGGAACAGAAGGTACTAAATCTGTATTTTTAGAAAACTTATACATGGTAGTAGCGTTATTAGCACTTATATTTTTATATTCTAATTTTCTTAATCTTAAAGTTAAGTTACCATTATTAAAAAGTGATAATAAATTTAAAGTATTAGGTGGATATGTTTTATATACAATAATTATATTCTTTATATTAGGATTACTATTGGAAAGTAATAAAATTTAATTTGTATGCTGATAGCAGACCATAAAATTAATAAGACAATTTATAATAATACTTGTAGCAGGAAGTAAAAGGCTACAGGTATTATTTTTTATTAATTGGGAGGCATTATAAAATGGAAAAGAGAAGTAAGGTATTAATTGTATCAGCAGTACTTGGAGTATTATATTCCATATTTTTAGTAGTTAATTTTGGAGGTGCTATATCTGGAGCGTCATCAGATGCAGAAGCTTTAGGAGGTGCTATAGCAACAGCTTTAGTAACACCACATATGATTTGTATTATTCTAGCAACTATATTCAATGTAATAGGGGCAATTAAAAGTAAAGCAGGATTTGCACTAACTGGCGCTATTCTTTACACTGTAGGAGGAGTATTATTCTTAATGTATATTCCTTTTGTAATACCTATGATAGTTTTAAGCTTTGTAGGATATGCAAAGGTTAAAAAAATAGTTAAATTAGCATAAAGTTATATAGGCAAAATTTAAAAGGCTAGGCATTGTTAAAAAAACAAAGCTTAGCCTTTTTTGATATATAATATGAATAGGTGTAATATAAAAAGAGAGATTAAATGATATTAAGGAGGAAAGTATGAAGGTTTCAATTTTATATGATTCTAAAAGTGGACATACTAGAGAAGTAGGGGGAATAATAAAGAAAGGCATTGAAAGAGTAGATGGAATAGAAGTAAAATGTATGAATATTGAAGAAATTGACAAAGAATTTTTAGATGAGAGTAAAGGAGTAGTATTTGGAACACCAACATATCTTGCAAATACTACTACAAATATGAAGAAATGGCTTGATGATTCTCATGATATAAATTTAGAAGGTAAATTAGCATCATTTTATGCAACAGCAGATTATATATGGGGTGGTGCAGACACTGCTATTTTAACTTTAATAAATCAGATAATAGTAAAGGGAATGCTTATTTATTCTGGTGGGGCAGCTCTTGGAAAGCCATTTATACATTTAGGATATATAAGTGTAAATGGAGTAAATGATAAAGATATAGATACACCTATGATATTTGGAGAAAGAATAGGTAAAAAAGTTAAGGAATTATTTTAAGTTTTAAAATAAAAAATAGCCATAGAGATATAAATATCTTTATGGCTATTTTTTATTTAATTATATAAGGTATTGTTGCTAGTGCAACACTTTTTCTAGTTAATAAAGATGCTCTAAGTATTAGAGTAATTTGATTATGAAGGAAGTTATCATGAAGTTTAGAGGAAACTAGTTGAGGTAATACAACTAAGACTTTCTCATCACTGGATAAATTCTTACACATTTGATCTATATATTTAATAATTGGATTACGTATTTCTCTATAAGGTGATGATAATACTGTAATTTCATTTTTAAATCCAAATTTCTTAAAATCATCAATAAGCTTCTCTGTTTTATCTTCATTTGTAGATATATGAAGAATTGTTATATCTGAAGATATTGACTTAGCATAATTATAGCATTTAACAAAACTTTTATTCAAAGAATCAATAAGTAAAACAACTCTATAGTTTGTAATATCTGATTCATAGGTTTTAAGAGTCTCTCCTTCATGTATCTTAAGTTCAGAATAAGTTACATCATAGTATTTTTTTATTCTATACATTATGAATACTATAATAGGGATTATTATGCAAATAATCCAGGCACCTTCAAGGAATTTAGAAACTGTTATTATAATTAAAGTAGTAGCACTTACAATAAGTCCTAGACCATTTACTAAAGCTTTATGTCTCCAGCCTTTAGGTCTTCCTTTAAACCATTTAACTAACATACCACTTTGAGCAATTGTAAATGAAATAAATACTCCGATTGCATAAAGGGGAAGTAATAAAGATAAATCTCCATTAAAAATAATTACTAATAGTATTGAAACTACTGAAAGCAGTATGATTCCATTTGAGTAACCAAGTCTTCTTCCTATTTTACTTAATTGTCTTGGAGCAAATCCATCTCTTGATACTATTGATAATAATAATGGTAGGCCTGAAAAGGCAGTGTTTGCAGCCATAAGTAATATTATTGCAGTTGTAAATTGTATTATATAGTAAAATATATTATGACCAAATATTTGAATAGCTATTTGTGATATCTGTGTTTGTTCAGGATTTGGTATAGCATAATATATTGTTGATAGATAGGATAAACCACCTAAAATTAAAAATACTAAAATTCCTAATAAATAAAGTACATGCTTTGCATGTTTTTGTGAAGGGGCTTTAAATGCTGGTACAGCATTACTTACAGCTTCAATACCAGTAAGGGCAGTACATCCAGATGCAAAGGCCTTTAAAAATATTAAAACTGTTATATTTTTTGAAAAGCTTGGCAAGCTATATAGTGGTTTAGGAGTAAATCCTAAAACGTGTACCTTATATATACCAACAACAATCATAAATAAGATTGATATTGCAAAAAGATATGTAGGTACGCCAAAAAGCTTTGAAGCTTCTCTTATCCCTCTTAAATTACCTATAGTTAAAAAAAGTATAAGTCCTATTGTTATTAACACTCTATAGTTATAAAGTGAGGGAAAAGCTGATGTTATAGCATCCGTACTTGCAGTACCACTAACGGCTACGGTTAAAATATAGTCGACTATCAGTGCAGATGCTGCAAGTAAACTAGTCTTTGTACCAAAGTTATCTTTGGCAACCATATAGGCGCCACCACCAGAAGGATAACAATCAATAACTTGCTTATAGGAGCAAATTAAAAAGAACATTAATAGTATTATGGCAATTGTAACAAATAACATATATTTAAAGGCTAATAAGCCTGTTACTGGCAATAATACTCCAAGTATTGCACCACCAGCATATGCTACAGATGATATTGCATCACTTGATAATATAGGTAACCCCCATAATGTATTAAATGTTTGATTTTTTAAATCTTTGGTCATTAATGGTTTCCCAATTAAAATTTGTGAAATATTCATAATTACACCTCGAAAAAACAATTTGTTACGATTATAAGTTCTATTATTGAACTAGCTATTAACATTCGGTACCTCTACATTAAATAAGTATGAATTTTTTGAAAACAAAATTTAGTTTAAAATAAATAGAATTATATAGAATTTATATAGTTAAAGAAAAAAATATAGGGAGTAATTAATTAACATATATTAAAATAAATTATATATTTGAAAAATAATTAAAAATAAACAAAATATCAAAAAGTATAAGATAAATTATGGAATGTATTAATTTGCTCATTAAGAATTTATAAATTAATGAAAACTTTTAAAATATGATAACCACAAGGGATTAGCATACTTAAAAATCATTTGACATTTTCTGAAATTTTGTCTAAAATTACAATGTCATAATATAATGAATTGGGTAAGATAGAGGTCGCAATAATAATAAGTAATATTAATGAGGAAAGCACTTTGAGTTAATATGAAAGGTATTGTTGCCGAAGTATATAATTAATGCTTTAAGATTATATACTGGGTTTACATAGAATATGTGTAAAACTGCCACAAGAAATTGTGGTGAGCTATCTTTGCGTTTGTAATGGATATATACAAGCTCAAAGACATTAGCTCTTTTGGGCTTATTTTTTTACTCTAAAATTGGGAGGGGACAAATTGGAAGAAAGAAACTTAAAAAAAGAGATTAGTCTATTTATGGCCACTATGCTTGTTTGTGGTAATATGATTGGATCTGGTGTATTCATGCTTCCTGCAACATTAGCACAACTTTCAGGACCACTTGCAACAATAATTGCTTGGATTATAACATCAGCTGGATCTATATTAATAGCAATATCCTTTGCAAATCTTGGATCAAAGTATCCAACGACAGGTGGAGCATATCAATATACAAAAATAGCATTTGGAGAATTTACAGGATTTTTAAGCGCATGGCTTTATTGGAATGGTTCATGGATTGGAAATGCAGCTATAATTGTAGCACTTTCAAGCTATAGTTCAGCAGTTATTCCAGCACTACGTGACCCATTTATTTCAATAATATATACAAGTGCGATTTTATGGTTTTTTACTATAATCAATATTATTGGAGTTAAAAAGGCTGGAAAACTTCAAACTATAGCAACTGTATTTAAAATTGCATTCTTTGCTATATTTATAATAGTTGCTTTCTTAAACTTTGATGTGGCAAATATTATGCCTTTAATTCCAGATGGAAAAGGATTTTCAACAATTTCACTTGCGGCAACATCAACACTTTGGGCTTTTGTAGGGCTTGAAAGTGCAACTGTTACTGCTGGAGAAATAAAGAATCCAGAAAAAAATGTTAAAAAGAGTACAATTTATGGAATGATAATAGCAGCTGTAATTTATATGTTAATTAGTATAGCGAGCATGGGTGCTATGCCAAACGGAGAACTTGCAAATAGTCAAGCACCTCTTACTGATATATTAAGTAAAATTTTAGGTAGTTCAATTGGCAAGCCAATTACAATTGCAGTAGTTATATGTATACTTGGAACAACTATAGGATGGCTTCTTTCAACTGCACGTGTTGCTTTTGCAGCTGGAGAAGACGGAGTATTCCCTAAATTCTTCGGAAAACTTCATCCAAAGTATGGTACACCTGCAAATGCTTTAATAGTAGGATCAATATTAGTAAATATATTATTAATTATGAATTTCCAAAAGAGTATGGTTTCAGCATTTACATTTATAACTATACTTGCAACACTTTCATTTTTACCGGTATATCTTTTAACATCCGCAGCAGAAATAATGTTAATGTTTAAAGGCGCAAAAGAATTTAACTTTAAAATTTTCATAACAAAAGCTATAGTTCCAATATTAGCTTTTATATATTCAATATGGACAATATACGGATCAGGTGCGGAAACTGTAATGTGGGGCTTTATATTAATGCTTATAGGGGTTCCATTTTATATATACAATTATCATAAAAATAAAATTAATAATAATTAAGATATTATTATTAAAAAATTACAAATACCTCTTTATTCTAAATAGAATAAAGAGGTATTTTTTTTTGTATATAAAAAAATGTCCGCCATATAGATACAAAAATTAAAAATTGTACGAGATATAGATATATAATAAAAGAAAGCTAATACTGATTTGATAATAAAACTGGATTAATTTTGATAAAATATCAATTAATATAGGATAAATATTGATCTCGCAAAGAAAATCATAAAGAATAGGTAAAAAATACTTTAAATTTCAAATATAGAAATAAAGATGATATAATTAAAAAGAAATTGTGAATAAATTAATAATAATATGTCTAAATAACAAACAAAGAAAAGGGGTTTAAAAATGAAAGAAGGGAAAAAACAAAAAGGGTCTTTTATTGAAAAGGTTGGGAAGAAGATACCAGATCCAGTAATAATATTCATGGTATTATATGCAATAGTAATTACTGCAACTATATTCATGGGTGGAATAAAATTTGAAACTTTAGGTGCAGATGGTGGAACAGTTGCTTATGAAATAAAGAATATGTTCCAAGCAGAGAATTTTAGATGGATATTTGATAATGCACTTTTAAATAACTGGCTTGCTTATGGTGGCGGGGTTTTAGGAACAATACTTATTGTAATGCTTGGAGTTGGACTTGCAGAAGAGTCAGGATTATTAACTACATTAATTAAGAAAATAGGACTTAAAGTATCAGATAAATTTTTACCTGTAGTTTTAGTTTTCTTAGGAATAATGAGTAGTATTGCAACAGACGCTGGATACATAATATTAATACCACTTGCAGGATTATTATATGTTGGATTAAAGAAAAACCCATTAATAGGTATGGCAGCTGCTTTTGCTGGGGTATCAGCTGGGTTTAGTGCTAATCTAATACCGGGAACTCCAATTGATGTTATAGTTGGTAACAATGCTAAAATATTTGCAGAAGGACAAGGGGTACCATTTGTATCACAAAGTGGACAAGCTTTAAACCCTGCAACAATGCATTATTTCTTTATAGTAGCATCAACCGTTTTATTATCAATGGTTGGATACTTTATTACTGCTAAATTTATAAAACCAAGGTTAGAAAAAGAAACATATGTTATTCCAGAGGATATGGATTTATCAGATTTTTCAGTTAAGGATGAAGAAAATAAAGGGTTAAAGTTTGCAGGACTTGGATTCTTAATAGGAGTAGGTTTAGTTATAGCTCTTTATCTTGGACCATTGGCACCTTTTATAGGAGAAGATGGAGCAAAAGTTAATCCATTTATGAATAATGTTATATTAATAATTACATTCTTATTCTTTATGCCAGGATTATTTTATGGTAGAAAAGTAGGTAAGTTTAATAATGCAATGGACATAGTAAGAGCTATGTCAAAGCAAATGAGTGGAATGGGTTATATTTTAGTATTAACATTCTTCTCATATAATTTCTTAGCATTACTTAGTTATTCAAATATTGGAACTTATATAACATATTTAGGAGCATCATTCCTTCAAGGACTTGGAATAGATAAATATCCAATAATTCTTTTAATAGGCTTTATTATAATAACTTCAATAATAAACCTATTTGTTGGCGGACTAACTTCAAAGTGGATGTTACTTGGACCTATATTTATTCCAATGTTGTACCAAGTTAACAATAACTTAACTCCAGAGTTTGTATCAGCTGCTTATAGATTAGCAGATTCATCAACAAATGTTATCTCTCCACTTATGTCATATGCTGGAATAATACTTGTATTTATGAGAAAGTATAAACCAGAATACACACTAGGAGATATGATAAGATTAATGTTCCCATATTCAGTTGGATTCTTAATATGTTGGACAATTCTATTAATCGGATTCTTTGCATTTGGAATTCCATTAGGATTTTAGTTATAAAAAGACTTCAGTTTAAATAAACTGAAGTCTTTTTTACTGAATATTATTTTTTTATAATCGTAAAATAATTTAACATAAATTACTATACCAATTAATATCTTTATAATATATGAGTAATATTACATAACTTTTTTAGATGTAATATAAAATTAAAGATTGAGAGGGGTTTTATTATGGAAAAGGCTTTAATTAGTCTTTGTATGATATGTAAAGATGAGGAAAAAACAATAGGAAATGCATTAGAGAGTGTTAGAGATATGGTTGATGAGATAATAGTTGTAGATACAGGGTCGACTGATAGAAGTATGGACATTGTAAAATCATATGGAGGAATGGTCTATAAAGAAAAATGGATAGATGATTTTTCTTATGTTCGAAATATATCTATAGAAAAAGCTAAGGGAGAGTGGATTCTAGTACTAGATTGTGATGAGATAATAAATGATGAAGGGAAACGAAGGATTTTTAATTATATAAAAGATAATAAAAAAGATAAGGGAATAAGTCTTAGAGTAGCCTCATTTATAGATGGAAAAAAAAGATCCATAGATAATTCTATAAGACTTTTTAGAAATGATAGTGCCATAAGATTTAAAGGAAAGATACAAGAGACTGTTAAAGATAGTATTATAAAAAATTATGGTGAAGATTCCTTATCATTTAGCGATGCTCAAATTTTTCATTATGGAAATGATAAGAATTTAGTAGATGTTGCTAATAAGAGCAAAAGAAATATTTTAATACTTGAAAATTATGAAAATGAAAAAAAAGATATATATTACTTTTTTAGGTTAGGCAATGAATTTGGAAAGATGGGGAATTTCAAGAATGCTTTAGAAAATTATGATGAGGCTATAACAAAAATTAAAGAAGAAAAGAATAAGGATATAGTAGACTTGATACCAAGACTTATAATAAATAGAACAAAAGCTCTTCATCAACTAAAAATGTATAATGAAGAAGAAGAATTCTTAAAAACTTATACTAAAAAATATGATGATTTTAGAGATCTATATTTTATGGAATGTCTTCTGAGAATTGAACTTTGTGAGTTTGGTAAAGCTAAAAAAGCATTAGATAATTATGTTAATACAAGAACTAATATAAAATATCCATCAAGTGAATTTGATGAAATTATTGATATAGATGAACTAAGTGAAAAGTTATGTAGTATTGATATGATTTTAACTGATGATTAGAATAAATAAAAGATTGAGAAATTATTTCTCAATCTTTTTAAGTTTTTGAAACCTTTTAAGCTGTACTTTACTTTTAAGTTTTACTTTATAGTATTGCCTAGTTATAGTTGATACAAATATAACCCCAAGTGCTAATGCACCTGCACTTGCTAGAGTATTAAGTCCAAGTTCAAGGGATTGCATAACATCTCCAGTAACAGCTTGATACATAGTGTAATACATTCCAGAACCAGGAACTAACGGAATAAGTGCACAAGCAACTAAAGTAGTAACTGGAGTCTTTAACTTTCTTGCAAGTATTTCAGAATAAATACTAAAAACTACTGCAGATAAGAAAAAGTTTGTTGTAGTTGAAAAATGAGCTTCAAGTCCTAATGCATAAACAAACCAGCTTATGCCTCCACCAATTGCTGCAAAAAATAAGTTTCTTCCATGTATGTTGAAAATTATTCCGAATCCTAAAGTTGCTATAAACGCATATATGGTTTGTAGGATAATAGTCATATTAAACACCTCCTAAAACCTTAAGCCAGAAGCTAATAACACTACCTGTACCTACAGCTATTGCAATTGCGACTATAAAAGCCTCGCTAGCCTTTATAATTCCACCTAAGTAATCACCAGCTATAGTATCACGTATGGCATTTGTAATTGCAAGACCAGGAACCAAAATCATTATAGCTCCGATTATAGTTTCATCTATATTCCTTATGAAACCTAGATTTAAAAATAATATTGCAAATGCAGCAGATACTCCAGCGCAAATAGTGTTTATAAAGAATTCATTTAACGACATTTTTGTAAATAATGAGGCTAGATATTTTATAAAGCCACCTATAAAAAAGGCTGCAATTAAATCTCTAAAGTTTCCTCCAAATAGTATTGAAAAAAATCCAGCAGCAAGTCCTGAAAATATTAGTGTAACAGGCATGGAATATCTTGCTGTATTATTTATATCATTAAGTTCTTTATCTATTGACTCAAGGGATGGTTTAAAAGCAGCTATCCTTCTTGATAAATCATTTATTCTTTCAATCTTATGTAAGTCAATTCCTCTTAAATTTACTCTTTTAACTATAGAGTAAGTTTGATCATTATAGCTTAGAGATACCATAATTCCAGTTGGAGTAACAAAGCTATTTGCTTCATCAATTTCATATGCTTCACATATTCTACATATAGTCTCTTCAACTCTGTATATTTCTGCTCCACTTTGAAGCATTATAATACCTGCATATGTGGATAAATGAAGTAATTTATTTACATCCAAAATATCACCACCTCAAAATCAATTACCAAGAGTATTATATCATATATTAAAGGGATTATAATGTTAAAAGAAGTAAAATTATATGAATGGAATATATAGATATGAGAAATAATATTTAGTAAATTTAAGAAAAAAGATTGAAAAATATTGGTTAAGAACTTATAATTTTTATAATTAAAAGAAATTGGGGTGTAAATATGAATTTTGAAAAAATATCAAAAAAAGACGAAGAAATTTATAATTTAATTGAGAAGGAAGTTGAAAGACAAGAAGAGGGTATAGAACTAATTGCATCAGAAAATTTTGCAAGTGAAGCAGTTATGGAAGCTATGGGTTCATACTTAACAAATAAGTACGCAGAGGGTTATCCAAATAAAAGATATTATGGTGGATGTTATGTAGTTGATGAAATTGAAGACCTTGCAAGAGAAAGGGCTAAAAAATTATTTAATGCAGAGCATGCAAATGTTCAGCCACATGCAGGATCACAAGCAAATATGGCTGTATACTTTACTGTGTTAAATCCAGGAGATACTGTACTTGGAATGGATTTAAGCCATGGAGGACATTTAACTCATGGTTCACCAGTAAATTTCTCTGGTAAATTATTTAACTTTGTATCATATGGCGTGGATAAAGATACTGAGGTTATAGATTATGATAATGTAAGAAAACTTGCTTTAGAGCATAAGCCTAAAATGATAGTTGCAGGTGCTAGTGCTTATTCAAGAGAGATAGATTTTAAAAAATTTAAAGATATATGTGATGAAGTAGGAGCTTACTTTATGGTTGATATGGCTCATATTGCAGGTCTTGTTGCAGCAGGATTACATATGTCACCTGTTCCTTATGCTGATTTTGTAACATCAACAACACACAAGACTTTAAGAGGACCTAGAGGAGGATTAATTCTTTGCAAAGAAAAGTATGCAAAGGATATTGATAAAAATATATTCCCAGGAATGCAAGGAGGTCCATTAATGCATGTTATAGCTGCAAAAGCTGTATGCTTTAGTGAAGCGCTAGATCCAAGTTTTAAAGAGTATATGACTCAAGTTGTTAAGAATTGCAAAGTTTTAGGAGAAGAGCTTGTCAATTATGGATTTAAACTTGTATCAGGAGGAACTGATAATCATTTAATATTAGTAGATTTAACTAATAAAGATATAACTGGTAAAGAAGCTGAACATCTTTTAGATTCAATTGGAATTACATTAAATAAAAATACAGTTCCAAATGAACAAAGAAGTCCATTTGTTACTTCAGGTGTAAGAATAGGAACAGCAGCAGTAACAACTAGAGGATATAAGGAAGAAGATATGAGAGAGATTGCTTCAATAATTAATGAATTAATAGATAAGAGAGAAGAAGGATCTAAAGAGTTAATTGAAAGAGTTAAAAATTTAAGCTCAAAACATAGAATGTATAAATAATTTAAAGTCAGGTAGAATACTACCTGACTTTTTCTTTTCTTAGGTAATTAAAATTTATTAGCATAGATATTATATTTAATTGAAGGTTAAAGGAAGATATAAATTTACTACTTATTTATACTATCAGAGAATAAATTGATGAATATAATAATACTACAAAGTAATTATAAAGAGATAGATATGGGAAAGAAAAAGTTTGAAAAAATATTGCAAAATGCAGAGGTCTTAGATATAGACTTAAATTCTAAAATTGTATTTATAAGTGATGTCCATAGAGGCGATGGAGGAGCTGCTGATTCACTTATAGGCAATAAGAATATATATTTAGCAGCCATAAATTATTATTATAAAGAAGAATACACTTTAGTTGAGATTGGAGACGGGGATGAGTTATGGAAAAATAAAGATTGTAGAGATATAGCCTATAATTATAAAGATGTATTTAGTATATACAATAGATTCAATAAAGATAAGAGATTATATATGTTATATGGAAATCATGATAAGATGAAAAAAAATAAAAATTTTAAAATGATTCATAAAAATAGATTTAAAAAAATCGGAGATAACTTTGGAGAAAATTTCTTAAATCTTATAGAAAATATAGAATTTCACGAGGGGATTGTACTGAATTTTATACCATCAAATAAAAAAGGCATAGTAGCTCATGGACATCAATTAGATTTAATGAATGATGAATTAAGCTGTGTAAGTAGATTTCTAGTAAGATATTTATGGAGATTTTTAGAAGGAGTTGCTGGATTTAAAGCTCCAAATAGTCCAGCAAATAACTATAAGAAAGGAAGCCAAATTGATAAAGAACTTGGAGAATGGTCAGATAAGAATAAAATTTTATTGATATGTGGACATACACATAAGATTAAATTTCCAAAGGTTGGAGAAGGACTTTATTTCAATGATGGTTCTTGTGTTCTTCCTAATAGTATAACATCTTTAGAAATTAATAAGGGTCTTATTTCAGTGGTAAAATGGAGTATAGAAGTTGGAAATGAAAATAATTTATATATAAGAAGGAGTTTTTTGGCAGGACCTGAAAGAGTTGAATCTTATTTGAAATTTGTTGAGAAATAAATGTTATAATATAAATAAAATTGTTATACATTTATTGGAGGAATTATGAAATATATTGATTTACACTGTGATACAGCTTATAGGATGTTAAATGAAAAATTGCCATTAGGTAATAGCATATGCAAGGTTGATATAGAAAAACTTAAAAGGGGAGAGGCCCTTGCTCAAGTATTTGCTTTTTTCTTAGACTTAGATGAAGTTAGTGATCCATTTGTAGGATTTATGGATATGTACAAAAATTTTATGAAGGAAGTAAATAAAAATAGAGATAGCATAAAAATAGTAAGAAATCTAAAAGAACTTAAAGAGGCAGAAAGAATAGGAAAGGTAGGGGCCTTTTTATCAATAGAAGAAGGTGAAGTTTTAAAGGGAGATATAGATAAGGTTAAGGAAGTTTATGATTTAGGTATAAGAATGATAACATTAACTTGGAATTATGAAAACAGCATAGGCTATCCAAATTATGAGTTTAAATATAAGGATATGGGTTTGAAAGATAAAGGAATAGAAATGGTTCAAGAAATGGAAAGAGTAGGGATAATACCTGATGCTTCACATTTATCAGATCAAGGATTTTACGACTTAGTAAACATATGCAAGAAACCTTTTATAGCGACTCATTCTAACTCAAGAAGGATAATGAACCATCCAAGAAACCTAACAGATGATATGATAAAATGTTTAGCCAGAAAAGGTGGTGTTATGGGCTTAAATTTCTGTAATGATTTTGTTGGAGAAAACAAAGTAACATCTATTACTGATTTAGTACTGCATGCAAAACATATAAGAAATATAGGTGGAATTGATGTTCTATCATTGGGGAGCGATTTTGATGGAATTGGGAATGAAGTTGAAATAAAAGATACAAGTGAAATGAATAAATTGGCTAACTATCTTGAAAAAGAGGGATTTAGTTATGATGAAATAGAAAAGATATTTTATAAAAATATAATTAGAGTACTAAAGGAATGCAGTAAGGAGTAATTAAATGAGCAAATTATTAGGGAAAGTAGCAATTGTTACAGGGGGATCTAGAGGTATAGGAAGAGATATAGCAATAGAGCTTGCAAAAAATGGTGCGAATGTTTTAATAAACTATTCAAAGGATGAAGAGGGTGCAAATAAAACTATAGATATAATAAAGGAATTTGGTGGATATGCTATAAAGGTGAAAGAGGATATTAAAAGTTTTAAAGGCGCAAAAAATGTAGTAGATGCAGCTATAAATAAATTTGGAGCTATTGATATTATAATTAATAATGCAGGAATAAGTAGTTTAGGACTTTTTATGGATGCAAGCGAGGAAGATATAGATAATCTTATAGGAGTTAATCTCAAAGGAGCTATGTATATAACAAGGCATGGAATACCACATATGATTGGAAGAGGTGGCAATATAATAAATATATCTTCTATGTGGGGAGAAGTTGGAGCATCATGTGAAGTTATATATTCAGCATCAAAAGGAGGACTGAATTTATTTACTAAAGCATTAGCTAAAGAAATGGCGCCTTCAAATATAAGAGTAAACTGTATAGCACCAGGAGTAATAGATACTGATATGAATGCATTTTTACAAGGTGAGGAAAGAAAATCCTTAGAGGATGAAATACCTATGGGGAGATTTGGAAGTGGTAGTGAAATTGCAAAGTGCGTAGTATTTTTATGTACAGATGACTCATCTTATTTAACAGGACAAATAATCAGAATAGATGGGGGATTAATTTAACATATAAAGTATTTAAGATTTTAAAGGGTTATTCATATAAAAACTAATGATACAGTATTTAAAAATTACATTTCTATAAAATAAAAGGACTGCTTAGTAAGCAGTCCTTAATTTATTATTAAAATCATTTATTATATCTCTTCTCCAACATCATCAATTTGAGCCTTTTTTAAGAAAAATTCAAATAGTACACCGTCAGGAACATTTCTTAAATCATAGGTGAAGTGATGTAAATCTAGTATATTCTTAACTATTGCAAGTCCAAGTCCTGTGCTATTATTTTTTCTATTTCCTGATTTATCAAGTCTATAGAATTTATTAAATAGATTTATATTCTCACCATCAGGTATTGAAGTGCCAGTGTTTAATACTGAAATTCTAAAGTATTCTTCATTTACAGTATCAATACTTACTATAATATTGTTGTTTTCAGGAGTATACTTTATTGCATTAGTAATAATATTAGTAAGAACTTGTTCCATTTTAAATATGTCAGCATTTATATAAGAGTAATCTGTTTTTGGGGTGAAACTCATATTTAAATTTCTTTCTTTAGAATCTGGCTTTAATTTATTTACTACTTTGTTTATTAATCTATTAATATTAAAAACTTCAAACTGTGGCTTGATTACACCAGACTCAAGTTTTGATAGTTCTAACATATCTGAAACAAGTTTACTCATTTTTTGAGATTCATCAATTATTGTTTCCAAATAAACAAGTTCATCATGTCCTGATACTATTCCATCCTTTATTCCCTCAGCATATCCTTCAATAATTCCAATAGGAGTTTTAAGTTCATGACTTACACTAGCTACAAAATCCTTTCTCATAGTTTCAAGTTTACGTTCTTTTTCAATATCCTGTTCAAGCTTCTTATTTTTTTCTTTTAAGTCATCTAAAGAGGATTGTAAATTAGTAGATAAGAAGTTTAAAGTTTTGGCAAGGTTTCCTATTTCATCATCTCTACTGGTTTCACATTTTTCTGAAAAATCCATCTTTGACATTTTAGTTGCAACATGATTAATGTTTTTAAGCGGATGAGTAACTAAACTAGAGAAGATAGAAGAAATTATCAAACAGATAAACAATATACCTATAAATATGTAAACATAAAATTCACTTATTACATTACTAGCTTCAATAATTGGTTGAATAGATGATACTGATAATACTATAGAATCATTTTTACTATTAATTGACATAGGAGCTGCAACGCCTATATTTTTGTCAGCGTGATTATTTGTATAAAATGTAGTTGATATTGGCTTATTTTTAGTAAATAGTTTAACTAAAATATCTTTGTTATCTAATAAAGAAGAGCAAAATTCTGTAAGCATTTCTATATCATCTTTATCATTTTGGAGATCATTTGATATATATCTAAGTTTACCATCTACTGAGAAGATAGCTATTTTTGAATTATTAGCATCTTCAAAATTTTTAAGTGCAGAATACAGCTTCGTTGGATTATTAATCTGAAAAGAATTTTCTATTGAAAATTGTTCAATTTCATTTGTTAGTGCTTTAGTTTTTTTACGCTCATAAAAATCCTCAAAAATAAATGTTTGAAAAATTAAGGTTAATGCCATAAAAGATACAAGAAAGATAGACGTTATAATAAATAATCTTTTAGATAAAGTTTCTTTCATTATTTCACCTCAAATTTATATCCACTACCACGAACAGTAACTATATAACTAGATTTATCTAATAGTTTTTCACGAAGTCTTTTTATATTTGTATCAACAGTTCTTATATCACCATAATAATCAATTCCCCATACATTATCTAATATAGTATCTCTTGAAAGAGCGATTCCTTCATTAGAAATTAGATATAACAGAAGTTCATATTCCTTTGGAGATAGAGATATTATTTCATTATCTACTTTAACTTCATGAGAAAGTTTATTAATTATAAGACCATTAAAGTCTTGAGAACTTGAATCAACATCTTTTCTCGTACGTTTTAAAAGAGCTTTACTTTTAGCAACTAAAACTTTTGGACTAAAAGGTTTCGTCATGTAATCATCTGCTCCAAATTCATATCCTTGAAGTTTATCTTCTTCTTCAGCTTTAGCTGTTAAAAGAATAACAGGAACTGATGATACAGAACGTATTTTTTCAAGAAATGTAAAGCCATCCATATTTGGCATCATAACATCTAAAATTATTAAATCAATCTTTTCTCTTGAAAAGACTTCTAATCCAACTTCGCCATCCTCAGCTTCATATATATTAAAGTTTTCTTTTAAAAAATAGTCTCTAATTAAAAAACGTATTTTTATTTCATCTTCTACTATAAGTATAGATTTTTTCATGTTGTTTAACCCCCTGTTAAAAAAATACTTAATTACATTATATACAAATATCAAAATATTTAAATAGTTTATAAGGTTTGTATTGTATTATTTCTCAAAACATATTATATTAAAGGTTGTAATTAAATTACAAATAGGAGATGAATATGATTAAATTAAATTTTGATATAAAAAAGACTGTGCTTAAAAATGGTCTTAAAGTAATAACAGTAAAAAAGGACACTAAGATAGCATCTATTAATGTTGGAGTAGGTATTGGTGCTATGTATGAAGAGTTAAATGAGAAGGGTATAAGTCATTTTATTGAACATATGTTATTTAAGGGGACAAGTTCAAGAAGTAATGAAGAATTAAATGAAGAACTTGAATGTTTAGGTGGAGAATATAATGCTTATACAGACTATGATTCAACTGTCTATACAATAAGTTGCTTAGAAGAAGAAATTGAAAATGGAGTAGTATTACTAGGGGATATGATAGTAAATTCTAATTTTCCATTAGAAGAAATTGAAAAAGAAAGAAGTGTAATACTTGCAGAAATAAGAACTAGCAAGGATGATATAGAAGATTTAAGTTTTAAGAAGACTGATGAAGTAGCATTTGAAAGAAGTCATTTAAGATATGATGTTATAGGAACGGAAAAAAATGTTAATAAATTTATGAGAGAAGATTTATTAGCATTTTACAATGAAAATTATGGACCTAATAATTCAGTAGTTACAATAGTGTCTTCTTTTGAACATGAAAAAGCCCTTAAATTAATAGAAAAGAGCTTTGGGAAATGGGAAAAAAGTAATTTTAGAGAAAAGAATGTAATTTTCGAGAAAAACAAAAAAGTAGAAGTTACAAGTTATAAAAATGAAATTGAACAAAGTACAATAGTATATCTATATACATTTAATGAGTTAAAGAAAGAAGATGAACTTTCTTTAAGAATTTTAAATCATAGATTAGGTGAAAGTGCAAATTCTTTATTATTTAGAGAAGTTAGAGAGAATAGGGGCCTTGCTTATGATATTTTTACACATTTAGATATAAGCAAAGATTCTAAGGTCCTTTATATATATACATCAGTAGGAGATGAGGATGTAGAAGAGGCAAAGATTGCTATAGATAGCGTTATAAATGATATACATGTAGGAAAAATAAGATTCCAAAATAAGGACTTAGATATAATGAAGAAAGTTCATAAAACAGCAGTTATATCAACTCTTGAAGATTCAGCAGATCTTTGCAATTATGTACTTCATCAAGAACTTGAAGATGAAGATGTATTAGAATTTGTTAAAGATATGGAGAGGATAAATAAAATAGAGAAGGAACAAATTTATGAAGTTGCTTCAAAGGTTTTAAAAGACCCTACAATTCATATTTTAAGAAGAGATAGACAAGGTGAGTAAATTTGAGTAAAATAACTAAAATAGAAGCTGGTAAGAGAAATAAAGAGAGAGCAAATATTTATATAGATGATGAATATGCTTTTTCAGTAAATATGGAGATCGTTTATAAATTTGGATTAAAGGAAAAAGAAGAAGTTGATAAAGAAAGACTTCTTGAAATATCTATTTCAGAAAATCTATCGAAATGTAAAGAAACAGCTCTTAGAACTGTAGAGAGAAGTTACAAAACTGAAAGAGAGATAAGAGATAAGTTATTATTAAAAGAATTTGATGACGAGACTATAGATAAAACAGTTGAATTTTTAAAAGAATATGGGTTTATAGATGATTCAAAATTTGTAAGAATGTTTGTTAAAGATCGTATAAAAAATCAAGGTAAGAATAAGATTAAGTATGCATTATTACAAAAAGGTGTTAATAAGTATCTAATAGATGAGGTTTTTGAAGAGCTAGACAGAGATGACGAGGTTAAACGTGCGATTGAGTTATGTGAAAAAAAATATTTGTCTATAATAAAGAGAGAATCTGATGATTTTAAAATAAAAAATAAGATTACAAGATATTTATTAGGTAGAGGGTATGATTATGATATAGCAAAAGAGTGTATTAGAGAGGTTTATTTAAAGTATAAAGGAGAATAATATGAACTTCAATTTAGCACAAATAATCATTTTTATAATAATGGCATTTATGCTTATAACAAGCATAAAAAATTCTATGATAAGTAGAAATTTAGATGAAGTAATAACAGCCATAATAGGAAGTATAGCAAGTGTATTAAGTTTTTTTGTAATGTTCAGTTTTTATAATTTTTTTAATAGTAAAGTGGATAAATTTTTATTAAATATAAGTCCAGAACAAACACTTAATGGATTAATAAAGGTATTAATATTTATTACAATATTTTTTGTTGTTAAGTGGATTATTTACGTAGTGCTTAGGCTTATTAATTCAATTTTTGATTTTAATTTCAATGATGGAGGAGCAGTAAGCGGATTTTTACTATTTGTACTTAGTACTGTACTTGGGATTATAAGAGGAGCATTAGCTGTATTGTGTATTTTAATTGCAATTGTAACTTATAATGGATGTGTATCTCCGAGATATCAGATAGATACTTTTTCAAATTTAAACATGTACAATAAGCTTACAAGACTTATTGATGAGCAGAAAATTAGTAAAATAAAAAGCGGACTTGTAGAGGATATATCAAAGTCTACTGTTATATATTATAATGGTGTAACTCTAGAACAGGGAATAAAATCAAATAGTGAAATAGATAAAAAAGCAAAAGAGATAACTGCAGGAGATAAAACTGATAGAGAAAAAGCAAAATCAATATATAATTGGGTAGGAAGTAATATAAAGTATGATTACAATAAAGCTGATATGGTGATGAGTAGCAACAATGTTAAAAATAGTGGAGCGATACCTGCATTTAAAGAAAGAGAAGGTATATGTTTTGATTATGCTTGTCTGTATGTAGCAATGTGTAGAGCTGTAGGATTAAATGTTAGAATGGTTATGGGGGATGCTTATAATGGAGAAGAATATATAAGCCATGCATGGAATGAAGTTTATCTTAAGGACGAAAATAAATGGATTAAAGTAGATCCAACATTCTATATTGCAGGAAATTACTTTGATAATAAGAATTTTGATAAAGATCATAGACAGAAAAATATTGCTGGAGAATGGTAATATAAAAAAGATTAGCATAAATTTATGCTAATCTTTTTTTAATTTAGAAAGGATTAAATTAATGGCCTTTTCACAATCTTTATCTTTATTATCTAAAGCCCAAGACATATTAAAATATATTAAAGCTTTGTTATTATTTTCTTGCATAGCATAACAATAGCCAAGATTAAAAAAGTATTTGCTATCTCTCTGAAGCTTAAGAGCTTCTTTTAACATAGTTATTGCTTCACTGTAGTTTTTTAGTTTAATAAAACAAACTCCTGAATTGTAATAAGAGCAAGCTTCATTTTCTTTGTACTCTACTGCTTTTTTATAAAATTGTATTGCTTTCTCATATTCCTTAGTATTATATAATCTATTTGCTTCACTAAAGTAATTCATATTTCCTCCTTAAGAAAAACAAAGTTTTTTCTAAGGTTAAATAAGATAAGTTATATTAACCTTAAATAGAAAAAAATCTTTACATTAACAGTATGTACATAGATTTTATAATATATTCTCATTTTACCAAAAATATACTAAAATCTTAAAAAATATTAAACGTAATCTTAAATTTTCAATAATTAGAACTATAATTTTGTATAAGATGTTGATTTGATAGTAAGTTAATATATAATACATATATAGGTGTTTTATTTAAAATGAAATAAGTAGGTGTAAAATTAATGAACAATTATAAATTGGGGTTAGATGTAGGATCAACTACGGTAAAATTAGTAATGCTAAATAGTAGTGATGCTATTGTATATTCTGAGTATAGAAGACATTACTCAGACATAAAGAATACTATAATTGGGCTAATGAGAGAGTGTTATGAGAGAATCGGGGATAGAAAGGTTACAGTAACTATTACAGGATCAGGAGGGCTTTCAGTTTCTGAATGGCTTAATGTTAAGTTTGTTCAAGAAGTTATAGCTTGTACTGAAACTATTGAGAATATTATTCCTCAAACTGATGTCGCAATTGAACTTGGTGGGGAAGATGCTAAAATCACTTATTTAAAAGGTGGAATAGAGCAAAGAATGAATGGTACTTGTGCTGGTGGTACAGGAGCATTTATAGATCAAATGGCAGCATTATTAAATACTGATGCTTCAGGACTTAATGATCTTGCAAAAGAACACTCAGTAATATATCCAATAGCTTCAAGATGTGGAGTGTTTGCTAAGACTGATGTTCAACCTCTTATAAACGAGGGAGCAAAAAAAGAAGATATAGCAGCTTCAGTACTTCAAGCGGTAGTAAACCAAACTATTGGAGGGTTAGCTTGTGGTAAGCCAATAAGAGGAAATGTTGCTTTCTTAGGGGGACCGCTATACTTTTTATCAGAACTTAGAAATAGATTTATTGAAACTTTAGGACTTACAAAAGAGGAGATAATATTTCCAGATAACTCACAATTGTTTGTTGCGATGGGTGCAGCACTTTTATCAAGTGAAGAAGCTTCAGTTTCTTTCAAAGAGTTAATAGATAAGGTCAATAAAATAGGTGATGCTAAAGATGATGCTATAGAAAGATTACCTTCTTTATTTGAAGGTGAGGAAGATTATAAAATATTTAAAGATAGACATGATAAGGCAAAAGCTAAAAGAGCAGAATTAAAAGATACTAAAGGAAAAGTATTCTTAGGAATTGATGCTGGATCTACAACAACTAAAGTTGTGTTAATTAATGAAAGTGGAGAAATAGTATATTCATTTTATGGAAGTAATGAAGGAAATCCTTTAAAAACAATAGTTAATATAATGAATGATGTTTACGATAATATTCCAAAGGGAGTAGAAATCGCAAAAGCCACAGTAACTGGATATGGAGAAGCATTAATTAAATCAGCTCTTCATATGGATTTTGGTGAAATAGAAACAATTGCTCACTATAAAGCAGCTGAATACTTCTTACCTGGAGTAGATTTTATTCTTGATATTGGTGGTCAAGATATGAAGTGTCTAAAAATTAAAGGTGGAGTAATAGACAGTATACTTTTAAATGAAGCATGTTCATCAGGATGTGGATCATTTATTGAAACCTTTGGTAAATCCCTTGGAATGGAAGTACAAGAGTTTGCAAAGGCTGCATTATTCTCTAATTCACCAGTTGATTTAGGATCAAGATGTACAGTTTTTATGAACTCAAGGGTTAAACAGTCTCAAAAAGAAGGAGCTTCTGTTGGAGATATATCAGCAGGACTTTCATATTCAGTAATCAAAAATGCTTTGTATAAAGTTATAAAGATTAGAGATGAAAAAGAAATGGGAGAAAAAATTATAGTTCAAGGTGGTACCTTCTATAATGATGCTGTTTTAAGAAGTTTTGAAAAGATATCAGGAAGAGAAGTTGTAAGGCCAGATATTGCAGGACTTATGGGAGCCTTTGGAGCTGCTTTAATTTCAAAGGAGAGGTATGTAGAAGGAGAGAAATCTTCAATATTACCAAAAGAACAAGTTAAAGATTTTAAGATGACTTCAGAATTTAGAAGATGTGGACTTTGTGGAAATAATTGCCTTCTTACTGAAAATACATTCTCTACAAATGAGAAATTTATTTCAGGAAATAGATGTGAAAGACCACTTGGGATACACATTAATAAAGATGAAGTTCCAAATCTTTATAAATATAAATTCAAAAGAACATTTGGGTATAAGCCGTTAAAGAAAGAAGAGGCTAAAAGAGGAACAATTGGAATACCTAGAGTTTTAAATATGTATGAAAATTATCCATTATGGTTTACATTATTTACAGAGCTAGGATTTAGAGTTGTATCTTCACCAGTTTCATCTAAAAAGCTTTATGAAAAAGGTATTGATACTATACCTTCAGAATCAGCTTGTTATCCAGCTAAACTTGTACATGGACATATAATGGCTTTAATAGAAAATGGAGTAGATACAATATTCTATCCATGTATACCATATGAAAAGAAAGAATTTAGTGATTCAACAAATCACTATAATTGTCCAATGGTTACTTCATATCCAGAGGTAATTAAAAATAATATGGATGTTCTTTTAGAAAAAAATATAAAATATATAGCACCATTCTTCTCTTTAGATGATGAGAAGGTATTAGCTAAGAGAATAGTTGAAGAATTTAAAGACTTTGGAATAACTATTAAAGAAGCTAAGGATGCTGTAACTAAAGCATATATTGAAAGAGAAAATTATAGAAATGATATAAAAAATAAAGGAAGAGAAGTTGTAGAATACCTTAAGAAGACTAATAAAAAAGGAATAGTATTAACAGGAAGACCGTATCATATAGATCCAGAAATAAACCATGGAATTCCAGATGTTATAACTTCATTTGGAATGGCAGTATTAACAGAGGATAGTATAGCAGATTTAGGTGAATTACATGCTCCTCTTAGAGTTGTAGACCAATGGACATATCATGGAAGACTATATAGAGCAGCGGCTTATGTTAGAGATTCTGAAGTTCTTGAAATGATTCAACTTAATTCATTTGGTTGTGGATTAGATGCTGTTACTACAGATCAAGTAAATGAGATTCTTGAAGAGAAGGGTAAGATATATACTGTTCTTAAAATAGATGAAGGTAATAATTTAGGAGCTGCTAAAATAAGAATAAGATCATTAAAAGCAGCCATTGAAGAGAGAGATAGAAATAATTATAAGCCTGTAGTTAAGAATATAGCTTATGAGAACCCTGTATTTACTAAAGAAATGAAAAAAAATCATACAATATTATGTCCACAAATGTCACCAATACATTTTGATGTGCTAGAGGAAGCTATAAATGCTGCCGGATATAATATAGAGATACTTCCATCTAGTGATCCAGGTGCAGTTGAAGAGGGATTAAAATATGTTAATAATGATGCTTGTTATCCTTCAATAATAGTAATTGGGCAAATTATAAAGGCTTTAAAATCAGGTAAGTATGATTTAAATAATACATCAGTTATAATTTCTCAAACTGGTGGAGGATGTAGAGCAACAAATTATATTGGATTCTTAAAACTTGCAATGAAAAATGCTGGGTTTAACAATGTTCCTATTCTTTCATTAAATGCAGTAGGACTTGAAAAACAACCAGGATTTAAAATAACGTTAAAGCTTATAAAGAGAGCATTAATGGCACTTGTATATGGTGATTTATTTATGAGAGTCTTATATAGAACAAGACCTTATGAAAAGATTAAAGGATCTGCTAATATGCTTCATGAAAAGTGGAACAAGATAGCAAAAGAGAATGTTAGAAATGGAAGCAAGAGAGAGTTTAATAGAAATATCAAAGAGCTTATAAGAGAGTTTGATGAGTTAGAATTATTAGATATCAAGAAGCCAAGAGTTGGTGTTGTTGGTGAGATATTAGTTAAATATCATCCAACTGCAAATAATGATATTGTTAGTCTTTTAGAAAGTGAAGGAGTAGAAGCTGTTGTGCCTGATCTTTTAGACTTCTTCTTCTATTCAGCATATGATAGTGACTTTAAGCATAAATATTTAGCATTTAGTAGAACTTCAAGAGATCTAAGCATGATTGCTATGAAGTATATGGAAAGCTATAGAAAAGCAATGAATGAAGCATTAGAGAAGAGTAATAGATTTGAGGCACCAAAGAATATTAAACATCTTGGAGAGATGGCTTCAAAGATACTTTCACTTGGAAACCAAACAGGAGAAGGATGGTTCTTAACAGCTGAAATGATAGAGCTTATAAAGAGTGGTGCAGATAATATAGTTTGTATGCAACCATTTGCTTGTCTGCCAAACCATGTTACAGGTAAAGGTATGATGAAAGCACTTAAAAAGAATTATCCAGCTGCCAATATAGTGGCTGTGGATTATGACCCAGGTGCTTCAGTTGTAAATCAAGTTAATAGAATTAAGCTTATGCTATCAGTTGCATTTAAGAAAGTAAAAGAAGAAGAAAATAAAATAGAGAGAGAGGTTGTGGAAATCTTTGAAGAGCCACAACGATCATTTGAAGAAGCAAGTGCAACTCTTCATCAATAAATTTATATTAATAATTTGACAAAAAAGGATTATTAATATAAGATAATATTTAAATAATATAATAAAAGCAATGAGAAAGAGGAGTAAAAATAGGAAATATCAAAGAGAGAAGGGAAAAGGTGAGAGCCCTTTATATGAAATATTTTGAAGGTAGCTTTTGAGCTTCTTTAGTGAAATTATAGTAGCTAAAGACGGTCTGTCTAGGTCGTTATTTTAATTAAGAGCTTATAGAGATTTAATTATAAATCTTTGTAGGAATAAAGGTGGTACCACGAGCTTTCGTCCTTTTTGGATGAAAGCTCTTTTTTTATTTAAATAGATTAATTTTAAGGAGGAGTTTTATATGTCAGATATAAGAAACATTGAAACAACATATAACCCAAAAGAATTTGAAGATAGAATTTATAAAACTTGGGAAGAAAAGAAGTACTTTACGCCAGTGGTTGATAAGAATAAGAAGTCATATTCAATCGTTATGCCACCACCAAATATAACAGGAAAATTACACTTAGGTCATGCACTTGATAATACACTTCAAGATATGCTTATAAGATTTAAGAGAATGCAAGGATTTGAAACTCTTTGGCTTCCAGGACAAGATCATGCATCAATTGCAACAGAAGTTAAAGTTGAAAATGAACTTCTAAAAAAAGGTCTTAAGAAGAAAGAAATGGGAAGAGAAGCATTCCTTGAAAAGGTTTGGGAATGGACTGATGAGTATAGAGAAAGAATAAGAACTCAACTTAAAAAGATGGGATGTTCAGCTGACTTTACAAGAGAAGCATTTACGATGGATGAACACTTAGATAAAGCAGTTAAATATGTATTTGTTAAGTTATATAAAGAAGGACTTATATACCAAGGAAATAGAATAACTAACTGGTGTCCTAAGTGTCAAACAGCTCTATCAGATGCAGAAATAGAATATGAAGAGCATGCAGGACACTTCTGGCATATAAATTATCCATTAAAAAATGGAGAAGGTTTCTTAGAAATTGCTACAACAAGACCAGAAACTTTACTTGGAGATACAGCAGTTGCAGTTAACCCAAATGATGATAGATTTAAACATCTTATAGGAGAAACTTTAATACTTCCATTAGTAGATAGAGAAATCCCTATAGTTGGTGACGACTATGTTGATATAGAATTTGGTACAGGTGCAGTTAAAATAACTCCAGCACATGACCCTAATGATTTTGAAGTTGGAAAGAGACATAACTTACCTCAAATAAGGGTTATGGATGATAAGGGAGTTATAAATGAAAAAGGCGGAAAATATCAAGGGCTAGATAGATATGAAGCTAGAAAAGCTATGGTTAAAGATTTAGAAGATCTTGGACTTTTAGTAAAGGTAAAAGATCATACTCACAATGTAGGAACTCACGATAGATGTAGCACTGTAATAGAGCCTATAATATCAAAACAATGGTATGTAAAGATGCAATCATTAGCAGATCCTGCTATAGAAGTTGTAAAGAATGATAAAACAAAATTCATTCCTGAAAGATTTGAAAAGACATACTTTAACTGGATGGAAAATATACAAGATTGGTGTATATCAAGACAATTATGGTGGGGACATAGAATACCAGTATGGTACTGTAATGACTGTGGACATATAAACGTATCAACAGGAGAAATTACGATATGTGAAAAGTGTGGAAGTAATAATTTAGAACAAGAAACAGATGTTTTAGATACTTGGTTCTCATCAGCATTATGGCCTTTCTCAACACTTGGATGGCCAGATAAAACTGAAGATTTAGAATATTTCTATCCAACTAATACATTAGTTACTGGATATGATATTATATTCTTCTGGGTTGCAAGAATGATATTTAGTGGTATACATAACATGGGAGAAACTCCATTTGAAAATGTATTAATACACGGAATAATAAGAGACTCTGAAGGAAGAAAAATGAGTAAATCTTTAGGAAATGGAGTAGATCCACTAGAAGTTATAGATACTTATGGTGCAGATGCTTTAAGATTTATGCTTGTTACTGGTAATGCACCAGGAAATGATATAAGATATTATCCAGAAAGAGTTGAATCAGCAAGAAACTTTGCAAATAAGATATGGAATGCTTCAAGATTTGTTATGATGAACCTTGATAGAGAAATAATGAATAAATATAAAGATTGCAAAGAGTATAGTTTAGCAGATAGATGGATACTTTCAAATTTAAATACTTTAATTAAAGAAGTTACAGAAAACATGGATAAATTTGAACTTGGAATTGCACTTCAAAAGGTTTATGATTTCATGTGGACAGAATTCTGTGATTGGTATATAGAATTGGTTAAGCCTGTATTATACGGAGAAGATGAAAAGGCGAAGGGAATAGTTTATAATGTATTATTTACTGTTTTAGAATCAGGACTTAAATTACTTCACCCAGTAATGCCATTTATAACAGAAGAAATATTTACTCATTTAAATGAAGATGAAGAAACTATAACACTATCAGCTTGGCCAGAATTTAAGGAAGAATTAAATGATGCTAAAGCAGAAGAAGATATGGCATTTGTTATAGAAGCAATTAAGAATCTAAGAAACTTAAGAGCAGAAATGAATGTACCACCATCAAGAAAAGCAAATGTTATGTGTTATATATCAAATGAAGCTAAGGATGCATTTATGTCAGGAGCTGCTTACATTGAGAAATTAGCATCAGCTTCAAATGTATCATTTATAGAAGATAAAAAAGAAGTTCCAGAAAATGCAGTATCATTAGTTGTAAAGGGTGGAGAGTTATTCATGCCATTACTTGATCTAGTTGATAGAGAAAAGGAACTTGAAAGATTAAATAAAGAATTTAAAAAGCTAGAAGGAGAAATTGAAAGAATAGATAAAAAGCTTTCAAATCAAGGATTCGTAGCTAAAGCTCCTGAAAAAGTTGTTTTAGGAGAAAAAGAAAAAAGAGTTAAATATGTTGAAATGTTAGAAGCTGTTAAAGGTAGAATTGATGCATTAAAATAATTCTTAGATTTAGCGTTAGCATTTTGCTAACGCTTTTCTTTATAAAATGGGAGATGGGAATATGTATAGAGAAGAAAAGTATGAACTTAAAGGTTTTGCTGAAAATGAAGAATTTTTAATTTGGACAGATTTATTAATTAAATATGAATTTGCTATAGAAGAAATAAGCACTAAAATTAATATATTAAATAATGAATTTAAAATGTTACATGATTATAATCCTATAGAACATATAAAAACTAGAGTTAAAAAGCCAAAGAGTATAGTACAAAAGCTTATAAGCAAAGGATTGGAACCTACAGCAGAGAATGTAATGGATAATCTTAAAGATATAGCTGGAGTTAGAATAATATGTTCATTTACAGAAGATATATATTCAATATTTAATATATTATCTAAGCAAGATGATATTAATGTTATTGAAGTTAAGGACTACATAAAGAATCCAAAAGAAAATGGATATAGAAGTCTACATGCTATAATAACAATACCCGTATTCTTATCTACAGGTACAGTAGATGTTCCGGTAGAGATACAAATAAGAACAATAGCTATGGATTTTTGGGCTAGTCTTGAGCATAAGCTATATTATAAATATAGAAATAAAACACTTGATCATATATCAGATGATCTTAGAGAATGTGCAGATATGATAACTGTTTTAGATAATAAAATGATTGATATAAGAAAAGAAATAGAAAAATTATCTAATGATTAATATACTAAAAAAAGAGAGACAATTTTTGTCTCTCTTTTTTTGTAACTATTTAAATAAGAAATAGCTATCATAAATATATGTGTAGTATCAATACCTTTTATTATAGCTGTAGCTATTTCTAAGCCGCCTAGGGATACTACGGAGTCTTTATCCTATTACTATAATATTTTAAAGCCTAGATCTTAATTTTAACATTATAGGTATGTTTTAATGGTTTGATAGGATAAACACTTTCAACTAATTCTATATTATTCTTATTTAAAGTTTTTCAAAAAAGTTATATTTCCATAGTAATATTATTTTTTTACTACGTCACACTTTCCATGATCTACTGCTTTTATATCCATTTCTCCAAACATTGTCTTAGAGAAAGAATTACCAAAGTTTATTGCTTCTTCAATTTGTTCTTGTGAAGCTCTGAACTTAACACGAAGACCAGGATTTACTAATTTCATTTTTAATTCTTCTAGTCTGTGTTCTATTCTAGGAACTGCTTCTCCACTCCATCCATATGAACCAAATGCAGCTGCAAATTTTCCACCATGTATTATAGGGTTTAAATTAGCAAGTAAGATTCTAATTGGAGGTAATAATTCATTAACTATAGTTGGTGAACCAAATAATAAACCATCTGACTCCTCAATATCTTTAAGAATTTCAGCAGTTTCATGATGAATCACATCATACATTTTAACTTCTACGTTATGATCCTTCTTTATTCCTTCAGCAATATGTTTTGCTAATTCTTCTGTGTAGCCATATGCTGATACGTAGCAAATAGTAACTTTTTTATCTCCGTTAATTTTAGGTTTAACAGGAGTACTCCATTCTTTGTAAGTTTCTACTATCTTCCATGGATCTTCTCTTAATACCGGTCCATGTCCAGGACATATAACATCTATTTTTAAGTCTTTTATCTTATTTATAGCCTTTAATACAAAAGGTTTAAATGGTCCCATTATACAATCATAATAGTATCTTAATGCTTCATTATATGCATCTTTATCTGGAATTAAGTCATTAAATACTTCTTCACATGAGTAGTGACTTCCAAATGAATCACAAGTTATTAATACTTCGTCTTCAACAACATAAGTGTACATTGAATCTGGCCAATGTAAAAATGGTGCTGAAATAAATTTTAATGTTTTATTTCCAAGTGATAAAGTATCACCATCTCTAACCACTATGTGTTCAAAATCTCTGTTTATGATTTCTTTTAAGTAAGAGATTGCTTGCATTGAACCAACAACTTTAGCGTGTGGTGCAAGATCTAATATTTTACCAACTGATCCAGCATGATCAGGCTCAGTATGATCAACAATTATATAGTCGATATCAGCTGGAGTGATATCTAATGTTTCAAGAGTCTTTAAGTACTCATCAAAGCATCTTTCTTTAACTGTTTCAAATAATGCGATTTTCTCACTACCTTTAACTACATATGAATTATAAGTTGTTCCATATGGAGTATACATTATAATATCAAATATTCTTAACTTAGGATCTAGTGCACCTACCCAGTAGATGTCCTTTTTAATTTCTACATTTCTCATATTAACACCTCTTGTAAATAATAACTTCTATAAAATAATAAATATTACTTCGATATGATTTATGATAGCAAAAAAGTAATTGATTGTAAATGATATTTTGTTATCAATTAGATAAATTTAGTAAAATGACGTATACTCTTATTATAAGCTTTTGACAATAAAATATTTATAGTTAAAATGTTAATAGTGTTAAATTTAAATTAACAAAATAAGTAATATAGTATTTAAATATATATAAGGGGCGAAAACAAATGAATTATAAGGAAGCGATGAGTTATATTAAGAAAGTTGGAAATTTCGGGTCAAATTACGGATTAGAAAGAACGGAAAGACTTTTAGAGATTTTAGGAAGTCCACATAAGAAATTAAAAGTTATACATATAGCAGGTACAAATGGTAAAGGATCTACAACTTCTATGATTTCTTCAATGCTTATTGAGGAAGGTTTTAATGTTGGTATGTATACTTCACCATTTTTAGAGGAGTTTGAAGAGAGAATACAAATAAATAGAGAAAATATTAAAAAAACTGATTTAGGAAATTATATGGATTATATAAAAAATGCAGTAGATATAGTAATTAAAGAAGGATATAGCCATCCAACAGAGTTTGAAATAATAACTTGTCTAATGTTTAAATATTTTTATGATAAAAAGGTAGATTATGCTGTTATAGAAGTTGGACTTGGAGGAAGACTTGATTCAACAAATGTAGTAAATCCACTAGTTACGGTTATAACCTCAATAAGTTTAGATCATACAAATATATTGGGAAACACTTTAGGTGAAATAGCAAGAGAAAAAGGAGGTATAATAAAAGAAAATACTCCTTTAGTACTATATCCTCAGAAAGAAGAAGCACTTAAGGAGCTTGAATATATAGCGAATGAAAAATCAGCAAAGATATATAAAGTTAAATATAATGATGCAAAACTGTTAGAAATTATTAGAGAAGATAATGTTTATCAAAAGATTGAAGTGAGGGGAGAACTTAAAAGTTATGTTGCTAATTTAAGACTTTTAGGAGAACATCAAATATTAAATTGTGCTGTTGCTGTTAAAGTAATGGAGATATTATCAAAAATACAAGGTTTTGAAATAAAAGATATAGAAAAAGGTATAGAAAATTCAAAGTGGATTGGAAGACTTGAAATATTAAATAAAAATCCATTAGTAGTTATAGATGGGGCACATAACATTCAAGGTATAACTACACTTAAAGAAAATGTTATTAAGTATTTTAATTATGAAAATATAATTCTTTTAATAGGAATATTGGCAGACAAACAAGTGGAAGATATGATAAATATAATAGCACCTATGAGTAAGGAGATAATAGCACTGACACCTCATAGTAATAGAGCAGAACTTGGAGCAGAACTTAAAAAAGAAATAGAAAAAGTTAATGCAAATGTAGAAAGTTTTGATAGTTATGAAGAAGGTTTTAGAAAGGCTTTAGAGATTTCAGGAGATAATGATCTAATTTTAGTTACAGGATCTTTATACATGATTGGAGAAATGAGAGGTATAATAAATAACATAGTAAAAGAAGAATAGTAGGTGACTTTATTATGGTAGATATAACTTTTTTAGGAACTGGTGGAGGAATGCCTATGCCATTTAGGCATCTTTCATCTCTTATGATTAATTATGAAGGAAGAAAAATATTAATTGATTGTGGGGAAGGATGCCAAATATGGGTTAGGGAATATGGATTAGGGTTTAAGAGTATAGATGTTATATTTATAACTCATGGACATGGTGATCATGTTAACGGATTATCTGGACTTTTAGCTACTATAGGAAACAGCGGAAGAGAAGAGGAACTCACAATTATAGGACCTAGGGGAATAAAAGAGATTGTAGAAGGCCTTATGGTTACAGCTAAATATATTCCTTATAGTATAAATGTTATAGAATGTGACTTTGATAATTTGAACTTTAAGATACAAAATAAACGTATAATACCTTCTGATGAAAAAACTAGTGAAATAATTATTAGCACATTACCTCTTGAACATTCAATTGAGTGTATAGGAGCTAGAGTAGAAATAAAAAGAAGAGCTAGATTTAACAAAGAACTTGCAGAAAAGAATAATGTACCTAAAATTTTATGGAGTAGACTTCAAAAAGGAGAAGAAATAGAGTTTGAAGGAAGAAGATACGGAAGTAACTTAGTTTTAGGAGAAAAAAGAAGAGGAATAAATATAAGCTATATAACAGATAGTAGGCCAATAGACAGTATTGTAGATTTTATCAAAGAAAGTGATTTATTTATATGTGAAGGTACCTATGGAGATGATAATGATTTAGAGAAGGCAATTAAAAATAAGCATATGACCTTTAGAGAAGGAGCTACTTTAGCTCAAAAAGCAAATATAAAAGAATTAATATTTACTCATTATTCTCCAGCCTTATTAAATCCAGAAGAGTTTATAAATAATGCTAAGGATGTATTTGAAAGTTCAGCTTTAGCAAATGATGGAATGAAGAAAGTATTAAATTTTATAGATTAAGTTGGTATAAGTAAAAGGAGCTATTGCAAGAATGATTGATATGATGAAAAAAGAATATGAGGAAATGTGTGATAGAAAGTATTTAAATATATAAATTTGTTAAGATCAATATTTATCTTTATTTTAAGAATAATATATTGGTCTTTTTTGTTTAAATATTAAAAATAAATTTTAATTGAATAAATGATATATATAATAAACAAATATGAGTATTAGTACATTGATAATTAATAGGTAACTAATATATTTTAAATAGATGTATAAAATTGTAACTATATAGAAAATAAAGTAAAGTTATATAAAATAAAGTAAAGTTTTTTCAATAAAAGAAGTTATTAGAAGGAAAATTTATCACAATGAAATATTTATGTAAACGATTAACAAAGCCTATATACTCATTTGTAAAAATTAACAATTACGGAATAATTATTAATTATATGAGGGAAAGGGCTATTTTAAAGGCCTTCATAGGAAAATGTAAATTTTACAAAATAAGTTTAGTAGAAAAACTAAGAATAGATAAGAATACTGGATTATTTATGGGGATTTATCCTTATAACCTAATATTATTACAAAATTAAACATTTTGAGCTTAAAAACAGCGTTTTACATAAAAAATGACAGTTGTTATACTTTAGCCATAGACAGGGACAAGAAAAAAATCCCTAACTTGATTAATTTTGTCGACGATGTTAATGATTTAAAAATAAAATATCGAAGGGGCGTGAAATTATGGATAAAAATTCAAAGCAAAGTAATGCCAAATCATTGAGTTTATTTGGGTTCTTTGCAATAACAGCTTCCATGGTAATGACAGTGTATGAATATCCTACATTTGCAACATCAGGTTTTCATTTAGTATTTTTCTTATTATTAGGTGGATTCTTATGGTTCTTGCCAGTAGCTTTATGTGCAGCAGAAATGGCTACAGTTGAAGGTTGGCAAGAAGGTGGTATTTTTGCTTGGGTAGGAAATACCTTAGGAGAAAGATTTGGATTTGCAGCAATATTTTTTCAATGGTTTCAAATTACTGTTGGATTTGTAACAATGATTTATTTTATATTAGGAGCATTATCATATGTATTTGATTTTCCTGCACTTAATACTAATCCAGTTGTAAAATTTATTGGTGTATTAATTATATTCTGGGTTCTAACTTTTTCACAGTTAGGAGGTACAAAGAATACAGCTAAAATAGCTAAACTAGGATTTATAGTCGGTATTGTTATACCTGCAATAATTTTATTTGCATTAGTAATTATTTATGTAGTTCAAGGAAATCCAATAGATGTGGAAATAAGTACAAAAGCATTTATACCAGATTTCACTCAAATAAACACATTGGTTGTATTTGTATCATTTATATTGGCATATATGGGAGTTGAAGCATCAGCATCACATGTTAATGAAATGACTAATCCTAAAAGAGATTATCCTATAGCAATGATTATATTAATAGTAGTAGCTATTATATTAAATACTGTAGGAGGATTAGGTGTAGCATCAGTAATACCACAATCACAATTAAATTTAAGTGCTGGTGTTGTACAAACATTCGAGGCATTAGTAGGTCACTTTACTTCTAATGGAACTTGGATTGTAAAGATTATAGCTTTAATGATAGCACTTGGTGTTATAGGAGAAGTTAGTGCATGGGTTGTAGGACCATCAAGAGGGATGTATACAGCAGCTCAAAATGGAATTTTACCAAAAGTATTTAGAAAAGTTAATAAACATAACGTACCAGTTCCATTAATTATGGTTCAAGGTGTTGTTGTTACAATATGGGCAGCAGTTCTAACATTTGGAGGCGGTGGTAACAACGTTTCATTTTTAACTGCAATTTCTTTAACAGTTGTAATTTACTTAGTAGGTTATATATTATTCTTTATAGGTTACTTTGTATTAATATATAAAAAGAAGAATCTAAATAGAGCATATCAAATTCCAGGTGGTGTAGTAGTTAAGACAATAATTGCTGCAGCTGGTTTAATAATGTCAATACTTTCATTAATAATATCATTTGTTCCACCAAGCAGTTTAACAGGTAAAAGTACTACTGAATATGAGGTTATATTAGTAATTAGTTTCATTATAGCGATAATAATTCCATTTGTTATATATGCATTACATGATAAATCTAACCATAATAGTAATAACGTTAAAATTTCAAGAATTAAACATCATGAAACTAATAGATTCGTACATCCAATAGCAAGAGGTGAACATCATATTAATCCAAATGAAGAAGATGTTATGGATCAAAGAGACAATATGAAAAATGATAAAGCTTAATATTATTTTAGATTAATAAATTTAGGAGGTCTTTTTATGTTATTTAGTAGAGAGGATAAAAAATTAAAGGATATTTATAGTACACCAATATTCGGTACTGAAGAAGAGAATATGGGAATGCCAAGATACTCAATTGGCAAGAAGCCTATACAACCAAGAGTTGCATACAGATTAGTTAAAGATGAATTAATGGATGAGGGTAATGCAAGATTGAATCTAGCTACATTCTGCCAAACTTATATGGAGGATGAAGCTACAAAATTAATGTCTGAAACATTAGAAAAGAACGCTATTGATAAGTCAGAATACCCTCAAACAACAGAACTTGAAAATCGTTGTGTAAATATAATTGCTGATTTATGGAATGCTCCAAAGGATATGAAGTTTATAGGTACTTCAACAGTTGGATCATCAGAAGCTTGTATGTTAGCTGGTATGGCTATGAAGTTCAGATGGAGAAATAGAGCTAAGAAGCTTGGTATGGATGTAATTAATAAGAAACCAAACTTAGTAATATCATCAGGATTCCAAGTATGCTGGGAAAAATTCTGTGTATATTGGGATATAGAAATGAGATTAGTTCCAATGGATGAAAAGCATATGAGCTTAAATATGGATAAAGTAATGGATTATGTTGATGATTATACTATAGGTATAGTTGGAATACTTGGTATCACTTATACAGGTAAATTTGATGATATTAAGAAATTAAATGATGTTGTTGAAGAATATAATAAGACTGCTAAATTATCAGTTCCAATTCATGTTGATGCGGCTTCAGGTGGTTTATTTACACCATTTATAGAACCAGATCTTGAATGGGATTTCAGATTAAAGAATGTTGTATCAATAAGTACTTCAGGTCATAAATACGGACTAGTTTATCCAGGTATCGGTTGGGTAATGTGGAAAGATGAACAATTCCTACCTAAAGAATTGATATTTGAAGTAAGCTACTTAGGAGGAAAGATGCCAACAATGGCTATAAACTTCTCAAGAAGTGCAAGCCAAATAATAGGACAATATTACAACTTCTTAAGATACGGTTTCGAAGGATATAGACAAATACATCAAAAAACAAAAGATGTTGCAATGTATTTGGCAAAAGAAATCAAGGGCATGGGGTTATTTGAAATCTATAATGATGGATCAAATTTACCAATAGTTTGCTACAAATTAAAAGATGATGCTAAAGTAGAATGGACATTAGATGATCTAGCGGATAGATTATTAATGAAAGGATGGCAAGTACCTGCTTATCCATTACCAGAAAACTTACAAAATGTAAGAATCCAACGTATTGTATGTCGTGCTGACTTAGGTCATGCAATGGCTGAACAATTAGTAAATGATATGAAATCTGGTATAAAAGCTCTTAATAATGCACGTGTTTTACAAAAGAATGAAACAAACAAAGGTGCATATGGTTTTACACATTAATCAAAAGAATTATTATTAAATAAATAGCTTTAAAATATAGGACTGTTATCAAAGTAACTAATAAAAGTTACTTTGGTAACAGTTTTTTTATAAAAATGTCTTATGTATAATGATTAATTATATTAAAAATTAAATTATGATATAAAGGTTAAACGCAAGTACTACTATAAGTAAAATATTTCTTGATTAAATAATATTTTATTTAGTTTAGCATATGGTATTAACTGTTTTTACCAATGCTAAGTATCTGGAATTATTGAATTTCTTCATAGAATTAGAAAATAAAATAGAAAAATTCCTAGTAGCTATAGGTTTTGACTATAAATACTAGGAATTTTTTTATTACATATTTTTGATTTCTTTTAAAGCATTTGCTAACTGATCAGGACATGATGTAGATTTATCTTTGCATTTAATTCCTTCAAGCTTTGATATAGCTTCATCAATGTTCATTCCTTTTACTAGACTTGAGATACCAAATAAATTTCCAGGACAACCTCTGACAAATTCTACTGATTTTATAATATCATTTTCTACATCAACATGTATTTCAGTTGAACACACACCATTTGTTTTATATGTATACATAAATGCCTCCTAAATAAAAAAATATAAATTAATTATACTGTGAAATTTACAAGAAATAAAGTATATTTTGTCGCTAAAGTCAAATGAAGTCATATTATATAAAGATAGGTATTCCTTAGGAGGTGTTACTTGTGAATAATATTTATATTTGTAATACTTGTGATGATTGTATAAGGAAAATAGATGAGGAGAGCTTAAGTATAGAAAATATAAGCTTAAGTTTAAATGGAAGGCCTATAGGTCCTAGGAGCATAGAAATAAGAGGAGGATTAGGGGTTGTAGCAAATAGTTATGACAACAGTTTATCATTTTTAGATTTGGCAAGTCTAAAAGAGATAGGAAGGGAATATATAGGACCTCACCCTAATGATGTAAAGCTTTATGAAAAATATGCTTGTGTTGCATGCAATGAAACAAATTCTATAATATTCTATAATATAGAAAATAAGAATATTGAATTTGAAGTTCCTTCAGGAAACTCTCCAGATAGTATTGTTCTAGATTCTACTCGGAGAGTACTTTTATCTGCCAATTTGCTTGAAAATACGGTGTCTTTAATCAATTTAGATAATAAAGATATAGATAAGAAAGTAAAGGTTGGTGAATATCCTATTAAGATTACTATGTCTAAAAATGGTGAATACTTTTATCTTTGTGAGAGTTATTTAGGAAGTGATAAGGAGGGTTTTATTGGAATTTATTCAATGAAGAATTTAGTATGTATAAGTAGAATAAAGGTTGACTCTATGCCTATAGATGTATTTGAAGATGGTGACAAATTATATGTTGCAAATTTTGGATCTGAAAGTGTAAGTGTAGTAAACATAAGAGAAGGAAAAGTAGTTAGAAATATAAATGTAGGTGGAATGCCAAATAGAGTGATAAAAAGAAAAAAAGAAATATTTATTAGTGACTATCTAAATGGAAAATTGCATGTAATAAATGAGGAGGACAATAAAAGAAAAATCATCGCAATAGGGAATGAACCTAATGCAATGATTATGGTTAATTCAAATCATCAAATAATAAAGTGATAATTTGATTGTATATTTCTGAAGGATTTTCTTGCCACTTGTTACAAAGATAAGTGGCTTGTTTTTTTGTTGGTACTTGTAATTTTAATTCCATTAAAGGACAATCATCCTCTAAAGCTTTAATATCAACAATAAAGCTATCGTTAGCACCTATTGTATAGTCACTATGTATTGTTAGTTCTTTTTTTATTAAATCTATATGTGACTTAACATATTCATTAACAAGGGAGATTTTTGAAGGAGATATTCTATCCTTAAAGAAGGAAAGTACACTATCACCCTTATCTGTTAATTTTAATAATTTTTTATCCATCACTTCAGCATATTCTATAAATTTTGACTCATCAAGTTCTGCTACGTATTGTTGTAGGGTAAAGTAATTTATAAAACTATTTTCAAGCACTATTTCAGTGAGTTGTGTATTAGAAATAGGCTGTTTTAGAGTTTTTAAGATATATAAAAGCAATAACTTGTTTTCTGCTAATTCTAATGAACTCTCTTCGTACATAATTAAGCCTCCATTTTATTCAGATATATTAATAATTATAGCATAAATTCTAAAAGAATGAATATAGTGTAATTAAATAAAATATAAATGAATGTATTTTTAAAAATAATAAGGAGAAGTTGTTTTGAATTTAGAAAAGAGAAAGAGTATATTTGTAGTTGCACTTATTTTGTTTGTAGCTTTAGCATCAGCTGGGATTTTTGTATATGAGGGATATAGAAAATCTGTAGATGCACTTGCTAAGGAGAAGAGTTTGCCTATTCATTCAATAAATACTGAAGAAAAAAATATAGCTTTAACTTTTGATATAAATTGGGCTGAAAAAGATTACTTAAGTGACATATTAAACATAATGGACAAATATAATGTAAAAGGAACATTCTTTATGATGGGAAAATGGATAGATTGTACTGAAGAAAATGCAGAGAAACTTAAGCTTATACAGGAGAAGGGGCATGAAATAGGTAATCATAGCTATATTCATCCAAACTTCTCACAAATAAGTGGTGACAAGATAGAAAAGGAAATAAAGAAGACAGAAGAAACAATAAAGAAAGTTACTGGAGAGGAAACTAAACTATTTAGATTTCCAAGTGGAGACTATAATGATGCTGCTGTAAAAAAGGTTATAGAGCTTGGATATATTCCAATTCAATGGGATGCGGATTCAGTGGATTGGAGACAAGATGGAGAAAAGCAGGAGTATGAAAGGGTTAGGAAGAAGGTAAAACCAGGTTCCATTACTCTTTTTCATAACAATGCAAAGTACACACCAAAGAATTTAGATAGAATAATTAAAGAGCTTAAAGAAGAAGGGTATGAGTTTAAAAAAGTAGGAGAAATGATTTATAAAGAAGATTATTATATTGATTCAAATGGCGTCCAACATAAAAAATAATAATTTATATTGAAAATTGGATAAATTATGTATTATAATGGAAATGTACTTGTGGGGGTCATTAAATTTATATAAATTAGTTTATCACAAAGGGAGAGAGGGGTTACAATGGATAATTTAATGTTAAACAACAAAATTTATCTTGAAGGAAAGGTAGTTTCAGAATTAGAGTATAGTCACGAAATGTATGGAGAAGGGTTTTATACATTTGGTCTTGAGGTACAGAGGTTAAGCGATTCAGTAGATTTATTGAATGTTACAATCTCAGAAAGATTATTAGCTGGGTTTGATATCAGTATAGGCAAGGATGTTATAGTAGAAGGACAGTTAAGATCATATAATAAATTTATAGAAGGATCAAACAAATTAATACTTACTGTTTTTGCGAGAAATATTGAACCTTGTATAGAGAGAAGTAAAAATCCTAATGAAATTTTCTTAGATGGATATATATGCAAAGAGCCAGTATATAGAACAACACCATTTGGAAGAGAAATTGCAGACGTTTTACTAGCAGTAAACAGAGCATACAATAAGTCAGACTATATACCAACAATTGCTTGGGGAAGAAATTCAAGATTCTGCAAGACTTTAGAAGTTGGAGATAACATTAAGGTATGGGGTAGATTACAAAGTAGAGAGTATCAAAAGAAGGTATCAGAAACTGAAGTAGTCAAGAAAATTGCATATGAAGTGTCAATATCAAAAATGGAAAGATCTAAAAGAGATGAAACAAATGAGCACGAAGAAGGTGCTGTATAAATTATAAAAGATATTAAAAAAAGGTATTTGAATATTCAAATACCTTTTTTATTTAATATTATTTTCTTAAATCATCAAGAAGTTGAGTCTTATCTTTAGTCTTATCATCAACTGACTTAATTATCTTAGCTGGTGAACCTGCAACAACAACACCATCTGGAACATCTTCAGTTACAACTGAACCTGCAGCTACAACTGAACCTTTTCCTACTTTAACACCCTCAAGTATTACAGCATTAGCTCCGATTAAGGCATTATCACCTATTTCACATGGTGACTTGCTAGGTGGCTCTAAAACTCCTGCAACAACAGCTCCAGCACCTAAGTGAACATTATTTCCAAGTTTTCCACGAGCACCTATTACAGCGTTCATATCTACCATAGTTCCATCACCTATTTCAGCGCCTATATTTATAACAGCGCCCATCATGATTACAGCATTTTTACCTATAGATACTCTATCACGGATTATAGCACCTGGTTCTATTCTAGCTTCTATCTCAAGAATATCAAGCATTGGGATTGCAGAGTTTCTTCTATCATTTTCTATTTTAAAGTGTTTTATTAAGTGCTTATTATCTAAAACAACCTTTAATATTAAATCTGATTCGCCAACTAATATGTAGAAACCATTAGTTCCATACCATTCTATTCCTTCTAAGTTTGCTTCTCTTAAATCACCATTTACATAAACTTTGACTGGTGTTGATTTTTTTGATTCTTTTATGAATCTTGCTATTTCATATGGATCAGTAAAATTGTATTCCATAGTATCATCCTCTCTAACATTGTTATTTAATAATAATAAATTAATTATAATAAAAAAAGTTCAGGAATAAAAGAGTTTCTTATAAAAAAGAACAAAATTTGCTAGTATTTTGACTTTAATGTAAAATATCTTCTAAAGGAGATGATTACTTTGAAACTAAATGAAGGTTTTGTTCAGATATATACAGGAAATGGGAAAGGGAAGACTACTGCAGCTATAGGTCAAGGGATGAGAGCTTATGGTAATGGGCTTAAGGTTATAATGGTTCAATTCTTAAAAAGCGGAAGGACTGGCGAACTTAATACTGTAGATGAACTTGGAGAAAACTTTGAAATCTTTAGATTTGAAAAGAGAAGAGGCTTTGTTTGGACTCTTACTGAAGAAGAGAAAGAAGAAGTTAAAAAAGAAGTTAAAGTTGCATACAATTTTATAATAGATATTTTAGAAAATTGCAAATGCGATATGCTTATAATAGATGAAGTTATGGGAGTTCTTAAAAATGAATTTTTATCAGTAGAAGAAGTTATAGAATTAATTGATAAAAAGCCAAAAAATGTAGAGCTTATAATGACAGGAAGGAATGTTCCGAAAGAAATAGTTGATAGAGCAAATCTTGTTACAGAAATGAAAGAAATAAAACATTATTATAAAGAAGGAGTACCAGCTAGAAAGGGAGTTGAATTTTAATGAATAATAGAGTAATGGATGTAGAGATATCAGGTATTAGAAAATTTTATAATAAAGTACGAAAAGTTGAAGGCGCAATATCATTAACTCTGGGACAACCGGATTTTAATACACCTATGGCTATAAAAAATGGAATTAAAAAAGCAATTGATGAAAATAAAACTGTTTATACTGAAAATGCAGGAGTAAAAGAATTAAGGTCTAAAATTTCAAATTACTTAAGAACATTAGATGTAAATTATTCAGAAGAAGAAATATGTATAACAATTGGAGGCAGTGAAGCAATATTAGATTGCTTTATGGCATTGTTAAATGAAGGAGATAAGGTATTAATTCCAACACCGGCATATCCAGCATATGAAAGTGTCGTAAATATAGTTGGAGGGAAAATTATAAATTATAAATTAAATGAAGATTTTACTGTAAATGTAGATAACATAAAAGAAAAGTTTAAAAAAGAGGGATGTAAATACTTAGTATTATCTTTCCCAACTAATCCAACTGGTGCAGTTCTTGATAAGAAAGGTAGAGATGAGTTAATAGACTTTATAAAAAGTGAGGATATAGTTGTAATTACAGATGAAATATATGCTTCTATTATATATGATGAGTATTATTCTGTTGCGCAAGATAGCAGTATAAAGGAAAAGGTAATATATATAAGTGGTTTTTCAAAGATGTTTTCTGCAACAGGCCTTAGAATTGGCTATATAGCATCTCACGATACTATAATGAAAGAAATTATGAAGGTTCATCAATATGGCGTGTCATGTGCAACTTCAATAGTACAATATGGTATGATTGAAGGGTTAAAATATTCTATGGATGATGTTATATATATGAAGGATGAATTCTTAAAGAGAAAGAATTATGTTGTTGGAAGACTTAGACAGATAGGATTCCATGTTAGTGAACCTAGAGGGGCATTTTATGTTTTTCCATCTATAAGGAAGTTTAATTTAACTTCTGAAGAATTTTGTGAAAGACTTCTAAATGAGAAAAAAGTTGCTTGTGTTCCAGGGTCAGCTTTCGGTGATGGTGGAGAAGGATTTATAAGAATATCATATTGTTATTCTATAGAAGAATTAGAGCTTGCATTAAATAAAATAGAAGAATTTATAAAAAACTTATAAAATTTCATAAAAATAAAACAAAAATATGACGATTAAATTTATTAATTGTCATATTTTTTTATGTTTTTGTAGAAAAAGCATAAAAATAAAATGAAAGTATGATACTTAAAAACTTCAAAAAGGTTTTAAAAACCCTTTAATTTCGTAGAGTTAACCTTTAAAATTAAATGTTGATAAAAATAAACCTTCAAAATGTATTCCTAATACGTACAAAATCCAAAAAATGTATGAGAATATTCATTGCTGAATAAATATTAAAAAAAAATGAAAAATATTAAATTTGTTAAAAAAGTATATGTATAAAAAATGCAAGTTAAAATAAAAAACTTGCACCAATTGGCTAAATAAGTCAAAGTAAACGTATTCAAACAAGAAGGTACGTATTTGATAAATTAATAAAAATAACCTAGATTTTATTAATATATTAATAAAAAGATGGCTATAAGCTTAACATTGTTAATTGACAAAAGGCATAGATATAATATAATTATTAATAAATATCAAATGTATATATATGACAAAATGAAATGGGGGTTTTAAAAATGCTAAAGTACATAGGGAAAAGAGTTTTTACTAGTATTTTAACAATCTGGGTAGTTGTAACGATAACATTCTTTCTGGTAAGAGCAATGCCTGGTGGACCATTTGATGGTGAGAAAATCACAGCTGAAATGAAGGTTGTACTAAATGAAAAGTATGGATTAGACAAGCCGTTAAGTGAGCAATATGCAATTTATATGAAAAATTTATTAAAAGGAGACTTGGGAGAATCATTAAAGTATAGGGGAAGAAGTGTAAATGAAACTATAGCGTATTCATTCCCGAAATCAGCAAAACTTGGGGCCGTGGCAATTATATTCTCTCTTGTTGCAGGAACATTACTTGGGGTAGTTTCAGCACTTAAATCTGGAAAGTGGCCTGATAAGGTATGTATGTTTATATCAACTCTCGGAATAACAGTACCGAGTTTTGTAATAGGAGCGGTACTTATATATTTCTTTACAGTGAAATGGGGATTACTTCCTCCTGCTGGGTTAACTGGGCCAGAGACTTATATAATGCCGGTAATAGCACTTGCAGGAAGTTCTATGGCATTTATAACTAGACTTACAAGAAGTAAACTTATAGATGTTTTAAAATCTGATTATATAAGAACAGCTAAAGCTAAAGGGTTAAGTAGTAGAGTAGTTATCTTTAAGCATGCTTTAAGAAATTCACTTATACCTGTAGTTACGTACCTTGGACCATTAGTTGCATCAATACTTACAGGATCATTTGTTGTTGAGAAAATATTTGTAATACCTGGTCTTGGTAATGAATTTGTATCTACAATTACAAATAGAGATTATACAGCTTTACTTGGGGTTGTTGTGTTCTTCTGTACATTAATTGTAGTGTGTAATTTATTAGTCGATATTTTATATGTAGTTATTGATCCAAGAATAAAACTTGATAATGTAGAAGGTTAAGGGGGTAAAGTGTATGGAAAATTTAGAATTTGATAAAAATATGTTTACTCCTATATCACAAGAGGAGAAAAATTTTCAACAAAATGTAAGACCGAGTGTTGGATATTGGAGTGATGCTTGGAGGAGACTTAGAGCAAATAAAGTGGCATTAGTTTCATTAATAGTAATAATAGTATTAATTTTACTTGCAATAATAGTTCCAATAGTATCACCTTTTGCATATGATGCTCAAATAGCAGGATCAAAAGATTTGGGACCTAACGGAACACATTTTTTTGGTACAGATAAACTTGGAAGAGATTTATTTGTAAGAGTTATGATGGGTGCTAGATACTCATTAATTATTGGAGGAGCTGCTGCTGTAATAAACTTATTTATTGGAGTTATATATGGTGGTATATCAGGATTTTTCGGTGGAAAAATTGATAATATTATGATGAGAGTTGTTGATTGTCTATATTCAATTCCAACAACAATATATGTTGTAATAATTATGGCCGTATTAAAGGATACTTCATTTGACAAAACTGGAATACTAAGTATTATATTAGCACTTTCAATATCATATTGGGTTGGAATGGCAAGAATAGTAAGAGGAGATATACTTCAACTTAAACAACAAGAATTTGTACTTGCTGCTAAAACATTAGGAGCATCTAAAAAAAGAATTTTATTTAGACATTTAATACCTAATTGTATGGGTTCAATAATAGTTACAATGACACTTTTAATACCACAGGCTATATTTACTGAAGCATTTTTAAGCTTTATTGGACTTGGACTAAATGCACCACTTGCTTCATTAGGTACATTATGCAATGATGCAATGCCTGCAATATATACAAAGCCATATCAGTTATTTTTCCCAGCAGTTATGATATGTTTAATAATACTTTCATTTAATATGCTAGGTGACGGATTAACAGAAGCACTAGATCCTAAACATCAAAGATAGGGGGAGTTTAAAAGTATGAGTAAATTATTAGAAGTGAAAAATTTAAGAACCTCCTTTGATACACATTTAGGTGATGTACAGGCGGTAAGAGGAGTTTCATTTTATGTAGATAAAGGAGAAGCACTTGGAATTGTTGGTGAATCAGGATGCGGAAAATCCGTTACAATGATGTCAATAATGAAATTACTATCAGAAAATGCAAATATTCAAAGTGATGAAATTATATTTGATGGAAATGATATAAGTAATTATGGAGAAAGAGAAATGGAGAAGATAAGAGGAGAAAAAATGGGAATGATATTCCAAGATCCTATGACATCTTTAAATCCATTGTATACAATAGGTGATCAATTAACTGAACATCTTATGAAGCATAGAGGAATTTCTAAAAAAGAAGCTTGGAAAAAGGGAATAGAAATGCTAGATTTAGTTGGAATACCAAGTCCTGAAAGTAGAATGAAGCAATATCCACATGAATTTTCAGGCGGTATGAGACAAAGAGCTATGATAGCTATAAGTTTGATTTGTGAACCAAATTTAATTATTGCAGATGAACCAACAACAGCTCTTGATGTTACAATTCAAGCGCAAATACTTGATCTAATGAAAAGTTTAAAAGAAAAGCTAAATACAGCAATTATATTAATAACTCATGATCTTGGTGTTGTAGCAGATCTTTGTGCAAGAATAAATGTTATGTACGGTGGGATAATTGTGGAATCAGGAACTGCAGAGGATATTTTCTATAGAGGAAAACATCCGTATACTTGGGGATTGCTTAGAAGTGTTCCAAACCCACTTAGTGAGCTTAAAGAGAAACTTATACCAATAGATGGTCAGCCACCTGATCTTTTAAAACCGCCTACAGGATGTCCTTTTGCTGATAGATGTGATTATACAATGAAAATATGTATGGAAAATCAACCACCATTATTTAAAGTTGATAATGGACATGAAGCTGCTTGTTGGCTATGTCATGAGAATGCGCCAGACGTTAAAGCACCTATAGGGAGGGAAGGCTAATATGGAAAAACATAAAGATGTGATTTTAGAAGTTAATAATCTTTGCAAGTACTTCCCAGTTAAGAAGGGGATATTTGAAAAGAAGAGTTATGTAAAGGCTGTTGACAGTGTTTCTTTTAGTATAAAAAAAGGAGAAACTTTAGGTCTTGTTGGAGAATCAGGGTGTGGTAAAACTACAACTGGTAGAACTATATTAAAATTATATGAGCCAACTAGTGGAAGTATAATTTTTAATGGTGAAGACATAACAGGAAAATCTGAAAAGGAAATGATTCCTTTAAGAAGGAAGATGCAAATGATATTCCAAGATCCATATGCATCTTTAAATCCAAGAATGACTGTTGGTGATATTATTGGGGAAGCAATAGATATTCATGGATTATATAAAGGAGCAGAGAGAGAAGAGAGAATAAGATATTTGCTTGATAAAGTTGGATTAAATGGAAGTCATATAAATAGATATGCACATGAATTTTCAGGAGGTCAAAGACAAAGAATTGGAATCGCAAGAGCCCTTGCAGTTGAACCGGATTTTATAGTTTGTGATGAACCAATTTCTGCCCTTGATGTTTCAATCCAAGCACAGGTAATTAATATGTTAGAGGAACTTCAAGATGAACTTGGATTAACTTATCTGTTTATAGCTCATGATTTATCAATGGTTAAGCATATATCAACACATATTGGGGTAATGTATTTAGGACAAATGGTTGAAAAAGGACCTAGTGATGATGTTTATTTAAAACCAAAACATCCATATACTAAAGCACTTTTATCAGCAGTTCCTATACCAGATCCAGATATAGCAAAAGCAAATAAAAGAATAGTTTTAGATGGAGATATTCCATCTCCTATAGATCCAGAACCTGGATGTAGATTTAAAGGTAGATGTAAATATGCTAAGGATATTTGTAGCAAGGAAGATCCTATACTAAGGGAAATTGAAAAGGATCATTTTGTAGCTTGTCATTTATTCAATGAAGAATAATTCATTATCAAACTGATAATTTATTATAACTATATAAAAGGGGGATAAAAAATGAAATTAAGTAAAATTAAAAAACTTTGTGCAGTTGCATTAGCAATTTCACTAAGTGCATCAGTTTTCGTTGGGTGTGGAGGATCAGATGAAGGTGGATCTGCAACAGAGCAAAAACTTATGTATAATATTGGGGCCGTTGTAGAAACTATAGATCCAGCTCTTAACACAGCAGTTGATGGATCAACAGTTATTGGAAATGCTTTTGAAGGTCTAGTTAGACTAGATGAAAATGATAAAGCAATCCCTGGAGTAGCAAAAGAGTGGAAGGTATCTGATGATGGATTAACTTACACATTTACATTAAGAGATGATGCTAAATGGTCAGATGGACAGCCTGTAACTGCAAAAGATTTTGATTATGCTTGGAAAAGAGTATTAAATAAAAAGACAGCAGCAGAGTATGTGTATCAATTCTGGTATATAAAGAATGCTCAAGAATATTATAATGGAAAAGCTGAAGAGAAAGATTTAGGAATTAAAGTTGTTGATGATAAGACTTTAGAGGTTACATTAAATGCTCCAACTCCATATTTTATAGAACTTATGGCATTCCCAACTTATATGCCTGTTAGAAAGGATGTAGTTGAAGCCAATGGAGATAAGTGGAGCCTTAAACCAGAAACTTATATTTCAAATGGACCATTCAAATTAACAGATTATCAAATGAAAGATTCTTATACTTTTGAAAAGAATGAAAATTATTGGAATAAGGATGATATAAAGCTTGAACAATTAGTTTATAAGATGGCTACTGATGAAACAAGTTCTTATGCATCATTAGAATCAGGGAATTTTGATATGATTGCAAATGTTCCAGTTGAAAGAATTGAAGATGGAAAAGAAAAGGGGCTTGTACAAGTATTCCCTAACTTAGGAACATATTTTGTATGTGCTAATGTAGGAAATAATTCAGACAAATTAGATAAAGAAGTTCAAAAAGCTCTTGGTAACAAGAAAGTAAGACAAGCGCTTTCATTAGCAATAGATAGAGAAACAATAGTTAAAGATGTAACTAAAGCAGAACAAGTACCATCTGCTAGTTTTGTTCCATCAGGTGTTAAAGATCCAGATGAAAAAGAATTTAAAAATAATAAGTTTGATCCTTTAAAGTATGAAGATAATGTTGCAGAAGCTAAAAAATTATTAAAGGAAGCTGGATATGAAGATGGAAAAGGACTTCCACAACTAGAATTAATGTATAATTCAGAAGGTGGACATAAGGCTATAATGGAAGTTATTGAGCAAAACTGGAAAGCTATTGGTGTTAATGTTAAGCTTACAAATCAAGAATGGGCAGTATTCTTAAATACAAGACAAAATGGTGATTATCAAATAGCTAGACATGGTTGGTCAGCTGACTATACAGATCCTATGACGTTCTTAGACATGTGGGTAAGTGGAAATGCAGATGACAAAAATAGCTGGGGTAATAATGATGCTCACTTCTCAAATAAAGAGTATGATGAGTTAATTAAGAAAGCTAAAGTAGAAGCAGACAATAAGAAGAGATTTGAATACATGAAGAAGGCAGAAGAAATTTTGTTAGAAGAAATGCCAATTATGCCTATATATGATTATACTAAAGTATATGGTGTACAATCATATGTTAAAGGATTTAGAGCTTCAACTCTTGGTCAAGTTTACTTTGACAAAGCATATATAGAAGCACATTAATTTAAAATAAAAAGCTAAAGAAGATATCTTCTTTAGCTTTTTTATTGCATAAATCACTGTATATATTATTAAAATATATAATAAGAGAGGGGGAGGTAGTTACGTGGAAATTATAAGATTAGATAAAAGATATACTAGAGAACTATACAATCTATTTTATGCTTTAGATCATGAAAGTGAGTTTATGCTATTTGAAGAAGGGGAAAGAAATATAACGGAAAATCAGGTAGGAAATATTTTATCTTCGCCAGAAAGTGAAGGTGTTGCAATAGGTGCAATAGTGGATGGAAAGCTTATTGGATATTTAACTTCTTTTAGAGGACAATATAAAAGAGTAAGACATACATCTTATAATGTTATTGGTATAAGAGCCGGATTTAGAGGAAAGGGTATAGGGACTAAATTATTTAGAGAATTATTTATATGGGCAAGAGAAAATGAGATAGTTAGACTTGAACTTACAGTTATATGTAATAATAAAGCAGGAGTTAAATTATATAAGAATATGGGATTTAAAATAGAGGGAATAAAAATGAAAGCTTTTTTAAAAGATGGAGTATATTTAGATGAATATTATATGGGGAAAATATTAAATTAAAAAAAGATGGTAGAAAAAATTCTACCATCTTTTAATATATTTATAATCCAATCACGTCATCCATATTATATAGTCCAGGTTTAGCAATCTTACCCATATATTCACACGCTTTTAATGCCCCTACTGCAAATACTTCTCTTGATATTGCTTTATGAGTTAATTCAATAACTTCACCAGTACCTGCAAATATTACATCATGATCACCAACGATTGATCCGCCACGAACTGCATGAATTCCTATTTCTTCTTTTTCACGTTTGTGTGAACCTTCTCTGCCATATACATATTTAGTTTCTTCTTTTAAAGAATCTCTTATAGTATCAGCTAAGAGAAGAGCAGTTCCACTTGGAGCATCTACTTTTTGATTATGATGTTTTTCTATGATTTCTATATCATAATTTCCGTATAAAATAGGTGCAACTTTTTTTAATAATGAGTTTATTAAATTAATTCCAAGTGACATATTAGCAGATCTAAATAGAGGAAGAGTTTTGCTCTTTTCATCTATAAGTTTTAAATCTTCATCTGAAAAACCAGTTGAGCATATTACAAGAGGTTTTTTAGTCTTCTCTGTTAATTCTAATAAACCATTTAAAGCATCAGCTCTAGAAAAATCAAGTAGTACATCATACTCTATATTTACATCCATAGGCTTTTCAAACACTTTATATGGTAAATCCTTTTTAGGGAATCTATCTATACCGGCAACTATTTCAAGATCATTAAAATCTTTTGATATATTTGTTATAACAGTTCCCATTTTACCTGAGCAACCATTTAATATTACTTTAATCATATAAGTATCTCCTTAAATTACATTAATTTATATTTTTTTAATGTATCTTCAAGACTGTTTTTTAGAGTTTCATCCATTTCATATAATGGAAGTCTTAAAGGACCTACATTTAATCCCATTAAGTTAAGAGCAGTCTTAACTGGTATAGGATTAGTTTCTAAGAATAATGAATTTGCAAGTTCTAAAGTATCTATTTGAATCTTTGAAGCTTCATGACACTTTCCATCTAAATACATTCTTGTCATGTTATGAACTTCTTTTGGTATTACATTTGCAAGAACAGATATAACACCGATACCTCCAAGAGACATAATAGGTATGATTTGATCATCATTACCTGAATAGATATCTATAGAGTCTCCACATAAAGCTTTCATTTTTGCTACTTGGCTTAAATCTCCACTAGCTTCTTTAATAGCAACAACATTTTTTAGTGTTGAAAGTTCTTTTAAAGTAGATGGTGTAATATTCATACCAGTTCTACTTGGAACGTTATATAGAATTATTGGTATATTTATAGCATCGTTTATAGCTTCAAAGTGCTTTAATAATCCTTTATGATTTGTTTTGTTATAATATGGAGTAATTACAAGAACAGCTGAAACACCAACACTTTCTGCGTATTTACTCATATCTATTGAAGCTTTAGTGTTGTTTGAACCAGTACCAGCAATTACTGGTATTCTACCATTTATAACATCAACTGTGAATTTTATTACTTCTTTCTTTTCATCTAAAGTCATTGTAGTGGCTTCACCTGTTGTTCCACAAATAACTATAGAATCTGTTCCTTCTTTTACATGCCATTCTAGAAGTTCTTTTAATTTATTGTAGTCAACTCCGTTTTCTGTGAAAGGTGTAACTATAGCAACACCTGAACCTTCAAAAATTGTCATATTAAAATTCCTCCAATTCTTATTTGTCCTTAATCATTAATTCAGCAATTTGGACAGCATTTAATGCAGCACCTTTTCTAATGTTGTCAGCAACAACCCAAAGGTTTAATCCGTTATCGATACTAAAATCTCTTCTTATTCTTCCAACAAAAACATCATCTTTATCTGATGCTTCAAGAGGAGTAGGATACTTAAGGTTGTCTACATCATCATAAACTATAACTCCTGGTGCAGCTTCTAAAACTTTAACTACATCTTCAAGTTCAAAAGAATTTAAAAGTTCTACATTAATACTTTCACTATGTGAATTTAATACAGGAACTCTTACAGTAGTAGCAGTTACCTTTAAATCATCAAGATGAAGAATTTTTCTAGTTTCATTTATCATTTTCATTTCTTCTTTAGTGTATCCATTTTCTAAGAATACATCTATATGAGGTAATACATTACCTACTATTGGTTTAGGGAATTTTTTAGGCGCTATTCCCTTCATTCCATCTTCTAAATCTTGTATTGCTTGCATTCCTGCACCAGATACAGCTTGATAAGTAGAGTATACAACTCTCTTTAAACCATATTTATCATGGATAGCTTTCAATACAGGCATCGCTTGGATTGTAGAACAGTTTGGGTTAGCTATAATTCCAGTATTCCACTTTATATCCTCAGGATTTACTTCAGGAACAACTAAAGGAACCTTAGGGTCCATTCTCCAAGCACTACTATTATCTATAACTACAGCACCATTTTCTGCAAAAACAGGAGCAAATTCTAAACTTGTATCTCCACCTGCTGAAAATAACGCAAAATCTAAATCTTTAGATTTTATGTTTTCTTCGCATGTTTCTTCTACTACGTATTCTACTCCTTTAAAATTTATTTTTTTACCTGCTGATCTTTTAGAAGCAAAAAGATAAAGATTTTTTATAGGAAAATTTCTTTCTTCTAAGATGCTTAATATTTTTCTACCTACATTACCAGTAGCCCCAACTATTGCAATGTTATACAAATTAATCCCTCCAATACTTTTTCTATAATTGTATTTATACAATAACTATAAGGATTTATTAAAGAAATATCAAGAGTTATGGAAAAAATAGCGAGAAAAAATAGAGTGTTAAAAAACTTTTCACATAATTATATTAGTTCCCTAGTAGAATAATACATTTTTTATTTTTTTATGGATAAAATAAAAATAAAGATGGGAGTGAATGATATGAGTAAAACGCCTTTAAAAAAAATTATAAAATCTAAATTAAAATCAAACAAAGAGCTTACAGATGCAGAAAAATTAAGAGAAAAAATAAAATATGAAATTGCAGAAGAATTAGGTCTTAGAGACAAGGTTGACGAAGGAGGCTGGGCTGCGCTTACTGCTGAAGAGACGGGAAGAATTGGTGGTATAATGACAAGTAGGAAAAAAAAGCTTCATATACCAACAAATGATGAGATATTAGGAAGAAAATAATTAATGATAATAAATTTGTAAGTAATTAGTTTGACTAAATCTAGAATTAATTATAATATAAATGGTAGTGTTTTTATAAAGCGAATGGGGGAGTTTTATGGCATATGGTGAATTTGCTAAAATATATGATGAATTGATAAACGAAGATATAAACTATGATGAAATAGCACAAAGAGTTAGAGATATATCAAATGAATATAATATAGAAAAGATAGATTATTTAGATTTAGCTTGTGGAACAGGTAATGTTTCTCTTAGAGTAGCTAAAGATTTTAAAAACTCATTTGCAGTAGATCTTTCAGAGGACATGTTAAGGGAAGCCTTTGAAAAATTTAAAAAAGAAAAAATTAAGAGTAGAATAGTATGTCAAGACATGACAGAACTTACATTGAATCATAAATTTGATTTAATAACTTGCGTGCTAGATTCTACTAATTATATATTAGAAGAAGAAGATCTTATGAACTATTTTAATGGAGTAGTTAATCATTTAAAGGATGATGGAATATTTATATTCGATATAAATTCTTACTATAAATTATCTACTATATTAGGTAATAATATATATACTTATAATTCTGAGGATGTATTTTATTCATGGGAAAATACATTTGAAGATGAAATAACAAATATGTTTTTAACTTTCTTCATTAAAGAGGGTGATCTTTATGAAAGATTTGAAGAGGAACATTTTGAAAGAGCATATAAAGAGGAAGATATAGAAAAAATGCTAAAAGAATGTGGACTATGTATATTAGGAAAATATGAAGGGTACTCAGAAAATAAAGTGTTAGATTCTTCAGAGAGAATATTATATGTAGTTAAAAAAGAGATGGAGGGATAACTTATGAAGGATAAAATTATTAGAGGTACTGCTAAAAATGGAATGGTTAGATTTATAGGAGGTATCACTACAAATTTAGTTAATGAAGGAACTTCATTACATGAATGTACGCCTGTTGCATCAGCAGCACTTGGAAGAATGTTAACTGCATGCTCACTTATGGGAGTTCAATTAAAATCAGATAAAGAAGCTATAACATTAAAGATTGATGGTGGTGGAGAACTTAGAGGAGTTACAGTAACTGGACATTCAGATGGATCTGTTAAAGGATTTATAGGAAATCCAAATGTAGATTTACCACTAAAAGAAAATGGGAAGCTTGATGTAAGTGGGGCTGTTGGAATTAATGGATTACTTTACGTAATAAAAGATATGGGATTAAAAGATCCATATGTAGGACAGGTTCCTATATATACAGGAGAAATAGCAGAGGATTTAGCGTATTACTTTACTGTATCAGAACAAACTCCATCAGCAGTATCACTTGGCGTATTAGTAGATAAAGATCTTTCAACAAAAGCTGCTGGAGGGTTCATAATTCAAATGATGCCAGATGCAGATGAATTATTAGCTGATATAATAACATATAGACTTCAAGAGATGAAGCCAATAACGACTCTTATTGATGAAGGGATGACTATAGAACAAATAATTGAAGAAGTATTTGAAGATATGGAGCCTAAAATATTAGATAGCATTGAACCGCAATATAAATGTGATTGTTCAAAGGAGAGAATAGAAAAAGCTTTAATAAGTATTGGTGAAGAAGAATTAAGAAATATCTATGATGATGGAAAAGATGAAGAGATAGTATGTCATTTTTGTAATAGAAAATATAAAGTAACTCATGATGAAATTGGAGAGTTATTAGAAAAGTGTAAATAAAAAGGATAAAAAAGATGAGAGCTGTGATTAGCTCTCATCTTTTTTGTTTTGGAGGCGCCACCCAGATTTGAACTGGGGAATAAAGGTTTTGCAGACCTCTGCCTTACCACTTGGCTACAGCGCCTTATAGTTATAGTATATTCGATTTTAAAAAAAAGATTACAAAATTTTTTTAAAATACATTTTTTTTATAAAAATGGTTAAAATAATTTTGGTGAAAGGAGTAGAGTTTAAATGCCTAAAATAAAAATAAAAGATATTGAACAGAGTTTGCTTTATGATAAAAAACCATCTGAATACTTTAATAAATTATTTAGAGAGGAAAAACTTAATGAGGAACCGCTTAATGAACTTAAAAAATTATATGATATTCAGCAATCTGAAAAACATCATCCTGAAGGGAATGTATGGAATCATACTATGATGGTAGTAGATAATGCTGCTCATTATAGAGAGTATGCAAATGATAAAAGAGTATTTATGTGGGCAGTCCTTTTACACGATATAGGTAAGATAAAAACTACTAAACTTAGAAAAGGAAGATGGACTTCTTATAATCATGATAATGTAGGTTATGATGAAGGTTATTTATTTCTTAAAGGTATAGGCTTTACTGATGAGGTTTTTATAAAAAAGGTTCAAAGTTTAATAAAATATCATATGCATTTTCTATATATAACAAAAAAATTACCTTTTGGAAATGAAGAGGAAATGGCAAAAACAGTAGATATTAATGATATTACATTAATATTTTTGTGTGATAGATTAGGTAGAGGTGGATTAAATAAAGAAGATAAACTAGATATAATTGCAAGCATGCATGAGTTTTTAGAAAAATATAGAGAGAATGGAACTACAAATTTAAATTTTATTAAGTAGGTTACTTGAGTAGGTTACTTGAAAATATAAAAAAGCTATAAAAATAAAAAAATTATAGCTTTTATTATTCAAAACTGAAACATTTTAAATATGAGAACGTACTATATAGAGAAGCTTATAGAGTTAATATGCTACCCCTATCTATTAGTTTAGAATCTGATAAATAAACAGGTTTAATATTATGCTTTTTTAAGAAAGATATAACTTGCAAACCATATTTATAATGTTTTAAATTACCGAAAAAAGCTATTTTATTATCTCCGATCATACCACCTGTTCCACCTATAAAACCATAATCTAGTCCTTCAAGTATGATATCACCAGGTGGAAGTAATAGAACATCATAATTTTCTTCTATTAAAGTGTTATATATTATTTTATCAGAGGTTATGAAAGCTTTATCATAAATATTTAAAACTGAACATTTTGTATATCCTTGAGTTACGTTTAGTAGCTTTTTCATGGTGCAATTTTCTAATATATTTTTATCTGTATATTTAAGATTATGCATTAGAAAATTATCAGTTATTAAAGCGTTTAAAATTATATCATTAGGATATTTACTATTTAATGAATTGTTAGAAAGAATGAAGTTGATTGAAAAATGTTCTAATTTATTCAAAAAAGATTCTTCAATATTTTTATGAACTATTATTGTTTGACTTTTTTTATCTAAGATATTTAATTGAATATCTACATGTCCATCAATAGCATCATAAAGGAGTGTGGACTTTGGCACCTTTATAGGTTGAACTCCTTGTCTTTTTAAGTTTAATATTTCAATGTCTGTTGTCCTATAGTCAACAAAAGAATACATAAATGTCCTCCTAAATATAAATATATACTTAAATTACTACTAATATGCTAAAAAATCAATAAAACTAGGAAGTTTTACAAAATGATTAGTAGTATAGGTGGATTACATTTAATACATACTATTACTAAGAAGGGAGTGAAATCTATGCTTGTGCTGAAGTTAGCGTATATGGGAGAATTAGACTTTATAAAAGAGTTGCAAGAATTGAAAACCCTACTAAAAAATAAAGAAATAGTAATAGGTTTAGTTGAAAAGATTGAAGGTAAGACTCATCTTGTAAAAGTTATGTGTGATGAAGAGTGTTATAGTGATGAAGTTTTTGAAAAAATTAAAATATATATAAGTGAAGTATTATATGGAATAGTAATTAAAAACTATAAAGAAAAGGAATTGTTTGAGTTTTTAACAGATACTTACTTTTTCTTAAAACAAGATGAAATATTAGAAGTTGAAAAAAATATTATGGATACGTTATATAGACGAAGAGGCATTAAGGATGAAACTAGTGTGTATTGTGAAAATAAGATAAATAAAATAGTTTCAAAAATAAAGAAATGCTTAGAAGAAAAGAATGAACTTAATATAAATGGGTTTATAACATTTAGAATGAGAGAACTAAGAGATGATATAGAAAGAGTTATAGATAAAGTAGTAGAGAAGTATATGGTAGAAAAGGAATATAGAGAATTCATAAAGTTACTAAAATATTTTGTAGATATACAAGATAGCAAGGTTGAAAGGATTGATATTATAATCCATAAAGATGGTGGATACAATGTAGTAGATGAAAATAATAATGATCTTTTTGATGAGTTTATGAATGAGTTAACTGATTGTAAATTAGGAGTGGATGCAAGTATAGAAGACGTAATAATAAGTGGTCTTATAACTAATGCTCCAAAAAAAATTAAAATTTATAGAAAAAAACACTGTACAAATAAAGAATTCATTGATACAATAATAAATGTCTTTGGCGAACGAGTAGAATTTGTTAACGAATATGAAGTTAATAATTTGTTGTAGAATTCTAAAGAAAAGTGTTGACAAAGATGAAGAAAAATAGTAAAATAACTCATGTAAAGAAGAAACAGCCGTTTCTCACCTGCAACGCTTCGTGGAAAGTTGTTAGTATGGTTTAGTTTATTTGATGAATTTGATTAAACAGGACGGCTTTATGCCGTCCTTTATTTATATGTATATTTAAATGTTAAAACCCGGAGGTGGAAGCTATTAGTAAAAATTATATAATTAACGAAAAGATTAGAGATAGAGAGATAAGAGTAATATCTAAAGATGGAGAACAACTTGGTATATTACCAACTAAAGAAGCTCTTAATATGGCAGAGGAAAGTGAATTAGATTTAGTGATGATATCACCAAATGCTAAGCCACCAGTTTGCAAGATTATGGACTTAGGTAAGTTCATATATGAGCAATCAAAAAAAGAAAAAGAAGCTAAGAAGAAACAAAAAGTTATTAATATCAAAGAAATCAGAGTAAGTCTTACTATTGAAGAAAATGATATTGCAATTAAAGCTAAAAAAGCAAGGAAGTTCCTATTAGATGGAGATAAAGTTAAAGTCACTGTAAGATTCAGAGGAAGAGAAATGCAATTAGGCGATATCGCCCAAAAGATTCTTGACAATTTCTTAGGAAAGCTTGAAGATGTTTGTATCATGGAAAAGCCAGCTAAGAGAGAAGGAAGAAACATGACTATGATTTTAGGCCCAAAAAAGGCATAACTTTTGAGAGGAGGATTTTATCATGCCAAAAATGAAGACACATAGAGGTGCAGCAAAGAGATTTAGAAAGACAGGTACAGGAAAACTTAAGAGAGCTAAAGCTTTCAGAAGCCACATCTTAACTAAGAAGAGTTCAAAGACTAAGAGAAAACTTAGAAAAGGTGGATACGTATCAGTAGCACAAGAAAAAGTAATCAAGAAATTATTACCATACCTATAAGAGTTTGGACGCAGGAGGTTTTGTTAAATGGCAAGAGTTAAAAGAGCAGTTAACGCTCGTAAGAATCATAAAAAAGTATTAAAGCTTGCAAAAGGATACTACGGTGGAAAGAGCAGGTTATTTAAGACAGCTAATGAATCAGTTATCAGAGCATTAAGAAATGCTTATGTTGGTAGAAGATTAAAGAAAAGAGATTATAGAAGATTATGGATAGCTAGAATAAACGCAGCTACAAGAATGAATGGTCTTTCATATTCAAGATTCATGAATGGAATGAAGTTAGCTGAAATAGACATAAACAGAAAAATGTTATCAGAGATCGCTATAAATGATCCAAAGGCATTTGCTGAATTAGTTGAAGTAGCTAAAAAACATATAAACGCTTAATTATAAAATGCGACTTAGGTCGCATTTTCTTTATATATAGAAAAAAATAAAGGAAAATGTTTCATGTTTATAGAATGTTAATATAGATATAATAATACTTTAACAAATAGATAGTAAAATTTAGTTGCTAATATTTTATATTATATTGCTTATAATAAATATTAGATATCATTAGATATAAACCGTTGAGGTGATTAAATGAAAAAATTTTCAATAAAAAAATTAAGATTAAGTGGAGTACAAATATTAGCACTAGGATTTATAATAGTTATCCTTATAGGAGGAATACTTTTAAGCTTACCAATTTCATCAGCAAATGGGGAGAGCACAAATTTTTTAGATGCGTTATTTACTTCAACTTCAGCTGTATGTGTAACAGGTCTTGTAACTTTAGATACTGGAACACATTGGAATGAATTTGGGCAGATAGTTATAATGCTTCTTATTGAAGTTGGAGGACTTGGATTTATGTCTTTTGCAACTTTTATAGCGGTATTATTGGGCAAAAAGATAACACTAAGAGATAGATTACTTATGCAAGAGGCTATGAATACATTTAATATTCAAGGACTAGTTAGAATGGTAAGATATGTCTTAGGTTTTACCTTTTCAGTGCAATTTTTTGGAGCACTTTTATTATCTACACAATTTATTCCGCAATTTGGATTTCTAAAAGGGGTCTATTTTAGTATATTCCATTCAATATCAGCTTTCTGTAATGCAGGTTTTGATTTGTTTGGAGGATTTAGTTCAGTTACGGCATATTCAAGTAATGCTGTAGTATTACTTACTATAAGTAGTTTAATTATAATAGGTGGACTTGGTTTTACCGTGTGGCTTGAACTATATAATTACAGAGGTCTTAAGAAATTATCTGTACATTCAAAGATAGTAATATTAATTACAGTCGTATTATTAATTGGTGGAACTATATTAATGTATCTATTTGAAATGAATAATCCTCAAACTATAGGAAATATGGGATTCGGAGATAAGATACTTAATTCTTATTTTGCTTCAGCGTCACCAAGAACTGCTGGATTTAATAGCGTATCTACAGATGGAATGACGAATTCCGGGAAATTCCTGACTATAATATTAATGTTTATTGGTGGTTCACCAGGATCAACAGCAGGTGGACTTAAGACAGCAACATTTGGTATAGTTATTTTAACTGTAATATCAGTTATAAGAGGTAGAGAAGATACACAAGTTTTTGGTAGAAGATTTTCAAAAGAGTTAGTTTATAAATCATTTGCTCTTTTAATAATAGGTATGGCTCTTGTTATAGGGGTCTCAATGTTGTTATCTATTACAGATCCGAATGAATCATTTATAAATATACTTTATGAAGCAACATCTGCCTTTGGTACAGTTGGTCTTACAACTGGAGTTACTCAAAGATTAAGCACAGCAGGAAAAATCATAATAATGATAACAATGTATTGTGGTAGAGTTGGACCTATGACTGTAGCTTTAGCATTTTTAAGAAATAAGAAAAAACAAACACATAAATATCCGGAAGGAAAGATTTTAATTGGTTAGGGGATGAATTAAATGGTAAAGAAGCAATTTGTAATTATAGGTCTTGGAAGATTCGGATCATCAGTAGCTGAAACTCTTTATGGACTTGGAAATGATGTTCTTGTTATAGATAAGGATGAGGATTTAATTCAGGATATATCTGATAAAGTTACTCATGCAGTTCAAATGGATGCAACAGATGAGGGTGCACTTAGAACTTTAGGACTTAGAAATTTTGATGTTGCAGTTGTAACTATTGGATCTAATATACAGGCTAGTGTTATGGTTACACTTTTAGTTAAAGAACTTGGTGTTAAATATATAATTGCTAAGGGAAATAGTGATTTACATGCAAAAGTATTATATAAGATAGGTGCAGATAGAGTAATATTACCTGAAAAAGACATGGGAGTTAGAGTAGCCCATAATTTAGTTTCAGAAAGTATTTTAGATTTTATCGAATTATCACCAGATTACAGTATCATGGAAATAGAAGCACCAGAAGAATGGCAAAATAAGACTATAAGTGAATTAAAGCTTAGAAGTAAATATGGAATTAACGTTATGGCTATAAAGAGAGATGATGAGATAAATCTTTCTCCTCCAGCAGATTTTATAGTTGAAGGTAAAGATATATTTGTTGCAATAGGTTCTGCTGAAGACTTAAGCAAGTTAGAAGGTATGATAGTTAAATTTAACTAATGAGGTGCAGAATTTGATTTATATAGAAAGTAAAGATAACACTATATATAAAGAAACAAAAAAATTAAAAGATAGAAGAAATAGAAACAAACAAAAAAAATATTTAATAGAGGGTTTTAGGTTAGTAGAGGAAGCGCTTAAAGCTGGAGCTAGTATAGAAACTATATTTTGTTTTGATGAATTAGAAAGTAAGACAACAGAGCTTATAGAGAAATATAATTATAGTGGTAAAATATTTAAGTTAAATAGAAGTTTGTTTTTAGAAATTTGTGGAACAGAAAATCCACAAGGAATTCTTGCAGTAGTCTTAATGGATAGTAATGATAAATTATTAAATGGTGAGTTTTATCTACTATGTGATAAAGTTCAAGACCCTGGTAATCTTGGAACTATAATAAGAACGGCACATGCAGCTGGGATTGATGGGATTATATTAACAAAAGGTACAGTTGATATATATAATGATAAAACAATAAGATCTACAATGGGATCTATGTTTTATATACCAATAATACAAGATGATGACTTTAATGTAATTAATGATTTAAAAGAAAGAGGATTTTCATTGGTAGCTACTTCATTAGAAGGAAAAAATGACTTTTTTGACGAAGATTTAACTGGTAAGATAGTTATAACAGTTGGTAATGAAGGTAATGGTGTATCTGACGAAATTTATAATATATCAGATAAAAAGGTAAAAATACCTATGCCAGGAGGAGCCGAATCATTAAATGTAGGAGTTGCTACATCTATAATTCTTTATGAAAGAGTTAGACAAATAAGAAGACTATTGTAATTTTAGAAAATAATATGTATAATCTATAGTATAATTTTAAATTAATAAAGCGTTGATCAAGAGAGTAGGTATAATTAGTTTTTTAAGGGAGAAGTAGCCATAGACTGTAAGCTATTTTAAAAACATTATATTGAAGTTCACTTGGGAGTTCTAACTATGAATTTAAGTAGTAGTTAGCGGGTAAAATCGTTAAATTTACGAGTTGGGTCTAGTTGTTTTTATATTAGACCAATTAGGGTGGTAACGCGGATAATCCGTCCCTTGTTATAGGGGCGGTTTTTTTTATGCAAAATTAATTTGGAATTGTTAAGAAAGGAGAATTTGAATATGCAAGAACAATTAAAAAATATTCAAGAAGTGGCATTAAAAGAAATAACAAATGCTAAGACTTCTTCAGAAATTGAAGAAATAAGAGTAAAGTACCTTGGTAAAAAAGGAGAACTTACAACTATACTTAGAGGTATGAAAGATGTATCAAAAGAAGAAAGACCTTTAGTAGGTAAGATGGTTAATGAAGTAAAGGCTGCTTTAGAAGGTGAAGTAGAAAATATTTCCAAGGAAATAAAAAACAAAGAAAAGAATGAAAAGTTAGCTAATGAGGTAATAGACATTTCTCTTCCAGGAAAGAAGAATAGATTAGGAAAGAGACATCCACTAGACCTAACTCTTGAAAGTATGAAAGATATATTTGTTTCAATGGGATTCACTATTGAAGAAGGTCCAGAGATAGAACTTGATAAATATAACTTTGAAGCTTTAAATATACCAAAGGATCATCCAGCTAGAAGTGAACAAGATACATTCTACATAAATAATAATCTTGTTTTAAGAACTCAAACTTCTCCAGTTCAAGTTAGAACTATGGAAAATCAAAACCCACCAATTAAGATGATATCACCAGGAAAAGTTTATAGATCAGATGATGTTGACGCAACACACTCACCTATATTCTATCAAATGGAAGGATTGGTAATTGATAAAGGAGTTACATTTGCAGATCTTAAGGGAACATTAGAGCTATTTGCAAAGAAGATGTTTGGAAATAAGGTTAAGACTAAATTTAGACCTCATCATTTCCCATTCACAGAACCTTCAGCAGAGATGGATGCAACATGTTTTGTTTGCGGAGGTAAGGGATGCAAAGTATGTAAGGGAAGCGGATGGATTGAAATATTAGGTTGCGGTATGGTTCATCCACAAGTACTTAGAAATTGCAATATAGATCCAGAAGAATATTCAGGATTTGCATTTGGATTCGGTGTTGATAGAATGGTTATGCTTAAGTATGGTATAGATGATATAAGATTATTATACGAAAGTGATATGAGATTTTTAGATCAATTCTAAAATATTTTAGCTTAAAAACAGGAGGTAAGAAAATGAAAGTACCATATAGTTGGTTAAATGATTATGTTGATATAAATGTAAATGCTACAGAACTTGGAGATTTATTAACTCTTACAGGATCAGCATTAGAAGGAATAATAGTTCAAGGAGATCTTATAAATAGAGTTGTTACTTGTAAGTTCAAGTCTATTGAAAAGCACCCAGATGCAGAAAAGTTAAATGTATGTCTTGTGGACATTGGAGAAGATGAAGATATTCAAATAGTAACAGCTGCAACAAATATGAAGGTTGGAGATGTTGTACCAGTTGCGCTTCATAAGTCAACACTAGCAGATGGGACAGAAATTAAAAAGGGAAAACTTAGAGGGATAGTGTCTAATGGTATGTTCTGTTCAGAAGCTGAACTTGGACTTAAGGGAGAAGATGAAGTAGATGGACTTATGATTCTTCCAGAAGATGCTCCTTTAGGCGTTGAGATTAAAGAATATTTAGGACTTAAGAAAGAAACTTTAGATTTTGATATTACATCAAATAGACCAGATTGCTTAAGTATGGTTGGAATGGCAAGAGAGACTGCTGCAACTCTTAGAACAACATATAAGATGCCAAATATGGAGTATAAAACTACTTCAAATATAAATATAAATGATGAATTAACAGTTGAAGTTAAGGATTCTTTATGTAGAAGATATATGGCAAGAGGCGTTAAAAATGTAAAGATAGGACCATCACCTAAGTGGATGCAAGATAGACTTTTAGAAGCAGGTGTTAGACCTATAAATAATATAGTTGATATAACTAATTTTGTAATGCTTGAAATAGGAGAGCCTATGCATGCATTTGATAAAAGAGAGATTAAAACAAATACTATAGTAGTTGAAAAAGCTTTAAATGGAGAACAGTTTATAACATTAGATGATTCAGAAAGAGAATTAGATGATACAGTTTTATGTATTAAAGATGGTGAGAGACCTGTAGCTCTTGCTGGAATAATGGGAGGACAAAATTCAGAAGTTAAAGAAGATACAACTGAAATAATATTTGAGTGTGCAAATTTTGAAGGAACTAATATAAGAGTAAATTCTAAAAAGCTTGGAATCAGAACTGAAAGTTCTTCAAGATTTGAAAAAGATATTGATCCAAATTTAGCAGAACTTGCTTTAAATAGAGCTTGTTCACTTGTTTGTGAATTAGGTTGTGGAGATGTTATGGAAGGAACAATTGATGTATATAATGAAGTTAAAGAAATTTCAAGTATATCAGTTGATTCAAATTGGATTAATAAATTCCTAGGAACAAGTATTTCAAAAGAAGAAATGAAGAGATGCTTAGATTCAGTAGATTTAAATACTGAAATAAATGGAGATAATTTAGATATAACTATCCCAACATTTAGAATAGATATTGCAATCAAAGAAGATATAGCTGAAGAAGTTGCAAGAATATATGGATATAACAATATTGAAGGAACTATATTTAAGGTTCAAACCGAGAGAGAGCCAAAGTATAGAAAAGAAATATTAGATGATAAAGTTGTTGAAATAATGACAGCAAGTGGATTAAATCAATCTATTAGTTATTCATTTATATCACCAAAGGCTTTCGATAAGATAGCTTTACCAGAAGATAGTGAGTTAAGACGTGTAGTTACTATAAAGAATCCTTTAGGAGAAGATTATAGTGTAATGAGAACAACTACTCTAGCTTCAATGATGGAATCACTTGCAAGAAACTATTCAAGAAATAATAGTGAAGCGTATCTTTTTGAAATAGGTAAAGTTTATATTCCTTCAGAAGATCCTACAGAGCTTCCAACAGAAAAGAATATACTAACTGTTGGTATTTATGGTGATGTTGATTATCTAAATCTAAAGGGAATAGTTGAAAATTTAATTGATGGGTTAGGAGTTAAAGGAGTTAAGTTCTTAAGAGAATCTGAAAATCCAAGCTTCCATCCAGGAAAAACTGCAAAACTTATTGTTGGAAGAAAGACAGAAGCTGGAGTATTTGGAGAAATACATCCAGATCTTAATGAAAACTTTGGAATAGAAGTTCCATGTTTTGTAGCGGAAATAAACTTAGACGCTATATATGATAATGCTGAACTTGAAAGAAAGTATAAAGTATTACCTAAATTCCCAGCAGTTACAAGAGATATTGCTCTTTTAGTTGAAGAAGAAATACTAGTTCAAGATATTGAAGATACAATAAGAAAAGCTGGAGGAAATATTGTTGAAAAAGTAGAGCTTTTCGATATATATAGAGGCGAGCAAGTAGAAGAAGGCAAAAAAAGTATTGCTTATGCTATAGTTTATAGAAATGAATCAAAGACTTTAACTGATAAAGAAGTAAATAAAGTTCATGATAAAATATTAAGAGCTCTTGAACATAAACTAGGAGCTATATTAAGATAGAAAAATGTCTTAATATAATTAATAAAATGACGAAATTTAAAAGGGTTAATCATATTTTGTGATTAACCCTTTTTATATCATAAAAATTATTAAAAATTAATTACCTTTTTACTTTACATAATTGTACAATCCTTAAATATCCAATATAATTAGTATAAGAGGAATTATTATATTTTAAGAGGTGGAGTAGTATGATAAGAATTACAGTTAACATAAATGGTGTAGATTATAACCTAAAGGGAAAAGAGAGTGAAGATTATTTAAGAGATATTGCTTCATATGTAGATGAGAGAATAAAAGAGATATTAGGCAAAAATCCTATGCTTAGTATATCACAAGCATCAGTACTTGCAGCTGTAAACATTACAGATGAATTATATAAGTCAGATAGTGAAATTAAGAATTTAGTAAGTATAAAAAATAATATAGAAAATGAAAAAGGGACTCTTTTTAAAACTATTGAAGAGCTAAAGAGTAATATAACAAGATTAAAAGAAGAAAACATTAATCTTAAAGAGAGTAAAGACAATGCAATAAATGGATTAAAGGATGATCGGGAAGCATTATTAAAAGAACTTAATGAGATTAAAGAAGAGAGAAATAGATTAAAGGCTAATATTTCTGATTTCTTAAATAATATAAAGAGTAAAGAAGTTGAAATATCAAAATTAAAAGAAGAGAATAATAAAATTAAAAATGATAATGTATCTTTAATAAATAAAAATAATGAGATAAACAATAAGTTAAAAAGTACATTAACTGAAAAAGAAAATAGTGAAAAAGTTTTAAATAAAAAAATAAATAAACTAGAAACTGAGAATATAAGCAGTAAGAAAGAAATTGATAGTAGTTTATTTAAAAATAAAGTTTTATTAAAAGAAGTTGAAGATGTAAAACGAGAGAGAGAAGGCATTCTTAAGGATCTTGAAAGAATAAAGACTAATAGAGATTCTCTTCAAGTAGAGATGGATATGCTTAGAAGTAAAATAAAAGAACTTAAAGATGAAATTAAGAATAATGAGTACACTATAAATGAATATGAGATTAAGTATGATGATGCTAAAAATAATTTAGATGAAAGAAGTGCTAATTTAAATAAACTTCAATCAGAATATGAAGAACTTAAGCATCGAATAAAAGAAGAGAAAAGTAAGAATGAAAAGAATATAGAGAACTTTGAAAATTTAAAGGAAGAAAAAGATTTAGAAATAAATTCTCTTCAAGAAGAAATAGATTTATTAAAAGAAGAAGTTAAAGATAAAAAAGAAATATTAGATGAATTAAAGGAAAAAACAGTTAAGTTTGAAAATGATAGAAAGACATTAATCGAGGCTGGTAAAGCTACAAGAATAGAGCTTCAAAGTAGTAAGTATAAAGTTCTTGATTTAGAAAAGAAGTTATTAGATGCTCAAATTGAACTTACTAAGGCTAAAGCAGAGAGTCAACCAGTGTTACTAAAGAGAAGGTAAAGTTTTTGTACTGAGTAGTTTTACATTTACTCAGTACTTTATTTTTGCTAAGTAATAGGTTAAACTAAAGTGATATAGAAAAGAACAAATGGTTAAGTTTATAGGAGAGATGTAAATGGAAAAAATAGAGGTTCTAGCACCTGCTGGAAGTATGGAAAGTCTTTATGCTGCAATTAATAATGGTGCAGATGCCATATATTTAGGTGGAGATAAGTTTTCGGCAAGAGCTTATGCTTCAAATTTTGATAATGAAAATATGAAAAAAGCAATAGATTATGCACATAGCTATGGTGTAAAAGTTTATGTGACAATGAATACTTTATTAAAGGAAGAAGAGCTTCCTAAAGCATTAAAGTATGCGGGATATCTTTATGAAATAGGAGTGGATGCTCTTATAATTCAAGATTTAGGATTATTTAAAGTAATTAAAGAAAAGTATAATGACTTTGAACTTCATGCTTCAACACAAATGACTATTCATAATGGTGAAGGAGCTATGTATTTTAAAGAAAAAGGCTTTCATAGAATAGTCTTATCAAGAGAATTAACTTTTGAGGAAATAAAGCATATATCAACTGATTTAAAAATTGAAACAGAAATGTTTGTACATGGAGCACTTTGTGTATGTTATTCAGGACAATGTTTGATGAGTTCAATGATTGGAGGCAGAAGCGGTAATAGAGGAAGATGTGCACAGCCTTGTAGAATGGAATACACATTAAAATCACAAAAAGGTGGAGAGAAGAGAGGATATCTTTTATCACCAAAGGATATTTGTACTATAGAAGATGTAAAAAGTATAATAGATAGTGGGACATATTCATTAAAAATAGAGGGAAGAATGAAGAGACCTGAATATGTAGCAGGTGTAGTTAGAAATTATAGAAAAGCCGTAGATAAAGAAATATATAATTATGAGTTTGATGTTAAAAAAGGTAAGGGAGAATTACTTCAATTATTTAATAGAGAAGGTTTCTCAAAAGCATATTTAAATAAAAACGTTGGAAGAGATATGATGAGTTATAATTTCCCTAAGAATACAGGTGTATTACTTGGAAGAGTATTAGAAAATGGGGAAGTACTATTAGAAGAGAAGATTGGTTTAGGTGATGGAGTCAGAGTTAAAGATGGAGGATTCACCGCTAGTAAAATTATAAAAAATAAAAATGAGGTAAAAGAGGCAGCTAAGGGAGATAAGGTTAAATTATTCCCAATTGGATATAAAAAAGGAGATTATCTTTATAAAATGTCTGATAAAAAGCTAACCGCAGAACTTAGTGAAGGAATAAAACCTTATGGAAGAAAAATTGAATTAAAAGGATATCTTCATTTTAAAATTAATGAAGAAGTTAAGCTTGGAACTTTATTTGGAGATGACTATTATGAGGTCTCAGGTAGTGTTGTAGAAGAAGCATCAAATAAACCTTTAGATAAAGAGAGAATAGAAAAGGCTTTATTTAAGTCAGGCGAATATCCATATAGATTTAATAAAATAGAGTATTCATCATTTGAAGATGGATTTATGAGAATTGGTGAGTTAAATGAACTTAGAAGAGAGCTATTTGAGCAAATAATAAAAAAAGAATGTTCAAAGTATAGAAGAAGAAGATACGGAAATGAAAAAGAATTTATATCAAATGATAGAAATAGCCAAAATATAGATATATTACCGAAAGTAATATTAAAAGATCAATTTGAAGAATTGAAAAATGATTTTGAATATATTGTAGTGGATATATTTAATAGACATAAAGATGGAATAAGAGTTAATGATCTTAAGGAATATAGCAAAGGATGTAATTTAATACTTAGATTGCCTAATATAATAAAAGGTGAATTTAAAGCAATCATTAAAGTTATAGAAGAGTGTAAACCATATATAAAGGGACTGCTTACATCTAATGTTGGAATAATAAATAAATATAAAAATGAGTTATTTATTATTGGTGATTATAAATTAAATATATTTAATAAAGATACCTTAGAATTCTATAAGGAGGATATGGATATATTAACTATTAGTGAAGAACTTAATAGAAAAGAGATGAAAGCTTCATTAAAAGGATTTAAAGGAAATGTTGCTAAGATGATATATGGTAAAACAGAGCTTATGGTTAGTGAATATTGTCCAATAGGAAGTACATTCGGAACTAAAGATAGCAATAAAGAATGTAATAGAGCTTGTGAAAAAGACACATTTACTTTAATAGATAGGGTAAACGAAAAATTTAATGTCATGACTGATATATTTTGTAGAAGCCATATATTAAATTCACTTTCAATAAACCTAATAGAAGAAATCGATGATTTAAAGGATATGGGAATCAAATGCTTAAGGCTTGATTTTACTGATGAAAGTAGAGAAGAAGTAAGAAGAGTTATAAATGAACTTAATGGAAAAAGTTTAATAGATAATAAAAATTATACAAAAGGCCATTATAGAAGAGGTGTAGAATAAAAAATGAATGAAAGAACATTTAGAGTTTTAGAATTTCAAAAAGTAAAAGAAAATTTAAAAAGATATTCAAAAACACAAGGTGGAAAGAAGCTTATAGATAAATTAACACCATATGAAACAAGATATGAAGTAGAAATTGCACTGAAAGAAACAAAAGAAGCCTTAGATATGTTGGTTACAAAAGGGGCACCTCCATTTGAAGGATTGTATGATGTAAGTGAAGGCATTGAAAGAGCTAGTAAAGGTGGAGTTTTATCTTGCCAGCAGCTTTTAAATATAGGAAATATGCTAAGATGCTCAAGAAGATTTAAAAAGTATACAGAAAGAGATGAAGCTGAAGTAGCTTTTGAAAGAATAGAAGATCTAGCATATATTTTAGAACCTTTAAAAGGATTAGAGGAAGAAATAGAAAGAGCTATTGTATCAGAAGAAGAGATAAGTGATAGAGCATCATCTACCCTTAGAAGTATAAGAAGGAATTTAAAAGAAAAGAATTCCTCAGTAAGAGAAAAAATAAATAGTATAGTTAGAAGCTATTCAAAATATCTTCAAGAAAATTTATATACAATGAGAGGGGAGAGATATGTACTCCCTGTTAAAGTTGAATATAAAGGGCAAGTTCCTGGTATAGTTCATGATCAGAGTTCAACGGGAGCAACATTATTTATAGAACCCATGGGGTTAGTTAATTTAAATAATGAAATTAAAGAACTTATGCTAAAAGAGAAAGCAGAGATTGAAAGGATATTAACAGATCTTTCAAATAAAGTTTCAAATAATGTTGATGTATGTAAAAGTAATAATAAAATATTAGGTGAACTTGACTTTATATTTGCAAAGGGAGCTTATGCATCAAGTATAGATGGAACTTATCCAACTGTAAGTGAAGATGGAAGCTTTGATATGATATCAGCAAGACACCCTTTAATAGACCCTAAAAACGTAATATCTTCAGATGTATATTTAGGAGAAGAGTATAATGTAATAATGATTACAGGACCTAATACTGGTGGTAAAACAGTTACATTAAAGACAATTGGACTTATACATTTAATGGGTATGTGTGGGCTTTTAATACCAGCAAAAGAAGGATCTAAAATAGCATTTTATAATGAAATATTTGCAGACATTGGAGATGAACAAAGTATAGAACAATCACTTTCAACATTCTCATCCCATATGACAAATATTGTTGATATAATGAGTAAAGCAACTAAAGAATCATTAGTACTATTTGATGAGCTTGGAGCAGGTACTGATCCTACAGAAGGGGCGGCACTAGCAGCAGCTATAATTGAAAACTTAAAAGCAAGAGGAAGTAAGGTAGTAGCTACAACACACTATAGTGAGCTCAAGGGATATGCACTTAGAACTCCAGATGTTGAAAATGCTTCTGTTGAATTTGATGTAAAAACTTTAAGACCTACATATAGACTTTTAATTGGAGTTCCAGGTAAATCAAATGCCTTTGAAATATCTAGAAGATTAGGACTTAGTGAAAGTGTAATAAAAGAGGCTAAAGATTTTATAGCTGAAGATAATCTTCAATTTGAAGATCTTATAAGAGAACTTCAAGAAAAGAGTATTATAGCAAAAAGAGATGCAAGGGAAGCTATATTAGCTAAGGAAGACGCATTAAAGCTTAAAAGAAAATATGAAGAGAAGCTTGAAAAGTTAGATAAAACAAGAGATAAAGCATATATGGATGCTAGAAAAGAAGCTAAGGATATAATATCTAATGCTAAGGATGAAGCAGATGAAATTTTAAAGGCTATGAGAGAACTAGAAAAAATGGGTATCTCAGGTGGCGGAAGAAATAGACTTGAGGAAGAGAGAAGAAAGCTTAAAGAAAGTTTAGAAGATAAAGAAAAATCACTTTACTCTCAAAAAGAACAAAAAGGCGAAAGTATAGAAGAGATTAAATTAGGAATGGAAGCATATCTTCCATCACTAAATCAAAATGTTATAGTAATATCACTTCCTGATAGTAAAGGGGAAGTGTTAGTTGAAGCTGGAATAATGAAAATAAGTGTTAAGGCTAAAGATTTAAGAGCCTTAGATAAGCCAGTTAAAAAGGCAAAGGAAAAGAAAAAGAGAGAAGTTAAATTAAATTTAAGTAATATAGAAAGCAGAGTTGATTTAAGAGGAATGGATTCTGAAGAGGCTTGCTTTAGAGCTGATAAGTATTTAGATGATGCTTACATGGCAAACTTAGGTGAAGTAACAATTGTTCATGGTAAAGGAACAGGAGTACTTAGAAAAGCTATAAATGATATGCTTAAAAGACATCCTCATGTAAAGAGCTATAGATTAGGAGTTTATGGTGAAGGTGGCGATGGTGTTACAATTGTTATCTTAAAGTAAAATAAATTCACAAAAAATTAATATACAATTAACAAGTTTAAAAAGAGATAGTTTACTTTGGAAATAAATAAACTATCTCTTTAAGGTTAATTAACCGAATTAAAAGGGAAATATTAAATAAAGGACATAATACGACAATTTACAAACCTTTACATTAACTATTTTAAAAAATTAAAGAAATATTCTTTATTTTTTTCTTTTTGTAACTTATAATAATTGTATGTTTTTTTATAATAATGGGAAATAGAAACAGGAGAGATAATATGACACAAAAAGATTCATACATACTAGTTATAGGGGCATCAATTGTTGATATACTAGGTTTTACTAGAAACACATATAAAGGTAAAGATTCAAATCCGGGAAATATTAAAATTTCACTTGGAGGAGTTTGTAGAAATATTTCTGAAAATCTTGCAAGAGTTGGAGTAAATACTAAATTTATATCAATCATAGGAGATGATGAAAATGGTAGAAATATCTTATCACATTCAAAGATGGTTGGATATGACATGGAGGAATCATTAATTCTTGAAGGCGGATGCACTCCAACGTATATGGCAATTTTAGATCACACAGGAGATATGGTATCAGCAGTTGTAGATATGGAAAGCTTAGATGAGATGGATACTGATTTTATTGATTCAAAGAAAGAAGCAATTTCTAATGCTGAATATACAATTCTTGATGCTGATGATGCAGAGATGCTTGAATATATACTTACTACATATAAGGGAAAAACAAAGTTCGTTTTAGATCCAGTATCAGCAGCCAAAGCAGAAAAAATTAAACATTTAATTAAATACTTCCATACTATAAAACCAAATAGATATGAAGCAGAAATCCTTTGTGGTTTTCCGATAAATACTAAAGAGGATTTAGATAAGGCAGGAGATTACTTCTTATCTCAAGGGGTAGAGAATGTATTTATTAGTTTAGATGCCGATGGTATATACTATATGAATAATAAAGAAACAGGAAAAATTAAAGCTAAAAATGTAACTGTTAAAAATACTACAGGAGCAGGAGATTCATTTGTTGCAGGTGTAGGATATGGATATATGAAGAATTTATCATTAAAAGATACAGTAAAATATGCAATTGCAATGTCAACTATAACTATTTCTCATGAGGATACTATAAATCCTAAGATGAGCGATGAATATGTAGAATTATATTTAAATAAGATCGAATGGGAAGAAGATACATATTAATTAATATATTTACGGCTAAGGGCTAGAGAGTCTTTAGCCTTTTTCTATAAATAAAGGATAAGGAGGAGTTACTTATGATGGTGATTAGTGCATGCCTTTGTGGATGTAATTGTAAATATAGTGGAGGTAATAATGAAAATGAACAATGCGTTAAATTATTTAAAGAAGGAAAAGCAGTTTTAATTTGTCCAGAACAATTGGGGGGGATGACTACACCAAGATTACCAGCAGAAATTTCAAAAAGAGATAAAAAAATATTTGTAATTAATAAAGCTGGTGAAGACGTCACTGAATTTTTTGAAAAAGGTGCAGAAGAATCATTAAAGATTGCAAAGCTAGTGAATGCAAAGATTGCGATTTTAAAAGAAGGGAGTCCCTCTTGCGGAAGTAATTATATTTATGATGGTAAATTTTCTAAAAACAAGATAAAAGGAGAAGGACTTACTGCAAAATTATTTAGAAAAAATGGGATAAAAGTATTCTCAGAAGATAATATTCAAGATATTTTATGATAATACTATCATTTGATAGACTTGTTTAACTATGTTAAAGTTATTAACGCAATAAATATAAATTATCACTAGTATATAAATATAAAGTTTAGTACAATACTAAATCAAAGTTTGAGATATTTTTCTTCATGGCGTGATAATAATTATTATAGAAAAGATTTATAATAAAAAAGTAAGGATAAGAGGTATAATTATATCTCTTATTTTTGTTTGATAAGATTAATTTTTAAAAATGATGAATAAAATTCCATACTTTTAGGAATAATTAAAAAAGAACTTGCAATGAAAGTAGGAGGAATTGTTATGGGCGAATTAACAATAAAAGAAAGAAATAAAGTTAGTAATAGTGGAAGAAAATCTAGAGCTAAGGGGTTAGTACCTGGAGTTATATATGGAAAAGGAATGAGCAATTTAATGTTTGAAGTTGGGTGCTTAGAACTTGGAAAAGAAATTTCAAACTCAGGAGAACACGGGATTTTAAATGTTAATTTTAATGGAGAAACTAAAAGTGCATTAATTAAAGAAGTGCAAAGAGAACCAATTAATCATAACGTTATACATTTAGATTTAGAACTTTTAGATGGAAATGCACAAATAGAAACGGATATTCCTATACAATATGTAGGGGAAGGTTTCTTAACCCAAAAAGGTGCGGTACTACAAAAAGAAAAGGATTTAGTTAAAATTTCTTGTGAATCAAATAAGTTACCTAAATCTATAAAGTTTGATGTGTCTAAAGGGGTAGATGGGGCAGTGTATAAATTAGCTGATTTAGAATTTGGAGAAGAGATAACAGTATTAGACAGTTTAGATACTGTTATTGCAGCTGTAGCAAACGAAAGAAAGTTAACTTCAGATTTAATGGCAGAAGAAAAATCAGAAGTAATAAATGATAAAGTTCATAAATAATATAATTTAAAAAATAAGAGAGGTTCTTTGAGTTTGTCGAAACCTCTCTTATTATTTTAGCATAATTTGTAATAAAAAGGGATTTAGAATTGTTTGAATTTTTTTCCTTATGATGTATAATATATCTGTAAGAATAAAGGAGGTTCACAGATGAATTATAGAGAAAAATATGATAGATGGTTGACATCTGAGATAATAAATGAGGAAACAAAGGAAGAATTAAGAAATATTAAAGATGATAAGGAAATTGAAGATAGATTCTATAAAGATTTGGAATTTGGAACAGGTGGTTTAAGAGGAGTTATAGGTGCTGGAAGCAATAGAATGAATATATATACTGTTTCTAAAGCAACTCAAGGTTTTGCTAACTATTTAAACGATTCATTTGAGAAACCATCAGTTGCAATAGCATATGATTCAAGAAATATGTCAAAGGAATTTGCAAAGGCAACGGCTTTAACTCTTGCTGCTAATAATATAAAAGTCTATTTATTTGAAGGTTTAAGACCAACTCCGATGTTATCATTTACAGTTAGACATTTAAATTGTACAGGCGGTGTTGTTATTACAGCTTCACATAACCCAAAAGAATATAATGGTTATAAAGTTTATGATGAATTTGGAGGTCAAGTAACAGACCTTAAAGCTGAAAAGATTATAAATTGTGCAAATGATATTAAAGATTTCTCAGAAATAAAAATGATAAATGAAGAAAAAGCTTTAGAAGAAGGCTTATTAAATTATATTGGAGAAGAAGTAGACAAGGTCTATATTGAAAAAGTAAAAGACCTTACAATTAGAAAAGAATTAGTAAAAGAAAAAGCGAAAGATTTAAAAATAATATATACACCAATTCATGGATCAGGAAATATGCCAGTTAGAAGGGTTTTAGAAGAGCTTGGATATGAAAATTTATCAGTAGTAAAAGAACAAGAGCTTCCAGATGGAAACTTCCCAACAGCACCATATCCAAATCCAGAAGATCCTAAAGTATTTGAAATTGCTTTAGAAAGAGCTAAGAATGAAAATCCGGATATTATTTTTGGTACAGATCCAGATTGTGATAGAATTGGAGTAGTTGTTAAAGATTCAGATGGAGAATATAAAGTACTAACTGGAAATCAAACAGGACTACTATTAACAGATTATATATTAAGTTCATTAAAAGAAACTGGAAAGCTACATGAAAATGGAGCTGTAATTAAAACAATCGTTACTACAGAAGGTGCAAGAGAAATAGCAAATCACTACAATGTAGAAATACTAGATGTTTTAACTGGGTTTAAATATATAGGAGAAAAAATTAGAGAATTCAAGGAAAGTGGAAGCAATACTTATCTTTTCGGATTTGAAGAAAGTTATGGTTACCTAGCAGGAGATTTTGTGCGTGACAAAGATGCTGTTATAGCAGGTATGTTAATATCAGAAATGACTCTTTATTACAAAGAAAAGGGGTTAAGTTTAGCTGAAGGGTTAAATGAATTATATAAGAAATTTGGATTCTTTAAAGAAGAGCTAGTTTCTATAGAACTAAAGGGAAAAGAAGGACAAGAAAAAATAGCTTCATGTATTGAATCATTAAGAAATACTGAAATAACTGAAATTGCTGGAACTAAAGTAAAGATTAAATTAGACTACAAATTAAGTGTTGAAGAAAATTTAATTGAAAATACTAAAACTAACATTGAATTACCTAAGTCAAATGTGTTAAAATTTATACTTGAAAATGGTTCATCTTTTGTTGTAAGACCATCAGGTACTGAACCTAAGATGAAAGTATATCTTGCTGTTAAAGGAAGTAGTTTAGATGGAGCACAAGAAGATATGGTAAGATTTAAAGAAAATGTAATGAGCTTAATCGAAAGCAAGTTAAGTTAATTTATTATGCTACCATCTTTAAAGATGGTAGCAATATTTTTTATAGGCGGTGAAATTATATGGATTATAAAGCATTATTTAAAGAAAAGCTTAGTAAGCTTTTGTTTTTAGAAATTGACCAAGAGGGATTTAAAAAATCAATAAACATACCTGAGTATATTTCTTTTAAAAATAAAGAATTATTTATACCAATAAGTTCAGAATACATAACAAGCAATATACAGGATAAAATAAAAATAGAAAATCTTCCAATATATTATTTTATAGAAGGTATGCTTTTGACATTAGGAGCAGATAAAGATATAAGCTATAGTGAAGATTATAAGCTGTTATTAATGCAAATTCCTGAAAGTGAAGAGTGTGGAAAGAGCTTAGTTGCTAAAAGAGTTCAAGAGGATCGTTTAGAAGATGCCTATCTTATATTAAAAGGACTTCTTCAAGTTGATGAAAATGAAGAGTATATGAAAAAGTTACTTTTAATTGGAGTAAGCATTAGAGAAAAAGATAGTGGATTTGAAGAAGTCTTATTAGAAGATATTGACGAAGCGAAAAAGCTATTTAATAAAATGAAAGAGCCATATCTTTATAAAGGAATAATTTTAAAAGATAAAACAGACTATCAAGGAGCAAAAGTTGAAATTAATGAGTATTTAAGAAGAGGTGGAGACCAAACTCCAGAGATTGAAATGCTTATGAATGATATAGAAAATGTAACAACTTATGAAAAGGCTGTTAAACTTATGGAAGAAGAACCGGAAAAGGCAATTGGATTATTCCTATCATTATTAGATAAATTCCAAGAAAATCCTTTAATATACTATTACCTAGGTGTAAGCTATAGGAAGGTAGGACAGTTTGAAAAGGCTGTTTATTATTTACTTGAAAGTTTAAGAATAGAGAGCGGCATACTTGAAGTTGTTAATGAATTAGGGCTAAATTATGCATGCTTAGGAAATTATGATGAAGCTATAAAATATTTTAAAAAGGCATTTGAAGCTTCTAGAGAAGTTGAAATTTGTACAAATATAATAATGTGTTATTTAAATTCTGGAAATTTAGAAGATGCAAAATTACACTTAAGAATTGCAAAAGAATTAAATAAAGATGATGAAATTGTACAAAAGATTGAAAAGCTAATAAACAAAAAAGAAAATAAATAATTATTTTTTATGATGGAATACTAATCATATAATTTATGATTAGGAGTGAATTATATGGAATTTTTTGATGTAATAAAAAAAAGACAAAGTATTACTAAATACAAAGGTGATGAAGTTTGCAAAGGTAGTTTAGATAATATGATTAATTCAGCAATGAGATCTCCATCTTGGAAGAATAGAACATCTTTTAAAATTATAATTATAGATGATTCTAAAACAAAAGAAAGAATAAGTGAGTGTGTTCTCAATAAAGACACTAAAGCTGAGGATGCTTTAAAGGAAGCACCTATGGCAGTTGTTGTAATATCTCAGCCAGAGAAGTCAGGGCAGGTAGAAGGTAAAGAGTTTTATATAGCAGATGGAGCTATAGCTATGGAACATTTTATTCTTGCAGCTACTGCTGAAGGCTATGGAACTATGTGGATTGGTGCTTTAAAAGAAGATAAAGTTAAAAATTTATTAGGTATATCTAATGATTATAGAATAATTGGTGTTTCTCCAGTTGGAGTTGCAGCTGAAGTTAAAAGTCATAATGCAGAAAAAAATATAAGAGAATATGTATTTAAAAATAAATTTAATACACCATATACAACTAATTAGTAAGATAAAAGACTCATAATCTGAGTCTTTTAATTTTAAATTATAATAGAACTGTTATAATAAGGTGGATATAATTTAGTATTATTATCTAGGAGTGATTAATAGATGTTATTTAAAGATTATAAAATAGAAGAATTTTTAGAAGATTTATCTTCAAATTCACCATCACCAGGCGGAGGAAGCACAGCAGCACTTGTAGCAGGGCTTTCAGGGTGCCTGAATAATATGGTATATTCTTTAACTATAAATAAGAAAGCCTTTAATACTTTAAGTGAAGAAAATAAGTGCAAAATGGTATCTCTTGAAAAAGAATGTAAAGAATTTATTGCAAATTGCATTGAATTTATGGAAGAAGATAGAACTTGTTTTAATAAGCTTATGGATTGTTATAAGCTACCTAAAGACACTGAAATAGAGCAAATACATAGAAAAAAAGAATTAAAAAGTAAAACATATGATGCTATGCTTTCTCCATTAAAAGTTTGCAGAGAGTGTGTTAAGTTTTATAATAATATAGAATTTGCAACAGAATATGGAAACAAGATGCTTGTATCTGATGCTGGAGTGGCTGCAAGTTTATTACATGCAGCAGTTGAAAGTTCAGTTATAAATGTAAAAGTAAATTTAAATTCTTTAAGAGGTGAAGAATTCTTTAATGAAGTAGAAAGTGAAATGAATTCTTTACTTAATGAATCTAGGGCTAAAAAAGAAAATATACTTAATATAGTAAATGAACATATATATAAATAAAAAAAGGTGCAAGTTAACTTGCACCTTTTATTACCATTTCATTTGGAAGTTCGTCTAAAGTTTTGAATTCATAACCTTCTTCTTTTAAAGAAATAAGAAGTTCTTTTAATATTTTTGTATTTGTATCAGATACTGCATGAAGTAGCATAATACATCCAGGATGTACTCCATTTTTAATTTTATCTATTGCATAACTAGGTGATGGTTGATTGTCAACTAACCAATCTTTGTATGCAAAGCTCCAAAAAATAGTTTTATATCCTAAGTCCTTAGTTTTTTCTAAAGAAGCTTTTGAGTATTTACCCATAGGTGGTCTAAAGTATTTTGGCATATCTTTTCCAGTTAAATTTTTGTATGCATCTTCAACCTCTTTAAACTCATTATTAAATTTTTCTGTGTTTTGAATAGATGCCATTGATGGATGATGTGAAGTATGATTGCATACAAGATGACCCTCTGCTTCCATTCTTTTAACAGTTTCAGCTTGAGACGTTATATAAGGTTTAACAACAAAAAAAGCAGCTTTTACATTTACTTCTTTTAAAATATCTAAAATTGCTTCTGTGTTTCCTTTTTCATAACCCTCATCAAAAGTTAAATATAATTCTTTCTTTGAAGTATCTCCTAGGTAGAAAGAGTAACTATCTTTTAAAAATGAAGCTGATTCCTTAGGTGCTTCTGGAGTTACATCTTTACCTCTAGCAACAAAGTACCAATTAAGTTCTGTATTATCGCTAATATTTTCAGCAAATACTTTAAGACCTAAAACGCTTAAAACTATAAAAGAAGAAAGCATTATTATTTTAAATAGATTTTTTTTCATAATAAAACCTCCTATCAGAACCTTCAATATTATTATTAGAAGAATATCTAAAAATAAACATGGTAATATTTAAAGGAAATTTTCTTGTCTTTTAATAAGTTGAAAATTAGCAATATGTAGAGTATAATCTATTGGTATAGTTTAAATGAGAAAGGAATGTACATAATGAAGTTAGGAATCGTAGGTTTACCAAACGTAGGCAAGAGTACTTTATTTAATGCAATAACAAAGGCAGGAGCGGAATCAGCAAACTACCCATTCTGTACTATAGAACCAAATGTTGGAGTGGTTAATGTACCTGATAAAAGATTAGATGTATTAGAAAAAATGTATAATACTAAGAAAAAAGTATATACTTCAATAGAATTTTATGATATAGCTGGATTAGTTAAAGGAGCTTCAAAAGGAGAAGGTTTAGGAAATAAATTCTTATCACACATAAGAGAAGTTTCATCAATAGTTCATGTTGTAAGATGTTTTGATGATGGAAATGTAGTTCACGTTGAAGGTTCTGTTGATCCGATAAGAGATATAGAAACAATAAATTTAGAACTTATATTCTCAGATTTAGAAGTTTTAGAAAGAAGAATGGAAAGATCAGTTAAGCTTGCAAGATCAGGTGATAAAAATGCAAAAGCTGAATATGAATTAATGGAAAAAATTAAGGCTCACTTAGAAAATAATTTACCTGTAAGAACTTTAGAAGTTACTGAAGATGAAGAAACTTTCATAAAGAGTCTATTCTTAATTACTTCAAAACCAGTATTATATGCATGTAATGTTTCAGAGGATGATGTTGTAAGTGGTAATCAACATAATGAATATGTTAAAAAAGTAGAAGAGTACGCTAAGAGCGAAAATTCAGGGATTGTTATAGTAAGTGCTAAGATAGAAGAAGAACTTTCAGGACTTGAAGATGAAGAAAAAGAAGAAATGCTTGGAGAATACGGTTTAACAGAATCAGGGTTAGATCAACTTATAAGAGAGGGATACAAATTATTAGGTCTTATTAGTTACTTAACAGCTGGTGTTCAAGAAGTAAGAGCATGGACTATAAAGCAAGGAACAAAGGCTCCTCAAGCTGCTGGAAAGATTCACTCAGATATAGAAAGAGGATTCATAAGAGCAGAAGTTGTTGGATATAATGATTTAGTAGAATGTGGTTCAGAAGCAGCTGCTAAAGAAAAAGGTCTTTATAGATTAGAAGGTAAAGAATACGTTATGAAAGACGGAGATGTAGTAAACTTTAGATTCAACGTTTAATACATTTAAAAAGTGGAGAGAAATCTCCACTTTTTTTTATTTTGAAAATATAGTGATTTAATCTAAATAAAATTTAAATCACACTTTAATTTTTAATTTTGAAATTTCTTAATTAAATTATTATAAATAGAATAGAAAAATTATGTATAATTAGATTAATATTGGACTTCCTTTAATAATAGCCTTGTAAAGTTTTGGGTGAAATATTAGGTGTATGCGAGATGAAATTAAAAAAACGATGTGAAATTTACTATACACATCGCTTTGTCCTGGCGGGAATATGTAGGAATCGAACCTACCAATGGTGGTATTAGCACCATAACACGGTTTTGAAGACCGGTAAGAACACCAGAACTTATCTATTCCCATAACTTAAAATATTTTACATAACTATAAAGGAAAAGTCAAATAAAAGTAAAAAAGTTAACAAAAAAAGAAGGGAATTTATAATTATTATAGAATAGTATAAAATAAGTGGTTAAAAGTGGTGAATAGTGGTTGAAAGTAGAGTGAAATAACTGTAAAGTATAATAGGGGAGATTAATTATGTTTATAGGCGAATATCATCATAGTCTTGACAGCAAAAACAGAATGATTGTTCCATCAAAACTTAGAGAAGGGTTAAATGGAAAATTCGTAATAACAAAGGGCCTTGATGGTTGTTTATATGCATACCCTATGGAAGAATGGGAAGTTTTAGAGAAAAAAATGAAATCACTACCACTTACGAATAAAGATGCAAGAGCATTTGTTAGATTTTTCTTTTCTGGTGCTTGTGAAGTAGAACTAGACAAGCAAGGGAGAGGATTGATTCCACAGAATTTAAAAGAATATGCTGGAATAGAAAAGGAAATAGTAAGTATAGGAGTATTAAGTAGAGTAGAAATTTGGAGTAGGGAAAAATGGCAAGAATACAATAATTCTGATGTTGACTTTGAATCTATTGCAGAAAAGATGAGCGACTTAGGGATTTGATGAGGAGAAAAAGATATGGAATTTAAACACGTTTCAGTACTTTTAAATGAATGTTTAGAAGGTTTAAACATAAAAGCAGATGGTAAATATGTAGATTGTACATTAGGTGGTGCAGGACATTCATCACAAATATTAAAAAGATTATCAACTGATGGTTTATTAATCGGAATAGATCAAGATAAAGATGCTTTAAAGGCAGCAGGAAAAAGATTAGAAGATTATGATAATAAAATATTAGTTCATAATAATTTTTATAACATAGGAGAAATTATTGATACATTGGATATTGGTAATGTGGATGGTATATTAATGGACCTTGGAGTTTCATCTTATCAATTAGATGAGGGTGAAAGAGGATTTAGTTATATGCAAGATGCTCCACTTGATATGAGAATGAATAGAGAGAATGATTTTTCAGCTTATGAAGTTATAAATAATTATAGTGAGCAAGAATTGTTTAAAGTAATAAAAGATTATGGAGAAGAGAGATTTGCGAAAAGAATTGCTTCTTTTATAGTTGAAAGAAGAGAAGAGAAGCCTATAGAAACTACTTTTGAATTAGTTGACATAATAAAAAGTGCAATACCTGCAAAGCTTAGAAGAGAAGGGCCACACCCTGCTAAGAGAACTTTTCAAGCTATAAGAATTGAAGTTAATGGAGAACTTAGAATATTAAATAAAGCTATTGAAGATGGTGTTAATAGATTAAATAAAGGTGGAAGAATGGCTATTATAACTTTCCACTCTTTAGAAGATAGAATAGTTAAATTGAAATTTAGAGATTTAGCAAATCCATGCACTTGTCCAAAAGAGTTTCCAATATGTATATGTGGTAAAGAACCATTGGTTAAATTAGTAAGTAGAAAAGCTATAGACCCATCAAAAGAGGAAGTTCTAGAGAATCCAAGAAGTAGAAGTGCTAAACTTAGAGTTATTGAGAGAATATAATTTTTTTATTATTATGTTATAAATATAAGGGGATGTGAATAAAGTGATAGTGAAGGAATATGATTATGTACGAGGAAATACAGCTGTAACTCCACAGAGAAAATATGATGACATAAAAAAGGATAAAAGATACAAAAATCTTGAAGATGATAAAAAAAGAAAAAATAAATTAATTAGGCAAGAAAAAATTAAAAAGAGAAATGCAGCATTACAAATAGCATTAGTTATTTTTGTTCTTGGGGTTATAACTATATGGAGAGATACCAAAGTTTATAACTTACAAACACAAGTTGGAAGTGTAAATGATGAAATTAAGGTAGTTACTTCAAATAATGAAGCTCTAAGAGTAGAATTATTAAAGCATGCTTCACTAATAAATATTGAATCTAATGCTAAGAATAAACTGAAAATGATTTCCCCAGTAGATGCTAAAAAGGTTGATATTGATTTATCAAAGGATTATCTTTCTGGATTAGGAAACAGAAATGAAGATAAGTAATTTTGAGTTATTAAAGTAATGGATGCACTTAATTAAATAAAGTGCATCCTAAGTGTTTTTAAGCAATTATACGGAGGAGTTAGTGTGAGGAAAAGAAGCTTTATAGATAGGGCATTATCTAGAAAGAGAATGAGATTAATTATTGGATTATTAATATTAATTTTAGCAGTTTTAGCAGTTAGATTATCTTACATAATGATTGTTAAGAGACAAGAATATGCAGCTAGGGCTGAAGAACAATGGACAAGCGAAGTTAAAATAGATGCTAGAAGAGGAAGGATATTAGACAGAAATGGTGAAGAACTTGCAGTTTCTGCCAATGTTTATAGAGTCGATTTTGACTTAAATTCTATAAGAGCATATCTTAAAGATGAAAGTAAGAAAAATAAAGATGATAAGAGCAATGAGGATATTGCACCTAAAATAGCAGAAGCTGTTGGAATGAAAGAAGAGGATGTTCTTAAGAAACTTAATACAAAACTTCCAAGTGGTGCTGATGCAGGTTCAGCTACATTGATTAGAAGAATAGAGAAAGAGCAAGCTGATAAAGTTAAAGATTTAAACATACGTGGAGTTATGGTATCACCAGATACAAAAAGATATTATCCAAATAAAAATTTTGCGGCACATCTTTTAGGAAGTACTAATATAGATGGTCAAGGATTAACTGGGGTTGAACTTCAATATAATGATCAATTATCAGGTATACCTGGTATGAGAATAGCAGAATTAGATAGTAAGAGTAATGATCTACCTTATACTATTTCAAAGTTTGTTCCACCAGTTGAAGGGAAAGATATAGTTTTAACAATAGATGAACATATTCAATTGTTTGCAGAAAAGGCAGCGGAACAAGCCCTTAAAGATAATAAGGCAAAAGCAGCATCAGTGCTTGTAACTGATCCAAAGACTGGAGAAATTCTAGCAATGGCAAATAAACCAGACTTTGATCCAAATGAGCCATTTAAAGGTGCAGATGAATTTTCAGGGAAAACTGAATATGATAAGGTTCAAAAGATGTGGAGAAATAGATTGGTAAATGATACCTTTGAACCAGGATCAATATTTAAGGTAATAACATCTATAGCTGCTATGGAAGAAAAAGTTGTAAAGCCAACTGATAATTTTGTATGTAATGGTTCTTTAACTTTTGGAAATAGAAAAATAAAATGCTGGAAAACTAGTGGTCATGGAACATTAACTTTCCCAGAAATAATACAAAACTCTTGTAATGTAGGGTTTATGGAGCTTGGACAAAAACTTGGAAAAGATAAGTTATATGAATATATAAATAAATTTGGATTTGGTAAAAAGAGTGGAATAGATTTACCAGGAGAAGCTCCAGGTATAATAAAAAATCCTAAAAACATCTCAGCTACTGACCTTGCAACAATTTCATTTGGACAAACTAATACAGTAAATTCAGTTCAATTTATGGCAGCTTTTAATGCAGTAGCAAACGGAGGAGAATTAATACAACCTCATGTTATGAAAGAAGTTACACATAAAGATGATTCAGGTGTTAGCGTAATAGATAATAAATTTGAACCAACAAAGAAGACAGTTGCAGATAAAGAAACTACAGCAGAACTTAGAACTTACTTAGAAAGAGTTGTTACCTCAGGATCTGCAAAGGGAACATTTATGGAAGGATATCATATTGGAGGTAAAACAGGTACTGCACAAAAAGTAAATCCTGAAAATGGTACTTATGAGCAAGGAAAATATATATCATCTTTCGTAGGAATGGCACCAGTTAGTGACCCAAAAGTAACAGTTATGATTACTATTGATGAACCAAACAATGGTGCATATTATGCAGGGGTTGTAACAAGCCCTGTTGCAAAAGTTTTATTTACAGATATATTTAATTATTTAGAAAGTGACTTCTCAAAAGAGAATGATTCTGCAATAATTAGAGATGCAATTATCCCAGAAGTTAGGGGAAAAAATATTGAAGAAGCTAAAAAGATTTTAAAAGAAGCAAATTTAGATTATAATATAGAAGGCAGTGGGCATACTGTAACAAGTATAAAGCCATATCCAGGCTATTCAGTAAAAGAAGGAACTAAAGTTACACTATATACTGAAGGTAATGATAATAATAAAGAGGCTATTATGATGCCTGATATTAGAGGATATTCTAAAGATGCAGCTGATAAACTTTTAAAGAGTCTCGGAATATCTGCTAAATTTGAAGGTGAAGGTAAAGTAACCGACCAAAGCGTACCAAGTGGAGAATTGATTAATAAAGGAACAAATGTTAAATTAACTTTGAACTCAGATTATAAAGATTAAATTCTTGATTGTTATAGCATGTAGGGAGGTCCTTACATGCTATTTTAAATAGTAAATGTAATTATAAATAAGTAAATTGCATATTATTTTAAAGGAGATGGTTAGATGAGATTATCTAAGCTATTAGAAGGACTAGATTATAAAATATTAAAGGGAGACTGTAATATTGATATTAATAATATTAATTATGACAGTAGAAAAATAGAAAATGGAGATGTTTTTGTTTGCATAAAGGGATTTGCAAGTGATGGACATAAATTTATAAATAGTGCTATAGAAAAAGGGGCTAAAGTTATTGTTTGTGAGGATGATATTAATATATCTCAGAATATAACAGTTATTAAATTTGCCGATACAAGAAAGGCTTTAGCTAAATTAGGTGCAAAATATTATGATAATCCTTGCGAAAAACTTAACATTATAGGAGTAACAGGAACAAATGGTAAGACAACAACTGCCTTTATGATAAAAGATATATTTGAGAGTATTGGTGAAAAAGTTGGACTTATAGGAACTATAGCAAACTACATAGGAAGTGAAAAGTTAGAAACTGAGAGAACAACTCCAGAATCATTAGAATTGCAAGGACTTTTTAGGGAAATGGTTGATAAGGGTGTTAAATATTGTATTATGGAAGTTTCTTCTCATTCCTTAGAATTAGATAGAGTTTACGGAGTAGATTTTAAAGTAGGTATATTTACAAATTTAACAAGAGATCATTTAGATTTTCATAAAACATTTGAAAATTATTATAAAGCAAAATATAAGTTATTCCAAAGAAGTGAAACTAGTATAATAAACATAGATGATAGTTATGGAGTTAGAATAACTGAAGATTTAAAGAAAGAAAATATAAATAACTTTAAAACATATAGTATGAGATCTTCTGGTAATATAGTTGCTAAAAATGAAATTCTAGAGAGCATGGATATAATTTTCGATGTAGAATTAAATGGAGAAAAAGAAAAGATTGTTCTTCCAATACCAGGTGAGTATAATATGTATAATGCATTAGGAGCAGTTGGCGCTTGTTATACTTTAGGAATAAGCTTAAAAGACATAAAAGAAGGGTTAAAGGATGTGGTTGTTCCAGGTAGATGTGAAAGAGCAGCTAGAAAATACAGTCTTCCATATGAAATAATAATTGATTATGCTCACTCACCAGATGGGCTTCAAAAAATATTAGAAACAGCTAGGGATTTTACTAAAGGAAGATTAATCTCTGTTTTTGGATGTGGAGGAGATAGAGATAAGGTTAAGAGACCTCAAATGGGTAAGATTGGAACAGATTTATCAGATATTGCAATAATTACTTCTGATAATCCAAGAAGTGAAGATCCAGAAAGTATAATAGAAGATATTTTAAATGGAATTGATAAAGAAAATTATATAAAAATTACAAATAGATACGATGGAATTTCAAAAGCTATGGATATAGCAAAAGATGGAGATGTGATTGTTATAGCTGGAAAGGGACATGAAACATATCAAATACTTAACACTGGAACAATACATTTTGATGAGAGAGAAGTTATAGAAGAAATATTAAAGAAAAACTAGAGGTGTGATTTATGGAACTTATATTTGAAGAATTACTTAAGTATTGTAATGGAAAAGTTATAGTTGATAATAATAATAAAAGTTTTAATACATTATCAACAGATACAAGAAACATAAAAGATGGAAATGTATTTCTGTCCTTAAAGGGTGAAAACTTTAATGGAAATAAATACATTAAAGAAGCATTTAACAAAGGTGCCACAATTGCAATCGTGGATGAAGTTTTATTTGATGAAAATGATATAGAAGGTGTTGTAATTAAAGTTGAAGATGGAAAAAAAGCACTTTTAAATATCGCAAAAGGATATAGAGAGAAACTTGGATTGAAAGTTGTTGGAATAACAGGTTCTACAGGAAAAACTTCTACTAAAGATTTAGTAAGTGCATTTTTAAGTGGTAAGTATAAGGTATTTAAAACAAAAGGTAATTTTAATAATGAAATAGGATTGCCACTTATGGTGTTACAATTAGATAGTAGCATTGATGTTGCTGTTCTTGAAATGGGAATGAGTGATTTTAATGAAATTCACAATCTTGCAGATTGTGCAAGACCTGATATTGCAATGATTACAAATATAGGAGTATCTCATATAGAAAACTTAAAGACAAGAGATAATATTTTAAAAGCTAAAATGGAGATAACAGATTTCTTTAATGAAAATAATATTCTTATTTTAAATGAAGAGGATGATATGCTTCAAAAGGTTCATGATAAAGAGTATGAAATAGTAAAAACTGGATATAATGAAGGTTATAATTATTATGCAAACAATATTGAATTAACAAGAGAAACAACTTCCTTTGATTTAAACTTTAAAGGAGAATCACATAGAATCACATTGCCTATGGTAGGAGCTCATAACGTATTAAATGCTCTACTTGGTATAGCAGCGTCATTTAAGCTTGGATTAACAGTAGATGATATTATAAATGGACTTAAGAATATAGAAGCTACATCAATGAGATTAGAATTCATAGATGGTGATGGAATTGAAATAATAAACGATTGTTATAATGCAAGTCCGGATTCTATGAAAGCAGCTCTTGATGTACTAAGTAGTAGAGACGGAAGAAAAATAGCTATCTTAGGAACTATGAGAGAACTTGGTGATGAGGCATCTAGCTGTCATAGAGAAGTTGCAGAATATGCAAATGATAAAGTTGATATGCTTATATCTTGTGGAGAATTTATAAGCGATTTCAAAGAAGGCTTTGAAAAAGAGGAAATAAAATTATATAATACAAAGGTAAATCTAATAAACGACTTAAATTCAATCATTAAATCTCAGGATGTTATTTTAGTTAAAGCATCAAGGGGAGAAAAATTCGAAGAAATAGTCGAAGCATTAAAAAATATAAAACAATAACGAAGGAGGTGAACTGCTAAGGTAGTAATAACCTTGGCGGTGAAAAATGGGGGATTTTTTTAGTAGTTTTATTAATCCAGTCACGCTTTTAGCATTAGGATTAGGTTTTCTTATATCTATAATACTTGGACCTATATTTATTCCTATGCTACACAAATTTAAATTTGGTCAAAATATTAGGGAGGAAGGCCCAGAGAGTCACTTTAAAAAAGCAGGTACTCCAACAATGGGAGGAATTATATTTATAATATCAGTTACTGTTGTAATGATAGTTATGAGATATAGTATATCTGATGAAGGAATGATAGTATTATATTCAATGATCGCTTTTGGTTTCATAGGATTCTTAGATGATATGCTTAAGATCATACATAAGAATAACTTAGGATTAAGAGCATGGCAAAAGATGCTATTATTACTTTTATTCTCAGTAGCTATGGCTTATTATGCTTACACAGTACTTGGAACTGAAATTATGGTTCCATTCTTAGGAATGCAAATAAATTTAGGTATATTATATATTCCTTTTGTAATAATCTATTATGCAGCAGCAACAAATGCTGTAAATCTTACAGATGGATTAGATGGTTTAGCTTCAACAGTAACTGTTATAGTCTTAATATTCTTTAGTGTTGTTGCATTTAATCAAGGTAATTATCAAATATCAGTATTTGCATTAGCACTAATTGGTGCGCTTTTAGGATTCTTAAGATATAATGCCTATCCTGCAAAAATATTTATGGGAGATACAGGGTCATTAGCTTTAGGTGGAGCAGTAGCAAGTATTGCTTTATTATTAAAGAATCCAGTTATTTTAGTAATTGTTGGTGGTATATATGTATTTGAAACTTTATCAGTAATAATACAAGTAATTTCATTTAAAACAACTGGTAAGAGAGTGTTTAAGATGGCGCCAGTTCACCATCATTTTGAACAATTAGGATGGTCAGAAGTAAAGGTTGTTACAGTATTTTCAATTATTACTATTATCCTTTGTATTATAGGAGCTATTTCACTTTAGTATTATATAGTGGAGGAAATTTATATGAAGAAAAGAAAACCCAAGGGAAAGAGAATGGGTGAGATTGATTATGGTATATTTTGTACTATAATGTTATTACTTGCTGTTGGGGTTGTAATGGTATATTCAGCAAGTTCATATTATGCTATGTTCCATTATAATGACAGTATGCATTATTTAAAAAGACAAGTAATATGGAGCATTTTAGGAGTAGGAGCTATGCTGTTTATGATGGCATTGGATTATCATAAGCTTAAGAGGTATACTCTTATTGCCCTTATAGTAACAGTACCTTTATTACTTTTAGTTTTTGCTTTCGAAGGAGTAAATGGTGCACAAAGATGGATTCAACTTGGACCATTTTCATTCCAACCATCTGAACTTGCAAAATATGTTGTAGTTTTATATCTCGCAATGTTTCTTGAGAAAAGAGGAGACGGTGTAAGGGACTTTAAAAAAGGAGTAATCCCTTGTTTCTTTGTTGCAGGTATATTTGCAGCTTTAGTTTTAGCAGAAAAGAATCTTAGTATAGCATCAGTAATAATGATAGTTACATTTATAATGGTATTTGCGGCTGGTGCAAGAAATGTTCATATGTTTGGTGTTGTTGCGCCAACTTTAGTAGTTGCAGCTTTGGGATTTGCGTTAGGGGAACCTTATAGAAGAGCAAGAATGCTTAACTTCACAAATCCTTGGAAAGATCCAGCTGGTAATGGATATCAATTAATTCAATCATTTTATGCACTTGGTGCTGGAGGTATAACAGGACTTGGACTTGGGCAATCAAGGCAAAAGATGCTTTATATGCCAGAGCCTCATAATGACTTTATATTTTCCATTATTGGGGAAGAGCTTGGCTTGATTGGATGTCTTATAATAATGGGGTTATTTGTTATTTTTGTTTGGAGAGGAATACGAGTTGCTATGAAAGCTAAGGATACTTATGGAAGTCTTTTAGCTATAGGTATAACTTCTGTTATAGCTGTTCAATCAATTATAAATATAGCAGTTGTAACAGGTTCAATGCCGGTTACTGGAGTTCCATTACCTTTTATAAGTTATGGAGGTACATCCCTTGTAATTAATCTGATAGCTATGGGTATACTTATTAATATTTCTAGACAAACAGAAGGTAAAGAACCAATTAAAAAAGCAAAACAACAGTAAAAATGAACTTAGTAGGAGTGTATACCTGCTAAGTTCTTATTTTTATGAGAATATAAACAACAATTAATTCCTTATTAAGAATTTTTTAATGAAAAATCATTGTAACAGTGTTATTATATTAATGTATGTAAATAAAATAGTAAGGATAGGTTTAGAATGTAACATGGGAGCAAATGGAAATAAATATATAAAGAAAGCCAAAAGAAAAAGACTTATAAAAAAAAGTATATTTATAATTATATTACTTTCAATAGCTGGTAGTTTAATAGTAACTAAATCAAATCTCTTTTTAATTAAAAGTGTAAAAGTTAGTGGAGAAAATTTAGTTACAAAAGATTTAATAGATGAAAAATTACAATCTATTAAAGGAGAAAACATATTTTTTATTAAGAGTAGTGAAGTAGAGAAGGTTTTAAAGTCAGATCCATATGTAAATGGTGTTACCTTAAAAAGACATTTTCCATCAACATTAGAAGTGGATGTTAAAGAAAAAAATGTAGGTTACTATGTTAAATATGGCGATGAATATGATGTTATAAGCTCAGATTTAGTGCTATTAGAAAAAGTAAATAAACTTAAAGGTGATGGATTGATTGAAATCAAAGGCCTTAAATCAGAGGGACGTAAAATTGGAGAAAAATATGTAGATACTAAAGATGATAAAAGGTTAGAGAACTTTTTAGAAACTCTTTATGAAATAAAAAATGCGAATACAACAAAAAACAAAATAACTATGGTTGATGTAACTAATATTAATGATATCATTGTATATTTTAATAATGATGTTAAAGTTAAAGTTGGAAATGGTAATGATTTGATAAAAAAGATAAATACTGCTTTAAATATATTAGAAGATAAAAAGCTTGATTTTAAAAAGGGATATATAGATTTAAGCTTTGAGGGTACTCCAGTAATTAAAGAGGAAAAATAGAGGAGGTCATATAAATGAAGAAATCCACTTCGCAGATTTCTATTGCAATTGTGTGTGCACTGTTAGGTTTTCTCCTGGCATATCAATTTAAATTATTAAACAAAAATAATGAAAGTAATATAGAGAGTTACAATAAAAGTGATGTTATTGCAGAACTTGATAGTTTAAAGAAAGAAAAAGAAGGGTTACAAAACAAAAATAATTCTTTAAACGAGGAACTTAAGAAATTAGAAGAGGCAGCTTCAAAAGAAGGTAATGTTGGTAAAGAAATAAAAAATCAATTAGATTCAGCTAGAATGCATTTGGGGCTAGTTGATGTAAAGGGGCCTGGAGTAACTATTAAAATAACTCCAAAGACTTCAATATTTGGATCAAGTAATGATGATATTGGAAGAGGTATTACTGAAGAAGAGTTAATACATATAATTAATCTGCTTTGGTATTCAAAGGCAGAAGCTATTTCAATTAATGGATATAGAATAACTCCTCAGACAGGAATAAAGAATTCAAGCAACTATATATGGATTGGAACAGCCGGAAAAGTTAGTCCTAAAGAACCAATTATTATAAAAGCAATTGGAGATAAAGCAAGATTGAATGTTGGATTGAATTTTCCAGGTTCATTAGATTTCGGAGCACTTCAAAATTACAATTGTGAAGTTGAGCAAAGTGATAATCTAGTTATAGATAAAACTACTCAAACAATTAAAAGTGATTACTTAAAGCCGGTTGAGAAAAAGGAGGAGAAATAATGGTACCTTTTATAGGATTATTGATAGGGGTAATATTTGGGTTTGTATTTGATGTTAATATTCCTGATAAACTTTCCCCATATATGTCTGTTGCAATACTTGCTTGTTTAGATTCAGTTTTTGGTGCTATTAGAGCAAATTTATCAAAAAACTTTCAACCAGATATATTTATATCAGGATTTTTTGGAAATGCATTATTAGCAGCAGGATTAGCTTACCTTGGTGATAAACTTGGTATACCAATATATATAGCTGCTGTAATAGTATTTGGAGGACGGATATTCGACAACTTTGCAATAATAAGAAGACTAATTTTAGAAAAGATTAAGTCACGCCAGTAAGAGGTGAATATATGAAAAAAACTAGTGGTGGATTAATAGTATTTTTTGCATCTATTTTTGTAGGTTTATTGATAGCTTTTAATATGAATTTTGGGCAAATTATAGAAAGGTCCACTCAACTTAGTGCAAAAGAATATCAAGATGCTATTAATGAAAAGAGTGATTTATATAAAGAGATAGCAAACTTAAAAAAAAGAAATGAAGATACACAAGAAACGATAAATAAATACAAATATGATGATAAAAAGCAAGATAAAATTTTAGATAGTATGAAGGCACAATTAAAAGATTATGGTATGATAACTGGACTTACAGAAGTTCAAGGACCAGGAATTTTACTTAAAATAAATGATGGTAATATAAACTTAAATGAAGATAATGAGTTTGAGACTAAATCTAAAATATTTCATGATAATGATATGGCATTAGTATTAAATGATTTAAGAAAGGCTGGTGCTGAAGCAATAAGCATTAATAATCATAGGGTAATCCCAAGTTCAGGTGTGATATGTAATTGGGCATTTATTGGTTTTGAAGATGATTCAACAGAATATGCACCATTTTATATTTATGCAATTGGAGATCCAGATGCACTTGAAACAGCATTATTAGAAGAAGGAACTCATATAAGAGAGCTTATGGTTAGGCAATTATCAGTTGAAATAGAAAAAAAGGATAATATATTGATGCCAGCAGCTCCAAAATTAGGTTCTACAGAGTATATGAAGGAATATATAGAAAAATAATAAAAAATACGAAAAATTTAGAGGAAAATGCAAACTAATGAAGAATAATAATATTAAGAGTGAAAACTCTTTATTTTTAGGAGGCTTTTATGAGTATAAGTGAAAATATAAAAAATATAGAAAACATTTTACCTAATGGTGTTAAGCTTTTAGCTGTATCTAAAACTAGAAGTCTAGAAGAGATGGAAGAAGCTTATGATTATGGGTTAAGAGATTTTGCAGAAAATAAAGTACAAGAACTTATTCATAAGGAAGAGAGTTTTCATAAAGATGTTAAATGGCACCTAATAGGAAAATTACAGACAAATAAAGTTAAGTATATAGTAGGTAAAGTTCACTTAATTCATTCTCTTTCAAGTATAAAGCTTTTAGATAAAATTGAAGAACTTTATGGAAGAGAAGATCTTACAGCTAATACATTAATTCAAATTAATATAGGTAGAGAAGAGAGTAAAAGTGGAGTTTTACTAGAAGATTTAGATGAAATAATTGAAAAAATAGAAACATGTAAACATGTAAAGGTTAAGGGGATAATGGTTATTATTCCAAAAGGAGATGAAGAAAGTAATAGAAATTACTTTAAAGAAACACATAATATTTTCTTGAATTTAAAAGAAAGAAAATTTAAGAATATTGATATGGAAATATTATCTATGGGAATGACAAATGACTATAAGATAGCCATAGAAGAAGGATCAAATATGATTCGTGTAGGAACAGGAATCTTTGGAGAAAGAAATTATAATATTTAGGAGGAAGAAGATATGGCAAATATGATATCAAAAATGAAAAATATTCTAGGATTTGGAGATTTTGATGAGGACTTTGAGGATGATGAATTTGAAGAAGGATTTGAAGAAACAGCAGATGAAAATATGGCAATAGATGAAAGTATAGAGCCTGTTATATCTGGAAAAAGATCAAATAAGGTTGTAAATATTCATACTTCAGCTTCAGCTAAAGTTTTAATAACTAAGCCAACTGCTTATGAAGAAGCAATGGAAATATGTGATGCAGTTAGAAATAGAAGAATTGTTGTTGTAAATACAACTAATCTTGATATAAGAACAGCTCAAAGATTATTAGACTTTATTGGAGGCTCATGTTATGCATTACATGGAGATATTCAAGAAGTGGAAAAGAGAGTATATCTTTTATCACCATCAAATGTAGAAGTAACTAGTGAATTAAAGAGTGAATTAACTTCAAAAGCTTTATTTAACTGGTCAAAATAACAGGAGGATATTAGATGGAAGGTATTATAGCTAATTTTATTAGCTCACTTTTTCGTATAATTGAACTTGCTATTATATTAGAATGTATTTTATCGTGGGTTATTGTAGATAGAAATAATGGAATTATGGGAATATTGACAAGCTTTACTGAACCTATTTTAAGACCTTTTAGGTTTATTCAAAGTAAATTGCTTGGAAATGTTCCTATAGATGTTTCACCTATATTCGCAATTATAGTATTGGATTTATTGAAACCAATCATAATTAGTTTTGTACTTGGAATACTTTAATATGAATAAAGAAATTATACTTAAAAGGTTTTTAAATGAAGAAAAAAATAGTGCAATTAATTTATATGAAAAAATGATGTTATCCTATGAAAGAAATATTCCTATGTTTGGAAATAGTTTTTATCCTCCAAACATATGGAAGTTTTTTGAGGAGGAAATAAATATAAAAGGTTTAAAAGTAGAAAGTTTTGGAGCTTTTAAAGAATCAGAACGAAGAATGATATCTTTTAATAATATTTATGACACTAAGTTTCCAATTAGGGTTTTAGAAATAAAAAACTCATCTAAATTTACTAAAGTAACTCATAGAAATTATTTGGGGAGTATTTTATCTCTAGGAATAGAGAGAGAAAAAATAGGAGATTTAATAGTAAAGGAAGATATATGTTATGTAGCTGTTTATGAAGAAATTGCAGACTATATATTAATGAATCTTAAAAGCATTGGGAAAACCCCATGTAAGATTACTGAATTATTTGAAGATATTGAAGAAATAACTCATGAATTTAAAGAGGAGACAATTCTTATTTCCTCCATTAGAATAGATTCAATTGTTGCTAAGCTCACTAATAAATCTAGAGGATTAGCACAAAAAATGATAGATGAAGGATTAGTACTGATAAACTATAATATAAATAGAGAAAAGAGTTTTGAAGTTGAAAAAGACGATAGAATAACTATAAGAAAATATGGTAAATATATCATAGGGGATTGTACAGGCCGCAGTAAGAGTGGTAAATATAAAATTAATATAAAAAAATATACATAGTAGAGGTGTGAAAATAATGAAATTGACTCCAATGGATATAAACAATAAGGAATTTAAAAGAGGTCTTAGGGGATATAATCCAGATGAAGTAGATGAATTCTTAGATGAAGTCGTAGATAATTATGAGGAATTATATAAGGAAAATGCAAAGTTAAAAGAGAAATTAGATGTCTTAGGAGAGCAAGTTGGTCACTATGCAAAAATAGAAACAACAATACAAAATACTTTAGTTCTTGCACAAAATGCAGCAGATCAAGCAAAAGAAACTTCTCAAAAGGAAGCAGAACTTATAGTTAAAAATGCTAATGAAACTGCTCAAAGAATTGTAGATAAAGCTCATAGTGATGTAATACAAATAAATGATGAATTTGATAGAGTAAAACAAGAATTTATAAAATTTAGAGCTAAGTTTAGAAACTTCATAAATACACAATTAGAAACATTTGATGATTTAGAAAAAGATATAAATAAAAACTATTCAATTGGAACTCCGGTGGATGAAGAGATAGGAATTAAAGAGATTGCATATGCACAAGAGGATATGCAACCTGTAAATGAAGAAGTTTCAACTAATGAATTAGATGAAATTAAAAGTTTCTTTGCAAATAAAGAAGAGTAGTAGTATCAGCATTACAAATGTAATGCTGATTTTTTAATATATACTTTCAGTTGAGTTAATTAAAGCAATATATTATAATTGTTAAGTAATAAATGTTTAGGAGACTTAAAAATGGATGAAATTATATATGTCATAGATAGTGAAAATAAAGGTATAAGAATTGATAAATTTCTTTCAAGTGAGTTTGAAGGAAAATCAAGAAGCTTTATTCAAGGATTAATTGAAAATGAAAGCGTATTAGTTAATAATAAAAAGACTAAAAGTAATTATAAACTAAGAGAAAACGATGAAATTAAAATAAACATGCCAGAGCCAACAGAGTTAGAAGTAGAAGCAGAAGATATCCCTATAGAGGTAATATATGAAGATAAGGATATTATAGTTGTAAATAAGCCTAAAGGAATGGTAGTACATCCAGCACCAGGAAATTATACAGGAACTCTTGTTAATGCACTTCTTTATCATTGCACTGATTTATCTAGTATAAATGGTGTTATAAGACCTGGAATAGTACATAGAATTGATAAAGATACTACAGGTATTTTAGTTGTTGCTAAAAATGATGAGGCACATAATAAATTATCTGATCAATTAAAAGAACATACTATGAAAAGAGAATATTATGCATTAGTTGAAGGTAGAATAAAACAAGATAATGGTACTGTAGATAAGCCTCTTGCAAGATCAAAGAGAGATAGATTAAAGATAGCTATAACTCCAGATGGTAAGCGTGCTGTAACACATTATGAAGTCTTAGAAAGGTTTAAAAATTCTAGTTTAATAAAATGTGTATTAGAAACTGGAAGAACTCATCAAATTAGGGTTCATATGGCTTCTATTGGTTATCCGTTAGTTGGAGATCCAACTTATGGTTTTAAAAAAGGAAAATTTAAAAATGAAGGTCAGATGTTACATGCTAAAACTTTAGGTTTTATACATCCTAGCAGTGGAGAATATGTGGAATTTACATCAGAGCTTCCTGACAATTATAAAAAATTACTAGAAAATCTAAGAAAAGATAATATATAAATTAAAAAGGAGGATAATAATGAAATTAAAGGCCAATCTTTTAGATGATAAAGCAATAAAAAGAAGTTTAATAAGGATTTCTCATGAGATTATTGAAAAGAATAAGGGTGTAGAAGATATCGTACTTATAGGAATAAAGAGAAGAGGATATCCAATTGCAGAGAGAATATCAAAGCAGATTTCAGCTATTGAAGGAGTTAATATTCCAGTTGGATCAGTAGATATCACTTTATATAGGGATGATTTAACTGAGGATAACGATATGCCAGAGATTAAAAGCTTAGATTTAGGAATAGACATAACAAATAAAAAGATAATATTAGTTGATGATGTTTTATATACATGCAGAACTGTTAGGGCTGCTATAGATGCAATAATAGATGTTGGAAGGCCAACAGTTATACAGCTTGCAGTATTAATTGATAGAGGACATAAAGAACTTCCTATAAGAGCGGATTATGTAGGAAAGAATATACCAACATCAAAAGAAGAGGTTGTTGGAGTTAAGATAGAAGAGATCGATGGAGAAGATTCAGTAAAGATATACGAAAATGAAGTTTAGTTTAAACTTAAAGGAGATAAATAGATGGAATACAAATTAATTGCAACAACTACCTTTGGAATAGAAGGAGTAACTGTAAAAGAGTTAAAAGCTTTAGGATATGAAGACTTAAGTACAGAAAATGGAAAGGTTCACTTTAGTGGAGATGAAATGGATATAGCAATTGCAAATATCCATTTAAGAACAGCAGATAGAGTTTTTATAAATATGGCAGAATTTGAAGCAAGAAGCTTTGAAGAACTATTTCAAGGAACTAAGAATGTAAAATGGAGTGATATAATACCTAAAGATGGTGTTATGCATGTGGTTGGAAAGTCAATAAAATCAACTCTTTATAGTGTTCCAGATTGTCAATCAATAGTAAAAAAAGCTGTAGTCACTCAAATGAGCGAAGCATATGGAATAGATCAATTTAGTGAAGATGGACCGGTATATAAAATAGAAGTTGGTATATTAAAAGATAAGGTTACTCTTACAATTGATACATCAGGAGTAGGTCTTCATAAAAGAGGATATAGAGAACATGCGGGGGCAGCACCGCTTAAAGAAACATTAGCTGCATCAATGGTTCTTTTATCAAGATGGAAAGAAGATTATTTACTAATTGATCCATTCTGTGGTTCAGGAACAATTCTTATTGAAGCTTGTATGATAATGCAAAATATAGCACCTGGGCTTAATAGAGAGTTTGTATCAGAAAAATGGCCGACAATGCCATCAGATATATATGATCAAGTCAGAGAAGGTGCAAGAAGAGCTATAAAAGATAAAGACTTAAAATTATTAGGTTATGATATTGACCATAGAGTTTTAAGAACTGCAAAAGAAAATGCTAAGAAAGCTGGAGTTGACAAGTATATAGAATTCCAAGAAAGAGATTTTAGAGATTTTTCAAATAAACATAAATATGGATTTATAATATCAAATCCACCTTATGGTGAAAGATTAAGTGATGAAAGAGAAGTTAGAGAATTATATGGAATATTTGGCGGATATAAAAAGAAGTATTCAGACTGGGAATTTAATATATTAACATCTTACGAAGATTTTGAAAAAGCATTTAAAATAAAATCATCAAAGAACAGAAAATTATATAATGGTAAATTAAAATGTTATTATTATCAATATTTTGATAATAAACTTATAAAAAATGCAGGAGATACTGTAGTACAGTGTCTTATGGATTAATAAAAAGCTCGCATATTTTCATGCGAGCTTTTTTTATATTTCTTTTAAATTTAAATTTGTAAACTCCTTTGGTTCTGTATACATCGTATAGTTAGTATGATATATAACCATACCAGGTTTAGCACCATTTGGTTTCTTTAAATTTTTAACTAATGTATAATCAACAGGCACCTTTGAAGATGTTTTTGCCTTACTATAGAAGGCTGCAAGTACAGATGCTTCTTCCAAAGTTTTATCTGGTACATCATTTGAACATATTATTACGTGAGAGCCAGGAATATCCTTAGTGTGCATCCACATAAAATTCTTATTTGCAAATTTTAAACTTAAGTAATCATTTTGTAAATTATTTTTACCAACATATATATCTACTCCATCAGATGACACGAAATGAAGAGGCTTGGATTTGCTTTTCTTTTTCTTAGAGGATTTTTTAAATTTTAAATAACCAGTTTCCATTAATTCATTTTTTATTTCTTCAATTTCATCATAAGAATCAGCATTAATAATGTTTGTAAGTACTGAATTTAAATATTTAAGTTCATCATCATTCTTTTCAAGTTGAATATGAGCTTCTTCTTCAGCTTTTTTTAATTTATTATATTTTTTATAATATATTTGAACGTTTTCTGAAGGAGTTTTATTTGGATTTAGTTTAATTTCTATATCAGGTGAATTCTCATCATAGAAGTTTTGTAAAATAACAGATTTATCTCCTTTTTTGAAACTATATATAAATGAAGTTAATAAATCACCTTTCATTTTAAAATCTTCTTTAGATTTGCAATCTTCCAATGTATCATCTAAAATTCTTTTTTTCTTATTACATCTTTCTATATTAGTATGAATAAGTTTTTGAAGATCTTGAGATCTATTATGGAGCCTTTCTTGCTTATCTTTTTTATAGTAGAATTCATCTAACATAACAGATGGATCTGAATAATTAATAGCGTTAAAATTATCTTTAAGTGATAAAAAATTTAATGCATGGAAATCTTTGAAAATTCCGTTATTATCAACATATATATTAAATGATGGATAATTTTTTATATTGTTAAATAAATTTGTAACAAATTTGTATAACCTTTCTGTATCCTTTACGCTATAATTATAGTTAGAAAGATTGAAATATAATTCTTTAGATAAGACTTTACTAACTCCAGTAAAATTTTTAAAGAAGAAATCTTCATTTACATCATAAGAACAAGTTTCTAATGCATTAATGAACTCTTCTTTAGAAAAATTAAAAGGATTTAATTTATTGGATTTAGGAGGATAAACATAAGTCACTCCAGGATATAAAACCCTATAAGTATTAATATCAGGAGTTATGTGCTTAATAGATTCCATAACCTTTAAATCTCTTTCACGAACAAGAGTTATATTTGAATGTCTTCCCATTATTTCGATAATTAATAAATACTTACTATCAAATCCAAGCTCATCTCTAGAAGATACATGGATTGTTGTAACTCTATCACCATCTTTTTGAGTGATGTCAGTTATTAGACCTCCAACTAGGTATTTTCTAAGAACCATTAAATATAATGGAGCTTGAAGAGGATTTTCTTTTTGTGTATTAGTTATGTGTAATCTTGAAAATTGTGAAGAGGCTGAAATTAGAAGCTTAATATTAGTTCTATATTTTCTTAATTGAAGAATTATTTCATCCTTTTCAGGTTGGTTTATTTTATCTATTTTAGAATCTATAATTGATTCTTTTAAATTAGTTAATAAACTATTTAAAAATATGCCATCTAGTGCCAAAGGTATCATCCTTTCTTTTGTATAATTTAAAGATAGTATAACACTAAATTAAGGTAATAATCAATTTAATATATAAGTACTTTAGGAGGAGCAATTATGAAATTTACAAAGATGCAGGGAATAGGAAATGATTTTATTTTTATAGAGGATTTAGATAATAAGTTTTTAGATAATGAAACTGAAATTGCGAAAAAACTTTGTAATAGACATTTTGGAATTGGAGCTGACGGATTAATTATTGTAAGAAATTCTACTATAGCTGATATGAAAATGACTATTATAAATAGTGATGGATCAAGAGCTAATATGTGTGGTAATGCAATAAGATGTTTTGGAAGATACATTTATGATAAAGGATATGTTAAAGATATAAAATTTACAGTAGAAACTGGAGATGGAATTAAAGGTATAACTTTAATTTTAGAAAAGGATAAAATAACTGGTGCTAAAGTTTATATGGGTGTGCCTTCATTTGATGGAAAAGACATTCCTTTAAGTAATAAAAAAGAACTTATAAATGAAGTGACAAATATAAATAATAAAGATTATAAGTTAACATCTGTATTAGTTGGGGTACCTCATACTATTGTAATAAAAGAAGATAAGGCATATGATGTTAATGAAGGAAAATCTATAGAGAAATTTAAGTATTTTAATGAAGGGACTAATGTAAACTTTGTTGAAGTTATAAATAGAGATCATATAAAGGTGGAAACATGGGAGAGAGGTGCTGGTGTAACCCTTGCATGTGGAACAGGTACCTGTGCATCAGCAGTTGTTGCTCATAAATTCAATTTAATTAATAAAAAAGTATTAGCAAGTCTTCCAGGTGGAGAATTAATTATAGAAGTTGAGGAAGATGGAGTATATATGACAGGTAATGCTGAATATATTTGCATAGGGGAAACTTTATAAAATATAATTAAAAGAGGGAATAGAATGAATGTTATTAAAAAAAGACCAATATATATATTAATTCTTTTAGGTTTTTCATTTATTCTAACTGCATGTGGTCAAAAAAAAGTGCAAAATAATGAGCTTACAAGTAATAACGTAGAAGCAATAAAAGTACAAAACGGGGCAGTGTTATTAGAAGAAAACGGAAAATACAATACTTTAAATTTAATTGATGGTAAATACAGTAATTTAAAAAATAAAGATATTGTAATTGAATACAATAAAGAGAGCGGAACTTATATTTTTATGAGAGACGGCAAGCATTACATTTATTATAAAGGTAAAGAAAAAGAAATTACTGATTCAAATTATAATTTCATAAAAATATCTCCAGATGGAAACTATGTTTCATATATGGTTTATGATAATGGATATAATTTGAAAGTGTTATCTTTAAAAGATAATAAAGAAATTAAGATAAATTCAAAAGTAGCGATATCAGGAGAATTTTATGATTTTATAGATAAAGATAATATTGTTTATTATGGAGTGTCTAGTGACAATACGAATGGAGTATTCACATTTAATTTAAAAACAGGTAAGGAAGAACTTTTATATAAACTAGATAGTGGATATGCTGAATTTTTAAAAGGTGGAAATAATGAAGTAATAATACTTCAGCAAACAGCAGATAATAAAAGGGTTTTAAAGAAAATTAGCAAAGAAAACAAAAAAGTGGAAGAAATTTCAAATAAGTTTGAGGATGTTAAAGATATTGTAGATGTGTCAGGTACTTACTATGTTTTAGGAACTGCAATTAATGATGCACCATCAGTGTATAAAATTAATAAAGGAAACGTTGAAAGATTGGTATATTCTTTTCCAAGTAGTATTGATTTAAAAAAAGGGTTATCTGTTGATTCGAATGGAAATGTATTATTTATAGGCTCTAATAGCAATGAAAATAATCAAGAAGTATTTTCATATAAAGATGAAAGTGTTTCAGTTATAAGCAGTAAAGAAGGAAAATATGATTTTATAAAGATTAATTAAAGTTTTGATAATATTATCAAAACTTTTTTTGTTGCAAAAGATTAAATATACATAAATTGGAAATAATAAAATTGAGGTGAAAAATGAAAGAATTAATTAGAAAATCCAATCTAGACTGCGTATATAAAATTAAAAAAGATAAAATGAATGAATTCAAGATAATACCATTATATGAGAATGATGATAAGGTTTTTGTAGCAACTTATGAAGAAAATGATGAAGGAAAAAATTTTATTGAATTTCTGTTTGGAAAAGAAGCTAAATTTATAAATGTAGATAAAAATAAATTTAGTAAGCTTATTTCTTCAATAAGACCTGATATAGGAGAAGATATAGAAGAGAAAATAATTTATAAAGTAATAACTCAAAATGGAAGTGATGTTCATTTTGAACCATCAAAAGATTTTGTAATTATAAGAGCGAGAATAGATGGAATATTAATAATTATAGGAAAATTGAGGATTAGTGATTATAATCAAATACTTTCAAGAGTCAAGCTAAATGGAAATATGGATATAGCTGAAAAAAGGAAACCTCAAGATGGAAAAATTTTAATAAATAATAGTTTAGGCACTTTTGATTGCAGAATATCGACTGTACCAGTAATTTATGGAGAGAAAATGGTAATAAGAATACTGTATCAAGAAAAATTAGATTATAGCATAGCGGGATTAAAACTACTTGATTCTCAATTAGAAAGCTTGAAGAAAATCGTAAATATAAAAAATGGGATGGTAATAATAAGTGGACCTACAGGAAGCGGAAAAAGTAGTACATTATATTCTATTATATCAAACATTAAAGAAAAAGATATAAATATAACAACAATAGAAGATCCAGTAGAGTGTAATATTGAAGGAATAAATCAGATTAATATCAATAGGAAAATTAATTTAGGTTTTGCAGAGGGACTAAGGAGCACATTAAGGCAAGATCCAGATATTATAATGGTTGGTGAAATAAGAGATGAAGAAACGGCTAATATGGCTATAAGAGCTTCTATTACGGGGCATAAAGTATATTCTACAATTCACACTAAATCTAGTAGAGAGGTATTTTTAAGACTTGAAGATATGAATGTTAAAAATTATTTAATAAAAGACTCACTTGTAGGATTAATATCTCAAAGATTAATAGGGTGTCTTTGTAGTAATTGCAAAAAAGTTTGCAAAGAAATATTTAATGGCAAAGAATATTTCTTTTATGAAGAAAGTGGATGTGAGGAATGTAATTTTACTGGAATTAAAGGAAGAAGATTAGTTTGTGCTGTTCACTTTATAGATGATGATATTAAAAAACGTTTAAAAAATATATATTTAGATATAGAATTACTTTCTAATAAGCAAATGTATGAAGTATGTAAAACTATGCTTTTTGATGGGATTATAAGCTATAGGCAATATAAAAAATTTATTGAAGGAGAAGACTTAATAAAATATGAAGGATGTAAAGAAATACTCTTATAGGGATATAAGTATTATATGTGAAAATTTAGGTGCTTTATATAATAATGGTCTTCAAATAACTAGATCTATAGAATTATTAGAAGATTTTCCCCTTAGAAAAGATTATAAACTATCTATAAAAAAGATATCATATGAAATAAAGAAGGGTTCTAGTTTAGAACAAGGATTCGCTACCTTTAAATCATTATATCCATCATTTTTGCTTGGTATGATTTCTATTGGAGAAAAGACTGGAAGGCTAAGTGATGTTTTTAGAGAGATGAGTATCTACTATAAAAGAAAGGATGCAATGAAAAAAGAAATAATAAATGCATCTATATATCCGATGTTTTTAATAGGTGCAATGGTTTTTATAAGTATATTCTTCATACTTTTTATAATTCCACAATTAGAGGAGGTATATCTATCAGTAGGTTCAGAATTACCTTATTTGACTAAGGTTTTATTAAACACTTCTAAATGGGTAAATAATTCACCTATAATTGCTTTTTCTTTTATAGCTATATGGGGAGTATTAGTTCCAATTATAGTTATTAAGCCATATTTTAAAAGAATAATTGAATTTATAATAAATAGAATAAACATATTAAAAGAAATAAGAGAATATGAAATGATATTGCTTATAAAAGTTATTATTTCAAGTGGGATTAATATATCATTAGCCTTAAAATATTGTGAAGAGGAAAATGGTAGGAATAAATTATATAAAGAACTAAATGATAGAATTCTTAAAGGTGATGAATTATCTAAAGCTATTAATGAGGTAATTAATATTTCAAAGTATGCTATTGCAATAATTAAATTAGGTGAAGAAAGTGGATCATTAGATGAAAGATTGGAAGATTTAACGGAGACATTAAGTAAAAGATGTAACGAGAGATTTAAAAAAATTGCATCACTACTTCAGCCTACTGTAATAATATTAATGGCATTTTTGGTGGTATTTTTCCTAGGGGTATTTGTATTACCGATGTTTGATGGAATGTATGGGGGCATAGCTTAAATATGAGAAGAGGATTTACAATAATTGAAGTAATCGCCGTTATAGCTATATTATCTATTATATTTGTCTTTGGTGGAGCATCTATAAGTTATTACAAGAAATTAAATAGAGATATTGAGGTGGAAAATTTCCTAGCCTCATTTAAACATATAGTTACTGAAGGTAAAATTAGTGCTATAGATACAGAATCAAATTTAAAGATAAAGATAGAGAATTCAAATAAAAAGATAAAATTAATGAATGGACATGAGGAGCTAAACTTTATTGAGATGCCAGAATATATACAGTTAAATAGAAATGGAATTATAGATATAACGTCAGAAGGTCAAGCTAAAGCAGGTACTACTATACTAGATAATACTAAAGATAAAGAAAAATATTTTATAAGTATTAGAGTGGGAGTTGATTATATAAATATTGAAAAAAAGAAGATTTAAAATAAAACATAATGGTTCTATGCTTTTAGAATGTATTGCAGCAATATTTATGATTACAATGGTTTTTATGTTGTTTATAGATATGAATAGATCAGATTATAAATCTTTTAAAATTAGAAGTGATATGAGAGTAAATAGCATATTACTTAACAATGTAATAAATGAAATAAAGTTTAATACAAGTATAGATGAATTAAAAGATTTATTTTTAGATAATAAGATCACAATAGGCATTAATGAGAATGTTTTTGAAGAACTTAAAACAAAAGATATATTAGATATAAATGATATATTCTCAGATAAGCTAATTCAAATAGAAAAAATTAAAGAAGAGGAAGATGGTATTTTACTGGATTTTGCACTTATTGAAAATGGAGACGATATAGTTTTAAAGGAAGAGGTAAAGAAAGAGATTTGGATGGGAGAAAAAGATTTAAAAAAGGATATACAATAATTGAATGTATTGCATATGTTTTTATTTCCTCAGTATTAGTTATATTAATTATGAATACGACATTAGAGATATATAAATATACATCTAGACGAACTGAAATGATTAATCGAGAAGATGAGATAGATAATGCAATATTAAATATTAGAAAAATATTTAATGAAGTAGGTAATACAAAATATATTGTAAATAATAATAAGATAGAAATAATAAAAGAAGAACAAGGTAAGGAACAAGTAGATAATAATTCTAGTGATATCAATGTAAAGTCTAAAGAATTTGAAGTTATAAGTAGAAATCTAAGAGTTAAATATTATTCATTTAATAATGGAAATAAAGAGTATAAAACATCAAACTTAATTTTAGAGAATGTGAAATCATTCAATGTATATAAGAAGGAGAACCTTATATATATGGAGATTGTAATTGATGATAGGAGTTACTTAGTATGCTTATAAAAAAAAGAGGATATGTATTGATAAGTTCTTTTGCATTAATTACTTTTATAACTTTAGTAATTTTAGGTGGAGTAACTATATTTAAGATGAATCTAAAATATAGTAGTAAATATAAAATACATGAAAGTATGATGGACTTAAGGGTAACACAACGAACTATACTCGATATAGTTAATAAGTGGGCTTTGGATAATAGTGAAGAGTTAATAAATGGTATGGAAGATGATGTATATTACAATATAGGGGATAGAGATTATAATATTAAATTAACTTATTTAAAAAGTGAGGATACATTTAAAATAAATTATGGAATAAAAAATTTAGATAATTATATGTATTGCACTTATAGAAAGTATTTAATTTCTGATGATGAAATTAAAGATCCAGCAGAAAAATTTAATATAATTCTTATTTTAAAAAGAGAGGTTATAATTGAATGATAAAAAGTAAAAAAGAAATACTTATATTTAAAAACAAATATAAATATGGTGAAGAAAGTATAGGTATAGAAGACATAAAATCAGAAGTTATAAAAAGTAGAAATAGCAAATTTTTAATATTAGATGAAGAAATTTACATAAAAGAATATAATAAAACAAAAATAAAAGATATAAAGCTCATTATAGAGAATGAGATAAAACAAGAATTTAGCTCTGATGATTATTTAATACATTTTAGTGTTGATTATAAAAATAAAAAGACACTTATTTATGCTATAAAAGGTGGAGTGAAGATATTACCTTTTTTAGATTACATTAAAAGAATAGAAGTAAATCCAATTCAGTTTTTAATATTAAAGTATGTAAGAAAAAAGATAAGAAAACAAAATTTTGAATCTATTATAGAAATAGAAGGCAAGTATTATTATATAAAGGTAAGAAATAATAGAATAATAAGAAATTTAGTAGCTATATCTAAAGATGAGATTGAAAAAATAGATAATGTAGTTTTGGGAAAGTTTGAGTTTCCATTTAAAAGTAAGAATTTAATTATTGGAGAAAAATAATGAATAGAAATTTTATACCTGAAAAATTTATTGAAAAGCAAGATAAGCAATATAAAAGAAGTATAAATAGAGGATTATTAATGATATTGATTTGCAATTTAATTATATTACCTATAAACATAAGTAACATTATAGAAAATAAAAAAAATATTAATAATGTAGAAATAGAGAATAGTATTGATAATAAAATTTCATATTCAAAGAAAGAAATACTGAAATGGGTAGAAATATTAGATTTATATGCAAATTCTGGAGAAATAAAAAATAATTATGGAGACATACTTATGATAAATGATAAGTACTTAGGTAATATTAAGGAAAAATTAGATATTATTAAGATTAATAATGATGAGGCGGGGTATTCTTTAAATGTGGTTGGTGATAATAAATGAAAAAAACGTATATTAAATACATAATACTAATTATTTTATTAGTAATACAAGGCTCTATATTAATATCTTCAGAAAAGAAAGAAGAAAAAAAGAACTTTATTGATGCTGTAAAAGTATCTTCCAATGAAAGAAAGGATATAAATGAAATATTTAATGATTTTAAAAAGATAAATGGTGTAAAGATTAATAGTATAGATAATGAAGATGGTATAAAAATAAATATAACTTTTGAAGGAAACAAAAGCGATGTATCGACATTTATGGATAATATATTAGGATATTGTATATCAGAATATGAAATAAGTTATCAAAATGAAAAATTTTTACTAAAATTATTGCTTCAAGAGTATAAAAATAAAGAAAATATATAATAATATTTAGAGAAAGATTTAAAATATATAAAAATACTGTTAAATTAACAGGTTAAATAATTGCATTTAACAGTGACTTTTGATAAAATAGCATTGTATGTCAGAAGAAACCAAATTATGATTATATATGATTAAAAGTTAATAGTATAACTTATTTGGAATTGAATTTATACTTTTGGAGGGATATTTAATGATATCAGCAGGAGATTTAAGAAAAGGTACAACTTTCGAACACGAAGGACAAGTATTTACAGTTGTAGACTTTTTACACGTTAAACCAGGAAAAGGTGCAGCTTTCGTTAGAACAAAGTTAAGAAACGTTATATCAGGAGGAGTTACTGATACAACTTTCAACCCAACAACTAAGTTCCAAGAAGCTGTAATTGAAAGAAAAGAAATGCAATATTTATACACTGATGGAGAGTTATACTACTTCATGGATCAAGAAACATATGATCAAATTCCTTTAAACTATGAAAAGGTTGAAGATGCTATAAAGTACTTAAAGGAAAATATGTTTGCTATTATTAAATTCTACAAAGGTGATGCTTTCTCAGTTGAAGCTCCAAACTTTGTTGAATTATTAATAACACACAGTGAACCAGGTGTTAAAGGAAATACTGCAACAAATACATTAAAACCAGCTACTGTAGAAACAGGTGCAATCATAAACGTTCCAATGTTCGTTAATGAAGGAGACACTATAAGAATTGACACAAGAACTGGCGAGTACATGGAAAGAGTTTAATAGTATAACAAATTGCTAAGTTCTTAGAACTTAGCAATTTTAATATAAAAGGAAGTGTTGATGTGAATCATATAAGAGAAGAAATCCAAGAGCTAAATGATTATATAGATAAAATAGATATTAACGAAAATAAAGAAGTATTAAATAAAGTTTCTAATATATTAAGTAAGATGACTGATAAGATTGAGGAACTTACAATAAATCAAGAAACAATGCAAGAGAATCTAGAATATATGGATGATGATCTTTCAGGAATTCAAGAAGAACTATTTGAGGAAGTTTCATTAGAAGAATTAACTGAGATAGAAGATGAATATAAAGAAGTAAAGTGTATTCATTGCAATAAACCAGTATTTATTGAAGCTTCTGCAATTGAAGAAAATAGTAATATACCATGTCCATATTGTAATAAAAATATAATGAATTAGTTGTTTTAAGAGTTTTGATTTCAAAGCTCTTTTTTTTATGCCCATTTTACATATTTTTTTTGAAAAGAGTAATATTTGTTAGGTGAAATAAATATTAATTATAGAGAATAAAAGAAGTTTTACTATATGAGGAGGTAGAGTGAGTGTTGAAGGAAGAAAATAGATTGAATATTTTTCCTGAAAAGATTGCTGACACAATTGATAAATATAAAAATGAAAAAATTCAAGAAATACGTATAAAGATAAATAAACCTATTATTATATATACAAATGAGGGGGAGGTAATATTATCTAATGAAGTAACAAAGGAAGAATTTAAATTCATTATTCAAAGGATATCAAATTATTCAATATATGCCTATGAAGAGGAAATAAAGCAAGGATTTATAACATTAAAGGGAGGACATAGAGTTGGAATAGCTGGTGAATGTGTTATGGAAAATAATAAAATTAAAACTATTAAAAATATTTCATCTCTAAATATAAGAATATCTAAAGAAGTAATCGGATGTGGGAAAAAGGTTCTTAAGTATATAACAAATAATAATATTGTTAGAAATACATTAATTATATCTCCACCTAAATGTGGGAAAACAACTATATTAAGGGATATAACAAGAATATTATCATCAGGAGATATGAAAGAAAATTTAATGGGTAAAAAAGTTGTGGTAATAGATGAAAGAAGTGAAATTGGAGCAAGTTATGTTGGGATTCCACAAATGAATCTAGGAATTAGAACTGACATATTAGATAATTGCCTTAAAAAGGAAGGTATGCTCATGGCTATTAGATCATTATCACCAGATGTTTTAATATGTGATGAGATTGGAACTGAGGAAGATATAAATGCATTAAATACAGCATTTAATTCAGGAGTTAACATTGTAGTTACGGTACATGGATCTAATCTTGAAGATATCAAAAAGAGAAGAGCTTTTGATAACCTTTTATTAAGTGGAATTATAGAAAGAGTAATAGTTCTAAGTAATAGATTAGGAGTTGGAACAATTGAGAATGTGTATTCCATAAAGAGAGATGGTGAAATAGTATGTTTAGGCTAATGCTTCTATTATTAATATTTTGCTGTTTTTGCTATGGTGGATATATTTTAGGAGAAAGATTTAATAAAAGACACAAAACTCTTCAAGAGATTTTAAAGAGTATATTACTTCTTCAAAATGAAGTTGTATATAATACAACTCCTCTACCAGAAGCACTATTTTCAATTGGAGCAAAATGCAGGATGCCACTTAGTGAGTTATTTACAAAGGTTGCAGACTTATTATTACAAGGAAAAAGAGAGAGTGTGTATCATGCTTTTAACAGTGTTTATAAAAATGAAAAAGATAAGTTATATCTAAATAAAGAGGATGAGCGAGCAATTGCAGATTTCTTGAAATCATTAGGTGAACTTGGAGTATATGGACAAGAAAAGATGTTTAATTTAGTTATATCTAATTTAAACATAAATATAAAAGAGGCAGAATTAATAGCAAATAAAAATACAAAATTATATAGATATTTGGGTATATGTATAGGGGCAATGGTAATTATATTTTTACTATAAGTTAGGAGGGGCGAAATGTTAGATATAAGTATATTATTTAAAATTGGTGGTGCTGGAGTATTAATAATAATATTAGATAAAGTTTTAAAAAGTAGTGGAAAGGATGACATAGCAGTAATAACTAATATAGCTGGAGTAGTTATTCTATTACTTATGATTGTTTCACTTATTGGAGATTTATTTCAATCAGTTAAAACTATGTTTATGTTATAGGTGATTTAATATGGTTATTTTAAAAGTAGTTTCCTTTGCACTAATTGCATTGTTTATTTATCTGTTATTTAAAGATAGAAGAAGTGATTTAGCTGTTTTAGTTTGCCTTGCAGCAGGAGTAATGATTTTTGTTTTTATGTTAGGTGAACTTCAGAATATAATTTCATTCTTAAGAGATATTGCAAATAGAGCTGGAATTGATATGGTTTATATTGGAATAATAATGAAAATACTTGCCATTGCATATTTGGCATCTTTTGCGGCGGAGGTATGCAAAGATGCAGGGGCATCAACAATAGGTTCTAAAGTAGAGTTTGCAGGAAAGATTATGATCTTAGCCCTTGCAATACCAATACTTATGGCGGTATTAGACTCTATTTTAAAGATTTTGTAGGTGAATATTTATGAATATAAAATTAAAAAAGACAGTAATTATAACTATTCTTACAATAATATTTTCAATTATTCCAATAATAACGTCATTTTCTGGAGGCAGTGTTGCAAAGGCTGAAAATAAAACAGTAGAAACTAATAAGGAAGAGGTTCTTGATGGTGAAACTAAGGAAGGACTTAATAATTTATATGATTATATAAATAAGATGAAAACAGATGTTGAGTTAGTAAATGAACTTAATCCTATGGAATATGTAAAGTCATATATTGAAGAAGGTCATGGTAATTTAAGTTTTTCAGTAGTTTTTAAAGCTATTATAAGTTTATTATTTAGAGAAGTTAGAAGTGTGCTAAAACTTGTTATATCAGTTATAGTCATAGCTATATTATGTTCGTTACTTAAGAACTTACAGGATGCTTTTAAAAATGAAAATATATCGCAAATTGCTTTTTTTGCATGTTACTCAATATTAGTTATGATACTTTCAAAAAGTTTCATGATATCAATAGAAGTTGCAACAGATGCTATTAATGAGATTGCAAACTTTATGGCAGCACTATTGCCTATCTTAGTTACAATGATTGCTTTAGCTGGAGGATTTGTACAAGCAGCTACATTAGATCCAATAATTTTAGCTGCTGTTACAATAATACCTAGAATATATATTTCTATAATAATACCTTTAATATTAATAGGCTTTGTAATGGAATTTGCAAATAATCTATCAACTGAGCATAAGATAGATAATTTGTGTAAGCTGGTAAAACAAATAATAATGTGGTCTCAAGGAATAATTATAACTGTATTTATTGCAACTTTAACCATAAGAGGTATTACAGCAGATACAATGGATGCAGTTGCACTTAAAACTACTAAGTTTGCAGTTGATAATTTCATTCCTATAGTTGGAAAAACATTTTCAGATGCTATAACCTCAGTTGCAGGATATTCTTTAATAATTAAAAATGCAATAACAGGTGTAGGGCTTATTGTAATTGTATTAGTACTTTTATATCCAATAATAAAATTAGTTCTTATGTCATTTATATATAAGTTATCTGCAGCATTAGTTGAACCTATAAGTGATAAAAGAATAACTTCATCTATAGCAGCAGTTGGAGATGCCCTTATACTATTACTCTCATGTGTAATAAGTATAAGTTTTATGTTCTTTATTTTATTAGGAATTATGGCATCAGCGGGTAAATTTGTAGTAGGAGGATAAGGAATTTGGAATTGTTAAATAATTTTGTAATAACACTAGTTACAACATTAATATTTATTGCTGCTGTTGAATTAATTGCACCAGATAATAATATGAAAAAATATTTGAAGTTTGTTTTAGGATTAATACTTATAGCAGTTATTTTAAATCCTATCTTAACAATAATTTTAAATGGTGAAGAAGAATTAAAAGATGCAATTAGTGCCTATGAAGGTGAATATAATACTAATAAAAAAGTAGAAAAGAATGATGACGAACTATCAAAAGTTAAAAATGAGAGCTTTAAAAATAATTTTAATAAAAATTGTGAAAATATATTAAAAAAAGAATTTAAAGATTTGGAATTTAAATGTGAAGTAGATTGTGAAGTAGATTTTAATAAGACTGATTTCACAATAAATAGGCTAGATATAAGGATTAAAGATAAAAATATAAAAAAAATAGAGAAGGTAGATAAAGTAGATATAAAGCCTAAGGAAGAGAATAAAGAAAAGATAGAAAATGATAAATATAAAGAAGTAGTTAAGTTTATTTCAAAAGAATTAGATATTGAGGAAGGGAAAATTAACATATATAAAATGGAGTAAAGGAGATGGTAGAGTGGATGGCAAAAAGATCAAAAAAATCATAGATGATTTTTTGAAAAACAAGAATATAAACAAGTTAATTATTATTATTGTTATTATTGCATTTTTACTTTTAGCATTAAATGTACTAAAACCTTCTAAAGAAAAATATAGTAACCAAGAAACTGCAACGTCAAGTGGATTAGAAAGTGAAGGGTTAAATAATAGCTCAGCTGAAAGTAGTGTAAAAGATGAATATGAAAGAGAACAAAAGGAGCAATTAACAACAATATTAAAGAAGATGGATGGCGTTGGAAGTGTTGATGTAATGATTTCTTTTGAAAGCGGAGAGAAGAAAGTTCCGGCATATGATGAAGATACGCAAACATCAGTTACAGAAGAAACAGATAGTGAAGGAGGAAAACGTGTAAATGAACAAAAAAATGATGGTTCGAAAGTTGTTATGACAACCAAAGATGATGGGAACGAACCTTTTATACTTCAAACATATAAGCCAAAAGTAATAAGTGTTTTTGTTGTAGCAGAAGGAGCGGAAAATAGTAAAACAAAATATGAAATACAAAAAGTTGTATCAAATTTATATGACCTTTCTATTGATAAAGTTAATGTATATTCTATGAATAGTTAGCATATAATTCAATAGGTAAAGGATGGGAGGAGAATAAAATGAATAAAAAACAATTTGGTATTATTTTCACTTTGCTAGGTCTAATAATATGTGTTGGGCTTCTAGCAACAAAGCTTAATGAAGGTGGACTAAATGATCCAACTGATTTAAGTCAGGTACTTTCAGCAAATGAAGAAGAAAAGGATAAAGATAAAGAAACAGTGGCTCAAAAAGATTTCTTCTATGATTCTAGAAGTGAAAAAGAAACAAGCGATGCTGAAACAGTTGCAAACTTAAAGGCAATAATTGAAGATAAGAATACTTCAAAAGATCAAAAAGCTAGTGCTCAAAAACAACTTTTAGAAAAGACTAAACAAAAGGATAATGAACATAGAGTTGAAATTAACATAAAGAATAAAGGGGTAAAGGATGTACTATGTACTATTGATGGTAGCAAGGCGAAGGTATTTGTAAAAACTGATGGTATTGATGAAAAGATGAGCTTACAAATACAAGAAATAGTGCAAGATGTTGCAAATATAAACGATATCTCAATAGAAGTAAAAAAATAAATGCATTGTAATGTAAAATCATATTTGATATAATAAGCATAAGATAATAGTTTCGCAAAGTGCGAAGCCTAGGAGGTCGAAGTGAATGGAAAACTTCAATAATGAAAACATTGGAATCGTAAAGATTTCAGATGAAGTTGTATCAGTTATTGCTGGCATTGCAGCAGAAGAAATTGATGGAGTTATGGGATTCCAACATGGAGTTACAAACAACATATCACAGCTACTTAAAGGTAAAAAGTCATCAGGTAAGGCTGTAAAGGTTACTTTAGAAGAAGATAGAGCAAGAATTGAGATGGCAGTTACTGTAGAGTACGGTGTGAAAATACTAGATGTTATAGGTGCAGTTCAAGAAAATGTTAAGAAGACTGTAGAAGCTATGACAGGACTAGTTGTAAGTAGCGTAGATGTGTATGTTCAGAACATATATCTACCAAAGAGTCCAGAAAAAGAATCAAAGGAAATGTAGTTTCACCCTCTGATATTCAGAGGGTGTTTCCTTGCTTGAATATATAATGTTTAACACTATTAGAATAAGTCTATAATAAGATTAGAAGAGGAATCATTAGGAGGAAAAGATGAGTAGAAAATTATCAAGAGAGAAAGCAATGGAATTAATATTTAGCACAATGTTAACAAAGGAATCATATAACGAGGCAATGGAAACATTTGTTGAAAATTATGAAGGTAATATAAAAGAAGTAGATTTAGAGTACATAAAAGAAGTTTTAAAAGGTGTAGAAGAAAATAAAGATTCAATAGATGATTTAATAAAAGAAAATTTACAAAAGTGGAAAATAGAAAGAATATCAAAAGTAAATCTTGCAATACTAAGACTTGCAGTTTATGAAATGAATTATGTAAATGATGTACCTGAAAAGGTTGCTATAAATGAAGCGTTAGAAATAACAAAGAAATATTCAGATGAAAAGTCGGTTTCATTTGTTAATGGAGTTTTAGATAAGATATATAAGAACAAATAGGGGGATTTATCTTGGATAAGATTATTGATGGTAGAGAGGTTTCAAAAAACATTAAAGAAAATATAAAGAATTTTATAGAATATAGAAAAGAAAATGGGCAGATAGTTCCTAAAATTGCTTCTATATTAGTTGGTGATGATGGTGGATCAATATACTATTTAAATTCACAAGAGAAGGTAGCAACTTCTCTTGGAGTTTTATTTGATAAGATTATGTTAGATAGTGCTATAAAGGAAGGAGAACTTATTTCATTAATTGATAGTCTAAACAATGATGAGAATGTTCATGGAATAATGCTTCAATTGCCATTACCAAAACATATTAATGAAAAAAGAGTGCTTAATGTTATATCTCCAAAGAAGGACATTGATTGCTTAACATATGAAAGTGTTGGTAAACTATATCTTGGAGAAGATACATTTATGCCTTGTACACCTAATTCAGTAGTTACATTATTAAAAAAATATAATGTTGTTTTAGAAGGTAAAGAGGTGGTTATTCTAGGAAGAAGTAATATAGTTGGAAAACCTGCATTCCAAATGCTTTTAGATGAAAATGCAACAGTTACAATATGCCATTCAAGAACTAAGGATTTAAAAAAAGTTTGTAAAAGAGCTGATATATTAGTTGTTGCTATTGGAAGTCCAAAATTTATTACATCTGAATATATAAAAGAAGGTGCAGTGGTAATTGATGTTGGCACTTCATCATTTGAGGGAAAAATAACTGGTGATGTTGATTTTGATGATGTCTTAGAAAAAGCATCTTTAATAACTCCAGTCCCAGGTGGAGTAGGAGCACTTACAACTACACTTTTAATTAATAATGTTTGTGAGGCAATTAAGAAAAATGAGAATTAAAATATTAAATGTTTCAGAGGTTAATAATTATATAAAAAAAATTATAGATAATGACTTCATATTAAATAATCTCTCTGTAAAAGGAGAGATTTCTAATTTAAAGTATCATTCAAGTGGTCATATATATTTTTCTTTAAAAGACGATAATGGAAAAATAAATTGTATTATGTTTAGAGGAGATACTTTAAACTTAGAGTTCACATTAAAAGAGGGGATGGAGGTAATTGTTAAAGCAAGAGCTTCTTTATATCCAGCTAGTGGGAGTCTTCAATTATATTGCAGAGAAATTGAACAAAGTGGAATTGGAGAACTCCATATTAAATTTGAAAGATTAAAAGAAAAACTTCTAAAAGAAGGAGTTTTTGATGAAAAATATAAAAAAAATATACCAGAAAACCCAAAAAGGATAGGGGTTATAACTGCAAAAACAGGTGCAGCTATACATGATATATTAAATGTTTCTAGGAGAAGAAACTCATCAGTTGATATTGTATTATATCCTGCTAAGGTACAAGGCGAAAATGGATATAAGACAGTAATTGAAGGTATTGAATACTTTAATATCAAAAAATCAGTTGATGTTATAATAGTTGGAAGAGGTGGAGGTTCTATTGAAGAACTTTGGAATTTTAATGAGGAAGAATTAGCTTATTCAATATTCAAATCTAAAATTCCAATAATATCTGCTGTAGGTCATGAAGTTGATTATACTATTTCAGACTTTGTTGCAGATTTAAGGGCAGCTACTCCATCACAAGCAGCAGAAATGGCTGTAAATAATAAAAGTGAAATGGTAAATGAGCTATTAAATATTAAAACTTTACTAAATAAAAATATTGATAGTATAATAGGATTAGAAAAAAGTAACATAAGTTCTTTAGAAAGAATATTATTATTAAATTCACCTATTTCAAAAATAAGTAATAGTTATTTAGAATTAGATTCAATAAAAAAGAGCTTAGAAAAAGTTATTAAGAATAGATTAGATAAAGAGAGTAATAAATTGCAAGAATTAAATTCACTTTTAATAGCAAATAATCCTTTAACAATCTTAAATAAAGGATATACTGTTGTTAAGAGTGGTGATTTAATCTTAAAAAGTAAAGATGAATTGATTAAAGATAGAGATATAGAGATATTATTTAAAGATGGTAGTATAAAAGGACAATTTAAGCCTAATTAAAAAAGGAGAGAAATATGGCGAAAAAAGTTAGTTATGAAGATATGCTTCAAAATTTAAAAGATATTTTAGATAGCCTTGAAAAAAATGAGTTAAGCTTAGATGAAGCTATGAAAGAATATGAAAAAGGAACTAAGCTAGTAAATAAACTTTACAAAACTTTAAATGAATATGAAGGTAAAATATCTGTAGTAGAAGATAATGAAGAAGTGGAGCTTGAGAATAGCAATGAATATTAATGATTTAAAACATGAAATAGATTTATATTTACAAAATTACTTTTGTGGAAAAGATGGTTATAATAAATTAATATATGATGCCGAAAGTTATAGTTTGAATGTAGGTGGTAAGAGGATAAGACCTATATTATCAATACTTACATACAATGCTTATAAAAAAGATTGGGAGAAAGCATTGAAAATGGCAAGTGCTATAGAGATGATACATACGTACTCATTAATACACGATGATCTTCCTTGTATGGATGATGATGATTTAAGAAGAGGTAAACCTACGAATCATAAAGTATATGGTGAAAATATAGCAGTACTTGCAGGAGACGCTCTTTTAAATGAAGCTATGATTTTGCTTATGGAAAGTGCAAAAGAAAATGGAATTCATGCACTAGATGCATCACTTGAAATTGCAAGAGCATCAGGATCAGAAGGCATGATTGGAGGTCAAGTTGTTGATATTATAAGTGAAGGAAGAAATATACCAGTTGATGAACTAAAATATATGCATCTTAAAAAGACTGGAGAACTTATAAGAGCTTCAATAGTATCTGGAGCTTTGCTTGGAGAAGCACCAACGGATGATATAGATAAATTAAATAGTTTTGGAAAAAAATTAGGCCTTGTATTTCAAATAAAAGATGACTTGTTAGATGTTGTTGGAAATGAAGAAAAACTAGGTAAAAAGACTCATGCAGATGAAGTAAAAGACAAAACAAATTTTGTTTCTGTATATGGAATAGATAAGTGCGAGAATTTGTGCAGAGAGCTTACAGAGGATTGTATTGAATTATTAAGAAGTTTAACAGTAAACAGCGATAATTTAATAGAATTAACAAAAAACCTTTTAATAAGGGAATTTTAAAAAGAGGGTTGGGATAGTATGAAGGATATTTTAAGTGAAATAAAATCTCCTGCGGACGTAAGAGTTTTGACTACACCTGAAATGTATGAATTATCAAATGAAATAAGAGATTTTTTAATAGATTCAGTGTCTAAAACAGGAGGGCATCTTGCATCTAATCTTGGAGTTGTTGAATTAACACTTAGTCTATTTAGTGAGTTTAATTTAGATAAAGATAAAATAATATGGGATGTTGGACATCAAACTTACATTCATAAGATATTAACTGATAGAAAAGATAGATTTAATGAGCTTAGAAAACATAATGGAATGAGTGGATTTCCAAAGAGGAATGAAAGTATTTATGACTTTTTTGACACTGGACACAGTAGTACATCTATATCAGCTGCATTAGGATTTGCTAGAGCTAGAGATTTAAAAAATGAAGATAATAATGTGGTAGCTGTTATTGGAGATGGAGCTTTAACTGGTGGAATGGCTCTTGAAGCACTAAATGATTTAGGCTTTAAAAAGACAAAAATGATTGTAATTTTAAATGATAATCAAATGTCAATATCAACTAATGTTGGAGGGCTATCATCTTATTTAAATAAAGTAAGAATGGAACCTGAATATAATAAGTTTAAAAAAGGAATAAACAATAAATTAAATAACAGTTCAGCTGGTAAGCGTATTGCAAAAAAATTAAGTAAAATAAAGGATAGTATAAAACAACTAGTAGTACCATCTATGCTATTCGAAGATATGGGACTTAAATATTTAGGACCTATAGATGGACATAATATAGAAGCTATGAAGAATGTATTATCTAAAGCAAAGAATATAGATGAGCCTGTAATAATTCATGTTGTAACTCAAAAGGGTAAGGGATATGAACTTGCTGAGAAAAGTCCTGATAAATATCATGGAGTTTCTCCTTTTAATTTAGAAAATGGAGAACCTATAAATACGGCAAGATGTAATTATTCTAAAGTTTTTGGTAATGCATTAGTGAAATTAGCAGAAAAAGATGAAAATATTGTGGCTATAACAGCTGCTATGCCAGATGGAACAGGATTAAAAGGCTTTATGGAAAAGCACCCTAAAAGATTCTTTGATGTAGGAATAGCAGAGCAACATGCTGTGACTTTATCAGCTGGAATGGCATGTTCTGGATTAAGACCAGTATTTGCAGTGTATTCAACATTTCTTCAAAGAGCTTTTGATCAGGTTCTACATGATGTATGTATTCAAAACCTTCCGGTAGTATTTGCTATAGATAGAGCTGGATTAGTAGGTGAAGATGGAGAAACACATCAAGGTATATTTGATATATCATATCTTTCCATTATACCTAATATAACAATAATTGCACCTAAGTGTTTAGATGAAGTAGAGCCACTTTTAGCTTGGGCTTTAAAACAAGAAAGACCAATAGCTATACGATACCCAAGAGGTGGAGATATAATACCAGATTTTAAAGCATTAGAAAAAATAGAGTTTGCAAAATGGGAAGTTCTAGATGAGGGAAAAGATTCTAAATGTGCAATAATTTCAACTGGCAGAATGACTCAACATTCTATGCTAGCAAAAGAACTTTTAAATAAAGAAGGTATATATCCTAAGTTAATTAATGCAACATTTATAAAACCGCTTGATGAAGGAATAATTAAGAAATTATCTAATGAAGGATATGATATAATAACAGTAGAAGATAATGTAATTAAAGGCGGATTAGGATCTAATATATTATTATCACTTAATAATTATGGATTTAAAGGAAAGTTTAAGGCGTTAGGTTATAATGATAAGTTCGTTGAACAAGGTGATACTACTATTCTTTACAGTGAGTGGAATTTAGATCCAAAGGGAATAAGAGATGAAGTATTAAAATTGTTAAAAACAAGGAGATAAAAATGGCAGATAAGAAAGAGAGACTTGATGTATTATTAGTAGATAGAGGGATAATTTCATCAAGAGAAAGAGCTAAAACAAATATAATGGCTGGAAAAGTATTTGTGGATGGACAAAGAGTTGATAAAGCAGGAGCAAAAGTTAGCGTAACTTCTAATATTGAATTTAAAGGTGATACTATACCTTATGTAAGTAGAGGTGGACTTAAGCTTGAAAAAGCCATGAAGGAATTTCCTTTAGTTCTAGATGGTAAAGTTTGTATGGACATCGGAGCATCTACAGGTGGATTTACAGATTGTATGCTTCAAAACGGTGCTAGAAAAGTATTTTCAGTTGATGTTGGATATGGACAATTTGCATGGAAACTTAGAACTGATGAAAGAGTTGTTTGTATGGAGCGTACTAATATTAGATACGTAACTCCAGAAGATATAGGAGAAAAACTTGACTTTGCATCAATAGATGTTTCATTTATATCATTAAAAACAATTATGCCAGCTACTATAAATCTTTTAAAAGATGATGGTGAAGTTGTAGCTTTAATTAAACCTCAATTTGAAGCTGGAAGAGAAAAGGTAGGTAAAAAGGGAGTAGTTCGTGAAGAAAGCACTCATAAAGAAGTAGTAAACTCTATAGTAAATTATCTATTAGAACATGATCTAAATATATTAGGGGTTAGTTACTCACCTATAAAAGGACCAGAAGGAAATATAGAGTATTTAGTATACTTTACTAAAAAGAAAGAAAAAGTTAGTAACTTTAAGATGGAAGATATAGAAAATGTAGTATCTGCTTCACATTCAGAAATATAAAAGGCGGGATATTTATGAGACATATAGGTATTGCAATAAATCCATCTAAGGATTGCGAAGGAATTATTGTAAATTTAGTTATTGAAAAATTGAATAAGGCATTTGATAAAGTAAAGATAGATATATTCAATACATATGAAATTAAATGCAGTGATCTTTCAAAAGATATAGAATTACTTATTGTTTTAGGTGGAGATGGAACATTACTTGGTGTTGCAAGAAAGATAGCTAATAAACTAGATATACCACTACTTGGAATAAATATTGGTAATCTTGGATTTTTGAGTAGTATTGATATATCAGAGATAGATAAAGCTATATTTAAACTTAAAAATGATCTTTTTAAGGTAGAAGAAAGAATGCTTTTAAAATGTAAGATAAATGATGTTAAAAATGATGAACAAATAGCGTTAAATGACATTGTAATCGCAAGAGGTACATTATCAAGAATGACTAAGTTTAATATATATGTTGACGGCAAATATTATAGTTCCTTCAAAGGTGATGGCCTTATTATTGCAACGCCTACTGGTTCTACAGCATATTCATTTTCAGCAGGTGGACCATTTATATATCCAGACTTAGATGTTATATTAATAACACCTATTTGTCCTCATACAAAAAGTATGCAAACTATGGTTCTTAGAGGAGATAGTAAAATAACAATTAAAACATTCCATGAAGAGGAAGAGCTTTATCTAACTGTTGATGGTCAAAAAGTATATGAAGTAGACAAGAAGGCTATAATTAGAATAAGTAGAGCTGAGAGAGAAGCAAAGCTAATACAATTTGATGATTATGACTATTTTGAAGTGTTAAGAACAAAAATTTTAAATAAATAATAGAATGAGATGGTGAGGTACATTGAAATCAAAAAGACATGAAAAAATATTAGAAATTATTAAAGAGAAAGATATAGAAACTCAAGAAGAGCTTGCGGAAGAGTTAAAAAAATCTGGATTTGATGTTACTCAAGCGACTGTTTCAAGAGACATTAAAAATTTAAAACTATTAAAGATGCAGTCAGTTGCAGGAAAATATAAGTATGTTGTTCCGACAAAAGAGTCATCAAATATTAATGATAAACTTGCAAATATATTAACAAATGCAGTTGTGCATGTTGAGAATGTAGATAAGATGGTAGTTGTAAAAACTTTTACAGGTGGAGCATCTGCGGCAGCAGAAGCGATTGATAGCTTAGGATTCGAAGATATAGCAGGTACTGTAGCAGGAGATAATACAATATTTATTTTAGTTAGAAGTCTTGAAGGGGCAGAAGATCTTGTAACTAGTATACAAAGTAGAATTAATGAGTAATTATAGGTGGTATAGATGTTAGTACAATTAAATATTAAAAATTTTGCGCTTATTGAAGAAATATCAATAGATTTAGGTGAAGGATTTAATATATTATCTGGAGAAACTGGTGCTGGTAAGTCAATCTTAATAGATGCAATAGATTACGTGCTTGGTGGAAAGTTTTCAAAAGATTTAATTAGAACAGGGGAAAGTAGAACTCGGGTTGAAGCTATATTTGATATTAAAGATAGTAAACTTTTTGATGTATTAAATGAATTAGAAATAGAATTTGATGATATATTAATAATATCAAGGGAAACATTATTAAGTGGGAAAAGTATCATCAAAGTAAATGGTAAAAGTCTAATTGTAAATCAATTAAGAAGAATAAGAGAAAAACTTTTGGATATTCATGGACAACATCAAAATCAGAGTTTACTTCAAAAAAGTAGCCATGTTAATTATTTAGATAGTTATATTGGTGAAAAAATAGAAAACGAATTAGATAAATTTTTAATTTTAAGAGAAGCGCTATTAAAAACCAGAGAAAAGATAAAAAATATCAATGGAAATAAAGATAGAGATAAATTAGTAGATTATATTAAATTTCAGATTGAAGATATTGAAAAAGGTAAATTGAAAATAGGTGAAGAGGAAGACTTAAAAGAAGAATATAATATGCTATCTAATGCAGAAAAAATAACTCTTGCAATTAGTAATAGCTATAATTTTTTAAATGGTATGGAATCTTCAAGCGTACTTGATTCTCTTTCAAAAGTAATATCAGAGTTAACTTCTGTTGAGGAGCATCTGTTAAAAATAAAAGAAAAAAGAGAAGTTATAGAAGAAGCTTTTTATAATATAGAAGAAGCATCAAGAGAGCTTAGAGATATGTCTGATGATATACAGTATGATGAAGAGGAACTGGCAAGAATAAATGAAAGATTATTTACTATAAATAGCTATAAGAAGAAATATGGTGGATCAGTTGAACTAGTTATATCTAATTATAATGATTTAAAAAAACAATATGAAGAATTAGTGCATGCTGAAGAAATAATTAAAGAACTTGAAGAAAAAGAAAAAGAAATTTTTGCTAAAATGAAAAAAGTTGGTGAGAAAATTTCTTCTATTAGAAAATCTTATAGTAAGGAACTTGAAGATAAGATTTTATCAGAATTATCTTATGTTGGATTAGATAAATCAAGAATGAATATACTGATAGAACCACAGGATGATTTTAATGAAAAAGGTTTTGATGATGTTACATTCATGATTTCAACAAATCCAGGAGAACCACTAAAATCTCTTGAAAAAGTTTTATCAGGTGGAGAATTGTCTAGAATAATGCTTGCACTAAAATGCGTTTTTGCGGATAAAGATGATATTCCAACATTAATTTTTGATGAAATAGATACTGGTATTAGTGGGCAAGTTGGACAAAGAGTTGGAGAAAAAATGTATCAAGTATCTAAGAATCATCAAGTTTTATGTATAACACATTTACCTCAAATAGCTATATTATCTGATCATCATTATTTTGTGTCTAAAGAAGTTAAAAATGAGAAGACATTTACAAAGATAAGATTATTATCAATTGATGAAAAAATATATCAAGTAGCTACAATGTTAGGTGGAGATAGTGTAACTAATGCAACATTGGAAAATGTAAGAGAGATGTTTGAAAATTCAAATACAAAAAAAACAGAATTAAAAGCAATATAATACATATCTGAGAGGATAAAAGGAAAAAATAAAATCACGGTAACTCTGTGGTTTTATTTTTTTGTTTTAAAAAAATTTGTCTATTATAGTAAAGTTAATACAGAATATATGGCATGTCTTCAGGGTAACTTAAGAACAGAGGCAAAGGAGGAGAAGAGATGAAAAGGAAAATAATAAAATCTATAAGTTTCTTAATGACCTTGATAACTATATTGGTATTAACAACAATCTTTACTATTAAAGATATGCCAGATAAGGTATACACAAGCAATGAAATAGAAACAACGTCTATATTCGATGACATTAGCCCTTTAAATCGTTTAACTTATAATGGTGATACTGTAGATATAAGCTTCATGGGATTAATTCCTCTTAAGTCTGTTGCTGTACAAAATATAAAAGATTTAAAATTATATCCTGGTGGAACTAGTGTTGGTGTAAGATTATCATCTAATGGAGTATTAGTTGTAGGATTTTCAGATATAATGATAGGTGATCAAAAAAGTGAAAGCCCTTGTAAAACATCTGGAATAGAACTTGGTGATTTAATTACTGAAATTAATGGTAAAAAAGTGTATACGACTAAGGAAGTAATGAATGTAGTAAGGAATTCAAAAAAAGATAAAATAGAATTAGTTGTAAATAGAGATGGAAAAGAGATAGATAAGTCAATAAATATGAAAAAAGAAAAAGATGAGTATAAGCTAGGACTTTGGATAAGAGACTCTACAGCAGGAGTTGGTACTTTAACATTTTATCATGAAGAAACAGGAAAATTTGGTGCACTAGGACATCCAATTACAGATGGAGATACAAATACTAAATTTACTGTGAAATCTGGGGAATTATTAGAGGCATCTATAATTAGCTTAAGAAAAGGAGAAAAAGGAGCACCAGGAGAACTAAAAGGTATTTTTACAAATGAAGATACTCCAATAGGAAGTATCCAAAAAAATACTCAATGTGGGATATTTGGATCAAAGAAAAATGATTATTCGCAAGGAAAAACTGTAACACCGCTTCCAGTTGGCTTTAGAGATGAAATTGAAGTTGGTAAAGCTAAGATTATAACTACAATAGATGAAACTGGCCCAAAAGAATATGATATAGAAATTGTAAAAAAGTTAAATCAGGAAACTCCAAGTCCTAAAAGTATGATTATAAAGGTTACTGATGAGGAACTTTTACAAAAAACAGGTGGTATTATTCAAGGCATGAGTGGTAGTCCTATTATACAAAATGGAAAAATAGTAGGAGCAGTAACACATGTTCTTATAAATAAACCTGATGTTGGATATGGAATATATATAGATTGGATGTTAGAAGATGCAGGGATTATTAAATAATATGGTTTAAAAGGTAAGGCACAATTTGTCTTACCTTTTTTTATTATATATATAAAGGTATGAAATAATATAAAAAGCAAACAAAATGGAAAAAATTACTAAAAACTATAGACGAATTATTATAAATGGTGTATAATTTACAAATAGTGGAAGGTGAAACTTGCCGTTAAAATAAAAATATATAAATTATTTCTATTATAAAATTAAGTGTTATCTTATAAAAGGATTTTCTAAATAAATGTCGAATATTTATAAAGTAAGGGAAAATTAACCTTCTTTGAGATAACATACAAAGTTTTGTGGGTAGATATAGTTGTACAATATAAAATGGATAAAGGGGAGAAAAACATGGAAGATTCAAAAATATCTGTACTTATAGCTGATGATAATAAAGAGTTTTGTAGTATTTTAAATGATTATCTATTAAATCAGAAAGATATTATAGTAACTGGTATAGCAAAAGATGGAAGGGAGGCTCTAAGTCTAATAGAAGCTAAAAAACCAGATTTAGTCGTACTAGATATCATTATGCCTCATCTAGATGGATTAGGAGTATTAGAAAAATTAAATAATATGAATTTGGATAAGATGCCAAGAGTTATTGTCCTATCTGCTGTTGGACAAGATAAAATAACTCAACAAGCAATTACATTAGGAGCAGATTATTATGTTGTAAAGCCATTTGATATGGACATATTTACAAAAAGAATAAGAGAAATGTTTAATACTGGTGCACCTAGAGTAAATACATCAAATAGACAAACTATAAATTCTCAAAATAATGATATGATTTCTCATAATTCATCAATATCACGCAATGAACCAGTTGATTTAGAAACTGAAATTACAAGTATAATACATGAAATAGGAGTTCCAGCTCACATAAAAGGATATATGTATTTAAGAGAAGCAATAACAATGGTAGTAAATGATATGGAATTATTATCAGCAGTTACTAAGGAATTATATCCATCTATAGCTAAAAAATATAATACTACTGCATCAAGAGTAGAAAGAGCAATAAGACATGCTATAGAAGTTGCTTGGGGTAGAGGACAAATAGACGCTATTAATAAGTTATTTGGGTATACTGTACACAATGATAAAGGTAAGCCAACTAATAGTGAATTTATAGCAATTATTGCAGATAAATTAAGATTAAAAAATAAGGTATCATAAGTCTATTTTACTAGGTTTATAAAGGTTATAAAATTAAAAGTATAAGCAGTAAATGCAAAATTACAACAATAAATATTTTTCTTTTTATAAAGACATCAACTAATCGGTTGCAAAATTGATTAGTTGATGTCTTTTTTTATTCAAAAAATTAATTAATATAAAATAATAGTTACTTAGTATTAATTAAGACTTAAATTATAAAAAGTAAAGTTGCCTATATTTTGAATTTTATATTATAATCTAATAATTATGGAATTTAGTTGTTAATGCCAAGGCTAAATAAAAAAATGTGGAAGATTAGATATAGGTATCTAGTCTTTTTTTGTTGTGGATTAGGGAATTATATGAAAAAATATAAAGAAATAAAAAATAGGGTGAGATTTATGGGGGTAAATAATAGACAAAAAAGAAATAATAAATGAAAAAGTATCGTAAATAATATACTCGTAAATGATTATAAATAAAAGAATTCCATTAAAATAACTATAAATAAAATAATAAAAAACAAAATTATTTATATTAAATAAATTAGCATAAATCTATGTAATATTATATTAAGATATGATTAGGTATTATATTAAGGAAATATATTCTTATAAGAGATATATGGTAAAGTTTAAAGAAATTTAAAAGGATTTTCCTTATTAATACTTAATATAATGATATCATTTTAAGTATTAAAGTTATATTACGATTAGAAGGAGGCTATATGTTTAATTCGAAAAATGAAATAAATTTCTATAAGCTGATTTGGCTTTTTATGGTAGGATCTGTCTTGGGGTATGCAGTAGAAATGATTTGGTGTTATATTAGAAACGGTTATTTTGAAAGTAGACAAGGGTTGCTATATGGACCATTTAGTCCAGTATACGGTATAGGATGTGTTCTTCTTACTATAGCATTATATAGATTCGCTAAATTTAGTGGGTTGATAATATTCCCCATAAGTGCTGTTTTGGGAGGAATATTTGAATATGCATGCTCATGGGGGCAACAAAAACTGGTAGGTACAATATCTTGGGATTATACTAGTAAGGCGCTTAGCATTAATGGAAGAACAAGTGTTGAGTATTGTGTGTTTTGGGGAATATTGGGTGTATGTTTTATAAAAGAGATATATCCTTTGTTTAACAAGCTTATGGCACGTTTTTCTAATAGAACTATAAAAATTTGGACATACATATTTTTAATAATTATGATACCTAATATTATATTGTCTGCATTAGCTGTAAGAAGAGAAGTTGCAAGGATAAATCATGTTAAAGCTGATAGTACTATTGATCGATTTTTAGATGAGCATTATCCTAATTCATATATGAAAAAAGTATATCCTAATATGATTTTCCCAAAGCCTAAAAACTAGGTGAGTAAAAAAATATATAGAGAATAGAAGATAACATAAAAAACATTAGGTTAATTCCTAGTGTTTTTTTATGTTATATTTTAAATTTTAAAAATAGATTAAAAAGGAATAGTTAAAAAATAAAATTTACTATAAAAATCTAAGTTAAATTAACACTTTTTATTAATATAACTCTTAACATAATATATTTTAATCTTAAATAAAATACTCGTAAATGACACTTAAAAAGAAAAATAAAATACCATATATTTACAAATAGTAAAATATGTCATATAATATTGATATAAAGTGAAATTTATTTAATAAAAGGAGATTGTAATGAGATTTGATAAAGAAATATCTACATTTATAAGAAATGAAATAAATAATTTAGGAAATGATATTTATATAGATTTAGAAGATGAAAGTGGAATTATAACTATTATATCTGGCAATTATAAAATTAAAGTCAGGATAGATAGAAAAACAAAATGAAATGAATTTGAATGTTAATGAGAAGATTAATTATAATTCCTAGATTATCTAATATTTATTAAAATTTAATAATGACATTAGAAAATATCAATATTATTGTTTTATTATTAAAGTATTAGGAACAAAACAATAAAAATGAGATGAAGAGGTATTATTTATGAAAGATAAATTTATAGATGAAATAAAATCTAATAAAGAAATTAAAAAGTTAGTGGATGAGCATAAGGAAAGTAAGGTATATAATAAAGTTAGAAGTTATTTAAGAGAAAGAAAAGAATGGTCAAGTTTTAATTTAGATAAATTAAAACTTGATATAGGAGAAAATGAAAAAGATATAATGATAGCTTTAAATAATTTGGAAAAAGAAGGATTTATAACCACTGAAGATAGCATTAATGGATTATTATTATTTAAAATTTTTAAAATAAACAAAGAATATGAAGAGTTATTATAATATTTAAAAGAACTCACTTTCTAAAAAGTGAGTTCTTTTTTATGATTAATTAATAAAATTAATGGTAACAATCAGAAATCCTTAATAATTACTTAATGTTTTATTAAGGATTTCACATTATAATTATATATTAGAAAAGAATATATAATTATAATGTGAAATTAATAGTATAGTTAAAGTATAAAAGATTAATAAGTTTTGTATTATATACTTTAACTACAAAAATAGAATGGAGAGAAAATAAATGAAGGCTAAAAAAATATTTTCTATGATAGCATTAACAACAATAATAGCAATAAGCAGTAGTACATTTGCTTTTGCAGATCAATTTAATGTAATAACACTTGGTGCAAATTTAACTCAAGAGCAAAAAAATGATATGCTTAAGTATTTCAATGCTAAAGAAGGAACATACCAGTTAATAAATGTAAATAATAAAGAAGAAAGAGAAGCTTTAAAAGGAATTGCAAGTGAAGCTGAAATAGGAAATAAAACTATATCATGCTCATATGTACAACCTACAAAGGCAGGTTCAGGAATAAATGTAAAAACGGTAAATCTTACTTGGGTAACAGCTTCCATGATATCAAATACTTTAGTAACGGCAGGAATAAATGATGCTAATGTAATAGCAGCAGCACCGTTCCAAGTTTCAGGTACTGGTGCATTAACAGGAATATTAAAAGGATTTGAAGATTCAACAGGAAATAAATTAGATTCAGAAAAAAAAGAATTAGCTAATAAAGAATTAGTTACTACAGGTAATCTTGCAAATGATTCAAATATTGGACAAGAAAAGGCAGCAGCTGTAGTTAATGATGTAAAGACACAAGTTATAAAGGATAAAGCAGAGACTCCAAATACAGTAAATAATATAATAAATAATGTAACTAATAATTACAATATAAAACTTACTCCAGAACAAGAAAAAGAACTAAGCAATCTTATGGTTGATATAGGTAAGCAAGGATATAATTATGATGAAATGAAAAATACATTAAATGAGATAGGTAAGAATATCCAAGATGTATTGGAAAGTTCAGGACAAGCTATTAAAGATTCAGGATTTTTCCAAAACCTATGGAATAATATCAAAGAGTTCTTTAGTGGTGCTAAAGAAAAAGTAGAAAATAAAGCTGAGGATACTGGAATATTGAATCAAACTAATAATGAAGCATTAGGTGATACTACAGTAGTTACTGGAACAAATAATGAAATCCAACAAAGCGGTGAAAATAATAGTACACAATCTACAGAAGATGAAGGTATATTCACTAAATTTGTAAATTGGGTTAAAGGATTATTTAATTCTGACTCATCACAAGAATCAACTAATTCAAATAACTCTTCACAAAGCACGACAAATTAATGCTTTATTTATCACAATACAATTAGTATGAATTGTAAATAAAAACAAAAATGTATATAATAATTGTATGTAATAGATTGGAAGGAGTATTAAGATGGATTTAAATGAAAAGATAATAAAAGAAGAACTAAAGTATGAAGGTAATTTTCTAAAATTTGTTAGTATAGATGTTGAATTACCAGATGGGAATAAGGGGAATAGAGATGTTATAAGACATCCGGGAGCATCAGCAGTACTTGCATTTTTAGATGATGAAACAGTGTTACTAGTAGAGCAGTTTAGAGTAGCATTAAATAGAGTTTTATTAGAAATTCCTGCAGGAAAATTAGAAAAAGGTGAAGATCCTAAGATTTGTGCATATAGAGAACTTGAAGAAGAAACAGGATATAAGTCAGAGAATATAGAGCATTTAGGAACTATTGCAACTGGTGCTGGTTTTACTGATGAGCAAATACACATATATAAGGCTACGAACCTTTACAAAGGGGTAAAAGGTGGAGATGATGACGAATTTATTGAAGCTAAACCATATAAAATAAAAGAAGTAAAAGAAATGATTAAAGATGGAAGAATTATAGATACAAAAACTATATCTGCTTTCATGTATCTATAAAGTTATTAAAAAGAAGCAATTTTTTATTGAAAATTGCTTCTTTTTAATATATTTACATATTTATCCTTAAGTTGTAAGAATAAATTTACAATTAATATCATAATATTATTTATAACAACTTTAGGAGGATAGAAAGATGAAAGCTTTGGTTAAAAAAATAGGTGATGCATTTGAAGAACAGAAGTTATATTATTTGTTAGTACTATTATTTTTCTGTGTTGGAATTGTACTTGGTGTTTATGCAGTAAAAAGCATGAATCCTACAGATAGACAAGATTTAACTAGTTATTATACAAGTTTTATAAATAGTATGGGAAAAAAACCAATAGATTATGGAATTTTGTTATTAGAAGTTGTTAAGAAGAATATACTTTTAATAGTACCAATAATTATATTTAGCTTTACATTCTTTGGTAGTCCTATAATATTAGCGCTAGATTTAATTAAAGGTTTTACAATAGGATATACTTTTACATTTTTATTAACTACTTTTGATGGACAAGGTTTAGGAATTGCGTTAAGTTCTATCATACCACAAAATATTATTTACATTCCTAGTATTATTGCACTTAGCATAATGGCACTTAGTATTTCAACAACAAAATTTAAGGAGAAATTTATTAGAAAAACACCAATTAGAAATTTAATTTTAAATAAAGGAGGCATCAACATTTTAATAATATTATTATGTGTTGTTGTAATAGGTATAGTTGTAGAAACTTATATATGTCCTAATATTATTAAATTTGTAGTAACTAAATTTTATCTATAAAAAATAAGTGATCTAAAGAAAAATAGAAGGAAAATAGAAAAAAATGTCGAATATATATAATTAGCAATGGTGTAGGAGAGAAGAATGTTAGAAATTATAGAGAGTTATAAGGAGTACTTACTAAATAATGAAAAAAGTGAAAATACTGTATATGCATATGTTACTGATGTAAATCTTTTTATTAAATTTCTTAAGACTAAGGATATGGAGCTTTACACAACAGATAATGTAGCTATTACAGGATACATTCAAAATCTTTTAGATGGAGGTAAGTCAGAACGATCAATAAATAGAATAGTAATAAGTTTAAGAAGTTTTTATGGGTTTTTAAAAACAAAAGGAAAGATAAGTGACATTCCTAAAATAACCTATAAAAGTAGTAGAACTAGTAAAAAGTTACCTCAGATTCTTACTGTTGAAGAGGTTGACAGGATTATAAAATCCGTAGAAAAAAATGGAGTTAAAGGTATTAGAGATAATGCGTTACTTGAACTTATGTATGCAACTGGAATGAAAGTATCTGAACTTATTTCATTAGATGTTGAGGACATAAATTTGGATCTTTCTTTTGTAAAATGTACTGACAATAAACATTATGAAAGATTAATTCCAATAGGAAGAAGTGCAACTAGAGCTCTTGAAGAATATATTTTAGTTAGAGATGAAGTTGCTGAAAGTGGTGTTAATAAATTATTTGTTAATTTAAATGGTAAAGGATTAACTAGACAAGGAATATGGAGAATTGTTAAAGAGTACTCTCATAAAGCTGGAATAAAAAAAGATGTTAATCTAAATACATTCAGACATTCATTTGCTGTGCATATGCTACAAAATGGTGCGAATGTTAGAGCTGTGCAAAAATTATTAGGTAATCAAGTATTAACTTATATGGATACTTATTATGAAATAATTAATAGTGATAAAATTAATTTAGTATATAAGAATGCTCATCCTAGGGCATAACTATTTAATATAACAAAAGATTAGAAAATAGTTTTGATAGGAGGGTCATTATGAGAAGGTCAGAGCTAGTAGTACTAGATAGTATAGTGGTAGAAAAACTTAAAGAGATAAATATTTATTTAGATTTAGAAAACAATGAATTTAATAATACTTATAAGGCTGTATAGTGGGTTTGAATTAATATAAAATCCACTTGCAGGCTTTAGTAAGGATAAATTCTTAAGGCTTAATAGTATATATAATTTTATTAAAAATTATAATTTAGATTGATTTTAATAAAAAAATACTAGAATACATAAATTTAATAGTCTAAATTATAAATGTAATTTATAAAGGGTAATAAAAGAATTAATTTATAATCTATAAAATTTTCAGATATAAACGAATTATGTTTATATCTGAAAATTTAAATTAGGTTATATGATATAGAAGGTATAACCAAGGAGGAATTAGTAATGAGAATGTATGATATAATTTTGAAAAAAAGAAAAGGATTAGAATTAACAAAAGACGAGATTGAATTTTTCGTTCAAGGATATACAAATAAAGAAATTCCTGATTATCAGGCATCAGCTCTTTTGATGGCAATTTTCTTTAATAAAATGAATAAAAGAGAAACTGCTGATTTAACAATGGCAATGGTGAATTCAGGAGATAAGTTAGATTTATCTAATATTAAAGGAATAAAAGTTGATAAGCACTCAACTGGCGGGGTAGGTGACAAAACTTCAATATGTTTAGCACCACTTGTTGCTAGCTGTGATGTTCCAGTTGCTAAAATGTCTGGAAGAGGACTTGGACACACTGGAGGAACTATTGATAAACTAGAAGCATTCAAAGGATTTTCAGTAGAGCTTGATCAACAACAATTTATAGATAATGTAAATGATTTTAATATTGCATTAGCAGCGCAAACAGGTCATTTAGCTCCAGCAGATAAGAAAATTTATGCCTTAAGAGATGTTACAGCAACAGTTGATAATATGTCACTTATTGCATCTAGTATAATGAGTAAAAAAATAGCATCCGGATCAGATGCTATAGTTCTTGATGTAAAAGTTGGAGATGGCGCATTTATGAAAACACCAGATGATGCTAAAGAGCTTGCTAGAGAAATGGTTGATATAGGTAATAATGTTGGAAGAAAGACAATTGCAATTATATCAGATATGGATCAACCACTTGGTTTTGCAATAGGAAATGCTTTGGAAGTAATTGAGGCTATAGATCTTTTAAAAGGAAATGGACCTAGTGATCTTTTAGAGCTTACACTAACATTAGGAAGTAATATGCTTATTCTTTCAGGAAAGGTTAATACTATAGAAGAGGGAAGGACATTACTTATGGAAAATATAGAAAATGGTAAAGCCCTTAAGAAGTTAAAAGAATTTGTTAAAGCGCAAGGCGGAGATGAATCATATGTTGATGATATAAGTAAATTCCCTAAAGCAAAATATGTAATTGAAGTAAAATCTGAAAAGGATGGGTATATAGATAAAATACATGCTGAAAAATTAGGTATCATTGCTATGAATTTAGGTGCAGGAAGAGCAACTAAAGAAAGTAAGATAGATTTATCTGTCGGAGTTAAGCTTAATAAAAAGCGTGGAGATAAGGTAGCTAAGGGAGATATAATTGCTTATGTATATTCAAATGATTTGGCTAAGGGAGAAACAGCAAGAAAAGATTTGCTTGAAAATATAGTTATTGAAGAATCAAAAGGTGATGATTTACCTTTAATATATGATATAGTGAAATAAAGAATTTTTAAAGAAGCTAAACGATTAGTGTTTAGCTTCTTTTTTTGTAAAAAGAAAAACAAAATATTGGATTTTAAATACAAATTATATAAGAAATAACTAGTGTTAAAGTTTCTCTAAATGGTAACAATAACTTTGAGAGGAGGATAAGAATATGAAAAAAATATATAAAGAACTAATGAAAGTAATAAGTATAGTATTATTAGTATTAATGTTACCAATATCATCTATAAGCGCATTTGCAAAAAGTGAAGAAGAAGGTGGAATGAATATAGAGGCAAAATCAGCATTATTAATGGAACCAAAGACTGGAAAGATAATATACGAAAAAAATGTTGATGAAAAATTTGCTCCAGCTTCTGTAACTAAAATAATGACTATGTTACTTGCAATAGAAGCAGTTGATAGTGGAAAAATAAAACTTGATGATAAGATAACATGTAGCGAAAATGCTAAAAAAATGGGTGGTAGCACAATGCTCCTTGATACAGGAGAAATAAGATCCGTAGAGGATATATTCAAGGGAATTGCTATCGCATCAGGAAATGATGCTTCTGTAGCTATGGCAGAGTATTTAGCTGGATCAGAAGAAAGTTTTGTTGAGTTAATGAATAAAAGAGCTCAAGAGCTAGGTATGAAAAATACAACTTTTAAAAATTGTAATGGTCTTCCAGCTGAAGGACATTTATCAACAGCAAGGGATATTGCATTAATGTCAATGGAATTATTGAAGCATGAAAAAATATTTAAATATACAGGTACATATATGGAAACAATATCTGAAGGAAGAAAAAGTCCAATAGAACTTGTTAACCATAATAAACTTGTAAGGTTCTTTAAAGGGTGTGATGGTTTAAAGACAGGATATACATCAGAAGCAAAGTATTGTATATCTGCTACAGCAACAAGAGATGGAGTTAGAATGCTTTCTGTAATAATGGGAGCACCTACTTTTAAAATAAGAAATAGAGATGCAAGTATATTATTAAATCACGGCTTCTCTAAATTTGAAGGTAAAAAGATAGTATCTAAGGATGAAGAAGTCGGAAATGTAACCATGGGTGAAAAAACAGATAAGTATTTTGTAGCAAAGGCTAAAGAGGATTTAGTTGCTATATTAGAAAAAGGTAAACAAGGTGATATTGAAAAGAAAATTAAAATTGATGAAATAAAGGATAAGTATAGTGCAGGAGATATAGTAGGTAAGTGCGAAGTATATATTGGAAAAGATAAAGTTGGAGAAGTAGATATATACACAGATAGAGATATTAAAAAGCCAAATATAATAGAAAAGATTAAATTTAAAGTTAAAAATATTCTGCCTAAAAAAGATGAATAAAATTATCATAAGGAATCATACAGATTGTATGGTTCCTTTAAAATTTCATTTAAAAAACACTCTATTTAGTGTATAATTATAATGTTATTTTGCTTGAAGGGTGGAGAAAACATGGAATTACCTAAGATAAAGGTAGCCGATTTTGAAGGTCCATTTGATTTGCTTTTACATCTTATAAAGAAAAATAAGATGAATATATATAATATTGAAATATTTAAGATAACAAATCAATATTTAGAGCACTTAGATACTATGAAAGAAATGGACCTAGAAATAACATCAGAATTTATAGTTATTGCAGCTACATTAATAGAAATTAAATCAAAGAGTCTTTTACCTAAAGCTAAAGTAGAAGAAGAAAATGAAGAAGATATAGAAAAGAGATTTGTTGAAAAATTAATTCTATATAGAAAGATTAAAGCTTCTACAGAATATTTTAAGTCGATATCATTAGATAGTGGAATTTCTTATTCAAAAAAACCTGAGATAATTGAAGAAATAAAAGAATCTACAATAAGCAATGAAGATATATTTAGAAATATATCATTAATAGATCTCTATAATCTTTATAATAAAATACTTGAAAATTACATTAATAAACAGAATAAAAATAATGTCATACAAAGAAACATAAGATCAGATTTATATAAAATTGAAGATAAATATGATTATTTACTTAAAATATTAGAAAATAGAAGTATACAAGAATTCAATACTATTATGAATGAATGCGAATGTAAGTTAGAATGTGTTGTAACCTTTTTAGCTTTATTAGAGCTTATAAAACAAAGAAAAGTAAAAGTTTATCAGACATCAAGTTTTGGAGACATAATTATTAAAGGATGTGATGAAGATGGAAACAGTTAATATAAATCAGTTTGAATTTAAAGAAGCTTCTAGAAAAGAACCTATAAAAGCAATAATTGAGGCATTATTATTTGTAAGTGGAGAGCCATTATCTTTAAGAGATATAGCTGTTAATTTAGAGATTACTCCTAAATATACTGAAGAAATTTTAGGTGAAATGATGCTAGACTATGAGGTATCTAACAGAGGAATAAAACTTATTGTTCTAAATGGGGCTTATCAATTAGTAACCAAAAATGAATATAGTGATTATATTCAAAAGTTACTTAAAAAAAATAGAAGACAATCTTTAAGTCAAGCATCATTAGAGAGCTTGGCTATAATAGCATATAAGCAACCTATAACTAGAGTTGATATTGATGAAATTAGAGGTGTTAAATCAGATAGTGCAATACAGAAGTTAATTGAAAGAGAACTTATTGCAGAGGTAGGAAGACTTGAAGTTCCAGGGAGACCAATTCTTTATGGAACAACAGATGAGTTTTTAAGACAATTTGGACTAGCTGGGTTAGATGAATTACCATCATTAGACCTATTTGAAGATATAGAAGATGATTTAATTGAAGAAGTTGTAATTGATGCAACAGATAAATAAAAACCATTGCTACAAAGTAAGTAGCAATGGTTTTTATTTTATTTTACATCATGACCATCATAGTTTGATGTAAAGTCAATATCATCTACGCTAGGTGTTGAATTAAGTTCGGAATGGTGGCTATTATTTTCACATTTCTTATTTCCCATAGTACTATTAAAAGCATCTTTTAACATTTCTATTACTTGAGGAACTGTATCCACAATCCTGTCATATGTGTTATCTTGTTCAACAGGTAAAAGTCTGACACAATTTTCTCTAACTACAAGAAAAGCAACAGGTTTTACTGAAACTCCAGCTCCAGATCCACCGCCAAAAGGATATTCTACCTGAAGGTCTGATGAAACTTTGTTATGTGAATCAAATTCACTTCCACCAGATGCGAATCCGAAGGAAACTTTTGATATTGGAATTATATATGTTCCATCTCTAGTTTCTACAGCATCTCCAATAATAGTATTAACATCAACCATGTCTCTTATATTTTCCATAGTACTTTTCATTAAATTTTCAATTGGATGTTCTCTAGTCATAATTTTCCCTTAAAAGGGACACCTCCTTAGATTTTAAGATTGATTTTATAAATATAATGCATATATAAATAATTTGCCCCAAAGAAATAAATATTATACTTTTATAGTTTAAATTAATAAATTTGGAATCTTTAAATATGGGCTCTATTGATAAGTTTGATTTTTTTATTTTAAAAAATAAACATAAGAACCTATAAAGAAATGGAGCAAAGGAAGAAATAACACCATAAAATAAGGCAGTGTCATCGGAATCCCCTAGGGAATAATTTAAATAACCATTAAATTTAAGCTTAGGTTTATATTTATTTTTTTTTAATTTATAAACTATTATTTTAAAAAAATTTTTAGAGAAAATTATATCACTAAATTTCTCTTTAAACTTAGAAGTTCTACAAGTGTTAGCAAATGAATACATATTTTTCATAAATTTATGTGTTTTATCTCTATTTCCCTTAGAGATTATTTCATATTTATATAACTTTATATAATAATCTTTATCAGAATAGAAAATACTAACCTTAATAGGAAGTGGAATCAAAAAGATTATAAATATAATAGATAATAATAAAATTAATATTTTCATTTTTACCCTCCATACAATACTAATATTATGTTCAAGAATTAGGAAAAATATACTATACAGTAAACTGCATATTCATAAGAGTTTATTGCAAAATAATAGCGAGGTGATTTTATGGAAAAGCTTAAAAAATATATGAGCTTTGTATTTATACTTTGTTTAATATTTAATATGATATCAATTCAAGCATTTGCTTCTAATAATGATAAGTTAAAAGTTTCAGCACGTAATGCTATTGCAATAGAAAAAGAAAGTGGCCAAATCCTTTTTGAACAAAATGCATATGAGGTAGTTCCAATGGCAAGTACTACTAAGATACTGACAGCATTAGTCGCTATAAAGAATAGTGATTTAGATAAAGTATTTGAAGTATCAAAAAATGCAGCAGCAGTTAGAGGATCTAAAGTTGGTTATAAGGCTGAGGAGAAGATCTCATTGAGAGAACTTCTTTATGGCTTAATGTATAGGTCCGGAAATGATGCAGCTATTACGATTGCGGAAGGAATAGGGGGGTCAGTTGAAGGATTTTCCGATATAATGAATCATTTTGCAAAAAGTATAGGAATAATAGATTCTCACTTTCAAACTCCTCATGGGCTAGATAAAGAAGAACATTATTCATCAGCATATGATTTAGCCATACTTACATCAAAGGCAATGGAATATGATGTATTTAGAGAAATAGTTGGAACTAAAGAGATAAAAAAAGAAAAATATAATTTTACGAGAGATTATAATAATATAAACAAAATACTTTGGAAAATTCCAGGAGCAAATGGTGTAAAAACAGGGTACACAGGAGGCGCTGGAAAATGCTTAGTATCATCTGTTAATTGCGATGGTAAGGATGTAATAATAGTTGTACTAAATTGTCCAGATAGATGGAATCAAACTGAAAAAATATTTAACTATATAAAAGATAGATATGCATTTAATTCTGATACTACTAAACAATTAGTCCTTGGAGAAGGTAATCCAGTACTAAGCTCTCTAGTAAAAGATGAAAGAGTAATAAATGCCTTTACACAGGATGGTACTCAATATGAAATAGATGTTTTTAAGCCATATTCAGATATTAAAGAGGGAGAGATTATTGGTGCGTTTAAAGTCCAAGAAAATAATATAAAAAAGATGGAGCATCCATTAACTTCTTATAAAGAAATAACTAGTGTAGACTTTATAAATATACTAGGAATACAGTAATAAAAAGAGATTATATCTAAATAAAAAAAGATATAATCTCTTTTTTTTATTAACTTTATAATGATAAAGAAAAGTGTTAACAAATTAAAGTAATAACAATATTCTAGTATAAGGAGTAATTTTTAAGGAGCAATAATGATTAGAGAAGCAACAGATTGTATTGATGCGGGAAGTGAATTCTGCCCCTGTAAGTTAGCGGAGGTGGGAGAGTGTATAATTTGTTCACAAATGCATGGGAAGTGTTTTTGTGATTGTTCTAATTGGAAAGGTGTTTGTATATATCAAGAATTCTTTAATAATGGAATGAAGGCAAAAGAAGGAAGAGAAAAATATAATTGTAAAATATTAAATATTAATAATTACGATGATGAATTACTAGTAATTAAGTTAGAAGTAATTCATAAACTGGCTTTAGATTTAATAAATCCAGGAAGTTATATTTTCTTATGTCCTGATAAAGATATGTATTTTGATATACCAATTTCAATTTTAGAATCCGATGTTGATAAGAATATTATTTCATTGGCAATAGAGATTAGAGGAATAAAAACAAAAAAATTATTGAACTTTAAAGAAGGAGATATAATTGATATAAGAGGTCCTTATTGGAATGGAATCTTTGGACTTAAAGATATAGAAAAGCAAAAAGAAAGTAAATGTCTAGTTCTAAGTAAAGGAATGGGTATTGCACCTATGGTTCCAGTTGTAAGAAAATTAAGATTACAAAATTGTAAAGTTGAACTTTGTTTAGATTATAGTAATTTCGATAAGAGTTTTATAAGTGATTTTATTTTAAAATATAATATAAAAAATTATGAGCTGAATTTATTAGATAAAGGACAATTGTCTAATGAATGTAAAAAGCTAATTAAAGATAGTATAGATAATGGAACAACGTATATTCATATAGCAGGAGCTGATATTTTAACTTTAAAGGTAATAGAGTTTTTAGATTCCTTAGATAGAAGCGATATTTTATTATCATGCTGTAATAACTTTAAAATGTGCTGTGGAGAAGGGATTTGTGGAGCGTGCACAGCTAGATATAAAGGCCATAAGGTTAAAAGATTTTGTAAAGTTCAAACAGATCCTAGAAGTATATTTGAAGAAAGGAGATTAATATGAAAGTAGTTATTATAGGTGGAGGATGGTCTGGTATTGCAGCAGCTATAACTGCAAAAAAAGCAGGTGCAGAAGTTATTGTATTTGAAAAAACTGATCTTCTACTTGGACTTGGAAATGTTGGTGGAATTATGAGAAATAACGGACGATATACAGCTTCAGAAGAACTTATAGCTTTAGGTGCTGGTGATTTAATAAATTTAACTGATAAATATTCAAGACATAGAAATATAGATTTTCCAGGCCATAAACATGCAAGTCTTTATGATGTTAATGTAATTGAAGGCGCTGTAAGAGAATATGTAGAAGGTATGGGAATAGAAATATTTACTGAAACACGAGTTAAAGATGTAGATTTTGATGATGGAAAAATTAAAGGAATAATATTAGCAGATGATACTTATATTAAAGGTGATGTATTTGTAGAGACAACAGGTTCGACAGGACCTATGGGAAATTGTCTAAGGTATGGCAACGGATGCTCTATGTGCGTATTAAGATGCCCAGCCTTTGGTCCAAGGATTAGTGTAAGTGAAAGGTGTAATGTTTGTGACATTCAAGGAGAAAGAAATGGAGATGAATTAGGAGCTTTCTCAGGCTCTTGTAAGTTAGCTAAAGAAAGTTTATCGGAGGATATAAGAAATCAGTTAGATAAAACAGGAGTAGTTATATTAAAAGTACCTCAAGAAGATATAAATTATGATAAATTAAATAGTAAGGTTTGTCAGCAGTATGCTTTAAAAGAATTTGCAGAGAATATTATACTTTTAGATACTGGGCATGCAGTGTGAATAAAAAGACAACTTATCAAGTTGCCTTTTTTCATCACTTAAAATCATTGGATTAACTTCTGCAATAGATCCTATGAAATTAATCTTTATTTTTTCTCCACCATCATCATTAGGGTAGTAGTATATACTATCTATTAAAGCATTTATTATTTGCTTTTGTTCTCCATGTGAAAGCTTATCTATAAAAGCACATTTATTAAGCAAAGTTTCTATTAGGGAAAATTCTAATGCTTGATTTTCAAGTTTAACCTTTTCTTTTCTTAGATTTTCTATTTTTGTTTCAATATCAATACATTCATTCTTTAATAAAGTTATCTTATCAAATAATATATCAGTTAATAAATTTTTATCATCATGTGATAACTTATCGACTAGAATATCGATTTGCTGTTTTTTATCTTCTAATGATCTATTTAAAGTTAATAACTCTATTGATTTATCAGATGACTTTTTATACTCTATACGTACATTATCTAAAAATGATTTCTTATCAAAAGTTAAATCCTTAAGTGCCTTTAAAACTGCAGCTTCTATTTTAGATAAATTTACATTATGATTATCACATAATGTTTTTCTAGATGTTCTCTTTAAGGAGCATACATAATAAAATAACTTTTCACCTGTTTTCTTTGATACTCTACCATGTTGTATTAACATACGACTTCCACATTTACCACAATACAATTTACCAATAAGTAAAGCATTATGAGTCTTACCAAGCCGAGGAAATGTATCTCGATTACTATCAAGCTGCATTTGAACTTTTAGCCATAGGCCCGGTTCAATATATCCTTTTATTGAGCTTATTGCAGCAAGTCTTTCAGATAATTCTTTAGTAGCTTTTGTTATTTTACCATTTTTAGTAATGGTTTCAGTTTTATTGTAAGTTAGCAGTGAATGTACATTATCAGCTGTTCCATATACGGTCCAGTTTGTACTATTTAAGTATTCAATAACAGAAGCATTTGCTTTAACATATATAGGGTTCTGTAGTATTATTTTTAATGTGCTTTTTTCAAATAACTTTCCACTATATGAGCGTATATTATTTTCATGGGTATATACTTCAAGCTTATGAAGACTGCCTAATTCTAAATATTTCTCATAAAGAAATTTTACAAATTCAATTTCTTTTTCATCATGTACTAAAGTTACTTGTTGTCTTTTCTTTCCTTCTGAATCTAGTGTAGTGGTTTTATTAGATCTAAACCCTAGAGGAACCCTACCACCTGTCCATTTACCGTTCTTAGCCATTTCAAGCATATTATCTTTGACACGCTCTGCAATAGTTTCTCTTTCTAGCTGAGAAAATACTGAAGCTATATATATCATAGCTCTTCCCATTGGAGAAGATGTATCAAATTGTTCTTTTATTGATATAAAATCAACCTTATATTCTTGTAGAGTATCTAGAACAGAAGAGAAGTCAGAAACATTTCTACTAATTCTATCTAACCTATAACAAATAAGTAAATCTATCTTTTTATGTTTTATATCATTCATTAAATTTTTAAACTGAGGTCTATTTATATTTCCACCGCTAAATCCTTCATCTTCATATATAATGAATTCAGCATCTTTTGATATGTAAGTTTTAATATGTTCCTTACACATTTCTATTTGATTTTCTATAGAATCACCTTTACCAGTAAATTTTGATTTTCTACTATAAATTGCAACAATCATAAGCTACCTCCTTATGCATAATAGTAAGTCTTGTACTATTATATTTATCTTCTTTAAGATATATTGATAGTAACTTATATTTTATTATTTCTTCTGTAACATTAAAATGGTCTGATAACCCATATAAAGTATTTATATTATGGGTTAAGGCTCCAACTATTTCATCATCAGATATTAAAAAATTAGCAGCCCATATTCGAGCTCTGTTCTCTTGTTTACTTCTATTAATCTTTTGAGTATATGTAACACATTCAGCAGATAAATCTCCAATAGAAGTAAAGTGGTGGCCGAGTTCTTCAGCTAAAACAGATATATATTTTTTAGTGTCAGAGATTATATTCTTATTAATACCAATAGCGGGAGAGAGCTCTGGCACTTTAAAATAGATACCTTCAATGTAATATTGTTTAAATTCAACCTCTTCAAGTATTATATTTTCTTTTTCAATTAAATCATAAATTTCAAATATACTTTTCATTAGTTAATCACCCCATAAATTATATTTACAGGATAATTATAACATAAACACGAACATATGTTCTTATATTTTCGATAAGTAATGATAATACTTAATAATTAGATATGTCACTTATAGATTATAGTATATAAAATATAAAGCATTAACATCCTTTATAGAGGTGTTAATGCTTGTACATTAATTAATTCATTTGTTTACTTTGCCTATATTCTAGAGCTTCAGCTACTTTAGTGAATTTTATATGAGTATTTACTTTATCATTTACAACTTTCTCAATGTCAGATAATTTAACATTGAAAAATTCTTTTCTAAGATTTACTTTATTTACTCTATTGGAGTTAAAATGATTATGTAACTCTTTCTCTAAAGCTGGAGCATCATCACTATGTATTAAAGCATGAACATCAAAACTAAATGGAACTGATGCATCACTTAATTCTTTTACTCTGTCTAACGGTTCTAATCTTCTTGTTAGGCCTATTTTATAAACATCTTCGCCGAATGATCCAATATTAGAGATAACATATACATAGCCAGATTTAGTTTGCTGAGCCATGGATTTAGCTCTTTGCATTTTTTCCTCAGCTAATTTTAAGTTTTCTTCTAATGATTGTATTTGCAGCTGCAGTTTATTTTTTTCTTCATCAGATGCTTTTTCTAATTCAGCTCTAACTTTAATAAGTGCTTTTTCATATAATTTTTCTTCTTTAGCAGCTTCCTTTTCAAGCTTTGATATTTCTGCTTGAACTTTAGCTTCTTCTCTCATTTGTTCCTTAATTTCACGTTGTTCTTCACGTTCTTCTTGAATTTTAACTAAATACTCATATTGCAATTGTAATTCTTCAATTTTTAGTTTAAAGTAATCCATATTTATTGAAATATCATATGGATTAAGAAGTTTATTAACTTGATCCATTGCAGACTCAAGCTTTTTCCTACTGTTAGTAAAATTACTAATTGTTAATTTATTAATAATCAAATCTGATTCATTATTAAAAGCTCTTAGGGCTAATTTACATAAATTATTTATAAGTTTATTTTTTTCAGATTGTTTTAATGAAGAGTCTAATAAAGAATATGTATTTAGAACTTTTATAGCTAATCCATCTTTTATACAATCTTTTTGATTATTCCTATTAACTTTTAATTGTGAATTATATTCTTCTGACAATTCATAATCATATTTTTTTTCAAAAATACCTACTTGAAGTGTATATAGTTCCTTTTCGAGTTCTTTATAAGATAATACTTCCTCAGATAGAGTTATCTTAGTATTTATTTTCTCTAAAGTTGCTTTAGAGGTTTCGATTTTAAATTTTAATTTATCAATGGTGTCATTATAAGATACTATTTCTTTTAAAATTCCAAATTGATTTTTTAATTCATCTAATTTTATTTTTTCAAGATTTAATTCATCTTGTTTTTTTAATACATCATTTTCGGTTTCTTTTAAAAGTTCTTGTTTTTCTTTGATAAGATTATCAGTTTCTGAAATTTCCTTATCTAAATTGTTTTTGTAAAAAATTGATTTTTCATTCTTACTAAAAGATATGTATATAACTAAAGCAAGAATACAGGTTAAGAGTCCTACTAAAGGAACTATTGCTGAAATTAAAGAAGTTATAATTAAGGCAACAATTAACCATTTAAATTTTTTGTCCATATTTTTTCCCCCTTTGATTGAAATAAATTATTATAATATAACAAAAAATAAAAGTGCATTAGCACAATTATTTTTTGTATTTTTGCTTAACAAATTCGATAAAGTTTTCAATTTCTTTTTTAGCTTCTTCAGGTAATTCATCATCAATACCATTATTATTGTGAAGAGCTATAGTAAATCGGCTATCTTTTAACAGTTCTTCAGCTGATTCTTTTATATTAGATTTTCCAATTAAATAATCTACAGAAACATTAAAATATTCAGAAAGAGATTGTAAAGTTTCTGTATCTGGAATTCTTCTATTTTGTTCATACATTCCAATTGAACTAGCAGAAGTAGTTAATATATTAGCTAATTGGGCTTGTGTTAGGCCTTTTTCTTTTCTTAACTCTTTTAATCTATTTCCAAACACTTAATTCACCATCCTTATGTATTTTATTTTACACATAATGTGAAAAAAATAATAGTATAAACACAAAATGTGTAAAAGATATTGACTACACACAAAACGTGTAGTATATTTAAATTACACGATTAGTGTAGGAGGTATTATATGAGTAAATTACAAAGATTTAGGCAAAGTGAAAAATTAAGCCGTTCTGAAATTTCTAATATCTTAGAAGTTTCAGAATCATATTATATTAAAATCGAATTAGGAATAAGAAATCCAAGCTATAATTTTTTAACTAAATTTAAAACTAAATTTAATTGTGTAGTAGACGATATATTTTTTTAATATTTTTACACACGTAACGTGTATAAGAGTATTATTTCATGAAAGGAGAAAAATATACATGGCAAAGCAACCAACAAAAGCAGCACAAAATGTGTATTGCATAGCAAGGAAAAAAGCTGCTAATTATAATCCTCAATTTACAAGTAGAGAAGGAGCAGCAGAATACTTAGGAGTATCTAAAGATTCGTTAACTGATTATGAGCTAGATTTATGCAAAGTTGTTCCAGTAGATAAAGTTGTTATTATGGCTGATGCTTATAATGCACCTGAACTATTAAATAACTATTGTTGTAATGAATGTCCTATAGGAAAAAGAATTACTCAACCAATAGATTCAGAGAATATAGAGAACCTTTATAGATTTGCTATATCAGCAACAAATGATTTAGAGAATAGTAAGGAAATACAAAGAACTTTATTAAAGATTGTTGAGGATGGAATTATTGATGAATCAGAGCAAGAAGAGCTTAAAACAATAATAAATTTCTTTGCTAAATTAGAAAAGAGAGCTTCAGAACTAAAAATTTTAGCTGAAAAGTATCTATTAAAATAACTGTAGCAAAATCAATTCTTATTCATAAATTAATTTTAAGGGAGAGTGAGGGGTTATGGCAAGAGAACTTGAAGTTGAATTAAATTTTCCAAAGGATATGAAAATACTTGAAGAAAAAATGGGACAAGTATTAGGAGAAATAATTCGAAAGAAGTATGGTCCAGAAATGAGTATGAGAATAGCTGATGAACTGGAGAAAAGATTAGAGAGTTAAGTATAAATGTGGAGAAATCCACAAGGGGATTTATATTAACATAATTATATTTAAGTCAAAGATAAATAGGTTATTAATTTGTATAAACAATATTTAATTTAAGGAGAGATAATAATGTTAACTTATAATGGGAGAATTGTTTTAAGTATTTTAGTTATGGCTGGATTGACATTTAGTACAGCATTAGGAATGTATGAATTTAATTATGCTAAAAGCAGTAAGAAAAGAGTTACTTATGGGGTGTTAAGTATTTTTAGTTTGATAAGTATAATCCTAGTATCAAATTTAATTTAGGAGGAGAGAAAGCTGGATGTAAAAGAGATTAGAAAAAAGGCAATAGAGCTATTAGAACATAGTGAAAATTTTATAGAGTTTCAAGTTAAAGATGAAGATACAGAATTCTTTAGAGCTGTATTAGAAAACTTAGATTTAAATTATGATTTATATACATTACATATAGCTTGTTTAGAAGATGAAGAGATATATAGAAAATGTCAGAAACAATATTTTGAATCAAAGGGAGCTGTAGGTTAGGAGGCGTATTATGAGAGCGTTAGGAGTTAGTTTTATAGGGAAAAGCGAGAAACTAAAAGAAAAAGTGAGAATGCTTAGAGCAATAGACCAATATATAAATGAAATAGTAATTATATATTTTGAAACAAATGATTTTCAATATGCTTTAGATAAAGTAAAAACTATGTATAACGAATATAAAGAAAAAGATCATTTTGCAACCGACCAAAGTATGCAAAACGATCATGATGAAATTACTTTTTTAGATATTATACCATCAGGAACTGATTTAGACAATGGCGAATTATATGATTTAAAAACTGGACAAACTATTAGAGATATATAAATAGAAATTTAAATAGTTTATGGATACATAATAAATAATTAGTTATGTGTCTATAAACTATTTTTAAACAAAGAAAAACACATTACATAAATCTTGGCAGAACGTAATGTGTACAAAACAAAGGCTTAGTAAAACCTATACATTTATTATATTCTATATGGATATTTAAGTCAATAATATACAATTTAATTAAGGTTTTAACTGCCTTGTAATAGGTATTATCTTAACAACTATATAAGTTTAAATTTAATACTAATTATAAAAGTTGGAGGGGTTAGATATGCCATATAGAGAGAAAAGAATATATAGTGGGAATATGTTGGAGATAGAAATATTTCCAATAAGCTTTCAAGAAAGAAAACATAGTAGAAAGAGAAAAGAAAAAGAAAGTTTAACTAAACAAAAGAATCTAAATGATAAGAATGCTAAGAAGCATTTAATTAGATTACTTAATACTAATTTCACAGATAAGGATCTATCAGTAACATTAACTTATGATAATGAGAATTTACCACAAAGTGAAGAAGAAGCAAGAAAAGACGTAATTAACTTCTTAAGAAGAGTTAAGCGTTATGTAAAAAGAAATAATTTACCTGATCTAAAATATATTGCAGTAATTGAATATAGAGAACAGAAAGAAGGCAAGAAAGCAATAAGATTACATCATCATATTGTTATGTCAGGGGATATTGATAGAGATAAAGTAGAAGATTTATGGAAGAAGGGAAGAGCAAATGCAGATAGGTTAAAAGCGGATGAGTTTGGATATGAAGGTTTAGCTAGATATATTTCTAAAGATCCTAAGGGACAGAAGAGATGGACACAATCAAGAAATTTAAAGCAACCAATAGTAAAAGTTAATGACTTTAAGTATAGCAAAAGAAAAGTAAATGAACTTTCAAAATGTCAGGGAGATAGACAAGTTTTTGAAAGCCTATATAAAAATTATAGTTTTAGAGATTATAAAATTTACATAAATGATATTACTGCAGGTACTTATTTATATATAAAGATGCAAAAGTTTACAAATTGATAAATCTAAAAGTAGATATTTATAGTTAGGAAAGAAGGTGAAGAGGTGGATTTGTTAAAAGTATATGGAGCTAAGGAATTAGGAAGATTGACATATAGAAAACTTCAAGAAAAGAGAATGAAAAAAATTAGAGATATTAATCAATACGAAGCAGATCATTTAAAAGAAATGTACAGAAGGTGCAATGATGGAAGAAAATTGAAACAATGGTGATTTAAACTCTTATATAATATACTCGTAAACGAAATTAAATAATAAAAATAAATAAAAAATGTTCTTTTAAAATTTAATAGTATGATATTATATGAATAAACTCATTATAAATAATTTATTTAAATATAGGAGAACAGAATTATGAGAAAGAAATTACTGAATATTTTAGAAAATTATATACTAGCTAAAGAAGAAAATTTTAAAAATAACAAATTAGAACAATTTATAAGATTAGATTTAAAACAAGATATTTACGATAATTTCAATATTGATAATGATACTTATGAGATTTCAGGATCTGCTGGTGTAGGTAGATGGGCTAATGTACCATGGATAGCAGTATTTGATAAAGAAATTACTAAAACAGCAACAAAGGGTTATTATATAGTATACCTTTTTTGTTCTGATATGAGTGGGGTATATTTGTCATTAAACCAAGGATGGACATATTACAATAATAAATATTCAAAAAAAGAAGCAAGACAAAAGATCAAATTAGTATCAGATGTTTGGAGGGCAGAATTAAGTTCTAAACTAAAGGATTTTTCTAAAGATAGGATAGATTTAAAAAGTAATAGTAAAACATCTGACTTAGCTAGGGGATATGAATTAGGACACATATGTGGTAAATATTATAGTAAAGATAATATTCCGGATGATAGAGAGTTATTAAAAGATCTTAATAATTTGTTAGGAGTATACAGAGAATTAAAAGGGAAAATGAAAGAGACAATTGAAACAACTAATAACTGGATTATTCTAAACTCTGAATTAGATCTAATTGATAATAATATTACTGATGATTATAATGATGAAGATTTAGATAAAATTATTGATACAGTTGATGAATTTTCTTTAACTGAAATTGATATTCCAGATGATTTTTTAGGTAAAGATAAAAAATATACGTTTAAACCAAATAAAACTAATTTTAATAAAAAATATAAAAATCAAAAGAGAATAGGATACTTAGGAGAAATCATGGTATTAAACTATGAAAAAGAATATTTAATAAAGAATAATAGAAAAGATTTAGCTAATAAAATTAAACATATATCAAAAGAAGAAGGTGACGGCGCTGGATATGATATACTTTCTTATAATTTAGATGGATCATTTAAATATATTGAAGTAAAAACTACTTCTGGCAAAGGTAATACACAATTTTATTTAAGCGCAAATGAGATAGCATTTTCAGCTGAAAATGCAGATAAATTTTTTTTATATAGAGTATGTGAATTTAATAAGAAAACAAATTCAGGTAAACTTTTTAAATTTAAAGGCAATATAAGAGAGTACTTAAATCTTGAAGCAACTCAATATGTTACTAATGGAATTAAAAATTTATAGAATACTATATAATACCGTACTATTTAAAACTAATAGGCGGTATTTTTTATTCAAAATTAGAGGTGATTAAATGATAGATAAGAATATATTTAAAAAAATAGAAGGAATATTATATGATTACAATAATTTAGCTTCTAGAATAGAATTGTTAAAATTAGAAATTAAAGATATAGAAGAAACTTATAAAGGTTGTGGATCCATAGCATATGAAGAAAGAACACAATCAACCAATAAGTTTAATAGTAGTGTAGAGAATGAAATATTAGGAAAAGAAAAATTATTAGAAGCTAATAAGATAGATTTAAATAATAAAATAACTTTAAAGCGCAGGATAGATATTGCAGTTCAAGGCTTGAAAGATGAAGAAAGAAAGTTAGTGGAGTTAAGATATATAAACAAAAGACCATTGAGCTGGAATCAGATTTCTTATGTACTTAAATATAGTGAGGAGTATTGTAGAAAAGATTTAAGAAAAAATTCTCTTAATAAGATAGCTGATATCATATTTTATAATCCATATATTCAAGAAAGATTTATTAGATAATAAATAATATAATTAGAATCTAGCATTATAGTTAGATTCTTTTTCTATAATATGCAAAAAAAGATATCTATTAATGATACAATTTTATATTTTTAAACAAAATTAAATTAAATACAAAAAGCTTTATTTTGTAAAATTAAGATATTTTTTGTATAATATATTGGGTGAGTTAAATGGATTATAAAGAATATGAAAAAGATATAAAATATATAAAGAACATTTTACATATGAAATATTTACTTGGAATAGTTATAGGAATAATTTCTATAACTATTATAGCTTCATGTTATAACAATAACGAATTTGTTCAACAAGTATCATTTGCAGGAACTGTTTCCTCAATTATATTATCAGTAATTGCTATAATTATGACAATTAATGGAGAAAGTGAATCGAAAAAAAATAAGGATACAATAATTAGTTTAACATTAGAATTAGAAGGAATAGTTAAAGATGTAAAAAAAGCTACTAAAAATCTTGAAAATGCAGCTAGTAAGGAAGATATAAAATATCTTAAAGACAATATTGATATTAAAATGTTTGAAGTTTCGAGAACATATCAGACTAATATGGAAAATGGTACTACGAGCAATAAAGGGGCCCATAAGAATGAACATGTACAAGTTATTAATGATTTTGTAAATAGACTTGCTAATAAGAAAAGAAATGAGTTTATCAAGTACCTTTTTATTACTTTATATATTATACTGAAAAATTGTGAAATTAAAAATAATAAAAGTCTGAGGGAATCTATAGATAATGTTTTTAAGGAAATTAATTTAACCAAAGAGTATCTAATTGAGGATTCTGTTACTATTAGTTACATTATTTCTCCAGTATTAAATAAATCAAGAATAGATAAAAGCTTAAGTAATTACATAAATAAAAATATAGAAGAAAAATATAGTGAATATAAAACTGATATAGACAATATTTTAGAAATAAAATTGTCTTAATTAAAATAATGTTTATAAAATCTATGAGTTAGGATTAATAGGTAGAACGTGTGTTTACTACCGCTTTTCTACCATATTATTACCGTATTAGTTCCTAATATTTATAGTACAATATATATGGTGATTCAATGTCAAAAGAAGGATACAAAGTATTTGTAATCAATTTAATTGATAAATATTTATAATGAATTTAGAGAGTGCTTATATAAGGGCTCTTTTTACTTTATAAAATAAATAAATAGGCGAGCTTGATTATATAAAGCATAGAGTAGATTTGCTAAAAGCCACACAATATGTATTATGGGGTATCTTCTATCTTATTGATTATAATATCTTAATTTTATATAATCAATTTAGGGAGGGGTAAATTTGGATAACTTTATAAAAAAATCAATTAATTCTTTTAAAAAAAAGATTAATATAATTAGTTTAATTTTATTCTTTATTATATTAATTTTAATATTTATTTATTTTAGTAATTCTCAGAAAAAATATTTTTTGCAATGCAATAAGTTTACTGATTGGATAGAATTTAATACTAATGGTATTTTAGTTTTAACTGGAGCATTTTCAACTATAATAGCAGTACTATTATCTATAAATTATACAAGAAAGGTAGAAGAAGAAAATAGAAAAAGGCAATTAATAAAAACTTGTATTATTCTTCACTATGAACTGAGTCTATTTTTAAATTCACTTTTTGATAAATTTTATGAGTATATAGTAATGTATTCAAATGAGAATTTTAATATTCAGCAAATGCCAAATATAAGATTTTCAAGTTCATACTCAGGATTATATAAGTTAAATGAAGATTTTAAGCCGTTGCTATATGAACTAATGTCTATAGATAATACTAATAAAAGCCTAGAATTATTTGAGTTTTTTAAAAGATATGAAGATTGCTTAGAAAAGATAAGTGATTCTAGAAATTTTGGTTTAGAGTCTTTAAAAGATATTTTAAATTATTGTTTTAATGATAAATATGATAGACATATATGTCTAAGTGAATTTAGATATGAACAGATGCCTAATGGATTAAATACTTTAAAAGAATTGACTAAAGATGAAAAAGATTTATTAATTAACTTTATAGAATCGAATAGAAATATACATCAAAAGAATAATTATAATCTTATAAAAGATGAATGTAGCGATAAAATTTTAGAAATAATGAATTTTTTAGAGAAATATAAAAATTATAAATAATTGTATTTATAAAAATATAATAGTTTACGAAGAAAGTAGCATCTCGTTAGAGCATGCTACTTTCTTTATTAAATAAAATTAGGAGATAAACTTAGATGAGAAATTTATTTAAGAGATATATAGTTGATGAAGAAATAAATAAGTTTTATAAAACTTATAAGTGGAAGAAGAAAAGAAGTGAAGCATTACTTAGAGATAACTTTGAGTGTCAAATATGTAAGAAGGAAGGGAAGTTTTCACCAGCTCAATGCGTTCACCACATGAAGGAGCTTAAGCAATATCCTGAACTAGCACTTGACATAAATAATCTTATGAGCCTTTGCAATAGATGCCACAACATGATACATGATAAGCATTTAAATAGAACTAAAAAGAAAAAATTTAATAATGAAGAGCGTTGGTGATAGCCCCCCTATTAAAAAAATCAGATTTTTGGAAAAGCCTGTCGGTCGGGTATAGTTAGAGACAGGAGAGATTTTTTGAAGCTTCGCATGAGGGGGGTGCACCCATATAAAAAAAGGGTGCAAAGTAGATTTTTATTTCAAGAAATGAGGTGGTGATAATGAATGAAAAGGAAAACTTAATAATTCGTGAAAATGCTTATAAAGACTACATTTCAGGAATGAAGTATTCTGAAATAGCTGAAAAATATGAGATATCTATAAATACAATTAAGTCCTGGAAAAGGAGATTTAATTGGGAACGCAACTCGCACACAAAAAAGGGTGCAAAGGCTAAAAGGGTGCAAGAGTTGGGAAATATGATTGCGAAGGAAATTAAAGATGATTTACTGAAGCAATTAGAAGAGAATGAAACCTATGGAAAGCACTATGAGGATCTAATAAATGATTATATGTCATTATGGGATATTAAAAATAGACTTATAGATGATATAAAAGAGCGTGGAGTTTCTGTAGAGTGGAATAATGGAAAACAAACAGGAAAGAAAAAGAATGATAGTATTCCAGAGTTAAATAAAACAAGTGCTCAAATGCTTAAAATTTTAAATGATTTAGGATTGAAACCATCGGTTAAGGGTGGTGATGGTGATTATGACCTTTAATAAATACATTGATGAATATATCAATCTTATAGAAAGTGGAGCAATAGAAAGTTGCGAAGATATAAGAAGATGCATTAATTTAGTTAAAGAAAAGCTATCACAATCAAATGTAGTTATAGATCATGAAAGAATAGAAAAAGCAGTAACTAAAATAGAAGAATATTTTAATTTTAAACTATTGCCTTGGGAAAAATTCGTTATAGGATTAATTCATTGCTATTATGATGATTATACTTTAGTTTGGACTACATTTTTAATAATGATGGGTAGAGGAAATGGGAAAAATGGTTTTATAAGTGGCGTATCTTGGTACTTAACAACTGATTTTCATGGATTACCTAAATATAATGTTGATATAGTAGCAAATTCAGAGGATCAAGCAGAAACAAGTTTTAATGATGTATATGAAGTTATTGATGATAATAAAAAACTAAAGAGAGCTTTTTATTATACTAAAGAAAAAATTGTATTTAAGAAAACAAGATCTTATATAAAATATAGAACTTCAAACGCTAAAACAAAAGATGGTTTAAGACCAGCGTGTATTATATTTGATGAAATACATGAGTATGAGGACTATAAAAATATAAATGTATTTAAATCAGCCTTAGGTAAGAAACGTAATTCAAGAACCTTTATGATAACAACTAATGGAGAAGTTAGAGGTGGGGTTTTAGATGATTATTTAGAAATTGCAGATGCAATATTAAAAGGTGAAAATAAAACAACTAGAATGTTACCACTTTTATATAAATTAGATTCAGATGAAGAGGTGCATGATAAAAAGTTATGGGAAAAGGCTAATCCATCATTAAGATATTTTAAGGATCTTCAGATAGAAATGGAAGAAGAATATAATGACATGGAATTTCAGCCACAAACTGCATTAACTTTTATGACTAAAAGAATGAATAGACCTGCACAGGATTCTTATACTGTAGTTGCAGAATGGGAAAAAATAAAAGCTACTAATCAAGAGATACCAGAACTTGAAGGATGCTCATGTATTGGTGGATTAGACTATGCAAGTATTCGAGATTTTGTAGGTTGTGGATTGTTATTTAAGTATGGAAATAAGCGAGTTTGGATCCATCACACTTTTATATGTCATAAAGCTTTAAATATACCAGGAAGAAAAATAAAATTTGATATAGAGTTAGCTAAGAAAATGGGATTATGTACTGTACTTAAAGAAGATACAATAGATCCTAAATATATAGCTGAATGGTTTTTGGAAAAAGCTAGTAAATATAATATTATAGATATTGTAGCTGATAGATTTAGAAAGTCATTAGTAGCTTCTGCATTTAGTGATGTAGGACTTCCATTAAATGAAGTAGGTAATGGATATCTTACTCACAATAAATTAGCTCCGTTAATAGAGCAATTATTTGCAAATGAAGATATTATATTTGGGGATGATCCTATGATGAGATGGTATACAAATAATGTTTATGTAGATACCGATAAAAAAGAGAATAAAAGTTATAAAAAGATTGAGCCAAAGTTAAGAAAAACTGATGGCTTTTTTGCTTTTATACACGCTTTATCTAAAGATGAAGAGATTCCGCAGAGTGTTTGCGAAACAGTTAATTATGGTTGCTATTCATACTAAAGGGGGGTGATTTAAATAGGGATAAAAAGTTTTTTTAGTAATTTATTTAGTGCTGAAATGGAAGGTAGACCAGTAACAAGTGATATAAAAGCAGCAATATTTTATAAAGAGTTTGCAATTCAATCATGTATTTCGATTATAACTAATGCTTTAGTATTATCAGAGTTTGAAACATTTGAAAAAGGTAAATCTGTTAAAAAAAATAATTACTACGCTTTTAATATAGAGCCTAACAAGAATCAAAATGCTACTGAATTTTGGATGCAAGTAATATCAAACCTTGTATATGACAATGAATGTTTAATAGTTCAGTTAGAAGATCAATTCTATGTAGCTGACGATTTTTCACATACGGAATATGTTTATTATGAAGATATTTATAAGAATGTTGTTGTTAGGGATTATCCGTTAAAAGATATATTTAAAGAATCGGATGTAATTTATTTAAAGCTCAATGATGCAAACATTAAATCTTTAATTGATGGATTATATGAGGACTATAGTAAGTTACTTGGTACTTCGATGTCAGCTTATAGAAAGTCTAACGGACGAAAAGGAATATTAGAAATAAACGGACAAGCTCCATTACAAGGCCCAGCAAAAGAAGCGTTTGATAATTTGATGCAAAATGATTTTAAAACATATCTTGAAGCTGATAATGCAGTATTACCTTTATCAAATACTTATAAATTTAATGAAAGTAAGAATGTTGGTAACTCAAAAGATAGTAGGGATGTAAGAGCAGTAATAAACGATATTATAGATTTTGTTGCAGCAGCATTTCATGTACCAGCAGGAGTTATTAAAGGAGATATTGCTGGTGTAGAAGGGCAAACAGATAATTTTTTAATGTTTGGTATAAATCCTATAGCAAAACTTATAACATCAGAAATTAATCGTAAAGTTTATGGAAGAACAGGCTATTTAGAAAGAACTTATATAAAAATGAATACTCAAAAAATTAGAAATGTTGATTTAGAAAAATTATCTAAGTCAGCAGATTTATTATTCAGAATAGGTGTAAATTCGATTGATGATAATTTAGAAATGTTAGGCAAAGAGCCATTAAATGAAGAATGGTCAAAAGAACACTATGTTACTAAGAACTATCAATCAGTTCTAAATCCTAGCTTGAAAGGGGGTGAAACTAATGGAACAAAGAACAGTTAATCTTGAATTTAGAAATGCAAATTTAGAAGAAAGAAAATTAGAAGGTTATGCTGCAGTATTTTCAGATGATTATACAAAATTATCTGATAGATGGGGTGATGCTTTTTATGAGAAGATTTCTCCAGGAGCATTTTTAAAAACATTAGCAGATAAAACAAGAGATAAATTTATGCTAATAAATCATGATTGGAATAAAGTTGTAGGTAGAACAAATTCAAACTTATCATTAGAAGAAGATGGACAAGGATTAAGATTTGAATTAAGTGTACCTAATACAAGTGATGGTAATGATTTATTAGAAAATGTAAGACTTGGTTTAATAAGAGGGTGCTCATTTGGTTTTAATATATTAAATCAAAAAACAAGATGGGACGATGATTGGAACTTCTATAGAGATATTACAGAGGTTGATTTATTTGAAGTTACAGCGACACCTTTACCAGCTTACGGAGATACTGAAATAAATTGTCGTTCAGAACTTTCAGATATATCAATAAAAGAAATGAGAGATAAAGTAATGAATGATCCAGGAGAAGAACCTGAAGTAAGAGAAGATGAAAATAAAATAAATGAAAAAAGGAATGCTGAAATTATTTCAGCTTTTTTTAATGCCTTTAATGAGGTCGAATAAGAAAGGAAGATGATTAAATGACAATGAAAAATTTAGATAACACAATAGATATGAATCAAATAAGATCACAAGTAAATGATGCTATTCAAGGAGAAGATAAAGAAGCTATGGCTGAAGCCTTAGTCAGAATGGCACAAGGTATTCACGACAATATATTAAAAGAAGCACAAAAAGAAGCACGATCAATGATAAGTTCAGAAATTAATGATAGAAATGTATTAAATAAAAGAGGTATAAATACATTAACATCTGAGGAAAGAAAATATTATGCTGAAGTAATTGAAAAGAGAGGATTTACTGATTTAGCAGTAACACTTCCAACTACTGTTTTTGATAGGGTTTTTGAAGACTTAGAGCAAAACCATCCATTATTAAGTGAGATAACATTCGAGAATACTACTGCAGTAACAGAATGGATTATAAGAAAGACAAACTGTGAAGCAGCATGGTGGGGACCATTAACAGATCCAATAAAGAAAGAGTTACAACATGGATTTGATAAAGTAAAAACTGATATGTATAAACTATCTGCATTTATGCCAGTTTCAAAAGCTATGCTTGATTTAGGCCCTGAATGGTTAGATAGATATGTTAGAACAGTTTTAAGTGAAGCAATGGCAATAGCTTTAGAAGCTGCTATAATAGCAGGAACAGGAAAAGACCAACCTATTGGAATGATAAAGAATTTAAAAGGTGCGGTAGTAGATAAAGTTTATCCTGATAAAGATGCTATAGCATTAGCTGACTTATCACCAGAAACTTTAGGAAAAAGTGTAATGGCTCCATTAACTAAAGGAGGAACAAGAGCAGTACCTTCAGTATTAATATTAGTTAATCCACTAGATTACTGGACAAAGATTTTTGCAGCAACTACATTCTTAACTCAACAAGGTACTTATGTATATGGTGTTATGCCTATACCATCTAAGATAGTTCAATCTGTAGCAGTTCCACAAGGTAAAATGGTAGCTGGAATGGGTAAAGATTACTTTATGGGTGTTGGTTCAGGTCAAAAAATAGAGTTCTCAGATGAATATAAATTCCTAGAAGATGAAAGAACTTATTTAGCAAAACAATATGCAACTGGTGAACCTAAAGACAATGATTCATTCTTGGTATTTGATATTTCAAGTTTAAGCGTAGAAGCTCCTAAAGCATCAAAGAGCAAATAATAAATAATGCTAGAAGAATTAAAGAAGCGTTTAAAAATTACCTGGAATGAAGAAGATGATAATTTTAAAAGAAGTCTAGAAGCTGGAAAAGAATATTTAGAAGGTATAGCAGGAACTACTCTTGATTTCGAGGGTAGTTCTTTTAATATGGCTTTATTATTTGAATACTGTAGATATGATTACAATGATGCTATTGAATACTTTGAAGGTAATTTTAGTAGGCAATTAACACAATTACAGATAAGAAGTGTGGTGCAAAAAGATGATAAGTGATTATAACCAAAAGAAGAAGCAATTATTAACTACCTATAACAATAAAATTGAGATTGTTAAAAATGATGGTAAAGAATTTGATGATGATGGTTATAGAATAGATAATTATGTAACAGTTTTTGAATGTTGGGCCAATATAAATAATTTATATGGAAAAGAATTATATAGTGCATTTGGAGTTAATTTAGAAAATATATTAAATGTTAAAGTTAGATATTGCGATAAATTAAAAGAGTTATTTATAGATAATGAAAATGGTAATAGAGAGTATAAAGTTAAGTGGAATAACAAAATATATGATATTAAGTTAGCAGATTTTCTAGGATTTAATAAAACTGAAGTTATTTTAAAAGTTAGGTTAGTAGAATAATGGCTACTTTAGAATTTGTGGGCCTAGAAGATTTAATTAAAAAGTGTGAAGATCTTGGAGGGAAAACTGCTAATGATAGAGCTAATAGAAATATATTAAAACAATGTGGTAAATTAACTCAAAGTGAAGCTAAGAAGTTAGCACCTAGGAGTAGAAATCCTATGGATTCAGGAAGAAAAGGAAGTAGAACAGGGCAACACATGGGAGATAAGATTCCTTTAAGTTCTGTAAAAAATAGAAATGGTAGATTGTTTGTAGTTGTAGGCTGGGAAAAAGGGGATAATTCCCCTTTCTTTTATGCAAAATTTATTGAATATGGTACAAGCAAGATTCCAGCTAATCCGTTCCTGGTAAATGCACTAAATAAGTACAAGAAACAATTTAGTAGTATAGCAGAAAAAGAATATAGTAAAATGATAAAAATTTTGGAGTAGGTGCAATATGAATAAAAAAATATTAGAAGCTTTAGCACCTTTAGGCTATCCAGTATTATACGGGTGGTATGATGAAAGTTTGAAAAAAACTCATATAACATTCTTTCAATACAATGAGTTACCTAATGATTATTCAGAAGATACAAATGAGGTGCTAGAACATTATTTTCAAGTAGATATTTGGAGTAAAAAGAATTTAGAAAAAGTAAAAAAAGATGTTAAAAAGGCTATGTTAAAGATTGGTTTTAGTTATACAGATGGAAGAGATCAGTTTGAAACTGACACAAAAATATATCATAAAGCTTTAAGGTTTTACATGGCTGAAATAGAAGAGGGAGATGATTAAATGGCAGAAATAGTTGTAAAAAGTAGAAGAATGGGTTTAAGAGATATATCAATTTCTTTAGTTACAGAAAATACTTTAAGTAACTATACAACTGATACAGTAAGAAAGTTAGCAAGGTCTATTAGTGCAAAGGTCACAGAGAAAAAGAAAGTAGACAAAACTTTTAGTGATGATGGAACTGAAGAAGTAATAGAAACATTAGATTCAATCGAAATTGAAATTGAACTTAATGATTTAAGTCCAGAACAGGAAGCACTTTTAAAAGGTTGTAAGTATGAAAATGGATTCTTAGTTGATAATCAAGATGATATGTCAAATGAGGTGGCTATAGGTTGGAGAGCTAAAAGAACAGATCATAAATATGAATTTGTATGGCTATATTGTGGTAAGTTCAACGAAGGGGCAACAGAAAGTTATGAAACTCAAGAAGATAAGCTTAAGACACAAACACCAAAGCTGAAAGGAACATTCTATCCACGTGAGAAGGATAAAAACTGGAGAGTAAGAGTTAATGAAAGTTACTTAGAAGAAAATCATACAGATGCAAAAGCTGCTATTACAGATTGGTTTAGTAAAGTACAAGAACCAGTTAAGAAGTCAGCTTAATTTATTTTAAGGAGGATTCAATATGAATTTAATTTTAGAAATTTATGGGGAAAAGAAAAACTTTGCATTAGGTACCATAAAAGGTAAAACTCAAAGAAGATATTATGAAATAAGAGATATATTAATTGATGCAGAAAAAGGCGAAGTAGAATATAGAACAGAGCATTTTGATATGATGGTAAGTTTTATATGCGAATGCTTCAATAATAAATTCACTGAAGATGATCTATTAGATAATTTAGATATAACAGATATTAATATTTGGCTTATGAAAATACAAAAATTTATTGAAGAGAAAACTGCAGCAAAGATGAAGAAAATAGCAAAAAACTCCTAGAGGAAGATTCTAATGAATCTTCCTTTTTTGATGAATATGACAAAGAAAATGGTTATGAAGATGAAGAAGAATTTGAGCGTAAATATGTAGACATACTTTTTGGGATATATGACTTTGCAATACAAAAGCAGTTAATGAGCTTTAAGGATTGTGAGGAAATGGATTGGTTCGGGTACCTGGACTATTTAGATTATTTAATTAATAGAAGACAGGAAGAAAATTCTGATTCAGAAGAATTTGAAGATGAATAGCAAGGGGGTGAATATATGGCAGGTGCTAATATAAAAATTGGAGCTAATAGTTCTGATTTTCAAAGACAAATGAAAGAAGTTGTAAATCAACTTAAAGTTACTCAATCGCAATTTTCATTAGCTAGTGAGAAAGCTAGATTATTTGGAACCTCAACAGATCAGTTGAAAGCAAAACAGGGTGAGTTGTCCAACAAACTAAAAGCTCAAAATACCATAGTTTCTATGTCTAGAGAAGCTATAAGACAGATAAATAAAGAGATTATTGGATATAAAAATGCTAATGAACAACTGGCCCAAAAGATAGCTGATACCGAAAAGAAACAAAAAGATGCAGTACAAACTTATGGTAAAGGCTCAAAGGAAGTAAAAGAGCTTGATAATAAGTTAAAAGAATTAAAAGAGCAGTATGCTAAAAATGAAAGGGCTATTGATGGATCAAATAAAAGAATGGACCAGCAAAGAGTGAAACTTTCAGAATCTGAAAAAGCAGTTCTTAAAACTAAAAGAGCTATTGAAGATAATAATAAAGCTTTAGAAAAAATGGGAGATAAGTTTGCGAAGGCTGGAGAAAAAGCTGGTAAAATATCAGATAAAATGAAGCCAGTAAGTGCTGGGATAATTGGAGTTGGTGTAGCATCAGGTAAGATGGCAATGGATTTCGAGGATGGAATGGCTAAAGTAAGCACTATAGCAGATACATCAAAAGTTTCTATGGACGATTTAAGAAAGGGTGTATTACAACTAAGTAGTGATACTGGTAAAAGTGCTACGGAAATGAGTGAAGGTTTATATGAAGCGTTGTCTGCAAGTGTTGATACAAGTGATGCAGTAAACTTCATGGGAACTGCAACAAAGGCAGCCGTCGGAGGTTTCACTGATACTGCAACGGCAGTTGACGGATTAACAACTGTTCTTAATAGTTACGGAATTAAAGCAAGTGAAGCTGATAAAATAGCAAATCAAATGCTTATAACTCAAAACTTAGGTAAAACAACCTTTGGTGAACTTGCTTCATCAGTAGGTAAAGTTACCCCTATTTCATCACAGTTAAATATTTCAACACAAGAATTATTTTCTTCATTAGCTTCGACTACTTCACAAGGTCTAGCAACTGCAGAATCAGTAACAGCATTAAAAGCAGCTATGTCAAATATAATAAAACCTTCTAAGGAAGCGGCAGATGCAGCAGACGAACTTGGAATTAAATTTAACGTAAGTGAATTAAAATCTAAGGGCTGGATGCCATTTCTTCAAGATTTAAAGAAAGGTTTGGAGGGTGCAAGTCCAGCTTTAAAAGATGCTATGAATGCTATGGAAAAAGCATCTAAAAAGATGGGTGACTTAGAGAAAGCTGGTAAAACAAATTCAAAAGAATATAAACAAGCCAAAAAAGATGTAAAGAGCTTTAAAGATGAATTAGACATGTTGGCTAAAATGTCAGATTCTCCAGTAAGTGCTATGGCTACAATGTTCGGAAGTGTCGAAGGCCTTAACTCAATTCTTATGATGACAAGTGAAAATGGAATGAATATCTATAATCAATCAATGCAACAGATGGATACAAATTCAAATGCACTAAATGAAGCATATGATAAAATTGCTAATACAACTCAATACAAGCTTAAAGGCGCTTTAAATCAAGGACAAATTGCAATGATAGGTTTAGGAGATGCATTTGCTCCATTTATTTCTTTAGCTTCAATGGGCCTTGCAAAAGTTGCTGGTGCTTTTAATGGATTAAGCGATGGAACTAAAAAGACTATTGCAATATTTGGTGGCTTATTTGTGGCAACCAATTTAACTTTAAGTGGCTTTAGTAAATTAACTAAAGGTGTAAAGGAAAATATTAAATTTATCAAAAGTATTCCAGGAGGAACAAAGAAGGCAATTCAAGGATTTAAAGGATTTGCAACTTCATGCGTTAATGGAGGTAAGAAAGTAGTTTCATTTAGTAAAAAGATAGGTTCTATAGGTTGGAGTGGTATTACTAAAGGAGCAAAACTTGCTGCAAAAGGGATTACAACATTAAGTAAAGGTTTATTAAATGGAGCGAAAGCTACAGCAAAATTTACTTTAAGCTTAATGAAAATGATAGTTCAATTAACTATCTCAGGAGCAAAACTTGCTTTTAATACTGCTAAGTTACTATTACAAAAAGTTGCACTTGCAGCAAGTACAGTAGCAACAAATTTAATGGCTGGAGCACAAGCCGCACTTAATTTAGTTATGTCATTAAATCCAATAGTTTTAATCATAGGATTATTAGTTGGCCTAGGTGCTACATTTGTAGTTCTTTATAATAAATGTGAATGGTTTAGAAATGGAGTGCAAACTGTATGGAATGGAATAAAATCAGTATTTCAAGGATTTGCAAACTTCTTTAAAGGTGCATTTAATACTGATTGGACACAAACACTAGGAATACTAGGTGTTCCATTAAATAGTTTCTTTGGAACTGTAAAAGCTATATGGGATGGAGTTAAAGGAGTATTCAATGGCGTAATAACATTCTTCAAAGGTGTATTTACAGGAAACTGGCGAGAAGCATTCCAAGGCTTGAGTGATATAGTAAGTAGCATATTTGGAATGATAGGAGGAGTTATTAAAGCACCAATCAATGCAGCTATTTCAGGTATCAACTGGGTAATATCATCTATAAACGGAATTGGATTCGATGTGCCTTCATGGGTTCCAGGTATCGGAGGTTCTCATTTTGGTATAAATCTTCCTAGTATACCTATGTTAGCAGAAGGGGGAATTGTAACTAAGGCTACGATGGCTTTAGTTGGAGAAGGTAAGGAACATGAAGCAGTAATTCCACTTTCTAAGTTAGATAGATTAGTCACTAATAGCGTTAGAAAAGTAATTCAATCTAAAATTAAAACAGATAAAAAAGAGGTTTATATAATAAAAAATTATCTTGATAGTGAAGAAATAAGTAACTATACATTTAGTAAAGTAAACAATAAATTAGCATTAGCTTCTAAGAGAAGGAGATAATCAGATGAAAATAAATAATATTGATATATCAAAGTTTAATGCTAAACAATTAACTGTAGATATGCAAGCAAGCTCAATCGAAGTTGAAAATGATTGGCTAGATAAATCTTTAACTCCTATATACCTAGATACTAAAATTAGATATAAACCTATTTCTATAGTTTTATATTTAAGAGGTAAAGGTAGAGATGATATTTTAAATAATATTAGTAATATTTTAAGTTTGATGAAAAATAAGTGTATTTTAGATTTAGATGGATATAGAAATAAATATGTATCGTATTTAACAGAACATGAAACAGAAAAAACAATACGAAAAGATAGATATAAATTAAATTTAAAGTTTTCAGCTTATGAGGTAGGTGAGGAAGTAACAGAAACGATTAATAGAATATTATCAAAATCAATTAATGTAAAAGGGAATTCAGTTACTCCATGTGTAGTAGAAATTACACCAAGTACTGATTTAATTGAATTAAATATACAAGGGGTGGCCAATGATCCTATAAGAATAAAAAATTTAAAAAAAGGTAAAAAAATAATATTCAATGGAGAAGAGGGAACTGTTTTAGAAGAAGGAAATAACAAGTATTTAGATACCGACTTTTGGGAGTTCCCTTTTGTATTGCCAGGATCTAATACCATAACATTAAGTAAAAATAATTGCGATATAGTAATAAAATATAAACCAAGATATATATAAAGATAATTAATAATTTAAAGTATTCATTTGGTGAAAAATGTAACTAAGTGTATAATATTCTTAAAAAGTTTTTTAGGAGGATTATATGAGTTTAGTTATGGGTGTAGGAAATAAAGAATTTATTTTATTTGCGGGAGAACAAAGATGTACAAATCAAGATGGAGATATATTGAGCGAGAATTATAAAAAGGTATATAAAATAAATGATAATGTAATTATAGGTTTTTGTGGAGATTCTACATATTGTAAAATAATAACAAAGCATTTATTTGATGATACATTCTCAAAAGATGATATATTGAATTTAACTTATAAGGAGGTTTTTAATTTAATAAAATCTCAGTTTAAAAGTGTTGTAGAACAAGTAGAAGCTGACACGAAGTATAGAAAAGCAAATGCTTATATTATTGTAGGTGGGAAATTTAATAGAGAACTTAAATTTAGTACATTTTTTTATCAAGATACACTTGAAATAAATGAACTTAATTTAGATAGCATGGATCCAACGTTAGTAGTAATGGAAAGTGGAAAATGTGATCATAAATTAAATATTAAACAGGAATTTTTAAAAGACCCAAAAATATCTATAAAAAACTTTACTCTTATATTTGCAAGAGTAATAGCTGATGGTGTTAAGAGTGATAATAGTATTAATGATAATATAAGGTTTGTATCAATAGAAAAATAAAGGAAGGATATTGTTTATGAATAAAAAGATTAAGGATTTAATTAGAACCAAAGCAGATATATACAAATTAAAAAATCAAGTGAATTGCAATAATACATGTGTGGTAAATATCACAACATTAACAAAAGAGCTTACAACAGTAGGCTCTTTTTTAATACAAAAATAAAGAAAGAAGGAATTTTAAATGTCAGATGAAATAAAAGTAACAAGCGAAATAGAAAAATCTTTAACTTTAACTGGAAATGTAGCTGTAAAAGGACAACCAGTCTTAAATATGAATTGTTCTTTAAAAGAAAATGGAGTTACAAATATTCAAACTTATGTAACTAATCAAGAATTATTTTTATCAAACAGTCAATTAGTAGCAGCAGAAGTACAAAAATTTAGAGCATCAGCTACAGAAGAAAGTAAAAAATTAAATTGTTTTGTATTTTAGTTTAAGGGCTTAAATTATTAAGCCCTTTTTATATTAAATAAAAGAAAGAAGGATTTAAAGATGGCAAAATTAAAAAATAGAGAAATATTAGATAAAGTAGGTATGTTAGGAGAATTAAGTAATAGAAAATTACCAGTTAAAGTTTCTTATGCTATTGCTAAAAATATAAGTAAAGTAGATAGAGAATTAAAAGATTACAATAAGGAGAGGGAAAAAATATTAAAAGAATGTTGCTTAAAGGATGAAGAAGGTAATCTAAAAATAGAAGATGGTAATTATTCTATAGATCCTGAGAAAATGGATAAATGGAATAAGGATATGAAGGATCTACAAGATATTGAAGTTGAAATTGATGTGCATACCTTTAGATTAGAAGAACTTAGGAGCTACGATATGGCACCAAATGAACTAATGTGTATCGATTTTATGATAGAAGAATAGAAAAATATTAATCTTTTAAGGAAGGAGGTTAATGTTTGTTACAATTATTAAGTTTAAATAAAACTAAAATAGCTGGATTAATAGAATATAAAGATTTATGTATAGAAAGTGTATTAGAAACTGGTAATAAGACACTTTCTTTTTTATATCCTAAAAATGCTAAAAATTATTATTCTATAGTAGAAGAATGTTATATAAAAACTAAAACGAATGAATTTATTATTAAAGAAAGTTCTCCGCAAGGAAATTATACTAGCTTTGTATGTGAATTAAATTTAGAAGAATTAGAAGGAAAGCCTTTTGATAGATATGAAAGTGTGGAACAAACTATAACTGCAGCTTTAAATCTTGCTATAGTTGGAACTGGTTGGACTGTAGCAGATAATACTATAAAAAAGAAAAGAACAGTAAGAAAAACTGATTGTAGTTCTTTAGAGATAGTTCAAGAAATTAAAAAAACTTATAGAGTTGATATTGAATTTGATACTTTAAATAAAATTATAAAAGTATATGAGCATCTTGGAGAAGATAAAGGAACTTATTTTATAGATAGCTTAAATTTAAGGACTTTACAAATACAGGGTAATAGTTATGATTATGCTACAAGAATAATACCAATTGGAAAAGATGGATTTACTATAGAATCTATAAATAATGGAAAAAATTATGTGGAAAACTACCAGTATTCTAATAAGGTTAAAACTATATTTTGGAAAGATGATAGATATACTATAGTAGAAAATCTTAAAGAAGATGCAGAAGCTAAACTTAAAGAAATAAGTAAGCCTTATAGATCTTATGAAGCTGAAATTATTAATCTAGCAAAAATAAATAAAAAATATAAAGTTTTAGATTATAAATTAGGAGATACTATAAGTCTTATTTCTAGAGATAATAAAATTAAAGATAAGCAAAGAATAGTTAAAACAATAGAATATCCACAAAATCATAATAAAGATACAGTAGAATTGGCTAATACTATATTAAGTTTTGAGAATATACAAAAACAGTTCCAAGATACTTCTGATACCGTAGATAATGTTACTTTAGACAATGGGACTTTAGACGGTGAAGCATTTGAAAATGGTGGAATAAGTAGTGATAAAATAGATAACTTTAAAGCTAATGTAATAGAAGCTGCTGAAATCCATGTTATAAAAGGTGATATACAAGATTTAAATGTAGCTTTATTAAAAGCTGGTCAAGCTATACTTACAAAAGTAGATACAGCGCAATTAAATGCTTTAGAATCTAAACTACAACATGCTTTAATTGGAAAAGCTGATGTAAATGAGCTTAATGTAGCAGTAGAAAGGGTTGGAATTCTAGAAGGTAAAACGCTTAGTGTAGAAAATCAGCTCGCTGGCAATCTTACAGCAAAGAATTTTCATGCAAATGCAATAACTGCTGGGAGTGGAATAATAGCTAACGGAGCTATAGGAGATGCTCAAATAAGTTCTTTAAGTGTAAATAAGTTAGAAGCTGGAGATATAAGTACAAGTAAATTTAGAATAATTAGTTCTAATGGATCTATTCAAATTGTAGGTAATCAAATATTAGTTAATAGAGATAATATTAATAGAGTTATTTTAGGGGAATATAGAAAACAAGACAATACAACAGATTATGGGTTGCTCATAAGAGCAAAAGATTGCAAGACAGTAATGTTTGATAGTGAAGGTGTGCACAGCGCAGGTATTACAGATGGTGCTATAAATAATAATAAAGTAGCTGATAATGCTAATATAGCTGGTAATAAATTAGATATAAATAGCGTTATTAGAGAGGTAAATGGGGCTAAAGAAACTATTAAAGGTACTAGAGTACAAATAGGGGATAGAACTTTAGATATAGAGTTATCTACACAAAAGAATACTATTACAGAGCATGGGAAAGAGTTATCTACTCAAAAAACTACAATACAAGCTTTAGATAAAGCTATTAAGTTAAAAGTAGATAATCAAACATTTACTCAATCTACTAATACTATAAACAGTAATATTAATAATATAAATTCAGACTTAATAGGGAAAATAAATACAAGTTTGAATAATGTTAAATCATATGCAGATACAAAGAAACAAGAAGCAATTAATAATGCTAGTACAGATGCTACTAATAAGGCTAATAATGCTTTAAATAGTGCTAAGACATTTACTACATCTCAAATAACAACAACTAATAGTAATTTAAGTAAAGCTAAAAGTGAAATTAATATATTAAAAGAGCAGATAAATACTAAAGTATCTCAAGCTGATATTAATAGGAGTATTCAAGAAATTAAAATAGGTGGAACAAATTTAATAAGTATAAATGATATATCTAAAATAGATTGTTCAGGTTCTTACAATGCTAATACAAATACTTGGTCATTATCTTCTCAAAGCGGTTTAGGTACAGTATGGGGAGCAGGTTTAATAATAACTAATGTAAATACTAGAGTTCCCTATGGTCAAGGATTTATATTATCTTTCGAGATAAAAGTTCCAGTTGATTGTACTTGGAATGTAGATGTTAATAACTATGCTATAAGTGGCTCATCTTGGAGTGGTAACGATAATGATAATGTAGGAAAGAGAGCTACTTCTACTAAGAATTTAACAGCTAATAAATGGATAAAATGCTGGTCATATTGGGAGAATACAAGTAGCCAAAATACTAAATTTGTAGACTTATATGAAGCAAGTAACTTTGGGATAATTAATAATACTGGAAAAACTATGAATTTTGAAATAAGAAATGTAAAAGGTGAATTAGGAAATAAGGTAACGGACTGGTCGCCATGCCCTAAAGATATAAATAAAGCTATAGTAGATAGTATTAAAGTAGTTACAGATAGAATAAATGATGTATCTACTAAATTAGTTCAAGCTAAGGATAGTTTACAAGCTAGTGTAAATAGCTTAAATAGTACAACACAAACTATAACAACTAATTTAACTAACACTACTAATAAAATTGATAATTTAAAAGTTGGTTCAAGAAATTATGTTAGATATAGTAATTTTCCTGATTTAGTACCTGGATCATCAAATATATCTCATTGGAATTACTGGGGGGATATATCAGTTTTTGGACAGCAAGGAAATACTTATTACAATAAAAATGGAGTAGCTTATTTAGGTGCTGTAAAAGGCGGGGGTATATGGCAAGAAATCAGTTCAACTTTTATAAAGCCTAACACAGAATATACATTATCATTATTATTTGGAGAAGAACCTAATGTAAAACACCTATACTGTTGGATTGAATATTGGGGAGAGAATAATAATAAAATTAAAGCAGATTGTATATTTAACTTTTCAGGGTATGTTTCATTAGAAAGAAGAAGCTATGTATTTAGAACTATAAACTCTGAATTTAAAAATATAAGGTTAGTATTTTCACATGAAGGTGCTCCTAGTGCTAATGGTTATTTAATACAAATAGGTCTTATACAATTAGAAGAGGGTAATATTAACACTGATTGGAAGTTAGATATAGAAGATACTAAAAATAATATATTGGATGCTAAACAACAAGCAATAAATTCAGCTAATTCTCATGCAGATGCTATAGCTATAAGTAAATCAAATGAAGTTTTTAATAATGCAAAGACTTATACTAATACTCAAATAACAACAGTAAATACAAGAGTAGCTAATGCAGAAAGTAGTATTAATATTTTAAAAGGGCAAATATCTACTAAAGTTAGTCAAAGTGATATAGATAAAACAGTTAATAATATTCAGATTGGTGGAAGGAATTATGCCAAAGGAACATCATATGAATGGAGAACAATTAATGGTGAAAATAGAGAAAATCAATGTATTAATTGGGGAGATATTACTCAATCAGATATATTGAATAAAGATATAACAATATCTTTTGAATATGAAGTAAGTAGCGGAGCTAAAGGACAATTTTGGTTGCAAACAAGTGGAAATTATTGGGTTAGAGTAAGTGATGAATTTAATGTAGCTTCACAGCCAAGCGATAAATCATATAGAACTATGAAAATATCAATACCACCAGATAAATTTATTAATGTCATTGCTGTAAGAATGGATTATTTTGTTGGTCAGCTCAGATATAGAAAATTTAAAGTAGAAAGCGGTACTAAGCCTACTGATTGGACACCAGCTCCAGAAGATATCAATCAAGAAATTAAGGATAATATAACTACAGTAACAGAGAAAATAAATACAGTAGAAAGTACATTAACACAAAAAACAAATAATATAAATGCTAGTGTAAATTCTATTCAAAGTATTCTTACTACTAAAGCAGATGGAAGCATAGTAAGTTCTATGCAAAGTCAATTATCTAGTTTAAATATTGGATTAAATGGTATAAAAACAGAAGTAAATAAAAAGACAGATAAAGGATCTATAATATCTGAAATTAATCAATCAGCAGAAAGTGTGAAGATTAATGCTAGTAAAATAGAGCTTAATGGTATAACAACTTTTTCTAATGTTACAGGATTAAAAGCAATAGAAATACAAAAGAATTCAATAGATTTTTATGATTGGGAAGGTGGAGGAAGACATGATAATGTTGGGACAATTTATTCTGTAAGGGTTAATTCAGATTCTAAAAAGCCAGGATTAGCTATAGGACATGAAAAAAATGCTGTATTTACTGTAGTTTATAGCTCAGAAGACACATATCATTCTTATATAGACTTTGATAAGTATAACGTTGTTGGACATGTATGCCCAATAACTTTTTATGAAGATATTTCTTTAAATTGTAATCAGGTGTTTCTTAATGGTAATAAAGGAAATAGTTTTTATGAAAATGTTAATGGGGAATTTAGTATATTAGCAAAACATGGAGTTAGTATTTTTGATACAGATACTAAAAGGTGTACAGCACTTTTAGGTTCAGATAAAACGTGTTTTCGTAAATGGAATGAACTTGGTTATTATGCTGAATTCTTCCCAGATGGATTTAGACTTGGAAATGGCAATGGAGGTTCATATCTCTGGGCTGATGCTGGTTCTCCAGATATATACACAGGAAATGGAGTAAATATAAGGGTACAAGGAAGTTTAAGTGTTAGAGGTTCTAAGAATAGAATAGTAGATACTGTATATGGAGATTTAACACTAAATGCGGTAGAATCTACAGAATGTTGGTTTACAGATATAGGGATAGAGCAGAATAGAACAGATAATAACGGAGATTGCATTATTTGGTTTGATAATAAGTTTTTATCAACTGTAAATACAAGATATAAATATAAAATAGATGTAACTCCTATAGGTGAATTTGCTAGTAATGGTAAGTTAACATATGTAAGGGTAGTAGAAAAAACTGAAAAATACTTTAAAGTTAGGGGAACACCAAACACATTATTCGATTGGACCATAACAGCAAAACAAAAAGGATATGAAAGAGATAGATTAGAAACAATGGAAAAGGCTAGTTAATTCTAGTCTTTTTTGTTATATAAATTTAATTTAGGAAGGTGAGGACAGAATGTTATGAATGTAGATATTACTGTATTAGTAGGAATAGGAGGAACCTTATTTGGAATAGTAGTAGGTTTTCTAGGATATAAAAGAAATGAAAATAAAGATATTAAAGATGAAACTCAAAAAGATACAACTACTATTGTAAAGCTTGATTATATTAGTAAGGGGGTAGATGATATAAGACTTGATATAAAGGCTCAAGATAGAAAGATACAAGATATTGTAATAGATATAACTAAACTTAAAGAAAGTACTAAATCAGCACACCACAGACTTGATACATTAGAAGAAAATATAAAATAAGAAGAAAGAAGGAATCAATTATGGATAAAATTTTAGACCCAATACTAGGAGCTGTAGCTATAGGAGTTGTAGGAATTCTAGTAGCTATTATAAAAAGTGTTGGAGATGTTGCTATAGAATATATTGCAAAGAAAAAAGATGCTGTAGAACAAAAATTACAGCTAGATAAACACGTTGAAGAAATAGAAACTGCGAAACAGGTATGGAATATCGTAGAAGAAAAATACAGAATTACAGATAATATAAAGGAGTTAGTAAAATCTAAAGCGGATGCCTTTGATAGGTTATTACTAGAAAAGATACCATACTTAACTGATGATCAGGTGAAAATGTTAAGACAAGCTATAGCCGGTGAAATCAATAAGGGTAAGGTATTACTTAATGAAGATAACTTAAAGCAACAAGCTACAGAATTAGTTACTAAGAATAATGCTTTAAAGCAAGAAAATATAGAGCTTAAAAATAAGTTAAATCAAATTTCACAAGTTGTACCAGTGGAGCAAGGAGAATAATCTTTGCTCTTTTAGTTTACAAAATTATATTTTAAATAGTTATTAATAATAAAGGAGAGATGTAAAATGCTAAAAGGAATAGATATATCAATGCATAATGGAACAGTAGACTTCAATAAGGTTAAACGAGGTGGAATAGATGTAGTAATTATAAAAGCTACTGAAGGGGTAGAATATATAGATCCACTATTTGAACAACACTATAATGGAGTTAAAAATACAGGGTTAGTAATTGGCTTCTATCACTTTATGAGTGAAAAAACTTCACCTACTCAACAAGCTAAAGACTTTTGGAATGCTATAAAAGATAAAAAGTTTAATGTATTACCTTGTCTAGATATTGAAACTAATAATCAAGGAAGAACTAGAACTCAAATATCAGATAGATGCATAGAGTTTTTAGAAGAATTTAAAAGACTAAGTAGATATGATTGTATGATCTATACAGGTGGATATTTTGGAAGAGATAATTTAGATAGCAGAGTTAAGAACTATCCTGGTTGGATAGCCCATTACGGAGTTAATACACCTATGGAAACAGGATTTAAGGTTATTGGACATCAATATACAGAAGATGGAGCAACTCCAGGAGTTAAAACTAGAGTAGATTTAAATAACTTCACAGAAGAGGTACTTATTAATCCTGAATCAATACCAGTTCAAAAACCTTCTATATCAGATAAAAAAGATTTATGGGAAGTAAGTATAAATGGAGAAGAAGTTAGAGCTATTCAAAGAGAATTAAATGGACAATTTAATAAAGGATTAAAAGTTGATGGATATTTTGGAGATGATACTTTAAACGCTTGTATTACTGTAAGAGAAGGGGCAAGAGGAAACATAACTAAACTCATACAACAAAGGTTATTAAATAGAGGATACACAAGTTTAAATGCTCACGGAGGGGCTGATGGATGTTTTGGACCAGGAACAACTATAGCTATAAAAAATCTACAAAGAAATAAATGCTTAGATGTAGATGGAATAGTTGGTAAGAATACATGGAAAGCTTTATATAGTAAATAAATTTTAAAAAGAGCTGTAGGAATTAATCTCCTTACAGCTCTTTTTCATTTATTATATGTACCAATACGTTCTTTTTTAAATACTTTCTTTTTTATATGTAATAGTATTTTTATCTGCATCAATTGAGCATAGTCCCTCTACACTTTCAATATACTCATAATAAGTTATTTTTCCATAGGAGAAACCTGCATAAATTCCTGGGAAAAAGATCCCCCTTTCTTTATCATCTTTATTAATTAACAAAACATAAGAGCTACCTTTAACATAACATTCATTTTTGAAAAACTTTAATAAACTTTCTTTAGTAATTTTATTAGGATGAAAATATCCTACTTTATATTCTCCAATGGTTTTATTATTTTCTATTATTGGTTTAGTAGATAAAGTACTTATCCCATCAAAGTCACTTTTAATGAATCGAGCATTAGAATAATAATAAATTGATAAAGTAGCTACTATTATAATAAAAATACCTAATAAAACAAAATACTCTCTATTAGTAAAAAACTTCATAAAACACCTCCCTTTTATATTCTATTAGTTAAATTTTATTAATATATAAAGGCTATTAAATTGCACATCATATGTATAATTGCCATTACCCAATAAATAGATAATGTCTTGCTTTTATAAAATATATAAGCATAATTAAAAATAAATGCTGTTGGAACTATAATTAAAATATAATAAATACTATAATTATGTAGTCCTGCAAAAATTAAAGATACAATTAACCAATTTAAAAGATCATCTTTTATAAATTTCCTAAGTATTCTTATTATTAAAATTAAAAGTCCTGTTTCAAATAATGGACCTAAAATTATAATATTAGAAACAATAAATAAAAAAGAATATTCATTAATATTTGGTCCACTTATCATAGAATCTGTAATATTAAAAAGATTAAGAATAAATATAAGTATTGAATCTGATATCTCACATAATAGCACAGATAATAAAATAAACTTAAAATCAGATAATTCATTTATTCTATCCTTAAATGTTTCAAACTTGCTCAAATTAGTCACCCCCCAACGTAACTAATTATATATAAACTGATAAAAATTTACATTTATATTTTGTTTACATATTCTAAAATAAAAAGAACTGTAAGGGGCATAATATCCACATTTTCGATTAATATAAATTAAAACTAAATTAAAATAATAACTTATAAAAAAATACTCATAGCAATTATTGTCGAAAATATTGAATTGATATGTAACCTATTGTAACATTACTATGGAACAATTATGAATAAACTGTTAATGAACAATAGGGGGAATTAATTTGAAGTCAACAAAATTTAAAATTACTACTTTACTTATATCTATACTTATAATGGGTAGCTCTATAACTGCTAATGCACACTCAGGAAGAACCGACTCAAATGGAGGGCATAAAGACAATAAGAATGTTTCAGGATTAGGACCATATCATTATCATCATGGGTATGGACCACATTTACATGATAATGGATGTCCTTATGATAGTAAGCCTACTAAAAACAATAGTTCAAGTAATTCAACATCTAATACAAATAAGAATACTGCAAATAACACTACAAATAATGCAACAGCCAAAAAAAATAATGATGCTGAATTAAAAGCAAAGAAGGCAGAAGAAGAGAGAATTGCAAAAGAAGCTAAAGAAAGAGAAGAAAAAGAAACAGCTAAAAAAGAAGGATATAAAAATGGATATGATGATGGTTTTGCAAAGAAAGAAGATTTAAGCTCACAATATAATAAAAACTATAAAGAAGAATATATTGCATCATATAAAGAAGGATATAGCTCTGGTAAAGATACGATAGAAGCTGAAATTGAGATAGCTAGAAAAGACGGATATAACACTGGATATAAAGGAGATAATAAAGGTAATACTGAATATAAAAGTGAACTTATAACAGCAGCATACAACAGTGGGTATGATGAGGGATATAATGATTATAAGAATGATAAATTAGAAGAGTATAAGTCAAAGGGTATAAGTGATGCAACAGAAGAAAAGAGTGCTATGTCATTTGATGATTCAATAGATACTGAATTTAAAGAAGCATATATGAGTGCTTATAATTCTAAAAAAGAAGAACTTAAGGTCGATAAAGAAGATAGTAGTGTTGGACTAGCTGGTGGAGTAATTGCATTAGGAGCAATTGGTGCTGGTACTGTAGTTTATAAGAAGAAAAAATCAAATAAAAGTGAATAATATATAATTTTTAAGATAACACTTTCTGTTATGGAGGTGTTGTCTTATTTTTTTATTTATTAAAGAATATTCATATACAAATATAAAGAGAAAGCTACAATTACTATATATTTTAAATGTAAGTGATATAACACTTACTTTAATTTTATTAAAAACAGGTATGTTTAAAGAAGCTAATGGGGTTATGGTTAACGTAGTAGAAAATCCTATATTAAGTATTCTTATTAAAGTAGGTTTAGTGGGATTACTTATATATTACTTAATTAAAAGAATGATTAATGCAACAAATAAGCAATTATTAATGTCTAATTTTATATTGAATGGAGCATTAGGTATTTATTTAATAATTAATTTAATGCATATATCATATATATTTTTATATCTAATATTATTGAATGTGATCTAAGGTGCTATTATATAGCATCTTTTTTTCTATTAATAAACTGTTTACATAATAGAAATATAATCCATGGTAAAATATTCTTATATTAGATAAGGGGGAATAAATATGAAAGTAGGAGTAAGAACTCCTAGCTTAAAGAAGAGCATAAGCGCTAGAACTACTGGGAGGATTAATAGAGAAATAAAAAAATCAATCAATCCAGCATACGGTAAAAAAGGTATGGGGTGGATTAATGATCCTAGGAAGGCTGCTTACAATAAAGTTTATAATAAAACTACAGTATCAATCGTAGATATCATAGGTACTTTATTTATATTTTTTATTATATTTATAGTGTTTATAATTATTTTTTAAGGAGAGAAACAAATGAAGAAAGCAAAAAAAATATTAAGCTTATTTTTAGTTACTATAATAACAGCTGGAATTATGGTAAGTTGCGGAGAAAATAAAAAATCTGCAAATAAGAATAAGGTATATAAAGTTGGAGAAGAAGCTATTATAAAGCATGATGGAAAAGATATGTATTCATTAAAAATAGATTCTGTTAAAAAGGCAAATGATTTTGAGTATAAAGAAGATTTTAAAGATGCTAAAGAAATAATAGAAGTTACATATACATATAAGAATTTAAATAAAAATGATAATACTTTATACATTCATGGTGCTGATTTACAAGTGGCTGATTCTAAAGGAACGATAGCTAATTCAAGTGATATGTTTCCTAAAGGAAAGCCAAAAGAATTAACACCAGGTACTAATTGTACGGTTAATGCGTATTATGGATTAACTAATGAAAGTGATAAAGTTAAAATTATTTTTTCAAGTGAAACATATGGACAAAATTTAGAATTTGATGCAAATGTAGAAAAATAAATATTTTAATGTAATCAATAAAAGACCAGAGATATAATCTGGCCTTTTATTTTAGTGAGATCAAATGGTATTTTTAATGCATTTGTATTTTAATTATTGACATAATATTTTATATTATACATCTATTTATAATGAGAGGTATTTTAAAAGTGGGGGATAAAATATATGAAAAAGATATTGAGAGTAGGAGTTAATTAAATTATTAATATTTTACAAATTTAATTAACTGTTTATTTACAAAATAAATGATATATTTATGGTAATATATTCTTGGTTTTACTAAGGAGGAATAATAATGGGATTATTTAGTTCAAAAGAAGTGTGCTCTATTTGTGGAGAACAAGCAGGTGTAACGAGATCAAAATGTGCGGACGGAATAGTTTGCAGCAAATGTAAAAAGAAAGTAAAGAAATATTTACTAGACGGTACAAATAAAGTGACTGCACAAGAGATAATAAAAATCATAGAAGATGCAGGGGATGATTGGGACAAGTGTGATGTATGCGGTAATAAGTTAGGATTACTTAATCATCAATGTCAGAATGGTTTTATATGCGGTAGTTGCAGTAGAACATATACAGATTATATAGGGACGACTATGATTAATTATAAGAAAATTAATATACAAGAACTACAATCAGTATATGATAAAGTACAGATATTTAAAAATGATTTAATAAATTTTAAGCCAACTAAATCAGTAGGAATATATTTATGTGTAAATGATGAAACAAAAAAATGGTATATACCAACAAATAAGATTGGATCAATAGGACCACGTATATTTAAATTTTCAGATTTAGTATCTTATGAAGTATTAGAAGATGGTGATACAATAACATCAGGTGGATTAGGAAGAGCTGTTGCTGGCGGAGTTCTATTTGGTGGAGTTGGTGCTATAGTCGGTGGTGTTACTGGTAAAAAGAGAACAAAGAAACTTGTTAAGAGTTTATCAGTAAGGGTAGTCGTAGATACTATAGAAAGACCATACGAGATTATATCTTTAATTACAAAAGAAACAAAAACTAATTCATCTACATATACAAAAGCGATGCAAGATATAAATGAAATAGTATCAGTATTAGAAATAATATCTAGACAAAGTGAAAACTCACAAGCAGTTAATAATATAGTAACTGGTGCGAAAATTATTGATGAGAATAAAACAATCAATGAAAATATTAATTCAGATCAGAATTATATTTTTTGTAGAATGTGTGGAAGTAAACTAGCCTCAGACTCAAAATTCTGTAGTTCTTGTGGAGAAAAGTTATAATAAAAGGCCTAGGAAAAATTCCTAGGCTTTTCTTATACGTATATCAAAATAATTTTTAGATAAGTTAAAATTATTTATTAATTGATTTAAATATTGTTTATTAGGTATACGTTGATTAGATTCCCATCTATATATAGTCATAGTTCCTACATTAGCCTTTTTAGCAAATTCATTATATGATAGTCCACTTTTAAGCCTTAAAAGCTTTATTTTATCACCTATAGTTTTATCAGGATATATTGATAGTAAAGATATGTTTTTAGATTCGAATATTTGGTTGAATGTTGTTCTTTTGTTCACACGGCACATGCCAAATTGATGACTACTTATTATCCATTAAAGAAACTTAGAAAAATAATCGGATTAGAAAAAGCAAAATATGTTGATCCTTATGCTGGAAGTAAAGGTAATTCTATTAGATATCTTTCTGTAGCGCCTAGAAGTAATGATATGAGAGTAGACAGTGTTTCCAATCTATTATGTGGAGGAGAAAAATCAGGACTTTTTGTTGGCCATACAGAAGCCATATGTACGGGAAGTTTAGCAGGTCATAATGCTGTAAGACAAGTTATGGGTATGCCACTCTTAATAATGCCAAGAAGTCTAGCAATAGGAGATATAATTGCATTTGCAAATGAGAAATCAAATAGTAGAGAAGGCAGAAAGAATAGATATACATTTGCGGGCTCTGAATATTTTAAGAGAATGAAAGAACAAGGATTATATACTACAGACATCAACGAGATAAAAGGTAAAATAAAAAAACTTAATCTTGATAATATATTTGAACAAAAACTTTGCTAACAAACTGAGCCTACTTAAAATAATATTTTAAGTAGGCTTTTCATTATATTTATAAAAATACTTATTATAAGAGTGTGCCTAAAATATTCTAATTATAAAATAAAAGGCTATCTTTCAAAGTACGTAGCAAATACAAAGAAATGCAAGGAAAAAGGCTCAATAGTTATACAAAAAAAATGAATTAAATAAGTTAGTAAAATTAAAAAAATATATAAATAATATAAAAATTTAAATTAAGAAAACTATTTAGTTTAGCGTATAAAATTATTAATTATTCCATAGTATATTTTTTTATTAGTAGAGAAAAATATATATGATAATAATAGTTTACTAAGGAGGAGTTTAAATGGGAAACAGTAAAGTAGAAGAAAAGAATCAAACAAACACAAATCATTTTTTAAAATGGCTTGTAAGATTAGTTTTATTTACGATTGTTTTAGGAGTAACAGCATTTTTTACACCAGGATTCACTATTAGTGGATTTTGGTCAGTTGTATTAGCAGCAGTTATAATAAGTATTGTAGACTATGTAATAGAGTTATTTATGGGCGTTGATGCATCACCTTTTGGAAAAGGTATAAAAGGATTTATTGTAGCAGCTATAATAATATATTTAACACAATTTTTAGTTCCAAATATGAGTTCATCTATAGTAGGAGCATTAATAGCAGCCTTAATAATTGGTATATTAGATGCAATAATACCTGGAAGAGTTATGTAGTATACAGATTAAAAATAACTTAACAACTAATAAAATTTAATAATCGAGAAAAGAGCCTAATAGGCTCTTTTCTTTTAAGATCTAATATTAAATATTAGATCTTAAAAGAAATGCTCGTAAATAATTATTAAATAAAAAAATAAATATATAAATTACAATTATTAAAAACTTATATAATTTATATTTGATAACAATTATACAATCAAGTTATAATATAATATACTTACAATTTGAAAGGGATGGATACATATGATAAATAAGGAAATAATTAGAGAAATGATACAGGAAGAATTAAATAAACCAATTAATTTAGATATAATTTACCATGATAAGAATATGCCAAAATTAGAGAAAATAGATAAAGGAAATTGGATAGATCTTAGAGTGATTATTGGTGGAAAGAAAAATGGAATAAAGTTAACAGAAGAAGATTTTAAAGATGGAATCCTAAAGTATAAAGAAGGTGATTCTATGATGCTATGCTTAGGAATATCTTTAAATCAACCTAAAGGGTATGAAATTAATATTGTACCTAGAAGTTCTACTTTTAAAAATTATGGATTGATTCAAACTAATCATTACGGAGTAGGGGACGATACTTACATAGGAGATAACGATATATATTATTATCCTTGTTATGCATTAAGAGATGGAGAAATTGCGTTATATGATAGAGTGTGTCAAATGAAAATAAACAAAGCTATGCCAGAATTAATAATTAATGAAAAAAATAGCTTTGGAAATGATAGCAGAGGAGGATTTGGTAGCACAGGAATTAAATAATATATAAAAGCTTAAATTTAGCGAATAAAAAGCATCTATGTTAAAGTAGATGCTTTTTATTCGCTAAATGTATCTTATATAAAATACTCGTAAATGAAATAATAAGAAATAAAACAAAAAATAAACATAATAAAAATTATGACACATATACTTATTAAAAAGTATTAATTTTTAGGAGATAATATTATTATGGAATTATTTATATTTATTATGGCTGCTTCAATAGGATGTAGTTTAGCAGTATATTACTTTAATAAAAATGATGGTAAAGTTAATTAAACAAAAAAAGACCATATAATATGGTCTTTTTTTGTTTAATTAGGAAATGATTTAGTACCAACGAAATCATTTCCTAAAATATCTTTTGTACTATTAAGAGAACGCTCAGCTCTAATATAAGCATTATCAGGAAGATCAAATTTAGTCTTATCTTTTATAGCAGCTTCCACAGGAATAATCGTATGAGTATATAGACCATTTCCTTTAGGACGTCTGTATACCCAAGTTGGAATAATTGTATACTTATCTAAATATAATTTATTATTCTTTAATCCTAATGTAAATCTAATTAATAAACCATCTTCAGTTAGAGAATTTTTAATTTCTTCATAACATTGATTTGATAAGAAGTTACCTTGTGAATATATTACAAATGTTGAGTGATTATTATTTGTAATTATTTCATATGGTTCAATAACATGAGGGTGGCTTCCAAGTATGATATCTACGCCCATTTCATTCATCTTATTTGCAATTTCCTTTTGTGATTTATTAACTTTAGTACTGTACTCATCACCCCAATGAAAAGAACCTATAATAAACTCAACTCCTTCTTTTTTCATATCATCTATGGATGATTGAACACTTTTATAAAGACTAGGAAGATCATCATAACTGAATGAATTTACTAGTGGCTTTATTTCATTTGGTATTGGAATACTATTTATAGAATTTGCACCAGTCCTATAGGTATAAGCAAATAATCCAACTTTATGTCCATCAATATCATAAATTATATAATTTTTATCACCTTTATTATCTTTTACTCCAAGATTAATTAATCCATCATTAGTACTTTTTTTCATAGTACTTTTTAATCCTTTCGTACCTTGATCAATTACATGATTAGATGCATAATTTATTACATCAAATCCTGTATTTTTCAAAGCTTCTAAGAATTCATTTGGGGAATTAAATGTAGGATATCCTTCAGGCTTCCCGCCGTTAACATTTCCTTCAAATACTCCTATACTTAAATTTGAATCTTTTATATAATTTTTCACATATTCAAAGCTTTTATCGAAATTATAAGTACCATCATCTTTTTTGGCACCTGCAATTTGTGCATCATGAGTCATCATATTTCCAACAGAAGTTATAGTATATAGTTTTTCATTTTTATTAAGCTTAACTTCAAAGTTTTTGGTTTTATTTTTATAGAATATATTATAAATTCCATAAAATGATAATCCTAAAATAATTATAATTCCAAATAAAAAGATAAAATTTTTAAATGTTAAATATTTTTTCGAATGCTTACTCATTAATATCACTCTTATCCTTTGTTATTTAATTTATTTTTTAAAGAAGTAATTTCATAATCTAATTTAGATAAATATTCTTCCAGACATAAATTGTTTTTCATTATATCTTCAGCAGCAACCTTTCCTACATATCTATAATGCCAAGGCTCATATGCATATTTTGTTATTGAAACTTTATCTTTTGGATATCTTAATATAAATCCATACTTATAACAGTTATTTATAAGCCATTTAAAAGACTTTGTATTTTCAAACTTAAAATCCAAATCTTCAAATTCTGTACTTACTATATCCATTGAGAATCCGGTTTCATGCTCACTTGCACCAGGAGGAGCAGAGTATTTTAAAGTTTCAGTAATACCTTTTTTCTTTACATTCGAATTAAAAAGAATAACTTGTACATTATGTGACCTAAATCCAGAAGCTCCCATTAAATAAATTCCATCTTTTTTAGCAGCATCAAACATCTCTTTGGCTTTAATAGCAACATTTTTATTTAATTTAGTGGTGGTTATATATGGTAAAAATGGCAATTTGCTTTCTACTATATCAGATGGCTTATAAGATTCATTAAGAAGAGTATCTTTATTTACTAAAAAGACTTCTGGGTTATCTCTTTTTTCTTCTAATAATTTAATACTGTTTTCAATACTTATAATTTTATTTTCAGATTCTACTTTATCAATTTCATGTAAGTATAAGTTATATAATAAAACTGACGAAATTAAAAATGAAATAATAACTATTAACTTCAACTTGAAATTTTTTATATTTACACTTCCCTTCAGTATAAGCAAAATAAAAATTCGGAAGCATTATACACCACCGAATTTATATATACTTATTAATATATTGGCATTTCAATGTATATATTACTAGGATATTTTAACAAAAACAATAGAATATACCTAATTACATTCTATTGTTAAAAGTTAATTAAAATAATTTACATATTATATAAAATTTAATAGTTAAAAATAATAAAAAAAAAGAGGGTATACAAAAGTAAACCCCCTTATAAACTACTTTGACTTTTCTAAAATATAATTAAGATTAGTTACATATCTATCTTTACAATCTTTTAAAAATTCCTCATTAAATTTATCTGATATTCCTGCAAAACAAATAAATTTATTTAAATTAGTAATTAGCTTTTCTTCTTCTAAAGTACCATTAATAAAATCTCTTATACTATCTTTACTAGTATCGAGCATATTTAGTATTTGCTTCATATTTTGGTAAATAACATTTTCTCTTCTTACGTATTTACTTAGTACTTCTGTATATATTGCGTAAGTAGATATGATACTAAATGAATTAGAATCAAGATTTTTTAAAGAGTCAAGATTCTTTACTTTGCAATAATTTAAAAAATTAATTAGCAAATCAGCAATATTTCTCTCTTCCACCAAATGATTATAAATAATTCTTTCAACACAGTTTCTTTTGTTACAAATTTTTTCCATTTCAATGATATTCATAATATCAACCCTTTCTTTTTGTAATGACCCAATAACTTCTCTTTTGTATATTAATTTAATTCTATACTTTTTTTAAAAATCCTTCTATAAATAGAAAAAAGTGTAAATAATAAATTTATATAATATTTTCTTATAAAAGAATAAATATATAATTTATGGAAAATATATGTTTATAAGTTGAAATAAAGGGTGGCGAGAATGAAAAATAATATAACAAAAACATTAATAATAATAATTTTGGCAATATTGTTTGGAAGTTGTATTTTTAATTTATTAATTGATATAAACAATAAAGCTACAAAGGTTTCTGGTAATTATAATAATTGGAATAAAATAAAAATAACTGAATCTAATAATAATACATATTCTAAAATAAATGATACAAACACATTATCATTAGAAATAGCAAAATTTAATAAATTAAATTATATTTATAAAGGATATGATGATAAAGTAATTTCTGTAATTGGAACATTAGATTCAGTAGGGGAAAATGTATGGGCTGGATATGTAAATAACAGTTTATATGGAATATCATATTGTAAAATCAATATCAATAATAAGGAAATAATAGAGACTCGTACGAGATTAGATTCTAATTGTGGGAGTATAGAATATTTTAATAAATCTAATGAAAAGATAACTGAAAATAAAGCTTATAATATAGTAAATAAAACATATACTACGAATTTAAATGAAAAAGATGAAACTAATAAGATATCTAGTATTTCAATTGAATAATTATATTATCACGAAAAAGAATCAATACTATTGGTTCTTTTTCGTAATAAAAGCACACTTTATTGAGTATTATTTAAACATATAACTAGTAAGGTGCGTGAATAATAAATGAGTGAAATTATAGATTGGTTAATAACATTTACAGAAACTATGGGGTATATTGGAATATTAATTGTTGTAGCTTTAGAATATGCATGTTTTCCTATGTCAAGTGAGATATTATTGCCTCTAATAGGCATGTTAGTTTATAAAGGTGAATTAAACTATTTATTAGTTGTTATCACTTCAATTTTAGCAGGAATAATAGGATCAACCATATGTTATTTTATAGGAGTTATTGGGGGAGCGCCGTTATTAAATTATAGTAAACTGAAATTTCCTAAAACTAGAAGAGTAATTAATTCTTTGAATAGATGGTTTAATAGGTATGGAAAAATAGCTGTACTTATAGCTAGAGTTGTTCCAATAACAAGAACATATGTTTCTATACTCGCTGGAGCACAAAAATTAAATTACTTAACATTTATAGCATATTCATCTATTGGAATTGCTTTTTGGAATACGGTATTGATTCTTATAGGATATTTTTTAGGAGATAATTTTGAACTAATAACTATTTTATTAAAAAAATATTTAAATATAATAGTACTTGTAATAATAATTATTATATTTATTCGTCATAAAATTAAAAATAAAAAAAGAAGAGTTTTTGCTAAATTATAATAAAAAATAACCTGTATACATACAGGTTATTTTTTATTAATAATCAATTCCGCAAGCCTTTATATTTTCCTTATTATCAGAACTACAAGGTGTTACAGCATAAGTCATATTACATTTAGGACATTTACATACTAATTTATCCATAACAAAAGTATCACCACATGAGCAAACTATAGTATGATTAACTTTTGTTGGTATATTTTCAAATCCTTTACCTCTAACTAAATCTGCAACTGCTTTTCCATCATTTCCTAAAGATGAACATCCACAACTCATAATAAATTCCTCCTAAGTTTTATTAATTTATTTTATTATATAAGATTTATAAAAAAATTTCAGTAACATGTGATACGAAATAATGTATCGGTACATTATGAGATATCTAAATAGTATGATACCATAGTTAATAAATATTTTATAGGAGAAGATTAAAATGAACAGACAAAAGAGAGTAGCCATAATAAATGATTTATCAGGAATAGGAAAATGTTCATTAGCAGTTGCACTGCCTCTGCTTTCAGTTTTAAATATAGAAGCGTGTCCATTACCTACAGCTGTATTGTCAAATCAGACAGGATTTGATGAATTTTCATTTTATGATTTGAGTGATAGTATGAAAGATACATTAGAAATCTGGCAAAAAAGTAATGAATATTTTGATGCAATATATACTGGTTTTTTAGGCTCTGAGGAGCAAATAGAGATGATAGAGAAATTAATAAGATTCAACAATAAAGCTATAGTTATAGTTGATCCTGTAATGGGGGATAATGGAAATATGTATGATACATATACAGTATCGTTATGTAATAAAATTAAAGAATTAGTATGTATGGCTGATATAATAACTCCAAATATAACAGAAGCTATAATATTAGCAGAAAATAATTTTAAAGAAATTAATATAAATAATATAGATATAAATAAAGTAAAATCTATAGCTAAATCTCTTTCAAAACTTGGTCCTAGCTATGTAGTAATAACAGGAGTTATAATAGATAATAGTATCTTTAATATATTATATAGTAAAGATACAGATGAATTTCATTTAGAAAAATCCACCTATCATAATTGCTCTTATAGCGGAACTGGGGATATATTTACTTCATTAATAAGTGGATATATTTTAAAAGGAATTAATATAAAAGTAGCTATGAAAAAAGCTTCTAAATTTATTTCAAAAGCTATTGATAAAACAATGAATGTTTCGACAGATCCTAGATATGGAATTCAATTTGAAGGTATTCTAAAGGAGGTTTTACTAGATGAATTATAATATAAAAGTATTAATAAAAACAGCTTTATTCACTTCACTTATTGTTATTATGACAACATTCTTTTTACATATACCAACAGGATTAAATGGGGGATATATTCACTTAGGAGATGTTTTTATTTTTCTAGCAGCAGTATTCTTACCAAAACGATATGCTATAATGGCAGCAATTATAGGAGGAGGATTATCAGACTTTCTATCTGGTGCAGTAGTTTGGGTTATTCCAACTATGATAATAAAACCTTTGCTAGTACTAGCATTTACAAATAAAAGTGAAAAGATATTATGCAGAAGAAATATAATCGCTTCAATATTAGCTATCTTTATAACTTACATAGGATACTCTATTGCAAATGGTATATTTGTTGGTAATATGTTTTTAGGATTTTCAGCAGCTAGTCTAGATATAGTACAAGGCGTTTCTAGTTCAATTATATTCATAATTATAGGTAGCATATTAGATAAAATAGGAGTATTTAATAAAGTTATTTCAGAATAATAAATGATAAAATATTTGTAAAAAACAAAAATCTATGTGATTTCACATAGATTTTTTTCGTTATTAATAATTATATATAATAGATTTTAATAGAGAAATTTAGTTATGAATATTAAATCACATATAAGAGAAAATAATAAAGTAACTTATTTTTATTGAGGTGATTTTTATGACAAAAAATGAATTCCCTAATGACTTTAGTAAACAAGATGAACTGGCGCAGCCTGGTATAGAAGAAAATATGAATCCATTACCTATATATTCTTTAAATAGCTATATAAATGATGGAAAAAGATTAAAGAATAAGGTAGCTATAATTACAGGTGGAGATAGTGGTATTGGTAGGGCTGTTAGTTTAGCTTTTGCAAGAGAAGGAGCTAAAATTGTAATAGTATATTTCAATGAATCCAAAGATGCTAATAAAACTTTAGAATTAGTCAAGGCAGAGAACTGTGAAGGAATAACTATAGAAGGTGATATAGGAGAAGAATCTTTTTGCGAAGAAGTTGTAAAAAAAACTATAGAAAAGTTTGGAACTGTTGACATACTCGTTAATAATGCGGCAGAACAACATACTGCTGATTCTATAATACAAATCACTTCTGAACAGTTGATAAGAACTTTTAAAACTAATATTTTTTCAGCATTTTATATGAGTAAGGCTGTTTTACCATATATGAAAGAGGGAAATTGTATTATAAATACAACTTCTATTACAGCATATCATGGAGATAAAGCTCTAATTGATTACTCATCAACAAAAGGTGCATTGACTTCTTTTACAAGAAGTCTAGCATTAAACTTGGCAGATATGGGGATACGCGTAAATGCTGTAGCACCAGGTCCAGTGTGGACACCTTTAATACCATCTTCATTTAAAAAGAGTGATTATCAAAAATTTGGATCTAAAGTGCCTTTGAAAAGGCCTGCTCAACCTGTAGAGTTAGCTGAAGCATATGTCTTTTTAGCTAGTGAAGGAGCTTCATTTATAACTGGAGAAACAATACATATTAATGGTGGGGAAGTAGTTAATAGCTAGTATATAGAATATGAAATTAAAGTAGATTAAAATTTTATAAAGAGATTTATAAAAAGATACTAATGTATACGGCTGAATTAAAAGCTAATATTAAAATAACAACGAATTGGATAAAGTAAGTTTATTTTAAATAATTTGCTGAAAAAGAAATAATATAAAAATATCAATTAATAATTAAAGTATAGTATTATCCAATAAGATTATACTAAGTATATAGGAAGGTGATAAATATGGGTAAAAATAAAAAAAATAAAGAAACTACTGGAAATCTATCAAATGCAAAAGTAAAGAGTCATAGTGAAAATATAGATAATAGAAATGCTTTTACGGAGAAAAAAATAATTAAATGATCTGTATAATAAAAAGAGGAAATTAATCAATTTCCTCTTTTTATTATGGCTACATTTATTGTAGCTCTAAATAATACAAATTAATTAATATTTGACTACACAATAACAATATGAAAATTAATAGTGAAAATTTTATAGTTTTAAGTTATAATATTAAAATGTGATTTAAAAGAAAGTTTAAAATTATTACTTAGGAGGAGTAAATGAAATACATTGTAAATGTACCAGATGAACTAAACGTTCGGGTAGAAGAAATAATAAATAATATAAATAATTTTTGTAGTAAAGTATTAGACGATGAATATTCAGAAATATGTGCTAAATTAATTGAAGTATTAGCTAATAATGAAGATAATAAACTATCAAGAGGAAAAAGTAATACATGGTCTGCTGGAATAGTACATTCAATTTTCTTTGTTAATGATACTCTTAATAAAAGAGGGCTAAGAATGGATGAGTTAGCAGATTTTTTTGAAGTTTCAGAAGGAACTATTGGAAGTAAGTCAAGAGAAATTAGAAAACTATTAAATATAGACAAGACATCTAAAGAGTGGAAAGTAAAAGATGATAAAGCTAAATGTTCATCTTGTTGTGATAGTGAAGATAGTGTTATTGATTTATTTGATAAAGCATTAAATATAGATGACGTAGAAAAAGGAGCTATAGAGCTTAGAAAATGTGCTGTAATGCTAAAAGATAAGCTTGGAAAAGAATATTTTAATGAATATAAAGGGCAAATAGGAGTATCTGCAGAAGGTGATTTCTATTTAACTATATTATCAACATTATCTAACTATGAGTTTGCATTAGGGAACTATGAAGAAAGTTTTAGAATAGAAAAAGAGCTACTAGAACTAGATGAATATGATTCAAGAAATGTACGACATTCTATAGTTTTTAGAGCATTAATAAATAAAGATTATGAATTTGCTAATACAATTCTTCAAAAATACAATGAAGAAGACTGCATATTTTTTAAATATGCAAAAGTATTATATTACTATTATAAGGATGATAGAAAAAATGCTAGAAAATCTTTAAAAAAGGCATTAAAGCATAATTCATATTTTATAGAATGCTTAGTTGGAAATATACCAACTATTGATGGCGAAATCAGTTCATATAAAAAAGGCAGCTTAGAAGAAGCAAGTCTTTGTATTGAATATAGTTTACCATTATGGACAAATCAGAAAATCGGATCATGGCTTATTAAAGCTATAAATAAGATAAAGTAAAAAGTAGGATTAAATCCTACTTTTTTTTATATAATAATAAAATATTTATAATTACTTTATAACAATAGATTTTCAAAATAATATAGTTATAGCTATAGTTTTTATTTCCGAATACATATTCTAATTACGTTCTTTATTTGAAAATTGGCCACAATTCTTTATAGAACTATTTTGTAATTATCTATTTACTTTAAATAAGAACATAGTAATTTATAGCTTTATGCTATTTTTTTACTTATGTTAATATTATTAATTTTAATAATATTTGATGTAAATTCATAGATATATAAGAAGAGTAATATAGATGGAGGAGCCTATTTTGAATTTTCTTCTTTATTTAGATGAATTATTAATAAAAGGATTATCTTCCTTGATAGCGGAAGGCTTTATTGAGGTTTTAACTAAGAGAAGAACATGCGATAGAACCTTAAGTGGTAAATTACACAATGAGAGTAAAGAAACAAATTTTTGTGAAGATAGATATAGTAAAGATAAAAGAGAGGGGTATAAAGGCTATACTAATTCAGATGCAAGTACATATACTTATGGATGTGATAATGATAGCACCATAGAAGAACGAGGGTTTGTTAGGATAGAGGAAGAGGAAAAAAGAATTTTTACTATGTTTACTTTTCATAGAAACATAGTAACCAGCCTACAAGATAAAGGAGAACTAAAAACTTTAAGTGATGTATGCTCAGGTAATGTAAACGAAGGTGATTATGTACAAGTGAATGGAACAATATGTAGTGAGTCTTTAAGTGAATATGTAGATTCATTGAAGACTATTATAAATTGTTTTGGATGTGATAAATTAAATGAACTCTCAGCAGATATTGACTGCTTAGATTTTAATATAATCGATAAATTTTTAAGCGAAATTCAATCCAAATTACATCTAAACAATACAAGTGATCTAATATTAAGGTGTCAAAATAAGGATATAGTATTGACAATAAATAATAGTTATTTTTTAAACAATAATGCTAATAAATTAGATAATATAGATTGTAATTGTAACATAGTTGGGAAAATAGTTAAAAAATGTTGTAATAATGATAATGTCCATTTTTTAAGAAAGACAGGACAACAAGATTTTTATGAAGAGATGTTATATAAATGTATACCAGCATTCGACTGTCTATATAAGTTAGGAATTACTCCACCTAAATGTCCTAGAGTAAAAATTACAGATAATCCTTATCAAATCATTCCTATAAGCATATATGTTTGAAAAAGACACATATATAAATATGTGTCTTTTAATTTTAAAAATTAAATTTCAATTGGAATTTTAAATTTAATTTAGAGTCATTTAAATTTGCTTCTTTTATAGAAATCCCATAATCTTTATATAAAGATATAAAAATATCGTTATTCGCCTCTTCCTTCCATATTATCGAGTTATTTTTTATATGATCGAATATATATGATTTAGGAATATCAATAAATCCTACTTTCCCATAATTATAATGAAGAACTGCATTATTATTTTCAGCAGAAATAGTAAAATTTATAACTGCTTGAAGGGGAATTCCTTTATAGTCAAAATTAATATATAATAGTAAGTGATTATTATCAATTACAGTTTGTAGACCTTTTAGTTCATCAGATTGTATAGAATTATCTTTAATAAAAGCAATAATTAAATTAGTTATCTCCTCTTCACTAAATGATGCTGATGATTCTAATTTAATACCTGATAAATTTAAATCTACATCCTTTGGAATAAATTTTCCGAGTAGATTTTTAGTATCAACTTGAACTTCAGAATTAATTGAAGTTACTTGAACTTTAGGTTCAAAGCTAACTTTATATGTAATAAAAAGTGATATAATAATAATTATGATTATTATTAGTATTGTTAGTATTTTTTTACTTAATTTATTCATAAGAACACCTCAAAATCTTATCATTAAATATAAATTTAATGATTTAATATTAAATATAATTATATCAATGAAGGGATTAATATACAAATGAACAATAACATAGAGGCTTATTATTATATAGAAGGGGAAACTAATAATTTTATATTACAATATATTATTAAAGATCCTAGTAATAATAAAGTTTTAATAAAAATAAAGAAAAGATTAAAAGAAGAATCTTATAAAATAGCATACTATCATGGACTACATTATATTTGTAAAAACATACTTTCTCTTATTTCTTTAAATGAAATAGAAGCAGATAGAAATATTATCTTTTTTACTGATAAAAAAGATGTAGTTAATAAAATAAATAAGAAAAGTTTTTCTTATAATGAAGAGTATGAATATATACAGTTCTTTTTAGATAAGTTTTATAATTATAAATGTATAGAAATAAAGAATGTAAGAAAAATAATAAGCAAAGAAAAAAGACCTCCAATGGCATTATATATTAGATGCAAAAAAGCTGGAAAGGAGTATAGAAAGCTTATAAAAAGAAATAGTACATTATTAAAATTAAATAAGTATCTTATTAAAGCAAAAGAACTTATATTTTTTGATTTTGAAATGAATTGTCTTGTAAATTTTAATGATGTAGAAATAATAAGTATAGGAGCCGTAAAAACAACATTAGATGGTGAAATAATATCTAAATTTTATAGATGTATAAAACCTAAAAAAATATATAAATTAACAGATAAATGTATAGAAATAACTTCTTTAAAACAAGAAGAAATAGATAAAGCTAAAAGTTTTGAGAGTGTTTTTAAAGAGTTTGAATTATGGTGTGGAAATAATGATAAACTATTTTTATATTGGGGTGGAAATGATATTGCAGTTTTAAAAAATGATAATAATAGAACAAAAGAGAACATTGAAATTGTTAATTATATTCTTAATTATAATATTGACTATCAAGAAGTATTATGTAAAGATATATTAAAGTTAGATGATTCATTATCTTTAAAAAATGCAGTTTTAAAATATGGTATTTTATTTGAAGGGTCACAACATAATGCATTAGATGATAGTTATAATTTAAGTAAATTATATTTTGAAGAAAGAAAGAGTAGATAATAAAAATTATTATCTACTCTTTTATAGTGGAAAAAAACATCCTACTATTATTCCCAATATTATTCCTCCTAGAACTTCAAATGGAGTATGACCTAATAACTCTTTTAATTTGGTATGATCGAATGTGAATTTATTATCTGCTGATAATATTAAATTTAGTAGTTTAGCATGTTCACCGGCAGCTCTTCTAATACCCATTGCATCATACATTACAATTGATGCAAATACAAATGAAAGAGCAAAAATAGGAGATTCAAATCCACTTGTTCTACCTATTCCTACAGTTAATGAAACTATAAAGGCTGAATGTGAACTTGGCATTCCGCCTGTTTCAAATAATCTATTAAAATCTATTTTTTTTGTTACTATGTACCCAAAAGGTATTTTTAAAAATTGAGCTAAAAATAAAGCTATCAAACTTAAAATAATTAATTTATTTTCTACTATCATATATATCACTCCATATTTTACAACTATTTTTATTATACCTTTTAAGTGAAAAAATAATAAGCTAATAAAAGAAAATTTTAATTTAAGTATATGAACAAATATTAAAAAAAGTTAAGTTAATAAGAGTTAATTCCAATAATATGATAAAATGAAAAAAAGGGGGGATGACGTAAAGATGATCAATATTGCCATTTGTGATGATGACTATAATTTTTTAAATATATTCGAAAAACAAGTATATAATATATTTAAAAAATTTCAAGTTGATATAAATATTGAAAAGTATTCAGATAGCTTAAATTTTATACAAACATATAAAAAAAATTTCTATAATATAATATTTTTAGATATATGCATGCCTAATATAAATGGTCTACAAGTTGCTGAAAGAATAAAAAATATAGATAATAATACTGAACTTGTTTTTGTGACATCATTTGATAAATGTGTATATAGAAGCTTTAAATTTAGACCATTTAGATTCGTTAGAAAAAATAGAATAAATGATGAAATTGAAGAAGTAATAGAAGATTTTTTAGATTATTATAAAAAAGAAAATAGTATAATTTCATTTAAAATAAAAGATGGTTTTATAAACTTAAATAAAGATGAAGTATTATATTTTGATATTGAAAATAGAAAAATAAGGATACATACAAAAAACGAAATATATTATTCAAATAGTATAAAATTTAATAAATTTGTAGAAGTATTAGAGGAAGATGGATTCATAGAAGCGCATAGAGGATATTTAGTAAATAAGAAGTATATTAAAGAATATAGAAAGAATATTATTACATTATATAATAATGAAACTATTCCTGTAAGTAGATATAAAGTAAGTCAAGTTGAAAAAGTATTTAATAATGTACTTTGATGATATTAAAATTTTAAAATGAATTAATATTAAATAAAAATATTATAAGCACTTATAATATAAAAAAGTTTTTTTATTAATGAGCCTATATTTATAGGCTCATTTTTTTATAAATATAATTATATTATAAAAGTTTAATAATATAAAAATTAGTTTTTAATTAAAGTTGTATTAAACATGTTGATTTACTTATTAACATGTTTTACTATAAATGTATTATAAATAAAAGGGGGAAGTCTATTGCCAAAAATTATAAAGAATCTAGATGAAAAAATATTTAATGTTGCTTGGCAATTATTTACTGATAGAGGTTATGATAATGTTGACATTAAAGCTATAGCAAAAGAATGTGATGTTGCAGTAGGTACACTATATAATTATTATGGAAATAAACGTGATTTGTTCTTGAAAGTCTTAGAAAAAAGCTGGAATAATACTTTTGATAAATTAAAAAAAGAGTTAATTAAAGAAGAAAAAAATGAACTTAAGACAATAAAGTTTATTAACGTCTTATATGCTGATATCAAGGAAAGAAAAGGATTAGGAACTGAAATATTAAATCAAAATAAGATAATAAAAGAAACTATACTTATTCGCTTATATGAGTTTGTAAATGAGCTAGACCTACAAGATTTTAAAAGAACAACTGAAAAAGAAGTTATTAATTTAATTAAGTTGCTTTTATATAATATAGTTTTTTTAATTAATGTACGAGAAAATAATGATGATGCTAATATTAAGTTTCTAATTTCCATATTGAAAATATTTTAATTTTACTTGAATAAACATATATTAAGTAATAGTTTATATGGGGGATTTCATGTTATATAAGAAGTATTTAAAGAATCTAATAGATTGTGACATAATTCATGAACATGAATTTAATAAGGATAATATATTTTGTCATTATTGTGGAAATTTAATTGAAGACCAAAATTACATTGATGAAAATGAAGGTGAAGTATATTGTTCAATGGAATGTTACAGAAAAAAAATTGAAGAAGAGTATTTTTAAGCTAGTTATAAAAACTAGCTTTTTTTATACTGTAATAAAAAAACTAAAGTTGCTAATAATAAATTTAATATAAAAAAGGAGGGATACACATGCCTATTCCAGTAATTACATCTATAATCTCAGCATTATCAATTTTAGCTGGTTCAGCACTAGGAGCTTGGTTTAGTTGGCTTATAAATAATAAGATGCACAAAAGAAGGATGAGAGAAGAGCATGATATTATAGAGGATAATAGAAAATATGAAGAACGATTCAAGGTTAAAGAACTTTGTGCAAATGCAAATGTTATAAGATTAGATATATGTACTTCTATATATCAAAGTATACGAATAGTATCAAAAAGTAATGATATAAAGTATATTTATCCTATACCAATAAATAAAAATTATTCATGTGCAGTTTCGACTTTAAGTGATAGATATAATATAAGAGAATTAAGTTATTTGTATCAGTTATATGGAATAATTGAGAAAGTAAATTATGATGTATTAAAATATAATGAAGGCATACAAGAGAAAAATTATGAAGTCATAAAAGGGTTTTATGCAATATTAGAAAAAATATATGGTGGAAATGTAAATAAAATTTTGAAGTTAAATATTGATACAGTATCCTATGAAAATTTATGTAATAATGAATATATTAAAAATGGATATAAAGACTTATTAAATACACTTAACAAATTATGTACAGAAGAAAATATAATAAAAGAAAAAAACAATTGAATTTATTAAGAAATATTTAAGATATATATAAGGAATAATAAATTGACAACTTATAGAAAAATATGTAAAATCCTTATGTATAGGAGTGATGGGGGAGTGAAAAAATCCAAAATAATAATATTAATAGGTTTATTAACTATATTAACAACAGTAATTATAGTAAAGCCAACAGAATTAAATCCTAAACATAAATTCTATTCTGTAAATTCTTTAATAGAATCTTTTAATAATAACCTTTTACGTGTTCAGGATGATAGGTTTAATAATATAGATACTCAAACTCTTTATGATTGTATATCTAAAAGAAAAAGACTATCCTATTCAGGAAATAATTATGATAAAGTTGAATTAAAAGATAATATAAAATTATCTGATGCTCAAAAAGAAACTATAATAAATGAATATATAGATAAAGCTAGTAAAATAAATAATTATAAGTTATCTAATGAAATTATTCCCTTTAGATTTAAAGGATACGGAATAACTTATATTTATGATTATACAAATGGGAGAAGTTCAGTCATTGACAAAATAAAAGTACCAATAACCCTTGATGCTATCGTAATAAAGGAAGATGGAAGTTATGTATTTGATTTATTTTGGTTTAATGAGTTAAATTCAGATGATCCTAATTATGAGGTAGCAAATGAGGTGATAAATTGATAGAGATTAAAGATGTTTCAATGAGTATAGATAATAAACAAATACTTACAAATGTAAATTTTGATTGTAATGAAGGACGAGTAGTTGGATTAATTGGACCAAATGGAGCAGGGAAAACAACTCTTATAAATTGTTTAACTGGCATATACAATCCACTAAAAGGAAATATATTGTATGATAGTATGGATGTTTTTGATAATTCTAAAGTAAAAGAATCTATAGGATATGTACAAGATGAAAATACATTTTTCTCTAACTTTAAAATAAAAGATATAAAAAAATATTATAAACTTGCATATAAAAATTTTAATGAAGATAAATTTTTAGAAATAAATAAACTATTTAAAATTCCATTAGATAAAAAAATATTCCAATTATCAAAAGGTATGAAAATGTGTGTAAATATTATGTTTGCATTTTCAATAAGTGCTAAATATTTAATACTGGACGAGCCAACTTCAGGGCTAGATGTTATCTTTAAAAAAAAGTTTTTTAATTTATTAAAAAATGAAGCAAAGGAAAACAATACAACTATAATATTAAGTTCTCATCATTTAAATGAATTAGAAAATATATGTGATGATATAGTTATTATAAATAACGGTAAAATTCTATATAATGATAGTCTTGAGAATTTAAATACTAAAGTAAAAAAGATTCAAGTAGCTTTTGATAAACCAATATATGAAGAGGATTTCTTAGAATTTAATGAAGTATTCTCTGTTAATAAAATAGGGCGAGTTTTTACATTAATAACAAAAGACTACAATGATATATTTATAAAAAAACTTAATAAACTAAATCCCATATTCATAGAAGAAATAAACTTAACTTTAGAGGATATGTTTATTTATCAAGTTGAAGAGGGGAGTATAAATGAAAAATATAATTAAAAAAAGCTTAATTTATCAATGGTTTTATACAACTAAGTGGGCAATATTATTAGCAACATTTATATGGACTGGCTATTTATATTTAGGTATTTACAGCAATAAGATTATAGATTTTAAAAATAGAATAGCTACGTTTATTAGTGATAAATTTATTTTAATCGATTTAAGTTCAATAATAGTATTTATTTGTTTAATAATATTAGTATATATTGCTGGAAATGGTCTTAAAAAAAGAAGTAAAATGATATTGATAAATAGTGGACCTTATAATAGAAATGAAATATTTTGGAATAATTTATTGTGTAATGTAAGTATAGTTATATTATTCATAGTTATATATATTTATTTAGGTATATGTATTAGATATAAACATAGTGATGTTTTGTATTATTGCTCTAATTATTATGAGGTATTATTTAAAGATTGTTTTAAGTTATTAGCTTTAGGTATATTAACTATTGCATATTCGCTTCTTATAGATAGATTATTTTCAAATTCTTTTGTTACGATAATTGCAATATTATTAATACCTGCATCTTTGTATATTTTTACTGTTATTAATATAGAGATACTTATTAAATCAGATCATCCAATATATACGTATATTATTCGTATAAGAGATGTTTTTCTATCTTATTTGAACTGTTTTCAATATGAACTTCAAAAAGAAAGTTACTTATATTATTTAGCAGATAATAATATGATAAATATATTTGGTGGTTTTTTAATTTTAATAATATCTTTTAGTATTTTATTTATAGTTAAATTATTAAATAAAAGAGTTAAAATAGAAAATATATCCAACTTTTTTGTTTTTAAAAATGTTAAGTATGTAATAACTTTTTTTGCATCTATTGCAATAGGATCATATGGATCATTTTTTATAAATGAAATTTTTATGATTAATTATTTTTATAATGAAAAATATATTATATCATTTATTTTTATAGAAATAATATTTATACTTATTTCTAATATAATTATAAATAGGCTTATATCTAAGTTTATAAAATAAAAGAAGAGGTTCGTAAGAAATATTTCTTACGAACCTCTTCTTTTATTTTAACAACATTTGTTTTAATTTATCTAGAGTAGATTTTGTCTTATCTAAATTTAAAATATAATCACTTAAGTTTGAATTTAAATAAGAAATTCCTCTATCAGTTATTGAATATACTTTTTTACTTCTTTTATTTGATATATCTTCACCACTCCATTTTGAAACTACATATTCTCTTTCTTCAAGTTCATATAAGCTTTCATATACAGTACTTGATGAAACTGGAAAGGGCATAGTAGTCGAATCAAACATATCTTTAAAATCAGTTAGAACTTTATTCCCAAATACGACTTCCCCTTTTGATAGCTCTTTAAGAATATATAACATGTATAACATTTTTGTATTTACAACATTTCTTGGTGCTACAATACGATTCCTTTTATCCATTATTATCCCTCCTAGTAATTACTTAACTATATTATACTTTAGTTACATATACTCGTAAATGATTATAAATAAATAACACAATTATATATATTATGAATAGTATATAATAACCAAAGATAAGGAGCTGATTAACATGTCAAGAAGATGTAGATGTAACAATTGTTGCTGTAATAATAATTGTGGTTGCAATAATTGTGGCTGTGGAGGATTTAATAATCGCGGATTTGGCAATTGTGGCTGTGGAGGATTCAACAACTGTGGATCTGGTAATTGCGGTTGTGGATTTGGAGGCACACCATTATTATGGATATTACTTTTAAGCCGTGGTTGTTTCTTCTAAAAGATAAATTTAATATGTAATATAAAAACTTAGGTTTTAACCTAAGTTTTTATATTACATATTAAATTATTGATTTATAAAATATTAATCCTCAATATAATTTATTTTATTGTAAAAATTTAAATTAATATATATAATCATAGAAGAAATACAATATTGGAGGATTATACATGGAAGAAAGATTACAAAAATATATGGCAAAGTGCGGAGTAGCATCTAGAAGGAAATGTGAATTATTAATTACTGAAGGAAAAGTTAAAGTAAATGGTTTATGTGTAAAAGAATTAGGTATAAAAGTAACTCCAAATGTAGACGTTGTAGAATATAATGATAAAATAATTGTACCAGAAGAAAAAAAGGTATATTTGATGTTATATAAACCTGAAGGATATATAACATCTCTTAATGATGAAAAAGGAAGAAAAACTATTATAGATCTAATTAATATTAATGAAAGAGTATTTCCAATAGGAAGACTTGACTATGATAGTTCAGGTCTATTACTTTTAACAAATGATGGAGACATTTATAATAAAATAATTCATCCAAGAGTAAAAATTAAAAAGAAATATATAGCAGTTGTAAAAGGAAGGTTTACTCAAAAAGAAATGGATTTATTCATGAATGGAGTAGATATTGGTGGGTATGTAACCGCTAACTGTGAAATTAAAGAAATCTCTTTTGAAAATAATAATTCTACAGTAGAGATAGTCATACATGAAGGGAAAAATAGGCAAATAAGGAAAATGTGTTCGGCATTCAATCATCATGTAGTAAGCTTAAAGAGAATTTCTGTAGGGAATATTAAACTTGGATATTTAAAGAAAGGTGAATATAGAGAATTAACAAAAGATGAACTTAATTATATTAATTCTTTATAATAAATACTTATTTCATGATCTAATACATGATATATGTTAAGGAGGATTTTAAATGTTTAATTATGTAGGTGATATTAGTGAATTATCACATAATATAATTAATAATTATTTAAAAAATAAAAATGTAGCAATTGATGGTACCTTAGGAAATGGATATGACACTGATTTCTTATCTTTAAATTTTAATAAAGTATATTCTTTTGATGTTCAAGAGGAAGCTTGTATAAAATATAGTGATAAAAATAAAGATAATGTTACAGTAATTTGTGATTCACATCATAAATTTAATAATTATATAAATGAGAATGTTGACTGTATTATGTATAATCTTGGTTTTTTACCTGGGACCTCAAAGGAAATAACAACAAAACATAATACATCACTAGAAAGTATAAAAACTGGATTAGAAATTCTTAATCCAGGTGGAATTATGACAATATGCATTTATATTGGTCATGATGAAGGTAAAAAAGAACAATCTTGCATATTAAATTTTCTAGAAAAAATCTCCAAAAAAGAATATGGAGTGATGATTCATCAATTTTTAAACAGGAGCAAAGTGGCACCAATGCTTGTAGTTATCGAAAAAAATAGTTAAATATAAATTTATCAATATTGTAGTAATTTAATTGATACAAAAATAAAAAACTGTATTTTAAATATATAAAATATGAAATTTTTATTGAAAAAGCTATCATTAAGTGATAAAATTGTTATTGCAAAAGATTGTAAAGTAGGTAGATAATAATGGATAAAGATTTTAATGATAATAAAGATTTAATGAGATTAATTCAGATTAAATTTCAAAGATTAAGTAAGGGTCAAAAACTAATAGCAGAATATATATTAAATAATTATGATAAGGCTGCTTTTATGACAGCTGCAAAATTAGGAACGTCTGTAGGAGTGTCAGAATCTACAGTTGTAAGATTTGCTAACGAGTTAGGCTTTAGTGGATATCCAAAACTTCAGAAAGCTCTTCAAGAATTAATTAAAAATAAACTTACTACTGTACAGAGGCTGGAGCTTTCTAATGAATATGTATCTGATAGTGATGCACTAAAGGGAGTTTTAAAGGCTGATATTGAAAATATAAGAGCAACCCTTGAAAAGATTAATCCTAATGTATTTGAGGAAGTTGTAAATGAAATATTTAAAGCTAATAACATTTACATATTAGGGCTAAGAAGTTCAACAGCTATTGCAGAGTTTTTAGGGTTTTATTTAAATATAATTCTTCAAAATGTTAGAACTGTAAGCTATGGAATTTCAGATATATTTGAACAAATTATAAATGTTAAAGAAGGAGACTTAGTAATTGGTATAGGATTCCCAAGATATGCTTCAAAAACAATCGATGCATTAGATTTCTCAAAAGCAAAAGGAGCTAAAGTAGTTGCATTAACTGATAGTTTAATTTCTCCATTAGCATCTAAAGCTGATTTAGCATTAATTGCTCAGAGTAATATGGCATCATTTGTAGATTCCCTTGTTGCCCCATTATCATTAGTTAATGCTTTAATTATAGCAGTTGGAATGAGAGAGAAAGAGAATATTGCAAATACATTTGGTTCTTTAGAAGCAATTTGGCAAGATTATAATATATACCAAATAAATAATAAAACTATAGGTGAAAATGATGACTAGTCCATATGATTTTATATAGACTTCTTTTAGAAATTAATATATTTATATAACAAATGACTTTATGAACATTCATAAAGTCATTTGTTATATAAAAAAAAGGTCAATTTATAAGTATCTTATAAAAATATACTTATCTAAAAAAACATATTTGGCTAATATAAGCAAATAATCTATATAATAATATGTTATTTAGATTACCTTTATAAATATCTTATTTTAGTTAACTTTTTTTTTGTAGTGTAGTACAATTGTTTTAGCAATTAATTAAGGAGCTGATTAAATGAGTAAAATAGTAGTTATAGGAGCTGGCCCAGCAGGAATGATGGCAGCAATAACTGCAAGTAAAAATAATGAAGTGATTTTAATAGAAGGAAATGATAGATTAGGAAAAAAATTATTTATTACAGGTAAAGGAAGATGTAATGTAACTAATAGTAAAGATATTTCAGAATTTTTCAACTATATTCCTGGAAATCCTTATTTTTTATATAGTTCTTTATATACTTTTACTAATGAAGATACTATTAATTTCTTTGAGGATGAAGGTATTAAGTTAAAGGCTGAAAGAGGAGGAAGAGTTTTTCCAAACTCTGATAAATCTTCAGATATTATTAAGGGTTTATCAAAAGCTATGACAAAATGTAATATAAAAATAATGCTTAATAGTAAAGTAACTAGAATAATAAAAAATTGTAATAAAATAACTGGAGTTGAAATAAATAATAGTAATATAATCGAAGGAGATCACTTTATAATATGTACAGGTGGTGCTTCATATCCCCTTACAGGTTCTAGAGGAGAAGGTCAAAAGTTTGCTAAAGAACTTGGACATAAAATAAAAGAATTAAAACCATCACTTGTTCCAATAGAGATAAAGGATGAAATAGTAAAAGATCTAATGGGGCTATCTCTTAGAAATATTGAGCTAGCTATATATGAGAATAATAAAAAGGTATTTAAAGATTTTGGCGAAATGCTCTTTACTCATTTTGGTATATCAGGACCTCTAGTTTTAAGTGGTAGTAGATTTATCAAAAATAATAAAAATTATGAAGTAGTAATTGATTTAAAGCCCGCTCTAGATCTAAAAGCTTTAGATTTAAGAATACAAAAAGATTTTAAAAAATACATAAATAAAGATTTTAAAAATTCTTTAGATGATTTATTACCAAAAAAGATTTTACCTATAATTATAAAACTATCAAAAATTGATGAAAATAAAAAGGTTAATGAAATAACTAAGGAAGAAAGAAAAAATTTAGTTCATTTAATAAAAAACTTTAAACTTATAGTAAAAGGCCTAAGACCTTTAGAAGAAGCTATTGTTACAGCTGGAGGCGTAGATACAAAAGAGATAGACCCTTCAACAATGAGAAGTAAAATTATAGATAATTTATCTTTTGCAGGAGAAGTAATAGATGTTGATGCTTTTACTGGTGGATATAATGTACAAATAGCATTATCTACTGGATATGTAGCTGGAAGTAGTATCTAAAATGCTTGTTATAAAAAGAATATAATTATATAATGATACTTATAGTTGTTATTTAGAAAGGTGGAAAATAATTTGAAATTATCAGTTGCAATAGATGGTCCAGCGGGAGCAGGAAAAAGTACAATAGCTAAACTTGTAGCGAAAGAATTTGATTTAATGTATATAAATACTGGTGCTATGTATAGAGCTGTTGCTTTAAAAGCATCAGAAAATAATTTGAAAGCAGAAAACATTTCAGAAATCTGCAACTTAATATTAAATATGGAAATGCATTTTGAAAACGATGATTTAATTTTAAATGGTGAGAATATACAAGAAAAAATAACTATGCCAGAAATTAGCTCAATAGTTTCTGCATACGCTTCAATACCAGAAGTTAGAAAAATGCTTGTAAAATTACAAAGAGATATGTCAAATAAATATAATGTTATAATGGATGGTAGAGATATAGGAACAGTTGTATTAAAGGATTCAAACTTTAAAATCTTCTTAACTGCAACTCCAGAAGAAAGAGCAGAAAGAAGATATGCGGAATTATTAAATAGAAATATAGAATGTTCTTATGATGAAATATTAAAAGATATAATAAGAAGAGATCATGAAGACAGTACAAGAGCTATAGATCCATTAAGAAAAGCCGATGATGCCGTTGAGATTGATACAACTGGTCTAAATATTGAGCAAGTTACAAATAAAATAAATGAGTTTATAAAATCTAAGATTAATTAGTGTTATATTAGGAGTACAATTATGAGAAAAGTAATATTAGCAGAAAATGCTGGTTTCTGTTTTGGGGTACAAAGGGCAGTCGAAAAGTCTATTGATATAAAAAATCAGTATAGGAAAAAAATTTATACTTTAGGTCCACTTATTCATAATAGTGACGTTGTTAAATATTTAGAAGAAAATGATATTTATTCAATAGACTATAATAATCTAAATGAATTAGTAAATGGTGATGTTATTATCATAAGGTCACATGGGGTGCCAAAAGACGTTGTTGAAAATCTTAAGTCTAGAGGTCTTGAAGTTATAGACGCAACTTGCCCATTTGTTACTAATATACAAAAGAAAGTTGAAAAGTATTCAGATGATGGATATAACATAGTTATATTGGGTGATAAAGATCATCCAGAAGTTATTGGGATAAATGGATGGTGCAATAATAAAGCGACCATTACGCCAAATGGAGAATTTGATACAAAAATTTCTGATAAAATATGTGTAGTATCACAAACTACAGAAAAAGAAGAAAATTGGAATAATACTATTAATAATTTAGCTACTATGACAGATGAACTTCTATCATTTAATACAATATGCTCAGCTACAGAGGTAAGACAAAAAAGTGCATATGAATTATCAAATAAAGTAGATGCTATGATTGTTATAGGTGGTAAACATAGTTCAAATACAACAAAGCTTTATGAAATATCTAAAGCAAATTGTGAGAATACTATTCATATTGAAAATTCATTGGAACTACCAAGTGAATTTATAAATAAAAGCTTTAAAAAGATTGGTATTACAGCTGGTGCTTCAACACCAGATTGGATAATTAGGGAGGTTATTGATATTATGCAAGGTGAAAACATTAAAAATGATGAACAATTAAAATTAATGAATGAAATGGACAAAAGATTCCACATTGGTGATGAAATAGAAGGAGAGATATTATCTATAGCTAGAGATGAAGTTGTTGTATCACTTATTGGTTATAAATCTGATGGTATAATCCCTTTTAGAGAATTAACTGCAAAAGTTGATCCTAGTGAATACGCTTCAAATCTTAATGTTGGTGATACAATAAAAGCTAAAGTAATTAAACTTAACAATGAGAATGGATTTGTTGTTTTATCAAGATTAGAATATGAAAAAGAAGAAATAGTCTCTTCACTTGAAAATCTATTTAATAGTGGTGAAACTTTTGAACTGAAAATTTCTGAAATAAAAGAAAAAGGGCTAGTAGGTTATTATAATGGAATAAGAATATTTGTTCCTGCATCACAAATAGATATGAGATTTGTTAATAATAAAGATGAATATAAAGGTCAAACTTTAGTTGTTAAATTAATAGACTTTAATAAAGAAAATCCTTCAAGAGTTGTAGCTTCAAGAAGAATTGTTCAAGAAGAGGCAAAGGAAATTAATGAGCAACAAGTTTTAGGAGCTTTAAAAGTAGGAGATATAGTAAAGGCTGAAGTAAAAAGATTCACTAATTTTGGAGCATTTGCAGAAGTTAATGGTGTAGATGGATTAATTCATTTATCACAAATATCATGGAATCATGTAAAAAAGGCTGAAGATTATCTAAAGAGTGGAGATATAATTGATGTTAAGGTTATTGAATTAGATAAAGAAAATAAAAAATTATCACTTAGCATTAAAGAACTTACTCCTGAACCTTGGCAAAATGCTTCAGATAAATATCCTGAAGGATCAGTTGTACTAGGCAAAGTTGTTAGAATAAATGATTTTGGAGCATTTGTAGAATTAGAGCCTGGCTTAGACGGACTTGTTCACATATCCAAAATAAGTCATGATAGAATTAATAACCCAAGTGATGTTCTAAAAATAGGAGATGAAATAAAAGCTAAAATATTAGCTGTAGATGAAGATAATAAAAGAATAAGCTTAAGCATGAAAGATGTTTAATATATTATAACCCCTATTTTAGGGGTTATTTTAAAATAATAATTTATGGGGTGGGTATTCTTATATGGTACATTATGAGAAATTAAATAATAGAAATTTCTCTAATCTTACAACGTTAGTAAATGAGTTTTTTTATATAAATAAATATAGATGCAATATAATTTCACTTTATAATGATTTAAATTTCATAAAAAGAATGCTTTATAAAAATCAAATAATAATGATACTATTTAATAATAAATATATAGGTTATATATTTTTTGAAAACTCTTCTCTAGATACTATTATTATTAATGATTTATATATAAAAAATGAGTTCGTAAAATTAGTGAATATAGATGATATAAAAAAATTTGAAAATAAAATTATAGCTTATCAAGCTTATGAAGATGAAATAACAAAAGAGATTCTTATTAACAATTGTTTTAGTAAGAGTAAAATAACGAAATTATTAAAATATGATTTATATTCTAAAATAAAAATATCAAATGATACTAATATTTCATTTAGAACTTTTATGCCTAATACTGATGAGCAGTTACGATGTAAAATACAAAATGAGATTTTTAATGATACAGGAAGAGAACCTCTTCATATAAAAGATATTAAATATGAAGAAAGTCAGAAGTATTATAAAAAAGATTTATGCATTTTTATCTTATTAGATAATAAAGAAATAGGATATGGACAAATTGTATATAATAAAAATATGTATATGGTAGTTAACTTTGGTATTTTAAAAAAATATAGGGGATTGGGATATGGACAGTATTTATTAGAATATCTTATAAATCTAGCCTATGATATAGAACTATCTGAACTATATATAAGAGTTGACTATTCAAATTATAAGGCACTGAATCTTTATAGTAAAATAGGGTTTAAATTTATAGGATATTATAATACTTGGATAAAAGCATAATAAGAGTATATAAAATACATCATATTTATTACTTTAGATAACTAAAAAAGTTTTAACTATAATTTAAATATATATGATATTAAATATTCTAATCTTTTATTTCTTCCTTTTTTTATGCTATAATACATTAAGTAATTTTAAAATATAAATATATTTATAAGTCGGAGGAAATACAATGGAACTTGATATAAAAAAGTACGAAGATATTAATAAGAGCAATACAGGAAAACATTTCTTTATCACTACATATGGATGTCAAATGAATGAAGAGGATTCTGAAAAGCTTTCTGGAATGTTAAAACGAATAGGATATACTAAAACAGAAAATATTGAAGATGCTTCAATTGTACTTTTTAATACATGTTGTGTTAGAGAAAATGCGGAAAATAAAGTTTTTGGTAATCTAGGTATGATGAAAAAATACAAAAGAAAAAATCCTGATTTAATAATAGGAATATGTGGATGTATGATGCAGCAAGAAGGTATGGCTGATAAGGTATTAAAAACATTTCCTTACGTGGATATTATATTTGGTACTCATAATTCATATAAATTCCCTGAATATCTTAATAGAGTAAAAACTGAAGGTGTTCAAGTTAAGGAAATATTAAATAAAGAGACTGAAATAATAGAAGGAATTCCAATAGATAGAGAAAATAATACTAAGGCTTTTGTTACCATAATGTATGGCTGCAATAACTTTTGCACATACTGTATAGTTCCTTATGTACGAGGTAGAGAAAGAAGTAGAAAGTCTGAAGAAATAATAAAAGAAATTAAAGAATTAGTATCAAAAGGTTATAAAGAAATAACTCTTTTAGGGCAAAATGTTAATTCATATGGAAAAGGTTTAGAAGAAAAAATAGACTTTGCAAAATTACTTAGATTAATAAATGAGATAGATGGATTAGAAAGAGTTAGATTTATGACTTCTCATCCAAAGGATTTAAATGAAGATGTAATTTCTGCTATAAAAGAATGTGATAAACTTTGCGAGCAAATTCATTTACCAGTTCAAAGTGGATCAGACAGAATTTTAAAAGAAATGAATAGACACTATGACAGAGAAAGATATATGTATCTAATTAATAAAATTAAAGAAGAGATACCTAATGCAACTATAACTACAGATATAATAGTTGGTTTCCCGGGTGAAACTGAAGAAGACTTTAATGACACATTATCATTAGTTAAAGAAGTAGGATATAATGCTGCTTATACATTTATTTATTCAAGAAGAAATCATACTCCTGCAGATAGAATGGAAAATCAAGTTCCAGACGATATAAAACATGAGAGATTTAATAAGCTTGTACAAGCTGTTAATGAAGGTGTTATAAAAAGTAATAAGGGATATGAAGGGAAAATAGTAGAAATTTTAGTAGAAGGACCAAGTAAGAATGATGAAACAAAATTAATGGGACGAACTAGGAATGGAAAATTAGTTAATTTTGCAGGTGATAAATCACTAATAGGCCAACTTGTTAATTTAAAAATTGTTAGAGCTCAGCCTTTCTCACTAATAGGAGAATTATTATAAAATTTAAAAAATAAGGGATAGCTTTGTTATTTAGCTATCCTTTTTATTGTATATAGGTTGCATATATACTAACTTTAATTTATTCTATGTGTATACTCAAAAAATGTAGGTGAATTTAATGATAAAACAAAACTTTATAGAAGGATTTAATAGAAGTGTAACTACACGAAAGATAAATGATGGCATGAGAGTACTAAACAACGATCTAGTTGAAAATATAGATTATTTATATAATAGCTCAATAAATGAGATAAATATAAGTACAAATGTTATTTCAGAAGACCTTTATAGTAAATATAATTGTAATATAAATATAGATTCAAGCCTTTATGAGGTTACTAATACTAAATGTACATGTAGAGATTTTGAGAATAATGAGCTTAAATCTACTAACTATGCTTGTAAACATCTCTGTGCTTCATTTTATAGATTTTTAGAAAAATTAGAAGATGATTCTACTTTAAAAGAAAAACTTAAAAAAAATACTTTATTTGAACTAAATAAAGTATTAGATAGTAATAAATCTAATGCTATGCTAGATTTATTATGTAACAATAAAGATTTATTAAAAATTGATGTTTATATAAATAGAAATTCTTGGTCTCATAAAATAGGTGCTGAATTTAAAATTGGATTTAAAAATTCTAGAAATTCAAAAATGTATTTATTAAAAGATATAAATATGTTTCTTTTAAATAAATATAATTCTATTCCTATTTCATATGGAAAAGATTTTACTTTTGATATTAAAAAACAAAAATTTTCCTATAATGATATAAGACTTTTTAAATTTATTGAGATGTTAAAAGATATAGATATAAATTCAAATAACTTTAAGCGAAGTCAAGATAAGCATATTAATGGTAAGGAAATCTGGATACCTAAAGGTATGTTAAGAATGTTTTTTGAGATTATTAAGGAAAATAGAATATACTTAAATAATGGATTTTATTCTAGAAAAATAGAAAGTGAAATAATTGCTGATGATATTCCTCTTCCTATAGAGCTAAAAGAAAAAAATAATGGTATTTCTTTCACACTTCCTAGAGGACTTCCAGAAGATTTAGGCGGAAATGGTGATGTATTTCTTTATGATACTATAATATATATACCATCAATGAAGCAATGTGAAAAATTATATCCACTTATTAATACATTTATTAATACAGATGAGATTACTTTTTTAGAAAGTCAAAAAAGTAGAGTATATAAAGAGCTTATACCTACTATTAATGATTTATCTAATACAGTAATACTTGATGAAAATATAACTAAAAATATTGTATCAGCTCCTGTAAAATTCAAATTTTATTTTGACAGAGATAAAGTTATATTTTTAAAAGTAAATGTTAAATATGGTGATTATGAATTCAATATCTTTGATGAAATTAAAGATAAATACATTTATAGAGATACTATAAATGAGTCTAAAGTTATAAATACTTTAAAAAATATTGGAATAGAAAAAATTGACAATAAACTTTTTGCATTTTTGCGTGATGATAGTATAATATTTGATTTCTTTAAAAATAAAGTAAATATTATTCAAGAATTAGGAGAAGTATACTATTCTGAAAACTTTAAAGGTATAGTAAAACTTAATAAAAATAATTTTGAAGTTGAAGTTCGCAGGGGTAAAAATGATTATTTTGAATTTAAATACTCAGTATCAAATATATCAGAAGAAGAATTTTATAACATACTAAAAAGTTTTAAAGAAAATAAAAAATATTATAAATTAAAAAACGGAGATTTTTTAGATTTAGAAGAAATTCAAATAAAAGAATTTTTAATGTTAGTTGATACTTTAAGTGATAAGAAATTATCTGATGATACAATTGCTTTTACAAAAGGAAAAAGTTTATATGCAAATAAAAAGCTAACAGAATTATTTGGAATATTTAAAGGAGATTCTATTTTAAATGATATATCAGATAGATTATCTTCTAATAATTTATCAAAATCAACTATACCAAAAGGCTTAAATGCTAATCTAAGAGACTATCAAGTTTATGGTTTGCAGTGGTTTAAAGAACTATCAGATCTTGGGTTTGGTGGGATTTTAGGAGATGAGATGGGATTAGGTAAAACTCTTCAGGCTATTAGTTTTATATTATCAAAAGAAAAAAGTAAATCAATAATTATAGCTCCAACTTCTTTAATCTATAACTGGAGAGATGAGTTCTTAAAGTTTGCTCCAAGTATTAAAGTAGGTATTGTAAATGATGCTAAGAAAAAAAGATTAGAAATTCTAAATGATATTAAAGAGTATGATGTAATAGTAACTACCTATAACTTATTTAGAATAGATTATGAATTATATAAAAATATTGAGTTTGATTTTTGTTTTTTAGATGAAGCTCAATATATTAAAAATTTTTCAGCTAAAAATACAAAAGCATGTAAAAAAGTCAATGCAACAAATAGATTTGCTCTCACAGGGACCCCTATTGAAAATAATTTAATGGAGTTATGGTCTATTTTTGATTTTATTATGCCTGGCTTCTTATATGATAAAGATAGTTTTAACTCTAAATTTAATAGAACTCTAAATGAAGATGAAGTTATATTAGATGAATTAAAATTATTAATATCTCCTTTTATATTAAGAAGACGTAAAAAAGATGTTTTAAATGAATTACCTGATAAAATTGAAAAGATAATCAAAGTAGACATGGATAAAGAACAAAAAAAGATATATGCATCTTATGCAAAACATGTAAATGATATAATAGAGAATAAGGTTAAAAATGATGAATTTAATACAAGTAAGATTGAAATATTATCATATATAACTAAACTAAGGCAAATTTGTTTAGATCCATCTCTTGTTATGGAAGATTATAAGGGTGATAGTGGCAAGTTAATTGCATTAAGAGAATTATTACTTGATATGACTTCTGATGGACATAAAATATTAGTATTCTCTCAGTTTACTTCTGTATTAAATAAAATTAAAGATATGTTGCAAACTGATGATTTATCTTATTATTATTTAGATGGATCTACCAAATCATCTACTAGACAAGAATTGGTTAATAAGTTTAATAAAGATGATACAAAGGTATTCTTAATATCATTAAAAGCTGGTGGTACTGGATTAAATTTAACAAGTGCAGATGTTGTTATACATTTTGATCCTTGGTGGAATCCAGCTGTAGAAGAGCAAGCTACCGATAGGGCTCATAGAATTGGTCAAGAAAATATTGTTGAAGTTATAAAGCTTGTTTCTGAAGGTACTATTGAAGAAAAAATTATAAGTCTTCAAAATCGTAAAAGAGAACTTATTGAGAATCTTATTGGAGAAGATTCTTTAAATACTAAATTATTTAGCAATCTATCTAATGAAAATATACTAAAACTTTTTGATAGAGATTTATAAAAGCTAATAAATTACATTAGTTTAAGACAATACTTTAAGTTCATAGGTATTGTCTTATTCTTTCATTACAAGAGACCAATTAATAATCTCTTCAAAACTTAAAATAATCTACTTGATAAAGCGTAGGTGCTTTTATTATATCTAAAATTAAAGCAATTATTACTATAAAATATTTATTTAGATGTTAGAAATAAATATTTTTTAATAACTAAATTACATAAATCAATTTATAGGACCTCCTTAGAGGTCCTTTTTATTTATTCAATTAAATTTTTATGTTATACTTCATTATGTTATAATCTTATAGAAATAAGTAAATATCACTATTCTAGCAATTATTTTTGACTTTTAAAAAAATTATGCTGAACGTCAAAAATAATCAGATAAAATCGTTAAAATAAGTGGATTTTATTCCATATGAAATATATGGTAAGTTGTTATAATCCTTAATTTTATAAGAATTAAGGATAAAAAGTTAAAGGAAGTGAAAGTGTATGGCGTTAACTCCCATGATGAAACAATATTTTGAAATAAAGGAAAATTATAAAGATTGTATAGTCTTTTTTAGATTAGGAGATTTTTATGAAATGTTCTTTGATGATGCCAAAACTGCATCAAAGGAACTTGAATTAGTATTAACTGGCAGAGATTGTGGTTTAGATGAAAGAGCACCTATGTGCGGTATACCATTTCATGCCTCTTCAGGATATATATCAAGATTAGTTACTAAGGGATATAAAGTAGCTATTTGCGAGCAAGTTGAAGATCCAAGTGCTTCTAAAGGTATAGTAAGAAGAGATGTAATTAAAGTTATAACTCCTGGTACATATGTAGATAACACTAGTGAAAATAATTCTAATACATATCTACTAGCTATATATGAAGAAAATAATACTACTGGAATTGCATTAACTGATATAAGTACTGGAGAATTCAAAACAACATCGTTTACTACTATTAAAAGTACGTTATTTGATGAAATAACAAAAATTAATCCAAAAGAAATAATAGTTGATATAAATATAACTGATAAATTTGCAGATGAATTATCAAATTATACAACCGCATTATTAACAAAGAAGGATTTAGCTAGCTTTAGAGCTACTGATGATGAATTAATATTACAATTTAGTGAAGCAGAACTTTCAGAGTTAGATTATGCTAGCAAAATAGCATGTAAGATATTACTTAAGTATGTTTATGAAACACAAAAAATGAGTCTTGCAAATATTAATTTCCTTGAAAAATACGATATAATTAATTATATGACTATTGATGGTAGCTCAAGAAGGAATTTAGAACTTACTGAAAATATAAGAGAGAAGAGTAAAAAAGGTTCTTTACTTTGGGTAATGGATAAAACTTGCACTTCAATGGGAGCAAGAGTATTAAGAAAATGGATAGATGAACCTCTTATATCTAAGTTTGAAATAGAAAAAAGATTAGATGCTGTAGAAGAACTTTATAGTGCAATAGGACTAAATGAAGATATTAGAATTGCACTTAAAGATATATATGATATAGAAAGAATTGTAGGGAAGATAGCAAATGGTAATGTCAATGGAAAAGATTTAGTTTCTCTTAGAGCTTCACTTGATAAATTACCATATATAAAAGAAACTTTGGGATGTTGTAAATCTGATTTGCTTAATGAATACTATGAAGAGTTAGATATATTAAAAGATTTAAAGGAATTATTATATAATGCAATCTTAGATGACCCTTCAATGAGTATTAAAGAAGGAAATATCATTAAAGATGGATATTCAGAAGAAGTGGATGAATTAAGAAAAGCAAAGCTTCACGGTAAAGAATGGATTGCATCTTTAGAAAACTCTGAAAGAGAAATTACTGGGATTAAATCTTTGAAGGTTGGATACAATAAAGTCTTTGGTTATTATATTGAAATTAGAAAGGCTAACTACTCATCAATACCAGAAGGAAGATATATAAGAAAGCAAACTCTTGCGAATGCTGAAAGATATATTACTCAAGACTTAAAAGAAATGGAAGATAAAATTTTAGGTGCAGAAGAAAAGCTAGTTAATCTTGAGTATAACTTATTTTTAGATATACGAAGTATTGTATCTGAACAAATATCAAATTTAAAAAAGAGTGCAAGAATCATTGGTAACTTAGATTCAATATCAACTTTATCAATAATTGCTTTAGAAAATGATTATGTAAGACCTAATATTAATGAAGATGGATTAATAAAAATAACAGATGGGCGACATCCTGTTGTTGAAAAAGTAATAGGTAGAGGTGAATTTGTTTCTAATGATACATTACTAAATAGCAATGACAATAGACTTTTATTAATAACTGGACCTAATATGGCTGGTAAATCAACTTATATGAGACAAGTAGCATTAATAACATTAATGGCTCAAATAGGATCATTCATTCCAGCTAAGCATGCAGATATATCAATATGCGATAAGATTTTTACAAGAATAGGAGCTTCTGATGATCTTGCAGGAGGAAAGTCTACATTTATGGTTGAAATGTGGGAAGTATCAAATATTTTAAATAACGCAACCCACAAAAGTTTAGTATTATTAGATGAAGTTGGAAGAGGTACATCAACATATGATGGACTTAGTATAGCTTGGTCAGTTATAGAACATATTTCCAAAAATAACAATTTAAAATGTAATACATTATTTGCAACTCATTATCATGAATTGACAAAACTTGAAGGTAAAATACCAGGAGTTAAAAACTACTCTGTTGCAGTTAAAGAAGTAGAAGATAATATAATATTCTTAAGAAAAATTATTGAAGGTGGAGCAGATCAATCATATGGTATAGAAGTTGCAAAACTTGCCGGTCTTCCAAAAGAAGTAATAGATAGAGCAAAAGAAATATTGGATGAGTTAGAAGGAAATAATACTTATGAAAATAGTACTAAAGAAGTATTAAAGAAAGAATATGAAAAAGAAATTGCAGCTGAAAAAATTGAAGAGGAAATAGTAGAAGAAAAAGCTATTATAAATGAAAAAATCAATAATACTCACCATGACAATATGCAGCTTGACTTCTCTTTCATGGAAAAAGAAAATCTTATAAAGGAGCTTTCAGAGGTAGATATTTTAGAATTAAATCCTCTTGAAGCAATGAATAAACTCTATAAATTAGTTAGTGATGCTAAGAAGTTAAAATAGGGGTTGATAAACTTTGAAAAGAATAAATTTACTTGATGATAATACAGCAAATAAGATAGCAGCAGGAGAAGTAGTCGAAAGACCTTCTTCTGTTGTAAAAGAATTAGTAGAAAATAGTATAGATGCAGGAGCTAAGAATATAACTATTGAAATAATTGAAGGTGGCTGTAACTTAATCAAAATAATTGATGATGGGGATGGCATACATCCAGATGATATAAAGAAGGCTTTTCTTCCTCATGCAACAAGTAAAATAAAAAACGTTGAAGATATATTTTCAATAAATACTTTAGGATTTAGAGGAGAGGCTTTAGCTTCTATTGCTTCTGTTTCTAAAGTTAATTTAAAAACTAAGATTTCTGATAATGAATTTGGTAGAGAAATATATATAGAGGGTGGAGAAATTTTAAAAGAAACTGACTGCGGAACTAATAATGGAACTGCAATTGAGGTTGAAGATTTATTTTTTAATGTACCCGCAAGAAAAAAGTTTTTAAAGTCTTTTACAAGAGAAGGCTCTATTATTACAGATATAATAAATAGAATAGCTATATCTAATCCTGATATAAGTTTTAAACTATTTAATAATGGCAAAAAAGTTGTAAATACTTTTGGAAATGGAAATGTAAAAGATGTTCTAAGAGCTATTTATGGCAAAAATATTAGCGATAATTTGATTTATTTTAAAAATGATAAAGATTTTATTTCAGTGGATGGATTTATAGGGAAAGAAGAGATAGCTAGAGGTTCTAGAAATAATCAAAGCATCTTCGTTAATGGAAGGTATATAAAAAATAAAACACTAGTTGCAGCAGTAGAAAATGCATTTAAATCTTTTAGTACAGTAAGTAAGTTTCCTTTCTTTGTATTATTCATTAATGTATATCCTGAATATGTTGATGTTAATATACATCCAACTAAGGCAGAAATAAAATTTAAAGATGATAGAGCTATATTTAAATGTGTATTTGATGCAGTACACAAAGCACTTAAGGAAGATGTATTTAATGAATTTAAATTACCAGAAGAAACAATTACTAACCCTATAAAGGTAGAGAACTTTGAAATGGACTTAAATATAGATGATAATAATGTTAAATTTAACTCATTTGAAAAAAATGAAAAGTTAAATAGAGATTCTCTTGATTATTCTTCAGCAATAACTCAAGAGAAAGAAGAACTTAATAAATTAAAAGAAAAGCTAATAAATAAAGATATACCTATACACAGTTTGAATGAGGATAATATAAATATTCAATATAATCATGATATAAGTTATTCTACTATTAATAAAAATAATAATGATAATTCCTCGGATATATTATATGAAAAATATGAAAATTCAAAACCTACTGTATCTATAGACGTAAGTGCAGATACAGAAAGTTCCACTAATATAGAAAGGATCGCAAAATTCCCACCATTAAGAATAATAGGTCAATTTAATAAGACTTATATTATAGGAGAATTTAATGAAACATTATATTTAATTGACCAACATGCAGCTCATGAAAAAATATTATTTGAAAAATATACGAATTCAATAAAAAATGGGTCAATTGTAGTTCAACCTTTGCTAGTACCTACTATTATAGAATTAACAGTAGATGAATTAGCTTTTTATGAAGAAAATAGTACTGTTTTTAGTGAGGCTGGATTCAAAATAGATTATTTTGGCGGAAATTCTTTAGCATTAAAAGAAGTTCCTTACTTTTTAGGTAAATTAGATTCTAAATCATTATTTTTAAGTATTATAGATGATTTGAAAAGTTTAGGAAGCGGAAAAACAATTGATATAAAATATAATAAAATTGCAACCATGGCCTGTAAAGCTGCTGTAAAAGGAAATGATTTCTTAAATGAAAGAGAAATGATTAAATTAATTGAAGATTTAAGATTCATCGAAGATCCATTCCATTGTCCTCATGGCAGGCCAACAATAATAAAATTTACAAACTTTGAATTAGAGAAGAAATTTAGAAGAATAGTTTAAAATAAAAGGATGAAGTTGTTTATGACAAAGAAAAAAATATTAGTTTTAGGTGGACCTACAGCTGTAGGAAAAACGTCTCTATCAATAAAGCTTTCAAAAAAATTAAATGGAGAAATTATTTCAGCAGATTCAATGCAAATATATAAATACATGGATATAGGCTCTGCTAAAATTACTAAAGATGAGATGGAGGATATTAATCACTATATGATTGATATCGTAAAGCCAGATGTTAAGTTTTCAGTATCTGATTATAAGCATTTAGGTAATACATTTATAAATAGAATTTTTAATAAAAATAAGCTACCTATAATTACTGGAGGAACAGGGCTTTATATAAATGCATTAACTTGTAATATGGATTTTACCGATGCTAAAATTGATGAGAATTATAGAAATTACTTAGAAAATGAAGCTAACTTAAAAGGAAATGAATATATACATGGTTTATTAAAAGATATAGATCCTATAAGTTATAAGGAGATACATTATAATAATAAAAAAAGAGTTATAAGAGCTCTTGAAGTTTTTAAACTTACTGGAAAACCATTCAGTTCATTTAATGCTGGAAATGATTTTTATAAATCTGATTATGATATTTACTATTATGTATTAACAATGAATAGAGAAAATTTATATTCTAGAATAAATAAGAGAGTAGATATCATGATAGATAAAGGTTTAGAAGAAGAATGCATAAAATTAAAGCAAATGGGATATACTTCATCTATGCAATCAATGCAAGGTATTGGATATAAAGAGATGTTATATTATCTTGAAGGTAAGATTACAAAAGATGAGGCTGTTGAAATGATAAAAAAAGGATCAAGAAATTATGCTAAACGTCAATTAACTTGGTTTAGAAGAGATCCTAGAGTAATTTTTCTAGATAAAGATATTATGACAGAAGAGGAAATAGTAGAGAAAATAAGTAATGACATTAATATGAAGTAGTTGTATAATATATTTAAGGTGTATTGGTAATTTGGAGGTGTCTTATGAATAAACAACAAAATAATTTGCAAGATATTTTTTTAAATGGTGCAAGAAAAAATAAAATTTCAGTAGAAGTCTATCTTACAAATGGATATAAGCTAAAAGGATATGTTAAAGGATTTGACAGTTTTACAGTTGTGTTAGATTGTGATGGTAAACAAATGTTAGTTTATAAGCATGCTGTTACAACAATAACTCCAGCAAAGCCTATCCTATTTGCAAATAATGACGTAGATAACGCTTAATAAATAGGCACATTGTTGCCTATTTATTTTTGTGTTTAATTTATACAGGAGGCTAATATGTTAAAAGCAACAGAGGAATTAATTATAAAAAAACATAATATTAAAAATAATGCATTTGAGCTTTACAAGAAAGCTTTAGAGGATGTAGAAGATGAATTTAAAAAATTAGATGAAATTAGAGAATATAATCAATTAAAAGTTCTTTCTGCATTTCAAGATGAAAGAATAAGTGATAGCCATTTTACAAATACAACTGGATATGCTTATGATGATATGGGAAGAGATGGTTTAGACAAAGTATATGCAAGAGTATTTAATACCGAAGCTGCTATTGTTAGACCACACTTTGTAAATGGTACTCATGCTATTGGTACCGCTTTATTTGGTAATCTACGTCCTGGAGATACATTACTTGCAATATCAGGACAACCATATGATACATTACACGGAGTAATTGGAATAAGTAAAAATGATGGAATGGGATCTCTTATAGAATATGGAATTAAGTATAATGAGATTGACTTAATAGATGAAAAATATTTTGATTTAGAAAAAATAAAAGAATCTATATTAAATGATTCATCAATAAAAATGGTACATATACAAAGAAGTACTGGATATAGTACTAGAAGTTCACTTCAACTTAATCAAATAAAAGAAGTAATTGAATTAGTCAAAAGCTTAAATGAAAATATACTAGTTTTTGTGGATAATTGTTATGGTGAATTTGTAGATATAATAGAACCTACAGATTTTGGTGCAGATTTAATGGCTGGCTCTTTAATCAAAAATATAGGAGGGGGAATTTCTCCAACTGGTGGATACATAGTAGGGAAACAAAGGTATGTTGATAATGCATCATATAGATTAACTGTTCCGGGAATAGGTGGTGAATGTGGAGCTACACTTGGAGTTATGAGAACATTATTCCAAGGATTCTTCTTAGCTCCTCATGTAACTATTGAAGCTGTAAAAAGTTCTATTTTTTGTGCAAAAGTTATGGAACTTGCTGGATTTGAAGCTAAACCATCTTCAAAAGAAAAGAGAACAGATATAGTTCAAACAATTATATTTAGAAACAAAGAAAAATTAATTGAGTTTATTAAAGGTATACAACAAGGCTCACCAATTGATTCATTCGTTCATTGTATTCCAATTCCAACTCCAGGTTATGAAGATGAAGTAATAATGGCAGCTGGAGCATTTATACAGGGTTCTTCAATTGAATTATCTGCAGATGCTCCTATTAGGGAACCTTATATAGCTTATATTCAAGGTGGTCTTACATTTGATCATGCTAAAATTGGTGTATTAATTGCTTTAAATAAAGTTTTAAATTCTTAAATAAAATGGCTTAGAGTTTTCTCTAAGCCATTTTATTTAAATCTAAATCAAGTTCTATATTTTTATATTCACTTTTAGTATTTTCTTTAAAATGTTCAGATAAATCTTTATGCTTAGCTTCAGTTATAATATCAATACCATTAAAAATAAATTTATCATTATAATGTCTTATAAATCTATACAAATTATATAAGTCTAATGATGAAAATAACATATTAGCAGAAGCAATACTAATTAAGACTAAACTATCATGCAAAAAAGTTGTGATAAATAGTGGTATACCTGTTAATGTTATAAAAGGTAATATTAAAGATAATACATGTCTTTTATTACTTGCATATTTATTATAATAAATTGAAATATGAAGATTATCTATCCACAGTATTAAATTAATATTTTTAAATTTCTTATATGCAACTCCTTGGATTAATAAATGTATTGGAATGCATAAAAATATACATAAAAACATTAATAATAAATATGATAAAAGTGTTACTACAAAAGCATCTTTATAAAAAAATAATTTGTATCCAAAAGTAAAAAAGGTTAGAAAAAATATAAAGATAAAGATATAAAATCTATTTTTAAATATCTCTTTTCTAGAAGTATTATTTGTTTTATAGCTTAAAATTTTCATAAATCCTCCTTTAATAATAAAAATAAGAGAGTCATATATATATATGACTCTCTTATTTAACGTATTCTTTAGTAGGCTCTAAAAATACCAACTAATTTTCCTAATATTTTGCAATCATCTATAATTATAGGATCCATGCTATCATTTTCTGGTTGAAGACGTATATAATCCTTTTCTTTAAAAAACCTTTTAATAGTAGCAGTATCATCTATTAAAGCAACTACTATATCACCATTAAGCGCGGTTTGTGTTCTTTCAATTATAGCTAAATCATTGTCATTTATTCCTACGTTAATCATACTATTACCACTAACTTTAAGCATAAATAATTCTCTATTATGTTTTATAAAATCAATTGGTAATGTAAAAGTATCCTCTATATTTTCTGTGGCTAGAATTGGAGCGCCAGCAGTTATATTACCTATTATAGGTATATTAATCATTTCACGTTTAGGTTGTGAAAATTCAATTATTTCAAGAGCTCTTGGTTTAGTAGGATCTCTCTTTATAAGGCCTTTTTTCTCTAATCTTTTTAAGTGACCATGTACTGTTGATGTTGATTTTAAACTTACAGCCTCGCAAATCTCTCTTACAGATGGTGGGTAACCCTTATTCTCAGTATAATTTTTTAAAAAATCATATATTTGACTCTGTTTATCTTTACCCTCTAACATTGCATAGCACCTCACATTCTTTGAACTAATTATATCATATGAGTAAATATATATCAAACTTATGTTCTTGAAACATATGTTCTGTTTGTATTTATAAGTTTAATTTGTTATAATATAGTTTGATTTTATACACTGAAAAGGATGGTGTAACAATGATAAAAAAGTATACTGATGATGATTATTGTGATTTATATCAAAACAAGATATGTGATAACTGCGGAAAATGTCTTGAAGAAGACGGTATTGATATAAGAGCAATAAAAATAGAAGATATAGCAAAAAATATTGAAGAAAATAAATTCTTAGAAGAAGAATGGAAAAATATGATTGCAAAAGCACAAAATATTGATCCTACACTTGATAAAGAAGATTTAGAAAAAGCTCTAAAAGAAGCATATTCATCACTAAAAATAGATGAAAATAATTTTAATTCTGATATAAAATCTGAAAGTGAAGAAAAATATATAGACGCCTTTGAATTTATTGAATATTTAGATGAGGCAGATTTGTTAGAAGATACACTTGAAGAAGAAACAGAAGAAATTTTCCCAGGTGTCAGAAGATTAATAAAAAAGAATAAACAATAAAAAAATAAGTGGAATTAAACCACTTATTTTTTTATTCAGAATAAATTAAATAAAATAGATAAATACTAATACTGAAATTATGATAAGAATAGGAGAGATTAATATGAATAAATTAAAATTAACCAAACTTATTGTAGCAAGCAGTATAATAGTATCATCTTTTTCATTAATAGGATGTACAAATAATAAAACAGTAAATGATACAAAAGAGAAAGTGGAACAAGGTGCTAATGAAACTAAAGAAAAAGTAGAACAAGGAGTTAATGACGTTAAAAATGCGACAAACGAAACAATAAAAAAATTTACTGATGATGAAGCTAAATATGATAAAAATGCTATAATAAAAGACTTAAAAGAAAAAGGCTTTAATCCTGAAGTAACTAGCACCCAAGCTAATGATAATACAAAGATTTTTTCAGTTGATAAGCAAATTGTAAAAATAAAGGGTGGGGAATTATCTTTATATGAATATCCAATGGATGCAAAAGGAAAGTTAGAAGAAGATATTAAATCAATTCAAGATAACGGAAAGACAATAAATGGAGTAACAATGACTTGGACTACTGCTCCTCATTTTTATAAAAAGGGTAGAGTATTAGTTGTATACGATGGAAACTCTCAAGAAATAATAAAAGCTTTAAATGAAATATTAGGAAATCCAATTATGGGATAATAAAAAAGACCAACAAAAATGTTGGTCTTTTTTAATTTTGAATTTTTGATAAAGGATTAGATTTTACAGCCTCTCTTAAAGTATCATCATCAACGTGTGTATATATTTGTGTTGTAGATATATTTTCATGACCTAAAATAGTTTGTAATGATCTTATATCTACATCTCCATGCTTGTACATTAATGTAGCAGCGGTATGCCTAAGTTTATGTGGAGTATATTTTTCATCTTTAAGACCGGCACGTTTTGTATAATTTTTAACCATTATTTCAACAGTTCTCTTATTTATAGGAGTACCTCTATTTGATAAGAACAAATATTTTTTATTATCATCGATAGTTTTAGAATCATCACGATGTGATAAATAATCAGATAAAGCTTTCATACAGGCTTCATTTAAATAAACAGTTCTCTCTTTATCACCTTTTCCTATAATAGTTAAAGTATCTCCTGATATTTTATCCAATTTTATATTACATAGTTCAGATAATCTCATTCCACAATTTAAAAACAATGTTATAATACAATAATCTCTATGATAATTTTTATTATTTTTATCCATAGATTTTAATAGCTGTATACTTTCATTTAAATTTAAATATATTGGATGTCTTTTATTGATTTTAGGAGATTCTAATTCTAATGTAGGATTCTCATCTATTATTTTAGCTTTATTCTGAAGATATTTAAAAAACGATTTTAAAGTTGCAACTTTTCTAGCTCTAGCATAAGCACTATTATTTCTATATTTCTCTAAAAAACTCATAAAGGCATATAATTCTGATAACTTAATTTTTTTTATAAAATCATTATCTATATTATTTATAATAATATCTTCAAATTCTGTATTTTTATCTATAACTTCATCTCTATATAATTTAAGAAATCTAAAAAACATAGTAAGATCTACTTTATAAGCATCTATTGTATTTATAGATTTAGCTTTTATGGTTTCTAAATAATTTAAAAAATCTACAGCAATAGGTGGGAGAGACTCACTTTTCTTTAAGTCCTTAAAATCGTATAACATGTCAACACCTTCTTTATAATATATTTATATCTAATTTTAGCATATTTTATTATTAATTAGAAGCTTAAGCGAACATATGTTCTGATTATCTGATATTGGCATATTTATCTATATTATATTAAATATCTAATCTAAATTATATATCTAATCTAAATTATATATTTATATTATAGATATATCGATCTTTTAGAAAATGAAATTTTTCTATAACAAATTCAATAATAAGCAGGAGAAATCCTGACCTTATTTAACCTTTAAAAGTTAGAATATTAATAACATTTTATAAAATAAATATATTCTAAATGTTATTAATATTACAAATAATCAGTATATTAAAAATAATGTAAATATATCGAATATTTTAAATTTACAATCAAGCAACTAATAATAATCTAGTATTTTTATAAAAACTATACTATTTTAGAATTTTCCTACTTATTTTTTGATATTATTTCGCTAAATTGTTATTTAGCGAAATAATATATGCGAATTTTATTCATTTTCTTTTATTCACACTTGTAACATTCCTCTTTAATTCGCTGAATTTCACTATTCTTTTTATATGTCTTTTTATATGAAAATAAACCACTGGCCTTTTATACAAATTTTTAATTTCAACTTTTGTTTAGAAGTGCTTTTCTATCTATGGTTTTTTATTTAAAATTTATATATTCTATAATTCTAAATAAAATAAAAGGCATAATAAATTTATTATGCCTTTTATTTTATTTCACTTTTATATATTATATCTTTCATTTTTCAGTATTTCATCCAAGTTATTATTTATATTGCATTCATTTTCTATATTATTATCTATATTTAAGTTTTCATCCATTAAATCCAATTCATCATTAATAACTGTATCAAATATTTTTTCACCGAAGCCAGTTATTATATGAAAATTCTCATTTAATTCTTTTATACTAAATTTACTATTTCTATTCAATTCTAATATCTTTATTTCTGGTAATGTATATCCTGCTGATCTCCATTTTTCTTGAAGCTTATCATACCCAAAGTGCTCTTTTTCTTGTTGTGAACATATGTTCGCACCTTTAACTTTATTTATATCATCAACTATAATTAATACACCTGCAGGAAGATTTTCATCATCTATTCCATGTTTTATAGCAGCCAAAAGTATTAAATCCAATATACTTTCAATATTTATATAATCACTTATAGAATTACTTATTATCTCCTTTATTTTTTCCAACATATCATCACTTTTTATCTTTTTAAAATTACAAGGTTTACTTGTTTTCATTATATAATCTTTAAACAAACCAGTATTATTATATAGATAATATAATGAAAAGTATAAACTCTCTATTAAATAGTTGCTTTGATTTGATAAATCACTTTTACTTATAGAAAGAGCTGTAATCCAGTTTCCGGATTGTACATCCATTGATTTTATAAAATTAATCAATTCCTCTTCATATTTACTGCTCTCCTCCCCATTATAATCTATATCCAGGAGTATTCTTAAATAATTTATAAAGCTTATTTTATCATTATTATTCTGGCTATCAAAATTTGTCGATCTATTTATTTTACTTATATTTTCATAGTCTTGAAATCTTTCATAATCATTTTTAATAAATGCTTCTTTATATTTTTTATATGCTAATGCTGGTACATCTCCATATTTAATCTTATCCCACTCGTTGTTTGATATTTTCTGCTCTACTACTCCAATTCTTCTTCTTAATAAACTTGTTAATTTTCTATATTCTGAATAAGATAAATTAAGTCCTTTAGCAGTTTTTCTTGCAAGTTCTCTACTAGCTTCAGATGATGTATTTATGGATTTGAGCCATTTCCCAAGATTTGATGGATTATCAGATTCTATATCTTTATTAATTTGCTCTTTAAAAATATTTATTACATCGTCTTCACAAGGAGTGTCAAATAAAGAGTATAAATCATCCCATCTTCCGTACTTAGGTATTAAATAAATATAATCCTGTAGTTTTTCACTATAATTTAATGCTGTATATCTTATTGCATCCCTAAAAAGCTCTCGCCTTCCTAGCCCATATTCTATATCTCTAGTATAAAATAATAGTTTTATACTAGAGATACTATCTTCCTCTAATGACTCCTTAAGCAATATTTTTTCTAACAATCTATTATCATTTATAGAATTTAATATTTCATTATACAAAGCTAGTAATTTAACACTAGAATTACTATTATATTTTTCATCATCATATTGATCCTCATATATTTCTTGATATATATCAGCATCAATATTTAATATCTCTTCTTTTAATCTGCTTAACAATTTTAACGGCATTTTAATTCACTCCTTAATATACAAGACACAGATAAATATTAGTAGAAGCTGTATGTGTCTTTATAAAAACAAGGTATACATAAGTTTTATAGCTGTAAAATACCTTTACAATTAATAAGTATGCTACAAAACTCATAATAATTCCTTATATAAAAAAAAGAAGAATAGTTCCTTCTTTTACCTCTACTTTACTTCCTTTATCCAATTTATCAATTTATTATCAATATACTCAGACTTAGAAAAACCTTTTTTAAATATTCTGATTTGTTTATATTTAGTTTCATTCATCTCAAAATCTAAAATATCAATCCTATCACCAGAAAATCTAAGAAAATCTCTCTTTCCTTTTAATGATATTTTAATTTCCATATATATCAACTCCCACTTACGTACAAAATATAATAAGTTTTATAGTTTATTATATTATATATTACTAATAAACTTTAATCAAATAAAAAGCTTCAGAATAATCTAAAGCTTTTTATTTAAACTTCTTATTTTATTTTTAGATTATCCTCTCTTATATTCCTCTATCTTCTTTGCAATATCATATAAGTATTCTTGTCTTTCGTATTTATCTAATAATGTTAACTCTAATTCTTCCTTCTCTTCTAATAATGATTCTAATTTTGAGTAATTAGATGAATTTTCTTCTATTTCTTTCTGTAAATTATCAATCTTACTTTCTAAACCACTTATTATACTATCAATTTCTTGAAATTCTTTTTGTTCTTTAAAGGAGAACTTTGGAACCTTATTTTCTTTTTTAATTCTTTCTTTTTTAGGTTTATTTTCTATAACCTTTGGTGTTTCTTTAGCATCCATTTCCATTTGAATTAAATAGTCGCTATAATTACCGTGAAACACTCTTATAGTTCCATTTTCTTCATATGCAAATATTTTATTACATACTCTATCTAAGAAATATCTATCATGAGAAACAACAACTACTACACCTACGTATTCATCTAAAAAATCCTCTAAAATTTTTAATGTCTCAATATCCAAATCATTAGTAGGTTCATCAAAAATAATAAAATTAGGTGATTCCATAAGAACTCTAAGTAATTGTAATCTCCTCTTCTCTCCTCCTGATAATTTGCTTATAGGTGAATATTGCATACTACCATCAAATAAAAATCTTTCACATAAAGTAGATGCTGTTATTTTACTACCATCATCTGTAGGTATATATTCTCCACCCTCTCTTACAAAATCTATTACTCTTAGATCTTCATTAAGCTCTTTTCCATCTTGTGAAAAGAATCCAAACTTAACAGTATCTCCAACCTCTATTACTCCACTATCGCTAGGTATTTTTCCTAATAATATATTTAAAAATGTTGTTTTTCCAGCTCCATTAGGTCCAACAATACCTATTCTATCTTCCTTAGTAAAGATATAAGAAAAATCTTTTATTAATTGCTTTTTATCAAAAGATTTATTTAATTGTTTTATTTCAACTATCTTTTTTCCTAATCTTGTCCCAACATAATTAATTTTTATATCTGTATCATTTTCAATATATTCCTTATTTACTAATTCCTCAAAACGTTGTAATCTTGCCTTCTGTTTAGTAGTTCTAGCTTTTGCTCCTCTTTTAACCCACTTTAATTCATTTCTAATTAGTGATTGACGTTTTGCTTCTTGTGATTTTTCTGTTTCTATTCTTTCAATCTTTTTTTCTAGATATTTTGTATAATTACCTTCATATGAATATAAAGCTCCTCTATCTAGTTCAATAATTCTATTAGATACTCTATCTAAAAAATATCTATCATGGGTAATCATAAGTAATGAGCCTTTTCTATTATTTAAATACTCTTCTAACCATTCAATGGAATCAGAATCCAAATGGTTAGTTGGCTCATCTAATATTAATAATTCACAAGGTGTAATAAGTGCAGAGGCTAAAAATACTCTTTTGCATTGTCCTCCTGACAAATTACCCATTTTTTCTGAATAATTAGTAATTCCTAATTTATTTAATATGCTCTTTGCTTCACTTTCTAAATCCCATAAATTTTGATTATCTATTTGTGCTTGAAGATTTATCAAACTATCATTTGAAACTAATTCTCCATTTTCTATTTTATTTAAAGCCTCTTCATACTTCATTAAAAGCTTCATTTCTCTTGTTTCACCTTTGAATATTTGTTCTAAAACTGTAGCGTTATCATCAAACTCATTGTCTTGTGATAGATATTCTATTCTAACATTTTTTCCTTGAGTTCTTGTACCTTCAAAAAAATCTTCTCTTCCACCAACTATTTTTAAAAATGTTGATTTACCCGCTCCATTTAAACCTATTAAACCTATTTTATCACCATCATTAATACCTAATGAAACATCTTTCAACAATATTTTTTCACTATAACTTTTATTTATATTCTCTAATGTAATTAAATTCATTTTTTTACTCCTCTAAATTATTTAATTAGTATTATTCTAACAAATTTAGACCTAATATTAAAGTTTTAGTATATAATCTTATTAAAGATAAACTTTAGAGGTGATAATATGATACTTAATTCTAAAACTAAAATATATTTAATTGCGTGTTCAAATCAGCTTCCTATAAGCTATAAAGCTAATTTAAATAAGATAATTTATTTACTAAAAAAATTTGATTTAAATGTAGTTGTTTCTAAAAATATATTTAGAAACAGTGAGTTTTTATCTAATGGTAAAGCTAGAGGTACTGAACTGAATACTGTATTTAAAGATAAATCAATAACACATATCTTTGACGTATCTGGAGGAGACCTATGCAATGAGATATTACCTTATATAGATTTTGATATTATAAAAGAATCGCCTGCTATTTACTTTGGTTATAGCGATTTATCTGTATTATTAAATGCAATATATAAAAAAGCTGATAAACATTCATTTTATTATAATATAAAAACTATCTTATCTCCTCAAGGATTAGAAAATTTCTATAATACATTTTTAAATAAAAACAGTAAATTTTCATTATTCTCTTCATGGAATCACAAATGGTTATTAGGTGATAGTATGACAGGGATTGTATTAGGTGGAAATGTAAGATGTACTCTTAAACTAGCTGGCACAGAATATATGCCTTCTTTTAAAAATAATATTCTTTTCTTAGAAAGTAATGGAGGAGATATAAATAAAATAAGAAGTTTTCTTGCTCAATATAGTATGCTAGGAGTGTTCGAAAAAATATCTGGTCTAATAATAGGTGAGTTTACAGAGATAGCTCTTAAAGGACAATATAGTGATCTTGAAAAACTATGTATAGATATATGTATAAAAAGCGATATACCTTTAATTAAAACTAACGAGATAGGTCATAATCTAGAATCAAAAGGTATAGTTATAGGTAAATATTATGATATAAAAAAATAAGTTAGGTTTTATCCTAACTTATTATACTTTCAACAACATTAATTCCATTTGACTTCATTTTAAATAAAGATAAAATATTCATAATATCTCCATCATGATTACCTACAGAATACGTCTCTACTGAATCTTTTGGAATTATAATTTTCTTATCTATATTATTTTCATTAAAATAGGTTATTAGAGATATAGCAAAAGTCTCTACACATATATCAGTACATACGCCAACAATAATAAAATTATTAATCTGATTATTCTTATCTAGCCATTCTTTAAATTCTTTAGCATGGAATCCATTAATGGAATTTTTCTTAATTATTTCATAATTTTCGCTATCTAAAACTCTTTCTTTAATCTCTGGAATTATCTCTACTTCAGAACTATTTTCTATACAATGCGATGGATATGTGTTTAACTCTGTTGAATTTATAGTATGATTATCAACAAATATTATTTTCTCACATTCTTTCATATTATCAATTAAATTAACTATAGGAGATATTATATCGCCAACTCTATCTGAGGCTAACATACCCTCTGTATAAAAGCCATTTATCATATCAACTACTATTAATGCGGTATCATCCTTTATATTACTACTTATATCCTCTAATGTAATTTTATTTAATTCTAATATTTCCTTTTCTATATTACTAATAAGTTTATTCATATATACCCTCCATACCATTTAAATACTATATAGCTACCTCTATTTTTTTAAAAGCTATACGTTTCTCTAACTCTTTTGTCTCTTTATCTATAGTTATTTTATAAATATTTTGACAGTTTTCCTCTCTCCAACGTCTCATGTATTTAGGTGTAGCTATAATTGAGTAATAGTAATTTTCTTCTATTTCATCTGAAAACTCTAAATATGAATAGATACTTCTTGTATCTAAAATAACTTCATTCTTATCTAAATTATTATATATAGGTAGAAAATACTTCATTGGAATTTGAAAATTATATAACCCTGATATTCTTTTTCCGGCCAATATACCTCTATATAACAATCTATTATCTTTTATCTTCTCTTCTTCTAGCTTTATTTTAAATATTGGCTCCCCACATCTATTCTTATCTATACGTATCTTTATCATATGCTCACAACCTAACGCCTTTTTTATTATATATTATATCTTTATCATTATATATTAACAATACTTTATAAATTTTCAAACATTTCATCCAATTATTTCCAAGGAAATGTTTTCTGATATACTTTGATTATAACCTTAGTTTTAGAAAATAAAAGCTAAATGACTATATTCATTTAGCTTAATTTATCAGACTATTTATTAAGTTTAAAGTACTCTAAAAGCACTTCTTTTTCACCATCTATAAAATCGTAGTTATCAATTTCTCTCTCAGATATCCAATTCATATCTACAACCTTTTTCCCAAGATTCATATATTCTTTAATTTTTCCTACATATATCATAATTGAATCATTAGTTTCGCTATTTACTACAAATTCTTTTAATGGTTGTAAATCAAATACTAGAGTATTCAAATCCTCCTTTATTGAATTTGTAATACATTTCTCATTAGATTCTTTTCCTTTTTTTAATCTTCCAACGCATTTCCAAGGTTCTAAACTTTTCTTTGATCCCTTTTTTATTATTAATACATTATTAAAATCATCTTTAAGTATTATTGAGCATCCTATAACATTCCCCATAATAATCCCCTCCTAATTCAACTTTTGTAAAATAAATTTATTCTCAATCTTACTAATTCGATAAAAAAACAGAAATTCCTCTTTATTTTATAAATTTATAATTTCTTAACTAAAATATATCCACCTATTCCAGCGGCATTAAAAATATTTTCAAAAAGGTCACTTGAATGAGCTACTGTTGTAAAATGGCTGTCAAATACTAATTCCCATTTTCCATCAGGCAATTTTATATTTGTATAATCTTTATTGGAATTATAAATAACTATAATATCACTCCAAGAATCCTTAACAGCCATTCCATTTATTCTAAAAGAAACAAGATTATCCTTAAAGAAATCATAATCCTTTCGTAAAAACACTAGATTTTCTTGTATTAATTGTGATGTTCCCATGCTAAATGCAGGATGTTCTTTTTTTATCTTTATTAATTCTCTATAACATGAGAATACTTCACTATATAAGTTTTTTCTATTCCAATCTATCTTATTTACTTCGTCTGATGAATTATAGCTATTTTCTATTATATTACCATTACTATCTTTTTTACTTCTTAAAAGTTCTTCTCCACCTTGCATAAATGGAATTCCTTGAGAAGTAAAAACTATCGTTGCTGCGAGCTTATTCATTAATACTCTATTTATTTCATCATCATAACCATTTGATAAATATAATTTATCCCACAATGTAAAATTATCATGAGATGAAGCATAATTTATAGTTTGATATGGTTCATTAGCCCAAAAGAAATTAGAATAATTAACTTTGCTTATATCAACATCTTTATGAAAAGTAGATGCTACCACTCCAAATTTTATAGTCTCTTCAAGTCCACTCCCCCCACTAACAAAACCTTGAGAAGATCTATAAAATACATTTCCTTTTATTCCATCCCGTATATCATCACTAAATAAAGCAATTTGTTTTTTATCAACTCTATTTAAATTATCTTTTATAGTTCTATCATAATAATTTAATGGAGTATCTCCCCCTACCCATCCTTCTCCATATATTAGTATAGTTTTATCAATTTTATTTAATTCATCTCTAATAGTTTTAATAGTTTCTAAATCATGTAATCCCATTAAATCAAATCTAAAGCCATCAATATGATATTCTGTAGCCCAATATTTTATAGAATCTATTATAAATTTTCTTACCATACTTCGCTCAGAAGCTAATTCATTTCCGCAACCTGATCCATCAGAGAATCCACCAAAGATATTTTCTCTATAATAATACTTAGGAACAATCTTATTAAAATTTGAATCTTCACTTTTAAATGTATGATTATAAACAACATCTAAGACAACTCTTATATTGCTATCATGAAGCTTTTTAATCAAAGTCTTAAATTCATTAATCCTTATTTCACCATGTCCTGGATCAAGTGAATAAGAACCTTCTAATGCATTATAATTTTGAGGATCGTATCCCCAATTATATTCATTAATGCCAAAGTTACTTTCATCAACTGAAGAGAAATCATAAACGGGTAATAAATGAACATGAGTAATACCTAATTCCTTCAAATGAGATAAACAAGTTTTTGTATAAATACCTGGTATAGTCGTATTATCTTCACAAAATCCTAGAAATTTACCTCTATTTTTCATTAAAACACCTGAGTTTGAATCAATAGTAAAATCTCTTATATGAATCTCATATATACTCGATGCTTGAAATGAGATAAAATTAGGCTTTATATCATTATTCCAATTTTCTGGGTTAGTTTCTTCTAGATTTACTACTTGTGATCTAAGGCCATTCAAAGAAACTGATTTTGCATATGGATCCACAACTTCATTTACAACATCACCATTTAATACTAAATAATTATAATACTGATAGTTTAAATCTCCATTTACCTCTATTTTCCATACTCCTTTATTTATATAATTCATTTCTATAGTATCTCTTTCTTTATAATTTAGATTTCTCCCCTTATTACCATATATAATAAGAAATACTTTTGATGCTAAAGGTGCCCATAATGAAAATATACTTTTTTCTTTAGTATACTTTACACCCAAATCCCCATCATAAAAAAACATTTTTTCAAATTCACTTGAATTATTCTTCATAAGATTACATAGATACATATAGTTATCTGACATAATTAAATCTCCTTAAATCTATATTTTTGTAATTTAGTAAGTCTTATTATTAAAATTATGCATCTACATAGCATACTGTGAATTCTAACCACTTTCCATATGTAATAATATGTAAAGCAATTTCTTTATATTTCTCTATTATTGTGATACTATATATTAATAATTACTATTAAAAGGAGCTCTTTATGAATGAATTTACGGAAAGTGAAGTTATAACAATTGTTACAACAATTATTGATTTTAAGAAAGAAGAAAGTATATTAGGATACTCTACTGATGAAGAATATATATTTCCTAAAAATATAATGAATAAGTTAGATTCACTAACAACAGATAAGTATATTAACTTTATAAGTAATATGGAAGAAATAGCAATTAACTTATATGGAAAATTTGAAGAGGAATTAAACTCGCTTAATAAATTGCATGAAGAAATTTTAATCAAATACAAAGAGTATGTTTAAACGGAATGTTAAAATAACACTCCGCAAGAATTATTTATCACTTTTAAATAGCGCGAAAAATAATATGGGAATCAAAATAATAAGTGGTGAAATTCCAACCCAAAAATTTATTTTATAAAAATAACTAAAAGAAAAATCATTAAATACAAAAGGAGCTATTATAAACCCTAATAAAAAAATTATAGCTAAACTGATATACTTGAATGATGATATAATTAGTTTTTTCATATTATGCCTCCTTATAAAAGGCTATTACTTAATATATATATTACTCTACAACAATCACTAGAGTTACTTCAAAATAAGCACCTATTAGATAAAATTATCTAATAGGTGCTTATTTACATAAATTAATTAATTATAACTTCAACTGGACAATGATCGGATCCTAATATTTCTGTATGTATTTTTGCATCTACTAATCTATCCTTCAAGCTAGATGATACCAAGAAATAATCAATTCTCCATCCTGCATTATTATTTCTTGCATTAAATCTATATGACCACCAAGAATATATTCCTTCAATTTCAGGATAAAAGTATCTAAATGTATCTATAAAACCACTATCTAATAATATATTAAACTTTTCTCTTTCCTCATCACTAAATCCAGCGTTCTTTCTATTAGATTTAGGATTTTTTAAATCTATTTCATTATGCGCAACATTTAAATCTCCGCAAACTATTACTGGTTTATTTTTTTCAAGGTTCTTTAAAAATTCTCTAAAAGCATCTTCCCATTGCATTCTATACTCTATTCTAGCAAGCTTTTCTTTAGAATTTGGTGTATATACAGTAACTACATAATATTCATCAAATTCAGCTGTTATAACCCTTCCTTCATTATCATGCTCTTCTAAACCTAATCCATATAATACATTTATAGGTTCTTCTTTAGTAAATAGTGCTGTACCAGAATATCCTTTCTTTTCGGCATAATTCCAATATTGATAATATCCATCTAATTCTAAATCTATTTGTCCTTCTTGAAGTTTAGTTTCTTGAATACAAAATATATCTGCATCAATTTCATTAAAAAAATCTAAAAATCCTTTCTTAACACAAGCTCTAATTCCATTTACATTCCATGATATTAACTTTTTCATCTAACTACTCCTCCTTCAATAAATTTATTATATCATCAAAATATTGATATAATATAAATATTTAAAAACCAACAAAGGAAACCTTAATATTAATAGTTTCCTTTGTTCCTCTTCTTATCTTAATTCAAAACTTGTTATATATCTATAGTTAACTCAAAGCCATTCTTATTACTCACATCTTTAATCCAGTATCCTGATTTCTTAATTGTTTTTTCTCCTGTTTCTAAATCTAAACTTATATATCCATATCTATTTCTATAAGCATTACACCATGACCAACAATCTATAGGTGTCCATAGGTGGTATCCAAAACAATTACTACCTTCATTTATCCCCTTATTTAGATAGTATAAGTGCTCTTGTATAAACTCTATTCTATAATCATCATTTATCATGCCATCACTGTCTATATGCTGCTCTTCTCCTTTTACTCCCATACCATTTTCAGATATATACCAAGGAATATTATTATAATTATCTCTTATATTTATAGCTATATCATACATACACTTAGGATATATTTCCCATCCTCTATATGGATTCATTCTTTTTCCTGGCATATCGTATCTATCAAAATAATTATCAGGCATCCATTTAGTACTATCAAAAGAACTCTCTTTACTCTTTATTCTTGATGGTTGATAATAATTAACACCTAAGAAATCCACTGTATTATTTTTTATTATCAAATCCTCCTCTTCAGTACTATCCCAAATTACATTATCATTTTTTAATATCTCCACTAATTCATCTGGAAATGTTCCTTTTACTGCAGGGTCTAAAAATAATCTATTAAAGAAGTTCTCTGCAAATTCTGCTGCTTTAATATCTTCCTTATCCTCAGATCTTGGATAAGCTGGAGTTAAGTTAAGTATAGTACCAATCTTACCACCATTTTTATTATATCCTAATTCTTTAAATTCTTTTATTACTTTAGCTGATGCAAGGTTTAAATTAAAAGCAACTTGTACTGCTTTTTTTCCATCAATTATCTTAGGATAATGGAATTGATATAGATATTGACCTTCAACGATTACAATTGGTTCATTAAATGTAGTCCAATACTTTACTCTATCAGCGAATAATTCAAAAGCTTTCTTTGCATATAATACAAATAAGTCTACTACATATTTAGATTCCCAACCACCATATTTTTCATATAATTCTATTGGTAAATCAAAATGATGCAAATTCATAACTAACTCTACATTGTTTTTTATACATTCATCAATAACATTATTATAGAATTTAACCCCATCTTCATCTAGTTCACCAGATTCAAAGTCTTTTATCAGCCTAGTCCATTGTATTGATGTTCTAAATGAATTTAATCCTATACTAGCTATTTTACTTATATCTTCTTTATAATCATTATAAAAATTAGAAGCTACTTTTGGACCAATTTTATCATAAAATATATCTGGTTCTATTTCATACCAATAGTCAAATATATTTTTATTTACTTTATTGAAATCCCCCTCTGATTGAGGTCCTGATGTAGCTGCTCCCCACCAAAAATTCTCTGAAAATTTTATATTTCTCATATTATCCCCTCCTAAATCTTATATTTTTATTATACAATTACATTTGTAAATTTGTCTATACATATTCTTATTTGTATATATTTATTAATATGATATTATATATATATATATAATTTAATTTAATACGGAGGATATATGAATAAATATTTAGCCATATATAAAGAATTACTAAATAGAGTTAATAATGGTACCTATAATAATTTAAATAATCCAATACCAAATGAAATACAATTATCAAAAGAATTTGATTGTAGTCGAATGACAATGCGACGTGCGATTGATTTATTAGTTCAAGAAGGAATCATATACAGAAGAAGAGGCTCAGGAAGTTTTATACGAGATAATACATCCTCTAAATACTCTCCAGTATTTAAATTAAATAATGAAGTAATATCTGGATTAACTGATTCTATAGAATATGATATCGTTAATAAATTAATATCATTTAAGCTTATATTTGCAACAAAATCAATAAAAAATGCTTTATCAATAAAATTAAATGACCCTGTATACGAGATAATTAGAGTTAGATATATTAATAATTCTCCATATGTAATAGAGAAAACTTACATGAATGCATCTATAATATCCGGTATAACAGAAGAGATTCTTAGAAAATCTATATACAAATATATAGAAGAGGAACTTAAACTAAGTATTTCTAGCTCTAAAAAGATTCTTAGGGCCTCTCCTAGTACTGAATCAGATAGAGATTATCTATTATTGTCTGAAAATGAGCCTATTCTTGAAGTAGAGCAGATAGCTTATCTATCTAATGGTAAAGCTTTTGAATATTCATTTTCTAGACATAGATATGATAAATTTGAATTCACTTCTTTTACATCAAAAAAATAAGGGCGGATTCTCCGTCCTTTAATTTTTTCATCCTAATATTAAGCTTATCTTCCCATAAATTATAATTCAAAATTTTTATTTAATTTTATTACTTGAATATTCAAATATAAATATAATTGAAATGTCCATTTTTTTGAAATTAAGCTATATTTTATTGTATGTATAATGCTTACGTGGTAATATTAAGTAAAAAGATTGTTAAATATGGAAGGGATTTGTGAATGAAACAAAAAAAAATTATTAAAAGAATTCTTATATGCTCTACTACATTTGTATTAATAGCATTATCAGGATTTCTAATTTCAAAAAATGAAATTAATTCTAATATTGAAAGTGTATATACAAGTAATAATACTTCTTTAAAGAACAAACTTAATACACTTGAAGAAGCAAGGAAGGATCCAAATATCTTTTTAGTAAATAAAGATACTTTACTTTCTGATAATTATGTTGCTAATGATATTGAAGAATCTAATTTACCATTTTTATCTCACATTACTACTACAAAATTAAATAAAACAGTTTCTGAACATGCCAAAGATATGTTTAATGACGCTAAGCTTGCTGGAATAGATTTAATTGGTGCATCTGGATACCGTACTCACCAAAATCAGGTTAATTTGTTCAATACTAATGTAAAAGCTAAGGGAAAAGAAGCTGCATTAAAATATTCTGCACCACCAGGTGCTAGTGAACATGAAACTGGATTTGCTATAGATATTGTTAGTAAGGATTATACGAAATTAGACAGCGGCTTTGAAAATACTAAAGCATTCACTTGGCTAAAAGAAAATTCTTATAAATATGGCTTCATTCTAAGATATCCTAAAGATAAAGTCAATGTCACTAAATATTCATATGAGCCATGGCATTATAGATATGTAGGTGTATCACATGCTACTAAAATAATGGAGAGTGATTTATGCTTAGAGGAATACTTAACCAATCTTGATGATGAAATAAAATTATTAAAAAATGATTTAGAATCTATAAATTAGAGGTATTCAATGAAAGAAAAAAAACAAAAAAGAAAATATATAATAAGAAGATATGTTGCTTTGCTAATACTTTTTATATTTTTAGGAATAGGAATATACTCTGTGAACTCTATTTTAAATAGAAATGATAGTTATAGTAATCCAGAAGAAATATCTGATAGCAAAGATACACATGATGATGAGAAGAAGGATAAAAATGAAAAATTATATACTATAACTTCTGTAGGAAATCTTATAGTTCATGATGCCCAAATATTAGGCGCAAAACAGACTTCTGGAGATTATAACTTTGATAAAAGTTTTGAATATATAAAAGATACTATATATAATTCCGATCTTTCTATTGGAGTATTTGAGGGTACATTTAATGGTGGAAAACCTCAAGGCTACCCAACATTCAATTCTCCTGATGAATTTTTAGATACTTTAAAAAACACTGGATTTGATGTAATTAATTATGCATCCAATCATATTATTGATAAAGGTTCTTCTGGAGTAAAAAATACTATAACCAAGAGTATAAATAAAAATTTAATCAATATAGGTGTAAAAAGAGACAAGCAAGATAAAAATTACATTATTTATGAAATAGATGGTCATAAAATTGGTATGTTTGCTTATACATACAAAACTGGCCCTAATACTATAAACGGAATACAAATACCTAAAGATGTTTATCCATTGATTAATACATTTGATTATAATAATTTATCCGTATTATACAAGGATGTTGAAAACTCTATAAAGGATATGAAAAAAGAAGGTGTTGAATTTATTATAGGTTCCTTTCACTGGGGAGAAGAGTACGTAACAAAGGAAAATAAAGCACAAAAGAATATCGCCAAAAAAATGAATGAACTTGGAGTAGATATTGTTTTAGGAGGTCATCCACATGTAATACAGCCATATGAGATTTTAACAAGCGACTCTGGCCATTCAACTTTTGTTGCCTATTCACAAGGTAATTTTTTATCTAATCAATGTTATGAAGAAATTCAAAAAAAATTAACTGAAGATGGGCTTTTAATAAACTTTACACTTGGATTAAAAAATAATAAGCTTTATCTTAAAAACTATAATATAACTCCTACCTGGGTATATAGAGAACCAAAAGATAATGGATTATTTATCCATAGAGTAATTCCAGTTGTAGATGCTTTAAATAATAGTTCAAAATATAAATTATCTGGCAATTCTATAAATAAATTAAATCGATCTCTTAATGATACAAAAAGAATTATAGGAAGTGATTCTTTAGGAACAAAAAGTTTTCCATAAGTAAAAAAAGGCTATCATATGATAGCCTTTTATATATTCATCCCTCTAATCTTATCTCTTAACTTATAAATTAATGGAACTCCTATAATTGTAACAACTACAAACTCTCCTACTGCAACTTCTGCCATAGCTATTATAAAAGGAATATTTAATACATAGCTTAACATTAATCCAATAATAATTCCATTCACTACTGTTGGCCATATTGATGCTATAAATAATTTATATTTATCTTTCATTTTAATCTTGCTACTTATGTAAATTGCATATACGCTTATAAAAGTAGCTAGTGTACCAAAGACTACATCAACTAACCCATTTGGGCCTAATAAATTGGCAATAAAACATCCCAAAGTAAGTCCACATATATATAATGGATTAAAATATGCTAGTAATACAAGTATTTCAGAAAATCTAAATTGTACAGGTCCATAGCTTATAGGTGCTAGCATTAATGTTAATGCTGCATATAATGCGGCAATAATACCTGTAAATATTATTTTCTTTATAGTTTTATCCATGAAATCTCCCCCTAGAAGCAAGACTTCAGTTCATTATCCAGGTAAAAAACAATTTTGCCTTAGTTTTGTTTCTTGACAGGAGGCTTACGAACTGTCATCTTTATTTTTGCATTTCTTATTATATATTACAAGTTCCTTACTTTCAATACTTTTAGCATTTTATAAATATATTTTTTAAAGATAAAAACCTTTAGTGGTAAATAATATATTTTTCATTTACGAATAAGGTAGAATAAATTTATATCTTATACATTTAATGCCTTACATAACTTTCCTAGTTGTTATCTCTATTTTTTACTAACTATATATGATAAATACTTTTATTAGTTAGTTTTCATTATCTTTTATTAATATAGTTCCAACTTCATTATCTATCTGTATTAAGTCATCAATATCTTGTATTAATCCTGTATTATTTGTTAATACTAACTCATTTCCATATTTTCTTTCTATTTCTGATAAATAATTTATTAGATCATCTATAGTCAAAATATCAAACATATAATTCTCCAGTCTTAAAATTATTTTATATCACACCTAATGTTTTTAATATTATTATCCATACGCTATTAATATATACATTTTATACATATTTTATTTTTCATTACAATTCTTGATATATTTAAATGTAATGCTATTCATAAAAATTATAGAAAATGAAAAGTTTTCAGAAAATACACAACTTCCCTAGTAAAATTTGTTAATATAATATTGTATATTTGTAATATTTTGAAAATGTTATTAATATTTCACATTAATATTAAAATTTGAATTATATTTTTTAATTACAAGCTTTAATTAAATATAAAATATATCTTAATCTTAGCTAAATTTATACTATTTTGTAATTAACAAATTACAATTCATAAGGGAGGAAACAACATGGATAATAACAATTCAAAAAAACTTATGTGGTATAACTTAGGACTTATGGCCTTCGTTACTGTATGGGGCTTCGGTAATATAGTTAATAATTTTGCAAATCAAGGCCTTACTGTAATTACCTCTTGGGTCTTAATCTTAGCTCTTTACTTTATACCATATGCACTTATGGTTGGTGAGTTAGGTTCAACATTTAAAGATAGTAAAGGTGGAGTCAGTTCTTGGATCGGAGAAACAACGAGTCCTAAAATAGCTTATTTGGCAGGTTGGACGTATTGGGTAGTTCATATACCATACCTTGCTCAAAAGCCACAAGCTGTTACTATTTCTTTAGGATGGGCTGTATTTCAAGATGGTACAACATTAAATAATATGAACCCTATAGTATTACAGTCTATATGTTTGGTAGTTTTTTTATTTTTTGTATGGATTGCATCAAGAGGAATTAATTCATTAGGTAAAATAGGTACAGTAGCTGGTATAGCAACTTTCATTATGTCCTTATTATATATTTTATTAGTTATAGCAGCACCATCTATAAGAGGAGTACATATTGCAACTCCTAATATAAATTTTCAAACCTTCATACCCAAATTTGATTTTACATATTTTACGACATTAGCTATGCTTGTCTTTGCAGTTGGAGGTGCTGAAAAAATATCTCCATATGTAAATAATATGAAAGATCCTAAGAAAGGATTTCCTAGAGGTATGATAGCTCTTGCTGTAATGGTGGCTATTTGTGCAATATTAGGATCTTTTGCAATGGGAATAATGTTTGATGCTACAAATATTCCAGATGATTTAATGATGAACGGAGCATATTATGCATTTCAAATGCTTGGCGACTACTATGGTGTTGGTAATTTCTTCTTAATACTATATGCTTTAGCAAATTTTGCTGGACAAGTTTCTGCTTTAGTCTTCTCAATAGACGCTCCTCTAAAAGTGTTATTAGCTGATACAGATGATAGATATGTACCAAGATCATTAGCTAAAGTAAATAAACGCGGTGTTCCAACAAACGGTTATATAATGACAACAATATTAGTTTCAATTTTAATAATAGTTCCAGCACTAGGTATTGGTGATGTTAATTCTCTATTTACTTGGTTATTAAAATTAAACGCGGTTGTTATGCCTATGAGATATTTATGGGTATTCTTAGCTTATATAATGCTTAGAAAAGCTGTAAAAGGAACTTTTCATTCAGACTATAAATTTGTTAAAAACAATAAGTTAGCATTAGGCTTTGGTATATGGTGCTTTATGTTTACTGCATTTGCATGTATAATGGGTATCTTCCCAACAAATGCTGAAGCATTTTCTGCATCATGGATATTCCAAGTCTCTATGAATATAGCTACTATATTCGTATTATTGGGATTAGGCTTAATACTACCTAGTATAGCTAAAAGAAAAAATTCTGAGTATTTAAAATAATATAGTACTATATTAAAATTAGGAGTTTAACTACTCCTAATTTTTTATTATTTTAAATATGAGTATTAAGTTAAAAAAATCAACTAACATATACATATATCCAGAAAAACATATAACAGAATAATCTTATATATTTTATTCTTCTATACAAATTTAATATCAATAATATTATAAAATAATTCGTAAGAAGTAAAAAAAGGATTGGACTTAAGTCCAATCCTTTTTTATTTCTTTATATGTTTCTTTCACTATATTTATAGCTTTCGGAACATTATTCCAAGCATCATAACCATATAACATATAATGTATAGCTTCCTCTTCTGAACCAAACCTAGTTATTATAGGTAATACTTTAGGTATTCTCTTCATTTTTAATATATAAGGTATTACAAATCTATTATATCTTATAGCTTTTCTTAATTCGCGTTTTCCTTTTTCTATTTCACCACATTTTATTAAATATAAAGCTTTACTATACACTGTTGCAGTTAAATAATCATTACTATACTTATTTAATATAGTATTTGTCTTATCATGATCCTTTATTAATAATGTCCAGCTTAATAAGATACTTCTAATTATAAGCCTATCTTTAGGGTCACACTCCAATAAATGCATACATATATCTACTGCCTCTTTTTTATTTCCGCTAACCCATAAATGATTTGCTAATCTGTATTGAGCACCTAAATATGGTCTAATCTCTTTTACGGAATCCGTTACATCATATAAATCTTTAATATCAGAAACTCCTAATATATTTATTGATGCTTCTACGGCTTTTCTTAATAATTGCTCCTTTTTTTGATCGTTTAAGCTTTTATCATTTGAAAGAATAATATATGCATCTGAGCAATTTTCACAAATATTTAATGCCTCTTTTGCTAAAATAACCTTTTTACTGAAATTCTTTTGTTCATAAGCTTCTTTTATCTTTTTTTGTGCATTTATATAATCTATATTGTTTAAGTTATTTTTTATTTCTTTATTATTAGATTTATTTTCATTATAATTATGTTTTGTTAGTAATTCTCTTATTGCTTTCGATCTCTTTAATCCAGTGCTATTACTAACATTAAAAAACGTATAAATATCTCCAACCTTAATATTTAAATCATTAAGACTACATACAGCATGTACTATTCCACATGCCCATGATTCAATCTTACCTTTATTCATATCAATATCATTTAATTTAATTAATATATCAAGTGCATTCATAAATAAATAAGTGTCATCTTTGCTTAAATACTTTTTAATATACTCTTCTATTAGTACTTTTATATCTTTATTTAATTGTTCATTTTTATTACATATATATTGCATTATAAATTATAACTCCTTACTTTTTTTCCTAAGTATGATTTTATAATAACTTTACATAATAATGCAACTATTCAAGGATTATTTTCACTAATTTATTTATATATAATAAAATTTAAGTCTAATAATTTTTAATAATATGGTATAATTAAAAATTATTAGACTTAATAAGGAGATCATATATTATGAAACAAATATCAACAAATAAATTAAAAGCATTATTATCAAATGACCCTTCTACATTATTAATTGATGTAAGAGAAAAAGAGGAGTTTGAACTAGGACATATACCATCTGCAAAAAATATACCATTATCTGATATAGAAGACTATAGTGATAATTTACCAACTGATAAACCAATTTATTTTATATGTAAAAGTGGAAATAGAAGTGCTCATGCAGTATCTTTATTAGATGATTTAGATATAAAAAGTGGTGTTAATATTCGTGGAGGGATGTTATCATGGGATGGAGATATAGAAAAAAACTGTGTTTAATACACAGTTTTTTATTTTATATAAATTTCAATCTGGTAAATTACTACTACTACTACAAATAGGACAATAGTGCTCACCTTCTCCATTGCAAACTGGGCAATTATCTAGCTTATTGAAGAATTCTATACATTCACATTCAATAACACCTGTTCCTTTACACAAAATACAATTATTAATTTCCATATAATTCTCCTTTCAAACTTATTATTAATTATTACCTTCATCTCCTATGGTATTCACTAAAAATATAATTATTTAAAACTAAAATAAGTTTATAAATAATAAAAGAACTGAAATATATACTTCAGTTCTTTTATTTATTAACATCTATGCATTTTGTATTATCTCACAAATAGATTTACTTACCTTTACTAAATCATCTATATGATAATGCTCATCTAATGTGTGAGGACTTCTTTCACCTATAGCAAGGTTAACTGCTTTGATTCCATTACAATTTAATATATTCGTATCACTTCCACCACCTGAAGATTTAATTTCGACTTTATATCCTAAATTCTCAAATGACTTTGAAGCTAATTTTATTATATCATCAGTTTCATATACAACAAATTGACCATACACTCTAGTTACTTTTATTTCACATTGTGCATTCTCTTCATCACAAATTTTATTAAACGTATCTACCATATGTTTTGTTTGTTTATCTAATTTATCTATCTTTGTACTTCTAGCTTCAGCTTCTATAACTACTTCTGGACAAACTATATTAGTAGCTGTTCCTCCTTTAATTGTTCCTATATTAGCTGTTGTATCTTCATCTATTCTTAAAAGATTCATAGCTACAATAGCTTTACTAGCTACATTAATAGCACTTATTCCATTTTCAGGTGCAACCCCTGCATGTGCTGGCTTTCCTTTTATTATAATATCAATCTTGTCTTGAGCAGGTCCTTTATTTACAATTGTTCCAACCTCGCCGCTAGTATCTAAAACGAACCCTCTTTTTGATTCTATTTTTGAATAATCAAGATTCTTAGAACCACATAATCCGATTTCTTCAGCTATTGTAAATATAACTTCTATAGTAGGATGATCAACTTGCTCCTCTTTAACATTAGTTAAAGCTTCTATTAAAGCTGCAATACCAGCCTTATCATCTCCACCTAAAATTGTTGTTCCATCTGAAGATATAATATTATCCTTTATTATAGGTTTTATATTAATGCCAGGTGTAACTGTATCCATATGACAACTAAATAATAAAGGCTCTCTTGATTCATCTCCTTTTAATTTAGCTATTATATTACCAGTTGTTCCACCAATAATATCTCCTGCATTATCTCTAGAAACTTCTAGTCCAATTTTTTCTAAATCTTCTGTAAGTTTTTCACTAAAAACTTTTTCATTTTTACTTTCGCTTGAAATTTGAATATATTCAATAAATCTATCCAAAACTCTCTCTCTATTTATCATACTTATTACTCCTTTGTACATTTATAAAATACATATGTTTATCTTACCAAGAAATAATATAAATTTAAAGATTAACATGATAAATTTTCCTATAAAGTTTTTAAATTTATTTCTTTTGTAGTATTATCCGTAGAGATAATACTGTTATTTAGAATAGTATTTATTGTTTCATTTTTAATAAACGCTAATTTAAAATCTTCCAAATTCATATATGTTGATCTATTAATAGTTGAATATATATATTTACCTGATTTTACATATTTATTATCAAACTTTTCACTTTCAAATTTTCCTATGCTGTTAATTTTATTATTTACAATATTATAAACATCATAAATTTCTTCAGACTGATTACTCTTACAAAGAAGTATATTATCTTTATATAAAAATAAATTGTCATATCCAGTAGCTATTATTTTTTCTTCATCTTTATCTATATCATAATAAATATTTAATATTTCTTTATCTTTAACTACATTGTAAACTACTTTATTTTCATAGAAATCTAAATTACTAATTATTCTATTATCTAGATTTTTGCTCTTAATTAAAGTTCCATTATTTAAATCATATACCTTGAGAAATTTTTTTGTTCCATCAGATTCTATTAGTGCAATATTATCTTGATAGATCTGTATTAGGCTATCACTCACAAATTTTGAGTAGTTACATGGAATTGTAATTTCCTTCTTAGTTAAAAGGTTTATACACTTTAAATAATTTTCTTTTGTATTATTGCTAATAATCCATCCATTCTCATCAAATTCATTTAATAAAGGAATTACATTGTCATACAATTTATTTATTTTACTACCCTCTTTATCTATGCTATATATATTGTTATCTTCATTATTATACATATAAGTGTTTCTATCATTATCTACAAATAAGACATTATAATTATTTCTTTCATTTTTTACAATAGAATATTGCTTTTTATTTAATACTTCTTTATTACCGTCCTGATTTTTATATAAAATTATAACTATTAATAAGCCTATTATAATACTAAAAACTACTATGATCTTTTTTTTATTTCTCACTTAGTATTCGCCTCCAAAATTAACATATATATGCTAATTCTGTTCATCTTCTCTAAATATATACAATAAAATTTAAGTTTAATAAATAAGACACTTTTTAATATTAAAAAGTGTCTTATTATAATTTCTATTTTTAATCTTGGAATAAATTCCCTAGACCACCTAATACGCTTCCTTGTCCAACATCTTTTCCCCCAAGTTCTGGTGCTGCTGCAAAGACTTTAGACGCTAATCTACTAAATGGTAAGCTTTGTACCCATACTTCTCCAGGACCAGTTAACGTAGCAAAAAACAACCCTTCTCCACCAAATAAACTGCTTTTTATTCCACCAACAAACTCTATATCATAATCTATGGTTTTAGTTAAAGCCACCAAACATCCTGTATCAACTTTTAGCTTTTGACCTTGTAATAATCTTTTTCTAATTATAGTTCCGCCTGCATGTATAAAAGCTAATCCATCGCCTTCTAATTTTTGCATTATAAATCCTTCTCCACCGAAGAAACCAGCTCCAAGTTTTTTTCTAAAGTCTATACCAATTGAAACTCCTTTTGCAGCACATAAAAATGCATCCTTTTGACAAATTATTTTACCATCATAATCTGATAAGTTAATAGGTATAATTTTACCTGGATAAGGTGATGCAAAGGATACTTTTTCTTTCATTACCCCTCTATTTGTGAATAAAGTCATAAATAGACTTTCTCCTGTTACAACTCTCTTTGCAGCACCACCTAATTTACCAAACAACCCACTATTTTGTTGTTTACTTCCATCCCCAAAAATAGTATCCATAGAAATAGAATTATCCATCATCATCATAGCACCAGCTTCCGCAACTACTGACTCTTGTGGATCTAATTCTATTTCTACAAATTGCATATCATCTCCGTAAATATTAAAATCAATTTCATGAGAAATCATAAATACACCTCTTTTCTTTTTAATATAATATTATATTAGTTACATATAAATTTCTATATAAAAAGTATTAAGAAAATATTTTAATATATATTATTATGATATTAGTCAGTTAAGGTCAGACTGATACATGGTGAGACTAAGTTAGCTGTATAATACTAATTAATTTAGAATTCTTACTAATAAATTTTACTATTGGATATCCAACAATAGTAACTGAAATAAATTCTCCAATCATAAATCCAAATAAATATATCCAAAATGGTAATCCAATTAGTAAATGCAGTACGCCTACTACTGGAATACAGAAAATTGTTGGCCAAAGAGTTGCAATAAATAAGTTCTTAGTTTTACTAATGGCATATACAGAAAAAAATGTTCCAAGGGTACCTACTATTATATCTGCCATTCCTAATGGACTTAACATATTAGCAAATAAACAACCTATTGTTAAACTTACTATATATCTCTTATCATAAAAAGCTAGAAGTACTAATATCTCAGATATTCTAACTTGTATTGGACCATAACTTATTGGAGCTATTGCAACAGTTAAAACTACATAAATTGCAGCAACTACTGCTATTTTAACAAAAATATCTAGTGAACTTTTTTTAATCATCTATTTCACTCCCAACTCCAAGATCTGTATTATTTATAAGAACTTCTATATTTTTATTTTTTTCTAAATAACTATACTCTTTAATAAACCATTCAACTAATTCATCATCTCTTTTTACTTGAGTTGTATTCTCTACATAAACGTTCACGCATCCATATTTAAAATGGTTTTCTAATATACTTATATCATTTTTTATCATTTCCTTAGTCTGTCCTTTTATTCCAACAAGTAAACATATTGAATCAAAATACTTATTTACTTCTTCATATGATTTAAATCCAGCACCTTTATTTAATACTTTCATTCTAAAGTCGTTATCAAAGGATTCTATACCACATCTAAATATTATTGGAATATTAAAATAATTTCTTATTTCATCTAATCTATCTTTATATAACCAATGACATTCTACAAATAATTTTTTTATATTTTTTTTAATTACAATATTTTTTATATCTTTCAATGTCTCTTCTGGTAGCTCGAAAATACTTCCTGAATTTATTACATCTAATACCTCTAATTCACCAGTTACATTACTTAATACAACTTTATTAAACTTAATAATATCATCTTCAAAAGTAGAGTTATCTTCAATGTAATCGCAGAAACTACATCTTCCCCATTTACAAGGAAACCCCTTAAGCATTACCATTTCTCTAGGATTTTTTCCTAATATTTTGCTATATCTTTGCATTTCCATTTATATTTCTCCTTTTTCAGGGCATAGAAACTAATAAAAATAAAAAAGGACGACATAAAGCCATCCTCTAAATACTTATTTATTAGAAAATGCCTTAGTTTTGTTTAATGACAGGCGGCTTACGAACTGTCAATTAAATTTTACAATTAGATATTATATACTTCATTAATAAATTAATCAAGTTTAAAGACATAGAAGAGATAATTATTAATAATTAGAATTATAGAGTATATAATTTTTATAGTTTATATCACATTTGCCATAAACAAATATAAAATACTATATATTATATGAGATATATTTATTATTAAAAATATAAATATGGCTCCTATTATAATAATATTACTTACTTTTAATTGTTTATATGTAGCTTTCATCATTCTCTTAATTAAATAATAAATTAATATTCCTACTAAGCAGACTTTAACTAATATACTTAAAGTTAGACTGTCAACTATAAAAAACATAATACTATTTACCTCTTTAAATAGTCCAGTTCTCAGTAGTATGATAGTAAAGATTATATCTGTTATATTCAACATATAAAGAACTTTCAACTTTGATTTTACATTTGAGTATGAATTATTTATTATATATTTAATCATATTTATCATCTCCATAAAATATTATTTATATTGTTTAAATACAATACTTTTTCTTATTAAAATCAGTACTTAGTATTTCACTCCATAATTAATAATATTTATAAGTATTACTATATTTATTAATTCAATAGTAATTTTACCAATTAATAAATTAAAACTAATCTGTTGCTTTTAACTTTTGTAGAAGTTATAATTAAATAATATTTTTTCACGAAAGGGGATGTGTTTTTGGATATAACAGTTATCTTTGATAATATACTTCATTGGGTATCTACAAGTGGAGTAAAACTTGTCTTTGGTTTAATTGGACTTTGGATAGGTTGGAAAGCTGTGAATAACGGACTTAAAGCTTTAAATACATTACTAAAGAAACAAAATGTCGATTTAACTTTAGTTTCTTTTTTCCATGCTTTTGCTGATATTGGACTTAAAATTTTATTAGTAATTGTATTTATGGGATTTGTAGGAATACCAACTGCTGGATTTGCAGCATTATTAGCTTCTGCTGGTTTAGCAGTAGGACTAGCTCTTCAAGGGAGCCTTTCAAACTTTGCTGGAGGTGTAATAATATTATTATTAAGACCTGTACAAGTTGGAAATTATATAGAAACTTCATCATATCAAGGAACAGTAGAAAAAATTGGTATATTCTATTCCCACTTAGTTACTGCAGATAATAAGGAAGTATTAATACCAAATGGTGCTCTTGCAAATGGAAGCTTAATAAATTATTCTTCTAAACCATTACGAAGAGTAGATTTAACTTTTAGCGTTGGATATAATGATGACATATTAAAGGTAAAGACTATTTTAAATAAAATAGTAGACAATAATACCTTAATTTTAAAAGATCCAGCACCATTTGTAGCAGTTAGTGAACATGCCGCTAGTTCAATTAATTTTATTGTACGAGCTTGGTGTGATACTGAAAATTATTGGATAGTTCATTTTGATCTGTTAGAAACAGTAAAAATAGAATTTGATAATAATAACATATCAATTCCGTATCCACAAATGGATTTACATATGCAAAAATCAGAATAAAAAAGACACATCAAATATTGATGTGCCTTTTTTATTCAACTGTTAATTTTGTTATTATAGATTTATAGTTTGGATATTTTGATATTAATTCTTTTCTTTTAAACAATTCAAAATCTTTAAATTCAAAGCCTGGTGATACCATACATCCAACTAAAGAAAATCCATCATTATTCATTGCTGATCCAAATATATATCCTTTTGGTACTAATATTTGTGGTGTTTCACCGCTTGATATGTTTAGGCCTAGTTGTTTTTCAATAAATTCACCTTCTGGTGATATCATATATATTGTAAGTGCCTCTCCTGCATGAAAATACCACATTTCATCTGACTTTAATCTATGGAAATTAGATACTTCTCCTGTATGCAATAAGAAATATATACTAGTCCATAGCTTTCTTTCACCATACCCATTATCTAAAATATCTTTTGATATAAAAGATTCCTTATAATAGCCTCCCTCAGGATGTTTTTCCATATGTAATTTTTCTATAAAATAATTTGAATTCATTTATATACTCCTTTTCATTTGTATTTATTTTTTAGATATATATTTATTTCCATCTATATAAAATCTCCATAGAAAATCTTTTGCTTCTTCAGCATAATCTATTCCTATACGTTTAGTAGAAATTATATTAAATTCCTCATCATTATTTCCTTCACTTAAATATAATGCACCTTTTCTATAAAGCTCACATCCATTTAAATCTCTATCTATATCTAAAGCCTTACATAACTTTCCCGGCCCATTAGTAAGTGAACACTTTTTTAAATTACTTAACTCACTATAATTTTGATTAAACCTTTTATTTGAAATATACTCAAATTCATTGAGAGGTTCTACAGCTCTTATTAACACAGCTTCTGCCTCTTCTTCCATGCCTGTAACTACATTGAGACAATTATACATTCCATATATAAGATATACGTATGCTACTCCGCCTTCTCTATAAAGAATTTCTGTTCTATTAGTTCTTTTTCCATTATATGCATGACATGCTTTATCACATTTCCCAACATACGCCTCTGTCTCTACAATTTTGCTTTTTATTACTTTACCATCTATTTCTCTAATTAATATCTTACCCAATAAACTTTTAGCTAAAGTTACAGCATCAGATTTGAAATATGCTTTATCTAAAATCATTATATCCTCTCCTTTCTATAGTATTATTATATAAACAATACTTTATTTTATAATTAATTTCAATGTATATAAAAATTTATAACATATATAACCTTATATAAAAAAGACTTATAGTTAAAATATTTAACTATAAGTCTTTTTATTATTTACTTAAATATTCTTTCATACACTTAATTATATTAAGTTGTATTTCTAAACTCCTTATTGCATTACCTTCAATATTTAAAGCATGATTTGCACCATCAATACTTATTAATTTTGTACCATTAACCTCTTCAAGAATTTCTAAATTTTCTTTTGATAACAGCGGATCACTACTGCCTGTGATTACTAATGCATTTTCTTCTATTTCCATTTGCACTGTTTTATTTATAGGACTTAAATAAATATTAGTTACATTATATCCCTTAACATTTTTATTTAAAACATTTTGTACGCAAGTTCCAATACTCTTCCCAATAAAAACAATGTTTTTGTATTTATTGGCTAAAGTGCTCTTAAGTAATTTAAAGGATTCTTCTGCAATAATATTAAACTCTTCATCCGGATGAAACTCTCTTCTTCCTATTTGAAATCCATATTCTATTTTTAATACATCGAATCCTAATTCTAATGATAATTGTGATGAATATTCCAAAGTAACTCTATCTAAAGTATAACCTATACCTGGTAATATTACAGCTACAGTATCGCTTCCTTTTCCTATAACTAAAGGTTTTAGATTCATTCCCCAATATGATTTTACTATATCGTTCATATTATCAACCTCTTTCTTTATTATTTATAATCTGACTAAAGTATATCACAAATAAAATTGTATATTTAAAATAGTAAAATTAGTTAAAATTATCTTTTTAAAATTCATGATTTATTAATTTAAGTCTTATATACCAAAGGTCAAAGAATGTCAGTTTATTTATGTGAGATATAAATAATCAGTATTTCAATTACAAAATATTATTAAGAAATACAATATAAAAAAGATAGATTTTAATCTATCTTTTTTTATATGTCATTTTTTAGATTATCTAAATCTTCTTTAACTTCACTTGATTTTTTTAAACATTTTAATAGTAATGTATTTTCATAATTATTTTTATGATTTAAGTTATTTACATTAATGCAACATGTATCTCTTAATATAGTTTTTTTAGGAGAGTTAATTTTCATACTTTCTAATATATGATCAATGTTATTTAGACATTCATAAATATATCTTTTATCAAGCCTTGAATTATTTTCATTACATAATATAATGCAGCAATGAGTTAATAATGTTGTAAGTTGATTATTTTTAGCTAGTAAATTTTTAAAATTAATATTGTCTACTTTTGAATAATGCATTTGTAACTTTCCACTTATTAGGTATGAAGAATAAATAATATCTCTTATTTCACACTCATTAAAGCTTGAATCTAATATGCTTCTAATTTTATTTACTATTATCTCATCTAATTCCACTAACTTATTAATCATAGTTGTAAGTTCAATATGATTTTTATTAGGTAATATAAAATTATTTGCAAATAAAACACTTAATGCTGATATACAAGTGTATATTAATCTTAAAATTATTGCCTCATCGTCTCCCATATGTATAGTAGTCATTGCAAGAGCATAGCAAGTTATATATATTGTCATAGTTCCATAATCACTAAATGCATACATGAAAAATGTGCATATTATAAGTATTACTACATGTGATACATTACTCTTAAAAATAGAGAAAAGTATAAAAGATATTACTAATCCAATTATAGTTCCTCTAAATCTTAATTTAATCCTTGTTTTACTATCCTCGTAAAAAGGTAAAGTTAATAAGAATATTGTCATAGGAATCCAATACCCTTTTGGAATATTGAATAATCTAATACTTGTAAAAGATACGGATAATAATATTGAAATCCTTATTGCAAACCTGATTTTAAATCCATTTAATGAAAGTGTATACTTACTATATTTCTCAAAATATTCTTTAGAATCTTTAAAGTTTAAATATTTTTTCAGATTAAACTTATTAGGTTTCATAGTGCCTTTTATAGCAGATATAAAGTATTTTAAAACATATACAATGTAGAAATCAGTATTCTCATCTTTAAAAGAATTCTTGGAAATAAACTCAGCTATATTATTTATATATTCCTTCCTATTAAAAGTATTATAACCTAAAAATAATACTCTAAGATTTTTTAAATATTTTTCATTGCAATTCACTGAAGTTCTATTTGATTCAATTTCATCAATTATATTATTCATATGCTGAAAAACAATAACAAATGGATAGTATCTTTTCTTTCCACTTGAATAAACAAACCTATTTAATTCTTTGCATATCTCAAACAAATCAAACCTTTTATTTTCTAATTCTTCTTTATTTCCATCTAATATAGCCTTTAATTGAAAACTAATATTATTAATTCCGTCTTCAATTAAAGTAGATATTTTAGAGCAGACCCCTTTAGGTGAAAATATTATTAAAGCTATAAAAACAACAATATATGATATTACTATTGATATTAGTCTCTTTGGTATTTCTTCAATACTTGTTGGAAAAAGTTGCAAAAAAACAAATGCCATTAGATATGGGAAATAACTACTTGGATTATACTCATCTGTTAAGAAATAAGCCAATATCCCAACACCTAACAAATTGATTATAAATGTGCTATATAATCCTTCACTTGCTATTGATGATAGAATTCCAATAAATAAATGAATAAATAATGGTTTTATAATATTCTTTTCAATAGTTAAGTAATTTCTCATCCTTATAAATGTTAATGTCATATAAGGTGCAATTATTATATTGTTTGCTCCAAAAAACAATATATTTATAAATAATATAATAGTAGATACCGCAGCAGGAGGTGCAGCTACTTTTAGTGTATTCTTAATTTTCTCTATATTCATTTCTACGTTCCTCTTTTAATAAAATAATAAATTTATATTTATTATACTTAAATTTTATATACACTCTATTAATAAATAGTAATCAAATTGTTAGATTAATAATAAATAACTAATCTAAATTGTATTTTGATACATATAATTGAATTTAGTTCTTTATTTACCATTCCCTTTGTACTATAATAATTATTATACTAATGACCTTTATAAATTTTATAATATTAGTAAATAATAATAAGCAATAATTGAAGGATTGAAGGGAGGAAATTACTTTAAGTCTACTTAGGGTAATGACAATTATGAGTAAAGTACATATCGATTGGGGAAACTTAGGATTTGATTACATGAAAACTGATTTCCGTTATATATCAGTTTGGGAAAATGGTGAATGGGATAATGGTAAATTAGTTGAAGATAATACACTTATTATCGAAGAAGGTGCCCCTGCATTACATTATGGGCAACAATGCTTTGAAGGCTTAAAAGCATATAGAACAAAATCAGGTGAAATTCAATTATTTAGACCTAATAAAAATGCTAAAAGAATGAATGATAGTTGTGATAGACTTCTTATGCCTGAAATACCAGAAGAAAAATTTATTGATGCATGTATTCAAGTTATTAAAGCTAATGAAGATTATGTCCCACCATACGGAACTGGTGCTACTTTATACTTAAGACCATTTATGATTGGTGTTGGAGATAATATTGGACTTAAACCTGCTAATAAGTTTATCTTCTCTGTATTTTGTATACCAGTAGGTCCATACTTTAAAGGTGGCATGAAGCCTGTTAATTTCATGGTATCTGATTATGATAGAGCTGCTCCTAATGGAACTGGTGCTCAAAAAGTTGGTGGTAATTATGCAGGAAGTCTTCTAGCTCAAAAGAAAGCTAAAAAATTAGGATTTGCTGATGCAATATTCTTAGATCCTGCAACTCATACAAAAATTGAAGAGGTTGGTTCTGCGAATTTCTTTGGTATTACTAAAGATAATAAATTTATAACACCTCTTTCACCATCAATATTACCAAGTGTAACAAAATACTCACTTCTTGAAATAGCTAGGGATTATTTTGATATGGATGTTATAGAAGGAGATGTATTTGTAGATAAGTTAGATGAATTCTCAGAAGCTGGAGCATGTGGAACAGCAGCTGTAATAACTCCTATAGGTGGAATATTCCATAATAATAATCTTCATGTATTCTACAGTGAAACTGAAGTAGGACCTGTTACTCAAAAATTATATGATACTCTTGTAGGTATTCAATTTGGTGATATAGAGCCAAAACATGATGATTGGATAGTTAAAATTAAATAGATAATAAAATTTTATTTTGAGTATTTATTGTTTCTTTTCTAATACATAACAAAATTTTATAAATCGAATATAAAAAAAGGTAGCATATTTATCTAGCTACCTTTTTTATTTTACTATACAAAGTTTTTATATGTCTTTTTAATATTCTATCTTCTATATTGGTAAAAATATATATCTTTACCAGGTAAAGATTCCACGTTTATAATCATGTATAACATATTCCGCAAAACTTTATTCCTTTAGATCATTTTTCTTTAGCTAACTCAATGAATTCTTCAATCTATCCTTATTTTATAATTTCACTAACAAGTTTTGGGAGCAAATGCTTTTATTAGTGTACTTTTTATTTCTAAAAATCATTATGTTTTAAATATTTGTTATAAATTTCTATATGATGTATTATTTTTTATTTTCATAATCATTTACGAGTATTTTATTTAAGTATATATTTATCATAATATTTGCTTAAATACTATTCCCTTTTATATTCATTTAAATAATAACTAGACAATAATATATGTACATTTTTTTAACAATATAGTGATGAACATTTTGTTCATTTTCTATTAAAAAAATTAATTTATAATATTAAAGTATCAATTTTTTGGAGGAAACTTTATGAACAACAAATCAATTAACAAAACTAAGTGGCTAGCCCTTGGGGTTCTTGTTACTCAGCCCTTTATGGCTTGTTTAGATAGTAGTATTGTAAATATAGCACTTCCAACTATAAGTCAAAAATTAAATGTTCAAATGTCTGGTGCTGAATGGATAGTTAGTGCTTATTTAATAGTAATATCTGCTGCCATATTGATATTTGGTCGTCTTGGAGATATAAAAAGTAAAAGTCTTATATTTAACAAAGGAATTTTAGGCTTTGTACTTGGATCTTTGCTCTGCGCACTATCTCCTAATATTGTTTTATTAGTTTTAGCAAGAGTAGTGCAAGCAATTGGTGCTGCAATGATTATGTCTACTAATCAAGGAATAATAACAGATATATTTCCACCAAGAGAGAGAGGAAAAGCTCTTGGTATATCAGGATCTTTTGTTGCATTAGGTTCACTTTTAGGACCTGCACTAGGCGGATTTATTGTTACTTATCTAAGCTGGCATTTTATTTTCTTAATTAATATACCAATAGGATTAATAGCTTATTTCTTTGCCAGAAAATATCTACCTAAAGAAAATAAGTCAACTGGAGAAGGTTTTGATAGTAAGGGAGCTTTATTATTCTCATCATCAACACTATTTATCTTCACTTGTATTATGCTTGGACAGCATTTAGGATATACTAGCATATATATATTAGGCGGATTTATTATTGGAATTATATTATTTATTTGCTTCTTAATAGTTGAAAAAAAAGCTAAACCACCAATGCTTGACTTAGTATTATTTAAAAAAAGAACATTTTCTTTAAATCTATTTTGTGCTTTTGTATCATTTGTAGCTATCAATACAATTAATATAATACAGCCTTTTTATCTTAATGATGTATTAGGATATACTGCCGAAGAAATTTCATTTGTAATGCTATTTTATCCATTAGTTTTATTTGTAGTAGCTCCTTTAAGTGGAAGTCTATCAGATAAAATAGGCAGTAAAAAATTAACCCTTGCAGGATTATTTGTTACTGCTTTAAGTATGTATTTACTTTCAACTGCTGGAGAACATACTTCTAAACTATCTCTAATATTAATGCTTATATTATTAGGATTTGGTAATGGTCTATTCCAATCTCCAAATACAAATTTAATTATGTCATCAGTTCCAAAAGAAAAGCTTGGTATAGCTGGTGGTACTAATGCCTTAATTAGAAATTTAGGATTGGCTTTTGGAGTTTCTGCTTCAACATCATACTTATATTTTAAAATGAGTGAAGCTGCAGGTTTTAAAGTACTTGGATCAATACCAGGAAGGCCTGAAATTTTTGTTTACGGAATGAAAGAAGTTTATATTATTGTAGCTATAATATGTTTTATATCATTCATTTTATCATTAATTGATTATTTTACATCAAAAGATTATAAATAAATTAAACCCTAAGAGAAAATTTCTCTTAGGGTTTAATTATGTATATATAGCCTATAATAATTATAAAAAGATGATAGAATTTATTATTATTGCACTACTTTTTAATTATACATATTACTATTTTGCTTTTATAAACTCTATCATCATTTCTTCTTTTTATTCTTTTTATTAAAGTTGGCTTTTGTTTTTTGAGGATCTATTTTCTTTTGTTTATCACACTCTTAACTGTTATCTGCTTTATAGTACATAATATGTATTTTGTCTCAATTGGTTACAAATATTGTATATATTAACTTCAATATATATTTTTTATTTCTTTATTTATTATCATTTACGAGTATTTTATTTAAGGTATTAGTGCATACAATATTCTAAATTCTAAATTCTAAATTTTTTGCAACAGAAAAACAAGCAATACATTATTTTGTATTGCTTGTTTCTGTATACTTATCCATAAAGATAAATGATGTTGTAATATATAATATCAATAAACTTATTCCTTTAATTAATATCTTAATATTATCTTCACCAAATAAATATCCACTAAATATTTTTTCTACAATTATACATACTCCTATTAAAAGTATTGAAATTATGGCCAATATAATTTTCGTAGATTTATTATTTAAAATTTTATTTAAAGTTAACTTCTTATATAAATTGCTATGTCTCCATAATAGATCAAAGACATAAAAACAAACTGCTATTGCTAGAACATTTAGTATATGATTCATATTATTACTCTAAGGGTTTCTCCTCAGATTCCTCCTCTTCAGTTTTAAGTAAATTAAGAATTTTTTCTGTATCTATATTATCTTCTAGTATTTTGCATAACTTATCATATTGCTTTAGTTTATATTTCTTATAATTTTCTTTCTCTTCTTTACTATTTTCAATAACAACATTATATTTTTCTTTTAGATGATTTATAAGTTTCTTCCTAAATTCTTCTATCTCAAATATACCATGTACATAGGTACCAAAAACATCTCCATTTTCGTTGCAAAGACCTGTTATGTTATTATTCTTATCTATTATAAAGACCTCTCCATTTTTATCTAATATCTCAGTATATCCATTTTGTATTTCATACCCATATATTCTTATATTAGAAAGATCCTTTAATTCATTTTCCATAGAGCATGTAATTCCCTTAGAAATAACTGTCCTTCTTTCAAAAGATATTTTAGTATCTAATGGTAACATTTCGAACCCAGTTATACATTTCCTACTATTATTTGAATCTAAATTATTTATTATATTTCTACCAAGCATTTGGAAACCAGCACAAATTCCCATAACTGTAGCTCCCTCTTTGTATAGATCTATAATTTTATCATATAATCCATTTGATTTGATTTCATTTAAATCATACATTATACTCTTGCTACCTGGTAAAATTATTAAATTTGCACCCTCTAATTCCTTCGGTGTTTTTACATATCTTATATTAACATTTTTCTCAAGCTCTAATGGATAAAAATCTGTAAGATTAGATATATGTGATAATTTTATTATTCCTATATTAAGACCACTTCTTTTATTATTTCTAAGCCTTTTAGTGATAATTACCTCATCTTCTATGTTCAACTCTTCATAAGGTATTACACCTAATACTGGAATTTTTAATTTCTCTTCTAATTCTTTTATTCCATTTTCTAATTCATCTTTATTACCTTTGAACTTATTTATTATAATCCCTTTTACTAATTCCCTATCTTCTTCATTAAGTAGCATAATAGTTCCATAAATTGAAGAAAATACACCACCCTCTTCGCTATTTCCAACTAATATAACATCTGAATTTGTAAGTTTTGCAGTATAAAAATTAGCTAAATCTTCATTTTTAGAACCTAATTCTATACAACTTCCCTCTCCCTCTACAATTATATTACTATGTTTCTCAGCTAATTTTTCAAAATCTTCTTTTATAAACTCCTTTAAATCTTTACTTAACTCTTCATAAGAACAATTATCTTTGTGACAATAAGATTTACCATTAACTATTATCTTTGTTTTTTTATTAGCAATAGATTTTATTAAGATAGGATTCATTATATACTCTGATTTTATTTCGCAGGCTTCTGCTTGTACTATTTGAGCACGTCCAATTTCTTCCCCATTTCCTATGGAATTTGTTTTAGAAGTAATATTAAGTGCTTTAAATGGTGCTACATCATATCCTTTCTTTTTTAAAAATCTACATAGTGCTGTTGCAATAGTACTTTTACCAACTGAGGATGCAGTACCTAAAATCATTACATTTTTTTTCATAACCTGTCACCCCATAAACATTATTTCTCAATTATTATATGATTATAATCATTAATCTTAAGTTTTTTACCTAATTTAAATTCTATATCTTTTTTAAATATAGGCCCTCCACAAACAAAAGTATGATATTCTCCATTTTCTCCACATGGATCTGCTCCTGTTTCTTTTATATCTGACACAACTTCTTTTGTTAAAACCTTACCCAAATATGTATCATTTAGTTGAGTATCATTACAACACTTAATTATACCTTTAAATCCTGCTTCTATAAATTCATGTGTTAATTCCTCTCTATCTTCTTGCCATAAAGGAAATTCTGCATCTATTGAGGTATTATTACATCTATCTGTACACCATCCTCTATGAGCTTCTATATCTATGTCTCCAAATGCGCACATTTCTGCTCCGAGTTCTTTTCCTTTTTTTAGAGCATCTTCAAATGAATCCTCATACTGTTCTCCTGAGCACACTACTTTTATTAAAGGAATATCTAATGAGTCCGAAACTTCATCTAATATTGATTCTGGTATTCTGTGGAACCATGACTCATTTTCATCTTTATTTACTGTTACTATCAATCCAACAGGTTTTAATCCCTTTTTCATTAATCTATATAGTGCTAAAGTACTGTCTTTACCACAGCTATATGATAAAATAAATTTTTTCATTATAAATTTCTCCTTAACTCCATTTTTTCAATACCCTAATCATAAATTCTCTTATATTTATTCCATATATATCTTCTACTTCTTTTGATTTTAATATCTCTTCACTGCTACCTATCTTTACTATCTCCCCATTATTTATAAGTGCTACTCTATCTGCATATATTTGAACAAGGTTAAGATCATGTAATACTCCTATAACAGTTCTCTCTCCATTTATACACCATTTTTTTAAGTTCTCTAAGAGTTCTATTTGATGTTTAAAATCCAAATGATTAGTAGGTTCATCTAATAATATAACCTTAGGATCTTGAACTATTGCTCTAGCCAAAAATACTCTTTGAAGTTGTCCTCCTGAAAGTTCACTTATATATTTATTTTCTATATCTTTAAGAGACAAATCCTCAATTACGCTATCAATAATAATTTTATCATCTTTTCCTAAAGTAGTAAAAGCCCCTTTTATATGAGCATATCTTCCTAATGAAATAGTCTCATATACTGTATATGAAAAATATACTTCTGTTATCTGAGACATTAATGCTATTTCTTTGGCTAATTCTTTTCTACTTATACTCTTTATTTCTTTGTCTAAAACTTTAATACTGCCTGTATAATCGTTTATATTAGCTATTGCTTTTAAAAGCGTACTTTTCCCACAACCATTAGGGCCTATTATACAAAATAATTCATTTTTATTAACTTCCAAATTAGCATTTTTAATGATATCTATTTTATCATATCCAGTATATACATTATTTATTTTTATCATTTTTTCACCTACTTCTTTTTAAAGTATATATAAGCAAAGAAAGGTGCTCCTATAAGTGCAGTTATTGCACCTACCGGAAGTTCTGATGGTGAAATTATTGTTCTAGATATTAAATCTGTAATAACCATTAGAATCCCACCAAATACAAAAGACATTGGTATTACTAAACTATGTTTAGCTCCAAATATTTTTCTTACTACATGAGGTGCTATTAAATCTACAAAGCCTATTATTCCGCTTAAAGCTACAGCACTACCTGTCAATATGGCTGTAAATAGGAAAAGTCTTGTTTTAACTTTATTGGTATCTACTCCCACTGCTTTAGCACTATCTTCTCCAAATGTAAGTATATCCATCTCTCTTGTATGTAAGATGACTCCTATAATTCCTATAAGTAAAAATGGTATAAATACTTCAACGTAACTCCACCCCTTCATAGAAAAAGACCCCATCTGCCAAAGTGAAATGGCCTTTAAGCTATCTCCATGCAGTGATCCTATAGTTGTAAGTATTGCGTTTAAAAACAATGAAAATACCATTCCAGCAAGTATTATAGTATTATTAGATAAAAGTTTATCTACTCTCTTTGCAAAAGCTATTACTATTATAACTGTAAACAAACCAAATATAAAGCCAACTATTGGCAAAGAAAATTCTTGAATTAAAGGTATGTTTACTCCAAAAATCATTACAAGTGCTGCACCAAGACCAGCACCTGATGAAATTCCTAATGTATATGGTGATGCCAGTGGATTCTTAAGCACTGACTGTACAACTGCTCCACTTACAGCTAATGCACCACCAACTAAAAATGCTAATAAAACTCTTGGAAATCTAAGTTCCCAAATAATAGCTACCTCTTGCCCTGTTACATTTTCTCTTAACGGAATATTCACTAATTTATTACCTATTATTGAAAAAATATCAAATAAGTTAATATTGGAACTTCCAATGGAAGTTCCAATACATATAACTAAAAAAACTATAGGTATAGTTAAAAAAGCTAGATTCCTTTTTTTATTGATTTTTATATTCATTTGGGTATATATCCTTTGCCATTTGTTTTAAAGCTTTTATAATGTATTGTGATGGTCTTGATGATGAATTTGTATCTATTTGATATACATCTCCATTTTTAACAGCATTAATAGTGTTCCATCCTTTTCTATCTTCAATTTTTTTAACAGGGTCTTTTATATAATTTACATTTGTTAAAATAACATCTGGATTTTTTTCAATAACTGATTCAGCACTTGGTGATATCCATCCATTTTCATTGCTAAATATATTCTTAGCTCCAATTATATCTATCATTTCATTTAAAAATGTTCCATTACCAAAGCTATATAATGATGGTTCTGGTCCTATTTCAAAATAAACTGACTTCTTATCTTTTATTGTGTCTCCAATTTTTCTTATCTTCTCTACTTCATTTTTCATATTAGAAACTATTTCGTTTCCTTTATTTTCTGTACCAGTTAATTTAGCTAAAAAATTTATATCATCATATATACCTTCAATACTGTTACTACTTGGAATGTATACAACTGGTATTCCAGCTGCTTTAATTGCTTCAAATGGGTCTTTACCATCTACTTTATTCTGTCCTGATGCTATTATAATATCTGGTTTAAGTGATATTATTGTCTCTGCATCTGGATTCATAAAATCTATTCTAGTAACGTCTTTATTAGTTCCAGCAACATCTTTTGAATATGTATCTGTAGCAATTATTTTATCACCAAGACCTAATGATACTAGAACTTCTGTATTTGATGGAGCTGTGGAAATTATTCTATCCATTTTCTTTGGTACATTAAATTGATTTCCTTCTCTATCTTGCATTGTTTTTTCAGTTCCTGTGCAACCTACAAATATAGCTGCAATTAAAAATATTGAAACTATGATAGTAATAAATTTTATTCCTTTAAACTTTTTCATACGTCCTCCTGTTTTTCTCCTTAGATTTTCTTATTTATGATATTATATCATGTATAACATCTTATTTATATTTTTTCCATATTAACTATATTAATCTTATTATTTTCTAATATTATTTCTAATAGATATCCCCTTCCGCAACTTGGTTGCCAATCAAATAAATTTTTCTCACTATTATAAAACTGTTCTATAATTGTTCCAATAGTTCCTCCATGACAAATTAAAGCAACATTTTTTTGATTTTTACTAAATATTTCATTTATAAATTTATAAAATGTATCTTTTATTCTTTCTCTGTAAGAATTTTTGCATTCCCCATTAGGAATAACATATTTTCCAGTAACATCTTCTATCCAATCTATGTATTCTTTTTTATTTTTTAATTCTTCATATCCTTTCATCTCAAAATCACCAAAATTATACTCTTTAAAACCCTCTTCAATTGAATAATTGTCACAATCAAACAATATATTTAATGTCTCATTTGTTCTCTTAAGCCCTGTCGTATAATAATTATCACAAACTTTATATATTCCTTTTAAAGATTCTAATTCAGTCTTTCCCTTATCTGAAAGTGGCAAATCAGTATATCCGCAATATAAACGTTTTTCATTACCTTCTGTTTTCCCATGTCTTATTAAATATAAATTTACTTTATTCATCTTTTAAAACCTTCTCTATACCTAAAAAAATTCTTATAACCTTTTTGCTCTTAGAAGATATATATTGAATTGATTTTCCATGCTCATCTCTCCAAATTCTATCTGTTTTTTCAATTGGTACTATTCCTAGTCCAATATCATCAGTTATAATTATTTTATCTTTTAATTTATCCATATTACTTTTTATGTATTCTAAAGGACTCTTATTTTCCAAAATCATATTTCTAACAAATATATGAAAACCACATATAACTTTTTTTTCTAAGTTTATATTGTCTGAATTACAATAAAATATATCTTCCTCATCTAAATTATATTTTTCTTTTACATAGGCTAACTTGCCATTATAAGCACCACCAAAAACTAATATCATATCTCTCTCCTTAAAATAATGCTAACATTAAAATTCCAACACACTCTCCAACTATAAGACCATAGCCTGCCACATCTCCATTTATTCCTCCAAGCTCTTTTATATTAACATCTGTTTTATAAAGCATAATTAAGCACATTATAAGCATAATACAATTATATATAGCTCCTAATGTAATATATATAACTATAAATGTTATAATCAATATAATTATTTGTAATACCCTATCCCATGTATTAGTACCATCTTTAAATATTTTTACTAAAGTACTCTCTTTTATTTCTTTTTTTGTTAATATCATAAGCGCCATAAAACTTCTACTTATTATAGGTATAAATAAAAGAAATAATATATTTTTATTATCTTCTATTATTGAATAAATAGATGCAAATTGAATTATCATTAAGATTACAAGACAAATTACTGAAAATGCTCCAGTACATGAATCTTTAAGAATTTTTAATTTTGTTTCCCTATCTCTTCTTGAAAGTATTGCATCACATATATCCATAAATCCATCCAAATGTAGCATTCCAGTAACCATTATAGGATAAACTAAGAGTATTGCACTAATTAATACATTATTTATATTAAACCAATTTAATACACTATAAAGTAATACCCATAAAGCTCCTATTATAGCCCCAACAAAGGGATAAAATTTTAAAATATTTTTTGTATTTTCTTTCTCCCATTTATATCTAGGCGCTGGTATTACTGAAAACATAGATAATGCCATAAAAAAGCTTCTAATATATCTCATTTATTAATTTTCTCCCCTCAAAATTTCCTTTATGAATTTCAAAATTATTATAATTACATTCAATTACTATATCGAAATCCTCAACTATTACTCTATTTAAATAAGCTAATTCTTTTCTATATTCATTAGTAAAATCATCATACAATATAGAATCACTAAAAACATAATCAGTGACAACTACTATATTTTTGCATTCGTTGCTTAGATCAATAATATTTTTAGCTATTTTTTTATATGTATATTTTTGAACTCCATCCTTAGTAAACATTTCATTATTAAGTAAAGTAGTGACACTATCTAAAAGAATAGTATCTAATTTATTTATTTCATTAATTATTTTATCTAAATCTCTAAAGGCCTCTAATGTTATAAAAGTATTGTCTTTTCTTCTTTCTAAATGACCTTCTATTCTTTTTAAATCTTCATCACAATGAGGTTCCATAGTAGCTATATATTTTATATTATCTGAAGTATTTATCCTTTTACAAATCTCTTCTCCAAGAAAAGATTTGCCACTTCTTGTTCCTCCTATTACTGCTATTTTCATATATTTTCTCCTCTTTATTTTTTATGTTATAATGCATAATATACTTTAAGAATTTAGGTGATTATTTGTTAAAAAACGTTTTTTTATGTGTATCCCAAAAATTTAATACTAATATACACAATGTAAAATTAATTAATAAGCTTCAAAGTCTTTCCAATGATGCTTATAATATCTCTATAAATAATAGCTTATATCTAATGAAGATTTCTTTAGATGAAAAAAATCTATTAAAAGAGCATAATATATTAAAAGTTATCAATCGAGAATCATATATTTTAAGATGTGAAAACTTATTTATTTTATTATGTAATTGGATTGATGGGGATACTCCCTGTGAATACCTTTGTAACTCAAATGAATTTATAGATAAATTATCTATTAAGCTAAAGGAATTTCATTCACTCACCCCTTCAAAAGAATTAAATTGTATATCTCCATTTTCTTATATTAATGATAAGTTATCATATTGCAAAGATAATACTATACAGCTTCCTAAAACTTATGATTATTACTTAGAATTATTGAATTACATAGAAAATAAATTTCCAATTAAAGAATTTTCTCTATGCCATAATGATTTAAATCCATCTAATATTATAGTTTCAAATAATAACCCTCTATTAATAGATTTTGAATTTTCAGCATTGAATGACATATTCTTTGATTTGGCTACATATTCACTATTTATAGATGATTCTAAGAAATTATATTTCTTAGAATCATATTTAGGAACAATAACAAATTATGATATAGAAAAACTTAAAAATTATATTAAACTTGTGAAATTATATAATGGTTTATGGAGCATAACAAAATCACCATCTACTAATAAAAATTATGATTATAAAAAAGGTGGTTTTCTTGTATTAAGTTCTATATAAGTTACATCTATACTTTATAACATTCCTCATCGCGTATTTCATTTAAATATTCACAATTTATTCCTGACTCTTCGAAGGTTGACATGTCTCTTAATATAGCATTTGCTGTATCTATTATAGTGAATGCTATAGGACAACCACTACCTTCTCCAAGCCTCATATCTAAATTCACCATAGGTTGAAGCCCTAATTCTTTAATAGCTAGGCTATATCCAATTTCTTGAGATAAATGAGATGAAAATAGATAATCTCTTACATTACTGTTTAATCTTGATGCTACAAGTGCTGCCACAGCTGATATAAATCCATCTATAACTATTGGAACTTTATAATACGCTGCACCTAAAAACGCACCTGCCATAGCTGCAATATCAAATCCTCCAACTTTCGTCAATACATCTATAGGGTCATTTTTATCTGGATTATTTATCTCTAACGCTTGTTTTATTATAGCTTTCTTTTTATCAAATGAACTATTAGTTAATCCTGAGCCTCTTCCAACTGCTTTCTCTATACTACATTCTTGTAGAGATATTAAAATTGCACTACTAGTACTGGTATTTGCTATTCCCATCTCTCCTACCCCTAAAATTTCATATCCTTCATCTATAGCTCTCTTAACAGACTCTATGCCTGCTAATATAGCAGTTATACATTCTTCTTCACTCATAGCTGGACCTTTTGCAATATTATTAGTTCCTCTTCTTATTTTTTTATGTATTACTCCCGGAACCTTTAAATTACTATTTATACCTATATCAACTACCATTAGGTCGCTTCCATTTTGCTTTGCAATTACTCCAACACCTGATAATCCTTTTGTAAAATTAATAGTTTGTGCAAGCGTAACATATTGAGGAGTACTTGCTATACCTTCTTCAAACACTCCATTATCTGAGCAGAAAATGATTACACATTTCTTTTCAAAAGTGTTCTTCATTTTATTAGTTATTCCCGTTACCTTAATAGCAATTTCTTCAAGTTTACCAAGGCTACCAAGTGGTTTTGCTAAAGAATCCACCCTTTCTCTTGCTTTTCTTTGAATTTCTTTATCTGTAGAATTTATATTATCTATTATCTTATATATTTCATATCTTCTATCCTTCATATCACTAATACTCCTTAAATAATATCATATAATTTAATGAACCTAATTTTTTAATATATTTTATTGAAAATTAGCTGAATACACCATTATGTGCATTCAGCTAAAATAAATTATCTTGATTTAGCAGTTCTGCTTGCTAAGCATAAAAATACAAATGTAATTAATATAGATATTGGCATTATAAACATAGCATATTTTATTCCTATACTATCTGATACAACTCCTACCAATAAATTCATAACAGTATTTACAATACTTGCAAGCGCTATTATAATTCCTGTAGTATAGGCAGTACTCTTTTTAAATGTATTACTTATAATGACAACAACTGTTGGAAACATTATTGAGAAAAAGAATCCTGCAATTGATACTATATATAATCCTGGTTCTCCACTTATAAGTCCAATTATAAATAAGCATCCACCAACTAATGAAAATATTTTTACAGATCTCATAGCACCAATTTTTTCAACTATAAATCCACCAACTAATCTGCCAATAGTTAATAATAAGAAAAATATTGATACATAAGATGCTATTTTTGATTCTGTAACATTTGAATAATTAGATTTTATGTACGTTGGTAACCATCTTCCTGTTCCTTGTTCAGCTATTATATAAAAACCTAAACCTATAAAGAAAAACCAAACTAATTTATCTTGTAAAATTACAAATAAAGATATTTTATCCTCTTTTTTATCCATTTTTACTACTGGAAGCTTTACAAATAAAAATGCTATTAATACTATAAATGTAATTATCGCTGAACCTATATAAATCTTTCTCCATCCAAATCCATCTGTCATTAATACCCCTGAAAGTTTTTGTGATGCAGAAAGACCTACTCCATAAGCAAAGTGAGTTAAATTCATAGCAATTGCTTGTCCCGTAATCCATATTACTGGTATTATAGTATTTGCTGCAATAGACATTAAACCTAGGAAAGCTTGAATTATTGCAAATGCAATTATAAATATTGTAAAGTTAGGTGACCATGCTTGTATTAAATTAGTTAGACCAGCTCCTAATAACCCTATTAAAAATAATTTTTTCTGACCTATCTTTTCACATAAAGCTCCACCAACATAATTACATATTAAATATGCTATTGTACCAAACATAAACATTAATGATAATTTTGTATCAGTTATTGCAAAATCTCTTTTAATAGGTACTGTAAATATATTTATAAGACCTTCTGTTATTGCTGTAACCACCATTACAAAATATATTAGTGTAGTTGATATTATTTTATTTTTATCATTCATTTTTTTCTCCCTTCGTCTCTTGTAAAACAAAGTTATTATAGCATACTTCTTTTAATTTTATAAAGTAAAAAACTAGAAGTTACAATGGATAACTTCTAGTTTAATAATTTAAACGTTAATTTCACTCTTAACTTCTATTGCTTCTTTATTATTCTCTATAATCGGATTTATATATTCGTCAATAAACTCTACCACTTGACTTGGAGCTCTACCAACAAATTCATTAGGATCAATAATTGCCCTAATCTCTTCTTCTGAAAGATTAAAAGTACCATCATTAATTATTCTCTTTATTAAATCATTATCAAGGCCTTCACCCTTAACTCTTTGAGCTGCAGCCATTGAGTGAGTTCTTATTTTCTCATGTAATTCTTGTCTGTCTCCGCCTCTTTTTACTGATTCCATCATAATATTTTCAGTTGCCATAAATGGTAATTCATTATTTACATGAGCAGCTATTACCTTATCATATACAACCATATTCTCAGCTATATTAATATATAAATTTAGCACTCCATCTAAAGCTAAGAATCCTTCTGCAATTGAAAGTCTTTTATTAGCAGAATCATCTAGTGTTCTTTCGAACCATTGTGTAGAAGCTGTTATAGCAGGATTTAATGCATCTACAATAACATATCTTGCTAGAGCACCCATTCTCTCACTTCTCATAGGGTTTCTCTTATATGCCATTGCTGATGACCCTATTTGATTTTTTTCAAAAGGTTCTTCTACTTCCTTCATACTTTGAAGTAATCTTAAATCATTACTAAATTTATAGCAACTTTGTGCTACTTCTGATAATGTATTTAAAACTATTGAATCTAACTTTCTTGGGTAAGTTTGACCTGTAACTCCATAGCTTTTTTCAAATCCCATTTTTTCTGCAACTTTTTTATCTAATATTTTCACCTTTTCTTCATCATCTTCAAAAAGAGTCATAAAGCTTGCTTGTGTTCCAGTTGTTCCTTTAACACCTCTTAATTTTAAAGTGCTTAAAAGGAAATCAATGTTCTCTATGTCCATTACTAAATCTTGCATCCATAGAGTAGCTCTCTTACCTACTGTTGTAAGCTGTGCTGGTTGGAAATGTGTAAATCCTAGTGTTGGCATATCCTTATATTCTAAAGCAAACTTACTTAATCTATGTAACACAGTAACTATCTTTTTCTTTATTAATAATAATGCATCTCTCATTATTATTACATCTGTATTATCTCCCACATAACAACTAGTTGCTCCAAGATGAATTATTCCTTTAGCCTTTGGACATTGTAATCCATATGCATATACATGACTCATAACATCATGTCTTACTTCTTTTTCTCTTTTTATTGCATCCTCATAGTTTATATCATTTACATGTTCTTTTAATTCTTCTATTTGTTCTTCAGTTATATTTAATCCTAACTCTCTTTCACTTTCTGCAAGTGCTAGCCATAATTTTCTCCAAGTTGTAAATTTCATATCATCAGAAAAAATAAAACTCATTTCTTTTGATGCATATCTTGAATTTAGCGGTGTACTATATAAATTTCTCATCCTAGACCTCCATACGAATATATTTTAAATATTACATAATATAGTTCGTATTATAACATAATTATTTATTATTTTCATCTTTTTGTAAAAAAAACTTTCATTAAAGTCATTATTAATATTATATGTTCATATATATATTTTAGATAGTAATGAAAGGAGATTTTATTATGTGTAAAATAAACATATTAGACAAACTATCTTTTTTACTAGTTATAATAGGTGCACTTAATTGGGGTTTAGTTGGTTTATTAAATTTTAATTTAGTTACCTTATTAAGCTTTGGAGTAGCAATGGTATCTAGAATTATATATATACTAATCGCTATATCTGGAATTAACTTAATAACATTATTATTTAGATGTAAACTTATATCATTAAAATAAGAATCATATGTAAATGATTTTATATACATAAATTCTTATTAAAAAAAGAAAAAGGTTCCTAAAATATTAGGAACCTTTAATCTTTAATTAATCTTCTAAGTTTTCGATTAATTTTGAAATTTCTTCTACAGCTAAAGCTTCATCATCTCCTGAAGCAATAACGTTTACCACTGAGTTAGCAGTAACAGCTAATGAAAGAACTCCAATTAAGCTCTTAACGTTTGCTTTCTTACCGTTAAACTCTAAGCTCACATCTGATTTGAATGAAGAAGCTTTTTTAACTAGTAAAGTTGCTGGTCTAGCGTGTAAACCAGTAGCGTTCTTAACTAAAACCTCTTTAGATACCATGTAAATACACCTCTTTACTTAATTTAATAGGTTAATATTTTATTAACCATTTTATTATAAATGGTTTTCGTGAAAATTTCAACTATTGAATAAGCTAATTTACAAATAAATTACCTCTACTTCCAATTTAGTTATGTATTTTTAAAAATAATACATATTATTATCTTGGCTGTACTATAAGCTTAATAGCTGTTCTTTCTTCTCCATCAATAATTATATCTGTAAATGCCGGTACACAGATTATATCTTTTCCACTTGGAGCTACAAATCCTCTTGCTATAGCAATGGCTTTAATAGCCTGATTTATAGCGCCAGCTCCTACCGCTTGAATTTCTACTATATTCTTTTCTTTTATTATTGCAGCTAATGCTCCTGCTACTGAATTTGGGTTTGATTTTGTTGAAACTTTTAATACTTCCACTTTTATTTCTCCTCCTACATTTTATTACTAATCGTTTACATTAATAAAAATACTCTACCATCTTGTGGCATAATATATATATTCTACTCTTATTTATAAATCCCTTTATTTTTTTGAAATTTTATAAAAAAATACATTTTGACAAAGCAAAATGTATTTTAATATTGACGATTTATTTAGCAAAATCAATTGCTCTAGTTTCTCTAATAACATTGATTTTTATTTGACCTGGATATTCTAATTGTTCTTCTATGCTCTTTGCAAGATTTCTAGCAAGTTCAACTGATCCAGCATCATCAATTTGATCTGGTTTAACCATAATTCTAATCTCTCTACCAGCTTGAATGGCATATGACTTTTCTACACCTTCATATGAGTTAGAAATTTCTTCTAACTTCTCTAATCTCTTTATATATGCCTCCAATGTTTCTCTTCTTGCTCCTGGTCTTGCTGCTGATATTGCATCTGCTGCCTGAACCAATATTGCTTCTAAAGATTGCATTTCAACATCCCCATGATGGGCTCCTATAGCATTTACTACTAATTTAGATTCACCATATTTCTTAGCAAGATCAGCCCCAATAATTGCATGTGGCCCTTCTTGTTCTTGATCTACAGCTTTCCCTATATCATGTAATAAACCAGCTCTTCTAGCTAGAGTAACATCTAAACCTAATTCTGAAGCCATCAAACCAGCTAAATATGAAACTTCTATGGAATGTTTTAATACATTTTGGCCATAACTAGTTCTATACTTTAATCTACCAAGTAATCTTGTAAGCTCTGGGTGAAGACCATGAACAGCTGTTTCTAATGTCGCTTGTTCTCCTTCTTCTTTAATGTCGTTTTCAACATCTTTTTGAGCTCTTTCAACCATCTCTTCGATCCTTGCTGGATGTATTCTGCCATCTACTATTAACTTTTCTAGTGCCATTCTAGCAACTTCTCTCCTAATTGGATCAAAACTTGATAAAATTACTGCCTCTGGAGTATCATCTATAATTAAATCCACTCCTGTTAACGTTTCTAGGGTTCTAATGTTTCTTCCTTCTCTACCTATTATTCTACCCTTCATCTCATCATTAGGTAACGCAACAACATGAACAGTTGTTTCTGAAACATGATCAGCAGCACATCTTTGTATTGCTGTAGTAACGATTTCTCTCGCCTTCTTATCTGCTTCTTCCTTAGCCTTGCTCTCAATTTCTTTAATCATTATAGCAGACTCATGTGAAACTTCTTTTTTAACTTCATCTAAAATTAATTGACGAGCTTCTTCACTGGATAAGTTTGCAACTCTTTCAAGTTCCTCTCTTCTCTTTTCATGAAGATCGTTAGCTTCTTTTTCTAACTGTTTAATGTCATTCATTCTACCATTAATGGTTTCTTCCTTCTTTTCAAGAAAATCGCTCTTTTTATCAAGAGATTCTTCTCTTTGTAAAACTCTTCTTTCAAGCCTTTGGATCTCATTTCTTCTCTCACGAGAATCTTTTTCTAAATCATTTCTTAATCTATGAACCTCTTCTTTTGCTTCAAGTATAGCTTCTTTCTTCATAGCTTCTGCATCTTTTTTTGCATCTTCTACAAGCTTTTCTGCTTCTCTTTCAAGAGATTCTATTTTGTTTTTTGATGTACTTTGTATTGTTTTGTAAAGTACTATTCCTAATATTAACAGCACAATTATATCAATTATAATTATTGTTACAATTTGTGGCATATTAACACCCCCTCGCTTATTTTTAAGTGAAAGCGTAGTGGTGTCATACTGTTTCTCACTGTTATCTTTGGAATATGATAAACCAGTATTTGTTATTATTGTATAGTAAAAATAAAATTATGTCAAGTTGACTAATATAAAGTATTAATCACCTCATTTTCTTTATTATACTCATTTTCTCTCTTTTTTACGCCTAATTTCTTATTAACATTTCATCTTTAAGTAAACCTTTAACTATTATTTTTTTATGTTGTTTAATAAAAAATGGTAAGACACCTATTCTTTAGGTTGCCTTACCATAAAAACTTAATTTTACTTTAAGTTAATCTTATTCTTATTTCTTTTCTTTATCAGGAGCAGCTTCTTTTTCCTTCGCTTTATTAAGAGGAAGATTATACTTTGATCTAATTTGATTTTCTATATCTAAGGCTACTTCTGGATTTTCTTTTAAGTATGCTTTTGCATTTTCTCTACCTTGACCTAATCTTACATCTCCGTATGAGAACCATGCTCCACTCTTTTGAACTATTTCTTCCTTAACACCAACATCAATGATATTTCCTTCTCTTGAAATACCTTCGTTATACATTATATCGAATTCTGCTTGTCTAAATGGTGGTGCAACCTTATTCTTTATTATCTTAACTCTTGTTCTGTTACCTACTATACTTTCACCTTGCTTAATTGAATCTATTCTTCTAACATCCATTCTAACTGATGCATAGAATTTTAATGCTCTTCCTCCAGGAGTTGTTTCAGGATTACCAAACATTATACCGACTTTTTCTCTAAGTTGATTTATAAATATAGCAACACAATTTGTTTTGCTTATTGTTCCCGCAAGCTTTCTTAGTGCTTGAGACATTAACCTAGCTTGAAGACCAACGTGTGCATCTCCCATTTCCCCTTCAATTTCAGCTCTTGGAACAAGTGCTGCAACTGAATCAACAACTATAACATCAATAGCGCCTGAACGAACTAAAGCTTCTGCTATTTCAAGTCCTTGCTCTCCAGTATCTGGTTGAGAAACTATTAAATTTTCTGTATCTACTCCAATTTTCCTAGCATATGAAGGGTCTAATGCATGTTCTGCATCTATAAATCCAACTGCTCCACCTAATTTTTGTGCTTCTGCAACAATATGAAGTGCAACTGTAGTTTTACCTGAACTTTCTGGTCCATATATTTCTACAATTCTGCCCTTTGGTACTCCACCAATCCCAAGTCCTATATCTAAATCTAAGCAGCCAGTTGGAATTGAATCAACATTAAGAACTGATTCTTCTCCTAATTTCATAACTGAACCCTTACCAAATTGTTTTTCTATTTGGCCCATGGCAGCCTCAATTGCTTTTAATTTATTTGAATCTATATTATTCATTAATACACCATCCTCTCACCGAACTTATGTTCTATATATATAATTATATAGAACTACCTATATATAGTCAACTATAAATACAGATAAAAGTCCCAACTCTTAGTAGGAACTTTTATTATAATTGACATATTTATTATTTTCTAATCATTTTACTTATTCATTGTTATTACATTTTTATTTTTTCTAAAGTAATCATATCCTGATATTATAGTTATAACAACTGCTATATTTAATGCTAAACTTGGAATATACTTAAAGAAACTAGTTAAAAAATTACTGTTTATAACAGCATTATATAAACTTGTGCTTTGTGTTATATTTATTTCTATTAAAAGTAATATTATAGCTACTATTTGTATAACAGTTTTAATTTTCCCCCACCAGCTGGCTGCAATAACCTTACCTTCTGCTGCCGCTAGGGTCCTAAGTCCTGAAACTGCAAATTCTCTCGCAATAATTATTATAGCTGCCCAACTTGGAACAACCCCATATTCTACAAGTGAAACTAATGCAGCCGTAACTAATAATTTATCTGCTAAAGGATCCATGAATTTACCAAAATTAGTTATTTGATTTCTACTTCTTGCAATATATCCATCAAGTTTATCTGTTATTGAAGCAATAACAAATATAAATGTTGCTACAAAAGTACCATATGGTATTCCTTTAACTGCAATAAATATCAAAAAAATTGGTACTAAGATCATTCTTAGTAATGTTAATTTATTTGCAAGATTCACACATACCAACTCCTATTAAATCATACTCTGTATTCTTTTCTATTCTAACTTCAACAATATCTCCTTTATCTACAGGACAATGCTTTGTAAAGAATACATTTCCATCTATCTCAGGTGCCATTTCATAATTTCTTCCATAGTAGTATTCACCATTATATCCTTCAACAAGGATATCATATATATTACCTATTTTCAAACTATTTATTTCCTTTGAAATTTCACTTTGGATTAACATAAGCTCTTTTTCTCTTATTTCTTTTATTTCTTCATCTATTTGCATATCCATAATAGCAGCTGGTGTTCCTTCTTCTCTTGAATATTTAAATACTCCAACCTTTTCAAGCTTATATTCTTTTAAGAATTCTTTAAGCTCATTAAAGTCGTCCTCTGTTTCATTTGGAAACCCTACTATAAGAGAAGTTCTAAGTGCTATTTGCGGTATCTCTCTTCTTAGTTTATCAATTTTATTTATTATATCTTCTTTTGTTGTCTTTCTTCCCATAAGTTTTAATATGTTATTGCTTATGTGTTGTATTGGTAAATCTAAGTATTTTAATACTTTATCATTTGTAGCCATTTCTGTTATAAGCTCATCATATATCTCTTCTGGATAACAATATAATACTCTAATCCATTCTATGCCATCAATTTTTGATAGCTTATTTAAAAGTATATGAAGACTTTTCTTTCCATATAAATCACTTCCATAAAGAGTGGTATCTTGAGCTATTAATATTAGTTCTTTAACACCTTTTTTAGCTAATCCTTCTGCCTCTTTTAATATGCTTTCCATTTCTCTACTTCTAAATTTACCTCTTATCTTAGGTATTATACAATAAGTACAGAAATTATTACATCCTTCAGCAATTCTTAAATATGCAGTACTTTTATCTGTTGTGAGTACTCTTTCACCTTCATTTATATTATCATCTGAATAGTTTACTTCTGTAAATTTATCTTCCATATTTTCTTTTGTTATAAATTCTCTAATTAACTTATCTATTTTATTATAATCATTCACCCCAAGCATTATGTCTATTTCAGGCATTAACTCTTGAAGCTCTTTTCCATATCTTTGAGTTAAACAACCAGTTGCAATTAATAATTTGCAATTGTGCTTAGTCTTATAATCCGCCATCTCTAAGATAGTATCAATTGATTCTTGTTTTGCCTTTTCAATAAAACCACAGGTATTAACTATAATTATATCTGCCTCTTTTGGATTATTTGTTATTTCATATTCTTTATTCATAACTCCAAGCATAATCTCAGAGTCTACTCTATTTTTATCGCAACCTAAGCTAACCATTCCTACTTTATATTTTGCCAAAACTTTTTTCCTCCTATGTTTTAAAAAAATACTTTTATACCTAACTATTTTATAACTGTTTCTATGCTATTACAAGATAAAATTTCCTTGTCCTCATTAAATGTTATTATCACTGCAATCTACTGCTGTCAAATCATCCTTAGATATTAATACTTGCCTTGGTCTACTGCCATCTTTAGGAGATATTACCCCCCTAGCTTCTAGATCATCCATTATTCTTGATGCTCTATTAAAACCAATTCTAAGTCTTCTTTGTAAAAATGATGTAGACGCTTGCCCATAATCAACAACTATATTTATAGCTTCTTCTAAAAGGTCATCTACATCATCTCCTTGCATATTAGAATTTGATGCTTCTGCCTCATTATTTATATGCTCTATAATTTCTTCTTTATATATAGCCTCACTTTCTCCATCTTTTATAAATTCAACTACTTTTTCAACTTCTTCTTCTGATATAAAGCACCCTTGAACTCTAAGTGGTTTACTTTCTCCAACAGGATAATAAAGCATATCCCCTCTTCCTAAAAGTTTTTCTGCTCCACCACTATCTAATATTGTCCTTGAATCTATTTGAGATGAAACAGCAAAAGATATTCTAGATGGTATATTTGCTTTAATTACACCAGTTATTACGTCTACTGAAGGTCTTTGAGTTGCAATTACTAGATGCATACCTGCTGCTCTTGCCATCTGTGCTAATCTTCCTATATAATCTTCAACATCATTTGGACATACCATCATAAGATCAGCAAGTTCATCTACTATGATAACTATATAAGGAAGCTTCTCTTCAATTGTTCCTTTAGCATAAAGAGAATTGTAAGAATCAATATTTCTTGCTCCTGAATCTGCAAATAATTTATATCTTCTTGTCATTTCATTTACAGCCCAATTTAATGCTCCGGCTGCCTTCTTTGGATCTGTAACAACTGGTATCAATAGATGAGGTATTCCATTGTATACACTCAATTCAACAACCTTTGGGTCAACCATTAGAAGTTTAACTTCATCTGGAGAGTATTTATAAAGTAAACTTATTATTAATGTATTTATACATACACTCTTTCCTGATCCTGTGGCACCTGCAATTAATGTATGTGGCATTTTACTTAAATCCCCTACAACACATTGACCTCCTATATCTTTTCCTAGTGAAAATGCTAACTTCTTATTAGTATTTAAAAATTCATCTGATTCTAATACTTCTCTTAAAAATACTGGAGTTTGTTCTCTATTTGGGACTTCTATTCCAACAGCCGCCTTACCTGGTATAGGCGCCTCTATTCTAACTCCAGATGCAGCAAGCCCTAAAGCTATATCATCAGATAAATTTACAATTTTACTTACCTTTACTCCTGGACTTGGTTGAAGTTCAAATCTAGTAACTGAAGGTCCTTTTGTTACTTGAGTAACTTTAGCATCAACTCCAAAGCTTCCTAATGTTTCTGATAATTTATTTGCACTTTCAATAAGTTCTTGTTTATCATTACTATTTAATTTAGTTCCACTATTTATATTAAGTAAAGATGTATCCGGATGAACATATTCAGACTTCATCCCTTCTTCTTTTCCTTCTTGTATACTAGTTTCGATTTCATCATGTACTACATCTTTCACTGAATTATCTAACTTTTCTTTTTTATACGTATTATCTATCTTATTTGAATCTTTTAAGAAAGTATCAATTTTTTCTTGATGCTCCTTAGGTTCTATTTCCTCAACTATTTCTTCATTATTTTTATATGGCTCATCTTCATATATAGTATCTTCATCATCAAGAGAAGAATTCTTCATAAAGTCTAAAATTTTAATCTTGTTATTTACACCATTTAAAAATTCTTTTTTATCTACATTCTTACCTTCATCCTTCTTAACCACTTTAATAAATGTATCATCTATATCATTGTTTCTATCTTTAACTTGTGGTTCTCTTCTCTTTCTAGATTTTTTTATTTCACTGCTCTTATTCTTCACAGTTACGCCAACATCATATAATGTAATATCAAATGTAAGTATAGTTGCTATTATAATAAGTGCTATATAAATGATATAAGAACCTACCGTTCCTACAAATTTAAATAATGGATATGATATTAGATATCCTAAAACTCCTCCATTTAATATTGATTTCATACTTAAAATATCCTCTATACCTTGTCCAAAAGAAGTAACATTATCTATACTTTGAAGATATATTGTTGAAAATATTAATATTAATATAATGGCGTATATAGTTACTCCATAGAAATTTTTATTTAGCTTAATACTACCTTTAGATTTTATATATTCATATCCCAAATATAATAAATAAATAGGGATTATATATGCTCCAATACCTACTAGAAAATGAGATAACTTTTGAGATATTGCTGATAATATTCCTACAAAATCTGTATATATTGCAACTGATAAAAGTATTCCTACTGAAATATATACTATTCCAAGTATATCTGTATTTTTATTATTATTATTTTTCTTATTCTTACTTGCTTTTTTAGTTCTGCTCAAAAATAATCACCCCACTTTATTACTTTCTACATATATAATAAAATTCCTTTTATAAACATAATAAAATCAGCTATAAAATATTTACAGCTGATCCTAATAACTTACTCATTTTTATCTATAAATGTATTTAACTTTGAAATAGCTTCTTTTAGTCCACCAACTTCATTTATTAATCCACACTCAACTGCTTGATTGCCAATTAAAATAGTTCCTACATCATTTAATAAATCGCCCTGCTGTCTTAAAAGTTTTTCTAGTTCCTCCTTCTTTATATCAGAAGTTCTAACTATAAATTCATTGATTCTCTCTTGCATCTTTTTTAGATACTCAAAAGTTTGAGAGACTCCGATTATAAACCCATTCATTCTAATAGGATGAACTATCATTGTTGCAGATGGAGTTATAAACGAATATTTTGCTGATGTTGCAAGTGGCACTCCAATAGAATGGCCTCCTCCTATAACTATAGAAACAGTTGGCTTTGATAAAGAATTTATCATTTCTGCAATTCCAAGGCCTGCTTCAACATCTCCTCCAACAGTGTTCAATACAATTAGTACACCCTTAACATTTTCATTTTGCTCCATTTCAATAAGCTGTGGTATTACGTGTTCGTACTTAGTTGCTTTAGTTTGAGCTGGAGAAACTACGTGTCCTTCTACCTGTCCGATAATTGGTAACACTCTAATTCTTTCATTCGGATTTACTACACCCATATTTCCAAACTCTTTGATTGATTCACTATTTTTATCTAATTTTTCATTATTATCATTTTCATTTTCACTTTTAAAAAAATTCATATTCATAAACATTCCTCCTATACACTTTTATTTTGTACAAGAGGAATTTTTTTATACTTTATGCTTATATAAATATTAAATTTTGTTATTATGATAGTTCAAATGATTTATGTAGCGCATTTATAGCTTCTGCCACATTATCTGAATGTATTAAACACCATATAGTCATGTGAGAATCTGCTGTTTGTAAAACTTCAATATTATTTTCATTTAATGATCGAACTATCTTAGCAATAACCCCTGGTATACCAGCCATTCGTGATCCTATTACGGCTAATTGACTACAGTTCTCTGTTAATGAATATTTTATGTTTATAGCATTTAATATTTTTTCAAGCTCTTTCTTCTTATTTTCTCCAATTGTGAAAATTTGCTGTTCTGGGAATATATTTATTAAATCCAAACTTATTTTATTAGCCGCAAGTAAGCTTAATAAATCCTTGTATTTTGGATTATTTAAATTTTCTTTTGCTTTAATTTTCACTTGTATTCTATCATTTTGATGAGTAATACCAGTAATTATCTTACCATTATTAAGATCTCCATTATTATTAATTAATGTTCCTTTAGCATCGCTCATTGTATTTTTAATAAATAATGGTACGTTACTCTTCATAGCTATGTCAACAGCTCTTGGATGAATAACTTTTGCACCTTGCTCCGCTAATTGGAATACTTCATTATAACTTATTACATTTATTAATGATGCATCTTTTACTATTCTTGGATCAGCTGTCATTATACCATCTACATCGGTATAAATTTCTATTTGTTCAGCTTCTAATGCAACTCCTAATATAGCTGCACTAGTATCGCTACCTCCTCTTCCAAGAGTTGTGAAAAATCCATCTTCACTCATTCCTTGGAATCCGGTAATAACTGGTACTCTTCCTTTTGATACAAAGTCTAATATTTGCTTTGGATCAACATCTAAATGTTTTGCATTTGTAAATACATTATCAGTTTTAATACCAGCCTGTCCTCCAGTTAATGGAATGGCATCAATTCCAGCATCAAATAATTCATTACTCATAACTACTGAGCTTATAAGTTCACCACAACACATTAAAAGGTCTGATGCTAGTTTATTTGTGCTTTTAAACTTATCTCCAACTAATGATAAAAGTGTATCTGTTGCATAAGGATCTCCACTTCTTCCCATAGCGGAAACTACTACTACAGGAGAATACCCTTCATCAATGGCACTTTTAACTTTTTCAACTACTTTTTGTCTTCTCTCTTTTGTAGATACAGATGTGCCACCAAACTTTTGTACTACAATTTTCATAATTTTTCCCCCTTAGATTCATACCTTTGCCCTCTTTATGCTATTTTCATCGGCGTCTAGTATTATCGTTTTAGCCCCAACTTTCTGTACTGCGCTCCAGTCAATTTCTAATATCTCTCTAGCCCCACCAAAAATACTAAATTTAGAAGAAGATGCATCTATAAGAAGATACTTTATATTTCCTTCATCATCAATTACTAAGTCATTGTTTTGAAGATAATCATACTTTTCCCCATCATTAATATTTATAAGCTCATATCTTTCAAGTTCACTAAGATATTTTATATTTTTATCGCCTTGCACATACATACAATAATCCCTCCCTAACATTCATAAATATATATATGAGTTAGGGAAGAGATATATTACCTCTAATATTATAACTTACTTTTAGTTGATTTTCTAGAATTATCATAGGCTTCTTCTGATTTATATATAAAAGAATCTAAGTAATCCTTATCAATTTCACTTCCAACATAAGAAGTATTTAAAACACCTTTTCCGAAACAATTTTTTAGAACATAATCTATATCTTCTTTGCTTATATTATCTATTTTTTCAATAACTTCCTCTTCTGTTCTAATCTTATTTCTAAGCAATAAAGATTTTGCATTAGCAAACATTTTTGAGCTGGTACTTTCTAATCCTAATATATAATTTGCTTTTATTTTTTCTTTATTTATTCTAAGCTGCTCTTCAGTTATTCCATCTTCTACAAATTTCTCAAGTTCTCTTTTTATAACCTCTAGGGCTTTATCTGCATATTCTTTACTTAATCCAACATATATGTTTATTAAGCCAGCATTTTGAAACGGCTGTATATAAGAATATATTACATAACAAAGACCTAGCTCTTCACGGACCTTTTGAAATAAAATAGATGAGGCTCCTCCGCCTAAAATATTATTAAGAAGAACTAATGCATATCCTCTATCATCACCAAATGGTAATCCCTGAAGTCCTAAATCAATATGTAATTGTTCAATCTCTTTTTTAAGAAAAATTGAATTCTCCTTAATATCAGTTCCTTCATAAATAGGTGTATATTTTTCTTTACTCTTCCATTTACCAAAAAATTTCTCTACCAAATTAATAATCTCTTCTTCATCAAATTTACCGCAGATAGATATAACTGAATTATACGGAGTATACTTCTCATTTATAAAATTAATTATATCTTCTCTTTTTAAACTCTTAATTTTATCGATAGTTCCTAATATTGGATATGCAAGAGAATTATCTTCAAATGAAGCTTTTGAATGAATATTATCTAAAACATCTTCTGGATTATCTTCACTCATATTTATTTCTTCAATTACTACGCCCTTTTCCTTTTCAATATCATTCTCATCAAATTTTGAATTTAAAAGCATATCTGATAATACATCTAATGAAATATCCAAATGTGTACTAAGGGTTTTTATATAATAACAAGTAGCTTCTTTGCTAGTAAATGCATTTATTTGGCCACCAACATTTTCAATTTCTTCTGCTATTTCTTTTGCTGTTCTTTTATAGGTACCTTTAAAAAACATATGCTCAATAAAATGAGAGATACCATTTAGCTTTTCACTCTCATTTCTTGATCCATTTTGAATCATTACTCCTACACTAACCGAATTAACCCCATCTAGTTTTTCTATTACAATTCTAAGCCCATTTTCTAGTGTAAAAATCTTATGCATAAAAGCCTCCTCTTAGTAAAAAAAAGGCAATAACATTGCCCTTTTAGTATTACTTATCTTCTTTTTCTTCTTCATTATCTTGTAATGCATCTTTTCTTGAAAGATTTATTCTGCCTTGATTATCAATTTCTGTTACTTTAACAAGAATTTCATCTCCAACTGAAACTATATCTTCAACTTTATTTACTCTATTCTTATCAAGTTTTGAAATATGAACTAATCCTTCTTTATTAGGAAGAATTTCTACAAAAGCTCCAAATGTAGCTATTTTAGTTACTTTTCCTAGATAAACCTCTCCGGCTTTAACTACCTTTGTTAATCCTTCGATTATCTTTAAAGCTTCATTTACACCTTCATGATCTACAGAAGATACAAATACAGTTCCATCCTCTTTTATGTCTATCTTAACTCCAGTATCTTCGATTATTTTATTAATAACCTTTCCACCGGCTCCTATAACATCTCTTATCTTTTCTGGATCAATTTTAATTATTGATGTCTTTGGTGCATACTTTGAAACATCTTGTCTTGGTTCTGCTATACACTCATTTATCTTATCTAAAATTACCATTCTAGCTTTTCTTGCATTTTTTATTGCAGTATTAACAACATTGAAACTTAATCCTTTAAGTTTTGTATCAACCTGTATTGAAGTAATACCTTTTTCAGTTCCTGCAACCTTAAAGTCCATATCTCCAAAGAAATCTTCTATTCCTTGAATATCTGTTAATACTTCTTCTTCAGTTAAATCCTCTGATGTTATAAGTCCCATTGCAATACCTGCAGCTGGTCTCTTTATTGGAACTCCAGCATCTAATAATGCTAATGTTGATCCACAAACTGAAGCTTGTGATGTTGATCCATTTGAACTTAATACTTCTGATACTAATCTAATAGTATATGGGAATTCTTCTTCTGAAGGTATTAATGGTTCAAGTGCTCTTTCTGCAAGTGCTCCGTGACCAATTTCTCTTCTTCCTGGCCCTCTAAGTGGTCTAACTTCACCAACGCTGTATGCTGGGAAATTATAATGATGCATATATCTCTTTGATTCCGCTTCATCTATACCATCTAAAATTTGAATATCTCCAACTGAACCTAAAGTAGCAACTGTCATTACTTGAGTTAATCCTCTTGTAAATAATCCTGTACCATGAGTTCTTGGTAATATTCCAACTTCACATCCAAGTTGTCTTATTTGATCAAAAGCTCTTCCATCAGGTCTTCTCTTATCTTTTAAAAGCATTTCTCTTACAACTGCTTTTTGCATTGTATAAAGAATTTCTTTAATATCCCCTGATTTGCCTTCATACTTTTCTTCGAATTCAGCAAATACTTTTTTATTTACTTCATCCATAGCAATATTTCTTTCATCTTTATCCATGATATACATTGCTTCTTTTACCATATCGCTAGCAAAAGCTTTTACATCTTTTTCTACTTCTTCATCTACTTTAAATACAACTGCTTCTTCTTTAGCTTTACCGAATTTAGCCATAGCTTCTTCTTGGAATGCTATTATTTGCTTACATGAATTAAATCCAAATTCAATAGCAGCTATCATAGTCTCTTCTGGTATTTCATTACCACCAGCTTCAATCATCATAACCTTTTCTTTTGTAGAACAAACTGTAAGATCTAGTATGCTCTGTTCTCTTTGTTCTGAAGTTGGATTTAAAATAAATTCATCACCTATTAATCCTACTTGAACTCCTGCAACTGGAATATTATATGGTATACTTGATAAACATAATCCCATTGATGCTGCATTAATTGCTAATATTTCAGGTATATTGTCCTTTTCAACTGAAACAACTGTACAAACAACTTGAACATCATTTCTATATCCTTTAGGAAATAACGGTCTTATTGTTCTGTCAACTGCTCTTCCATGAAGAATTGCTTTTTCTGATGGTCTTCCTTCTCTTTTTATAAACCCTCCAGGTATCTTACCAACAGCGTATAATCTTTCTTCATACTCAACGCTTAAAGGGAAGAAATCAATTCCATCTCTTGGTTCTTCTGATTTATTTACATTAGTTAATATTACAGTATCGCCGTAGCTCATTAATATAGCTGCATTTGATAACATACCAAAATCGCCAAATTCGACTTTCATCTCTCTTCCAGCTACTACTGTACTAAGTGTGTTCCTCATAAAGGGACCTCCTTTCGTTTCAATTTACAAATTTTTCTAACGACTTTAAAATAATAGAGCGGTTTTAACCGCTCTAAGCTATCTTCTTAAACCTAATTTTTTAATTATAGCTCTGTATCTTTCGATATCTTGCTTTGCTAAGTAATTTAAAAGACCTCTTCTTTGTCCAACCATCATTAATAGTCCTCTTCTTGAGTGGTGGTCTTTCTTGTGAACCTTTAAATGTCCAGTTAATTCATTAATTCTTTCGCTTAATAATGCGATTTGAACTTCTGCTGATCCTGTATCGTGTTCACTTCTTCCAAATTCTTTAATTATTTCTTGCTTTCTTGCCTTTTCCATAATTACACCTCCGTAAAATATCCCCTTAGTTCCATGTAATAAGATGGCACCTTAGAACATAGGACTAGGTTTCCGCTATTATTATAACAAAACAATGTAATGTTGTAAATAATATTTATATAATAACAGCTAATTCTTTTGATTTCGCATATTCTTCATCCTTTTTTAATTGCTCTTTTAAACAATCAATAGAATCAAATCTTTTTTCATTCCTAATTTTTTCTATAAAGTATACTACTATCTCATCATCATAAATATCCTGATGAAAATCTAATATAAATGTTTCAACTGTTAACCTCTTACCATTTACGGTTGGATTGCTTCCAACAGAAGTTATTCCTTTATAAATATTATTTTTCCATCTAACATTTGTATAGTATACACCAGTATTTGGAATGATTTTTTCTTCTCCAAATTTTAGATTTGCAGTTGGGAATCCAATAGTCCTTCCAATCTGTCTGCCATGTTCAACTATTCCACTTAAACTATAAGCTCTAGTTAACATTTTATTAGCCTCACTAATTTCTCCATCTTTCAAAGCATTTCTAATTCTAGTACTACTTACAACATCTTCATCATGTAACAAAGGTGCTATTACTTCTAGTCTATAGTTATACTTTGTTGATAGTTCTCTTAAAAGATTGGTATCTCCTAAATTTTTATATCCAAATCTATAGTTAAATCCAACAACTATGCCTTTAATATTGTAGTCATTGCAAAGTCTTTTTATAAAACCTTCTGGTGATAGTTCCATAAATTCTTTATTAAATTTTCTAAGAACAACTTTATCTATCCCCTCTTTTTTTAAAATATCTACTTTTTCTATATTATCCATCAGATACTTCATTTTTATACTTGGATTTATAACTGTTCTTGGATGATTACTAAATGTAAATACCATACTTTTAGAATTAGTTTCTTTTGCAAGTTCTATACACTTATGAATTAATGATAAATGTCCTTTATGTAAACCATCAAAACTTCCAAGTGCAACATAGTACTCATCATTTTTGTTAGTTATTTTTCCATCCACTACCTTCATATCGTTTTAGTCTTCTCCTAAGCTACATTAATAACTTTTCTAACTTAAACCCATCTTTATCTTTAATGCCAAGACCAATGAAAATATTGTCTTCATCATAAACCCTATACAATATATTATTTTCAATATTATCCTTTAATAATCTTCTATCATAAACTCTTGCTCCATTTATAAGAAGATTTCTAAATTTATTATTTATTATTGTTTTAGGATACGCCTCTAAAGCATCCTCAATAGGTATTAAATATTCTTCAATATTATCTTCTGTCAACAAATCTATATTTACACTATCTTCTTCTTTAAAAATCGAAGTAGCTGTTCTTCTTAAATTAACCATAGTTCCGTATACATTAAGTTTTTCTCCGATATCATAACACAAACTTCTTATATACGTTCCCTTTGAGCAAGTTACTGTCATTGTAATTTCCGGAAGATTGATACTAATATCTTTTATATCAAAAATTGTTATATCTCTACCTTCTCTCTCAATTTCAATGCCTTTTCTTGCTAGTTCATAGAGTCTAACTCCATCTTTTTTGAGTGCTGAATACATTGGTGGAATCTGACTATATGTACCTTTGAAAGAGTTAATAACTTCTAAAATTTCATTTTCATTAAGATGAGAAATATCCTTTCTGTCAAGAACTTCCCCCTCTAGATCATATGTTGTTGTCTTAAAACCTAAAGAAAATATTACTTTATATGTTTTAGGCGCTGTCATAATATAATCTATTATTTTAGTAGCTTTACCTAGACATACCGGAAGCACTCCAAATGCTTCCGGATCTAATGTCCCAGTGTGACCAACTTTTCTTTCACGAGCAATTTTTTTAATTTTTCTAACCACATCAAAAGATGTCATTCCAGAATTTTTAAAAATATTTATTACTCCTTGCATAGGTCTATCTCTCTTTCAATAGCTTTTAAAATATTATCTTTTGCAATTTGAAGCATAACTCCTCTTTGCATAAGTCCTGAGGCTTTTGGGTGTCCACCACCACCAAATGTCTCAGCAATCTTTCTAACATCAAAATCATATTTTGATCTAAGACTTGCTTTAACGCCTTCTTCAACTTCCTTTAAAAGAACTGCAACTTCAACTGTTTTAATACTTAAAAGATTTCCAATTATATCAGATGTATCTTCTTTTTCAGCATCAAATTTTTTAAGGGAATCATTATCTAAAACTGTAACTACAACTTTACCATCAAAATAAAGTTTAGCATTTTGGAATGCATATCCCATAAGATTTAATTTATTTATACTTCTATTATCAAATAAATTATTGTATATCTTAGAATTATTAACTCCAACTCCAATTAACATTCCCGCAATCTCATGTGTTCTTTTAGTAACATTAGAGTGTCTAAATGATCCAGTGTCTGTAACCAATGAAGTATAAAGACATCTTCCTATTCTCTCTAATATTTCTTCCTTGACAGAGAATTCATAGCCCATTTCTTTTAACAATAAAAATACTATTTCAGCCGTAGCTGCCGCTGTAGTATCAACATAATTTATAAACCCATATTTATCATTAGATACATGGTGGTCTATATTAATTACCATTCCAGAAAACCCTGAAAGATTTGCCGAAATTCTTTCAACATTACCACAGTCTAGTACTATAACTAAATCAGTACCTTCTTTAGGATCTATTGTTTCTCCTGTTACTTCTTCTGAATATGGAAGAAATGCAAGATTTTCAGAAATTTTATCTTTTGAAATTATATATACATCTTTTCCAAGTTCTCTTAATCCATTAAGAAGTCCTAATGCACTTCCTATTGCATCCCCATCTGGTGAAGTATGAAATGTAATCCCAATTTTATTAGCCTCAATGATAATTTTCTTTATATCTTTAAGTGCCATTTTACTTCTCCTTAGCTTTTCTTATTAGCCCATCAATCTTCATTCCATAATCAATTGATTCATCTAATTCAAAAATTATTTGAGGAGTGACTCTTAATTTAACTTTACGTCCTACTTCTCTTCTAATGAAGCTGCTTGCACCCTTTAGTGCCTTTAAGTTATTTTCTTTTTCCTCTTCGCTATTTGCAAATATACTTACAAATATTTTAGCATAACCTAGATCTCTAGTAACTTCAACTCCTGTTACGGAAATCATAGCAGTTAATCTTGGATCTTTTATTTCATTTTGTATCAAGGCGCTTACTACTTTTTTAACTTCTTCGTTTATTCTTCCACCTCTGTAATTAGCCATATATATCACCTCTTAAAAATTAAAGTTCTTTTCTTACAATGGCTTCCATAGTGTATGCTTCTATGATATCTCCTTCTTTAAGGTCGTTAAATTTCTCAACGCTTAAACCACATTCATATCCGCTTCTAACTTCCTTAGCATCATCTTTAAATCTCTTTAATGAAGCTAAAGTTGATTCAAATACTACGATTCCATCTCTAATTATTCTTATATCTGAATTTCTTGTAATTTTTCCATCTAATACATAACATCCAGCTATTGTTCCTACACTTGATATTTTGTAAGTTTCTCTGACTTCTGCTTTACCTAAAATAACTTCTTTGTATTCTGGCTCAAGCATTCCTATCATAGCTGATTTAACATCTTCTATTGCATCATAGATTATTCTATAAGTCTTAACATCTACTCCTTCTCTTTCAGCTGCTGCAACTGAATTTGAATCAGGTCTTACGTTAAATCCTATTACTATAGCATTTGATGCAGTTGCTAATGATATATCTGTTTCTGTTATAGCTCCAACACCACCATGTATTACTCTTACCTTAACATCATCTGTTGATAATTTTTCAAGTGATTGTCTTATAGCTTCAACTGATCCCTGAACGTCTGCTTTTACAACTATATCAAGTTCTTTTACAGTACCTTCTTTTATTTGGCTATATAGATCTTCAAGTGAAACTCTATGTCTAGCATTTAAGCTATCAGTTTTATCTTTTTCTTTTCTGATTTCAGCCATATTTCTTGCAGTTTTTTCATCTTTAACTTGATTGAATCTATCTCCTGCAGCTGGTACTTCTGAAAGTCCTAATATTTCAACTGGTATTGATGGGCCTGCTGATTTTATCTTTTTACCTGTATCATCAAACATAGCTCTTATTCTTCCGTAAGTTGCTCCAACTAATATTGAATCTCCAACATGTAATGTACCATTTTGAACAAGTAAACTTGCAACTGGACCTCTTCCCTTATCAAGTTTAGCTTCTATTACAGTACCTTTTGCTTTTCTATCTGGGTTAGCTTTTAATTCTAACATTTCTGAAGTTAAAAGTACCATTTCAAGTAAAGTATCTATTCCTTCACCTTGTTTTGCTGAAACTGGAACACAAACTGTATCTCCACCCCAGTCTTCTGCTACTAAACCATGTTCTGTTAATTCTTGTTTAACTCTATCAATGTTTGCATTTGGTCTGTCAATTTTGTTTATTGCAACAACCATAGGTACTCCTGCCGCTTTACAGTGATTTATAGCTTCTTTTGTTTGTGGCATTATACCATCATCTGCAGCAACAACTAATATAACTACGTCTGTTATTTGTGCTCCTCTAGCTCTCATAGCTGTGAAAGCTTCATGTCCTGGAGTATCTAGGAAAGTAATTTCTTCTCCATTTACATTAACAGTGTAAGCACCTATATGTTGAGTTATTCCTCCTGCTTCAGTTGCAGTAACCTTAGCTTTTCTTATAGCATCTAATAAAGATGTCTTACCGTGGTCAACGTGACCCATTACTGTTATAATTGGTGGTCTCTTTTGAAGACTTTCTTCGCTATCTTCTTCAACTTCAACTTCATCAAGTTCAGCTGATTCTTCTTTCTTTTCTACTAAAACTTCATATTTCTCACAAACTTTTTCAGCAGTTTCAAAATCTATCTCTTGATTTATACCTGCCATAACCCCTGTGAATATAAGTGTTTTAATAACATCTGCTGTTGGTTTGTTTAGCTTTTCTGCTAACTCCTTAACTGTTATTGTTTCACCAATTTCAATTACTTTTGCTTCTGCATCTTCTGAATTTCCTTCAGCGTCATCACCTTTTTTAAACTTTTTCTTTTTCTTAGCGCCTTTGTTAGCTTCTTCATCTGCGATTTTTTCGTATTCTTCTACTACATTCTCTGCAGGTGCTACATTACTTAAAAGTTCCTTTATAAGATCTGCATCTTCGTCTTCTATTACGCTCATATGATTTTTGACTTCTATGTTGAACTCATCCATTAATAAATCAATAAGTTCCTTTGAACTTATACCTAATTCTTTTGCTAATTCATGTACTCTAATTTTTGACATACAGTCACCCCCGATTAATTTCTACATATATTTTCCTCCTCATAAAGAGCTATTAACTTTTTAGCCATATTCTTATCTTGCACAGCCAGAATCTTTATTTCATCTTTTCCTATGCCAATGCCTAAATCCTCTTTAGAGAAATCTTCAATACATGGTATTTGTTTTTCATTACAATGTTTTTTAAATTTATTTTTTGTTGATTCTGATGCATCTTTTGAAATAACAAATAGATACATTCTGTTTTTATTTCTTAATTCATTACATTTACTATAACCCTCAACTAGGTTACCTGATCTTTTAGCTAAGCCTAGAAAATTGAAAAATTTACTCATCATCCATCTCTTCCCTTAGTCTGTCATATATTTCTTCGCTTATTTGCACATCAAGGTTTCTACTTAATCTTCTTGTTTTAAAAGACTTTGCCAAGCAATCTTTTGACTTGCAAACATATGCACCTCTTCCTGACTTCTTTCCTGTTAAATCAACAGATACGTCTCCTTCTTTTGATTTAACAACTCTAATAAGTTCATTCTTAGGTTTCATCTCCATACATCCAGTACACATTCTTAAAGGTATCTTTTTAGTTTTCATGAAAAACACCTCTCTTATTCTGATATTTCTTCTGAATCTACGTTTTCTATTACTTCTTCAGCTATAACTTCTTCCTCTTCTTGTAGTGCTTGTGATTTACTTTTAATATCTATCTTCCAATTAGTAAGTTTTGCTGCTAATCTAACATTTTGACCTTCCTTACCAATTGCAAGTGAAAGTTGGCTATCATCAACAACAACTTTAGCTGACTTTTCTTCTTCATTAACTGTAACACTTAAAACTTTTGCAGGACTTAAAGAATTTGCTATAAATTCTGCTGAATCTTTACTCCATTTTATTATGTCTATCTTTTCATTCTTAAGTTCATTTACTATACTTTGAACTCTTACACCCTTAGGTCCTACACAAGCGCCCATAGCATCTACAGATTCATCATTTGAGTAAACTGCTATTTTACTTCTTGAACCAGCTTCTCTTGAGATACTCTTTATTTCAACTATTCCTTCATATATTTCTGGAACTTCAAGTTCAAATAATCTCTTAACTAATCCTGGATGTGTTCTTGAAACATGAATTTGTGCTCCTTTTGAAGCATTTTTAACTTCAACTATATATAACTTTAATTTTTCATTAAAATTATATTCTTCACCCTTCATTTGTTCATTAGGTCCTATAACGCCTTCAAGTTTTCCAAGGTTAACAAAAACTAATCCTTTATCTTTTCTAAGAATTGTACCAGTTATTATGTCAAACTCTTTTTCCTTATATTCATTATACACTATATTTCTTTCAGCTTCTTTAATTCTTTGTGTAACTACTTGTTTTGCAAGCTGTGCTGCTACTCTTCCAAAGTTTCTAGGTGTAACTTCCATATCAACAACATCATCTACTTCATACTTAGGATTTATTTCCTTAGCCTCTTCTAAGCTTATTTCTGTTACTTCATCATATACTTCGTCTACAACAACTTTTTGAGCATATACTCCAATTTCTCCACTTTCTCTGTTAATTGTAACTTTAACATTTTGAGCTGAAGTGTATTGGTTTGCATAATTCTTTTTATAAGCTGCAACCATTGCATCTTCAATTGTTGTAAATATTAAATCTTCACTTATTCCTTTTTCTTTAACTATCTCTTTAAGAGCACCTATAAACTCTTCGTTCATGTCCTTATCCTCCTTTTATAATTCCCCTTCTAAGTTAGCTTTTTTTATTTTATCCATTGGTACTTTAACTAATTCTTCACCTTGGACTTCTATAAAGTCACCTTCATAAGATTTTAATATACCTTTTATATTTTTACGTCCATTTAATGAACCTGTAAATCTTATAAACACTTCGCTTCCTACAGCCTTCTTAAAATGTTCTTCTTTAAATAAACCTCTGTTTATACCTGGTGAAGAAAGTTCTAGGAAGTATGATGTAGAAATTGGATCTTCTTCATCTAGCATTTCACTAACTCTTCTTGAAACCTTTTCGCAATCAGTAAGTGTAATGCCTTCTTCATTGTCTATATATATTCTTAAATAATTTTCTCCATCTTCTTTTACAAACTCTACATGATATAATTCATAACCTAATTCATCAGTTATTGGCATAACTAACTCTTCTAATTTTTCTATTAAGGCATCTTTTTTCATATGTTACCCTCCTTTTTCAATATTCAATTTTTATAAACTTATTATTCCCAAATAACTAAAAATCTATTTTAAGTAAAAACGCAACTAAGAAGTTGCGCTTTAAACAGAAAGAGCGGGTAAATAATTTCCCCACTCCTTTAATCTAGCTATTAGTAATAATCATCAATTTAAATTCTAACATACAACATGTTTTTTTTCAAGTATATTTGAAAAAATTACATATATCTCTATGATATTTAGAATAATGATAATTGATTTGTCTCAGACATCCCTTCTAAACATCCATGATTATTTAATGTTTCAACTGCTGTTTTTGTAATTTTAGATCTAAGTCTTAAGTCTTCCTTTGATATAAATTCTCCATCTTTTCTAGCTTCAACAATTGCTTTAGCTGCATTATCTCCAACTCCTTGAAGAGCATTTATAGGAGGTCTAAGGCCATCTTCTTCAATGATGAACTTAGTAGCTTCTGACTTATAAAGGTCTACCTTTAAGAATTTAAAACCTCTCTTATACATTTCAAATGCCATTTCAAGGGAAGTTATAGTTCCTTTTTCTTTTGTACTTACCGCATTGCCAAGATCATAAAGTTCATGAAGTTTCTCATGAATTGCACCTTCACCTCTGCATATAAGATCAGCATCAAAATCATCTGCTCTTACTGTAAAATATGTGGCATAATAAGCTTCTGGATAATATACCTTATAGTATGCAATTCTTACTGCCATCATTACATATGCAACAGCATGACCTTTAGGGAACATGTATTTTATCCTCTTACAGGATTCAATGTACCAATCAGGAACTTTATTTTCTCTCATTAATTTTTCATCATCTTCTGTAAGTCCCTTTCCTTTTCTTACTTTTTCCATTATAGTAAAGGAACTCTTTGGTGGTACACCTTGATACATTAAATAAACCATAATATCATCTCTCGTTGCTATACAATCTTTTAATGTTGTGTATCCTTCTTTTATGAAATATTGAGCATTATTAAGCCATACATCAGTACCATGTGATAAACCTGATATTCTTACTAAATCAGCAAAACTCTTAGGTTGTGTATCGACTAGCATCTGACGAACGAACTTAGTACCAAACTCAGGTAACCCATAACTTCCAACTTCGCACTCTAATTCCTCTTTTGTAACACCAAGTGCATCAGGTTTTATAAATAAGCTAAGTACTTTCTCATCATTAAGAGGTATTGTTTTTGGATCAAGACCTGTTAAGTCTTGAAGCATTCTAAGAACAGTAGGATCATCATGGCCCAGTATATCAAGTTTTAAAAGTCTACCACTTATTGAATGGTAATCAAAGTGAGTCGTAATTATATCAGTATCATTGTCATCAGCTGGATGCTGTATTGGTGTAAAGTTATAAATCTCATTATCACTCGGAACAACCATTATACCACCTGGATGTTGTCCTGATGTTCTTTTTATTCCTGTACATCCAATTGTTAATCTTTCAATTTCTGCACTAGAAACTCTCATATCTCTTTCATCTAGATATTTTCTAACATATCCATATGCAGTCTTTTCTGCAACTGTACCTATTGTACCAGCCTTAAATACATATCCTTTACCGAAAAGTACTTCACAATATTTATGAACAACACCTTGATATTCACCTGAGAAATTAAGGTCAATATCTGGTTCTTTATCACCTTCAAATCCTAAGAAAGTTTCAAAGGGAATATCATGACCATCTCTTATATAATGAGCACCACATTCCGGGCAGTCTTTTGGTGGTAAATCTGCACCTGAACTTATAGATCCATCTAAAAAGAATTCTGATTTTTTGCAATTTGGACATACATAGTGAGGTGGCAGTCCATTAACCTCTGTTATATCTGACATTGTAGCTACAAAAGAAGATCCAACTGATCCTCTTGAACCAACAAGATATCCATCTTCAAGAGATTTCGCAACAAGCTTTTGTGCAATAAGATAAAGAACTGCATATCCATTATTTATGATAGAATTTAATTCTTTATCTAATCTCTTTTGAATAACTTCTGGTAAATTTTCTCCATAAATTGAATGAACTTTTGTCATAACCATATTTCTGATTTCTTCTTCTGCACCTTCAATCTTAGGTGGAAATGTCTCATCAGGAATAGGTTTTATAGATTCAATTTCATTTGCTATATTATTAGGATTTACTATAACAACTTCTTTTGCTTCATCTTCACCTAAATATGAAAATTCTTTTAGCATTTCATCTGTAGTTTTTAAATATAATGGTGGTTGATTATCGGCATCTTTAAACCCCTTACCAGCCATTATTATTCTTCTAAATGATTCATCTTCAGGTTCTAAGAAATGTACATCTCCAGTTGCAACCACAGGTTTATTAAGTTTTTTACCTATATTATATATTTTTCTATTTATTTCTCTTAATTCATCTTCATCTTTAACATTTCCCTTTGCTATCAAGAAATTATTATTAGCTATCGGCTGAATTTCTAAATAATCGTAGAACTCACAGACTTTCATTACTTCTTCATCACTTCTACCATCTAAGATGGCTCTATATACTTCACCAGCTTCACATGCTGATCCTATTATAAGTCCATCTCTCATTTCTTGAAGCCTACTTTTTTTAGTTCTTGCAGTTTTAAAGAAATTATTAAGATGAGCTTCTGATACTAGCTTATATAAATTCTTAAGACCTTCTTGAGTTTTCGCTAAAATTATTATATGAAATGCTGGTTGTCTTTTGATATCTATATTTGATAAAAAACCTTCATTTAACTTACTTAATGTATCTATTTCTTTTTCTTCTCTTAATTTTTTAAAACAAACTAGCAAAATATCAGCTGTTGCCTTTGCATCATCTACAGCTCTATGATGATTTTCAAGGGATATACCTAAATGTTTTGCAACTATATTTAGTTTTACTTTTTTAAGTTCTGGATATAAAAATCTTGCTAAAGGAACAGTATCAACAATTGTAAAATCAAATCCTAATCCCATTCTTCTACAATTATTTTTAATAAATCCTGTATCAAAGCCTGCATTATGCGCAACTAATACACTTCCACTGCAAAAGTCTAAAAATCTAGGCAGTATATTCTCTATAGTTTCACTATTTCTTACCATATCATCTGATATTCCAGTAAGCTCTGTAATCTTATATGGTATATTTCTCTCTGGATTTACAAACTCACTAAATCTATCCACTATTTTCTCATTTTGTATTTTAACTGCACCAATTTCTATTATCTTATCATTCTTAGCTGAAAATCCTGTTGTCTCTAAATCAAAAACAACATATGAATCATCTAAAGATTCTCCTCTTTCATGAAGCGCTACTGGTATACCATCATCAACTAGATATCCCTCAACTCCATAAAGAACTTTTATACCAAATTTCTTTGAAGAACTTTGTGCATCTGGAAAGGATTGAACTACACCATGGTCTGTTATAGCAATAGCTTTATGTCCCCATTTCGCTGCTCTTTCTATTAGCTTGCTTGCAGATACCATTCCATCCATAGTACTCATATTTGTATGTAAATGAAGTTCAACTCTCTTCTCTTCTGACCCATCCATTCTTTCTATTTTTTTCATTTTAACTATATCTCTACCCATTATTACTACTTCTCTAGCATAGGTATCGTATATAGCCTCTCCTCTTACCTTACAATATAAACCTTTCTTAACATTTTCTAAAACTTCTTCTTTATCTTTTTCCTTTAAGAAACATTTAACTGTAATTGAGCTTGTATAGTCAGTTATGAAGAATGTAAGAATACTTTTACCAGTTCTAGTTTCAATTATTTCAGTCTTAAATACTTCTCCAATTATAGCAACATATCCTGACGTCTCATCAATATCACATATATTCATAGCTTCTTGACTTATATTTCTACCTAAAATAGTATTTTCACCTTTAGGTTCTCTTTTATATTTTTGATATCCTTCATTTTGTTGTTTCTTTGGTGCTTCTTTTCTTTCTTTCTTCTCTTTCTTATCAGCACTATCCCCTGAAGGAGTTCCTTGAACTATTCTACCTTGAAGTACATCATCAACTATCTTTTTATTTTCTTTTGCTTTATTCTCTTCATAATTTGTATCTTCTAAAGAATTATCATATTTTAGTTCAATCCTTATTCTTCTTCCAAATATATCATGTATTTGAGCAGCTACTTTTCTCTCTATATCCTTCTTTTTTAGATGATTTACAATAGCTTCGCTTCCATATCTAATTATTATGTTATCTTCTTTAATATCTTTATGCTTAGAATATAAAACATTTTTTGATAGTGGGTTTTTTCTAACTATATCTAAAACAACATCAGACCAATATTTTGTTAATATATCATCTACACTTGCATCTTCTACATCCTTATAAACTAATAATTCTACTTTTATATTTAGTCCTAAATTTGTAGCTATTAATTTTTTTATCCAATCCTCTTCACTTTGAATTAAATTATCTTTACATTTTATTACTACTTTTAATACATTGCTTTTTCTATAAAATTGAAATCTATTTAACTTTATTTCCTTATCTTCTAATTCTTCATTTTTATTAATTTCTTTATTAATTTTTTTAATGAACTCTTCGCTCAAAGGATTACCTCCATTTTAAAAATATTAACCCCCAAAATAAATTTAATTTTGGGGAACAAATTAAATATAAATCTTATAAAGATTCTATTTCCTTTATAAGTTCATCAACTAATTCTTCTTCTTTTACCTTCTTTATTATTTGGCCTTTCTTAAATATTATGCCAACACCTTTTCCTCCAGCAATACCAATATCAGCTTCTCTTGCTTCTCCAGGACCATTAACTACGCATCCCATTACAGCAACTTTAATATTTTTATTAGTATCTTTAAGTCTCTCTTCTACTTCTTCTGCTATTTTTATTAAATTTATTTCTGTTCTTCCACAAGTAGGACATGATACAAATTCTATTCCTTCCTTTGTGTAATCTAATGCTTTAAGTATTTCTTTAGCAACTTTTATTTCTTCAATTGGATCTGAAGTTAATGATACTCTAATAGTATTTCCAATTCCCTCTGCTAAAAGAGTTCCAATTCCTATACTTGATTTTATTGTCCCTTTAAATACTGTACCTGACTCTGTTACGCCTAAATGTAATGGATAGTTACACTTTTCACTCATTAATTTATAACTTTCTATCATCATAGGTACATTAGAAGATTTTATTGAAATAACTATATCATAGAAATTTAAATCTTCTAATATTTTAACATGTCTTAATGCACTTTCAACTAGTCCTTTAGCGGTTGGTTTTCCATCTCTCTCCAAAATATCTTTCTCTAAAGATCCTGAATTTACTCCAATTCTTATAGGAATATTTTTTTCTTTTGCTTTTTCAACTACAGCTTTTACTCTTTCATAATTTCCTATATTTCCAGGGTTTATTCTAAGTTTAGCTACTCCATTATCAATAGCTTTAAGTGCTAATCTATAATCAAAATGAATGTCTGCAACTATTGGAACTGGTGATTTTTCTGTAATTTCCTTCAGTGCATCACAAGCCTCCATATCCGGAACAGCACATCTTATAATCTGGCATCCTGCCTTTACTAATTTATCTATTTGTTCTAAAGTTTTATTTACATCTCTTGTATCTGTATTTGTCATTGATTGGATAACAACAGGTGCTTCACCACCAATTTCTATCCCTCCAACCTTAACAATTCTTGTGATTTTTCTCTCCATCATTTTACTCTCCTAAAAGTTTATTGGGAACAGTATATCCTTAACTGTAACTAAAAGCATAAGTCCCATAAGTAGCGCAAAACCTGCAAAATTTAAAGCACCTACTATCTTATCTGGAACCTTTCTTTTTGTAATAAGCTCAATTAAAAGCAATACTGTCCATCCTCCATCTAATGCAGGAAATGGTAATAAATTAAATACAGCAAGGTTTACACTTATAAACGCTGTAAAATATAAAAGATTCCAGATACCAGCCTTTGCAGCTGCACCTGATAATTTTATTATAGTTACAGGACCACCTACATCTGTCTTTAAGTCTGCTTTTCCAGTAAATATCATTTTAAGCCCTTTAAATGTTTGATTTACTAATGATGCTGTTTGATTGAAACTTTCTTTAAAACTATCTAATATTGATGGATTTTTAACTGTTTCAAAAGCAAATCCTATCATATCTCTTTTTTCTTTTTCATTATATTCAGGCTTAACAGTAAAATTAAGCGTTTCTCCATTTCTATCCACTTCTAAATTAACTGGATTACCCTTTGCAAGGTTTATACCAATTGTAATATCATCTGGTGCAAATATCCTTTGACCATCAATTTTTTTAAATTCATCTCCAGGCTTTATTCCCGCTTCATAAGCTGGACTGTTATCAATTACTGAGTTAACCTTTGGTAATGTGTATCCAAAGTGATGTAAAAACGCAGTAAATATTACTATTGCAAGAATTAAATTCATTATAGCACCTGCTAAAATAATTGTAATCCTTCTAAATGGAGATTTAGATGAAAAACTTCTTTCATCTTGAACATCTTCCTCTTCTCCAAGCATTTTTACATATCCACCTATAGGTAATATACCTAATGAATATTTAGTTTCTTTACCATCAATAGAAAATATCTTAGGACCCATACCTATTGAAAACTCTTCTACCTTTACCCCATTTATCTTTGCAAGTATAAAATGACCAAATTCATGAACTATTATAAGTAGCCCAAATGCTATTACAGCATATACAATGTACATTAAGTTTCCTCCTAGTTATAATTTTCTCTCACATATTCCTTAACTTTTTTGTCTAATGAAATTACATTTTCTAAAGTAACTTCTTTTTTCCCTTCCTCTTTAAAATGTTCCATACAATGTTCAATTATATCTCCAATTTGAATATATGAAATTTTGTTATCTAAAAATAATTGAACAACTTCCTCATTTGCACCGTTTAAAATAGTTGGCATAAGTTTTCCTTGCTTTCCTGCCTCAAAAGCAAGTTTTAAACACTTAAATGTATCCATATCAGGCTTTTCAAATGTAAGCTTTGATATTTCATAAAAGTCTATTCCATTTGCAATAGCTTCTTTTCTATCTGGATAATTAAGAGCATATTGAATAGGAAGTCTCATATCTGCTGATCCAAGTTGTGCTATTATGCTATTATCTGAATATTCAACCATTGAATGTACTATACTTTGAGGATGAACTAATACTTGTATATTATCATAATCACAATCAAATAACCAATGTGCTTCAATAACTTCAAGTCCCTTATTCATTAAAGTTGATGAATCTATAGTTATTTTTCTTCCCATACTCCAATTTGGATGGTTTAAAGCTTCTTCTAATGATGTATTAACTAAATCTTCTTTTTTCTTTCCTCTAAAAGGACCACCTGAAGCAGTTAAAATTATCTTTTTTAATGTACTTAAATCATTGCCTCTTAAACTTTGGAATATTGCACTATGTTCTGAATCTACTGGAAGTATTTTAACTCCATATTTTTTAGCTTCATTCATTACAAGCTCTCCAGCAACAACTAATGTTTCTTTATTTGCAAGAGCAATATCTTTTTTCTTCTTTATAGCTTCAATTGTAGGCTCAAGTCCAATCATACCAACCACTGATGTCACTACTGTGTCAATTTCATCAAGTGAAGCTATTTTCTTAAGCCCCTCTATACCAAATAACACTTTTATGTTCAATCCCTTTTCTTCTACATATCTATCTATTTCTTCTTTTGATTTTTCATCCATCATTCCTACATATTTAGGATAAAATTCATCTATTATATCTTTAACCTTCTCTACAGAAGTATTAGCAGTTACCCCTATCAAATTTATCTCTTTAGATTTTCTAATTACATCTAAAGTTTGAGTACCTATAGAACCTGTGGCACCTAGTATTGAAATATTTTTCATTTTCTTTTTCCTCCGTATCTATCTAGTCCTCGCAAAAAATATCTCTAACCATCATACTATATAAAGGTCCTATAAAAATTCCAATCATACCAAAAACCTTTATACCAATATATATAGAAAGAAATATTATTAAAGGATGCACATTAAATTTATTACTTAATAATTTCGCTTCTAATATTTCTCTTATAATTTGAACTAATAGATAAAGGCATATTAATCCAAAAGCTATAAGATAATCTTTTACTATAATATTGTATATTATAATTGGTATAAATACAATTATTGTTCCTACATATGGAAGTAAATCTAAAATACCACAAATCACTCCTAAAATAAAGGAATTTTTTATTCCAAGTATCATAAATCCTATGATTATTATAAGTGTAGATATTAAAATAAGCACTGCTTGTATTGATATAATACTTTTTATGTTCTTTCCACCATTATTAATCCTTCTAAGAGCATTTTGTGGAACAAGTCTATTCATATAATATATAATTTTTTCCTTATCTACTAGTATAAAAAATGCACATACATTACCTATAAAATAACTTATTATCCCCTCACCTGTAGTTAACGCTCCCTCTGTTAAAACTCTAGGATGAAATAAATTCATAGCCTCACTACTTATATCTACGTTTCCAAGTATACTCTCTAGTATTGTATTAAATTCATTTAAAAGTTCATTAATCATGTTTATATTGCTGTTATATATATTATTTACTAAGTCGAATATATTCCTTCCCAAATAGTAAATTATTAATACTACAGAGATATTTAAAACAAGCAAACTTAATGTTGCTGATATTTTTTTACCTATCTTAAGCTTAGTAAAAATATTATATAAAGGACTACTTAGTATAAATATTATTACAATCCAAAGAAACGGCTTAAAATAACTTCTAATTAAAACTACAAATACAAATATAATTAGTAGTAATACAAGTGCTTCTATAAGTTTTTTATGATCTTCCTTTAACTTCACTTCTTTATCCCCCTTTATTCTATATTTATATGCAACAAAAAAAACCTTAGAATTTTTCTAAGGCTCATAACTAAATTAAATATTACATTAAAAAATAGAATAAAATTCATAAAATAATTTTGAATTATAAAATAAAAGAGTCCTAAAAGTTTTTCTTTTAGAACTCTTTCACTATATACATACTATAAAAGTTAAATAATAAAATACTACAAGACCTGAGAAAAGTATACTATCAAATCTATCTAATATTCCACCATGTCCTGGTATTAAATTACTATAATCTTTTATTCCAACATATCTTTTTACAGAAGAAGCTACTAAATCTCCAAATTGACTAAATACTCCACATAATGCTCCTATTATAAAGTAGTGATATAAAGGCATTATATATACATACTTAGATACTACTATTCCAAATATTCCACAAAATATCGTAGCTCCAAGCATACCACCAATTGAACCCTCAATAGTTTTCTTTGGACTAACTTTAGGGCATAATTTATGCTTTCCAAAGAATCTTCCTGCATAATAAGCTGAAGTATCTGTCATCCAGGATCCTATAAATATAAGCCAAACTAAATACTGTCCACCAAATTTAATATTTACTAAATGTAAAAAACTAAATAATACTCCTACATATAAAAATCCAAGTAATGTTATAGCAACATCTATAAATGTATATTTTAGGTTTATAACAGGAATTATTAAAAGTATAAACGTTGCAAATACAACTAAGTATGTTAGTAATCCTAAATTATTATTTAAAATATAATAACCAATTAAAAGTAAGTATCCTACAATAGAGATAGGATTAAATTCTTTTTGTTTTAATGCATTATAAAATTCATGTAATCCTAATGCTGATAACACGATTGTAAGCCCTTCTAACCATGCACCACCTAAAAATACAAATATAATAAAAGGAGCAATAATTAAAGCACCAAGATATCTATTATTTGATTTCACTTAAAAACCACCTTATTTCTTTTTATTTTACGCCGCCAAACCTTCTGTCTCTTTTTTGGAAATCATAAATTGCTCTATGAAGATCTGATTCCTTAAAATCTGGCCAACAAATATCTGAATACCAAAATTCAGAATAAGCACACTGCCAAAGTAGAAAATTACTTAATCTTTGTTCTCCGGAAGGTCTAATGATTATATCTGGATCTGGCACACCTTTTGTATATAAATAACTTTCAAAAATAGTATCATCAATTTCTGAAGATTTTATTATTCCCTTTGATACATCTTCTGAAATTAATTTTACAGCTCTTAATATTTCATCTCTTCCACCATAATTTAAAGCTATATTCATTGTTATACCTGTATTATTTTCCGTCTTAAGGACAGATTTCTCTATCTCTTCTTGACACTCTTTAGGTAATTTAGACATATCGCCTAATACATTTATTTTAACGCCATTTTTATGTAGCTCATTAATTTCTTGTCTTAGGTATTGTATTAATAACTTCATTAAAGCATTAACTTCATCTTTTGGTCTTTTCCAATTTTCTGTTGAAAAAGCATAAAGTGTCATATACTTAACGCCAAGCTTATCTGCTTCTTTTAATACTCTACGAATTGTTTCAACTCCAGCTTTATGTCCCATAGTTCTTGGAAGCTTTCTTTTCTTAGCCCATCTTCCATTTCCATCCATTATTATCGCAATATGTTTTGGAATATTATCCATATCAAGGCTTATTTCTTCATTTTCTGTAATATGTTCCCCTTTAAAAAACTTAAGCATGAGTTCTCCTCCCCACTTTTTTTCTTTATATAAAAAACCTGCTAAAGAGCAGGTTTTTTTGTTTAACTAGATTGACATTATCTCTTTTTCTTTTGCTTCTATTAATTTATCTACTTCTTTGACAAATTTATCTGTAACCTTTTGGATGTTATCTTCAGCTTTTTTAACTTCGTCTTCGCTAAGTTCTCCATCTTTCTTTAAGGCTTTTATCTTATCATTAGCATCTCTTCTAATTGATCTTAAAGCAACTTTTGAATCTTCTCCAGCCTTTTTAACATTTTTAACTAAATTTCTTCTAGTTTCTTCTGTTAATTCTGGTATTACCAATCTGATAACTGATCCATCATTTGAAGGATTTAATCCTAAATCTGAAGTAAGTATCGCTCTTTCTATATCCTTTAATAATGTTTGTTCCCAAGGAGTTATTTGAAGAACTCGTGGTTCTGGAGCTGATACATTGGCTACTTGTGTTATTGGACACATGCTTCCATAATATTCAACTTGAACTCTATCAAGCATTGTAGGATTAGCTCTACCAGCTTTCATAGTTGATAGATCAACTTCTAAAACACTTATTGTTTTTATCATTTTTTCTTCAGCATTTTTAAGAATGTTTTTACTCATAAATATCCTCCTTTTATTTTGAAACTAATGTACCTATTTCTTGACCTGAAATAGCTTTTTGAATATTACCTGGTTCATCTAAACCAAATACTAATATAGGAATATTGTTATCCATGCATAAAGAAGTTGCAGTAGAATCCATTACTTGTAATCCTTGTTCTAAAACCTCTATATATGATAGTTTATCATATTTTATTGCATCTGAATACTTATGAGGGTCTTTATCATAAACACCATCAACTTTTTTAGCTAAAAGAATTACATCAGCTTCTATTTCTGCCGCTCTAAGTGCTGCTGTTGTATCAGTTGAGAAGTATGGATTACCAGTTCCAGCTGCAAAAATAACAACTCTTCCCTTTTCTAAGTGTCTCATAGCTCTTCTTCTTATAAATGGTTCTGCAACTTCCTTCATTTCAATAGCAGTTAAAACTCTAGTATCTACGCCTACTTGTTCTAGTGAATCTTGAAGCGCTAATGCATTAATACATGTAGCCATCATACCCATATAATCTGCAGTAGTTCTATCCATTCCTTCGCCGCTTCTACCTCTCCAGATGTTTCCGCCACCTACTACGCATCCAACTTCAACACCTGAATCAACTAATTGCTTTATTTCTAAAGCTATTCTTGTTGCAACAGTAAAATCTATTCCAAATCCATTAGTTCCAGCAAGCGCTTCACCAGATAATTTTAGTATTACTCTATTATATTTACAATCTGCCATTATAATCCCTCCGAAATATTCATATTAATTTTTAAAAAAAGAGAACACAAGGTGTTCTCTTTTGTAGGTTACTATTTACCCATTTGTCTTGCAACTTCTTCAGCAAAGTTTTCTTCTTTCTTTTCGATACCTTCGCCTCTTTCAAATCTAACAAACTTTGTTATAGTCATTGGAGCACCTGCTTCTTTTGACTTTTCTTCTAATAACTTAGTTATTGTCTTGTCTCCATCTTTAACCCATACTTGGTCAATTAAACAAACTTCTTTGAAGTACTTTTGGATTCTTCCCATAACCATTTTTTCAACGATCTTTTCTGGTTTTCCTTCGTTTAAAGCTTGAACTCTGTAGATTTCTTTTTCTTTTTCTAAAGCTTCTTGATCTACTGAATCTCTATTTAAGAATAATGGGTTTGCAGCAGCAACTTGCATACAAACTTCTTTAGCTACTTCTTTAGCTACGTTAGCATCACCTTCAGTTGAAACTTCAACTAAAACTCCGATTCTTCCACCACCGTGGATGTAGCTTTCGATAGCACCATTTTCTAATGATAATCTTTCGAATCTTCTAACTGTCATGTTTTCTCCAAGCTTAGCAACTAAAGCTGTAAGAGTTTCTTGTACAGTAGCATCTCCTAATTTTTCATTTAATAATTCTTCTACAGTTTCAACTGAAGTGTTAGCAACTAATTCTGCTACATTTTCAGCAAAAGCTACAAATTCTTCATTAGCAGCAACGAAATCTGTTTCACAGTTTACTTCTACTATTGAAGCTTTCTTGCTATCTTCTGATATGAAAGTCTTAACTATTCCTTCAGCAGCAACTCTTCCAGCTTTCTTAGCAGCAGCAGCTAATCCTTTTTCTCTTAATACTTCAACAGCCTTTTCTACGTCTCCGTTAGTTTCTGTTAAAGCCTTCTTGCAGTCCATCATACCTGCGCCAGTCTTATCTCTTAATTCTTTAACTGATTTTGCAGTAATCATATTCAATTCCTCCTTATTTTAAAAAAAGTAACCCTTACCATCTAGGGTAAAAGGTAAATGAAGAAGCTCTCCACCTACCTTTTATACTTCTGATATTATTCAGCTATTTGTTCGCCTTGTCTTCCTTCGATAATAGCATCAGCCATCTTAGCAGCTATTAATTTAACCGCTCTTATAGCATCATCATTACCTGGAATTACGTAGTCAACTTCTTCTGGATCACAGTTAGTATCTACGATAGCTACTACTGGAATTCCTAATATCTTAGCTTCTGAAATAGCGTTCTTTTCTTTTCTTGGATCAACTACGAACATAGCTCCAACATTTCTTGAATCTAAGTTCTTGATTCCGCCAAGGTTCTTTTCTAGCTTTTCCATTTCGCCTTTTAATTTGATAACTTCTTTTTTAGGAAGAACGTCGAATGTTCCATCTTCTTGCATTCTTTCTAAATCTTCTAATCTCTTAATTCTTGTTCTGATAGTTTTGAAGTTTGTTAACATTCCACCTAACCATCTATTGTTAACGAAGTGCATATTTGATCTTATTGCTTCTTCTTTGATAGCTTCTTGAGCTTGCTTTTTAGTTCCAACGAAAAGTATTTCTTTTCCTTCTTCTGAAACTTCTCTTAAGAAGTTGTAAGCTTCTTCAGCCTTCTTAACTGTTTTTTGTAAATCTATTATATAGATTCCGTTTCTTTCTGTGAAGATGTAAGGAGCCATCTTAGGGTTCCATCTTCTAGTTTGGTGTCCGAAATGTACACCAGCTTCTAATAATTGTTTCATTGATATAACTGACATTTTGTTACCTCCTGGTTTTTTCCTCCACTATCGTTGTAATTACAAGAAACCTTATAATCAAAGGCACCTATCTTGCAAACCCGATAATGTGCGTATTTTGTTACCTATGATAGTATAACATAAGCTTTTTTTTCTATCAACATAAATTTGTTTTTTTTTATATTTTTCACTAAAAATATACGAGTGATTGAAATTTATCAATCACTCGTTATTATTGCTTATTTTATCTTTTTTAATTCATCTAATAATTTATCGTTTAGTATTCTAATATGAGTTCCCTTCATTCCTAATGATCTTGATTCAATTACTCCAGCACTTTCAAATTTTCTTAATGCATTTACAATTACGCTTCTTGTTATTCCAACTTTATCTGCGATCTTTGATGCTACAAGTAAACCCTCAGTACCTCCAAGTTCATTAAAAATATGTTCTACAGCTTCTAGTTCTGAATATGAAAGAGTTCCTATAGCTAATTGAACAACTGCTTTCTTTCTTGTCTCCTCAGCTAATTCTTCTTGTTTAGCTCTTAACATTTCCATTCCAACAATTGTTGCACTATATTCACAAAGAACTAAATCATCATCTGTAAATGATTCTCCAAATCTAGCTAAAAGAAGTGTACCAAGTCTTTCTCTATTTCCTATTATAGGAACAATTGTTGAAAGCTTGTCTGACATATCACACTTTCCAATCCCATCAAATACACATTCACCTTTATTAGGTAAATTAGATAGTGTTTCTGTTACTCTTAATAACTTTTCATTATATTCATTTGGAAATCTTTTTTCATAGACTACTTTTTCTTTCATTATTGCACATTCAAACTTTTCTGAAAAACTATGTCCTATAACCTTACCTCTTTTACTAATAATGTAAACGTTGCAAGCTAGTACATCGCTTAAAAGTTCACAGATATCTTCAAATGCTACAGCTTCAGTACCTGATTTCTGTAATATTTTATTTAATTTTCTCGCTTTATTAAGTAATGATGACATTAAAAATCCTCCTTAATATCTAACGAATTTCAGATTCATATTGCCATTTGTTAGACTATTCAAAATCTTTTTAAATTTTTAATAAATTCGTAATACTAGTTCAGTTTATCATACTGTATACTCTATTTCAACAATATTCTTATTTTTTTCGACAAAAGGATTGTTTAATGTATCATTATATCATCATTACCTATTTTATTCTTTATTTTCTTGCTTCTCACTCTTTATTTCTTCTTTATACTTACATTCGCTATTTGAACATTGAATATAATCTCCAGATTTTTTAGAATATTTCTTAACCATATAAGAATTACATTCTGGACATTTCTTTTCAACTGGTTCATTCCAGCTTACAAAATCACATTCTGGATATCCTGAGCAGCCATAGAATCTCTTACCTTTTTTACTTCTCTTTGCTAATACCTTTCTCCCACACTTTGGACAAGGTGCTTTTATTTCTTCAACTATAGGTTTAGCATTTTTACATTCTGGATAACCTGGACATGCTAAGAACTTTCCATATCGTCCTTTTTTTATAACCATCATTCTACCACATTTATCACAAGGAACATCACTTACTTCATCTTCTATTACAACTTTAGCCATTTCCTTTTCCGCTTTTTCTAGTGAATGTTTTAGTGGCTCGAAGAATTCACCTACAACAGACTTCCATTGTATTTCACCTTCTTCAATATGGTCTAAGTTTCTTTCCATACTAGCTGTAAAATCTACATCTGCTATTTGTTTGAAGTATTCACAAATTATATTATTTACTATAAAGCCAAGTTCTGTTGGTATTAGATTTTTCTTTTCTCTATTTACATAATCTCTACTTAATAATGTAGAAATTGTAGGAACGTAAGTACTTGGTCTTCCTATACCCTTTTCTTCTAAAAGTTTAACAAATGATGCTTCTGTATATCTTGCAGGAGGTTGAGTGAAATGTTGCTTTCCTTCAAGGGAAGCTGCATTTAATACCTCTCCTTCTTCAAGTTCTGGTAATGAATTATCATCCTCATCACTAATTGCATATTCATATATTTTCATGAATCCATCAAATTGAATCGTAGATCCACTAGCTTTAAATTTATAATCTCCATTTAATATATCAATTGAATTAGTATTTAAAACGCATGATGCCATTTGAGAAGATACAAATCTCTTCCATATAAGTGTATAAAGTTTATACTGATCATTTGTTAAGTTTGCTTTTGCAACTTCTGGTGTTATTTCTATATTTGTTGGTCTTATAGCTTCATGGGCATCTTGAATATTTTTCTTTCCTTTATATACTCTACTTTCTTTTGGTAGATAACTTTCACCATAATTATTTAATATAAAGCTTTTTGCACTTTCTTGTGCTTCTTGTGATATTCTAACAGAATCCGTTCTCATGTAAGTAATAAGACCTACAGTTCCATGCCCTTTAACTTCCACACCTTCATATAGCCCTTGAGCTACTGACATTGTTTTCTTTGTCATAAAGTTAAGTTTCTTACTTGCCTCTTGTTGAAGTGTACTAGTGGTAAAAGGAGCCATAGGATTTTTAAGTTTACTTCCTTTTTTTATTGATTTAATAACAAAATTATCTTTATCTATTGAATTTATAACTTTATTTGTTTCATCTTCTGTTTTTAATTCTATCTTTTTATTTTTATATGTTGATAGCTTTATAGGGAATTTTTTTCTTCCTTTTTTTAATTCGCAGTCAACTGTCCAATATTCTTCTGGAATGAATTTTTTTATTTCTTCTTCTCTTTCACATATAAGTTTAAGCGCTGCTGATTGTACTCTACCTGCACTTAAGCCCCATTTTACATTTTTCCAAAGAATTGGACTTATTTCATAACCAACTAGTCTATCTAAAATTCTTCTAGCTTGCTGTGCATCAACTAAATTTTGATTTATCTGTCTAGCATTTTTTATAGAATTTTTAACTGCAGTCTTTGTTATTTCATTAAATACAATCCTACACTCTTCTCCCTCTTCTATATTTAGAAGATTTGCTAAATGCCATGATATTGCTTCTCCTTCACGATCGGGGTCAGTTGCAAGATAAACTTTATCCGCCTTCTTTGCAGCTTTTCTTAATGTCTTAAGAAGATCTCCCTTACCTCTTATTGTTATATACTTTGGTTCAAAATCATTATCTATATCAACACCTAATTTACTTTTAGGTAAATCTCTTATATGCCCCATTGACGCTTCAACAATATAATTTTTTCCTAAATATTTTCCTATTGTTTTTGCCTTTGCTGGTGATTCTACTATTACTAATTTTTGGCCCATAACTAACTCCACTAATAATACTGGAGTTATTCACCCCCTTAAACTTATGTTACTCTGACATAATAATTGCCAGGTAGACTTAATATTTCATTTTTAATTTGCAGTTCAAATAATAAACCATATAAAGTATTTCTGTCAACCTGTGACTTTGTAAATATATCATCAATATGCATTGGTTCACTCTCTATAATTTTTAAAATATCACTATGAACCATATCACTATTCTCTTCTTTTACCTTACTCTTATCTATATGTAAAAGCAAATAAATATCCTCAATTGATGTATAAATATATGCACCATCTCTTATTAAAAGGTTTGCACCATATCCACCACTTGAAAAAATTGATTGTGGTACAACTAAAACATCTTTACCTTGCTCTAATGCGCATGTAACAGTTATTAATGACCCACTCTTCTTTGTTGCTTCTGTAACTACTATAGCTTCTGATAATCCACTAATTATTCTGTTCCTTCTTGGAAAATTATATGCATAAGGCTTAGTACCTGGCAAGAACTCTGAGATAATAAGACCTTTTTCTCTAATTTTATTAAACAGAGCTTTGTTTTTATATGGATAATAAATATCTAGCCCAGATCCTAATATAGCAATTGTATCACCTTGATTTTTTAGGCATTCATCATGGGCTATAGCATCAATCCCTAAAGCACCACCGCTTACAATACATATATCATTCTTAACTAGTTCTTTAGTTATAACTCTAGTAGCTCTCTCTCCATAAATACTATTCTTTCTTGACCCTACAATACCGACTTTTCTTTTACTTAATAAATTTATATTTCCCATATAAAACAATACATAAGGTGGCTCATGGATACTTTTTAAATCCTCTGGATACTTATTACTGTTAATCGTTATATAACTTATGTTTTCACTTCTTAATTTTTCCTCGATAAGGGTAACTTTTTCTAATTCTTTTTCTTTGTCATAATTTACAAAATTTTTATAACTTTTTAAATATGTTTTTATTATTTCATCAAAATTATCAAATATATTCTTCTCATTGGAGAAAATACTAATTAATTTTATTTTTTGAATATTAGTACATTCTAACATCATTAACCATAATATATATTTTTCCATTTGTCCACCTCTTATTATATAATTTCTCCATTTACATCTTTTCTGTAATTAATTGCTTCTATAATATGTTCTCTTTTTATTACTTCATGAAGCTCCAAATCTGCTATAGTTTGAGCCACCTTTATAACTTTCCCATATCCTCTTAAAGAAGGATTGTTAATTTTAAAATAATTTTCTAAAATTTCTTTTCCTTCTCTAGATATCTTGCATAAATCAAATATATCTTTCCCTCTTATATCTGAATTAAACTTATAAGGAGTATCCTTCAATCTCTCTTTCTGTATTTCTCTAGCCTTTAAAACTCTTTCCTTAATATTTTTAGTTTCATCCTCTAAATTTTTCTTTTTTAACTCCTCAAATTTCAATGAAGGAACATAATTAAATATATCAATTCTATCTTTTAAAGGCTTTGATAACCTCTTTTGATATCTTCGTATTTCATTTTCACTACATTCGCATTTATCATATTCTCCAGGAATTATAGACTTTTTCCCACATGGACAAGGATTAAAAGAAGCTATAAGCTGAAATTTACTTGGCATTTCGACTCGTTCATTCAGTCTATCTACTCTAATTACTCCTTCTTCCAAAGGAATCCTTAGTACCTCTAATACTTCCTTTTTGAATTCTAAAATTTCATCCAAATAAAGAACTCCATTATGAGCTAAAGTTATTTCTCCTGGTTTAATATCTCGCCCTCCACCAACTAATGCAACTTTTGAAATTGTATGATGTGGCTCTCTAAATGGTATTCTTATATTTTTATATGTATCAATCATCCCACATATTGAATATATCTTTGCAATTTCAATTTTTTCTTCTTCAGTAAGTGGCGGAAGTATTGAATTAAACGCTTTTGCAAGCATAGTCTTACCTGACCCTGGATTTCCATATAACAAAATATTATGTCTGCCGGCTGCTGCAATTTCCATTGCCCTCTTTGATGAATTTTGTCCAATTATAGAATTGAAATTATTTTTCCATTCGACATTTTTTTCTTCTTTATATTCACCAAAATCTAAAGGCAACATATCTTCGCAATTTACATAATCTACAGATTCCTTTAAAGAAGTCATTGCATATACATTTCCTTTTGATACCTCTATAGCTTCATCTATATTTTCTCTTGGTATAATAAAGTTTTCTATATCTTCTTCAATTCCTTTAATTATAATTGGTGTTATTCCTCTAGTTCTTTTAAGTTCTCCATTTAATGATAATTCACCTATAATTAAATATTTATCTAAATCCTTTTTCTGAATTTGATTTGATTCTATAAGTATTCCTATGGCAATAGGTAAATCTAGTAATGTTCCTATTTTCTTAATATCTGCTGGCGCTAAATTTATTACTATTCTGCCTAAAGGAAATTCAAATCCTGAATTAACAATAGCAGTTCTAACCCTCTCTTTTGCTTCTCTAACTGATGTATCTGCGAGTCCAACTATATTAAATGCTGGAAGTCCCTTTGATATATCAACTTCAACATTTATTACAAAACTATTTATTCCAATATTAGTTGCACTTTTTATATTTATGGCCATCTACCTCACCTCATAAAGGAGTATTAACACTAAAAAATATTTTTAATCAAAGATTCTTACACCGATAATAATTCTTTTAACTGTCAATAATCATAATTAGAGAGGTGTTTTAAATGAAAAAGTATAATAAATATATTGGTTATTATGGAGAAGACCTTGCTTCAAATTATTTATGTAGTAAAGACTATATAATCCTAGAGAGAAATTATTCTAATAGATTTGGAGAGATAGATATAATCTGTTTTAAAAATGATATCTTATGCTTCGTAGAAGTAAAAAGTAGATATGATATTAAGTTCGGAAGAGGTATTGAATCAATTAGCTTTAGTAAAATTCAGAATATAAAAAAATTAACAAAATATTTCCTACTTAATAATAAATTTAATGATTATTTCGTAAGATTTGATGTTATAGAAGTGTATTTAAATCATCAAAATAATACTAATAATATAATTCATACTAAAGATGCATTTAGATAAAATAAAAAAGTAGTAATAGCCTTTTTAGCTATTACTACTTCTTATAATATATTTCTTAAAAAACTCATTCTATGAACAGGGGTCGCACCGTGTTCTTTTATTGCTTCAACATGTTTTGAAGCTCCATACCCTACATTATTTTCAAATCCATATTCCGGATATTTAGTTGCTAATTCCTTCATCAAGTTATCTCTATATACTTTAGCTATAATTGAAGCAGCAGCAATTGATGCGCTTTTTGTATCACCTTTTATAACTGACTTATTTTCTCTATCTATACCTTTAACAGTATATCCATCAGATAAAATAATATCAGCTCTTTTCTCTAGACCATGTATTGCTTTAAGGAAAACTTCATTATTACATACTCCTACGCCTTTTTCATCTATTTCATCATTAGAGCATTCACTAATACAGTAAGCTATTGCTTTTTCTTTTATTATTAAAGAAAGTTCCTCTCTCTTTTTTTCTGATAATTTTTTTGAGTCATTTAAATAAAAAATCATCTCATCATCTATTGAATTTAAATCAAGTATTACAGCTGCTGATACTATAGGTCCTGCAAGAGGTCCTCTGCCGACTTCATCAACTCCAGCTAGAAGCCTTCCTTTTGCAAACCCTCTATCAAAGTCATACATCTTCTTTACTCTAACTTCTTCATCTTTAAGCTTCTGCTTTTCTTTTAATATCTTGCTTCCAAGACTATTAACATTCTTTCTTTTATCATTTAAAAGTATTTCACTTAAAGCTACAGCATAATCACTCTTAAAATCAAGATTAAGACTATCAAACTCTTCTTTTATATTTTTATAACTCATAGTGCTTAAATCACTATTTAGAAGTTTCATAAAACCCCTCCAATTTGATAAATTAAGGTCTTTCCAATGAGATATTTCCTATCTTTCCACCTCTAAATTCATCTAATATAATAACTGATATTCTATTATAATCTATTTCTCTGCCTTTCATTATAGCTCCTCTTTTTATAGCTATAGCATCCATAGTTTCAAGTGGATTATCATATACAGTATCTATCTTATATCTTTCTATTAAGTTGTCAGGATAGAACTCTTGAAGCCTCTCAATTAGTCTATAGGCTAAATCTTCTATATCCATTATTTCATCTCTTATAGCCCCTGTAAATGCAAGATTTAATGCTGTTTCATCATCTTTAAACTTAGGCCATAAAACTCCTGGAGTATCAAGCATCTCTATATCCATAGCTGTCTTTATCCATCTCTTACTCTTAGTTACCCCTGGTCTATCTCCTGTTTGCGCTATATTATTTTTAGCCATCTTATTTATAAATGTAGATTTCCCTACATTAGGTATTCCTACAACCATAACTCTTGTCATGATTACCTTTAATCCCTTACCTTTAAGTCTTTCATGCTTTTCTTTTAATAGCTCATTAAGTGCAGGCTTTATTTTTTGAAATCCACTTCCTTTTAAGCAGTTCACCTCCATAGCCATAACATTATCTCTAGTTAGATGTTTTATCCATTCTTTAGTAACTTTAGATTCTGTTAAATCACTTTTATTTAAAAGTATTAACCTTGGTTTATCGCCTACTAGCTTATCTATGTCTGGATTTGCAGAACTTGCTGGAATTCTAGCATCTCTAATTTCTATAACAGCATCTACAAGCTTTAAATTCTCTTTAATCTCCCTCTGAGTCTTTTTCATATGCCCCGGGAACCAGTTAATTGCCATAAAAAAACTCCTCCTTACGTATTGATTCTTTTTATCTATAGAAAAAAAAGAGACTTAATTCTAAGCCTCTTCTTTATGGTTAATTATCTTAATAATTCTTTAACCTTAGCAGCCTTACCTACTCTGTCTCTTAAGTAGAATAACTTAGCTCTTCTTACTTTACCTCTTCTTGAAACTTCGATCTTTTGGATCATTGGAGCGTTCATTGGGAAAGTCTTTTCAACACCTGTACCGTAAGCTAATCTTCTTACAGTGAAAGTTTCTCTTAAACCACCATTTTGCTTCTTGATAACAGTTCCTTCAAATACTTGAACTCTTTCTCTGTTACCTTCTTTGATTAATTGGTGAACTTTTATGTTGTCCCCAACGTTGAAGCTTGGTAAATCGTTTCTGATTTGTTCTTGTTCTATTGCTCTTAAAATTTCGTTCATTGTGCATTCCCTCCTAATAAGTAAATTGTGACGTTCTTTCCGGAGCTATAATCCAAAAGAGGAACGCCCGTACTAGCACAAAGCATATTCTAGCATAAAATATCATTTATTGCAACATTTTATTTATTATGATCTTTTAATATCTTTTTGTCTTCTTTTGTAAGTTCTATTTTATCAAATAAATCTTTTCTTTTTTCTCTTGTAGCTATTAACGACTCTTTTCTTCTCCATTTTCTTATATTCTCGTGATGCCCTGAAAGTAATACTTCTGGAACCTTAACTCCTTCAAATTCCTCAGGTCTTGTATATTGAGGATATTCTAAAAGTCCATTAGAGAATGATTCATCCATAAAGCTTTCTTCTTTTCCAAGCACTCCTGGTTTTAATCTAAGAATAGAATCAATTACAGGAATAGCAGCCATTTCACCACCTGTTAATATAAAATCACCAAGTGATATTTCCATATCTATATGCTGATATACTCTTTCATCAATACCTTCATAATGTCCACATATAAATATTAAGTTGTCTTCTTTTGCAAGTTCCTTTGAAAGTTCATGATTAAATTGCTTTCCTCTAGGCCCTAAAAATATAACTTTCCCTGGATTATTTTTCTTACATTCTCTTATAGTATCTACAATAGGTTGAGGCGCCATTACCATTCCCGCACCACCACCATAAGGATAATCATCAACCTTTTTATTTTTATGATTTGTATAATCTCTAATATTAAAGCACTCTATATTTACCAGTCCTTTTTCTTGTGCTTTACCTATAATACTATGATTAAATATAGAAAACATATCTGGAAAAAGCGTTAAAACACTAATCTTCATCTTGCCATTCTCCTACTGGTCTTATAACAATCTTCTCATTATCTAAATCTATATCTAAAACGATTGTCTTAAGTACAGGGATTAGTAATTCTTTAGGTTCTCTAATCCAATATACATCATTATTTTTTGTTTCTATAACATCATATATAGCTCCAAGATCCTTACCTTCAGTATCAAATACATGTATACCTATAAGGTCAGTAACATAAAAAGTATCCTCTGGAAGTTCAGGTTCTCTTTCTCTTGGAACTTCTAAAATTTTGTTTTTATATGTTTCAGCCTCATCAATTGAATTTATTCCTTCTATCTTTAAGATTACTCTATCTTTTTGGAATTTAACACCTTCAATGGCTCTTTCAACTCCGTTTATAAAAACAGTTCCATATCTTTTAAAGTTATTAACATCAGAAGTTGTTGCCATAACTTTAACTTCACCTTTTAATCCGTGAGTATTTACTATTTTACCTACTCTAAAAAATTCTCCCATTAGCGTTCACCTCTTTTTTATAATTATCAAAGAATTAAATATTTATCCTTATATTATATAAAAAGAGTTAGGACAGGCCTAACTCTTTTAGATAATTTCAACTACTACTCTTTTTTCTTCTTTTATTGCTGCAGCCTTTACTACGGTTCTAATAGCTTTTGCTATTCTTCCCTGTTTTCCAATAACTTTGCCCATATCTTCTGGTGCAACCCTAAGTTCTAGTATAATTGATTGCTCACCTGCAATCTCATTTACTTTAACTTCATCAGGCTTATCCACAAGAGACTTAGCTATTACTTCAACTAATTCTTTCATAAGTGTCCTGCATATAGTGTATGTACTAGGTGCAGTATTCACCTCCTAAAATTACTTGTTTAGGCCTGCCTTTACGAAAAGCTTTTTAACTACTTCTGTTGGTTGTGCACCATTTTGTAGCCATTTGTTAGCTTTTTCTTCGTTGATTTTTATTTCAGCTGGTTCTGAAATTGGATTGTAGAATCCGATTTCTTCGATGAATCTACCATCTCTTGGGCTTCTTGAATCAGCAACAACTACTCTGTAGAAAGGTGCTTTCTTAGCTCCCATTCTTCTTAATCTAATCTTTACTGCCATGTTAATTTCACCTCCTTTAAAGTATAATTATATTAACTCATAAAAGGCAATTTACCTAGAAGACCTTTTTTGCCTCCCTTTTGAAGTGATTTCATTTGCTTCATTTGCTTTTTCATCATCTCAAATCCTTTAATAAGTTTATTAACTTCTTGTATTGTTGAACCTGATCCCTTTGCAATTCTTTTCTTTCTTGAAGAATTACTAATTACAAGTGATGGATTTCTTCTTTCTTTTAAAGTCATTGAAAGAATTATAGCTCTAACCTTTTCCATTTGTTTTTGACCTTGATCAAAATCAACACCTTGTAATTCTTTTGCATTAACTCCTGGAATCATCTCCATCAACTTATTCAATGGTCCAAGCTTTTTCATTTGTTCCATTGCTGTTAAGTAGTCTTCGAAGTTAAGACCTTGGTTCATCATTTTCTTTGTAAAATCTGCTGCCTCATCTTCATCAATTGCAGATTGAGCCTTTTCTATTAGGGATAATACATCTCCCATTCCAAGTATTCTTGAGGCCATTCTGTCTGGATGGAACACTTCAAAATCATTCATTTTTTCACCGATACCAACAAATTTTATTGGCTTTTCAGTAATTGATCTGATTGAAAGTGCAGCACCACCTCTAGTATCACCATCAAGCTTAGTTAAGATAACTCCTGATACATCAAGTTCATCATTAAAACTTTCTGCAACATTTACTGCATCTTGACCTGTCATTGAGTCTACTACAAGTAAAATCTCTGAAGGATTTACAGCTTCCTTTACATCTTTTAATTCTTGCATTAAGCCTTCATCGATATGCAATCTTCCGGCTGTATCTATAATAACTACGTTATTCCCATTATCTTTTGCATATTTTATACCCGCTTTAGCAATATTAACTGCTTTTTCTTTATCTCCCATAGAGAATACAGGTATATCTATTTGCTTTCCTACAACTTCTAATTGTTTTATAGCTGCAGGTCTGTAAATATCACATGCTACAAGAAGCGGTTTTTTATTATTCTGTCTAAGGTTTAATGCTAGCTTACCACACATTGTAGTTTTACCAGCTCCTTGAAGTCCTACAAGCATTATTACTGTAGTCCCACTACTTGAATAATTTATTTTACTTTCGCTTCCTCCCATAAGTTCAGTAAGTTCATCGTTAACTATTTTAATAACTTGTTGACCTGGTGTCAAGCTTTCTAACACATTACTACCAACGCATTTTTCACTAACACTTTTAACAAACTTTTTTACTACTTTATAGTTAACATCTGCTTCTAATAAAGCAAGTTTTACTTCCCTCATAGCTTCTTTAATATCTTTTTCATTAAGCTTTCCTTTTCCCTTTAATTTTTTAAAGGTATTTTGAAGCTTTTCTGATAATCCCTCAAAAGCCATATTAAACCTCCTAATGTTATAAATCTTCTAGTTCTTTCTTTAGCATATCATATTCTTTATTAGAAATAGAATACTTTTCTTTAAAGTTTTTTAGAAGTTTTATAATTTTTTCTTCTCGATTTATACTCTTTTGAAGTAAGCCTAACTTTTCTTCATAGGTTAAAAGTTGCTTATAACATCTTTTAAGCAAATCATGGATTGCTTGACGACTTGTGTTGTTTAATTCAGCAATTTCAGCTAAGGATAAGTCATCCTCAAAATATAATTCCATAATATTTTTTTGCTTTTCAGTTAGTAATGGTTTGTAAAAATCCATCAATAATGAAATCTCAACCCTATCTTCCATCATATAATCACCTTACCCACAAAAGAGATAATAACAGATATATTTTAAGGTGTCAAGTATTTTTACTTAACACCTTAATTTTTTTTTAAAATAATGCTTCAGCAAAACTTTCTGCATCAAATTTTTGAAGATCATCAATACCTTCTCCAACCCCAATATACTTAACTGGTATGTTAAGAGATTGCTTTATAGATATAACAACTCCACCTTTTGCAGTACCATCTAATTTTGTTAATATTATTCCGTCTATAGGGCAAGCCTCCATAAACTGTTTAGCTTGAATTACCGCATTTTGTCCTGTTGTACCATCTAAAACAAGAAACGTTTGCTTCTTAGCTTCTCCATATTCTCTATCTATAATTCTATTTATCTTTGAAAGTTCATTCATTAAATTCTTTTTGTTATGAAGTCTTCCAGCTGTATCACAAATTAAAAGATCTACATTTCTAGCTTTAGCTGCTTGAACTGCATCAAAAACAACTGCAGCTGGATCTGATCCTTCACTTTGCTTTACTATATCAACCTCTGCTCTATCACTCCATACTTCAAGCTGATCAATTGCAGCCGCTCTAAATGTATCTGCTGCTGCAAGTAATACTTTTTTACCTTCTTGCTTATTTTTAGCTGCAAGCTTTCCAATTGATGTAGTTTTACCAACTCCATTTACCCCAATTACAAGTAAAACTTCTTTTTCTGATCCATTTGATTCCTCTTCATTATCTCCTTCAAGAAGCATTTCAGTTATAACTTCCTTAAGGGCTGGTTTTACCATTTGAGGATCGTTTATTTTTTCTTTTCTAATTTTAACTTTTAATCTATCTATAATTTCAACAGTTGTATCCATACCTATATCTGAAATTATTAATATTTCTTCTAATTCCTCATATAAATCATCATCAATAGTTACAGCTAAATTTAATGCTTCATTAATTTTATCTTGTAACCCATCCCTAGTCTTTGTTAAACCTGTTTTTAACTTATCAAATAATTTTCCAAACATTTTAAGTCCTCCACTTCTACACCTATTTAGTTAAATCAACTGATACTACTTTAGAAACTCCCTTTTCTTCCATTGTAACACCATACATAACATCACTTACTTCCATAGTTCCTTTTCTATGAGTAATTACTATAAATTGAATATCCTTTTCTGAAAATTTCTTTAAAAATTCTGCATATCTATATACATTTGCATCATCAAGTGCAGCTTCAATTTCATCTAATATACAGAAAGGAGTTGGCTTCATTTTAAGTATACCAAAAAGTAAGGCTATTGCAGACAATACTTTTTCTCCACCAGACATTAAATTAATATTTTGAAGGTTCTTTCCAGGTGGCATTACATTTATCTCTATATTAGCTGTAAGTTCATCACCTTCCCCTAATATAAGCTCTGCAGTTCCACCTTTAAATAATTCTTTAAATGTTTCATCAAAGTTTTTATTTAAAATTTTAAAATTCTCTTTAAATATTGCTTTCATTTTTAGAGTCATTTCTTGTATAACTGAAATAAGCTCTTCTTTAGCCTTCTCTAAATCCTGTTCTTGCGTAGACATAAACTCATACTTTTCACTAACTTCTTCATATTCTGAAATCGCTGCAAGGTTTACAGTTCCTAAAGCTGATATTCTTCTTTTAATTGAATTTATGTTGTCCTTGAAGGCCATGATATTTTCAATAGGCTTTGCAATTTCAAGAGCTTCTACATAAGTTAAATCCATCTCTTCATTAAGCTTTTTAAAGTGATTTTCTATTTCCATCTCACTTTTAGCTTTAAGAATCTCTCTTCTATTAAACTCGCCTTCTTCTTTATTTATTATCTCTCTCATTTCAGTAATTAAACTATCAATTTTTCTAAAATCTTCTTTAAGAGAACCTTTTTTAATTTCGTCTTCTTTAAATATTTCTTCTAACTCTTCTAATCTTTTAGTATTCTCTTTTATTAGATTTAAGCTATCTTCAATATCACTTTTAGATTTTTCTATACCTTTTAAAGAATCTTCATTTTCCTTTTGAATTTCTATAATTTTTAAATTACTCTCTTTTAATTCAATATCTTTTCTTGATATATCATTAATTTTACTTTGAAGTACTTCATTTATAGAGGCTCTATTTATTCTAGCCTCTGTTAATTCATTATTACACTTTTGAATATACGTTTTTTCTTTATTTAAAATATTTTCAAGTTCAATTTCTCTTTCTTTATTTAAAGAATTTTCACTTGCTAATTCTTTAAGATTTCTCTCATATTCATTTAAGCGCTCTTTTAAAGAAGATATATCTAAATCAATCTTAGATTCTTCATTTTGAGATGATACTAATGTATCCCTTAATTTCTTAATTTGATTTTCTAAGTTTGATAACTCAGTTTTATTTGTAGCCATCTCTATTTTTATTCCATGTATTTTATCTGTATCATTTAAAATTGATTCATCTATAATTTTTCTTTCACTATTTATTTTTTCTATTTCTTTTGATATCTCTTTTAATTTTTCTTTTCCTGTGGTAATTCTATTTTCAATTTCTTCAATTTCTCTTTTTCTACTTAATATATTTGAGGTTTTACCCTTTATACTACCTCCAGTTAGTGCCCCTCCTGCATTTAAAACTTCACCTTCTAAAGTTACAATTTTATGCTTATATCCTGTTATCTTTGCAATTTTGAAAGCACTATCCATATTAGAACAAATTAAAGTTCTTCCAAGAACGTAGTCAATAACCCTAGTGTACTTATTATCAAATTCAATTATTTCTGATGCTATACCTAAATACCCATCTATATCTTTTACTCTATTATCAACACTAATTCTCTTTCCATTTATTATGTTAAGAGGCAGGAAGGTAATTCTTCCTAGCTTATTGCTTTTTAAATATCCAATTAAGTCTTTAGCAATTTTTTCTGTTTCTGTGATAACATTTGAAATTGACCCACCAAGAGCTGTTTCTATTGCCTGCTCATATCCTTTAGGAACATCAAAAACTTCCCCTAAAACATTTATATTTTCAGTATGTGGAGTAAGCTTTTTATATACTCTATCCATTAAATTTTTAAGAGATCTATTATATCCCTCATACTGGTTTTCAAGGTCTTCAAGCATAGATTTATTAGCCTCGAGCTTACTTATAGCTATATTAGCTCCCTTAGATTCATTTTCTTTTTTAAGTAAATTATTATTAAGTCTTGATAGTGTTTGCTTACTTGAAGAAACCTTTTCTCTTAATATTTCAAATTCTTTTTCTTCTGATTCTATTTTTAAAGTTAATCCATTTATGCTAGCTTTGTTAATATTTATGTTACTATTAACACTTTCAAGGGAATTCTTTATCCTATTTTTTCGTTCTTCTTTATTTTTTATTTCACTACTTATTTCTGTTATCTTATTTTTTATAGAAGAATTTCCTCTAAGTAATTCTAGCTCACTATTTTTTAAGTTCTTAAGTTCTAATTCAAATTCCTTTATCTTTAAACTAAGATTTTTATTCTTTTCTTCAAGCGTAGTAATCTCTTCTTCTCTAGATTTTTGTTCCTCTTTTTTTGCAGATAACTCTTTTTCTAAGATTTCTTTTTCTTTATGTATATCTTTAACTTTATTATTAAGTCCATACTCTTCAAATTTATTTTTTTCAATAGTTTTATTTAAATTATTTATTCTTTCATTAAATAATTCAATATCACTATTAGCTTTTGTTATATCTTCCTTTTTAGTAAAGTACTCAAGTTTCTTATCAGTAGTTTTACTCTCAAGTTCTTCAAGCTTTTCTTCTATACTTTTTAATGTTTCTCTTTTATTCTTTAATCCATCTCTTTTAACATTTAAATCTTTTTCTCTTTTTTCTAGTTCTTCATTAAAAGCCTTTAGTTCATTTTCAACAAATTTTATATTACTTACAATTAAAGAAACTTCCTTTTCTTTAAGCTCCTCAGATAAATCATTAAATTTTAAAGCTTTTTCTCTCTCTACTCTTAAAGGTTCTAATCTTTCTTCATAAGTAGATATAATATCTCTTATTCTGATTAAGTTTTCATCAGTATTAGATAACTTCTTCTCAGCCTCATTTTTTCTCCACTTATATTTAACAATCCCAGCAGCCTCTTCAAGAAGTGCTCTTCTATCCTCTGGTCTCCCACTTAGGATTGCTTCAATTTTACCTTGTCCAATAAGTGAATAGCCCTCTTTACCAATCCCTGTATCCATAAAAAGACTTGTTATATCCTTAAGTCTACATTTACTATTATTTATAAGATATTCAGTTTCTCCTGATCTAAATATCCTTCTAGTTACAGTTACTTCATTATAATCAGTTGAAAGGACTTCATCTGAATTATCTAAAGTAAGAGAAACCTGTGCAAGTCCAACTGGTTTTCTGTACTGAGTTCCGGCAAAGATTACATCCTCCATCTTGCCACCTCTAAGTGTCTTGACACTTTGTTCTCCAAGGACCCATCTTACTGCATCTGAAATATTACTCTTTCCACTGCCGTTAGGTCCTACAACCGCTGTAACCCCTTTCCTAAATTTAAGTTCTGTTTTATCGGCGAAGGATTTAAACCCTCTTACTTCTAAAGATTTTAAAAACAACCATTCCACTCCCTATGCTATATAAATATCGGTACTAAGGATATTAAAAATACTAAAACTAAAAATACCGCAAGTGCAATTTGCATCTTCTCTCTTGTTTTTTTTCTCATATAAATCACCTCTGAATTTAGTATATATTAAACTCTTTAAATTATTTAACAAAACGAGAGTTTCCTCTCGCTTTATTAAATACTTATTTGCTTTTCTGTATCATCTTTAAGTATTAGTATACCTCGTGTAACCTCATCAGTTATTTTTACAGTTACATTATATCCATCTTCTTTTAACTTATTAAAATAAGACTTTTTATTGGCATAAAGTTTACTTACATCCTTATTATTTATTAAGATTTCAAAAGACTTACTACTTACTTTATCTCTAATCTTATCTAAAATCAAGCTACTTTCAACAAGTTCTCTAAAGGCAGGATGGAATGGACCATCTATTATATCTCCACCTTCATTTATTGTTTCTGTAGGTTGAAGTCCTATTCTAATAACATTTATACCTTTTTCATTAAACATGCTGTATATCTTTTTACTAACTTCAACTGCCATATCTAATGTATATGGAGAATATTCTCCTCTCTTATACATAACTTCCATAGGCGTATCTTTAATAACAAGTGAAGGATATATCCTTACTATCTCTGGCTCCATTTTTATTGAGTCAATAGCACTCTTTATATCTTTTTCTGGATTTGACTTAGGAAGACCAGGCATTAATTGATGTCCTAAGGTTATTCCATATTTCTTAATAAGCTTAGATGCATTAATTACATCTAATACGCTATGTCCTCTTCCAGATGCTATTAATACTTCTTCATCTAATGACTGAATTCCAAGTTCAATTATGTCAACATCATAATCTTTTAAATAGCTTAATATATAATCATTTATATAGTCAGGTCTTGTAGACATTCTAATTTTGCTTACTATCCCAAGTTCCTTATACCTTTTAGCAACTTCAAGCAACTCTCTTTGCTTTTCTTCTCTTATTGCTGTAAATGTACCTCCAAAGAAAGAAACTTCTATAGTCGCTTCCTTGTTTTGTATAGTTTCATAATATTCTTCAATAATATTTTTAACCTTTTCTCCATCAACTCTATCCTTTACCCCTGTTATTCTGTCTTGATTACAAAATACACAGTTATGAGGACACCCTTCGTGTGGTACAAATATTGGTATAATATAGTGGTTTTTACTCATTTATTACCCCCATCTTTTCTAATGCTTGTTTTGCTGAAGCCTGTTCTGCTTCTTTTTTAGAAAATCCTTCACCTTCTCCCATACACTCATTATTTATAAGTACTTTAGTGAAGAACTTTCTTCTGTGAGGTGGTCCCTCAAACTTTACTAAATCATATATTATGTTCACTTCACCATTCTTTTGAAGATGTTCTTGAAGCTTAGTTTTAAAATCTAATATAATTTTATTTTCTATAGCCTTATCTATTATATCTCTAAATTGATTTAATATAAATTCTCTAGTAAATTCTAGTCCTTTATCTAAATATATAGCAGCTAGAACCGCCTCCACAGCATCTGCTTGTATTGATGTTCTATTTCTTCCTCCAGTAAGTTCTTCGCCCTTACTCATTCTAATATAATTACCTAGATCAAGCTTCTTAGCTATTTCAAATAAGGAATTTTCACATACTATAAGACTTCTAATCTTTGTAAGTTCCCCTTCAGCCTTATCTAAATAATTTTTAAATAAATACTCTGTTATACATAATTGTAGTACAGAATCTCCTAAAAATTCTAATCTTTCATTGTATTCTGTGTCTTTATATTGATTTGCGAAGGAACTATGTGTAAGTGCCTTCTTTAAATAACTTAGATTAGTGAACTTAACACCAAGTGCGCTTTGAAACTCTTTCAATTTTAATTTATTCATTTTTCTACACTCCTCTAAGTTTATTCTTCAGTTTGCTCCAGTTAAACAAATTCAAGAATAAACTATTTCTTTTAAAATATAAAAACCCCGCATTTGGGCGGGATTTTATTATTCTTCAACATGGTTTTTTACGTACTCTACAACATCTCCAACTGTTTTGAATCCCTCAACGTCTTCATCTGGAATTTCCATATCTAATTCATCTTCTAGTGCCATTATTAATTCTACAATGTCTAGTGAATCTGCATTAAGGTCATCAACGAATGATGAATCTAATGTAATTTCATCAGCATCTACGCTTAATTTTTCTGCTATAATTTCTTGAATTTTTTCAAACATATTATCACCTCCTGAAATCCTTCCCTTAGATAATATTATATATTAAATATACAGTCAATATTCTACTAAAATAAATTTTAATTATTTTGTCCTAATTCTACTTTTATTTTATCTATTACTTTTCCTTCATGGAATATTTTTGTTTGTCTTATAGCGTTTTTAAAAGCCTTCCCATCTGAGCTTCCATGCGCTTTAATACATATTCCATCTACTCCTAAAAATGGTGCTCCACCAACTTCTTTATAGTCAAACTTAACCATAAGCTTTTTAAAGACAGGTTTAAGTAAAGCTGCGCCTAATTTTGATAGTGCTGAAGCTTCCATGATGTGATCTTTAATAATTCCAAGTAAGTTCATAGCAGCACCTTCATAAAGTTTAAGTGCAGTATTACCTACAAATCCATCACATACTAATACATCTACATCTCCTGTAGGTATATCTCTAGGTTCAACGTTTCCAACAAAATTCATATCCTCTTCTTTAAGAAGTTTATATGTGGCTTTTGTAAGTTCATTCCCCTTTTCTTCTTCAGCTCCAATATTTATTAATCCAACTGATGGATTATTTTTCTTAAAGACACTTTCATAATATATCTTTCCCATTTTAGCAAATTGAACAAGATAACCTGGTTTACAATCAACATTAGCTCCAGCATCTATTATCATAAAGCTGCCTCTTCTACCTGGCATAATAGGTGCAAGAGATGGTCTCTCTACTCCTTTTATTCTTCCAACAATAAGAGTACAACCAGCTAAAAACGCTCCAGTACTTCCTGCTGATATGATCCCTTCGCATTCTCCAGATTTAACTAAATTTAAAGCCTTTACTATACTTGAATCCTTTTTTCTTCTAAGTGCCATAACCGGATGTTCATTAGTGCTTATAACTTCGCTAGCATCTACTATAGTCACTTTATCCTTTGGATAAGTATGCTTATTAAATTCTGCTTCTATTTTATCTTTTGGTCCTGTTATATAGATTTCCATGTCATTATGCTCTTTTAAAGCCTCTACAACGCCTTCTACAACAGCCATAGGTGCATTATCTCCACCCATTCCATCTATTGCTATCTTCATCTAATTTCACCCCTTTTTTTCTTTGTATATAAAGAAAAGAAAGTCATAAGACTTTCTTTTATTCTGCTGAAGATATTACTTCTTTACTCTTATAATATCCACAGCTCTTGCATACTCTATGAGCAAGCTTCATTTCGTGGCATTGTGGACATTCAACTATTCCTGGTAAGCTCGCTTTAAAAGTTTGAGCTCTTCTTGAATCTCTCTTTGCTCTATAAGTTTTTCTTGCTGGATTTCCCATGCTTACACCTCCTTATTATCAAGCAGTGCCTTAAGACCTGCTAATCTTACATCAATATCTTCACTATTACAAGTGCATTTTTCGATGTTAAGATTTTTACCACAACTGTGGCAAAGGCCTTTGCATTTTTCACTACAAAGTCTTTTAATCGGTAAGGTTGAAATTATTTCTCTTTCAATAAAATCTGTGAGATCTAATTCATCACTCTTTACAAATGTTACATCATCACTAGCTGATTCGTCAACATTTGTAAACCTTTCTTCTATTTCAAAATCTATTGGATAGATAAAGGTATCTAAACATCTTGAACAAGCAATCTTAAGCTTTGTTCTAACATGTAGGCTAACTACAAGCTCTCTTTCTTTTGAAGATACTACTCCTTCAACAGAAACATTTGATGCTGGCTCAATTAATTCACCTTCAAAGTGAAAATTGTCCATCTCAAATTCGTAGTTAATACTTTTTTCTCTTTCTCTTTTTGAGTAAAGGCTAGAAAATTGTAATTTCATAATCTTCATGCTCTGGAAAAATTCCTCGTACCATAAGGTACATTATGTCAATTTATATCGACATAGCTCGAGCGAAAGCGCTTTTTTCACCCCTTAGCTTAAAATATTTACTGAACAAACACAATTTATTATATAAAGGGGTGAATGAAAAGTCAAGAAAATTTATTAATATTTACTATTTTATTAGGTCTAAAGTCTCTTTTGCTATCATTAATTCTTCATTTGTTGCAATAACATAAGCCTTAACTTTAGAACCATCTTTTGATATTTCATTTATATCTGCTCTAATAGCATTCTTTTCTTTATCTATTTCAACTCCAAGGAATTCTAAACCTTCTAAAACGCCTTCTCTAGTTTCCTTAGAATTTTCTCCTATACCTGCTGTAAATACTATAACATCAACTCCACCCATAGCAGCAGCATATGCTCCTATTTGTTTCTTTATGCTATAGAAGAATACATCTTTAGTAAGGATTGCTCTCTCTTCTTTTCTATCAAAAGCAGCATCACGAATATCTCTAAAATCTGAGCTTAATTCTGATATTCCAAGTAATCCTGATTTTTTATTAAGCATTGTATTAACTTCATCAGCAGTGTAATTTAATTCACTCATTAAGTATGTTAAGATTGCAGGATCTATGTTTCCTGATCTTGTACCCATAACTATTCCTTCAAGTGGAGTGAATCCCATTGAAGTATCTATTGATTTACCGCCATCTACAGCTGTTAATGAACCACCATTACCTAAATGACAAGTTATTATCTTTAAGTCCTCTATGTTCTTATTCATAACTTCTGCAACTTTTCTTGAAACATACTTATGAGAAGTTCCGTGGAACCCGTATCTTCTTATTCCATGTTTTTCGTATAATTCATATGGAATAGCATAAGTAAATGCTTTAGCTGGCATTGTTTGATGGAAAGCTGTATCAAATACAACTGACATTGGTGTGTTTGGCATTAACGCTTTACAAGCTTCAATACCTATTATATTTGGTGGATTATGAAGCGGTGCAAGTTTCACACACTCTTCTAAATACTTCATTACTTCATCATCAACTAATACTGATTTTGAGTATTTCTCTCCACCGTGAACAACTCTATGTCCTACAGCTGAGATTTCATCCATTGACTTAATAACGCCATTCTCTTCATCAACTAATGCACCTAAAACTAATTTTATAGCATCTTTATGATCTTGCATCGGTTGCTCTATTATATATTTATTTCTTCCCTCAACTTTTTGAGTAAGAATTGATCCCTCTATTCCTATTCTTTCTACTAAACCTTGCGCTAAAACTCCTTCGTTAGCCATGTTTATTAATTGGTATTTCAATGAAGAACTTCCACAATTTATTACTAAAATTTTCATCTTGAAAACTCCCTTCTAAACTCACTGTAAACTTTTTGTTAATATTAATTTAACTTAATATTATTTTGAAGCTTGCGCTTGAACTGCTGTTAAAGCAACAACATTAACTATATCTTCTGAACTACAACCTCTTGATAAGTCGTTTATTGGTTTTGCAAATCCTTGGCACACTGGTCCTATAGCTTCTGCATTTGCAAATCTTTGAACTAACTTATATCCTATGTTACCAGCTTGTAAATCTGGGAATATTAATACATTAGCATTACCTGCAACATTACTGTTTGGAGCTTTTTGGTCAGCTACTTTTTGTACTATAGCAGCATCTAATTGCATTTCTCCATCTATTTGTAAATCAGGTCTTAATTCTTTTGCTCTTTCAGTTGCAATTCTAACTTTATCAACAACCTCATGATCTGCACTTCCCATTGTTGAGAATGAAAGCATTGCTACTTTTGGATCCATTTTGCAAAGGTTCTTTGCAGTTTCAGCTGTAGCTATTGCAATTGCAGCTAATTGTTCTGAGTTTGGATTTGGGTTAACTGCACAGTCTGAGAATAAAAGCATACCTTCTTCTCCATATTTTGATCCAGGTACAAGCATTATAAAGAAACTTGATACTACTGAAACTCCTGGTGCAGTTTTTATTATTTGAAGACCTGGTCTTAAAAGATCTCCAGTCGTATGAACAGCTCCTGAAACCATTCCGTCAGCATCATCTAATTTTACCATCATTGTAGCAAAATAAAGAGGATCTCTAACTATTCTTTCAGCCTTTTCCATTGTCATACCTTTATTTTTTCTTAATTCATAAAAAGCTTCTATGTATTTGTTAAGGTTAGGTGAAACTTCTGGATCTATTATCTCTACTCCTTTAAGTTCAACACCTTGCTCCTTACCAGCTTTTAATATTTCTTCTTTATTACCAACTAGCATTGGTATAGCTATTCCCTCTTCAGCTATTTTTTGAGCAGCAACTACTGTTCTAGCCTCATTTCCTTCAGGAAGAACTATCTTCTTTTTGTCAGCTTTAGCAGCCTCCCATATCTTGTTCATAAGTTCCATGTTCATTTCTCCTTTCAAAGATCCGTGTATATCTCCATATACTACTATACTCCTAAATGATGGCGATTTTCAACCTCTAAGCTCTATTTTTTTTCCTAATACTTGAATTCAATAGATTTGAAATAATACAAATTTTCTGAATAATAACCTCTCCACCTTTAAACGTGCCATTTTATTTTTTTTATGCTATACTTATGAATATTCTTTATTTTTAGGAGGATTATTCATATGAATTTAACAGGAATTATCACAGAATATAATCCATTCCATTTAGGGCATAAATATCACTTAACAAAAGCGATTGAGGATACAAATGCCGATGGAATAGTTTCTGTAATGAGTGGGAATTTTATGCAAAGGGGAAACCCAGCAATTATAGATAAATATAATAGAGCAAAAATGGCTGTTTTAAATGGTGTTGATCTTGTACTAGAACTTCCATTAGTATATTCATTATCTTCGGCTGAAAATTTTGCTTATGGAGGTGTTAAACTATTAAATTCTTTAAATTGTATTAATAATATATACTTTGGTAGTGAAAGCGGCAAAATAGAAGATTTGGTTAGCATTGCACAAATCTTAAAAGATGAACCTCAAGATTATAGAGATAGCCTAAAAATAGAATTAGATAAAGGATTGCCATTCCATACGGCTAGGGTTAATGCTTTAAATTCTATATTATTATCTTCAAATATTAGCGAAATATTATCAAATTCTAATAATATTCTAGCTATTGAGTATATAAAGGCATTACTTAAATTAAATAGCGATATTAAACCTTTCACTTTAAAGAGAGAAGGTAGTAATTATAATGATATTTCCTTAAATAAGACATTCTCTTCTGCAACTTCAATTAGAGAGACTTTAAAAGATAATTTTGATATAAATATTATTAAAAACTCTATTCCAACTGAAAGCCTAAAAGTAATAAATGAACTTAACGAAAAAAATTATAATTTTGTTTTTGAAGAGTCTTTATTTCCATTTTTAAAATATAAACTTTTAACAAATGGAGAAAGCATCAAATCAATAGCCGATGTATCCGAAGGCCTTGATAATAAAATTTTAAAAGAAATAATCAATTGTAATTCATTAAAAGATCTTATATTAAAATCAAAAAGTAAAAGATATACTTACACTAGAATATCTAGAATACTTTCTAAAGTTTTTATAGGCTTTGAAAACTTCCCTATAGAAGAAATTCAAACTTCCGATATAACATATATAAGACCTCTAGCTTTTAATGAAAAGGGAGCAAAAATACTAAAATCAATTAAAGAAAATAGTGAAATAAATATATTAACTAAATTTCCTAGACACATTTCTAATAATATGCTTCAATTAGACCTTCAAGGTACAAAGGCATACTCATTATTAAATAACTCAATTTCACCTATGGAGGATTATTTTAAAACTCCTTATATTTATAGAAGAATTTAACTTAGTTTTGTGCATATAAATACTATTGATGGGAGTGATTTCATGAATAGTATTTTTATTTTATGGATATTTATATTTATTTTTACATTTATACTGCTTAAGCTAACTAATATTAAAAAAAATTATATTTTTTGTTTTGTTATTACCGTATTAATTGTTCTGTTTGTAGTTAATATCGAATCTTCTATCCAAGCTGCCATAGAAGGTTGTAAGCTTTCTTTTAAAGCTATTGTACCCACTGTTTTTTCTTTTTCGCTAATTTGTAATTTACTTATTTCCTATGATGGAATATCACTGTACTCTAATATACTAGGCCCCCTTGTGTGTAGACCCCTTAAACTTTCTTCTAACTGTTCTTTTCCTATAGTAGCAAGTATGTTATGCGGATACCCATTAGGTGCAAAATACAGTTCAGATATTTATGAATTAGGATATATAGAAAAAAAAGAATATTTTAGATTAGTTAATATAGCTTCAAATGCAGGACCAATATTTCTTCTAGGTTCTGTTGGTGCAACTTTACTGGGTAATCCTAAATATGGTTACTTCCTTCTTATAAGCAATTACTTATCACTTTTCTTTATTGCACTTTTAACAATAAAAAAATCTTCCTCTAATAATAATTATAAGAAGAAGATTTCAAAAAGTTCTAATGTGAATTTTGGACTTGCAATTGATGAGGCAATTAAAAACGCAATTAATACCACATTAGCAGTCTCTGGCTATGTGGTAGCATTCTCTGTAATTATATCTATACTTAAAAATAGTTCATTAATAAGTAGTACATTCTATAATATAGAAACTTTTTTAAACATACCAAAAAACGCCTTATACGGAACATTTTTAGGAAGCATTGAAATGACAAATGGTTGTAATATAATAGCTTCAAGTGACCTTTCAATACACCTTAAATTATCCATAATAAGCTTTTTTGCATCATTTTCCGGTTTATCCGCTATTGCACAAACATCATCATTCATGAGTAAAAATAATGTTTCTATGATTAAATATATGTTTTTAAAGCTTGTACAAGGCTTATTTAGCTTTATAGTAAGTTTTTGCTTATCAAATATTATTTTCAAAACTACAGAAACCTCATCACTTATAACATCAACTAATTTATATAAAAATCTATTTATGTATGCAATACCAATACTAATATTTTTATCAATTCCTTTAGTTTTAAAGTTTTTAAGAAAAATATTAGTTCATATCTCTTAATTCTTTAATATTTTCTTTTACAATGGAGCATGCTTCTGTAAGGTTTTGATCGATTTCTTTTGCTGTATCTTCAAAACTTATTTGAAGTGATTTAATAAGCTCCATCTTCTTTTTTTCCATTTCTTTATCAAGCTCTGATAATATTTCATCAGCATAATCTCTAGCGCCAACTCTTATCTTTTTAGCATCTCTTTTTGCTGAGGCTAAAATTTCTTGACCTCTGATTTTCGCTTCTTTGACTATATCATGATTCTCAACATTTTGTCTCATAAGATGCATTGTTTCTTCTTTTACTGAATCATATTCTCTCTTAGCCTCTGTAAGTATTCTATCTCTTTCATTCATTACCCATTGAGCTTTTTTAAATTGATCTGGCAGATAATTTATTATTTGATCTATAACGCTTATAAATTCCTTTTTATCTACCATAGCTTTTCCACTCATAGGTACCTTTGGTGAATTATCTACAAGGTCTTGTAGATATTCTAAAAGCTCAACAATATTAATTTCTTGTTTGTCCATTTACAACACCTCTATCATCCCTGTTAATCTTTCTTTCAATATCATCAATAATATTACTTGGAACTAATCCCTCAATACTTCCTCCAAATTTAGCTACTTGCTTAACCGCTGATGAGCTTACAAATGAAGTTTCAGTAGCAGTTGCCATGAATAAAGTTTCGACTTCTTTATCTAATTTGTTATTCATTAAAGCCATTTGTAATTCATATTCGAAATCCATTACTGTTCTAAGCCCTTTTAATATTATATTAGTTTCTTTTTGCTTAAGTAAATCTATAAGTAATCCTTCAAAACTTATAACTTCAACATTTTCAATTCCTTGAGTAGCCTTTTTTATAAGTTCAACACGTTCTTTTATATCAAACAATCCCTTTTTCTCAACATTTATAAGAACGGCAACTATAATCTTATCAAATATTTTTGCCCCTCTTTCTATAACATCTAAATGTCCATTAGTTATTGGATCAAAGCTTCCAGGATATATTGCAGACTTCATTATTCTTCTCCTTGGATTTTATAGAAGCAAACTGTTGTATTTCCATATTTCTTACTTCTTGTAAGTTTAATATCTTCATATCCTTCATATATTTCTTCTATAGAATCTATTTTTGTAACTATTATTCCATCTTCATTTAACATATCATTTTCTTTAATTGTTTTTATTGCCTCTGGAATCATTTCCTTGCAGTAAGGTGGATCTATGAAAACTAAATCAAATCTTTTCCCCTTCTTTGCAAGCATCTTAAGACCTGCATACGCATCTATCTTTAATGGATGACAAAAATCTGTAAACTTAAGATTTTCAACATTTTCTTTTAATAGTGGGAAGGTTACTTCACTCTTATCAAATAAGTAGCACTCCTTAGCACCTCTGCTTGCCGCTTCTAGTCCTAAGCTTCCTGTTCCTGCAAAAACATCCACAACTGTTGCTTCTGGTATGTATCCTTGAATCATACTAAACATAGCTTCCTTTACTCTGTCTAAAGTTGGTCTTGTTTCGTATGTTGCTGGTGATAATATTTTACGTCCTCTTGCTTTTCCTGCTATTATTCTCACTATTTATATCCTCCTTAGTGCCATATATCTTTTATTCTATCATAATCAACTTTTTTATACAATTTATAATTAGTTAAAACATATATATTTACTACTTTTTTCTAAATTATTCTTTATTTCCCTTATTAATATTTTATTTTTTTCTGTATCATTTAATAAAATATTATTAGCTTCTTCTCTAGCTTTTATTAATATTTTCATATCATTATATAAATCTGCAAGTAAAAGCCCTTCATCACCACTTTGTCTCATTCCAAACATTTCACCTGAGCCTCTAAGTTTTAAATCTTGTTCTGATATATAAAAACCATCTGTTGATTCTGTAAGTATTTCCATTCTTCTTTTTGTATTTTCACTTTTTGCCTTTGCAATTAATATGCAATATGACTCATACTCTCCTCTACCTACTCTACCTCTTAACTGATGAAGCTGTGCCAAACCAAACCTTTCAGCGTTTTCAACAATCATAACTGATGCATTTGGAACATTTACTCCTACTTCTATAACAGTAGTTGATATTAAAACTTTAGTGTCTCCACTTTTAAACCTATTTATAATCTCATCTTTTTCTATACCTTTCATCTTTCCATGAAGATACTCAACCTTAACATCTTTAAAGATTCCATAATTTAATTTTTCATATACACTTTCAACTGAATTTAGTTGTTCTTTTTCATCTTCTTCAATAAGTGGGCATACAATATATACCTGTCTTCCCTTATTGATTTCACTAAGTGCTAATCTATAAGCGTTATCTCTTTCATCATCTTTAAAAAATCTTGTATCTATCTTCTTTCTACCAGGTGGTAATTCATCTATAGCTGATACATCTAAATCTGAGTAAACATAAAGTGCTAAAGTTCTAGGAATTGGAGTTGCTGTCATAACTAATACATCAGCTCTCTTTCCTTTATTAATAAGTCTACTTCTTTGTTCTACACCAAACCTATGTTGTTCATCAGTTACCGCAAGACCTAAGTTATTAAATTCAACGTCCTCTTGAATAAGTGCATGAGTTCCTATTACAAGTAAAGGTCCTTCTTCTTTTATTCTTTCCTTTATTCTTTTTTTCTCTTTCATAGATGTACTTCCAGTTAAAAGTTCAATTTCTATATTAAACCCTTCAAAGATCTTCTTAGCTTCTTTATAATGTTGATTTGCAAGAATTTCAGTAGGTGCCATAAATGCAGATTTATAACCATTTTTATAGGCATTAAAAATAGCAATTAAAGCAACTATAGTTTTACCAGAACCTACATCTCCCTGAACCAACCTATTCATTGGATATAAAGATTTTTGATCTTTTAATATAGCTCTTACAACTTTAGCCTGTGCATTTGTCAAACTATATGGAAGAGATTCTCTTAAATCGTTAAGTTCATCAGTCCAACTATATCCTATACCATTTTTTATTCTAACTTTTTGTTTAAGCATAAGTAATTTCATTGAGTATGTAAATAACTCCTGAAACTTTAATCTTTCAATAGCTCTCTCTAATTTATCTTTTCCTTTTGGAAAGTGAATTTCTCTAATAGATTCATCTAAAGAAATTAAATTATATTTTTTTAATATATCCAAAGGTAAATTTTCAGTTACAGTTATAGTATCTAAAACTTGCCCAACTATCTTTGCTAGAAAATTATTCGTAAGCTCACCTTTCAATGAATATTTAGGTATTATCTCACTTTTTAATGACTCATTTGAACCAATTTGAGGGTTTGTAATCTCAAGTGTATGTCCTACCTTTTTATATTTACCTAACAGATTATAAGTTTCACCTTTTCTAAATTTAGTTTTTATATAAGGTTGATTAAACCACTTCCCTATAACACTCATACCATTATAATTAAACTCTATATTTGTTATTATTTTACCTGTCTTTGTTCTAAAGTCCCCCTTTGACCTTACCATAGTACAGCTTAATATCTGTTTTTCATTTTCGTCTATCTCTTTTATACTACTGTTACCATTTATAAACTCATAGTCTCTTGGAAAATATAAAAGAAGATCAAGAACACTAAATATCCCAGCTTTATTAAGCCTCTCAGTAGCCTTGGGCCCTACCCCTTTTATATTATTTACTTCAGTGTAGATATTCATCCCTTTCCTCACCTCTCCCAATATAAATATAAAAAGCACCTTACGGTGCTTTTTATTTTGTGTAATTTAATATATATTATTCAACTGACATTAAGAAGTAGTATAAAGGTTGGTCACCTTTATATAATTGTATATCACAATCTTCGTACTTTTCTTCAAGCTTAGATACAAATTCATTTGCTTCATTGTCCGTAACATCTTCACCATAGAATATAGTTATAAGCTCACTATCATCATCAACCATATTTTCAAGTACTTTTTCAGCAACTTCAAATTTGTCTTCCCCAACTTCTTTAATCTTGCCTTCTACTAAGCCAAGCATATTTCCTTCTTTAATGTTTATTCCATCCATTTCCGTATCTCTAACAGCATATGTTACTGAACCAGTTTTAACAGCTTCCATTAATTCTTTTAATTCTTCTTCATTTTCCTTTGGTTCAGCATCTCTATTAAACATTGATACACAAGTTATTCCTTGTGGAATAGTTGTTGTTGGTATTACAATTACATTTTTTTCTGATATTTCTTGTGCTTGTGATGCAGCCATTATTATATTTTTATTATTTGGTAATATGAATATATTTTCTGCATTAATCTTATCTATACAATCTAATATATCTTGTGTTGAAGGGTTCATAGTTTGACCACCTTCAATTACATAATCCACACCTAAATCTTTAAATATGTTTGTAATTCCATCACCCATAGCAACTGTAACAAAACCATACTTCTTAATTTCTTCTTGTTCTGCTGCTTCTTCTGCTTGCTTTGCTTGCTCTTCTCTCATTTCTCCAGCTAAAAGTTCTCTATGCTCTTCTCTCATATTATCAATCTTGATTTTTGAAAGTTCACCGATCTTTACAGCATTTGATAAAACAAGTCCCGGATCATTTGTATGAATATGAACTTTTATTACATCATCATATCCAACAACTATCATTGAATCTCCTAAAGGTTCAATTTCATTTTGTAATTCTTTTGCATGTGTCGCATCGCCTAATATTATGAACTCAGTGCAATATCCAAATTTAATATCTGCATCTCCAGTTGTCTTAGCTCCAGTAACTTCTCCGCCACCTTCACCAATTTTAATATCTTTAACTTCTGCAACTATTCCATCTTTTAATGCTTCAAGCATACCTTGAAGTATTATATAAAGCCCCATACCACCTGAATCTACAACCTTCGCCTTTTTAAGTGCTGGTAATAATTCTGGTGTTTTATCAAGCATCACCTTTGCAGCAACTGTAACTTCTTCTAAAAGTTCTTTTACGTTGTGTTTTTTTGAATGCATACCTGCTTCAGCTGTAGCTCTTATAACTGAAAGTATAGTTCCTTCAGTTGGTCTCATAACTGCCTTATATGCAGAATTTGACCCTTCTTGCAATGCGTTTGCAAACTCGCTAGCTGAAACTTCGTCAAGATTAGCTAATCCCTTTGAAATTCCTCTTAAAATTTGGGAAAGAATAACTCCTGAGTTACCTCTTGCACCCATTAATGCACCTTTCGCAAGCTTTTTAGAAACTTCTCCTATAGAATCTGAATCTATATTTTCTATTTCCTTAACAGCAGCTTTAAAAGTCATTGACATGTTAGTTCCTGTATCTCCGTCTGGTACTGGGAATACATTTAATGCATTAACATAATCACTCTTTTCCGCTAGCCTATTGCTTGCGTTTACTACCATGTTATAAAAATCACGGCCGTTTATCTTATTAAATTCCATTAGTCGTTTACCTCCTAGACTCTTACCGCTTGAACATTTACTGAAATTGATGCTACCTTTAATCCAGTAAAGTTTTCTACATTATAACGTACTTTTTGAATTATATTGTTCGCTATAACAGATATCTTTGTTCCATACTCTACCATAACAAATAATTCAATATCTAATTTATCATCATCGTTAATAGCTATCTTAACTCCCTTGTTAAAATGTTCTATTCTAATTAACTCCCAAAGACCTTCTGTAGCATTCTTTGAAACCATACCTACTACACCATAGCATTCCATTGTTGATAATCCAACAATCTTAGCTAAGACTTCTTCTGAGTAATGAACTTTTCCATTTTCTTTTGAAAATCCTACCATTACTATTCCTCCTCATACATATCATACCTATATTTTATATTAGAAAACTCTATTATTCAAGATTTATATGAGAATATAGGAAAATAATATATTTTTTTTTAAAATAACCACTTGCAAAATCATATAATATTATGTTACAATGAATTCTGTCCTATTGAAGAGAAATATATCTTCACTTAACAAGGAGGTGTTTTCAAATGGCAAGAAGATGCGAAATTTGTAACAAAGGTGTTGTTGCAGGTGTTCAATACAGCCATTCACATCGTCAATCAAAGAGAACTTGGGCTCCTAACATAAAGAAAGTAAAAGCTTTAGTTAATGGAACTCCAAAGAAAGTTCACGTTTGTACAAGATGTCTTAGATCTGGTAAGGTTGAAAGAGCAATATAGTTCAAATAAAAAAAATGCATTGCATACGCACTGCATTTTTTTTATACTTTAAATTCTTATGTATTTTTATTTTTTTCTTCTAAAAAATTTTATTATACTTGATATACATTTAGGTAATTTTATAGCTACTATTTTCATTTCTTCCTCCCATAAATACAAATTAATAAAAAAGAACTAATATCCCCTTTTTACATTGTATGTAAAAAGAAAATATTAGTTCCTATTTTTAATATAAATTATTTCTTAGTCTCTAGTATACATAACTAAAATCACACCTGAATCAAAGGTAATATTAATATCATCATCTAAAAATTCATTGCAAATAGCTCTTGGCTCTAGAAGTGTCATATCATAGCTTGTCAAATCATACTTACCACTTCTTATAGTAAAATTCTTTACAACTTCACTTAAAGCATGAAATGATATAACTTTTCCATCTTCTTTTTTTATAATTGAACTTTTATTAACTATATACATTCTATTATTATCATCTATAATTTGCATTTTAACTTTATCTTTAAGAGCCCTAAATAATATCCCTATATTCCCCAAAGTATGATCTAGTCTTGAACCTGTAGCTCCAAACATAAGAATTTCATTGGCTTTAAATATCTCTTTAGCTTTTCTATAACCTAAATCAGTATCTGTATAATCTTTTTCTGAGTTATACTTTTCAACATTTACGTCCTTTTCTAAGAAATATTCTAATACCTCTTTATTAATGGAATCAAAATCTCCTAATATTAGATTTGGAATTATATTTAGCTTATATAAAATATTACATCCACTATCTACTCCAATTATAATATCATTTTCTTCTATATATGATTTTAATAGTTTTTCTGAAGGTGGATTACCACCAGTTACTATTATTGCTCTCATTTTACGAATTCCTTTTAAGACTCTCTATATTTTTAATAACTTCACCATTCTTGTATACAGAAGAACCTGCAACAGCAACATCTACTCCAGCCTCTCTAACTATCTTAATGTTATCTATACCAATTCCACCATCTATCTCTATTATTAAATCCTTATTATATTTTTTTCTCATTTCATCTACTTCTTTAACTTTTTCTATAGAATAGTCAATAAAGCTTTGTCCTCCGAAACCTGGATTAACACTCATTATTAAAACCATATCTAATTTAGAAATCAAATCTTTAATAAGTATAGTTGGAGTTCCTGGATTTAACACAACTCCAGCTTTTACACCTTTTGATTTTATATATTGAATTGCTCTATCTATATGCTTTTCGGCTTCATAGTGTATAGTTATAATATCTGCTCCTGCATCTACAAAATCATCTATGTATCTTGATGGTGATTCAACCATTAGGTGAACATCAAATATTTTATCTGTTCTGTTTCTAATAGCCTTAACTATTGGTGCTCCAAGAGTTATATTGGGTACAAAAGCTCCATCCATAACATCTATATGTATGTAATCTGCTCCACTTTTATCTAAAAGTTCTATTTCCTCCCCTAATCTTGAAAAATCTGCTGATAAAATTGACGGTGCTATTTTTATCATTAATACTTCCTCCCTTTTAATATTTCTTCTAATGTTCTTATATAAAATTCATATCTATATTTATTAATTTTTCCCTCTTCTACAGCTTCTTTAACTGCACATCCTGGCTCTTTATGATGCAGACATCCTCTATATTTACATTCATTATTATATTCCTCAAAATCTGGGAAACAGTATCTCAAATCATCTTTATCAATAAATGTTACATCTAAAGTTGAAAATCCTGGTGTATCAACAATATATCCATCAGATATATCTATAAGTTCACTATGTCTTGTAGTATGCTTTCCTCTACCAATCTTTTCACTAACTTCTCCAGTTTCCATATGTAATCTATCTGTAAGTGTATTTATAAGAGTTGATTTTCCCGCTCCTGATGGTCCACATAAAACGGTTACGTTACCCTCTAATCTTTCTTTTAAGCTGTCTACACCTATTCCTTTTTTCGCATTTATAAATAATACTTCATATCCTATAGCATTAATCTTTTCTTTTAGTTCTTTTCTTTCTTCTTCATTTACTAAATCGACTTTATTTAAAGCTACTATTGCCTTTATATTATTACTTTCACAAAGTACTAAAAACCTATTTAATAAATCAAAGTTTAAATCAGGATTTTTTATAGCAAAGACTACAAATGCTTGTGTTACGTTTGCAACTGTTGGTCTTATAAGCTCTGAAGTTCTATCATCTATCTTTTCAATAGTTCCTTTTCCATTCTCTATTAAAATCTCTACATTATCTCCAACCATAGGTTTAAGTGATTTATGTCTGAACTTTCCTCTAGCCTTACATTCTATTATTCCTTCATCAGTTTTTATATAATAGAATCCACCTATTCCTTTAATTATTTTTCCCTTCATAGTTCCTCCAAAAATTTCTTTCTTACTTATTAATATAAACACTTTTCATTATTTTTTGCAACCTTTTTAAAATATGCTTTAAGAATTTATATAAAATTCTCTAAATAAAAAAGAGGCAATAGTGCCTCTTTTTTATTTATTAACTTAAATATTATTAATTTTATTTATTTTTGTTATCTTTATGACTTGTTTCTGTACCAGTACCAGTCCCAGTTTCTGTACTATCATCTTTTTTTATAGTAAGAGTAACATTTTTTCCATTTACACTCATATCAGTTACTATGTCACTAGAACCTGCATTACCAGGATTTGAATGTACTTTATATCCTAATCCTACTAAATATGATGATGCATCACTAAAAGTTTTCCCGATTACTCTACTATCATCAATTTGTTGTGTTTTTTCTTTATCAGTTGTTAACGTTACTGAACCTCCTGGTTTTACAGAAGATGGAGAAGAACTCACAACATTCCCATCTTTATCATATCCATCTTGAATAGTTGCTGTAATATTATATTTAGCTAATTCCTTAACAGCATTTTTAAAGCTCATTCCACTAACTTTACTCATTATATCTACGTTTTCTTCTGTGTAAGTTCCAACAGTTAATATAACTTTTGATCCTTTTTCTACACTAGCACCTGATTTTGGTGATGAATCTATTACCTTATCTTTTAATGATGGATCTGTTGTTTTGCTTGTTTGAACATCTACGCTTAATCCAAGAGCAGATAATTTATCCCTAGCTTCTCTTTCAGTTAATCCATTTAATGAAGGTATAGTAACATTAGTTGTCTTTTTACCTTTACTTACAACTAAATTAACAGTAGTATCTTTAGTAACCTCACTTCCATTTGATGGATCTTGTGAAATTACTTTCCCTGCTGATATACTATCGCTATATTCTTCCGTAACATTTATATTAGTTATTCCAATACTATTTAGCTTAGCTTTAGCATCATTTAAAGTATCTTCAACTACATTTGGCATATATGCTTTCTCTTCACCGCTAACAGTAACATTTATAGTTGTTCCTTCGTTAACTGATTCCCCAGCTTTAGGATCAGTTTCTAATACTGTTCCAGCTTTTTTATCACTTTTAACTTCTTTAATTTTAACAACTTTAAGTCCAATGCTACTTGCTTCTTTCTGAGCCTCTTCAAAAGTCATACCAACAAGATTTGGAACATTTACTTTCTTAGGAGAACTTCCTCCACTAAGCATAAAGTATCCTCCAACACCTAAAAGTGCAATAATAACTACAGCTGCTATACCAATTATAATTCCTTTACTGCTTTTTTTATGTTGATCCTTCTTTTTAGGTTTCTTTTCTTCTTCATAATGATCATCTTCTGATTCATCATAATATCCATCATCTTCATCGTCATAATATTCATCATCTTCATCATCATAATATTCGTCTTCTAAGTCATTATGATCATCTTTTGTTATTATTGGCTCTTTTATAGCATCCATTACAATAGTATGCTGACTAGTTGCTTGAGTATTATTTCCGATTTTACTAACAGCCCCAATTTCAACATCTGGGTTTTCTTTTATTTTTTCAAGATCAGATATTAATTCTTTAACATCTTGGTATCTTTTATTTGCATCCTTTTCCATACACTTTAACACAACTTTATTTAAGCTTTCAGGAATTTTACTATTTAACTCCTTTGGTGGAACTACTTGTTCCTGAAGATGCTTTAAAGCTATTGTAACAGGAGAATCTGCTTCAAATGGCACTTTCCCTGTTAACATTTCATACATTACAACACCTAATGAATAAATATCTGTTCTATCGTCAATAAAACTTCCTTTTGCTTGCTCTGGTGAGAAGTAATGTGCTGAACCTAAAATAGTACTTGTATTTGTTAAGGTTGCAGAATCTGAAGACTTAGCAATACCAAAATCAGTTACTTTAACTAAACCATCTTCAGTAACCAATATGTTTTGAGGTTTTATATCTCTATGAATTATATTATTCTTATGCGCACAATCTAAAGCCTTTGCAACTTGAATTGCAATAGTTATAGCAGTATCATAACTTACTTTACCAAACTGTTCTATAACTTCTTTAAGTGTTTTACCATTTACTAGTTCCATTACAATATAATTAGTATCTCCTTGAGTACCTACATCTAGCACATTAACTATATTGTTGTCAGATAGCTTAGCTATGGCAGTTGCTTCTTTTTTAAACTTACTAACTATTTCTTCATTATCTGAGTACTCAGCTTTTAGAATTTTAACTGCTACATATCTATTTAGCTTATTACATCTAGCCTTATAAACAATAGCCATGCCACCTTCGCCAACTTGCTCAAGTAGTTCATATCTATCGCCTAATATTTCCCCATTCATATTATCTCTCCTCCAAACAACATCACTGTAATATTATCTCTGCCTCCATTTTTATTAGCTTCATCTACTAAGTATTCACAGGCAAGTTTATTGTTTTTTTCTCTTTTTAATATATTGTTCATTTCATCAATTGTGACTTCATTTGTTAATCCATCTGAACATATTAGATATTTATCATATTCATTTAGCTCAAATTTAAATATATCTACTTCAACATTATCACTAGTTCCAACAGCCCTTGTAATAATATTTTTATTTGGGTGATTCATTGCCTCAGTTTCTGATATACTTCCAGCATCTAAAAGTTGCTGAACTAAAGAGTGATCCTTTGTAAGCTTATATACAATATCATCCTTAACTCCAAAGCAGGAACTATCCCCTACATTCGCAACAATCACTTTATTATTATAACACAAACATGCGGTTATTGTAGTTCCCATTCCTTTTAACTTTTTATCACTTGCTGAATAATTATATATATCAGAATTCACTTTTTTTATTGCTTCTTCAAGAACATTATCACAAAATTTATTAATATTATCATTTACAAATTTTATAACTTCACTAGCTGCCATTTCACTAGCTACTTCTCCTGCGTTATGTCCTCCCATTCCGTCTGCAACTATATAAATACTATAAGAGTCACCTTCAAAGTAACCAAGGCTATCTTCGTTAAATTTTCGTTTTATTCCAACATCACTTTTATATCCTACCATATATACTCTCCCCCTAGCTTTGGGACTTAATATAACTTCTTCTCAATTGCCCGCATGCAGCATTAATGTCTCCACCCATTTCTCTTCTAACTGTAGCTTCAATTCCTCTATCTTTAAGAATTTCTGCAAAAGTTTCTACAGCTTTATTAGAAGATCTTTTAAATGAATTTTCTTTTACTTCATTTACAGGTATTAAATTAACATGACAAAGCATTCCTTTTAATAATTGCCCTAAAGATTTAGCATCTTCTTTACTATCATTAACATCTTTTACTAGTGCATATTCAAATGTTACTCTTCTGTTGGTTTTATCAATATAGTAATGGCATGCATCTAAAATTTCTTTTATTGAATATTTGTTAGCAATTGGCATTATCACTCTTCTCTTCTCATCACTAAATGCATGTAATGAAATTGCAAGTGTTATTGTCATACCTTCATCTGCTAATTCATAAATTTTAGGTACTAATCCACATGTTGATAGTGTAATATGCCTTTGACCTATGTTAAATCCATATTCAGAAGTTACTTCTTTTAGGAATTTTGAAACATTGTCATAATTATCAAGTGGTTCCCCACTTCCCATTAAAACAATATTTGATATTCTTTCTCCTAATACCTTTTGAGCTATCATTATTTGTGAAAGAATTTCACCAGAAGTCAAGTTTCTCACTCTACCATCTATTGTTGATGCACAGAATTTACATCCCATTCTACATCCAACTTGAGTAGAAATACATATTGTATTTCCATGTTTGTATTGCATGATTACACATTCTATTAAATTTCCATCATTAAGCGCTAAAAGTAATTTTCTTGTATTATCATCTGATGATTTAAAACATTCAATCACCTCAGGAATTAAAATTTCAAAGTTCTCATTCAACTTTTCTTTTAATGACTTTGGTATATTTTTCATATCTTCAAAATTCCATATATCTTTATATATCCATGAAAATACTTGTTTTGATCTAAAAGCACTTTCACCATTCTCTTTTAACCATGATGCAAATTCATCTAAAGTATAATCTAATAAATTTTCCATAAATTTTCTCCTACTAAATTTTCTTAAGTTTAGCCATAAAGAAACCATCCATATATTCATTTGGAAGAACTGTTAACATATCATTTTGATATTTTAAGTTATCCCCCTTACCTATGAATACTTTCTCTAACTTACAGTCGTTATGTTTATTTAAGAACCACTCAATATTTTGTTCGTTTTCTTCTTTATTTAAAGTACAAGTTGAGTAAACCATAGCTCCACCAATCTTTAAATATTGCCATGAATTCTCCATGATTTCTCTTTGAACTTTAACTATTTCTTTAAGTTCTTCACGATTTTTATTCCATTTAATTTCTGGTTTTCTCTTTATTATCCCAAGTCCTGAACATGGAACATCTAAAAGTATTTTATCAGCAAGACCTACAAGCTCTACGTCTATCTTTGTAGCATCCATTTCTTTTAATTCTACATTGTCTATTCCTAGTCTATCACAATTTTCTTTAATTAAGCCTAGCTTATTTTCATGTAAATCAAAAGCTAAAACTTTTCCTGTATTTTCAAGAAGCTCTGATATATGAGTTGTCTTACCTCCAGGGGCACTACATAAATCTAATACAGTTTCACCATGGTTTATATCTAAAAGTGGTGAAACTAACATAGCACTTTCATCTTGAACAGTTATTTTACCCTCATTAAATAGTTTATTATTTTCTACGCTTTTTCCACCTTTGATTGAAATAGCCTCAGGACATATATATCCTTCTTCTACATTATAACCATTTTCTTCTAACTCTTCAAATACTTCATCAAAGTTAGATTTTAATGAATTTACCCTAACTGTTACCTTTGGAGTAAAGTTTAATCCATTTAGGATTTTTATAGTATCTTCTTCTCCATATTGTTTTATAAATAATCTTATAAGCCATGGTTCAAAAGAATATGTATATGCTAGTTCATATATTTTGTTTTTAAAGTTTAATCCTGACTCACCTTTTTTACCATAAGTTCTTAAAATACCATTAACTAATTTGCTTGATCCTAAAGATATTTTTTTAGCTTGCTCTACAGCTTCATTGCACGCAGCATAACTTGGAACCTTATCTAAAAATTTTAATTGATACATTGCCATTCTTAGGATATTTAATACTCTTTTATCCATTATCTTTATATCTTTAACAAATGAAGCTATAAGAGTATCTAAACTACTTTTTCTTCTTATAGTTCCATAAACTATCTCTGTTACTAATGCTTTATCTTTATCATTAAGGTCTGAATTGTTTAATTCATTTGATAATGCTAAATTTGAATAAGCTCCTTCATTAAATACCCTATTTAGTACTTTTAAAGCTATGCTTCTACTATTCATAAAATACCTCTTCTTTCAGTTTTTCTTAATATATAGCAATTTTAATTATCTCTTCTACTAATTGCAATTAATCTTAATAGTTGTGCAATTGCCATTAATGCAGATGCAATATAAGTCATGGCAGCTGCGCCTAATACTTTTTTAGCACCACTTACTTCATCACCATATAATATACCTCTTTTTTCTAGTATATTAATAGCTCTACTTGATGCATTGAATTCTACAGGAAGTGTTACTAATTGAAATATCACAACACCTGAGAATAATACAATCCCTAAGTTAACAAGTAAACTATTCCCCATAAATAATCCAATTATAAATAAAATCCATGAAATACTTGAACCAAAATTCACAACTGGAACAATTGAATTTCTAAGTATAAGTGGCTTATATGCTTCCTTATGTTGAATTGCATGACCAACTTCATGAGCTGCAATTCCAGCAGCTGCAATTGAGGTTCCACTATACACTTCTGGAGATAACCTAAGCACTTTACTACTCGGATCATAATGATCTCCAAGCTTTGTATTTACTATTTCAATATTTACAAAAGAAAGACCTGCTTCATTAAGCATCATTCTTGCAACTTGCTCACCTGTGTACCCATTCATAGTTCTTATAGTTTTGTACTTATTATAAGTTGAGCTAATTTTTGCTTGAGCCCAGAAACTAACTAAAAGAGCAGGTATTAATATAAGCATTGTTCTATCGAAATAAAATGGATAATACATATATATCTCTCCTATCTACCTAATATAAATTCTTTATTAACCTCATGACCATTTATATATTGTTCTACCATCAAAGGTTTTGAACTCGGGAATTGCATTTTTTTAATTAAGAGAACACCTTCTCCAGTAGAGACTTCTATTCCCTTCTTTGAAACTTCTATTATTTTTCCGCACTCTGCCTTACTTTCCTTATTTAAAGCTTCACTTTCAAATATTTTCATAGTGCTTCCATTATATAAAGTATGTGCAACAGGCCAAGGATTTAATCCTCTAATCATATTATGAATTTCTCTAGCACTCTTACTCCAATCAATTTCAGCCATCTTTTTGTTTAGCATTTTGGCATAGAAAGTTTCATCACTTTGCTTTTCTGGAGTTATAGTTCCATTAACTACACCTTCTATTGTATCAACTAAAAGCTTTCCGCCTCTTTCTTTAAGGATATCATAAAGCTCTCCTGCATTCATGTTATCAGTTATTTCAACTTCATCCTTTAAAAGCATATCCCCAGTATCAAGCCCAACATCCATAAGCATAGTAGTATTTCCTGATACCTTTTCTCCATTTATAATTGCCCAGTTTATAGGTGCTGCACCTCTATACATAGGAAGTATTGACCCATGTAAATTTATACAACCATACTTTGGTATGTCAAGAACTTCTTTAGTAAGTATTTGACCAAATGCTACAACTATAATAAAATCTGGCTTCATATCTTTTAGCATTTCAATCATTTCTTTTTCATCTTTTAATTTTTCTGGTTGATATACCTTAATATCATGCTTTAATGCTTCTTCTTTAACTGGTGAAAAAGCTAATTTCTTACCTCTACCTTTTGGTCTATCTGGTTGAGTAAATACTGCCTCTACTCCATATTTATCTATTAATTCTTTTAAAGATGGAACTGCAAAATCTGGTGTTCCCATAAATACTATCTTCAAAAGTATCCCTCCTTTTTTGTGTTAGTAAACTTTATTTTACTTTATCTATAAATAAAATACCATTTAAATGATCATTTTCGTGTAGAATTGCTCTTGCAAGTAATTCTTCTCCCTCTAAAATAAATTCTTCACCTTTTTCATTTAAAGCTTTTACCTTTACATAGTTTGGTCTTTCTACATCTTCAAATTCACCTGGTACACTAAGACATCCTTCTTCTCCATATTGACTTCCTGAAGTTTCAAGAATTTCAGGGTTTATAAATACTCTAGCACCTTCTCCATCATAAACATCTATAACAAATATCCTTTTAAGTATTCCAACTTGTGGTGCTGCAAGACCAACTCCATCCTCTTCATACATAGTATCTATCATATCTTCTATTAATGTTAAAGTTCTATTATCTATTTTATCAACAACCTTACTATTCTTTCTTAATACTTCGTCACCTTTAAGTCTTATTTTTCTAATTGCCATGAAAAATTCCTCCTATAATAAATTATTTGGGTTTATATCAATATTTACTCTTATTTCATTATATACACTCTTATTCATTTCATAAAGTCTATCTTTTATTTTTTTAGCTAGTTCATCTATAATTTTGCCCTTAATTAAGATTTGCCATCTATATTTATCCTTAATCTTTCCAACTATACACTGAGTTGGCCCTAGCAGTGTTATTTCATCCTCTAGTAGTTTATCAACTTCCTTAGCTATAGATTTCATAAATTCCTTTAATTTTTCTTCATTTTTTGAAATCCCTCTTATAAGCAATATTTTTCCAAAAGGTGGATATCCCATTCCTTTTCTTATAGCAATTTCTTCTTTAAACATTCCTACATAGTCATTATCTATAGCATACTTTAAACTTGGATGATTTGGAGTATAAGATTGGATTATAACTTTTCCTTCTTTATCTCCTCTTCCTGCTCTTCCTGCAACCTGAGTTATTACCTGAAACGTTCTCTCACCAGATCTATAATCCGGTATATTAAGTGACATATCAGCAGCCAATACTCCAACTAAGGTAACTCCTTTAAAATCCAAGCCTTTGGTTATCATCTGGGTACCAATTAATATATCAGCTTCTCCTCTTTTAAAAGAATTGTATATTCTTTCATGAGAATCTTTATTCCTTGTTGTGTCAGCATCCATCCTAAGAATTCTAGCATCTTTAAAATATTTTCTAACTTCATTCTCTACTTTTTCAGTACCAGCTCCAAAAAACTTAACATATTTACTCTTACATTTTGGACAAATTTTAACTTGCTTTTCTGTTCGGCCACAATAATGGCAAACTAAGTATCCATTTTTATGATAAGTCATAGATATGTCACATTTATGACATTTAAACACATATCCACAACTTCTACAAGAAATAAATGTAGAAAATCCTCTTCTATTTAAGAATAATATAATTTGCTCTTTTCTCTCTAAAGCCTCTTTCATTTCTTTATAGAGTTTTCTTGAAAACATTGAAAGATTCTTAACTTTAAGTTCTTCTCTCATATCTACTATTTCCATAGTAGGAAGAGGTTTATTATCAACTCTGTTATTAAGTTCAATTAATTCTGTTTTTGAGACCATAGCATCTGCAAAACTTTCAACAGATGGTGTTGCAGATCCTAAAATATATTTGCATCCCTTTATAACACTTAAAAATTCTGCTACTTCTTTAGTGTTATACTTAGGGTTATGTTCAGATTTATAAGTTCCTTCATGCTCTTCATCGATAATTATTAGTCCTAATTTATCTACTGGAAGGAATATTGCACTTCTAGCGCCAACTACAAGTCTGCACCTTCCTGATTTTACTCTATACCACTCATCGAATCTTTCACCATCTGAAAGCCTACTATGAAATAGTGCAACATCTTCTCCAAATCTTCCCTTAAATCTTTCAATCATCTGTGGAGTTAATGCTATTTCTGGAACTAAAACAATAGCTCCCTCTCCTCTATTTAGTACTTTTTCTACTAAATTCATATAAATTTCAGTTTTCCCTGAACCTGTTACGCCCTTTAAAAGCACTCCATTTTTATCTGTATTTTCAATTCTTAATATTGCTTGTTTTTGTTCTTCTGTTAAATCTTTAGAATTATCTTCTTTATAAATCCTACGATTAAATCTCTCTATTACTGTCTCTTCAATAGATAAATATCCTTTTTCTATTGACTTATTTATTACATATGTAGAAAAGTTATATTCTTTTGATAATTCTGCTTTAGAAAATAAACAATCATTATCTTTTATAAAGCTAATAAGATTTTTATATTTTTCTTTATTTTTTATATCTTCATAAAAATCATTAACAAACTTAATAACTTTTTTCTTTTTGCTTTTTAGTCCTTTAATAAGCCCAGTTGGTATCAAAACTCTTATTGCATCTATATGTTTGCAAAGAGTTTTACGTATTAAAAATTCTATCATAAGCAAATCTTCTTTTGTAAGAATAGGTTCTTCATCACATAATTTAATTATTTCTTTAACCTTATATGTATCATTAAACTCAGTTGAAAGAGCCATAACAAACCCTTCTGTAGGTTTATTTCTCACTCCAAATGGAATTTTAACTCTGTGACCTACACTAATTAAAGGAACTAGATCATCTTTAACTTTATAAGTGAATGGCTTATCTATCTCTACAGCATCACTATTTACAATTACTTCAGCATATAGTTCCATTTTATAAGTTCACCCTTTCAAAATTCTTCTTAATAAGAGAAGAAAGCGCATACTTAGCGCTTTCTTTCAATAACATCAAACAAATTACTAGCTACTTCTCTTTTACTCATTATATCAAGTTCTTTTATAGAACCATCCTTTGAAATTACAAAAACCTTATTTTGATCACTACCAAAACCAGTTTCTTTTGATGTAATATCATTTGCTATAATATAATCAAGATTTTTTCTCTTTAATTTGCCTTTTGCGTTTTCTATCAAATTACTACTTTCAGCAGCAAAACCAATTAATACTTGGTTCTTTTTCTTTTCTCCAAGTTCCATTAAAATATCATTATCTCTAGTAAATTCTATATTTAAATTCCCATCACCTTTTTTTATTTTCTCATCGCTATATTCCTTAGGCTTATAATCAGCAACAGCTGCTGACTTTATAACAATGTCAGATGAATTATAATGATCAAGGACAGCCTTTCTCATTTCAGAATTTGTATCTACTTCAATAATTTCTATTCCATGTGGTTTCTTTATATTTTTAGCTCCAGTTACAAGTACAACTCTAGCACCTCTATCTCTTGCTTCTTCTGCAATAGCATATCCCATTTTCCCAGTTGAATTATTTGTTATAAATCTAACTGGATCTATATTTGCTCTAGTAGGTCCTGCTGTTACAAGAACTTTCTTACCTTCTAAATCTTTAGTTGGGTGAAGTGCTGTTAAAACATGCTCAAATATAACTTCTGGCTTCGGAAGTTTTCCTTTGCCAATATCTCCACATGCAAGTCTTCCTGAGTCTGGTTCTATAAACTCATATCCATATTCTTTAAGCTTTTTAATATTAGCTTGAACAATTGGATTTTCATACATATTTGTATTCATTGCCGGTGCAAATATAACCTTAGCTTTAGTAGCCATGATAGTAGTTGATAACATATCATCCGCTATACCATTTGCAACCTTACCTATTATATTGGCTGTAGCTGGTGCAATAAGCATTATATCTGCTTTTTGAGCAAGACTAATATGTTGAATTTCCCACGCCTTTGGCTCTGCAAACATATCAGTTATAACCATATTTTGACTAATTGACTGAAAGGTTAATGGTGTAACAAATTGAGTAGATGATTCAGTCATTATGACCCTAACCTCTACTCCTTTTTTACGAAGAGCGCTTACAACATCTAATGCTTTATAAACCGCAATTCCTCCACAAACTCCTAATACAACGCATTTATTCTTATACATAGTATATTAGTTTTCCTCTACTACTTCTATAGTTTCGTATCCTACTTTATCTTCATTTACTTCGTTTATTGCGATTGTTAAAGGTTTTTGTGAATTTACTTTTACTAATGGTTCACTACCTGCAATTATTTGTCTAGCTCTCTTTGAAGTCACTATAACTAGTGAGTATCTGTCTTCTACCTTTTTTAATAAATCTACTATTGATGGATTAATCATAGAGTTGTTCATGTATAAAGCCCTCCTTAGAATCTAATATCTTATTTTTCATTCTATCTACTCTGCATTTTTCAGCTGCAATTATAGCTTCAAGCTTTGTTACAGCTGTATCTACTTCATCATTTACTACAGCATAATTATATTTTGAAATATAGTTTATTTCTTTATACGCTGATTTAAATCTTGTCATTAAAGATTCTGGTGTTTCACTTCCTCTTCTAATGATTCTTTGCTTTAATTCTTCCATTGATGGAGGAAGTATAAATATAAATATTCCCTCTTCACAATTTTCTTTGACTTTTAAAGCCCCTTGTATATCTATTTCTAATATTACATCTCTGCCTTCGTCTAACATCTTTTGTACACTAGACTTTGGTGTTCCATAGTAATTGCCATACACTTCTGCATGTTCTAAGAAATCTCCTTCTTCGACCTTTTGTAAAAATTCTTCTTTGGTTTTGAAGAAATAATTTACACCATGCACTTCGCCAACTCTTGGCTCTCTAGTTGTGGCTGAAACTGATAAATAAATATCCTTATGTTTATCTAATAATGCCTTACAAATTGTTCCTTTACCAGCTCCTGATGGACCTGATATTACTAATAAAACGCCTTTTTTACTCATTATTCATCTACCTCATCTTCATGATCATCTTTATTTGATAATCTGTGAGCTACTGTTTCTGGTTGAACTGCTGATAAAATTACATGGTCACTATCAGTTATAATAACTGCTCTTGTTCTTCTTCCATAAGTTGCATCGATAAGCATTCCTCTATCTCTAGCTTCCTGGATTATTCTCTTAATTGGTGCAGACTCAGGACTTACAATAGCAACTAGTCTATTAGCTGACACAATATTTCCAAAGCCAATATTGATTAATTTAATACCCATGTGTATCCTCCTTATTATTCTATGTTTTGAACTTGTTCTCTAATCTTTTCAATTAGATTTTTTATGTCAATGACTATATTTGTCATTTTCATGTCATTTGATTTAGAAGCTATAGTATTTGCTTCTCTATTCATTTCTTGAACAATAAAGTCAAGCTTTCTACCTATTGGCTCACATATATCAAGCGTACTTCTCATTTGAGATATATGACTTCTAAGTCTTATAATTTCTTCATCTACAGTAGCCTTATCTGCGAAAATAGCAATTTCAACTGCAACTCTATTTACATCTACTTCAATTCCTGTAGTTAGATCTTTTATTCTATCTTCTAACTTTGCTTTATACTGCATTGGAATTAAATCTGCAATTTTCTCTATATCAAGTACAAGGTTTTCTATTACATTAAGCTTTTCTAATATATCTTCTTTAAGTTTTTCTCCTTCTCTTTCCCTCATTTCAACCATATTTTCAAGAGAAGTTTCCATTAAAACTTTTATTTCTTCAAATATTTCTTCAACATTTTCTTCTTTTTCTGTAACTGAAATTACATCTGGAAATCTTGCTATCTTAGTTGCTGTTGCATCATTTGGAATGTTTAATTCTTCTGAAATTCTAGCTAAGCATTCAAAGTAGCTTCTAGCTAACGTTTCATTAACTTCTGCAACACTTTCACCTTTAGAAAAGTTCTTAAGATTTATATAAACATCAACTTTTCCTCTATTTAACTTTGAGCTTATTAATTTACGAAGCCTTTCTTCTAAAGGAAAAATTGACTTTGGCATTCTTATATTCATATCTAAATATCTATGATTTACACTTTTCATTTCAATAGAAAAAAGTCTTTCTTTACCTTCTTCACTACTAGCTCTTCCAAAGCTAGTCATACTTTTAACCATTATTTTCCCTCCTCTGCATAAAACTTAAATTCATAAATACATATTATTTTAGTACACCATTAAAGTCAATAGTTTGTTAACAAAATGTTTACAATTAAGTTTTAGTTATATTTCTCAATAAAAAAAGACTAACTCAAAAGAGCTAGTCCTTCATTTATTTTATAATAAGAATAATTTAAATAAGAATACTATAGCAAGTACAATCATAACTATAGATATTTTTTTCTTCTCTTCTCTCTTCTTTATAAAGAATGTATTATATAAAACATTAATGAAAACATAAGCTAGAACTCCTAGAGTTAATCCATCTCCTATGCTATAAGTAAGTGGCATAGCTGCTATTGTTATAAATGCAGGGAATCCTTCTGTTATTTCATTAAAATCAATATTTTTAACAGCTCCAAGCATTAAATAACCAACATATATTAAAGCTGGTGCTGTTGCACATGCTGGAATTGCTACAAAAATTGGTGAGAAAAACATTGCAACTAAGAATAATAATCCTGTTGTTACTGATGTCCAACCTGTTCTTCCACCTGCTGCTACTCCTGTTGAACTCTCAACAAAAGTTGTCACTGTAGAAACTCCAAGACACGCTCCTGCCGTTGTTCCTATTGCATCCACCATTAAAGCTTTTCCTACATTTGGAATGTTACCATCTTTATCAAGCATTCCAGCCCTTGATGTAACTCCAACTAATGTTCCAATAGTATCAAAGAAATCTACAAATAAGAATGTACAAACTACTGTTATAAAAGTCCATATAGTATTCGGATTTAACATATAACCAAAATCAAGTTTTCCTGCTATAGGAGCTATACTTTCAAATTTAATAATTCCATTAGGTAAATATATACCAAGGCTTGCTGCATATTCTGGGTTAAACATTGCATATCCCCATGCAAGTAATGTTGATACTAATATTCCAAAAAGTATAGATGCTTTAACTCCCTTTTTATCTAGTACAGCAATAACCACTACTCCAATTAATGCTATTATAACTGTTGGTGTAGTAAAATGTCCTAGTGCTAAAAATGTATCTGGATTATCAACAACTATATTACTTCCAGTAAGACCTATAAAAGCAATAAATAATCCAATACCAGCTGTAACCGCATATTTCATATTCATAGGTATCGCTTTTACAACTGCTTGACGAACTTTAAATAGTGACATAAGAATAAATATGATACCTTCAACAAAAACTGCTGTTAATGCTACCTCCCATGATATACCTTTTCCAATTACAACAGAAAAAGCAAAATAAGCATTAAGTCCCATACCTGATGCTAATGCAAATGGTAGATTCGCAAATACTCCCATAAGTATAGTTGCTATAGCTGCCGCTAGACAAGTTGCAGTAACTAATGCACCTTGATCCATACCAGTTGCACTTAATATGCTTGGATTAACAGCTATTATGTACGCCATTGTTAAGAATGTTGTTATCCCAGCTATAATCTCTTTCTTAAAATCAACATTCTTGTTTTCTAATATTTCGAAAACTCTTTTTTCTTTATTCATTTTTTCCCCCCACAAAACTAAGAAGGTCATTATGACCTATTTTCTATAAAATAACTCATAATGACCTTCTTTAAATTTTTTCTTAAGAATAGTCTTCCCATAGTAAGATGTTTAAGGCATCTTGTAGAAACTAGTGGCCCATATTCCACTATTATATGAGTCTTTTTACAATACTATTCTATTAATTTTCACGAATATTGTCAATATATTTTATTAAAATATATTGTTATATGCGAATAATTTTAAATTTATGAATGAAATTCATTCATTTATCTAATTATGTTCATATAATCCTTCTTCAAATAATTTTTTAATTTCATCTAATGTCTTACCTGAATTTATAGCTGCTAAGAGTTGTATTCTTGCTTTTTGGCCCGGCATTGTGTCACCAAATATAACTCCAAGATCCATTAAATGTTTTCCTCCACCTTCATATCCATAACTTTCAAAAACTCTTCCTTCAAAGCATCTAGATACAAGAACTACCGGAATATTCATTGATATAGCTTTCTTTATTCCTTCAACCATTGTTGGTGGAACATTTCCTCTTCCCATTCCTTCAATTACAATTCCCTTAAATCCTTTTTCTAAAGCAAAGTCTATGTAAGATGAGTCCATTCCAGCAACACACTTTATAAGTGCCACATCTTTGTCCATATTGCTTGGTGATAACTTTTCTCCTTTTTTACCTTTTCTATAGAATATAACTTTATTATTGTCAACTATTCCAACAGGTCCAAAGTTTGGAGTTCTAAAAGCATTTAATGCCATTGAATTTGCTTTAGTAACTTCTCTTGCATCATTCAATTCTCCATTAAAGCAAACTATCACCCCTCTACCTCTTGACTCTTCAGCTATAGCTGTACAAATTGATGCAGCTAAATTAAAAGGCCCATCATATCCAAGTTCTGAAGAACTTCTCATAGCACCAGTTACAACTATTGGTTTTTTAGTCTTAACTGTTAAATCTAAAAAGTATGCTGTCTCTTCTAAAGTATCTGTACCATGTGTTATAACAATTCCTGCAATATCCTCTCTATCTGCTAGCTCTTGAACAAATTTCGATAATTTAAGCATAAGTTCAGGTGTAACGTGTGGTGATGGAAGAGATGAGAAATTATAATTTACAACTTCAGCATAATCTTCTATCCCTGTCACCATTGCCATTATCTCTTCTCCACTTAAGCTTGGCACAGCAGCCTTTATTCTATCATCAACTTTCATTGATATTGTTCCACCATTAAAAACAACCGCAATTTTTTTCATAGTCATCCTCCTGTTTTCCTTTGTAATAAAAAGAACTCTTGGTATTTACCAAAAGTCTCTAAGTCTTTAAATAATTTTTGGTAGGGCGGCGTATCCTACATCTCTGTTTACTAAATTATATTAGCGCGTGAGGAGCCTTTTCTCACCTCAAAAACTTTTATATATTTTTATTATACATACTTAATGAAACATTTTTCAAGCAAATAATACTTTTTTATTATACAGCCTCTTTCAAAGTGCCACTATATATCTTATTTCTCATCTTACTTTTTGTTACTGGATACATACTTGAAACATAAATATATTTTTCTTTTAAATCAACTTCAAGTATTAGCATTATATATGCATCAACTTTTTTTACTAATTCTAATGCACCTGATTCTGCATTCCTTTTATTCATTCCTACAAAATCTGGATCTCCAATAATTCTTTCAATAATTATTGTTAAATTATCTTTTATATTTCTAGTAAGCTGTTTTCCGTGCTTTTTTCTTATATGCTTTAATACCCCTGGTGAAGCATAGACATTTCCATAAAAATCAAACCCTACTTTCTCTGAGATTGCCTTATCTATTGCCCCAACTTTTTTATAAGCCTTGTATTTATTAATCATAATACCTCACCATGCCTTTTCGCGTAATACTTTAAAAATATATATTTTATATTATATATTATTCACAATTTGATGAATATGATAACATAATCTTAAAAAGGCTAGTATAATGTTAAACAAGATACTAACCTTTTTTTATTTCTATAGGATTATACAGATTAATCCACCATTACCCTCATTTATTATTTTTTGTAATGTTTTTTGAATTTTTATCTGAACATCTTCTGGCATTTTATATAATTTATTTTGAAGGCCTTCCTTAACAAGAACTTCGAGTGATTTACCTAACATATTACTTTGCCATAAAGTTGCTGGATCATTTTCGAATTGTTCAAGTAATGACTTAACTAACTCCTCTGATTCTTTTTCAGATCCCATAATAGGGCTTATTTCAGTTTGTATATTAGCTTTTATAAAATGAAGTGATGGTGCACTTGCTTTTAACTTAACTCCGTATTGAGAACCATGTTTAACAATTTCCGGTTCTTCAAATTTCATTTCTTTAAGCTGTGGTGCTACTAGCCCATATCCTGTTTCATTTACATCATTTAAAGCATCTTTAACTTTATCATATTCTTTTTTAGCAAAATTTAATTCTTTTATTATTGACATAAGATCATTTTCTGAAGTAACATCTAATTCACAAATTTCACTTAAAACTTTATAGAATATTCCATCTTTAGGTTTAAGTATAACCCTAGCTGTCCCTACCCCAAGATCTATTTCTTTTATAAAAGCCTCTCCTAAAAACTCCTCTCCATCTAATTTATCTAGAGAAATTTTTACATCTCTTATTTTTGATATGTTTTTGCTCATCCCTCTTATTATGTTAAAGAAATCCTTTTTAAGCCAATGCTCTGCTTCTAGCCTCTCAAGCCACTCTGGCATATCAATATTAACTTCTTTTACTGGGAATTCTTTAAGTACATGCTTAAATAAATTTTCAATGTCTTCTTCTCTCATATTTGCTATGTCCATAGGTTGAACTTCAACGTTATATTTTTCTTCCATTTCCTTTTTAATTTCTTTTGTTTCCTTAGAATTTACTCTTGAGCTATTAAGTACTACTACAAATGGCTTATTTATTGATTGCAGTTCAGATATTACTCTTTCTTCTGCCTCAACATAATCTTGTCTTTCAAGTCCAGTTATGCTTCCATCTGTAGTTATAACTAAACCAATTGTTGAATGGTCTGTTATAACCTTTCTAGTTCCTATTTCAGCTGCATCTTCAAATGGAATTTCATAATCATACCACGGAGTATTTACCATTTTAGGTGTATCACCCTCTATATATCCTAATGCTTCTTTTACTATATAGCCTACACAATCAACCATTCTAACTTTAAATTTTATTTCATCTTCAATGTTTATTTCAATTGCTTCATTTGGAACAAATTTTGGTTCTGTTGTGTGTATCATTTTCCCTGATCCACTTTGTGGTAATTCATCCTTTGCCCTTTCTTTCTTAAATTCATTATCTATCTTTGGTATTACCATAAGATCCATAAATTTCTTTATAAAAGTTGATTTACCAGTTCTTACAGGACCAACAACTCCTACATATATGTCTCCTTGGGTTCTTTCTGATATATCTTTATAGATTTTAAAGTTGTCCAAGAAAATACCTCCTAACTATTTGTAACAATATATATATATTCTAAATGTTGAAATTATATACTAATTTATAATTGAATTTTTAAATATATTTCCATATTTCAGAGTAATATAGTAAAATATTTATATAAATTTAAATAAGTAAACAGAAAGACTATATTAACATTAAAAAAAATTCGTAAAACTGCTATTTCATTTATGAATAATAATCCTAAATACTTTTTATCGTCCTAAAATAAGAAATCGATATCATAAAGTTCCTTATAAAAATTTTTACGCAATGTATATAACTATAATCTAAGATAATATAGAAAACTAATCTATATTTCTAAACTAAAGACCTCCTCATTTACCTCTATATTATAGTTATATGACATGAAGGTTATAAGATATGAAATAAATATAAAAAAAAGCAACCAAATTTGGTTGCTTTTTTAATGTGTTTCGTTTTTCTTTTCTCTAAGCATTAGTTCTTGAACAGCTTCTCTCGGCTCTTTACCTTCAAAAAGTATACTATATAGTGCATCTGTAATTGGCATACTAACACCAATTTCTCTATTTAGTTCATGGAAAGCCTTGCAAGCTTTAACCCCTTCAACTATCATTCCAACTTCATCTAAAGCTTCATCTAAAGAAGCACCTTTTCCTATAAGGATACCAGCTCTTCTATTTCTTGAATGCATTGATGTACAAGTAACGATTAAATCTCCCATTCCTGTAAGACCGAAGAATGTTTCAGCTTTTCCGCCTAAGGCCATCCCTACTCTTGAAATTTCTTTCATTCCTCTTGTCATTAAGGCTGCCTTTGAATTATCACCATATCCAACACCATCGCCGATACCTGCTGCTAGTGCAATAATATTTTTAACAGCTCCACCTATCTCTACACCAACTATATCCTCGTTAGTGTATATTCTAAGTGTTGGTGTCATAAATAATTCTTGAACTTGTTCTGCGTACTTCATATCGTTTGATGTCGCAACTAAAGTAGTTGGGATCTCTATTGCTACCTCTTCAGCATGACTTGGTCCTGATAGTATAACTACAGGATTAGGAAGTTCTTCTTCTATAACCTCTGATAGTCTTTTGTTGCTTGTAGGTTCAATACCTTTTGCTATAGATATTATGACTACATCTTTTGTAATTTTTCCTTTTAAAGATCTAGTAACATCTCGTATTACATGGGAAGGAATTGCTAAAACTAAATAGTCAATCCCATCTATTGCCTCATCTAAATTATTATAGGCTGTAATATTTTCTGGAATGATTAGGTCTTTAATATATTTATCATTTTTTCTGTTATTATTGATGTCATTACATACATTAATATCTCTGTCAAATATACTTATTTCGTTTCCTTTTTGACCAAGCTGAACAGCTAATGCTGTACCAAAGCTTCCTCCTCCAATAAATGCTACCTTACTCATAATTACATTTTCCTTTCTCTATACTCTATTTGTATACCAGTTCCTTCAAAATCAAAACTTTGTCTTAATTGGTTCTCTAGGTATCTTTGATATGAGAAATGTGTTGCATTTGAATCATTAACAAAGAAAATAAATTTAGGTGGTCTTGCAGCAACTTGTGTTGCATAATAAATTTTCATTCTCTTTAATCCAACAATTGGTGGTTCTTTCATAAGAACTGCTCTATTTATTACATCATTTAAAACACCTGTTGAAATTCTCTTTGAATAGTTATCGTAACACATTCTTGCAGTACTAAGAATTTTATGTGTTCTTTGTCCTGTAAGTGCTGAAATAAATACATATGGAGCATAACTTAAGAATTTAAGTTTTCCTTGAAGTTCCTTTTTATATTTATCAAGTGTCTTATCATCTTTTTCTATAAGATCCCATTTATTAACTACTACCATAATAGCTTTTCTCATTTCATGAGCATATCCTATTATCTTTTCGTCTTGTTCTGTTATACCTTCTTGCGCATCTACCATTAATATACAAACATCTGCTCTTTCAATAGCTGTGTAAGTTCTTATAACACTATATCTTTCTATTTCCTCTTTTACTTTACTTTTTCTTCTAATTCCAGCAGTATCTATAAGTATAAACTTACCTTCATCAGTTTCTAGGTATGAGTCAATTGCATCTCTTGTTGTTCCTGGAACATTTGAAACTATAACTCTATCTTCACCTAAAAGTTTATTTATAAGAGATGATTTACCTACATTTGGCTTACCAATCATAGCTATTCTTATAAACTCGTCTTCTTCCTCGTCTAAATATGAGTTATCAAAATGTTCAACTACTCTATCTAGCATATCTCCAAGCCCTAATCCTTGAGCTCCTGATATTGTAATTGGATCTCCTATACCTAAATTATAGAACTCCCATGCATTATCTTCTTCTTTTAGTGTATCTACCTTATTAACTACTAGAACAACTGGTTTTTTGCTCTTTCTAAGCATTGACGCAACTTCTTGGTCAGCTGGTGTTAAACCTTCTTTACCATCAACAATAAATACTATTACATCTGCTGTTTCTATTGCTATATTCGCTTGTCTTCTCATTTGTTTTACTATGATATCGTCTCTTTCAGGTTCTATACCACCTGTATCTATCATTGTAAAATTATGATTAAGCCATTCAGCTTCAGCATACACTCTATCTCTTGTAACCCCCGGTGTATCTTCAACTATAGAAATTCTCTTTCCTGCTAATCTATTAAATAATGTAGATTTACCAACGTTTGGTCTTCCTACCATTGCAACAATCGGTTTTCCCATTACTATTCCTCCTCATTGTAATTATTTATTATATCTATAAACCCATCTCCTGAGTAATCACACACGATAACCTTGACACCTAGTGCATCCTCTAACATATCAATTGTTACGTCATCTAGCATAACAAGTTCCTCTGGAGCTAATTCATATCCTCTTCTGAACATATTATCTTGCATTATAAGATATTTTGTATCTATACTATCTTTTATTTGCTCTATGATATCTGTTCCTGTTAAAAGACCTGCTACTGTAATAGTCTCTCCAAAATAGTTATTTACAATCTTTTTTACATCTATTTTAACTTTTGGATTTTTTGAAACTATACTATCCATAGCATCTTTTATTTCATTATAAGCTAATGTACCAGTTACTACAGTATAACTTCCTTTTTTATTTAGATCTAAAAGTTCTAAATCTCTCTTTATAGCTTCTCTATAATAACGAATAGTTCCTACACCATCCTCTAATTGTTCAAAGCCATTATAGAAGTCTTCACCTGGAACATCTTCTTCTGCTACAACATAAAATTCATCTGATAACCTTACAAATGGTTCATTAACTTCTTTCATAAATTTATTTTGAAGTTTACCTACCATTTCTATTGCTTCTTTTGAACTTTCTTTTGTAAATGTATTTACATGTGTTAATCCTTTTCTAAACTTAGTGATACCAATTGGTACTACAGCTACATTATTAACTTGAGGATAAAGAGTGTATAAATCATTTATTGTTCTCTTAAGCTCTTCTCCATCATTAATTCCAGGCACACAGACTATTTGAGCATGCATTTGAATTCCTGCATCTTTAAGTCTTTTCATTCTTGCATAGATTTCACCTGCAAATCTATTATTAAGCATCTTAACCCTAAGTTCTGGATTTGTGGTATGTACTGATATATTAATAGGACTTATTTTGTACTTTATTATTCTATCTATATCTTTTTCTTTCATATTTGTTAATGTAACAAAATTACCTTGTAAAAATGATAGCCTTGAATCATCATCTTTAAAATAAAGAGTATCTCTCATACCCTTTGGTAATTGATCTATAAAACAAAATACGCATTTATTACTACAGCTCTTTGCTTTATCCATTATTCCGCCTTCGAAATCTAGTCCAAGCTCTTCACCGTAATCTTTTTCTATTTCAATATCCCATATCTCACCACTAGCTTTTTCTACCTGAATTGTTATTTCTTCATCTACAGCTAAAAATCTATAATCAATAATATCTTCTATTTCCTTATCATTAATTGTAAGAAGAAAATCTCCAGGCTCTATACCTACTTCTTCTGCAATACTATCTGGAAGCACACTTTTTATTAAGTTCTTCATATTTTCACTCCCCTTTTTATAAACTAGTGTATCTTTTGTTATATTACATTAATATATGTAGTTAGTCAATAAAAGTCATGAAAAACACTACATTTACATACATAATTTAAATTATATAAAATAAATACATAATAAAAACCACACTAAAGTTATTAGCGTGGTTTTAAACTATTCATTCAAATCAACATATTCACCTTTTTTGCTAAATATGATCCATTCGCAAATATTAGTTACATGGTCTCCAATTCTCTCTAAATACTTACTTACAAACAATAAATTAGTCCCAACTTCAACTTGACTTTCATCATCTTTTATATAAACTAATGTATCTTTAAAGACCTCTTTATATAAATCATCTATCTCATCATCTAATTTACATATATCATAAGCTTTATCAGCATCTCTATCTAGATAAGCCTTTAGTGCTAAAGTAATCATATTTTGTATTTTTTCTTCCATAACCCAAAGTTTTTTTGCTTCACTTATATAAGTTTTAGAATCTGCTTTTCTTGCTATTTTACATATGTCAACTGCATGGTCTGCCATTCTTTCTAAATCAGTTACTATTTTTGATGCTGTAAATACTCTTCTTAAATCTTTTGCTAAAGGTTGCTCTGTTGCTATGAACTTAATACATTCTTCTTCAATTACTCTTTGAAGATTATCTACTTTATCATCATCTTTTATTATTTCATCTGCTAATTTACTATCTCTTTCTTTTAATGCTAGCATACTTTGATTTAATTGATCTTTTACTAAATCAGTCATTTTACTTAAGTTGTTGTTTATAGTATTTATTCTTAATTTTTGTGACTCCCTTATCATATAACCACCTCTTAATTATTATTAACCAAATCTTCCTGTAATATAATCCTCTGTTCTCTTATCCTCTGGTCTATAGAATATATCTTCTGTTTTACCATACTCTATAACCTCACCATTTAAAAAGAATGCTGTTTTATCTGCTATTCTTCCAGCTTGCTGCATATTATGAGTAACTATAATAACAGTATACTCTTTTTTAAGTTCTTCAATTAAGTCCTCTACTTTATTAGTAGAAATAGGGTCAAGTGCTGATGTTGGTTCATCCATAAGAATTATTTCAGGTGATATGGCAAGAGTTCTTGCTATACATAGTCTTTGTTGTTGACCTCCTGATAATCCCATAGCACTCTTTTTAAGCCTGTCTTTTGTTTCTTCCCATAGTGCTGCACCTTTTAAGCTTTTTTCTACTATTTCGTCTAATGTTTTCTTATCTTTAATTCCATGTATTCTTGGACCGTAAGCTACATTATCATATATAGACATTGGGAAAGGATTTGGCTTTTGGAATACCATACCAATTCTTTTTCTTAATGCAATCTCATCATAATCATCAAATATATTATTTCCTTCAAATAGAACTTCTCCTTCTATTTTTACTGAGTCTATAAGATCATTCATTCTATTTATTGTTCTTAAGAAGGTTGACTTACCACAACCTGATGGTCCTATAAGCGCTGTAACCTCATTCTTTTCAAATTTCATATTTATATCTTTAAGAGCTCTATTTGTTCCATAATAAAGATTTAAATTTTTAGTTTCTATTATACTCATACGTTCCTCCTACTTGCCGCTATATGCCTTTAACATTCTATTTCCAATAACTTTTGCTAATAAATTAAATAGTAAAACCATTATTATAAGCACTGCTGCTGTTCCATTTGCTATTGCTGAAGCATCTGGTACTACACCTTCTGAATTTAATTTCCATATATGAACCGCTAAAGTTTCTGCTGGTCTAAAAAGTGAGAATGCAGATGTGTTTCCAGTAAGACTAATTTGATTAAAGTTAAGCATTCCTGAACTTAATCCTGCTGTATATAAGAATGCTGCTGCTTCTCCAAAAATTCTTCCTGAAGCTAATATTATTCCTGTTAGAATATCTTTCATAGCTATTGGAAGTGTTAATCTTCTTATAGTTTGCCATTTACTAGCCCCAAGACCTAATGAAGCTTCTTTAACTTTCTTAGATGCATGTCTTATAGCATTTTCTGATATTCTTGTCATTGATGGAATATTTAATATACTAACTGATAATGCACCTGCTATTATTGAGTATCCCCATCCAGCTAAATTTACAAATACTAAAAGACCAAACATACCTATTACTATTGAAGGTAATGATGACATTGTTTCAAGTGATAACCTTATAATATTTAATATTACACCCTCTTTAGCATATTCTGCTAAATATATCCCTGCTCCTATTCCTATAGGTACTGTTATTATTAATGAAATAACTAACATGTAAAGTGAATTAAATATTTGTGGTCCAATTCCACCACCTGCACTTGTCATACTAGGTTTTCCAAATATAAATGAAGGAGTTATCATGCCAATACCTTTATATAAAATATACGCAATGAATGCCCCAAGTATAGCTACTACCATAAATGCTACTAAGTAGAATACTCCCGTTGCAAGTTTATCTATTTTTTTTGCGTCCATTCTTATTTCACTCCTCTTTTTTCTATATTTCTAACTATTAGTATGAATATAAATGATATTACTAGTAGTATTAGTGCAAGTGTCCATAAAGCGTCATTCCATGCTGATCCACTTACTGTGTTTGCCATATCCATTGTTAATATACTTGTTAATGTTGCTGCTGATGATGTTAAACCATCTGGTATTTTAACTGCATTTCCAATTACCATTTGTACTGCAAGGGCTTCTCCAAAAGCTCTCGCTATTCCAAGTACAACACCTGTAAGTATTCCAGATTTTGAACCAGGTACTATTACGTTTTTAATTGTTTGCCATCTTGTTGCTCCAAGTCCATATGATGCTTCAATATGTTCCCTTGGGATTCCTTTAATTGCATCTATTGAAAGTGTTGCTATAGTTGGAAGTATCATAAGTGATAATACTAATACTCCAGCTAAAAGTGAGAATCCCATACCTCCAAAGTTATCCTTTATAAGAGGTACTAGTACCGATACACCTACCCAACCATATACTACTGATGGTATACCAACTAATATTTCTAAAGCTGGCTTAATAACCTTCTCTCCAAATCCTTTTGAAATTACATTAACAAATATCCCTAATGCAATAGCAACAGGGGCACTTAAAATTACGGCCCCTAATGATACTAATGTTGATCCTAATATGAAGGCAAAAGCTCCAAAGGTTTTAGGGCTACCTGTTGGGTTCCAGTTATTTGTGAATAAAAACTCCAATACGCTATATTCACCTTTAGTGAAAGTTTGTATTCCTTTTGATCCTATAAATATAATTATTGATATTGTTATTAAAATTATTAAAATCCCACAAAAACTTGAAAATCCTTTTCCTAAATATTCATTTAATAACCTTTCTTTAAAACTTCTTTTCTTCATATTTCTCATTCCTATCTATTGCTTTTTATATCTATTCTTTAATTTCACTACCAGGAATTAATCCAAGATTACTTATGCTTTCTGAATTTTCTTTGCTACCTACAAAATCAATAAATTCTTTTGAAAGTCCATTAGCCTCTCCTTTAGTGTACATATGTCCCCATGACCAGAATTTATATTTTCCTGATTTTATATTATCAACTGTAGGTTCTGCACCATCTATTTTAACTAAATCTAGTGATTTTTTAGCCTCTTCATTATTCATGTATGAAAGAGCTACATAACTTATTGCACCATCATTTTGTTTCATAGCATTTAATACAGCGCCATTACTATCTTGAACTGCTCCTATTGAATCATTTTCCAATTCCTTTTTGCCGTCTAAAACTTTCTCTGTAAATGTTGCTCTTGTTCCTGAAGATGCTGGTCTATGAATTACTAATATATCCATATCCTTTCCACCAACTTCTTTCCAATTTGTAACCTTACCTGAGAATATATCTTGTATTTGCTTCTTTGTTAAATTAGTAATTCCAGCAGCTTTGTTAACTACTACACTAAATCCTTGAGCTACTACTTTATGATCTATTAATTCACTTGCTTGCTCTTTTGTTAATTTGCTTTCTGCAAGTACATCTGAATTACCTATGTTGACTGATCCTTCTAAAACTTGAGTAAGTCCAGTTCCTGATCCACCTGCCTGTGCGTTGATTGTATTTCCTGGTTTAATTTCATTGAATTTTTCTATTGACTGTTCCATAAGTGGAAGAAGTGCTGATGATCCACTTATTGTTATTGTTTGCCCATCATTTGCTGCATTATTTGTACCTGAACCACAGCCTACAAACATTCCTCCTACCATAGTTATCGCTAATGCTGTTACTACCATTTTCAAACTTTTCTTTCTCATATCTATAACCTCCACAAAATATTTGCTAATTTCTTTGCTGATTTATTATGCTTAATTACTATATCTTTATAATATCTTTTGAAAGTTAAGCTATTATTATACAAAAGTTAAACTACATTAGAATTTTGTTAAAGAAATTTAACAAATGTATTAATAAAAAGAAAAAAGGTAAAAATCTAAAGTTATAGATTTTTACCTTTTTAACTAAACATGTTTTATTTTAAATGTAAATTCTGTACCTTCATTAAGTTCTGATTTAACTTCTATGGTGCCTCCAAAACTTTTGACTATATGTTTTACTATTGCAAGTCCAAGCCCTGTTCCACCGCTTTTTCTCGCCTTATCTACTCTATAAAACCTTTCAAATATCCTTGGAAGATCCTCTTCTGGTATTCCAATCCCTGTATCTTTTACAATAAAGTTATAGTATCCATTTTCTGAGAAACTCTTTATATCAACCTTCGCTCCTTCTTCTGAATACTTTATTGCATTTTCAATAATATTAAGAGCCACTTGTAAAAACTTATCTCTTTGCCCTAAAATATAATTTATATTATCTCTATAAAATGTTACTTTAATATCTTTTCTACTTGCTTGATCACTTAAAATATTAACAACATCATCAATAATATCATCTGGTAAGAACTCTTCCATTTCTTCAATTGTATTGCTTTCTAAATTTGAAAGCACTAAAATATCATTAATAAGTCTTGTAAGTCTTACAGCTTCCTTATCTATTATATCTAAAAATTTATTCTTTGTTTCCTCATCATCTACATATTTTAATGTTTCTGCAAAACCTTTAATAGATGTAAGAGGTGTTTTAAGCTCATGGGATACATTTGCAACAAATTGCGTTCTTATATTTTCAAGTCTCTTCATTTCTGTTATATCTTGTATTGCAATAACTCTACCAATTCTTTTATATCCATTAATGACAGTTGCTGTCTTTATTTTTAAGAATCTTCTAACTGGTTTTTTTATTTTAACTTGAACTTCAGTACCATCTTCACCTTTTAATATATCTTTAATTCTCTTATCTTCAATACAATCATTTAAAGATTTTCCTGTAGCATTTATATTTATACCAAATATTCTTTGTGCATAAGGATTAATAGTAATTATATCATTATTATTATCTACAGCTATAACTCCACTTTGCATGCAATTTAAAATAGACTCTAATCTATTTTGTTTATCTACTATCTCATTCATCTTACTTTGAAGTTGATCTGCCATATTATTAAATGTTTTCCCTAAATGCCCAAGTTCATCATTTGAAATCATATTAACTCTAGTTTGAAGATTTCCATTTGCAATTTTTGAAGTAACACTTTCTAGATGTTTAACAGGATCAACAATTATTCTTACAAGCTTAAGTGCTAATGCAATTGAAAGAATTAATACTATAAATACTACTATAATGTAATATTTCATATTCTCTGCGTAAAATATTTTCACTGTAGATTCAGGTACACTGCTTCTTAATATAGTTCCATCACTAAGTTTTGTTGCACAATATATCATGTTTAATCCTAATGTTTCACTATACCTCTCTGAATATCCTACTCCACTTGAGCTCGTTTTTGCTTTTTCTATCTCTTCCCTACCTAAATAACTATTACTACTATCGCTTATTGAGTCAAATGTTACTTTTCCTTCTTTATTTATTATAGTAAATCTTATATCGGTTCCATTTATTTTAAAATTATTTAATTCAGACTTCTCTAATCTTCCATTATCTATCCATTTAGCGGCAATATTGTTGTAATTTTTAAGGATATCTCTAGTATTTTGAATTTCTTGTATACTAGATAATGCCATGAAAGATGATGTTATTATTACTAAAGCAAATATAACTGTTATTATTACTGATGTTACTATTTTCTTCTTCATAACACCTGCCCGTTAAACCTATATCCTACCCCTCTTATTGTTTCGATAAGTTTAGGATTTTTATCATCTTCTTCTACTTTCTTTCTTAAATATCTTATATGAACATCAACGGTCCTTGTTTCTCCAATATATTCATATCCCCATATCTTATCTAAAAGCACTTCTCTTTTTAAGATTTTACCTCTATTTTTGATAAGTATTTCAAGAAGTTCAAATTCCTTAAGAGTCATATCTATTCTTTCTTTATTTATTAATACTTCATGCCTTTCAAAATCAATTTTAAGTCTTCCATTTTCATAATAATCTTCTTCTTTATTTGAATTAGTATGTATACTCCTTCTTAAAACTGCTTTAACTCTTGCAAGCAATTCTCTTATAGAAAATGGCTTTGTCATATAATCATCAGCTCCAAGTTCAAGTCCTAATATCTTATCTAGTTCCTCACCTTTTGCAGTTAGCATTATTATAGCTGTATTACTCGTTTCTTTATTTTTCTTTATTTCTTTACATACATCATAGCCATCCATCCCTGGTAACATAAGATCTAATAATACTAAATCTGGTTTTTCCTCTTTTGCAATTTTAACTCCGTCTAATCCATTGTTTGCAGTAACAACTTCATATCCAGCATTTTTAATATTAAACTTTAATAATTCTAATATGTGTTCTTCATCATCAACTATTAATATTTTTTCTTGTGCCAAAACATTAATCCCCCTCTATTTCAATAGAACAAATGAAAATAATCTTCCATATGATCCATTTGATTTTCTATATGAATGTAATTTTATTTTATCTTCACAATAAGTGCATGCATCAAAATCATATATATTTTCTTCTAATATGCCACTATCTATTGAATCTTTTATAATACACTCTTTTAAACTTAAATTTCTACCATCAAATAGAATATCTTCTTTGATGCTTTTTTCTTTTATAAATTTTTCTTTAAGCTCTTCTGATACTTCATAACAACATTTTCTTATATGAGCTCCTATGTAAATCTTTGTATTTTTGTGATTAACAGAATATAGATCAACCATTTTTTGTAGAGCTTTTTTTGTAATTGAATTAAAAGTCCCTTTCCAACCACTATGAACAGCACCTATTACTCCATCTACTTCATTTACAATAATTACTGGTACACAGTCAGCGGTAAAGACTCCAATTGCAATATTTCTTTTATTTGTTATTATTCCGTCTCCTTCATTCTCGATAAAATCTACTTCATCGTTATAGTTTAATACCACATCTGAATGTATTTGCTTTAGATAAATCACTTTATATACATTAAAATCTTCTTTTATACTATTTATTGCATCTATTCCCTCATCTGTATTTCTATTAAAACTTCTTTCATCTTCAGCTGTTGAAAATATAACACTTGATTTATCATTTTCTAATACTAAAAAATCTTTTTTTATTTTAAAATTCTCTTTACGCATTCTATTCATAATAGTACCTCCATATCTTTTAATATTATTTTAACATTTACTACATCTATTATCTATTAAACTCATATTATTTTTACTTAACTTTAACTTAAAAAATATTTTAAGTTTTCAATTAGGTATTATATAGAGCATTTTAATACATCTTTAATAACTCTTATCCTACTTTTATTTTTTAATTACTTCACTAAAATTATTTATTTTATTATTTTATAATCATTTACGAGTATTTTACTTAAGATTATATTCTTACTTCTAAAAATCTTTAAATAATATTTAATATAAAAAAGCACCTTAATTCTAAATTTAGAATTAAGGTGCTTTACAATTATCTAATTAATCTATTTTTTCTTATCACTTTTATTAGATTCTATTGGTATATTTTCAGTTTGTTATATTAGTACCTATAATTAAAATATTGATTATAATAACTAGAAATCTAATCTCTTTTTTTAATCTTGATACCTATTTTATTGTAATATAATAAAAGACTAGAAACATAATCTAGTCTTTTTATTTTACTAATTTAATTTAACTATTATTTGTCCACTAGAAAGTAATGAACTATCAAATTGTAATTCAAGACCTTTTTCTCCTTTAGGCGCTTGAACAGCATATTCTCCAGTTATTTTTCTTCCTGGTGCAACTTTACCATCTAATTGTCCATTTTGATTTTCTGTAATCGCTTGTTTACATTCTCTTCCATCTTTATCAACAACTTTGAACATTAGAATTGATGAAACTGTTTTTTCTTCGCTTGATATATTTTCAACTGTAACGTCAACTTTTATAAATTCATTCCCATCTTCTGGTTTAATAATTTTTCCACCATTATCTGAGCTAACTTTATTAACTTTTATTTTAAAATCTTTAACTTCTATAGTATCCCCTACTTTAAATGTTTCAGTTTTATTAGCCTCTTCTTTTTTATTAGTGTCTTCTTTTTGTTCTTGATTAGCTACCGGAGTATCTCCATTTTCAGTTGTATTTGATCCTGCTCCTATGGCACCTCCAACAACTACTACAATTATAAGCCAGAACCACCATTTTTTAAAAATAGCTTTTTTTTCTTTTCCCATTGATAAATCCCCCTAAAAATATTAAAATACATTTTACCCTTTAATATCTATATGAATTGGTAATAATGCCATAATTAGAATATCATAGAGGTATTTTATCGTCAATTTACATAAAATACATTCATTATTAATATTTTATTCTTATTATTAACTAATTATTAATTTATTCATTTCCATCGAAAATTTGTTATTATTATATAAATTAAACGTTTAATTTATTATATATTTATAATATGATAATTTATTAGAATATCTATATAAATTACCGTTATAAAACACCTAATATATCTCTTCTTACTAAATTAGAATTTTAAAATTACAGTTGGAAATTTAAATAGTAAATAATCTAAAAATTTTATAAAAAAGCTCTTACTAATAAATATTTTAATTATTTTACAATCATTTAAGATTATTTTATTTAAGATTATATTCTTAATTATAAAGATCTTTAAATAATATTTAATATAAAAAAGCACTTTAATTCTAAATTTAGAATTAAAATGCTTTACAATTATCTCATTAATCTATTTATTTCTTCCATATATTTTCATATATAATTATTTATATAAATATATACCCAAAATAAGTTATATACTAAATTATATTACTTTCTAATCTCTATATAAAAAAGAATATATATTCTTTTTTATCAATAATTTTTGACGATTTTTTGACGGCAAAAGACCAGATTAAATATCTGGTCTTTTAAATTACTTTCTAATATTTATATGTTTTATTAACGATAACAGCTACCACAAGCTACATAACCATTTTTCTTTGCATCACTTTCTTTCATTTTTATAGCTCCTTCCATTCCATGTGCATTTGATGACTTATGATATTTATTAGATTTTGAAGTCCCACCATTTGCATATACATAGTTACCACTTGGGCTACTTGAATTATCTGAGCTATTTGAACCACCTGAGCTACCTGATTTATTTGAGTTTGATGATGTATTAGATGTAGAATTATTTTTAGCACTAGACTGTTTAGCTTTATCTAAGTTTTCTTTCTTCTTTTCCTCTTCAGCCTTCTTCTTTTCCTCTTCAACTTTTTTCTTTTCCTCTTCAGCTTTTTTCTTTGATTCTTCTATTTTTTTCTTTTCTTCTTTAAGTTTTTCAACTTCTTTATTTTTATTATTTACTTCATTAGTTAATTTAGCATTAGTACTTTCTAATTCTGTTATTTCAGAATTTACTTTATTTAAAGTATCATCTGATTTTATATCATTTATTTTATTGCTTAGAACTTGCATTTCATTTAATTTAGAATCATAATCATTTTTGTAATCAGTAGGATTAAAATATCCTATAATAGAAAAAATAAATGCAATTATTATGGCAATCTTATATTTAAATATAAATTTTATAAATTTACTATTTTTCATATTTCCCCCTATTTTTCATTTAAATTTTTTATTTCTTCATTTAAATCATTCGTATTTTTATTTAGATCAGCTATTTGTTGAGTCATTTTTTCATTATCTGAAGATATTGTTTTCTTTTTTTCTAATAATTCAGTTTGTTTCTTTTCGAATTCTGAATTTAATGCATTATATTCATCAGATACTTTCTCTTCTTGATTTTTAATTTCGTTATATTTTTCAAAGTTAACCTCTACATGCTGTTCTGGTAAAGCTAATGAAAAAGCAGTAAATATAAGCATAGCCAATAAAAATACACCTAAATGCTTAACAATATTCAGCATCTTTCTAAATATTTTGTTTTCAAATAATTTTATATTCATAATTCCCCCTGTAAATTATTAGTTATTTGTCCACATATATATTACAATATTTTCATAATTATAACAATAAGAAAATGCATTAAAAATACCATTTAATCTCACTAAAATAAAAGAGGACTAGATTAATTTCTAGTCCTCTTTTATTTTTATATAACTTAATAATAAAGTTTTATTCTTTATTAAAATCTATTTCATTTATAAGACCTATATTTATTATGTCTCCTTTGTTTAAAGTACATTCTATCTGTTTCATTCCACTATTACCACTTGAATCTAAATCTACATTTAATATATACTTTTTGTTATTATAAATTGTTAGAATCCCGTCTCCATCTTTAGCTTTTGCGATATATTTTCCAGGTTTTATATCTATACCAACTTCCCATATACCTGTTGTTAACTTATCCCTTAATTTAGTTTCTGCTGGAGTAAAATTATCTATTATTATAGTATCCCCTGTATCTAAAGAAAACGTTAGTGTTCTAACCCCTATGTCTCCATTAGAATTTAAAACATCGACTACTTCTGGATCTGTATCTTTTTCTTTAAAAACTTGAAATCCTACTTCTCCATCTATTGCTTTACATGTATACCTGCCTCTTGAAATATCTTTACCACATTCAAAACTACCAGCAGATAATATTATTTCTTTTGCACTTGAATTATCTCTAGATATATTTCTTTCTTTTATACAGTAGATAGCCATACTTATAACTATTAAAGAAATTATAACTACTAGCCAAAACCACCATTTTTTTAAGAATATTTTTTTCTTTTATCAAAGTAATTCCCCCTATGATTTAAATCAACTGTTTTATTCTAACATGTACAACCAATTAAATATTTAAATAACATGTTAATTTCATCAAATGTATTAAAACTACCGTTTAATCTTACTAAAAAAAAGACTAGAATTAATTCTAGTCCTTTTATTTTAATTAAGATCAAATTGAACATTTTTATCATCTTGTATAATTAGTTTTACATCTTTTAAATCTACATCTTTAGGGACATCAAATGCTATAAATGTTTTTTTAGTTATACCAGGATTAAATTTATCATATGGACCTATATAATTTTTATCTTCGTCATATATACTTTTTTGAGAATTTAATTTTTGTAATGCATCAAAAGCAACATCATCTGATTGATATTCTATTCCATTATTTATTAACCTAAATATCTTTGGTGAATATTCAATAGCTTCTTTTGAAATATTTTTTAATGATATTTCAATTATAATGAATTTACCTGAAGCCTTAACATTTCCTGATTCATTATTTACGCTATTAGCTTCTTTTGAATTTAAAACCTTCATTTCTACGCCACTAAATTTTTCAGTTTGATTTAACTTTATGCTTTTTATATTTGAAGCATCCTCTTTCTTTGTATCATTTTGTTCTGAATTATCAGTTTTTTCTCCAGAGCTTCTCATTTTATTATATGTATTAGCCTCTCCTCTGTTGTATCCAAAAGAACCACCTAAAGTAAAAAATACTATAGCTATAATTACATAAATTATAATTTGTTTTTTATTATTCATAATTACTCCTCCTTAGTTATATAAGAATATTTTACCATGAATAATAAATATACTATGTAAACAGTCTATTAATAGAAAAAGATGCTATATAATAGCACCTTAAATTACATTTAATATTATTAGATATAAAAAAATATATGATATATGCATTAAATTAATTATACAGTAAATGCCTAATGCTCCATTCAATATAAAGTTAGATATTAATAATTGCTTATTTGTTGCATTAGTCATTCTTTTAATTAAGTAATATATAAGTAATCCGACTAATCCTCCCTTAATAAAAAAACTTAATAAATGATTTTCTACTATATTAACCATAATTCCATTAACTTCTTTGAACATATCTGTTTCTAATAATATTAAAGTAAAAAGAATATCTACCACATTTAATATATACAATAAAAATAGTTTATTTTTTACACTTCTCTTCGTTGAACTTTTTATATAATTAATAATAAAGCAACACCTCTATTTGAAGTGTTGCCATTTTTCATTATTTAAAACTTATCTATATCAATTATTTATCCCACGAACCATTTGTATATTTACATTCATATACTTCCATAGGATTTTCTTGCGTTATTATCAAATCTATTCCATCACATTTATCTTTAAATGCAGATTTAATATTGTTCTTAATATTCATAACAATACCCTTTTTTAACACTTCGTTTTTGTAAATAAGATTAACTTTTATTATTTTTTATCATATTTACTGATTAATTCAAAACTTGATTTAGTTTTACTTAGTCCAGAATCTCCTTCTTCTACATTATCTAATAATTTATCCACCTTAAAATACCCAGCATTTGCTATACTATTTTTTCTTTTTTTCTTCTATTTGTTGTAGTTCATTAGCTATTTTATCTTTTATTTTCTCAACATTAACTTGTGATGGATGATTTTTCTTTTCTTTTTCTATATTAGCAAGAATTCTTAACTCCTCACATTTCTTTTCAATTATATCAAATATCCCCTTCTCTTTTTTATGAATCGCTTCATAGTCCTCTTTATTTATATTTATTATATAAATTCCTTTTTTCAAAAATATTTTTCTTGTTAACCCATTTGCATCCTTCCATCCATATTCTTCTTTATAATCCTCATCCTTTTTAATCTTCATACCAGTTAAAGGTTCATATGAAAATATTATACCTAGCTTTAAATCACTTAGCTCTAATAGTGAATATAATTTTCCAATCCATGTTACCCCAATGGTATCTTGATAATTTTTACATTCGCATATTACAAGGCTAGTTAATTCCTCTGGAATTACCTTACTTAAAGCTTGTCCTTTTTCTGATAATTTTGTAATTATGTCATATTCATTACTATCATTTGTTATATTGTCAAACAACGAAAATAACGATGTATTCAAGATTAATACCTTAATCATATCTTCTAACAACTCGCCTTTTGTCTTTGCTTTAATTCCCTTATATACATCTGTAAATTCGTGCATATCTTTTAATTGTAAATATAATTCATCAAATAGATCCATATTTATTTTACTTTTTTTTCTTAATGCTTTACCGACTAACTCACTGTCAGCATCATTCAAGAAGAAATCTACCATCATTTCAATATTTTCTTCATTATTCATAAACATTAAATTTCAACACCTTATAAACTATCATTATATTTTTTATTATTTGACATTTTTTATCACAGTCTTCACAAAATTCATCAGGTATACTCTCTATGCTATCGTATGTGTTAGTTTCACAAATATCAATTTCATTTTCACAATACTGCCTAAAGAATAAATCTAAATAATCATATCTATATAATTCTTTTGTTATTATTTTTGCTTCAGCATATTTAATATCTAATCTATTCGCAATTTCTCCTGATGTAATAAATGAATTTATATTAAATTCTAAAAACTCATTTAAGTCTTCAATTTTATCCTTGCTCAACATCCTCTCCAATTTTTGTAATATAGTTAATTGCATAATTCATCATACTCCCATTAATTTTTTTTGGATTTTGGAAATTTAGCAAATCATATGATTTACCTTTATAGTCAAATAGAACTTGAATATCTAGTATACTCTTATCTTTTTCGTACCATGTTAATGTTCTAGCTTTATACTTAGCATTTCTCTTAATTCCACCAATAAACTTTTCAAGTTGTTCTTTTATTTTTTCTGTTTCATTGTTTGCATTGAATAACGCATCATAATCACATATAAACTCTTCCAAATCTCCAATTAAAGGCATAACATTATTTGTTCCTACTTTCAGTTTTGCCAAACTATTCTGTTTTAATCCCATTGATTGAGCTGTTTCCTTTACTTCATTAACCTCTTCAACTATTTGTTTTATTTTTTGAGCTAATCTATATTCTTTAATCTTTGCATCATAAGACTTTGTTAATTTTGCATGCTGTCCATTCATCCTTGAATCATAGAAATCATCATCATTTTCTGCTCCAATAGAATCGAATCTATATTCTAATACTTTTAATTTTTTATGATATATCCATAAGGTAGGATAATATACTTTTGGATAGCCTTTAATTTGATGTACACTTATTTCGATTTCAATCAAAAACCTAAATAAAATTACATCCTCATTCTCCTTAATAACAATTTTTCTACTATCAAATTCCTCTTTTTCAATAGAATCTCCTATATCATCAAATACTACATAATTATCTTCTTCTGATTTTAGTACTTCTTTCTTCTTCTTAAAATCTTCGCATTTGAAGTATATACTATACCTATATACTTTATTTATTAGGTAATCCTCTATACGCTCTACTACTTTATTAGATTTTTCTAACGCATATAAAAGTCTTTCTTTACAATCAAGTGAATTTTCAATATAAATTATTGTTTTATTTTCTTCTAAACATTTTTTATTATATGTTATTAAATTATTGTTTTTCAAATCATCTAGTATAATCTTAACTTCTCTCTGAGAAAAATTATATTTAATATTGCTTTTTAAAACCTCTATGTATCTACCCATATTTTTCTTCCCTCTTTTACTATATTAATAACTTAATTTTAGTATATTTATGTATATATAGCAAATTTATCTTTCTACAATTCTATTCATCTTATTTTCAATACATACAAACTACTAGATTTTAAATAATTTTAAAACTAACAAATTTAACTATAAAATCCGTGCACTCTATTAAAATACAAACACTTTTTTAATCTCTTCTTATATATATTACCTCATTTTAATTAACAAAATATTTTCAAACAAATACCAGGAACTCAATTCAGTTCCTGGTATCAAACTACATTCTATATAATGCTTTCCAAGTATTCTTACCCACTATTCCATCTACACTTAATCCCTTATTTCTTTGTAGATTCTTTATAGCTGTAGTTGTACCACTACCAAAGCAACCATCTGCTCCACCATGTTGTAATAATGAAGTATATCCCCTGTTTAATAATCTTTGTTGTATAAGTTTAGTTATGTTTCCTCTTGCCCCTTCTTTTACAGTAATACAAGCATTTAATGTACTTTCACCAAAGTAACCATCTACATTTAAGCCAGCTCCACATTGATTATTTAACTCTCTTTGTAATGACTTAACTTCTTCTCCACTTATACTTACTTCCCAAAGTTTAGAACCTGATGAAGAATCTCCTGATATTTGAGCATCCTCTACTTTTCCTCCTAATTTCTTTTTGAAATCCCACCATCTAGACCAATTATTAGGTGAGAATTGAGAAGGACAGTTTTTTCTTGATGCATCATAGTGTCTTACAACATGATCTACATCTATATTATATTTCTTCATTAAGTATTTAGTTAATTCAATAGTATTTTCTACTGTTTTATCGCTATATCTACCATTATCAGTACCACACATCTCTATAGATAGTGAATTAGAGTTAGTTATTTCATATTTTTCTCTTCCATCTCCACAGTGCCAAGCTCCATTTTTATCTTCTACAACTTGCCATATTTCATTATCATCTACAAAATAGTGAGCACTCGCTCCTCTATCTGCCCTATAAAAGTAATCTGCATTATTTTTAGCTGTATCATTTACATTATCTGTTCCGTGAATAACAATATATTTAATGTTATTTCCTCCATTATAATGATTGTATGGACTTATTTTTTTATTGATTTTTAGCATTTTAATTCCTTCTTTCTATTTTATATATTATTAAAAACTATTTTTAATATAATTTTGTAAACTAAAAAAGCAAAGATTATTGTCCTTGCTCTTTAGAATCTTCGACTTTCTTTATAGAAACTTGTTTCTTTAATTGATTAGTAAGTACTGAAACTCCAGCACATGCAATACCTTGTAATACTGCTGTTGTATTAAATCCTTGTAATCCACATGATCCAGCAACACCTAGTACAGTTAACACCCAAGGTATACTCCAGTCTTGTACTTTGGGGCTATCCTTTAAGAATGTTCCTACAATATAAAGTACTGCTACTAATAATCCTAATGCTTCTGGTATAAATTTTGTTAAATCCATTTAAAACTCCCTCTTTCTTTAAATTTATTTATTTTTATAAGTACATTGAACTTTTTCTCCATTTTTCTTTATACGTTCAATCACTTCATAATTTTTTATATTATTTAATTTACCTTGTGGCTCTGTTATAATATCTTTCATTTTTTATATTCCTTCTTTTTATTTATTCTTTTCTAAATCCTCTAACCTATGGTGTGCTGACTTAACTGATTGCTCTACAGTTACAACACGCTCCACAAGATCTCTAATACGCTTATCTTGTGCTTTTATATCTAATCTTATATCATCTACACCCTTGCTTATATAATCCAATTTAGTAGCAACTATAGTATCTTTTGTTGTATCTTCTATAGTTGCTCTATCTCCTTCTTTTTTCACCTTCCAAATGCCAAGAGCTGCACCTATTAAAGTACAGCCCATTCCAACTAATACTGTTATATCTATGTTCATATAATTATGTCCTCACATTCTTGAACTTAAAATAAAAAAGAGCTTGTTATTCTACAAACTCTTGTCCACAAATTTCTTTATATTGCTCTGATGTTATATATCCAAATTGATTTTTTTCAGTTCTTACGACTTGTTGTAAATAATCTGTATCTATAGCTCCCATAAAGAATGCCATTTTAAAAAAATCCAAATTACTATTTCCCATTTTAATTACTTCCTTTCAACTTCATAATATCAAGCATTATTGCTGCTTGTTGGCTTGTAAGCATTTTTATAGTTTGGTCCTTTTTCATGTTTTCAAGTTTATTTGCTGCAAGCTCTTTAGTTAAATTAATTATTTTTTGTGAATCTGGTATATTATTTTCACGTTGTTTTATTAAATCTTCTTGATATTTAGTATCTTTAATAAATGTATTAGTTTCTATGTTAAAAACATAAATAAAAGGGTTATCTAATAATTCTTTAAACTGAATATCTTCCTTATTAATTTTTATTTCTAAACAAGTATCTGTATTTGAACTATTAGAACTATAAGCGATAACTCTTTTACTTTCTTTATCTATTTGTATATAGCATTCCATAGTTAAATCTCCTTTCTACCATTCCCAAATTTCTCTTAGACAAATATCATTTCCACCATTCTCGGCATTTGCATCATCACCCTTTATCGCTGTATCTGTTATATATAAGCCTTTAGACATAAATGAATCAAATTTTTCGCCACCAGCTACTGGGATATAAGTGTTATCATTGTACTGAACTCCATGTTTAGGAATATAACTATAAAGCCAGTTCCAATTTTTTGCCCCTTCTCCAGGATCGTAGTCACTCCATTTAAGAAGCCACCCATTAGCGCATTTACTCAATGGTTTAGTAGGTGAAGCTACAGAACTACCTACCATATAAGCAGCACCTTCCCAAAGCTTATTGCTTTCATCAAAAATATTTTGTAGACTTCTACCATCTTTAAATATTATTTGCCCTGCATTACTTTTTAAATTTATTTCATCAAAAGTCCCATCGCCATTATCTACTTTATAAATTCCATTTCTTACCGCCATATATATCTCCTTTCTAATTCTAATATGTTTGTATCCAAACACGACCTCTAATATTCCCAGCTGGTCTATTATTAGATACTATTATTTCAGTTCCATCTCCTTTATCTCCTTTAGGACCTTGTGGTCCTGTGATTCCAGTATCACCTTTTGTCCCTTGAGATCCTTGTGCCCCTACTGGTCCAATATCACCTTTATCGCCCTTAAGGCCTTGAACTCCTCTATCTCCCTTGTCACCTTTAGGTCCTTGGGGACCTCTGGCTCCAGTTTCTCCTTTGGGGCCTTGAATGCCTTGTGGTCCTCTTGGTCCAATTGCTCCTTGTACTCCAGTATCCCCTTTAATACCCTGAGGTCCTTGAATACCTCTTGAAGGTTTTAATGTATCTTTTCCTGCTATGAACCAGTTTCCATTTCCTCCTATTTCAGGTGTAGCTCCATCATTTCCTCTTGGTCCAATTTCTCCTTGTGGGCCCCTTTCTCCTTGAATACCTTGTAACCCTCTATCACCTCTATCACCTTTATCACCTTTAGGACCACTATTACCTTGTACCCCTTGTGGGCCTCGTGGTCCTTGCAAGTCTTTAACTGCTTGCATAGCTTCTATAAAAACTTTATCATCTTTGCTTAAAGGTATTTTAAATTCAATAGAGTTTCCACTTGTTTCTTTAAATATATTATTAGTTAATCTTATACCATTAAGATAAATTGCTATTGCATTTATTCCAGTTGGATAAGTATAACCATCGTTCCATCTAAATTTTGTTTGTCCTTCTGCAGCTATGAAGAACTGATGGAAAACAATATAACTTTGTCCATTACCAGCTGGACCTTGTACTCCTTGTGGACCACGTTCACCTCTTGAGCCTTGAGGTCCTATAGCTCCTTGAGGTCCAGTTTCTCCCTTATCCCCCTTATCGCCTTTCAATCCTTGAGGTCCCACTGGCCCTTGAATACCTCTTGAAGGTTTTAAAATATCTACATTCCCAACAAACCAATTTCCATTAGCTCCTATTATTGGAGTTAATCCATCATTTCCTTTAGGTCCTTGTATTCCTTGTAGCCCTCTTTCTCCTTGTTTTCCTTGGATACCTTGTAATCCTTGTACTCCCATTGGTCCACACTCTCCTTGTTTACCTTCTGGACCTTGGGGGCCTCTAATATTCACAATAGAAGGAGTTTCATTAGAAGAATTTAAATCCCAAGCTAAATTACCATTAGTATCTACATTAGGTCTCCATAATTTAATTCCATTATTTCCACTATACGTTGGAGCTGAATTTATTTCTTGATTTATATCTTCAAGTGGATTAGGAATAATATCTCCTAGAACTACATCTATTTTAAAATATTTTTCATATACTTCTGTAATTTCTGTAACCCTTAAGTTTTCAGAATCATCATCCATCTTTCTTATTACTATATCTCCTAAGTCCCAATCTTTTTCATAAATAAAGTTTGTATTTACAACTGTACTTTCAGTAGAGTTTATATAATCAAAAGAATTTAATTTAGCCTTAGCCCTATCAGCTAACTTTTCTTTCTCTCCTTCTTCTATATCTCTAGCATCAATAAAAAGTTCTCTTCTATTTAAGCCTATCTCATTATTCCTATACACTTCTTCTACTTCTCTATTTGCACCCTCACCTTGGCCTGCAACATACCCCATTGTTTTATAATTTTTTGAATCATTTGTTTTGACAACATCAGTAATATTATTAAAGTCATCACTAAAAATAACTTTACTTTTACTTGTTGTTAAATCTATTCCTTCTATTACATCAAATATAAATTTTTTATTTTTTAAATCTAATGTAACCCGCCACCCTAATCCGGTTGAACTTCCTATGTTGTTAATTTCATAATTTAGATACTTGTATCTACTTTGCCAACTAACAACCTTACCTCTATGTTTAGAAGGTGCTATCACCAACTCATTAATCTTCCTTTTCTTATCAATTGGATTTACTGCATTAGTCTCTACATAATGTTTTATTACATCTTCTGCATTTCCTTTAAAACTATCATGAATTTGTCCAATTGGTGGTACTGTTATTCTTCTTTCTAATATAGATTTTAAGTCCCTGCCTTTGACTGTTATTTGTTTTTTACTTTCATTAATAATTGGTGTTTCAACAATTAGCGGTTTATTAGGTGTAATAAAAAGTATATTTCCATCTCTTAATATATCTTTATACTTTAAAGAACATACTAATTGAAATTCTTTAGCTTGATAATAATTTCTTATAAAATAAAAGGAACTATAGTCCTCTATAATTCCTAAAAAATTAAATTTATTATCTATTACTCTAATAGTTGTATCCATACATCTCCCACCTTTGACTCATTAGGCTTTTGACTTTGTATATAAAATCCCCTAATACTTTTGCCCTGCATATTCTTAAACCAATCATCCCATAGTTTTTGTTTTGATTGCCACTGTGAACTAAATATATCCCACATTTCTTGTATATCTGCCCTACCTGTAAAAGCCATATACCCACATACATCTTTATTGCCTCTTTCATCAACTATATTAATATCTGATGCTCCTACATTTATTTTAGCTAAACTTAATTCATATACTTTATTGTCCCTTTGTAAATTAGGTGGCGATGTAGTTGATCCCTTTTTTATTTGTATATTTAATACTCTATTTATAATATCTAGTTTTAAAACTACTCTATCAATTCTAGTAGTTCCAATTTCTATATTTTTATCTAATAAATTATCATTACTATACAAATATCCATTTATATTAGCGGTACCCCGCTTTACTTCTACAGTATTATTATTTTTCTTATAAACTCTTAAATTATCAATAGCCGGATTAACTCCCGTACTCATAAATGTTGTAAAATATTTTGCAAAATCTTCTGATTTATATTTTCTATCTCCATTTATACTGTTAAAGAATCCTCCAAATTCAGCCATAATATCACCTCCTATAAACTTAAATACTGATTTTTATATTTAATTAAAACTGACTGTGGAATATAATCTCCATCTGTACTATAACTTATAGTATTTTCTCCTATTGGTAATTTAAAAAAGCTACTGAATATATCAATATACCCACTAGCATTTTTTCTATCCCCATTTGATTTTATAATCTCAACTCTTGTATTTCCGTATGAGGTACATATATACAATACTTCCCCATCATTAATTTTTTCATTTACCTTTATATATTCTTTATTATTTAAAGTAATCTTAGGATTCAATGCAGGAGCAGTAAAATACATTTCAACGGGTGCTTCCATATGTCCTGTATTTATAAAACTAATTTCATTAGGACCTTTTCTTGCAAATTCAATACCTTCACTAGATAACTCAAATTCAAATTCAAAATTACTTTCCCAAGTTTGAATATCAACTAATATTTCCTTTTGGTCTACCCATAAAGGATATGAAGCATTAAAATTTATCATAAAACTTTCTAATTGTTCTGTTGATACTCCAACTGAAAATACTGGTACAACTTCTGGTCTTAGCATAATTTCTTTATTTATATTATCATCTGTATATTTAAGTAATATATCATCTAATGGATTTAAAATAGACACAAGCTGATTTCTCATTACCTCAACTTGTGTCCTATTCTCTCCTATTATTATTCCTTCTAGAATTATTTCTCTCTCACTTAAAGATGTAGAATTTATAGTTTGTCCTAATTGATTAACTCCCTTTATTTTTTGAAAATCACCTTGAGGAGCACCTTCATTAAAATTAGTGCATACTATTCCACTATCTTTTAATCTGCTTTGAATACTAATCTCTTTATTATTTTTCAAATTAATAATTCTAATAATACTATCCATACTGCTCCTCCTTAATATTGTAATTCCCTCATACTTCTTTTAGTTGCTTTAGATACTTCATAAGGACTATCAACTCTACCATAAAAATTATTTGTTACTCTTATATCACCATCACCTTTGTTATAACTATTGTTTTCATCTGCTGTTAATACTCTCTCTCCTTTATGAAGCCTTGCTAAATATCCGTCAAAAGGAACATTATCTAATCCATTATAATGAAAATTAGGAGCTGTTTGAACTGATCCAGAAAACATATTTGTGAAGGATTTTATTGGATGTTTCAAAACATATCCTAAACTATCATCCCAACAGCTTTTTACCCAATCAAATATACCTAAGTTTTCTTCTGATTTAGGTTTAACAGGATTATTTTCTACTGCAGCTTTATTTTTGTTATATTCGCTTACTATAGGTGTAAAGTTTATATTACCATTTCTTATATCATTTTTTATATCATCTCTAGCTTTTATTGGTTTACCTAATATTTCATCAGTTTTCTGATCCCACAATTCAACTACTTCCCCGGTCGAATCATCTACCTCAACATAGATATCATCCATACTTCCTCTTACTTTATTATATATTTGATAATATCCACTCTTGGTTACCTTATTTAATCCATCTAACCCTTGAGAATATTGTTCTAATTCTTTCTTTTTAGTTTTTTCTCCCTCATCTAATATTTTTCCGTTAGCTTCATTAATATAATTAACTAGCTCTGGATATTTTTTCTTTGCAGCTTCTAAGAACCCTTTATATTTTTCTTTTTCTGTACCTACAGCCTTATTCTTTGTTTCAGTCCACTTATCAATTTCTTTTTGTGCGTACTTCTTTTGTTCTTCATTCATTTCTGGCATTTTCATATTCATTTCCTGAATTAAAGTATCATATTTTTCTGATTGAATTTGAATTTCTTTATCTCTAGCTTTAGCCTTTTCTTGTAATAAATTAGAAATACCATTCATATCCAAATTATTCATTCTTGCTATAAAACTTGCTTTTGAAGCTTCAAGTTCTTCATTATTTTTTACTGTATTATCTCTTTCAATTTCCCCAATCTTTTCAACTAATTCTTCTCTCTTTTTTATTTGTTCTTCACTAAGTTTTCCTTGTTGCTCCCCAGCCTTTTTATCTATCTCATATATTTGTTTGTGCAATTCTTCAACTTTTTTTATCTGCTCGTCTTGTGATTTATTGAAGAACTCCATTAATTTATTTTCATTATCATCTAATTTTCCATCATCAGCTTTAAATGCTTCTGCCATACTCTTTTGAACCTCTGGAGAACGTTCCTTAATCTTTTTAATAGCTTCATTAATTATATCATCAAGATTTTTCTTTAATTTTGCCCCTTCTTCTTTATCTGCCAATTTTCCTAGACTACTCGCATGTTCAACTTCAAAATTGTAGTTAGCAATCTTATCAGAAATTTCAGTTAACGCCTTCTGCGTTTCTGGAGATATTTTATCACTCCATTCTTTATGTTTTATATTCATTTTATCCATTTCATCAGCAGTTAAAGCATACTGTCCATGTAAAGCTAATAAAGCATTACCAACAAGCCCTAAGTCTTCTTTAGACTTTAAAGCACTACTTGACATTACTTCTGTATTTTTTGTATATAAATAAACTCCCCCAGCTACAGCTCCTATAACTCCAACTAAAGGTAAAGCTACACTTGCTATAGAACCTAAACTTAAAGCTGCTGCTCCACTTGCTGCACTGCTCGCTGTTGTTGCTGTTGCTAACCCTTCGGTTGCTACTGTAGTTGTCTTTGCAACCGCCTCTGTAGCAGATAATGCAGTTTTAAACTTCTTTGTAAAATCAACTAATTTAACAAATCCTCCTATTAATTTTCCTGTAATACTTAATAATGGTCCTGCCGCTATAGCTACTGCTCCTAATTTTAATATTACCTGTTGAGTTTCTGGCGTTAATGCACTAAACTTATCAGCTAAATCTCCAATATCATCAGCTATTGACTTTATTGCTGGTGCTACTATATTCAACATTTTTATAGATGCTGTTTCTAGTGCACCACCTGCCTGCTCTATACTAGCTTTTGTATTATCTTGCATAGTTTTTGCCATTTCACTAGCCGCACCATCACAATTTTTAAATTGATTAGTAAGATCTGTTAGCCCTTGCTTACCACCTTGCATTAAAACAGTCATTCCAGATAAAGCTTCTGTACCAAAAATAGTTGCAATAGTATTTTGCTTTTGTTCATCTGTAAGCTTTTTTGTTTTTTCATTTAGCTCTCCCATTATCGTTGCAAGGGATTTCATCTTTCCACTTGAATTAAAAGCAGTGAATCCTATTTTCTCCATAGCAGTAGCTGCTGGGTCAGATGGTTTTGCTAATCTTACTAAAGCCGATCTAAGAGTTGTTCCAGCTTGACTACCTTTAATACCAGCATTAGCTAATTCTCCAATTGCTGCTGTTGTTTCTTCTAAACTAAGTCCTGCTGCACGTGCATTTGGAGCAATATACTTCATAGCATCCCCAGTATCTTTTACCGCTGCATTAGTCGCCGCTGCATTTTTAGCAAGGACGTCTGCTACATGTCCAGTCCTAGATGCTTCTAAACCAAATCCTCTAAGTGTACTTGCTGCTATTTCAGAACTTGTTGCTAAGTCCTCTCCACTAGATGCCGCTAAATCTAAAAGTCCTGGCATAGCTTCTGTAGTTTCATTTACATCAAAACCTGCACTAGCTAAATTCTCCATACCCTCTGCACATTCAGAAGCACTAAAAGCAGTTTCTTGTCCAAGTTTTAAAGCTTGGTCTGTCAATATTTTAAATTGCTCTCCTGTTGCTCCACTAATAGCCTTAACCCTAGACATTTTTGCTTCAAATTCCATGCCAGTATGTGCTGCTATTGTTGCAATCCCTGCAAGTGGTAATGATACATGCGTAGTTAAATTAGAGCCTACTGTCTTTAATCCATTAGATACTTTTCCTAAGTTTTCACTCATTTGAGTTAATTTAAACTCTTTAAGCTCTTTGTTAGTTTTATTTAAAGCTTGTTGACTTTGTAATAACTCTGCTTGCCATTCATTTAATTTAGTTTTTTGTTTATCTAACTTTTCATTTGTAGCTTCTATCTTCTTTTTATTATTTGCAAGTTTTTCATTCAAATTAGTTAACTTATCAGCTAATTTCTTTGTCTCTTCTGCCTCTTTACCATAAGTTCTTTCAGCTTCTTGATGCTTCCTTGTTACTTTTTCTATAGAATTTTTTAATTTATCATTCTTCTCTATATATTTTTGTAATCTTGCATCTATCTTTGTATAAGCTTCTTTATTTATATCTATCGCACGTGATTGCAATCTCATTTTTTCTGTTAATTCACTTTGCTTGGTAGATAACTTAACCATTTTATTACCCATTAACTCTGCACTTGATCCAGCAACTTTAAAACCTGATTCTGTAAGTTTTAATTCTCTATTTACTTGTTCCATCTTTCTTTCAAAATCAACGCCTTTTCTTGATGCTGTATCTATTCCATTTGAAAATGGTAATAAGTTAGCTTTTATATCAACAACTAAAGGTGCTAAAGCAATACCACTCATTATTTTCCCTCCTTTCTTTTAAAATTATTTATGGCTTCATAATCAGCCTTAGTTTGAGTTAATCCCCATAAGGTTTCTAGGAACTCCTGTCCCCTTTCAGTTCCTTTTAAACCACTTAACCAAGCATCTTTTCTGTACAATAAAAAAAGTGAATATGGCAGGTTATGAATCTCATTAAAATTCAAACCTGTATACTCACTTATTGCTTTCATATCAGCAGTTTCACAATAATATTTTTCTTCCCATTTCTCACTAGGAAAATATTTGTTTATTATAGCTTCTCCTATTTTTCCGCTTGGTAAGGGGATTCTAAGTTTGGGTTTATTTCTTTTTTATTAATTGAATCAACTATCAAATTATATATAGCTTTTATTCCAACAAAAGAAAAGCTATCTAAATCCTTTTGAGTAAACTTCTTACCATTTTCATTATTATTTAAAAAATCTACTATTAACTCTGATTGCATTTTTTCAGATTGTTCTTGTGTTGCTTCTTCACTAACTAAAAATTCTTGAAATGCTCTAACTCTCTTTGCCATATTATAAGTTGCTTCATTTACCTTTACTGTTTCACCATTTAATTTAATGTCTATTTTACTATTATTTATTAAGTCTAAATCTAACATTTAAACATTCCTCCTATAGTTCTTGTTCAAAACTTGCTAAGAAATTCTTTATATATTCCATAGCTTGAATTTCAGCATTTATTGAAACTTCTTTATCTGCAAAGTCTAGTCCAAATCCATTACCGCCTTGTCCAATCATAGTAAATCTTAAATGCTTTCCATTTTCCTCATGAACAAATCTTACAAGTACATTTTTAAGTGATCCACCACCACCAAATGTTAAAGTCCTCTTTTTCTTTTCTGCATCCTCTGTAATCTTTGCAGTTGACAATAATGCTAACTTATTTAAATCCCATGAAATAATTCCTGTCTTAGCTGTTAATTCTTCATCTGTAATAAATGATTTTACTATTCTTCCATATTGATTTTTAACATCATATTTTTTAGGCTTGTAATCAATACTAAATCCACTATTACAATGTCCCACATTATGTTCATCTGTTTCTATTTCTGCATCTGATGGAATAGCTTCTCCTGTAAATTCATACATATATAATTCACCAGCTCCAACTAATATTGGTTTATCTGTATTTGCCATTTTATATCATCCTTTCTATTCTTTAAATTTGATTATAAAAATAACGCTATCCTCAAACATTTGTAAATCATCTCTGAATAGCGTTCCTCCACCACTTCTTGTGGCTTTAAATATTATATTTTTATAAGTTTTAAACTTACAATCACTTTCTTTATTAGTAAATATTTTTTCTAAACACTTCTCTATAGCTTCTACCTCATCATAATCACTCCAAATTATTTTAATTTCAAGTTGTGATTGACTTATATAATCATTTGTAATTGGAGTATAAGAATATACTAAGGAAGGCTTAGAAATATCTGTTGTAAATAAGGGGAAAAATCTATCTTTACCAACTAATTTAACTAACTCTTTATCATTATTTAAATATTCTATAATTGTATTTTCTATCTTAATCCCTCCCCTAAAATATACTGTATCTTTGCTATATTGCTTGTCTTAGCATTTTCTAAAAATGGCTGTGGTCTTTGTCCTACTGTCTTATGCCATCCTGCATACTTTCCACCCTCCGCTTTATACTTCCAAGGTGTTTTTCTTCCATTACCATCTTTAGCATAAATTCCAGTACCTTGATGTACATAAGGAGCATACTCCATAGTGTTACCTATTCTTCCTATTACTTCTCCAAATCCTACGTTAACATCATGACACATAGCCGCCCTCAATGGGCCTTGATCTACAGGACAATTTTTCTTTCCTTCTCTCTCAACTAATAAACATGCTTTAGTAACATTTTCAATAATCTGTAACTCCATTAATCTTTTAGCTTTCTCACAACTACTTGCAAACTCACTAGACATTTTCTATCACCTTCAAAAACAATTGATTCAAGCGTCCTTGTGGGTTAACTCCAGTTATGCTATATATTTTTTTCCCATCTTTCAATCTATTTTTATAACATATTTCTTTATTGAAAGTTAGTCCTATATGAGTACTAGAATTATATATAACATTGCTTGTATTAACCCTATTATCTGTTTCATAAATTGATATTAAAATAGGTTCTTTTATGTCAATCCATTCTTTTTTTCTAGCTCCAGAAGGTTTTATTACTTCCTTATTTTCTTGTAATATTAACTTTTTCATATTGCTATTAATACTCATATAATCACCTATGGTAACTTTCTACACTTTCTTAATTTCCTTTCTATATGTCTTGGAAATCCATTTATATAACTTGTAGATACTCCACTAAAGCTCTCACTTGATATACCTTCATTACCTAACCTATTACATTTAATTGTTACTAAATCTATTAAAGAACCTTCTAGACTTGATGGAAGAACTTCTAAGTTTGTATATTCTGATAAATCATTTTGTGTTTCTTCTATAAGATCATTAAGTAATTCATCACTTTGATTAGATGCTGCAACACTTCTTCTTTTTATTTTTTCTAATATTTTTTTATTATCCATATTATCACCTATAAAAATAGAGAGGTTTTACCCTCTCATTAAGATTGTGGTTGCTTTGTTTCTGTTGCAGTTAATAGTTTTACACATTTAGATTCATCCTTTAAATACGCTACATAGTGATGTGATGCATAATATTCTGATGACTTAGTCTTAGCATGTCTATCTTCTTCAATATCTGTTGATTTTGCTAATTCTATTCCAAGAGCTCCAACTTTTACAACAACATTTTCATACTTTCCATTCTTGATTTTTATTTTTTTAGATACAACTACTTGGCATCCGCCATACTCACCAATAACACCTTTAATCATTCTTTCATCACCCATTTGAGTTGCTCTTATAAACTCTGGCTCTTTTAATAACTTAACCTTTTGCTTTGGTGATATAAATAATACTGCTGATTCTTCTTCTTCATCCCCAAATGCACCCTTAGCATCTACTATTGAAGTATAACTTATTTCTTCGCTTGATTTATCTACAATAACTTTTGTAGTTTGTAATGCTGTTAAACAATCACTATCGACTTTATCTAAAATAGACTTTTCTAATTGTGATTTACCTTCTGTTACAACTTCCTGTCCTCTAATAACAACATCTTCATCAAGTATTTTAATACCTTTACCAGCTTTAGCTACTGTTACCTCTTGGCTAGTCATACTTAAATCTGATATTGGAATTTCTTCTCCTGGTCCTACAATTACCGCTTCTCCAATATACCCATACTTACCTACTACAAGAGTATCTCCAGCTACTTTTGTTAATGTTGTTCCTACTTTTGCAAGTGGTGCAAATTTTAATTTAGCTGGAAGACTAGCACCAATTACTTCTCCCATTACTTTTACATTTAATAAACTATTTGGCATATATTATTACCTCACTTTCTATTTCATAATTTCTGCATATTGTTCTGGATTATCATTAGCAAATTTACTTTGCTCATAAAAATCCATTGCTAAAAATTCTTGTTTTGTTACTGTTGTTTTATTTTTCTTAGTGTCTGGATTAGGTGGTGTTCCTCCTCCTAAAGTAACTTCAAACATATCTTTATATGTTTCTTTAAATCCTTTAAGCTGTTCATCTAATCCTGTTACTGTTCCATCCTCATTTATTACTAACTTATCTCTATCAAACTTATATGCTAGTAAATCTAAATGTTTTACTTTAGCTTTAGTTAATGCATTATTTATAGCACTGTCTAAAGTTAAATTCCTTATCTTTGCATCACTATCAGTTTTTAAAGTTTTAATAGTATCTTCATGCTGCTTAATAGTCTTTTGAAGCTCCTCATTATTAGCATTATTCTTTTTAAGATCTTTGATAGTATCATTAGAAGTCTTTAATTGCCCTTCTAAATCATCTTTTTGACCTTTTAATTTGTTATATCTTTCCTCTGCATTTTCAAGAGTAGTAGTATAAATCTTTTCTTTTTTCATAGCTCCCATAACTGATTTAATTTGATTATCATCTAATCCCTGAGCTTTTAATAATTCTTCTAAATTCATTTATATATCCCTCCATTTACGCTTTTTACAAGTGTTGCTCTTGTAATGTGGTTCTTATCTTTATTCTTTTACGCCTGCAAAGTAAGAAAAAAGGCAAAATAAAAAAGCCTTATTTCTAAGACTTCTCTACTATTTTATCTATTTCTACGTATTTCTTTTTTAACGCTTCCGTTAATCTAACTGTAAAATCTTGAATTTTTGACATTTCTATTGCTAATTCCCTTGTTGGTTTACAAATTTTTTCAGTTATCGCATCTAATTCTACTATTATATTTTCTATACCTTTTTGTGTTTCAATTTTTCTCCTTGTTTCTAATAAAATATTATATGCTTTTCTTATTATTTTCTCTGTCCCATTCGGATTTTCTTTAATTTCTGCTTCTAATGTATATACTTTCATCTTTGTTTTTTGCAAATCTTCATTATTTATATTGACAATTTTTCTAAAAAGCTTCCTTATATTTTCTGTTAATTCAGGCGTTATTATATCATTATATTTTAAATCACAAACTTTCGAGTTCAAATGACTTGAAAAGTAATGATTTATATCATCTTTTAATGTCTTTTCTACAACGATCAAAGATTTCCATTTTATATTATGAGTAAATTCTAATAATTTATTACAATGTTCTCTTACAATATTTGTATTGAATATATCAATATATTGTGTTTCTGTAACTAATTGGTTAAAACTATTAATTTCATATATTAACTTCTCATATTCAGAAATCTCTTTGTAGATATTATTTAATCTTAATTGTTTTAAATTAAATTTCATATTTTCATTCTGAATTTTATTAGTTTGATAACTAGTAACTAGAAATGCTATTATAGTACCAACTCCGCTAATTAAAGAACCATAGAATCCAACCCCTATCGCCCATGAAGTTTCATATCCCTTTTCATATCCCCAAAATAGACATCCGAAAATAATTATTGGTATCACAATGAAAATTGCTACTAGAATTATTATTAGTTTAAAATTAAACCAACCTTTCTTTTCTTCTTTTTCTCTACACATAATTTATCCCCCTTGTTATAATATATCATTACTTAATTATAACAGGTAAATAAGTACATCTGCAATTGGCATGGAAAGGTAAATAAGGTTTATCTTTCATTGCATAAATATTACCATGTATTAATCCACAAGTTGGGCAAGTCCTTTCATCTACTGCTGCCCATATTTGAACTTCTTCACACCCGGAATCTTTATAAGCTTGTATAGAACTTTCATTTAAATAATGCATTGTTTCAGTTCTTACTAATCTATGAGCTACATTAAAACCTTGATTCATTCTATTATTTAATTGGATTGCCATTTCTGTCACTGTCTTACCTTGAAATAATCCAGTAGTAAGAATATCATTAAGATTCATAGCTAAGACTTTAGTATTCTTCCATAGTCTTTCTGAAAAGTTGCTACCTAGCCATGGTTTATTAAGTAATTGCTCAATAAGCTTTTTATTAGGTATAGCAAAATCCAGTTCTCCTATAGCTTCCATAGTAGCTTTATAATTATCGATAAAGCCTTTATACATATTCTTCTTACCTAAGTTCTCTACATTACTACCAAGCTCCTTAATAATGACATTTATATTATTCTGTAGCTTAGTAAGTCTATTAAACTTATGCATATCACTTAACATAGGTGTTGATGTTTTCATCTTTTCAGCTAATTTATATAATTCATCTGAAATACTTGAACTTGCTTCTTGATACATCTCTAATAAATCTCTATTCTTTTCTTCTAGTGAATTATATATACTCCACGTTGGCTCTGCTATTCTTTTCTCCCAGTATTCAGAGTTCTTATTCATCTTCTCCACCTACTGGTATTTTATCGAACTCTGCTCCAAACTCTTCTTTTTCCTTATCAAGTTGCTTTTGCTCTTCTACTGGATCCTTAACCCATGGATGATTAGCCATGATAGTTTTGTTACTAATTACACCTTTTGAGTTTACACAATTAGTAATAGTTTCAGTTTCATTGATTTTGATATTCTTATTAAATATTAATTCTAATGGAATATCCTTATATAATCCTTGATTACTTTCACCTAAATAAATATTTATAAAATACAATAACTCCTTGAAAGCTTTCTTAAATAAAACTTCTAAAGAGTTACATTTTAAATCTATTCCACTATATAGAAATTTAAGAGCTATGCCACTTGGAGAACTACCAAACTTATCTAAGTCTTTATTTACTCCTTGGCCACACTCATTAATATCCCTCTTTAACTGCTCATAGTGAATCTTTATGGCTTCTACATCCATAGTAGGACTTAACGCATCTACTCCACCATCTGAATCATCTATACTTATAGCTCTATAGTAATTAAGATTATCCATAAACTCTCCTAAATCTTCTCCACCATAACCTTTAAGTACATAAATAAGATTCTTTACTTCTTCAATAAAGTTTGCTACATCTGATCTACTTAAATCGTAATTATCTAAAAGAGATTTAATAAACTTTATATCGCCCTTTTCAATTCTATTATTCTTAAATGGTATAAACGGAACCTTATTCCATACTGCCCATGCTCCATCCTTTAGATAATGTCCTATATTACCATCTGCATTAAGATATTTCTCACTATCAAGTATTATCTGCTCTCCATCTTTTATATAGTACTCAACCTTATCTGGATACCATAATTCAATCTTAGTTACTGTCTTTTTATTAGTGCTTTCATAGACTATTAAATCATAAAGTCTTATTAATCTATCTAATACCTTATGCCTTCTATCACTCCATATAGGTATTATTTGTTCCGATGGAATAACCATAGTATCAAACTTACCTTCATCATTAATAAATATATGTAGCCATCCTATTCCTTTATTAGAAGCTTCATATCCTAATTCATTAAATACATCTAAGAAATCATCTCCTAAAGTCCAGCTTATCTTTTTAATATATTCCTCATTATCAGATTTTACAGTATAATCTTTACCTAATAAGTAATTTACCTTTTCATCTATTAAATTCTTATAGAATGCATGAGCTAATTTATTATTAGCCTTATACTTTAGCTCTTCATTCCCACCATTTTCAGTAGGTCTAGTAATCTTTCTTTGTAATATATCATTATTAACCTCATAATACTGTTCACCAGTTAACATTAACTTTCTATTATCTGAATTTAAAAAGTCTTGTATTTCTTCCGCTAACCATTGACTAGTGTTCATAGGTCCATCACTTATTACTGGTTGTCCTAATCCAAACATATTATTCCTCCCCTCTATTTAAGTACTCTTATTCCACCTTTTTTCTTTGTTTGCTCCATAGCATATCTTAAAGCATCCATAAGGTGGTTATAATCATCTATAGGTTTATTTATGACTTGTCCCTCCTTTGTATTCCATACATAGTTATTTAATTCTACTATTGTATTTTCACACTTAGGATGAACGTATATTTTATAATCTTGTATGTTTTGTATTCCATTTAATATACTGTCTTTACCTTTTTGAGCTGCTTTAATTCTTCTTATTCCTTGCTTTCTAACATCATCAATACTCTTAGGTTCTGCACTATCAGCTACTATTCTTTCTTTGGAATATCCTTTATACTTAATCATATTAACTATGTCTGTATTACTCATAGCCTTCTGATAATGTTCATCAAAAATAAAAAGCTCCTTAGCCTTTTCATCAACTAAGCAGCATATAAATGCAGTTGGATCATTAGTATATCCAAAGTCCAAACCAAAGACACTAATAACTCCTTCTCTTTTATTTATTTCTTTTATATCAAATTCAAGTTCAGTAAAGTTTTCATATACTAAACCTTCTGCTATTCCCCACTCTCCGAGTCCTTCTATTTTATATCTTCTCGGATTCTTCTCTTTCATCTTTTCAAATATCTCTCTATCATCATCACCTAAAAACTCATTACATTTATAATTAGTTGTTAATGCTAAGATATTATCATCTTTAGTATCAAAGAATCTTTTCTTTAACCAATGCTTTTCACTCCAAGGGTTAAAGCTTAATGTTATTTGTTTAAAATATCCTTTAGGTAATTCACCTCTAATTGACATATCTACTTTATTAAAATCATCTTCATTCATCACTTGAAATGCTTCTTCAAACCAACACCAACATAAATATCCAACCTCAACTGTTATTGACGTAATACTCATTGGATCATCAAGTCCTCTAAATAATATTTTTTGTCCTGTAGGTTTATAAGTAGCTTCTAATGGTGATTTACTAAAATGCCATAAATGAGATACACCTAAATTATTAGCAGCCCACTTTAATTGAGTATAAGTAGAATCCTTATGAGTATTGAATACCCTTCTTATAACCAATGTATTTGCTTTAGGATACTTCATCATATTATAGATTATCCATTGTGCTGTAGTAGTTGATTTCTTACTTCCTCTACCACCTTTAACAACTCTATATCTACCTTTAAACTTCCAAAAGGTACCGTAACCTTTACCTATCTTACTTGGTAAGCTTATTCTTAACTCATTATTAGTCCTCAAGTTCATCTTCTCCCTCAAAGATAATTTTAGCATTTACATTAGTTTCAACCTTATCAACAAATAGCCTATATCTTTTACCTAATAGCTCTGCTGCTTTAGTTCTATCTTGAAGTGATGCATCTAATCCAAATTGGTCTTTTTCTTCTCCCCTCATAACTTTTGTAAGGTATTGGAGGACTTCTTCACCCTTTGCTATTCTCTTTTTATCTAAGACTTTTATTCTTTCATCTATATATGACTTAATACTAAGTTTTTCTAAGTTTTGACTTCCTTGTACATTAGGCTTCTTATATCCTGCTCTTCTTGCTGCTTCTGTTGCATTCCCTAACTCAATATAATAATCTGCAAATGCCTTCTGTTTTGGTGTAAGCTTTTCATTATCCATCTGCTCCACCTACCTCTTTATATATCTCAACTAATTTTAAAAGTATTTCTTGTTGTTTAAAGGTACTTAGTACTTCTTCTTTAATTTTAGAATACTTATTAGGATCTTTCTTATTGTCTGAATATATTTCGTTATACTCCTCTACATCCATTAAGTGAAATAGCTTATATACAGTACATATATTTCCTGTCTTATTGCTTAAAAATTGTTCTCTATTTACTAAGTATATGTATCCATAAATGTTTGACCCCTTTTTCACTTTGTTTATCTTACCTTGTATATTCATTATTTCACCTCACTTCCGTATAAAGTAAAAAGGCCTATTACAGGGCCTTTTTATCATCCTATCATCTGTAAGTAAAATTAAATTTATACATCTAGCCTTAAACTTGTACTATTTATAGTCTAACAATTACCTTAAATATTAATTTCACTATACTCTAATTTAAATTGATTTCTCTTCATTTTCATTTGATACACATTAATTCCTTTTTCTTTCGCTAATGCAATAATTTTTTCTTTATCTTCTTCCTTAGTTTTACACCCTAAATATATTGACTTAATCTTTGGAAATTTTATCAAACCACCACTTTTTTCTGGTTCAGAATTATTCAATATAATTCTCCACTCCTTTTCATACTCCCATACAGAAGATTTTATCATAATCTTTTTCTGTATTCCATGTGGATCAATGTCTATCAAACTCTCACTCAAATCAATATTTTCCTTTATGTAAACTATAGGATAAATCTCTGAAAATTCACAAACTTCATTGCCATCATACTCAAAACAAACTCCTTGATGATTATTTGCATAATGACTCCACATTAATATATTATTATTTTCTTCTGATAGACAAATAATAGCAATCTCCTTTTTTATTTTTTCCATTGCATATTCTATTTTATGAGTTATTATTTTTAATGATTCTTTATCTATTTCTTTAATTTGAACTAAATTTTTTTTTCTAAATTTGCCTCTTATCACCTCAATAGCATCAAAATCTAAAAGACAATCATATGGATCATTGAAACTATCTGGATTAGATGCCCAAATCATTCCTTCTTTAATCATATCCAAAGTATAATCATTGATTTCTTTATATTTATAAAAACTCTTAGGATAATTATTGTTAATTAACTCTTTCATTTCTTTATTCATCCACATTTCTTTATTCATAAAGTTTAAAAATTTATTTCTCCAATTTCCCATAACATTACCACTTTCTCAGATTTATTATACTGGTTTTAACAAAAATAGCCTAACCTAAACTATGTTAATAATTTTCACTTAGCTTATATTGTAGATGTATTTTAAGCAAGCTACTTAATTTTTTCAATGTACTCAATACTTACTTCTATCCTTAATTATACAATACACAAGCTTTATTTACTTTTCATTTGGTTCCATAGCCACTAATCGCCATCCCGCTTATTTTAAAATATTATATATTTATAATCTATAACTTCTTTATATGACTTTTTTATAATCAGCTCTATTTTCTATATCTCTATATATTTCAACATTTAGTTCAATTAATAATTTTATCACTATACCAAATACATTTTTTTCATCAGATAATATTTCAGATATAGAGTTTTCATCATAGTTTTGTATTTCTGAAATTATCTTATTCATTTTATCTATTATATTTTCTTGAAAATTCGATATCAAAATAACTAAACTCTTTATTTCCTTAGACTGTATACAAGCTGATTCTATGATAATATTTCTATTTAAATCATCTAATGTATCTATAATATTTAAACTAATTTCTATAATTTCAGAACCAAAATCATCATTTTTATTACTTTTTAACATATTTAATACTGTATCTAACTTTTTTATTTTCATTAAAGATTTTCCTAGGTTATTTTTTAAATACTTTTCGTATTTATAACCTTGTATATATAACTTCTTTAAATATTCTATTTGTCTAATATCTTTTTCTATTGTTCTTTCCTTTTCTATATCTTTACTGTTCTCATCTTGAATTTCTCTTGTTTGTTTTATTGTTATATATAATCCAACAGCTGTTATAAAACCTCCTATTAATGCCCCTCCAATAGTTGCATAGTATATTAGCCAATTATCAATACTGATTGGTTTGTCCAATTCATGTACTTTAACCATAGACCCTATAATAAATGGAATAGAAATTAAAAGTGTAATTAATCCAATAATAATTATTATTTCTTTTTTATCTAATATTTTTTTCATTAGCAATCACCTCATAACAATTATAAGGTAAAGTTTTACATAATACAAAAAGAACCTAAAATATAGTCTAGGTTCTTTTCTCCAAGTTACTTATTCTTTACTGGTATCTAAAATAAAATTTATATTAATTAAAAATTTGATATTCTTATCTCTGATCTTGAGTTAATTCCCAATAATACCATGCTATTAAATTTAAATTTTCCAAAATTGTGGTAATTCTATTTTTTAAATTTTCTAAATCAATTAATATAGTATCAAACGTTTTTTCATAAAATCTAGTATCCCCTTTCACACTTTCTGGATATCTAGAAAAATCCATGCTCTTTCTTTCTTTATCATTCAATATCTCTCTTAATTCCTTTAGATATTCTTCAATATTTTTATAATCTCTTTTAAATATACATGTTTCATATCTATCTTTTTCAAGAATTTTAACTTTAGAATCTACATAATAAAATATACTAATAATATCATGATTTAGCTTAGGAGTCTCCGAATGACTTAAAAGCTTATTAACGGAGCTCATTATAGACTTTAAATATAATTCTATGGATTGATTTATTGAAAATATAATTGGGAAAATAATTATATCAGCTTTTTTATCATAATTATCTTCTAAGCATTTATCTATTAAAAGAATTGCAGCGCCACCATATCCTTCAGCCATATTTATTCTATTCTTTTCCTCAACTATAAGCTTACTAAATCTCCAATTCATACGTGCATTTTTTTTAAAATCTGGATTACATGAAAAAATATTTTTATATTCATTTCTCATATTAACAACCTCCTCTACCTTTTATTCTAATATGTTCTATAGAAAGGTTTATTATCCTTTTTTTGAAGAAAAAAGAATCTAGCTTTTACACTAGATTCTTTAGTAAACTTACTCTAATAGCACATTGTAATCCCTGCTATTAGTCTTTATTAATGGTGTCGATGGTTGGAATTGAACCAACTTTCTCTAGTCTTTTTTACGACGCGTCCCTAGTGATCTACCGTTGCTCTACATCGACATATTAGTAGGAACTTAATCCTACCTTAATTATGGGTATTGAGAATTTATGAGAGGTCATGCAGAAATTATCATCCTGTCCATATTTATATACTATCATAAATAACTGGTACTATGTTGGTAGTAATGTGGTAGAAATACGGTAGTAAAAAATTAAAGCCAGTAACCAATGTTACTATCTTTTTATTTACGCTACTTTTCCAAATGGGTTCTTACCACAACCAAATGGATCTCTTCCACATCCGTATGGATTTTTAATAAGTCCGAATGGTTGTTTCCAGTATCCATATGAATCTCTTCCGCAACCAAATGGCTCCTTACCCATACCATATGGATTTTTACCTTTTAATACAATAATCATACTTATCGCCCCTTTCTCTATAACATATTATTTATTCTATGAATATATTAAAATACCCTTTTAAATATTAAAATTCTCTTGTCTGTATGGATTATAAAATATTGTATCACCAATCTTATTAATAGCCTTTTCCCTCAAATCTTTTCTACAGTATTCCTGACTATATTTAAGTACAAATGCTATCTGATTCCAACTCAAAGATCTTTTATTTATATACCTTAACTCAACTAATTTTCTTTCCTCATCCTTTAAACATTGAACTGCACTATCTATCCTACGCTTTAATGTTACTTTATTATTTAAATCTATCTTATTAGCTTTTAATAATCTTTCTTTTTCTAATATTTCATTTTCTACACTACTATTAAACTTATTAGTTGACTGTGTTCTTTCTTCATATGATATGGATCCACAACCTTTATAAGTTTCTTCTATATCTTTAATTTCTAATTTTAATAATTCTATTCTAGAAGCTAAATTATTATAATCATATAATATTGCTTCTGTTTTCCTAAATATATTCTTATCTATCATAAATTCCTCCTATATAAAATAAACTGGCTAGGCGTACTGTACTATATATTGAATGTGATGGGGGTACATCACATCCTTTCATATTTTAAATTCTTACCTAGCCAGAATATAACTTAATTAAAACTTCACTTTATCTGCCAATTGCGAAATAAAAAATACCGCATATTCATTAAGAATACTACGGTATTTTTACTATTTATTATCATATCCATATTTAATACTTTTGATTTCTACTTTTTTTGAATCAATGTAATCTAAACCTTCTTCGCTAAAAAAAACATAATTATATCCTTGAATAGGTTTATTAACATCAGTTTCAAGTACATTTGCATTGCTAACACTACTAGGATACATAATTCCATCTAATTTCTTATTTTTACAGTATTCTGCAAAGATTTGAGTAGGTAAATATTCTAATTCTTTTTCACTTTCTTTAATCACCTTACAAGAATTTACATTAAAATAAAATAAAAATTGGCAAATAAACTCTATATACATCTTGCTTTCGTCACCTACATAACCCACTACACTCATATCTTTATCTAATTTAACAACCTCTAAATGTTTCTTTGTTTTAAATTTACCTATACTTACATAATCGCCTATATTGGGTCTTACTTCTGCTATAGCAGTTTCTTTCGAACCTGCTGTATATAAATAATTAATACCCCTTGGATTAATCCTTCCAACTGAAAGAATATTACTAGGTGGAATTCCTATTTCTTCGTTTTTATAAGGTTCTTCATCTCTTCCGTTATCATTATGAATTCTACACCTATATAATTCAACTCCTGGCTTTATGAGTTCCTTACACTGATTAATTATTTCATCAAATATATCTAAAAATTTTTGAGGAATAAAGAATCTATTTTTATTTCTTATAACATCTAAAAATTCCTCAAATTCTTCGTATGGTTTCTTTATATGCTCCATAATTATCCTCCTAAGATTCATTTTATAAGAACATTATAAATTATTCATATGTAACTTATCAATAACTTACCGTATTATTAAATTTTCAAATATCATAGTTTATTATCTATTTCATAATATTTTCATATAAATAAATAGATTTTTATTGTTTTTTATTTCTGTTTTAATTTTATACTCATTTACGAGTAAATCTATTAAGATTGTAATTTTCTAAAGAACTCTTCTAAGTTATATTTAAATCTAACCTTCTTTTTAATACCTTCCAACTCTATTCCATTATCGATGCACCATTTAACTGGTATACTCTTTCTCTCTACCTTTTCTATAAATGCTTGTACATTTTCTACCTTAACTGCATAGACCTTCTGTAACGGTCTAAAATTAAACATAAAATATGGTTCTATACTTTTATACTTACTAGCCTTTAACATTTCTTCTAATTGAGTTTTTCTTATTCCACTTAAAGGAATACTCACACCGTTATAGCTCTTAAGTTCTAATAGAAAAACTTTATTTTCTGTAACTACTTGAAAATCACAAATATTATGTGCTTGAAATCTTACATTTTCATTTTTAGTTCCTTTAAAGTTTGCTGTACCATCTTTAAATCTATATATAAAATACTTTTCTGGAACTGACTTCTTAAAATCTTCCTCGAATCTCTTGCCCTCATTTTTCAAACATATGCACCTTCTATCATTTGATTGTCATATGAGAATACAATAGTAAAATTGTACCCTCATATGTCTTTAATCCTTTGTTATTATGCTATTATCTTAATATTACTTATACCTTCTAATTCTTCTAATAAATATTCTTTTATATTATTAATAGCTTCATTTCTCCATGCTCCTCCATCAGCTTCATATATTGCTGCTCTTGGACCATCTTGCATTCTGAATATAAATTTACTCATTGGTTGTTCTACTTCTGGGAATGTTCTATAAGGTGCCAAGCTTACTGGATTAGGTACTATAGCTTGTCCTACACTCGCTACACCTGTTTTAACTGTAACCTGTTGGCTTACTCCATCATCCCCTATACTCTTTACATTTTCATCTTGTACAAGTCCTGTATATTGTAGTAATGCTTTTTTATCTCCTACATCTACAAAACTACTTTGAAGCATTATGTTAAATCTTTCTGTATCTATAAATTGATCATAACGAACATTATTAGGTAATATAGCTTCTGCTTTAATGTATAACTCTCTTTCCCTATCTTCATTTAAAGGACTATACAATCTTACTTCCTCTTCTGATTTTACTTGTATAAGTAATTCACCTTTTAACTCATCTACATTCCCTTTTATATAATCAACTAATCCTGTAAGTGTTGATACTGTAAGTGAACTTGCTACTGGTTCTGTAACTCTACTTAAACCTACTCTTGAATATGTTCCTTGTGCTAATTGAATTATTGGATCATCCTTTTCTCCTAAGTTTACTAAATACTCTATTGCTTCTTTGTTTATCATTTTATTTTCCACCTTTCAATTTATATAAATTTTATTATTTAACTAATTTAATACCTTCTAAGTTAACTGATTTTTCTTCTCCTGTTGTAAGAACTTCTCCTGTATTTTCATCTACCCTCATTACGCTTTGTCCTGGAACCTGTTTCTTATATTCACTTGCTAATATTCCACCTTTACCATCTGTTCCAATAACAATCTTTGTTGCAATTGGTTTATTAGGTGCTAGTTTAGTTTTAGCAACTACACTTACCTCTGCTAATTCTCTATCTTCTCCACTTACAAATGTCATTTCTAAATTAAGTTTTCTCTTTAATTTGAAATCTGTGTTAGGATCTGCTATATTTTCTAATACCTCTTTTAATGCTCCATTCATTTTTTCAGCTAATGCTCCATCAGCAAACTTCTCTAAATTAATCATGTTTTCCATTTTAATAATCCTCCTTATTTTTAAAACCTTCTTTTGCATATTTCCAAACCATTCTAGAATCTGTATGAACTTCTTTTAGAAATCTGTACATATCCTCTAGCCTGTCCTTTTCTTCACTTTTCTCTCCACGTTTTAAGAGCTTTCTATATTCTTCTCTTATTACACTCCATCTTTCAGAAAGAATGTGACTATCTTTCATTAACTGATAAGCTCCTAAAATATCATTCTCTTTTAAATTTCTATATCTATTCACTACACTGTTGTATAAAATAACATCTTGCTTATATTGTTCTTTGTAATTCATACTCACCCCCTAAAACTAATTTTCCACCCATGCACGCTCTTATAATATCTATCCCCTTATATTTACCCTCTATTGGTAATAAAGTCTTTATAAGGCGTTCTGTTTCTTTTAAACTTATATCTAATTTCTCTTTTATTTGTTCTACTGTATAATTTATCTCTTGTCCAAAAAGTAACCTTAAATTATCTTGAAATTCTTTCTTTAACTTTTGGTCCAGCTTATGCCCTTTACTTCCATGTGGACCATAAGCACCTCTATGATGGTCATAGCATAAAGAAACTAAATTATATTTGCAGTTAATCAATGCAGGAGTTTGTCCTCTAAATATTATGTGGTGTACTTCTACTAAGTAATTTGATCCACATTCTTTACATATCTTCACTAAGTCACCTCTATTCTTTTATTTAGTTGCCAATCTATTCTAGGTATATATTGAGCTATTATAGTTTTATCTACATTGCTCTTAGTATTTATTGCTATAGTACTATCATCTTCTTTTATATCTGCCTTAATAAAGAACCTATATCCATTCTCTCCTATTAACTTATATATCTTTTGACAGGATGGAGTTGGAAAGAAAAGAGGTTCAAGTTTAGGTATTTCTTTCCCTTCTTCATCATTCTTTTCCTTATTATCATTCTTTATATATTCTTTATCATTCTTGTTTGTGTCTTTCAGTGTCATTTCAGTGTCATCTCTGTGGTCTTTCACTGTCACTTCACTGTCATTTTTGCGGCTTTTCACTGTCACTTCTGAACTTTTGCTATCTTGATAAAAGGTATAGTTTTCAATGCTTACAACTGTCTTTTTACTGTCACTTTTTACAGTTATCATGCCGTCTTTTTCAAGTTGCTCTAAAAACTTTTTTACCTTCGTTCTACTCCATCCCCAAGATTCACCTAGTTGTCTTAATGAAGTTATTCTTGAACCTCTTTTTACTTCTACTAAATCCCCATTAAATAATATTTTTTTATCTTGATGATTAACCATTAACAAGAGATCTATAAAAGCTTGTCCTCTACTGAATGGTGTATCTTCCCATAACCAATTGTTCTCTATGTCTCTATAAACTTTTACCCATCCTGCCATTTAATCACCTCACTTAAAAAGGTCCATCTTCACGATACTTTTCCCTTGCATAATCTTCATATTCTTCATCTAATTCTTTTTGATACTTATATTCTTCATTCTCTGAATTTAATCTATCATTTTCCTCTTGTAATTCTGAGTAACTCTTTTCTCCGCATTGTTCTAAAAGGCTATCCATAGTTTCATCTAATTGTTCATAAGAAAGCGTTAGTTTAATTTTAGTATCTCCATCCTCGATATAAAGTTCATAATGTCCGCCTGCTTCTACACCATAAATAACACTATTATCTTTTTCTCTTATATCAATTTTAAAGTTATACATTTCTACTTCCCTTCTTTCTTTTGACAATCCATACATAGTGATTTACCGAATTTTTGATATGAAAATTTAGCTACGTTGTATTGTATTTCTTTAGCACATGCATTGCATCTATATGTTTCACTATTATTTTTACCAACTTTTCCTCTTGTATCCCTACTATCTGGATCATCATTATCTGTTGGAGCTTGTAAGCTTTTAAGTATGAAATATCTTTCTGAATAAGTTAACCCACTACCAAATGCTTTTGATATATCATCTTGTTGTCCAAATATATCAAAACTACATTCTTCTCTTTCTTCTGGATTATCTGCATTTATCCATGTGTATTTAACCTTTCCACTTACTACAAAGTCTGTTTTCCCTTCTCCTTTAGAACTTGTATAATCATAGGTTGTCCAAACCATATCATCAGTTTCAACCTTAAGAATTACTCCTAATTCATCTAATTTAGGTTTTATCTTTCCTAGAACTTGACTACCACTAACATATTGATAACCATATCCCTTAGTATCCTTAACAAAATTATCTATCTCTTTTCTAACTTCAATAAGCTTTTGCCATAAATTCATATTAAAATCCTCCTATAATTCTCTTATCGTTTCTCCAGTTAATTTGTCATAAATTTCTCCATTGTCTATATCACAATTTAATGGTAAAATACTCTTAAAAGTAATTTCATCATGTTCATTCCCAAGACTTTGGACGGTTTGGGGATGAACTTTTTTATTGAAAATTTCTTTAGCTTTAACGAACGCTTCTTCTTTTTCATAGCCATTAAAATATAATTCTGTTGCTATGACACAATACTCTATTCTTACATCTTGAACTCTTTCTTTAAGTTCATTCATTGTTCCTATAAAACTTATTCCTGCTGCTCTCATTATCCAACAGCTCCTTCTAATTCATTAATTACATATTCCAATGCTTGTACATCATCTTCTGAACTTTCTACACTTTCAAAATTTTTAATATTGTAATGTAAATCTCTTAATTGAATTAAAACTTCTTCTTTATTCATCTTTCATTCCTCCTAAATTAAATTTGATACTAAAATCATACTTATTAAGCTAAATACACTTAATAATCCATACATTAATCTTCTCTTGCTACTATTAGCATAATTAAATTCATAAATTCCTAATGCTGTACTAAAAGTTAATCCTGCCATAACTAAAACACTTAATATTAATCTTCCATGATAATTTAACATTCTTAATCACCCTTCTTTAACTTAGTTATTTTTATCTCCATAAACTTGTGTCACTTAAAATATCTTCTCTAGATACTTTCATAATTTTAGAAACTTCAATTAATACATTAGTTATGATTACCCTCATATCCTCATACTTTTTCTTATACATATCTATTTCATTTTCTAATCTCCTTTTTTCTAATGGAGAAAATCTCTCCAATTCAATTCCTTCTAATTTAGCTATGTATGCTGGTGCAAACATAGTTCCTGGTACTCCCTTACAAGGGGTTAATATTCCATCAGCAACATATCTCCTTATTGTAAGTTCTGTCTTTTGCCACCTCTCTGCTAAATCTCTAACAGTTAATAATTTATCGTCCATATGCTTGTCCTCCTTAATTTAAAAACTTATTTATGAAATATTGTTGTCCTTTTCCTGTTACCTTTGGTGTCCTACTAGTTGTTACATGTCCATCTGAATGACTTATTGTTGTTTCTTTAACTTCAAAAAGTCCTAAATCCATTGATTTTTGCGTAGGCATATTATAATCGGTTCCTTTTCTCTTGATTAGATACCCATTAATTCTTAACCATTCAAATAATCTCCTTCCTCCAATATCTATTCCATTTTGTTTTATTAGTTTTGCTAAATCTCCAACTAATATTGATGTATGACTTGTACTAACTGCATCAGCAAAAAGAACTTTAGGTTTTTGTTCTTTTAATAGCCTTTTCTGTTCCGTATTTTCTAGCTTTAAATTTTCAACTTGCTTGTTTGCAATCTCTAAAGCTCTTTTCATAATCATTTCTGGACTATTCCATGCTTTTTCAACTTGCAGGAAATATTGTCTAGCTTGTTTACCTTTTTCACTGCGCTGAATCATTGCAATTTCTTTTGCCATATCTAACTTAATTGCATGCTCTGTTATTTCTTTATATCCCCCATTTGCAATTGGACTTTTTTGTCCAACTGTAACAAAATCCGTATTTTCAACAAATCCATACTCTTTCATTCTTTCAAACCACTTCTTATATGGAGTTTTTATTTTTAAAAATTCATGTAGTTCTCTACCACTAATTATTACTTCATAATTATCATCTTGTTGTAATTCTATAAGTTGCTTATTTTCAAAAATCATTAAATTATTCATTGCTTGTCCTCCTTAACTTGCTCTTGTTAGTTCGCCTTTCTGAACTTTTATGGTAAAAAAATATTTTGCTATATCATTCTTATTAATTTCTAATAATTCACAAGAATTGTTTATCTCTTCTTGTGTAAACTCTAAATGATTATTAAGTCTCTGACTCAAACTTACTCGTCCTACTCCAAGAGCTTTAGCAAACTTATCTTGGGTTCCAAATTTTTCTCTTATTATTCCTCTTAGCTTACTGTAATCAAATATCATCTCTCCACCTCCGTTCGTGTTTCTGAACTTATAATAACTCTTATTTTTTTCTTTGTCAATAACTTTTTTTCGTGTTTCTGAACTTATTTTTATTTATTTTCGTATTTTTGTTGCGTTTTCTGAACATTATTGATATATTATATTTAAGAGGTGATTCAAATGGCTACTATAGCAGACAGAATTAAAGAAGCATTAGAAATACGTAATATGAAACAAGCAGATTTAGTTGAAAAAACTAAGATAGGAAAATCTTCTATCAGCACTTACATTTCAGGTGCTTATGAGCCAAAACAAAAAAATATATATAAAATTGCAAAAGCATTAGATGTTAATGAAGCTTGGTTAATGGGTCTAGCTGTACCTATGGAGAAAACTAGTGAGTTAATAACTAAAACAAATATTACTTTATCTGAAGAAGAACAACAACATATAGAAGATTTAAGAAAATTAAATGATATAGGTAAAAAGAAAGTTATTACTTATACAAAAGATTTAATGGATAATCCTAAATTTATAAATAACTCTGCATATAAATCAAGTGAAAATGAAACCTGTGCTTCACTTGCAGAGGAAAATGATACACCTTATTTAATTGCTTGTCATGATGATAATTTATCTAATGAAGAAAAGAATATTATGAATGAGAAAATTAATGAGTTTTTAAACAAAAAAAATTAATTGATTGGATTGAGATGCCTATGACTAAATATGAAAATCTATTAAATGAAGCACATAAACAGGGAGCTCAAGTTATTGAAATAGATCTAGGAACTGATACTCCCTGTGGAAAATGTATAAATAATATAATTATATTAAATAGTAGAATGAATATAAAAAATAAATATTGTATATTGGCTGAGGAATTAGGCCATTATAGATTGAACTATGGAGATATAACCAATCAATGTAAAATAGAAAATAAAAAACAAGAAATTATAGCAAGAAGATATGGCTATGATAAAAATATTGGCTTGATTGGATTAATAGAAGCTTTTGAACATGGTTGTTCTGGAAAATTTGAGATAGCTGAATACTTAGGAATTACAGAAGAATACTTAGAAGAAGCTATTAATTATTATAAATGTAAATATGGAGATATGTATGAAATAGATAATTATTTAATTTATTTTATTCCTAATTTATTTATAGGTAAATCGTTCTAAAAATATCAGTTGTATAATCAACTGTTTATTTTATAAATTAATAAGAACATATATTCGATAAGGAGTGATTTTATGGATTACAATATTACTTACAGAGAAAAAAATAATGGAATACAAGTTATAATATCCTATAAAGATGAATTAGGTAAATGGAAACAAAAATCTAAACAAGGATTTCCTAATACTAGAGAAGGAAAAAAGAAAGCTAAATTTGCTGCTGATGAATTACTTCAACAAATAAAAAATAACCTAGAACATAAATTAAATCTAGATTACTATGATATTACATTTAAAGAATTTGCTGATATGTATATTGAACATATAAAAATTTATAGATCTTTAAAAACAGTAATTGCTTATGGAGCTACCATAAAAGCATTTAAAGAACTTTATGATTTAAAATTAAAAGATATCAATACATTTAATATACAAAAATGTGTAGATAAATTCACACAAAAAGGTTTAAGAGAAACAACTATAAAAGACTATCTTACTAAACTTTCAACTATATTTAATACTGCTATAAATAATTATAATATAATTTCAAAATCACCAGTTAAAAATTTAAATATAAAGGAATCTAAAAAGAAATTTGAAAAGAAAGCTCTTACAGATAAAGAATTCAATGATTTAGTAAGTACTTTCGAAAACTCTAGATATAGTAATTACGTACCTGTAATAATTATAGCTGGCACTTGTGGTTTAAGAATAGGTGAGATAATGGGATTAACTTGGAATGATGTAGATTTTGAAACAGCTACATTAACTGTAAATAAACAATGGAAGGTAATTAGTCTAAATCCTAAAGAATATGGATTTGATGAACTAAAGTCTAAAAACTCCTATAGATGCGTTCCAATACCACTAAAGACAATTGTATATTTAAAAAAATTAAAAAGAACTCAACCTATAAATTTAATGAATAGAATAATAAAAAGTCAAAGTAATGATGCTGTTATAAGTTTCTTAAATAGAAAACTTAAAGAACTTGGATTCAATATATCAATTCATGAATTAAGACATACTTACGCAACCAAATTAATTGCAAACGGCATAGACTTTAAAACTGCTGCTAATTTACTTGGACATACTGTTGAGCAAACTATGAAAACATATAGCCATGTTACCAATGACATGTTAGACAGAGCTTCAAATGTTATAAATAATATTTTTTGACGAATTTTTGCCGTTTACAATTTAAGTGGCTTATTTACTTGGGTTTATCTCATTAATCTATTTATTTCTTCCATAAAGGTATTAATATCTTTGAATTGTCTGTAAACAGAAGCGAACCTTACATATGAAACCTCATCAATCTCTTTAAGTCTCTCCATAACCATTTCCCCTATGTAGTTTGATTGAACTTCTGTCATCATCTTATTTGATATTGTCTTTTCAATATCTTCTGCAATTTCTTCTATTTGTTTTCTAGAAATAGGTCTCTTTTGACATGCTATAATTAATCCATTCACAATTTTTTCTTTATTGAAATTTTCTCTAGTTAAATCTTTTTTAATAACTAAAATTGGAATATCTTCTACCTTTTCATATGTTGTATATCTTTTATTACAATTTGAACATTCTCTTCTTCTTCTAATTGTAGTATTATCATCTGTTGATCTTGAGTCAACTACCTTACTTTCTTGAAAAGAACAAAAAGGGCATTTCATAGATAGCTCCCACCTTTCTGTACGTTTAATTACTTACTCTATATCGTTATTATACATATTTTTTCCTTTCCTGACTAGATATTATCTGTAATTATTATCATCTCTTGAAACAATATTTAAATTATCAGCTGATACTAGTATAACATCAATACCTATTTTCTCTATATTCTCCCAAGGAATCTCTATCTCCTCTCCTTTTCCAAACCAACCTTTATTCTCTCCCGGTATAATTAATGATTGTACTTTATCTTCTTCACAGTCTAATTTTATATCTACTATATATCCAAGCTTTCTTCCTGTGTTTACATCTATTATCTCCATATTTCTCATTGCATTAATTGAATGTAAATTTTCTTCCATTTAAACTCCCCCTTTACATTTTACATTTATATTCAAAAGTATAGTTATTTATTATTTATCTAAAGAAAAAGAACTCTTAAAGAGTTCTTTTTCTAAATATACTTCCTCATATGTTTTAGTGCTGTTTTCTCTAGTCTTGAAACTTGTGCCTGAGATATACCTATCTCATCTGCAACTTCCATCTGCGTTCTTCCTCTAAAAAATCTAAGATTTAATATTAATTTTTCCCTATCTGTTAATCTCTTCATAGCTTCATTTATTGAGATATTTTCTAACCAATTTTCATCAGTATTTTTAGAATCACTAATTTGATCCATAACATATATAGCATCTCCGCCATCATGATATATTGGTTCAAATAAAGATACAGGATCTTGTATAGCGTCTAATGCAAATACAACATCTTCTCTAGGTATCTCTAATTCTTTTGCTATTTGTGAGATATTTGGTTCCTTATTATTGTCTTTAACCAATTTATCTCTTACTAGTAATGCTTTATATGCTATATCTCTCAATGACCTACTAACTCTTATTGAATTATTATCTCTTAAATATCTTCTTATTTCTCCAATTATCATTGGAACTGCATAAGTTGAAAACTTAACATTTTGAGAAAGATCAAAATTATCAATAGCCTTCATAAGTCCTATGCATCCAACTTGAAATAAATCATCAACATTTTCTCCTCTATTATTAAATCTTTGAATTACACTTAACACTAATCTTAAATTTCCTTTTATAAATGTCTCTCTTGCACTATTATCTCCTGATTGCATCTTTAATAAAAGTTCTCTTTTTTCTTTTTCTTTAATTATAGGAAGTTTCGCAGTATTTACTCCACATATCTCAACTTTATTAATGATCAATATCATCAACTCCTTTTGGAAGTAATATCATCACAATAAAAAGTATCTCCGCAAGATAATAGTTTTATACTACAGACAACCTAAACCATTTTACTAATTTCTTTTTTTAATCTATTTATTATCTTTTTTTCTAATCTTGAAATATAGGATTGAGATATGCCTAAAAGGTCTGCAACCTCTTTCTGAGTCTTTTCATTTGTCCCATTTAGACCAAATCTTAGTTTTACAATTTCTTTTTCTCTTTCATTTAAATTTTTTAGTGCAATAAATAATAATTGCTTATCTACTTCATCTTCAATTAAATTATAAATTATATCATTTTCTGTACCTAAAATATCTGATAAAAGAAGTTCATTTCCATCCCAATCAATATTTAAAGGTTCATAAAATGATATTTCCGCTTTAATTTTATTATTTCTTCTTAAATGCATAAGTATTTCGTTTTCAATGCATCTAGATGCATATGTTGCAAGCTTTATCTTTTTTTCTGGATTAAATGTATTTACAGCTTTAATAAGTCCAATAGTACCAACTGAAATTAGATCTTCTACATACACTCCTGTATTTTCAAATTTTCTAGCTATATAAACAACAAGTCTCAAATTCCTTTCTATTAAAGTGCTCCTAACCTCTTCATCTCCATCATTTAATTTATTTACAAGAGCCTCTTCTTCCTCTTTAGAAAGGGGTGGTGGAAGAGCGTCACTTCCTCCTACATAATGCAGCTTCTTTCTAAACAATCCTAGTTTTTCTAATATTCTATTTAATAACATCTGAATTTTTATCATAATACCCTCCTTATATTACCCCTCTCGATAATAATGCATTAAACTCATTATCCCTACTTAAAGTATCTTTGCATGGACACAATATTGCATCTATTTCTCTAAAGGTCTCTCCACTTTTTTTAAGTTTTATATTGTTTACTTTAAATCCCTTTAAGCTTCCATTGTATCCAATAGCACTATAGGGAATATAGAATACACCTTCATTTTTTATATCTAATGTATTTAGATAACCTTCTTCAACTAATATACAAGGTAAATTAGTAATTGGCTCTCTTAGTTCATTTCCGGAGTCTAAGAATCCCTTTACCATAATAACTTTGTCTTTAAGTGTTATCTCAATATCATAGAAGAAATCTCTTATTATATTTTTTTCTCTTATATAACTTGTAATTCTCTCTAGAGCTATAAAAAGAATAGCTACACAGATAATTAAATACTTCACCTTAAAATCATTTATCATAATACCATTCTTTATTGAATATTCATTAGTTATAACAGCTATTTTAAAACAAATCCCACTCAAAACACATGCCGATGCTATAAATGTTGCCCCACATTTTAAAGCATTTCCTATTTTTTTATTTGTTAATGGAATATAAGCTAAGCTTAATGAAACAATAACTTGAAAAAAGTTATTAGATAGCCAATTTAACTCATTAAAAACCATTGTTAAGGTGTACAAAGCTCCTAAGGCTGCTGCAAATATACATTTTTTAAATGAATACGCTTCTCTAAGTACTCTATAGGATATTGTTAGCAAAAATAAATTGACCAAAAAATTTTCAATTAATAATATATCTACATATATATCCACTTGATCAACCTCCTAATAAAATTATATAACTATATCTTTCAAAATTTTGTCATATTAATTGTTAAGAACAGTAGTTTTTAACTGATTTTTTTTACATATAATTACACTAAAACTTCTTTTAATTTTTTTATTACTTTTTGTTGATATTTACATATATAATTCATCTATTTTTTTATAATTTTTGCAAAAAAATAGAGACTTATATTTCTTATATAAGTCTCTTATAGTTATTTTTAGTTATTTTACTTTTATATAGTAATTTAAAAACCTATTATATTATAGGATTATTCAAAGATATATTACATTTGTTATTAAGCTCTAAGTTTCTTCTTTAATTAATATAAATTAGGTAAATTTTATAATTCTACATTAATTAAATTTAGGTCTATCATAAACAAAGTCATTATTTCCTGTATATAAATTTTTCATTTGCTCCATTTGCGCCCCTATACTTTCAGCATACCATGGAGTTGTTGCATATTGATGCCATATTAAATCTGTGTTAGGTATAAATCTCATTTTATATAATGTGTTTTGGTTATACTTTGAACTTTTTACATAATTACTTGATACAAAGCTAGCGGCTCCCTCAATAGCTTTGTCAACTGTTGTCCATCCATGATTATATGCGTATGTTGTTCCAAGAATTAGTGCTCTATTTGGGAATACTTTCGAATTATCATATGCTCCTATACCAAATAAATTATATACAGTTACAGGTTTTGCAAGTTTAATCATTTCATATCCAATTAATTCACCATTGCTATTATACTTTCCTTTATCAGGATTAGCTATTTCTGTAATGGTAACACCTTCAGCTAACTTACTTTTTCCATAGCCTGTCTCATGTATTGATTGAGCAGCAAAATATATTGGATCAATATCAAATTTCTTTGCTGCATTAACAAACCCTTGTGCATGTCCCTTTAAAACACCAGCATCTTTACTATTAAAGTAATTGTTTAATCCACTTACACTAATATTTCTAAACTCATCTATTCTTAAGAATTGTGATTGATTACTTGCTTTATTTGGATTTATATATTTTTCATAATAATTATAATCATAGGCTGGAACTCTTGATTGCTGTAATTTTATATATGAATCCATAGACATATGGTAATTAGTTGTCATAGTTGTTCCATTCTCAGGTTTATTACTATTACTATTATTGTTATTATTATCTTCAGCTTCTGATTGAGATATTTCTTTTATAAATTCCTTTGCTGAATATCCAACTATACTACCACTTTTTATTTTATAGAAACTATTTTCTTCTCCTAAAATCTCAATAACATCACTATTTCTTAGATTTCCTAATATTTTAGAATTTGTATTTGCTTTTTCTCTGATTCTAAGTTCGCTACTTACTTGTACTTTTCCAAATTTTTTTGTTACTTCTGGTTTCTCAGGCTTCTCTGGCTTCTCAGGTTTGTTATTTGAGTTTCCTCCATTTGGATAGAATTTTACATAGTCTTGACTTATATAACCACTTAAACTTCCCTTTTTAATCTTATACCATGTTCCTTCTTTTCCTAAAACATCAAAAGTATCTCCATTTAATAAATATCCGGAAACTTCGTGATTTGTTCCTGGACCTTTTCTTACTCTTAAGTTACTTGTGATATTTATAACCTTACCTGTTCCTTCAACCTTATCTGAAGGTTTATTATTATTATTATTGTTGTTATTGCTGTTATTATTATTTCCGCTTTCACCTGTTATTTTTACATAGTCTTCATGTACATAACCATAGCCATTTCCGTATTTTATCTTGTACCATACTCCTGACTTTGATGCTATTTCAAGCTTGCTTCCATTTTTTAAGTAACCAAGGGTTTCTGAACTTGTTGATGCGCTTTTTCTTACTCTTAAACTAGAAGTTATGTTTATTACAGTTCCCTGCTTCATTGTTTCTACTGGTTTATTATTATTATTGTTGTTATTACTATTATTATTGTTTCCGCTTTCACCTGTTATTTTTACATAGTCTTCATGTACATAACCATAGCCATTTCCGTATTTTATTTTATACCATACTCCTGACTTTGATGCTATTTCAAGCTTGCTTCCATTTTTTAAGTAACCAAGAGTTTCTGAGTTTGTTGATGCGCTTTTTCTTACTCTTAAACTAGAAGTTATGTTTATTACAGTTCCCTGCTTCATTGTTTCTACTGGTTTATTATTATTGTTGTTGTTACTATTATTATTGTTTCCGCTTTCACCTGTTATTTTTACATAGTCTTCATGTACATAACCATAGCCATTTCCGTATTTTATCTTGTACCATACTCCTGACTTTGATGCTATTTCAAGCTTGCTTCCATTTTTTAAGTACCCAAGGGTTTCTGAATTTGTTGATGCGCCTTTTCTTACTCTTAAACTAGAAGTTATGTTTATTACAGTTCCTTGTTTCATTATTTCTGTGGGTTTATTATTGCTATTATTGCTAGTGTTATTACTACTACTACCTTGATTTATTACTTTTACATAATCACCGTGTACGTAACCAACTTTTCCACTAACTTTAACCTTGTACCATGAACCCGCTTTTCCTAATATATCAAACTTTTCTCCATTTTTTAAATATCCTATAACTTGTCCACCAGTTGAAGCTGAACCTCTAAGCCTTAAAGTAGATGTAATATTAATTACTTCTCCTTTTAAACTAGTACTTATTTCATTATTATTGCTATCTATCTCTTTTACATAATCTTTATGAATAAAACCTATCTTATTTTCATTTTTTATCTTATACCATGAGCCTTCTTTTCCTAGTATCTCAAAAGTTTGTCCATCTCTAAGATATCCTATAACGCTACTACTAGTACTTGGATCTTTTCTTATTCTTAGATTAGTTTCAACGTTTACCACTTTTCCTTTGCTTGAAGCTCTTTCAAGGCCGAAAGTACTAATATTATTTTTATGAGTGTCTGCAAATGCTTTGGTATTATTAAATATAAATGAACCTGTGGTTGCTGCTACAACCAACATCATAGTTGTAATTTGTTTCCTTTTCATACTATTCTCCCCATTTATAACATTATTTTTCTTAATTGCTAATATTCTTTTTAATTTTACCATATCTTTTTATCTAATCAAAGATTTTAACCCCTTATTTTTTCTATTTTTTCATTTATTATTAACTTTTTTGTAACTTTATTGTATAAAAAAGGCCTTGGAAACTAATTTCCAAGGTCTTAAAAATTTCTTATTATTAATTTGATCTTCTTGGTCTTCTTAAGAATGTAGGTATAGATAAATCTTCTTCTGTATAAGTTATAGTTGAACTTACAGTTTCTTCGGAAGTTGTAGCTGCAACTTCTTCCTTAGCCTCTTCAACCTTTTCTTCAACTTGTTGTTTTATTTGTGATTTAACTTCTACCTTAGCAGTTTCTTTTGGTAAAGCTCCTATTCCATCTTCTTCAAAGCCAGTTGCAATAACAGTTATTCTTATTTCGTCTTGTAATGTTTCATCTATAACTGCCCCGAAAATTATATTAGCATCAGCGTCTGCTGCTTCTCTTACAACATCTGCTGCTTCGTATACTTCAAGTGCTCCAAGGTCTGCTCCACCTGTAAAGTTTAAGATAACACCTGTTGCTCCTTCAATTGAAGTTTCAAGTAATGGTGATGCAATTGCTTCTTTAACAGCATCAGCTGCTCTATTATCACCATTTCCGTGTCCAACTCCCATATGTGCTAAACCTTTATTTAACATAACTGCTTTTATATCCGCAAAGTCAGCATTAACTACTCCTGGAATAGTTATAAGGTCAGAAATTGCTTGTACACCTTGTCTTAAAACATCATCAGCTAATCTGAATGAATCTAATAAAGTTGTCTTTTTATCAGCCATAAATAATAATCTTTCATTAGGTATTATTACTAATGTATCAACTTTTTCTTTTAATTTAGCTATACCCATTTCAGCATGTCTCATTCTTCTCTTTCCTTCAAATGGGAAAGGTTTTGTTACAACACCTACTGTAAGTATTTCTAATGATTTAGCTACTTCAGCAACTACTGGTGCAGCACCTGTTCCTGTTCCGCCGCCCATACCAGCTGTTATAAATACCATGTTTGCGCCTTTAATAGCTGCTGTTATTTCTTCTCTACTTTCTTCTGCTGCTTTTTGTCCTATTTCAGGATTAGCTCCTGCTCCTAGTCCTTTAGTAAGCTTTTCTCCGATTTGAATTTTTTGATTGGCATGTGATAACATAAGTGCTTGTTTATCTGTATTAATAGCTATAAACTCTACATTTTTTAATCCTTCAACTATCATTCTGTTTACAGCGTTACTTCCTCCGCCTCCACAGCCTATTACCTTTATATTAGTTAATTCTTGCATATCCACTTCAAAATCTAACAAAACAATTCCTCCTTTAGAAAATATCCTCTAGTAAACTTCTTAATTTTCCCCTAATGCCTTTATTATTCTTTTTTTTCTTAACGTGATCTTCTTTTTCTACTATATCACATTCTTCGTTTCTATTTATATCACTTATTTTTTCAAATCTTAAAGTCTTATCTTTAACATCTTTTGTAAAATCTTCACATATTAATTCTACCCTATCATGCACCTCTTTAACAATAGCTAATGAGGTAATATTTGAAAAATTTTGCATACCAAAATCATTTTTTGTAAATATACGAACTCTATCATTCATGATTTCTTTAGATAGTTTATTTATATTTTCAAAGTTTGTTAAAGAATCACTACATAAAATTATACTACATAGATTATCAAAATGACCAGTGTTTTTTAATTCATTATTTACATAATTAAGAATTTCTTCAATTCTTGCCTCACAAACTTTATAAAAAAGTTCCTTATGGATGCCTTTTCCATCCAAAGTAAGTTCCTTTTCATCTTTTTCACTATAAAGTGTTTCATAATTACTACTGTATTTACACTTCATTTTTTCTGCTTCTTCATTAGAAAGCCCACCACAAATTGATAAATCACTTGTTATATTATTGCCTCCTAAAGGAATAGAAAATAATTCTTTAGCTACGCCATCTTTAAATATAGCTACTTCTGTAAGTGCTGCGCCACTCTCTACCATAACTCTTTCTCCAAGTTGATCTCTAAAGAAAAAGATTTTTTTAAGTGACATTATGTTAACTATAAATCCTTTAATATTGTATCTAGTGCCAATACATAAATCCATGTATTTTTTTATTACATCTTTTTTACAAGTAACAACAGTAGCATTTATTAAAAGCTTGTCTCCTTCTAAGGTTTCAGCTAAATTTAAACTAAGCTTATCATCCACTTTATAACAATTTATAAAAGCATCACATATCTCTTCATCATCATTTACAAAAGTATTTTCTCTAATATATTTTAATGCATCATTAAGAATCTTCGGAGATACTATTCCATTAATATCATCTTCAAAATTACTTTCTTGGATTTTCACATCTGTAGATGGTAATCCTATGTAAATATCTTTAATTTCTCTATCTATCTCTTTTTCTAAATTATCTAAAGCTTCAAGAAATGCTTCTTTGCATTTTTCCATATCAGCTATTTTCCCTTTTTCAACACCCTTTGAATAAACACAAGAACTTCCTAATATATCAACCTCTTTCCCAATTGATGACAATCCACATGAAGCTGAAATTTTTTGTGTCCCTATATCTATTGCTGTAACTAAAAATTCTTGCATTTTCCCTATCTTCCCTCCTGTCATTCCTACTTACATTTATATATTCAACATATATTTATAAATTCCTTTTTATTTTTTTCTTTTAATAATATATTAATATTTTTGTTATTTTTCTTTAATATTTTCTAATAAAATAAATGATCACTAATTAAATTTCTTAATTAATGATCATTTATATTCATTTTAAAGCATCATCATCCTTTTCAATATTTCTTTATCAACAGAATATATCATTGCCGTCTCTTTAGTTATACTTCCATTCCTAGCAAGTTCAACTAAAGACATATCCATGCTCTTCATTCCATATTTGCTTCCTGTTTGTATTGCAGACTCTATTTGATAAGTCTTTCCTTCTCTAATTTGATTTTGTATTCCTGGCGTAATTATCATTGTTTCAAGTGCTGCAATTCTTCCTTTTCCATCTACAGTGGGAACTAATTGCTGAGACACTATTCCTTGTAGCACCGCTGCAAGTTGTATTCTTATTTGCTGTTGTTGATGTGGTGGAAAAACATCGATTATTCTGTCTATTGTTTTTGCTGCACCAATAGTATGTAGCGTTGAGAATACTAAATGTCCAGTTTCTGCTGCAGTAATAGCAATTGAAATAGTCTCTAGATCTCTCATTTCTCCTACAAGTATAACATCTGGATCTTCTCTTAAAATTGCTTTTAATGCGCTCTTATAACTTTTGCTATCTTTACCAATTTCTCTTTGATTTATAATACACTTTTTATGTTTATGAAGATATTCTATTGGATCTTCTAAAGTAATTATATGGGCACTTCTTGTAGCATTTATTTCATTAATCATGGCAGCAAGAGTTGTGCTCTTACCACTTCCCGTTGGACCTGTTACAAGAACTAATCCTCTTTGCTTTTTAACTAACTCTTTTAATACACTTGGATGATTTAGTTCATCTAAAGTCGGAATTTTTAATCGTATAGCTCTTAATGCTATTGCGTCACTATTTCTTTGCTTAAATACATTTACTCTAAATCTTCCTATTCCTGATAATGAATATGATGTATCAGCTTCTCCGTCTTCATTATATATATCAAATCTGTTTCCTAGTATTTCCTTGGCGAATTTCTCCATACAATCTTGAGTTAGATTTTCATCTCCAAGTGGCATTAATTTTCCATTCAACCTTGCTGTTGGTGGTATCCCAACTGTTAAATGTAAATCTGATGCATTTAACTCTGTTGTTTTACCTAATAATTCTCTTAAAGTATACATTTCTTTCCTCCGACCTATTGATTTCCCCCATCTTCTATATTTCTATAAAAATAGCTAAACTCCTCTATTTTTATAGAGGAATTTAGAACAAATCTATATACCTTTTCCATATAGAACTTTTTGGAGTTTTTTCAAGGCTTTTTTCTCTATTCTAGAGACGTATGATCTTGATATATTTAATTTTGCAGCAATTTCTCTTTGAGTTTTGCTTTTTCCATCTTGAAGACCATATCTCATAATAATTATATCATGTTCTCTCTCTGTAAGTATCTCTTCCATCTTTTTATACAAAGCCTTTACCTGAAGATTGTTTTCAACTTTTTCAAGCACTGAATCCTTATCACTACTAAGTACATCAATTAAACAAATTTCATTTCCTTCTTTATCAACACCTATTGGGTCTTGCAGATAAACTTCTCCTTTTTGCTTTTTATTATTTCTAAATAACATTAGTATTTCATTTTCTATACATCTTGATGCATATGTTGCAAGCCTTGTACCTTTATCAACATCAAAAGAATCTATAGCTTTAATAAGCCCAACTGTCCCAATAGAAATTAATTCATCAACATCTTTATTTGGAAAAGAATATTTTTTAACTATATGCGCTACCAACCTTAGATTCCTTTCAATTAATACACTCTTCGCTCCCTTATCCCCCTCTTTCAGTTTTCTTAAATACTTTTCCTCTTCTTTTTCATCAAGAGGTGTAGGGAAAGTGTTATTGTTAGAGATGTATCCAGTTAAAAATACGGTGTTACAGAGCAAATCAATAAAATTCGATATTACTAACACTTTCATCCTCCTTATAGTGCTTACTAATATCATATGATTTTTATAAGGAAAACTTGCTTTATCTTATAAAAAATATAATTTTCTTTATAGTAAAAGACTACATTTAAAATATGTAGCCTTATTCTTATTTTTTATTTAATTGTAATACTATATCTTTAAATATAGGTGCTGCTGTGTTACCCCCACCTATATTTTCATCTTCTTTTTCTATTAAATCTGGAACAAAAACAATCATTGTGTATTGTTTGTTATTTATTGTAAAGTATCCTGCAAACCATCCATGTGTAGTATTATTACTACTTGAAGATGACCCTGTCTTTCCACCCATATCATTACCTTGAACAAATGCACTTTTACCTGTTCCAGTAGTAACTACTTCTTTCATTCCATTTTTCACAATTTTGCTTGTTGTCTCTGTAAATATTCTTTCTTTTTGAGTTTCATATTGTTTTACTACCTTATCGTTATCATCTAAGATACTCTCTAGAATATACGGCTTTACATAAACTCCATTATTCGTAAAGGTATTAATAGCTCCAAGCATCTGTATAGGAGATACATTCATTGATTGTCCGATTGGAATAAGTGCCATAATATTATTATTTTTAGGATCATCATTTTTAGGTTTTACTCCAGAAGTTTCGTTTCTTCCTTCTCCCTGTATTCCTATAACCCTTTTAAACAATCCTAATTTTTCACTATACTCCATTAATTTATCATATCCAACTTTACGTCCTATAGCTCCAAATACATCATTACAAGATTTTATTAACCCTTGATTTATTGTAAGTGTTCCATGAACTTTGCCATTACACATCTTACCATTACAAGCTACTGTATTATAAGGAGTTACAAGTCCTTCCTCTAAAGCTGCTCCGTATGTTATAAGCTTATAAATAGACCCTGGTTCATAACCCATTCCTTCTATTCCTAAGTTTATATTAGCTTCACTTTCATTTTTCTGAACTAAAGCTTTAATTTTTCCCGTATCACTTTCCATAATACTTACGCCTACATTTTTATATTTTTGATACTCTTCTTTTGATAATACGTCTCTAATCTTACTATCAAATTCTTTATCTATTGTAAGTTTTATATTTCTATTATTATCATTTATAACAAGTTCATCATCTGTATAAACATTTTTTTCATCAAGATAAAAATTCTTTTTAGGAATTTCATTATTCTTTATATTATTATATATTTCTTCCTCTATAGATCCCTGTACTATATTTTTATCAGTTATATTTGAGAACATACCATTTACAGACCAAGCTTCTTTTCTATCCACTTTATCACTAATAAAGGTATATACGCCTTTTAAATTATCTAATTTATTTATTTTATTATAAGTTTCTTCTGAAATAGTGTAATATAATTTTCCTTGACTTTTCATTACATCAGTATAATTAAAATCACTATTTTCCCCCTTCATAATAAAGTTTAAAGCCATTAAATCCTCTAAAGTTTCCCCATAATTATTTAAACTAAAAGGCTTTGAATCTATAACTAATACATATTTCTTTTCATACTCTACTAAATCTTTACCACTTGTATCTAATAGCATATATTTACTATCACTTATGCTTTCAGTCTGATGATTCTTATAATTCGCTTCTACTCTTTCTGTAGGATGAACATTTAAAAAATATAATCTAACTGCTAACCCAGCAAATATAACCATTAGAAGAGCTAATAAAGAATTACCTCTCTTTACATCCATTCTCTTCATAAAAGGAAAACACCTCCCTTAGCTAATTCTTGACTAAGAAAAGGTGTTTTATACAAGTTATTTTAATGTATCTTTAATTTTTGAAACTAATATATCTATAGCTACTTTATTGTGTCCGCCTTCTGGAACAATTATATCTGCATATCTTTTTGTTGGTTCAGTGAATTGCATATGCATAGGTCTAACTACTGAAAGGTATTGCTCTACTACAGAATCAACATCTCTTCCTCTTTCATTTATATCCCTAAGCATTCTTCTTAATATTCTTATATCAGCATCTGTATCTACATATACCTTTATATCTAAAAGATCTCTTATTCTTTCATCTTCAAGTACAAGAATACCTTCAACGATTATTATATCTCTAGGCTCTACATTTATTTTTTCTTCTGATCTATTATGTATAGTAAAATCATATATAGGCTTTTTAATTGGTTCGCCATTGATTAAACAATGTAAATGTTCTATTAATAAATCATTATCAAATGCCTTTGGATGATCATAGTTTGTTTTTGTTCTTTCTTCCATTGTTAAATGGCTTTGATCCTTATAATATGCATCTTGTTGTATCATAGCTATACACTCTTCACTAAAGCTATTATATATTTCGTCTGCTATGGTACTTTTACCTGAACCTGTTCCTCCAGTTATTCCAATAAGTATAGGTTTTTTCATTAGTTTGCCTCCTATTTGTCTCCAATTTTTAAAGTTTGTTTTCCTCTTACTAACATATCATTTTCTTTTAGAGGTGTATCAACCTTCATCTTAAAGATCATATGTGCTCTATTAGCAACATTAGTCTCAACATCTTTTTCTACATCATACATTGAATTCATCTTTATTGAGAAATTAGGTGTATAAGGTCTTAATATATCAACATTATCTCCTTCAAACACTCTATTTTTTTGCATTATAGTTGCAGTCATAGTCTCTTCATCAAATTCTTTTACTATTCCTACTATATCATAATCTCTTATATATGATGAATCATCATAATTTTGTTCTCCTGTCTTTCCAAAGAAGAATCCTGTATGATATGGTCTATGGCTAACTTTTAATAAGATATCCATCCATTCTTGCTTGAATTTATAATTATCTGGATCTTCCCAGTAACTATCTAATGCTTCTCTATATGCTTTAACTACTGAAGCAACATAGAATTCACTTTTCATTCTTCCTTCAATTTTAAATGAATATATTCCACTTTGAACTAATTCAGGTATATGGTGAATCATACATAAATCCTTTGAATTCATTATATATGTTCCTTTATCATCTTCTATAACAGGGAAGTAAACATCTGGTCTTGTTTCTTCAACTAAGAAATATTTGTATCTACAAACATTAGCACATGTTCCTTTGTTAGAATCTCTTCCTAACATATAATTAGAAATTAGACATCTTCCTGAATAAGCCATACACATTGAACCGTGTACAAAACCTTCTAAGTCGCATCCTTCTGGAAGATTATCTCTAAATCCATGAATTTCATTGAAAGTCATTTCTCTTGCAAGTACTATTCTCTTAACACCTAAATCATACCAGAACTTAGCCGCTTTCCAGTTTACAGTGTTAGCTTGTGTACTTAAGTGTATTTCTAAGTTAGGTGCTACTTCTCTAGCTACTGCTATTATTCCAGGGTCAGCTACTATGATAGCATCAATTCCTAAAGCTTCTAATCCTTTTATATAATCTTCCATTCCATTTAAGTCAAAATTACGTGGAAATACATTCATTGTCACATAAAGTTTTCTTTCTCTATCATGACAATATTTAACTGCCTCAGCTATTTCTTCATTTGTAAAGTTTCCAGCAAAAGCTCTTAAATTTAATCTACTTCCGCCTATATATACAGCATCTGCTCCAAAATCTATAGCAATTTTTAATTTTTCTAAATTTCCAGCTGGTGCTAAAATTTCAGGTTTTCTCATCTTCAAACCTACCTCCTTTTAGTTATCGCAATACCATCTCCCATAGGAATGACAGAGGTTATTAAATTTTCATCATTTGAAACCATCTCTAAGTATGTTCTCATTCTTTTTACTATTGTAATTTTTCTTCTTTTTACTAATTCCTGTGATGGAACCATTCCTCTAAATAATACATTATCAGCTATTATAATTCCATCTTCTTTTAGTAATCTTAAACAATGTGGCAAGAAATGATTATAGTGTCCTTTTCCTGCATCCATAAATATTAAATCAAACTTTTCATCAAGATTTTCTAATACTTCAAGGCAATCCCCTTCTTTTATAGTAATCTTATCTTCAAGGTTAAATCTTTTAATATTTTCTTTTGCAAGTTCGATCATCTCTTTGCTTCTCTCTATAGTAACAATATCAGGATTTGTTTTTGAAGCATCATACATAAGTATAGAAGAGTATCCTATGGCAGTTCCTAGCTCTAAAATTTTTAATGGTCTTTTCATACTAACCATAAATTCCAAAAACTTTCCAGCTTCTTTTTGAACTATCGGAACTCCATTTTCTTTTGCAAAATCTTCTAACTCTTTAAGTCTTCCACTGCTTTCTCCAATTAGTCCTCTTAAATATTCTTCCATATAGTCATAAGTAATTCCGCTCATATATTCCTCCAAGATAATTTAATATCCAAATTCGACTTTCTTTTTCTCAAAATCTGGATAGCTACTTGTAAAATAGTGTTCTCCAGTGTTAGGATCTAGTAGATAATATAAATAGTCTGTTTTTGCAGGCTTAAGTGCTGCAATTAATGAAGGCTTTCCAGGGCTTGCTATAGGTCCTTCTGGTAGTCCTTTATTTTTATATGTATTATATGGTGAGTTTACTTCTAAATGCTTATATAATACTTTATCTACATGCTTTCCTAATGCATAAATAACAGTTGCATCTATTTGAAGAGGCATACCTTTTTTAATTCTATTATCAATAACTGAAGCTATAAGAGGTCTATCTCTTTCTGTTCTAGCTTCTCTTTCAATTAACGATGCTTTAGTTACTACTTCATCTATTTGATTTGTAGGAACAGTCACCCCTGTTTCCTTTTCTGCTTCTTCCATTACAGATTGGAATTTGTCAAGCATAGTTTTTATAACTGTATCTGGCGTAACCCCAATTGGGAATGAATATGTATCTGGGAATAAAAATCCTTCTAATGCATATCTTCTTTTGTTATCTTTCTTTATGTAATCTGGAAGAGGATACTCATTAACTGCTTTTAAAAAGTCTTCTTTTGAAAACAATCCATCTTTTTCAAGAACTTCAGCTATTTGAGTTACTGTATATCCTTCTGGAATAACAACTTTAACAGCATTTTCAGTTTCTAATGTCTTTAAGAATTCACTTAAACTTACATCTGTTTTAATTGTATATGTACCTTTTGATACCTTTGGAACAACTTTATTTAATTTCAAATAAGCTTTTATAAAAAATTCATTTTCAATCAAACCCTTTTCCTTAAGTTCATTAAGTAAAGTATAAAATCCTTCTCCTTCGTTAACTTCAACTACTATACTATCTTTATCCGATTTTAAGGGATGATTTATAGTTCTAGTATACATAAAAACAGTAGCACCTAATAATATTATTAAGAGTACAAAAACTATTAAGATTATTTTAGATTTCTTCATAAAATCCCCCTATATATAAAAGTAAATAGCCATTATTTAGGCTATTCACTTTATTATAATACTTTTTTTTCACTTTATAAAGATAAAATTAGGGTAATTACTTCTTACTTCTGCTTGTTCTTCTTCTTCTTTCAGCACTATCTAAGATAGTTTTTCTCATTCTTACATTTTGTGGAGTTACTTCAACTAATTCATCGCTATTAATGAATTCTAAAGCTTTCTCTAGAGTCATCTTTATTGGTGGTACTAATTTAACTGCATCATCAGCACCTGATGATCTTGTATTTGTAAGTTTCTTACCTTTACATACATTTATATCTATATCTTCCGCTCTTCCACATACTCCAACGATCATTCCTTGATATACTGGCACACCAGCATCTATGAATAATGATCCTCTTTCTTGAGCATTAAATAATCCGTATGCAATAGCATCTCCTTGTTCAAATGATACTATTGATCCTCTACTTCTTCCTGGAATTTCGCCCTTAAATGGTGCATATCCATGGAATACGTGATTCATTATACCGTTACCTTTTGTATCTGTCATGAATTCATTTCTAAATCCGATAAGACCTCTAGCAGGTATTACAAATTCTAATCTAGTATAACCATTTACTGCTGATGTCATATTAACCATTTCACCTTTTCTTGGTCCAAGCTTCTCCATTACAGGTCCCATGAACTCTTCAGGTACGTCTATAGTTAAGTATTCCATTGGTTCTACTTTCTTTCCGTTTTCTTCTTTGAAGATAACGTTAGCTTTTGATACTTGTAATTCGTATCCTTCTCTTCTCATTGTTTCGATTAATACTGAAAGGTGTAATTCTCCTCTACCTGAAACTTCGAAGCAATCTGGAGTTATTTCTCTAACTCTTAAACTTACGTTTGTTTCAAGTTCTTTCATTAATCTATCTCTTAAGTGTCTTGAAGTTATGAAATCTCCTTCTTGACCTGCAAATGGTGAATCATTTACCATGAAGTTCATGCTAAGTGTTGGCTCATCAATTTCTACAAATGGAAGAGCTTCTGGATTTTGTGAATCAGCTATTGTTTCTCCAATATTAGCATCACCTACACCACTTAGAGCTATTATATCTCCGATTGAAGCGCTTTCAACTTCTTCTCTCTTTAATCCGTTATATCCAAATAATGATGTAGCTTTATAATTTGATGTACTTCCATCTTGTCTTACTAAAACTATAGGTTGGTTCTTTTTAACTGTTCCTCTATGAATCTTACCAATTGCTATTCTACCAACATATTCATTTGAATCTAATGTTGTAACAAGCATTTGTAATGGTCCGTCTACATATCCTTCTGGACATGGAACACGTTCTAAAATTGTATCGAATAAAGGAGTCATATTTTCATTTGTATCTTCTACATTATGTCTTGCAAAACCATCTCTTGCTGAAGCATAGATTATTGGGAAATCTAATTGCTCATCATCAGCTCCTAATTCTAAGAATAATTCAAATACTTCATCGATAACAGCTTCTGGTCTAGCATCTGGCTTATCTATCTTATTTATAACAACTACTGGTCTTAATCCTAATTCTAATGCTTTCTTAAGAACGAATTTAGTTTGAGGCATTGGTCCTTCATATGAGTCAACAACTAATAATACTGAGTCAACCATTTTAAGTACACGTTCAACTTCTCCACCAAAGTCAGCATGTCCTGGAGTATCAACAATATTGATTTTTACTCCATTGTAATGTACTGCAGTATTCTTTGAAAGGATTGTGATTCCTCTTTCTTTTTCTAAGTCATTTGAGTCCATAGCTCTTTCTTGTACTTTTTCGTTTGATCTAAAAGTATGGCTATCTTTTAATAACGCATCTACTAAAGTAGTCTTACCGTGGTCAACGTGGGCTATGATAGCTATATTTCTAATATCTTCTCTTTTAATTAATTCCATTATATTCCTCCACTTTTTAGCTTTACTTTTGTTTTTTTCTATGTAAACCTATAATATTTTTTTTCAAAAAGAAAATTGGATACTTGTGTACCCAATTCTCGCACTAATTTATATTCTAATCTTTACTTTTTAAAAAGTCAATATAAATGATTGCTAAATGAACCACTTATTTAATTAAATTTCCATTATTATTGGAAGTATCATAGGTTTTCTCTTAGTCTTTTCATATAAGAAGTTTCTAAGTTCATCTCTAATTCTACTCTTTATAGTTGCCCAATCAGTAATCTTTGACTTTTCGCATTCACTTAAAACAGCTTTAACAATTCCTCTTGCGTCATCCATAAGACCTTCTGATTCTCTTACATATACAAAACCTCTTGAAATTATATCAGGTCCTGCAATAACTGATGCACTTTCTCTATCAAGAGTTACAACAACAGTTAATATACCATCTTGTGAAAGATGTTTTCTATCTCTTAAAACTATATGACCAACATCTCCAACACCTAATCCATCAACAAGAACTTGACCTGATGTTACAGTTCCATTCTTCTTTATTAAATTACGTGTAATTTCAATTTGATCTCCTGTTTCTGGTAATACATAATTTCTTGGATTTAATCCAACGCTAACAGCAAGTTCTGCATGTTGCTTTAAATGTCTATACTCACCATGTACAGGTATAAAGAATCTAGGTCTTACTATAGTTTGTATAAGCTTCAATTCTTCTTGACAAGCATGCCCTGAAACGTGAACATTCTCATCAGAACCGTATATAACTTCTGCACCTTTTTTAAATAATTGATTTATAACCTTTGATACTAATTTTTCATTACCTGGTATTGGAGTTGCTGATATTATAACAGTGTCCCCCTCAACTATTGTAATCTTTCTATGCTCTGAAGCTGCCATTCTAGCAAGTGCTGACATCGGCTCTCCTTGGCTTCCAGTAGTTATAATAACTACCTCTTCATTTTTATACTTTTGTATTGCATCAATTGTTATTAAAGTATCTTTTTGTAGTTTTAAGTATCCAAGATCTATCGCAACTTGCGCGATATTCTCCATACTTCTACCGGATACCGCAACTTTCTTATCATACATTTCTGCTGCAGTTATTATTTGTTGAATTCTATGAATATTTGATGCAAAAGTAGCAACTAAAATTCTACCCTTTGCTCTTCCAAATAATCTTTTTAAAGTTTCACCAACTACACTTTCTGATTTTGTGTAACCTGGACGTTCTACATTAGTAGAATCCGCCATCATTACAAGTACGCCTTTTCTTCCAAGTTCTGCAAGTCTTGCAAAATCTGTTCTAGCACCATCTATTGGAGTATGGTCTATTTTAAAGTCTCCTGTGTGTAGAACAACTCCAAGTGGAGTATGGATTGCTATCGCAACTGAATCAGCTATTGAGTGATTAGTTTTAATAAATTCAACCGTTACATTTTGTAATTTTATTTTGTCTTTAGGTTTTACTCTAAATAATTTTGTAGTAGCTAAAAGTCCGTGTTCTCTTAACTTTGTTTCTACAATTCCTAGAGTAAGTTTAGTTCCATATATAGGTATATCCAATTGTTTTAAAACATATGGAAGTGCACCTATATGATCTTCATGTCCGTGAGTTAAAAATATTCCTCTAATTTTATCTTTATTTTTTAATAGGTATGATATATCTGGTATAACTATATCTATTCCATACATATCAACATCTGGGAATTTTAAACCACAGTCTATAATTACAATGTCGTCCTTATATTCTACAACTGTAAGGTTTTTCCCGATTTCATCTATTCCACCTAAAGGAATGATTTTAACCTTAGCTCTTTCATTCTTCATATTTCCCCTCCTTATTTAAAATATGTATAAACAAAGGATGTCATCTCTTTTATATTTGAGAGGATTCCTTTAATTATTCTTTATTTTTCTTCATACACTCTTCACAGATTCCAAAGAATTTTACACTATGATCTTGTATTTTAAACCCATATTTTGTTTCTATTCTTTGTTCTAATTCATCTAATAAATCTTCTTCAACTTCAAAAACTTTGTTACATTGATTGCATATTAAATGGTGATGTCTATGTTCTTCATCTTGGTGAATAATTTCATATCTACTACATCCGTCGCTTAAATCTAATCTAGATAATAATTTTACTTCCTCAAGTAGTAATACCGTTCTATAAACTGTAGCTAAGCCTATTTCAGGACAATCTTTTTTTACCTCATCATATATTTCTTCGGCAGTTAAATGTTTTCCTTCATTTTTTATTATAGTATCAACTATAGCTCTTCTTTGAGGAGTTAATTTATATCCTTTTTTCTTTAAATCTTCTTTAAGTTCTTGCATATCCACTGAAATTAAGCTTCCCATTTACAACACCTCTTTCTATGTTCTAATCTTCTTGCATTAATAAATTATAAGCTTCTTCTACCATTGCAAATTCAGCTTCATCTTCTATATTTATAAGGTTATCGCTTCCATCTTCATCCTTTTCGACTTTAAGAACTACCGCTTCATCTCCCTCTTCATCAGCTGGAGTTAAAACTACATATTCACTATTTAAATCATCTATCTTAAAAAAGCTAATCACTTTAAATGATAACTCATTTCCCTCTTCATCTAATAAATCAATGTATTCTATATCTTTTTCCATATTTATTCTCTCCTTTTTCTTTATTTTAATTACTATAGTAAAGTATTGTCAATAATTATTTTCAATTAATAATTATTTAACGCTAGATATTCTATCTAAATATCCTTGTAAAATAAACGTTGCTGCTACTTTATCAACTATTTTCTTTCTTTTTCCTCTTGATAAATCAGCCTCAAGCATAGCCCTATGTGCTGCAACAGTGGTAAGTCTTTCATCCCAAAATACTATTTCTAAATCTATAGCCTCTTTTAAGAGTTCACTGAATTCTTGTATCTTTTCTCCAGCAAATCCAATTGAGCCATCCATATTTTTAGGTAATCCAATAACTATAGTCTCTACAGAATATTCATTACATATTCTCTTTACAGCTTCTACATCTTCACTTTTTTTAGTTCTTCTTATAGTTGTTATTCCTTGTGCTGTAAATCCTAAAGGATCTGAAATAGCTACTCCAACTGTTTTTTGCCCAACATCTAATCCTAATATTCTCATATTATCTCCCTAAAAACAAAAAGCGCCCTTCAACAGGGCACTTTTTTTATTTTATCTCTAAATAAGATTTTATAACTTCTTCAAGAATTTCATCTCTTTCAAGTTTTCTTACTAAAGCTCTTGCTCCGTTGTAATTTGTAATGTAAGTAGGGTCTCCTGATATTAGATAACCAACAAGCTGATTAATTGGATTATACCCCTTCTCTTGAAGCGAATTATAAACCTCAGTTAAAATGGCTTTTGTTAGCACTTCTTTATTTTTTGATAAATCAAATTGCATTGTATGCTCTAAATTATTACTCATATCCTATGCTGCTCTTCTAGCAGCTCACCCCCTTACCTTATTGTTAAAGGAAATTTATATATACTGTTAATAGTAATCTCCATATTTATTCTTTTATATTCATATCTTATAAAATAATTATAACCCATATCTTTTTAAAAGTACACTATTTTACTAAAGTTTCAATTACATAATATGATTTATCGATAGCTTCATTTATTTTTTCAGGAAGCTTTCCACCAGCTTGAGCCATGTCAGGTCTTCCACCTCCACCGCCACCAACTACTGATGCTACTTCTTTAATTATCTTACCACAATGGATTCCAGATGCTACTGCATCTTTGCTTGCCATTGCAACTAAATTAACCTTATCACTTACTTTACTTATTAATACAACTACTGATTTTGGAGCCTTATTTCTTATCTTATCCCCTAAGTCTCTTAATGCATTTCCGTCAACATCTTCTAATGCATATGCTATTGCAGTAATACCATTTATATCTCTAGCTGAATTTAATATATCATCTTCAGCACCACTTGTAAGTTTTGATTTTAATTCTGCAATTTCTTTTTCTTTTTCTTTTATTTCTGCTGTTTGTGTAGAAATCTTATTTATTATTTCTTTTTCATTACATTTTAATACAGCACATGCTTCCTTTAGCATTTTTTGCTTATCTTCAACATACTTTATTGCTGCAAATCCTGTTAATGCTTCTATTCTTCTTACTCCTGCTGCAACTCCAGCTTCATTAACTATTTTAAATAATCCAATTTCTCCTGAGTTTAAAACGTGAGTTCCTCCACAAAGTTCCATTGAATAATCTCCAACAGATACAACTCTAACCTTATCGCCATATTTATCATCAAATAAAGCCATAGCGCCCCTTTCTCTTGCTTCTTCTAATGTCATAAGATCTGTATCAACGCTATATACTTCCATTATCTTTTCATTAACTAAATTCTCTGCTTTTTGAAGCTCTTCTTCAGTTAAACCTTGGAAATGAGTAAAGTCAAATCTTAATCTTTCATCATCAACAAATGATCCAGCTTGGTTAACATGATCTCCTAAAACTTCTTTTAGTGCTTCATGTAACATATGAGTTGCTGTATGATTCTTACGTATATTATTTCTTCTCTTTACATCTATCTTTAATTCTGCTTCTTCATTTAATTTTACTATTCCATTATTAACTTTTACATAATGAATAGTTTTTCCACCAACATTATTCTTAGTGTTATATACATAAGCCTCAAAATTATGTCCCTTTATAGTACCCTTATCACCTACTTGACCTCCCATTTCTGCATAGAAAGGTGTCTTATCAGTAACAATGTATCCTTTTTGGCCTTCTTTTAATTCTTCTACAACTGCTTCATCTGTTGCTAAGAATACTATTTTTCCAACAGCTTCGTCCTTATCATATCCTACGAACTCACACTCTATATCGCTATCAACTAGATTTATTGGTGTTTCTTCACTTCCCATATAAGTGAATTCTCCTCTAGCACTTCTAGCTCTTTCTCTTTGCTCTTGCATTTCTCTATCAAAAGCTTCTCTATCTATTGTGATATTTTTTTCTTCTAATATTTCTTCTGTTAATTCATAAGGGAATCCGTAAGTATCATATAACTTAAATGCTTTTTCTCCACTTAATACATTCTTGTTTTCTTTTTCTAGTTCTTCAATGTATCCTAAAAGTATTCCCATTCCTGAATCTATTGTTTCATTAAATCTTTCTTCTTCTAACGTAACAATTTTTTCAATGTAATCTTTTTTAGCAATAAGTTCATCATATTCAACGCCATAGTTTTCAACTACTGATTCTACTATATCCTTTAAGAATAATCCTTTTATTCCAAGAACTCTTCCATGTCTTGCAGCTCTTCTTAGAAGTCTTCTAAGTACATATCCTCTTCCTTCATTACTTGGTTGAACACCATCTGAAATCATCATAGTAACTGACTTAACATGGTCTGTTATTATTCTAAGTGATATATCTTTTGTAGCGTCTTCTCCATATTTAACATTTGCAAGTTCTGAAACTCTACCTAATATATTTTTAACAGTATCTATTTCAAATATATTTTCAACACCTTGCATTAATGTAGCAAGTCTTTCAAGTCCCATTCCTGTATCTATGTTAGGATTTTGTAATCTTTCATAATTACCTTTTCCATCTCCATCAAATTGTGTAAATACTAAGTTCCAGAATTCTATTATTCTATCTTCATCACTAGCTTTTACAAATTCTTCAGCAGTTTTAACCGGTTCTACATCTATACCTCTTTCAAAGTGGATTTCTGTACATGGACCACATGGACCTGCACCATGTTCCCAGAAGTTATCTTCTTTTCCAAGTCTAAATATTCTGCTTGTATCTATATCAGTTTTGTTTTTCCATATTTCAAATGCTTCATCATCATCTAAATATATTGTTACATATAATTTATCCTTTGGCATTTTTAATACTTCTGTTATAAATTCCCAAGCCCATGGAATTACTTCTTCTTTAAAATAGTCTCCAAAAGAGAAATTACCAAGCATTTCAAAGAAAGTACCGTGTCTTGAAGTTTTACCTACATTCTCGATATCTCCTGTTCTTATACATTTTTGGCATGTTGTAATTCTCTTCTTTGGTGGTTCTTGTAAACCTGTGAAATATGGCTTAAGTGGTGCCATACCTGCATTAATTAATAATAAACTCTTATCATTTTTTGGAACTAAAGGGAAACTCTTTAGCCTTAAATGATCTTTACCTTCAAAAAATCTTAAATAAGCTTCTCTAAGCTCATTTGTTCCCATATACTTCATATTTCTTACCTCCATTACAATAAAAAAAGCCCTCATCCCAAAATAATAGCAAGGGACGAAAGCTAACTCTTCCGCGGTACCACCCTAATTATGTAAAATTAATTTACATCTCTTTAAATGGTTATAGCTCATGGGTAGCTTCAAAATGATTTATTTAGAAGTTTTCACCATCCACTTCCTCTCTAAAAAATAAATTCAAATCTACTCATCCCGGTCATAGCTAAATATTCAATTTACTAAAGAAATTATATTTTATATACTTAAATATGTCAATATTTTTAATAATTATTTGTTGTTTTTCTACAAATATACATATGTTAAAACAAGTAATAATTTAGATCATCATATATTACCTTTAATATTACCCCTACAGGCACAGCTAGAATCATCCCTGCTACCCCTCCAGCCTTCTCACCTATTAGTAATAATATGATTATTATTAGAGGGTGTATGTTAGTGCTATCTGCTGTTATTTTTGGAGCTAATATATTTCCCTCTATCTGTTGAATTACTAATATTCCAATTACAACCCACAAAGCCTTAACTGGAGAATCAACAAAGGCTATAAGAACAGCTGGGATTCCTCCAAAAAAGGCCCCAAAATACGGTACAATATTAAATACTCCATTTATTATAGAGAGTATAAGCGCAAACTTAACATCTAAGCCCAAGAATAAAACAAAGCACATAACTCCAGTTGCTAAAGAAAGCATCACTTGACTTATTATGTATCTTTCAAGAAGTAAATTCACATCATTTACTATTTTTCTAGTTATACTTCTTTTTTCAATAGGTATTAATAAATACATTTTATTCGATACACTATCTCCATCAGATAAAAAATAGTATGCAACTATAGGTATAATTGCTATAGATACTATATTACTTGTAAAGTTTATAATCCAGTTTATAGCACTATGAGATAATGCCATTATACCTCCCCATAACTTTACTTCTAATTCTTCATATATTGTAATTGCTATTGATGAGTCATTTGATTTTATTTTTTCTCCTATATTATTTAAGTAATCTGATAATTCATCAATTATAGTTACTGAGTTACCCATTTCCCTCATAAGTTTTGGTATTAATATCGAAAATAATAAAACTATTAAAAAGCATATACCAAGCATAACTATAAGTGTTGATGTCCTCTTTGATGTCCTCCATTTATCAGAAAGCAAATCTCTTAGCGGCTTTATAACATAAGCTAATATTGCTGATATAACTATAATATTTACAACATCTCTAAATATACTCCAATTAAAATATAAAACTACAGCTAAAATTAGCAGAATTAATATAACTATTCTTATTATTAATGATTTATTTTTAATTGGAAATCTCATTTTTCTCTCCCTTTCTAGGCATAGCTTTTAATGTTACATCACCTCTGCCAATATATAATATATATTCTTCACCTAAAATGCACTCATTTACAAGCAAAACATCTTTCCCTTTTAAAAGCCTTTCTATAACACCAGTACTAACTAGTAGTCCCTTAATTGAAAAGTCTTTTTCTTCAATTATTAAATCTTCCATTACCCCTTTTATATCACCATTCAAATCAATTATTTCCATACCTTTAACACTCTTTAACTTAAGCCCATCCCCTTGAATGCTTTTTCTTACAACAATGTCTCTATCTATAGATATAATATCCTCACAATTAATGAAATTCTTTTTTGAAAATAATGCATAATTAGAAATCTTAATTCCGATAATTTTCCCTTCAAAAAAGTTAATAAAAAGGTCTTCTACAATTCCTATTTTTTTACCACTAATGTCATAAACACTCTTCATATAGAAATCCTTGCTCCTAAGCATATTTAACCCTCCTAAACTTAATATACTTAGCTTACCCATTATTTCCAATTTTAAACTTAAAGATAAAATATATTTAACACATTAATTTTATATAAACAAAAAAGACTAGAGAAAATTCTCTAGTCTTAAAATTTATGCTAATCCTTCGATTATTCCACCACCGACAACAATCTCACCATCATAAAATACTACTGATTGGCCTTTTGTTATCGCTCTTTGCTTATCTTTAAATGACACCTTAACTTTTCCATTTGGAAGAGGTGAAATCACTGCATCTGCAGGCTTTGCTGAATATCTAACCTTTGCTTGAACATTCATATCGCCCTTTAATTCATCAAAAGGAATAAAGTTTATATCCTTTGCAATTAAATCAGTTTTAAAGATAGCTTCTTCAGATCCTAATACGACTTCATTCGTCTTAGGTCTTATATCTGTTACAAATACAGGCTTTCCAAGAGCTATTCCAAGACCTTTTCTTTGTCCTATTGTATAGTATACTATTCCTTTATGCTGTCCTAGTATATTACCTTTACTATCTACAAAATTACCTGGCTTAACTTCATTTGGACGCTCTTCTTTTATAAATCTTCCATGATTGTTATCAGGTATGAAGCATATTTCTTCACTATCTTTCTTATTATGAACAGCTAACCCTATTTCTTTTGCAATTTCTCTTATTTTATCTTTAGTAAATTCACCACATGGCATTAATGTATGTGCTAATTGATCTTGTGTAAAATTATATAAAGCATATGTTTGATCTTTTCTGTCATCATCAGATCTTATTAAAAGATGTCTTCCATCTCTTTCTTCAATTTTAGCATAATGACCTGTAGCAACATACTCTGCACCTATTCCTCTTGCTTTTCTTAAAAGTTCATCAAACTTTAAGTGTTTATTACAAGCAATACATGGATTTGGTGTCTTTCCATCTATGTACTCTTGAACAAAGTATTTAATTACATTTTCTTTAAATGAATCTCTAAAATTTAATACATAAAAAGGTATATCTAATTTTTCACAAACTCTTCTAGCATCATCTACGGCTGATAGAGAACAGCAACCGCCTTCTCTTTCTTCGTATTCTTTGTCCTCTTGCCAAATTTGCATAGTAATACCTATTACATCATAACCTTGTTTCTTTAAAAGGTAAGCAGCGACGGAGCTATCAACTCCGCCGCTCATACCTACAACAACCTTTTTCTTTTCCATTATATCACCTATTCTTCTCCGTGAATGTGGTCGTGTAAATCGTCTCCGTGCTCTTCAAAATCCCAAGCTTCTAAACCTTCTTTTTTTCTATAATCGTTTATAGCTTTGTGGATTGCTTCTTCAGCTAAAACTGAACAGTGCATTTTTACTGGTGGAAGTCCATCTAAAGCTTCTGCAACTGCTTTGTTTGTAAGTTCCCAAGCTTCTTCAATTGTCTTTCCTTTGATTAAATCTGTAGCCATTGATGATGAAGCTATAGCTGACCCACAACCAAATGTTTCAAACTTAGCATCTAAAATCTTGTTATCTTCTATCTTAAGGTATACTCTCATGATATCTCCGCATTTAGCGTTTCCAACTTCTCCTATACCATTTGCATCTTCTATAATTCCTACATTTCTTGGATTTCTAAAGTGATCCATTACCTTTTCGCTATATATCATAATTAATTTTCTCCCTTCTTAATAAAGTCAGTCCATAATGGTGACATCTTTCTAAGTCTTTCTATTATTGGTGGTACAACTTCTAAAACATAATCTACATCTTCTTCTGTTGATCCATCACCTAATGTTAATCTTAATGATCCATGAGCTTTTTCATGAGGTAATCCTATAGAAAGTAATACGTGTGAAGGATCTAATGATCCAGATGTACAAGCACTACCACTTGATGCACATACTCCTTCAAAGTCTAATGAAAGTAGTATTGATTCTCCTTCTATGAATTCAAATGAAATATTTACGTTACCTGGAAGTCTCTTATCTCCTCTTGGTCCATTTAATCTTGTATAAGGAACCTGTAATAATCCATCTATTAATCTATCTCTTAAAACAGTCATTTTCTTAGCATGTTCTTCTAAGTTGTTTGTTGCAAGTTCAATTGCCTTACCAAATCCAACTATTCCAGCTATATTCTCTGTTCCAGCTCTTCTATTTCTTTCTTGACCACCACCGTGGATTAGGTTGTGTATTCTAACACCTTTTCTTACATAAAGTGCACCTATTCCCTTTGGTCCATAAATCTTATGAGCTGCAAGTGATAATAAGTCAATATTCATATCTTTAACATCTATTTCAACATTTCCAATTGCTTGAACTGCATCTGTATGGAATAAAATCTTTTTATCTCTACAGATCTTACCAATTTCTTTTACAGGCTCTATTGTACCAATTTCATTGTTAGCAAACATTATAGATACTAATATTGTTTTGTCTGTAATTGCATTTTTAAGATCTTCTAATCTTATAAAGCCTTCTTCATCAACATCTAAGTAAGTAACTTCAAATCCTTGCTTTTCTAAGTATTGACAAGTATGTAATACAGCATGGTGTTCTATCTTAGTTGTTATGATATGGTTTCCTTTATTTTTATAAGCAGCACAGACACCTTTTATTGCCCAGTTATCAGCTTCTGATCCACCACCTGTGAAGTATATTTCACTCATGTCAGCATTTAAAGCTTTAGCAACTTGACCTCTACCCTTATCTACTGCCATCTTTGTTTCTCTTGATATTCCATAGAATGAAGATGGATTCCCAAATTTATTACTGAAGTATGGAAGCATTTCTTCTAAAACTTCTGGTTTAACGTATGTTGTTGCAGCATAGTCCATATATACTGATCTCATTTCTATTCACCTCTATCTACAAGATTTAACTCTTGATTCTTTTTCTTTATAATTTCATAATCATTAACTATATCTTCAAGTGTTATTGATTCCATAACACTATCAATGCTATCTTTTATTTTTTTCCAAAGAATCCTAGTTGCACAGCAATCTATATTGTTACATTCTGAACCATCTATACAATCTGCCACTTCAATAGGACCTTCTAAAACATACATAATATCTGATACCTTTATATATTTAGGTTCTTTATTAAGTACATACCCACCTTGAGCACCTCTTATACTTTTTATAAGCTTTGCTTTTCTAAGGGGACTAAATAGTTGTTCTAAATAATATTCAGATATATTTTGTCTCTTTGATATTGTTTTTATTGATACTGGAGCTTCTCCATAGTTAATTGCAAGATCAACCATAGCTTTTACACCATATCTTCCTTTTGTTGAAAGTTTCATTGATTCACCCCTTAAAGTAGAGTAACTTACTACGATTTATGATTATATCTTACCAAAGCACTCGGTTATTGTCAATAAAGTTATGTAAATAATTTATGAAAATTTGTTTTAAATTTATTTAAGTATATTTTACTTAGTATTATAAATTGCTATATCCCATAATTTATAAGATTCCTTATCAATAAAAAAGTATTATAAGCCTATCTTAAACCAACACAAATCCCCCAAATATTTCAACACAAAAAATCTACTAAAAATAAACTTATATCCTAATTTCAAATTCACAAAAGCTATTAAGCCTAAGCTATCTATATATTAAATAAGTTAAATAAAGTGAGTATTAACTCTATTAAATTTGTTAATACTCACTTTATTTTTAATTTGTACTATTTTAATTCTTTAATACTATTATTTTATTTATAATATTATTGTATTTATTTAATACTATGATAAATACACGGTAAATTCATTTTTATCATATTTAAGCTTATTTCTTTTTCTTTATAGCTTTCCAATAGTTATCAATACCCTTTTCAAATTTATTATCTCCTGGTATATAATATTTTTTATTTTTTATATTATTAGGTAAGTATTGCTGTTCTATATAGGAGTTTTCATAATTATGAGGATATTTATATTCTATTCCTCTTCCAAGACTCTTTGCACCACCATAATGAGCATCCTTTAAGGTGTTTGGCATATCATCTATTTTCATTGTTTCTAAATCTTTTAAAGCTGAATCTATAGCTACATAGGCTTTATTCGATTTAGGACTGGTAGCTAAAAGTATTGTTGCTTCAGCAAGGGGTATTCTAGCTTCTGGAAATCCAAGTTCTCTTGCAGAATCAACTAAAGATTTTACTATCATAGCAGCTTGTGGATATGCAAGGCCTATATCCTCACTTGCAATAACTTGAAGTCTTCTACATATAGATATTAAATCTCCAGCCTTAATAAGCCTTGCTAAATAATGAATTGAAGCATTAGGGTCACTTCCTCTTATAGACTTTTGGAATGCACTTAATATATCATAATGGCTATCACCCTTCATATCATAAGCTACAACCTTTGTCTGAGTACTTTCTTTAGCCACTTCTAAATCTATTATTATTTCTCCATTTTCATTAGGATTAGTTGAATTTATCGCAACTTCAAGTCCATTTAGCGCTTTTCTAACATCACCATTAGAAGCTGCTGCAAAATATCTATATCCTTCATCACTAACTATTATTTTTAAATTTTCATAGTCTTCTTCTTCAATTGATACAGCTCTCTTTAATGCATCAATTACATCTTCCTCATCTAAGGCTTTAAATTCAAATATAGTTGATCTACTTAAAAGGGCCTTAAAAATATAATGATAAGGATTTTCTGTAGTAGATGCTATTAAAGTTATTCTCCCATCTTCTATGTATTCAAGAAGAGACTGTTGCTGTTTTTTATTAAAATTTTGAATCTCATCTAGATAAAGAACTACTCCATCTCTACCCATGAAAGTATCTAATTCTTTTCCTATTTCTTGTATATCTTTTAAGGAAGCAGTAGTTGCATTTAACTTATAAAATCTTTTATTTATTTTATTAGAAATAATATTTGCAACTGTAGTCTTTCCTATCCCTGGTGGTCCATAAAAAATCATATTATTTATTGTTCCACTTTTTATTATTCTATTTAAAATTTTATTTTCTCCTAGTATATGCTTTTGACCAAATACTTCACTTAATTCATTAGGTCTTATTTTTTCAGCTAATGGTTTACGCATTCTTTCCACTCTTTTCTAAACTTAATATTAAATAATTATATCATAATTATTTAATATTATATCTAGCTTATATTGCAAATCCAATCCTTATCTTAACTATACTTTTATATTAATTAAACTTTTTATTACTGTAATAGTTATATATTAATATAATCTAGGATATGGACTTATATAATTTTTATAAATCATATTTAATATCTCTGGCTCTGTTCTTTCTATTACTTCATAAGTAAAACCACAATATAAAAGTCCTCCTATAGGTAAAGATTTAAGTTCTGTATCTGTAAGAGATATGGTTAAAATCCCTCCTCCTATGAGAGAATACATTGCCATCCTTTCTTTTGTACAAAACTTTTCAATCTTTTTCTTTATCCTCCTTGGTGTTGGTACAGTTATTGCTTTTATAATCATAATCCACCTACATTTATTATTCTTATCTCTATTTATATTTGTATATGTGAAGATTTATTATAAACTTATATAAATTAACTCTTTATTGACACTTATGATAATATTAAGTAAAGGAGATGTTTATATGGTTATAGTAAATGATAAAAAAACTATTGAAGGCTTATTAAAAAAGAAGGGAATAACTTTACTTTATTTTTCTTCACCAACATGCAGTGCTTGTGGTGCAATAAAAGAAAAACTTGAAGTGGAATTAAAGAAATTTCCTAAGATATCTGCTTATGAAATACCACCTTTTAATACAGATGAAATCTTAGCAAGCTTTAGTATATTTACTTTTCCTGCAATACTGTTATATATAGATGGAAAGGAATATATAAGAGAGGCAAGATACTTTAGTGTAGAAAATTTAATCAAAGATATAAATAGATATTATGAATTATGTAATGAAGAATAGTAAAGCTATGATATATTTATATAATAAAAATTTAAATACCCTATGGCACTATTACCATAGGGTATTTTTTCTTATTCTACTTGAGTTAAAAGTCTTTTTAGAACATCCATCATTTTATTTTCAGTTATTTCATCATTGCCTACAACAAGAATTCCTCTAACATCATTATCTGAAAGATCCCACTTATATGTTACAAATCTAACTTTACTCTCTTCTGGTAAAAATTCTTCTATTTCCATAGCAATCTCTTCTGCAATGGCCATATACTCTTCAAATAATGTGTCTTCATCAAGTTCTTCTATATTATATGATGAATCTATCTCTTCATTTAATAATTCTACTGGAATACTTAAATTATAAGCACAAACATCCTCTCTTTTAGTTCCTTTGCTCATATCTTTAAGAACTTTAAATTCTGTATTTTCTTCTATGTTTTCTCCAATTTCTTTTGTATCTAATATTTTCTTTCCAAAAACAATATACACTATATTTCCTTCTTTCTATGTTAATTTAAGATAAGTAAACTTTATCAAACAATCTTTATGCAATCAAGAAATTTTGTTTATATAAATAAACAAACTCAAGGATATCCTTGAGCTTATATGTTATATCGGAATTGCTCTATGTCCAATCCCAATAACTACTTCATCTAAATGAAGAAGACCTATACTTAGAAAAATGCAAACTGATATATGCTCGCCTCTTCTAGCTATACCAATTTTCCCACCAACATTTTGACCACTTGCTCTAGTTTGAACTTGCATTAAAGCATCTCTAGTTGCACCTATTATAGCTCCTTCATGAATATGTTCTTCTCTTATTAAATTGTTTCTTTTAGAAGCAACAAGTGCTCTTTCTAAGATAGTGTGAATAGAATCATTGATATTTCCACCAATATTAACTGCAGTTACTAGATAATCACTTTTCTTATATTTTAATTTTAAAACTTCCTCTTCGTCTCTACTTGAAATTGCCATTCTTGTAGCAATCTTTGCTACTTCTGTACTAGTATTTCTCATCTTTACGTTCTCCAATCCCTAAGGGAAGATTATGATTTATAAGATAATTGAAAAGGCTATATACTCCTCTATAATATATATAAGATCATCTTCTTCCTCAGTATCTACATCTATTATATCACCTTTAATGTACTCTAGATATCTCATTAATACAATACACAACGATATTTTAAAAATATTTTTTTCAGATATTCCTTTGCTATTAAAATCCTTTTTTTCTTTTAGCATGTCATATATATCACATACTCCCTTAGCGAAAACTTCATCTTCCCTTACAAAGCTTGAAGCTAATCCTATAAGAGGATATACATCTTCTTCTATAAAACTGTAGCTATCTATAAGATTGCACCTAATATTAAGTACTTTCTCAATTTTTTTCTCTATATCTGAATTTGTAATAAGTAAAGACAAATAAAAAGAATCAAGACTCTTAACTTCCTTTAAATTTATCTCTCTTATCTTTGAGTCAATATTTTTTATATCTTGAACTATCTCATTAATTTCTTTATCTATTGCCGTCAGATACACATATACTATATAATCCTCTTTCATAAAGAAATCATACTGCTCTTCATTAATAACTTCTTTTATTTCAAATAGTCTATTTAATTTTTCTTCTAATTCCTCACCGTTAAATCTTTTAGATAATAAAAATGCTGTATAAAGAGTTTCTTTATTATCTTTAAAACCTCTATCTACTAATGAAGAATTTATATATTTGGTATTTAAAAAGACCTCCTTATAGTCTTTTCTACCATTCATAAGAATAGAGAAAACCTTTTTAAACTCTCCTCTGAATTTAGAATTAAATTTAGTGTTCTTTCTAATATACTTCCTTATATCCTTTATTCTAGTCTCATTAATTTCTTCATCAGAACCATTTGCTATTAAAGATGCTAGACAATTTAAATCTTTTCCATCCCACCTTAAATTCTTTTTAAATTCATTGTTTAGTTCAATAAAAATTCTTACTTTCTCTTTCAGCTCAATATCCATTTCATCATCCTCATAAAATTTTTGCATTAAATATTAAATATTATATAATTATATATTATTTCTAATACGATACAACTGTCAATAAATTTCAAAAAAAGAATTAGAATAATTAACTATTCTAATTCTTTTTATTCAAATTTTTATAAATTTTTCCCAAAATTTCTAAATTTATTGTATCTTTTTTCTAAAAGCTCATCTTCATTAATTTCTTTTAATTTATCAAGTTCTAATAATATTGCTCTTTTAAAACCATTTGCCATACGCTGTGGATTTTTATGAGCTCCTCCATGAGGTTCCCTAACTATAAAGTCTATAATGTTAAACGCTCTTAAATCTTCTGCTGTAATTTTCATAACCTCAGCAGCTTCTGAAGCTCTTTCACCGTCTTTCCATAAGATAGATGCGAATCCTTCAGGAGATAGTATTGAATATATTGAATGTTCAAGCATACCTACAGAATCTCCAACTGCAAGAGCTAGTGCTCCACCACTTCCACCTTCGCCTGTAATTATTGATACTATGGGAGTTTTAAGCTTACTCATTTCAAAAAGATTCATAGCGATAGCTTCACCTTGACCTCTTTCTTCAGCATCTACTCCACAGAAAGCCCCTGGAGTATCTATAAGACATATAACAGGTCTTTTAAATTTTTCAGCTTGCTTCATAAGTCTTAATGCTTTTCTATAACCTTCTGGTCTTGGCATACCAAAGTTTCTTTCTATATTTTCTTTAGTATTTTCACCTTTAGTTATAGCTATTACAGTTACTGGTCTACCTGATATTTCAGCAATACCACCTATTATAGCGCTATCATCCCCAAAGTTTCTATCTCCGTGGAATTCTATAAATTCATCAAAGATATTTTCTATATAGAATTTACCTGTTGGTCTATCTTTGTGTCTTGCAATAGATACTTTATCCCATGCTTTCATCTTTCTTGCCATTCTTCTATTCATATCTATTCACCTCATGTAATCTTAGTATCTTATATACACAAGTTCTTAATTCTTCTCTGTTTACTATCTTATCAACAAAGCCTTTCTCTAATAGAAATTCTGCCTTTTGAAAATCATCTGGTAATGTTTCTTTGATAGTGTTTTCAATTACTCTTCTTCCTGCAAATCCAATTAATGTATTAGGTTCACTTAATATTACGTCACCTTCCATTGCAAAACTTGCAGTAACTCCACCTGTTGTTGGATCTGTAAGTACAGTAATATATAAAAGTCCTTCTTCACTATGTTTTGCAAGAGCCGCACTAACTTTTGCCATCTGCATAAGAGAGAATATACCCTCTTGCATTCTAGCTCCTCCAGAAGTTGTAAATATAATAACAGGAAGCTTATGCTTTATAGCAAATTCAATCATTCTAGTTAGCTTTTCGCCAACAACAGTTCCCATACTTCCCATCATAAAGAAGCTATCCATTATTCCAGCACAAACTCTTATTCCATTAACTAAACCAGTTCCTGTTATAACAGCTTCTCTACTCTTAGTTCTCTTCTTGGCATCATCTAATTTTTTTTGATATCCTTCAAAGCCTAGAGGGTTTTTTGTACTTAAATTTTTATCAAATTCTTCAAAAGAATTATCATCAAAAAATAAATTTACTCTATCATGAGCTCTAAGTCTAAAATGATGATTGCAATTAGTACAAACATATTTATTTTTAACTAAATCTTCATGATATATTATTGAGTGACATGTATCACATTTAGTCCACATACCTGATGGAATGTTTGGTTTTACATCTGACTCTATATTTATTTTTTTAACTGTTCCATAATTCTTTTTTTTACTAAACAAATCCTTAAGCATGCTTATTCACCATCTTATTTCCTAAAAATGCAGTATCATAATCTCCATTTAAAAATTCTTCCATCTCTAAAAGTGAATATTGGAATTCTATATTTGTCTTAACTCCACCAATTCCAAACTCACTTAATGCTCTTTTCATTCTTATTATAGCTTCATCTCTATTTTCTCCATAAGCTATAAGTTTTGCAAGCATTGAATCATAACAATGAGGTATCTTATATCCACAATAAATTGCAGAATCAAGTCTTATGCCAAGTCCACCTGGTATATATAATTCATTAATAAGTCCTGGACAAGGTCTAAAATCATTTTCAGGGTCCTCAGCATTAATTCTACATTCTATTGCATGACCTTTTATTTTTATATCCTCTTGAGTAAAGCTTAAAGGCTCTCCACTTGCTATTTTAAGTTGCTGCTTTAAAAGGTCTACTCCTGTTACCATTTCAGTTATAGGATGTTCAACCTGTATTCTTGTATTCATTTCCATGAAATAATAATTGAAGTCTTTATCTACTAAAAACTCTATTGTTCCTGCATTTTTATAATTACAAGCCTTAGCAGCTCTCTTTGCAACTTCTCCCATCTCAGCTCTAAGTTCTTCACTTAAAATTGAAGATGGGGCTTCTTCTAATACTTTTTGATTTTTTCTTTGTAATGAACATTCACGTTCACCTAAATGAACTACATTTCCATGTTCATCTGCAAGTATTTGAAATTCTATATGTCTTGGTCTTTCAATAAACTTTTCAATATATAAAGTATCATCACCAAAACAAGCTAATGATTCTGATTTAGCAGTATTATATCCCTTTCTAAATTCTTCATCATTTCTTGCTATTCTGATACCTTTTCCACCGCCACCTGCAGCAGCCTTTATCATAATAGGATATCCTATATTTTTAGCTATTTCTAGTGCATGATCTTCATTTTCTATAGTTCCTTCAAAACCTGGAACAACAGGAACATCTGCACTTTTCATTAATTCTCTAGCTCTCGCTTTATTTCCCATAAGCTCTATAGATGTATAATCTGGTCCTATAAATTTAATATTACACTCACTACACATCTTTGAAAACTTAGCATTTTCAGAAAGGAATCCAAACCCTGGATGAATAGCATCAGCACCAGTTAAAACACATGCACTTAATATGTTTTTTATGTTTAGATAACTATCTTTTGCAGGATACGCCCCAATACAAATTGCCTCATCAGCAAGTTGTGTGTGAAGAGCTTCTTTATCTACTTCAGAATAAACAGCAACAGTTGCAATTCCAAGTTCTCTGCATGCTCTAATTATTCTTACTGCTATCTCTCCTCTATTTGCAATTAATACTTTCTTAAACATATACTTCACCTATCCTATAGCAAACATTATTTCTGCTTCGCATACTTTCTTTCCATCTACTTTAGCTACACCTTTTCCAATTCCTACAGGACCTCTAAGCTTTATAATTTCACAAGTTAATTCTAATTTATCTCCTGGTACTACCTTTTGTCTAAATCTTACCTTATCAGCTCCAGCAAAAAGTGGAATTTTACCTTTAAACTCTTCCTTTGTAAGAAGAGCTACTGCTCCAACTTGTGCTATAGCTTCAAGTATTAAAACTCCTGGCATAACAGGTTCTTCTGGAAAATGACCTTGGAAAAACTGCTCATTTGCAGTTACATTCTTATATCCTGTAACACTTTTCCCTTCTTCCATTTCTACAATTCTATCAACAAGTAAAAATGGGTATCTATGAGGTAATATCTCTTTTATTTCTTTTATTCCCATCATAATTAGACATCCTCCCTTATCTTAAATAATGGAGTACCATACTCTACCATATCTCCATCTTTAACTAAAACTTGAACTATGCTTCCTGAAACTTCACTTTCTATTTCGTTCATAAGTTTCATAGCTTCGATTATACAAAGTACTGATCCTTTTTTAACATTATCTCCAACTTTTACAAAACTATCACTATCTGGTGAAGGTGATCCATAAAAAGTTCCAACCATTGGTGACGTAACTATTGTTCCACAGATGTCTTGAGGTTCTTCTTTATCTTCTTTAACTTCTTCCTTAACTTCATCTATTACTTCACTTATCATTTTTTCTGAATGAATCTTCTCTGTTACAGTTTCACTCTTAACTTCTTTGTTAGGTGATACATTTGCTCCTCTAGTTAAAGATTTATCCATTTTTATATGAGAATCTCCACTTTTATACTCAAAGTATGCAAGCTCTGAAGTATTTATAAGCTTAATAAGTTCCTTCACTTCGTTAATATTCATAAAATAGCCTCCTATTTTTCATTCCACTTCTTAAATAATAATGTTGCGTTATGTCCTCCAAATCCTAATGAATTTGTTAAAGCATAGTTTAATTCTTCACTTCTTCCAACATTAGGTACGCAATCTAAATCACACTCTTCATCTTTTGTTTGATGACCAATTGTAGGAGGTATGAAACCATCTCTTAATGCTTCTATACATATTATAGATTCTATAGCTCCTGCTGCACCTAAAAGATGTCCTGTCATTGATTTAGTTGATGATACAGGTATCTTGTATGCTAAATCTCCAAAAGCTCTTTTTATAGCTACTGTCTCAAATTTATCATTTAAAGGAGTTGATGTTCCATGTGCATTTATATATGATACTTCTTCTGGCTTTATTGATGCTTCTTCCATAGCTTCAACCATAGCACGACATGCACCTTCTCCTTCTGGATCTGGTGATGTAATGTGATAAGCATCACAAGTGCTTCCATATCCAACAATCTCAGCTAATATATTAGCACCTCTCTTTTGTGCTGACTCTAAGCTTTCAAGTACTAATATTCCAGCTCCTTCACCAATTACAAAACCACTTCTATCTTTATCAAATGGAATTGATGATCTCTTAGGATCATTTGATGGATTTAAAGCCTTAAGACTTGCAAATCCTTCTATTCCAATCTTAGTTATTGGCGCTTCTACTCCACCTGCAAGCATTACATCAACATATCCATGTTTTATTTGTCTAAATGCTTCTCCTATTCCATTTGTTCCTGTAGCACAAGCTGTAACTACTGCAGTTGATGGTCCTTTTAATCCATATCTTATAGATATATTACCAGCTGCCATATTGCTTATTGCCATAGGTATGAAAAATGGTGATACTCTCTTTGAACCTGTAGCCATCTTTGTTATTTCATTTTCAATAGTTTGGAATCCTCCAATACCTGAACCAACAAGTACCCCAATTCTATTCTTATCCATATTTTCTAAATCTAATCCTGATGATTTAATTGCTTCATCAGCACAAGCTAATGCAAATTGAGAATATCTATCTAATCTTTTGCTTTCTTTTTTACCTAAAATTTCAGCTGGATCAAAGTTTTTAACTTCTCCTGCTACCTTTACACTAACTTCATCTTTATTCACTAAAGTTACATAATCTATTCCAAGCTTACCTTCTTTAGCGTTAGCCCAAAACTCTTCTACGCTATTTCCTATAGGAGTTAAAGCTCCCATTCCTGTAATTACTACTCTTCTTTCCATAAAAAATCCTCCGCTTTACATTACCATTCCGCCATCAACATTCATTACTTGACCAGTTACATATGATGCATCATCTGATGCTAAAAAAGCTACCATATTTGCAACATCTTCTGGATTACCAAGTCTCTTTAGCGGTATGTTCTTTTTAGCTTCCTCTTTAAATTTTTCTCCTAAAACTTCTGTCATATCAGTATCAATAAATCCTGGTGCTACAGCATTAACTGTAATACCTCTACTTCCAACTTCTTTAGCTAATGATTTTGTCATTCCAATAACACCAGCCTTAGATGCTGCATAGTTTATTTGACCTGCATTTCCTACTATTCCAACAACTGATGAAAGGTTAACTATTCTACCTGATTTTTGCCTAACCATAATTGGAGTTATAGCTTTTAAGCAGTTAAATACACCTTTTAAATTTACATCAATAACACTATTAAAATCTTCATCTTTCATTCTTAGTATTAATGTATCTTTAGTAATACCAGCATTATTTATCATTATATCGATAGCTCCAAATTTCTCTTTTGCAGATTTAACCATTTCTTCTACAGCTTTGCTATCGCTTATATCACATTTATATAAGAAGACTTCTACTCCCATACTTAAAAGTTCTTCTTGTACTTTTAAAGCTTCCTCTTCATTACTTCTATAATTTAAAACAATATTTGCACCAAGAGAAGCTAGCTTTTTAGCTATAGCCCTTCCTATTCCTCTTGAAGCTCCTGTTACTATTGCACATTTATCCTTTAACATAAAAACCTCCTAAACATTTCCCTTTAAATCTTCTATAGTTTTATTTAATGATTCCATATTTTCTACATTATAGACTTTGGCTTTTCTGTCGATCTTCTTAACAAATCCTCTTAAAGTTTTACCTGGACCTACTTCGATGAATGTATCAACACCTTTGTCTAACATGTCTCTAATTGTTTTTTCGAATAATACCGCTGTTTTTATATGTTTTCTTAAAAGTTCTTTTAAGTCATCCCCATCACTATATGGAGCTCCTAACACATTTGAATAAACTGTTTTGTTAAAGTTATTAAACTGAACCTTTTCAAGTTCTTTTAAAAATTCTAAACTTGCTCCTTCAAGTAATGAACTATGGAAAGGTCCACTAACATTTAAAATGATTCCCATTCCACCAAGTTCTTTAGCTATTTTTACTGATTCTTCTATAGCATTATTTTCACCTGATACAACAACTTGACCTGGGCAATTATAATTTGCACCTTCTATGATTCCAAATTCTGAAGCTCTTTTTATAAGCTCTTCTACTTTTTCATCATTTAATTTTAAAATGGCTGCCATCTTTCCAAGTCCCTTTGGAAGTGAACTACCCATTATTTTTCCTCTTTCACGAACAAGCTTTAATCCATCTGAAAAATTTAAAGCTCCTCCATAAATTAATGAACCATACTCGCCAAGAGATAAACCTGTAGTAAAATCTCCTTCTATTCCATTTACCTCTAGAGCTTTAGCTGCTGCAAGAGATGTTAATAAAATTGCTGGCTGTGCATTTTCAGTTAATTTTAATTCTTCTTCTGTACCATTAAATATTAAATTCTTAATATCCATTTCTAATGCAGCTTCGCCTTTATCAAAAACTTCTCTGCATTCTTCTATATTTTCGTATAAATCTTTTCCCATTCCTATATATTGAGAACCTTGGCCTGCAAATAATATAGCAATATTTTTACTACTCATATAATCCTCCAACTGTCTCAAGAGCAACTTTAGCTCCATTCATTAAGTCCTGTATTATATCATGACAACTCTCTTCTTTATTAATTAAACCTGAAACTTGACCTGCCATTACAGAACCATTTACAACATCTCCATCTCTAGCTGCTCTTGGTAGAGCTCCTCTTCCAAGTGCCTCTAACTCTTCTACTGTGCCATTACTTTTTTCAAGCTTTTGGAACTGTCTAGATAACTTATTTTTAATTACTCTAACTGGATGTCCTGTTGATCTTCCTGTTACATCTGTATCTATATCTTTTGCACCTAGAACTTTATCTTTATAATTTTGATGTACTGTACACTCATTTGCAACTAAGAATCTTGTTCCTACTTGAACTCCAAGTGCACCAAGCATAAATGATGCTGCAACTCCTCTTCCATCTGCAATTCCGCCTGCTGCAATTACTGGTATATTTACCGCATCAACAACCTGTGGAATTAATGCCATTGTAGTTAATTGTCCAACGTGTCCCCCTGACTCCGTTCCTTCTGCTATTACCGCATCTGCACCCATCTTTTCCATTCTTTTTGCTAAAGCAACTGATGCAACAACTGGTATAACCTTTATACCATGCTCTTGCCACATCTCCATGTACTTACCTGGGCTTCCAGCGCCTGTAGTAACAACTGACACTCCTTCTTCACATACAAGCTTTGCAACTTCATCTGCATGTTCAGACATAAGCATTATATTTACTCCAAAAGGTTTATTTGTAAGCTTTTTAGCTTTTCTAATTTCATCTCTTATCCATTCTATTGGCGCTGTTCCTGTAATTAATCCAAGGCCTCCAGCTTCACTTACAGCTGCTGCTAATGATGCATCTGCAATCCAAGCCATTCCCCCTTGTAATACAGGATACTTAATACCTAACATTTCACAAACTCTATTACTCATTAAAGTTCCTCCTAAAATTTACCTATACAGTTATAAATTCATTTATAATATAAGCAAAATCGGGTTCTAATACTAAGCACCCGATTTTTGATTATTGAAAATATTCTGTTACCTCTACCTAAAACCACTATGAGCAACAGATCTTACTCTTAAATACTAGTTGTTTTTCTTTTTTTCAACGTAATCAACTGCGTCTTTGATGCTCTTTATATTTTCAGCATCTTCTAATTGAATACCAAACTTTTCTTCTATTTCGATTACTACTTGGAATAAATCTAATGAATCTGCTCCTAAATCTTCGAAAGTTGTTTCTAATGTTACTTCACTTTCTTCTACTCCTAATTGTTCACAAACTACTTCTCTAATTCCTTCAAATATCATAATAAATACCTCCATAATTTACACTTTAATTTTATTTTATATTTCAAAGCTCTCGCTTTTAATTACCATTTTATTAGTGTGGCACCACAAGTTAGGCCTCCACCAAATCCAACTAAAACTATTAGATTTCCATCTTCTAATTTGCCTTCATTATCCATATCTGCTAAAGCCATTGGAACTGATGCTGATGATGTATTTCCTACTCTTTCTAAATTTACATAGAATTTTTCTTTTGAAAGTCCTAGTTTTTTTGCTGCATAATCTATTATTCTTAAATTAGCTTGATGCGGTACAACATAATCTATATCTTCTAAATTATATCCAGTACCTTCTAAAACTTTCTTTATAGAATCAACCATGGCACCTGTTGCAAATCTAAATACTTCTCTTCCATTCATCTGTACATATTTGCTTTTAATAACTTCTTCTTTTGCAAAAGGATTAATTACATCATTTGCTCCTGCAGTTAATGCATCACCTTTTTCTCCTTCTGATATTGAATAAGTGTTTATAATTCCGCTCTTCTCTTCTTCATCTATTCCAATAACAGCAGCTCCGCCACCATCTCCAAAGAGAACACAAGTGCTTCTATCTTTCCAATCAATAATCTTTGAAAGAGTTTCTGCACCAACTACTAATGCATTTTTATATCTTCCAGTCTTAAGTAGGCTCTCAGCTACTTCTAATGAATAAATAAATCCTGTACATGCTGCATTTAAGTCAAAGGCTGTTGCATTTTTTGCCCCTATCATTTTTTGTAATATGCATGCTACTGATGGAGTAAATGAGTCTGGAGTAATAGTAGCAACTATTATTAAATCTAGTTCTTCTCCCTTAATACCCGCCTTATCCATTGCAACTTTTGCTGCTTTATAAGCTATACTGGAAGTATCTTCGCCTTCAGATATCCTTCTTTCACAAATTCCTGTTCTCTCTAATATCCATTGATGATTAGTATCTACTATTTTACTTAAATCATCATTAGTAATAACTTGAGATGGAACGTATGAACCTACACCTTTAATCTTTACTTCCTTCATGATCTTCTCCTTAATTGCTTAAATAATTAATCTTGAAGAATTCATTTAATCTATCTAATGAAGATATAAGAATTTTCTCCTCTTCATCTGATAAACCTTCAATTGTTGCATTGATCATGTCATTGTGGAACTTTTCATGCAATCTAAATGCAAGTTTTCCACTCTTAGTTAATTTAATTAATACAACTCTTCTATCTTCTTCAATTCTCTTTCTTTCAACGTAGCCTTTTTTTATAAGCTTATTAATTGCTGTTGTTAAAGTTCCAACAGTTATCTTTAAGTCTTGTGCTACCTCTGACATTGTTCTTTCTGTATACATACCAATCGCCTCTATAGTATGTATTTCTGTAACAGAAAGATTGTTAAGAACCCCTTTTTTTAATGCTTGTTCTTCAATTTGAAGTATATCATTAAAAATTTGAACTAATAATTCGTTCAATACCTTTTTTCTTATGTCCATTAATAAATCCTCCACTTTTCATATAGTCTACATATACTATAATTATTTTTTATGAATAAATCAATGGCGTCAAACATTTTTTATGTCAAATGTTTTGATAATCAAACTATAATATAATCAAATTATTTTGTCAACTAAATATTTGCTGTTATTTTCTATTTTATTAATGGCTTTATTCATTTTAACAAAAATTTCTTAATATTATTTAAGAAATTTTTACTGGATAACTTTGCCTGTAAATCCTTCTATAATCTCACTTTCATTATCTTTTAGAATATCAATTATTTTATTCCCACTACAATGGCATAAAGAAAACTTTTTAATATTTAGCTTCTCAATTTTTTTTGCTATTTTTACATTTTCTGATAATGATAGTTTTGAAAGATGTATTCCCCCTATTACATTTATTACTTTTTTCCCAATTATATTTTGGACCTTAGTAATAATATTAATAATCCCCGTATGGGCACATCCAGTTATTAAGGTAAGACCTTCTCCATTTTCTATAACTAGAACAAGCTCCTCTGCAAAATTATCTTTTATAAGGATATTTTTTTCTTTTCTTGCCAATTCATTTCCAATCTTAGATATCTTTTCTTCATTGCAACTTTCTAGATTAGATATTACATATATTTTATTTCCTAATTTCATTTTTTCTTTAACTTCAATAATTCTATATCCCATCTCTTCTATATATCTCTTATCAAAATTAATACCTATATATTTTTCTTCTTCACTTTTTAAATGATATTTATCACTTCTTTTAAAGAATTCCTTTCCTAGTACAATATAAGGCTTATTATTATTTATATTTTCTAAGAAATATTTAAATCCACCAGCATGATCATAATGTCCATGACTTAGTATTATGTAATCTATATTTTCAAGTGGTAATCCTAATTTTTTAAAATTGGATAAAGCCTTTTCTGATTGTCCAGTATCAAATAAAATTTTTAGTCCATAAGCTTCTATAAAATAAGATAATCCATGCTCACACTCTAATTTGCTACCTTCTTCTTTATTGTTTTCTATAATTGTTGTAATCTTCATATAATCCCCTCATATCCATTTAATATATTTTTCATATATTCCTTAATAAAATTATATCATGCACTCTAATTAACCCTTTGTATATTTATATAAATTTAACTATTTGTATTTATTTACTTACTCGTAATTATATTTAAGCTTATAGTTTCTATATTATATACTCTTAATACTTTAATAAATTATAAAAAGCATCGCCTATCTATATAAACATAGATAGGCGATGCTTTTCTTATAATTAATCTGGCATAAGAACAAATCTTAATATAAATAATATTGCAAATATATAAAGTAATTTGTGTACTTCTTTTCCTTTTCCAGTAGCAACTTTTACTATTGGATAAAATATCATTCCAATTGCAATACCATTAGCTATTGAATAAGTAAATGGCATCATTGCTATAGTAAAGAAAGCAGGTACCGCCTCTGTAAAATCTGAAAAATCTATTTGAGAAACTGCACTCATCATTAATATACCAACAATTATTAAAGCTGGTGCTGTTGCACTTTGTGGTACTATTCCAACTAATCCACTAAAGAATAGAGATAATACAAGCATAATACTTACTACTACATTAGAAAGTCCTGTTCTTGCACCTGCTGCTATTCCCGAAGCTGACTCAACAGTTGTTGCAAGGGTTGTTGTTCCAAGTAATGCTGCGCAAGTTGTTCCTACTGCATCTGAAGTTAAAGCTTGTCTTAAATTCTTAACCTCACCATCAGATTCAACCATTCCTGAACTTTGAGCTGTTCCAAGTAAAGTACCAATTGTATCAAAAAGATCTACTAAGCTTAATGTAATTACAACCATAAATACAGTAAGTAATGCACCTATAAGTCCATCTCCGTTACTTGTTAATAGTCCTTTTAAATCCATAGCAAAGAATGTATCACCAATTACAGGCATTGAGAAAAGCTTCATTCCTTGAATATTTGTAACTCCCATAGGTATTCCTATTATTGTAGTAATTACAATTCCAATTAACATTGCACCTGTAACTTTTCTTGCCATAAGGATAACACCTATTATAAGTCCTATTATTGTTAAAATAACTGCCTTATCAGTAAAGTCTCCAAAAGCTACTAATGTTCCTGGATTTGCTACTACAATTCCACCACTTTTTAAACCTATTAATGCAATAAATAATCCAATACCAGCTGTTATTGCATATTTTAAGTTTTGCGGAATAGCTTGAACTATTTTTTCTCTAATAGAAGTTAAAGTTATAATTACAAATAAAATACCTGATATAAATACAGCTGCTAAACCTTCTTGCCAAGTAAAGTTTAATTTCAGGCAAATATTATAAGAAAAGAATGATACAAGTCCAAGACCTGGTGCTAAAACAAAAGGTAAATTAGCATGAAAAGCCATTATTAAAGTACCAACAGCTGCTGCTATACAAACTGATGCAAAAGCCGAAGCTATTATTGGATCTTGTGCCATAGTAAGATTTGCTGCTGCATCTCCTTTAAGACCTAGAGAATTCATTCCACCTATTTTTAATATGTTTGGAATTACTAATAATGCATAAGCAAATGTTACGAAAGTTGTAAGTCCACCAATAATTTCTGTTTTTACATTTGTCTTATTCTCATTAAGCTTAAATACTTTTTCTAGAATATTTTTCATTTGTTCTCCTCCATTTTTATAGTTATGTATAGTAAAGCACCCATAAAAGAACTGTCTCTCAGGTTTAATGCTATAGTCTCTTTTTAGTGAGCTTCTAAAGGTTCTGACTTTTACTTCATTGTAAAACAAAAAAAACTAGCCGGTTTATTAGGTAAACCAATGCTAGCTCATAGAAACTTCATTTTGATTTACCCATAGTGCGAAGATTAATGGTCTTCACGTAGAAACCTCTGAACCGTATTATCAGACTTATATGGGTCTATATTATTATTTTATCCATTATACTATATCTAATTATATTGTTGCAATGTAATTATTTCCTTATATCAAATATAATGTAAATGAAAAAGAGAAAAATAATAATGCTAATATTATTAATGTTATTGAAAGTCTAAAGAACTCCATTTTATCATCTACATAAAAGTTATGTGATTTCTTTTTGTTATACACTACCATAATATCATCACCAACTTTAAAGTCTCTACTGCTACCAGGTTCATTGTGGACAAATACTATTTTTTCGCCTTCTTCTGTTACAAATTCTATAACAGGTTTATATAATGTTATAAATGATACCTGTTGAAAATCATCTAATATAGCTTCATCTGTCTTCTTTACTTCTATTATTTTTCCAACTACTCTTGTTCCAGTTTTATAAACTCTATATCTAATTCCAAATATTATTATTGCAGCTAATAATAACCCAATTCCTATAGCTAATAGTACATACATTGCCATTACAATACCCCCTTTTAGATAGACTATATAAAATGCTTATTAATATAATATATGATAACATTTACATTTGTGTGAAAAATTATGAGGGGTATGTCTCTATCTGACATACCCCTCCTTTTATAAAATAAAAGACTAGCTAAAAAGCTAATCCTCTATAATTAATATTCTTCTACGATTTCTCCAAAATAAAGTATATGACCTATTTTTTCACCTTTATAGAACTGCTCTCCTAGATCTTTATCAAAATTATCTAAATCCATTTCATTTTTATATAAAATCTTACATTCATAATATCTATTACATCCTTCAATTACTGGAGTATCTACACTCTTTGATGGAATAAATTTTATATTTGCAAGTTCTTCTTTATTTACATCTCTTCCTGATTTGCTTCCACATATTTTTAATGCCTCTTTAAGCTCACCTTCATAAGGAATGCTTACTGTAAATGTTTCTCCAGACTTTAAAAATTCATTTGTGTATCTGCTTTCTCTAACTAAAGCCATAAATACTGGTCTTCTCCACATAAAGCCTATGCTACCCCAGCTTATTGTCATAGTATTTGCAGATTTTAAATCTCCACCAGTTAAGAATGCTCCATTTATATGAAGATTATCTAAAGCATTTTCAACATCTCTTGTAAAATTATTATTCACTTTTGCTCCTCCTAAACTACACTTCTACATTTCAAGGTACTTTTATAATATTTAACAATTTCCCTTAATTCAGAATGAATTTTTTTAAATCTATACCCGCCAAGCTCCATAATATTTATAATATTTATTGTAAGGTTTAAATAATTATTATAAGGCGATGTATCATTATCATCATACTCCTTATTCAAAATTGCTTCAATACCACATTCTTCTTCAATTATATTTATCATCTCTTTTAAACTTATATCGCCTATACAAGCAGCATTTACAGGAGCATTTATATCTTTATTTAGAAGCCATGCTAAAAATACACCTGCTTCATTTTGAGTTATTAAATTCATATGTGAATCTAAATTAGTTGAACATATAGTTTCTTTACTATCAACTCTTTTAACATATGTTAAAAGCCTATCTGTGTAATCATCTTTTCCTATAACTACTGGGAATCTTACAGCTATTACAGGGAACTCTGCATTTTTATATAATACAGCCTCCATTAATCTTTTTCCCTCACTATAAGAAAACTCCTCCTTCTCCCCCATAACTATTTCATATTTACTTGGGTTAAATTCTGTTTCTTTTAAATTTATTCCTTCATCATAGACTGCAACTGATGAAACTACAATATATTTATCTGTTTTACCCCTTAATACATTACACATTCTCATTCCATCATTTGGACTATATGAAATGGTATCATAAACAACATCATATCTTTGTCCATCCAAAGCCTTCATTAAAGCGTTTTCATTTCGCTTGTCAACAATTATACGCTTAACCTTGTCCCCAAAATTATCTTTTCTTATCCCTCTCGTTGCTATTGTTATATCATGTCCGTTAATTATAAGTTCTTTTATAAGTTCTTTCCCAAAAAATCTTGTCCCACCAAAAACTAATATCTTACTCATAGCATATTATCCTTTCAAATTTAATATAACAATTTAAAATCCTCACACCTATTATGATTATATGATACCATATTTGCATATATTATCCAATTAGTAAACAAAAAAACAACTCATAAATTTATGAGTTGTTTATCTAAAATAAGAACATGTCCACAATTATTTTAAATGATATTACTATTGCAACAGGAACAAGTAGTACAGAAATAATCATATATCTGCTACCTTTTTTATTCATTTCCTTTACATATTCCTCATTATCATCTTTTATATCTTTAAATGTACTTACTGATTTTATAAAGAATGTAATCATTGCAGCAATAACAATTACATTTAAAGCAACTAGTATCATATTGACACCTCCTATAATTTGCAAACTTTAATAATTACATATTATCATACTTTAAAGAAAACTTTAAATATTATATTATTATGTTATGAGGTATTATTACCCATTATCATAAAAGATAACTTAAATAAATAGGAGGTTATTCCATGAATCCATTATATTATTTGCTTGTTGGTCTTCCATTAATATGTGTAATTATATTAATTTGCTATAATATTCATACAATGAAAAAATCAAGGGATAAGGCACTTAATAAGAAAAATAAATTTAAATAATTAAATTTAAGTAAAACTCTATTAGACAACTTTTTATCTAATAGAGTTTTACTTATTACAATAATACCATTAACACTATAACTGTTGTTAATATTAAACTAATAGGAGCTAATACAATAGAAACTTTCATATATTTCTTTGCTTCTTGCCCTTCTATTTCTATATTACCATTGTTATCAGCAATTTTTTTAAACATACTTGATGCCTTTAAGAACATTATTAACATTGCAATTACTACAATTATATTAATAACTATTAAATATATCATAGATATATTCCTCCTCTGTTTAAGAAACTTTACTTTAATATATTACCACATTTATTAAGGAGGTAATATACTTCTTTAACAATATTTATCCTAAAGTAAATACCATTTCCTCACTATTACTTAAATCTTCTCTATAGATATATCCCTCTTCATTAAACTTTTTTAACCCTTCTACATCTTCTATTCTATTTTTCATTATATAAGTTGCCATAAGTCCCCTTGCTCTTTTGGCATGTACAGTTACAACTTTATATTTTCCATTTTTAAATTCTTTAAATACAGGAGTTACTATAGTAATTCCCTTCATCTTATTTAATTTTGCAGATTTAGAATATTCATTTGATGCTAAATTAACTAGGATATCACTTTCACTATTTTTAATATCTTCTAATAAAGTCTTGTTTATTTTTTCTCCCCAGAAGGAATAAAGATTTTTATGTTTACCTATGTTAAGCTTAGTTCCCATCTCTAATCTATAACTGCATATTAAGTCTAAAGGTCTTAATACTCCATATAACCCAGACAATACTCTAAGATGTGAATTTGCATACTCTAAGTCCTCTTTAGAATATGAAGTTATATCAAGTCCTCTAAAGGCTTCTCCATTAAATCCTAATATACATGGAAATGAGTGCTCTGCTTCTTCTATTGTCCATTTATGGATATTTAAAAGAGTATCATCTGTTAATTTATCTGATATCTTCATTAATGATCCTAATTCATCTGGATTAAATTCTTTTAATCTTTCATTTAACTTTATTGATTCACTAATATGTCTTACATTAGTTAACTCTATATCATAATTTAATTCTTTTCTTTCTAGTTTTTTTGCTGGTGATAAAATTACTATCATCTGTGTCCCTCTCTCTTCCTCATAAATTTATATTACTCTTGTCCATTCCAATTTTTTAATATTTCTCTTGCAGAACGTCCCATTTCCTTTGAAAATTCTGCACCAGTTTTTCTTCTATAATTAAATTGTCCAAAGTTTTCTGCACCATATATATTATTAGGAGATACTTTTTCTTCTCTTCCTTTAAACATATCTTCTAATTCTTCTTTATTTAATACTTTATATTTTTCATTAAATACAATATATTCTTTTTTGAATCTATCTGATATTATCCTATTATAATCATCTTCATAGTGTCCAAGACAAAGCATACATGCTGGATACACAAGCTTTGGAAGATTAAATAACTCCTTATGAATTTCATAATGCTCTATAATATCTCCTATATAACAAGATCCAATTCCTAAACTTTCTGCTGCAATAACTCCAGTCTCCGCTGCTATTATAGCATCCTGCATAGAAAGCATAAAATCCCCTTCATCTGGCATTCTAAATTCTAAACTATTCTTATTACAAAATTCTTTTACATTACATATATTATAATAATTATATAACCTTTGTAAATCACCTAAAAATATTAAAATTATATCTGCCTTTTCTATAAAAGGTTGATTATCACAAGTCTTTGCAAGCTTTCTTTTGGTTTCACTATCTCTAATTACTAATATAGAATATAACATCATATTTCCTGCTGTTGGAGCTCTCATTGAAGAATCTAATATAATCTTTAATTCTTCTTCACTTATATTTTTATTTGAATACTTTCTTAAAGACATTCTGTTATTTATTAAATTTATTACTTCACTCATTTTTTCCACCCCTTATAATTTACACCTAGTTTACAATTGTTAAAACAATATATGGTAACATTATACTATATATTACAGGAGTGATTGTTATGACTCTAAAGACTGTATCAAAGAATATCTTAAAATATATAATTTTTTAATATGCACAATTGTGCTTTATCATGTAGTAGGATACTTTTTCTAAATTTTAGACTAAGATTACATACACTTTTTGTAATCGATTACTTTATAGAGTAAACTTTAAAGGTGGTATATACATATGAACTTACTAAAGAATATCTTTTTTAAAAGATTATTAAAAGGCTTTATTTTATCATCATTAATATTAATTTTAACTATATTATTTTTTAATTATATGTTACTTAACCTTGATTACGTGATGTTTTCTACCTGTGCTATAATCTGCTCAATTATATATGCCTTCACAGGGAACACATGTAAATAAGTGTATAATTAATTCATAACCTTTTTACATATTTTTGAATATAATACCCTTAATACTCATTGACAAGCAAAATTTTAAGGAGTATTATTGATGTAAATTAAGATATATTAATCCATTGATAAGGAGAAGTAGTTAAGTTTAGCTTCGTTAAAGAGAGTTAGAAAATGGTGAGATTCTAGCAAGAAGAGATTTAATGAATGGACCTTTGAGGAATAAAGGGAAATCTTTTTAAAGAGAGTATCTTCTATCGTTTGCTTCACGTTATAGAGGCTAGAGTATGTTAGTACTTGAATTTTAAGTGGCATTTAATAAATTAAAGTATACTTTAGTTTATAATATGCAATTTAGGTGGTACCGCGGAATTTATCTCCGTCCTATTTATTTAGGACGGAGTTTTTTTATTATATTAAATATTTTTATTAAACAAATGAGAGGAGTTTTTAAAATGAGTAAAGAAATAATGCTTACAGGAGACAGACCAACAGGTAAATTACACTTAGGACACTATGTAGGTTCTTTAAGAACTAGATTTGAAATTCAAGAAACAGGTGAATATGAAAACTTTATTATGATTGCAGACCAACAAGCTTTAACTGATAATGCAAGAAATCCTGAGAAAATAAGAAAAAGCTTAGTGGAAGTAACTTTAGACTATTTAGCAGTTGGTATAGATCCAACTAAAACAACAATATTTGTACAATCACAAATCCCTGAATTAAATGAACTTACTATGCACTACTTAAATTTAGTTACAGTGTCAAGACTTGAACGTAACCCAACAATTAAAGAAGAAATTAAACTTAGAGGATTTAATACTAGTATTCCTGCTGGATTTTTAGTTTATCCTGTAAGTCAAACTGCTGATATTACAGCTTTTAAAGCTACAAAAATTCCAGTTGGTGAAGATCAACTTCCTATGATAGAACAAACTCGTGAGATTGTTAGAAGCTTTAATGCTATATATGGAGATATATTAGTTGAACCAGAAGCTTTAATATCAAATTCTGGATGTGCTAGGCTTCCTGGTGTTGATGGCAAGGCTAAGATGAGTAAATCTTTAGGAAATGCTATATATTTATCAGATGAAGCAGATGTAATAACTGAAAAAATAATGAGTATGTATACAGATCCAAATCATATAAAGGTATCAGATCCAGGTGAAGTTGATAATAATCCTGTATTTATATATTTAGATGCTTTTGGCAAAGATAAAAAATATATTGAAGAACTTAAAGAACATTACAAACAAGGTGGACTTGGAGATGTTAAAGTAAAGAGATATTTAAATGATGTACTTCAAGCTGAACTTGAACCAATTAGAAATAGAAGAAAGGAATTTGAAAAGGATAAAGAACTTATATATAAGATTCTTTTAGATGGAAGCAACAAAGCTAGAATGACTGCATCTGAGACTCTTAAAGAAGTTCGTGATGCCATAGGAATTAATTATTTCAATGTATAGATTATATAAATATTCATGAAATTATATTAAAATAAAAAATGTTGATGTTATATACCACTAGTAAGACAACTGTTTAACTCGTATATATCATCAACATTTTATTTTATTATAAAAATTTATAGTTTTGAGATTATTTTTAAAATACTATATACTTAAACTAAAAACTTATGGAGGCTTATATATGAATAACTTAAATGATATATTAGAAATAAATTTAAATGAAATATCACTTTTAGATATAGATGAAGAAATACTTATAAAGCTTAAAGCTTGTGATTACCATACTCAAAGTAATTTTTACTTTTGGCTTATAAATGAGATTAATAAATTAGAAAATACAAAGGATTTTACAGAACTTTCTCATTGTCACTTTTTAATGTCTTATTTTTTATATGTAATATTTACTCCTATGTGTTATGAAGAACTTGCATTTAATCATGCAAATAAGGCTAATACTTTAAATCCATCTTTAAAATATAAAGAATGGTTATTAATGTTTGCAATTCTTCCAAATGGATTTATTAAACCTTATGATACTATTAAGCTTGCAGAAGATGTACTAGAAGTTAATCCATCTAGTGAAATCGCAAATGCAATAATATCTATGTTTTAAAAAATAGCTCTATTTCAGTATAAAAACTATAATAATATTATAGCTATACAAAAATTTTATACCATAAATACTATACATAGTAAAAGGGACTGCTTTAAACAGTCCCTTTTTTAAATGCTAAACACTTAATTTTTCCCAAAACTCATCTTCTGATATTACTTCAATACGAAGTTCTCTTGCTTTAGTTAACTTTTTACCTGGCTTTTCACCTACAACAACTAAATTAGTTCTAGTACTAACTGAATTTGGGCTTTTTGCTCCATGTTTTACTGCTAATTCTCGCATTTTACTTATGCTCTCTCTCATAGTTCCAGTAAAAACTATAACTTTTCCATCAAATATATTTTTGCAAATATTATTCTCCACAATACCCCTCCTAATATATTAATAATATGTTTTGTTATAAATATATTAGGGTTCAAAATAATATATGCTTACTTATTTATTATTATATAAATTTATGATATTGAATTTTCACTCTCTATAAGCGACTATATCTCTATCAAATATAAATTTATGATATTAGTTTTTCACAGTAACTCTTAACTCCAACTTTACCACTATTATTGAACACTTTGTTTAAATCGCTTCCTATACCAACACAATCTGCACCTGCATTTACCCATTCTGAAATATTTTTATCATTCACCCCACCTGTTGGCATTATATCTATATCTTCAAAAATGGATTTTGCTGCCTTTATAAAATCTTTCCCAACTATATTTCCTGGGAATACTTTAAAAAATCTTATTCCTTTTGAATATCCATTATTAAGTTCTGACATTGTCATTACCCCTGGAATAATTGGTATATCTAAAGTTCCCCTTGCATTTATTATTTCTTCACTTAAACAAGGTGATACTATAAAGTCAGCATTATTTTCTACACATAACTTTAGTTGCTCTTCCGTTAATACTGTACCTGCACCAATTAAAACATCATTATAGATTTCCTTTAGTTCTTTTATTAATTTTTCGCCATAAGGAACACTCATTGTTATTTCTATTACTTTTATTCCACCTTCAATTGCTCCAATACTTATTTCTTTTGCTTCCTCATAATTTTTTGTCCTTATTACGGCTACAACTTTTTCTTTTTTTAAAGTATCTAGTATACCCTTCCCCATATATAATCTCTACCTCTCAACAACTTTGTTTTCCCCTAAATGAACTAATACATCTTCATAATATGGAAGCCCCTCATTATCCCCTTCAACCCCAACTACTAATGATCCTACAGCATTGGCAAATCTTAAAGACTCTTCTAATGACTCACCTTTTAAAAATGCTGTTAAGAATCCTGCTGCAAATCCATCTCCTGCTCCTACTGTATCAACTATGGCTCTAGGCTTTATAGCATCTACGTAACATATACCATCTCCAGAAGATCCAATTGCTCCGTACTTTCCTCTTTTTATGATTACATTCTTAATACCATAATCATGAAACTCTTGTATTGCTTTTTCTAAATTAGAATGTCCACATAATAATTCTACCTCTTCATCACCAATTAATAGTATATCTACTTCTGGCAAAATTTTCTTTATAAACTCTTTTGCTTCTTCTTTTGTCCACATCTTTAATCTTATATTAGGGTCAAAAGATATATTCTACTTAAAATTTCTGAATTTCTCTTTTCGTCCGCTCTTATTGGTTCAGTTATAGAAATTAATTTATTTTTTTATAATTCTTTATTACATTTATTCTTTTTATCTGACAAAAATATAAAATTATATGACACTTAATAAAATGTGGTAATAAATAATAAGATATTAATTAACTATAAACTTTATTAATGTTATACTATATTTAGCATTAGTTGTAATATTTGGTTTATAACATGTAGTATAGTAACTTATTTTGATTAACCTTAAAATCATATTATTTAATCAATATATAAGATTTTAATTAAGACCTATATGACACTATATTGGCACGTTTATTGTTTCTATTTATATAGATTGAATTTTAGGAGGATATATATGAGTAAGTTTGAAATAAAAGAAGATTTCTATTTAAATGATAAGAAAATAAAAATAATATCAGGTGCTGTACATTATTTTAGGATAGTACCTGAGTATTGGAGAGACAGGTTAGAAAAGCTTAAATCTATGGGATGTAATTGCGTTGAAACATACATACCTTGGAATTATCATGAAGTTAAAAAAGGTGAATTTAATTTTACTGGTAATCATGATTTTGTTAAATTCATAAGAATCGCTGAGGAGCTTGGACTTTATATAATCCTTAGACCTACTCCTTATATCTGTGCAGAATGGGAGTTTGGAGGACTTCCAGCTTGGCTTTTAAAAGATGACTCAATGAGAGTTAGAAGTACTTATAAAGGATTCTTAGATGCTGTTGATTCTTACTTTGAAGAGTTATTTAAATATATAGTTCCTCTTCAAATAACTAATGGTGGTCCTGTTATTATGATGCAAGTTGAAAATGAATATGGTTCCTTTAGTAACGATAAGGATTATTTAAAGGCTATAAAATCTCTAATGATAATTCATGGTGCTACTGTTCCACTTTTCACTTCTGATGGTGGATGGAAAGAAGCTCTTGAGGCTGGAACCTTAGCTTGTGATGGAGTTTTCCCTACTGCAAATTTTGGTTCAAGATCAAAAGAACAAATTTCTAACCTAAATACCTTTATGAAAGAAAATAATATAGAAGGTCCTCTAATGTGTATGGAATTTTGGATAGGATGGTTTAATAACTGGGGTGATGAATTTAAAAGAAGAGATAGCGAAGATGCAGCAAAAGAATTAAAGGATGTGCTAGAGGAAGGTCATGTGAATATTTATATGTTCCATGGTGGTACAAACTTTGGTTTATATAATGGTTGCAGTTATCATGATGGAATAGATCCTCAAACAACAACTTACGATTATGATGCTCCACTTACTGAATGGGGAGAACCTTCTGAAAAGTACTTTAAATTTAAAGAAGTTATCTCGAGCTTTAAAGAAATCCCTAAAGTTACTTTATCTAATAATATTAAATTTAAGGATTATGGAGATATAAAGCTTTCTAATAAAGTGTCATTATTTAATACTTTAGAAAAATTAACTACCCCTATTTATAATCCTCAAACACTAAGCATGGAAAAGCTTGATCAAAACTTTGGATATATATTATATAGAGCTAAACTTCCTAAGATGAATCCTTTAGAAAAGAGTAAGTTAGTAGATTGTGATGATAGAGCTCAAGTATTTTTAAATAAAACTCATGTAACAACTCAATATAAAGATAGCCTTGGAGCAAATATTCCTCTAGACTTTAATACTAATTCTGATAATACATTAGATATTCTTGTGGAGAATCTAGGTAGAATAAATTATGGTGCAAGTTTAGTAAGTCCAAAACAGCGTAAGGGAATCAAGGGCGGAGTAATGGTTGATATTCACTTCCATACAGGTTGGGATCATTACTGCTTGGACATGGAGGATATTAGCAAAGTAGATTTTTCACTTGGATACATTGAAAATACTCCTTCATTTTATGAATATACATTTACAGTAGAAGAAAAGGGAGATACATTCCTTCATCTACCTGATTTCGGTAAGGGTTGTGCTTTTATAAATGGTTTTAACCTTGGTCGTTTCTGGGATATAGGTCCAACAAAGTATCTATATATTCCTGCACCACTTTTAACACTGGGAGAAAATAAAATTGTCATATTTGAAACAGAAGGAAAATATAGTTCTAATATAAGTCTTAAAGATATACCTCTTTACTAAAAAATATAGCACATAGTATTTATTACTATGTGCTATATTTTTAATTACATTCTCTAAAATAAAGTGTTTTAGCTTATCTACTATCCAGTCTTCCTTATTAGCTACAATTTTTTCTATATAATTATTCGTAGATGCAACTGGTACTGTAATATGTTTTGCTCCATATTATATCTTAATAATCAAATCATTTTATTAAAGTTTCTTTATTGCAAATATTCTCCTCATAATCTATTGATATTTCTTTAGCTGTTATATTACTACTAAATCCATATATCCTTTCCTTTAAATAATATTTAAGTTTTTCATCAGTGCAATAAACATAACACCCTTTATTTCCTCTAGTCATTAATGTTCTATAAGTATTTTTTATTATTTCGTCTGCTAATTTAAGAGCCTTATCTTTATTCTCTTTAAACATCTTCTTAATACCAGTAAGACTTTTGTCTGTCTTTGCTCTCTCATTAAAATCTGTAATAATTCTTTCTCCATCATACTTCATATCATTTCCTATAATAACTCCAACATAATCAAATTCAAGCCCTTGGCATGTATGTATACATCCAACTTCATTTATGGAATTTTCATCAATTGCCCATGTTTTTGAATTTGATAAATTCCATTTCATTTTAAACGTTCCATCTGCAAGATTTATATCATATTCATAATCCTTAGAAAATTTCTTTGTTTTCCAATCCCAACAATAACCTGCTACAATTCTTGATTTATTACTAATCTTATTTTTTTCCTCAATTGCTTTTCTCATATCATTTGGATTATCAAATATTTTAAAATCATAATCAAATTCAAATCCATCAAAATTTGCTGTATCCTTTATTTGCAAAATATCATCTATCCAAGCCAGGTATCCATCTGATCCATTACACCTAAATTGAGATTCAAGTTTTAAATGCTTTGACTGTATATCAAGTTCACTTGATATCTTTTTAATTTCACAAATACTTCCAAAATCATTTAATGTGACTCTTTGATTTTCATCTATAAAAAATACCGATACTTTTGAACTTCTTATAATTTCTTTTATTTGATTTTCTCCTAAATTATGAAACATACCTGATTTTTTATTTAATCTATGTGCTTCATCTACTATTAAAACATCAATTTCATTTTCACAAGTATTTATATAGCTTCCTGAACCTTTAAAAAGATTATTTATATAAGTTGTCTTGTAGTTTCCTTTAAGTTTTTTTGTATATACTTCTCTTGGAGCTGCATTTTTTGAAACATACTGACACGTTAATTCTCTAGTAGTTGCATTAACTAAAAGATTTATTGCAAGAACCGACTTTCCCGTTCCCGGTCCTCCTTCTACTATAATTACACTTTTTTTGTTATATTTTATTGAATTTTTTATATTTTTTAAAATCATCTCATATATAACTTTTTGATCATCAATCATTATAAATTCTTCATTTCCATCTAACATAAGCTTCAGTGAATCTTGAAGTGATTTTGAAGGTCTTATTTTTCCTCCTTCAATATCATATAATCCTTTTTTATAATCTGCTTTTTTTACATATTTACAAATAAATTCTCTAAGCTTAATCGCTTGTCCTCTTGTAAAAATTGGTGCTTTCTTTAAGTAATATTCATATATTTTATTTTCTATAGGATCATTTTTCTCTTTATAATAATTATGTAAATATGCACATGGTACTAAATTTATCTTCTTTTCTTGAACTGATGAATTATAATCCTTTATTAAGCTATAATAACTCCATACTTGATATGCTGGATGTGGTGTTTTTCTTATTCCTTTATTTATATATGTTTTTACAATTCCATCTTCATCTTCTACACTCTCTAATTCTTCCCATTGTTTTAATTCTATTATTACTAAATTTTCTTTATTATTTTCATCCAAGCCTGAAACAATAAAGTCTATTCTTTTCGATGTTGCTGGAATTCTATATTCTATTGCTATACCACATTCATCTGAAATTTCATTTGTATTTAAAACCTTATACATACTATCCATTGAATTTTTCCAAGCCCTTATTTCTCCTAAGTTTGCTTTTCCAATTCTTTTTTTATATTCACTTTCTATTTTTATACTAATTTCATCATTAGTAACATGATCCATAAATTCTTTTTTACTAGCTTGATATATTAACAAAACCTTATCCCCCTACGTTTTGCATTATAATTCTGTATATTTTTTTGAATTTCCTTTTGATTTTTCTACAGGATATTTTTTTTCATTCTTATTTATTTTTTTATTCATAATATTAACTATATCAACATCTAAATTATCTGCCATCATTACACAATATAGCATTACATCTGCAAGTTCTTCTTCTACTTTTTCTTTATCAAAATTTGAATCCCATAAAAAATTTTCTAATAATTCTGCTGACTCTATAGATATCGCTTTTGCTAAATTTTCAGGAGTATGAAACTTATTCCACTCTCTATCATCTCTAAATTTTAGCACTCTTTTAATTAATTCTTCCATTTCTTCTTTCTTCCCCTTAAACTTATTTGTTTTACAAGAAAATTATACCATAAAAATTTTTATTTAACCCCAAATATAGTTTTGATAATATAACAAACTAACCAGAGTTAAGTCTAAAATAATTTCTAAACATAACACCATTTCTATCTTCATCATAACTTTTCTATTATTATTCTTATAAATCGTTTTAATAAATAAAAAGCTACTTAAGTTTTAAACTTAAATAGCTTTTTATATTCTAAACCTATATATTTAATCTTAACCTCTACTTCTATAACCTTTCTTTAGTAAAGCGCTATACCTAAAATTAATTTTTTATTCAACTAATATACTTAAAACTCCTTTTTTGCTATTTGAATTGATTAAACTTTCTCTAAATTCTTCATGCATAAGTTTTCTTGAAATAGTAGCTAATGCTCTAAGATGCAAATCACTTTCATCATCTTTTATTGCAAGCATAAATACTAAATTAACTTTCTTTCCATCAATTGAGTTATAATCAACTCCTTCTTTACTTATACCAACAACGATAGATGATTCTTTTACAAATCCTGATTTTGAGTGTGGAATACCAATTCCAAACCCTATTCCAGTATTACTTAAACTCTCTCTTGCATATATATCTTCAGTAAACTTTTCTCTATCAATTAAAAGATTGTTTTCGTCCAAAATATCAATCATTTCTTTAAATACTTCATCTTTGTTTTTTCCTTGCAAATTTAACTTTATATTTTCTTCTCTAATTAACTCTTTTAACATCTCATATTACCCCTAAGCTTTCTTTAAATTTCTCATTCTATAAATTCCATATAAAACTGCTCCAACTAATGATCCAATAAATATCGCTAAAACCCATTGAAATGGTTTATCTACTAATGGTAAAACTAAAAATCCACCATGCGGTGCTGGAACTTGTATTTTCATCATATAAGTTAATACTGCTGATACTGAAGATCCCACCATAAGTATTGGTATTACTCTTAATGGATCTTTTGCCGCAAATGGTATTGCACCTTCTGTTATATGAGTAAATCCTAATATATAATTAACTATACCTGCTGCCTTTTCCTCTTCATCAAATGCTTTTCTAAATATAGTTGTTGAAAGCGCTATTACAAGTGGTGGTGTTATACATGCTGCTGATACTCCCGCCATAAAGTAATAATTACCTTGCGCAAGTAACATTGTTCCTGTAAGATATGCTGCTTTATTAACCGGTCCCCCAAAGTCAAAAGCTGACATACATCCAATAACTATTCCAAGTAATATTGCATTTTCATTTTCTAATGATGATAGCCAGTCCATTATATTGGTATTTAAAGCACCAACTGGTCCTCCAAGTAATGTCATTAAAATACCTGTTAATAATATACCGATTATAGGTAATAAAAATATTGATTTAAGCCCCTCAAATTGTCTTGGTAATCCTTTAAATAAATTTATAAGTCCTAATATTAAATATCCTGCAAAGAAACCTGCAATTATACCACCAAGAAATCCAGCTCCAGTTGCATCTGCCATTAGTCCACCAACAAAGCCTGCAATCAACCCTGGTCTTCCACTAATTGATGATGCAATATATGCTGTAAATACAGGAACTATCATTGAGAATGCTGTTCCACCTATATTTTTTAACATTGCTGCTATTTGATTGTATTGATCTGAATTTGCATCTGCTGAATTTATTCCCCATAAGAAAGATACTGCAATTAAAACTCCACCTGCAACAACTAGAGGTAACATATGAGATACACCATTCATCAAATGCTTATATATACTTCTCCCTAATGATTCTTTTTCAGATTCATTTATATCTTTTGATTTTATAGTAGTATTTCCTTTTTTAATAATTCCTTTTTCCTCTAATATTGTTTGTATAAGTTCTTTAGGCTTATGAATTCCATCTTGAACTGACGTTTCTATTATTTGTTTCCCTGCAAACCTATCAGTTCTTGCATCTTTGTCACATGCAATAATTATTCCTATAGCCTCTTCAATATCTTTTTTTGTTAATTCATTTTCAACACCAATTGCCCCATTTGTCTCAACCTTTATTTCTACACCCATTTCTTTTGCAGCCTTTTTTAGGGCTTCTTCTGCCATAAATGTATGAGCTATACCGGTTGGACAACCTGTTACTGCTAATATTTTTTTCATAATATTACCTCCCTAACTTTTATATCTTCCATATACCCTTTATATTTTTCAAAATTTCCAAGACCATGAGACGAAGCTACTTCTGCACCTAATGCTGATGCTTTTTTTAAAGCTACTTCTATATTCTTTGAAGTTATCCACTCACTAATAAATGCGCCTAATGCAGCATCTCCAGCACATGCTGAACTAACAAGCTCAACTTTAAAGGCTTCACAAAACATAATTTTTTCCCCATCAAAAAAGTACATTCCTTTTTTACCCATTGTAAGAAGTATATTTTTAGCTCCCTTTTCTTTAAGCATTTTTAAAACTTCTTTAACATCACCCTCCGTAATTATTTCTATTCCAAATATATCTTTTATTTCTTCATCATTTGGTTTTATTAATAAAGGCTTATAAGATAATAAATCTATAAGCTTTTTAGAGCTTATATCCAAAATAACTTGTACACCTTTTTCAGCACAAATTTTCATAATATCATCATAAAACTTCTCTTTAATACTATAAGGAAGACTACCGCTAACAATCAATATATCTTCTTTTTTGAGACATTTTAATTTTTTAAGCATATCTTTTTGTATATCTTCTTTAACATAAGGTCCAGCATTTACGAATTTGAATTCTTCTTTATCTTTATTAAAAAATACATTTATTCTTGTATTTTCTTCAATAATACATGGATTAGTATACACTCCTCTTTTTTCTAATTCATCTATAATATATTTCCCTGTAAAGCCACCAAAAAAGCCCATAACAGTACTATCTATATTAAAATTCTTTAATGTTAAAGTTACATTGACTCCCTTACCATTTGGAGAATATATTAAATCGGATGTTCTATTCACTTTGTATGGCTCTGCTGTTTTAGTATTAAAATTCATATCTATCGCCGGATTAGCAGTTAATGTGTATATCATTCTCTTCCACCTCTTATATTTACTATCATTTTCCTATAATATAATTTTATCAATATATCTTTGAAAATGTTTTCAAATTATAAATGTAGAATTTCTTCTTTACATTCTGAATTACTAATACTATTACACTTTTTATATATCTTAATTATTTTCATTTTTTTCAGTTATTATTAAATAATCTATAATTCCTCTCGATATTATATAAAGTGGTAGTCTTGATGTAACTTCATGATCTTTTATAGATACCATAGCATGTTTTCTTCCTAATAAATATATATCTGAAATTTCATTTAATATAGTATTTGAACTACAACAACATGAAATAACTTTACATCCACATTCTTTTGAATTTATAACTGATTCAACTATTTCAGCTGTTTCTCCCTTTAAAGAAAATACTATTATCGTTTCCTCTCTATTCATCTTTTTACTTAAGTTTCTCATTATATTAGGATCTTTTATTAAAAATGTATTATAACCTAATAGCTTTAATTTTAAATCAAACTCTTCCGCTACAAGCTCTGATAATCCTCTTGCTAATATATATACCCTTCTTGAATTTGAAAGTATTTTTGTTGCTTCTATTATTTTTTCTACTGATATGTTTTCTATTGTTTTTACTGCTTCTATTAAAGATTTTCCTAATATATCATTTACATTTTTATAATCTCTTCTTGATTTATTTTCTTTTGATATTTTATATCTTAATTCCGCAAATCCTTCTAATCCGCACTTTTTTATTGCTCTTGATACTGTTGCGGGAGAAGTATATGTTAACTCTGCCATATCTACTATTGACATATTTATTAGTTTTTCTGAATTATTATTTATAAATTCAACAACTGCCTTTTCACTTCCGGTCAATGTATTAAATAAGTCTTTAGTTATATTTATTATCACTATTTTCACCCCATTTTCCTCAATACAATCATAATTTTACCATTTATTGGATGATTATTCCACGTGTTATTTTTATATAAATTAGAAATTTAATTTATATAAAAAAGCTACCTTAACATAAAAGGTTAAGATAGCTTTTCTTAAATTATTTTTCTACATAATACTTTTTTAGTCTATAATAAATCTTTCTTTAATTTTCTTATACTTTTTTTCATTATTAAATCTTCTGCTTCATTAAATATAGCAATTGCAATATTCTGAAGTCTAACGCCTTCCCACTCTTGTTTAATATTCATATCGGTATTAATATAATCATTCATTATATTTGAAATTACTAAATTATGAAAACTAAATTGATGCCTTAGTACTTTTATATATGTTATATCCTTTTGTATATATATTTTTACACCGCTTATTTCCTTAGATATAATTTCATTTATTCCATTTACTATATATTTCTTTAAAAAATATTTTTTCCTAAATTTTTCAATAGCATATTTTTCTTAACATATGAATTTAATAAATTCATTGCAGAAAAAAAGTAAAATGCATCATGCTTGTCCTTTATTTTCATATCTCTTGTTAAATATGCTCTTTCTACATGCTCAAGTTTTATATGATTTAAACTTGTACTTTCCAAATCTAATTCCCCCTAATTTATTAATTAATTTCTACGATAAAAATATTACTATATGAACTATTTTTTAAAATTATTTCTTTATAAAATAACTACACATAATAAAATATGTCTATAAAAAAATATCTATAACTTTTATTGTAACTATAGCATTTTTACTATTTTTATCCCCCCATTCTCATTTTGGGGCCTGTTAAATTATATGAACATTGCTCTTATAAACCTTTGGAAATAAAATAAGTTTGACTAGAACTAATTTTCCCCTTGAAAAGAGATAAGAACAACGAGCAATATTAATATAACAATAAACTATACAAGTTTGATTTAGATAAACAGGCTAATTAATCTTTATAAATCTAAGTTATTTAACTTTTCTTCCATTCTATTCTCTTTTTATTATAAAATTAAATTTATATTTTATTGCAAATCTAATATATTATATAAGCTCTTTTATATTTTAATGCTATTAAAATCAAGTAAACTCCACTTATATAACTTGTCCCCTTTTAATCAAACTCAAACTCACTATACTGCGGATCACTTGGAACCGTCCTAATTATCTCCTCTTTTTGATTCAAATACTCATCAAACTTATTTCCCCTAAAAAGAGTTGAAGGTCTTAAATATTTCTCATACTCTGTCCCCCTCCACTCCTTATGCTTTCTCTTAATAACCTCTTTAAAGTCACAAATTGTATATCCTTCTTCTACTCTTTTTCTTATAAGATTAAATATACTTTTTGCTCTATAATTATAGCTTGTACCTATTAACTCATTTAGATAATTAATTACCTCTTCAGAAATATTTTTTATATTATATTTTTCTATATTCTTATCTGAAGAATCTTTAATAGAGTTATCTTTTGGTTTAACTTTTGAGTTTGCATTTTTAAACTCTTTAGTTTCTTCCCTTTTAACTTTTTGATTTGTTCCTTTTTCGTATAAAAGACTAGGAAGCTCTTTTCCAATGCCATAAAGACAATATGTTCCCCCCTTTTTAATAAGCTTATATTCTAATATATTAAGATCTTCTAACCTTTTAAGTCTTCTTCTTAAAACTATATTTCCACTTATATTTAGTATTGGAAGTGCTTCAATTAATGCTTCTTGCTTTATCCAATAATAAATCTTTCCATCAATTTCTCTTTCAATCATTTTTCCACTTTCTATAAAGTCTACAATGTACCTAAGTATTGTTAAGTCCTTTAAATCTAGTCCTAGTTCCATTGCTCTTAATTGTGAAAATCCTAATAAATTAAATTTCATTTTATACACACTCCTTATAAATCTTTTGATTTAAACCATTGAATTTAAACCTTACAGTTTGTATATATGCAGAAGATTAAATTTACTAAAAACTTTTTATAGTTTTTTTTAAAAAAATTTACTAAAATATATGTAGAGGTGATTGATTTGAAGAAAAAAATTAAAGTAGTTGGAGCTATTATAGAAAATAATGATGGAGAAATATTATGTGCTCTTCGTTCACCAAGAATGTCTCTAGGTAACCTTTGGGAATTTCCAGGTGGAAAGATTGAAGAAGGTGAAACTATAGGAGATGCAATAGTTCGTGAAATTAAAGAGGAATTACATTGTGATATAAAGTTTATAGAAGAATTTAATAATAATACTCATGAATATGAAAATATTATTGTAAATTTAATTACAGCAAGATGCAAAATATTATCTGGCGAAGCAAAAGCTTATGAACATTCTAAGCTTATATGGTTACCAATTGAGAATTTAGAATCTCTTAATTGGGCTCCTGCTGATATTCCAGCAGTTAAGCAACTTATCGAAAATAAATAATACTTAACTACTATTAAAGTTAAATACATAATAAAAAATATATAATATTAATATCTTATAACTTGAGTGTAGATAAATCTACACTCTTTTATTTTAAGTAAAATTAGTTTATGCGGTTTAAAATTTAACTAAAAGAAAAAATAATTCAATAATTTGTATACGTTTTTAATTTATTAACTTTGTTCTTTTTTTATTTACTTCTGTAAATTTATAGAAGGCTTTTATTTATGAAAACCTTTTACACACTTGCATCAAATAAATTAATTTTGTTTCAAAAATATGTACTCCCCTTATTTAAAAGTAATTATTTCCCTTTAATTACTTTTAAATGGATATTGTATCATTGTTTTATTGATTTATTAGCTATATAATAACGTTGTCATTTAAAGACGTATTTATTTAACACACTTTTAGGAGGAATTTTAATGACTTGGTTTAAATCGTTTTCAAAGTTTCATAAAGGATATTTTATATTTTTCTTAGTTGTAAATATATTCTTTTTCTTTAGTCCTTTATACAGTGGTGGTTCACTTTCTGAAACAATAACTGTATTATCAATTGCAGGACTTTTATCAGCAATAACTGGATTACTTGCGGCAGTATATACAGCCCGTGCAGAGGCAGCAGCTTATGCTTGGGGAGTTGTTAATACTTGTTTTTATATATTTATTTCCTTATCTCGTACAATGTATGCTGAAGTTATTTTATATGTATTATACATGTTACCAATGAACTGCTATGGGTTCTTTGCTTGGAGAAAGAGTGCCCTAGAAGCTAAAAAGGATGATTCTGAATCATCAACTATAGAAGTTAGATCATTAAATAAAAAACAATGGATAGGAATTATTATATTTATAATAGTACTTTGGTTCCTTTACTCAAGATTTGCTTATTATTTACCAGATATAATAAAGCACTTTACTGGAAATATTATACCACCAGATCAAAGTTATTTAATAGATTCATTTACTGCAACAGTAACAATTTGTGCAGTTATAGTTTCTACTCAAAGATTTAAAGAAACTTGGTACTTCTGGTTATTAGCAGATGCAGTAGGAATAATATTATACTTACACTCATTCCTATCAGATCCAAACTTATCACTTACAGCTTTATCAGGTGCATTAATGTGGACTCAATTTACTGTTAACTCTGTATACGGTATAATTCTTTGGAAGAAAATTGATAAGAAACAACATGTAGAGACTGTTAATTAAAATATTATGAAATAAAAATCATTAAATATAGACAAGCTAACTTCTTTAAATATGAACAAGTTATTTTGTCTATAATTCAATAAGAGGATATTAATTTGTGAAAATTAATATCCTCTTATTTTTAAACCTTCTTTATAAATTCTATATAAAGCTCCTTTGATACTATATTCTGAAGTTTTAGTTTTACCGTTATAGGTTTCTCTCCTTCATAACTTACTGTATCACCCTTACCTATATAAATATAAGGTTGAACCTTTCCATCAATCTCTTTATACTTTCTAATAAATATATGAAGGTTAGTATTTCTCTCTCTATTAAAAATTATATTCTTTCCTCTATCAGACCCTTGACCTGTACTATTTGGAGTTTGCCATTGGAAATATCCCCTATCTATAAATTTATCCTCATAATTTATACTATCTTTAATATCCTCTTCTTTATGAAGATCAATAAATAAAAAATACTCCTTATCATTAGTTAATAATCCACTACCTCTAAAAGAACTATGAATTTTTTCATAATTTGAAAGAAGTGCTATATCAACCATCTGATACTGCTCATATAACTTCAAGAAAGGAACTCCATAATATATACTTCCAAATTCATTTAAATATCTAATTATTCCATAGTTTATTACATCTGATATAACCTCTTTATATCTCTTGTCATCTAATATTCTTCTAAACTCAAAGCTTATCTTACCAGATATCTTATCATCTGAAATATTAAATATATCTATACCTCTACTTATCTGTGATGAATCCTGAAAATCTCTATTTAACACCCTAAAAGAATGAATTATATCAGTATCCTCTACATATTCTATATATTTAGAAATTTCTTTTTTTGCAATTTCTATATTTATATCTTTATTTCTTAATAAATACTTTAATATAACAAATTCATAAATTCTTTTAATAGGTAGCATATTAGAAAGTTCTCTTAATATTTTATAAAAGATTTCATTTTCTAATAGCTTATTAATCTCATCTAACTTTTCAATCTTTGATAAAAAGCCTAAATAAGTTTTTTCTTTATTTATAAATTTAATAGGATCTGGAGCCCCATCATACTTTAAATAATCAACTAAATAATATGGTATCTTACCTCCATTCATTAGTTTAAAATTCAAATATTCTTCCTTTAAATATTTCATTGAATTAAAGTTTTCATTTTCAAGTTGTTCTAATATACTTTCCTTTGATATTTTGTCCATTTGTATATTAGTTGCTCCTGGTATATTCAAAAAATCTGTAGCTACAGAAACCTTTAAACTATCTTTATCATAATATCTAGCTCCACTTAGGGCTATAGCTATTAAAAAAGCTTTGTTATGATTTCCTATAAAGTCAAGCACCGTTAAAAATTCTTTGCTCTCATGCTTTCTAAGACCTCTTCCAAGTTGCTGTATAAATATTACTGGAGAAGCTGTTGGTCTAAGCATAAGTACAAGATTTAATGAAGGTATGTCCACTCCTTCATTAAATATATCAACTACAAATATTACCTCTAAATCATCATTTTCATCTTCTAATCTTTTTATATAAAAGCTTCTTTCCTCTGGACTATTTTTTCCTGTTAAATAAACTGAATTTATTCCTCTTTTATTAAATTCATCAGCCATATATTTTGCATGATCTATATTTATACAAAATCCTATGCACCTTCTTTTATTTCCATCATGTCCATAAAAATTCATTTTCTCTATTATAAAATCTACTCTTTTATTTATAGAAAGTATCTTTGCTACTTTATTAATATCATCTATATTTACAGCGCTTAAGTCTGCCCCTGAGATATCTGTAATTCCAAAATAGTGAAATGGAATTACAAGTCCCTTCTCTAAAGCTTCTCTTAATCTAATTTCTAAAGCAACATTATCATCAAAAATCTCAAAAATATTTGCTCCATCACATCTTTCTGGCGTTGCTGTCATGCCCAAAGTAAACTTTGGCTTAAAATAGTTTATTATATTTTTATAACTGTTACCCATAATGTGATGAGCCTCATCTATTATTATGTAATCAAAGCTATCTTCACTAAATTCTTGTAAGTTATTATTCATTGATATATTAGTTGAAAATAAATATTCAGCATCCATTTCTTTGCTATTTCCAGTTAAAAATCCCAAAGACTTATTTTTATTTTTTAGAAGTTTCTTAAAAGTTTTATAAGCACCTTTTAATATATCCTCTCTATGAACTATAAATAATAACCTTTTAGGGTTGCATTCCATAACATCAAAAGCTGACATGAATGTTTTACCACTTCCTGTTGCTGCAACTACCAATGCCTTATTTTCACCTAAAGCTCTAATTCTATTTAAATTTTCTACAGCTCTTTTTTGCATGTAGTTAGGCTTTATAATTTCATACTCTTCAAATATTAATTTTTCATCCTTTTTTAATGAATGTATTTTACTTAAAAAGCTTTCATATGTAGCTAAAAACTCTTCATTAACTTCATCTGTTTTATCCCATAAAATATCATATTCATTTATAACTTCTCTTATAAAGTTTTCATCTCTTTTAGAAATCACCATTACATTCCACTCTACATTACTCTTTAATGCTCTATTTGTTATGTTTGATGACCCTATTATTATTTTATAATTTTCTTTATTTTCAAAGATATAAGCTTTAGTATGAAAGCCTAATTCCTGTGTTGCTATAAAAATATTTAAATCTATATTTTTAAATTCTCTTAATTTTTTAAGTGCCTTAGGCTCTGTAAAATTCAAATAAGTTGATGTTATTATTTTACCTTCTACACCTTTTTCATAAGCTTCTTTAAATGAATCTAAAAGTAATTGAAGTCCGCTAAAATTAATGAAAGCTACACTAAAATAAAACTTTTCACATTCACTTAATGCTTTTTTAATTTCATTTAATAAATTTGTATCTTCTGAATTTGTAACTAGCTTATTATTTATAACATAGTTTTTGCTTTCTATATCTTTAACTTCAATATCCTTTAGTTCTAAATTATCTACTGTTATTTCTTTCTCTACTATTGATTTTGTCCATAATTTCCCCATTACTTTATCCACCTTAAGTATAATCTACAAGAAAATTATACCACATATGCCATTAATCCATAGTATTCATTTTATGTCCACATACCTTGCATTTATAATACTTTTTTCCGTAAACTTTATTATCATAAGCATAATCATACTCTTTCATCTCTTCGCCACAAATTGGACATTTAATTTTCTCTTTATTACTCAAACCCATTCACCTCTTAGTACTTTATATATTTTAAAGCTATTATAATATATAAATACCCTCTTTTTTAGATTTTCTTCATAACTTTTCTTATAAACTTTACTATTTTGCTGGTATTTCTTGTACTCTTCCAACAGTTCCATCTTCAAGCATAACTTTTATACCTCTATGATGAATTGCTGAATTTGTAAGAATTCTCTTAACTACGCCTTTAGTTAATTTTCCAGTACGTTGATCTTCCTTCTTAACAACTAGTACTTCAAGTCCAATCTTTATATCTTTTCTATTAGTTCCATTCATATTATTATCTCCTAATCATTTTCTAGATTCTCTTATTATATATTAAATTCTAAACAAATAGCAGAATAATTAATATTATTTATTAACTATCCTGCTATAAATACTATCTATTTAAAATCTTTTAAAAGTGCTGCAAATGGATTATTTATATCCTCTTCAGCTTCCTTCTTCATTTGCTTCATTATCTTATTTACTTCTTTCTTATTTACCTTACCATTCTTATCAAATCTCTTCTTAAATTGAGATTCCTTCTCCCTAAAGTTACAGTTAGTACCTGGACATACGTATATCTTGCCTTCTCCACTACCTCTAAGCTCTAACTTCTTCTTACACTCAGGGCATCTTGCATTAGTAAGTCTTGCTACATTTTCTCTATGTCCGCATTCTCTATCTTGACATACATTCATAGTTCCATTCTTACCTTTAACTTCAAGCATGTATTTTCCACACTCTGGACATTTCTTACCTGTTAAATTATCATGATGGAATTTAGAATTTTCTTGCTTTACAGCTTCAACTAATGCAGTTGAATAGTTCTTCATATTCTTTATAAATAAATTAGGATCTTCTTTTCCCTTTGAAATTCTATCAAGTTCACCTTCCCATTTTGCTGTAAGAAGAGGTGATTTTAGTTCATTAGGTACTAATTCTATAAGTTGCTTACCCTTTGAAGTTGGGAATATTTCTTTTCCTTTCTTCTCTATAACAAATGAGTTAAATAACTTTTCTATTATATCAGCTCTAGTTGCAACAGTTCCAAGTCCACCTGTTTCCCCTAAAGTCTTAGCTGACTCTTTATCTACAGCTATGTACTTTTGAGGATTTTCCATTGCTGATAAAAGTGTTCCTTCATTAAATCTTGCAGGTGGTTTTGTTTCACCCTTCTTTTCTATTACTTCTTTAACTTTAAATGAATCACCTTTATTCATCTTAGGAAGCTCTTGCTCTTTTATATCTGAATCTTCTTCATCATCTTCTCTATCAAAGACCTTTTTCCATCCCTTTGATTTTACAACTTTACCTTTTGCTATAAGCTTTTCTCCATTTACTTCTCCAGTAAGAGTTGTTTGTATATATTCAAATGGAGGCATAAGCACTGATAAGAATCTCTTAACTACTAAATCATAAACATGTCTTTCTTCTGAGCTAAGATTTGCTAAGTTTCCTCTCTCTTCTGTTGGAATTATAGCATGGTGATCTGAAACCTTTGCATCATCAACAAAGCTCTTATTTCCTGTTATCTTAGTCTTAAGTAAGTCTGTAGCTATCATTCTATATTCACCTACAGCAATTCCTTTAAGTCTTTCTGGAATTGTAGCTACTATATCTTTAGATATATATCTTGAATCTGTTCTTGGATATGTTAAAAGCTTATGATTTTCATAAAGTCTTTGCATTATGTTTAATGTTTGCTTTGCTGAGTATCCCCATATCTTATTACAATCTCTTTGAAGCTCTGTTAAATCATAAAGCTTTGGTGAGAATGTTTTTTTATGACTTTCATTAACATCTATTATCTTTCCTTCTCCGCCTCTAAGCTTTGAGACTACTTTATCTGAGAAATCTTTATTAAATACTCTTGAATTATTATCTTTATTTATCCAAGTGAAATTACATCTATCTGTTTTAACATTAATAGTGTAATATTCCTTTGGTTTAAAGTTTCTAATATCCTCTTCTCTTTGTACTATCATAGCTAAAGTTGGTGATTGAACTCTACCTGCTGAAAGCTGTGCATTATGCTTACAAGTTAATGCTCTTGTTACGTTAAGACCAACAATCCAGTCTGCCTCTGCTCTACATTCTGCTGCATGATAAAGGTTATCGTATGCTCTTCCATCCTTTAAATTCTTAAATCCATCTTTTATTGCTTTATCTGTTTGAGATGATATCCAAAGTCTCTTAATAGGCTTCTTTACATGAGCCTTTTCTATAATCCAACGAGCAACTAACTCTCCTTCACGTCCAGCATCTGTTGCAATGATTATTTCATTAACATCTTTTCTAACCATTTGATCTTTTACTATCTTATATTGCTTTCCACTACCTTTAATTACTGTAAGCTTCATATGCTTTGGAAGCATTGGTAATGTCTCCATAGACCATTTTTTCCATTCTGGGTTATATCCTTCTGGTGCATCTAAAGTTACTAAATGTCCAAGTGCCCAAGTTACTATATATTTATCTCCTTCTAGGAATCCATTTCCTTTTTTATTACATTTTAAAACTCTTCCAAGTTCTCTTCCAACTGAAGGCTTTTCTGCTAAAACTAATGATTTCATAAATCTTTATTTCCTTCCTTAATTCAATTTATTATTCCTATTATACTCCTTTTATCAACTTAAACCTCTTAACATATTTATAATTCTTAAAATTTCAAAATCTTTTAAAAATCTCATCTTCTCAGTAAAAGCTTTTATTATAAGATATATTTTTAAGCTATTAAAAATGTATCTTTATAATTTGTATTAAAAAATGATGTAAAAGCCTACTATTTTTTATGAATTAATAATATACGCTCTCACATCACTAGCTTCAAATATACTTCTAAGTTTTTTAAATGTCCGTATAATAATTTACTAAATTGACTGTTCTACATAATATATTTAGTAATGTAATTAATTCTATATTTCTAAAACATTTTTGTAGGTATAGTATTCCATTTACATTACATTCTAATTTTATTATATGTATTTTGTTTTTTCAATAAATTATTTTTCTTGACTAAATCAGAAACTCAATATATAATTCAATTGATAATGATTTTCAATTACAAAGGAGGACTTTATGTTACTTATTATTTCAATTCTAATTTTATCTGTTTTAGGTTTTTTCTTCAATAAACAGATAAAATCATATGCAAATATTCTTTATTTAATTGCAGCATTAATTGCAATTTTCTTTATTACTTATTCAAGAATGAAATTAAATGTTTATTTCCCCGAGTTTGTAAATAAATATTTAATTAGCATTTTTTCTAGGGGGACAATCTCTTTAGCATTGTTTACTATAGTAATGTATACCGGTGCTTTAAGTAGGTCTTTAACTATAACAAAAAGACTTATGAGTATCCGTGCTGAATTATCTATAATAGCATGTATATTAACATTAGGACACAATGTTTTATATGGTTTTTATTACTTCCCTGTTCTTTTCACTAATCCAAGCTCTCTTTCAACATACAAATTAATAGCAACACTAATAACAATAGTAATGATTTGTTTGATGATTCCTTTAATGATTACATCATTTCCATCTGTAAGAAGGAAGATGCCTTATAAGAAATGGAAGAGAATTCAACGTTCAGCTTATGTTTTTTATGGATTAATCTATATTCATATAATGGTTTTATTTGTTCCTAAAATTCCAAAGGGAAAGTTAAGTGATGTCTTAATATATTCTTTTGTTTTCCTACTGTATTATATTTTACGTATACATAAACATATTAAAAAAATTAAATAAACTATTTTAATTTAAGCAATTACATATATTCTAATAGAATAAATTGAATAACATTCTACATACATTTAAAAAGAGTTAAGAAATTGAAACTTCTTAACTCTTTTATTTCTATATTATATATATCTATTATAAAGCACTTTAAAAATCCTGTATTCTTTATAAATATATGTTTTTAAAATAAATGTTTATATTATCTATTCCCATATAAATTTGAATACTTTAAAATCTTTAACATACTTTAATCTATAAAATCCGTATTCATAAAATTCCGTGTTCATAAAAATCATTTTATATTTAATCTAATTGCATTTCTCTAGTTATCTTAATTGTATTGTTCTTATAAATATATAAAGCTCCAAGTACCGCTATAAAACATAATATTGTAGATGCTATAAATGTTAGCTTTAGCCCTATAGCTGTAGCTGTCATAGGTCCAATTACAGCTCCTAGTCCATATATTGCAAAGATTATTCCATAGTTAACTCCAAAATTCTTAGTTCCATAATAAGCCGCCATAATAGTTGGGAATATAGTTAACATTCCTCCATAGCTTATTGCCATAAAGCCTAATACAATAAAGTATTTATTTCCACTTAAATCTCCAAAGGCAGTATAAGCCATTGATAATGTCATTATAATATAAATTATTCCAGCTGATTTTTCTATTCCTAACTTATCTGAAATCATACCCCAGAAAAGTCTTCCGCCAGCATTAAACAGTGATATTACTGCAACTGCATTTGCTGCTGCCTCTGGAGTTATATTAGCTAGTTCAACTCCTATATCTCTAGCTAGTCCAATTACTGTTAAACATGCTGTTCCACCAAACAGATACATCATAGCTAACACATAAAACTTTCCATGACTTAACATCTCTTTAGGAGTAATATTAATTTCATTTTTATCATTAGTTGTATTTTTATTATTAGCTTCAACATCTTCATCTGGAAGTGAAAGAAATTGTGCAGGAATTATTGCTAAGATTGTATAGATAATTCCTAAATATAAGAAAACTCCTGGAACACTAGCAACATTAATAAAATGTATTGCTATAGGCTTAAAAACTAATGCTGATAATCCAAAGGCACTTACTGCAAGTCCTGTTACAAGACCTCTCTTATCTGGGAACCACTTAACACAAGTAGCCACTGGACACACATAAACAAAACCTGCTCCTATCCCTGCTATCACTCCATAATATAAATATAATTGCCATACTTCACTTGCTGTACTAGAAAGTATCACTCCTGCACCAAATAAGATACTTCCTATTGTTGCTATCTTTCTAGGTCCATATTTATCCTGTAATCTACCACCAAATATAGCTGAGAATGTAAAGAAAAATATCATAACTGAAAAAGTAAACACTATAGAACTTTTATCCCAGCCAAACTTTTCAGCAAAAGGTATATTAAACAAGCTCCACATAAAGATAGTTCCCATAACTAATTGAATTGCTAATGATGCAATTACTACTCTTATTCCTCTACTCTTTTTCATCTTATCCCCCTTTTGTGTTTTAAACTAACACTTCCTTATTTGTTTTAAGCTCTAAGTTCATTAGCTCATCTTTAAATATTTTTTCTTCCATAACTTTTAAATCTTTAGATATAATAGGTTTAAAGTCCATATTGTCTAATATATCTTTTTGTAAGTCTACTCCTGGTGCTATCTCTGTAAGAATCAATCCATCTTTTCCAAGTTCAAAAACAGCTCTTTCAGTTATATATAAAACATTTTGTCCAAGCTCACTAGCATATTTACCACTAAAAGTTATTTGCTCTACTTCATCTATAAATTTATTTATTTTACCTTCCTTTTCAATAACTAACCTTCTATCATCAACTTTTATCTTTAGACCTCCAGCAGTAAAAGTACCACAATAAACTACTTTCTTAGCATTTTGAGTTATATTTATAAACCCACCACAACCTGCTATCTTAGGACCAAACTTACTTACATTAATGTTTCCATCTTTATCACATTGTGCAAGACCTAGGAAAGCCACATCTAATCCTCCACCATCATAAAAATCAAATTGATAAGCTTGATCTATTACGCATTCTGCATTAAGAGAAGCACCAAAGTTTAATCCACTTGCTGGTATTCCACCAATAGGTCCAGACTCTACAGTAAGCACCATACTATCTTTTATTCCTTCCTCGTTAGCAACTACTGCAACACCTTCTGGAACTCCAATTCCTAGGTTTACTATTGAATTAGGTAAGATCTCCATTGCTGCCCTTCTTGATATTATCTTTCTTTCATTTAGTGGCATATCATCTACTTCATGTAAAGGAATTGTTATTTCTCCACTGTAAGCTGGATTATATTTTTCTCCAAAGGTTTGCATGTTATTTTCTTCTTTAGCTACCACTATAGCATCAACATATATTCCAGGTATTTTTACTTCCTTACTCTTTATACTTCCATCTGTTACAACTTTTTCAACTTGGGCTATTACTATTCCCCCTGAGTTTTTTGCAGCTTGTGCCATAGATAACCCTTCTAATGTAGCAACTTCCTTTTGAAGAGATAAATTTCCCTTTTCATCTGCAAAGGTTGCTCTTATTATTGCTACATCTATAGGAAATGATTTATATAATAACCTTTCTACTCCTTCTATCTCCACTAACTTAACTATATCTTCTTCAGTTTTACTATTTAGTTTTCCACCACTTACTCTTGGATCTACAAACGTTTTCAAACCGACGTGAGTTAATGTACCTACCTTTTTAGCTGCTATATCTCTTAAAAGATGCGTTATAGTTCCTTGTGGAAGATTATAAGCTTCTATTTTATTTTCAATTGCTAATTTTTGTAGCTTAGGTGCTAATCCCCAATGACCACCTATAACTTTTTTAACAAGACCTTCGTATCCAAAATGATTTAATCCCTTTTCTTTTGAATCACCTTGACCTGCTGCATATACAAGAGTTAAATCTTTAGGATGTCCAGTTTCTAGATATTTCTTTTCTATAGCTGATGTTATTTCTTCAGGATGTCCAGCCCCTATAAACCCTCCAACTGCTACTGTAGAATTATCTTTTATCATATGTAGTGCTTCTTTAAGTGATTTTACCTTTGACATTTAAATTACCTCCTTAAATTCTATACAATATTAAATAGCAATTAGTATGCCAAGGTTATTTACATATAAAAAAACTCTAGAAAAGCCTGTAAACATCAGCATTTACACTTTTCTAGAGCTTAATATATAATATTTAGTTATGTTTATTTTGTTTACAGTTTTATATTGCTTTTTCAAGAATCAGCTATTTATATATGTTTCTTCAAACTGTAAAGTTTATTTACATGTATTTTTATTTTGCATCACTTAAATTATAGTATTCTATCTTTTTGTACAACCCAACTCTACTTATTCCTAAAATCTTAGCAGCCTTATTTTTATTCCACTCTACATCCTTTAAACAATCACTTATTACTTCCTTCTCAACCTCTGCAACTATATCTTTTAAATATTTTCCCTTAGTATCTCTTATATACTTACTCTTCTTTTGTATTAACTTCTCAGGCAAATGCTTTTCCTGTATATAAATATCTGAATCTAACATATTAATTGACCTTTCAATTGCATTTTCAAGCTCCCTTATGTTTCCTGGCCAATCATACTCTTTTAATCTTTCCATAGCTTCTTTTGATATACCTTCTACATATATACCAAGCTTATCTGCTACTTTTCGTTTTAATATATTTGATAAAGGCTCTATATCCTTCTTTCTATTTCTTAAAGGAGGTACACTAATTCTTATAACATTTAATCTATAATATAAATCTTCTCTAAATTGTCCCTCTTCTATTGCTTTCTTTAAGTTCTTATTGGTAGATGATATTATTCTAACATCAATCTCTTTAACAACATTTCCTCCTACTTTTTCAATTTCTCTCTCCTGAAGAACCCTAAGTAGTTTAACTTGAGATGATAAAGGCATATCACCTATCTCATCTAATAATATTGTTCCATTGTTAGCTAGTTCAAACTTTCCCTTTTTTCCACTCTTTTTTGCTCCAGTAAATGCACCTTCCTCATACCCAAAAAGTTCTGATTCAATTAATTCCTCTGGTATTGCTGCACAGTTTATCTTAACAAAGGGACCTTGTCTCCTATAGCTTGCATTATGTATTGCATGAGCTAATAGTTCTTTCCCTGTACCACTTTCTCCAATAATAAGTACATTAGAACTTGTCTTTGCTGCCCTTGCTGCTATTTCTTTAACCTTAGTATTTTCTTCAGAGTCTCCAATTATATCTGAAAAGAAGTATTTTGCAGATCTTTCATTTCCAAGTTCATTTTTATAATATTCTAATTCTTTCTCTAACTTGGTTATTTGTTTGCCTAATGAATAATAATCACTTATATCCTTAAACATAACTTTACCTACTGCACCTATAATTAATCCATCCTTTTTTACAGGTACTCTCATAGCTATCATTCTATTTCCTCTAATATATTGTATATCTCCAATTATAGATTTCCCACTTTTCACAATTTCGTGCATTTTAGTATTATCAATTACTTCAGTTACATGCTTACCCTCTGGAGCATACTCTCCTAAGAATTCTTTATAAGCCTTGCTCATCATAGTAATCTTAGCATCCCTATCTACTACAACCACCCATTCATTTACAGAATCCATTACAGTATTCAAAATATCAATATAAATATCATCCCTCATATCTTCCACAAAATAGCCCTCCTTAATAATATTGTTAACTTTAAAGTTAATAATATAGAAATCCCTATTTCAAAAGAATTAATCTATATTAATTTGAATTTGTATAATTTTTTACTTTCTAATTATCTTAATTATAAGGCTAACATAAGTTAAATTATACTAATATAAATAATTTTAAATAAAAAATAAGAGAAATACTCTAGTCTTTGAAATTTATATTGCAAAGATTAAAATATTTCTCATAATTTAATAAATTTCTACTTTATAAACTAATGCTTTTATTTAGGAGGCATAGCCTTAGCTACTCCTGTTAGAACAATTTTCCCATCTTGATTTGTACATGTAGTTTTTAGTGATATTATGTTCTTCTCTTCATTTATTTCAATAACTTCTGCTTCTGCTTTTATTGTATCTCCAAACTTTACTGGAGCTGTAAACTTTAACTCTTGACCTAAATAAATTGTTCCAGGTCCAGGTATCTTCATTCCTAATACTGTAGAAACAAGTCCAGCTGTAAGCATTCCATGAGCTATTCTTCCTTTAAACATTCCTTTTTCTGCTTCAACTTCGTTTATGTGAGCTGGATTCAAATCCCCTGTTATCCCTGCATATAGATATACATCTGTTTCAGTTATAGTTTTTTGAAAAAAATCCTTATCCCCTATCTTTAAATCCTTTATAGTTAAACCTTTCATATTAAAACCTCCCTAGAATTATCAATCTTAAACCTTATATAATAATTCTTTAGCAAATGATATGCCATATTTATTTCAAAGTTTAACTACATAGTTCATATCGCCTCTAGGACAAGCTATATCAAAGATTCTACTAAAAATCTACCTGTTAATTTTCATCATTAAACTAATATCCCCATAATATTTTGTGTACATTTTATTTACATGTAAAATAAGTTTACTTTACACTACTGTACTAATTTTCTTTTTTCTTTACTTTTACTCTTCTAATAACATTTGTTCCAATTGCACTTGTTCCTATACCAAGTAAGAACATTCCACCACCAAAGCTTGCAGCTAAAGTTGTCTTAAGTTTCTTTCCGTCAATTGTTACATCCTCTGGAGTATACTCAGTTACAAGTTTCAAAGTATCTTCTAAAAGCTTAACACCAAAATCAATATCCATATTCATTGGTATTATATACGCATAGACTTTTATATCATCATTTATATTATTTATTTTAAATCTATAAGCCTTTACGTTATTTGTAGCATCTTCATCTACTAATTCCATATCTATATCTTCATCATTTACTTTTATCTTTATATCATTCATAAGATCCATTCCTGAAAATCTTAAAGTAATATATTTTACTCCATCTACTTCCTCTAATAATGCAGTTTCATTTAAATATTTTCTAGCCATCTTACGTCCAACTGAGCTATCACTTATGATTTCATTTTTTATAGTATATTCTTTATAACTTTCCTTTGCTGTATTCTTTTTGCTAGTTTTCTCGTTACTCTTACTAGCTTTTTTATCTTCAGCTTCTTTTTCATCATCTGATTTTGATTTAGTTGTAGCTAAAAGTTCTTCAGCATTTGGTATTGATAGATTTGTACTTGACTTAGATACTGGTAAAAAACCTATTTGAGTTAAGGTATCCTTTAAAAACTTTACTCCAAAGTCTATATCTTCACCTAACACATCTATATGCATTTTGAATTTAACATTATCATCTAGTGAACCTATTAAGAATTCTATATCCATTAGGTTATTACTCTTATCATTCTTTAAAACTGTATAATTAACTGATTTGCCATTTACTATAACTCTTATATTAGACATTAAATCAGTTCCTGAAATACTCATAGTTATATACTTTTTACCATTCCTAACTTCCATATAATTTGTTTTAGCTATAGCTCCTCTAGCTGCTCCATAGCCTATTTCACTATCCGTTAATATCTCATTTTGCATCTTATATAACTCTTTATTTTGAGTTTGAGTATTATTAGATCCAGTTGTATTATTTGGTTTATTACTTGGCTTTTCTACTTCTGGCTTACTTGTATCTGGTTTTTCTTGTGGTTTTTCAGTTTCTGGTTTATTATTTTCTGGCTTATTAGTATCTGGCTTGTCTGATTCTTGATTACCATCTCCTGGATTCTCTTCTGGTGTAGTTAAATCTCCTTCTTTTTCAAGTGTATCTTCTTTTAATACCAATCTAAAATCTACTTTCATTGAAGGGAAAGGCGATGCACTTACTATAATTTTATCTTTGATAGAGTTTATCTTAAATTCATATGTAATTGTATTATCTGTTTCATTTGTTGTTTTAATTTCTGCTACCGTTTCATTTACAGTTACTTTAACATTTTTCATCATACTTTTATTTGAAAATGTTATTGATAGAAACCGTTGTCCATCTTTTACTCTTATGCTACTTTCTTTTTCAAGAAATTTTCTAGCCATAGATTCTTTATCTTCTGTTATATGAAGTGCATCATTTTCTATTTTATAATTACCATCTTTAAGAAGATCTTTTTCCTCTTTTGAATCATTCTCTTTTATTATTTCATTTAAAGTAGTTGCAGTTACTGGAGTTGTAATTGAAAATGTCATAGCTCCTACAATAGTTAATGCTATTATTTTGTTTCTCATAAACTTCTTCTCCCTTATTTAAAAATATGCCTTATGAACTCCTGTGGTTTATACACTATAAGCCTCCACCCTGAGAATCTCATAACTTCTTTTATTTTCATTTTCATATCCTTCTTATAACAGTGAATAGGACACTTGCTACAAGAACTTTTTTCATTTCCAAACTTACAATAACTTAATCTTTTATGTGCATATTCTAATAGCTCTGTACATTCATCACATAACTTATTATCTTTTGTCTTATGTTTCTTAGAACAATAAATTTCTATCATAAACTTAACAATATCTTTTTCTTTTTCTATCCTGCTTCTTTTTGCCATTCTTACGCTACATCCTTCATTAAATCTTCTTTCTTTACAGTTTTTATCTTAAACATAAAGTACCAATACTTAGTTAGCATAACTGCTACTATTAAGACCTTTGCCATAATTGAATCTAATATAATAAGAGGGAACATTAACATAGCATCTGCAAATAATAATATTGTTATTTTCTGTTTCATTGTCATAACTCTGTTATTTACAAAGCTTTCTAAATGCTTTTTATATAGTTTTGTTCCCTTAAACCATCTATCAAATCTATCTGATCCTCTAACAAAACAAAAGGATGAAAGGAGTAAGAAAGGAGTTGTAGGTAATATTGGAAGTATCACTCCTATTGCTCCTAATCCAAAAGAGATAATTCCTACAGTAACATATAAACATTTTTTTATCTTATTCATTTTAACCGCTCCTAAACTATTCTCTTATTAATTTTTTATTTTGCACCCTAAATACTTTTTCGCATACTGAAGAAGTTGATTTCCTATGAGTTATTAATATTATTGTCTTATCCTTTTTGTTCTCTTTTATAGAATTTAAAATTACACCTTCATTTAATGTGTCTAAATTACTAGTTGGTTCATCTAAAATAAGTACTTCACCCTTACTTAAAAAGGCTCTAGCAAGACCTATCCTTTGCTTTTCTCCAGATGAAAGATTAGATCCAAGTTCTCCAACCTTTGTCTTATATCCCTTTGGAAGACTTTCTATAAAATCATGAATAGCAGCCTTCTTTGCAGCTTCTTTAACTTGAGCTTCAGTAGCTTTTAGATTACTAATTTTTATATTATCTTCGATTGTTTCATTAAATAAATATGTTTCTTGACTCATAAGAACTTGATGTTTTCTAAGTGCATTTGTTTCAAGAGTTTTTACATTCTCTCCTCCAAATTCAATTTGTCCTGACTTAACATCCCAAAATCTCATAAGTAATTTTACAAAGGTACTCTTACCACTTCCACTTTCACCTACAATAGAAATGCTATCTCCCTTTTTGATTTTCATATTTATATTTTTTAATACATCTTCTCTGCCTTTATATCCAAAAGTAACATTCTCATAATCTATATCTGTATTTTCTAATTGCTTCTCTCCCTCATTTTCAATAACTTCTGGCTTTTCATCTAAAAGATTAAATATTCTCTCTGCTGATGCAAATGTTTGTAATAGATTGTTTGATAGATTACTTAAGGCAACTACTGGTCCAAAAGATGATGCTAGTATAACTATGGCTATAATCATACTTCCAAAGCCAATTGCTCCCTCTAAATATAAATATATTCCAAGTACTACAAATCCCATCATTCCAATCATTATAGTAAAATCTGTTGTAGCTCTTATAATTCCTTCATGTAATTTTATTTTCTTTTGTTTTTCATTAAGTTCTGTTGAATATTTATGAATGTTTTCTCTTCTCTTCTCACCATTTTTAAATACTAATACTTCCCTAAGGCCCCTTAGAGAATCTAAAAGATATGAATTTGTTTCTCCAAATTTATTTCTATATTCTAATCCTGATTTCTTACCTATCTTTGATGTAAAATATGGTATAAAAAGACCAATAGTAAGATATAGAATTACTGCTGCCAAACCATAATAAGGATTAATACTATATAGTACTATAGCTATAATTGTATTTGTTATTATGGCTATAGAAATTGGCGCTATTGTATGAGCATAAAATACTTCTAAAAGCTCAATATCTGATGTAATCAAGGAAACTAAATTACCTTTTTCTTTATTTTCAAGTTTAGCTGGTGCAAGTTTTCTAAGAACTGTAAATACTTTATCTCTTAAAATAACTAGAATTTTAAATGCAATATAGTGACCTGATAATTGCTCTGCATATCTAAGAGGGCCTCTTAAAATTGCACATATTGCCATTATTATTAAAGAAGTAGTAAATGCTATTTTTAAACCTTCATTTATTAAACTAACTATGGCAACTGCTCCAAAGGAAGTTATTGAAATAGATGCTAAAAATCCTAGCACTCCCATAGATATAGTTATAAACATAACAGGTATTAAAGGTTTTAATTCTAAAATTAATCTTTTCATAAGATAAAATCCTGATTTTCTGTTCATTTATACTACCTCTCTTCTTTCTAAAAATTCTTGTTCTTTTATCATATTGAAATAATATTTTTCTTTTCTTAAAAGCTCATCATGTCTACCGCTTTCAACTAATTGTCCATCATCAAGAACATATATCATATCTGCATTTTTTACATTTGCTAATCTATGTGAGATTACTATTACTGTCTTTTCTTTTGCTAATTTGTTAATTGCATCCCATATTATTTCCTCTGACTCAACATCTACATTTGATGTTGCTTCATCAAATATATAGATTTCTCTATCTGCAAGCACTGCTCTTGCAAGGGCTAATCTTTGTTTTTGCCCTCCTGATAAAAGAGAACCTCCTTCTCCAACCTTTGTATGAATTCCATCTTTAAGATTATCTACAAAAGATTTTAAATTAGAAAGTTCTAACGCATACTGAATTTCATTATCACTTAAATCTTCTTTTGCAATCTTTAAGTTATCTAATATAGTCCCATTAAATATATAACTATTAGTATTTATAAGCATTATCTTTTCGTATATATCATCAAAGGCAATATTATTAAGATTTGTATTATTAAATAATATTTCACCTTTATTTACTTCATAAGTATTTAATAAAAGATTTGCAATAGTACTCTTTCCACTTCCACTCTTTCCAACTATAGATGTAAATCCTTTATTCTTTATATTTAATGAAACATCACTAATTACATCTCTTTTTCCATCATAAGAGAAGGTAATATTTTTCACATTAATATCTATATTATTTAAATTGCTAATATCATCTATGATTTCCTTAGCTCTTTCTTTACTATCTAATAATTCGAATATCTTATCTGATGCCGCTATCCCATTCATTGCAACATGGAAGAATGATCCAAGAAGCCTAAGTGGAATAAAGAACTCAGATGATAATAAAATAATAATTACTGTTTGTCCAAGATTTATTTGACCATTTTTAAATGAAATTAAGGCAACTATTGACCCAAGTGCAGCTCCTCCAAAGGCAATTAAGTCCATAACTGTTATTGAATTAAGCTGCATACTTAAAACCTTCATTGTTATTTTTCTAAAGCTTTCCGCTTCTTCATTCATTTTTTTATGTCTTTTTCCATCAATATTAAATACTTTTAGTGTTGTAAGTCCTTGAAGATTTTCTAAGAATGTTTCACCTAAATTTGAATAGTTATTCCAATAATTTTTTAGTAATCTTTTTGCAAATCTCATAATCGCTATTATTGATATTGGTATTAAAGGTACACATAATATAAATACAATCGCAGATTTAAATGATATAAATGAAATTACAAAAAATAAAGTTATTGGTGCAAGTAATGCATAGAATAATTGAGACAGGTATTTACCAAAATATATTTCTAAAGCTTCAACCCCTTCAATTGCACTTTGAACAATAGATGATGTAGATAAGTTTTTATTATAATCTAATCCAAGTCTAAGTAATTTATCATAGATCATATCTCTAAGTTTTACTTTTACTATATCTGAAGATTTATTTGAAAAATATCCATATAATATATTTGAAAAAAATCTTATAATTAATAAAATCATAAATATTCCTAAATATATACCTATGTTATCCCTTATAAACTCCCTAAACCCTACTCCTTCTAAGGCTTTCATGTTATAAAATACTTTGTTTATTATTTCACCAATTAAAAGTATCATAACTAAATTACATACAGCTACAATCCAATTTGAAAGTACCGTAAGTCCTATGTATTTTTTTGATTCACCGCAAAGATTAATTAATCTCTTATTAATCATCATAATAAATCTCTCCCTTCCATTAATTACTAGAATAATATATCACACTTGATAATGATTATCAATATTATTTTTAATATTTTGTTAATTTTTTTACAAAGAATAAAAGAATAAAAGAAGTTCTCTCAGAACTAAATTTGATTTTAAAATTTAATGAAAATTATATAAAAACATATTAAAAAGGGTAATTACAAAATTAATTTAAATTTACCCTTTTTAATAAATTAATAGTAACTTGTATTATTAGTTTATAGAAAATAAACCTCACTAAGAAAAAGTATTAAGAATAGCTTTTCACTTTGTATTATTAATATAAAAAAGAAACTGCCTATTTAAAGACAGTTCCTTCTATTTATCTATAAAATCTTTCATATGTTTCTCTAAATATTTTTTATATACCTTGGTTCCTTTAAGCCAATTTTTAAACCTTTTAGAGCCTTTAGCAAAGCAAGCTCCAGCAAATCCAATTATTACAAAACCAGGTACTAAGGGAATTAAAGATGCAATAGCACCTACTATAAGACATATAAATCCTAATATCATATATAGAATTTTCTTAATTATTCCCATTTAAATTCACCTTATTTCTAGTATATTTACTATAAAAACATATCTATATATCTAGGTAAATTTCTTATAGAGTCAAGTTCTTTATCCTTTTTCATATATTCTATAAAAAAGTCATTAAGTTCAGTTGCCTTTATTACACCATCTAGTGCCTCTGTAGCTTTACCGATCAAAGCATAAAAACATGCTCTATTATAATATAAAAATCCTTCATCGGGATTTTCTTCTATTCCCTTTGATATAATTTCTATAGCCTTATTATAGTTCCCATTTTCTCTATAAATTACTCCTAAATTTAAATGACTATATGGATATTTAGGATTACTTTCTATTGATTTTTCATAGTATTCCTTTGCTTTTTCAATATTTCCTAATCCTTTCTGTATTACACCCATATTAAATAATATTCTAAATTGTTTAGGCTCTATATCTAATGCTATTTTATTATATTCTTCTCCATCTTTAAGCCTTCCAAGTTCCTCCATTATACAAGCAAGATTAGCATTGGCCCAAAGGTCTCTTGGGTTTATCTCTAAAACTTTTTTATAAAGCTCTATTGCCTTTTCTTTTTCTCCTTCTTCATCATATATATTAGCTAAAAAGAAATATGCCTTATCATAATTTTCATTAAGTTCTATTGCCTTCTTATAATATTCCTTTGCATCTTCAAAGAATCCATCTTCATCATAAAGAGTTCCAAGTCCATAATAAGCTCTTTCTTCTTTATTATCTATATCTAATACTTCCCTATATTTTTCTTCTGCTAAATCTATCTGCTCTAATTCATGATATAAAAGTGCCATATCTAAAAGAAGCTCTATATCGCATCTTCCTTCTTCTAATTTATAAGCTTTTTTATAAAATTGAAGAGCCTTTAATCTATTACCTTCTGCTTTAAAGCTTCTAGCAACATTTATATGATTATTAAATAAATAACTGTCCATTATTCTTTTGCCTCTCTTCTTATGATTTATAGAAATATTATATCAAAGAAATTTAAAAGTGTAATCATAAAAAAAGCCATAGAACTTAAAGTTCTATGACTTGTAGTTAACTAATATTATCTATTGTTGAATCTTTGTTTTCTAGCTTTTCTGCATTCTGGGCATCTAGTAGGTTCGTTTTCGAATCCTTTTTCTTTATAGAATTCTTGCTCTCCTACAGTGAAAACAAATTCCTTTCCACAATCTCTACATTGAATAGTCTTATCTTCCATTTTTCATTCCTCCAAAACATATAAAGTTCCTTAATAATTAGCCTTTTCTATGTAATTGGAACAAACTCTAAAAACAGAAAATATCTAATTATTCGAATCTTTATTTAATTTACAAATTAAGTATATCATATGGATTTTATCATTTCAAGTGAATTTTCAAAATATTCTTAATTTATCTTACAATTATAAAAGGTTGAAGCCAAGCCCTTGCACCGTCTTCTCTGTAAGCCTCTACTCTAACATATCCTTCATCACCTTTTATCTCATATGTAGCTACATTACCTTTTTCCTCTTTAAGTAACTTTCCATTTTTACCAATAAACTTAAAATATATATGTGGTACTCTTCTATCTCCATTTTTTAATGATATTATATTATCCTTTAGCTGTATATCTTCTATAGTAATTCCAAAGCTAGCATAAAAACTTCCTCTTTTTATTGCTTTTATTATACTATCTATAGTTTTCTCTTCAGCTAATACCATATTATAGGCTCCACCAACTCTTGAAAAAATATGCATATCATCATTTGCAAATCCGTATACATATTTCCCTCTGCTTAATAGATTATCCCATAAGTCTGTTGCAATAGCTCTACCTTTGCAATCCATTCTAACATTATTATTAAAAATCTCTATACCTGTGTAATTATCTAATTTTAATAATTCCTCTAATGTCCAATAATCTTCTCTAATAACATGGGGATGACATATTATATTTATTCCACCTTGAGCATCTACGCTATTAAATAATTCTTGATGGTTAGTATCATTATCTAAATCATCGTTATATTCTTTAATATTTATCCCTAAAGTTTGATGATCTTTTCTTTTATACTCCACTCCTGGAATAAGCAATATGTCTTCCCTGTCTTTAAATTCACTAACATCTGTCAATGTATAATGATCTGTTATTGCTAGAAAATCATATTCCATTTTGTATGATGTATACATTTCTACGATTCTATCAGTTCTATAAAAACCGCAAGGACTATTCTTACTGTGTGTATGGAGGTTTCCTTTTAAAAATTTACCTTCATATCCATATGGATTTATAATCTTCATTCTACTTATATTTCTCCTCTTTTTCTTTTGTTTTATATCTTAATTACATACTATTTCTTCTGCTAAATATATTATTTCCATAACCTTACTATTTGTTAATTTATAATACTGATACATACCTTCTTTTGTAGACTCAACGATCCTTGCATTTTTTAATATTTTAAGATGCTTTGAAATATTAGCCTGAGAATAATCTATATTTTTATTTAAATTACAAACACAAATTGGACCGTCATATAACTGCTTTATTATTTTTATTCTAACTGGATGAGCTATAGCCTTTAAAATCTCGCTTGTTCTTTCATCCATTAATTTGTCTCCTCAAAAAGCAAGTTTAATACTTTATCTCCTACTTTTCTGTTTAATCCTTTATAAGGATAACAGTGTATATGAATAGCTGGATTAAAGTTTATTTCTATAATGCCATAGCCCTCTTCATAAGCTTCCTTCTTTATATCTTCTATCATCATATCTACTCCAGTTATTTTAGCATTAACACTCTTAGCTGCATCTATTGCTATTTTTTTATAACTATCATGAATATCATCTGTAAAATCTATACTATCTCCACCTGTGCTTATATTAGAATTTTCTCTTAAATACACAATTTCATCTTTTTTAGGTATATAGTCAAAATTCTTTCCTTGTTCTCTTAAGAACATTTCTTCTGCTTCACCTAAAGATATTTTTTCAAGTGGTGTTTTATATCCCTTTCCTCTTAGTGGATCTTTATTCTTTTCATTTACAAGTTCCCTTATAGTGCTATTTCCATCACCTAATACATTAGCTGGAACTCTATGAAGTATACCAACAACTTCATCATCTATAACTAAAAATCTATATTCTTTTCCATGAATGAATTCTTCAATTAATATTTCATTATCATTTTCAAAACCTATTTCACAGGCTCTTTTAAATTCTTCTTCTGAGAAATTACCTTTGAATATAGTAATACCAATTCCAAAGTTTGTTGATTTTGGCTTAATTACAATTTGTTTATTCTTGTATCTATAAAAATCCATTAATGCATCTTCAACATTATTATAGTAATCACCTTTTGGAACTCTTATATTATTTTCTTCTAATACTTTTTTAGTAACAAGCTTATTCTCCATTATTAAAGCTGTTATATAGCTATCTTTTGATGTTTTTGTAGCTTGTTTTACATATTCTATATGATTACCTTTTTTTAATGAAATAAAGTTATCCATTCTATCTAGCACTTCAAACTCTATACCTTTTTTAATACTATCTATAATTAATATTTGAGTAGACAGTTCTAAATCTTCATATCCCTTTAGCTTAAATACATTTTTCTTGCTGTATTCTAAATACTCTTTGCTAAGCTTCATGAAATAATCAATATAATTTGACTCTTTCATTCCATTAATAAGCTGACTTGCAATTGTATCTTTATAATTATTGAATCTATCTCTTGAAATATTAATAACCTTCTTAAGTTCTTCATTATCTGGGAATAAAGTATTAGCTATATTTTCTATTTCATTTAATACTTTAAGTCCTTGTTGTCTTAATCCAACCTTTTCTCCGTTAAGGTTTATTAAGTGATATTCATGATTTTCTATAGCATTATTATCATTTTCTACATACTCATCATGTAATTTAACTGTATATTCTTGATCCTCAGTAAATACAGTAAATAATACAAATAAGAAAATTAAATTTAATGTATCTTTGCTTATACCTATCTTACATAATGGATCTAAATCAAGAAGTCTAATTTCTATATACTTAACTCCATGTTCTAAAAGATTTTGAAGCATATCTCCATCTTCTTTAGTCTTAAATCTAATAGGACTATAATACTCTCTTGCACCTTGTATACAATTGTCAGATATAAGTCTTCTTATATCCCCAACATATTCTTCTACATTATTATAAGAAACATAAAAATCTTCTGCATTCTTATATCCACACTCACTGTTTCTTAAAGAGTTTACTCCTTTAAAATAGTAATCATCTTTGCCAAGTCTCTTAGATTGCTTATTGCATGTTCCCTTATAGCTTTTATGGAATACTGGGCTAGCTCCTGTTAGATATATTAAAAACCACTTATACTTTATTAAATTTCTTCCTACCTTAAAGTAAATATCATTTTTAAAATCTTTATAACTCTCTTTGCATTCAGTTAATTTATAAATTTCTTTTAATAGTTCTTCATTAAAAGAAAAGTTAAAATGAACTCCACTTACAAGCTGTCTTTTAGCTCCATACTTTGCTACAAGGCCTTCTCTATACTTAATTTCCTTTTCATTTTTAAGTACTGCAACTGGTATCTCTTCATCCTTTGGAATTATAGGTGGATTACTTTGTGGCCATAGATATTCATCCTTTAAGCTTGTTGATACTATATTATGCAAATTCTCCATAAAATCATAAACGTCATCTATTGAATTACATATTGGTGTTACCATTTCAACTTGACTTTCTGAAAAATCTCTCTTTATATAAGGATTATCCTCACTAAAAATTTTAGGATGTCTTGTTAATGCAAGCTCTCCTTTAGAATCCACTCTTAAATTTTCTTTTTCAAGTCCAAATCCACTTTTTAAAAGTCTTTTACTTAAATTGTTATCCTTAATTAAATGTAATAAATCATTATACATATTTCTCTCTACCTTTCATCATGCTGAAACCTTAATCTTTATTATCTACTAAAAAGTCTCTAAATAGTTGTGCCATTTTAAATAAACTAATAACACTTATACTCATTTAAAATCTATTTATTCCAAATAGATTCTTCTTATCTATATTATTTTTATAAGTTTAAAAATTGCTAAAATTCTATATTTATTATAGAAATATAATATAAATAATATCCATATAGTAGTTAAGAACAGTTAATAAGCTTATTTTAAGATTAAATTTTCATCTTTACTATATAACTATATAAGAATATAGTTATATAGTAAAGATAATTTAATTCAAGAAATTATTTTATTTGCTTAAATAATATCATACTTTTAATAATAAGTAATTACTATTTAATTAATTATTATAATTAGTTACTAATCAATATCAATAAAAGACATTGATTAGTAACTATGTAATTTTAGCAGTTTCTTTCTAGAAAATCATATAGATCTTCAATAGCATTACCTTCTCCTCTATAGTAATCTGTAACTGCATCTTCCATTTCTTCTATTGAAGCTTCCCCATCTTCTTTTCCGAGTTTTCTATATTCTTTTCTAAGTTTTTCTTCTAATTGTTTAGTTCTTGCTCTTAAACTCATATATAATCCCTCCTTAATCTATTTATATATTTATTCTAATACTTTTATATTTTCTTCGTATGTTCTCTATATGAATTTTTTATTAAAAAGAAAGAAGTTATGCTAAGGTGAGCATAACTTCTTTTAAATTAATCATCTTTATTTTGTTTTTTATACTTTATTGGAAGAGTTATTATAAACTCACTTCCCTTACCTACTTCACTTATTAATGTTATTTTACCATTATGAAGCTCTACTAAGCTCTTAACTAATGTAAGTCCTATTCCACTGCTACAATGTTTACTTGAAACTTGTGTCTCAACTTGAGCAAATCTATTAAAGATTATATTTTTTTGTTCTTCAGGTATTCCAATACCAGTATCTTTAACTATTATATCGATACTATCTTTATTCTCTTTAATACTTACAAATATTGTACCCTTCGCTTCTGTAAATTTCACAGCATTAGAGATAAGATTTATAACACATCTCTCTATATTTGTTTTATCACATTCTATAATCTTCTCTTCAATTTCTGGATCTATTATAAGCTCAAGATCATTGCTTTCTATATAAGTTTTCATAGATAGTGCTACTTCTTCAACTAAATAAACAATATCTACTTCCCCTATATCTAACTTATAAGCTCCAGCACTAATCTTAGAACTGTCAATTAAATCATTTATAACCTTTAAAAGAGTCTTTGAATTTTTCTTTATTATATTCATATACTTATTTAAATCACGCTTATTTATATTATCTTCTTTTTTATTTAATGAAGTTATAAGCTGTTCACTTGATAAGATAACATTTAGAGGAGTTCTAAGCTCATGTGACAAGTTGACTAAGTATGTGTTTCTAAATTTCTCATACTTTAATAATTGGTTATATATTTTTTCATTCTCTAAAAGTTCTTTATTAAGCTCTTCAGTTCTTTGCTTAACTAATCCATTTAGTATCTTCACATAATTTATAATAAAATAAATTAAGCTAATAAATATTATAAAATAGATACAGTAGGCCAATGTAGATTTATACCAAGCCTTCTTAATCTTTATATTAACATTTTTCACTTCACTAATTTCACCATTTCTATCTCTTGCCCTAACTTTAAATGTATACTTTCCTGGCTCTATATTAGTATAGCTTGCATAATTTCTTTTACCTGAATATACCCAATCTTTATCAAATCCTTCAAGCATATATTCGTATTTTCCTTCTCTGATACCTCTATAGTCTGGAAGGAAAAATTCAAAAGAAAATGTATTTTCATCGTTTTCTAAAACTACACTGTCATTGTTTAATCTTATATCCTTATTGTTATAAACTTTGAAATTAGATATTGTAACCTTTGAATCAGTAGGTCTATCTCTGTATACATCTTTTGGGAAAAATGCTGTAACTCCATTAACTCCTCCAAAGAACATTTCTCCATTTTTACTTTTAAATTCAGCAGTACCATTAAATTCATTGCTTTGTATTCCATCTATAAAAGTAAAATTTCTAAATAAATTTTTTTTCTGATTGTACTTAGATAATCCACCATTTGTACTAACCCATACATTATCTTCATCATCTATAAGCACTCCATATACATAGTTATTTGCAAGTCCATCCTTCTCAGTATAAACTGTAAATTCTTCTGTTTTAGGATTTAGTTTATTAATCCCCACTGAAGTACTAATCCATATGTTTCCTTCTTTGTCTTCATTAATACCTTTAATAGCATTATTGCTTAAAGAATTATCTGTTCCCTCTTCAACCTTATAATTTTTTAGGAATTTTCTGTTAGAATCAAGTTTTATAAGTCCTCCATTCCACCCCATTCCAATCCAATAATTTCCTTTTGAATCTTGGAATATTCTCCTTATAAATGTCTCTCCTACATTATTATCTATAATAATACTATTTAAATTAGTGAATTCTTCTTTATCACTATCAAATACATCCAGCCCGTTTCTAGTTCCAAGCCAAATATATCCTTTATTATCAATAAAAACTTCCTTAACATCATTATCTACTATTGAATTCTCACCCGCATTATGCTGGTATCTTTTTATCTTACCCGTTTTAGGATCTAACTTACATAATCCTTCCTTTGTTCCTACCCATATATTCCCCTTCTTATCCCCAGTTACCTGGAAGACAGTGTTACTTGGTATACTGTTATCATTATTAGGATCAAATTTATAATGGGTTATTTCATCTTTTTCTCTATCAAATTTATTTAGACCATCATTTGTAGTCCCAATCCACAGGTTTCCATCATCATCTTCATAAATACCGCCAATACTATTTCCACTTAAAGTATTCTTTTCACCTGGCTGACTTTTATAATGAGTAAACTCTTGATCTGGATCTAATATACTTATTCCACTATAGGTACCAATCCATATAAGTCCATCATTATCTCTATAAACACTTTGTATACTATTATCTACTAAACTCTCTGGATCGTAAGGTTTATTTGTATAACTCTCCACACTTCCATCATTCATAGAGTATTTTATAAGCCCACCTTTACTTCCAAGCCACATATTATTATGAAGATCTTCATACATGCTGTTAACTGCAAATTTTTCAGAGCCATATAATTTATTTAAACTTTCTAGTTTATCCACCTTATTTGTCTTTAAATCAAACTTAACTATTCCTTTATTTTGTGTAGTTACCCACATGTTATCATTAGAGTCTTTATAAAGTTTTACTATATTACTACTTGGCAATTCATCATTTGGAATTCTAACTACCCTTCCAGTCTCTTTATTTAATATATTTAATCCATTTCTTGTTCCAACCCAAATCTCGCCATTTAATCCTTCTGCAATAGAGGTAGTAAAATTATCGCTTAATGTACTTTCATCATTGCTAAAACTAAAATATTTTTTAAACTCTTTTGTCTTAAAATCATATCTATTTAATCCATTTTCTGTTCCTACCCATAAGTCTTCCGCGCTATCAATATACAAGTCCCAAATATGCTTACTGGATGTTTTTTTAGGATCATTAACGTCGGCCTCTATTCTCTCTACAGATAAGGTTTTTCTATTTAATTTAGAAAGACCAGAGCTTGTACCAACCCATAGATAACCTTCTTTATCATCTACTATTGAGCCTATGATTCCTGGAAATAATGTATTTGGATCTTTATCGTCAGATTTTATTACTTCGTACTCATACCCATTAAATCTATTTAAACCATCATTTGTTCCAAACCACATGTATCCATCTTCATCTCTATGAATTGCATAAACTGATCCTTGAGATAGACCATCTTTTATTGTCAAATTTGTAAATTTTAAATATTTATCTTTTTCCTCAGCACTAACTTTTACGCAAAAAAAATTGCTTATTAAAAATATACTTAACAGAAATAAGCTTATAACTCTTTTCTTACTTATAATCTCCAACCCCTTATCTTTCGACAATTTTTTTACCCAATATACTGCCATTTTCCCATATACTGCATTTATTGTCAATCGGTAAACTTTATTAATCAATTGTGAACATGAAAATTGTACAAAAAAATAACAAAAGGAGTTATATTATTTAATATAACTCCTTCAATAAATTTAATTTTTATTCCTTATAACTTATTAGCTTTCCATAAACATTTTTATATCATCGCTAACATTTGATATTCCTGCAATTCCAAAGTTATCAATTAGTACTTTAGCTACATTCGGTGAAAGGAATGCAGGTAACGTTGGTCCTAAATGTATGTTCTTCACTCCTAAATGTAATAATGAAAGTAATACTATTACAGCTTTTTGCTCATACCAAGCTATGTTATAGCTAATTGGCAATTCATTAACATCATTTAATCCAAATGCCTCAACTAATTTTAGTGCAATTAATACTAATGAGTATGAGTCATTACATTGTCCAGCATCTAATACTCTAGGTATTCCACCGATATCTCCTAAGTTTAATTTGTTGTATTTATATTTAGCACAACCTGCAGTAAGAATTACTGTATCCTTTGGAAGATTTTTAGCAAAATCTGTGTAGTAGTTTCTTGATTTCATTCTACCATCGCATCCTGCCATTACAAAGAATCTTCTTATAGCTCCACTTTTAACTGCATCTACAACTTTATCAGCTAATGCAAATACTTGGTTATGTGCAAATCCACCAATTATTTCTCCAGTTTCAATTTCTACTGGTGCCTTACACTTTTTAGCTAATTCTATTATTTCACTAAAATCTTTCTTTCCATCTTTATCTGCCTTTATATGCTTACATCCTGGTACACCACTAGCACCTGTTGTGAATAATCTCTTCATGTATGGTTTGTTAGTAGGTACTACACAGTTAGTAGTCATAAGTATTGGTCCATTAAAAGATTCAAATTCTTTATCTTGTAACCACCATGCGTTTCCATAGTTTCCTGCAAAGTTATCATACTTCTTAAATGCTGGATAATATTGTCCTGCTAACATTTCACTATGAGTATATACATCTACCCCTGTTCCTTGTGTTTGTTCTAAAAGCATTTCTAAATCTCTTAGGTCATGACCTGATATTATTATTCCTGGATTTTTTCTAACTCCAATATTAACCTTTGTTATTTCTGGATGTCCATAGCTTTCAGTATTAGCTTTATCTAATAAAGCCATACCATTTACTCCATATTTACCTGCTTCTAAAGCTAATGCAACATAATCATCTACAGTTAAATCATCATTTAAAGTAGCTGCTAATGCCTTTGCCATAAATCCATGAATTTCTGAATCATCATATCCTAAATTCATAGCGTGCTTCATATATGCAGATAAACCCTTTAACCCATACATTATAAGTTCTCTTAAACTTCTTATATCTTCGTTTTCAGTTGCTAATACTCCAACTGTTTCTGATTTTGCAACAAAAGCTATTTCATCTTCTCCACTCCATGTAGCTGCATCTGGCATTATAAACTCTTTTGTTTGCATACCAAATAACTTCTTAAAGAATCCTCCTTTAATTACAACTTCTCCAACTTTTCCACCAGCTTTTATTACTCTATTTTTTAAAGACTCTCTAAGTTTTAAAGTTTCTCTTACTCTATTTAAAATTGCTTCTTTATCAAAGTTTGCATTTGTAATTGTTGTAAATAAGCTCTCTGTTATGTATCTATCAACATTAGTATCTATTATTCCAACTTTTCTTCCCTCATCACTTACTATAGCAAGACCTTTTGTTACGTATACTAGTAAATCTTGTGCCTTAGCTACATCTTCTGTCTTTCCGCATACTCCTCTTACTGTACAACCTGTGCATCCTGCTGCTTCTTGACATTGAAAACAAAACATTCCCATATTTATATTTCCTCCTTAGTTACTTTATTAAATAATTATGTAAATTTATTTCCTAATCTTTGTCCTCTGACAAAAGAAAGTATACTAAAATACTCATATTTAATTCTGTAACAAAAGTTACGAAATTTAAATTTAATTATTTTTTTCAAAATTCACTATTGTACTTTTCCTTTTTTAACGCTTACATAATACCATTAAATATTCATTATTCTTTCTCTACTCTAATAGATATTTCTGTTAGATAATCTTTTTCATCTTTTATTGAAAAATAATCAAGTAAAGAATTTTCATAGGATTCTCCACAAATTCTATATCCATTATCATCTATATATTTTAGAAGCTTTTCGTAAGACTTATCTGTACAGTAATAATCTCCCTTGTGATTTATTATTGCATATAATCCTCTAGGCTTTATTAAAAGCTTATCTTTTTTATATTTCTTATACTCCTTACTAACATTTACAAAAAACTTATCGCAAATAGTAAATTTTTTATTTAGTATATTTTCCTGGCTTACAGTTGCCCCAATTGAATATCCATAATCAATTCCTTCATCATTGCAATAATTAACGAAATTAATCAAGTCCATCATTAAATCTTTTTGATTATTTGATTTTATCTTTGAATATAAAATATATTCTTCTTCTCTTTCTTCTATAGATACATCTAGATTATTTATTTCTTCTATGCCTTCTTTTGTTAATTTAATTTTATTATTTATAACTTTAGATATAAGGTTAAGTTCTTCAATTTTTTTCTTTATTTTTTTATTTTCTTCTTCCAATAAATCTATACATTTTTCAGGAGCTCTTTCATCCAAATATAATTTTATATCTTCTAAAGTTACACCTATCTTTCTAAGGTCTAAAATTATATTGAACGTATCATATTGTTTTAAACTATAATATCTATATCCATTTCTATCTTTAAAAATTGGAGAAAATATCCCTTCTTTATCATAGAATATTAAAGTCTTTCTTGTAACTCCACATAATTTACCAAACTCACTTATAGTTAAATATTTTTCTTTTTTCTCATTCATAAACTTCCACCCTTATAATTTTATAAAAAACACCTTGACTGTATAGTAACTATACACTTTATAATACAACCATATTATAACACATACTCTAATTCTAATAACTAAAACTTATAGAATTAGAGCTTTTATATACTTCAAAGGAGAATCATTATGGAAAACTTATTTAGTAAAAAACTTACATTTATTGAATTTTTAAAATTCGTATCACCAGCTATTGTTTCAATGGTATTTATATCTTTATATACAATTATAGATGGAGTATTTGTATCTATATTCGTCGGATCTGATGCATTAGCAAGTATAAATATTGTCCTTCCTATTATAAGTGTAGTGTTTGCAATAGCAGTAATGTTTGGTACTGGCGGAAGTGCAATAATTGCACAAAAACTTGGACAAGGTAAATTAGAAGAAGCAAATAAAGCTTTTTCCTTTTTAAGCTTTTCTGCTCTTATACTAGGACTTATATCAGGAATAGTAATGTTTTTGTTTATAAAAGATATAGCTATTTTTCTTGGAGCGACAGATAAGCTTATTGATTACTGTATTTCTTATGGACGTATAATTGCTTTATTTACACCAGTATTTATATTAAAATCTTTAGCAGAATATTATATAAGAACTGATGGAGATTTTAAATTTAGCTTATATATATCTATTATTGGAGGAGTTATAAATATAGTATTTGACTATGTATTTATAAAAATATTAGGACTTGGTATAGCTGGTGCAGCACTTGCCACAGTTTTAGGAGTACTGATATCTTTAATTTTTGGAGTTTGGTACTTCCTATCATCAAAATCTACTCTTAAATTTACAAAAATAGTATTTGATTTTAAACTGTTACTAAATACATTAATTAATGGGTCCTCAGAGATGGTTACTGAATTATCTACTGGTATTACTACACTTTTATTTAACATGCTTGCACTTAAATATGCTGGAGAGACTGGTGTTGCAGCTCTTACAATAATTCTTTATGCACACTTTTTATTAGTTTCAACTTACTTAGGATTTGCTTCAGGGATATCACCACTAATTAGTTATAATTATGGTGCTAATAATTCAAATAAATTAAAAGAAACTTATAAATACTCTGAAATTTTCATACTAGTTTCTTCAATAATAATTTTTGTAATATCAATAGTATTTTCTAAAAATATAGTAGGTATCTTTGTAAAACCTGGCGATCCAGTATTTGACTTAGCTTTAGAAGGTTTAAAAATCTTTTCATTCGCCTTCTTATTTGTAGGTGTAAATATATTTGCTTCAGGATTATTTACCGCTTTCTCAAACGGAAAAATATCTTCATTAATTTCTGCTGCAAGAGCATTTATATTTGTTATACTTGGATGCGTATTATTGCCACCATTATTTGATATTAATGGCCTTTGGCTAGTAGTTCCCTTCGCTGAGTTAACTACGATAATAGTGTCTATATTTTTCTTGAAAAAATATAAAAAAATATATGCTTTTTAAAAGATATATAATAAAAACTCTTTGGATTACACTAATCCAAAGAGTTTTTTTATTTTCCTATTTTATTCTCTAACACTATACTAATTACTAAACCAATAATTATTCCAACTGCATAACATATAAGATCGCTAAACAAAAATCCATGACCCAATATTAGTCCACCTAATGTAGTTGCTCTTATTTTATTAATCAATGCACCTTGATAAATTTGAGAAAACTCTATAACAAAAGAAAAAACTAATGCAATAATTCCTCTTTTACTAATTGATAATTTTATAAATACAAAACTAAATCCAAAGTACACCATCAAAGCCCAAAGAGCATCCCCTGAATATTCCCTTAAAAAGTTTGGTAACAAACTCCCATATTTTCTCGAAGCTAATCCAAGAATCATAGTTACTATTGTTAAAATAATATATAGCAATCTTTTTTTAGTCACTTTTTTCACCTTTTCTATAATAAAGAAATGGTATCTCCATTTCCTCTTTACTTATTCCACCATGAACTCCTTTTAAGGAAATATCAAAGACTCCCTCTTCATGCCACCATATATTATTATCTCCTTTTGGAATTAATAAAAGATTGCCACATCTCTCCTTTAGCCTTTTACTATCTTCTTTAAATAATCCTATTTTAAATAAATCATCATAAGTAAATACATCTACAATATCATTAAGTTTTTCATCAATAATCTCTTTAACCTTTAATATATATTCTTCCTCTACCATAAGAAATAAATCCCTACAAAATCCAGTTGGAGATAATAAATCTCCATTCTTATTTCTTTTTAAATACTTTTCTATATCTGGTATTATCTCATTTAAATAATTCTTTTTATTTAAATCTGTTTCTATTTGTCCATGATCTGCTGAAATTAATATAGAGATATCTTCTATATCCTTTTCTATATTTTCATAAAACCTATCTAAGCTTTTTAAGAACTCTTTTACCTTTAAATCAAATTCTTCTGAACTACACCCAAACTCATGAGCTACAGAATCTATTTCTGGTAGATAAATATAATAATATTCTTTATCATCATTCTCCTTAAGATCATTGTAAACTCCATTGAATAAATCATCATATTTTTCATATCCGATTATATCTGCACCGTCACACATCGTCTTAGTATAAATACTATTATTTATATAAGACGGCTGATATACTCTACTCTTAACTCCATTACCCTTTAATTCTTTAAATATATTATCTGATGGAAGAAATGATTTAGGATCTATATTTTTCTTTTTTAAACTTTCATATTCATTAGACCTAGCTTCTTTAAATAGAAAGGCTGTTATTATATCATCAACTTCATTTTCATAATAAAACCACTCATAAAGACCATGCTTATAAACGGGTAATCCTGTAAGTGCTGTTGTAATATGAGCAGTTGTTGTTGATGGAAATTGTGATGTTATCTTTGATACTACTCCTTTTTTCTCTATCTTTTTCATAAAGCTAGAATCATTTTTATATTTTTCATAAAAGCTCCAACCAAAAGCATCTATAAGTAAGAATATTACTTTGTTTGATTTAACTCTTTCTCCTCCTAGTGTATCAATTGGGAGTCCATTTTTATTTTCTATACCAAATAAATTTTTTATTGTATTTGGTATATTAGAGAAACAGTAACTATCATAAAGAGGAATTCTAAAATCTTTATAATAACTCTTCTTTACCTTTCTAATGGAATTTTCATTTATCAAATTAATCACCTTTTCTATAATAAGATTACTTAATTATATCATTATTATCTTCCTATATGTTTAATATGCTTTTTTAATACTTATTTTTTCAATTTATACTATAAGCAATATGCATTAGAGGTTTTTTATTATTTAAATAAAAATAATAATATATATAATTTCATAAAATACTCATATATATTCTATATAAGTTTTTTCAGTTAATGCTAGGAGGAATATATGAAAAAGAAAATAACACTTATAGTAATTGGGATATTATTAATCATATGTTCTAATACTATTTTTACTATTTTTTATTCAGAAGGAGCATATACAGAAGTTTTTAAAATTACAAAAATACTTTCAATTATGCTTACTGGATTAGTTTTCTCACTTTTAGGATTACTGTTTCCATTTAAAGAAAATGAGAAATAAACTTTAAAAGATGGATACTATTTCTTAACAGTTAAATATCTTAAGAATTTTTACACCAAAAGAAGAGCCTCTAAGCAAGTTTACTTAGAGGCTCCTCTTTTATTTATACTAATATTTATACTAAATCTTCAACATTTCTCTCATAAAGATCTGCTATAAAATTAAACACTTCCTTATCATTAACAGCACCGTAATTGTCCTTACCTTGCATATCATGAACATATGTAAGAATTAAAAAATCTCCATTTGAATTAATTACTCTAAAGGATGTTTTCTCTGTAAGTATGTCCACTTGTCCAAGTACTTCAACTGAATCATATGCATTTGTTTCAGAATTATATAAGTTTGCATAAGTATTTTCAAACATAGTTATATTATACTTTTCTTTATCACATTCAGTTACCCTACCCTTTTGTCCACATGACAAACAAGCATGAAATGGACAATTTCTTAAACATTTTAAACACTGACACTTAGAACAGCATCTAAGCTTTTCTATAACATTCTCATATTTTTTCTTATAATCTAATACTTCATTAACTACATTATTTATCTCATTTGAATCAGCGTCATTTACAGTAAAAAATAATACTTTTTTCTTTTTGTTTAATTTACTTTCTCCTTGATCTAACATCTCCATATATTTATCAAGTATCTTTATATTCTTAACAAAATATCTTGTTTTTATATCTGTACCTTCTTCAAACTCCATAATATCATTTATAGAAAAGGTTATATTAGTATAATCCTCTCCTAAGTGATCTTTTTCACTTTTTATAATATCTTTAGCCTTATCTATATTCATTATGCTTCACCTCTTATCAATTTTAATACTTTTTCCATTGTTTAAATGTGAATTTAACAAAATAAAACAAAATGTTAATAGATTGTTTTTATAATTGTATGTTTTTTATAGTAAATTAAATTTAACGGTATTTTAGGAAGGAGCTTAAATATTAATGAAAAACAATAAAAATATAATCATTAAATTTCTTGTTTTATTTACTGTACTTTTTTTAGCAAATATTCTATTCACTGCTACTCCCGTAAATGCAGCTACTTTTAAAAGTTCATTAAGTAATAATAGTTTATCATGCAATAATAGTTCATCCTCTTTAAGTGACAGTTCTATTATTTCTTCATCAAATATTAAATCAAACTCAAAGTTTAATACATCAAATGGATATGATAATAAGAAAAATCCTGTATATGCATACGAACTTGGATTTAGAAGTTCATCACATTATAGTAGTTCACCTTCTAGCAGTGAGGGAGGATCTACTAGTTCTTCATCGAGTACTAAATCAAATTCTAGGTTTAATACATCTGATAAATATAGTAACCCAAAGAGTTCTACTAACTCAAATGATAAGGTAAACTCTAAGTTTAATACATCCGATAAATATAATAATAATGGTCCTAATAATACTACTAATGGAAATTCAAATAATAATAACGAAAACAATAGTAGCAATAATAATTCTGGAACTAGCCAAAGTCCTAATATGAATACGGGCGATTATAATTATGGAAGAAGAAGCTTTAGCTTTATACCAGGCTTCTCATCATTTGGTCATTCAAGAGGAATGTCATTTATATTTAAGGCAATAGTAATTCTTTGCGTTATTGCAATTATAATATTTGTTATATATTATTTCTTCTTTAATTAATAATTTATGAATTATAATTCATATCGATTGCTTTAAATAGATTAAGCATTATAATTATAATAATCAAAAGAAAAAGGAGGCTTATTTATGGGTATATTTGATAGAATATCTAACATGATGAAAGCAAAAACAAATTCAGCACTTGACAGTATGGAAAATCCAATAGAATTATTAGATCAAAAGATTAGAGATATGGAGGAAAGCTTAAACAAAGCAAAAATATCTTCAGCTCAAATTTTTGGTAATCTAAAAGATACACAAAAAGAAATGGAAAAAGCTAAAAGTGCTTCAGCAGAATATGATGAAAAAGTAAGACTAGCTATGAGCAAAGGAAATGAGGACCTTGCAAAGAAAGCCCTTCAATTAAAGCTTGATTCAGATAAAAAATATGAAACACTAAAGAAATCTTATGATGAATTAGCTGTAAAGGCTCAAACTTTAAAAGAAAACTTAAATAAACTTCAAGATGAAATAGCTAAGACAAGAAGTTATAGAGATGAAGCTGCCGCAAGACTTAACACTGCAAATGCTACAAAGCAAGTTAATGAAATAATGGCAAATGTACAGACTAAAAGTAATTCTATAAACTTAGATGATATAGAAAGAAAAATTACTAAAGAAGAAAGCTATGCAGAAGGATTATCTGATTTAAAAACACCATCATTAGATGATGAATTTGCAGCCCTTGAAAAAGATAATCTTGATGCTGAACTTGAAAAGTATAGAAACAAATAGTTAAACATATTTAAAGTCACCTATATATTTATTTAGGTGACTTTTTATTATGTATCTTTCACCCAGTCTTTAATTTTTACATATACTAAAGTATAACAATTTTAAGGGGAATTATATGAAATTCTATAATTTAAACTTTGATTATTGCTGCTGTTATCTTATATTGAATCCTAATAATAATAGTTGTGTCTTAATCGATCCAAAGCTTGACTATATAGATAAATATTTAGATATTATAAAAGAGAAAAATGGAGTTTTAAAGGCTGTAATAGATACCCATACTCATTGTGATCACATAAGTGCCTCTCTATCTCTTAAAGAAATTACAGGCTGTAAATTCATAATGAATGAGCATACAAGTTGTGTATCAATAAATAAAAAGATTAAAAATCATGAAATCATGAATATAGATGGCATTATTCTAAAATTCTTTCATACACCAGGACATACTCTAGATAGTATGTGTATAATATTTGAAGATAAACTTTTAACCGGTGATACAATTCTCTTAGATAGTGCTGGAAGAAGCGATATGTCTACTGGAAACTATGATGACCATTACGATAGCATATACAAAATATCAAAATTGCCTAATCATCTTATTATATGTCCAGCTCATAATTACACTGACTCTCCTCCTTATTCTCTTCATCAGCTAAAAAAACTTAATCCTTTCTTTAAATTAAAAAATAAACGAGAATTTATAAAAGATTCTAGTAAATTAGACCCTCCACCTAAATGGATGGAAGATATCTTTAATATAAATATAGACCCTAAAAATAATACATTAAATACATTATGTAACCAAAATGAATCTTCCCTTCAATGTGGTTATACTAAACCATCTAATACTATTCCAAACTTTTTAATTAATAAACATGAAGATGAAAACAGGTGAGGAATTATTCCTCACCTGTTATATACTTCTATAGTATTAATTTTTATTTTTAGCCGTTATTTCAGAGACAACTTCTCCAATTATTTTTATTCCTTTTTCAATATCTTCTTCACTAACTCTAGAAAATCCAAGCCTTATTCTCTCAGAACCATCATCATTGCTATAAAATATATCTCCAGGCATAAATACTACGCCTCTTTTATAGCACTCTTCTAAGACATCACGTCCCTTTACGCCTTTTAGCTTTATAAAGATATGTAATCCCCCTTCTCCTAGTATATATTCATGAGGAATATATTTTTTCACTTGAATAAGAGTAAAGTTATACTTATCCTTATAATGCTTTCTTATTTTTTTCATATATCTTTTAAAGGCGCCACTTTCCATATATTTATGGAATACTGCCTGGTCTAAAAATGATGAGTGAATATTCCTTGCTCTCTTTACGCTTTCTAGTTTATTAATTAATTTTTCATCTCCAAAAACCCATCCAATTCTAAGGCCTGGAAAAAGTATTTTAGAAAAGCTACCAATATATACAATTCCATTCCCCTTTGCACAAAGAGATGCAAGAGGTGCCACATGAGAACTTGAATATAATAACTCTTCATTAAATCCATCTTCTAATATTGGTACTTTATACTTTTCGCAAATCTTATAAACTTCTTGTCTCTTTTCTCCCTTCATAACTATTCCAGTTGGATTATGATATGAAGGTATTAGGTAAACAAGCTTTGCAGGTTCTTCACTTAATGTTTTATCTAATAATTTCGTATTTATTCCGTCAGAATCCATTTTTACAGGCTTTATATTAAGGCCATGAGATTTCATAATCTTTATTGCTGTATTATGAGTAGGTTCCTCACAAACTATAATATCACCTGTATTTGTAAGAGTACTTAATAATATATCAAAACCTTCTGTAAATCCATTTGTTATTAATATATCTTTTCCATCTACATAAACTCCTTTTTTGCTCATATACTCTTTTAAATAATCTATAAGTGGTTTGTATCCTTTTGCATATCCATAGTTTAAAAGCTTATCTCCCTCTATAGAAAAAACATTCAAAAATGCTCTTTTAAATTCTTCTAAGTCAAAAAGACTTTCATCGGGGGCAATACTTTTAAAAGAAATCATACCTTTTTTCCAAGGTAGTTCATTCTTTACAACATCTAATTCTTCACAAATATTGCCATAATCACTTATCATATTTTCCCAATCTATATATAAGTCGCCTTTACTACTCTTATTTTCTATAGCTACAAAGGTCCCTTTTCCTTTTACACTTTCTATAATACCTTCACTCTCTAATATCTCATAGGCTGAAATAACAGAATTTCTACTTATTGAAAGCACTTTACTAACTTCTCTTGTTGAAGGAAGCTTACTTCCTTTTTGAAGTAGTCCCTTTTCTATGCTGTCTTTTATGTGCTTTTCTATTTGCACATGTATCTTCTCTTCCTCATTTATTTTAAAGGATGAAAAAATCAAAGAATCACCTACTCTCTCTAATTTCATCTCCTTATATTATAACTTATATTTAATCTAAAAATAATTTTTAACTTTAATTATTTCATTATTCTTTTTATATACTCTAGGCACTCTATGCTTTATCATACAAAGTATATCGTAATTTATTGTACCAATAAGTTCTGCCATATCATCGGCATTAAACTTTAACTCTCTATCTTCACCAAGGATAATCACTTCATCCCCAACTTTAACTTCACCAACATCTGTAACATCTATCATACATTGATCCATGCATATTCTACCTACTACATTTGCAACTTTTCCATTTACGATAACTTTAGCTTTGCCGCTTAAAAGTCTTGAATATCCATCAGCATATCCAATTGGAAGAGTTGCAATTATACTATCTCTTTCAGTTTTAAATGTTCTGCCATAACTTATATACATGTCTTTTTCTAATTTTTTAACATGTCCTATCTTTGCTTTTAATGTTAATGCTGGTTTTATAGAAAGTCTTTCTTTATTAACTTCATCAGAAGGATAGTATCCATATAATATAATTCCAGCTCTAACTGCATCTAAATAAGTCTCTGGTAAATCTATTATAGCTCCACTATTTGATACATGCTTTATTGGTATATTTACTCCATTATTTGAAAGCATTTTTATAAAGTTTTGTATTTTTGAGAATTGATAATTAGTATATTCTTTATCTTCTTCATCAGCTGTTGAAAAATGAGTGAATATGCCTACTATTTCTATACCATCTAAAGAAGCAATTTCTAAAACTTCATTTAAACTATTATCATCTGGCATAAATCCTATTCTTCCCATTCCTGTATCTAATGCAATATGAACCTTAGCTTTTTTACCCATTTTTAAAGCTATCTCTGATAATTGTTTTACATATTCTAAATCATATACTGTTTGTTCTATATCATATTTTATTAAGTCTTCTCCAAACTCTATAGGTGTATATCCTAATATCATAATTGGTGCTTTAATACCACTTTCTCTAAGCTCTATAGCCTCTGTTATTATTGCAACAGCAAATCTTGAAGCTCCATTTTCTAATAAAACTTCAGCAATCTCTACAGCTCCATGGCCGTAAGCATCTGCTTTTATTACTGCTATTACCTCTTTATCTTTTGCAAGTTTTTTAATGTTTCTCATATTAAATGCTATTTTATCTAAATCTATTTCAGCCCATACAGGTCTTATAATCCTCTCCATTAAAAATCACCTCTTAATATATAATCCTATAATACTATTATATTAATGTCCACCTAGAAATGAAGAACCACTAAGAAGCATTTTTTTCCTCCTAGTGGTTCTCTAATTTAAAATATACAATTTAACTATTCTCCTTAGCCTTTATATCCTCATGATTATCATTTGTAAATTCTCTTCCAAATATCTCAGTTAATGAACTTATAATTTCTATATTTTCACCAACATAAATAACTATTATGTTGCCATGTTTAAAAAAATGAGGTGTTGCTACCCAATCTACTTTAACGCTTTCTTTTCCATTATTGTATTCACTGACATTTCCTATACAGCTTGCATCCTTTTCCATAGCTTTATTATTTTTATATACATATATATCTATCTGTTCTTTATCTATCTTTAGTATTTTTTTATCACCTGATAGGAAGTCATCTTCTGCATTTATAATTTCAAATTCATAATTTCTCTCTTCCATACTGTATGCCAAATCATTAATACTAAACTCTTCACTCTTAGGAGTACAACCCACAATAAAAACCATAATCATAACAAGTACTATCATATACATACTTTTTTTATACTTATAATTCATTTTTCCACTCCTATTAAACATAATATTTCTATTACCCCATAAATTTTTCACCTAATTCATTTTTTCACTCCTATTCCCCCTATACCTTTCTTAACCCTTTAAGTTCCTTATCTTATTCATTAATCCTTTATCAAACTTTACTTTATATTTATATTATATTTTATCAGGAAATATTTTACAATTAACTTTTTTAAAAAATCTGCTCTTATTTTTAAGAGCAGTAATTTTATAATCTTCTATCTTCTTCTTTTGCTAATTTATGATTTTTAATGCAGCAGTCTATATCATAAATAAGTCTATTTTTATCCTCCATTAATGTTCCCTTTAGACTTACATAATTAGAAGCGTGGTTACTTCTAAATATTATTTTCTCTTCTGTATTTATGTTAATAAGTAATTCTTTTATTTCTTTTAATATCTCTATACTGTTTAATAGCTGGAATCTACCCTCTTTAATATCATCATAAATATCAGTATTTTCTTCCACCATAAGACTTAAGACCCCTAAATAATTTGGTGAAATCTTACTTATTAAACTTCCAGTATCCTTTGCGTGAATATGGGAATAAGTCTTTCCTCCAATACCAGCAATTACTGTAGCTGATAAAAGTATCCCACTTTCTTTTATTTTTTTGCCTGAATCTATTAACTCGTCTCTAGTTGCACCTTTATTTATTTCTTCTAATACTACTTCACTTCCACTCTCTATTCCCATATACACCATTTTTAATCCTAACTTATTTAGTTCAATTAATTCATTTAGTGTTTTGTTCTTAATTGATTTTGGAGAAGCATACATAGTTACTCTCTTGCATTCTGGAAAAACCTTATTTATATATTTTAATATTTCTCTAAGATTTTCCATAGGAATGATTAAAGCATCCCCATCTGCTAAGAAAATTCTTTCTACATTGTCGTACATTCTTCTAAATTCATCTATTTCCTTCTTTATTATATCTAATTCTTTTATTGAAAATCTTTTAGTCTTATACATGCTACAAAAATTACATTTATTATGAGAGCATCCAAGTGTCACCTGAATAATAAGACTATAAGCTTCACTTGGTGGTCTATATAATGGCATATCATACATAACATTAATCTCCTTTAAATATATTTTATTTATTATTATATATAAAAACACTCACATAATAAATTGTACAATATATTATGTGAGTGTAATTTAATTACTTTTGCTTATTCTCTGAAAACTCCTTAAAGAAGTCTGACATATTTTTTAAATTAAATGTTTCTAAAAGTACATTTTCAGGGTCTTTTATCTTCCACTCTCCATCTACTTTCTCTAAATTAACTTTAATAGTTTGAGTAGACTTTTTTAAATCTTTTTCATTAAGTAGTTTTATTAGAATATCGCTACATTTCTTAGTTATTTCTTCTTCACTTTCCCCTTTTAAAGAAGCTTCTAATGAAGTTTGCAGACTTGATTTAATATACTTAGTTGCTATATCATTACCATCAATTGCTGTTACTTCCACATCTACTGTAGCCTCGTTATCTTTTTCATCAGTACCCATTATTTTAAAATTAATACTTGAAAGAACCTTTTTTATTGTATCCTCTTGCTCTTTTGTTATCTCTGTTTTAGTAGCCTCTTTAACTAAATCCTTATTAGTTAATGTTTTCAATTCATCTTTGTTACATTCCTTTAAAGCTGTATAGAATTTATCTACAACAGCACTTGGCTTCTCCCCTCCACAAGCAACTAATGTAAAGGCAAGCATGCTTGAAAGTAATAAAGCTATTATTTTTTTCATATTTAATTCCCCCTATATTCTTTGTTTACATATATATATTAATATATTTTCTAATATTTTGTTATACTAGGTTAATTTATTTACAATCTATACTTATTATTCATCTAAATATATATTTGTTAACCATTATTAATTTTATTTCATATTTATCGAATAATATTCATATAAACTACGATATGTATCTACAATTTAAGAATTACCTAAAAATTTTACCACAATATTCACAAAAACTTATTATATGTATTTTTTGAAACTTCAAAATTGGTATTACCTTTACAAGCTCCTATTTAAGCATTTTCTCCTCATTCAAATAATATTCAAAATTAGTAAACCAGAGTAAACTTAAGATTTTAATAGCATTTCACTTAAGATATCATTTACATTAACAAAAATAGTTATATGCGAATAATTTTAGGAATTAAAGTAAAAACTGATAAGGGCTATAATTTTCAAGGTACAGTTAAACAAATGAGGTGTAAAACATGGAAATGAATAAAAGTATAGTAAAGTCATTCGCTAAACATTTAGCTGACGAAACTTTCAATTTAAAATTATGGGATGGAGAAATAACACAAATTGGTGAAGGCGAACCAAAGTTCACTATAGTTATAAATAAATTCCCAAGTAAAAAAGATTTATTATCTGATGCTAGTGTGGCTTTAGGTGAAGCTTATATGGATGGAGATATAGATTTTGAAGGAGATCCACAAGAAATATTTGAAAGCATGATGAGAAACAAAGATAGTTTCTTAAATGAAAGCATCTTATTAAAGCTTGCTGGAAAAATTAAAGCTCCTTCACTTTTAAAATCAAAAAAAGATATAGCACATCACTATGATATAGGAAATGACTTCTATAGTTTATGGCTAGATAAAACGATGAGTTATTCATGTGGATATTTTAAAAATGAAAATGACACTCTTTATGATGCTCAGATGAATAAAATACATCATATATTAAAGAAATTAAACTTACAAGAAGGACAATCACTTCTTGATATTGGATGCGGATGGGGATACCTTATAATAGAAGCTGCTAAACTTTATAAAGTTAAAGCTATGGGTATAACTTTAAGCGAAGAACAATTTGCAAAAGCAACTCAAAGAATTAAAGAAGAAGGTCTTGAAGATTTAGTTACAGTTAAATTAATGGACTATAGAGATTTAGCTAAATCTGGATTAGTTTTTGATAGAGTAGTAAGTGTAGGTATGGTAGAACACGTTGGTCATGCAAACATTCCATTATTCTATAAAAATGTTGATGCTGTTTTAAAAGAAGGTGGATTATTCCTACTTCACAATATAACAAACTTAGTTGAAACTGAAGGTAACAAGTGGATAACTACTTATATATTCCCAGGTGGATATATCCCAACTCTAAGAGAAGAAATTAGCATTGCTGGAGACATTAATTTCCATGTTCTTGATGTAGAAAGTTTAAGACTTCACTACATGAAGACATTACAAGAATGGCTTAAAAACTTTGAAGAACATATGGCTGAAGAAAGAGAAATGTTTGATGAAAGATTCTTAAGAATGTGGTACATTTACTTAGCTTCATGTGCAGCTGCATTCCACTACTGGACTATAGATATACATCAAACACTATACTCAAAGGGTGTAAATAACGATTTACCTTTAACTAGAGATTATCTATACCAAGATTAATATAAAAGTTGATGACAATTAGTCATCAACTTTTTTTACTTTAACTCTCTATAATTTTTACATATGTACCTTCTTTTGATCTATTATATGCTTTATTATTTAAATTTTTTATATAATCAGACTTTTCACTGGCTCTAAAAGCTTTTTCTTTATAATATACTTTAGGGTCTATTAATCTTATTTTATTATTAATTACTATATCCCATTCTTTTGTATCTTCTATTACTTTTACACCACTATGTAATGATAAAAGAAGTTTTCTTACTTCATCTATATTAGATTTTTCTAATTTCTCTATAATCTCGTCATCAGTCTTCATCATATCTTTTAATTTAATTTCTCCATTATCAATTGCTAATTTTATTGCTTTAGATAATCTATCAGAAGCATAAATATTTAATGGATCCATGAAATAATCTATAACTTCTTTATAATAAAGCTCTGTAAACCATATTGCCATATCTAATGAATCTATAACTATTTCTCCGTTGAATATAATTAAAGAATTTATAAACTTATTAATCTCTTCTTTAGATATCTTTTCATCTGCAAACATATCCCTTAATGTATAATCAATTCTATCTGCACAAAGATCTGGAGCTTTCCTTTCTAATATAGTCCACTTTTCTTCATTTAATAAAATATCTTTATAATCAAATCCATATTTTTTAAGAACAGTTGGTATATCAGATTTTTCTATAACTTCTAAAAATATTTTCTCATGGTAATCCTCATTGCTACATTCTAACGCATAATCTATAACATGGGAAAATGCAGTATGAGAAATATCATGTAATAGTCCTGCTATTTGCTCTTCTATTGAACCACCCATAATTTTTATAAGTATCATGACACCTACAGAATGCTCATAGCGTGTAACATTACATTTAGGATTAACTAAATAATTTGCTCCACCTTGATGTACATTTTTAAGCCTTTTTACAGCTTTAGTATTTAAAAGTTCCTCTAATACTGGTTCGATTTCTATACTTCCATAAATTTCATCTTTTATAATCATAACTTTCCCCCTTATACAAACTTCTTCTATTTTATCATAAATTTAATAACATGAATCTTGTTTTAAAGCAAATAAAATATTGATATTTAGGCAAACTAATCTTGTACATTATTATAGCTCTAAGGAGGATTTTTGAAATGGATAATAACAAAAACAGATTAAAAGATCACCCAAAAACTAATGCTGAGCTTAGAAAAATGTATTCTGAGCAAGGTGCAGAAATCGGAATAGAACATGGTAAGAAAATTGGTAGTCACGCTAATGGAAAGAAATTTACTAAACGTTCAAAGCTTTCTCACAATAAGTAGCTCATTTTAATTGCACCCTTATTACATAATAAAGGATATGGTATAAATATTTATACCATATCCTTTTAATTAATATTGTAATTCTTTTAAACATAGCCCATGTGCAGGTGCTCTATATCCTGCTCTTGATCTATCCTTAGCTTCTATAATTTCATTTATATCTTTAACCTTTATCTTATCTAATCCAACTTCTATTAAAGTTCCAGCTAATATTCTAACCATATTTAACATGAAGCTATTTCCATTTACTTCAATTTCAATCATTCCATCTTTTTCATTTATATTTATATAATTTATAGTTCTTATAGTTGACTTTTTCTTACCCTTAAGGCTAGTAAAACTTTCAAAATCATGAGTCCCTATTAACATCTTAGAAGCCTCTTTCATTTTTTCTACATCTAATTTATCCTCTATATGATATGAATATTTTTTCATAAAAACATTTCTATATGTATTATTATCTATAGTGTATACGTATGTTTTTGATTTAACATTATATCTTGAATGAAATCTTTCACTAACATCTTTAATTGATTTTATTGCTATATCCTCTGGTAAATACTCTAATAAATATTTAAACATTTCATAACAAGTCATTATACTATTTGTTGTGAAATTAGCTATATAATTTTCTGCATGAACTCCACTATCAGTTCTACCACACCCTATAACATTTATTTCTTCACCTGTCATTTTACTTAAAACATTTTCTAATTTACCTTGTATAGTTACTACATTGCTTCCTTTTTGATTTTGCTTCTGAAAACCCTTATATCTTGTTCCGTCATATTGTAATGTAAGTTTTAAATTTCTCATCTATTTGTCTCCTTAAATTCCTTTTAGAATAATAATTATTATATCATATAAAACTAATAATAGTTTCTTTTAACTGAACATTATTAATTTATAGTAAAACAATTTGTTATTTTAAATCTTATATTATTTTTAGTGTTAAAATATACTTAGAGGTGATATAGATGAAAAATATAAATGATTATATAAAAATTGAAAATCAAGATGGAGTATCTGAAAAAAAAGAAACAGCAAAATTCCACAAGATTACCTTAGATTCAGATAAAGAAAAACAACTAGGTGAAAAAAAATCTAGTGAAATTAAAAAATATTTTAGTGCTTTAAAAAATAAATATGAAGAAGATGACAAAGGTAGATATAGAGTCTTAATACCAAGAGATGCTTATGACCTTAAAGTTTTACTTGATGATTTAAATACAATATTAAACAGCTAAAAAAGGAAGTGCTTATATCGGCACTTCCTTTTATCCTATTCTAAGGCATTAATGTTGTTATTCTAATATTACATTGTACAGAAACTGCATCTGATAATTGAATGACTCCTGTACTAGTATTTATAAGTGTCAACATAGTTGTATTTTCTACTGTTACTATTGAGCTTCCGCATAATTGTGCTGATAAGGCAGCTGGAACTGTTGAAGTCACAATTTTATTTTCAGTTGCGTTTAATGATACTGAAATTTCTCCAAGTATTGTTTCTCCTCCAACTACTACTGACCAATCTACTAAATATACTCCTGGCGTATTTATTGTAAAAGAGCCTCCATTTCTCACTATTCCTGAAAATGGAACTATAGTTGTATCAAATGGAATTATTCCATTTACTGAAATCGCCTGTCCTTTTTGGAATTGTGTCTGAGCAATCATTCCACCAAATTTTGTATATGGAGCTACTGGCCCTATTGATCCTTGTTCTCTTGTTACTCCTGTTGTCCCTATTTGTTCTTGCTCTCCCGTTGCTCCTGTTGTCCCAATCAGACCTTGTTCTCCTGTTGCTTCTGTTGTTCCCATCAATCCTTGTTTTCCTGTTACTCCTGTCGTCCCTATCGCTCCCTGTCCTCCTGTTACTCCTTTTGAAGCTGCTTGATCAATACCACTTTCAACTGATTCTAAAATAATTAAATTTGATTTTACATCAGTAAATGTGGCAAAGCTAACCATCTCTCCAGTTTTATTTACTAATTTAACTGTAGCTGGTGCATTAACAATTTCTATAAGAGTAAATCCACCTACCTCTCCAGTTTTCATAGGTGATCCAGAACTAACTTCCCTACCGTCTGAAGTTATTATTGAAAATTTTAATGCCGGATTTCCTAGTGCAGTTTGTACTGATATCATCCATGAAATGTAATAAGCACCATTTTTATTTATTGTTATTATACCAGTCTCTAAATCATAGGTTATATTTGAACTCAAATTATTTACAATAGAATCAAAAATAATATTTTTATTATCATCTACTGAGCCTTGAGTTACCTTTTCAACTTGCAACCCTATACCTGTAATGATCATATAATCACCTCATTAATCATTTAAAACATCCTTTTTTATTCATCAACATTATATAATATCCATTTATTATTCTGTGTGCTAATTAAATGGTAAATAAAAAGTAGTACAAAATAATCTAAATCCCAAATATTGGATGATTTTGATTTAAGTATTTTTAAGCAAACAGATACACACAAATTTAATTCTGTCTAATCTTTTTATATAAATATATATTACAATACTTATCTAATATAAGTTCAAATACTATAGAAATTATAATCTAATTAATATTTATTTTTAGCTAATTCTATAGGCTGTTGTTGAGTTACACAGTGAATCATCCCACCATCTTTATATAATTCTCTTATATCTATTCCAATAACTTCTCTATCAGGATATAACTCTTGTATAATCTCATTTGCAATTTCATCATTAGAATCGTTATAATTTGGAACTAATACAACATCATTACCTATATAGAAGTTCATATATGAACCTTGATATCCTAAGTTCTTTCCATTTTTTAATTTTACATTATTTTTTGTAAGTGGTAGATATACATAGTCATACTTTTCTTCATTTACATTTGTTGCATTTAATAATATTTTAATATCTTTTCGGCTCAATCCCCAATCTCTTAATCCTTCTTTGTCTAAAGTTATAATTGTTGACTCATCATAAAATTTTGCAAATCCATCAATATGGAAATCTGTTATATCTAAGCCAACTACACCGTCTAACCATATAAATTTTTCAACACTATAGTATTGTCTTATATAATCTTCTATTTCAGCTTGGCTTAAAGCTTTATTTCTATTTTTATTTATTATAGAGCTTTTGGTCGCTAGGAAAGTTCCATTCCCATCTAATTCCATAGCTCCTCCTTCTAAAACTACTTCATTTAAACTTATATTTTTAATACCTAAATCCATACTCACTTTGCTAGGTATTTTATCTGATTTCTTGTATGGTTCCTTTTTTCCCCAACCGTTGAATCCCCAATCTAATATTGCAAGTTCATCTTTTTCATTATAAACAAATATAGGTCCATTATCTCTTATCCACACATCATCAGTCTCATAAATATAAAAATATACATAGTTCATATCAATATTTTCTTTTTCTAATAATTTCTCTATTCTATCTCTTTCTTTATTATTATAAGCTACTATGTGTACATTTTCACATTTTGATAAATACTTAGTCATTTTTACCCATATCTCTTCTATCCCATTTTGATACGCTTTACCATAAGTATAACTGTGAGGCCATTGTAACCAAGTTCCTTCATGTTCTTCATCTTCTAGTGGCATATAGTAGCTAGAATTATCTTGCTCTTTAATAGTTTTTATTTCATATTCATTAGTAAATCCCTTTATTGTTAATAGTACTGGTAATGATAAACCTAGTGTAAGTATTTTTTTATTCATAACAAACCTCCCTTATTCTTATAAATTAAGTATAAAGGTTATCATAATGTTAAGGTCAACTATACTTTTGAACTTTTACAGATACTTCAGTTACAAATTCATAACTCGATGAAGTCAACGAAGAATCTACAAAGTATTTTTCCATAAAATTCCCTTTAATTTCAAAGTTATTGTTTCTAGACCAGTTATATAAAGCACTGTATGCATCACTTAGCATTTCATAAGACCCATAATGAGTTGTGCTAATATATGTATTTTCTTCAACTATTTTAGTATCAAAACCATCTATTTTTTTATGATTTATGATAGGTTGATAATATTCTATTTCAAATATATTTTCATCTAAATTTTCATTTTGATAAAACATCACATAATAAGCTCCTAGTTTAGTAACCTTATTTTTTGAAATTATACTATATGATGATTCTATAAATTTTTCTATATCTTCACAATTGATAGTGGCTTTTTTGCATAAAGCTTTAAATGGTTGCTTTTCACATACGTTAACATCGTAATTATTTATAATTACATTTATCTCTTTTATTTTCTTTTTTTCTTCTAACTCTGAAATTAAATGTCCATATTTATTTATATTCTTCTTTATTTCTTCAATCTTATTTATGTATATATCCATACTCTCATATTTATTATTATCTAGTATGTCTTTTATTTCTTCATAAGAAAAGTAATATCTTCTTAAATTTTTTATTTTTGATATTATACTAAAATCTTCATCTGTGTAATATCTATATCCATTATCACCTATATAACTAGGTTTTAATATATTTTCCTTATCATAGTACCTAAGCATACGAGTTGATATTTTAGTTATGTTTGAAGCTTCTCCTATTTTATACATACAACACCTCTTTTGTTTACTTTATTAATTATTTTATACTATCTAGATTTAAAATACGCTTACGATATTTTTTTACCCATTTTATGTGTTGCACTTAATATGATAACTGCTGTCTCCGATAGTGATAAATGATTCTCTTGCATATATTTTAGTACAGAAAATTTAAAATCGCCAGAATAAGTTCCTTTTTTAGCTTCAATCCTATATGAACAAACTTTTCATATCTTTTAACCCATCTTCGTATCTATTCAGAAGTTGTTCCTAATATCTTTGCACTTTGCCCTCAAGACATATAACATTCAATAACTCTTTAACAGCTTCTAACTTTTCATAATAAGAATATTTTGACATGAAAAATGCACCTCAAAATGTTATAAACTTTATCTAACATTTTGGATGCACTTCACTTGTAATACTTAATAATTTATCTATGTATTATATTAATAATTATTTATTACTATATTTCTTATGAGTTAAAATCATCTCATTTGCAAATGTTTTTAGCATCTCTACATTCATAAGCTGATCTTCAGCATGCATTAAAAGCATTGATATACTAACCTTATTTCCACTTGCTTCTTCTTGTATTAAAGAAAAATGTGACTCATGTGCTTTTAATATTGATTCTTCAGCCTCTTTTATTTTATTCTCTGCTTCCTCAAATTTTTCTTCTCTTGACAGCTCTAAAACTTCAAATAAATGTGATTTAGCTTCTCCTACATTGCTTATTATTTGAAAAGATATTAATTCTAAATTATCCATATTAATCCCTCTTTCTAGTTATATTTTATTTATATTACTAGCAATACTTATGCCATTTTTTATGCATACTATAAACCCATTATTATTACTAACTTTTTTCATTTTATAAATTTATAATAATTCCATTCTTTATTAAGTGTGCTTTATTTTTATACTAGCTTTATATAAAAGTTTCTTATAATACACACTTAATTCTACACAATATAACTATAGGCACATAATATTTGCATTTTTATCACAGTCTACAAAATCTATAAAATATATATCTAAATACAAATTTACATACATAAAAGAGCATCATAAAAATGATGCTCTAAAACCTAAATATATAAAGCTGTTATTTATATTACCAAATTTAACCTTTTGAATATGGTTCTATATGAATATTTATCTCTTTAATATAAGGTAATTCTGATATTATAAGCTTTTCTAATTTATGAGAAATTTCATGAGCACTATATAATGTTTTATTGCAATCAATTAATATACTCATATCAATATATGCATACGACCCATGCTTTCTTGATTTTATATTACTAATTCCTCTTATATCACTATAGTTATTTGCAATTGAATTTATAAGCTCTAAATCTTTAGGATTAATAGATGTATCCATTAATTCATTACAAGATGTTTTGAATATATCAACACCTACTTTTACTACTACTAAAGCTACTGTAATTGAGGCAATAGGGTCAAGTATCTTAAAGCCTAAAATTGCACCTCCAATTCCTATAAAGGCTGCTACTGATGATAATGCGTCAGACCTATGATGCCAAGCATCTGCCTTTAAAGATGGTGAATTTATTTTCTTAGCTACTTTTATTGTTATTCGATACTGGTATTCTTTTACTAATACAGATATTACTGATACTATAAGTGGCAGAATAGTTGGAGTACTTAAAGTACTAGGATTAAGCAAAGCTTTTATTCCTTGTATTCCTATATCTAAAGCTACAATTATTAAAACCGTAGATAGTATAAAGGCCACTAGAGTCTCAGCCTTCTCATGTCCATATTGATGCTCAACATCTTTAGGCTTTCTAGATATTTTATTTCCAATTAATACTCCTATTGAAGTTACTATGTCCGATGCAGAATGTAAACCATCTGCTATTATTGCATTAGATTTCCCTATTATACCTGCAAAAATCTTTATTATTGTTAGAAATATATTTAGCACTATAGAGATTACCGTTACTTTATTAGATTCACTATACCTTTTTTCCATAAGACTTACCCCTTTATTATCAACTGATAATATATTGTATGCTCAAATGCTCTATTTTGCCATAATTTAATCTAGAATTAATTATTATCAATTGATAAAACAAATCATTTATCAATCAAAAAAAGAGTATCTAAATGTTACTCTTTTATTTATATAATTTTTTTATTTTTGCATTAAATCTCTCCATATAAAACCTGTTATTTATATATTAGCCTTCTTCATTAATCTAAGAATATTTAATACAGTTCCTTCATCAATACTATTTTTATCCATATTTGATACTGTACATATATTTGTTATACCTGTAAGTCTCTCAATTACTTTCTTATTATTCTTATGTATTATATCATCTTCATCATATCCATTTATTATTATTCCTTTAACTTCTATTCCAATATTCTTTAAATGATTTACAGTAAGTATTGTATGATTTATAGTTCCAAGACTAGCTCTTGCAACTAATATAGTAGATAATCCTAAATCTCTTATAATATCTTCTAGAAGTATTATTTCGTCTCCTTCTATTTTTATTGGACAGACAATACCTCCACTACCTTCTACCACTAAAAACTCATATTTCTCCATCATATTTTTATAATCGGATATAATTTTCTGTAAGTTTATATCAACCTCTTCAATATGCGCTGCTAAATGTGGTGAATATGGATTTCTTAATGTATATGAAACCATATTGTTATACTCCTCTTTAAGTCCAGACATTTCACAAACTTCATGTGCATCTCCAGGTATTAACTTACCATCCATCTCTATAGCACCACTTAATACCCCTTTAAAATATCCCGCATCAATTCCATAATCTCTTAATCCCTTTACTAATAATGAGGAAATAAACGTCTTTCCTACTTCTGTATCTGTTCCTGTTACAAATATTCCACTTCTCACTATCTTCACCTTCAATCCTACTATTTGTTAAAGCCATATATTTGCTATAAGTAAATTATTAATTTAATCTTCTATACTACTAAAATTACATTATAAATTCTAAATTTACTCACTCTAAATTCTAAACTTATTTTACCTTTTACAATAGTCTATCATCATTTTGAGACTTTTCCCACATGTTCACACTTTATTTACAAACTTTTAATTTAACCTTCTATAATACTTAATTTGCTTTATAAATTTAAAAGTTTATTATAATAACTAAATTCCTACTTTCCCTTATATGATAGTTTATCATTATTTTTAGTAATTTCTATAATCCAATTCTTTTTCATAAAATTAACCCTCTTATGAAATATTTGTTTTATACTTATATAGTATTATTAACAGAAAATATTAAAATAAAATTCAACTTGCTTTTTACTGCTTTTATTTCTTCCTACTATGTTTCTTCTATTATTACTATTTATTTAAAATAAATAGCTAAGCATTGAAATGCTTAGCTATTAATAATTTATTTATATTAAACAATATTTACTATTCAAATTCTTTTATTCTCTCCATCATTTTTCTATAACGAAATCTTGCCACTTCATTTAATTTCTTAACATCTTCCTCATTGCCTGTAAATTGACATCTTAAGCAATAATATTCATCCTTTTCTTTCTCGTAAAACATATCAATATCTAAATCTCTCATAAAACATGATGGACACCTATAATTTAATCTACCTTTTCCAGCTTGAGACATGTAATCAACTCCTCATTGTTTTTTATTTCTTTACTTAGTCCAATTGTAAACATTGGTGAGAAAGCATAGCCTTCTTTTATATATCCTTTAACATTGCAATTTAAAGCCTTTAATGATATCTTAGTATCTACTTGTGGAACAATAGCTTCTACTAATTTTAAATTATTTATATCCTCTTCTCGACATTTATATCCATAAGTAATTTCCTTTTCCTCTTCATCATTTCTACATCTTAATGTAATTCCAAGCATATCTTCTGGATATTCCGTCGTTCCATAGCATGCAGTCATATATTCATTTATTTGAACTTTAGCATCCTCAATACTTGATTTTGTAATCTTACGTGATACTACTATTTCTCCAGTATCCTCTGCAAATGTAAATTCTGAAATAAGTTCTATTGTTAGTTTATTAAATTTAATTTCCACTGGATTAAGAGTTAAAATTCTATTCTTTCCCTTTTGTGAAAATTTAGCCTTTGTACGACATAAGCATAAATCAACTTCTTCTCCATCATAAGTTAACTTACAACTTCTTATTGTTCCTTCTCCGGCATAATGTGTAAAATAACCTGCACGATACATTGCTTGTATTAAGTAAGGGTATGATGCATCTTGTACATGCTTTGTTCCAATTCCAACTGGACGCTCTAATTTTGCAACATATGGTCTTAAATCAATTAATGCTCCACCTTGATTCATATCTATACATGTACGCATATATGGATCACTGTACCAGAATAATTGTTTTTCTGAACCATAAAGAATATCCTTCCATAATGCACATTCTGGCTCAGTATAAGTTTTATTCTCCCTATACCACTTTGCAAACTCAGTCATTGTCATTTCTGTAAGTTCTCCTTCATCTCTAAGTTTTGCATAATATGCCATGCCATCGCGATAACTTTTTTCTAATAATTCATATGGCGCTTCCCATCGTCCCATCTTATTCATCCATCCAGGACCTACAAACATCATATTATAAGAATAGCCATTGTTATATTTTTTAAGAGATCTGTATTGATCTATTAAATTATAAAGATATGGATATTTACCATCTTTATAAATCATACCTCTTAAAACATTTTGTGGATGAGTACCAAAATTTGATCCATTTCCATCAAAACAAGCAATTAAATCTCTTGAAAGGTGAGGAATCGCAACTATTCCACTATCCTCATACTCATTAGCTGCTGGCGCATGAGTATTAGCTTTTGATGGAATCCATGGATTCCATGGACCTCCATCAAATAGTGTATACCAAGAATTATTACATGTTCTATACGCCTTTGGCCCTTCTTCCCAACATGTTGCAACAGCACACTTTACAGTAGGATATTTACTTTTAATGTAATTAGTTAATTCAGCATCCATGTAATATGATCCTGTTGATTCCGGATAAAAACCAAATACTTCATAAAATTTACTAAATACATCATTTACTATCGAAATTTTATCCTCCATTGAAAACATCCAAATACAAAAATCTTTAGTTTTATATTTATCACGGAACTCTTTGCATGGAAGACCTAGCAATGTAAGTGATATTTCATCTCCATACTTTTCATGATGCTCCTTTGCAAGATTTATAGCTTCTTCATTAAATAAACTTGCATAAGTCATTTGAATTGTTGTCTTAAATCCATTTTCATGAGCAATTTCCTGCTGAAGCTTAAATATATCAAGGGATTCGGTAATTAAACTCTCTCTAGTAATATCCTCTTCTTTTCCCTGATCAGTTATTTTTTGTGAATACTCAGGAACCATTTCCGGCCTGTGTACTATATTTAATATAAACTTATCCATAAATATCCTCCAATATAAATTCTTTTATCTTAGCTTATAACTCTTTTCTTGTATACAATAACTCCACCTACTAAAGCAATAATTCCAATAGTTATAGGGAAAATTGGATTTCTTCCTGTTGTAGGTAAATTATTTTTATTACTATCATCTTCTAAATCATTATTACTTTCATTTGAATTATTATCACTATTTGCATCATTATCACTATTATTTTCATTATTATTACTACTATCTTCTTTATTAAGAACTAAACCTTTAATTGCTAACTCTAATTCTTCTATTGCATTATCCACCTCGTTTTGAGTTGCATTTTCATTGTTTAATACATTTTCTCCCTTAGATAAGGCATCTTTGAACTTCTTAAAGCTTTCTTCAGTATAACTTTCTTTATTTTTATCTTTATTTTTTTCTATTAGCTCTTTAAGAACCTCTTTATTTACTACTGGCTTTTCGTCAGTTGGCTTTTCTATTAAACCTTTAATTGATAATTCTAATTTTTCTATTGCATTATCCACCTCTTCTTGAGTTGCATTTTCATTGTTTAATACATTTTCTCCCTTAGATAAGGCATCTTTGAACTTCTTAAAGCTTTCTTCAGTATAACTTTCTTCATTTTTATCTTTATTTTTTTCTATTAGTTCTTTAAGAGCATCCTTATTTACTACTGGCTTTTCGTCAGTTGGCTTTTCTATTAAACCTTTAATTGCTAATTCTATTTCTTCTATTGCATTATCCACTTCATTTTGAGTTGCATTTTCATTGTTTAATACGTTTTCTCCCTTAGATAAGGCATCTTTGAACTTCTTAAAGCTTTCTTCAGTATAATTTTCTTCATTTTTATCTTTATTTTTTTCTATTAGCTCTTTAAGAACATCTTTATTTACTACTGGTTTTTCTTCTTCATAAAAATCACTAATATCCAATTTATCTAGGTTTCCTGATTTTTTTTCATCTGAATAAAATTTAATCTTATTAATTCCTTCTTTAACTGCAATCTCAATTTCTTTTTTTGAAATTCCCAATGTCTTATCGAGATTTACAGAATTTTTCTCCCCATCATTAACCTTGTAATTCATTTTGAAGTTTTCTTTTCCTTCATAATAGATATTTGCTTTATATCTACCACTTTTATTAGCATTTATTGAAAGTGTAACTGAGTTGTTTTCTCCATCAGAAATTCCTGATAACCATCTACCATTTGATGCCGCTTCCTCTACTAAAATTTTAGAATTACCTGTAAAAGTATTCATATATGATTCGAACTCTAAAGTTTTATTTTTTGTACTAATTGTATCCCCTTCTAAAATTATTCCAGCTATTCCATTTGCTCCAATTGAATCAATTGTGACTTCAACGGAGCCATCCTTATTTACTCTTAAGGTGTTTTCTACTGGTTTAATATTTATTGATGAGCTAGTTGTCATTGAATAAACCTTTGCTTTTATATTCGCTCCACTTTTAAAAGGTAAGTTATTCATTTTAACTGTTACATTTCCATACTCTTCATTTGAATAATTTGTTAAGAAGGCAATAGGATTCCCTGCTATATTTATAGCTCCTATTCCATCACTTATTTTGCTATTCTTAACTTCTGTAGATTTAACTTTAAAATTTCCATCTCCAAGTCCTAATTTTTTTGATAGTAGATTCCATGTTTTAGTAAATGTTGCAAGGGTTGGGGAACCATTATTCCATGCATAAACTCCCTTTCCTCTTTCAATCCACCCTTTACTTGCTTCATAATCATCCATAGGAACATCACTTGGATAGCTTGTATAATATCCTCCACCTGAATAACCATCAATAATCATATCAATTAAATTTCTTCCGTGATATGACATACTTTTAGCTCCAGTGTGATACTCATGAGGTTGTCCTGTACTTGCATTATATTCATTTAAAAATATAGGCATTTCTTTCCCTGTTTTATCTCTAAGCCAATATTTAAGATTTCTACTATTAGCTCCTTCATTTGATGTATCTTGATTTGCAGGTCTTGATCCATATTTATGAATAGATACAAATTCTACTCTATCATGCCAATTTTCATATTCCTTTGAAAATAAGGTTCCAAGAACTCCATATTCTCCGCCCCAGCTATCATCTGATCCTCCACCTAATTTCATTGTTGGTTTTGCGTTAGGATCTCCTGTAAGCTCTATCTCTGCTTCATACATAGCATCAATTGCTTGATACATTGTATCTGCTGCAATTAAGTTAACTTTATTACTTGATGGATATGGAGTTCCATCTGGCCTACGTTGATCTCCTCCTTGTGGAATATACCAATGTGGCTCGTTTAACAATTCATAATAATCAGCATATGGTTTTAGCATTATATATATCTTTTTAACTATATCTCTAAATATTTCCCAATCCTTTGGAGCACTATTACAAGCTTTCTCTGTATGCGGTGCACCTGGAAGTGGATATCCTGATGCTAACCATTCAGGAATCTGGAATGTCATTACCATAACATCAAATCCCATTTCCTTAGCTTTTTTAACCCAACTCATAAGTCTATCAGTATTCCAATTTTCAGGATTTGACATTCCATTTAAATACTGTCCATGGCTTCTATAATACTCCATATCTTTTTTATACCCTTCAACTGAGAATTGACGCTTAACACCATCAGGGCCTTTAACATAGTAGTAATCGGCTTCAACATAACTTGGTTGACCTGGTTTAATATCTGAGTTGCTAGCCCAATCTGTATTTGGAGTTTTAGTCCAAATTGGTAATATTTCTTGAAGACGAGCATCTGCTCTCATAAATTTAACGCCCATATCATCTCTTAACATTTCCCAAGCCTTCGAATGATCTCCAATATCATTATCCTTTTTATTAATGCTTGGATAATGAGTTACTCCGAATATATCTTTAGAACCTTCTGCTATTGTGTTTCCATAATCAATATTTATACTTCCACCATCAATTGGCTTAACAACAGTAATTGAAGAAGTAGCCTCATAACCACCATCTACAGATTTTGCAGTTATTATTGCATTTCCGCTTTCTGAAATTGCTTTTATAGTTATTTCATTTCCATTTTCTTTTTCAATTTTTACTACATTTGAATTAGAGGTTGTCCAAACTATATCTTTAGTTTCTGCATTTTCTGGACTTATAGTTGCTTTAATAACTGCCTCTTCATCCTTTTTCATTGTTATATTCTTTGGATTAACAGCTATACTTGCAACAGCATTTTTTACAACTATTTTAAATGAATTAGAAATATCATTGTTTCCTTGAATATTTGCAGTAATTACTGCTTCTCCAATACTCATTGGTGTTAGTAATCCTGAATTGCTTACAGCTACAACCTCTGGATTACTTGATGTATATTCTAATTTATTTGATGTGCCTGAGTTTTCTGGAAATATTCTACCATCTATAGTAAAGTCTTTACGCTCTAATGGAAGGATGTACCTCTTATTATCCCCACTTCCCTCTGCTCCTAGTTTATCAAGATTTTGAAAACCAATTGATAGCTTTATATCTTTAGGAACTAGTACTAGTTTATCAGCATTTAATTCACCAGAATCGGTCCAAAATTTAATAGTATTATTATTTCCTGCATTTAAATTAATATCAAATTCTACAGGATTACTTAAGTTTCCATCACTTGCATCTATAATCTTAGATTCATTACCATTTACAGAAACATTAATCCTTGAATTGTTTTCTAATACATAAAGTAATGCTCTATAAGTTCCATCTCCATCTGCCTGAACTTTTCTTAAAGTAACAAAGTTATCTACTCCATTAAAATTTTTTACAATTCTATTAAATGAAGCTCCGGTCTTCCATGTAATTTCAGTATTTCCTCCAAAATGATTATCTTGACTTTCAAATTCATATATTGTTTGTGCCGGTAATACTTTATGTCTTCCATTCTTAACAATGATACCTGTTGCACCGTTTGACGGAATAGATGGAATAGTTGCATTTAATATACCATTTACAACCTTTCCAGCCACTTTTACATATGGAGAATTTACATCTTTCCCCTCACTTGCAACATAACATTCAAGCTCTACATCTCCATCTTCATATGGAATATTTTTAAGCTCTAAAGTAATATTTCTCTTCTCATCACTAAAGTTTGTTGCTAATATAACTGGTTCTCCTGAACTATTTATCATAGCTATTGAATCATCTACAATCCAGTTACTTCCCATATCTGTGGAAACAACTTTAAAATCCCCATTCCCTAACTTAAGCTTATTTGAAAGTAAATTCCAAGCTTTTGCAAAAGGATTCAATATAACATCGCCATTTTCATTTACTTTATATGTGTAACTTGAAGGAGATTGCTTATTTGATGTAGTACTATTAAATAAAATTCCACTCCATCCATCTCTCATCCCTTTAAATAAAGCTGATGCCTGTTGCTTTATTCCCACATTTCCAGTTATGTTCTCATCTGGAGTATTTGAGTTTTTGGAAACAGTTGTCCAACCTGTCATATAAATAGGTAAATCTGCATTTCCAGACCATCTTCTAATACTTTTTCTTCCTTCTTTAAATTCACCAAAATAATCTTTTTCATCTGAATTAACGTTTACATCATATGCCCTAACAGATACATATTGGAGCAAACTTTTATCCTTTTCATTCTTGTATTCATTTAAAAGATTTTCTATTTTTCCAAGTCTAGAATCGCCTTTGCTAGTAAGTACATATCCAGGTCCACCAATTTTATAGTTAGCACTTACAGACCTAACTGCTTTTGCTGTTTTAAAATAAACATCAATAAAATCATTGCTACTTAATGCTGAATCTGGGACTATTTCTACAAATTTTATTATGTCCTTATAGTCATTTGCTTCATTTAAAAATTCTTTAATCATAGATGTATATTTGCCTTCATCATCAAATTTTTTATCATTATTTAAATCTAACCATGATGGTAAATTAATGAATTCCAGCATAACATCCATTCCTGCCCCCTTAGCTCTTGTTAACTGTCCAGATGCTACATGTAAATATTCTTCTTTTACATTTGTATCAATTTCACCATTATCATTTGGATATAATCTTGCTAAATCTACAGGTACTTTTATTAACTTAACACCCATTTCATTATTCATTAAAGACCATGCTAATTGTTCATTAGGCTGCGGTATTCCAGACCCTCCAAATAAATACTTACTACCAGTTCCAATACTGGTGTTATAATCTACAATAATTTGAGCTTTGTCTTTACTTGATGTTAAAACTTTAGCCTCAGCTACCATACTAGATAACATTCCAACAGCTATTGCAGAAGATATAATTCTTTTTAAATTTCCTTTTAAAATTTTCATTTCTACCTCCTAAGTTATTCTGTTAAATTTTTAGTCTTTAACTGATCCAGCTATCATCCCATCTACTATATACTTTTGAGCAAACACATATATAACTAATATTGGTAGTATAGTTAATATAATGAATGCACAAACATAATTCCACTTATATGTCATATATCCTACGAAATTATATATGCTCATAGGAAGAGTATTCTTCGCTGCATCTGTAATGAAGTATAATGAAATTTGAAAGTCATTCCAAACTCCCATGAATATTATTATTATATTTGTAAATGTAGCTGGTTTTAAAAGTGGGAATATTACTTTAAAGAACATTTTGATAGGTGAACATCCGTCAAGCATAGCAGCTTCATCTAAAGTTTTAGGTATACTTTTCATAAATCCTGAGTAAAGCATAATACTTAAAGGTAATTTGACAGCTACATGAATAAGTATTACAGCTGCATAACTTCCACTTAATCCAAGCGCTTTAACAATTGCTACTTCTGGAATTAATGCTATTGGTGCTATTAATCCTATTAAAAAATAATTTGATGTTAATTTTGCTATTTTATCGGTTCTTCTAGATATAACAAACGCTGCTGCAGATCCTATTAAAACTGTTATTAATACAGTACTTCCTGTTATAAATATACTATTTATAAATGCCCTTATAAGTTTTCCTTCTTTAATTACATATGGGTAATTTTCAAACATGAATTTCTCAGGTAAACTTAGCCCTACAACTGCTGACTCTGGAACTGTCTTAAATGAATTTAGTAAAACTAAGTATAATGGCATTATTACTATAACTGCCATAGTACAACATAGTGCATATATCACTACTTTATTTCCAATTTTTCTATTCTTTTTTGAAATTGCCATTATTGATACTCCCTTCGTCTAAGAGTTTTAAGTAAAGGTGTAATAACAAGTAATATAAGAAGTAATTGCACAACATTTATTGCTGATGCATATCCCATAGTTCCTGTTCTCATTGCATCATAAGATAATTTACTAATAACTTGTGTTGCTCCATTTGGTCCCCCATTTGTCATAGACATTATAATGTCAAATACATTAAATCCTCCTATAACACATAGTGTTATTGTAGTATTTATCGTTGGTCTTAAAAGTGGTAATGTAATTTCCTTAAACCTCTGGAATCTTGTAGCTCCATCAATACGAGCTGCTTCATAAAGTTCAGAAGGTATTGATTGCAATCCAGCTAAAATAATAGCAACATTAAATCCTATCCATATCCACGATTCTACTCCTGCAACAGAATATAAGGCTATATTTGGATCTCCAAGCCAATTCATAGCAAGAGACTCTAGTCCTATTCCTCGCAGAATTATGTTTAATACCCCTGTCTCTGGTTGCAGTATAAAGCTAAATACATATCCGATTACTAATGTACCTATTGTACAAGGTAAAAATGAAACTGCTCTGAAAAAATTTCTTCCTTTAAACTTATTATTTAAAAGTATCGCTATTAAAAGTCCAAGTGAAACTTTAACTATTGTAGTTATAATTGCAAAAATAACCACATTCCAAAGTGCTGGCATAAAGCTTGTTGATGTAAATAAGTCCTTAAAATTTTCTAACCCTACAAACTGTGGATTGCTGAAATTATATATATTCCAATTTGTAAAAGAAAATATAAATCCACCTACTATTGATCCTATATAAAATATAGTGAAAATAATTAATGCTGGTATCATTAAATACAAAGGATAATATTTTTTTTCTAATTTTCCCATTTATTACTCTCCTTTATAATTTCGCCAGCTAAAAACCCTTAGCTGGCGAAAAAATTTATTATTTACTGAATCCTTCAAGTCCTAATTGTTTACCTACTTTCACCATTTCATCACTCCAAATTTTTGCACTTTCATCTGGTGATTTTTGTCCTAATAATACAGAAAGTAACGCACTTTCAGCTTCAGGTGACGGCATAATTACATAAGTTTGATTATAATGTTTTTGACTCATACCCTTATCAAAATAAACTTGTGAATCTGATAATGTACCACTTAACTTATCATTGCTTATATTCTTCCAAACTGATGTACAACCTTTTTTCTCTAAATCATATTTAATAGCTTCTTCTGATGCCATATATTTCACAAAATCCTTAGCAGTATCTATTTCTTTACTCTTATTTGAAATATACACTCCACCAGGACCAGCTGCAGCTAAATAACTCTTTCCATCCTTTGTTGGAGCAGCAAACATACCAATATTGTCCTTTGCCTTAGGTTCTGTTTTTGCATACTCTGGATCTGCCCAGTCACCCATATACATCATAGCTGCTTTCCCTGATCCAATTTCCTTTTGTGCCATTTCGTAGCTAGTTGTTGATAAATCTTTATTTAAATATCCTTTATCAACCCATCCTTTCATTCTTTCAAATAAATTTACAAACTCTGGAACCTCATCCCATCTTATTTCATTTTTATTTAATTTATCAAGTATATCTGGATTCTTAGCTAATATATTTGGCCATTCTGCATTCATTATTTGATTTACAGTCCATCCGTCTTTCATTGATATCATTAAAGGCGTAATCCCTTTAGCTTTTAATGTTTCGCATACAGCTTCGAATTCATCAAATGTTTTTGGAATTTCTATGTTATTATTCTTAAATACCTCTTTGTTATAAACTATTCCAAAAGAATTAACTCCGCCATTTGGGAAACAGTAAATTTTATTATCTACTGTAACAAACTCTTTACCTAAATCACTTAAATTGTTAACCCACTCTTCTCCTGATAAATCAACTAAATTTTCAGCATGTTTGTACTTATCTGATTGGGTTCCAGTATCCCCTATAAACAAGTCCCACATACCTCCAGATGCCATTTTCGTAAGCATTAATTGTTCAAATTGATTATCATCAACAGCTTGTATTTCTAATTTATTTCCTGTTTTCTCTTCCCACTTTTCTTTATGATATTCTATGTTTGAAACTTCAACTTGAGTTGCTTTCATACCAATTGTTATAGTCTTCCCTCCCTTTGAAGCATCATTTGATGTAGTCTCACTTCCACCACTACAAGATACCATTGATAATGATACTAATCCTGCTGTAAGTGCTGTAATACCATGTTTAAATATTTTTCTCATTTTAATACCCCCATTTATATTTTTCTAATTTAATTGTTTACATTTTCATTATATTAATCTAATTAAGATTATTAAATGTAATTTTTTACTTATCTTGTATGTATTTTTTTTACATTCTTATTGATTTATTTTTCAAAGCATATTAAAATAATGTGGAAGTATAAAAATTACATAAAATCAAATTATATGAAATTAAATTTGATATGTACTAATGCTTTAAAACCCTTTCAGAAAACGTTATCAAAAGGAGGCTTATTTTGCACAAACAAAATTTTAGATATAAATTATTTGTAAATATTACTGTAGTTGTAAGCATAATAATAATTTTAGCATCGATGTTTTACTACTTTTCTACCATTAAAAATCTAAATAAATCAGAACAGCAAGGTTCTAAAATGGTATTAGAAAGTGTATCTAGCCAGATCGATCAGTTATACAACGAATTGGATACAGCTCTTAATTCATTAATTCATAATCCTCAGCTTAAGACAACCTTACAAGTATTAAATAGTACTGACAATACGGTACCTGAAATTGAACAAATACATATGAAACAAATTATTGAAAATAATCTTAGAAGTATTTTATTCTTTCCTAATATTTCAAATGTACTTTTATTTAATACTGAAAAGGATTATTTTTATTATTCAGGATGGTATTTAAAAGATAATGATTATATCAAAAAAGAACTAAAAAAAAATGATTATTTATATAGTTTAAAAAATAATCACTCCTCCATTATGTTACCACCACACAGAAATCAATGGAATCCAATTTCTTCTTCTGTAATCTCTATTTATAAAAATTTTAGTGGTAATACAATTACTGAAAATACCATAATTGAGGTACAGGCCTCATATAAAGCACTTGAAAATATATGTAATCAAGAAACATTTAAAAATAATAAAGAGATTGTAATTTTTGATAATAATTTTAATGTTATATATCCATTTAATAAAGATATTTCAGTTATAAAAAAAGACCTAATAGAAGATTTAGAATATAACTTAAAAAAAGGTAATACAAATTATTCAGCTAGTGAGTATAGTTATGCTTCTACATATTCTGATTATACAAAATTTAATATTGTTTTACTGTCAAATAACGCTTATATTAAGAGTCAAAAATTTCAATTCATTATTTCAACTATTATTTTTGTATCAGTAATACTTTTTACAACCCTTAGCATTATATTTTTTATTACTAAAAAGCTCTCAAGTCCTTTGCAAGAATTAATAGATTATATAAATAAGATTAGTTTAGATAAAGATACTAAGCTATGTATTAAAAACAATGATTTTAATGAATTTCAAGTAATAAATGAATCTTTCAATCAAATGGTAATAAAACTTAAATCTTCTATGGCATTAGCTTATGAATCTAAAATTAGTGAAGTAAATGCAAACTTCACAGCACTTCAAGCACAAATTAATCCACATTTTATATATAACACATTAAATGCTATAAGTGCCGCTAGCGAAATATATGGTAGCGAAGTTACAACTAAGATGTGTCAGGAATTATCCTTCATGATGCGTTATGTTACCTCTAATAATTACAATGTTAAATTAATAGATGAAGTAAATCATGTAACTAATTATTTAGAACTTATGAAAATATCTAATGGAGATAACTTTAATTATAAAATAAATATTCCTATTGAGGCATATGAGTTAATCATTCCAAAATTAACTATACAACCTCTTGTTGAAAATTGCTTTAAACATGCTTTTAAAGATTCTCTACCACCCTGGTATATAGAATTAAATTGCACTGTTACAAAAGATGGTTTTATTATATCTATAAAGGATAACGGAAATGGCTTTAAAAAATCTTCTTTAGATGATTTTAATAAATTTATAAAGGAATATAACTTAAATGAATTTAACAGTATATATAAAGATTTAAAGATAGGTGGCTTAGGACTTAAGAATATATATTCTCGTCTTTCTATTTTTTATAAAAATAATGTTGAACTTAAAATATTTAATACAGATATAGGGTCTGAAATTATCATTAAGGGGATGAATGAAAATGATTAATATAGTTGTAGCAGAAGATCAACAATTAATATTAAAAGATATATGTAATAAAATATCAAAATGCGATGGTAACATAAATATTGTAGCTACTGCAATTAATGGACAAGATGGTTATGAAAAAATTATTAAATTTAAACCTGATATCGTCTTTACTGATATAAGTATGCCTATACTTAGTGGTATTGATATGATTAAAAAGATAAAACAAGAAAATTTAGATACTAAATTCGTAATAATAAGTGGTTATAAAGACTTTGATTATGCTAGAGAAGCTATTACTACTGGTGTTGATGAATATTTACTAAAACCTATTTTAGTAGATGATATAAATACTATTTTACAAAATCTTAAAAAGAAGATTTCCATGAACCAAAATGACTACGAGAAACATATAGTAAAAGACTTAATTAACTCTACTGTAACAAATCATCCTACCATTAATATAAATTTTAATTATAAAAATTACTATGTTGTTATTTTTAATGCTGGTCCTTATGCAAGTTTTACAATCGATTATGCTACACCTTTTTGTCAAGCTTTTGATGATATTGATTTAATTAAAATTTCAAGAAATTATATATATGACGATGAAAAAGTTTTTCTGGTTAAAGGAAAATCTAGCAATGAAGCTATATGTATTTTCGCAACAAACAATACTGATATAAATCCCATTAAAAAGTTTGCTTCCTTTGTTATAGATTGTTCTGAAAGTAAAGGTATAAATATGACAATTGGTATAAGTAGAGCAATTAAGCATATTGAAGATATAGGAATTAGAAGTCAAATAGTTAGAACCATTATTAGAAAAAATATTATTTTTTCTAAATCTAATCTTTTAGATTGCTCTAAAATAGATATTCATACTCATATTAATAGATTTTTTCTTACCGACAATATAGAAAAAAGACTTAAAATTTTCCTGCAAAATAATCAAAAAGATGGATTTATTTACGAATGCAATAAGCTAATTAAACAGCTTAGTGAAGAAAATGCTACTCAGATGGAAATAGAAAAATGTTTTAAAAATATGATTAATAAATGTACTTTAGATTATTTAATTAGAAATAATCTATCAGATATAGAACTTAAAATAGATGAATGTATATCTATTTCTAGGAATTATACTGACTTATCTTCGAATTTAATTATAATATTTAAAGAGTTAATTGATGAGTATTCTAAAATTCATAATAAAAATAATTATATAGATGATATTGTAAAAGTCTCTCAAGATTATATAGAAAAACATGTTTCTGAAGATATTAATGTTAATGACATAGCCAATAAATTTTCCGTCTCCCCTACTTACTTTAGTCGTGTTTTTAAAAAGCAGGTTGGGATCTCACCAATAGTTTATATCACAAATATTAGGATTAAAAATGCTTGTACTATATTAGAGAATAATGATTTTACTGTTAAAGAAGTTTCTGAACTCTGTGGCTATTCTGATCAATTTTATTTTAGTAAAACCTTTAAGTCAATTATAGGTATTCCACCAAGTGAATATAAACTTAAATTTTCTAAAAACTAGAAAATTACATATATTTATGTCATAAAAACACATTTTAAAATTGTATAGTTTCCTTTATTATCTTTATTAAGATACGTTTAATATAAAATTTTAAGGAGGCTACTATGAATATAAATGGACTCAAATTTGATATTTCTTATGATCAATCAAAAGTAAATATAAATAAAACCTATAGAATTGATGATAGTGGTATCGAATATATCACTATAGATATTAATAATGATAAAGAAATTATTTTCCCAGAGCTTACTATTAAACTATTTATACCAGCAATAGATATACATTATAAATGGAATCCAAAAATACATTTAAATCAGTCATTAAATCTAGATTGGTTTAATAACTTAAATACCTGTAATGCCTTTACAGGTGCCCCTATTGAATGTTTAATGTCTAACAGTAACGAAAATAGATTTACGTTTGCTTTGTCAGATACTCTAAATACAATTAAATTTCAATCTGTTATTTCTGAAGAAACAGCTGAATTTGAATATTCTATTAAGCTATTTGAAAATTGTGATACAAAGACAAAGAGTTACTCATTAGATATACGAATTGATAGAAGAAAAATTCCTTATTTTAGCTCATTGTCTGATGTATCACTTTGGTGGGAAAGCTTAGAAAATAATACTCCTGCATATGTTCCTCCCCTTGCAAAGGAAGCAATGTATTCATCATGGTATAGTTTTCACCAAATTCTTGATGAACAAGAATTAATAAATCAATGTAAATTATCAAAAGACCTTGGATTAAAATCAATTATTATTGATGATGGTTGGCAAACAGATAATAATAACCGTGGATATGCTTATTGTGGAGATTGGCAATCTTCTTCTAAAATTAAGGAAATGAGAACTTTTACTGATAATGTACACAAAGAAGGTATGAATATACTTGTATGGTATAGTGTTCCATTCATTGGCAAATACTCGAAAGCCTTCGAAAAATTTAATGATATGATTATAGACCCTAAAAATAATCGTGATTGGTATGTTTTAGATCCTCGTTATAAAGAAGTACGTGACTATATTATAAATATTTATGAAACTGCACTTATAAATTGGGACTTAGATGGATTTAAGCTTGATTTTGTTGATGAGTTTGTTGTTACTCCATTTAGTGGAAATGAATACGATAACAGACGAGATTATTCATCAATAACCGAAGCCTCTGATAGACTTTTAAAAGACTGTATAAGTAAACTTAAAAACATAAAACCCAATATAATGCTAGAATTTAGGCAAACATATAATGGACCAATGATGAGGACTTATGGAAATATATTTAGAGCTGTTGATTGTCCACTAGATGATTTAGAAAACCGTATTAGAGTTACTGATATACGATTAATATCAGGAAATTCAGCTGTTCATTCAGATATGATAATGTGGAATTATAAAGATACAGTTGAAAGTGCTTCACTTCAATTAATAAATGTACTTTTTAGTGTCCCTCAAATTTCAATGCTTATTGATAGGATTCCTAAAGAACATTATAAGATGTTAAAATTCTATCTAAGTTTATGGAATAAATATCGTGATGCATTTATTAATGGTGATTTTATTCCGTTAAATCCTAATTGCAGATTTAACGTAATTAAAGGAATATTTAAGGATACATTTGTATGTTCTTATCATAGTAGTGAAATTATAGACATTGATAAAATTTATAAAAACATGGTATTTGTAAATGGTACTTCTTCAAATTGCTTGCACATAATGAATAAGGATACACCTATTAAAAAGAATTTAACTATCTATAATTGTACTGGAGATATTCTATTTAATGATTTAGTAGATATAAAAATAGGTTACAATAATTTCTCACTTCCACCTTCTTCTGCTTGCGAATTTAAATAATCTACTTTTAAATGTAAGTATAAATTTCAATTTCAGTTCTATTATAGACTATATTTCAAGAAACTAGGTAAATTTAATTCCTCAGAAATAATAATTTTTTGAGGAATTAAATATTTTTTACCTTCTTTATTATTCTTTAATCTTATATTACTTCATTAAGGCTAAATCTAATATCCTATTTTCCCTTATATGATAGTGTATCATTATTTTCAGTAATTTCCCATAAATCAATGCTTTCTTTACACTTAATAACTAATTCTATCATTTCTTCTTCACTAATTACATAAGGAGGATTAAAATATATTACATTTCCAAGAGGTCTAAGTAACACTCCCTTTTTCAATGCTATTTTAAATATTTCATATCCTACTCTCATCTCGCTTGGAAATCCATCTTTTGTATTCTTGTTTCTTACGAGCTCTATTCCATTTATCATACCAATATTTCTTATCTCTCCAACTAGTGGATGATCTCTTAATTCCTTTTTTAATAAATCATTTAGTAATTTTCCCTTTTTATTTACCATTTCTAAAATATTTTCTTCTTCAAATATCTTAAGTACCTCTAAAGCTACTGCACATCCAAGAGCATTCCCCGAATAAGTATGTGAATGTAAAAATGCTTTATTCTCATTATAATCTCCATAAAAAACATCATATATTTTATTTGATGTCATAGTAATTGCCATTGGCAAGTATCCAGCTGTTAGACCTTTTGATATACACATAATATCTGGACTTATATCTGCATGTTCACAAGCAAACATTTTTCCTGTTCTACCAAATCCTACAGCTATTTCATCAGCTATTAAATTTATATCATATTTATCACATAATTCTCTTAATTTCTTTAAATACATAGGAGAGTATATTTTCATACCAGCTGCACCTTGAAGCATTGGTTCTATTATAATTGCTGATATTTCTTCATGCTTATCCTCTATTTTTTTCTGCATATCAATAAAGCACTCACTATTACAAGTATCTCTATCTTTATTAAATGAGCATCTATAGCAATCTGGTCCAGTAACTCTTATAGTATCAAGCATAAGAGGTTTATATACTTTACTATATATATCTAAATCACTCATTGATAATGCAGCTAAAGTCTCTCCGTGATAAGCATCAGTTATTGCTACAAATCTTTTCTTTTTAACTTTTCCTAGCTGTTGATGATAATGAAAACTCATTTTTAGAGCCGTTTCAACTGCTGCTGATCCATTATCTACAAAGAATAATTTTTCTAATCTATCTGGAGTTATCTTTACTAATCTCTCTGATAATTCTATTGCTGGTATATTTGAAAAGTTTGCAAATATAACATGCTCTATTTTATTTACTTGATCATTTATTGCTTTATTTATTCTTTTATTAGAATGACCAAGTAAATTACACCACCATGAACTTATTGCATCTAAATATTTATTACCATCTATATCATAAAGGTATACGCCTTCACCTTTTTCTATTACTATAGGTTTTAATGTTTCATAGTCTTTCATTTGAGAACATGGATGCCATATATATTTTAAGTCTTTTTCAACTAAATTCATTATATTTACCTCTCTTAAACAGTATCTTCCTTTACTTCTAATCCTAAAGCCTTTATCATATCTCTATCTTTTTTAATATTACTACCACATGTAGTAAGTAGATTTCCTGATATAGTTGCATTAGCCCCAGCCTTAAATGCTTTTTCTCCATAGTTTTCTAAAAGATTTCTTCCTGCTGCAAGTCTTATATTAGCTTTAGGATTTATAAATCTAAATAACGCTATAGTCTTTAATATCTCCTCTTCCTTTAATGGAACATTATCTTCTAGAGGAGTTCCTTTTATTTGCATTAAAGCATTAACTGGAATAGATACTATATTTAACTCTCTAAGTTCTATTGCCATATCTATTCTATCCTCTATTGTCTCTCCAAGCCCTATAATTCCACCTGAACAAACTTCTAATCCTATCTCTTTCGCAAAATTTATTGTATTAATTCTGTTATCAAAAGTATGTGTAGTACATATCTCTTTATAGTAATTTCTTGATGTTTCTATATTGTGATGATATCTTAAAACTCCAGCTTCTTTTAATTTTAATAATGAATCTCTATCTAATATTCCATGAGAAGCACAAAGCTTTATATTACATTCTTCATTTAATTTTTTATAGTAACCTAAAACATCTTCAAACTCTCTTCCTTTTAATCCTTTTCCAGAAGTTACTATAGAGAATCTGTCTAGATTACCCTCTTCATTCTCCTTAGCACTCTTTTTTATTTCTTCATAAGGTAATAATTTATACTCTTCTACGCCAGTATTAAAGTGAATTGATTGAGCACAATATTTACAGTTTTCTGTACACTTTCCACTTTTACCATTGATAATAGAACACAGATCAACTTTATTACCACATAGTTTTTCTCTTATACAATTGGCAGCTTTATAAAGTTCTTCAGGCTTCTCTAAATATAACTTTAAAGCATCATCTTTACTTACCTTATACCCATTTAAAACTTTTAATTTTATTTCATTTATAAAATCCATATTATCTATTTCTCCTTATCTTGCATCTGCATAACCTAGTCTTCTAAGGGTAGGTACAACTTTTGATCCAACTAATGAAATTATAAAGCTTAGTAATAAATCACTAGGTAAGCATGATATTGCTCCAACAGTAATAGCTGTCCATACACCCATAGCTTGTCCTAAGTAAAAATTATAAATAATAAACATATGAATTACTCCAAATAAATAAACTACAGACAGTCCCATAATACATGCTATAAAAATTTTCTTTATATTTAACTCTTTCATATTTTCAGTTATCTTTCCAATTATAAATGCTCCTAATATAAATCCTATCAAGTATCCGAAAGTTGGTTGAAGTATGTATTGTGGTCCTCCACCTTTTGTAAATACTGGAATACCTATAAGTCCAATTCCTACATATAATATTTGTGCAAGAGCACCCTTCTTACTTCCAAGAATAATTGCACCTAATGCACAAAAGAAATACTGAAGTGTAAATGGAACTATAGGAAGTGGTATTCTAATAAATGCTCCTATAGCTGTAAGCGCTGCAAACATCGCAATAAGCGTTAAATCTCTTGTCTTTAAATTCATAAAAATTCCTCCAAATATATTTTGATTGTCAAAGTATATTAAAATAATACCTTTTGTTTTTTATATTGTCAACCATATTTTTCTTAATTGGGTGACAATAAAATTATACTATTTTCTATCTATCACCTTTTAATACTTCACATCTTATTATTACATTTAATTTTAATTATGGTATAATTTTGATATAAGTTAAGCAATTTATATTTATTTTTGGAGGATTATATGTTAAAAAAGAAATTATTCATATCATTACTAACTATAACCGTACTTTCATTATTCTATATCTTATTTGTTAAATCTAATATAACAAAAGAAAACATAGATTTGAAAAATCAAATTATTAAATCTATAGACTCATCTGCTTATTTAGACTTATCTAAAATCACAAAATTTGATTGGGATACTTTATTTGCTTTTAATCCTTATTCAAATCCAAGAGATATTTTAAAAGATGAAAATGTTACTACTTATAATAAAAATTTTAATATAAGCCATGATGAAAATATTGTTATGCTTGGATTTATAAAAGATAATAAACTTGTAGAATTTATAAATCTTCCAAGAATGTATGGATATAAACTTACTTCAAATAGTAAATTTAAAAAAGATGATAGTATATTTAAAGTATTACCAGTAGATAAAACTTTATATCCTGATATAGACTGTAATACTATTGATCTTAATAATATTTAAACTAAAAAAGATAATTAATTTAAATTAATTATCTTTTTTAGTTTAAATATTAAAATCATCATAATATGTATAATTTCTAACCATTATATTAGATTTTTATAATATAATTTTTTATATTGATTCAACTAAGTCACGTAAAAGTTCAAAATTATAATGAAGATAAAATGAAACTGCTAAATCATCCTTATCTAAATTATAAGCTATAAAATTCACTACTTTTCCTCTTGTATCATAATCTAAATTCATATCTACATTAAGTTCTATAACTTCTTCACTTGATAAATTTACAAGTTCTAATACATTTCTATCATTCTCATTATAGTACTTTATAGTAACGCTTAGACAATCTCCTTCTTTGCATTTCATTTCTTTTATTTGATTTGCAAGTTCTTCGTTAAATCTACTATCCTTTATAAAATCATACTCTATATCATCTGAAAATGAACTATTATCATTTATTAAATAGCTATCATCATCAAGTTTTACAACACTTAGACTCTCATATGCTTTCTTCTCTATCTTATCCCTATATACCTTATTAAAATCTATAATATCCATTATTGTCCCCCCCATATCTAAGTCTACATTACAACATATCTATTATATCAATTTAATATAGTAATTGTAAAAATATTATCTTTAAGTCTCTATTTTTTTATTATATATCTTTTTAATCCTAATTCTGATATACTTAGTGATGCTAATTAATATAAGAAGAGGTGTTTAAAATTAAAAATAATTACAAAAATATAGAGAACAATTTTAAGACAGAAGAAGGCGTTACTTTTATAACAATATTAAAGAAAAATGGTGATGAACTTATTGCTAAAATAGATAGCTCAGACCTTGATAGTGTTAAATCTATTGGAACTTGGTTTGCTGAATGGAATAAAGATTTTAATAATTATCTAGTATTAAGCATAAGTAATACTAAAAAAAATAAGAAGAATAAACCTTTAAAGCAAAGTTTACAAAGTATAATACTAAACGTTTCTAGCACTACTCCAATTAGACACATAAATGGAGATACTCTAGATAACAGAAGATGTAACTTAGAGATAGTTCAAAGAAATACAAAAAATGAATATGAAAAGATAGATGCTGATACATTTGCTATAAGTCTAAAAGATAAATACGGAAAAGAACAAGCAAAAGCATTAATATCATCATCAGACTTACATACTGTAGTAAACGATGATTATAGCTGGGTTTACTATAGAAATAATAATGATATATGTGTTATAGCTAACACACCAGATGGAAGAATCCATTTAGATAGAATCATTATGAAGCCAAGTGATAGTGAAACTATTCACCATATAAACCTTAATCCTCTAGATAATAGAAGAAGTAATTTAGAAAAAGTAGAAATATAATATATGAGAAAAGATGCATAGTTAATGCATCTTTTTTCATATATTATCATATAAATTTTAAATAAATCTTTTTATATTTCTCATTGATTTTTCTTAAGTATTTGCTATACTTATATTATAGTAAACATTTACATGGACAACTTTTTTTGTAAATGCTAATAGTAAAATAAAATAGATTGAATTTTATATTAAGGAGTGATTTAAATGAATACAAAAGTAAATGATAATCAAGATAAAGTACTTTACTCACTAGCTAATGATGTTAACTTATTTTTATCATCAAATCCTGGTAAGCCTTTTACATCTCATGAAATTGATGCAATGCTAAATTCAGTGTCTTATAGCCACTTAAAAGCTACTTTACTGCTAAATGATAGTATGAACTCATCTGATCCGTCTAAATACATTGATTCAATATGTTCTTATCTTTCAAAGAAAAGAATAATTAAACACTCTAAAAAAACGTGTCCATATGAACATAAAACTGTTGATGCATTTTCAGTTTAATATAATTAAAAAGCATATTTAGAATTAATTCTAAATATGCTTTTTCTTTTTTATCTCTTCTTTTTAACTCTAAGTCTTGCAGGTCCTCTACTCTTTTTACCTTTATACCTTGGTGAGTCATCCTTTGGTCTTTGATCTCTCTTTCCTCTTGGATCAGTATCTGCAAATTTTTCTCTATTTCCAGCTTTTCCTCTTCCCTTATTTTGAGAAGTACTGTTTGATTTACTACTTCTTCTAGTATCATTATCTTTGCCTTTAGAGTTGTTTTTCTTCTTTCCCTTATATCCTGAAGAATTTCCATGTCCAAAGCCTCTAGTACTTGCAAGATATCTAGTTTCTTTTGATTGAATTAAACATTTTGGTCCATTACCAATTAAATCTTCTCTTCCAGCTTTAACTAAAGCATCATAAACTAAGTTATAATTCTTAGGATTTTTAAATTGTAAAAGCGCTCTTTGCATAGCCTTTTCTTCTCTAGTTTTTGGAACATATACTTCCTTCATTGTTAATGGATCAAGTCCTGTATAGAACATTGTAGTTGACATTGTTCCTGGAGTTGGATAGAAGTCTTGAACTTGTTCTGGTTGATACTTAGTATCTCTTAAGTATTCTGCAAGTTGAACTGCTTCCTTTAATCCACAACCTGGATGACTTGACATTAAGTATGGAATTAAGTATTGCTCTTTTCCAAGCTGTCTATTTATCTTAAAGAATTTTTCTCTAAAGTTATCGTAAGTTTTTCCTGATGGTTTACCCATATACTTTAGAGCCTCTGGTGCTACATGTTCTGGTGCAACTTTAAGTTGACCACTTACATGATGCTCTACTAGCTCTCTAAAGAATGTATCATTCTTATCAGCCATTATATAATCATATCTAAGACCTGAACGAACGAATGCTTTCTTAACCTTAGGAAGTTTTCTTATCTTTCTAAGTAAGTTTAAATACTCAGTATGATCTACATCCATGTTCTTACATACACCTGGAGTTAAACATTGCTTGTTCTTACATGCTCCTATAGTAAGCTGATGGTTACATGCTGGCTTTCTAAAGTTTGCAGTAGGACCACCAACATCATGAATATATCCCTTAAAGTCTTTCATATTTGTTATTTCAACTGCTTCTTCAAGTATTGATTCTTCACTTCTACTTTGAACTGCTCTACCTTGGTGGAAAGTTATAGCACAGAAGTTACAGTTACCAAAACATCCTCTTGAGCTTACTATTGAGAACTTAACTTCTTCAATCGCTGCAATTCCACCATCTTTTTCATAAACAGGATGATAGCTTTTAGCATATGGAAGTGCATAAACTTCATCAAGTTCTTCTCTTGTAAGTGGCATCTCTGGTTTATTTACAACAACATATCTATTACCATGCTTTTGAATAAGTTGCTTTCCTCTTATAGGATCTTGCTCATCGTATTGCTTTTTAAATGCTTCTGCATACTTTCTCTTATTTTCTGATACCTCTTCGCAAGATGGAAGCTCAACATAATCTGTATAAACTTCATCTAATGATTCAACTGCATAACAAGTACCATTTACGTGTCTTACATATTTAGCTTCAAATCCATCATTTAAGCAATTTGCAATTTCAACTACTTGCTTTTCACTCATACCATACATAAGTAGATCTGCTCCACTATCTATAAGTATTGAGTTTTTTACAGTATCACTCCAATAATCATAGTGAGCTAGTCTCCTAAGACTTGCTTCAAGACCACCAATCATAAGATTTACATGCTTGTACGCCTCTCTAATTTTATTACAGTAAACAATAGTGGCTCTATCTGGTCTAGCTCCCATCTTTCCACCTGGAGTATATAAATCCTTATCTCTTCTTCTCTTACTAACAGAATAATGGTTAACCATAGGGTCCATGTTACCACCATTTACTAAGAATCCAAGTCTTGGTCTACCAAGTTTTTTAAAATCATCTGTGCTATGCCAATCTGGTTGAGCTATTATTCCTACCTTATATCCTGCATTTTCTAATACTCTAGAAATAATTGCAGTACCAAAACTATGATGGTCTATATATGCATCCCCTGTAACTATTATAAAGTCACATTGTTCCCAACCTCTATCTTCCATATCTTTTTTACTTATTGGTAAAAATCTATTATCTGTCATATTATCACCTTCTATCTATATTATTAACATAATTACTCATATTTAAGTCCAGCTTACTATTATAAATCATATTTCTCTATTATAATACTTTAATTTAATAAAAAAATAAAATTTTTTAAATTTTTTATTATTTTTGTTGGATATTGTAGTAATTAATACTTATAGATATCAAATTTAAACAAACTTCTATAATTATAAATTAAGATTACCTTTCCCTATAATAAAAAAATAGCCTCAGAGATTTTATAACTCTCTGAAGCTATTTTAATTATATTTCTTCTAAAATTTTATCAAGTCCTATAAGTGCTGCACCAAGTGCTCCACATATTTGCGGTTCATCTGCTATAAATAATTTGCTATTTAATTTTTCCTCTATAGCTTTAATTACTCCTTTATTTTTAGCAACTCCACCTGTCATCATATACTTTTCATGTCTTCCAACTCTTTCAACTAGTCCAACTGTTTTTGTAGCAATTGACTTATTAACTCCATGAATAATATCTTTTCTTTCTTTATTATCTGCAATTAAAGATACAACTTCTGATTCTGCAAATACTGAACAAACACTTGTTATTGTTAAATCTTCTTTATATGATAACCCTTCCTCTGACATCTTTTGTAAATCTATTTCTAATGTCTTTGCTATCATCTCTAAAAATCTTCCTGTTCCAGCTGCACATTTATCATTCATAACAAAACTCTTTACATTACCATTTTCATCAAGTCCTATAGCTTTGCTATCTTGACCTCCGATATCAATTATAGTTCTAACTTCAGGATTTAAAAAATGTGCTCCTCTTCCATGACATGTTATTTCAGTTACATTCTCATCTACAAAAGGTATATTATATCTTCCATAGCCTGTTCCAACTATAAGTGTCATATCATCTTTATTAAGTCCTGATTCTTTAAGGGCACACTCTAATGCCTTATTTGCAGAGTCCATGCTCTTTGCTCCAGTTTTTACTATTATACTACTTAAAATTTTCTTATTCTTATCTAAAATAATTACATTGGTAGAAGTTGATCCACTATCTATACCCATAACATATATTTTATCTTTATCTATTATTTTCTTCATTTTAATATTTCCTCCACTTAACTGCTCATTAAATGCTTCTATACGTGTTTTAATTTGTCCATTACTTTGATTTGTAAGATCAGTTTCAATCTTTAATACTGGTATTTCTCCTCTTTGAAGATTTATGTACTCAAATGAATAGTGATCACAGAACTTAACTGTATGATATATTATCCCTTTAAGATTTGGATCTTCTGTTAATGCTCTTCTATTTGTAGTATCTTCCATTCTCATACAAGGAGTATATCCTAGTATTTCATCAGCATACCAGGCTATAGCTTCTTCTTTTTCATTAAAGTTTTTTACTTCTGTTAAATAATGCTCCCTAGAGCAAGTATGATTTATTAATGGATAATCTAAAGAATCTTCTACTTTATGTAGAAAATCCTTTGATGCTTTAGCGCCAATAACCGCAATGTATGGCTTATCTGGGCTTTTATTTGAATCTAAATATTTATAAAGTCCCTTATTGAATTTACTAACATCAAACTTTTCACCACTAAATTTTTCATATGCATCTATAAATTTTAGTATCTCATTTTTTAATATATTTTTAGCACAGCAATTATTTTTTCTTGGAAGATCCATCATATAAACAAATTTTATTGATGGTATTTTTTCTAATGTATCTTTAAGCCTTCTTATTGAATCACAACAATTAACTAAAAATACCTTATCAATTTTCTTTTCTGCTATTGTATCTAAAAGTGCCTTACTATAAGAGCACATATTAGGATGAAGAAGAGTATCTGATTCATTAAATTGATCTATTTCACTATCTATAATTATTCCTTCTTCTGAAAATCCATCAAAAACTGCAAAAGGACTATATTTGCACATACAAGCTATCATCTTTTACTTCCTCCTCATTTCTATCAATCATTTCAAAGAAGGCTTCTAATCTTGTTTTATTTTGTCCTTCTTGACTATTTCTTCTATCTACTGCATCACCATCTATGCTAAGCATTGGAATATTATTTTTTTCAAGTAAATCTTTTAATATTAATGAACCACCACTTGATTGCTTGCATCCAAAATGACAGAAATTAATAACTCCATCTGCATTAAGTTCTTTGGAAAGCTCTAATATATTATTAGCTCTTCTACTATATGGCCCATTAAATGAGTTTAAGATTATCTTTTTAGCAATTGATCCATATGGGTTATCAACATCTAATTTATGTAAATAATCAGCATTCATATCTGATATAAGCAATTGGTAATCTTTATTTGTATCTAAGAAACTCTTTATTGATTCACTGTAAAATGGCAATAAATGAACCCATAACAATCTCTTTTTTGCCTTTACATCTGGATATTTTTCTATATCTTCTGCTAAAAGTTTATAAAACTTAAGTGTATCTGCTCTTCCCATTCCAGGATGAGTTGTAAATACCTTAAACATTTCTGATGTTAATGTATTTGGGAAATACTTATTTTTTAAGCTTTCTAAATATCTTTTGTAATAATCAACAGATTGATTTTCATTTAAGATAATCTCTCTTAATTTGTTTTCATCTAATTTTTTATGAGTATTATCTTCAATGAAAGTCACCATTTCTTTTAATTGTTCCTCTACATAATTTTCTGAATCTCTTGAGTATTCATAAGGAACATCTATTACAAACTTATCTATTTTGTAAATATCTGCAAGGCACCTAAATGTATTAACATTTCCATCGCAAGCAGTTGAAGTTGTAATTGCAAATTTAGGTTTTTGGATTACATTACTCATAGCTGCCCCTAAAAATGTTTTATGATAGGAGCATAGACTATCAGATACCCCAACACTTTCAGCTTTATCAATAAACATATCTTCACATCTTGTTCCTGATATATAAGATGAATATGCTTCTATAAGTTGTGGATGCATATCAAAGGCATGTAAAAACTCTGTTGGAGTAAATACATTTACAAAGGCTGTATTTTCTGGATCACGTAATGGCTCTAAAGTAAACTTCATACAAAGCTTAGCTAAATACCTAAGTGATTTTGGAAGGTTCTTATCACTAAATAAATTTAAATTTATGTATTCTAAATTATATCCTGCTTTAAGAATTTTTCTTACCTTATCTGGATTATCAATATTCTTTTTTAAAATATCACTATAAATTTTTATAAAGTCCATAATTTCTCCTTAATATATATTTTTTATTTTTATAAAACATTATTTATTATATATCAAATACCTCCATTTCTTTTTACCATTCTGTGTACAATAATTTAACAAATTAATAAAGATAACAATTATTTTAGAAATATACGAAATATTAAAATATCTTATATAACTAAATGTAATAATTACTATAAAGTTTATGTATTTCAAATAAACACCATAAAGCTGTATAGTATTCCAAAGGGTATAAATATTTATGAAGGAGAACAAAGATGATTAATTCAGAAGATCTTATATTTAGAACATTTAGGAAACTACCTCTATTAAATATAAATGATTTTATTGAAGTGCAATCATTTAAGAAAGATAGAAAAATTCTTATAATAAAAAAAGAGAACTCTATAGAAATCCATGAATTAGGCTTTAAGAAGGCTTTATATTTAAATATTAGCTTAGATGAGCTTGAGGATCTTCTAGAAGAAATAAGAGTTAGAGAGTTTCCTAAGTGTCAGCTTCTTAGATTTGATGTGCACCAATCTTAATATATTTAGTACTAAAAAGAAAGATAGCAAATAATATTTGCTATCTTTCAGAATGTCTACAAGCTCGACACTCTTTTGTTTTAGTTCTAAATCTTTTAAAATAACTTATTCATACATATTCTCTTTTTTAAGTCATATTTATATAAAATATTTTTTAGTTTATTATTCTTCTTGCTGCATAAAAACTCCAAATATTAGATATTTTAACTACATCTCCTGTATGAGGTGCATGTATTATTTTACCATTTCCAATATAAATTCCAACGTGTCCTGCACTTGGGAATACTAAATCTCCAACTTTTAAATCTGATCTTGATACCGGTTTGCCGTGATTTATTTGAGTATATGTAGTTCTACTAATATCAATTCCTAATGCATGTTCATATACATACTGAGTAAATCCTGAGCAATCAAAACCACTAGGAGTAGTTCCACCATATACATATTTTGTTCCTAAAAACTTTTTAGCATAGTTAACTACTTTTTCGCCTTTATCTTCGCGTTTTTCTTCACGTTTTCCATCTTCTGAAATATAATAACCATCAATAGTAGTATTAGTCATCATATGCCCATCTTTAGGGTCTAAATAATACCAATAATCATCAGCAGCTTCAAGCCATCCTGTTAACATTTCTCCGCTGCCATTAAAGTAATATCTCTTACCATCTATATTATTCCAATATTTTGCCATTTCTCCGTCTTTATCAAAATAGCGCCATTTATTATTACTTGAAAATTGAATCCATCCTGTTAACATTTCTCCACTGCCATTAAAATAATATGTTTTACCATCTATATCATTCAAGTATTTTGCTAATTCTCCATTAGATTGCATATAATATGTTTTACCATATTTATTTATCCAACCTGTCTTTGATGGTTGTAATACACCATTTTCATCAAAATAATGCCATTTACCGTTACTTGTTTCTCTAAGCCATCCTGTTATAAGTTCATTGCTTCCTGTAAAATAATACGTTTTTCCATCTATTTCTGTCCAATACTTTGCTAGATCTCCATTAGCTTGTACATAATATCTTTTACCATCTCTATTTATCCAACCTGTTTTTGATGGTTGTAATACACCGTTTTCATCAAAATAATGCCATTTGTTATTGCTTATTTCTCTAAGCCATCCTGTTATCATTTCTCCATTGCTATCAAAGTAGTATGTCTTTCCATTTATGTCATTCCAATACTTTACCATAGCACCATCTTTGTTCATGTAATATGTATTGCCATCAACTTTAATGAATCCTGTTTGCATTACTCCATCTTTATTAAAATAATATTTGTTATCGTTAGCAGTAAGCCATCCTGTTATAAGTTCATTATTTCCTGTAAAATAATATATTTTGCCATCTATTTCTGTCCAATACTTTGCTAGATCTCCATTAGCTTGTACATAATATCTTTTACCATCTCTATTTATCCAACCTGTTTTTGATGGTTGTAATACACCGTTTTCATCAAAATAATGCCATTTATTGTTGCTTATTTCTCTAAGCCATCCTGTTATCATTTCTCCATTGCTATCAAAGTAGTATGTCTTTCCATTTATGTCATTCCAATACTTTACCATAGCACCATCTTTGTTCATATAATATGTATTTCCATCAACTTTAATGAATCCTGTTTGCATTACTCCATCTTCATTAAAATAATATCTTTCTCCAGTACTTGCTTTTGTAATCCAGCCTGTTAACATTTGTCCATCACTACTAAAGTAATATCCTTTTCCATCTATAGTATTCCAATACTTTGCTAGTTCTCCATCAGCTTGCACATAATATCTTTTACCATCTTTAGTAATCCAGCCTGTCTTTGATTGCTGCGACACACTATTTTTAATTGTTTCAGCTGCATTTACTTTTTTGGTATTAATAAGATTAATACCTACAACAAGAAAAAATACAATAACACCAATTGTAAATTTATTTATTTTTTTCATATAATCACCTCATTTTTGATTATATTACATTTTATAATAAAAAAAGGGAATAAATTATGTATTTAATATTTTATTTAATATTTAGATATATTTTTAACATTTAATCTAATTTTTCTTATATAAATACAATTTAAAAATTCCTTAAATATTACTTTTACAATCTAATCATTAGTTATAAATAATACTTATAAGTAAATAAATAAACAATATTTCTGTTATGGAAACTATCGTTTTATAATAAAACTATAAAATACCTGAAAGGAGATTAAAATATGGATAATACTAAAAAATCATCACAGTTGCTATCTAATACTTATATAAAATTTTTAATAACAATTGTGATCGGTTTAATAATATGGCTCATACCACCACCTACAGGAGTTTCTATAACTGCTTGGCATATGCTAGCTATTTTTATTGGTACTATAGCTGGTTGCATACTAAAGCCCTTTCCTATAGGTGCAGTTGCAATAATAGGTCTAACGCTATCAGTTCTTACTAATACAGTTAAATTAAATACTGCTCTTGGTGGCTTTAGTCAAAGCAGTATATGGCTAATAGTTATGGCATTTTTTATATCAAGAGGCTTTATAAAAACTGGCCTTGGATCTAGAATAGCTTATAAATTTGTAAAACATTTTGGCAAGAAAACAATAGGTCTTTGCTATTCTATAATATTTTGTGATTTAATATTAGCACCAGCAACACCTAGTAATACAGCAAGAGCTGGAGGAATTATAACACCTATAATTGAATCCCTTGCAAAAACGTTTAAATCTAATCCTAAGGATGGAACTGCAAGAAAGATTGGATCATTTCTTATGTTTTCTGAATTTCATGGGAATATAATTACTTCTGCTATGTTTATGACAGCCATGGCTGCAAATCCACTTGCTAAATCACTTGCAGAAGGTTTTGGAATTGATATAACTTGGTCTTCTTGGTTTTTAGCTGCCCTTGTTCCAGGTATTATATCATTAATAGTTATACCACTTGTTATATACAAACTTTACCCACCAGAAATTAAAGAAACTCCAGATGCTCCTAAGGTTGCAGAAGATGCTCTTAAAAATATGGGTAAAATGAAAAAAGATGAAATACTAATGGCATTAATATTTATTACAGTTCTTATTTTATGGATAGTAGGAAGTTTAATTGATATTAATCCAACCCTTACAGCATTTATAGGATTATCATTACTTTTAATTTTCAAAATATTAAGCTTTGATGATGTAAAATCTGAAAAAGGAGCTTGGGACGTACTAATTTGGTTTTCTGTACTTGTAATGATGGCAGATCAATTAAATAAACTTGGACTGATTTCTTACCTTAGAGATATAGTAAAAACAGATTTAACAGGTTTTTCTTGGCCTATAATATTAATTGTTTTACTTTTAGTATATTTCTATAGCCATTATATTTTTGCAAGTGCTACTGCCCATGTAAGTGCTATGTATTCAGCTTTTCTTGGTATTGCACTTGCTGAAGGTGTACCTCCAATGCTTGCAGCTTTAGCATTAGCTTTCTTTGGAAATCTATTCGCTTCAACAACTCATTATAGCAATGGTCCTGCCCCTCTACTTTACAGTACTGGTTATGTTCCACAAAACAAATGGTGGAGCTTAAACTTTATTCTTGGAATACTATACTTCATCATATGGCTTGGAATTGGCTCATTATGGTGGAAAGTAATTGGATTATATTAAATTTAAAGGAGTGTTAATTATGAATATTTTAAAAGAACAAGATATTTTAAGAAATCCTTTCTTAAATAAAGGAACAGCTTTTACAGAAGAAGAAAGAGAAAAATACAATATAAAAGGATTACTTCCTAGTGCTGTTAGAACAATAGAAGAACAAGAAGTATTAGTTTATGAAATGACTAAGTCTATACAAGATAATTTAGACAAACATTTATTTCTTATGAATCTATACAATATAAATCGTACATTATTTTACTATACTATAGGAAAGCATGTTACAGAATTTCTTCCTATAATTTATACACCAACTATAGGTGATGCAGTAATAAATTACTCTAGAACTTTTGATACTCCAAAAGATGCTGTATTTTTATCTGTTGATGATCCTGATAATATTGAATCTTCATTAAAATCAGCTTTAAAGGATCTTGAAGAGATAAAATTAATAGTTGTTACAGATGGTGAAGGTGTCCTTGGTATTGGAGATTGGGGTGTTCAAGGCGTTGATATTTCAATTGGTAAACTTGCTGTATATACAGTAGCTGCTGGAGTTAATCCAAAGAATGTACTTCCAGTTGTTATTGATGCTGGTACTAATAATGAAAAACTTTTAAATGATCCTTTCTATCTAGGAAATAAACATCGTAGAATCAGAGGTGATAAATACGATGATTTTATAGATAAGTTTGTCTCTACTTCATTAAAATTATTCCCTGATACTCTTATTCACTGGGAAGATTTTGGCCGCGATAATGCTAGAAGAATCCTTGAAAAGTATAGAGAAAAAATTTGTACCTTTAATGATGATATCCAAGGAACAGGTGTTATGATGGTTTCTGCTTTAAATGCTGTAGCCAAAGTAACTAATATACCTGTAAAAGATCACAAAATATTAGTCTTTGGTGGTGGTACTGCTGGTGTTGGAGTATCTGACCAAATACTATTTGAAAAAATAAGAAGTGGTTTAACAGAGGAAGAAGCTAAAAATGATTTCTACCTAGTTGATAGACAAGGTCTTCTTACAAAAGACATGGATGGACTTACAGATGGTCAAGAAAAGTATGCAAGAAAAATTGGTGAAATAAAAGAACCTTTAACTGACCTTGCAGAAATAATTAGAACTGTAAAGCCAACAGTTTTAATTGGAACATCAGGAGTTCCTAGAGCATTTACAGAGGAAGTTGTTCGTGCTATGGCAGAAATAAATGAAAGACCAGCTATTATGCCAATTTCAAATCCAACAAGACTTTGTGAAGCTAAGGCATCAGATATAATAAAATGGACAGATGGTAGAGCACTAGTAGTTACAGGTAGTCCTTCAGATCCTGTTGAATATAAGGGAATAACATACACTATAGGTCAAGCAAATAATGCTTTATTATACCCTGGACTTGGTCTTGGAATAATTGTTGCAAAAGCTAAAACTGTTACAGATAATATGCTATCTGCAGCAGCACACGGAATAGTATCTCTTCAAGATCTTAGTGAGCCTGGCGCTCCAATATTACCACCAGTTTCAAAACTTAAAGAAGCTTCTAAATTAGTTGCTATATCTGTTGTTTCAGAAACTGTTAAAGAAGGTTTAAATAGAAAAGAAATACTAGATGCTACAGAAGCTGTTAAGAAAGAAATTTGGGATGCAAATTATTAATCATAAAGTACATTGATAAAATCACCATCCCTTATTTTACTTGAAAACAAAAGAGTATCGACTTTGCCGACACTCTGAGGTCATAATAAAAGATTTTACTCTTTCATTATGACCTTTTACTTTTTCTATAAGTATATTTTTACTTTTTGTTCATTCATTCATAAAATTCTTAGTGTATCCTAATACAAAAGGAGTTGTACATATGAATCTTAGAGATCTAGAATACTTTCATTCTTTATGTAATACAAAAAGTTTTACTAAAACTGCTGAAGCACTCTATGTTTCACAGCCATCAATTACAATGTCTCTTCATAGGCTTGAGAAAGAGTTAAATGCAAAACTTATAATACGAGACCACTCAAAAAAAGCACTTTCTTTAACTGAAGCGGGAATTGTATTTGAAAAACGTGCTCAAAATATACTCTATCAAATGAATGAAGCAAAACTTGAAATATCAAAAATAAATAGTAATAAATTAAAGCTTGGAATTCCCCCTATAATAGGTGCTTATTTCTTTCCTATTTATATAGAGGATCTATTAACAGAAGGTTTTGCAGAGTGTATTGAGTTTGTAGAAACTGGCTCACTAGCTATGAAGGAGCTTTTGCTTACTGGAAAAGTTGATATATCATTGATTGGTTCTCTTTCTCCAATTACAGATGAGACTTTAGATTCAGTTATATTAAAAAAGGATGAATTTATGCTATGTGTAAGTGAAAAACATTCACTCTCTAAAAGCAAAAAAATTAATTTCAAAGATCTTGAAAATGAACAGTTTATAGTTCTTGGAAATTCTTATATACATAATAAAGTGTTTGAGGATTTATGCATAAAAAATGATATAGCACCTAAAAAAATATATTATACTAATGAAATACAAACAGCAAAATCTCTTATAGCATCAGGACTTGGAATTGGAGTTCTTATAAATATGGCCGTTAGTAAAAGACTTGAAATTAAAGCTATTCCTCTTTTAAATCCGATAGATTTTTATATATCTCTTGCAACTAAAAGAGACCATTATATGACTTCTAAAGAGAATTCCATAAGAGAACTTATAATCAATAAAAGTAAATAAATTATATTATGAAAAGTAGTAACAAATCTCTACTTTTTTTTATATTATGTAGTATAAACTCAAAAAACTCACACGCTAATATAAAATAATTATTTTTATAAAGTTTATCATATAAGCTAATTACAATATCATAACTTTATAATCATCACTTTTTATTTATAAACAAATTAATCTATCGGTCTTCTAATAGTCAACCTTATCATAGAAATAAATTTGTTTTTAATAAATTTTAATTATTTTTATTTAATCTGATTTAGCAGAATTTTCTTTAAGTGTTTTACACCCCCTAATTTCTGTAAAGACACGCTCTGTAATGATAATCAGAGAGAAATAAAAATTTATTCTTCTCTTCTAACAAAGTGTTGAAATTTAATATTAAAGAGCAGTAGTAAAGCTGCTCTTTATTTTTATAATAAATAACTTTTAAAACATATAATCTTTGAAAGTATCAAAGCTACTACTGAAAATAGTAATCCTACTGATAAAAATGCTATAAGTAAACTATTAAAAGTAATTACCTCTACCAAAACATTATTGAAATTTATTCCAAACAAAATACAAATAGCACTAATTAATATACTTAATAAAAATATAAAGCCTATCCCATCTAAAGACTTCTTAAGATCAGCCCTGCTAAGTGACATATGATTACTAATTGATAAAGATATAATTATGAAAATCCAAAATTTAAAAGATACTAAATTTTCTATAGAAAATAAACACTTAAGTATCATAAATAACTCATGTGATAATTCTTTGAAAAACTCTATGAAATTTAAGCTACTTATATATAATGAAATTTCATTTATATTGATACTTTTTACTATTTGTAAGTATGTACTCGGTAATAGTAGTCTTAAAGCTATTATTATCACCAAAGTTCCTACAAATATTGGGGCCACACCTATAAAGAAATTACCTATTCTTTGATATATATTCTTTGGATTAAAAGTATGCCTTACATGTCCTAATTCTCCACTTCCATCTAATTTTATAGAAAACCATTTAACTTCTGTTACTTTGTGAAAAAATAACTTACACATTATATAATGACTAAATTCATGTATAGTAGTTCCAATTATTCCTGTAAGAATTATTCCAGACCTTCCAAAAGTACCATATATTAATTCATTACTTTTCTTTTCTACTTGTCCTATTATAAGTCCAAAAGCTATTAAAATTATAGTTATTCCTATAGTAAATACTATACTTAGCTTAAGTATTTCAATAATCATATTAATTTCCTCCTGAATTTATACAACATTAATTTCTATAATTATACCTCATAAAATAATACTTTTACATTATCGAATCTTTCTAATCTATTAAAATATTACTATAACTCTCCATACTTTTTACTTTCTATTTTTTATTCTACTTTAATATTAGATCCCATCTCTAATATTTCTTTTATATAATTAGAATCACTTTCATTTATATTGATTGTTATTTTTCTTTTTTTAAAAAATATTTTATATTTGCACCTAGTTCCATACATAGTACTCTCATATACTATTTTAGTTATTTCATTAAACTTTTTAAATTCTGATGTATAAAGTTCAATCCCCTCTTCAAATATTTTATTCTTATAGTTATATGAAGTAATAAAATAAAATGTAAATACTAAAATTGATATAAATAAAAATGTATATAATGGAATAAGTAAATTAGTGCTATCTATTATTTTCATATAATCTATATTAAAAAGCATTAATAATTCAGTTATAATAGTTATATTTATAACCGCAAAGATAATAATTATATTTTTAAACCTATCCTCTCTATACTCATATAATATCTTTTTATTAATAATATAATTTTTATTTTGTACCTTTAAAAAATCTCTTATAACAAATAACGCTGCTCCTATTATATAAATTAAAACTAGAATACTATTTCTAACAGATACTGAAGTATTGCTTTTTTCAAATACTTCCTTTACAAAAACTCCTCCCCCAAAAATTAGTAGACATACACCTATATTAATCATCACTTTTAATATTGATTTCATTTAAACATCCTCTACTATTGATTTCAATCTATCATTATTTCATTATATAAATATTCAAAGTTCTATTATTTTATAATAGTAACTTACTGTAAAATGTATTTTTATTATTTTTATTTTTTATCTATCATATATAAATTATTATATTTTTAACACTATAAATATTATGAAAAGTAGTAACTCTTATTCTACTTTCTGTATATTATGTATTGTAACTAAAATATATAGGAGTTGATTTTATGAGATCACATTGTGATGATGATATGCAAAGACACGTTCATGAATTTTTAGGAAGTGTAAGATTAGCTGAATTAGGATCAGAGGATGTTCATAATCATCGTTTTGCTGGAGTTACTGGACAAGCTAAGAGAAAGGGAAACAGTCATGTTCATAAAATATGTACAAGAACTGATTTCTTTGACCATTTTCATTTTATAGACGTTTGGACTGGACCTGCAATTCCTGTTGGAGAAGGCAGACATGTTCACTTTGTATTTGCTACTACAGAAGAGGAAGATGGCCATGTTCATGAATTTATTGTTGCAACTTTAATAGAAGCACCTATTTTTACTGAAGCATAACTTTCTAATATAAAATATAAAAGAGTAGCATATATGCTACTCTTTGTTTTACTTAAGTTCCTTAAAGTTTCATAATTCATTAAGAGATTTATACTTAATATCTCCCTTATAACAAATAAATCTAATCCCATTATATCTTTCTTTAATTCTATAAAATATTATGAAAAATAGTAACACTTATTCTACTTCCAGTATATTATGTATTATAACTAAAATATCTAGGAGTTGATTTTATGAGATCACATTGTGATGATGATATACAAAGACACGTTCACGAATTTTTAGGAAGTACAAGATTAGCTGAATTAGGATCAGAGGATGTTCATAATCATCGTTTTGCTGGAGTTAGTGGACAAGCTATAAAAAGAGGAAACAGTCATGTCCATAAAATATGTACAAGAACTGATTTCTTCGATCATTTCCACTTTATAGACGTTTTTACTGGCCCTGCAATTCCTGTTGGAGAAGGAAGGCATGTTCACTTTGTATTTGCTGTTACAAACTGTGAAGATGGACATAGACATGAATTTATTTTTGCAACTTTAATAGAAGCACCTATCTTCGTTGAATGTTAACTTTTTAATATAAAAGGGCAGTGTAATATTCTGCTCTTTGTTTTTCTTTTAATTCCTAAAATTCTAATACCTTCATGTGTTTTCATTGTTTTTTATTAACTTTAAATTTAAAATATTATTATAAATTATTAAGGATGAGGTGTATTATGAAAAAAATTTTAGTTACAGGAAGTAATGGTTTTTTAGCTTCTAGATTTATAGAAACTTATAAAGATAAGTATGAAGTAATAAAGGGATCTCATAATTTTTTAGATATTACAGATGAAAATAAAGTATTTAATTTCTTTAAGAATAATAAAATTGATATAGTCTTTCATTCTGCTGCTATTTCTGATACTGGTGTTTGTGAAAGTGATCCCCTTCTTTGTGAAAAAGTAAATTTTGAAGGTACATTTAATATAGCTAAAGGATGTAGCTTAAATGGCTCTACTCTTGTATTTGCAAGTAGTGACCAAATTTATAATGGTAATTTAGAGAAAGGGCCCTACACAGAGAAAACTATCCCCTCTCCAAATAATGTTTATGGATTATCTAAACTTAGGTCTGAAAAATCAATAAAAGAAATCTTAGATACCTATTATAATCTAAGATTAACTTGGTTATTCTCATTACCTGAAAAGGATAAAAAGATTAACAAGAATATTCTATGTAATATTTTAAATAGTTTTATTAAAAATGAACCTCTAGCCTTTTCGCCAGATGAATTTCGTGGAATAAGTTATGCTTATGATGTTATATCAAATTTTGAAAAATTACTTGAAGCACCTTATGGAGACTATAATTTTGGAAGTGAAAATAATCTTTCAACATATGATGTAGCTCTTAAAGTATTAGAATTCCTTAATATTAAAGATAGAGAAACCTCACTTCTTATTAAAGATTTTGAAAGATTCAAAGATAAAGATAGAGATCTTAGAATATCAAATGAGAAATTAAGAAATAATTCTGTATATTTCCAATCTACTGAAGAATCCATATATAAATGCTTGAAGGATTTTAACATAATATAAAAGAAAACTCTAAAGTACTATAACTTTAGAGTTTTTCTTTTATATTTTATATTTTATATATATTAATTTTGAAACTAATGCAATTCCTATAGTAAATACTATGCATGCTATTCCACAAATCATAAAAAATTCTTCTGGTAATGCCGTAATTATAGGATCAGTTCTTTCATCAAATATCCAATAATCATTATTAAAAAATATTTCATGGAACTTATTAAATACATAATTAAAATTAATGTAAAATCCTACTAAAAGTGATCCAAATATTATTATTGTAGTATTAAATAAGTAGCTCAGACTTCTCATTGGAAAACTAAAAACATTCATCCTATTCATTATATAAAGTATTATAGCTATAATACAAAATATAACAAACAAAATTTCTATTACGAAAAATATGTTTTTAACTTCAAAAAAATGATATGCTCCTTGTTCACTCATAGGAAAATTCTCAAACTTAAGACTATTATTAAAAGGATTCCTTAAGTAATTAATAACCCTTGTATAATCCTCCATAAGCGCATTTGCTGAAATTCCAGTACTCGCTTCTAATTTAAAAGCTGATATACATATCCTATATATTATAGTTGCATTTAATACAAATAATACACTTGTTACTAATGCAAATAAAAACATATATAAAGAAAATACTATTTCCTTTAATTTTCTCTTCATAAACCCCTCCAACTATATAGTAAATTAATCTCTATTCATTAGTTATAATAAATTAGTTATATTCATTAATAAGAGGTGTCTTAAAACTTCTTATTCCCTCTTCTATTATTCCATCATATAATTTCTTTTTATTACTTGGATATTTATAAGAAAATATATTTGTTGACCTTTTCCCAGTTACTACCTTCTTATAATATATACTTCCATCCTCTTCCCATGATATAACATACCAATTATCACCCATACTCTTATATTTTATATCATTTATTAAACTAACTTCTTCATCATAAGTTTCCTTTAAGCTTTTATTTTCAATATTATTATATCCAAATACTATTAACTCTTCTGTACCATCCTTATTTTTAAAAAGTACTCCATCATTATTTGTAGATGGCTTATCTTCCACTAGAAAATTAGGATAATTTATAGAAAACCCATATCTTTCATTTTTATAAGTTTTAAACTTTATAACACCATCATCATTAGCATATGATATATAATAACATCCTCCAAAAACTGTCAGTAATAATATTATTATAACAAAATTTTTTATTCTTTTCATAATAATTCCTTCCACTAACTATAGATATATATAATATAGTATGCTTTATTTTTATATAATATAGTATGTTTCATTAAGTAAAGCTAAAAAATCCCCTTTGACTTTTATTCAAAGAGGATTTTTAAAGAAGTGTTATTTATAAATGCTTTTAATTTATAACTCTAGTTTTGTGATGCCCAATCTGCTGGATATGTTACATACATAAATCTTGCAAATTCTGGAACTGAGAATTGTATCTTTGAACCCTTAGGTATAAGAATTATTTCTCCTGCATCTGCTGATATTTTTCTTCCATCAATAATTACATCTAAATGTCCTTCAATAACATAATCTATTTCATCATAATTTAAAGTCCAATCAAAAGTTGTAGCTTTCATTTCCATCATTCCACAACCTAATCTTTCACTTTCTTTAAGATTGAATACATCTTTAGTATAAACTACATCATTTGGGTTACCTGTATCTAATCTATTTGATTCATCAACTTTAACTGTTTGAAGCTTTACTGAAGTTATTCCACTTATGTCTTTATGTCTTTCAAAATCTACTGAATCATTTGATCCATTAATTTTTTCTTCTATTATTTGTCTTACTAATTTCTCTAATAATGATTTATCTAAGTTATTCATATCCATATTACTTCTTCTCCTTACCCTCTATTTAGTAACTTCTTCTTTTGATAATACTTTATTTGCTATAAACATAGCTAAGATAACAGCTGTTACCCCACCAACTAACTTTCCAACTATCATTGGGAAAATCATATCTTGATTAAATCCTGCTGTAAATCCTAAATGATCTCCGAATACAAAGGCTGCTGAAACTGCAAATGCAACATTTATAATCTTACCTCTATTATCCATATCCTTCATCATTCCAAACATAGGAATACTGTTAGCTAAACTTGCAACCATTCCTGCTGCTGCAATTTCATTCATACCTAAAACTTTTCCAAGTGCCATTAAAGGTTTCTTGAATACTTTTGTTATTACGTAAACTAGAGGGAATGCCCCTGCAAGTACTATTGCAATATCTCCAACTATCGCAATTCCTTCACTAATTGGATTCATTCCTGGAATAATTACTAATCCTGTTAATGCTTCTATAATAGCTGCAGCTAAACCTAAAGTTATAACAACTACAACACCTTTACCAAAGTAAGTAAATCCTTTTATCATAGCTTTTTCAAACTTCATAAGTCCTAGAGCAATTATTGCTGCAAAGATTATTATTGGAACTAAGTTTTTAAGAACCATCATTGCTGGGAAGCCTGCAACTAATCCTCCAACAAAAGCCCCAACTGGTATAGTTATAACACCAGCTAATATTCCTGTAGCTAAATACTTTTGATCTCTTTTTTCAATAATTCCAAGTGCTACTGGTATAGTAAATACTATAGTAGGTCCCATCATTGCTCCTACTATTAATCCTCCAAATAAACCTGCTTCTGGGTTAGTTGCAAGTTCCATAGCAAGAGGAGCTCCACCCATATCGTTTGCAAGTATTGATCCTGCAAACATAGCAGGGTCTGCACCTAATGCATTAAAAATTGGTACAACTACTGGTCTTAATACATTTGCAAGTACAGGCGCTAAACAAATAACTCCAACCATTGCAACTGCAAGTGAACCCATAGCCATTATTCCTTCTTCAAATTGTTCACCTAACCCAAATTTATTTCCTAAACATTTATCTATAGCTCCTAAAGCCATAAAGAATACCATTATGTAAATGATAATTTCATTAATACTCATTTTGCTTTCCCCCTCAAATTATATTATGTGTCTAATAAACTCCACTTCTGGAGATGGAATAATTGAAGTTGCTACTATATCTTTAGCTTCTATTTCCTCAATAGCTGTATTAATAGAATGCTCTACACTGCTTAACGTACCTGATAATATATAAACTAATTTCCCACCAATTGCAAATGCCAATTGAAGCTTAACTAAGTTAACATCTCCAGATTTTAAAGCTTTATCTAATGCTTCTAATCCAGCGCAAACTTTATTTGTCTCCATAATTCCAATAGCTAAGCCTTCAATCTCCTTTGATTTATACTTACTTTTTAAACCATTTACTATATCATCATGAACTCTATTTAAAATAAAAGAATCAACTATATACTTTTTATCAAATTTTAACCCATAATTAACGGACTCATGAACCTCAGAAGCATCCCCACTTATCATTATAATAAACTTTCCAGGACATATACTTTTTGCGTAAATTACATCTACATCCGCCCTCTTAACCATCTCATTAGCAATTTCTATCCCTTTGCTTATACTTCTAAATTCAATTGACCCTATACTCTTATTCATCGTCTATATCAAGGGAATCTATTATGCCAACAATCGTCGCATCAATTGGTACATCTTTTGAACCAACAGCTTGTCTTGCTGCACCACCTTTAGTTATTAAAACTAAATCTCCATTCCCAGCTCCTACGCTATCACAAGCTACATATAACCCATTTTTTACAGTATCTTTAGATTCTAAAATTTTTACAACTAGAAATCTTTGACCACTAAGTTTTTCATCTTTTCTTGTAGCCCATAAATTTCCTACAACTCTTCCTATCTCCATAGTAGTACCTCTCTTAAACTCTTTCTACTTTTAAATGATGTATCCTTATATAATCAGATGCTAGCGGAGTTATCATTGTCTTTTTATCAACAATAATTTTCTTTGCTCCATTTATATGAGGCTTTTTTAAATCTCCTTCAGAAATAAGCTTCTTATTTCTAAGTTCTATAACTTTTTCCTCAATATCTACATTTGATATTTCTCTCTCTTTAATAACTTTACTATTTTTATCTAGTAACAAAGTCTCTACATCTTCTATAACATGTACACCATAACTTATTAATTCTCTTTCAAATGAAATAAATTTCTTATATAATTCTTCTGGTGCAGTATCCTTGTATCTTCTGTATTCTATACCATTTTCCATTACGTATACTTCTTTTCCAAGCATAATAGCTTTTAAGATAAATCTCTCTTCACTTGATATACTTGAACCTTGTGCTAAGTTTGATAATCCTCTAAGACATAATGATGAAATTATAACTACATCATATTCTCTTATTCCCTCTTCATATGATATTACTTCATACTTAGAGCTTAACTTTGAATAATTATCTAAATTATCATCCCATAGCACAATAGCTTTTTTCTTATCTATAATTTTATCTTTAATAATTGAATTAGCTTTTTCATTTAATTTTTTATATACTTCTTCAACTATTGAATTGATTAAATCATCATAATTCATATATTTTCCCTCCTTTATGAGGTGTCTATTTTATTATTCTTGCAAATGTTCCTGATTTAAATCCACATGCATTTGCTTCATCGTAATCAATATGCATAAAAGTATTGTACTTATCGCTTACTCTAATAACTACATCATCAAATATTAGTGGCCTTTCTCCAAAAACCTTAACTTTAACTAAATCGTTATCTTTAACTTCAAATTTTTTAGCATCTTCCTTTGAGACGTGTATATGTCTCTTTGCTGCTATTAATCCTCTATCTAAATTAACTGATCCTCTATCACTTTCGATTGTAATACCTGGAGTATCTAAAAGTTCACCACTTATTTTAATTGGTGGTTTAACACCTAGTGATAACGCATCTGTAAGAGAAACTTCAACCTGTGATTCTGGTCTTGTAGGTCCAAGTACAATAACATTTTTAATACTTCCCTTAGGTCCCTTAATTGTAACTCTCTCTTTACATGCAAATTGCCCTGGCTGAGATAAATCTTTTATCTTAGTAAGCTTATAATTAGCTCCAAATAATCTTTCTACATCTCTTTCAGTTAAATGAACATGTCTTCCTGAAGCTTCTACTTCTATAAATGCTTCATCTTTAACTCTCTTTACAACTTCATCTATAATGCTATTTAATAGATCTTTCATTTCGTCCTCCTGGTTACTTGTACTTATTTGTTCTAACTTTAAAAATCATAATCCAGAATGCTGATGACAATCTATTTAATCCTCTTATTATATCTTCTCTATTAACACTTCCATATTCGCCTTTAAATGCTTCAAATGCAGCAAGCTCTACTTCTCTAGTTAAGGCTCTTAAGCTATTTATTGAAACAACTACTTCACCCATTCTGTAATCTGGAAATTCATGTCCTATACCAAAGTATTTTTTAGGATTATGTGATTGAGCTCTTAATTCATCTTCTTTAAGTCCTAAAAGAATAAATTCATTAAGATCTTCATCTAAAACTTCTGCTCTTACTATATTTCTTACAAATATTAATATCTCTTGAAGCTCATCTACAAGCTTTGGTATCCCATTTTTTTGACATAAAATTTGACTCTCTAAAATTTTTGACTCTAGTGTATCCATCTTACCTCTAAAGGCTATTCTTTTATGGTCCTTAAATACTAGAAGATTTCCTTTTAAATGTGTCATATGCTCAGGTTTATAATCAAGCTTTGTCCCAAAAACTGTAACATACTTGTACTTTTTTTCTTTAGGCTCTTCTGATTTTATTTCTTTAAATTCAACTCTTTTTTGCTCTCTATATTTAGATGAATTATTCTTTTCTTCTTCACCCTTATATTTTAAAACTATATTTTTTTCAGCTAAATATGATTTTGCAGAAGGTGTTATTATCTGTCCTTTTTCTATGACAAATTCCTTAACCTCATTTAAATCTGCTCTTTTTAATCTGTTTCTGATTTCACTTTCCGTTAATACTGCCATATTACTAACATCTCCTATCAAAAATCTATAAAATATGCTACCTTAATTTCAGGTAGCACATCTTATAAAGATTTATTTAAACTATTCAGTAACCTTTGGTAATATAGCATCAACTTCGAAGTGTGGTCTTGGGATTACGTGAACTGATACTAATTCTCCTACTCTTTCAGCAGCTGCTGCTCCTGCATCTGTTGCAGCTTTAACTGCTCCAACATCTCCTCTTACCATTACAGTAACTAATCCGCCACCTACTTGTTCTTTTCCTACTAATTGTACGTTAGCTGCTTTAACCATTGCGTCAGCTGCTTCAATTGCTCCTACTAATCCTTTAGTTTCTATCATTCCTAATGCGTTTGCGTTTGCCATAATAAATTCCTCCTAAATTTTCATATACTTTATTTTTTATTCTTTATTAATAATTTTTTTATTGTAAGCTATTTTTATTTTGGTAAATTAATTTAATTCTTTAAGTATTCTTTTAACTAATAAGTTTATTAATTCTTCTTTGTCATCTAGACTAATGTTCTCAGCACTCTTTGGTGCATTTCCTCTTAAATCATCTAACTCTAAAGTTCCTACTGCAACTCTCTTTATGTTTAGAAGATCAAGTGGTCCTATATTGTTTGAAGTTGAACTTCCACCGATTGCACCACAACCTAATGTTAATGCAGGTATTAGTCCAGTGCTTGCACCAATTCCTCCAAGAGTACTTGGTGTATTTAAAACCATTCTTGATACTGGCATTTTAAGAGCAAATCTCTTAACTAATTCATCATTATTAGCATGCATACTAAATGTATGTCCAGCACCTTCATTTAATAGAATATCTCTACATATGTTGATAGCTTCTTCTAGGTTGTCCATAACATAGAAGGCAAGTATTGGTGTAAGTTTTTCTCTTGAGAAAGGAACATCATGTCCAACTTTACTTTCTCTAGCTACTAAAACTTTTGTTCCACTTGGAACTCCTTCAAGGTTTGCTAAAGCACAAATTGCTTCAACACTCTTACCTACTATTTGAGGATTCATAGTTCCATTTGCTCTCATTATAAACTTTGAAAGTTTTTTGCTTTCTAATTCGCTTAATATATGAGCTCCTTGAGAAGTTAATTCTCTTACAACTTCAGCTTCCATTGCTCTTTCAATTACAATTGATTGCTCTGAAGCACATATTGTTCCATTATCAAAAGTCTTTGAATCAATTATTCTTTTAATTGCAAGTCTTATATCAGCACTCTTATCTATAAATGCTGGACCATTTCCTGGACCTACTCCAATAGCTGGAGTTCCTGATGAATATGCAGCCTTTACCATTGCCTCTCCACCAGTTGCAAGAATTAATGCTGTATCCTTATGTTTCATCAATTGATCTGTAGCTTGCATTGTTAAAATTGTCATACAACCAATTGCACCTTTTGGACATCCTGCTTTAATTGCAGCTTCTGTTATAACTCTAACAGTTTCAAAAATTGCATTTTTTGCATTTGGATGTGGTGAAAATACAATTGAGTTTCCAGCTTTAAGAGCTATCATAGCTTTATAAATTACTGTTGATGTTGGATTTGTTGAAGGAATAAGTCCTGCAACTACTCCTACTGGAACACCAATTTCCATAACTTTATTTTCTTTATCTTCATTGATTATTCCAACTGTCTTTGTATCTTTAAGTGATTCATATACCATCTTTGATGCAAAAACATTCTTTATAACTTTATCTTCCCATTTTCCAAATCCAGTTTCTTCATTTGCCATTTTAGCTAGCTTTTCTGCATTTTCATATCCTGCGTCTGCAATAGCTTTAACAATTCTGTCTATTTCTTCTTGGCTCATATTGCTTAGTTTCTCTTGAGCTTCCTTGGCATCCTTAATTAAAGTTCTAACTTCTTGCAGGGATAATAAATCTTTATCTAAAAGTTCCATTAATTACGCCCCTCTTCTTTGCTTAGTTTTAATAGTAACTCTATTAATTCTTCTTTTTTAAGATATTTTATTTTACTTGAAGTCTTTGCTGGTTTTAAAGTTAAGGCTAATCTTCTAAGTTCTTTAACAGTCATTTTTAATAATTCTTCTCTGCTAAGTTGATTTACTGTATTAGGCACTTCTTTTTTTACTGAATTAACTAATACATCTTCCTTATCTTCCTTTTCATCTATAACTTCTAATTTTTCTATTTCATCTACTTCTTGGACTTTTTCAATCTCTATATCTAAGTTTTCAACCTGTATTTCTTCAATTTTTAGATCTTCTTTAACATTCTCAATCTCTATATCTGATTGTGTAATTAAAGTTTCAACTTCTAATCCTTGAATCTCTACATTGTCTACAACATTAGATTCTTTTTTATTAATATCTAATTGATCTTTAAAAATCCTATTATTAGTATTTATTTCTTCTACTATGCTAAATACATCTTCATGAAGTCTTGAGATTACATGTGCACTTCTTAAGTTTCCACTATGTTCAATCATTGACTTACTTGATTCTACAGCAGCAGTTACAGCACTTACATCTCCTATAATCTTAACTGTTACTATTCCACCTGTAACTTTTTCAATGCCAAGTATATTGACACTTGCAGACTTTACAGCTTCATCAGCAGCAACAATAGCTTGAGTTAATCCTATTACTTCTATAAGGCCTAATGCTTCATTCATAAGTTTTGCCTACTAAAATCCTAATGGATTCTCTGAAACACTTCTTACAGCTTCTGCAAATGCATCACAAGCTGCTTTACAAGCTGATTGTGATCCTGTAAGTAATGCTCCTCCAAAGTTTGTTTCTGTTGGCGGTTCAAAGAATTCACATAACTCAACATCTGCTGCCTTAAGTGCTGCATCTAATGCATACATTGCTTCAAGAGGTGGAGCAACTAGATAAGCTAATGCTTCTCCTTCTCTTATGTTTGCAACCTTTGAAAGGTATGAACCTGTTCTAGATACACAGTGCGCATAGTACACTATTGAATCATCATCATTTGCACTTATAAAGCTTGGTCCAAATTCTATAAAATCAATAACTGCGTTAAGTCCACTTCTTACTTCTGCTGGACTTGGACCTGCAATTATACCAATTACTTCCCCTGCAAGTTTAGTTGAAGCATTTCCTGCTCCTGCATACATTGACTTTGCATATACAACATCAACTTCAGCAGCTTTTGTAGCTTCATCTAAAGCAGTGTATGTAACATCATCACAATCTGAAGTTATTAATCCAAGACTTTTATGATGTGATTCTAAATTAAGCTTTTTAGCCATTTCTGGACTAACATTTGATATTATTTTTGTACTTAATACATTTACTTTTATTGCATCATTCTTCAAAACTTTTTCCTCCTAAATATCTATTTAAGGTCGATTCCTGAAGCTTTCTTCTGTAGCATAGTTTTAATTAATTCTGCTATATGAGCTCCTGCCTCAACTGCTGTTGTTCCACCTTCGTGAATATTTGATATAACAGTTCTCTTTGCTTCTGGCATACCTATAGTTGGCTTATATGCTATATATGCTGACATTGATTTCGCAGTTACAAGTCCTGGTCTTTCACCTACTAATAAGCAAACAACATCTGCTCCAGTAGCTTCTCCAATTTGATCCATAGCTCCTACTCTACAATGTTTAACAAATATTATTTCCTTTGCTGGTTCAATTCCATACATCTTAAGCCCTTGTTTTATTGAAGGAATAATATCTTCTATATTTGCTTCTATAGCTGCTGAACTTAGTCCATCACCTACCATTATTACAACCTTTTGGTTAGTTCCAACCTTCTCTTTAACTAATTTTAGAGTTTCTTCTGAGAACTTTCTTCCAAGGTCAGGTCTAGTTAAATAAGTATCTTTATCTTCACATAAAGTCTCAAGTGAAAGCATATTATTCTTTTTTACAAAATCTTCTGCTACATATGAGAATACTGAATCTTGTGCTGCTGCATGGTCAGCTCTAACTCTTAAAGCAGTTATAGTTTTGTATCTACATCCAGTTCTTCCTGTTCCAAGTCTAGCTGGTGTTCTAGCTTTCATATCTAAATAAGCATCTCTATCCTTTGGGTTATTTACTAATAGCTGCTTCTTTAAATCTATTTCAGTAATGTCATCAAGGCATCCTTCTGTATCTATAACTGTCTTAGAAACTTTATTTATAGCTTCATTTATTATGTCAGTATTACCACTTCCAACCATCTGGCTTACTAATTGCTCAACCATTAATTTTAATTCTTTTTCATTCATGGCGTATGATCCTCCTATCCTAATAAAACTGATGCATCTCCAGCTTTATCTGTTAATTTACCATCTTTAATAAAGCCCATATTTTGCATCCATTCATCGAATTCTTTTATTGCTGTTAATCCAAACATTTCTCTAAGTGCTGCTGTTTCATGATATCCTGTTGTTTGGTAATTAAGCATTACATCATCACCATGAGGAATTCCCATGAAGTAAGTACATCCAGCTGCTGTAAGTAATACAGCTAAATTTTCTATATCATTTTGATCAGCTTTCATATGATTTGTATAACAAGCATCACATCCCATTGGTAATCCTGAAAGTTTACCCATGAAGTGATCTTCAAGGCCTGCTCTTATTACTTGCTTTCCATCATACAGATATTCAGGTCCTATAAATCCAACAACTGTATTAACTAGGAATGGCTCAAATTTCTTAGCAAATCCATAACATCTAGCTTCCATTGTAACTTGGTCTATTCCATGGTGAGCTTCTGATGAAAGTTCTGATCCTTGTCCAGTTTCAAAATACATTACATTTGGTCCTGAAGCTGTACCTTGTTTTAATGCTAATTGTCTAGCTTCTTCTATAGTAGCTGCATTAAATCCAAATGCCTCATTTCCCTTTTCTGAACCTGCTATTGATTGGAATATAAGGTCAGTTGGTGCTCCTTGTCTTATTGCTTCCATTTGTGTAGTTACATGAGCAAGTACACAGTTTTGAGTTGGAATATTAAATTTCTCCTTTATTTCTTGGAATCTATTTAATACTTTAACAACACTTTCAACAGAGTCATCAACTGGGTTTAGTCCTAAAACTGCATCTCCAATACCATAAGTTAATCCTTCTAATAAAGATGCAAGTATTCCATCTGGATCATCTGTTGGATGATTTGGTTGAAGTCTTGCAGATAATGTTCCCTTTTTACCTATTGTTGTATTACAGTGTGCTGTAACTTCAATCTTTTTAGCACCACAAACTAAATCCATATTTGACATAAGCTTAGTTACAGCTGCTACCATCTCTGAAGTTAATCCTCTTGAAATTCTTCTTATATCTAAAGAAGTAGTTTTATCATCTAAAATCCATTCTCTTAAATCTGAAACTGTCCATGACTTTATTTCTTCGTAAATTTTTTCATTTACTCCATCTTGGATTATTCTTGTAACCTCATCTATTTCATAAGGTACTGCTGGATTATTTCTTAAATCTTCTAAAGTTATACTAGCTAAAACAACTTTAGCTGCAACTCTTTCTTCTGATGATTCAGCTGATAAACCAGCTAACTTATCACCAGATTTTTCTTCATTAGCCTTTGCCATTACATCATATAAGTTCTTAAACTCATAAGTACGTCCAAATAATTTAGTTTTTAAAATCATCTGTTGTTCTCCTCTCATCCTAATTGAAAACCAAAGTTTTTATAACTACTGGTAATACCTTACCTTCAGCTATTGGCCCTCCAATATCTATATAGTCCCCATTGTCAACTTTAATGCTGTCAATGCAGATTACATCCTTTTTAAAATTTAATAATGAATAAATAGTTTGCCCAAGTACCTTTGCCATATCATTCTCAACAACTATTACAAGTGGCAACTCTCTCTCTACTAATTCTTCCATTCCTTCTATAAGTCCATTTGCATATTCTAAAACTTCTTTAAAAGAAGGACTCTTTTTTCCATCTACAGCTATTGCAACTCTTTGAATATCATTCTCTAATTTAAACCAATTAAGCTTTTCCTTTATTGCTTTCTTTATAGACTCTTGTCCATTTTCTTCATCTTCCTTTGAAAGCTTTAATATTGGTAAATTCTTTATTGGAAAATTATCTTCAGTAAAAGTAATAGTACTTCCACTTATTTCTGTTGTATGAGATCCTGCACCAACAACTGTAGCTCTTATTGTTTCTATAGCTTTTATTACCTTTAAATTGCTACATAACCTTGAAGTCTTAATTGCCTCTCCAAGTATTATTCCAATATCTCCAAATTTAAAATAGTCATCAATCTCTGATTCGTTATATATATAATCTGCAACTCCTCCTGAGAATGATATACATTCTATTTTTTCATTTAAAGCAATTGATTTATTTGTAACTATAAAGTCAAACAAATCTTCTTTTTCCCTAAGGCCTACACTTTCTTCTAAAAGTCTAACCATTATATCTACTACAGGCTTAATATTTTCTACTGTCCCTTTTGTTCCAATCTTTAATCCTAGATTATTATCTTTAATAATCTTTTCTATTTTAGGTGAAATATAAGTTATCTCTTTAGTTACTTTATCTAATTTTATAAGTCTTCCACCAATATCTAAGCATCCTGTTTCTTTAACTTCTCCTCTTGTGAATAGTGCAAGGTTGCTTGTTCCACCACCAATATCAATATTTACAACTGAAGTTGAATGTTCTTTTGAATATATATGAGCACCTGCACCTTTTCCTGCAATTATACTTTCAAGATCAGGTCCTGCTGTTGCAACAACAAAGTCACCAGCAAATCCACTTAATGTATGTAATACATCATTTGCATTTTCTTTTCTTGCTGTTTCTCCTGTTATTATTACTGCACCAGTTTGTATATCTTCTTTATTTACGCAAGCTTTTTTATATTCTTTTTCTACTATTTCCCTTATCTTTTCTCCGTTGATTTCATTATTAGATACTAATGGAGTAAAATAAACTTCACTTCTATATATAACTTCTTTATCAACTATTGAAATTCTTGGGACTGAAAAACTTGATGCTGTGTTTTCAACTATTAATTTTGAAAATATAAGCTGAGTTGTACTCGTACCTATATCTATTCCAACACTTAACATTTCCTCTCTCATATAATCACCTCCTATTTTTATGGAACTAAAAAGGCTTAAAGTTACAGTAAATAAATTGGAATATTTATAATTCCCATTTAATCTATCTATAACCTTAAGCCTCTTTGCTCAATTCAAACTACGTCTTCGTAATTCATAGTTATTCTTTATATTTAATTGTTTAAAAATTTTATTATTGTTTTTGTGCCATCATGTCCAGAATATAATTCTATCTGTCCTCCTAATACCTCTGTGATATAACTATTTATTATACCCATTCCAAGGCCTCCTAAGTTTACAGTGCTTAAATTAAATCCTACTCCGTCGTCTAAGATAGTTATTGTAATATTATTATCTTCTTTATCTAGAATTATTTTAATATTTCCATTATCTCTACCTTTAAATGCATGCTTATATGCATTTTGTATTATTTCATTTATGGCAAGTAATAGCGCCGTTGCCTTCTCTCCATAAATTTCAAAATCCTGTCCTTGTATCGAAATTTTAATTTTACTATTATATTCTATTGAATTTATATTATCTATAATTGAATTTATAGATTCTTTAATACTTACTTTATTATTTTTGCATCTTGATAATAAATCATGAGTTGTAGCAATTGTTAATATTCTACCTATGCTCTCATCTAGAGTCTCCTTTGATTCATCATAAATGCAATCTCTACTTTGTCTTCTAAGTAAAGCCACAGTTGTTTGAAGATTATTTTTTATTCTATGATGAGCTTCCCTAACTTCAACCTCTTTAAGTTCCATTTCTTTTTCTTTTCTTTTTATATATGTAATATCTTTTATTACACTAAGAACTTGAAATTCTCCCTCGTTATTTATAAAGGTTCTTGTTATTTTAAAGTAATAATCAGAAAATTTTATTTCTTCTATCACTTTATTTTTTTCTTTAAGCTCTTTAACTAATTCATCATATTTAATTTTACTTAATGATAAATTATCATAACTCATATTTTTTATATCTTCAAGATATCCTAATTTTTTATATATGTCACTAGCATTCTTATTGCTAATTATTAATTTGCCTGTATTATCAAATATTAATACAGCATCATCTAGGCTATCTGTTAAAATATCGTTATTCTTCATTAAATCAACAAGTTCTCCATTGGAACTCTTTATTCTGAAATCTTCTTTAACCTCTTCACTTATATCCTTCTCTGCAATTATTACACCTATAACTTTATTATCATTTATAATAGGCTGTATCTTTTGCTTTACGATTTTATTTTCTTGAGTTACTGCTGTTATATCTTTGCAAGGAACTCCAGTTTCTAAAGTTTTTAATACACCTGGCTCATTTTCTCTTAGTGCTTCTTTACCTGTTATATCCTCTACATACATGGATTCTACAGTGCTTGGTTTTGCATGAAATACTACAATTGCTTTATTTTTATCCATTGATAAAACATCTATAAACACATCTCCATCATAAAAGTCTGCCATAACACCTATTGTTTTGGATACCTCTATAATTTTTTCTATATCATTTGGCTTTAGATATGTGTTTTTTTTACATAGATCATAAATTGTATTACTAATCTTCATAGCCTAATATTATTACCTTAGCAATCTCTGCCATCGTAGTTCTTTTATCCATGCAAAGTTTTCTAATTCTTCTATAAGCCTCGTCTTCTGATATATTAAATTCCTTTATTAATATACCTTTTGCTCTTTCAACTATTTTTCTTTCATTTAATTTATTACTTACATTGTCTAAATCTTTTTTTAACTTTTCAAATTCTGAAACTTTAGATAAACACATTTCAATATTTCTTATAAAAGATTTCTCTTCTATAGGTTTAACTAAATATCCAAATGCTCCTACACTTTTAGCTTTTTCTAAATACTCATCACCCTCATGGGCAGTTAATAGTATTACTCCTCCAGCTAAATTGTCCTTAGTAATTATTTTACTTGTTCTTATTCCATCTAAATTTGGCATATCTATATCCATTATTACTAGATTAGGCTTGTACTTTTTACAAACTTCTATTGCATTAAATCCATCATTTGCTTCACCTACTACATTGTAGCCTTTAGATTCTAGGATGCTTCTTATATCCATCCTTGTAATAGGCTCATCGTCGACTATTACTATGTTTCTTTCCATTTAACCATTCACCTCAAATTAAAACGCTTTTAAATAATTACTTAATTCTTCTACTCCTACATCATCTAAAGTATCAACTTTAAAAATTCTTGAGACTCCAGCTTGCTTTATTCTATCTTCTGCAAGTTCTATTCTATCTTTAGAAACTTTATTTACCTTAGTTATAATTCCTATAACATCTTTGCAAAACATACTTGCAAAGCCAGGAGCAAAATATCCTTCATCTTCTGTAGAATCATATACAAGTGCTATAATGTCAGCATCTGCCGCTGTTACTATTAGCGCACTATATAAATTTCTATTTTCTAAATATTCACCTGGAGTATCAATTGAATTATCATATATTTCTACTGATTGAGTTTTTTTATATTTAATTTCTAATTCATTTAATTTTTGACAAAGAGTGGTCTTTCCACTTCCTGTTTTTCCTATAAATATAACTCTGCTCATATCTTAAGTCCTCGTTATCACAGTTGATGTAAATTGTAGTAAGTTTCCTAAAACATCTAAAACTTCGCTTAACGCAGATTCAACTGAACTTATATCTCCAGTAAAAACTACTGATCCACTGAATCTATCAATAAATCCTAAAGTTACTCCTGAAGCTTTAGTTGCAACATCAGCTGCTATTATTGATGCTTCACTTGGTGTTATTGTTAAAATACCAATTGCATCTTTATTATCTAAGACTAATCCAAGCTTTTTAAATATATCATCTGTTGGATTTGCTATTATATGAGCAAGAGTAACCTGCTTACCAGGAACATATTCCTGGACAACTCTTTGCTTTTCTTCATTCCCCATACTTATACCACCTTTTATCTTAGAAATTTAAATATATTTGAATAAATTTAAATTTCTATAAAACCTTTTCATCCATTGTTCAAAAAAAGCTCCTTAAAGATAAATCCTTCATTGGATAGAGTATCTTTTAAGAAGCCCCGTTGCTTTCAATTTAAATATCACACCTTTGTGATAATTAAATTATATTGCTTAAGTAAATAGTTGTCAATATTTTTTTATATTATTTAATTTTTTGTAAAATGTCTATTATTTCCACATCTTTTGGAGCTCTTGGATTAGTAATTGTACAAGCATCTTTAAGTGCAACTTCTGCTATTTCATTTTTCAGTCTTAGAACTTCATCACTCTTAACTCCGCATTCTGAAAGGGTTGTTGGCATATTCATAATTTTTTGCATTTTCTTTATTTCATTTACTAAGCTCTTAACATTTCCTCTTATATTAGAATTTGATATTCCTACAATTTTTGCTAAATTTGCATACTTATCTGCAGCAAGAGAATAATTTGTAGAAGTATATCCTAAAATATTAGCATTATATTCAATTACATGAGGTAATAAAATTGCATTTGTTCTTCCGTGTGGAATATGGAATTTACCTCCAAGGACATGTGCTATACTATGATTTATTCCTAAAGATGCTGCATTAAAAGCAAGTCCCGCAAGACATGATGCATTATGCATTTTTTCTCTAGCCTCTATATCATTTCCATCTTTATATGCTCTAATTAAATATTTAAATACTAAACTTACAGCCTTCTCTGCAAGTGCATCTGAAAAATCTGTTGCATTTTTTGATACATATGCTTCAATTGCATGAGTTAAAACATCCATTCCAGTATCTGCAGTTATAAAATCTGGTGCACTTTTAACTAATTCTGGATCTAATATTGCTGAGTTTGGTAATAGTTCATCTGAAACTAATGGATATTTTACTCCCTTTTCCTTATCTGTTATAACAGCAAAAGAAGTAACTTCAGAACCTGTCCCACTTGTTGTTGGTATTGCAATAAACTCTATTTCCTTAATATTTACTATCTTTTTTGAAAAATCCATTATAGCTTTTGCAGCATCAATTGCAGAACCTCCACCTAAAGCTACAATAGTATCTGGAGAAAACTTACCAATCTCTTCTATCCCACTTACAATAAGTTCTATTGGTGGGTCTGGTACTATATCACTAAAAATTTTATATTCTCTTCCTATTAAATTATCAGTAACCTTGTTAATTGTTCCAGACTTAACCATGAATGGATCTGTTACTACAAATACTTTCTTACCTTTTATATTTTGTAGATACTCTAAAGAACCCTCACCGAAATATATATTTGTTTTAATCCCAAAGTTTTTCATTTTACATCCTCCTATACTTTTCCATATAAAAAAACAAGGAGCCCCATAGATATCTATGGAGCTCCTTTGCTCTCTTATACACTTCATTGTGTATATAAAAAAATATACTCTGTTATGTAATCATTGTCAATCTATATGTTTACTTTTATATATTATATTATAGTAGATATTTTTTACTTACATAATTTCCAGGTAGTGACACTTGTTGTTTCTGTCACAGCAACTTATGACAGAAAATGAATGTTTATGGACATTTTATGACAGATAAAATACAAGAATAAATTTATCATTATTTTAATAAATCAATTATTTTCTTAACAAAAACTTATGTAAATGCTTGTTACATTGAAATATTTTATGTAAATGATATATGTAAACATGCACATTTGAAATTTTCTTAATTTCATTTATTAAAACTTTTGTGATATTCTTTATTTCGTGCTTGAGTGATTTTGAGCACTATATATTTTTTAATACGGAGGTTAAGTGATGAAAAAGCTTGATTGTAAACAATTAATTAAGAAACTAGTATTCTTCTTTCTTGGTGTATGGATAATTCAAATAGGTGTAGCAATATTTATAGGAACTAATATAGGTTCTGACCCATTTACAGTATTTACTCAGGGATTAGCTAAGGTTGTAGGTATAACCCCTGGAATAGGCAACATGGTTATTACATTTACTTTCTTGGTTATAATATTAATTTTTGCAAGACACTACATAAATATAGGTACAGTTCTTGCTATGATATCTGCAGGTCCATTTATTGATCTAATGATTAAAGTTTTTAGAGACATGCACTTTGAAGACCTAAATATCGTATTTAAAATGTTATTACTAGTTCTTAGCTGCGTAATAATCGCTATAGGTTTTTCATTACTTAAAGCTACTGAGCTTGGAGTTGCTCCAAATGATGTAATACCATTTTTACTATCAGATAAGACAAAACTTCAATATCGTGTAGTTCGTATAGCTATGGATATAACATTCTTTGTTGTTGGATACTTACTAGGAGGAGTAATTGGTATAGGTACTGTAATCGCTGCATTACTTCAAGGACCTTTAATACAATTCTTTATGCCTAGATTAGAAAAATTTGTACATAGAGTTATATATACTGACGATCAATTAGAAGCTATGGCTAACGAAATAGCAGAATAATTTAAGACAAGCTAAAGGGTGCTAATAAGCACCCTTTTTTATTTACCTAATTTTATCTAACAGCAAATTCTTTTTCTTCATCTCTTTCCTTACCGTTATTTTTTGCTTTTACTATAATTTTTCTTATCATATCAAATGGAATAATAGTTAACGCTATACCAGCTACTAATAACCATCCCTTTAGGCTTATTGGAGTACATTTAAAGAAATCTCCTCCAACATATGTTAATCCAATTTGGACTAACACTATTATTCCCATAACCTTTAAGAAACCTTTATTTTCATTAATATTTTCTAATATATTAACGCCTTCATTTCTAACATTAAATCCATTTGCTACAGCCATAAATACAAACATTGAGAAGAATCCTGTCATAAGTTCTGCTTCACTTCCAAAATAACTTAAGAAGAATGGTGTTTTTAAGAATATAAAGCTAATTAAAGTAACCCAGAATCCTGCAAATAAAACTTGAGTCATCATCTTTTTAGAAACAATACTTTGACTTCTTGATTTTGGTCTTTCTTCCATATACTCTTTAAGAGGTGGTTCTGCACCTAATGCTAAGGCTCCAAGACCATCCATTACAAGGTTTATCCATAAAATATGAGTAATCCCCAAAGGTTGTTCTATTCCTAAAAATGGTGCAATTGCACAGACAGCAACCGCTGCTACATTTATAGTTAATTGGAATTTTATAAATTTCAATATATTATTATATATTGTTCTACCATATAGTATCGCATTCTCTATTGATTTAAAGTTATCATCTAATATAACTATATCTCCAACTTCTTTTGCTACATCTGTACCAGATCCCATAGCAAATCCAACATCTGCCCTCTTAAGAGCCGGAGCATCATTTACTCCATCACCTGTCATTCCGCAAACTAAATCTAATTCTTGTGCCAATTTTACCATTCTAGATTTATCTGTTGGAAGAGCTCTTGAAATAACCTTCAAACGTGGAAGTATCTCTTTAACTTCTTCATCTGTCATACTATTTAATTCATCTGATGTTAAAGCTATATCATCACTACTATTTATTAAGCCACTATCTTTAGCTATTGCTACAGCAGTCTCTTTCCTATCTCCAGTAATCATAACTACTTGTATACCTGCATTTTGAACTTCTTTTATGGCTATCTTTGCTTCTGGTCTTACATCATCTCTTATCCCAACAAACCCTACAATCACCAAATCATTTGGAAGTTCATCAGACACTAATTCACTGTCGCTGCATGCAAAGGCAAGTACTCTCATTGCCTTTTCTGCTAATTGATCTATTTTTTTCTCTATCTTATCTCTATTTAGTTCTTGTATTTCTCCATTTCTATCAACATATCTATTAGCATTAGCCAATAATTTCTCTGGTGCTCCTTTATATACAGTTGTATGTTTTAATTGAGCTGCCGAATATTTATTTTTTGAATTAAATTGTTGAGTTTCTTCTACTACTATATTAGAATACTTATCCATTTCTTCTTTTGTTAAGAAGTTTAATAAAGCTTTATCTGTTGCATTACCACCAATAACACGATTATCTGCATCAAACATTGCTGTAGTATTCTTACCTATACATAGAGAAACTAGTTCTTTAATTGTTTTACTTTTATTATAACTATTCTCTAAGTTACCATCAAAAAATTCTACAACTTCAAGCTTTCCTTTTGTTATTGTACCTGTCTTATCACTAAATAATATATTTAGTGATCCTGCAGTTTCGATTCCAACTGGCTTTCTAACTAATACATTTCTTTGAAGCATTTTCGCTGTATTCCTCATAAGAACTATAGCAATCATAAGAGGTAATCCTTCTGGAACTGCCATTACTATTATTACAACAGCAAGCATTATAGTTTCAAGAAAATCTTTAAGTACAAATGCAAATCCAGTATCTAAATAAGCACTAATACCTCCGCTTATAAGTACCTTATGGAATACCAATGCTAAAGCAATAACAACAGCTCCAATATAACCAAACTTTGATATTTTGTCAGCTAAGCTTGTTAACTTAACCTTAAGTGGACTATCAACATCTTCTTCAGCCATATCCTCTGCCATAGAACCCATAACAGTATTCATTCCAACCTTTTTAACTTCCATTACTCCATATCCGTTAAATACAACAGCACCTCTAAATAAAGATGATTTATCTACAAAAATATCTCCTGTAACTGCAACCTCTCCATCATATATATAATCTTTAGATACAGCAATTTTTTCACACTCTTCCGCTTCTCCATTTAAAGCGGAATTATCAATTCTTAAATCACCACTTATTAAGATACCATCAGCTGGTATTTTATCACCAAACTCAAGAATCACTAAATCAGAAACTACTACATCATCAACTGGTATTTCTATAGCCTTACCATCCCTATAGACTTTACAAATATCTTTTTCAGCACTGCTTTTAAGCTTTCTATACTCATTATCAGATGCCATTTCTGTTTTAGCTGATATAAATGTTACTAAAAATACGGATATAACAATACCAACAAGCTCTCCCCATTCTGCATATCCCATAAAAGCCATTACTGCAAGTATTGCTGCAATTGCTAGTAAAAGTTTAATCATAGGATCTCCAAATGCCTCTTTGAATTTATGGAAAAACGTCTCTGGTTCAGCTTCTACGATTATATTGCGACCATATTTATCCCTACTTTTCTCTACCTCTTTTTTATTTAACCCACTATACAATTCTCTATACTCCTATCTTTTAATCTTATATAAAATACTATGTCAATCTTGTCAGATCAACATAGTATTTTCACTCAAAACCCTCATAATTATTATAATGTTATTGATATAATGCTAAAACTCCATTTAAATCTGCTATTTTTCCTTCTCCTATAGCTTTAAATTGCCATTCTCCAGCATCTCTATGAAGTTCTGCAAATATTATTGAAGTTGCTGTAGATCCATTTTCTTTTAAGTTAAATCTACAGATTTCTCTCTCTCCATTATTTACATCTAATAGCCTAACATATGAATTATTAATCATTCCAAATGTTTGTCTTTTTTCTCTAGCCTTATCTATAGTAACTACAAATACAATTTTTTGTATTTCTGGACTTATGGCGCCTAAATCAATAGATATTCTTTCATCATCTCCATCTCCAGCTCCAGTTCTATTATCTCCTCCTAATTGAATTCCTTGTCCTACTTTATTATTAAAGAATATTACATTAGATACAGTATTGAATTTATTGTTAGCATCAAGCATAAATGCCGCTATATCTAAATCAAAGTCTGTTCCTCCACTTGCTATATCCCATCCTGCTCCAAGTATTACTTTTTCAAGACCTGGATTTCTTTTTGTTAAATCTAAAACTGTATTCTTTTCTAAATTTAAAATATTTGCTGCTTGATTATTACTATTATTTAAAGGTGAATTACCACCTAAGTTACCTAAATTTATTCCCATCTATTCCACTCCTTAATAAATTATCTATATTCTCTTTCTAAATCTTCTATAGTTACCTGTAATAGATTTCCTAATGCTTTAAAGTTCCAATCTGATCCTTCTCTATATAACTCTGCGAATAATATTCCTGTATTATCTCCGCCATTCTCCATTAAGTTAAATCTACAAATTTCTTTTTCTCTGTTATCTGCATCTAATAATCTAACATAAGAATTTTGTACCATTCCAAAATTTTGTCTTCTTCTTTTTGCACCATATATAACTACTGAAAAAATAACCTTTGTACACTCTTGTGGAAGATCTGATAATGTAACTATTATTCTCTCATCATCACCATCACCTTCTCCAGTTAAGTTATCTCCTGTTAAATATATCCCTTGTGATTTCTTTGACCCAAAATATACTAATCCTTTTCTCTTGATTAGCTTACCATTTTCATCTAATAGTAGAGCTACTAAATCTAAATCTATATCTGCTCCTCTTCTACTAACATCCCATCCGGCACCAACTATCACATTATTAAGGGATGGATTTCTTTTTGTTAAATCAAGAATGTCATTCTTTTGAAGATTTAATATACCTTGTCCCATATTTTGAGTATTTACATTTTGAGTGTTTGTATTTTCGATAGGCTTATTTTCTATTTCATTTAATTTTTTCTTAAAAAGTCCAAACATATCTCACATTCTCCAATCTTATATTACATATATAAATTTAATATACCATTTAAGTCTGCTATTTTACCTTCTCCTATAGCTTTAAAATTCCATTCCCCATTATTTCTGTAAAGTTCTGCAAATATTACTGAAGTTGCAGTTGAACTATTTTCTTTTAGATTAAATCTACAGATTTCTCTTTCACCATTTTTTGCATCTAATAATCTTACAAAAGAATTCTCAACCATTCCAAAAGTTTGTCTCTTGCTCATAGCTTCAAATATACTTACTACGAAAACTATTTTTTGAACTGCTGGACTTATTTGTGATAAATCAATCTGAATTCTTTCATCATCCCCATCTCCAGCTCCTGTTCTATTATCTCCTTCTAAAAGGATACCTTGTCCTTGCATATTATTAAAGAAAATAACATTTTGTTGTACATCAGTTACTTTTCCATTTGCATTTAATAAAAATGCTGATATATCCAAATCAAAACTATTACCCGTTTCTGCTACATCCCATCCAGCACCTAGTATTACTTGTTCAAGTCCTGGTTCTTTTTTAGTTAAATTTAAAACGTCATTTTTCTTTAAATTTAATGCTCCTGCTGAATTTTGATTATTTGTCATTCCCGGATTAAAATTTCCACCTAAGTTTATAGCCATAATATCCCTCCCAAATTAGATACATAATATAAAATTTATTATTAACTACTAGTTTTATCATACATAATAACTATATTTAATAACTAATTTCATTTTAACATATAGTATCTCCATGTCAATATATTGCAATTTATAACATTTTTTATATATTAATAAATAAATATACATTATTGTAATAATTATTCGGAAAAGAGGCTAGTAAGGTTAAAAATATATAGTGATTCTATCTACTTAATAAAACAAATCCTATATCTTATAATTTAAGATATAGGATTTGTTTTATTTTCTTACTATTTTTAATCTGTTGATAACTTTTGGTTTTCGAGGACTTTTTTCATAAAATATTCATCACTTTTTACTATTTTGAAAACTCCTCCAAAATAAATTTTTATTCTATATTTTCTATTATCTTAGCTACCCATTTACACAAATTAACTGAAGCTTTTTCAGCTGTTTCTACAACTCTTTTGTGTGAATGTTTTTGTTTTTGTATTCCTGTCGCCATGTTTGTAATGCATGCTATTCCAAGCACATCTATCCCTAAATAATTAGCGGCTATTGTTTCTGGAACAGTTGACATCCCAACAGCATCGGCCCCTTGTCCACCTATAGCTACTATTTCTGCAGCAGTTTCATAATAAGGACCCATAAACCCAGCATAAATCCCCTCTTTATAGTCAATACCAATTTCATCAGCTAATGATTTTGCTTTGTTTATCAATTCTAGTTTATAAGGTTCAGACATATCAGGAAATCTTACGCCAAATCTTTTATCATTAACTCCAATTAATGGATTATCACCAAATAGATTTATAAAATCCTTTATAAGCATTAATGTGCCAGGATTAAAATCAGTATTTATTCCTCCGCAAGCATTAGTTACTATAAGTTTTTTTATATTTAATTGTTGCATTACATATACTGGATAAGTAACCTCTTTCATTGTATATCCTTCATAATAATGAAATCTTCCTTGCATTGCTAATACATCTATTCCTTTTATCTTTCCAAATACCAATCTCCCCTCATGACCTTCCACTGTTGATTGAGGGAAATTTGGAATATCTTTATAATTTATATATTCTTTATCCTCTAATACATCAACTAAGTTACCTAATCCTGAACCAAGAATAACTGCAACTTTTGGTTTGAATTTAGTAACTTTATCTCTTATATATTCTGCAGATTCTACAACTTTATCATACTTATTGTTCATTTTAGTACCTCCTTTAACTTTTAAACTTAATTTACCATAAAATTGTTGAAAGTAATTATGACATATGTCACAATAATAAGAAAAAATTATCTTTTAAATCTTATAAGGGGGTAAATAAATAAAATTATGAAAAAAATATATAACTCTCAAACTGTAAGCAAATACATAGAAGAGTTCAATATCAATGAGCTTTTTAGTAAAGATATACAGCCTTATGTAGAACTGTTCTTATTTAAGAAAGGTGAGCATATTTGTAAAGAAGGTGAGAGTATAAACTATCTTTTTTTCTTGGTAGAAGGAAAAGGGAAAGTTTATTCATCATTAAGTAATGGTAAAACTATGTTACTATGCTTTTACAATTCAGGAAAAATAATTGGTGATGTTGAATTTATGAAATTAGAACCAGCTAATTCAAATATTCAGGTTATAGAAGATAGTTACTGCATAGCACTTTCTCTGCAAAAAGTTAGAGAATATTTACTAGATGATGCTAAATTTCTACGTTTTATGTGTGAGTCTTTAAGCCAAAAATTAAATAGATTATCTAAAAATAGTTCCATTAACTTGCTTTATCCCTTGGAAAATAGATTAGCTAGCTACATTTTAGCCACAGGAACAAGTGTTGATGTTAATGGGATAAAGGTACCAATATTTGATGAAAACTTGACTGAAATAGCAAAGTTACTAGGTACAAGTTATAGGCATCTTTTAAGGACATTAAAAACACTTTGCAAAAACGGTGTTATTAAAAAGAAAGACTCTTACTTTGAAGTTGTAAATCATAATATGTTAATAACCCTTGCAGCAGACTTATATAAGTAAATCAATCTAGAATATAATATTCATAATTATAGATACAAAAAAGAGTAAGGTATATATTATATAACTTACCTTACTCTTAAAATTTATATATATCCTATAATTTAGGTCTCTTTTATATAAATTATAGTTTTATAGTCTTTTTCATATCTTCTTTAATGCTTTCAAGTTTTACAACATTTTGACCTCTTTGTTGCTTATTCGCTTCTTGAATTGCTCTTGTTTCTTCAATACCTTTCATAATAGTATTATAAGATTTTTCAAGAGTTTCTATGCTAATTGAGCTTGTAGATGCCATCCTTGCAATATTAGCTGACTGAGTAGCTGTATTTGCAGCATTTCTTTGTATAAGCTCATTTGTTTTATCATCTAATTGTTTAATTGACTTAGCTTGTATTTCTTGTCTCTTTAATATTATGGCTTGAGCTAAGCATTGCTTAAAGATTGGCAATGTTATTATAAATGATGAATTTATTTTTCTCATTAAATTAAAGTTTGACATTTGAATATTTTGAATCATAGGTACAGCCTGTATTGCAACATTTTCAGCTATTCTTAAATCATACACACGTTGATCTAACATCTCTTTTGCTGTCTCAAGCTTCTGTACCATCATTTGTTTTTCTTCTTGGTTTATTTGATTATTATATTCATATTGATTTATATATAAATTAATTTCTTCTATTGCCATTTCACCAGCAACTATATACTTTTCTAGTAATTGATAAAACTCTATGTTTCCATCATATAATCTTTTAAGCTTATTATTTGACTCTCTTATTTCAGATTCATATCTCTTTAATAACACATATACTTTTTCAACTTCCAACCCCATAGTATCATATTTTTGGAAAAGTTTAGCTACGCTTGTCTGAGCAGCTTTAAATATCTTTCCAATAAAAGATGGTTCCTTTATATCTTCAAGTTCTTTCACATCGAACTTGTCCATTATTTTTGTTAAATGAACTAGCATTTCACTAACTTCTTCTGATTTAACTTCTTTCATAGAACTTAAAAGCTCATCTGAAACTTTTGATATGTTTGAACTAGCTTGTTGACCAAATTGAATTATTGAATTAGGATTAGCTATTTCAACTTCACTTGTTAAAGCTTGAACTTCTGGTAATTGTCTCAATCTATTCTTATATGCTTCTGCATTTTCCATAATATTAGTTTCTTGAGTTGTTTGCTGATGACCATATCCATTCATCATACCTTGATTACCCATCATATTTTGATTACTCATCATGTTTTGATTGCCCATCATGTTTTGGTTATTCATCATATTCTGATTACTCGTCATATTTTGGTTATTCACCATATTCTGATTACCCATCATATTTTGATTGCCC
>NZ_JBNOOR010000001.1:0-913988 GCF_050584765.1 Clostridium sardiniense | reverse complement strand
ATCATGTTTTGATTACCCATCATATTTTGGTTATCCATCATGTTTTGATTACCCATCATGTTTTGATTACCCATCATATTTTGGTTATCCATCATGTTTTGATTACCCATCATGTTTTGATTACCCATCATGTTTTGATTACCCATCATATTCTGATTACCCATCATATTTTGGTTATCCATCATGTTTTGATTGCCCATCATATTTTGGTTATCCATCATGTTTTGATTGCCCATCATATTTTGGTTATTCATCATATTTTGGTTATTCATCATATTTTGGTTATTCATCATATTTTGGTTATTCATCATATTTGGATTATTCATCATGTTTTGGTTATCCATCATATTTTGATTATCCATCATCTCTTCATTGCCCATCATATTAACATCATTATTCATGCTTCTCAATTCTCCTTAAATATTTATTTAAACAATCTAGAAAAAATACTGTTATTTGTAGGTTCAAGCTTTTTATATTTTGATTTGTAATTCATTTCTTCTAATCTAATTATATTTACTCTATCTTTTCTTATAATTTTACATATATTATATAATCCTGATGGGTTGAAGATGACTATATCGATTCCTGCAATATGTAAATACGCAAGTAACCTTGTCATATCATCATTAATTTCATCTTCTCCATTTAAGTATATAACTATCTTTGGAATATTTGATGTAAAATCAAAGTTATCAATTAATCTAACAATATTTTTATTTAAAGAAATTACTAAAACCAATAATTTCAAAATTGTATTTTTATCCAGTGGTTCTACAAACAATGTTTTATCTAATATTACCTCATTAAATTTATTTAAAAGTAGATCCTGAACTTCTATACTATATTTAGAAAATTTATATATTGGAAGTTTCTTTATCTCTTCAATATCAAATGTTCCATCACTTAATTGACAGAACATTAGTTGAAACATATCATCTGTAACTTCCACATCTTCTGATATATCGCCATTATTAAAAAATAAGGTGTTTGTAGAATCTGTACAGTGCTTTACTAATTTATAATATTTATCTTTATCTAAATATTCCCCATCAAACTTTTGGAAAAAACATGGAACTTTAACTGTTTCAGTTGATGTTTTAAATCCTTCTCTTAATTTTGCTGGTTCATTCCAATATATAAATATATCTTCATCTATTCCATTTAATAATACACTTTTTGTATATTTCCCTCTAAATTGCCAAGGGACATACATTCCTGTATTAGTAAATAATTCTTCTCTTACATCTCTTTGAAGCTTTTTAGTTAAAGTCTCATTATTTTCTATTACTCTTCCCATTGAAGTTCTTTCACTAAAACTTTTAACATCTAGTATGTTCATTTTCTTAATTTCTGTGCTAATCTTATCTGTATCAATTCCTTCAAAATATTCTTCTTTTAACGGATTAATATAGATTACATCAAAATTCATTAAATATAAAATCATTAAAAAATATACTTCATGTCTTTCTATATTCCCATAAAAAATACACTTTGGATTTATATCATCATTAAAATTAATTTCTCTTAAATAGGAATATGCCCAAACAATCAACTTTGTAATGAAATTATTTCTTACGTTATCACTAAAGAAATTTTCATTTTTAATTGAAAGTGGAATAACATAATCCATAGCTTTTAAAAATATATTATTAACCTGACTATCATTAAATATAATAATATCCTCATTGGCCATATTGTATATATTCATAGAAGATAATTCATTATATATATACTCAATAAGTTCCATCTCTCCATTTAAAGGAATTCCATTATCAAAAATTAATTTTCTATCAGAAATTTCATCACACTTCACTTCAATAGTTTTTAACAAATTATCATAGTTTTCAGTATCTTCTACCCCTATAAATCTATAAAAATATGGTCTGAATTCACCATTATTTCTTCTATCATATTTGCTTCTAAACATAGAGTGAATTATAGTCTGTAAATTTATAGTCATTATGATCACTCCTCCCATGCATAATTATATTTTATAACAATATATCCAATAATATCAATATTTTATTCCTTAATTTACATATGACTTTCTAATATATCTAAAATATCTTCTGTAGAATATATACCATCTTTCTCTGTAATTATGGCATCATCATGTTTAAATATACTATGCTTTGGGAGAATACATATGCCTCTCCTTGTGAATTCAATATCAACTTCACTATCTCCAGCTGTAAATACATTATTTATATCAAACTTTTCTATAATGTAATCAACAGCATGTATCTTATCTATTTTCTCATGTATTATAAAAATCTTAACTCCTATTTGCATTACTTTATAAGGTGATTTAAAATATTTAATCAAAATACCTGAACCTTCTTTGGCGTCAATAACAGTTTCACATTTTACCGTAATATAAAAATCTTCTATATTTCTAATTTCTATATTTTTTATGTTTAAACTTTTAATAAGTTCTATACTGTCTTCTACCTCTTCTTTTTTAACTAAACTTTTCATTTTCAAGTCCCACTCATGGTCTAATATTCCATCCCTATATATTTGAGCTCCATTTGTACATATAATAAGTTTAGGATTATATTCTTTTATAAAATTAATTCTTAAAGTCTGATCTATATTTCTCATAGTACAAGGTATAAATTCAATAACCTTTTCTTTTAGCATATCTTGAAGTTTGTTATAACTTTTTTCTGTCATATAAGTTATTTCCCTCTCCCCTATATGCTCAACACATTTAAATCCTTTATTTTTTGAATGTACTATAGTTCTATCTAAGTCTGTTATAAAATTTATTTTCCCCATATCTTTGCATTCCCCTTTTAATTTATTATTTTATAATAGCAATACATTCATAATGGGTTTTATCATATTTTAAAATTTTAACATCCTTTTCTTTTGAAAGCTGAATTATATGTCTTACATCTCTATCTTCTATATCTTTTATTAATATACATCTAACCTTTCTTCTTAAAAGGGCTCTAGATGCTTCTCCAACACTAAGCTTTATCTTATTTATATCAGCTACGTCAAACTCTTCTCTTACATCTTGTACAATTTTTTCTGCCGTTTTCTCTCTTTTATATTTCTCTATATCGTAATTTTCTACTTTAAAGCATTCTTCAATTTTCTTTATAAATTCATTTGAAAAATCATATTCTTCTAAATAATCTAAGTATTTAGCTCCATGAAAATCATCTTCATTAATATATTTATCATTATGAATAGTTCTGCTTATAAGTCCACTTACAGTAGAGTTTAAGCAACAATTTGGAATTGCTATATCTTTTCTAGTTCCACATACTGTACATAGCATAGCAGGGTCAGCTATAGCAGCTAGTCCACTCGAAACATTTTCTCCAAACTCTCTATTGAATAATTCTATTGATTTATCTAATTCCTTAGTTATTGATCCCTTTCCAGTCCATCCATCAACAAATTGTATCAATCCATCTTTATGCTCTTTTAATATAAATTTCAAAGCATTAAAATCTATTCCCTTACCTCTAATTATAGATATACTATAGTGTGGTATATCTATTTTATATTTAAATTTAATGTACTTTTTAATAAGTATTCCAAAAGGAGTTCCTGCTCTTGCAAGAGATACTATTACTAAATTCTCACCCTTTTCTTTAAATATAGTATCTGAAATTATTTCTACATATTTTGCTACTTCTTCTTTTTTATCCTCTAAAAGACTTAAAAATATCTCTGTCATTTCTTTGCTTGGTATGCTTTCCTTGGAAATAAATTCTGAATAATTTATTCCACTATTTATAAGTCTCTCTTTCTCTTCAACTGTAATCTCATTTATCTCTTCAGATAAATCTTTTAAAAGAAATACTACGTCTTCTTTATAGCTGCTCTTAACTAATCTCATAGCTTCCTCCCAATCTATACTTTATATATAAGTATATTTGATGTTAATTTTATATTTAAATCATTTTCTGTAATAAGAATAACCTTATCATATCTCTTTTCAATATCTTCTTTGTTGTACATATAATACTTAACACCAGAATCATAAAATACATGTGCAGTCTTTATTGGATATTCATATATATTCTCACAAAATATAGGACTTCTTGTAGTAGATTTAAAATAAGTATCATTTTTCAAATATGATGCGATCTTACTAGGTATATAAATATTTTCTCCATGCCCTAGAACTAAGATTTTATCACTATCTTTTATATCATTTTCAATGGTTTTGGCTATACTTTCGCATTTCTTATCTAAAAGAACAATGTCTTTTTGATTTACTCCAAATCTTCCACTATCTTTATAGTAATCTACATTTTCATCTTCACTTTTAATCTGAATTCTATCTAACATATGAAGATTCTTTGCTGCCGTTTTTTCCTCTATTTCATTATCTATGTAATTATAGAATACACTATTGTCATTTATACTTATATTTCCACTTATAAGTGATAACACTTCTATATCTATTCCTTTTTCAAAGGCTAAAGAATCCATTAATTCTTTATTTAATGAATTTCTCCAATCTAATATACTAAGTATTGTGTATTTCTTTATTGAAGTTACATTAGATAATTCTCTTATAATATTGATCATTGATTTTCCAGTTGTTATCTCATCATCTACTAATATCATTCTATCTTTATTAATTACATCTTCTTTTGACATTGGAAAACACTTATGCATTGTTGCATGAGAATGCTCCTCTTCAAAATTAACAAGAGATTTAATTTCTGTTATATTCTCTCTAGTTGTTGTTAAATAATAAGAGTCTTCTATTGATGAAGCAACTGCCATCCCAAGTCCTGTTGCAGTTTCTGCAAATCCTAGTACACAAACCTTCTCACCTTTAGTATTAAATGTAAAATTATCAATGACTTCTTTAATATGCTCATCAATATCATTAGGATATTTTATATATGATAATACATCTTTTAGATCTTCTAATTCTTCACTAGATGGCTTGTACGCAAGAGAGGCAAGAAGAATTCCTATTGCCTTACATACGTCTGCTTTTACTTCAATATGTTTTCCAAGCACTTTACTAATAAATAGAAAATTTCTAAGCTTATTATTTATTCTCTTACCCATAACTATTAGATCATCTAAATTAATATCATATACATTTTTATCTATATTTATATCTATACTCATAATACTCCTATACCATCTCTTTCTCTAATAAATCATAATTAGATATACCTTCATTTAATACGCCAAAAGCTTCTGCCCTAAGCATTATTTTTCTTCCCCAATTTAAATGTGGTAAAACCTCATTCATTTTATTATCATTTTTCCCTTTAAAAACTCCACCTACATTAGAATTTTCTATTATGTTTGTTGCATCAATATATTCCTCATAAGTTACAACATACATTGAGTTTACATATTTCACTTGTGTTGGATGTATAACTGTTTTTCCTAAGAATCCATTTACTTTATCAAGTTCAATTTCTTTTAGTAAGCCTTGTACCTCTTTTGAATTTATATCTTTTGAAAAATACTCAAATACTGGAGCTGAAATAATATAATTATCAGTGTTTCTTGTAAAAAAGTTTAAAATATCAGTTAAACAATCAGAAACTACCATTAAATCATATATTGACGTGTTCACAGTTCTTCTTAAAGAGAATTTAGAAGAAAAATCTGTTCCTCCAACTCTTATATTCAATATTAAATCCTTATATGGCTCTAATAATAATTTAATTCTATCTAATTCTAAATATCTAAATTCCTTATATATAACCTTTTCATCTTCAATGATAGGCATTCCATATAATACTGTTTCATATTTATCATTTAACTTTTTTAAATGGCAAAAATATTCCTCTCCATTACTTGAATTGAACTTTGGAAATATAAATCCTGCCAAAATATTAGTATGATCTTTTGTTAGATTACTTGAAAATTTCTTAAATTGATCTATACTTCTAACCCTTAAAAATATTAAAGGTAAATCTTCATCATTTAAATCCCCTTCTTTTAAAAGCTTGCATACATCGCCAAAAAGCTTCAATACATTCTCTTCTGCAAGATTAACTTCACTTTCCTTAGTTGCATCTTCAAAGCAAAGAGTTATACAGCCTATGTTTTCAAACTTTTTATTTTTTATTTTTTCCAAAATATTTTTTGTGGCGCTCATATACATATTCGCCCCTAAACAATACTTTAAAATTTCTTTATCTGTATATTTATTAAAATTTCTTGGTTCTTTGTAGAATACTCCCTTTAAATTCTCATTAAAATACTTCACTTAATCTAGCCTTCTTTCATATAAATGATAAAATACAAAGCCGATCTATAGAATAATTTATATAGACCGACTCTCTTTATTTACATATACTTTTTGAATTAATGTCCGTTATTCATCTCTGTCTAGTATAGATTTTATCTTTTCATTTTTTTCATCATATGATATTATTTTGATTTCATATTGTTTCTCTATATTTTTTATTTCATCAAAATAGATAACTTTATTTTCATGAACTTTCAATTTTTTAAAGTACTCATCTTTATTTATTATATCCATAGCAAGAGCTTTATCTAATTTTTCCTTCTCTGTCTCAAACTGTTCTTTTACCTTTTTCTTTTCTTGAAGGATTAATTTATCATTTAATTCCTTTGATGCTTCTATTACTTTAGCCTTAATCTCTTCTCTTTTAGCTATTTTTGAATCTAAAGTATTTAAAACATCATCAATATTAAATGTTCCAATTTCATTATTTAAATTTTTATGTTCTACAAATCTTTCCCCAATCTCTGCATAAGCTGATTTTATCTCTAGATTTAAACATTTTATTTCCTTTTCCATAACATTTATCTTATCTTGCTCTCTAGTAGTAACTACAATAGTATTAGCTAAATCCGATACATTTTTCCCTATAGATTCAGTCACATTCTTAATATTTTTAAATAACACCTCTCATACCTCCAATTATATAAATATAAAGTCTAAATACCCACTTTATTTAGTATCAATTTTACCATAATGTATACATTAAGTATATATTATACTTTTATGATTATTATTAACTTAAATCAGCAAAATAAAAAAAGTAAGATTATAATATTCAAAAGTTTATCATAATCTCACTTTTTTACTTTATTTCCTATTTATTATGTAATATTAAATTATAGTAACTATAATACCTTGAATTAACCCTATAATTCCCCCTAAGAAAAAACCTAATATTTCTATATGCTTTAACTCTTTCTTAGCCACACTTATTATAATTCTTTCAAGTTCTAAAAGATCTAATTCATTTACCTTCTCTTCTACTATTTTTTCTATGTCTATTCTTTCTTTAACTTTTAGAATCATCTTTTCTTCTACTTCTTCTAAAGCACCATCAACTTCTTCATTTATGATTTTATCTATGGGACCTTGTACCATCATTCTAAAAGGTGCAGGTATAAAGTCCATCTTTTCATTTACTAAATTTCTTATTTTATCTTTTATGTAATTATTTAAATCTTCTTTATCACTCTCATTTATAGATAAATTGATTATATCATCTACTGATAATAATTCCTTTGAAACAACTTCTCCAATATTCTTTGCTATTTCTTTTTTTCTTTTTGGTATAAGTCCTATTATTTCTATATTTAGTATTGGTATTATTATTGGATTTATTGGCCTAAACATTAGCTTTATAGCTAAAACATTTGTAATCCATCCTATAATCCCACCAACTAAAGCTAGTACAATTATTAAAACTATTGTATTCATTTATAGTCCCTCCTAATAAAATTTCACATTATATAGATTACAATAATCTTAAAAATTAGTCTACTAACAATTTAATTAAGATAAAATTTTTAAAAGAGATAGAATCTTATTACTTTTTTATCAATATTAAATTTAAGTCATATATTTAATTAAATTTTTACTATAATTTCCTTTAAATGAAATATTTTAATTATTTGTGTTATAATATAGCTATATCATATTGAAGGAGGCGTATGTAAATGGTGGAATTTAGCGTTCAAGTGCTATAGCAGTTCACTAAACAGTTTACTAAATATCGATATAAATATTAAAACTCTTAAGCTGCTTATACCTTGATAAAATCACTTATTATTTATAAAAGAAAAGAGGAATTTATTATGAATGAAAAAGCATTTAAGATAAGTAAAAGAAAGTCAAATGAAAAAACAAATAGAATAAGAAGAGAAGGACAGATACCTTGTATTATTTATGGAGAATCTTTAAGTGAGACTATCCCAGTAAAAATTCCATTTACTACTCTTTTAAGATTGTTCAAAGAAAATACTAGAGGTTCAATTATTCCATTAGATGTTGGTGGAGAAATTAAAAATTGTGTTGTAAAAGACATACAGAAAAATAATCTTGGAGAAGTTATTCATGTTGACTTCCAGTCTGTAGAACATAATGAAATTGTAAAAATGAAAATTCCCGTTAATTTCTTAGGTGAGGAAAGTCTAGAAAGTAAAAATTTAATATTTGAAATATGTACTCCAACCTTAGAATTCCATGGAAATGTAGAAAAAATACCAGAGCTAATTGAATATGATATTTCTGGTTTAAATTTTGAAGATAAAGTATTTGCTAAAGATATCTGTATCCCATCAGGTGTAGAATTAGTAACTGATCCAGATACAATTTTAGCTGTTGTAAATTCTTAAATATATTGAAGGAGCATGTACATAAGGTATACTTCACCTTATGTACATGCTCTTTATTTTATCTTTCTTAACTTAATTATTATATATTATTAGTAAATTTTCTACAGCTATTTTATTTTCCTCTAATTTATTCATAATTTCAAATCTACTTAATATCTTTTCATTTTTTATTTTATTAAAGAATTTATGAAACTCTTCATTTCCTCTATTTATTACTAATAGATTCTTTTTACATCTTGTAATTGCAGTATATATAAGCTCTGTATTTTCATCCTCTTTATCTATTATAAGAACTAGATTATCTATCTCCCACCCTTTAAAACTTTCAGTTGTACACATTTTAATTCCTTCCCCTTGTGCAAAGAAATTAAATCGTCTACTCTCTCTTAACACTTCCAACTTTTCCTTACTATTCCTAAGAGATGAAATATAAATAAATTCCTCTTTAGTTTCAAACATTCTTTCTACTTTTATAGAATATTTTTTTCTTGCATAATACTCCATTTCTCTAAGTTCATCTATGGAACCTCCAATAATGCAAGTGTCATCATAATTTATTTTCTTACTATCAAAAAACTTCTTACTAATATCAAATACATCTAAGTAACCTAATTTAATATTATACATATATCTTACTTCATCTTCATTTATTGCAAGTCCTATTTGTTCTTCAATCTCAATATTATCTAGTTCATATTTATTTAAAAAGAACTCTTTTTGAAATTCTCTAAGTAAATTTGCTATATTAGTTGATACTCTATATGATTTTGTAAGCTCATTCCATCTTCCCTTTATATTTGTTATAACTCTCTTTTTATCATCTAAAGCTCTATTATATATATTCTGCTTTTCATCTCCAAATATCACATATTCCCCATCTTCTTTTAAGAATACATCCTTTAATAAGTCTAACCACTCCCTCTTAAAGTCTTGAACTCCATCTATAAATATTGCATCATACTTATCTTCTTTTGATATAACCTCTTTAAATAATCTATAAATCTCATCATTTATAATATTTTCTAGGTTACTCTTTATTTCTATTCCACATTCATAAGCCTTTTGCTTGATAAACATATGAAAATGCACTATATCAAAAACATCCCAGTAAAAATTCTCTCTTACTTCTCCAATTTTATCTTTAATATAATTTCTTAATGTCATATTATAACTTAATATAAGTATTCTACATTTTCCTTTTTTTCTTATCGCTGCTCCAACTGCTCTATTTGCAAGTAATACTGTTTTTCCACTACCAGCTATACCTTTTATTTTTACATTTGCCCCTTTTTTACTTCTCATTAAGTTTCTTTTCTTTTTTTCTAATATAATAAATTTACCACATTCTCCTCCATGATACTTAACTCTACAGTTATCAAAACATTTTTCATATAACTTATCATCAAACAATTCATTTTCTATAAGACTAATTTTAATATCCTCTACAATATTAGAGTCCACTCCCCATATCTTAATAGACCTCATCTCTTTTGTATTATTGCTAAATTTAAGTTTTATTTCTTCTTCTGTTGAATTGTGAAAGTACACAGCTGTTTTTACTAAATCACTATAATTAGCATCAAATAAGGATTTCTTAGTTAATTCTTCTATATGATAGTTATACAAATTTTCCTTGTAGCCCATAACCTTTTCAAAAGGTGTTATAAGAGGAATCTCACTTTTATCTTTTGATATTATAACTCCATATGCTCCTGCATACCCACCATTTACATATACATATTCGTCAAGATTACATTCTTTAACTTCTATTATAATAATTCCTGCTCCTTTTTTTAATATAACAACTGATGGTCTATCTCCATTTATATTAGGTTTAAAAAATATATAAAAACTTTCATCTAAATTATCTCTTAAATATTCTACTAAGCTCACTTCTCCATCCTTAGGAATTAATGCAATTTCATCTATATTTTTTTGATATAAAATTGACATATAACTTCTCCCCCACACCATATCTTACAAATAATTATATTATTATATAATTTCTACTCCACACTCCAAATTCCTTCTTTAATTAGAAAAATTTGTAAACAATCCCGTAAAAAAATACCTTAAGAAGAAGAATCTATAAAAATTCGTCTTCTTAAGGCAGTTTACATCCTATGATAATCGATCTAAATCCGCTTCATTTTCTTTTATTATTTCTATAAAAACTTTTGCTATTTCTGGATCGAATTGAATTCCGCTAAATGCTTTCATCTCTTCAATTCCTTGCAAATAAGTTTTTCTTTTGTTGTAAGGTCTATTAGAAGTCATAGCATCAAAGCAGTCTACTACAGTTAATATTCTTGCAAGATAAGGTATTTCTTCTCCTTTTAGACCACAAGGATATCCAGTTCCATTATATTTTTCATGATGATGAAGAATAATTGGAGCAACATTTCTAAGAGACTTAACTGGCCTTATTATTTCAACCCCACTTTGTGGATGCTCTTTTAATATACTCCACTCTTCATTTGTTAGTGGCATTTTTTTTATTAAAATCTCTTTTGAGATGTTTATTTTACCTATATCATGCATGTAAGCTCCATATATTAATGTTCTCATATCATCTTCATTAAGTCCAAGTCTTTCTCCAAGAAGCCTACTATAAAATACTACTCTTTCTGAATGACCATAAGTATATCTATCTTTAGCATTAATTACACTTATTAATGCTTTTATTGATGTAACTAATTCTCCTTCTCCATCATCTATATCATCTTTTAATTCATCTAAGATTGAAGTATAACTTTCAACTCTATTTTTGTTAAAGAATTTTGCTCTATATAAGGCATCATCTGCACTTTTTACTAACTCTACATCGCTCTTTACTTTATCTGGGAAGATAGAGATACCTATTGATACAGTTAAATTTCCATTTGGTTGATTTTCTTGACCCTCAAAGTATGTGCTCTCTATATTGCTACGTATATTTTCTGCTATATCTGTAGCTTTATTTTCATCTGTATTAGGTAAAATTATAGAAAATTCTTCACCACCATATCTAGCAACAATATCACCATCTCTAGTTGTTTCCTTTAATATCTTCCCAATCTTCCTAAGTACCTTGTCTCCTTCTTGATGGCCATATAAATCATTATATTGCTTAAAATAATCTATATCTATAAATATCATAGAGACTTTACTATTTTCATTTTTTGCTTTATCTATTTCGTTGCTTAAAGTTTCATGAAAGTATCTATGATTATAAACTCCAGTTAAACCATCTTCATTAGCTAAATTTTTAAGTTTATCAATATGCTCTCTTTCTATCTTAACGTAAAATCCAAGTGGCCATGCTGTTAACATGAATATAGCTGATAATACTAAATCATTTTCAAAATATACATTTACATTACTTCCAGGCATGCTTAATAAGTCCATAACTAATATAATAATTGATGAAATTATTGAAACTACAATTCCATGTTTCATCCCTGATTGAATAGTAGTTGTTGTTATTATAAATAAGAATAAAATTTTATATTCACTGGTATTTGCACCAGAAATCACTATTGCTAAAGTAAATATTAAAATAAATATAGTAGTTTCAACTATCTGCACTATATTAGGCGTATTAGCACTTATTTTATTTGATGTAGAAAATGACCATAATATATATATAAATAGCATTAAAAATGTTAAGAATCCAACTCCTAATATGCTGTATTCTCTAAAAACATTATTAATTTCACTGTTCTCTTTAAAGAAGCATTGAAGTAAAATCATTCCTGTAAATAACAGGGATGCTAGTTTAACTATTGCTACTATATCATTTATTTGTTTGTATTTATTGCTTTCTATATCACTCATCTTTATTTATCCTCATATTTAAAAAGATCGGAATCTCCGATCTTTTTATCTTATTCTTCTCTTAAGCTCTTTGGCTCTTCTGGTTGATAAAAGTTCCATACGCAAGCTGATGTAGCTAAAGCTCCAGCAAATACAGTTGCTAGTGTAGCAACTCCCATTAATAGTTTACTATTGATTTTTTTCATTATTATACCCTCCTAGTTAAAGTATGTTTATTTTATTAAAAATAAAATCTAATTTACCTAATACTATATGTCCTAATTTAGTTAAAGAAAACACCTGCCATACTATACCTGAATAAATACACATACAGTATAAAAGTAATTTTATTGATTCCGAATTTTTGTATAAAGCTAATAAAGCAATAACTAATATTAAGTATATAGTTAAGACTATTATAGATTTTCGTTTTAATCTTTGTCTTCTTTCTAATTTCTTTATAGGTTTATTTGCACTATCTACAGGTGCTAATTTATATATTAAATAATACGAAACAACAAAAATTATTGCTCCAAAGATTAATACTCCATAAAATTCCATTACAAGCTTCGATATCATTAATGGCACAATAATACATATTAATGTACCAATAACTGTGCATGTAGTTGGTGTGCTAGCATGTACACCTCCTGAATATTTTCTTAAAATACTTATAGTAAAAGACATTATAAGAGCTTCAATTAATATATTAAATATTGCTCCGAAAATTATTACTAAAAGTATAGATATTCCAATCTGAAGCATACCAAATATTCCATAAGCAATTACCGCTCTTTTCTCTTCATCCCCATTTACTTCTTTTGCTATTTTATCTGCCAGTTTATTTGATATACTTTCTACGCTAAACACTTTGAATTCCTTTTCTATTATTTCTAATAAATTTATATGCTAATAATATTATTGTAAATATCATTAAAGATGGTAATCCATATATAGTTTTTAAAATAGTATCGCTAAATATTCTCTCCATCTCACTTGCACGTGTTAATTGAATTAATCCCATGTTTATTCCTTCAGAAATAAACATTAAAATAACCGTAAGTATTCCAGATCTTATTGAATCTATAATACTTATTTTATTTATTAAATTTGTAATAATTACAAGCACAATTATGTTAAGTATTGTATGTATTCCATAGCTAATAGGTAATGTTCTTACTAAGAATGTAGATACAGCTAAAATTAAACTAGAAATTATAAATTCCTTAAATTTAATTTTAGTATTAGAAAATATATGTATAGCAAAAATGAATAATACTCCTTCTGGAATACCCCTAACTATAAATTCAAAAAAAGATAAATGTAATGTCATTATCTTACCTCCAAAGCAGCCTTATAAACTAAAGATTTATTAATACTCTTTATAACATTAAATAGTATTATAAAAACATATACTCTTATAAATATATCACCAATACTTAAGATGCTGTATCCTAAATCAAATATATCCGTTAAGAATTTTAAATTTGTATTTGCATTGCCTAAAATATGTATATCATTAGCTCTAGCAAAAGAGTCAGGCCTTACATACCCAGTTATATATGATAATTTAGGAAATACTGGCATCATGCCCCCATTTGCCTTTATAGCTATATCATTTAATAATCCACCTATCATAAGCGATATTGATCCTATTATGGCACTTATATACTGATTGTATTTGAAAACCATAGGTAAATATGAACATATGTATATTATTTTTAATATTTCTCCATATTTTATGAATTCATAATTTCCCATGAATAAGTTTACTTGCATAATAATGTTTACGATTTCCGTTAAAAGTATAGGATAGATTGTCCAACTTTCAAACAATGGTTTTATCTTATATCCTTTTATTTTACAAACTATTAAAGCAATTAATATTGTCTCTAACATCTAAAATCCTCACTTTTGTTTATAATTTATAAGTCATTTATATTTCAATCTTCTTCTTATTATACTATGAACTTCTATATTTTTCTATATTATTTTCTTTTTAGATATCATTTTCATTAAATATAATTATCCAGTAGTTTACTTAAAAAAACATATAAAAAAACTTAATATATTTAAATAATTTAATACCATTGATATATTTTTTGTAACATTATTAATATTTTTTTTACAATTTTAACATACAAAAAAACACCAGATTTTTTTAATCTGATGTTTTTATACAACTATCTCTTTTTATAAGTTTAACTGGTAATACAATTTTTTTACTCATCTCTCTATTATCTTTTATTCTTTCAATTAATGTATTAACTGCAGTTTCTCCCATAAAATCAGTATAAACTTTAATAGTTGTAAGAGCAGGCGTTAAAAATTTTGCAGTTACAATATCATCAAATCCAATTATACTTATGTCATTTGGTATACTATATCCAGATTCCATTATAGCTTTATAAGCTCCTATTGCCATTGGATCACTAGCTATAAATACTGCTGTAGGTATGTCTTTATTAGATAACATATTTTTCATCAAGTCATATCCATCCTCTAAAGTAAAATTACCTTTATATACCCATTCATCTCTATAGTTATCTATACTTTCCATAAACTCTCTATAGGTCTTTTCTCTATAATTTATAAGCTCTACTCCATTAATATCATTGTGTGGGACCACCTTAGCCCCTATATATCCAATATTTCTATGTCCTAGTTCATATAAATATTTCATTGCACTATTAACACCATGCTTAAAATCAACTACTATAGAATCAAACTCCCATTCGTCTGGGGAAGAATCAACAAATGTTATATTTTTTGTTATTGCCTTTAATATTTTTATCTCATCTTCTTTAAAAATTCCAATAGCTATTATTCCATCTAATTCTTCTTCATTATTAAAACTATTATCTAAAATTTTATTTATGTAAAGAGATTTAAAATCTACATTTTCTTCATTACACTTTTTTTCTATAGCCATTCTTATAGATAAGAAGTATGGATCATTTAGCTCTTTGAGTTCCACAAAGCTACTTATAACTCCTATCTTATATGACTTTTCTTTTTTCTTTCTTTGCCTTATGGTAACATAATTCATTTCCTCGGCAATTTTAAGTACCTTTTTTCTTGTTTCTTCTGATACATTAAGTGTTTTATCTAAATTCAATATCCTAGATATTGTTGAGATTGATACTCCCGCTTCTTTTGCTATATCTTTAATTGTAGCCAAATTTTAGTCACCCCTTTTCTTAAAAGATATTATATAATAAATCCTTTTCACTATCAAAGTAATAGGGTAATATCAAAATATTACCCTATATTATACTTTATTTCATATTAATTTATTTCTGTTTTTAATACATCAATATATCTTTCCATTGCAGCTTTTCCATTATCATCCCATTTAAAGACTCCGCAATGTTCTAGCACTTTAGTAAATACTTCAGATACCTCATTATTTACTATTTCCTTCACATTCTCTTCATTGATTAAAGAATATTTTTTCTTTATATCATAAAACCACTCTAAATGACTTTTCATCATTTCCATGTTTGTTATTTTCTCATCATCTCTTAAAAGATTTTCTTTAATAGCTTCCAGTTCATCCTTTAATCTAGCTGGAAGAACAGCAAGTCCAAGTACTTCTATAAGTCCTATATTTTCTTTCTTTATATGATGAAGCTCTTCATGAGGATGGAATATACCATCAGGATGTTCTTCTGTAGTTCTATTGTTTCTAAGAACAAGATCCAATATATATTTTCCATCTTCAAATCTTCCAATTGGAGTAATTGTATTGTGTGGAGTTTTATTGCTATAAGCTAAGACATCTACACTTTCATCACTATATTCCCTCCAATGTTTTAGAATTTTCTCTGCAAGAATACTTAAATCCTTTCTGTCATCACCCTTTAATCTTAATACTGTTAAAGGCCACTTAATTATTGATAGATCTATATTTTCATAAGAAGGTATTTTGAATTTATATACATCCTCTGCTTTATTCATAGCAAATGTATAATTTCCTCCTTGATAATGATCATGAGTAAGTATTGAGCCACCAACTATAGGTAAATCTGCATTTGATCCAACAAAATAATGTGGAAATTTTTCTACAAACTCAAGTATTCTATCAAAAGTATTCTTATTTATAATCATAGGTACATGCTCTCCTGAGAAAACAATGCAATGCTCATTATAATATGCATAAGGTGAGTATTGAAGATACCAATCCTCTGAAGAAAGCTTCATTGGAATAACTCTAAGATTTTGTCTTGCAGGATGATTAACCCTTCCTCTATACCCCTCATTCTCCTTGCAAAGCAGACATTTTGGATAATTTGATGATGGTAAATTTTTTGCTGCTGCTATTGCTTTTGGATCCTTTTCAGGTTTTGAAAGATTAATAGTTATATCTAAATCTCCATAGTCTGTATTTGACTTCCAGACTATATTTTGAGCTATTCTATCTGTTCTTATATAATCACAAGCTTTACTTATATTATGGAAATATTCTGTAGCAAACTTTGGATTTTCATTATATTTAACCTTAAATTCTCTAATAACTTCTGATGGTCTTGGCATTAATATACCCATTATCTTTGTATCAAATAAATCTCTATATATTGGAGTATTTGATTCTAGTATCCCATTTTCATAAGCATAATCTAATAGATTATTTAAAATAGATGTTGGAGTATTTAAATTTTCATCTTCTACATCAACATACTCAAACTCATCTAAGTTAAATAAATCAATAAGGGAATTTCTTATAAATATTTTATCTTCATCTTTTATTAAGTTATTTTTAATTCCATATTGAACTAATCTTTCAATATTTCTATAGATACTCATAATATCCTCCTAAACTTCTCTAGTTCCACTTCCTATATTCGCAATATAAAAATCAGCATCATAACCTATCTTCTCTTTATATCCTTCACTTACATTTTTTATAAAGTTTTCTGCACAGTTTTTCTTAACTAAAGATACTGTACATCCTCCAAATCCAGCTCCTGTCATTCTTGATCCTAAAGTTCCTTCTTGATTCCAAGCAAGCTCTACTAATGTATCTAATTCAACACCAGTAACTTCATAATCATCTCTTAAAGAAATATGTGATGCATTCATAAGATCACCGAATGTCTTTAAATCATTCTCTTCTAACGCTTCCTTAGCTTTAAGTGTTCTTATATTTTCATAAACAGCATGTTTTGCTCTTTTTCTTCTTATATCATCTTTAATTAACTCTTTATTTTCTTCAAATTCTTCTATACTAAGCTCACCTAATGCATTAATATCTAATTTTGTTTTAAGCTCTTCTAATGCAGTCTCGCACTCACTTCTTCTTTCATTATATTTAGAGTCAGCAAGCCCTCTTCTTTTATTTGTATTTGCTATTATTAATACTTCATCCTTTAAATCAACTTTTGAATAATTATATTTTAATGTATTACAATCAAGTAATATTGCACTATTATCTTTTCCCATGCCTATAGCAAATTGATCCATTATTCCACAGTTAACACCTATAAATTTATTTTCAGCTTCTTGTGAATATTTAACTAAATAAACTCTATCTATATTAAGATCAAAAAGCTTGTCTAACATAACTGCTATAAGAAGTTCTAAAGATGCTGATGATGATAATCCTGCACCATTTGGAATATTCCCATCTATAACAACATCAAATCCTTTATCTATTTTATGGCCTTTTTTCTTTAAAACATCTATAACACCCTTTGGATAGTTAGCCCAATCATGCTCTTTTTCATATTTTATACCATCTAAGTCAAATTCTATAATTCCTAAATCTTTAAAGTTATTTGAAAACATTCTTATTTTTTTATCTTCTCTTAAAGAAATAGCTCCGTATGTACCAAAGCTAAGGGCACATGGAAATACATTCCCACCATTATAATCAGTATGCTCTCCAATTAAATTAACTCTTCCTGGTGAAAAAAATGCTCTTACACCTTCCTTGTTTCCAAAAATATTGTAAAACGTATTTAAAATTTCTTTTTTCATAATTTAACCCACCCTTTCAAAATATTTACTATATATTTATATAATATCATCACAAGAAAACATTTTCAATAAAGTTTTACTTATTTTTTACTATTATTTTTACTTGTTTTTTACTAATGATTTTACTTATTGTTTTTTAGCATTTTAACTATTTAAAATCATTTTTTAGATTTTAAAATATATTAATATAAGATTGCATACATAATATTAAGCTTATAAAAAAGGAGAGTTTTTATGAATTCTATAGAAAATAAATTTAATTCATTGAAAGAACTTATTGGAAATACTCCTCTTATAGAAATTTTATTTACTTATAAGGGTAAAGAGATGAAAATCTACACTAAACTAGAATACTATAATTACAGTGGAAGCATTAAAGATAGGATGGCTCTTTATATACTTGAAAAAGCCTATAAAGAAAATAAACTTAAACCATATGACAGAATAGTTGAAGCAACAAGCGGAAATACTGGTATTTCATTTGCATCAATAGGTAGTCTTTTAAATCATCCTGTTACTATTTTTATGCCTGAATGGATGAGTATTGAAAGACAAAACTTAATAAAAAATTTTGGTGCAGATATAAAGTTAGTTTCAAAACACGAAGGTGGTTTCTTACGCTGTATAGAACTTGCTAAAAGATTTGCTCTTACTAATAATAATGTTTTCTTACCATCTCAATTTGATAATAATGACAACATAATGGCTCACTATTTAACTACTGCACCTGAAATTTATAAGTCATTATCATCACACAATTTGACACCAAGTGCATTTGTTTCAGGGGTTGGTACAGGTGGAACTGTTATGGGGATAGCAAGATATCTTAAAGAGAGAGATTCAAGGATAAAAGTTCATCCTCTTGAACCAGCAAACTCTCCTACCCTTTCATATGGATATACTGGTTCATCACATAGAATACAAGGTATATCTGATGAATTCATTCCTAGAATAGTAAAATTATATGAATTAGATAGTATAGTTGATGTTTGGGATGGAGATGCAATTATAATGGCTCAGAAACTTTCAAAAGAACTTGGTCTTGGAGTTGGTATATCATCTGGTGCAAACTTTATTGGAGCATTAAAGCTATTATTAGAAGGAACTTCTGATTCTGTAGTTGTCACTGTATTCCCTGATGATAATAAAAAGTATTTATCTACTGATCTTATGAAAAATGAAGTATACTATACTAAATTCTTATCTAAAGATGTAGACTTATTATCTATTAAAACATTATAATATATAAATTTTTGCTATTTTTAACCTTTTTATATTTTTCATATTATATAATTATTTATATATTGTGAATCTAATAGATTAAGGAGGTGACTTTATGTCTATAGACAGACCTAGGATTAAAGTTTCTAATACTAATTTTGATAAATTTTTAATTACTTTATCTACAATTATTTTAATCCTTCAATGGATTTATGTTGTAAAAGCTATGTATACACTTCCTAATATTATACCTACTCATTTTGGCTTTTCAGGAATTCCTGATTCTTTTGGAAGTAAGTTTACCTTATTAGGTTTACCAATAATTTTGACTATATTTTACATTATTAGGTTTACCAATAATTTTGACTATATTTTACATTGCTTTTTCTTTACTTTCTAGAGTTCCTCAATTTTATAACTATCCAGTTGAAATAACTAAAGAAAATGCAGAAAGACAATATAAAAATTCTAGAACTATGATGTGGTGCCTTCTTACTGAAATGTCCATATTCTTCTTTTTCACTACGATTCAGACAGTAAGAATTTCATTAAGTAAAGTATCTACACTTGGAAATTATGCTTTATTAATCTTTCTTATAGCTATTTTCAGTACTTTAGGATATTTTATTTATAAAATAATAAAACTTAAATAATAAAGGCAGGAGTTAAATACTTTAACTCTTGCCTTTTATTATTTTCATACTATTTTAAAAGCTAATTTCTCTTTTATAATTTCTTTATAATCACATATTTTCCTTGTAAAAGTTTTAAATATAGAAAAGATTGAAAACATAATTTTTAATAAGTAAAAATATCTATCTTATTATAAAATATAATATTGTTAACTTTTTTGCATAATAAGGTAAAATCAATTTTACAATTGTAACTATTTTATTACTAATATATCAATTAAGTCAATTTTAGGTATAATGTATTGATTATTTACTTGTAAATGTCTACAATTTTTTTAAGGTTAAATTTTATTTATATCTATTATTTAACCTAAGTAACAAATTACATAAAGTACTATTAAAAATTTAAGTATTACTTGTAAATTGTTATTAATATTCATACAAAAGGAAGCGATATTTATGTCAGTATGTCAAAATTTAGAACCCAAAAAAGTATTTGGATTTTTTGAAGAATTAACTAAAATTCCACATTGCTCATATCAAGAAAAACAAATAAGTGATTATCTTGTAAACTTCGCTAAAGAACGTAACTTAGAAGTTATTCAAGATAAAGCTTTAAATGTAATTATTAGAAAACCTGGTACAAAAGGATACGAAAATAAAACTCCAGTCATAATTCAAGGTCATATGGATATGGTTTGTGAAAAAACTGAAGATAGCAAACATGACTTTTCAAAAGATCCTTTAGAATTAAGAGTTGTTGGAGATAACTTATATGCAACTAACACTACTTTAGGAGCTGATGATGGTATAGCTGTCGCTTATGCTCTTGCTATATTAGATTCAGATGATATTCCACATCCACCACTAGAAGTTGTAGTAACAACTGCTGAAGAAGTAGGTATGGATGGTGCAATGGCTTTAGATACCAGCCTTTTAAAAGGTAAAATAATGCTTAATGTAGATTCAGAAGAAGAAGGAGTATTCTTAACTGGATGTGCTGGTGGTATAAATACTAGAACAATATTTTCAAATGATTTAGTAGCTAAATCCGGAAAGTGTATCCAATTATCAGTAACAGGTTTACTTGGTGGACACTCAGGAATAGAAATAGTAAAACAAAGAGCTAATGCTAATAAATTAATGGGTAGATTACTATTTGAACTAAGAAATTCTATTGAATTTAATATAGTAAAAATTAATGGTGGTACAAAACATAATGCAATTCCTCGTGAATGTATAGCTTCTATAACACTAAAAAATGAATCTGATATTTCAAAAATTAATACCATTGCAAAGAAAATGGAAGAAGATTTTAAATCTGAATATAGAGTTACAGATCCAGGTTTAACCCTTAAAGTATCAGATTGTTGCTGCACAGATGATGATAAAGAATTTACTTCTAAGAGAACTTCTGAAGTTATAGATTTTTTAGTTGCTTCTCCAAATGGAGTACAAAATATGAGTGAAGATATTAAAGGCCTAGTTCAAACTAGCCTAAATATAGCCGTTATAGAGACAACTAAAGACGGAATAGAAATCACAATTTCTATAAGAAGTTCTATGAAAAGCTTAAAATATGAAGTATTTAACACATTATCAGTTATATCTAAAATGCTAAATGCAAAACTTGAAAAACTTACTGAATACCCTGAATGGGAATATGACCCTAATTCAAAAGTAAGAGAACTTTGTCTAAAAGTATATAAAGATTTATTCAATAAAGATGCTGAAGTTTCAGCTATTCATGCAGGTCTTGAATGCGGTCTATTTAAAGAAACTATGAAAGATACTGATATGATAAGCTTTGGACCAAGTATTTATGATGCTCATACTACAAATGAACATTTATGCATATCCTCAGCTGAAAGAATGTATAAATTACTTTTAGAAGTTTTAAAAGAAATTAACTAGATAAATATTATATAGAAGTCACTACACTATTTTAGTAGTGACTTCTATAAACTTAAATACTTAAGGAGTGATCGTAATGGCTCAAGAAAAAAAGAAATTATCATCTACAGCCTACGGAGGTTGCACTGGAGACGAATATATACCATTTGTTCCAACCTCTGATGTTATGCCTGAAACCACAGGCTACTCAATCATAGTTGGTATAATCATCGCCTGTGTATTTGCTGCTGCAAATGCCTATTTAGGATTAAAGGTTGGTATGACTATAGCCTCTGCTATACCAGGTGCAATACTAGCAGTTGGTATTTTAAAAGGTTCCTTTAAGAGAAATAGTATCTTAGAGGCTAATCTTGCTTGCTCATTATCTGGTATGGGTGAAGCTGCTGCTGGATGTTCAGTATTCGTGTTACCAGCACTTATTCTAGCTGGATTTAATATAAGTCTTTTAACTATAATATTAATCATAGTTATTGGTGCATCAATGGGTATCTTCTTTATTACTCCCCTTAGAAGATATTTAATAGTTGAAGAACACGGTACTTTAATTTATCCAGAAGGTATGGCTGCGTCAGAAGTTTTAGTTACTGCTAGTCAAGGTGGTACTTCATTTAAAACAGTTTTAACTGGTATTGGTTTAGGTGGTTTATACAACTTACTATCTGATGGATTTAAATTATGGGGAAGTCAAACAACTTACATCTTTAAAGGATATCAAGGAACAATGATAGGACTTGATACCTTAGCTCCAGTTCTTGGTGTAGGTTTTATAGTTGGAGTCAGAGTTGGTCTTTTAATGTTTGGTGGATCATTAGTTGCATGGTTTGCACTTATTCCCTTAATAAAATTCTTTGGTTCTGGACTAACTAATGCAATCTTCCCATCAACAAAAGTAATTTCACAAATGTCTTCTATGGAAATATGGTCTAACTATATTAAATATATAGGTGCTGGTGCAGTTGCAATGGGTGGATTTATATCTCTTGCAAAATCAATGCCTACAATAATAAATAGCTTTAAGCAAGCTATATCTGGTCTTATACATGAGAAAAAGCATGCTGATAATACTAAAAAGAGAACTGATATAGAAACTCCTATAGTATGGCTTATTGGTGCTGCATTAGTAGGATTCTTTGCTACATGGCTTCTACCAATGATAAAGGGCGGAATAGTTGGTGGTATTTTAGCTGTATTATTTGCTTTCTTCTTTTCTGTTGTATCAGCTAGAATGGTTGGTATAATTGGGGAATCTAATAATCCAGTTTCAGGTATGGCTATTGCTTCACTATTATTTATAGCTATTATCTTTAAATTAACTGGTCTATCCGGATCTGTTGGTATTGAAAAATCATTACTTGTTACTTCAATAGTTGCAGCTGCCGTAGGTGTTGCAGGTGCTGCATCACAAGGTTTAAAAACAACATTTATAATAGGTGGTACCCCAAGAGATAATCACATATGGATGTGGGTTGCCGTTTTATTTTCAGCTGTTATAGTTGCTGTTGTTATATTCATGCTAAATAAAGCTTATGGATTAGGTTCATCAAGCGTTCCAGCACCTCAAGCTACTCTTATGAAGATGTTAGCCGATGGTATTATAACAGGTCAAATACCTTGGACATTAGTATTTATAGGTGCATTTATATCAATATTCTGCGAAATGGTTGGAATTTCAATTCTACCTGTTGCACTTGGTGTATATCTTCCTATAACTTTAAACGCAACAGTACTCTTTGGTGGCGTAATAAGAGTTTTAGTTGAAAAAAGATTCAAAAAACCTGAAGATAAAGATGCACAAGGTGAAGCAGTTGAAAAAGGTGTCCTTACAGCATCAGGACTTGTTGCAGGTGGTGCAATTATGGGTATTATAGTTGCAATATTTACAACTGTTGGAGTTAATATTGGATTTGGTGTAAATATTATACCAGCTGTTACTCAAAGTAACTGGCTACCACTTATAATGTTCTTAATTCTATCATTCTGGTTCTACACTTCATCAGTTAAAGGTGGAAAAGAATTTAAGATAAAACATCAAGAAGGAAATAAATAGTATGAATAGTTCTTTAAAAAATAACAAAAAAAAATCAAAAACTGAAAAAAAAGCTAATTATAACTTTTTACTTTATGTACCTGAGATTAAGCATGATAATTGGAAAGTTGTAGATAATAAAGTCGTAATTTATTTTTCTGTTAAAGATCCTGTAAAAAGATTTGTAGGATGGCTTTACAAAACATCCCCTACTTGTGATATAACATTTGACGACTTATGTTCAAAAGCTTGGCTTCTTATCGATGGTGAAAGATGTATATATGATATAGCTAAAATAATGGCTACGGAATGTAACGAAAGTTTAGATAGTTCAATTCATAGAATTGTACCATATATGCATCATATCGCTAAAAAAGGTTGGGTATCATTTAAAGAAGTAAAAAAAGTAGGCTAAAAAATAGAGTATGGGTTTTACCCATACTCTATTTTATCTAACACTTTATTTTTAATATATTTACTTCTTTATATTTATTACTTCTTTTATTTTCCAGCCAGTTAGCTTACCTTCTCTAGTAACTATAAACTTTTTATTATATGTTCCACTCTTTTCTTTATATGTTTTGCTATTTGCCTTAACTTCTACATCATACTTTACATTAAATATTACAATATTCTCTCTACTTATATCACTATCAGTTAGTCCAGCATTCTTTAAATAGTTATCATATTCTTTATTGTCCTTCACTCTTTTTAAATCTTTTAGCTCTATCTTTTTTATACTATCTATATAGCTAAAATCTATTTTATCTCCATTTACATAACATTTTGCTAGATCTTCTTTGTTATGTGAATTCTCATATCTAAATGAATCCTCTATAACTATCTCTGGTCTATTAATCCCAATGTAAAAAGATATAGCTATAAGCATTACTATAACTACAGCAGAAACTATTTTTTTCATTTAGTATACTCCCCTTCTTTTATTTAATTTAAACTACAATAATCTGAATTATTATAATTTTTCCCACACTATAACATATTATTACATCATATACTTAATAAGTAAAGAAAATAGTTCATTTTTTATTAAATTATATCTATATTATTTTCTAAATGAAGTTATAACCTTTTTATTTATCTCTATTGTAAGTTCATTTATCTTATTTATATTAGCTTGTTTAGGCAAAGAAGTATTCTTATAAGCATATTCAAAATCTTTTTCTAATTTATCTACCATTAGAAATATTTCATCATATGAATATACACCATTTCTTATGTCTAATAATAAATTTCGATCCTTTTCTCTATATGTATTTATTCCTCTCCCTTCTAATATTTCTTTACCCATAAGTAATAATCTCACTAAATGCATTGAATGTTTATTAAGGTGAAGTGTATCTTTTTTAGAATTTCTTTTATTTAATTTATCATAATCCTTAACTACCATATTCATCTCAGATAGCATTCCTTTTATATCTCTTAATGGAAACCCCTTGAGATTTATATCTATAAGTATCTCTTTTTCATTATTATACTTACTATTATCTATATAAAGATTTAAATTATCTTCACTTAAATCTCTATACCTATCTTCAAATGTACTCATCTGTTTCTTTATACTTCCTAATATGTGTCTTTCTTTTTCTTCCTTTGGATACTCATCTCTAGCTAATGCATTTTGAAGTCTTCTAAGCTGCTGTATTGCATATCCTCCAAAGGAAGCATAAGCTTTTTGTGATAAAAATAGTTCTTTATTATCCCTTAATAATTTCCCTTCTTCACTCTGTATAAATAAATGTTCATCTTTAGTCCCAAGCATTTCTATAACATTTGGATTTACATTTATTAAAAGATTTATAATTTGCTTTAATGGATAAATTACTAAATCTAATTCTCTATCTTCATAAGGTTTATCCATACAATTCATAGTTAATATTTCTTCATATGTGTTTAAGCATATACCTCTTACATCAAAATCACTTTCATGTTCACCTGTATGTATATCTGTGCCATAAGCATAACTACCTCCAGTAGTTAAAAGTATAATATTATCTCCTAATTCTTTTTTATTTCTTAAGATATCATATTCTTTTGAATTAATCTTTTCTTTCATATCCTTTATATTCATAACCTAGCATCTCCATTTATTTTCTTATAATTATACAAAATTAAATCTTATAGTGTAAACATTTAAGTTTACTATTAGTAGTTTACCAAATTATTGATGTATAATTACCTTGGAGGGTGGTTTTTATGAATAAAATTAAAAAGTGGAAAATGCAATGTGATGCTAAAGAGATTGTAAAAATATTAAATGATTATCATTATAATGCTATTTACTTAGAATCAAGTGACTTAGTAAAAGAAAAGGTACTAGAGTTAATTCCTAAAGGATCATCAATAGCTTTAGGTGGATCTGTTACTTTAGATGAACTAGATATTATTCCTGAATTTAGAACTTCCGATTATAAACTTTTTGACCGTTATATAGATGCTCCATTTAGTGAAATTGTTGAAATCATGAGAGAATCAATGACAGCGGACTATTTAGTTACTAGTACAAATGCTATAACTAGAAATGGTGAGCTTGTAAATACAGATTCAGGTGGAAATAGAGCTGCTGGTATTTTATTTGGGCCTAAAAATGTAATTATAGTTGCTGGTGTTAATAAGGTAGTTGATGATTTAAATTCTGCCTTTAAAAGGATTAATGAAGTTGCAATAATGAATGCTAAACGTATTAATCACAAATGTCCTTGTACTGAAGATGGAAAATGTCATGATTGCTCCGTAAGAGGTAGAATATGCAATTTCACTTCTATAGTTCATAATGGTATGAAATTTAAAGGAAGAATAACTATTCTAATCGTTCCCGAAGAATTAGGTTTTTAAATTATAATTAGTAAATCGGTTAACAAACATTGAATAATTATTTTAAAAATTAAAGGTGTAACTCTAAAAGTTACACCTTTAATAAAATTTAATTTTCTATATATTTTTTAAATACATCGCTAAAATCTTTTACAATGTAAGTATTTCTAGATCCAGTCATCCAGTTGTAAGCAAACTCTGTTATTGCCTTCATTTCTGCATTAACATCGATTCCTTCTTTTCTAGTATTAGTTAAGACCCTCTCTGCCATTTCTAAACTCTTATATGATATATCTAATCCAATTGTATTTTCATGAGTTAATTCTTGAATTTTAATTAAAGCTTTATAAAGATCCTTTAATTGCTCTAATTGTTTCTTATCTACATCAATTGAAAAGAATTTATCTCCAATACTAAACTTTATCTCTACATCTAAGTCTACAGTTCCTGCTGTTTCTAAGCTTACATTTCCTATTTTATATTTATAATAATCATATCTATATAAATTTCTCTTTTTACTAATTGCATTTTCTCCATCAACATGAATAAGCGCTTTATTTGTAAAACAATATTCATCTGATTTAGATTTTATTAAGAAAAATATCTTTTCTCCATCTTCATTAAAAATATAATCATCTGAATCAACCTTATGATAATCACTTGGTGATATTATTTTTCCTATATCTGATAATCCTAATGCATCTGATGCTATTTTAGCAAACATAAATCCACTCCCTTTTAACTTTATTAGTCAACCTCAATATAATATATTATTTCCCCTGATGTCAATTAATATATCTCTAACTACTAAAGAATATTTCTATACTTAAATTATATATTATATGTCTAAAATACTTTTTAATATATTTTGATCCATTTTAAATCTATCATATCCTTTAATTTTTTCTTCAAGGATATGATTTAAATCATCTAGAGTGTATTTTTCTTTACTATTTTTTATATTTACAACTTCTTTTATAAAGGCTTTAAATGACTTGAATGATTTTGTTAATATCTGTTCTTCCTCTTCATCATATAATTGAACTACTGGATATCCTTCTTTATTGGTATCAATAAAAAAAACGTCTCCTGATAGGTCATTATACCCTATTATTCTCCAGCCATCTTTCCAAACATCTATTTCCTCTTCAGCATCCATTTGTGCATCTTCTAAATCTTCCAACTCATATAGAACAAAAGCTAATTTATACTGTAATGGCTGAAATATTTCATAAATTTCTTCTATTTCTTTATCAAAATTCATATAAATCCTCCTTTTCTTAAAGCTTTTATACCTTTCCTATATAACTCATATATGGTTTTAATTGTAAATGATTTTAACCAGAATATCTAGCTTTAAAATATTAAATTTAAATTCTTATATAAAAAAGGACTTTTAATGGAATATCCACTAAAAATCCTCTCTTATTATTACTTATTTATCTTTCTTTTTCTATTGTAGAAGAACAGTACAAATCCTGATCCTATTAGTATTACAGCAACTGTAATGATGCCCGTATTATCAAATCCTGTATCTGGTATGCTAGTATTTGGTTTATTATACCCTGGTGTTGTTGGATTACTTGGTTTATTCTGTCCATTATTATTAGGCTTGTTTGGTTTGTTTGGCTTATTTATTTTAACAAGTCCATCTATAGCCTTATTTAATTTATCTACTGCTTTATCAACTTCTTTTTGTGTTGCTTCATTATTTGTCATTACAAGTCTAGCTGATTCTAAAGCTTTTAGTAATTTATCAAAGCTTTCTTCTGTATAGTCATCTTTATTAAGCTTTAATGTCTCTTTTAATAATTCTTGTAGCTTTTCTTTATTTACCTCATTAGGATTTCCTGGCTTTTCAAGTTGCTCCATTGCTTTTTCTAAAGATTTTATAGCATTTTCTATCTCTTTATCTGTTGCTTTTTCATTATCAATAACTGATTTTGCTGATTCTAAAGCTTTTAAAACTTTATCGAAACTATTTTGAGTATAGTCTTCTTCTTTTAATGCTAATGCTTTATCTATAATTTCTTTTAATTTATCTTTATTTGGTATCTCTGGTTTTTCTGGTTCACTAGAATCTTTTTTAACAGTAACTGTACACTCTGTTGTAAATCCTCCATCTACTGATGTAGCTATTATCTTAGTTGTTCCAGAGCCAAGAGCTGTAACAACACCACCTTTTACAGTTGCTACCTTTTCATCAAGACTACTCCAAGTAATATTTTTATTAGTTGCATTTTCTGGAGTTATAGTAGCTTTAATAGTTTCAGTACTTCCTTTTTCTAATTCTAATGAAGCTTTATCTAATTTAATCCCTGTTACAGGTATTATCTGAGGTTCTCCTTCATTTACTGTAACTTCAGTTGTAGCCTCTTTATTCCCTTCAAGAGAAGTAGCTGTTATTGTAGCTTTTCCAGCCTTAACTCCTTCTATCATAGTTTTTATTCCATCATCTGTTTTTATCTTATTTATTTTAATTATTTCTTCATTGCTACTCTTAAGAGATACATATTGATTTGTAGCTTCTTTTGGTAATACATAAGCTCCAAATTCTAATATTTCTCCAATTCTTATTTCTGATGGATTTTCTTTGTTAAACTCAACTGACTCGACCTCTAAAGTTCCATCATTTTTTCTTTCAACATCTACTTCTGCCATAGACGCCCATTTATTATATCCTTCTAAAACTCTTATTTCTATTTTATCTGCTAATACTTCTTTTCCTCTTAGTTTAAATATATTTGTTGATCTATCTTTTATATTTTCTGCTCCACCTGTTCCAATTAAAGTTTCTTCTTCTCCATTTATTGCATAGACTTCATACTTTTTAATTACACCATTATCTCCTGTCTTTCTTGGTGTTATACCTAACTTTGAAATATTAGTCTTCTTGTTAAACTCAATTGTTAATACTTGTTCCTCTACTGGTGGTATTGGATCAAACCATGGTGTGTGCCACATTGTATCTACATTACCATCAATAGCTTTAGCTGCTGTATCTCCGCCGCCAGTCTCTTCTGAAGTTGCTGTAGCTTTCATTTCATTTTTTGCTACATTTTCATACACTGGTTTAAGTTCTGGAATCTCATCTTCAGGATTTAAAACTTCTCCAATTGAATCTTTGCTCGTATAATTTGTTCCAACTATTCTTGAATCATTTATCTTAAGATCAAATTCTGTGTCTACCTTAGCTTTTATTTTAAATGTTCCAAGGGTTCCATCATTATTAAGCGGCGCTATATTTCCTCTATTAGAAAGTGTCGCAACCAGCATAGTTCCCTTATCGTCTGTTTTAAGTGATGATACGTTATCCATATTTTTAGTTAAACCTGATTTTGAGAATACAACATCCTTACCACAGCTTCCTGTACAATTAACTAATTCATATTTATCACTATTTAATTTAATAAAGCTATCAAATGCATAAACATCCTTTAAGTTTGTACCAACTAATTTAACTTCAATTTCTTCTCCCTTCTTTAGAGATTTTTTCTCTGGAAGAAGATTTATTTTTCCTGAAACCTCATTACCTGATGGCACAAGAGTTGATCCAATTTTACTTGCTACAAATGCATAATCATAAGCATCTATATATCCATTGAAGTTTAAATCTGCTTTTTCAGCATAATTCCAATCATTATCGCCAACTTTAACACCCATGTAATTATCTATAAATACTAAATCTCCATTATCAACTCTATTATCTCCAGTATAATCTCCAACTGGTGCTTTATTAGTTCCTTCAACCTTATATGGTCTAAATTCATGAGCAGCTGCAAAGTTTCCGTTGCCAGCTAAAGCATCAATTTTTAGATATCTAGTTTTTATAGGTTCCTCAAATTTTATTACTTTAGTCTCTCCGTCATCTTTCCAAACTCCATCAGTATATAAAGGCATGTAGTTTACACCGTCTAAGCTCATTGAAAGATTATATTTAGTAATATTACCATTTGAACCCTTAGGTCTTGAAACATATTCAAATTTTTCTAATTCATAAATATTGCTCATATCTATAACAAACTCAGTTGGTATTCCATTCTCACCCCATTTAGTATGCCACAGAGTACCTATATCTCCATCTACAGCCTTATCAGCTGTTTCTCCTGGTTGCTCACTTGAAGCTGTTGCTTTCATTTCTTCTGCTGGAACAACATTTTTTAATAAATCTTCTATTGTTGAAACCTTTAAAGGATTACTCCACTCTGAAGCACCTTTAGAATTAACTGCTCTAACTTTAAATTCATAATCTGTTAATTCCTTTAATCCATCATGAGTATATGGAGATTTTACATTTGTATAAAGAACATTATTTATCATTAAATCATATGAAGTAGCATTTTCTACTTCATCCCATTCAACTACTATTTCTTTATCTATTACTTTAGTAGCTTGTAATGATGTAGGTACCACTGGAACTTTATCGTGTTCTATATTTCCTTTTGGAGCATCATTATTAAATTTATCAACTTCAACCTTTATCATACTTCTAATTGAAGTTGCTTCAGTTTTTACAAATAATATCGGTGCTGTTTTAGCTTTATCTGGTCCTACTGTTATATTTTCATCAAAGTATGCAACATTTCCATTTGAATTATCATATTCTTCTTTGCTATTAACTATAGTAACTGTCTTTTCTTCTCCTCCAATAGTTAATTTAATATTTTCTGGTTTAACCCTTGTATGAATTGAGAATTCATTTTTTCTTGTTTCTTGAATTCCTGAATAATTTCCTTTTGTAGGATTAATTATAAATTCAGCTTTTCCCTCTCCACTCTTAGGTGCATTTGACTCTATTAAAGTTTTAGCATAAGCACCTTCTCTATGATCTCTTGACTCACCATCATCTTCATATAATTCAAATGAAGTTTTTCCTGATGGATAAATATCAAAAGTAATTGGATGATTTTTATCTGCTACAACTTCACCTGCATAATTTGATTCTGGATACATAGGTATTATAGCTCCATTTTTAACAAATAGCGGTAACTTCCAAAGTGGTGCATCAAAATTATTTATAACTTGTCCGCCATTGTATTGTTCTCCAGTAAAGTAATCTATCCATACTTGATTTTCATCTGGAAGATATATTTCATTCCAAACTTCTGTATCTTCATAAACTGGAGCAACTAGAAGATTCTTTCCAAGCATATATTGGTATTGAGTTTCTGTTCCAAAAGTATATGGATCTTCTGGATACTCCCAAACCATACCTCTCATCATAGGCGCACCTGTTTTATAGCTTTCATTTGCATAAGTGTACATATAAGGAAGCATTCTTGATTTTAATTTTAAATAAGCTCTATTTATGCTTGTATAAGGCTCTCCTTGTATCCAAGGTTGCTTATCCTTTGATGCCCAGCCTGACATATTTAAAGTAGTTGGAGTAAATGCCTTCCACTGAAGATCTCTAGTATAAGTTTTAGCAGACCCTCCAAATATACCATCAATATCTGATCCAATGTACGGCATACCAGACATTCCACCACCAATATAAGTTGGAATATGCATCCTAATATATTCCCAATCTCCACTTTGATCTCCTGACCAAACTGCAGCATTTTTTTGAGTTCCTGCCCATCCACAAATACTTACAACATATGATCTAGCATCCGAATTATTTTCTATTCCTTTATTTGTTGATTCTACAGCATCAAAAGCAAATTCGTATCCAGGTCCTACCCATGCAACATCTGTTTTTATCGCTCTTATTCCATATTCTTTAACTTCTGTTGCAAGTTTATCTAAAGCATTCTCTGTCCAAAGACCAGTCTTAAATCCTGATTTAGATGCCTCATCTACAAATCCTTTAAGATCAGTATATCCACATCCATATCCGTCGTTTGGAAGGATAACTCCTCTTGGCATATCATTATCTACGTATCCCTTTACAACTTCTAATCCATCCATTGTATCTTTATAACAATCTGCATCAATTCCATAGAAGCTATAATTTGGCATAAGTTGTGGTCTACCTGTTAACTCAGTATATCCATCCATAACTTCATCAAAAGATCCACCAGCAAAGTAAAATGCATCAAATCTATTTTCATCATGAGTCATTGTTGCAGTTTTCTTAAAATCATATTGTCCCGGTTTAAAGGTATTTCTAAATACACCATAACCTTTACTACTCATATAAAATGGTACCGGATTTGACACTGAACCATCATTCCAATGAGATATTTTTAATTTTACATCTATTTTCTTATTCTTATGTGAGAAGTATCCATTTTGAACTCCTCCACCATAGAATTGTTCTGTATCAGCTGTTTTTAATGTTTGAATAGTTTTCTTACCATTATACTTTAATGGTGATTCTTCCTCCCATATAACTGATTCATTATCAGCTTTATATAAAGCTAGTCTCATAGGAGATTTATATACTCTAAGAACAACCTTTTCTGTAGTTATTTTATAATAATCTCCAGCGTCCTCTTTACTAACGTTTACATTGCCATGCTCTTTTACAAACTCTTCTTCTGTTTTATCTATTATCTTTCCTTTTGTAGGATCATCAAAGTCTTTGTCTGGATCCATCCATAATCTAAATAAGTCGTTTTTATAAAAAGTTATCTTAACCTCTTCATTTTCAAGCTTTATTGTAACTTCATTATCATCTTTAGTAACCTCCTTGACATCACCTAATGTCTTGTAATCATCTTCTGCTGCTTTTGCTACTTTAATATTTAAATTAGCAATAGTCATAAAAGTAAAAATAAATAACATAAGTAGCGAGACTTTCCGACTTTTCTTTTTTAAGCTTTTCATACTATTCCCCCCTATTTTTTTGATACTTACTTAGAATATGTTTTAGTAATTTTAAGAATAATGTGATACATAAATTAATTTATTTAATACTAAGTAGTATCTCATCCTGTACTAATGTAATAGATACTTATTATATATTCCAATACATTATATGTAAGTATTTTTTAATCATGTTTAAAATATTTTTTAATCCTAATAAATATTTTTCAAAATAAAAAAGGTGATGAAAAATCATCACCTTTTCTTTATTTACTAAATAATCGTCTCCAAGTATTCTTTCCAACTATTCCATCTATAGATAATTTCTTATCTTTTTGAAAGCTTTTTATAGCGCTTTCTGTACTATCACCAAACACTCCATCTACGCCAAACTTCCCAATTGAATACCCATTAGCTACTAGTCTTCTTTGTACTATTTTCGTAATATTACCTCTTGCACCTTTCGATAAATTAATACATGCATTAAGAGTCTTTTCTCCAAAATATCCATCCACTTTTAAATTTGCTCCAAATTGTTTATTAAGTTCTTTTTGCAAATCACTAACTATACTTCCACTTATACTAACTTCCCAAAGTTCCTTTTTAACATTACTTGATGAATTTGAAGAATTAGAACTATCGTTTGATCTATTTATAAATATGCCGTCAGTAAACTCATTTGCATCACAATTCCCACTAACTCCACTAATTTTAGCTTTATCAGTATATTGGAATCCTACCCAATCAGACCATATCCCGTTATCACCTGGAGTATTAACATCATAATGTGCTATCCATAGTGGATACTTTTTAAGTCTATTATCTAACTTACTTTTTGCAAAATATGTGTAAGTATATACAATACACTCATATCCGCTTAAAGTTTTAAATTCATTTAAAAATTCAATACATCTATCTGTTACAGCTTTTGCATTTCTTCCTTGATTCTCTTTTTCTATATCAAGAACTGGAATTACATCAAATTTCTTATCTTTTATGATATTCCAAAAATCCTTTGCCTGCTCTTTTGGATTGGTTGTATCACTCATAAAATGATAAAAACCTATCTTAAGCCCCTGATCTTTTGCACCCTTATAGTGTTCATCAAGTCTTTTATCTACAAATTTAATACCCTCTGTAGCCTTTATTATAACTACTTCTATTCCGTCACTTTTCACTTTAGAAAAATCTATATTTGCTTGCCAATTACTAATATCTATTCCTCTTATATTATTTGTATCTTTACTCTTCATAAAATCACCTCTTATAAATTATTAATATATGACCAAAGCCTTAGACCTTACCTTAATCAAACTATTATATAATTTATATATGCAAATATAGTAAAATCCTATATATTAAATTTAGAAATTAATAAAATAAGCTTAAGTAATAAATCTACTTAAGCTTATTTTTAATATATATAATTATTTTAATTCTGGCCAGTACTCTTTATTTACTTCAATTAAATCATCTAATATATCTCTTGCAACTTTTGCACTTGGTACAGTTTTTGATAAAGTTATTGCTTGCCATAACTTTTGGTATGATTTTTCTATCCATGCCTCTACAACAAGTTTTTCAACAGATACTTGTTGTTCCATTAGTCCTTTTTGGAATTGTGGAATAGTTCCTATTCTAACTGGTTCTGGTCCATTGCTTCCAACTAAACATGGAATTTCAACCATTCCTGTTCTATCAAAGTTTTCTATTGCTCCATTATTTTCTACTATTAAAAGCATTCTTTCTTGAGTGTTGTATGCTATTGCCCTTGCCAAATCAACTATATATGAAGCATGTTCATCTATGTGTAATTCGCATCCTTCTGTTGAACCTCTTTCAATAACTTTTCTACATTCTCCAAAGACAAACTTTTCTCTTCCATCCATAACTTCATTTGCTCTTGTATACTCTTTATCCGAATGCTCTACAACATAATCTGGGAATAAATAATATTTAAGATATGTGTTTGGAAGATAATCTTTATCAAGCTCTAATATGTCTTTAGCTTTTCTAAATGTATCATTCCAACTCTCATCAGTATGTTGATTTTCATCAACGTTAACTTCATATCCATGCTTTAATACATGCTCTTTAATTTTTGGCATTAAATCATTTCCTTCTTTATCAGTAATGCTTGACCACCATCCAAAATGATTTAATCCAAAGTATTTAACTATCATATCTTTTCTTGATTTAAGCCCAGCAATTTCAGCCATATGTCCCTCTATTCCAATTGGCATATCACATATATTTAAAATTTTAGAATTTGGTCTTAACCTACGAGTTGCTTCAGCTACAATTGCCGCTGGGTTTGAGTAATTAAGCATCCATGCATTAGGTGAGTATCTCTCCATGTATTCTAAAATCTCTAATATTCCACCTATTGATCTCATACCATAAGAAATCCCTCCTGGTCCACATGTTTCTTGACCTACAACTCCATGCTTTAAAGGAATTTTTTCATCTAATTCTCTCATTTTATATTTTCCAACTCTTATGTGAGCCATTACAAAATCTACATCAGTGAAGGCTTCTTCTGGATCAGTACTTGCTAAAAATTCTATATCACTTGCTTTTTCTCTCAAGATTATTTCACAGGCTTTAGCAATTGTATCTTGTCTTTCTTCATCATTATCATAAAATTTAATTTTTCTTATTGGGAATTTGTCCAAATTATCTAATAACATTAACACTATACCAGGTGTAAAAGTGCTTCCCCCACCTGCAATAACTACTGAAAATTTCTTCATAAAAATTCCTCCCTTTTTTAACCCATTTATTTTAATATCTTCTACGTCTTTATATTATCAGAGCGAATTTCCATAAACAATGGATTTTAGCCACTTAGGGAGTAGTATCAATTCTTGTTAATTAGTATCATTTACTGTGAATTTTCACTATATTTAACTTAATATTTACAAAGCAAAAAGTTAGACTACTTAATAAGTAATCTAACTTTAAATATATTAACTATTTTAATTTTAGTGTTATGAATAAGCACATTAGATATATAAGAAAAATAGAACTAGAACTTGCAACCCTTGAAATAGCATACTTATTATTAATTATCCCAACAATATGTTTTTTACTTATACTATTCCATTTAAAATTCCTATATAAAGTTATACTTAGTAATATAACTCCAACTATATTAAATACAAATACTTGTGCTATTGTAAGAATTAATAAATTAATCTTTATAACCTCTTTATCTTTTCCTTCATCTATATCTTTTAATATTACTTTGCATAAATATCCACAAAAAGGATTTATCATTGCAATTATGAATGCAATATTTAGCATAGGATCCTCAGAGATTGCTCCTACTAGATCTCCACCTATCATTGTTGTACTCATATATAAATATATTAAAAATAATATTGGAAAAACTATAAATAACGTCATTGCTAATTTTAAGCTTCCATATTTTTTTGCATTATCAGTTATAGATTTACTATCTATCATTCCAGTATATTCTCTCATATTTATCCTCCAAACTACTTATTCATTTAGTATTCCAAATTAAAATAAATTTATTTATGTTAACCTAATAATGCTTCAAACTTTTCTCTAACTGTTGGCACAGACAATCCAACTATAACTTGTACCGCTTTTCCATTAACAACTAGTCCGTGCGCCCCTGCACTTTTAAATACGCTTGCATCTTCTATTATTTTTTCATCTTTAACTGATATTCTAAGTCTTGTAGCACAATTAGTCACATCAATAATATTATCTTTTCCTCCTAGTGCTTCTAGAAACTTCTCTGCTTTACTTACATTTATATCTATTCCTTTTTCCTTTATTTCTTCCTTTCCTACTCCCTTTTTATTTTTATAATCTGATTTAGTATAAAGCTTTGTCTCTTCAGTTTCTTCTTCCCTTCCTGGAGTATTAAAATTAAACTTTAATATTAAGTATCTAAATACAATAAAATAGATTCCTGAAAAAATAAGACCAACTATTATTTGAGTAATATAAGTATCTGAATGATATTTAAATAAAGGTATCCAATTAATGGCCGCCCAGTCAATAAGTCCACCACCAAAGTTCCCTACAACCCCTAGTGCAAATGATACTGCTGATAAAGTTGCCGCAAGTAGCGAATGTACTAAAAATAAAACTGGTGCTATAAATAAAAATGTAAATTCTAAAGGTTCAGTTATCCCTGCAACAACTGCCGTTAATGTAGCTGGTATCAAAAGTCCTAATACAATTTTCTTCTTATTTGGTTTAGCTGTAGCATATAACGCTCCCGCTATACCAATTGCCCCGAATACTTTAGATAATCCATGTAATGCGAACCCACCCGCTGGAAACATTTCCTTTAAACTTTGTGCTGATGTTGCAAATTCATTTAAACGAGTTGCCCAGTAAACATTTATTCCACCTTCTACTACAGCTGCATCAAAAATAAAAGGTGAATAGATAAAATGATGTAACCCTGTTGGTAGTAAAATTCTCTCAAGGAATGTATATACCCATACGCCTATAACTCCGGATGATGTCAAGAATCCTTGAAGAGTTCCTATTAACCCTTGTACCTTTGGCCAAATAAATGCCATAATTAATGCAACTGGAATCATTATAAAGAATGATATCATAACAACAAAAGAAGATCCCTTAAAAGTTCCTAAAAATTCCGGAAGATCTGTATCAAAATATTTATCATGTAAATATACAACTATACCTGATATTAATATTGCACCTATCATCCCAGTATCTAATGTTTTTATTCCAGCAATAAGAGTTAGCCCACTACCTCCACCAACTTCTGCTGCAAAGTTAACTCCAAAATTCTCTCCCCAAAGTGATAAAAAAGCACTTAAAAAATAATTAAATGTTAGATATACTACAAGAGATTCCATACATGCACGAGCTTGTTGCTTCTTTGCAAGACCTATTGGAAGTCCAATTGCAAATAGAAGTGGTAATTGTCTAAATACAGTCCAAGCACCCTCCTCAATAATAATCCACGCCTTATACCATAACCCATTAGGGTCTGCCAAGGAACCCATTATTTCAGCATTTTTAAATAATATTGATAAACCTACCATAATACCAGCAAAAGCAAATAACAATACTGGCGTAAACATAGCTCCCCCAAAACGTTGTATTTTCTGCATCATAACTTTTATTCTCTCCCATCTATAAAACTCTTTGTTAAAATGAGAGGCACCTCATATTCAAGATATTACCAATTATATTAAACGTTATCAAGACTTTTAAAGCATATAGGCACTCATTCTCACATATTGTGATTTCTCTCTTTATTAGTGATTTTTCACACAATTTTAAATTTAGCTACTTTATAAACTAAAATGCAAAGTAATACTAATGAATTCAATATATTTGCTTAATTATTCTTTCTAAAAAAAATAAAAGTAAGCCTTTAATTGCTTACTTTTATTTGCTATTAGTTTTAATTATTAATTAAAACTTCTTCCTTTCGTTTACTCTTATACACACTATATTTTACAAATAATATCTCTGCTAATATGAAAAAAGCTGTGGTTGCTTCATATTCCCTTTCGGTTCCAATATTAAGCATAGATGTTGTTATGTATATATTTTCTTTGCTTAATCTTGCTAATTCATTATTTTTAAGCTTTGTTATTGATATTATTGGTACATTTCTTAAGTTTAAGCCCTTTGCAAAATTTATTATATGATCTGATTCTCCAGTTAAAGAAATTAATATTATAAGATCATCTGAAGAGATAGTTCTTAAGAGCATTTCCGTCTCATCTCCACCATCTACAATGTAAAAACATTCTTGACCTGATAAAAATATTCTCTTTATTTCCTGTGCTACTGATGTTTGAACAGCTCCTGTCCCATATACAAATACTCTTTTTGCTTCATAAATCATTCTGCATATTTTAGTAAAATCTTTCTGCCTCATATCTTCAATAGATTTATTAAGATCATTACAAATCCTATTTATTGTATCTTCTTCAATATAATTATTTTCATCAAGTTCCCATCTTAAATATATTTTAAGTTCACTATATCCTTTTAGTGATAGCTTTTGTGCAAATCTTAATATTGTTGTTCTTGAAACATTACACTTTGCTGCTAATTCATCAATTGTTAAGTTAGTACATTCTTTTTTATTATTAAATATATACTTCCATATGTGCATATCATTATGATTTAATTTATCATAATGCTTATTTATAAGTTCCTCAAGCCTCATAATCAATCCTCCCATACCTAATATAATTATATCAAATCACTATAGCTGCTTCACTAAAATATATCTTCTCATACCACCATATTTAAGCTTTTCTTTCTGTATTTCATATCCTAATAATAAAAAATTCTTTAGACTAAAATGATTATTAGGTGATACTGTTGCACACATAATAGATGTTTTATTTAATTTCCCTATCTCCTCTAATATCTTGCAAAGTTTTTCTTGAAGTCTATTTCCCCTATATTCCTCACTTACTATTATTGATTCAATTTGTCCTATACTTAAAAGTTCATCTCCCTTAATATCTATATCATGTCCATAATTATTTTTATCATATTTAAAATTTCCATAAACTCCAATAGCTATTAATTCTTCATTCTTCGTTAAACACCCAATAACTTTTCCTTTTCCATTAATTATTTCTCTAAATTCATTCTCTGAAGTTAAGGCATACAATTCTTTATTATCAATATTCTCAATGATATTATTTTGAAGTGTCATAATTTTATGAATATAAGTATCATCTAATTCTTTAATTTCTGCTATTATATTTAATCCATCTTCTCTTTTTAAATTTATAAGTATTTTCATTATTCACTCCCTTACTTTCTAATCCTATTTATAATTAAATATATTCATTTTACCATTTTCCTGTATATTTTACTATTTATTCAATCATTTTTCTTATTTTATATAATATCATATCTAGAAAATACTTTAATTTAAAAAGCTGATTTTGCAAAAATACAAAATCAGCTTCCAAAATAACTATAATTTTATTTTTATAATTTAGTAAATCTATTTTCTTCTTTTAATTTCATGTAATAATTTGCTTCTGTTATACCTTGATATGGAGCTACCCATAAAGCACCTATTCCACATGTTATAAATGCAACTACCCACCATCCAATAAAACTTAATTCTAGTACAAAGTAATCCCATTTATAGCCTTTCATTAAGCTAGCACTTTCATCTAAGCATTGAGTTATAGATTTTTCATTATCTTCGCTTAAAATATAATATGCTTGTGAGAACATAAGAGATAATATAACTCCTGGTACTATGAATAATATTAAACCTATAGCAACAGCTATTCCCATAAGTAAATATAATCCCAAAGTTTTTAAATAAATATTAAAATGTGAAAATAAATCTCCAAGACTTGCATTTTCACGTCTAGCTAAATTTAATGAGAACTTACTAATACCAACTGAAACCAGCCCTCCAAGTAATAAAGCTATTATATTTATAGAAATAGATAAACCATAATAAGTTGATAAAGACGAATCCATAAATGGTAGTCTATCAATTGCATTTTCAAATCCTGATGAACTTATTATTATTCCATAAATTAAAAATGTTAATATTGCAATTCCCCAATTTCCCCTTAATTGTTCTTTTGCCATGGTTTTAATTTCACTTCTACTAATCATTATTATCTCCTCCATTTATTTCTTATATAATATATGCTTTTATTATATACTATATTTTTCCTTTTTAAAAGGTATTGTATAACTCTTTTTATATTATTAATAATTATTTAACATTATTTTTTATACTTTTTATCTTTTATTAATAGTTATACTTACATATTATTTTATAAAGTATATTTTGATACTAAGAAAAGAAGCCTAAAGGATTTATATCCTTTAGGCTTCTTAGAATTAACTATATTTATATATTTAAAGCTTATGTTATTAAGATTTCTTTGATGTTCCACTTTCTAATATTGAAACTATTGAGAATAATGTGAAGCATACAGCTCCAAGTCCTACTACAACACGCGCTGGAACAAAGTATGCAGCATTAAATTGTGCTGCTTCTAATAAAAATGCTCCTAAAAATAAGCAAATAAGTGCTGTCATTACTGGTATTAATGGTATTCTATTAGCTAATGAACAAGATCTACGCCATACGGCAGCAAGTAATATTACCTTACTTGAAATACTGTAGCATACAAATCCAAGTCCAATCATTACATATCCTGGAGCAATCCAAGCTGGACTCTTACATACTATAAGTATTATAATACCCCATACTAAATCTATAGTACCCATTAAAAGTACAAATTTACTCCATTTCCATCTCTCTTTATTTGAAAATACATTATCTATTTGTCTAACAATAGTTACTACTAGTGCAATTAAACTTGCACATATTAGTGATATACCTATTACTACATGACCTGCTACAAAATGTGGTGTTATTTCTTCACTAACCATTAGATATATTCCTCTTACAAGTCCAACTATTGTACAAATTATAGGAACAGCTATTAATGTCTTAGCTTGACCACTTGTAAAACCATCCTTTGGTTTTTCCCCAGGCTTTAAAGTACCTTCATTTTTAGTAATCAAAGAAAATTTAGTTGAAGCTGTTGCTACTGTTGCTACACAACATGTTATAAGCCCAACTGCAAAGATTATATTTCCTGATACAAAATAAGATGCATTCTCTCCTGCTGTTCTCCAAAAATAAATACCTGCAATAACTGTAAAAATTCCACTTGCATAACCTATTATAGGTAATATCCATTTATAAAAGTTATTATATCTATTTATTATTTGTCTTATAATTGTCGCAGCAGTTGTAAATAATGCAATACATATTGCTGTTAAAAAGATAAGAACATGTCCTGCAACAATGAATCCTGTTCCAGTTGCTTGTTTTAATGCATTAACATAAAAACCATATCCTAAACATATAGCACCCATTAGTAGCGGTATTAAACGAAAGAATATGCTCATGTAAATATTCATAATTATCCCTCCAATTTTTATAAATTCAGTGGATAAATAAAAGTTAAAATATTATTTTATCAAAAATTCATTTTAATTTTTATTTATTCATTGTATTAATTTTATAATATTTACACTTATCTCTAAGTTCTTCTTAATTTTAATGCTACTGATAATTCAAGTCAAAGAACGAAATATGAAGGTTTTTAACTAATTACTAATCGAATTTGGAGAAGTTGTAAACTTACCTATAAAAACTACTATTTTTTCACTTTTACCTTTTTATTACAATAGATATTTATTTTATTTTTACAGATTTTATAGTAAAAAAGAGATTTTCTGAACTTTTTTTAATAAATTTGTTGTTTTATTCGTATTTTTCCAGTATAATAACTTTCGTATTACGAATATTATACACATAATTATATTTTTCATTCGTAATCATACATATTAAATTTTATTTAGGGGGACAAAATTTTGAAATTACAAAAGAGATTATTAATTTTAATATCTATGCTATTAATAGCATCAACTACTTTCTTTGGCTGTAGCAACTCATCAAAATCTGCTACTAATCCAAAAGAAACTATAGGTATTATAGGCGCTATGAATGAGGAACTTGAAGTTCTTTTAAAAGATATGAAAGATACCAAAGAAGTTAAGAAAAATGACTTAACATTTTATGAAGGAAACTTATGGGGTAAACCTGTAGTTGCTGTGGTATCAGGTGTTGGTAAAGTTAACGCTGCATCATGTGCACAAATATTAATAAGTGAATTTAAGGTAAATTCATTAATAAATATTGGTGTTGCTGGTGGAGTATCAAAGGATATCTATCCAGGAGATATAGTTATAGGGGATACTTATGTTCAACATGATGTAGATACATCAGTATTTGGTGATAAGGTTGGACAAATTCCTAGAATGGATGTTTATGATTTTAAGGCTGATGAAAAATTATTAAATTTAGCTATTGAAGCTACAAAAGATCATAAAGACATTAAGTCTCATGTAGGAAGAATAGTCTCAGGTGATCAATTTATTGCAAGTCATGATAAGGTAGCTGAGATTGAAAAGAATTTTAATGCTTCTGCTGTAGAAATGGAAAGTGCATCTATTGCACAAGTTGCATACCTTAATAATATTCCATTTGTAATTATCCGTTCAATTTCAGATAATGCAAATAACGGTGCAACAATGGATTATAAAGAATTTATTCCAATTGGAGTTAAAAACTCAACAGCTATATTAAAATCTATGTTTGAAAAAATGTAAAATCAATAACTACACCATAATATAATGAGGCTATATAAGTTTATTGTTAAACTTATATAGCCTCTATTTAATATCATTTATCTTTTAATGTATTATTTATTTAATAACCTATTTATTTCGCTCTATAAATAAATTTACCAAGTATCTTTCAATAAATTTATCTATATTTTCATTTATAATAGCGTTTAAATCTAATCTATTTTAAATGCTATTACTACCTTAAATAAATCTCCATCTAAACTTATATTAAAAGTTCCACCCTGAAGTTCAACAAAGCTTTTTGCTATTGCAAGTCCAAGACCAGATCCTTCAGTATTACGTGATTTATCACCTCGAACGAATCTCTCCACTATCTCATCTTCTCTAAAATCCAATTCATTCTCTGATATATTTCTTAAGGTTATTTGTACTTTATCTTTCCTTTTTATAACATCAATATATGCTCTTGAATTTTTCATAGAATACTTAGTTATATTAAGTATAAGATTTTCAAAAACTCTAAAGGTTCTTTGACTATCTAAAGGTAAAATTATCTTTTCTTCTGAATGATTAAACTTAAACTTTATAGTTGATTCCCTTATTTTATCATTAAGTTCTATCATAGTTTGCTTTATTAAAGATATTATATCGACTTCTATTATATTTAAATTTATATTACCACTAGATGCCTTGCTCATCTCAAATAAATCTTCAATTAAAGCTTTAAGTCTTTGAGATTTTTTATCTAATGTTTCTATATATTGTTTTTTCTTCTCTTCATCTTTTTCACTTTTTAATAAATCTACATACGATATTATTGATGTTAATGGAGTCTTTAGATCGTGAGATACATTAGATATAAGTTCTGTTTTCATATTCTGACTTTTAACTTCTTCATCTACAGCTTTCTTAAACCCACCTTGTATCTTTTGAAGTTCATCTTTTAATTCATTAAACATACCTAAGTCTTCATTAACCTTAAAGTCCAAATTTCCATTTGCCATTTCATTTGTTTGTTTAAGTAACTTTTTATAATTTGAGGATATCTTCTTTTCAGATATTTTCAATATTATAAATAATATTATTGAGTAAATCACTAATATTATTAAAAAATCATCCCCTCCCAAAAAACCACTGTACCACATTCTCTCTATTGAACCTATAATAATTAAATTTATCAATACCACAATAAGTATCTTTTTATTATTTTTCCCACCTAATTTTACATTTTGTAATCTTCTTATTATATTGAAAACTAAAACATTTTGCTTAAAATATCTTTTTAACCCTTCTTTAAATATATATTTAATATATATTACTTCATAAAATATATAAGTAAAGCATATAAACCAATAGAATATATTTGCAATATACACAAAAACATTTTTAATTCCATTAGGTACTGAAAGATATGAAGAAAAAACAAATGTATTTTCTATAGTTTTAAGCATAATGGCACTTGGTGCTTGTATTATTAAAAACAAAATAAATACAGTGAGTAATATATTTATTTCAAAGGGTAGCTTTTTAAATATCTTAAACCCAATAATTTTCTTTAATACTTTATATGGAATAAATATTGCAAGTAATATAATTATACCTAATGGTACATTTATATATATAAACGATTCAGAATTTATTGCTTCCTCTATAGAAGTATTCTTATAATAAGCATAAGCACCTGTAGGCACTGCAAAAGCTAATGTAGCATCTTTTATAGGATCTAAGTAATTACTTGGAACCTTACTCTTTTCTGATGCCAATTTAATATTTCTTTTAAAATTCTCCTCAGTATCTCCCCATATATCTGTTATTGTTAAATCGCCATTCTTATCAAAATCCATAATTACATAAAAATCAAAATTAACCTTTCCAAACCTGCCATCTTCATTAAAATATAATAAATCTAATATTGCAACATTTCCAGTACTACTAGTAAAATCATTTTCTTTATTTTTTGTATACGTTGCTAGCATATCGTCATGCAAGTAGCTCTCCCATTCTGGAAATAGATTATTATTAAATTCCTCTATAAAGTTTGCATAGTACTTATATTTATCTTTAACTAAAACATCATATTTAACTTCGTCTACTTCATCTGTATTTTCATCTACTTTATTTCCTAATGTCCAAAAATAACTAGAATACATTGATCCATATATCTTTTCATAAAATTTTTCATTTCTATTGAAGTTATCAAAATTGGATCTATATTCTTCATTTATTTTAGGATACATCATGCATAATCCTATAGAAATTATCATTATAAGACTTAAAAGTATTGCACTTATCTTCTTTTTATCATTAAACTTTTCTAACTTATTATTAAATTTTTTCAAATTTATACCCAACTCCCCATACCACCTTTAAATATTTTGGATTCTTAGGATCTATCTCTATCTTTTCTCTTATATTTCTTATATGAACCATAACTGTATCAGTATTTACAGCTTGTTCATTCCAAACCCTTTCATATATCTCCTCTGAAGAGAACACCCTTCCTGAACTCTTCATAAGTAAATGTAATATTTTAAATTCTATTGGCGTTGTCTTTATTAATTCCCCATCTAAAGTAAGCTCTTTACTATCTACATCAAGCTCTAATCCACCAATAATAACTTTATTTTCTTTTTCTTTTGTCTCTTCCACAACATTTAAATACTTTGCATATCTTCTAAGCTGTGAATTAACCCTAGCTAAAAGCTCTAAAGAATTAAAAGGTTTAGATACATAATCATCTGCTCCTATATTAAGTCCAAGTATCTTGTCCATTTCTTCTGATTTTGCAGATAACATTATAACTGGAAAGTCATACTTTTCTCTAAGCTTCATAGTAAATGCTATACCATCCATAATAGGCATCATTATATCAACTATTGCTAAATGAATATTTTCTTTTTCAATTACTTTCAAGCCTTCAGATCCATTATAACCCTTGAAAACTTTGTATCCTTGATTAACTAGATATATCTCTATAGCATCAGCTATCTCCCTTTCATCTTCAACTACTAAAACATTATATGATTTCATCTCTTAAATACCCCTTTTCTCATCCCTTTACGTCCCCATTATATAACATATTAGTAAATAAGTATTTATATTTTTAGTATATATTGTAATATTTTATATATTATTGTATTCAACTCCCTTCAATTAATATATTTATATTTTAGAATACAATCTTAAAGATAATTTCATAATAAATCTAAAGACTTTCTAAAGACTTTTTTAAAGAATAAAAAAGAGATAAAACCAAATACAAAATGTATTATTTCTTACCTCTTTTAAAATACAATATTTAAAGATTATCTAATACTTAAAGTAACTTTTAAATAATCATCTTCTTCAAATTCTCTTATGAACCCTTCATTTTCAAAAATCTTTATTGATATTTCATTGTCATTACTAATAAATGCACTGACCTTTTTAATATCATCTCTATTTTCTTTAATGAAATTTACTATGTAGTGTATTAAAGCTTTTCCGTATCCCCTTCCTCTTTCATCTCTATCAACACTATAACTAATTATAGCTTCATCGCCATTTTCTGATACTTCAAAGGATACTTGACCTAGTGGAACTAAATCTTCTTCTATAACAAATAAATTATCTAATTTGCTATCAAACCATGAATTAAATTCTTCTAAATCCATTTCTTTTTTATAACGTGAAAATTTTATTACATCTTCATCATTAATCCATTTAAATAATATATCAAAATCTTCTAGATGTCCTCTTCTTATCATTTTAAAACTCCCATTTCTAATTTAATTTTTCTATATATAAGTATACACAATAATTATCATAAAAAAAATATATTTAACCTATTTAGATATAGTCAGTATAATTTAATTACATGGAGGTGTTACTATGATAAATATTGATAGCTTTATTAGAACAACTATAAATACATTAAAGAAAATCAATGTGAATGATTCTATAGATGTTAGACCTTTTAAAAAGGATAGAAAAGTTGTAATTATAAAAAACGAACATTCATTTGATGTAATTGAAGATGGTTTTTTTCAATGTGAGTATAGAGATCTAAAACTTGATAAACTAAAGAAACTCTTAAAAACTCTAAAGAAACGTGAATTTCCAAGAAGCAATAAATTATGGTTTAATATTATACCCTCTGATTAAGGAGATGAATAAATGAAGGAAAATATAATTATTGAAGACAATAATATCTTAAAGAAATTCTTCAAAGCAAATAAAAAATATGAAGAATTAATTATAAATAATATACTTTATAGACTTCCAGATATAATAAAAAGCAGTCCTTACAAAATTAAAGCAGTTCAAAACTACATATATAATGGTAAAACTATCTATGAATATAAAATCCCACTAGATAACGCTATCAACTGTAGAGTTGCTTACACAAATTATAACAATAAAATAAAAGTATTTTTTATATCAAATACTATTATTAAACGTGAGTTTGTAAAATTATTATCTAATATGTCTGGTGTTTCAAAATCTTAATTTAATAAAAGAACATAGCATTTAAATGCTATGTTCTTTATTTTTAGTAGTTATATTTTATTTTTACTTTCTTAAGAAAGTAACTCCAAGTGCTGATGCTATTATTCCGAAAATGCTCATAGCACCTGTATTCATACCTGTATCTGGTAAATTACCTGAACCACCACCTGATATTCCTGGTGTTGTTGGATTACTTGGTTTTCCTGAATTTCCACCATTTCCTGGTTTATTAGGTTTTTCTGGCTTATCAGGTTTTTCTGGTTTTTCAGGTTTTGTATTATCAATTTCCAGTTTGCTTTGTGCATCTTCTATAGCTTTAATGGCATCATCTATTTCCTCTTGAGTAGCTTTTTTATCTTTTAAAACTTTCTTAGCATCCTTTAATGCATCTTTAAATGCCTTAAAACTCTCTTTAGTATAATCTTTTTCATTTAACTTTTCTGCAGCATTTATTGCATTTTCTAAAGCTGTTCTATCTACTCCATCTATCTCTGGAGTTTCCTCTCTATCTTCTAACTTACTTATTGCATCTTCTATAGCTTTAGTTGCATTATTTACTTCTTCTTGAGTTGCATCTTCTTTGTTATCTATAATTTTAGCTGCATCTACTGCATCCTTTAAGGCTTTATAGCTTTCAGCTGTATAGTCATCTTTATTTAAGCTTTCAGCCTTAGCTATAGTATCATTTAATTGATCTTTATTAACCTCTGGCTTTTCAGCTTCCTCTTGTCCAATTTTAATAGATAAATTAGTATCTATATTATTAGATAAATTAGTTACTTTTCCAGTAGTAGTTACTATGTCTAAACCATCTTGGGATTTAATCACTATATTTTTACTTCCAGCTGATATATCTGAAGGTATTATTCCCCTATATACTACTGACTTACCATCTTTATATTCTTTCATATTTAATTGTACTTCTCTATCTCCAATTAATATCTTAATATCTCTATTTCCAAATAAACTTATTGTTTGATTAAAGTTAACCATTATATTAATTTCTTCGCCAGGTAAATAACTCAAATCATTATCTAAAATTTCTGTACTTACTATTTCAGCCGCCTTAGCACTCTCTATTAGATCTGTCTTTATATAATCTAAGCTCATCTTTCTATATGACATTTCAGCACTACCTGTTCCTTCATATAATAGCCCAACATCACCATTTTGAAGTTCTGTTAAACATGAGTATGCAAAATATCCCGGAATAATACTTTGATTATATTTCCAATCAAATTCATATTTTTTCTCACCATTTTCATAGGTTCCAATTTCATTAATTACACCTATTCTAACTGTTCCATTCCTTCTATTAGGATAAACTTCGTCTGGATTTGCAAAAATAACAGCAGGCTTTCCATCAACTGTTTTACTATAATTTATTACGCTTAATTGACAATATGGTTCTCTTAGATTTCTATCCTCTGTAACATCTTCATGCCATGTTTCGCCACCATCAAAGCTTGTGGCAATTCTAACATAATCTCCTGTATTTCTCATAAATAATTTCAATTGTCCATCTGGCATTTCAACCACTTGACACTCTGTTAATTCATTTCCTGATTTTATAGTATCAGAATTCGCTGAATGATCACTTCTTGAATCATTTGGAGACTCTCCAATATTCCATGTATCACCATTATCATCACTATATATCACAGCACTTGATTGGAATCCATTTGGATTAGTATAGTATACAGGGAATACTATTCTTCCTTTCTTCTCTCCACTTTTTATTTGAATTCCTCTTCCTGGTCCAGTACCTAGGAATTTCATCCAATCCTTCTTAACTTGTCCTGATATAAGTTCTGGCTCACTCCAAGTCTTACCGTCATCAGTGCTCTCAACTAATGCAAGATATGCTGTACCATAAGCTTTTAATTTAGATGTTGGAAGGAAGGTGTTTCCTATAGCCTCAGCTTTTCCATCTTCATATAAATAATTATTTGCATCTACTCTATAAGCAGTTTCTATACCATTTGAATCAAATACTCTTCCGCCTGGTTTTATATAATATTTATTGCCTTGGCCAACTTGTCCTTTTGTACCCTCTCCATCAAATAAAAGCATACAATTCTCTCCTTGGAATTCTTCAAAACCAGTTCCTTGTCTTGACTGCCTGAAGCCATATCCTTCAGGGAATGCTGTTATAAATAAAAATATTTTGCCATCATCTGTTTCAAGTAATGAAGAGTCTATTACTGATGCATTACCTGGATAGTCTATTATTTTTTGTCCATCTATCCAAGTTTCTCCTCCATCTTCACTTCTCTTAATTGCTGCATCTATATTATTTGGTGAATCTCCACCATGATTTATTCTAGCATCTATTCCCGCAATCATCGTTCCTTTGTTAGTCGTAATTAAAGATGGAATTCTAAATGCTTTTGACCCTAAATCATTTGGTTTAAATACATCAACTGGATCACTTATATAAGCGCCTTCTGGTAAAGGTAACTTATCAATTTTCGTCTCCTCAGTCTTTTTTATTAAATAGTCATCTGCTAATGCTACATCATATATATCTATAAAATCTATATCTCCAGTAAAGTTATATTCATTTCCATTTAATCTATCTGTCTTTCCTACATCAACACTATTTATTCCTTCAATATCAAATATAAATTTTAAATCTTCCCTTTTATCAAACTTAACTCTTTTTCCATTTAGATAAAGTGAATATCCTAGTCCTTCTTCTGCTTTAAATGCTAAAGTATTTATTCCTTTATTTAGAGTTACATCAATATTCCCTCTAACATTGAACGAATTTGTACCTTCATTTCTTATTTCATACCCTATACCTCCATTTTGTACATATAAATGGAAGTGATTATTATTCTTTTTATTATTACTAGCACTAAAAATTGTCTGTATTCTATCTCCTTTTACATCAAACTTTGCAATTATTGTCCCTTGTTTTAGAGAATTTATTTTATTTAAATCAGAATTAAAGTTTCCATTAGCTCCATTTTCTATCCTTAAATTATTATATTCCGATACCTTTTTAGCCATTCCAGTAGTCTCATATACATTAACCTCAGCAAGGCTTGCAAATCCTCCAACACCTTCAAGTACTTTTATTGTTATATTATCTGTTTCTATTGGATTTTCAAATCTAATTACATTAGTTAAAATATCTGTTCTTAATGTCCCACTATGAACAACTTCATTATTTGAAATTATTTCATACCTTTTTATTTTTCCATTATCCTCTGAAAGTCTAGAATCTAATTTTATTGATGATACTACTCTCTCTTTCCCTAAATCTAATGTAAGACTTTGAGGTAATTCATCACTTCCATCCCATTTTGTATGCCACATAGTTTCCAACTTACCATCTATGGCACTTGTAGCAGGATCAGCGCTCTGCTCTGATGTGGCTGTAGCTTTTATCTCACTTTGTTCTATTACATTTTCAATAACAGGTCTCTTTTGATCATTATTTGAACTCGCCTTAGCCAAAATAACTTGAACTCCACTATTGCTTAATATTATTGTAGTAAGCATTAAAGCTACTATTTTTTTTCTATTCATAAGACCTCCTCATAAATTAAAATTTTATATAAAAGGACATAGCTTAATTAAACTATGTCCTTTTAATACTTAGTTATATTTTATTTTTTCTTTCTTAAGAAAGTAACTCCAAGTGCTGATGCTATTATTCCAAAAATACTCATAGCACCTGTATTCATACCTGTATCTGGTAAATTACCTGAACCACCACCTGATATTCCTGGTGTTGTTGGATTACTTGGTTTTCCTGAATTTCCCCCATTTCCAGAGTTTCCACCATTTCCTGGTTTATTAGGTTTTTCTGGCTTCTCAGGTTTTTCTGGTTTTTCAGGTTTTGTATTATCAACTTTTAGATTACTTTGTGCATCATTTAAAGCTTTAAGTGCAGCATCTATCTCTTCTTGAGTAGCTTTCTCATTCTTTAACACTTTCTTAGCATTCTTTAATGCATCTTTAAATACCTTAAAACTGTCTTTAGTATAGTCTTTTTGATTTAACTTTTCTGCAGCCTTTATTGCACTTTCTAAAGCTGTTCTATCTACTCCATCTACGTCTGGAGTTTCTTCTTTATCTTCTAACTTACTTATTGCATCTTCTATAGCTTTAGTTGCATTATCTACTTCTTCTTGAGTTGCATCTTCTTTACTAGCTATATTTTTAGCTGCATCTAGTGCATCCTTTAAGACTTTATAACTTTCAGCTGTATAATCATCTTTATTTAGTCCTTCTGCTTTAGCTATAGCCTCATTTAATTGATCTTTATTAACCTCTGGCTTTTCAGCCTCCCCTTCTCCAACTCTAATATTAACTTTATTAGATGTAACAGTTACACCATCTAATGTAACCTTAACTTCGACAGTTGCGTTACCATCCTTTAATCCTTTCATTTTTCCATCTTCAATTGAAAGTACACTATCATCTGAAACAATATACTCTACCTTAACGCCATCTTTAGATAAATCAACGCTAGCTCCATTGCTCATAAGGGCATTAACATTAAAGTCAACTGCTAAGTCAACAGGAATTTGATTTAAGCTAGTATTTAAGTTAACATTTGCAAGTTTAGCATTTTCATCTTCCTTAACTTCCTTAACATATATATTATCTAATATAAGCTCCTTATATCCTTCACCCTTATCAATTGAAATATAATAGTCATCTTTATCTCCTGTAGTGAATGTCTTCTTAATTTCCTTAGCATTAGTATCCTTACCTTCTTCAACTCCTGTTGCTTCAAGTGGAATGTTAACTAAGCTATCTCCACCAGATTTTGATTTTATATTTACTGAATATCCTGGTGCTGCATTTGCAAGTGAATATAAGAATCCTAATTCATAAGTTTTATTTGGCTCTAACTTAAATGTTGATGAATCAGTAACAAGCATTTGTCCTTGCTCTCCTGACTGTTGATTGCTCTTTAATGAGAATCTTCCATCAAGAACCCAAGTCATCTTTTGTCTTCCATATAAATCTTTTTCTGCTAAGTGCGTTCTATTAGAAGTTCCTCTGCCTGGTGCTAAGAAGAATGGAGTTATACCTTCATCTACATTTTCAAAATCTTCATAGAATGCATAACCATCCCTATTTGTATGACCTGGATGATCCCATATTCTAAAGTCATCTACTATAACTTCACCTGATCCCTCTTTTGCATCTAAATAAATTTCAGCTCCAGTAGCTCCATCAGGTACAGTAAATTCAACTTCCATTCTTTGGAATGCATCATCAATCCACTTAACACCTTCCCCTTGTCTCTTTAATCCACTCTTATTAATTACATTAGTAACTTTAACATCACCTGAGTTAACACCTAATGTAACTTCTCTATTTCCATCATTTTTAACCCATGCAGAAATAGAATAAGTTTTTCCTGGCTCTAATCCTTCAATGTTTTGAGATACCTTTCCATCATTATCAACTATAGAAACAACATCATTACCCTTTCTTGTTTCACGTGTTTCATTTACAAATTTGATATGATCTGTATTTCCACTCTTTGATTCTTTTTTCCAATTGTTCCATGTTTGTGAATCAAAACCTGGATCTTTTATTTGAGCACCTTCACCCCATGAATCAATTCTTTCCTCTTTAACCTCACCCTTAGTTACAATATATGGTGTATCCTTTTTAACATCTAAATTTACTTTTCCATTTACAACATTAACTGTTTTAACCTTAGTTCTTCCTAAATCAGTTAATTCATATAGTTCAACTGTTCCAAGATTAGACCAGCTTTCTGGAAGTTGCCATTCTGATGTTGTTCCAAGTGGATTCCAGTGATATATCTTTTCATCTTCTTCAACTGGATTCCATGGTAAGAATAGTTGTGTTTTACCTATTCCAGTTTTTCCTATTGAATTTTCTGGAGTTGTTGCAACTAATCTATCATTCTTATAGTAATTTATATTAGCTCCTTCTCTAACAGCTCTTAATCCTTCATTGAACTTAACCTCATCTTTTGTCATAGACATTATTTCAAAATGTTGCATATACTTAGTTGGTAATACTTGATTATAGAATACTTCTGTGCCGTACTCACCTTCAATTGTATGCTTAGTTCCCCATCCTCCTGATAGAAGATGCTTATTACCTTTTAATAATGGATCTGATAAGAATCCATCTTTAGTATCATTTTTTATAAATCTTAGTATTTGACTTGTACCACCTTCATTAGGATAAGCTGGGTCTGCTCCCCAATGAGTCCATGTTACATGTTCTTCAAGTGGACTATGGAATTCTGTTGCAACTTGATAATCTAAGCTGTTTAACTTTTCTCCAAGTTGATGTGCATTCCATCCATTACCTGTATAAACATCAACGTATACCCATCCTAAGTTTGGAGCATCTTCTTTAAGCATATCTAATCTTCTGAAAAGTTCACCATTTACAACATCTGCTCTTTGGTCAACATAATATGCTTGATCAAGCCAGCCCCATCCTGCAGCATTTTCATTCACACTACCATTTTGAGGATATTGGAATGCATCTTTTTGATATTCAGTAGCATTTACGTGAACACCAATTTTTGCATTATATTTCTTACCTTCATTTATTAAAGTATTAAGATCATCAACTCCACCTTGTCTAATACCTATATGTCCGCCGTAATCTGGAATCGAATCATCATGACCTTCTGCTTGGTATCCTTTATGAAGTACCATTTGTCCAAATCCATCAGTATAATTAGATATTTTCTTAACAGTATCTAATGATCTTAAGAATGGATTTTGAGTATATGCAATATTAAATGCTACATATGAAAGATTGTTTTTAATATCTTCTCCACCCATTGGAACCTTCATATTTCTTCTATACTCTATTGCAGCATCTTGCCAAGTTACTTTCTTATCATCATTATTGTCCTTTGTTATTATAACTTCTGACCATAATTTATCTTCGTGATTAAAGAATTCAGTTTCTGAATCTAGAACTTCTCTATACGTCCAAGTTCCTGTTCCCATTCCTGTGCTCTTATAACCATTTCTATTTTGAGTTGTAAGAGTTATTCTATTTGAATATTCTATTACATTATTATCCATAGTTATAGCAAAATTATCATCATTTATAAATGCATAAGTTTTGCCCTTAACTGATGGATCCATTTCTTCTACAGTTTTTATTTCATCTTTAATGTCATGCCAAGCTCCTGAAGATAAAGTTGCAGCTATTGCTCCACCTTCATTACTCTTAACAGTTGCAAAGCTATGATTTGGGAAATTCACTTTTTGAACTTTAAAGTCTCCGCCTTCTTTTATATCTGTTATTTCCATTCTAAGCTTATTTCCATCTACAGACATCTTAACTGTCAATGTAACATCTACTTCTTTTATTTTCATAGTATATGTTGCTACATTATCTTTTACTGTACACTTAACCTCTGGTGTATATTTAGTATTGTTAAGCTCAACTTTATTATATCTCTCTTCTTGTCCTAATAATGTTGATTGATCATCTTTCCACTCATATCCTATTACTCTTGGGAAAGTATTATCTAAATTAACTTTCATTTTATCTGATTCAATACTCTTAACTTCAACATCAGGTAACTCACCTTCAGTTTCTTGAACTATTTCTTCAACTTTAACATTATCTAAAGTAATATTTTTGTTTCCAAACCATCCTGATAAACCTATTTTACCAGCACTTTGTGGTAGACTTCCTGCTATTGTATTTCCTAGAAGAACATCATCTATCCATAATGAAATATTATTATCTTCAACTTTAAGTTTCATTCTATACTTCTTATTCTTTTCAAGCTTAATTGAACCTGGGAATGATCCATAGCTTTCTGTTCCGCCATTCATAGCTTTCCAAACCCATGATCCAGCATCATAACAAACTGCACCCCAGTTATCTTTATCATTAACTCTAAATGCAAGTCCAATTCTTCCTGAATCGCTATCTACTGTAAAATCTGTTTCATAAGTAAAGTTCTTAACATTTGGAGAAGACATATCAGCTGATACTGATACACCATTCATCGGAACTTTTACAGCTCCATTTTCAACAGATGCTTTTCCACTTCCTTTTAATATTTGCCAGTCCCCACTTGTTGCTTCTGTTTCAAAATCTGTACTATAAACATGCTTTTCTCTAACTGTAATATTAGCCTTTGCTTTTGGTGCATTTTCTGCTGCTCCCTTTATTTTTCCTTCTACTACAAATTCACCAACCTGTGCATATTTTGAAGCATCAACATAATCCCATATTACAACCTCTTGACCAGTTGATCCATCTCCATAAGTTACATCAACTTTATATGGTAGTTCTGGCTTTGCTTTAACTAAAGTATCTATATTTAATTCTTTAACTTCAGTAATATCATCCTTTTGAGCCTCATCTAATGAATTAATTTTTAGGTAATCAACCTTTACATTCTTTTGATCGTACCATGTTCTAAATCCAAATTGACCTGGATCAGTTGGGAAGTTTCCTAATGATACATTTTCAGCAAATATTTTTTCTCCATTTACAACTAAAGTTACATGATTTCTTTTAACTGTAACCTTCATTGTAGTCCAGTCACCTGCTTTAAGTTCTGGTCCTTTTATATCATCCTTCCACGCTGTTGGCGTTTCAATAAGCCACTTTCCTGGTGATTCATTTCCACCATTATAACCAATAAAGCCATAGTTATCTGCTGAGTTTCCTCTAAATACTAGTCCAAATCTACCTGCTTTATCACTTGCATTATCAGGATTTAATTGAAATCTAACTTCTGCTTCAAAATCTGTAAGACTTGGACTTTGCTCTTCTACAAATACAAGATTATTTCCATTTGCCCTCCTAATTTCTAAAGCTCCATTAACTCCATTCTCTTTATCAGCGAAATCAAAATTTTCTTTAATTTCGCCATCACCTACTAGCCTTTTCCAAGAGTTACTGTCATGGTTGCTATACTCTTGATCATATGCAAGTTTGTCTGAAGCTTCCTTATTGCCCTTATTCTCAGCTTTATTAACTTCTATAACGTTTACACTCTTATTCCCATCTGCCAATGCAGATATAGGAATCTGTCCCATTATAACAGCTCCAGCAATGATAAGTGCAATATTTTTGTTCATTGTTGCCCTTTTTTTCATTAAATTTCCCCCCCATAGATTCTTTATTATTAATATAAATTAGTTAACAATAAAAACTTTAAATCCCCATCTTAATAATTATGAACATAACTAAGCTGCACTAAATAAACCATATATATCATGTTGTCGAATTTTCAACTAAACTATAATTACTATTTAATTTATCTCTAAGTATCATCGAAGATTATTGTAATTGTTTTCCATTTTCTTGTCAATCCTTATAATATAGCCATTTTCAATGTAGTTTTCCTTCATTTCCATACTTAGATTACCCAAAATTATTGCACAAAATATTTTATATAATTTCTTCTTTATATATATTAAAAGACTAAGTATACTTTTCAAAGTATTGATACTTCATATCATTTCTATGATTAGATTAGTTTTAGAATAAAAAACTCTTATTTAATATTTTTACTTTATCTCCATGTATTTCCTAGGTAATTTAATGAGATTCATTTAATTACACCTATTTTCTATATTTTATTATGTAAAAAAAATACATAAAGAGCACAAAATTATACATTAGATTTTTCTAATTATAATTAGAATTTTTTAATTTCAAAATAAAAAACCATAGATAGAAATCTATGATTTTTTAATATTCTATAATTTTATATGTATTCTATATATAAAACTATTATCTATTTATAAAGTTTTTAACACTTTCTACAACCTTTTTAGCTTCTTCTAACAGTTCTTCCATTGAAGAATGAATATAAATTCCATTCCCACAAGCAAATACTCCATTTTTTGAAGTCATATATTGCTCATTAACTGCTGCTCCTGATGTTGATGAATTTAATTTTATTCCACTTCTCATTGCTACTATTCCATCTGATACCATCGGTCTTGCTATTATTAAAGTATCACATTTTAAAAGAAGCTCTTCACCATTTTTAGTTATTCTAATCATCTCAACTCTATCTTTACCAATAATATCTTGTAATTGATATCCTAAGTAAAGATTCTTTGTAAGTCCAAGAACTTCATCACTTATTTTATCGCAAACTGCACCTTTTACATTTACATTTTTTTCTTTTAACTTTGTATAAATTTTCTTTATATTATCTACTCCGTACAATACTACATCTTTTCCAGGAATAACTCCATCTATTCCTAGAATTTTTTCAGCCATACCAACTGTCATTATTCCAGAACATCTATCTCCAGTAACTTTCATATTATCTCTACTTTGTTCTTTTCCGCCATTAGCTAATATTATAGCTTTTCCTTTAACTTTTTCTATGCCACGCTCTTTGCTTGTACATACTACTTCTCTGTCATAATCAATTTTTAAAACCATTGTATTTAAGTATGTATCTATTTTAAATCCATTAAATTCGTTTAATTTCTTTTCTCTATAGTCTCTACCTGTAAAATAACTTCTTTCACTTAAGTTATAATCTCCTCCAATTAAAGCACCACCTAATACGTCATCCTTCTCTATAAGTAATACCTTGTCTATACCCGCAGCTTTAGCAAATATTGCACAGTTAAGTCCTGATGCTCCTCCACCTATTATGATTAAATCATAAACTTTCATATTATTTTACGCCTCCTTGTAGCCTATCATATTTGAACCTTTTTTATTTTTCATAACTTCACTTATGTCTATATTCAGTTCTCTTGCTATTATCTTTGATATGGGAATTAAGCATCCAACACCTTGACAGCCACCCATTGTTGCTCTTGTTCTTCTCTTAACTGCATCTACACTTCTAGCTCCAAGTGGTCTATTTATTGAATCTATTATTTCTCCTTCTGTTATAAGCTCACACTTACATACTATTTTTCCATAATTACAATCTCTTTTTATTAATTCATTTTTTTCTGTTATTCCTAATTTATCAAACTTAATTATTCCTCTTCTTGTACTTATAAAATTATCTTTTGGAATTAAATTAAAGCTATCTTTAATTAGCTCCTTAACATACACTCCAATTGCAGGAGCTGCTGTAAGTCCTGGTGAATCTATTCCTATAACATTTATAAAATTTTTAGCACACTTAACTTCTTCTATTATAAAATCACTTTTAAGACATGGTCTTACCCCAACAAATGTTGTTATGCTTCTATTTAAAGGTAATTCTGATACAGATCTTTTAGCTTTGTCAATTACTTCACCTAAGCCTTCTTTAGTTGTCTTAATATCTCTTTTATCTCCTTTATGTGCATTGGGCCCAATCATTAAATTACCATCTATAGTCGGTGTAACTAAAACACCTTTACTTATCTTATCCGGTACTTGGAATAATGTTTTCTTAACTAATCTACCAGCAATTTTATCAAATAAAACATACTCTCCCTTTACTCCCTTTATTTTATATTGATGATCATTTATCATATTATTTATTATGTCACCATTAATACCTGCTGCGTTGATAACGCACTTACTTTCTAAGCATTCTCCATTACTTAATGAAACCTTATATCCATCACATATTTTTTCTATATTAATAACTTCAGTATTAAATTTAAATTCAACACCATTAATATTTGCATTTTCAGCTAATGCTATAACCATTTCATAAGGACTAACAATTCCAGAAGTTTTTGCATATAATGCTCCTAAAACTTTTTCAGAAACATTATTTTCTAAGCTTAAAACCTCTTCTCTTCTTAAAATTTCTAAACCTTTAACTCCAAGCATCTCTCCATTAAGCTTAAGTTCTTTAATCTTAACCATGTCATCCTCTGAAAATGCTAATATTAATGCTCCATTTCTTTTAAATGGAAAATCTAAATCTTTCGATAACTCATCAAACATTTCATTTCCTAAAATATTTAATTTACCCTTTAATGTTCCTAATTTCTCATTATATCCAGCATGTACAATACCACTATTAGCTTTTGATACCCCACTTGCAACATCATCATACTTTTCAACTAAAACTGTATTTAATTTATACTTTGATAGTTCTCTAGCAATTGAGGTACCAATAACTCCGCCTCCAATAATAATTATATCTTTCATATTACATCCTCCTTAATATCCCTACAACACGAATTTCTTTATAGCTTTAGCGACTCCATCATTTATATTTGTATCTGTAATATAGTCTGAAGCAAATTTAACTTTTTCTATAGCATTTCCCATAGCTACTCCAATACCTGCATATTCTATCATTGAAAAATCATTTTCACTGTCTCCAATACACATAACTTCTTCTCTACTTATATTAAAGTATTCTGCTAATCTTTTTACTGCATCTCCCTTTGTACTTCCTTTTTGCATGATTTCAAAATTATCATTCCAAGATGCTACAATTTCCATATTACTATTTAAAGATTCAAGTTCTTTTCTCGCTTTAATCAAATTCTCCTTATTTTTCTTCTCTACACAAACTCCCTTTAGAATTTGTCCATCAAATTTTTTTAAGGCAACATAGATATCCTTAAACATTTCTATTCGTATTTTTTTATCATCTGGTAATTTTTTATTTAGAACATTGTAAACATGATTCACAGGAAGCTCATCATCTGATACAATGCCAAAATTAGTTGTTAGGTAAGCCATTAGACCATATTTCTTAGTCACACTGTAGAATTTCTTTAACTCTTCTATATTTAATGGATTATTATAAATTACTTCTCCATTACTTCCACCAATAAAAGCCCCATTTGATGATATTATAGGTGTATTTAAACCTATTTCTTTTGAATACATTTTTGCGCAATCATATACTCTTCCAGTAGTTATTGCTACATATATTCCCCTATTTATTACCTCCTTTATAGCCTCCTTATTATTATTTGACACTGTTTGTTGATCTTTTAATAAAGTCCCATCCATATCAATGCAAATTAGTTTTATACTCATAATAATTCCTTCTCTCATATGTGTTAATCTTAATTATAGATTACATTTAAAGAATCAATAAGTAAAATACTATTTTTATATGATAATAATAAGTATTTAGCTATATATATATTAATACAATATATCTCACCAACTATATTATATATACCACAAAAAAAAAGCCACTAGTTTCAGTGACTTTTTAAAAATTGTTAATGCAAAAGACTTATCATTAACATAAAAGACTCATTGTTAATATTTGATAAATAAACGTTAATATAAAAGACTGTTTGTTAATATTCAATAAATACTCCCATAACAATTAATTTTATCCATTGCTTTCATTAGGTCTATTTCATATATTTTTTTACCATCATTTTCAGATACTATTTCTAAGTTATCTCTTATAACAAAATAGAAACATACTCCTAATTTTCTTTTTATTATTAGTTTTAAGTCACCCTCGATCTTAGAATAATCTCTTTTCACAGCTAATGTGATATCTCTTATTTCCTCAATACTTAATAAATCTGACTCTATTAATTCTTTAAAAATAGATAGAGAAAATAATCTATTATCATTATATACATCTTCTTTTCCCATAAACTCTTCAAATTTATCTAAAATAACAGATGAAACAATGTTATGCTCTATTATATAACTTCTTAATAGTGATACTTTTTTACTATTACCTGAAAATTTATATGCTAACTCATCTAAAGATACATCATCTTTAAGCTCTATTATTTTATTTATTCTATCAATGACTTTTTCTTTAGGAAAGAATGTCTCCTGTCCTGTAGAAACGCTCTTTTTTATAAACCATTCCTCTGGTATTAAATTTTTTCTCTTCCATCTGTACAATTGACCATAGGATATCTTTGTCTCCATTAATAAATCTTTCTTAGAAATTAACTCTTCATGCATATTCTTTCACCTACTTCGCTATTCTCATCTACAGTTAGCTCTCCTAAATACTCAATTCTACCAATTCTGCACCCTTCACCTACTGTTATATTATTTCCTCTTAAAATCTTACATATTGTATTTTCTACAAATATGTTATCTCCCTCTATACAATCAGTCTCTACTCTTCCTCTTGAAAATGGATTAAAGAAAATAAAACTTAATTTTTTATCATCTCTCTTTTTTATTATTATATCTTCTCCACCGATTTCTTTTATAAATGAATCTCTATTAGTTATTATAGTTATTTTATCAGCTGACAATAAGCCCCTTACTTTTGCTCCACCATATCCTAAAAATTCTCTACCTTCGCAATTTCCTTCAACATCTATGATCCCTCTAATTTCTAGAGTATCGAAACTAACATCTCCTTTTACATAGCTGCCTCCATTTACTTTCATATTATTAGCTGAAATATTGCTTGAACATCCTAATGATCCATTAATTTTTATATCATTTGCTTTAATATTACCTTTACAATCTAGGCTACCATTTATCTTAAGCAATTCATTAATATTCATATTGCTTCTTGTATTAAAACTACCAGAAACCCTCATTTCATCTGATATTATATTGCATCTACTCTCCCCTGATCCTGATATCTTTATAATATTAGCCTTTACATCACCAGTTATACTTCCTGAACCTGATATCTTTATCTCATTATATTCTCCTGTAGGTATTGTTCCACTACCTGCAATTTTCATATTATTACTTTCATCCATCCCTATCACTCCTTAATTTATATAGTAGGATTTATAAAATAATTATATCTAATATATATTTCTAATTATTTTATAAATATTTTTTCTTTAACAGTACAGTTTCCCATAATATTTAATTCACCTGTATACTCTATCTTTTCTATTTTACATTCATCTCCAATTTCAATATTATGTCCACGAACAACCTTTGCTATAGTACCTTCTAAAGATACTCTATCCCCTTCTATAACATCTGAAATTAATTTGCCATTAAAAAAATTAAATGCTCCGCCTCTTTTTCTTACTCTTATTTCCTCTCCTCCAATCTCCTTTATTGTTGACCTTCTCCATAATTCCAGCTCAATAATATCCGCTGATAATAATCCATCAATATTTGTACAACCATTACCAACAAATTTTCTTCCCTCACATTCTCCACACATAGTTAACATTCCATTGCTTATTAAAGTATCAAAAGTAATATTTTTTGCTACTTTTAATGTTCCGTTTATTTCTATATTATTTGAATTTATTCCACCTTCACACTTTGCAGTTCCATTAATCTCTAATTTTTCAGATACATTTATATCATTAAAGCTCTTAAACATTCCTGATACATTTAAATATTCTGTCTCTATCTTTCCAGTTGATTTTGCCATACCTGAAACATCCACTCTATTTGATTTTATATCTCCTACAACACGTCCTCTTCCTGCTATAGTAACTTTATCGTATTCTCCAGCAGGTACACTACCTGTACCTGCTATATCCATATTACTAATCATATCTTATTCTCCTCTCTAATAGCATAACATTGTTACACTGAATTTCATAAAAATATTTGAATATATTTCTATTTATATGTCAATGTACATAACAATGTTGCATCAATTTATAAAAAAATATACTCAAACCCTAATTTATATTTCTTATTTAGAGTATAGCGTAACATTGTTACTTTGTAAATATAAGAATTTTAATTTATATATATTTTTTATTTAATTTCTCTTTTTATAAAAAAAGGCTCTACACTTTAATGTAGAACCTTTTTTTAATAATTATAAAGATTTTTCTATTTCATCTATCATTGCCTCTGTAGACATTAATCCACTACCACCTAAATACCAAACTTGAGTATTTAAGTAAATTATCTTACCATCTTTATAAGCCTTAGTATTCTTTGTTAAATCATTTTCTATAACATCCTTAGCAGGTTTTTGATTTCCTCCAGCAACTATACCTTTATCAATAACAAATAAGTATTCTGGGTTCTTTGAAACTAAATACTCATATGAAATATTTTGCCCATGACTTGATACTTCTATTTTATCATCAGCAGGCGTAAATCCAAAGTTATCATATATTATTCCAAATCTTGATCCTTTACCAAATACACTTATATTTCCTTCATTAACCATTGTTATTAAAGCAGTTTTATTATCAGCCTTTACTTTCTTACCGATTTCTTCTATTCTTTTATTTAAAGAATCCATCTTTTCTTTCATTTCGCCTTCTACACCATATATAGTACCTATAGCTTTTACATTTCTATCTAATGATCCAAAGTGATCACTACCTTCTGTTCCAAGCATAATAGTTGGTGCGATTTTATTTAATTCATCATAAAACTTCTCTTGTCTTCCCTCTATAATTATTAAATCCGGTTTTAATTCATTTATCTTTTCCATATCAAACTCTTTTAAAGTTCCAAGATCAGTATATTTATCATCTTTGTACTTACTTAAATAACTTGGTAAACCTGACTTTGATAATCCAACTGGTTCTTTACCTATTGAAGTCATAATATCTAATGAACCATAATCTAAAACAACAACCTTCTCAGGATTTTTAGGAACTTCTGTTTCACCTTTCCTATGCCTTACTGTAACCATTTCTTTCTTTCCTTCAGCATTTGCTTCATTTGATTTAAGTTTTGAAAAACCAAAGGCCCCTCCTAAAACTACAATTATTAATCCAACTATTATTCCTATTTTTTTATTCATTATTATTCCTCCATTCTAAAAATATACGCATATTCTTTGATTATTTATTTCTGTTACATTAAAGTCCATATCATAAATCTTACATAACTCACATTGTTTAATTACATCTTCTGATTTGCTATTTTTAGCTAGCTTGCCGTCTTTAAGTGCAACTATATTATCTGAATAGCATGATGCAAAATTGATGTCATGTAGTACAATAACTATTGTCTTACCTAAATCATTTACCATTTTTCTAAGTAATTTCATCATTTCTACAGAATGCTTCATATCTAGATTATTTAAAGGTTCATCAAGAAGTATATAATCAGTATTTTGAGCTATAATCATTGCTATATATGCTCTTTGCCTTTGACCTCCACTTAATTCATCTAGATATTTATCTGAAATATCAGTAAGTTTCATATATTCAATTGCATCATCAACTAACTTATTATCTTCTTTTTTAAGTTTTCCTTCACAATATGGAAATCTTCCAAAAGAAACAAGTTCCCTTATAGTTAATCTGATATTTATATTATTACTTTGTCTTAATATAGATATCTTTTTTGAAAGTTCTTTAGAGTCCCACTCTCTAATTTCCTTTCCTTCTATAAAAACTTCTCCCTCATCCATGTCCATAAGTCTAGATATCATTGATAAAACAGTACTTTTACCTGCTCCATTTGGTCCTATAAATGATGTTATTTTTCCTTTTTCTATGTTAAATGAAACGTCATCACAAACTCTTTTATCTCCGTAAACTTTAACTAAATTCTTTATTTCTATCATACCCTGCTCTCCTTTAATAAAAGATATATAAAGTAAATTCCTCCGATGAAATTAATAATAATTCCTATTGTAGTATTAAAAGTAAATATTCTTTCTACTAAGAATTGTCCACTTACTAGCGCTACAATGCTTATTAAAATACTTCCAATTAATAAAAGGCTATGTTTAAATGTATTAAGCATTTGATAAGTTAAATTTACAACTAATATACCAAGGAAGGTTATTGGTCCAACTAACGCTGTAGATAATGCAACTAATGCTGTTACTATTATTAATATCTTTTTAGTTAACTTATCATAGTCAATACCTAAGTTTATTGCTTGATCCCTTCCAAGTGACATAACATCTAATTTCTTTATTTCATCATAAAGAAATGCAAATATTATAAGTATTATCACAACCGCCATAAATAATATCTTTGTATTAATTGAACTAAATGATGCAAATAATCTACTTTGAAGTGCCTCATATTCATTAGGGTCTATAAGTACCTGCATAAAGGTTGACATACTTCTAAATAATCCTCCAAGGACAGTTCCTACCAATAAAAGAATCATTATATTTTGTTTTCCCTTTTTAAATAATAAATTAAAAAGTACAAATGAAAATCCAACCATTAGTACACCTGAAACTAAAAAGTTCAATGTATTATTTGTCATCATTATAGAGCTTGATCCAAAAATGAAGACAGCTATAGTTTGTACAAGTCCATACAGTGCATCTAGACCTATAATACTTGGTGTTATTATTCTATTATTTGTTATTGTTTGGAAAAGTATTGAAGAAACCGCTATTGAGCCACCTGCCACTATAATTCCTATAACCTTAGGTATTCTTTTGCTCAAATTATAATCAAAGTTTTGTCCATTTAGTCCCCAAAATAGATAAAGTGCTATAAATACTATTGATGCTAAAGCTAATATTATTAATTTTTTCTTATTACTTTTCATCATTTATTCCTCCTAAGTATTAAGTAAAGGAATATAACTCCACCAATTACTCCAACTGTAAGGTCAATTGGAACTTCATAAGGAAATATTACTATTCTGCTAATTACATCACAGGCTAATACGAATATTGCTCCAAGTGCCGCAACTATAGGCATATTTTTAGCTAAATTATCCCCTTGTACTAACGAAACAATATTAGGTACTATAAGTCCTACAAAAGGAATACTTCCTACTGTAATAACTACTAAAGCAGATATTAACGCTACTATAGCTAGTCCAATATTAGTTACCTTTTTGTAATTTAGACCAAGATTTGTAGACATTTCTTCCCCCATACCTACTAATGTAAATTTATGTACATATGTAAAAGCTAGTATAACCATAGGTATACTTAAAAATAATATTTCATAATTTCCTTTTATAATACTTGAGAAATTTCCTTGTAAGAATGAACCCATATTTTGAACTAAGTTAAACTTGAATGCGAAGAAATCAGTTATAGAACCTATAACATTACCAACCATTATTCCCACTAGTGGAATAAAGATAGTATTTTTAACTTTAACTTTTTTTAATATAGTCATAAATATGAATGTTCCAAGTAAAGAAAAGATAAATGCTAATACCATCTTTTGCATCATACTTGCTGATTGGAATACTATGATTGAAAATAATACTCCAAGTTTTGCTGAATCTATAGTAGCTGCTGTTGTTGGTGAGACAAATTTATTATTACTTATTTGTTGCATTATCACCCCACAAATGCTCATACCACATCCAGCTACTAAAATACTAATAAGTCTAGGCACTCTGCTTATTAGTAGAATATTTAATTCCTCTTTTCCCATACTAAATATATTTATATCGGCTACTCCAATAAATAATGAAACTAGCGACAGTATAAATATACCTATAATTAAATATACTTTTTTCATAAAATCACCTTTCTTATCGCAAATGATAATCTTTATCACTTAACATCTATATAATATAATAGGAATATTTTTCTGTCAACAGTTTGTTTATCTTTTATTAAAAAATAATTAATATTATATACTTTTTAGATATTTTTACTAAATATAAAAGCTAGGATATTATAAATATCCTAGCTTTTAGTTAGATAATATTATTTACTTTTCACCTTAAATCTATCTTTATTTGGAACTATTTTTATATTTAGTACTGTAAGAAGTTTCTCTAAACTCTTAACTTGATTTATATACTTTAAGTTATCTCTACTTACAAGTAACTCAGTCATTTTTAATATATCTCTTTTTTCTTCTAAGTCTAATTTTCTTCTCTCTTTTAATATGCATCTATTAATATAAGTAAGTGTAGTCCAAATCTGTTCATCTGTTATCTTGTTTATGTTCATTAATACCCATGTAAAATCTTTACGTCTATTATTTGCAGGATATGCTTCCTTGAAGAAAGTTATAAAATGATTAGTTTCTTTTGGATCCTTATTAGTAACATGCTTTCCAAGTTCACCCTTTAGCTTATTTTTTAAAAACATAATCGTATTAGGTTTAACTATGCTTCCCATATCTTCTATACTCTTATAAATAATATTATATGCTTCTTGACGCTTTTCATCAGATATATTTTCATTTTTAAGTTCTTTTGACTTTTCAATACATTCTAATATGTTTTTCTTACAGTTTAATTCCTTATTATATATGTTTTTTAATATCTCCGCTCCATCTAAATTTTCAAAGTCTGTATCTTTAATTTCTATGATATTTTCATTAGTATCCATACTCATATTTTACCTACCTTATTTTATTTTCTATATTATATCATATACTATTTAGTTATTTTATAAGATATCTTTCTAATATTTAATATTATGTTAAGTATTTGCGCTTTTTAATCTTAAGTTATATACTTTTTATATAATCTTTAACTAAATTCAAATTTATAAGGAGGTTTTATGCCTAGTTTAATATTAGAGGGGGGCACTTTTAGACCAATATTTAGTGCTGGAATAATGGATGCCCTTTTAGATAATGACATTATATTTCCATATTGCATTGGAGTTTCAGCTGGAATTACTAATGCTTTTTCATATTTTTCAAATCAAAAAGGACGAAATCTTGAGATCTTAGAAAATCATAGAAATGATAAGAGATATTTAAGCTTAAGAAATTTCTTAAAATGTAAAAGTCTCTTTGGATTAGACTTTGTGTTTGATGAAATTCCAAACAAATTATATCCTTATGATGTACATGCTCTTACAAATTATGAAGGAAAAATTTTAGTTGGAGTAACTAATGCTGAAAATGGTAAAACTGAATACCTAGATGGAAAAACAATAGATAAAAAGAATACCATGCTTAGAGCCACTTGTGCAATTCCACTATTTTTCCCTCCTATAAAAATAAATAATCATTCATATTATGACGGTGGTCTATGCGATCCAATACCTGTGAAAAAGGCTATTGAAGATGGAAATGATAAACATCTTATTATACTTACAAGACCTAAAAGTTACAGAAAAAAACTTGGTCGCGGAAATAAATTAGCTGCAAAATTAGTTGGAAGAAAGTACTCTAATTTAAAAAATGCATTCTTAAATCGTCATGAAATGTATAATGAAACAGTTAGATTCTGTGAAGAACTAGAAAGACAAGGTAAAGCAATAATATTAAGACCTTCTGAAGAACAATCTATAGATAGTTTTGAGAAAGATGTTACAGTTTTAAAGGAAGCTTACACAAATGGTTATAACATGGCTACTGAGAGATTAGATGATATAAAGAGCTTATTTGGTTAATATTTTATATAGTTATAAAATAAGAGTGAAGTACACTCTACTCCCTCTTATTTTATAATTATTTGTAAGAAACTATAATTTATTAATTAAATCCCTTAAATACATTCTTATATTATATTTCCTTTTTTAAGTTAAGTATGCATCTTTTACCTGGAGTGTTATAACACTGATTACAAGATATACATTTTGGTTTTCTTAAATCTCCACGTTCCCATCTATTTATTAAATCTGGTTCTGCTGTTAATGGTCTTGCTAATGAAAAATATTCTATCTTACTATTATTCAATATATCCTCCATAACATCTATGTGTCTATTTCCACCTATTAATATAACCGGAACATCCACTTCCTCTGCAAGCTTAGCTGAATATTCTCTAAAATATGATTCTTTATCTTTTGATAATACTACCTTTGTTCTTGATGCCCCTAAATTATTAGCAATAACTTCTTTTATAGATCCATTTCCTCCACTTACTTCTATTGCATTTATCCCAAGATTAGCTAGTCTTTTTGCAATATAAAGGCTTTCTTCTTGAGTAAGGCCACCTTCTTTTACGTAATCTGCTGAATTTAATTTTATAAGTATTGGAAAATCCTCTCCAACTTTTTCTCTAATATCTTTAAATATTTCAAATACTATTCTTCCTCTATTTTCAATACTTCCACCATATTCATCATTCCTCTTATTATAATAAGGTGATAAGAATTGGCTTAAAAGATATCCATGTGCACAATGTATTTCTACTCCATCAAAGCCTGACTTCTTTGCCCTTAAAGCTGCATCACCATGTGCTTTTACTAAGTATTTTATATCATCTTTTGTCATCTCTTTAGCCCAAGTTTTAGTAACTTCATTTTCCATGGTTGAAGGTCCCCATATAGTTCTATCTCCCACATTAAATTTAGTCATAAACCCACCATATGCTATTTGCATTATTATATTAGCTCCATACCCATGAATCATATCCGTAAACTCTTTATATTCACTTATAAATGAATCATCATATATACCCATCATCCCTGGATTTGGTTGTTCACCTTCTGTTACAAAAGCATATCCAGTTATGATAGTTCCGACTCCACCTTTTGCTAACTCTTCATATATATTAGATAATTCTTTAGTCATATGCCCTTTATCATCAGCTAGAGATTCCCATAGTGCTCCTCTAATTATTCTATTTTTCATATTCATATTTAATAATTTACTCTTATCAAAAATTGATTTCATATTAACATCCCCTAAAAATTTATTTTTAACTTACAATAACTATAAAATCTTATTATATATATTACAAGTACGCACTTTTATGTAAGATAGGTTACTTAAAGGTAAGAAATATCTATATTACTTACTTTAATTGACTTATATTAATAAAATTTGTTAGTATTGTATAAGTAGTTTTAAGAGGTGAATTATAAAATGATAATTAATAATGGTAAAGAGTATGTTTGTCTTTTAGATTTAGCGATGGATTTTGTAAGAGGTAAATGGAAATCAGTATTACTTTGCCACCTTTCTTCCGGCCCAAAAAGATTTTTAGAGCTTACTAGACTTACACCAGGCGTAAGTCAAAAAGTACTAACAGAAAACCTTAAAGAGCTAGAGAAAGATAACTTAATAACTAAAGTAATATATCCAGAAGTTCCTCCTAGAGTTGAATATTCATTAACTCCAATGGGCAAAGATTTAACATGCGCAATTAAAGAAATTGAAAAATGGTCTTATAAATATTTCTCACACCTTACCACTCAAGAGTCTATTAATAAAAATTAAGGACAGATAATAAAAATCTGTCCTTAGCTTTATTTTTTAATTGTTTCATTTTCTAATAAATCGATATATTCACCATATCCTTCGGCTTCCATATCTTCTTTTCTTATAAATTTTAATGATCCTGAATTTATACAATATCTTAATCCGCCCAGTTCTTTAGGGCCATCACAAAAGACATGTCCTAAATGAGAATCAGAATTTTTACTTCTAACCTCTATTCTCTCCATATTAAAACTACTATCTCTTTTTTCTTTTATTACATCTTTAGTAATTGGCTTAGAAAAAGCTGGCCATCCACATCCTGAATCGAATTTATCTGTAGATGAAAATAATGGTTCACCACTTGTTATATCTACATATATTCCTTCTCTAAAGTTATCCCAATAATCATTTCCAAATGGTGGCTCCGTAGCACCTTCTTGAGTTATTTTATATTGCAAATTTGATAGTTCTCTTTTTAATTGTTCTTCACTTAGTTTTTCATACTTACTCATTTTTTTACCTCTTATATTATTAATATACTTAATTATAGTCTATGACCTTATTTTAACCTATATTTATATAGTTATAACTTTATTTAATGTATTTTTTGTTTCTTAATTATGAATTTTAAGAAAATTAATTTATGTATTCCTATTAAAATAAAAAAATTAAGGTATATATTAACTATCTTAATACATACCTCAAATACTTGTCTAATACTAATATATATATATATCTGAAAATTCAACTTTCATTCTATCAAGTTGAACATAGTCTACATTATTGTCCATTCTAGTCATTGCACACTCACTTACTTCATGCATATTGTTTTCTATATCAGGTATAATCACTACTACTTCTGTACCAACTCCTAATATACTATGGATTTGTATATCTCCTCCATGCATTTTTGCTAAAGATTTTGCAATATAAAGCCCAATACCACAGCCCTCACTTATTTTTGTCATTCTATTATTTATCATTTTAAATCTATCAAAAATAACTTCTAAATTATCCTTTGATATTCCTACTCCATTATCTTTTATTCTAATCTCTACCATATTGTTATTACAATATAAATAAACTTCTATTTTCCCTTTAGATGAATTGAATTTTATAGCATTAGATAGAATATTTAAAATTATTCTCTCCATGTGCTCTTCATCAAAAAATGCTAATTTTTCTTCAATCTCTGTATCAAAAATAATTTCTACAGGCTTCGTAAATCCAAAATCATTAGTTCTTTCACATATATTTTCAACAAAACTAACTATATCTGTCTTAATAGGATTATATCTAAAGAAACCTTCTTCTATTTTTATGCTATCTATTAAATTATTTATAAGCTTTATCATTCTAAAAGTATTTTTATTACATGCATTAACATATTGTATATAATCGTCTTTGTCTTCAATATTTGAATTTTTTATCTTTAAATCTAAAAGTTGTAAACAAGTAAATATTAAATTTATAGGAGTTTTAAATTCATGAGATATATTTGCAAAAAACTCTTCTCTTAGCTTATCCAATTCACTTTGCTCTTCTTTTTTATTAGTAATATCATTTATAACAATAATTCGTTTTAAGGTATTATTGTTTTCATCCTTTAATGGATGGCTTCTAAACCAAGCCCATCTAACTTCACTATCATTTCTAATTATTCTTGCAACTTCATCGAAGGGCTCATCGTAATTTATATTATCAAACAAATATCTATCTTCAGGATGTATATTATTAGGTGCAACTAAAAAGTCATCTGACTCATATAATTCATTGCGGCTTACACCATAAAGTTTCTCAAAGGCATCATTAACAAATATAGTTCTACTTTTCTCCTTAATGATAACAACATCATCAAGATGATTAAGAATATTAAATAGTATTCTTTCATTAGTTATCAATGTATCTTCAACAGCTTTTTTATATGATATATCTCTTGTTGCTCCTATAACACCTGCAATTTTATTATTTTTATCAAAATATGGGACTTTAATAATTTCCTCGATATACCGGGTTCCATCTGCTAACTCTATTTCATCTACATATACTTTTCTTGCCTTAGCCTCAATAACTTCATTATCAATATGTCTAAACCATTTTGCTTTTTCTTTGTCATATAGTTCCCAATCTGATTTTCCTATTATATCTTTTTTACTTTTCCCAATATATTCTGCGAATTTTTTATTACAGTTTGTGTATCTTCCATGAATATCTTTGCAAAATACAAAATCTGGCATAGAATCAATAAATAAATCTAAAAGTTTTTTCTGCTCTCTTAATTCTTCTTCTAACCTTTTATTTTCTTTTATAGACTCTTCTTTGCACCATAAAATTATATGATCATCATTGATTTTTTTAACATCCATACCGTCTGTTTTAAACTCTTCATATATCATTACTATACTAATTATATCATTCCAAAAATCTTTGTTATATAATATCAGATTACTTTCCTCTTCTTTTAGTAGTTCATTGAAACTTTTATTTATTATATATTCAGCATCATAATTAGTCTCCTCTACTAAAACATCAAACCCTTTATTATCCTCATTACTTGAAACCTTACAGTAAAAATATTTCATTGATACTGTATTTAGTATTTCCCTCCACTTATTCCCCATAAGATTCTCCTTTTTATACGCTTCTTCCCCACGCTATTAGTATATATTTTACATATTATACTTAAATTATATTATCTGTTTTAATTCAATACAACACTTTACTACTTTTTTTGTATTATAATATATATTTTTTTATAAAATTATTTAATTTTATTATTTGTTTTTATAAATATATTTCAAAACTTATAAATATATTATTAAAAATGCTTTTAAAATATATTTATTAAAATTTTATAAGTACTGAAAATTTTATTATTTATTGTATATTATATATCAAAATATTAACATTAAAAACATATTTTTCATTATATTAAATATTTTTAAGATTATTATCTATTAATGTGTAAAATTTATAAAATTAGCAAATACTATTTAGGAAATTCAACTTAAGGAGAGATTTTTATGGCTAGTACAACAGGTATTGTGAAATGGTTCAATCAAGAGAAAGGATATGGATTTATTTCATGTGATGATGGTAATGATGTTTTTATTCATTATTCAAATGTAAAAGAAGAGGGTAATAATAAAGACCTTCATGAAGGAGAGAGTGTTTCATTTGATATAACAGAAGGACAGAAAGGTCCTATGGCTATAAACGTTCAAAAAATATAATAAAAAATAAAAGACACTACCTAATTTATGGTAGTGTCCTATAGTCAAGGTATCCGAACCTACAGATTCTTCATTGACTACACTATTATTTTAACCTTAAGTATGTCTATTATACATTTAAATTTTGATATTAATAGTTAATATTAGTATCTATATATTTTCTTGTAATTATTCCAAAGTCATCACTTTTATTTATTATTCTTCCATTATAATTGTTATAATCATCTTCAACTAATTCAACCATAATTAAATTTAGATTTTCCTCTTCAATATATAAAACTATTCCATAAGAGCATTCTATAGAAAACTCCATCTCACCTGTTTTAATAAGCTTTTCTTCACATTTATAATCATGAAAATTTTCAGATGATTCTTCATAACATTCACCTGGCGCTATTCTATATTGAATTCCATCAATAAATCTAAAATATGTAACATTTTCATCACATATTCCTCCAACCATTAAAAATAGTCCATACTCTTCTTTTTTTAAAAGCTCTATTAAATCACTTTCATTTAATTCTTTTTTTATTTCATTGTCTATTTTAAAATCATTTAAATTTATAATATCAATTAAATCTATTAATTTTTCATCCTTAAGGGATCTATATATATTCTTTAAATCTGCTTCATATTTTTTTAGTAATCCTTCTATATTTACATCTGATAGTTTTAGAATAATTTTATTCATATTTTACTCCTTTAATTAGTTTTAATTTATATATTAATTTAAAAACTTTGTTAGTATATCATAGTTTGATAATAAAATCTATAATATAGATAAGTTTAGATTTTAATTCTATACACTTTACCTTTATCATAAATTTATTAATATATTTCTCATGAAAATTTTTAAACTCTTGTTAATTTGGTAATAATCATAATGTTATTTTTATTTTTATTTAGAGATTTATAATCTTTAAGATTGGAGAAATATGAAAAGACTTAGTTTATTTCTAATTTTATTAATCACTGTATTTTCATTTTCATGTATATTCTTTTATACTGACTTTAAAGAAAGTCCAGAGGAGGCTAATACAACAATGAATAAAGTAGATGCTATAAAAGATAAAATAAACACTATGTCATTAGATGAAAAAATAGGTCAGCTAATAATTGGTGGTTTTAATGGATATACAGTTGACTCAAATACTGAAAAATTAATAAAAGAAAATCATTTAGGTGGATTTATATTATTTCAAAGAAATGTAGAAAATCCTAATCAACTACTTGAACTTACAAATACTTTAAAATCACTTAATAAGGAGAATATTGCACCACTTTTTATATCAACAGATGAAGAAGGCGGAAATGTTACTAGAATGCCTAAGGAAATAAAAAAGCTTCCATCTAATTCTTATATAGGTAAAATTAATAATGAAGATTTTAGTTATAACATAGGAAAAACTTTAGGAAAAGAGCTTAATGCATTTGGAATAAATATGGATTATGCACCTGTACTTGATATTAATAGTAATCCTAACAATCCTGTAATTGGTATAAGATCTTTTGGTAATAATAAAGATATAGTTACAAGACTTGGCACTCGGACCATGGAAGGAATTAAGTCTCAAAATGTCATCCCAGTAGTTAAACATTTCCCAGGACATGGTGATACTTCTGTAGATTCACATATGGGGCTTCCTATCGTTAATCATGATTTAAAAAGACTTACTGATTTTGAACTTGTTCCTTTTAAATCTGCCATTGATAAAGATGCTGATGCTGTTATGGTTGCTCATATATTACTACCTAAATTAGATCCTAAGTATCCTGCAACTCTTTCTTATAATATAATTACTAATCTTCTTAGGAAAGATTTAGGCTTTGATGGAGTAGTTATAACTGATGATATGACTATGGGTGCTATTATAAAAAATTATGATATAGGCGATGCTGCAGTTAAATCAACTAATGCTGGTGCAGACATAATTTTAGTCTCTCATCAATATGAAAATATACAAAAGGTATTTAATTCTATAAAGGAATCAGTTTTAAATAAAACTATTACAGAAGATAGACTTAATGAAAGTGTATATAGAATACTTTCACTAAAGGAAAAGTATAAACTAACAGATAATAAAATTAATTCTGTTGATGTTAATGAAATTAATAAATCAATTACTGATGTGTTAAATAATAAATATTAGCCTAATAATATTTATTAAATCACATTAAAGTATCCTAGTTAATAGAAAGAATATGTTTCAAAACTAAATTAGGAACTGTCTATTTTTAGATAGTTCCTTTAATTAATATTATAATTCTTTTTCTGTTGGAATAGAATCAATAGCTCCATAATTAGTGCAGGTTATAGCTCCAACTTTATTTCCATAGAATATTACTTCTTTCCACCCATCAAAGCTTATTTCTTTTTTGTATTCTATTTCAGATAACTTTTTAAGAACTCCACCAACGAAAGCATCTCCGGCGCCTGTAGAATCTACTTGTTTTATCTTAATTGATGGAATTACTTCCATATTAACTCCATCACTTATAAGAGTTCCTTCTCCACCTAATGTTACAGCAACAACTTTAGCTCCAAAATCGTGTAGCTTCCTAACACCTTCTATTAAATCTTCTTCCTTAGTTATTAATTTAATTTCTTCATCGCTAACTTTTATAAAATCTGATTGTTTTATAAACTTTTTGCAATCTTCAACAAATCCATCTAATTTGTCATTAGTAATTAACATATCTCTATAATTTGGATCAAATGAAATAAATATATTATTTTCTTTTGCATAATCTAATAATTTAAAGTAAGTATTTTTTAGTTCTCCATCTAAAAAACCTGTTGCTGAACCAAAATGTATAATATCACTATTACTGATTTTTTCTAAGTCTATATTATCAAATGAATATTCTCCATCACTACCTCTATGGAATTCAAAGTCCCTTTCTCCACTTTCATCAATAGCAACGAAGGCTAAAGTAGTGTATCCATCCATTTTAGTCATTTCTGTATTTATATTTATTGACTTTAACATGTCTACTAAGAATCTTCCAAATGAATCATTCCCAACTTGTCCTAAAAAGTAAGCTTCTCCGCCAAGTTTACAAACTGCTGCTGAAACATTCGCTGGTGCACCACCTGCTTTTTTTTCAAAATTTACTCCACTTTTTAATCCTGTTCCAATATCTTTACCAATAAAGTCAATTAATAATTCTCCTATGCAAAACACTTTATTCACAGTACTCCACCTCTCCCATTTTCCAAATATTCATTGAATTGATATTAAGTTTACCATCATTTGATTTTACAGAGATACCACAACTTGAATCCTTAGGATACAATCTAATGGATGCTACTTCCATTCCATCTTGTAGATATATTTCTACTGCTGATTTATCAACAAACATATCTATTTTAAAATTATTTTTTCCCTCTAATTTAAATTTCCTAGCATCTTTATCTCCAAATAGCATGTTGCTTCTATCTATAATACATATCTCATCGTCAAAATTGTACTTAAGTAATGTATACTCTTCATCTGAAGCCATAAATTTAATTTCTATATCTGAAGATGTATTTTTATCTACATCTAGCTTTAATTCATAACTATTAGACATTAAATCATTATATTCCATATAATCAGTTTGTATATCAGATAAATTAAATACATTTTCTTCTCTTAAATTCTTAATCTCTTCAATTGGCTTTTGATAAATCCTATCATCTTTTAAAGATAATTCTCTTGGCATAGTTAATGAATGTATCCACCCATATACCTTACTTGGATGTACATCTTCAGTTTCAGGTAATCCCATCCATCCTATTAAAATAGTTCTTCCCTTATTATCTTTAAATACCTGTGGTGCATAGAAATCAAACCCCTTGTCTAACTCTTTAAACTCTCCATGTTTAAATTCTAAACTTTCATAATTTAATTTTCCAATCATATATCCTGATTGATATATATTTTGATATTTAAACTCTTCAGCCTTAAGACCTTGGGGAGATACTACAAATATGTCCTTCCCATCTAGTTCAAATAAAGATGGACATTCCCACATATAACCGAAATTATCATAATTAGTTTTAATTTCACCTTCAAGTTTCCATGTATCAAACTCATCTGAACTATAAAGTAATACTCTGCCTTTTAATTCTTTATTTTGTATTCCATAAATACTATAATACTTACCATTCTGCTCCCAAACATAAGGATCTCTAAAATGAGCTGTATATCCTTTTGGAATTTCTTTTATTATAGGACCAAGCTTTTCTATCTTCTCATCTTTTGATAAGACTGCTCTACATTGGTATGATTCTCTATTATTATTTTCATCCTTAACGTTTCCTGTATATAAAAGTTCTAAGTTGCCATCTCTTACAAGGGCACTACCTGAATAGCATCCATCCTTATCATACCAATCAGTAGGTGATATAGCTACTTTAGGGATACTAAACTTTTTAAAATCCTTTGTAGTTACATACCCCCAATGCTTATATTTATGTTCGCATCCATATGGATTCCATTGAAAAAATATATAATATTCTCCATTGTAATAGCTTAATCCATTTGGATCATTAATAAGTCCAAATGGTGCTTCAAAGTGAAAGTTATTTCTCCATTTATTCTTTTGTTTTTTATAATACTCTATACAATCCTTATTTATCTCACTACTGCTCCTAAATTTCACTATAATTTCACCCTCCAAAAATCTGATTGGTGAAATTATATATGCATAAATAGAATTTTATCTAATCTATTCTCTTTACACTTTCTCTTATTATAAGCTCTAAAGGAATATCATCTATTTCATCTAACTTTTCCTCATCTATTAGATTTAAAATTCTATCTGCTGTCTTTTCACCAAACAGTTTATAATCAATTTTTACAGTAGTAAGTGATGGATAAGTTATTGCACCAACATCATAGCCTCCAAATCCTGCAATTGATATATCATCAGGTATTTTGATCCCTCTCTCTAAAAGAAATCTCATGAGTCCAAGTGCTATATTATCAGTTGCACAAACAACTGCTGTTGGATTATATTTCAAAACTTTATCTCCTGATTCATATGCTTTATTAAATGAAAAGTCTGTTTCAACAAAGTTTAACCTATAATCTTCTCCTTCAAATACTTCATAAAATCCTTTTTTTCTTAAAACTCCAACAGACTTATCCTTTTCACTTACTCCTAAAAACACAACATTTTTGTGTCCTTGCTTTTTTATATATTCTCCAAGTAATCTTCCTATTTTCTCATCATCTAAAGTTATATAGTTTAAGTATTCAGATTTTTGACCTGAAAACATAACAGGTATAGGTAGTTGATTTGCTATTTTTACGTGTTCTTTTGCTATCTCAAAGGACATTATTATAATCCCATCTACCCCTTGCTGATATAACTTCTTTATATGACTTAATTCTTTTTCTCTATTTAATTCACTAGTTAGAATAATGCCTTGATATCCATGTTCTTCTAGCTTTTTATTTATTCCATTTAATGTTTTTCCTGCTGTAAATGAATCTATTCTAGGCATTATTATCCCTATTAATTTACTTTTTTTAGCTTTTAATCTCTTTGCAAAGAAATTTGTTTCAAAGCCGGTTTTTTCAATTGCCTCTTTTATTTTATTAACATTTTCACCACTTACATAGCCTCCATTTAAATATCTTGATACTGTACTTTTTGATACTCCCACCATGTTAGCTATATCTTGTATTGTTACTTTCATTTTCTCCTCCTAAATAAAGGTATATTTTCCATGCTATTAGCTTTAATAATTATACCATTATTCACGAGTTTAAATACACTACTCTTGAGGCTTAAAGAAAATATATGTTAATAAAAATGCTACAACTATTCCAATTCCATTTGCTATTAAATATCCAATTAAATTTGAATTTACATATAAAAGAGTTCCAGGTAATGCTGTTATTCCCATTCCTGTTCCTGCTAAATGTATTATTGAAGCGAACATTCCAGATGCTGCTCCACCTATACATGCAAATATAAATGGTTTTATAAATCTTAAATTAACACCAAATATTGCAGCTTCAGTAATTCCTAAAAATGCTGGAATTGCTGATGAAATATATAGTGAACGTTTCTTTTTATCTCTTGTCTTAAGTCCAACTGCAAGTGCAGCTGCCCCTTGTGCTACTATTGCTCCAGTAATTACAGCATTAAATGGATTTAATCCTGTACCTGATATAAGTTCAACTTCTAATGCATTGAATATATGATGAACCCCTGATACTACTATAACTTGGTGAACTCCACCAATTATTGCTCCACCAATACCAAGTGGTAAACCTAAGAACATCTTAAATAACTCTAAAATATATACTTCACTTGTATGCATTATAGGACCAACTACAAGTAATCCAAGTAACATTGAAACTAATAAAGTTAAAAATGGCGTTACTATTAAATCTAATACATCTGGCATAAACTTTCTGATTGTCTTTTCAAGTTTTGCAGCTATTATTCCAAGTACTAATGCTGGAAGTACTGAACCTTGATATCCAACTATAGGAATACTAAGTCCTAATAATGAAATATATATAGGATCTGCTCCACCTGCTACTTGCCAAGCATTTGGAAGCTGTGGCGCTACAAGCATAAGTCCAAGTACTATACCAACTACTGGAGTTCCTCCAAACTTTTTCATAGTTGACCATGCAACTAATGCTGGTAAGAATATGAATGCTGTATCAGTTAAAACCTCTGTAAGTGTATTAAAAGTAGGATTTAATTCTACTCCTAAATTTACTAGTAAGCCTCTAAGCCCCATGAATAATCCAGTTGCAACAAGAACTGGAATTATAGGTACAAAAATATCACCTAGAGTACGAGATATTTTTTGCGGTAATGTCATATTACTATATGCATCTTCTTTAACATTTCCAGTATCAATACCTTCTCCTGACATTGCTGCATATACCTTATTTACAAAGCCTGTCCCTAAAATTATTTGATATTGTGCTGCTGCAAAAAATTGTCCCTTTACTCCGTCAATGGTTTCAATTGCTTTCTCATCAATTAAACTTTTATCTTTTAATATGAGACGTAATCTTGTAGCACAGTGTTCCATCGATTTAATGTTATCTTTTCCACCAATATATTTTAAAATCTCCCTCGCAACTACTTGCTCTTTACTCATTTTCAATACCTCCTAATAAAAATCTCTTTTTGATATTTTTATGGTACCAGTTCCATATATATTCTGTCAATTTAGAAAAATATCATTATAATATAATTTTATATATTATTTTATTAAATTAATTATATTAATTTCATTTATTAAATACATATATATTTTTATTTAATTTATTTTATTATTCATATATTTTTATAAAACCTTTACATAGATTTTATGGTATTAGTTTCATAGAATGATGTATTAATAAAAAAAGATGCACTTATTTAAAAGCACATCTTTTTGTAAGTTATATTTTGTAAGTTATTATTTTGAAGTGTCTATTCAATTCTTTCTTTTGCTTTATAAACAATCTTCGCTAAAGGAAGAGCTATTACTATACCAAGGACTACTTGCGCTGCATCTCCTGGAACATGCATAGCTGCATATATAATACTTCCTACAAATCCATTAGAAGCTCCCATTATAAGTCCACCCATTATTGCATTACCTATAAAATATCCTATAAGATCTACAACCCCTGCAACTATAAAAGCAACTAAGTAAGTATTGAAATTTTTCTTTTTAGCTCTTTCTATTAATATAGCTGCTGTTAGTGCCATAAAACCTTTTATTACAAATGTAAAAGGCACCCATATAATATATCCTCCTAACAAATCAACTAGTGCCATTCCAATGGCTCCAGCTGCTGTTCCATATTTTTTACCTAAAAGTACTGCTGATAATAAAACCATACAATCTCCAGGTTGCATAAATCCATTTAGAGTAGGTATTTTTATAATACTTCCAGCAATAAAAACAAGCGCTATCATAAGTCCAGTCAGGACAAGCATTCTTATTCTAGAATCTTCACCACTATGTACATTTTGCATATACCTCTATCTCCTTGCATTAATATAGATAAATGATATATCTAACATATGAATTCATTACTAAATAATTTATAAACTTCTATTAACACTTATTAGAGCATTTCTTTAAACCTTGTAACTTAATAAACATTTTAAATAGTTTTATCCTTTTTATTCTTATTAGTATTACATTATAAATAAAATTTATTATTTATTAAAATATTTCAAAATAAAAAGGATAGTCTTTTTCACCTATCCTCAATAACTACAATAATTTTTCTAACATTATCATATCTCTACATTGTATATTATTTTCATATATCTCTTCTTTATAATTCTCTATAAAAAAATCCTTTTTTGTCTCTGTTATTGTAAAGTCCATCTTTTTATATAAATTTATTTGGTTTATAGATGAGTTACCAGTACCTATTAATATCCTAATTCCGCCTAAGCTCTTTATATACTCTTCTGCTTTTATAATTAAATTCTTTGCAAAACCTCTTCTTCTATAACCTTCATCTACAGCTAAATTCATTATCTCATATACACTATTCTCTTTTTCTAAAAATGCTATAACTCCTACTATATCATTCTCTATTTTAACTACTATTACTTTTGATTTATTTATATATTTGTTTATTACATCAATTGATGGATCTGCAACTAATAATAAATCAATTGGTACCTCTTTAATTTTAACATGCTCTATCCTTATCTTTAACTTATCACTACACATATAACTTATCACCTTAAATGAATTCTTTCCCTTACTATTAGGTTTTAGGCTTATTACTTATTATGAAATTTAACCTTTATTATGGAACCTAACCATATCTATAACTACCACAAAACCTATTAATATTTCGTTTATACTTTCATCATTAATTTCTAAAATGTATCTATCTCTTCCAAAAGTTAATTCCTTATAAAACTTTCCAATTGAAATACCATTTCTTATAACATCATAGCTTCTTCCTAAGATTCCCAAACCTTTTAATTCTATGTCTCCAACCTTTCCAGAAGCTCTATAATTAGGAACCATCAACTCTTTTTCAAGAACTCCTATGCTATTACCTACTCCATCATATAGTTCATATTTGTGAGCACCAATTCTAATTTTTTGCTCTAAATAAACATATTTCACATCCTTATTAGCAGAATATACAGATATATTTTTTCCTATATCAAATTTATCTGCTTCAACTAAATAAACCTCATTATCATGTTCATCATAAACATCAAATTTTGCTCCCATAGCGAATAATCTTTCTTTTATATAAAATCTTCTCATACTCCCCTCCTTTTAGATTATTATAATAATAACCCTTATAACTATAAAAAATATTAAACAATTTATAAGCTATACTACTTTTTATCCCCTATATCTCTCTCTAATATATTTCAATTATTAATAATTTTATCTATAAATATATCAACATTATCCTTTGTTACTATTTCATGAGAATCTCTAATATACTTTCTATTTAGAATCATTTCATCTTCTTCTGTCCCTTCAGATGTAGCTAAAATATATGAGATATCAAAAATTTTTTCTGCTTGCGAATTAGCATCACTTAATACAGTACCAGTTAAATAACCTTCTTTAATATACTGCATAGCTGCTTCTATTCCATCTACACCAACCACTACAGGCATATTGCTAGTTAAATTTAAATTTTTAAAGGCATCTATTGCACCTAAAGCCATCTCGTCATTATTGCTAAATATAACCTCAATTTTATCTCCATACTTTTTTATCCAATCTTCTGTTTTTTCCTTGGCTTTTATTCTATTCCAATCAGCTATATAACTTTCAAGCTTCTCAACCTTGACATCACTTTCTAAAAATCTCTTTATACAATACTCAGTTCTTATTAATGCATCTTGATGATCTTCCTCACCTTCTAACATTACATACTGTATTTTTCCATCATTATTTTTATCTACACTTTTCTTATTTTTATTATATTTTTCTAATACTATATCAGCTTGCATTATTCCTGATTGTTCAGCTTGTGTTCCTATATAATATACCTTATCCCACATATTCATATCTTCTTCTACAGGCTCACGATTAAAAAATACTACTGGAATATCTGAATTTTTAGCCCTATTAATAATAAATGAAGCTGACCTTCTATCAACAAGATTGATACACATTACATCATAATTTTGATTTATGAATTTATCTACTTGCTCATTTTGATTATATTGATCACATTTTGCATCCTCTACGGTGAATGTAAATTTATACTTTCCTTCTGCCCCCTTCTCCCTTGCTAGTTTTTCTAAGTTATCTACTATGCTAGAAATAAAAATATCCGATCCTTCATACACACTAACTCCAATTTTTATTTCTTTCACCTCTTCATTTGTAGTTTTTTCCTTGCATCCAATAAATGTATTAGCACTAACTAATAACACTATGGCTGATAAAGTTTTTAACCAAGATTTCATGGTTCCACTCTCCAAACTACCTTTATTATTTAACAAAAGGAAAAAGCAACTTCTCATTTCTCTCTGAATACATATTTCTCTTATTTACAATAGAAAAATCTATATCTTTCTCTTCTACCTTATTATTTTTCAATTTATTTACAGCCATTTCTACACTTAAATACCCTAAATTAAATTCATTTTTTACTGCAACTGCATCTATTATATTTTCTTCTACATATGATAGTATTTTATTAGTTAATCCCACTCCATAAACCTCAAAATCACTATTCTCCCTTTTATTTCCCATATATAAATCTTTTTTTATCTTTGCTATAACCTCAAGAATTTCTGAATCAAAACTTACAATTACATCTACTCTATTCTCTTTTATATATTTTAATATTTCACTATACTGTTTATTCTCATCTTCACTTATTTTTACATACTTATATTTATTCCTTGTGTTATTTATTTCTTCAATGAATCCTTTATTTATTTCTTCTAAGGTCGCAAATTCTTCTTCATTTCCGAATATGACAAAATTCTCACTTGTATTTCCTCTTTGAATTATCTCTTCGGCCAAACTTTTACCTATATCGTAATCATTGCATGATATACATGATAAATTCTTTTTTAAGTCCATTTTAGAATCCATTAATATAACAGGTCCATTATAATTATGCTTATTTATTACTTCCGAAATTTTCTCATAATCTAAAGGTGATATAATTATGGCATCTATATCATCATTTATACATTTTTCTAGTAATTTATTTTGCTCCTCTATTTTGTTTTCTTTTGTAATTCTATATATCTCTACTTCTACATTCATATCCTTTGATGCCTGATTAATCCCTTCACTTATAAATGTTAAATTATCATTTTTGCTTATATATGCCATCTTATAAATAGGATTTTTATCATCTTCTGTATTTAAATATTTAAAAACTATTATAATAAAAAAAATAATTAATATAAAAAAGATTAAAAATAGTATATTCCTTCTCTTTAATTTCATTTATTTTTATCCTCCATATTATAATAGTCATCATATTCTAAAGCCTTTATATGAACTCTAATAGTTGTTCCTTCATCAGGCTCACTATATATCTCCAATCCATATTCCTCTCCAAAATATAATTTAATCCTTTCATTAACATTTCTAAGTCCTACCCCTGAACCATTTCCTTTTATTTTTTTATTTCCTTTTAATAAAGACTCTACTACAGATTCAGTCATTCCAAGTCCATTATCTATAACATCAATATACACATCTTCATTTATACTATATGCTTTTATAAATATTTCTCCATCTCCATCCATATAATCCATGCCGTGATATATAGCATTTTCAACTAATGGTTGTACTATAAGTTTTATACAAGATAAATTTAAAATTGAATCTTCAGCCTCTATCTTATGGCTAAACTTATTTTTGTAACGTATATTTTGTATTGTTAAATAATTGCGCACATGTTCTAGTTCATCTTTTAATGTTATAACATTTTTCCCTTTACTTAGACTTATTCTAAAAAATCTTGCTAGGGCAGTAACCATAGTTATTGCACCATCATACTTTTCACTTTCTATCATCCATATAATGGAATCTAATGTATTATATAAGAAATGTGGATTTATTTGAGCTTGTAGTGCATCTAACTCACTTTTTCTTTTAGATTCCTGTTCTATTACTATATTTTTCATTAATGCATTAACTTGTGATACCATAGAATTTATTGCTTCCCCTAGATGTCTAACTTCATATGTTCCTTCAGTTGAAAAATCAATATTTAAAGCTCCTTCCTCAAAATCCCTAACTTTATTTTCTAAATTCTTAATTGGATTTGCAATTTTTGATGATACTAAAATATTAATTATAGTTAAGATTAATATTCCAAAAAATATGCTGAATATAATAAATATTCTCATATGGCTATAATTTGCTGTTATATCTGACATAGGAGTTACAGCTACTATCTTCCAGCCCGTATATCCAACGCTCTTAACAGTTACTAACCTTTTTTCTCCATCAAAAACTTCCGTTAAAGTTCCATCTTCATATTCTGCTGCCATCTTATTATTTTCTTTTATTAAATCTGAATATATTAGTTGTTGCCTTGGATGGTATATAATTTCTCCCCTTCCATCAGTTAAATACATATATCCTGATTTACTAATATCTATATTTTTAAAAATTTGTTCTATACCACTAAAATTCATATCAACTAGAAGTACTCCTTGACTTATTTCTCCATTAGAAGTAAGTTCAACCGCTCTACTTGATGATACTACCCATCTATATTTATAACTTGGATCTTCGAATAAATTCTGTACGTGCGGCGTAGAAAAATGTAGATTTCCCTTTTTACTTATAGCACTAGAAAACCACTCACTATCCCTTGGGTCTACTGAAGATTTTAATTCCTTCATTGGGTAGCCAGCTATTACCTCCCCATACTCTGAAAACAATGTCATACTAACTAAAAAATCTTTATTTGTATCATAGATAAGTTCCATATCTCTACTTATATTATCAGAAGATAGATTAGATTTTTTTATGATATTGTAATAGACTCCATCTGATATTCTCATAATATTTCTTAAGTAACTATCAAGGTTTAAATTTACTTGATTTACTATAGATTTATTATTTTTTGATATAATACTTTCATTTATATTTACAAATTTAATATATAATACTTGTCCAAGCGCAATCATTCCAGCAACTGCAATTATAGTAAATGAAATAGATATTATATACTTCATACTTTTATTTTTATAGAAATTGTTTAACTTTAAACTATTTAATCTCATATAGTTTACCTACTTAACTATTCCTATATTTTGATGGAGATACTCCAAATTTTTTCTTAAATACGTAACTAAAATAATTTGGCTCTGGATATCCAACTTTTTCAGCTATAACATATGATTTATAGTCTGTTGTATTTAACAAATTTACTGCAACCTCTAACCTTACAGTTGTTAAATAATTTATAAAACTAGTTCCAATTTCTTTTTTAAATATTGTAGAAAAATATGTTGGGCTAACATGCAGATTTTTGCAAACCTTTTCTACAGACATATCACTATCACTATAATTTCTATCAATATATCTTTTTGCTTTATCTACAAGCAATTTTGATGAGTCTAATCTCTCTCTTTTTATTAAATAATTTATTTTTATAGACCTTTCTATAAACCATTCTTCTATATCATCTATTGAATCAAAGTTATCTAAATGACTATAGCAATTAAAATTTTCTCCAAAAACTTCATCTATACTTAAATTGTAAGCCTGTGTCACCTTTAATAATGATGTAGTAATTTGTATTAAATAAATTTTATATTGATTAAATGGTAATAAAGATTTCTTTACTCTTATAAATAGTCTATGTACGGTTTCTCTTATTTCTTTAGCTCCTTTTATTTTAATAGAATTAAGTAGCTCTCTCTCATCATTCTCATCAAATTGTAATTGAACTGAATTGTCTGGCTCCACATCATCTATATATATGGCTTTTCCCCTTCCTAGTACAATTCTATAATGAAGAGCATTTCTTGCCATCTTATAAGAGAATCTCATTTCGGAATAATCACTAGTTACTTGTCCAACTCCAGCTGAAACTCTTTTTCCAATTATACGCTCTGATGTTTTGCATACTTCATTTAATCCCTTTATAAATTTTAGTATCTCTTCCTCACTCTTTAAATTTCCTATTGCAACTATAGTTCCTGAGTATATAAAACTTATACAGTTACAGTAATCTACCATTACTTCGTCTAATATTTGTTTTATTGATATATTTATTAATTCTTCTTTTAATTCTTCTTCATCTATTTTTTCTTTTATGCTATCAGTATTTATTACTCCTACAGAAACAAAGGGAAAACTAAATTCTATTCCAAGTTCCTTAGCTTCTTTTTTTAATGACTCACTTCTTATTCTTCCTTCTATTGTTCCTACTAAAAATTTTTCCTTTAAAATCGGTAAACTTTCTTTATAATACTCATAAAGTTTCTCTACATTCTTTTTTTCATCATATTCTTTATCTATTTTATCTTTTAATGCTTTTAACACTTCAATTAACTCATTAGAGTTTATTGGCTTTAAAACATAATCTACTACATTTATTTTTATGGCTTTATGTGCATATTCTAATTCATCTGATCCTGAAAAAATTATAATTTTTGTAGATGGAAGAATATCTTTTATTTTTTCTCCTAATTCTAATCCATCCATAAATGGCATTTTTATATCTGTCATAATTATATCTGGCTGTAATCTCTCTGTTTTCTCTAATGCATCTTTACCATTTTCAGCATCACCTACAACTATAAAACCATACTTTTCCCAATCTATTTTTCTTATAATCCCTTGACGAATCTCTTCTTCATCATCGACTATTAAAACCTTATATAAATCCATACCCTTTTCTCCCATTATTTATACCTTTTTCATTTTAATGTAATTTATCCCTTATAATAGATTATCGCATCATATTATTTGTTATTCAACATTTTATTCTTATTTTGTAATAAAAATTAATATTAATTATGTATTTAGAAAAAAATATATAATAATTCAAAACAATTTATTATAGTTATATATTTAAAATTTTAAAATTAAAAAGGATTGATAGAATAAAACTTAAGTTTTTTCCATCAATCCTCTTAAAATCCATTATAATTTTTTTATTTAATAACTACCCCTAAAGTTATAGCTAGACCTAACATAACTAATAATACTGTAATAAATCTATCCATAGTCTTCAAGGATACATCTATATTCCCATATAAGTTATCTCTAATATTTCTTTTAGGTTCATTATTTTGTTTTTCTAAATTAGGTTTTTCTAAAATCTCTTGTTCTATATTATTGTTCTCCATAATATCTCTCCTATTACTTTTTAGCAAGATATTTTCTTACATCAAGTGAAACTGCTACTATTATAATTAAACCTCTTATTATAAACTGCCAGTAAGCATTTACTCCTATGAAGTTTAATCCATAGTTTATAACTTGAAGAAGTACTGTACCTATTAATACTCCAGGTATTGTACCAACTCCACCGGTGAATGATACTCCCCCAACTACGCAGGCTGATATAGCATCTAATTCATAGTTAAACCCTGTACTAGTAGTTGTAGAACCAGCTCTTGCAGCTTCTAAGAATCCTGCAATACCATATAATATACCTGATATCATAAATATAATCATAATATTCTTAGCTAAATTTACGCCAGATACTGCTGCTGCTTCTGGATTTCCACCTATGGCAAACATATTTTTTCCAAGTTTTGTTTTATTCCAAATAAACCACATAATTAATGCAATAATTGCTAAGTAAAAAATTAAATATGGAATTTCTATCGGTCCTAGCTTTAAACTTCCTGTTACTAAATTCGTATATCTTTGGTCTAAGTTGGCAACTGGTTGCGCACCTAGTGGAGGTCTATCAATATAAAGACATGATGCTCCATATGCAATAAGTTGCGTTCCTAAAGTAATTATAAATGCATGTACCTTTAATTTTGCAACCCCAAATCCATTGACAGCTCCAAACATACCTCCAATTATCATGGCTACAATTAATGGCACAATTACTGGTAATTGTGGAAGGTCTGGATACATTCTTGATACATATGTTGTAGATTGTAATAATGATGCTGAAACTATTGCTGTAAATCCTAATATACGACCTGCTGAAAGGTCAGTTCCTTGTAATACTATAAGTCCTGCAACTCCTAGTGCTAGAATACCACGTGTTGAAGCTTGACTTAAAATATTAGTTAAGTTTTTAAATGAAAGGAATGATGGTTCTTTTATTACAAAGAAAACTATCATCATTGCTAGCACTATGTATAGCGCATAGTTTACCATAAACTTACTTACTTGTTCTTTATTCATTTTTACCTTTTCCATACTATCCCCCTAATTTTTAAATATATTTAGCAGCTAATTCCATAATTTTTTCTTGATTAAGCTTATTTGTATCTTCTATTCCTGCTAATCTACCATTTGACATTACAAGAATTCTGTCACAGATTCCAAGAAGCTCTGGCATTTCAGAAGAAACAACAATAATCCCCTTCTCCTTATTAGCTAAATCTATTATTAATTGATATATCTCATATTTTGCACCAACATCAATTCCTCTTGTAGGCTCATCTAAAAGTAATACCTCTGGATTTGTTAATAACCATCTACCTATTATTACTTTTTGCTGATTACCTCCTGACAAATTCTTAATTTGTGCCTTTTGACTAGGTGTCTTAACTTTCATACTGTCAATAACCCACTTAGTATCTTCTACCATTTTTTTATTATCTAATACTCCACCCTTACTATAATTATCTATATTAGCAATCATGGTATTGAATTTTATATCAAGGCCTCCAAAAATCCCCGTTGCTCTACGTTCCTCTGTTAGTAATGCAAAACCATTTTTTATAGCAGTTCTTGAATTTTTATTATTTACACTTTTTCCGTGTAATTTTATTTCGCCCGCGCTATGTGATTCAATTCCAAAGATAGTTTCAAGTAACTCTGTTCTCTTAGATCCAACAAGTCCTGCAACTCCAAGAATCTCCCCTTTTCTTAAATCAAAAGAAACATCTTTTACTGATTGACTACTTGCTCCTGTAAGATTTTTAACTTCTAATATCATCTCACCAGGCTTATTTGTTTTTGGTGGAAAACGATTTGTTAAATCACGTCCAACCATAAGCTTTATTATTTTATCTGTAGTTAAACCTTTTGAAGGTATTGTATCAATCCATTTTCCATCACGCATAATTGTTACATCATCAGATATCTGAAGTATTTCTTCCATCTTATGTGATATATAAATTATTCCGCATCCTTTATCTCTTAATTTATTAATTATTTTAAATAGATGATTAACTTCTTCTTGAGTTAATGATGATGTAGGTTCATCAAGAACTAATATTTTTGCATTGTAAGATGCAGCTTTTGCAATTTCAACCATCTGCCTTTGTGAAACAGATAGTTTTGCCATCTTAACTTTTGGATTTACATCTATATCTAATTCATCAAAGATTTTTTTAGTCTCCTCGAACATTGTTTTCTGACTTATAATTCCTTTATTACTTGGATATCTGCCAAGCCAAATATTATCCATAACATCTCTTTGTAATACTTGATTTAGCTCTTGGTGTACCATTGATACCCCATTCTCCATAGCTTGTTTAGGATTAGAAAATTTACATTTTTCTCCTTCAATTAGGATTTCTCCTTCATCTTCTATATAAACTCCAAATAGACATTTCATTAAAGTTGATTTACCTGCTCCATTCTCACCCATTAAAGCATGTACAGTTCCAGGACGAACTTTAAGCTGAACACCATCTAGTGCTTTTACCCCAGGGAAGCTTTTAGATATATTATTCATCTCTAATACATATTTAAATTTTTCCATAATCTTCGCTCTCACCGCTTTTCTGCTTATTTTAAGTTGCACTATATTACATACATAATATAGTGCAACACAACTTTTTATTTTTAATTATTTGATTTATTTCTTAGTATATGGTTGGTATGGTATACGAACTGAAACTCCTGTATCATCAAATTTATAATCAGTTCCTTCTATAGCACTCTTACCTTCAGCTAAGTTAACACCACATTTATAAAGAGCTGTTGCCATTGCTTCTGCATCTTGAAGTACAGAACCTGCCATGAATCCTTTAGAAATAAGGTCTTGTGCTGCTGCTGTAGCATCAACACCAACTACTGGTATAGTCTTTTTAGCATCACCATTGTTATATCCTTTAGCTTGTAATGCTGCTATAGCACCTTGAGCCATACCATCATTATTTGCAATTACAACTTCAACCTCATCATTATATCTTGAAAGCCAAGCTTCAGTAGCATTTTGAGCTAATGCTTGATCCCAGTTACATACTTGGTTTGCTAATTCCTTTGTCTTTATACCAGCTTCTTCAATTGTTGAAACTGAGAATTTAGTTCTTGCAATAGCTTCTGGATTATCTGGTTCTCCTTTAAGCATTACATATTGCATTACTCCATCACCATTTTTGTCTAAATCCTTATTTGCTTTCCATTCATCTGCAAGTATTTTCCCTTGTAATACTCCAGCTTCTTTAGCATTTGTTCCTACAAATATAGACTTATCATATGATTTTATAGCATCTGTTGTAGCTGGTTCTCTATTAAATAAAACTACTGGAACATCTGCAGCTTTTATTTTATCTACAACAGTTTGAGCAGCTCCTGTATCAACTAAATTTACCATTAAAAGATCATTATCTTTTTGTAATAATGTATCAATACTATCATTTTGAGTAGCTTGGTCACCTTTTCCATCATAGAAAGTAAATTCAACTTTGCCCTCGTTATCCTTTTGGATCTTTTCTAAACTCTGACGAACAGTTGAAATATAAGTATCATCAAATTTGTATAAGCATACTCCTACTTTTACTGGTTTTCCTGAATCTGCTCCTTCTTTTTTATCGTCACTTCCACTGCCACTACAGCCTGCAAGTGCCCCTCCTAGCATCATAGTTGCCATAGCTATGGCAAGTACTTTTTTTAATTTTATCATTCTAACCCCTCCATACATGTTTTTTCTGTTTACGTTTTCATTATAAAGATATTTACCATCTTATTCCATACGAATTTCTTAACACTTCTATCGAATTTCTATGATATTTTATATAAATTATTATTTTAAAATATAAAAAGACACTACCTTTCTAGGTAATGTCTTTTCTACTCTTATAAATTATTTTAAATAAGATTCTAAAACCTTCTTAACTCTCGGAGTAACTGCATGAGATCCCCCTTGATCCTTCACATCCTCAAGAATCATTGATATTGCAATTTTTGAATCCTTTGTATCAACTGCTACAAACCATCCATCCTCTTTGCCATTTCTATCATTTTGATTTTCTTTTATTTCTGCTGTTCCTGTTTTACCTGCAAGACTTATTCCTGGTATTTTTGCATCTGTTGCAGTTCCTCCAGCATCATTAATTGGGGCTTCAAAAGCTTTTATTAAATCTTTCATATATTTTGAATCTATAGCACTCTTTTTCCAAACCTTTGCATCTCCATTTATGCTTGTAACTAATCTTGGTTGCATTATATCTCCAGCATTTCCAAGTGCACTATATGCTAATGCCATATTTAGTGGTGTAACCATTACTTGCCCTTGTCCATAACCGCTATCAGCTAACGCTATGTCATCTTTAATCTTTCCATCATTTGATATTTGAGAATCTGCCATTGGATATCCAAACTCCATCTTTTCTCCTATACCAAACTTCTTAGCACCTTCTATAAATTTATCTGCTCCAAGATCTAATGCAGTTTGCGCAAAATAAATATTATCTGAATACTTAACAGCATCAACTAAATTAACAGGCTTTCCTGGATCATCTACTCTTGTTACTTTATAATCTCCCCATGAACTATCTTTTTGCCACTTAGTTCCTTTAATGTCTTTAGCTTCATTAGGTTTTATTACTCCATCTTCTAAACCAGTAGTTGCTGTTATTAGCTTAAATGTTGATCCTGGTGAGTATGCTTTGTTAAATCTATTTTCTTGTGCTGCATACTTTGTATCTTCAAGCTCTTTCTTTTGAGTCTTTGTCATATATGTTGTATACATATTTGAATCATATGAAGGTGCACTAACCATAGCAAGTACTTCTCCTGTTTTTGGATTCACTGCTGTTGATGCGCCCTTTTCTCCATTCATTTCATCATATATCTTACTTTGAAGTTTTGAATCTATAGAAAGTTTTATATCTTTTCCATTTTCAGCATCTTTCTTTGCTACTGATATTTTTTCAGTACCTCTTTCTATATATATTTCTCCACCATTTTTCTTTCTTAAAGTATCTTCATAAACTTGTTCTAATCCGCTTTTACCAATTATACTACTTGAAGTATAGCCCTTGTCCTTCATTTTTTCTAATTCTTCTGCTGTTATTGGCCCTATATACCCTACAAGTCTACCAAAGGCTTCTCCACCATTATATACTCTAGAAGTTGTATTTTGAATCATTATACCCTCTGTATCACGATTTTCTAAATTTTTAACTCTCTCATCTGTTGGAAGTATTTTTACAATTTCAACAAAGTTTCCTGGGTTCTTATTAGCCTCAAGTTTTTTCTTTATGGTATCTTCACTTATATCAAGAATATTTGCCATTTCACTTATTTTTTTATCTTGATTTTCTTTAACAAATACCGCTGGATGTATTCCTACAACATCAACTTTTCCATCTTCAGCTAAAGCTTTTCCATCTTTATCTAGTATCTTACCTCTAGTTGCAGCAAAAGTTTCAACTTTTACTTTATCTCCTTCAACCATTTGAGGTAATATTAAATTATCATTCCATTTAATTTTGTAGTCTTTATCATCTTTTACTACTATTGCCTTAAAATCTTTTAATTCTACTTTTCCAGCTACAGTGTCCATAGTTAATGTAAATGGTATAGATACTCCACCATCAACCTTTTCTGCTTCACCTGGTTCAATTGCCATGTTGCTAGCCCCCATAGCCCCATATATATTACTGAACCTGTTAACAAATTCCTCCTCTGTAATCTTACTTTTAGAATCTGTAGTAAGCATTTCACACATTCCTTTGTAATCTTTTTCTATCCATTTTTGTTTATATGTATTAAATGCATCTTTCTCTTTATCAGTTCCGCAACTAACCATAAACATAGATAGTCCTAGTAGCATAATTAATGCTAAGATTATCTTTTTAGAAATCTTCATTATTCATCCCTCCATCTTCCATAATCATCTGAATTATACCATATTAATTTTAAAGCCCTCAAGTTTTTAAATCCATTTAATGAAAATTTTTACATAAAATCTTTTTTAAATACACCTTTTCAATATAAAAAATACCATATAATAAGCTAATATATGGTATACCTTTTCAATCATTATATTTTTGTAAATAAATTCATTAAGACCTAACCCTGAATTTCTCTCTTTAATCTTTCTATTTCATCATTTTTATCCTTAATTAAATTCTTATATTCTTTTTCCTTAATATCCCATTCTTTGCTAAGCGTATTTATTAATGATGCCATCTCATCAGCACTACCTACAATTCTATTGAATAAAAGTAAATTTGACTTTAGTATTTCTGGAATTTCATTATGAGAATATCTAAGTCTATGGTCAATTTCTCCATACCCCTCTTCAAAGATTGTTCTAACTTGTATCTCTGCAATTACTTTTTTATTTGTAGGATAAAATTCTACTAAGTAGTGTACTGACCTATAACCTGATTGTCTAGATCTAACTTCTATATCCAAATCGTCAAATACTTTTGTATTGTCTCCATCTCTAACATTTGCTGTTATCTCTATTACTTTCCAAGTTTTAATAATAAAATCATGAATTAATTCCCATTGATCCTTAAAAATATGTATAACCCTTATTCCTATTAAATCATTTATTTCATTTTTATAATTATCAGCTGTAAACTTAAACTCTTTTCCGTATTTTTCTTTTCTATCAGCAGTTTTCCTTATTACTTTTTCTATCAATCTATCAGGTGCTTTAACTCTTGACTTAACAGAATGTACGTTATCATTTGAACGTAATATATTTGCTATAAAGTTTGCTTGATTCTCATAGGAATCTTTATATTTTATATAATCATTATATATTTCTTCTAAATCTTTAACTTTAATATTATTATCATTAATAACCTCTGTACAATATGGATATTTAATTAAAAATTCTTCAATATTAAACTTACTCTTCATCTTAATGCTCCTACTAAACCAAAGTTTTTATTTTATTATAACACTAAACTCATTAAAATCTTCATCCTCAAATCATATAAATACCAATTTCTAAATTTTTTATTGATGTAACTATACTTTATTTAAATTCTTTTTCTTAATTATCTATTTATAATAATAATTTAAAATTAATAGCAATATTTTATATATAAGATTAATTATTTAAGAGGTTTAATAAAATGAGTTTAATATATCTTTTTTTAATATCTCCCCGTTATTATAAGCCTATAAATTCAGTTAAATTTAATCCAATATTATTATTATTACTATTATCTTTATATAAAAATAATAATAATTGTAACAGTACACGTTTTAGCTCATCTAAAGTTAAAAATGATACATCTACTGCTGATACAAATTGTAAAGCTTATAATAAAAATAAACATAATACTATTAACAATCATAATTCTAATACCACATATAATAATGGCTGTGATTTCGATACTATTAATACTAACGCTTATATAAACAGAAAAATCAATCATAAAAAGTCAACTTTTAAATCAACTAATAAATTAACTACCACACCTGAAGATATTAGTAAAAATGATTTAATTGACTATAATAATACATTATTTAAGTCATACGATTTATCAAATACTAGTAATGATATTATAGATGAAACTATAAATAATACTACAGACATTAAACATAACATCAACAATTTAAATTCAGACAATATTTGCGGTACTAATATTACTGATACCACATCCTATGAAAATAGAAAAAGCAGTAATGACAAGTCTCTTTTCAAATCAACTGCTCCATACGCAGATATCAACATAGATAATTTAGCTTATTATAGTGATGAATTATTTAAATCCTTCGATTCATTAGATACTAATAATGATATTGTAGATGAAAATATAAATAATACTACGGATGATAATCTTAACATTAATAATTTAAATTCAGATTGTATTTGTGATGCTGATATTACTGATACAGATGCTTACGTTAATAAAAAGATTAATAGTGAAAGTTCATCTTTGAAATCTTCTAATAAATTAGCTACTGCATCTGAAGATATTAATACAAGTGATTTAATTGACTTTAATGATAACTCATTTAAATCATCCGATTCATTAAATACTAAAAATGATACTACTGATAGCATAGAAAAGAATATAAATAATCATAATGATATTAACCCTAGTGTTGATCACTTAAATTCAGATTATATTCATAATTCAGATATTATTGATACCAAGGATTGCCTGGATAAAGAATCTAATAATAAAAAGTCAATTTTAAAATCACCTAACAAATTAACTACTACATCTGAAGATATTAATACAAGTGCCTTAATTGACTTTAATGATAAATCGTTTAAATCATCTGATTCATTAAATACTAGAAATGATACTACTGATAGCATAGAAAAGAATATAAATAATCATAATGATATTAACCCTAGTGTTGATCATTTAAATTCAGATTATATTCCTAATTTAGATATTATTGATACCAAGGATTGCCTGGATAAAGAATCTAATACAGAAAATATTGAAGATAATAATACTAACCATAACACTGATGATTTTGTATCAAATTGCCAATGTAATACTACTAACAAAAGTAATCTTAATAAAATTACTAGTACTATTAAACATATTGATAATTCAACTCATATTAATAGCTGCTATTTATCTACTAAGGCAAACTATGATACTTTTAATATATCTGAAGATATTAATCGTACATTTAAGTTGCCTACATTACTAATTAAATGTGATATCTCTGATTCATTTAAAGGGGATATAAATTTCTGTAATTACATAGCCTCAATAAATGATATAAAAAATAAATTAGTCATAACATCTAATTTACTGCTACTAGACGTTACTAAAAGAGATACAGGTACATTATTTTTAGATGGTTATTTAGAAACTGATATAGATTACTCTATACCTTTAGAACTTAAAGTTCCACTCATATGTAAACACAGTAATCTTGTTCTTAGAAGTCCACTTAATATTTCGGTCCCTATTGAACTTCAGTATACTGTCCCTAGTGAGGAAAATGCTTTTAGCGATTTAGATTTATCACTTGTTAAATCATCTTTTAATATAAAAACTGACCTTTGCGAAGATCTTTTGTTAGAAGATTGTATATCTGTATATAAAGGCTGTGAATTGACTATTATAGCAAATTATTATATAGAAGTTTTTAAAAATGAAGTATTTCATTATTAATCTTTTAGATTATTTTGTCACTTCTTGTATTATTTTTAATAATATATACTATACGTTTAGTATAAGACAAAAGATTATATATGAGGTGATAAAATGAGTTCCAAATGTGAAAAAAGTTTCCCTGTATGTTCAGATAATATAGATGTAGATGTTACTAATTTCCCAGCAAATACTGATGAAAAGTGCAAAAAAGATTATCGTAAAGATGAAGATAAAAAATGTGATTATTATGTAAAAGCAAAAGTTCTTAGAAAAGTAGCAGAAGCTAAAATAACTCAACCTATAACTGATTCAATATTCATTCCTGAAGGATTTTTTAGCATAAAACGTATCTCTAGAAGAGTTGTATTAACTCAATGTTTCGTAGTACCAGAGAAAAAAGAGCGCGATTATTATAAACATGATTATTATGACCATGATGAATGTAATGCACATCTTTTTGTTGAAGGATTTATTCTAAAGAATGTAGAATATGCAACTCCATCTGCTGATCAAGATCCAGCTGATCCTTGTGAAGATTGTCTTGCTATGAGAAATGACTATAACGATTTAACAGCAAAAGTTAAATTCAACTTCTCTGTTCCTATAAAATTAGAAGATGCAGATCTTGCTGAGAATGTTAAGAATAAAGAAACTGCTATACTAAAAGATTGTATGAAACCTTGCGATAAAGGTAGCATGAGCGAATCAGATTGTGAAAGAATTCATTATCAATCTGTTGAACTACAAGAACCTTTTACTTGTGAATTAGACAAGTATCAAATTTCTGAAGCTGTTATAAGTAAAACAGCTTGTAAGACAACTGACCCTGATCTATTTGACACAGTAGTTGAAAAATTAACATTAAAATTAAATATATCTATTTTCCAACTTCAAACTAAAAAAATAGAAGTTCATCACGATAAATAAAACTTCACTAAACTTTATAGCTTAATATTTTAATATAAGCTATAAGTATATTTTAAAATTTAGTGCAATGCTCTAATGATTTATAACATTTTAGTGTTGCACTTCTTTAGTCTTGTATTTAATAATATTAATTATTTGAACACATTTATATTAGTGCTTTCTTATTTATATCTTAAATTTTATAATAATTCTATATTTTTATTAATATTTTATATAGAAGACCAATTATATAAAGGATTGCATATGAATCCAATTTATTTATTAATATTTTATATTATTGCTTACAAAGATAAAAATAGAATTAATACACTTCCATTTGTAGCACTAATTTTAATTTATAATAATATACTTCAAAATAATTTTAATAACTCAAAACCTAAATCACATAATAACCTTAATTCTTATAATACTAATACTATTAATCATTTAAATGGTAAAACTATTAAACCATCTAAAGAACTTAAAAGCAATTTAATAAATACCAATTGTAATAAATCTACTTATGATCACTATGATAAAATTGATATAGATGCTCTTGTCGACTCATATAAAATATTATATAAACCATTACCCCTAGAGAGAAATTACATAAGAGACTATATTACTTCTACTGATATTATTCCAGATGATAATTCTACTTTTAAATCATCAATTCATTTAAATAATTCTATTAGTAATGATGCTTCTAATACTAACACTAACTTAAAAGACACAGAAAATATAAAATCTAATTATTATAATAAAGATACTAATATAATTTTAACTCCATCTAAAAATCCAAAATTTAATATAAGTAAAGGAAGTGCAAAATTTAATTCACTTTATATAAAGAAAGTAGACACTGATATAAGCCATATCAGTAAAGCTACTTGGATAAGAAACCCTAAAGTTAATAAAACTATTGACCTAGATAATAATAATTTTAATATACATGAAGATAGCAATTGTAAATTTACATTACCAACATCAATAATTAAATGTAATATCTCAGATTTATTTAAAGTGACTATTGATTTCTTTGCTTATATAGATTCCATTTCTGATATTAAGAGCAATTTAATTGTTACATCTAATTTAAGCTTATTAGATATTTATGATAAAAATAAGGGAGTTTTATTTTTTGATGGTTATCTAGAAGTAACCATCGATTATTCTATTCCATTAAACTATACAGCTCCCCTTAGATGTGATAATAGCACTTGTATAATAACTATACCTTTTAGTATATCTGGGCCTATAGACCTAGAATATACTACCCCTCTTTCAAAAAATACTTTTAATAATTTAGATATTTCTTTGACTGAGGTATCATTTAACGTAGAAAAAGATTTTTCTAAAGAAAAAAAATTAAATGATTTCATATCATTATATAAAAAATGTGACTTAACTTTAGATGTTAAATATTCTTTAGAAATATTCAAAAATGAATTATTTAATTACTAATTATTTAACATAAAATAATTAAGCCTTATTGAGATAATTTACCTCAATAAGGCTTAATTAATGATAATTTAAATCTAATCATCACTACATACACACATACTATTCATTATTTTTATTATTTCTTCTTTTGAAAGTGATTTATAATATTTATCATAATGATCTTCTGAGCAGAAAGTTCCTATTTTATTTTTATAACCTTCTCCTTTGATCTCCTTTTTGCAATACAAACATTTTTCCATAAATTATTCATCTCCATTAAGTTTATTAATTTTATCATCTATTATTTAACTTTATCTTACTACTAACCATTAATTTTATAAAGTAAAATAAGCTCACTAATTGTGAGCTTATTTATATAAATTTATTTAATTAGCCTTTTTATTTCTTTTAATAAGTAAAATACCACCTAAGCTTATAGTCATAATTCCAATAATTAAGAATAAAGCAGTATCTTCTCTTCCTGTGCTAGGAATATCCTTGTCAGCAGCAACTGTTACTTTAATTTCTTTAGTTGAAGTTGCTCCCTTGCTGTCAGTTACAGAATATACAACTTTATATTCTCCAACTTTTTTATTGTTAACTGTGTTTTCTTTAACCTTTATCTTACTAGTTAAACTTCCATCCTCTTTATCAGTTGCAGTTACCCCATCAAGTGGATTAAAACTTTCATTAAGCTTTATAGTAATATCCTTTGCATTAATAACTGGAACCTCATTTAATTTTTCAGGCTTTATAGCTGGAACTTCTGGTTTTTCATCTGGATTTTCTGGTTTTTCTGGAACTTCTGGCTTTTCATCTTCACTATTTCCTGTAGTTATTCTGCCTTCTACTCCAGTATTTATAGTACCAAGTTTCTTTATATGATCTGCAAGCACTTCATCTAAAGCTGAAAATTCATTTTCTGTAGGTATACTTCCAAAATGAGGATATCCATCTCCTCCAGCTGCTATAAAATCATTTGTTGCTACTACATATTTTTTATTCATATCAATTGGTCTATCGTTAATTGTTATACTGTAAACTCTATTGCCTTCTTCTTTATTTGGATCAAATTTAAATTTCATTCCTGAAACATGAGTAAATTGTCCAGCTGTAGCAGGATATGATTTCACTCCATGCTCTAGTACATCCTTGATTTGCTCTCCTGTAAGTTTTTTAGTAACTAAAAAGTTTCCAAAAGGAAGAACAGCTATTACATCACCCTTAGTGATATTACCAACATTTATACTTGATCTAATTCCACCACCATTTGTTATTGCAATTTCAGCACCAGTGTTAGATATCATTGCATCAGTTAATAAATTTCCTAGATTAGTTTCTCTAGTTCTTACATTCTCACGCTCTCCATCTAATTTTACGTCTGTTTTACCAATTACCTGTGATAATATTTCATTTTGAGCATTATCAATTTCTTTAATTTTTTCTGTAACCTTTGCATTTGGAACTATATCTGAAACTTCTGAGGAATTTATTAGATTAGCTTCTTTCTTAGTAATTTCTTTACTATTCTTATCAAAACTAATTGTTACTTTTCCTAAATTTTCTTCATATTCTCCAGTACTTACTATCAAAGTATCATTGTCAGCTTCAAATCCATTTTCAAATTTACTATGACTATGACCATCAACAATTACATCAATACCCTCAACATTTTCTGCTATCTTCTCAGTAGTTATCTCTGTTGAATCATCAGTTCCAACATGTGCTAATGCAATTATTATATCTGCACCTAACTTTTCAAGTTCTTTAACTTGTTCCTTTGCAGCCTCAATTGTATTTTTAAACTCTATTCCCTTTACATTATTAGGGTTTGTTTTATATGCTGTTTCTTCACTTGTTAAGCCAAAGAATCCTACCTTTACGCCATTTATTGTTTTTATGCTATTTGGATTTAAGATTGGTTTATTATTTTTTAATACATTTGATGAAATAATTTCAAATTTATTTTCTCCACTATTTGCTATTCTAGCTAGCTCTAAAAGTCTCTCATAACCATAATTAAAATCATGATTTCCTGGAGCCATTAAATCATATCCAGCAATCTTCATTAATTCTACTATATCGGCACCTTTATTCATTGTTGCAAATGGTAAACCATGAAGTGTATCCCCTGCATCCACTAATAATGATCCTTCAACAGAATTCTTTATAGCTGAAATTTTATCAATTCCTATTATGTTCTTATCACCCTTTACTCTTCCGTGAGTATCATTTGTATGAAAAATAGTTATGTCGGTTTTATTATCAATTTCCCTTTCTCTAGCCTGGATAATAATTCCTGGATTAATTAATCCTATAATAATAGATAAGGCTATTATTAGACTCATAGTTTTAATTTTTTTAATTTTGTGCATTTTTTTCTCCCCTTCACCCTTTATCCATTTTATTATAATATTAGAAACAATTTACTTTCAACACTTTTTTTCATTATTTTACATAAAAGCCTGTATTTTTAACTATTATTTTATTAAAGTCAATAATTATTTATGATTTTAATTATTAATTGATATTTTCTCGCATTAATTGTATAATAATATTAAATTAATTTACTTTAAGGAGAACATAATTATGTCAGTATATATGATAACTTACCACTTAAACCATCACCATCATCATGATGAAGATAGCAATTTAACTAGAAAAATCAAATCACTAGGATCATGGGCTCAAGTTATGCCTTCAAGTTGGCTTGTTTATTCTGAATTCTCAGCAAAAGAGATAAATGATTCTTTAAAAGAAGTAATGGAAGAAACGGATCTTTTATTTGTTTCAGAAATAAATAAAAATCATTCTGGTTCTATAGATGAAAGAGCCTTATCTTGGATAGAAAACAATCTTAATAAATAATTTTAAAAACATACTATTTAGAAGACAATCTAATATAATTAGATTGTCTTTTTTATCACTTTATAATACTTAATTTCTTTTAATTTAAACAGGTTAAACATTTACATAAATACCTTTATATATTATAATATAAGTATAATAAGTTTTAAATTTTATATACTAAACTTATACGACTATTTATTTAAAGGAGATGTTTTATATGCCTAAATTTAATTTGTTAGACAAGGATAAAACTACAATTATTTCTGGAAAATTAATAGTTGCAACATTAGGATCCATTTGTATACTATGTGGTATTTTAGCTTTATTTTTTAATCTAGCATCAATAACAAATACACATCATTTCATTAGTTTTTTAACTATAGTAAGTGGTTTATTTTGCTTATTAATTGCAGGTACGCAAAAATAAATATTCTAACAAACAAAAAGAAGTAGGATAAAAATCCTACTTCTTTTTGTTATTTTATAATTTTACGAGATTATAAGTTTTTTCTTCCTAAACTTAGTGAAAATATTTAAAAAAGCCTAAGATTTACTCTTAGGCTTTTTTATTTAATAATTATTATACAGTTTATTGTTCGCCATATAGCTTAACTATATTTATAATAGTTTCAACAGCTTTTTCCATTGATTCTATTGCAATATATTCATATCTTCCATGGAAATTTTCTCCACCTGTAAACATATTTGGTGTTGGCAGTCCCATAAATGATAGTCTCGCTCCATCAGTTCCACCTCTTATAGGTCTTATTTCTGGAACAATGTCTGCCATTTCCATAGCCTTCTTTGCAACATCAATAATATGCATTACTGGTTCAATCTTTTCTTTCATATTTTTATATTGTTCTTTTATTTCTACTTTAACAATATCTTTTCCGTATATATCATTTAATTTTTCTGCTGCCTTTTTAAACTCTTCTTTTCTTCTTTCAAATTCATTTTCAAAGAAATCTCTTATTATAAATGACATCTCTGTTTTTTCAACACTTCCTTCTATACCTAAAAGGAATGAGAATCCTTCATAATTTTCTGTTTTCTCTGGTACTTCATCTAATGGAAGTAAGCTTAAGAATTCATGAGCAATTAATGCTGAATTAATCATCTTGCCTTTTGCACTACCTGGATGTACATTTCTACCTACTATAGTAACCTTAGCTCCTGCAGCATTAAAGTTTTCAAATTCTAATTCTCCGAGTGGACCACCATCTACTGTGTATGCAAAATCTGCATTAAATTCTTTAACATTAAAATGGTCTGCCCCTTCTCCTATTTCTTCATCAGGAGTAAATCCAATCTTTATATCTCCATGCTTTATTTCTGGATGATTTATTAAATATTCCATTGCAGTTATTATTTCTGAAATACCAGCCTTATCATCTGCCCCTAAAAGTGTAGTTCCATCTGTTGTTATAAGAGTTTTTCCTATGTAGTTTTTAAGTTCTGGTAATTCTTTTGGATCTAATTTTATATTAAGCTCTTCATTTAAAGTTATTACTCCTCCATCATAATTTTCTACAATTTGAGGATTAACATTTGTACCACTCATATCAGGAGCTGTATCCATATGAGATATAAATCCTATAGTAGGAATATCTTTCTTATCTGAATTGCTTTTAAGTGTTCCGTAAACATATCCAAATTCATCAACATGGACATCTTCAAGCCCTATTTCTTTAAGCTCTTTTTCTAAAATTTTTCCAAGTTCCAATTGTCCTTTTGTACTTGGAGTAACTCTTGTTGTTTCATCTGATTTTGTATCAACCTTTACATACTCTAAAAATCTTTCGTTAACCTTTTTCATAACATAAGCCCCTTTCGAAATTAAAATATATCTATATTATACAATAACTCTGTATATAAAGTAATATTTATCCTCTTTTTATAACTTTATATACCAAATTTCCTATAATTATTTTAATTTTATTCACATTTGCATCTCTATAATAGGCTCCCCTATTATTTTTATAATAATTATAATCAGCTTCCATTGATTTATCATTGTTAGACATAGCTCGCCATGCATTATACATTATTATTTGCTTAAATCCACTCTTTGGTATATCACCTTTAATTAATTCTCTTTTAAACTTTCTTGCTTCATTTTTTATATAATCTATATTTTTCTCTGTAAGCTCTTTACTTCTATAAGCTACTGCAATTGAATCAACTTTATTTATTCCCCAAAATTCTAAGACTTCTTTCATATATTTTGTTGCATTTTTATGCCCTGCTCCAGCTGTTGTTGCTATAACTAATCCTTTCTTTTTATAATATCCAGGTCTATGAAATTTAAATGACATATGATCTATAAAATTCTTTAAAAGTCCGGATACTTGCATAGAATATACTGGTGATGTCATTATTATAACTTCTGCATCTTCAACTTTATCTCTTAAAATTTTCATATCACTATTATGTGGACATCTATCTTCACCTTTAATTATGCAATTAAAGCAACCTATACATGTATCTAATTTAATTTTTCCAAGCTCAATAATATCAAATTCTATATTAGGAATATCCCTTAACTCATCAAGTACCATATTTAATACATTCCAAGTATTCCCCCTTCTTGGACTTCCATGTATAATAACACACCTCATATATTAAAATCTCCTTATCCCGTTATTTTAAATTTCAATTACTTTAAACAATGCATATATTCCCTAGCCTCTTCACCTTTTACTAAATATGATTGTCCTTTTGAACAAAAAATTGAAGTACTAGTATACTCAATATCTGAATTTCTATCATAGTTTTTTTCTTTTATTATTTCTTCTTCATTATGACAAACATCATACCCATCAAATAATAAACTAAGGGTTCCCTTACCTTTTGTAAAACTTACAAATTCTAAAGGATAATTCATAAATGTTTTGACTGGTCCTCTTCCTTTAATAATAACCTTATTTTCATAGCTTATAGGCTCCTCAAATTCACCCTTCATTTTTTGTATATCTGATAAAACTCTTCCTATGAGATCCATACTTACATCAATCTTAAATTTATAATATGGCTCAAGTAGTATGCATTTTGCAAGCTCTAGTCCTTGTCTTAAGGCTCTCTTAGTTGACTCTCTAAAGTCGCCACCACTTGTATGCTTATTGTGCGCTCTTCCCGTAAGCAATGTTATCTTAAGATCAGTAATTGGACTACCTGTAAGTATTCCTCTATTCTCTCTTTCAAATATATGACTTTTTATAAGGTTTTGATTACCTATAGTTAAATCATCAGTATGGCACTTATTCTCAAAAGTTATTCCACTACCTCTTTCTCCTTCTTCTATCTTAAAATGAACCTCTGAATAATGTCCTAATGGTTCAAAATGACCACATCCTAAAGTGTCTCCTATAATAGTTTCTTTATATAAAATTTCTGGACTTCCAAAATCTATTTTTAAATTAAATCTATCAAATAAAACCTCTTTTAAGACTTCAAGCTGTATCTTACCCATTATACTTACATGCATTTCTTTTAAAGCTTCATCCCAAACTACATTTAAACTATCATCTTCGCTTTCAAGAATCTTAAATATTTTTAATATGTCATTATGATTAAGTTTTTCATCATATATAACCCTTGCTTTTAATGTAGGAACCATTTCATAAGTAAAATCATTATCTAATCCAATCGCCATTCCTGATTTAAGATTCTCTACTCCAATTACGCCAAAAAGATCTCCAGCTAAAACTTCATCTACTACGCTAAACTTACTTCCATTATATATTCTTATTCCATTTACCTTTTCACTTACTTCCTTATTATTTAAGTTAAAAGTTATCTCATCCTTAGCCTTAAGACTTCCACTTAATGCTTTTATAAAAGTCACTCTATTGCCTTTATCATCATATTTAACTTTAAATACTCTGCCTTTAAAGTTGCCATCACTTTTATAATCTGTACTCGTAAGCAAATCAAATCCATCTAAAAATTCTAAAATCCCTTCATCTAAAAGAGCAGATCCTTTAAAACATGGGAAAATCTTATTATCTTTTATTAGCTCCTTTAATTTATCCTTCCATAAATCATTACTAACGTCTTCTTCTAAATAAAGATTAAGTAATTCATCATCTCTCTCAGCTATAAATTCTTTATCTCTTTCATCTATCCCTTCCCTCATATTGAAATCTATATAAAATATGTTTTTACTTAGGTTAACTTTTGCTTCATTTAAAACTTTATTAATATCTGCACCAGTTCTATCAACTTTATTTATAAATATAAATGTTGGAACATTATTTTTTCTAAGCATACTCCATATAGTTTCCGTATGTCCTTGTATACCTTCTACTGCACTAATTATAAGTATTGCATAATCTAATATCCCTATAGCTCTTTCCATCTCTGGTGAGAAGTCTATATGTCCTGGAGTATCTACTAAATAATATGTTGAATCCTTATAATTTAATTTTGCAATATCTGAAAATACTGTTATACCACGTTCCTTTTCAATCTTATGACTATCTAAATATGAATCTTTATGATCTACTCTTCCTCTATTTCTAATACTATTTGTATGATAAAGTAATTGCTCAGAGAATGTAGTTTTCCCTCCATCTACATGAGCAAATATTCCTATTGTTTTCTTCATTTTATTACTCCTTAAATCTATTTATACATATTGTATTTTATAGAATTCATTATTTTATTTACACAAATATGCCTAATTGATATAATTTTATTGCATAACATTAAAATATTACTTACTGTTTTGCAATAAAAAGGGGGACAACAATGATTTATATATCATCTATTGGAATTTTTATAATAATCTTAAGTATACCATTTATTTATTTTATACTTAAAATTATTCAAAATAAAAATGGAAATTTCATAAAGCTTGATTTATTATTTCTGACACTATTTTTATTTAATTTAATTCTTATCTTAATTGCATATTTTACTGAATATAGTCTTTCTTCTTTATACCCATCTACATTAATTAATTTTATGATATTACTTTATTCTATTTTAAGATTTAAAAACATTAAAAGTTTAAACCTTAGAATATTTTCTACTATAATTTCTGGTGCATTAATAATGGCAACTCTTTTTATAGGGTTTTTAAGCTCTGATTCAAAAAAAGAGTTTATATCCTCTCCCATGGGAACAAATAAATTTATTATAGAAAAACAATATCTTTTTACAGATGAACCTATAGGTTATATTATGGAACCTAAATATTTAATTTTTTCTAAGCCTTTTGAAGGTTTAAAGGATAATCTTTTAGCCTTAAAATGTGATGGAACCATAGAATTTAGTTGGGATGGAGAATATATTTGTTATTTAAAAGATAATGGTCATATAGTAAAACTTGAGTTTTAAAAATAGAATTTAAGATTAACCACATTATGAAATTTCTAATATATAATGCTATAACAAGTACATATTTAAAATTATATATCAGGGAATTCCTTTTACTGTGACCTTTGCAGTAAAAAGAATTCTCTGATATAATATTATCTATAAAAAGCCTAAAATATTTATTATTAATATCATAAAAGATTCAAATATTAGTAATAATAAAAGAATTAGTATAAAAATATATTAATTAATAAGTAGTGTTTATAATGATTGAAAAAGCGTCATAGAGAAATTCTCTATGACGCTTTTTATAAATTTATTATCTTTTTCCCTTATCAAAAGGTTCACCAACAGCCTTAGGAGCTCTTGAACTCTTTGAGAATATTATTAATGCAATTAATGTCATTACATAAGGGAAAGCCTTTAATACAAATGGTGGGAATGTAGCAAGTTCTGGTATAACTTGTGAAACATTAGCTATAGTACTTGCAAATCCAAAGAAGAATGTAGCCCCTAGTATTCCAAGAGGTTTCCACTGTCCAAATATTAATGCTGCAAGTGCTAAGAACCCAAGTCCTCCAACATTTCCATTAAATTCTCCAGCATAAGTTGCAATTATTATTGCACCTCCAAGTGCTGAGAATCCTCCAGATACCATAACCCCTATATATCTCATCTTATATACATTTATTCCAGCTGCATCTGCTGCCTGTGGATGCTCCCCACAAGCTCTAAGTCTCATTCCAAATGGAGTTTTATAAAGTATAAATGTAGCTATTATAAGAATTCCTATTACAAGCCATGTTGATGCATAAGTATTTGTAAATAATAGAGGTCCTATTAGTGGTATTTCACTTAATACTGGTATATCTTGCGGTATAAAACCTTGCCTTATTCTTATATTTCCACTACCTGTAATATTTCTAGCTAAGAATACAGTAAGAGCACCTGCTATCATATTTATGGCAGTACCACTTATTATCTGATCTGCATTTAAGTGAATACTTGCAAAGGCATGTAATAGTGAAAATAATACACCAGCTATTGTTGCAACTAAAAGTCCAATCCATATAGGTAGATTACCTGATAGTTTATCTTGAAGTGTTACTATTGTAAAAGCTCCGATAAATGATCCAACTATCATAAGACCATCAAGTCCTATATTTGTTACACCACTTCTTTCACTATAAAGCGCTCCAAGTGCTGTTATTAAAAGTGGTATTGTAAATGCAATTGCGTATGGAAATACGTCTTGTAATGTATCTAGCATATTACTTCACCTTCCTTTCATTAACTCTATCATCTACTGGAAGTATGAGTTCTTTTTGCTTTTTCTTAAGTTTCATTTTGTTAATTAATCTTTCTATTATAATACTAGTTGCTGCAAAGTAAATTATTGTTGCCATAATAGTATTTGCTATCTCTGGTGGAATTTCTGTCATAGCACTCATAAATCCACTTCCTGTATATAATAGTCCAAAGAAAAGTGCAGCAAATAAAACTCCAATTGGAGAATTTGCACCAAGTAGTGAAACTGCTATTCCATCAAATCCTTGAGTTGGAAGTACTCCTATTTGAATTATGCTTGTATTTCCAGCATATTCAATAGCACCTGCAAGACCTGCTAGTCCACCTGATATCATCATTGAAAGAACTATGTTCTTATTTACTGGTATTCCTGCATATTCTGCACCATGTCTATTAAATCCAACAGCTTTAAGCTCATATCCTAAAGTTGTTTTATTTAATATAAATCCAATTATAATAATCGCCAATATAGCTAAAATTATCCCTAAATTTATATATGAACCCTTAAATAACTTTGAAAGCCATTCTAATCTAAATAAAGCTGCCTCTGGTAATGGTCTTGATTCTGTTGCATACTGTCCTTGAAAATATTTTGGTACAGCATAATAAACAAACCAAAATACTGTCCAGTTCATCATAATTGTTGATACAACTTCATGAACATTAAATTTAGCTTTTAATATACCTGGAATTGTTGCAACTGCTGCACCTCCAAGTATACCGGCAACTACCATTAATGCTAAAAGTAATGGTCTTGGCACATCAACTGTTAAGCCTACAGCTGTAGCACAAAATCCACCAAATAACATTTGTCCAGCTGCTCCAATATTAAAAAGCCCTGTTCTAAAAGCAAATGCTACAGATAAACCAGTAAGTATTAAAGGTGTAGCTGTTGCTATAGTATTACCAATTCTCTCTACACTTTTAAGTCCACCTTGGAATAAATATGTAAATCCTTCTACAGGATTACTGTTTATTGCAAGCATAAGTAATGCACCTGTTAAAAGACCTAAAATGATTGCTAATATAGATACTATCCCCCTATTAGTTTTCATTTTTCTTACCTCCTTTAACTCCAGCCATCATTAATCCAATTTCATTTTCATCTGTTTTTTTAGCATCTACAATTCCGATAAGTTCTCCACCATTTACAACTGCAATTCTATCAGATAAATTTAAGACTTCATCAAGTTCTAATGAAACAAGAAGTACTGCTTTTCCATTGTCTCTTTGTTCTACTAATCTTTTATGAATATATTCAATTGAACCAACATCAAGACCTCTAGTTGGTTGAACTGCTATTAATAAATCAGGATTTAATTCCACTTCACGGCCAATAATAGCTTTTTGTTGATTACCTCCTGATAATGTTCTCGCTTTTGATATTGCACCTTCTCCAGACCTTACATCAAACTCTCCTAATATTTTTTCTGCATATTTTCTTATAGCCGATTTATTAAGTATTCCTTTTTTTGAGAAAGGTTCTTTATTATAGACTTCTATTATCATATTTTCTTCTAGAGTATAATCTAATATAAGTCCTCTCTTATGTCTATCTTCTGGTATATGTGCTATTCCTTTTTCAATTCTTTTTCTAGTCTTTTCGTTTGTTATATTTTCTTCTTTATATATAACACTTCCACTTTCTACTTTTCTAAGTCCTGTAATTGCTTCTACTAACTCTGTTTGTCCATTTCCTTCAACTCCAGCAACTCCAAGGATTTCTCCTCCTCTTATAGATAATGAAAAATCTTTAAGACCTAATACTTTTTTATTATTTTTAACTGAAATATTCTCTATTCTTAATACTTCATCCTTTAACTTTGACGCTTTCTTTTCTACTTTAAAAGAAACATCTCTTCCAACCATCATTTTAGCCATTTGGGCTTCTGTTGTATCTTTAGTTTCAACTGTACCTATATATTTACCTTTTCTTATTACTGTACATCTATCGGACACTTCTTTAATTTCTTTAAGTTTATGAGTTATTAAGATAATTGATTTTCCTTCTTTAGTTAATCCTTTTATTATCTTAATTAACTCTTCTATTTCTTGAGGTGTTAAAACTGCTGTTGGTTCATCTAATATTAATATATCTGCTTTTTTATAAAGCATCTTTAATATCTCAACTCTTTGTTGCATACCAACAGAAATATCCTCTATTTTTGCATATGGATCAACATTTAATCCATAACTTTTTGAAAGTTCTTCTATTTTCTTAGCTGCAGTTTTTATATCTACAACTAGCCCTTTCTTAGGCTCACAACCTAAAATTATATTTTCTGTTACTGTAAAATTCTCAACTAATTTAAAATGTTGATGAACCATACCTATTCCTAAATCATTTGCTTTATTTGGATTTGTAATCTTAACTTCTTTTCCATTTATCTTAATAGTTCCTCTATCAGGCTGGTACATCCCAAAAAGCATTCCCATAAGTGTTGACTTACCAGCACCATTTTCTCCTAGTAGTGCATGTACTTCACCTTTTCTTAATTGAAGAGTTACATTGTCGTTTGCAACAATACCTGGAAATTCTTTTCGAATATTAAGCATTTCTACTGCATATTCCATTTATATCCTCCCCCACAAATCGTGTATAGTTAAAAGGGGCGATTTCCCGCCCCAAACTTTTTTATGTTATAAAATTTACTTTAGTAAATCCCCTTGTTCTTGTGAAACTTTGATTTCTCCTGATTTAATTTTTGCAAGAGCATCATTTGCTGCCTTAGTTGCTTCATCACTTAAATTAGGATTTTCTGCTGGAAGACCTATACCATCATTTTTAGCATCATACATTAAAGTTTTTCCGCCTTGGAATTTACCATCTATTTCATCTTTAATCATGTCAAATGTAGATTTCTTTATGTTCTTAGTTGCTGAAGTTAAGATAATTGACTTCTCTTTACCATCTTTATCTTTGTATAATCCTTCTGCATATTGGTCAACGTCAACACCTATAACCCAAGCCTCTTCGCCTTTTTGACCTCTAGCTTTTGCTTCTGTAATAGCTCCAGCTCCAGTACCACCTGCTGCTGTGAAGATTACATTGACGCCTCTATCATACATCTTAGCTGCGATTTGTTGTCCACCTGCTGTATTGGTGAATGTTCCTTCATATATAACATCTTCTTTATTTATAGTAATCTTAGTTCCTAAATTTTCGTTAGCATATTTAACACCTTGTTGGAATCCCCAGTTAAACTTTTGAACTGCTGGTATTTCCATTCCACCTATAAATCCAAACTTAGCTTCTTTCATTTGAACTGCTGATGCAACTCCTGCTAAGAATCCTGATTCCTGTTCAGCAAAGAATATTGCTACAGTGTTTGGCTTAACTACTGCTTTAAAATCTCCGTTATGTGGATTTCCATCAAGTATTACAAATTTAGCATCTTCATATTTATCTTGAGCCTCAAATATAGCTGTTTCAAACTTATATCCTGGTGTAACTATAAATTTATTTCCAGCTTCATATTGATCTCCTATTGACTTTAAATAATCTGCTGGCTTTTCACCTGCTGGTTGTAAGTATTTCTTTGATACTCCAAGCTCCTTTTCAGCTTCAATTATACCTTCCCAAGTTCCTTGGTTAAATGACTTATCATCAATTGTACCTGAGTCTGTTACCATACCTACTTTTAAATCTGATTTTTCAGCTGATGAATCACCCTTGTCTTCACCGCCTCCACATGCTACTAATCCTGTTGCCATAACTAACGTTAGTGCTAATGCAATAAATTTTCTTTTCATTATTAACCCCTCCTAAATCGCCCTCTTGTATTCAAAAAATTACAAGTTACCACATAATTATACAACAGGTGTCATATCATCTCAATACTTTTTGTTACGTTTATTAAAAATAGATAAATTTTTTATAAACGTATATTCACTTGAAATATTTTTTAATAATATGTGTTTCTGTATTTTTTCCTCTGCACCTTATATTATTTTCCTCTACATCTTACATATAGTACTTTCATAAATATAATTTTATAAATATAATTTTATAAGCAATTAATAATAATTTTATTAATACAAATAATATAGATTAACAGTAGGGAGTGAGAAATTTTTATGATAAAATCTTTTTTAGCTAAAATAAATTTAAATACAAAATCAATGCTTAAATATGGAACAATCGCTAATTTAACAGTTTTATTAATAATAGTTCTATTAGGCGAAGATAATGTCATGTTAGCATTCCCAATAACATTGACAGCTATTGCATTATCTTTCGAAAATTTAAATATAAAACCAATATACAAAATTATAAGATTGCTACTTATTGATTGCCTATTAGTAACATTATCATTCATATCTTCTTTATATCCTTATACTGGTATAATAATAAATTTCATAACCATATTTTTTATATCTTATTTTTTAACAGTTAGATATAACCCTAAAATATATAAGCCATTTATAATGCTCTATGTTTTTACATCATTCTCTACTCCGGCTTTATCTTCATATATAAATAGATTACTAGTTATATTTCTTGGTATTTTTATTGTTGTAATGTTTATTCTTATCTCTTCTCTCTTCAATAAAAAAGAGTTTATAAAAGATACTCTATGCCACCCACTATCACTATTTAGTGAACAACTTAACTCATTAAGTAATGGACTCTTTGATGAAAAAATTTATTCAAATATATCAAAGGAACTAAGAGGACTTTGTTATAAAATATATACAACACGATATAGAAATAATTTAACTACTAATTTAGGAAAAATAAATTTTGATATATATATTATCTTAGGAAAGCTACATATTTATTTAAAAGAATTCTCTTTAAATAATAACTATAATAATAATTTTTCTTTAGAACTTAGGGTATTTTTTGGAGAACTTAAAATATTAATAGATTCTATACTTAAAAAAATTGAAACAGATGACTCTTCTGAAAATATACTAAAAGATTTAGATATATTTATCTCTCTATATTCTGATATATCATACTATAATTATTTAATATCTATTTTAAAAGAACTTCAAAATTCTATAAAAGAACTATATAGCTTAAATAAAAAAGATATTAATAAGAAATATATTACTTGGAAAAGGTCTGATATTGATAGGATTAAAAACTATTTTATAAATAATTTTTATTTTGGATCAATTAGACTTAATTTTGCCCTTAGAATTTCTATAACCCTTTCTTTAACTATCTTTCTAGGTAATATTTACTCTATATATAAATTTATTTGGGTGGCAATCACAATAATGTCTGTAATGCAGCCCTATTATGAAGATACAATAAGTAAAGGAAAAGAAAGATTGAAGGGAAATTTTATAGGAATATTTTTTCTAATAACTGTATTAACTATTTCAGATAATAAATATTTAACTATGATAATATTAGTTATTTCTCTTTATTTAACATATGGATTTAAGGAATATTATAAGCTTTCAACTTTTACAGCTATGGCATCCATATCTGTAGCCTCCTTAAGTACTTCACTTAATGTTATAGCTATACATAGAATTATATTTATATTATTAGGTGTTATTATCGTTATAATTGCTAATAAATTTTTATTTCCTTATAAACTTAAAACAGGAATATATCATTTAATTACAAAGTTGTTTAAATATAATTATTTCTTAATAGATGCTTATATTAAGGATAACCAAATAAGAATAAGAGATTTAATAATATTATCTACTCTTTCCTCTGATAAATTATATATGAGAAACTTAGAATTTAAAGATAACCGTGTAAATTTAATAATTGAAGAAACTAATAAAACATTTATAAATATCGGATATAATGAACTTATTTTAAAAAAGGAGCATCAAAGTTGATGCTCCTTTCAGGTGTATATAATAATATAAGTCAAAAGATTAGATGACATCTTCTGTTTCTATCTTATTACCCTTTTTATCTAATTCTCTAATCCATTTTTGTGCAATTCTTTCTTCGTGTTTCTTGAAGTGTTCATATTTTTTAACTTCTTTTAATGAGTGTTTTAACTTCTTATCAAGCTCCTTAGTTTCTAAATCACAATCTTGGAACTCTGCATATATTTCTCTTAAAGCTTTCATTTCAGCTCTCTTGTCTTTAACACCCTTTAGATTTTCTAAAACTCTCTTTAATTCTTTCTTCTTACTTGTAAGCTTAGGATCTTTTCCTTCTTCTGCTATTGCAAGTAATACTTCTAATCTCTTTTTAAGATGTTTTGCTGTTATATCTTGAAATGTATCCTCTATTCCAAAGCTTCTTAAAAATTCTTTAAATTCTTTGATGGTTTCATCATCTTCTCCTGATAAAATCTTTTCAATTTCTAATTCACTAACTTCCTCTACTACCATTTTGTATTCCTCCTAATAACTCTTAAGATAAATACTAATGATTCAATCTAGATTCTACTCTCTAGCCTCAACCTTTAGTGTCTATCTACCTTCTATGTTCTTAATTTTACTCTTTTGGAAATACAAAAATGTGATTTTAATCACATTTGAAATTAATGATGTATTAAGTGTGTAACAATACAAGGTATTTTTACTATAAATAATTAACTATTTAAATGTACTGTATATTTTAAAGACTATATCTAAAAAACTTATAAATATTTCTCTACTATTTTATATAAAAAGAACCATTTTAACCCTCTATAGTTAAAATGGTTCTTTTTCCTACTATCTTTTATGCTTCCTATGAGATTTTTCATTACCGTACCCATTATCATTTGATGAATTGTTCATATTTTGCATAAACATATCCATAATCCTTTTCATATCTTCTTGGTTTATATTGTTAGGATTAATATTGTTTAAATTCATATTATTTGGGTTCATGTTATTTGGATTGATGTTATTTTGGTTCGTGCTATTTGAATTCCTACTTCTATTATTTGAATTCCTACTCCTGTTATTTGACCTTCCATTTCCATTTCCAGTTCCATTTCCATTGTTAGGATTCATATTTCTATTCATGTTATTCATAGGATTCTGATTACCCATCCCATTCATATTCCCCATCATATTCATCATCATATTCATTAATGGATTTTGCCCTTGCATGTTTGATCCTTGCATATTATTCATCTGAGGCGGCATAGAATTTCCCATGCCTCCCATAGAATTTCCCATGCCTCCCATAGGATTTCCCATACCACCCATAGGATTCATACCTCCAAGCAGCATATTCATGAGTGGATTTCCTCCCATACCTCCCATAGGATTTCCCATACCACCCATAGGATTTCCCATGCCTCCAAATAGCATATTTAGTAATGGATTCATACCATTCATATTTATTATCCTTTATATATTAATTCTCTCTATAATATATTTGGTTTTAATTGTTTTTGCTACATTTCTTTTATTTACTTTAATATTAATTGAATAAGTGATTTTTGAATTTCTTCTGAATATTTTCCGCTTCTAAATTCCTTAACTACATCTTCTTTTTCTTCATTTTTCAATCTATCTTTCACACATTCCGGAAACTCTATATACTTATCTATTATATTAAATTCATTATCAACTCTTAATATAGTTGGTATTCTACTCTCTCCAAAATTACTTTCTAAAAATTCTTTGTAATTTTCGGTTTTAAAGAACTTAATATTTATATTTTTATTCAATTCTTTAAGTCCTAATAATATAGGTATTGCAGTTGCAGCATCACCACATCTAGTTTCTGAAAATACTGCAATTTTAACTTCTTTATCTATTTTCTTTAGTTTATCTAAGCCATAATCACAAATCTTAGAAACACCTGCTTGTTTTTTAATCATCTCCATTTGCTCTGAAGTTGCTTCTTCTAAAAATTTATTATAATCTACTCCGTCGTTAAAATTCATATAAACACCCTTTCTGTAATTTATTATTAATAAGAATATCACTCACAGTATTAGGTTTCAACAAATTTTGTTTTTATATACTAAAAAAAGCTTGCATCAAAATTGATACAAGCTTATAAAATACTATGCTAATTCTAATGCAACTTTCATCATATTAGTAAATGCATTTTGTCTTTCTTCTGCTGTTGTTAATTCACCAGTAAATGGACAATCTGATATTGTTAATATACATAAAGCGTTTACACCAGCTCTAGCAGCATTCATATAAAGTCCTGCTGACTCCATTTCTACAGCAAGCACTCCCATCTTTTGCCACTTCTTTAATCCATCTAATCCTTCTTCTCCGTAGAATACATCACTTGATAATATATTTCCTACTTTAACATTTACATTTAAGTTTCTAGCTGAATTAACTGCCTTTTCTAATAATTCATAACTTGCAGTTGGTGCAAATGTTCCTGGTAAATTAAATTGACTTGCAAAGTTTGAATCTGTACATGATCCCATTCCTATTACAACGTCATGTAATTTTAGATCTTCTTGAATAGCTCCTGCTGAACCTATTCTTATAAGATTCTTAACTCCATAAAAATGTATTAATTCATAAGTATATATTCCTATTGATGGAATTCCCATTCCAGTTCCTTGTACTGATATTCTCTTTCCTTTGTAAGTTCCTGTATATCCATACATTCCTCTTACAGTATTATATTGAACAGGGTTCTCTAAGAAAGTTTCTGCTATATACTTAGCTCTTAGTGGATCCCCTGGTAGAAGCACTGTTTCTGCTATGTCTCCTAATTTGGCATTATTATGTGGTGTTGGTACTAATTGTGTCATAAAACAATTCCTCCTTTGATTTTCTGTTGTTATTATAGCACATTTATAATAATTTGAAAACCTTTTCCGATTTCTTCATAATAAATCTCTCACTAAAACCTAGCGAGAGATTCTTTTGTTTATATAGGCTATATTAATTTTCTTCTAATATCTTTTCAGTTATATCTTCTTCGCAAACTTCTTTATCTAAATTTCTTTTTACTGTATATTCATCTAAATTTACATCATCTAATTTAACTACTTTTGATTTGTATTTTATCTTATAATAAGACCATAAAATAATAAATAATGGTATACCTATATAAGATGAAATTATACCCATCCATTCTATTCCTTCTGGTTTAATATAAGCAAACCCTTGACCTACAATAACTACAGCACAAAGTAATAATGCTATTATTGGACCTACTGGGAACATTTTAGCCTTATATGGTAAATCTTTTAGGTCTCTTCCTTGATGTATATAAGCTCTTCTAAATCTATAGTGACAAGCTGCGATCCCAAGCCAAGCTATAAACCCTGCAAGTCCTGATGCTGCAACAAGCCAAACATAAACTGTACTTTCTGCATAAATCCCTGTAAGGAAACAAGCTGATGCAATAATTGTAGTTAGTATTATAGCATTTATAGGAACTCCTCTTTTATTTAATTTTGCAAATACCTTTGGTGCCATTCCATCCTTTGCCATAGCATATAACATTCTACTTGATGCATACATTCCTGAATTACCAGCTGATAAAACTGATGTTAAAATAACTGCATTCATAAGGGATGCTGCACCTGCAATACCTGCTTTTTCAAACACCATAGTAAATGGACTTGTGCTAACGCCAGCTTGTGATGATGGTATTATCAGTCCAATAACAATTATTGTTCCTATATAAAATATAAGTATTCTCCAAAAAATTGTATGTACTGCTTTTGGAATTGTCTTCTCTGGATTTTCTGATTCTCCAGCTGCAATACCAATAAGTTCTGTACCTTGAAATGAAAATCCTGCAATTAAGAATATTGAAAAGATTGATTTAAAACCTCCAACAAACGGTCCTCCATTTGCATATATATTCTTAAATCCAACTGCGTCCCCATTCATAATACCAAATATCATAAGTACTCCGACAACTATAAATACAATAACTGTAACAACCTTAATTCCTGCAAACCAAAATTCTGATTCTCCATATGCTTTTGCAGATAAAAGATTTAATCCAACTATTAATACTAAGAAAATACTACTCCAAATTATACCTGGAACATTTGGAAACCAATATTTCATAACAAGAGATCCTGCAACCATCTCTGTAGCAATTGTTATTGCCCAGTTATACCAATAATTCCAACCTAGTGCAAACCCTAATGCTGGATCAATAAACTTAGTTGCATATACACCAAAAGAACCTGATACTGGCATATATGTTGCCATTTCTCCAAGGCTAGTTATTAAGAAATAAACCATTATTCCAATTATCCCGTATGCAGCTATAGATCCACCTATTCCTGCTATATGAATACTATCTCCCATAGCAAGAAATATTCCTGTACCTATAGATCCACCAAGTGCAATCATATTTAAATGCCTTGCCTTAAGACCTCTTTTTAACTCATTATTTTCTGAATCACTCATTTAAACTCCTCCTTAGTTTATAACAAAAACAAAACCCTGAGGAAAATATCACTCAGGGTAATAAGTCTAACTGTATTAATAATACGTATATAAACTAATTAGGACCTTTGAATGATAGCTCTCCACAAAATTTTTGTGACAATCTAATACATATTATGCATTAGACCAGCAATACAACCTTAAAGCATCAGTTGCATACTTCGGCAAATTTACCTTTCCTATTACTTCATTGTGCTTACCTCATTAATAGTACTATTTAAATTTGCACCTCTACCTCAAATATTATACATTTTTGTTTCTGTGTTAATTATGATACAAATTATTTAAAAACTCAATATAGTCATTACTTTATTATTATTTTATTTACATTTAAACTCTATAATATATTAATAAATTATCATTTTGAAAATGTTTTTATCTTTTCATTCTCTAACTTTTAAGTATATTTATGCATTATTCTTTCATATGAAATTCCTCTATTTCTTTTTGTTCATTATATAGTCACACAAATACCATTTTTATCTACAATGAAAATTATTTTCCTGTTGCTTGAAATTAACTCCTATACAATAAAACCTCCTTAATTAATAAGGAGGTTCTTTTCTTATCTTGTTGCTATTAAAAATTTAGTTTTTATTCCTTGTGCTGTAAACATTTCTTCATGCTCTGTTTTAACATTTCCTTCAAAACCACTATTGTGAAGATCATATGTTATGTATTTTATATTTAATCCACTCTCTTTAAAATACTCTAAAGATTCTTCAAATAACTCATCATCATCTGTTTTAAACCATATCTCACCGTTACTTGTAAGGAATTTTTTATACTTTTCTAATTGTCTAGTATGAGTAAGCCTTCTCTTCTTATGTCTTTCTTTTGGCCATGGATTGCAGAAATTAATATATATTCTTTCTATACTATCCTCTTCTCCAAGTATTTCATCAATTAATAAAATTTCTTGTGCCATAAGTTTAACATTATCTAAACTTTCTCCTAGCTCTTCAAAAGCTTTTTCTATATTTCTTTTTGCTAATACTAAAACTTCATCTTTTATATCTATAGCTATATAATTAATATTCTTATTGTGTGATGCATGTACTGCCATAAATGTACCTTTTCCGCATCCAAGTTCTAAATAAATAGGTTGTTCTTTTTTATAAGAATTACTCCATTTTCCTTTTAATTCTTTTGGATCTACTATGAAAAAGTCACATGCTTCTAACTCTGGTCTTGCCCAAGGCTTTCTTCTCATTCTCATCTTTGTGTTCACTCCATTTTTATAATTATCATTCCTATTATACATATTTTAAATATTATTAACAATAGAAATTAAAATTACTTATTATTTATAAGATTTTTAAGTTCTTTAAAGTGAGTATGCTCTTTATTGTACTTTGCATGTGGGAAAGCTTTTAAAACTCTTCTATTTTGTTTTGCTTCATTTTTAAGTGAATCTAATTTTATCATAAGCTTATTTAGCATATCTATATTTTGTCCATTATTTTTTCTAGTAGCAATTTCAATCTTAATCTTTTCAAATTCAGCTTCTGTAAATTGCTTAAATTCTATATTTAGATCCTTTAAGTCACCCTTAATATTTTTAAGTCTAGCTAAATGCTCCTTTAAATGAATTAAATGTGCTACTGTAAATATTAAATCTGTAATAAATATTATAGTTATAACAGCTGACAATGGGTATATTATACTTGATGGTATACTACTTATAGAATCTCTAAGCATAGGTTCTAATACCTCTACTATAAAAAGAGCTAATATTCCAAAGAATATGGAATTTTTAAGACAAACTCTACCATTTATATTAAATTTATAAGTAGAATAGTCCCACCACTTCATATGAAATAATTTTTCAAGAACATAAGATGTTATATATTCTAATATAGATGCTAATATCATCCCTCCAAAAAACACTTTAATTGGATTATTACCTATTCCATGAAGAAATTTAACTACTATAACTCCTCCAAATCCATATATAGGACAAACTGGACCATATAAAAACCCTCTATATGTAAATTTTTTATCTATTATAAAACAATAAATTGTTTCAGCAAGCCATCCTAAGAAACTAAAAATCGTAAAATATATTATTATTTCCCTCAAAATAAAATCACCTCCATTATATATAATTATATACCTATGAAGGTGATTTATGTTTAAGGATTCTGTTAATTTTGTTTTCTATTCCAATAGTCAGCTATACTATCTTTTAACTTTTTAAACTGCTCCCCATATATGTTGGATCTCATATCTGGGAATGCTCTCATTAATCTATTTTGTATACTTGATTTAAGTTGCATTTTCTTAAAATTATTATAAGTATCTTCAAATTTAAATTTAAAATTCTTAATATCTTCTGTCATCTTAAGCTTATTAAAAACTTTATTAAATTCAATATCATTAAATTTATCCATTGAAATCCCTAAACTTTTTAATTCTACATTAATTTGTGTAATTTTTCTAAGCATCTCATTCATATCAACTAATGAAGTAACTGTAGCAATTATATCTACAATAAATATAATAATTATAATTGCAGCAGATATAAATACGTATTTATCTGGTATTAATGAAATTTTCTCTATAACAAATGGATTAAGAATCTTAATTAAAAATAATGATAAAAATCCAAATATAACTGAATTTAATACACAAATACGACCCTTATAGTTTAATTTATAATTTGAATAATCCCACCATTTAAGGTCAAATGCGTTTTCTAATATAACAGCAGTGATATATTCTATTGCTGTAGTTATAATTACTGCCATTACAAAAAGCAATAACATATTTCCTTTAAATCTATCTAATAACCATATTACTAACATTGCACCAAATCCATATACTGGACATACAGGACCATTTAAAAATCCTCTATTTACCCATACCTTATCTATAGCTGCGCAATATATACATTCACATATCCACCCTAAGATACTATAAACTGTGAAATATAAAATTAAATACGCCATACCTCTATCTCCTAATCTCCTTTTTTTTGTTTTATTGTTAATTATGTTAATTTTTCTTTAATTTGAACTCCCTTTATAATACACTTTTTAATACTCAAATTCAAACAATGAAGCAAAAATAAAGGAAAATTTAAGAAATCTAAAGAAAGTATAAAAAATTAAAAGGAGTATTCATATACTCCTTTCTTCTATCTTTCTTCAAATATAGCTATACCAAGGGCTCCTGGGCCTGTATGAATTCCCATTGCAGCACCAATTTCCTCTAATGATATTTCCGTTATATTAGGGATATCTTTTACTGAATCATAAAAGTTCTTTGCTTCCTCATCAGCATCACCTGATAATACCCAAACTCTACATTTACCTTTAGCTAGATATTCATCTAATATTTCTTTCATCTTTGAAATAGCTTTTTTTCTTCCTCTTGCTTTCATATAATTATATAGCTCGCCTTCATCATTTGATGACACTATCGGCTTTAGATGTAACATTTCACCAATAGTCCCAGCTACTTTTCCTATTCTGCCACCTTTTTTTAAATACTCTAAAGTTGCAAAAGTTATATATCCATGAGTACGCTTTCTTATATCTTCAAGCGAACTTAATATTTCCTCTAAAGGCTTGTCCTCTTTTATGAGTTTTGCAGTTTCTATAGCAATTACACCTTGAGGATATCCTAATGTTCTTGTATCAAAAAAGTGAAAGTTCAATTCATGATGAGCTTCACATATTAATCTTATACTATTATATGTGCCTGATAACTTACTTGAAACAGTTATTACTATGGCATCAGTATAACCCTCATTTTTAAGTCTCTCTATTAAATCTTCAGTATACTTTAAATCTGGAAGTGATGTAGTTGGTACTTCTTCCTCTAAATTTGCATACATTTCCTTGGGAGTGATTGTAATTTTATCTAGAAATTCTTTATCCTTGTATATTATTCTCATTGGTAATAATTCAATATTATATTCTTTTAATGTAGCTAAACTTAAATCACAGCTACTATCAGCTATTAACGCAATTTTCTTCAAAAATCATTCCTCCTCTTTTGTTATTTAAAATAATATCACAATATTCACACTTTAACAACATTTCCAGTATGTTTTTGTTGTTTTTTGTCTTATATTGATACATATCGGATATTTTCCAGTTCAAAAATAAGAACTTATTTTAAATAAACACTCTCTAACCCATTATAATCTAAAAACCTCTTATCGCTTATATTATCTTGCCTATTAACTATATATTAATCTTTTAAAATAACTACATTGCGAATAAAATATTGTCATTACTTCCACTAATCCAATGTTATCACACATATATATCTTCAATAAAAATTATATTTGAACAAAGTGTTAATGAGGGCATTAACAAACGTTTACTTAATATAAAATTCTTCTGTAGTTCTATGAATCTTTATTGCATCTTGCATTTAATTTTCAGTTATATATTCAAGTTCAGCTAACAAATTTCATAATCACTTTTTTACTATTCATATAATTAAATAATATTTTTCCTAATATAATAAAAAAGTGTAGAAAATTAAATTTCTACACTTTTTATAATAATTAATAAGCAATTATTTCTATACCATCTTCTGTAACTAAAATTGTATGTTCCCATTGTGATGAAAGAGATCCATCTTCTGTTATTGCAGTCCAATCATTATCTTCATCAACAAATACACCATACTCACCTTGATTTATCATTGGCTCTATAGTAAATGTCATACCTGGTACTAGTACCATTCCTTCTCCTCTATCACCTACATGGGCAACAAATGGATCCTCATGGAACTCTACTCCAACTCCGTGTCCACCAAAGTCTCTAACAACAGAATATCCATTTTTTTCAGCGTGTTCTTGAACTGCTGCTCCAATATCACCTAAGAATCCCCAAGGCTTAACAGCTTCAATTCCTTTTTGAAGACATTCTCTTGATACTTCAACTAATCTTTTAGCTTCCTCTGAAGCATTTCCTATAATAAACATTCTTGATGCGTCTGAATAATATCCATCTTTTATTGTTGATACATCAACATTTATAATATCACCATCTCTTAAAATTATGCTTTCATCAGGTATTCCATGGCATACTTCTTCATTTATTGAAGTACAAACACTCTTTGGAAATCCACCATAGTTTAGAGGGGCAGGTATAGCTCCTTGACTTACTGTATAATCATATACAATCTTATCTATCTCTTCAGTACTCATACCTTCTTTTATTTTTTCTGAAACAAGGTCTAATACTGCATTATTAATTTTTGCACTTCTTCTTATTCCTTCTATTTGTTCTTCATTCTTTATAATATTTTTAGGAGGCATTAAAAATCCTTGTCTTTTTAAAGAATCATACTTTTCATCAAAGTCAGCATGACATTTCTTATATTTCTTTCCACTGCCACACCAGCAATCATCATTTCTATTTATTTTCATCTTTTTACCTCTTTCCTTATCTTTCAAAATAATCTCTTATTCTATATTATATCCATTTCGAATAATTTTTTCAAAAATAATATAATTTAAATTGAAAAAAGGAACTTATAGTTATATGATTACATTTATAGGATCATTTTCAGAAAATTAACTATCGTTTCAAAAATACAATTCAAAATGGATCTAATTTAATTAAAGTATACTAAATTCATTATATCATTTAATTAAAGATGACCATTTAATATAAAAATATAAAAGTAGTAATTACTGCCTCTATATTTTTAAATACAAAGAAAGGATGCTTTAATAGCATCCTTTTTAATTATTCTAATTCGTTATTATATTGTTGATTGAATACACTCTCTTTATCTAATTCTAGTTCAGTACATGCTTGTTCAAAGCTACATCCATTCTCGTCCATGTACTTTGCTACATAACTATCGATATTTGGTATTAAGTTAGTATGCATAATTCTTTGTTCCTCCTTTTATTTAAATACTGAACATTATTGTTCCCTGATAAAAGATTTATATTCTTAATGTAAACATTTAATTACATTATACAGTAAATATTTTGAATATTCACTATATTTTATAAAAAATTATATTTTTATCATTATATGTTTAAAATATTACTTTTGAGAAATAATAAATAATTGAAGTTAGTTCATGTTAAGTTAATATTTATTAATTATTATTTAGTCATCAAACTAATTTAGGAGGATCAATAAATGAGTAAAAAAGCAAAAACAATTATAATAACTGTAATATGTACTATTGCAATATTAGGAGCTGGTGCTGCTTTTACAATTTCAAAAGCAAAAGAAAAAATCGAGCAAAATGTTGATGTTTACCAAACAGCAACTGTAAGTAAAGGTGAATTAAAGGTTTCTGTATCATCATCTGGTATAGTAGTTCCTGAAAATAAAATTAAACCTGATTATGATAATTTAGAGTTTGAACTTACTGTTGATGAAATTGATGTAGTTAATCTAAAAAAAGGTCAAACTGTAAATATTGATATAAACGCATTTCCTGATAAAAAATTCAAAGGGAAAATAGAAAGTATAGCTGATGCTGGTAACACTGTAAATGGAGTTACTACATATGGTGTTACTGTATCATTTGATAAAACTATAAATGGACTTAAAGCTGGTATGACTGGTACTGGAACAATAACAACTGAAAAGAAAGATAATGTTTTATATATTCCAATTGAAGCAATAAATCAAAATGATTCTGGAGAAAATTACGTTATAATTCCTTCAACTAAAGAAGAAAAGATAGTTAAAACAGGAATTCACAATGATGACTCTATCCAAATCACAGAAGGTCTTTCTTCAGGAGATGAGGTGCAACTTCCTACATTAGTAAAGAAGCAAAACACAGGCTTCCCTCCAATGATGAATAGTTCAAAATAAATCTTTAGGAGGATGTTAATTATGAAGCAATATGTTATTGATGTAGAGAATGCTTGTAAAAGCTATACTATGGGGGATGAACATCTTCAAGTGTTAAATAATATTTCTCTTAAAGTAAAAAAAGGAGAATTTGTTGCAATTGTAGGGCCCTCTGGTTCTGGTAAGTCTACCTTTATGAACTTTATAGGATGTTTAGATAAAGTAGATACAGGAGTATATCTTCTAGATGGAGAAGATGTAAGAACACTAAATGATAATAAATTATCTGAAATAAGAAATAAAAAAATCGGATTTATATTTCAACAATTTAATCTCTTAAGTAAGTTATCTGCTCTTGAGAATGTTGAACTACCACTTATTTATAGAGGTATGTCTTCATCTGAAAGAAAGAAACGTTCAATAGAAGCTTTAGAAAAAGTTGGATTGGCTGATAGAAAAAATCATCTTCCTACACAATTATCAGGAGGGCAGCAGCAAAGAGTTGCAATAGCAAGAGCCATTGTAACTGATCCAGAAATACTTCTTTGTGACGAACCTACAGGAGCTTTAGATACAAAAACAAGTAAAGAGATTATGTCCCTTATAAAGGATTTAAATGCTGAAGGAAGAACCATTGTAATGATAACTCACGACCTTGGTGTTGCAGATCAATCAAAAAGAATAATCAGAATTAAAGATGGAACATTATACGAGGAAAGGGCGTGATTATATGGGTATAATACAAAGCTTTAAATTAGCTTTTAAACAACTTCTATCAAATAAGATGCGTTCAATACTTACAATGCTTGGAATAATTATTGGAGTACTTTCAGTAACTCTTCTAGTATCTGTTGCAAATTCAATGACTGAAAGCGTAAACTCTCAAATGACAGATTTAGGATCTAACCTAATAAGTGTTATGGTTACTTCAAAGGATCCAACAGATAAATTATCTTATGATGATTCAAAAAAGTTTAAAGAAATACCAAATATAGATAAAATGTCTGCAGACGTAAACGGAAATGTAGATTTAAGATATGGTGATAATAACAAAATGGTTCCAATCACTGGAACAGATAATAATTTTATTTCTTTGGAAAACAAAAAATTAGAAGATGGTAGATTTATTCTTCCAATAGATGTTGAATATAGTGATAAAATTGTTGTGCTTGGTAATACTATTGCTACTGATATTTTTGGATTTGAGAATCCTATAGGCAAATATGTAAGATTAAATGGTATTAAATATAAGGTAGTTGGTATATTAGCTAAAGATGGCTCTGCTTTAAATTCAACAGACAACAAAATTTATGCACCTATAACTTCAGTTCAAAGACTTATAAAGAATACCTCAGTCTCAACTATGTATTTAAAGGTTAAAGATACTGAAAATATAGATAATACTATGACTGCTATCGAAAGAAAGCTTGATAGAACTTTTGATATTAAAAATTCTGATAAAGATAAGACTAAACCTTATACTATAATAAATCAACAACAAATATTAGATACAATAAAAACAATGCAAGGTACAATGACAACAACTGTTGGTGTTATTGCAGGTATCTCATTATTAGTTGGTGGTATCGGAATAATGAATATAATGCTTGTATCAGTTACTGAAAGAACAAGGGAAATTGGTATAAGAAAAGCGCTTGGTGCAAAGAGAAAAGATATTTTAATTCAATTCTTAATTGAATCTATAGTAATAAGTTTAATAGGCGGAATAATTGGTGCAATTCTTGGAATATTAGGATCGATGGCATTTAACTCAATACTTGGTGTAACATCTGGTATTTCATGGGGAGTTGTATTCTTTGGTCTTGGCTTCTCAATTTTCATAGGTGTAGTATTTGGACTTATGCCTGCAAATAAAGCCTCAAAGCTTCTTCCAATTGATGCTCTACGTTCAGAATAAAATATTATATTTAAAATCTTAAAAGGACTTTATTATATCAAACTAATATATATTTATACACTTATATTAGAAAATTTGATATGATATAGTCCTTTTATTTAAGCTCTTAATCATATATACTAAAAATTATTACTGCATATTAGGAGAAGATTTAATGATTAATATTTTAGTTGTAGATGACGATAAAAATATACGTACACTTTTAAACGAAGTACTTAAAAGAGAAAATTATACTGTAATATTATGTTCTAATGGGCAGGAAGCCTTAGATGCTATAGAAAACAATCAGATAAGTATAGCAATAGTAGATATAATGATGCCTTTAGTAGATGGCTTAGAAGTCACTAAACATATAAAAGAAATACTTGATATACCTGTTTTACTTTTAACTGCTAAGGGTGAACTTAATGATAAAATAGATGGATTTAATAAAGGTGCTGATGATTATCTAGTTAAACCATTTGAAGTTCCTGAGCTTTTACTAAGGATTAAGGCACTTCTTAGAAGGTATAAAAAAATATCTAAAGATATAATATCTTATTGTGATCTTCTTATTAATTTTAAAGAATGCTCTGTAAAAATAAATAATACTCTAATAGACTTTCCTCTTAAGGAATTTCAATTATTATTTAAATTAAGTAGTTTTCCAAACAAAGTTTTTACAAGAAATGAACTTATAGAAGATATTTGGGGTATTGATTATGAAGGTGATGATAGAACAGTTGATGTTCATATAAAAAGAATCAGAGAAAAGTTAGTTTCTAATGATAGCTCAGCTAAAATCACAACTATACGAGGTCTTGGATATAAAATTGAAGGAGATTAATATATGAAAAAATCTATATATTTTAAGTTAGTAAGTATTTTCTTTTGCGTAATTATATCTAGTATAATAGTTTCTTTTTTTATAACATCGTTTATTTACTCATTTAAAATAAAAAATACCTTACAAAAAACTTTAGATAATACCGTTGAAAATATAGAATCACTATATAAAAATAATGATAAAACATCTATAAATTCAATAATTAATATGGATATATTTCATATATCTAATATATCTATTTATGATAAAGATGGTTTAGTTGATGAATTTTCAAAAAATAATTCTCATGTTACCATTCCTAAAGATGAGGTTTTAGAAGTTTTAAATGGTAAAAAGAATAATTTAAATATAAATTATAGTACTTACCTAGACTCTTCAAATAAATATTTTGCATCATCTTTCAAAATTGATGATAAGGATTATGCATTGTTTATTAAACCTATTAACATGTTTAATGCTCTTGGAATTCATAAATGGGTCTTTTTAAATCTATCTATAGTTTTAATTCTTGGCACAATTTCTTATATGATAGTTGCTAAAAATATTGTTAAGCCTATAAAGGCCATAACCTTGGCATCAAAGTACGTAAGTAATGGTAGCTATGATGTTCAAGTTGAAAATTATAGAAAAGATGAGCTTGGTGAACTTATAAATACATTTAATTATATGACTTCTGAGCTTAATAAAACTGAAACTATGAGACAAGAATTCGTATCTTCTGTTTCTCATGAAATTAGAACTCCCCTTACTACTATAAAGGGATTTTCAACACTTCTATCTTATGATACCTTAAGCGTAGGCGATAGAAAATATTATTCTAATATTATTAATGAAGAGACAAGTAGATTAAGCTTACTTAGTGAAAATCTTTTAAGGTTATCATCATTAGATAACATGCATGACAATATAAAAAAAGATGATTTCTTTATTGATGAAGAGATACGAAAAAGCATTCTATCTTTAGAAAGTAAATGGTCTAGCAAAAATATCACCTTTGAACTTAACCTTCCAAAGTCTAATATTACTGGCGATAAAGATCTACTCTTTCATGTATGGACTAACCTTATTGAAAATGCTATTAAATTTTCAAATGAAGGTTCTATAATAAATATTTCTTTAGAAGAGACTACTGACTATATTAATATTATTTTTGAAGATTATGGAATCGGAATTTCTAAGGAGCATATTAATAGAATCTTTGAAAGATTTTATAAAAGTGATTCTTCAAGAAATACAAATGGAACTGGACTTGGACTTTCTATAGCTTCAAAAATCATATCTATTCACGGTGGAGAGATTAATGTTAAGAGTGAATTAAATAAAGGAACTACCTTTATAATAAAGCTTCCAATCACCTATAAAAATAAGCACTAACTATAAAAATTAGTGCTTATAAACTACTATATTAAATATTTAATTTATATTTAAATTTCCATCCTCTAATACTTCAACATTTACGATAGTATCATCATTTTCATTTACTATAACTATTTCATTTTTCCCATTTTCTTCTTTTAAATCTCCTAAAAATGATTTTAATTTCCATCCATTACTTAATTTTATTTCTCTCATATACTTAACACCCCAAAATATTTATTAGCTACTATCTTTACAAACTTTCGTCATAAGTGCCATGCATATTATAATATATATTGTTAAAATAATCCATAACAAATTTTATTTTTCTATCATCATAGTCCATTTGTCTATGTCCTTAAAACCTAGTTTTTTATAAAGTTTTCCCGCTATAGGGTTATCATAAAATAAACATAGAGTTTTTCCTTCTTTTAGCATATCTTTACACAGTTTACTTAAACATTTAGTTACTAACCCTCTATTTCTACATTCTTCTTTTGTTGCAACAGCTACAATCATTCCAGACCTTGAATTTTCTGCAGTAGTTTGAACATTTGCAATAATAGCCTTTTTTTCATTCTCAATATAATATGTCCTACCTGATTTGCTTCTCATATTCTCTAAAAATTGTTCTTCTGAAGTTCCTGATATATCGCGGAACTCTTTTATTCCATTGACAAAATCGCATATTCTTTTTGAATCATTTTCTGTTGCTACCTTTATACTATCATCATATCCTTTTAATCCGTGTTCATCCTTAAGCTCACAAAAGCTTGTTTCTTTAATTTCAAATTCTTTGAAAATATCTTTGAAATCTTCTATAATACTAGATTTACCTGATATAACCTTATTTCTACAATCATTACATCTTATGATATTTTTGAAGCATTCAACATCGCTATCAAACTTATCGTAATATGCAATATAATTTTCATAGTACTTTAAGAAAACTCCCTTTAATTTATTTTCTTCATCAAAACTTCCCCATACAGTCATAAATTTTTTTTCAAATCCATGATTCTCAATATCTCCTATAATAAATAAATTTATAGAAGCTTCTCTATATAAAAATTTTAAAGCGCTATTTCTATCATCTTCATTCAATTTTCTTATCATATCTATGCCCCCTAATATATTCAATTTTCTTATTATTTTTATTTTATCATTACCACTTATTAATTAACACAATTTCCCATGTTATATATCCCTTTTTTTATTAAAAAATGAAGCATTATTATAATATAAAATTTGTCCATAGGTAGAATACTACTACTGTAATGAATTTTAAGGAGATGATTTTATGAAGTATCAGAATGAAAGAATCTACTCAAAAACAAATTATAATGCCAATGGATCAAAACACCCTCAACGTTGGTCAAAGAATACATTTACGACCACTACAAAACAACCTGGAATAAACGAAAGTGGAATTGATGCTAAAAACAGAGGTTTTTAAAAAATAATAAAACACCACTATTTTAAATAGTGGTGTTTTATTATTTAAAACTATATATCTTAAATTTCCATTTCCATTCTTCTATTTCTTGTAATCATACCTAATGATTCATAGAAATATCTTGCACTTTCATTAAATTCCCATACAGTTAACTGTAATGAAGATAAACCTAATTCTTTAGCGTATTCCTTTATATAACTAAATAAAATTTTTCCTATTCCTCTTCTTTTATAATTTGATTTCACACAAAACTCCTCAATGTATCCATAATATTTATTTTTTGTAAATAACAAACATTTATTGTTTATAACATTTAAAATGCTGTATGCAACTATCTCATTAGTACATAAATCTATTGCTATAAATACATCAGTAGTTCTACACCTTAATAATTCGTAAAATTCATTTCTTGTAATAGGATCTTCTGTAAAATCATATAAATCTGGTCTTGCTTTAGCATGTATATCATTTATTTCTACTACAAGACTTTTAATCTCTTCAAAATTCTCTTCCTTAGCTTTTCTAATTCCTATCATATAATCTATTCCTCCCATAGAATTAAGTCTATAAATACTATGTTTTAATAATAGAAAATATAAATAAGTTTATAGAAAATATTTTTATATAAACTAAAAACTTTAGAAATATGAATCTAAAGTAAAAGCTAATATTAATTTATATAAAATAAATGGAGCCTAGCGACCGGCGAAAGTCACACTAGGCTCCGTAATTAGCACTTTACGTACCAACTGCTCATTTAATATAACATTAATATATTATTTTTGCAACATTTTTTTATTTATTTCTTTAAAATTAGCGTTATTTTACACCAACATTACAATTATACCATACTATTCCATATATTATAACACTATAATATATACAACATATAGTATATACTGGAATAAAAGGAGTGATTTGCTATGAAGAAACTTCTTAATAATATTTTTGTAATATTAATTTTATTTACTATTGCTTTATTTTTAATTCCTACTTTATATCATTTAAAAGGTTTTAATAACTCATTAATGGATGGTCCAATTATATATTATACTTCTATTTTATTTGTACTATTCTTTTCTTCAAAAGTAGTGTTAACATTAATCGAAGCTAGTAAAAAACATAATAATTAAAACAATTAAATCTAACATAAAAACTAGTAGCATATTTATAAAGAGATAGTCAAACTTTCGACTATCTCTTTATACTTATTAATTATTTTCTATATCTTTTTGCATATCCACATCTTTTACATAAATCTTCTACTGCACATCTTCTTGAAAAGCCATCATATAGATTTATTGCTCTATCACTATTTAATATATCTTCTAAATCTTCTTTAAATATATTTCCAAGTTCTATATTACCTTCACTATCTAAGCAGCAAGGAACCACTGTACCATCTACTAAGACTCCCATTTGATCTCTTAATCCATAGCAAAACATTTCGCAATCCGTACTAAGTTTATCTATATCTGGCCATTCAAACTTTTCAGCCATATTTAAATAAACTCTATCCCAAAGCTTTATTCCTCTAACATTCTTAAGAGATTCTTTTAAGTCTATTTCAAGTCCTAATTTTGACTCTATCATATTTATTATATCTTTATTGTACTTATTACTTCCTCTTAGCTCATCACTATCCATATTCCAAAGCCTTGTTGATGTAATAACCTTACTCTTGTCCCTTGCCTCTAATATAAAACTCATTACATTATCTATATATTCTTCTAGAGATATATTATTATCAGATATATTATTATCATTTGCTTCAAAACTATGAAGAGATATATTAACCTGTCTAAGAGCCTTTGACTCTAGTAATATATCTTTAACATTATTTATTAATGTCCCATTTGTAGTTATATTTACTTTTAATCCATTTTCATAACTTATTTCTAAGAATCTTTTTAAATTAGGATTTAAGAATGGTTCACCCATTAAATGAAAATATATATAATCAGTGTATGGCTTTACCTGTTTTATTACTTTAACAAATGCCTCTTCATCCATAAACTGCAACTTTCTACTTGTCTTTGGACAAAAATTACAGCTCAAATTACATACATTAGTTATCTCTATGTATACTTTTTTAAATCTTTTCATACGTATTCTCCTAGTTTTAATAATTTAAACTTCTATTACTCATTATATTTTATTTTAAGGTTATTTAACAGATTAAAATTTTTATATAATAAAATCATTTAAATTCTTATAAAAAATATTATAATTTATAATAAATTAAAAGCAACCTAGCTATTTTATTCTAGATTGCTTTTAAATCTTCCGCTCTTCTTCTTCTTCTTCTAACATAATTTTTCTTTAAACTTACTATACCACCGTTTTACCGATGCCCTTTCTCCAATATTTATTCTTTTATAAACTATATTTAAAGGTAATACCTTGTTATCATTTACTTCTAAGAATATTGTCTTCCCATCATTTTCTTCCCATACGCCACCAATATTTTTACTAATAACTTCTCCAAGATATCCACCAAATGCCATAGATAAATCTAATATTTTATCATTATCAAATTGAGTATTTTCATTTGCTTTATGAAATACTTCTAATATATCATCTAGCCATACTAAACTATCTTCTGAAAAGTCAAGTTTTACTCCTAAGTTATCTTTTGAAAAAATTACTGCTCTAAGGGATGCTTCTTTAAAAATTCTTTCTAATCTCTCCATATTTATGAATACACCTTCTTCCTCATATGCTTAAAGGAGGAAACCTTAAAAGAAATCTAAACTTTTAAGATGCCCTCCTTAATAATAAGTATATTCATTTATATTTATTAAGTACCATATATTATATATTTAATAACTTAAAAACCCTTTTCTAAAAGAATATTTTTTACTTTTCCCTTAAGTTCATCCTGTTCTATATCATACTTTTTAAACCTATCTGATGACTTTTCTATAAATGTTTGTAATGAAGTTGCAACTGCCTGTAAATTTTCTAACCCTTCTTTACTTCCATCTTCTCTAACTTTACTAAGATAATATTGTAAATCTTCTGGTGTATTAGCTTTCATTTCATCACATAATGAAACTATAGCATTTTTACACTTTGTTCTAGCCGCTAATTTTTCATCACTTTGATCCATTGAATACCCTAATTCACTACTTATATTATTAAACTGAAGACTTAACTGCGCTTCAGTCTGTGCCATTAAAGTTATATATTTAGGTCTATTAATATATCTATCATACATTTTATATCCTAATATACTCAATAACGTACCTATTATTACTATAATTATTGCTATTAAAATTAACTTTTTATTCTTTGTAGGTTTTCTTTTATTACTATTTTCTATCATTTTTTCTTCTATTATGTCTCCCTATTATGTAAATTTATCTTATTTAACTACATTTATATTATTCTTCTTCCAGTACTACCTTAAAATAAAACATGGTTATACTCTCACAATAATATGGTGTTAGCCATAAAAACCCTACTCCGAATGATAAAATCGATAGAATAGCCCATCCTATAAATGAAAGTTGTAGCTTAAATAATCTCCACTTTTTACCTCTCATCAGTATTATAGAGTCTCCTAAACTCTTAAATATACCATTACCTTCAATAATTAAAAATGGTACAGCAAAATAAAATAATACTATAATTGTAATTATAATCATGCTTACTATAAATATAATTCCTAAATAAGGTATAATAGCATTTATACTAAATAACTTATTGAAATCAAGTGCTATAAATCCTAAAGTTCCTATAATTAACAAACAAAACATTAGTAGATAAATTATAAAAACAATTACAAAAAGCATAAATTCCATTCCAAAATATCTTAAAAAGACTTTTATATTTGGAAACCCTCTTTCTATATTAATTTCCTTAGTCTTATAAAAATTTATATAAAATGCTTTACTAAAAGTTCCTAGCATTGAACTTATCGCTAAACTAATTAAAGATCCTAAATAAACTTCCTTAGTAAAATGCTTAACAACAAATACTATTATAAAAATTACTAAAGTAATTAATGCTAACTTAAGCCACTTCCCCCTTAAATCTGATCTAGATTGCTCTCTTATTTCTTTACTTATCATTAGTTATCCCCCTATTTTATATTTCTTAAAAAAATCCTTTTATATTATACATTTTTCTATAAAAATAAGCAAATTATTCCATAATGAATATATTTATTCAATAATATAACAAAAGTCGCTCCTTAAAATGAAGCGATTAAAATAGGTTTATATATTACTTTGTAATTTATTTATATGATATTTAGAGAAATAGATAGAGTAGCTATTTCTCTAAATATTCAAAACTGCAATTATTGCTGTATAAATTAAATATTAATTCATCATCAATATAAAATTCAAATCTTCCTCTACATGCTAAATTCTCCTGTATTATCCTCGACATATTCCCCTTCTCTGGAGCTAATAGATTTTGTGCACTATTGTTTGTAAAGTGAACTTTCAATTTATACTTCCCTCTTTTTAAGCAAACAGATTTATCACTACAATTAACTATTTTTACTCCATTATATGTAGCTAATCTATATTCCTCGCCCTCATAATATACACTACATATGCAACCTCTAAAATTCATTCCCATAAATGGAATATCCGCAATAGACACCATTATTGAACATTCATGATTTTCAAAGCAATTACACTGTATCCATAAATATTCTTTAGGAAATGAACTTCCCCAATCCTTCTCTATATATCCTACTCCATCTTTAAAATCCATTTCCTTATCATTTAGCTTTATACTCCCAGTTAACTTATGATATAGACTTATAACTCCATGATTACACTCCATAAATGGGATTTCACGAAATGGTCCCATAATGTCATATTCTATAGGGGTAAGTTCCTTATAATTAATTTTCCCTCTAATAGATATGTCTCTATCCTCTATATTTATCTCAATACCTTCTTTTGAAAAAATACTTTTCCCAATTTGTATTTCTAGCTCATCTTTACTACATTTAAAATCTAAAAATGAGTATTTAATATTATAAGAATTTGTATTTGTTATCACTTGAATAAATGCTGATTTATTTCCATCTTTATCAATATTTATTCCAGGTATAAAGGCTATAGTGTTCTCATTTTTTTGATGCTTAAAATACCATCCTTCAAAAAAGTTCTTTCTCTTATGTTCACCATGAAAATTAATCATCTACAAGTCCTTTAATTGCAGGACCTCCTATTAATCGTCCTTTATAATCAAATCTTGATCCATGACATGGACAATCCCATGTTAATTCATCTGCATTCCAATGAAGCTGGCATCCTAAGTGAGAACATTTTGTTGATACAATAAATTCTTTTCCCTCTTTATTTTTGTAAACACCAACCTTATCTCCATTATATTCAACAATTCCAGCATGACCATTTTGAATATGTTCTATTTGACTACTTGGAATATATATTTTTTGTGCAATAAAGTTTTTAGCTGTTTCACTTATATCTTTAGCAACATTATTTATTGACGCTGACAAATCAAATCTTTTTGGAGAAAATATTTCCGAAAAATCATTTTCTTTTTCTAAGATCATATCTGATATTATCATGGCTGATACCATAGAACTTGTCATTCCCCATTTATTAAATCCTGTAGCAACATATATATTAGGTGTATCATCAGAATATCTACCTATATAAGGTATTCCATCTATAGTCATACAATCTTGAGCTGACCAATGATACTTTTCTTTTGACTTTGGAAATAATTCTTTTGAAACTCTTCTTAACTCATCATAGCTTCCGCCAGTTTCATTATCTCCTGTTCTCTGCTTTATACCACCTAACAATAGTAAATCTTTATACATTCTAAAGGAGTATCCGCTCTCGTCAACATCTATATACATACCATCAATATCTTTTACATTTTCTAAAGCTATGACATAGGATCTTTCTTGATGCATTTTCAAAAAGTAATATCCAGGTTCATTCATTATTGGATAATGTGTTGCTATAATTATACTATTTGCATTTATCTCTCCCCTATCAGTAAATACTGAGTTTTCTCTAATTTCTACTGCCCTCGTGTTTTCATAGATAATTAAATCCTTTGAAATATTCTCTAAAAATTTAAGTGGATTAAACTGTGCCTGATTATTAAACTTAACAGCTCCATTAACTTTAAAAGGCAGATTAGTCTCTTCCACAAATTCAGCATTAATTCCAACTCTATTAGCTGCTTCTACCTCTTCTTTAAGAATGTCTGTTTCATCTAGAGAATATACATATGATGCCTTCTCTTCAAAGTCGCAGTCTATTTGTCTTTCTTCAATAATTTCTTTGTATTTTTTTATAGCAAGTTCATTTGCTTTTGCATATTGCCTAGCCTTTTCTTCTCCAAATTCTGATATTAATTTATTATAAATTAAATCATGTTGAGATGTTATCTTTGCAGTAGTATTTTTCGTATTTCCACCTACTGTTTCAGCTCCATCAATTAAAACTACATCTCTACCATTTTGCTTTAACATATATGCAGTTAATATTCCTGCTATTCCAGCTCCAATAATTAAAATATCTGTTTTTATATCTTTACTTAGAACTTCCCTTCCTCTGAACTTACAACTTTCACTCCATACAGATTCCATAAAATCACCTCATTTTTATTATTCCATTTTTATAATGATATACACAGGACATATATTGCACCTTTTCACAAATATATCTAGTCTTTCATAAAATAACTAACGGTATAAATTCTTTAGGAGGCTTAAATGAATTCATATTATGACGATGATATAAATATCGAAGATTTGCCTAAAAACTTTCCGCCTCAACATCAAATGCTTCAACCTGGAATCGAATCAATAATGAAACCTCGCCCTATATTTGATAACCCTAAGTATAAAGGTAGTGGCAAGTTAAAAAATAAACGTGTTTTAATTACAGGTGGAGATAGTGGAATTGGTAGGGCAGTCTCAGTCGCCTTTGCAAAAGAAGGTGCGGATATTGTAATTTCTTATCTTTATGAAGATGAAGATGCAGAGACTACTAAAAGATATGTTGAAAAATATGGTGGTAAGTGTTATCTAATGCCTGGTGATATAATGCATAAAAAGTTTTGCAAAGAATTAGTTCAATTTACAGTTGATACTCTTGGAGGCATAGATATATTAATAAATAATGCAGGTGTTCAGTTTCCACAAAAAAGCATAGAATGTATTTCAGAATCTCAACTAGAATTAACATTTAAAGTAAATATATATCCCATGTTCTATCTTACACAAGAATCCGTAAAACATATGAAAAGAGGAAGCACAATAGTAAATACTGCATCTATTACAGCCTATCAAGGTAAAAAGAATCTTATAGATTACTCATCAACTAAAGGAGCAGTTGTAACATTTACGAGATCTCTTTCGCAATCACTAATTAAAGATGGAATTAGGGTTAATGCAGTTGCACCTGGTCCTATTTGGACGCCACTTATAGTTTCAAGCTTTTCTGCTGAAGAAGTTACTAAGTTTGGATCTGATGTACCTATGAAACGTGCTGGACAGCCCTTTGAACTTGCTCCTGCTTATGTATACTTAGCATCTGATGATTCATCCTATGTAACAGGACAAGTTATCCATGTAAATGGTGGTGCAATGGTCGAAAGCTAACATATGTTAAATAATTAAGAATAAAAATGTGTGCTTAAATTTATAAACACACATTTTTATTAATTAATAACCTCTAATCCATTCTCTCTTAAATATTTATTTATAGCTGGAATTGTTACGTTTAAAAATTGACTAAATGATACTATTACTTCTCCTGATTTTGCTTCATTTAAAGCTTTTAATATAGCCTCTTCTTCTTTAAGTAATATTGTTATTTTATCATCATTAAATCCTTTATTTTTAAGTCCCTTATATAATAAGTTTGCTGTTTCTTTCTCTTCTCTTCCCCGTCGGTCTTCCTGTTCTTTAATTATTACCTTTTGGCAATAAGATGCAGTTATTTCTCCGAGTTCAACTATATGCTCATCGCTCCTATCTCCAGCAGCTGTTATAATTCCAGTTATTAATGTTGGATTTAAAGATTTTGCCATATTGAATACCTCATGAAAAGATTCGCTATTATGTCCATAATCTATTATTAATTTAAAATCTTTTATATTTATAACATTTTGTCTACCTCTATTAGTACTTAAATCACATTTTAATCCTTTTATAGCATCAATTACTTCATAAATATTATTATGAATTTTATTTATTGCAGCTATTGCTGTCATTACATTTCTTGTATTGCTTTTAGATAATCCGTTATGTGTAAACTCTAATTCTTTTAAATTTACTAATTCAATTTCTTTACCTGATTTATTATGTAATATAAATCCCCCAATTGTATAAAATGCCTCCCCTCCATTTTCTATATGTTCCTTTATTAATTCATTTAAATCATTATCAAATAATATTAATCTATCTTTCTTACTAAAAAGTCTTACTATATCTTTAGTTGCTCTAACTATCATAATACCATCATCATCTAGACCTTCTTTAATTAATGATTTTATTTTTCCTAAATCCTCTATTGTATTAATCCCTTCCATTCCCATATGATCTTCTGATAAAGATGTAATTATTCCAACTTTAGCATTTTTAAAGCCTAACCCTTTTTTAATTATTCCCCCTCTTGCCGTTTCAAGTACGGCAATATCTATATTCTTATTTTTAAGAACTTCTAAAGCACTATAATATCCTGTTGTATCTCCTGTCCTAACTACTCTATCTCCTATATATATTCCTCCAGTAGTAGATGCTCCACTCCTATACCCTAAGGATAATAAAGTGTTATGTATAAGTCTTGTTGTTGTTGTCTTTCCATTGGTTCCTGTTACTGCAATTATAGGAATCATACCATTGTCCTTTAAATTAGAAATAATCTCTGATATTTCTATACTAGAAGTTTCTGATTTTGATAAAATAATTGAATTTTTACCATACCCAATTTTAAGATTATTACTATCAATATTTATTGATGGAATATTACTATTATCTAATTCTTTTATTATTTCATAACTCCAGTCATCTTCTAATAATCTCTTAGCTCTTTCATAAACATCTTCCTCATCATCTATTATTCCATAAATAATAAATGAACTAACCATTTCTCTATCATAGCTTAAATATGCTTCATTATCTTTAAGTTCTAATATCTTCCCTTCAATATTTAGTAAAGAGCATATATCTACATATTTTTTTATTATACCTTTTATATTGTCTCCCTTTATATAGATAATCTTTGGTATACCTTTTATATTTTTTTCAGCTAGAAATCTAACTTTCTCTACTGTCATATGCATCACACTTCTTCCTATTTACTTAAAGCTTCTGCCTTGCTAACCTTATAGTTTTCAATTTATATTAAAGTTATTCAAAGTAATTTTATAGTTTATCATAATCATTAAATAACTTACCTTATAAATATATTTAAAGAGAAAGCTTAATAACTATAGCTAACTTTAATGTATATTCTAAAAAAGCTAAAGATAATAGATATTTCTCTACTATCTTTAGCTTTTATAATTTTATTAAGTATTTATTTTTTTACTTTATATTATTAATAATAGATATAATTTGCACTTTTACTATTTTAAATCATTATAATATTATAATTCTAATCTATCTATAACATCTAATCCAAGTTCTTTTGCAAAATTTAATCCCATATCCAAATCTCTCATATGGCAAGGATCATGAGCATCAATCCCTATTATTCTCTTTATATTGTATTCCTTTGATAACATCCAAAATTCTTTTATAGGATAACTATATCTTTCACCGTTATTATACTTGACCTTAGTTTTTCTAAATCCATTAACATTTATTTCAAGAGGTATATTTAAATCCTCAGCAGCTTGTAATATCCTTCTTGATTGCTTAATTGTATTCTCATCCCAATCCCTATAGCTAAGTCCAAAAAGATCTGGATGTGCAACACATTTAAACAATCCACTTTCCATAGATTTTACTACATAGTCTACATAACATTCTAATATCTCTGGTGTTAACTCTATTCCCCCTACATAAAACCATTCTCCTTTATATGGGAAAAAGTGTACTCCAAGCAAAAGATAATCAACTTTATACTTCTCCATAAGTTCTTCATAAAGCCATCCGAAATCTTCAAAGTATTCGCACTCAATAGCTTTTTTAATAGATATTTTATCAGAATATTTTTTAATTGCTTCATTTATTTCATTGAAATATTCTTCTAACTCTTCATACTTCATTCTGCTTTTATTATCAATATTTTTTCCTGGATGAGGCAGATGATCTGAAATACCAACTTCATCAAATCCTTCAGCAATAGCTTCTTTTATGTATTCTTCTACAGTTCCCTTAGCATGATTACATCTATAATTATGCGTATGATAGTTACTTTTCATTTTATTTCCTCCTAAGTAAAGTGTCTTCATCTCTCTATTATACATACTTTTTTATATTTCTATCAAATTGCTACTTATTAAATATAAATATTTACCATATAAATTATTAAACATATATATTTAGAAGAGGACTAAAATCTTAAATGGAATAATATAGGCTAGTTAGTATAAGAGAGCAATAAAGACGCTTTTATATCAAGTTTGAAAAGAAAATTTAAAAGACTTGAAGAAGAAAACAAAGAACTTAAAGTTAATTAAGCAGATATTTGCAAAATATTATAATTTTATGGAAATTGCAATATAATTAAATGTATAAATTATGTGACAATTGTATTATATAATGCTGCAAAGAACGTCTATTATTTTTAATTATATCTGACAACAATAATTTTTTAAAAGGAGGTGTGTAATATTAAAAAAATCAGTAAAGCTTATTTATTTAATATTATTATATCAACAATTACGCTTATAAGCTTTTGGATGACTATAAAAGTAGATAATGATTCTAGATTGCCACAAAATATAAATACAGATTATTATATGAATTCATTGCCTTATATTTATATAATATTGTTTTGCTTAATTGTGTTAGTTTTATTTAATTTATATCAAACTATAACAAGTATAAAGAAAAGTAATACTACCAATTAAATTAATTATTAGACAAATCATCCTAAACTATTACAAACTAAAGTCCAGCAAATAAACTTGCTGGACTTTTTAATATAACATACTATACATATATCATGTTGCAAGTAGTATTTTAAAAACTTTTTATAATTATACTCTTCATAAGAAATCATTCATCTTAAATTATTCCTTATGATTAAAATTACCTTTTCCTATGCTATCCCACCATAATCTCTTCACCCTCTGATTTTACATACCATTTACTCTGAGCATTGTACATTTCTTTATATTTACCATCATTACTTATAAGCTCCTCATGAGTTCCGCACTCAACAATCTTACCATTGTCCATAACAACAATTCTATCTGCTATCTTAGCTGATCCTAACCTATGAGTAACAATTATAGATGTATTTCCATATGACATTTCTTTAAATTTATTATATATCTTACTTTCTTCAACTGGATCAATTGCAGCTGTAGGCTCATCTAGAACTATCATATTATGATTTGAATAGAATCCTCTTGCAATTGCTACCCTCTGCCACTGGCCTCCTGATAAATCAACACCCTTAAATTCTCTTGATAGCATTGTATCATATCCATCTTTAAATATTTCTTTGTTCATAGTTAAATCTGCTTTTTTAAGCGCAATATCTTTATCTACATTATAATCATCAACATACTCAATATTACTTATTGATATGTTTTCTCCAAGAGTCATTTTGTATCTTTGATACCTTTGAAATACTGCTGATACTTCTTTATATAAAGACTTTTGTGAAATTTCTTTAGTATTAAATCCATCTACTAATATATTACCTTCACTTGGAAGATATAAACCTATCATAAGCTTAACTAATGTAGTTTTTCCTGCCCCATTTTCTCCAACTATGGCAATTGTCTCCCCTGATTTTATGTGTAAACTTATATTTTCTACAGATAATTTATTTGAAGATGGATATGAGAATGATACGTTATCAAGCTTTATATCTGGTACGTCTTTTATTTCAACATCTTCTCCTTTTCGCTCTGGCAGTTCTAAAAATCTTATAAAATTCCTTACTGTCCCTAAATTCTGAGTTACTTCTCCTATATGTCTACATATTACTTCTTCCATTATTGAGAACATCATCCCTATTGATGAAAATACAGCTCCAAATGCTCCAACAGATATATCTCCATTAATTAAACTAATAAATAGTAAATATAGTACTCCCATATATCCAAGTAAAGTAAGAATCTTCATGCCAAGTTCCATAGATCTTGTCTTCTTTTCTGCACACCAAACCTTTTTATTTAATAGCTTTAGGGAGTCTAAATATAAGTTTTTAAAGTATCCAAATGCACCTAAAATTCTTGTTTCTTTAAAATATTCTCTACTACCTATGCATTCTTCATAGTACTTATACTCTCTTCTAATAGGTGCTACCTCATCCTCTAATTTAGTAAATATATTAATTCTTATAAACTGAGTTAATGCAACTGGAATAAATATAAAAACTAGTGATATTGCAAGTATTGGTTTTAAATTATATAAATACATTCCCATGAATAAAAAGTATGGAATATACATGCAAGCAATCATTGTAATTACTCCTATAAGTCCTATACTATTTCTAACACCTTCATGTACTTTATTTATATCATCTAGAACATTAGTATCTTCAAAAGAAATTGAATCCGTATTTCCAACTTTATTATTTACTATACTAGTTATATATCCAGCTACTTTAGTCCACCAGCTACTCCCCGTAAAATTAGATATTCCATTTAGCATTTGAGCTCCTATTAAAACTCCACCTAACATTAATGCCATTAATATAGTTTTTGCCATTGTATTTTCACCAACTGTTAACGCTGCTACAGAGTCAAAGAATTTTTGACTTGCTACTGTGTTTAGAACCCAGAAAGCTGCATGAATAATATTTACTAATATTATAAATATAAAATACATTGGAGTTGCTTTTAATACCATAGGCGTTATCTTCTTTAGAATTTTAAAAATAGATATACCCCTATCTTTTTTATTACTTATCATAAATACCAACTCCTTTGACTTTCATACATATTAGCATACTTTCCACCTATGCTTATTAAATCCTCATGGTTTCCCGTCTCTATTATTGAACCATTTTCTATAACAAATATCTCATCTGCTAATTTAGTTGAACCTAATCTATGGCTTATAAAGATAGTAGTTTGTCCTTTACTTATTTTCTCAAATCTTTCATAAACATTACTTTCACTTATAGGATCTAGGGCAGCTGTTGGTTCATCTAGTATTCTTAATGAAGCATTACTTACAATAGCTCTTGCCATTGCTATACGCTGCCACTGACCACCTGATATATCAAGTCCATCACTTTTAATCTTACCAAGATTTGTTTCTAATCCCTTATCTAATTTATCTACTACATCATCTAACTCTACAATATTTATTGCCTCTTTAAGTTGATTTTCTTTTAACTTATCATGCATACACTCTAAATTTCCTAAAGCTATATTATCTTTAATTGAAATAGAATACTTTGCAAAATCTTGATAAACTACAGATGTTAATTCTTTAAGCTCACACTGACTATACTTTTTTATATCAATTTCATTTATTAGAATTTCACCTTCAAATTCATCATATAATCCAGTTATTATTTTAGTTATAGTAGTTTTTCCTGCTCCATTTATTCCTACAAATGAATAATGTTTACCTTCTTCTATTACAAAAGATAAATCCTTAAGTATATATCTTTCTGTACCAGGATATTTAAATGATACATTCTTAAATTCTAATCTTTCTAATTTAACATTACCTATAGTTGGCTTATCTATTGCACCTATACTTTCTTCTAAGCTCATAAACTTAGCTAAATCTTTTAAGTGCTCTCTATTCTTTACAAGATTTTCAGTATAAGCAGTTAATTGCCATGACATTATTTGAATAATATCAAAAACTGAGTTACTTATAGATATAAACATACCAACTGTTAATAATCCATCTTTTACTGGCACTAAAAGTATAACCACTATGATTATTGAAATTAAAGCAGTTATTATACCTCCAAGCTTCATTTTAGCAAACCATTTAAGTTCTATTTTTAACTGATGCTTTCTTACTTTCTCATATAGTTTAAGCCATTTTTTATTAAGCTCACTTGTATATCTAAATAAAGCTCTTTCATCTGCCGATTCTCTTCCTGTAATAACATCACCTATATAATCTGATTCCCTTCTATATTCAGCCATCTCTCTAAAAGCATCATAATTTGCTTTACCTGACTTTATAGATAAATAAAATAGCGGAATAGATATTGCCAAGATTAATAAGGCCGCCCACCATACTTTTGTAATAAGTATGAAAATTAAACCTGTTACTCTTACTATTAATGATATTGAGTCTAATAAATCTATATAAGCGCTATTACATTTTAATTCAGGATCTTCAGATATCCTTGATATTAAATCCCAAGTTTCTTTATCTTCTATATATTTATACTTAAGCTTAGCTTTTTTTTCTGTTATTAATCCCCTAAGCTTTTCTCTAAGCCTTAATTCAAGCCTCACTTCAACAAAGCCTACTAACTGCTGAGAAATCCAATCAAAAGCAATTAGCATTACAATTGTTATAAGTGGTATTATAATTTCGTTTTTATTATAAGTTCCATTAACTACACCTATAGCTGTATCTAAAAACTTTGCTATAGCTACTAATTGAAATGTAGGAATTAACCCCTGCAATATTTTTTGCAAAGCAATTATAATAGAATACATTGGTGCAAATTTAAATGGTACCGTTATCATTTCAATTGTTTTTCCACTTATTTTTATATCCCCCATAAAATATTCCCCTCTCTTTTTCTAATGACAATTTAATTTTACTATACAACATTTCTTTTTACATATTTTTCTATAATTTTTTACCTTTTTAAAGACTTATTCTATAATTTTTTCAGCTTTTCTATAATTTTTTCAAACCTTACTTTTAAGTTACTGACTTATTTAAATATCTATTTATAATTAATTTAATAACTCTAATCTTAATAAAAATCACTAACAAAACAAATAAGCACAATATTATGCAAATAATACATAACATTGTGCTTATAATTTTATATGGAATTTGGTATCTCTATTACAAATTCACTTCCTTTATTAATTTTGCTCTTTACTTTTATATCTCCACCATGAGCTTCAACTATTGCTTTTGATATTGTAAGTCCAACTCCAACACCACCTGATGATCTAGTTCTAGATTCATCTGCTCTATAAAACCTCTCAAAAATATACTTTATATTTTTTTCATCAATGCCCATACCATTATCTTTTATAGATATATAAGTTTTACTTTTATCTCTATAATCTGATATTTCTATATATCCTTGTTCTACTGTATACTTAATACTATTAGATATTATATTTATTATAGCTTGACTTATTTTATCTTTATCAATATCGCATATAATATCTTCTAAGTTTAATTCTATCTTTATATTTTTATCTAAGAACTGTTTTTCAAAATTAACTAGAAGAGTCTCTATTAAGTCTTTAATATTAGTTTTTTCTTTATTTAATACTAATGAATCACTCTCATATCTAGCTAACTTTTCTAAAGATTCAACTAACCTATTAAGCCTTTGAATCTCATCAAATATACTCTTTAATCTTTCCTCCGATGGCTCAAGCACCCCGTCAATTAAAGCTTCCACCTGTATTTGTATTGTAGTAAGAGGCGTTCTTAATTCATGAGATATATCCCTAGTTAAAATTTTTCTTAATTTATCTTGTTCCTCTAGATTATCTGCTAGCTTATTCACAGAGTTAATCATTTGATTCATCTCTCTTATATTATTTTTAACATTAATTTTATGAGAGTAATTTCCTTCCGCTATAAGATTTGTTGCTTTTATTACTTTTAATACTGTCTTGCTTATAGTGTGAGATATACTAAATCCAATTATTACTGAAATAATTATCGCTAATCCTCCAACAATAATTAATACTCTATTTAATGTTTCAAAGAAAATTAAATCTGATTCATTGTAATAAAATGGCCCTATATATTCTATACTTAAAGTTCCTATATCTCTATTATCTTTTGTAAGATTTATATTGTCTATTGTATTTCCTTCCTTTAGTCTTGGATTAATCTTATTTGTATTAGTTCTAATCTTTTTTAATACTGACTCACATAATAAATTATTAATTTCTCTAGCATTCCAAACAACATTCCCATTATTATCTTTAATTTTAATAATTAATCCATTTTCAATTGCATCTAAACCTATGGTGTTTATATTATCTTTATTCCATTCTTCTGATTTATAATTATTTTCTATAGATTTAACTATTTCATCTTTTCTTTTATCTATACTATCTTCTATGTACTTATTAAAATTAGATTTTATGGAGATATTTGCGAGTATTCCAATTAAAAATATTATTACCAAAGAAAATAGTATAAAAATTAAAGTAAGTCTATGCTTTAACTTATCCAAAATATTTATTCACCACCAAACTTATATCCTATACCATGCACTGTTATTATATATTTATTTCCTTTACTACCATCTTCTATTTTCGCTCTTATATTTTTTATATGAGAATCAATTATTCTATCATATACATAGTTCTCTTCCCCTATAACCTTATCTATAAGTTCTGATCTTGTAAAAACTTTTTTAGGATTTCTTGCAAGTTCTAATAAAATTTTAAATTCTGAGGCAGTAAGATTAACTATTTTATTATCTTTAATAACCTCAAATTTATCTGCATCTATAATAAGATCACCATTTCTAAACATTAACTTATTTTCATTTAAATTCCCACATCTCTTTAATACAGCATTAACTCTTGCCACTAACTGCTTCGGACTAAATGGTTTTGTTACATAATCATCCGTACCTATATTAAATCCATTTAATACATTATCCTCATCACATTTTGCAGTTAACATAATAATTGAAACATCTGACGTCTCTCTTATCTTTTGGCATACCTCTTCCCCTGATATATTTGGCAACATAAGATCTAAAACTAGTAAATCTATATTATTTTTTTCAAATATTTTAAGAGCATCTATGCCATTGCTTGCTGTATATACTATATATCCTTCTTTTTCTAAATAAATTTTAACAACCTCTAATATCTTAAATTCATCATCAACTATGAGTATATTTTCTCTCATTTAATTATCCTCCAGCGCCTTAAATTATCTAATTATATAACAAAAAATCAGTCTCATATATAACTGATTTTTTATTATATAAATCTTTTATTTTCTTATAAGATCATCTATATTATCATCAAGCATATCTTGAGTAATAAGTCCTGTATGATCATTTACTAAATTACCATCTTTATCTATAAATAAAGTTCTTGGTAATGCTTGTATTCCATATACGTCTGCTGCATTTAACTCTGTGTCAAATAGTACATTCATATTATATTTACTTTCTTTTATAAACTCAAGGGCAGTCTTTTTTGTTTCTCTACTTCCGTCAGTAAGGTTTACCATAAGTATTTCAACGTCTTTACCTTTATACTTATCTTCTGCTTTTTGGAAATATGGCATTTCATACTTGCATGGTGGGCACCAACTTGCCCAGAAGTTTACAACTACTGCTTTTTTACCTTTATAATCGGATAATTTAACAGCCTTTCCTTCTTCATTGTAAACAGTAAAATCAGGCGCTTTAGTAACATTATCAATATTATTATTTGCTTCGTTACCTACAGACCCTTGCTTTGGCATCTGATTTTCTATTTCATTTTTAGAATATTTATTAGATAAATATTTATAAGAAACTCCTCCGATGGCTATTAATGCAACAAAAACTATAATTATATATATTAACCTCTTTTTTTCATTCATTTTTAAAATCTCCCCCTAAAATGTTAGTAGTGATAATAGTAAATTTAGATAGCCTGTCATCATCATTATTCCTATGATAATTAATAAAATTCCTGATATTATATTTATTATCTTATAATTTCTCTTTATAAAACTAAATGTATTTTTTAAAGAATCAATTAATAATGCTGATAGTATAAATGGAAGTCCAAGTCCTAAACTATATGTTAAAAGCATGAATATTCCTTCAATATGATATTGTGAGTTTGCTGCTATCATAAGTGCTGACCCTAAGAAAGGTCCTACACAAGGTGTCCATCCTACTGCAAATATCATTCCAAATAATATAGATGAAACTAATCCTTTTTTCTTTCCTACATTACTTTTCAATTTAAAAGTTCTTTGTAATAATTGAATTTTTAATATCCCTATATAATTAAGTCCAAATATGATTAATAAAATACCTGAAATAACATTAAATAATTTCATATATTCATTAATAACACTTCCAAAAGTTCCAGCTAATGCTCCAAATATAGTAAATAATATAGAAAATCCTAGAACAAATGCAATAGAATTTCTAAGTGCAACACTTTTATTCTTCTCCTCATCACTTCCCATAAAATAAGAAATGTATATAGGAACCATTGGTAATATACACGGTGAAATAAAGGTTATTATCCCTTCTAAAAATAGTATTATATAATTCATATACCCCTCCAATTAAAATGCGCAAGTTAATCTTTTTATAGCGTCATTATATACCTCTTCTACATTTATTTTATCATAACCTTCAACTACCCTAGTAGATCCGATTAGCCTGTTATTTAAAAGAACTGCATAATCTTTAGATACTTCCATTTTCATATCTAAAGAAAATTTGCCCCCTCCTTCATTTTTCATTTCTACAGTATCACCTGTAAATGTATTTATAATCATTGGTTTATCATCTTCTTTTAATCCATCTATTTCAATTTTGAAACTTGGACTTTCTTCAGCTAATGTAACTATTGGATTTAAAAAACTACCGTCAAAACTTTTCTTAATTAAGTTTCCTTTTGCTTTAACATGTCTATATTCATCATTTATATCTTCTTCTGCTACTTTGCTTTTATTCTCTTCTTTAGATTTTTGTGTTTTATTATTTAAAACTTTAATAAATGATACAGAACCTATAAGTACTGCTAGTACTAAGATTCCTCCTATTATCTTTTTATGTTTTTTCAGAAAAACCATCCCTCTCCTCAGTTTACTATAGATATAATATTAAATTAAATTTTTGTGCATTTTATGAAGATTTAAATAAAAACAAGTATAGAGTGAATTCTATACTTGTTTTTTATAATTATTTTATAATTAAATATTACTTTTATATAGCACTTAAAAGATTATAAAACTTTCCTTTTTGACTTACTAAATTTTTATAGTTTCCTGATTCAACAATTGTACCTGAATCCATTACTATTACTTCATCGTATTTACTTAAAATTTCCTCATTCAACTTATGAGTAACAGTTATTATAGTTAAATCTTCAATATCTAATAATGTACTCTCTATATCATAAGCTGTTTTAACATCTAAAGCCGAAGTTCCTTCATCTAATATAAGAATAGGAGTATCTTGAATTATTGCCCTTGCAATTGCAACTCTTTGCTTTTGTCCACCTGATATATTAGAGCCATTTTCCCCAACAGATGATTCTAAACCTTCACTCATATCATCAATAAACTTATATACTCCACTTACCTTTAAAGCTTTTTCTATTTTTTCTTCACTAAATGTTTTCCATAATACTATATTATCTTTTATACTTCTATGAAACATATATACATTTTGATGTATCATAGATATTAGATTACCTAAAGATTCATGCCTAACATCTTTTATTTCTTTATTATCTAAGCTTATCTTACCTTCATAATCATCATAATATCCAAGAAGTAATTTAATTAATGTACTCTTTCCACAACCACTTTCTCCGATTATTGCATATTTCTTATTTTTTTCAAATTTATAATTTACTCCATTTAATATGGTATCTCCTTCATTATAAGAAAACTTAACATCTTTTAAAATTATAGAGTCATTAAAGTTTTTTATAGTGTCCCCTTTTGATTCTTTTTTTCCACTTTCTATAATCTTTCCTAACTTTTCATTTACACCCTTCATACCTTTTATTTGTGTTACCTTTTGCACAATCCACATTATCGGTCCATTTATCCCATTTCCAAGCTGCATAATGGCAACTAAGCTTCCTACTGTTAAATTACCCTTTATAACAAAATATCCACTTAATATAATTCCTGATAATTGACATCCTATAGCTAAGAAATGTGATAATGCATCTGCTACAGCTCTTATATGAGCACTTTTAAACTTCTTTGTTGATATATCTATATTTTTATCACTAAACTCATTAGTGATATCTTTTTCTATATTATAGGATTTAATTACCTCATATCCTGAAAAGATATCCTTAATACTTTTAGTAAAGCTTGATAAACTATTTGATACATTATTTTGTCTCTTTTCCATAGGCTTACTTAATGTTGATGGTACTATAAGCATTAAAGCACCTGTTAAAAATAAAATTATAGTTACCCATACATTAATATATAATAGTAGTATTACAGTACCAATAAAAATAATTATATCTCCCATCATCATTAGAAATGGTACTATATACTCATTTTCTACTAAATTTATATCATTAGTTAAATTAGAGATGTACTCAGCAGTATTGTTAGAATTAAAATCTTTATAATCCTTTTTTAATATTCCTCTAAATATATCTTCTCTTAATGTATTTATAGTTTTCTTTAGATACATAGCTTGAGTTGCTCCAGTAAAGTACTCAACAATTCCCATTAATAAAAAATATACTACTGAAAATATAGCAACCTTAGTAAATCTATTTAAATCTCCACCTGTAGCACTATCAACTATCTGCTGTATTATAATCGCTATAAAAACTTGCATAACTGCTCCAGTAAGCCTTACCCCAACAGTTGTAAAAAGACAAAACTTGTGTTTAAACATATAATCTCTCATACTAAATACCCCTTTATTCCTTATATCAGTTTAAGTTTTCCTTTTAAAATATCTATATATTTATTTGCCATATCTTTGTTTAGAGAATAATACACCTTATTATCTTTTTCATTAACACTAACTAAATCTATAACTAAAAAACTTTGAATATGATAATTAACTGTAGCTGGAGTTATATCTAGCTCTTTTGCCATAGCCTGGTTATACCAAGGCTTATCTGCTATTAATGATATAATCTTTTGCCTAGTCTTATCACTTATAAGCTTTAAGAATTTTTCTAGATTTTTCTCCAAACTTTTAAGTTCATCAAATTCAATATTTTTATACCCAATAATTGCTTTTAATTTATTTTCTACCTTATTAAATCTAACTCCAACTTTATTACAATATGAGACATAAATATCTATATCGTCATCTTCTCCAATAATAGACTTAATCTTGTCTAAATGATTTACTCTCATAAATTTTTCTAAATTATTATTCAACAGCTTTTCATATCTAATTTTTTCTTTATTCGATTTCTCTAGTAATTCATCTTCAAATTCACTATATATATCTATAAATTTTTCAATTATATATTTTAATCGCATCCTTGTCTCATCAGGTGAATCATATAAATCTAATATATTTTTTTTATGATTTTCGTCTACACCTTCTAGACTAGATATATAATTCTTCATAAGTGCCATACTATGCTTAACTTTTCCCCAACCTTCATTATCATCCTTAGAAAACTCCCCAATAAATGCGCCACCTAAATAATTAAATAATTCTTCATTTGTAGATTTGTTAAATTCATCTAAATAATCCTGTAATGAATATAATTCTTCAAAATCGTCTATAAATCCTAAAGTTACAACTGTTATCCCTTCAAAAGGCCTAAAAAATTCTATTTCATTTTTTATAAAATTACTAAGTTTTGAATCAAATATATCTAAATATTTATCAAGACTGCATTTCATATCAACTGCCGATAATATTTCATTTAATTCATCTCTAGCTACATAACTAATAATAAATGCTCCATAATCTATAACCGGTTTATTTTTAAAATTAAAAGTTTTCATATACTTACCTCCTTTTTTCTATATCACTTATATAATATATATATGTTATATAGATATTAGATGTTCATCTAATATTAGTATATCATAATAATATTTATTTTCAACTATTTTCCATAAAATAAAAAATAAGGACATCTATTCGTAAAATAGATCTCCTTATGATTTATAATTATTCTACTTCTTCAATATGTTTTATAACTCTACATGGATTTCCAACTGCTACAACATTTTCTGGAATATCTTTAGTTACAACACTACCTGATCCAATTACTGAATTCTTTCCAATTTTAACTCCAGCATTTATAGTAGTTCCTCCACCTATCCAAACACAATCTCCAATTTCTATTGGATATGCGTATTCAAGTTCTGCAAGTCTTTCCCTTGGTGATATTGGATGCCCTGCTGCAAATATATTTACATTTGGTCCTATTAGTACATCTCTTCCAATTGTAACTTTAGCACAATCTAGCACTGTACAGTTATAATTAATATAACAATTTTCACCAAGTTCTATATTGTATCCATAATCACATCTAAATGGTGGCTCAACAAAAAATTTTTCACCTGTTTTTCCAAGTAACCCTTTTAATAACTCATTCCTTCTCTCAACTTCTCTCGGTGGCAATGAATTATATTCAAAAATAACATCCTTTGCATGTTGTCTCTCATTAAATAATTCTTCTCCAAAAGAAAAATATAGTTCTCCCTTTAACATCTTCTCTTTTTCTGTCATTTTAGTTCCCCTACCCTTATAATATTAAAATTTAAAAATATATTATTTTTATGCATAATACATATATAATATTATACTTAATATTTTATAGATATACTTACACTAATTTGATTATTAATTACAAAAAGTGGCTAATACTATCTTTAAATTTTGAACATACTATAATTATAATTTTTAAAGGAGTTGAAAATATGGAAAGACAACATTATAAAGTTGATGGATTAGTAAATGAAACTATTAAAACACAAATGAAAAATGCATTAGATAAAATTGATGGAGTTGATAATGTTTGTATAGATCTTGGTCGTGGAACTGTGGAAGTTATATATAATCCACCTGCTACTAAGAGTGAAATTGAAAATTGTATAGAAAGTACAGGACATTTTATAGAATAAGTCCTACTTAAATAAATAGAACTTTTATAATTTATGTATTTACAATAGTTATAAAAGCTCTATTTTTTATTAAATATTAAATTTTCTATATAATTCCCAAGTGTTATTTTGCCACCTGTAGATACTTATATTATCAAATAAACATTCAAATTCACAAGGATATCTTTTGACATAATTCCAAACATCATCATAGATAGGTCTTAATTTCTTTGATGCAATTGTTATATGAAAAGTTTTGTCTCTGCCATCATTTTTATCGAATTCTATATAATCTATTTTTTCCATTCTATCTATTAAATCATCATGCATCATTTTACCTTCATTAGACATATTAACTTTCATGTAAATTACTCTATCATCAAAATGATCGTATCCATCTATAATATATTGCTTAGAATCATATCTACTACAAAAGTCTTCAATTAAGTTTTCTAATTCTTCTATATTATTATCATATTCAAAAGGTGCTTTTATAGTAAAGTGAGCTGGTAATTTAGATGATTTTACATTAAATTTTTCAAATACTTCTTTTCTTAAATTATTGTTGAATTCTCCTACATCTCCATTTACAACACATACTATTACATATCTCATAAGTTTTCTCCTTAGCATATAAATTTAATTTTTCTAATAATACCTTATACCTTAAATTTTCCCTATATATATTATACATATTCTAAATACTACTTATTTAAATAACTACTAACCTTACTAAATACAATCTATTATGTTAGAATACTAATTAATTTATATCTATTTTCCAATTATTAAAGCTATTCATATAATCAAAAAGGACAGGTTAATTTTAATAATAACCCTGTCCTTTTTTAAATTTTATTTATTAATAGACTATTTATTGTAGTATGTTACAATAATAAACTAATCTTATATAATCATATTTATTTATAGTTCTATTACTTAATTATAATTCTATAATTTGTCCTTTTGGAGTAACAAGTACAGTAAATGCAACTCCATTTCCACCTTGTTTCATAAGTTCTTTAGATTTAACTTGAACTAAATAACCTTTTTCGCCATTAACGTCTTTCATATTTTCACTACTTGCATAAATCGTATCTGAATCTTTACCATATTTTTTTTCACATATATTTATAGCATTCTGTGGTGTAAATTTACTAGTTGAAGGTTTTGTTTCTTCCTTTTTGCCAGCTACTTGACTTTCTGACTTAACATTTTTATTTTTTTCTTCTGAAGTTACTATCTTTTTATTATTTTCATCGCTTTTGACTTCACTTTTATTTTCTTGATTATTAGCTGAAGCTTTTTCTTCACTTTTATTAGCATCTTGATTTTCCTTAGTTGCATCTTGTTTAGTTGTATCTTCAGTATTTGTAGTTTGTGTATTTGCAGCTTGAGTACTAGCCTCTTTATTACCACAACCTACAAAGAGATACATTGGAGCTAAAATTAAAATTCCAGCAATTAATGCACTTAATAAAAAACTTTTCTTATGTTTCATTTTATAACTCCTCTCTTAATAAAAAATTATAAGCTATCTCTATACATTCTTATAGCATCGTCTTTTTCTCTTATATATCTACTTGCAACTCCTTCTTGAACTGCTTTTGAAGAACTTCTGAAATAAACTAAATTTCCATCTGAATCTCTACGTCCTCTTTCTTTATATACAGATGTTATAAAGTCTTCTACATTTGTAGTATGTGTAAGAGGTGCTATTATTTTATAAGCCCCATAACCACCATGTTGTACTGCTGTTGACCAAAGTACATTTTTAGCAGCAAAATTATTAAGTACACTAGTATAATCTCCACTATTTTTTAATCTCTTTATTAAATCATCATAGAAAGTTATTTTTGTATATTCATGTTGTAAATTATAAAACTCATTATAATGATTTTTCGCAATATCTCTCCAAGCGTCATCAAAGTGTTTACCATATGATCCATTATCAAGCTTTCTTGCATCAGTTAATTCTTTATAAAAACTATCATTTTTACCTGAAAGCCAGTTTATGAAATCACCTAGAGAACCCATATTTGATGACAATTGCCATGCCCCATAAGACTTACCACCGTAATCTCCTTCTCCTGAAGATACAGAACCTGGATCTCCATTTGATTCATATTTTTCTGATAAAATTCCTAGATAATCATCATCTCTATTATCATCATAGACTTGTACAGCTGTACTTCCATTTAAGTAAATACTTACATATCCATAATATGTATGTCCGTTATTAACATATTTAACATGATAATAAGTAAGATCTCCCTTTACTCTTCCAAGTATCTCTACCTTTGAATTTGGTGACATTGTTGTTAGAACTTCAGAATTAAGACTTGGCTCTGATCTAAGATTCATTGTAAAATCAGTAAGCTTTCCTGCTCCAAATGGGTTATCCTTTAATACTCCATCGTTATTAAATTCATACATTTCACCGTCTATTTCCATTTGCCCTGTAACTCTAGCCCCTGAATTATCTAAATAATATTTCTTATCCCCAAGAGTAAGCCATCCCTTTTGCATAGATCCATCGTTGTTATAATAGTGCCATTCATTGTTACTTATAAATCTAAGCCACCCTGTTACCATTTCTCCTTCACTATTAAAATAATAAATTTTTCCATTTATAGTCTTGGAATACCTTGCCATTGAACCATCATCTTGCATATAGTATGTTTTACCATCAAGGTTTAAAAATCCCTTTTGCATAGCTCCATCTTTATTAAAATAGTGCCATTCATTATTATTTGCAAATTTAAGCCATCCTGTTACCATTTGTCCTTCGCTATTAAAATAATAAGTTTTTCCATCTATATTCTTTAAATACTTTGCCATTGAGCCATCATCTTGTATGTAATATGTTTTACCATCAAGGTTTAAAAATCCCTTTTGCATAGCTCCATCTTCGTTAAAATAGCGCCATTCATTACTACTTATAAATTTAAGCCATCCTGTTACCATTTCTCCTTTGCCATTAAAATAATAAATTTCTCCGTCTATAGTATTTAAGTACTTTGCTAATTCCCCATTATCTTTTATATAATACCTTTTTCCATCTCTAGCTATCCAACCTGTCTTTAATTCTTTTAATACTCCATTTTCATCAAAATTGTATTCTTTATTGTCTATTTTGACCTTCCCAGTAACTCTAGCTCCAGAGTCATCTAAATAATATTTTTTATCTCCAAGAGTAAGCCATCCCTTTTGCATAGCTCCATCTTCATTAAAATAATGCCATTCATTACTACTTATAAATTTAAGCCATCCTGTTACAAGTTCTCCCTGACCATTAAAATAATAAGTTTCTCCATTTATAGTATTTAAGTACTTTGCTAATTCTCCATTATCTTTTACATAATATCTTTTTCCATCTCTAGTTATCCAACCTGTCTCTGATTCTTTTAATACACCATTTTCGTCAAAATTATATTCTTTATTGTCTATTTTGACTTTTCCCGTAACTCTAGCTCCAGAATCATCTAAATAATATTTTTTATCTCCAAGAGTAAGCCATCCCTTTTGCATAACTCCATTTTCGTTAAAGTAATGCCATTCATTACTACTTATAAATTTAAGCCACCCTGTTACAAGTTCTCCCTGACCATTAAAATAATAAGTTTCTCCATTTATAGTATTTAAATACTTTGCTAATTCCCCATTAGCTTGTACATAATATCTTTTTCCATCTCTAGTTATCCAACCTGTCTTTGATTCTTTTAATACTCCATTTTCGTCAAAATTATATTCTTTATTGTCTATTTTGACTTTTCCAGTAACTCTAGCTCCAGAATCATCTAAATAATATTTTTTATCTCCAAGAGTAAGCCATCCCTTTTGCATAACTCCATTTTCGTTAAAGTAATGCCATTCATTACTACTTACAAATTTAAGCCATCCGGTTACCATTTGTCCTTCGCCATTAAAATAATAAGTCTTTCCATCTATAATTTTTAAATATTTTGCTAATTCCCCATTAGCTTGTACATAATATCTTTTTCCATCTTTATTTATCCAACCAGTTTTTACATCACTACTAATATTTTTAGTATTATCATTAATAAGTGTTGCTGCATTTGCTTCTAAGTTCGGTGTAAAACCTGCTACAACAGCAGACAATATTAACATTTTTATTATACTTTCTCTCTTCATTTGCTTTTATTTCCCCTTTTTATCAATTTTGTTATTTACGTTAAATTAAGCTATTGTAAATTATAACATATTTTATTAACTTTTTTTATTTCAATTATATTAATTTCATTAAAGTAATATTTTTTTAATATATCATGAACTTTTATGTCGTTGCTCTTTTACTCTTTAATTTATAAACTCTATAGTTCTTTAAACTTAAAATATCAGGTAAATTATAGAAATGTATTCTAAATACTTTCAAAGCGTGGAATATCAGTACATCTAATAAATTATTTTATCGCTTCTATTGTATTTTCAATATAATATATTAAAGCTTACTAATTATAATATATTATGTTAAAATACTCATATAAACTTGAGAGGTGAATATATGAATATATTTTATGGTGCATATGGAATTGATATATTATCGATATTTCTACTTATTATAAGTAGTCTTTTAAATATGAATCGTTACACTAACATGCTAGGATTACTTCTATTAATTCTAGTTGTTTATAGAACTTTCTCTAAGAACATCTATAAGCGTACAATTGAATTAAATAAATTTACTACTTTTGTAAACAAGCTTTTAAGTAAATTTGGAAAAAGGCTTCCTGATAACTTATCTAGAGTTAGTCTAGAGCATATAGGCTCATTATTTAATAACCTTAAGTATAAATTAAATCAAAAGGTTAAATTTAAGATAGTATCTTGCCCTAAATGTGGACAAAAGTTAAGATTACCTAGAGGGAAAAAATATATAATAGTAACTTGTAGAAGATGTTCTCATGAATTTCGTATAAAAACATAAAACCAATAAGACTCATGGCTAAATTAGTCATGAGTCTTATTCTTTCTTTAAATAAATGTATACTTTCTTCACTTTTTTAAAATTTATCCACTATATATTATTCTTTTACATATGGTAAACTTTGTATGAAATTGTTTTCAAAATATTATGATATTTTATTTACTTAATTTAAAAATTAATAATTTCATTCTAATCTAGAAAGGGGTATCTATATGTATTTAAGAAAGAAAAAGAGTAAAGGTGCAAAAATGCTAGTTCCAGCAGTATTAACCTTTACCCTTGGATTTAATCTTGTTTCCTGTTCCACGGGTTCTAATGTAGGAGACAACAGTAACATTAATTATAAAATTACAGCTGAACAAGAAACTGATCTTGTTATGCTAAATCAACCAACTGCACCTCATTGGTTCCCAAATGAACTTTTAGCTTGGAACCCATCAGAAGATAAAAACTTAGAATTCAATAAAAGTGTAGTTCCATTAGCTAAAAGAGTTGATAAAGAAAAACTGTCTCCTGTAAATAAAACTCAAAAGAAAGATATGAATGTTGTAGCAATATCAATAATGAATGCTAGTACTAGTGGAAATCCATCACAAGGCTCAAACAAATTTTCATCTAATACATTCTCATACTGGCAATATATCGATAAACTTGTTTATTGGGGTGGATCAAGCGGAGAAGGTATTATAGTTCCTCCAAGTGCTGATGTTACTGATTCTGCACATAAAAATGGTGTACCAGTCCTTGGAACTGTTTTCTTCCCAACAACTGAGCACGGTGGAAAAGCTGAGTGGGTTGATGAATTCTTAGCAAAGGACAAAGACGGTAACTTCCCTATGGTAGACAAGCTTATAGAAGTTTCTAAAACTTTAGGCTTTGATGGTTGGTTTATAAATCAGGAGACTGGCCTAACAAAAGGAGAAAATGACTTTATAGATCAAAAAGATACAGTTAAGGAAGCCGCAAAGATTACTAAAAAACATTCAGAGCTTATGCAAGAATTTATAAAACAATTCAAAGAAAAAGCAAATGATTTAGAAATAATGTGGTATGATTCAATCACTAAAGATGGTGAAATGGATTGGCAAAATGCTCTTACTGAGAAAAATGATTACTTCTTAATAGATGGCGATAAAAAGGATGTAGCTGATAGTATGTTCTTAAACTTCTGGTGGACTAATAAAAAGCTAGCCGATAAAGAACTTCTTAAAGCCTCAAATGAAAGAGCTAAAAAAGTTGGAGTAGATCCATATGATCTATATGCTGGTATAGACGTACAAGCTAATGGTACAAACACACCTATCCGTTGGGATCTATTTGAAGGAAAGGATAATACTCCATTCACTTCCCTTGGTTTATATTGTCCAAGCTGGACATTCTTCTCATCAAATTCTATAGAAGATTTCCAAGCTAAAGAAAATAGACTATGGGTTAATGAATTTGGTGATCCATCTAAAGATACAGAAGCTAAAGGAACTACATGGAATGGTGTTTCAAAATATGCTGTTGAAAGAACAGCTGTAAGCTCACTACCGTTTTCAACTAACTTTAATATAGGTAATGGTTATAACTTCTTTATTAATGGAGAAAAGGTATCTTCTCTTGACTGGAATAATAGAAGTCTTGCAGATGTAATGCCTACTTATAGATGGATTATTAATAATGAAGGTAACAATACATTAAAGGCTTCATTAGACTTTGCTAATGCATTCTATGGTGGAAATTCAATAAATTTATCTGGTAATTTAGAAGCCTCAAAACCTTCTACTATAAAACTTTATAGTGCTGACCTTGAACTTAATAAAAATGTTAAATTCTCAACTAGTGCTAAAGCAAGTAAAAAAGTAAATCTTGACTTAGTTTTAGAATTCCATGATGGAAGCACTGAAACTATAAAAGCTGATAAGCCTATTGAATCAGAATGGACAACAGTTACTTATGATGTTTCTAAACTTGCTGGAAAATCAATTAAGTCAATCTCTTATAGTGTATCATCAGACGAAGCTATAAGTAATCTATCATTAAACTTAGGTAATATAACAATAAAAGACTCTAAGGATTCTGATAAAGTTAATGTTACTAAGTTAAATATTGATGATACTAGCTTTGAAGAAGATAATATGTATGCTGGTGTAAGACTTTCATGGGAAAATGAAAATAAAGATGCTGTTAGTCACTATGAAGTATACAAAGTTAATGAAGATAAATCAAAAGCATTCTTAGGTGCTACTCCAAATACTACATTCTTCTTAAATGCACTTGAAAGAGAAGAAAAAGAAAATAAAACTAAATTTGAAGTAGTAGCTGTTAATAAAGATTCTGTTAGAGGGAAAGAATCATCTGCTGAGATGGAATGGCCAGCAAATGATATTCCTAAAGCAAACTTTACAGCATCTAAGACACTAGTTGCACCTGGTGAAAAAATAAAATTTGAAAACCTTAGCTCTAAAATAACTGAAAGTATAGAATGGAGCTTCCCTGGTGCTGATGTAGAAACAAGCACTGAAAACACTCCATCTGTAAGCTACGCTAAAGAAGGCGTATACTCTGTTACTCTAAAAGCTAAGAACGAAAAAGGTGAAGATGTTAAATTGCTAGAAGACTTTATAACTGTAACTAAAGAAGCTGATAGTAAATTTAAAGATCTTTCAAGCAAGAAAAAAGCTACAGCTTCAAGCTTTGTAAATGCCAATGAAGCTCCTGAATTTGCTTTAGATGGTAAGAGTGATACTAAATGGTGTGCAACTGGACCTGCTCCACATGATATAACTATAGATCTTGGTGCAGTTAAAACCGTAAGTGAAGTATATGTAGAACATGCTGAAGCCGGTGGTGAAGGCCCTGATATGAATACAGAAAAGTATTCAATAGAAGTAAGTGAAGACGGTAAAACTTTCACAGAGATAGCTGCTATAGATAAAAACAAGGCTGCAACTACATTAACTACATTTAAAGCTACTAAAGCTAGATATGTAAAAATTGTTGTGAACAAACCTACTCAAGGTTCAGACTCAGCTACAAGAATATATGGTATAGAAGTTCGTGGATTAGATGGAACCATCTAAATTAATTAAAAGTAGAAGCATTTTAATATGCTTCTACTTTACTTTTATACAATTTATTTCTTTATGTCATGCTAAATAAAATAAGCCAGAGATACTCTAATGTCTCTCTGGCTTAATAAGAACAATTTATTTATTTTTGTTCTTCCATAATCTTTTTTAATTTATTCTGAACTAGCCAAAGCTTCTTTTGCTTTCTATTATATGCAACTAGTTTAGATTTATTTTTTTTATTTAAATCAATTAATTTTATATATTCTTCATCTGCAATTTTAAGTGCATCTTGAATTACTAAAAGTTCCTCATCAGTAAACATTATATGTATCCTCCATCTGCTTAATAATCGCTACTATTATAACATAAGATAAGGCTACTTTTAATATAATTCTAAACTCTTATACTAAACTTTCTACATGGCCTTTTACTTTTACTTTTCTATAAATATCTTCTATTTTACCATCTGCATCTATAACAAATGTACTTCTTTCAATACCGAAAACTTTTTTTCCGAACATATTCTTTTCTTTTAATACATCATATAATTTGCAAACTTCTTCATTTTCATCTGATAATAAAACGAATGGTAAATCATACTTTGTAATAAATTTATCATGTGATTTTAGTGAGTCTCTACTTACTCCTAAAATTACAGTATTATTATTTAAAAACTTTTCATGATAAGCCTTAAAGTCTTGAGCTTCTAATGAACATCCTGGAGTATTATCCTTTGGATAAAAATATAGAATTACTCTTTTTCCTCTATAATCGCTTAATTTATGTTCTTTATTATCTGACCCCATTAAAGTAAAATCTGGAGCCATCATTCCTTTTTCTAAAACTTTGTTTTCCACAATATCACCTTCTATAATTATTTAACTAATAATTATTATTATATAATAAAAAGTCGATTAAATCAAATTTCTTTAATCTACCAATATAAATTTTATATTTTTATAACTAATAATGCTCTCCATTTTCATAATAAGAAGATTTATCTAAATTATAAAATACAACTTCTAAGCACTCACGATCCTTTTTAAAATAGTCTGTTACAACTTTTGCTACCTTATCTTGAACATCTTGTCCTCTATCAAACCATAATATATCAATCATTGGTGAAGGTTCCACTTCCATACCATCCATGATAAATGTATTCCCTATTATTTCTATAGTAAAATAATCTCTTGGGCATTCTATTATTTCTACTAATGAATCTATAAGCTTAGTACTTTCATTTTTAACCTCTTCTTTTGATATTCCTTTAATTTTTAGCATTGGCATAACTAATACTTCCTCTCTTTACTATTCTAGCTTTTTATAAGCCTATTTATAATTATTCTCTATTTACTATTATAATAAATTCAAGTTTATTTAGCATTAAATATATATTTTTTATTTATTGATAGATTTTACTATTTATGTTACGAAGTATTAAGTGTAAAGTAAAAATATACTAATAATCAAGTGCTTGAGGGGAAGGTAACAATGAAAATTGTGGAAGAAAATTTTATTGAACAATTAAAGAAAAAAAATGATAATGCACTATACTACGTAATTGATAATTATGGATGGATAATAAAAACTATAGTTAAAAAGCATCTATATAAGCTTCAAAATTATCAGGATGATTGCATAAATGATATTTTAATGGCAGTTTGGAGTAATATAGATAAATTTGATCCTAGCAGAAATACTTTTAAGAATTGGCTTGCTGGTATATCAAAATTTAAGTCTATCGATTATGTTAGAAAATATTTAAAAGAATTAGAACATGATAATATAGACGATCTAACTATAAGTATAAAAGATGAAGCTTCTTATAATATAGATAAAAATGAGTTGAATGATGACTTAGAGTCTCTTTTAAACTGTTTAAAAGAAGATGATAAAAGTTTATTTTTAAAGCTATATGTAGAAGAAGATGATATAGAAACTATATCTAGAAAAACTGGTGTTAAAAAAGAAATAATATATAACAGAGTGTCTCGTGGCAAGAAAAAACTAAGAGATATATTAAATTTTTCTCATGCAAGGGGGCTTTAAAAATGAAAAAAGATATTTATGAAATTTTAAATGATTCTAATATGGATATAGATAAATATAACAGATATGATTTAAATGATATAGAAAAAGAAAAAATGAAAAAGAACTTTAAAAATTCAATTAAAAATAAAAAATCTATAAAGAAATTACCAATAGCTATTGCTATATCACTTGTATTAACAACTGGACTTGTAACTACTAATTTAGGTTCTGAGATTTTTGTATCTGCATCTATTGCTACTTCTAACATATCAAGCTATCTTGGTCTTAATAAAAATTTAGATAACTACTCTACTATAATTAATAAATCTATATCAAAAAATGGAGTAACGATTAGTCTAAATGATGTTATACTAAACAATAATGAACTTATAGTGTCATCAACTATTCAATCATCTAAAGGCGATGCAACTAAAGAAGGATTTCATGAATTTGCCAAGATATTTATAAATGGAAAAAGGGTTGATTCTGGTTCTACTGGTAGTTCAAAAGCAATAGATAAATCAACGATGGAATCAGTAATAAATTATACATTGCCAGATGTTGATTTAAGTAAAGATCTAAATATAAAAATAATCTATTCTGATGTCTTAGTTGGAGATAAATTTATATATGGACCATGGATCTTTGAATTTAAAACTAATGGATCAGAGTTATCTAAAGATACTAAAATGATAAGTTTAGATAATAAATTTACACTAGATAATGGTAATGAACTAACTTTAACGAAATTTACTTCAAATGCTATTGGACAGGAAATATTGTATACTATGAAAAATAATAATACTGATGATAAAAGTGTATATAGCATAAAACTAATTGGCAAAGATAACTTAAATAATCCAATTGAATTTTATTTATCTTCTGGTGATGATAATGGCGGAATATTACAAATTGATCCACTTGTAAGTAAATTATCAGATAAGGCCACAAGTATATCCCTTACTCCATATGGATCTAAGCTCCCTGAAAAGTCAGGAAAACTTAGTGATGACTTCAAAAAAATCGGTAATGAATTTACTATAGATTTATCTAAATAACAAAAATCGCAATAGAATAATTAAATTCTATTGCGATTTTTAATTTAAAGGGCTGAGTTTTTTTACATTAATAAAACTTTTCTATCTATATGAAGTTTTTAGAGCCATCTTTAATACTTTTGGATTCTTCTTATATTGAGTTACTGGACAAATCTTCTTATCTTTTACTCCAAATAATTTATATATAGCTGTTCTTGCTGCACGTATTGAATATTCTTCAGTAAATACCATGTCTTCTGGAATTTCAACAAATTGGCTAATCATTGCAAAGTTTGTTGATCCATCTGGAACAACCTTTGGACGATCACTCATCTTACGAGGTTGGAATTGTGAATCTATATAAGGCATCATGCATGGTATTACATTTACCACAGTATCCATAAGCTCATCCATTTCATTTTCTAAATGTAAGTGATATAGAAGTTCTTCTAACATCTCTTTACCTGTACAATCACGCATTGGTTTCTTTACATAATCACCAATCTTTTCTGTGTATAAACCATAACCCCAGAAAATAGTTGTATCAAGTGGTTGATTCTTAAAGTGAGGTTGTGCTGCAACAACAATACTCATTAACCAACTTGAATCTTTAAATGTCATTAATGCACCACTACCTGGTATATTTCCTGTAATTTCTTCTATAATTTTTAATATCTTATTACCTTTACAAGTAACAGTGAAGCTTTCCCAGTTAGTTTCATCTGGATGACCAAAGAATGGCTCTGGATTACCAAGGCCTTCTTTCTTATTAGCTACTTTCCTCCAAAGTTCAGCTGAAATTGGATTACTTGGATTATATTCTGCTGGTGTATTCATATCTCCTAAAGTCGCACTATCAGTCATGCAACCATTTGTCATAATACATACATCACCAGAATTTAATTCAATGACTTTCTCTTCTCCATCTTGTTCTAAGTGTATAGCTGTTACTGTAATTTCATCTCCTGGTTTAAAATCTAAATCTGTTACTGTTGAATTTGTATTAAAATCAACTCCAAAGCTATCTAAATAAGCTTTTAATGGTAAAATTAATGAATCATATTGATTATATGGAGTACGTGTAACCCCTTCTAAAGTATCTATACGAGAAAATTCTAGAATCATACGATTCATATAACGTCTAAATTCAAAAAGACTAGACCATTTTTGGAATGCAAATGTTGTTTGCCACATATGCCAGAAATTAGTTTGGAAGAAATGTGGTGTATGGCTAAACCATTCTTGTATAGTCATATCATCTAACTTTTCTTCAGGAGTTATAAGTAATTTTCCAAGAGCCATACGATCAGCATTGTTAAATCCCATACTGTGAGCATCTAAGATAACTCCATACTTATCAACTAAACGTGCTTGTGAATGTGTTGGGTGTAAGTGGTCAAAGTTAAGTATTTCTTCAGTTACACTCATATTTGGCATATCTAATGAAGGTACACTTGAGAATAACTCCCATAAATTTTCATAAGTTTCTTCATTTAACATTCTACCACCACGGCATACAAATCCATTTACAGGATCTCCTATACCATCATTACTACCACCTAATATCTTCATTCCCTCAAAGATATGAATATTTTCCCCTTTAAAATTACAATCTCTCACAAGATAGGCAGCTCCTGCTAATGAAGCTAATCCACCACCAACGAAATATACTTGTCTATCTTCATTATTTATATCTAATACAGATTTTTCAGGTATTTGAGATTTATTTTTCATTTTTTTTGCAGCAATAGTTGCTACAGTTGCAGCTCCTGCTATTGCTCCTAAAGCAAGTAGTGCATTTCTAGTATTATCTTTGTTTGATTTATTTCTCATTTTTCTCATAAAACTCACTCCACTTCTTTATTGCAATTTATTACGTTTCTTATTTACATTATAGTTCAAAGCAAAATAATTGTATTTAGACAATATTATGCGTTTGTCTAAAAATATTATTCTTTATATTTAATACATATAATTATAATTAGAAATATTATTAAACTTAATAATATTAAAATAAGAAACTATATAAAAATATATTTTTATATAGTTTCTTATAAGATTGCATTATAAACTTTTTTATTAATACCAACTCTCTAAAATATTATCCTCTTTATTTCTAATCAGTTTAATTATTATAATATAAACACCTATTTAACATTATATATTTCTTTGACTTTTTCAGGTAAATCATTTGCTGTTACTTCTTCGTATGCTTTAACTTCATCATTTTTTTCAGCTACTTCTAAATATCTATCCACTTTTAATACCTTATTAGTTGTAAAATTTACTATTTTTTCATTACCTTCTCTATCATAACCTTTGATATTGTATTCATATTGAGTATAATGTCCTTGATTTTGATTACTGATATCTTTGTAATCCTTTGTGGTTTTAACATAATATCTTGTTGTTCCTAACTTAAGTAGTGTAGTTCTATTAGTTATTGTAAGTCCACCTCCAATTAATAATATAACTACTATTATTCCAATTACCTTTTTCATATATCTATCTCCTTTACAATTACTATAACTTGATTATAAATTTAAGCTAGATAATCTCATATTTAAATTCCTTACATTTTTCTTTCATTTATGTAAGTCTCCTAATATGTATCATAATCATCTGTAAAATATAGAACTTCTTCTGAGACTATAAATCTCTTTTTAGCTATCCTTTAAAGGAGTTTATTTTTATTTCTTCAAAATAAAATAGATCTACCTAAGGTTATATCCATTAAGTAGATCTACTTTTACTTTTATATATAATTAAATATTACATTTTACTATTTCTAAAAAATTTTCTAATATCTTAGCTGTCATTCCCCATATAACATAATCATTATATTTGTAGAATACAACTCTATAAGAGCCTTCTCTAAATTTATAATTCTTACCACCCTTTATATATTCATATGGAAAATCATCACTTGGAATAGTAATAATTTTATTTTCTACTGATTTTGCTTCAGTATTTAATAAGTAATCTAATGGAACAATTAGAAGTTCTTTTACTTCATCCTTATTTATAACAAAACTAGTACCATATTTTATATATCCTAAGAAGGGATATAGTACCATATTATTATTGGGTACAAATAAATCAAGTTCTGATATTATTTCTATATCAGAAGGCTTTATACCTATCTCTTCATAACATTCACGCATAGCTGCTTCCTTTGGAGACTCCCCGTCTTCTATTGAACCTCCTGGAAAGCATATCTCTCCTGGATTATCTTTTAAACTGTCATTTCTTACTTCAAATACAACATTATATTCACCATCTATTTCTATTATAGGGACTATTACAGAATAATATTTTCTTCCATCCCCATCATTTATTCCAGCCTTATAATCTTTAAAAACCTTCTTTAAAAAATCTCTCATATTGCCCTCCATACTCCATTAAATTCATTATAAATAAAGTCCCTTATATATTAATATTATAAGCAGGTTTTTAATTTTATAAAACCTATACTAAAGTTTAATTATTTACCCTTTACTTCTGATATAAATTCATCTGTAGTTCTTACTCTTCCTATTCTAGAGAAAATATATTTTACAGTACAATCATGCGCCTCTTTGCTTCCTGTAGCCATTGCATCTGTTATAAATATTTGATTGTATCCATAACTAAAAGCTTCACGTGCTGTACTCTCCACACCTATATTAGTTGCAATTCCACATAAGACTATAGTATCGATTCCTCTTCTACGTAACTCAATATCTAAATCTGTTCCAAAGAATGCACCCCATTGACGCTTTGTAACTTTATAATCATCTTCTCTTACATCTAATTCTTTCACTAAATTAGCCCATCCCTTTGGAGGTATATTAACACTTCCCTGCTCCTCATCCGTTACTGGCATTAGCTTGTCTTTTCCATCTAAGAAATCAACATTTACAAAACTTATAAATCCATTATTTTCTCTAAATAAATCTACAAGTAATTTTGCTTTCTTTACTACTTCTCCACCATTATGCATTTTTACTATTCCTTCTTGTAAGTCAATAAGTACTAATGCTGTCTTTTTAAAGTCTAAATTTAAACTTTTCATATTAAAGTTTCCTCCTCATGCATTACTAATCTTCGCATCTCTTTAACCTATATCTTAATCTTAGCAACTTTTTATTAGATTATTTTATAAAATAATTTAATTGAATTATATAATCAAATATTTAATCAATACAATTAACATACTATAAATTAAGTATGAATAATTATTTCTATTATTATTAACTTAATGCTATCTAATAGCATTTATCAAACTTGCGAAATTAAATTATGTTATTTACAATGTATTTTATAAACTTAAGAAAAAGAAGGGGATCGATATGGAAGAGACTTTAAATTACGACTCTCTACTAATTTTGACTGTAGTAGCTTTCTTCACGCCATTTTTAGTAGCAAAGTTAAAGAAAGTAAAAATCCCTTATCAGGTTGGAGAAATCTTTATAGGAATTATTCTTGGAAAAAGCTTTTTAAATGTTATAAAACCTGATGTTTGGATTTTATTTTTATCAAACCTAGGTCTTGCTTATCTAATGTTTCTAAGCGGCCTTGAAATAAATTTTGATGATTTAAAATTACAAGATAATGAATCGATTATTGATTCAAAAATATTTTTAAGTGTAAAGATGTTTATTATATCTCTTATAGTATCAATAATACTATCTTTCTCATTAAAATTTGTTGGAATAGACAATGGAACACTATTCTTTGCATTACTATTTACTGCTGCAGCCCCAGCATTACTTGTTCCTATATTAAAAGCAAAGCATATTTTAAATAGTGATTTTGGGCAATCTTTATTAATTTTTGGATTAATTGGTGAACTAGTAAGTTTAATTGGGATAACCTTTATATCATCAGTAACTACTTATGGATTATCACTTAAAAGTTTCACATTTTTAATAATATTTGGTGCTGCTTTTCTTATGTATTTTTTAGCTAAAATTTTATTTAAGATAAATGACTTTTCAGCAGTGGCTTTTAAAAATTTACATTTAAGTGTTAGAGGGGCCTTTGCTCTTGTATTAGTTCTAGTAGCAGTTGCTGAAAAAGTTGGTTCTGAGATTATACTTGGATCTTTCTTAGCTGGAATAATATTTTCACTACTTGTTGGAAAAGCAAAAGAAGAAATATCTCACCAATTAGATGTAATTGGCTATGGATTTTTAATACCAATATTCTTTATTATGGTAGGTGTAAATATAGACTTAAATGCTATAATTGAAAACCCTGGTTCTATTGCAAAGATACCTGTATTTTTAATTATTTTCTTCTTAGTTAAATTTATACCTTGCTTATTACTAAAAAAGAAATATGGTATAAGAAATTCTTTAGCATCTTCAATGATATTAACAGCACAGCTTAGCTTAGTAATAGTTGGAGCTCAAATGGCTTTAAACTTAGGATATATAAATAATTCCGATTACTCTGCTTTCGTTGTTACTACTGTTATATCATGTATTTTATTCCCTATACTTTTTGAAAAATTAATAGTTGAAGATGAAAATACAGTCCAAAAAGTTAAAGAGGAAGAAAAAATAATAATACGTGAATTCTTAATTAGTAATGAATGGTATCTTGGTAAATCATTAAAAGAGTGTAAATTACCAGTTGGATGTAGAATTTTCTCAATTATTAGAGATGATGAAGAAATAATGCCTACTGCTGATACTGTACTTGAAGCAAATGATTTAATAATACTAGCTGGTGTACGTCATGCAGTTGAAGATACAATAAATATGCTAACAGTCTGCAATTTATCATTGCCAGACTAAAATAAAAAATACTCAGTAGCAATTAGTTACTGAGTATTTTTATTTATATATATTCACTAAAATCCAAATTCAGCTCTTCTTCTTTTATTTACATAGTTTGCTACTCTCATCTTAAATCTTTCTGTCTCTTTATAGCTATAAAAGTTTGTAAGATCTGCTGCAAGAAATAGACTATCTAAAACTAAATATCTTAAATCTTTTAGATTATTTTCATTATCCTCTGAAACTACCTCTACATCACTCTTTTCCATTATCTCTTCAAATTTAGCTTTATAATTTTTAAGCTTTTCTAATTTTTCTTCACTATAATTCTCTAAATTTTCTTCAACTATATTATTTACAAAATCTAAAAATTCTTTATTTATAATATTATATTCTTCATATGTCATTACTAAACTCATTATTAAAACCTCTTTCTAAAATATATATTTATATATTAACATTTTAATTTTATATAAAAAAGTAAATATTATTTTTAACTCTCTTTACTTATATAAATGATGAAATATATAAGTTACTTTCCAAAATTCGCTGCTTATATAGATTACATATTAGAATAATTCTTAGGATAAACTATATTCAATATGATTTTAAAAGGCAGGTATTAATTATGAAGAAATTTTTTAAGATATTTATAGTATCATTTTTAATTGTTTTAAGCATTCCTATAACAGCAAAAGCCTCTAATAACCAAAATTACATAATAGAAATGAAAAGAGATATCTTGTCATTAATGCTTGCTTATCCCGATTATATAAAGGGTGTAGAAAAGACATCTAATGATAAAGTATATATAGTTATGAAATCTGGCAAAAAAATTCTATATGATGATAAGAGAGAAAAAAGCCATGATGAAAAATTAGCTAATCCTGATATACAAGATATGATGGAACAATACTATCCACTTACTAAAAATAACTCTGTTGTGGATAAAGGCCTTGATCCAGGTAGAGCTAGAAATTATGATTTATTAAATGAAGTATATGGAAGTTCTAAAAACGCTATAGAAAAAAATTTATCTAGACTTAAATACGGTTATACTAATTATCAATTTAATAGTCAAAATTCCGCTAATGCCTCATTAGAAAATGCCCTAAGAGAGATTATTCCATTATCAAAAGGACGAAATGATATAGGTGCTATATTATATCCTGCTAGTGGTACTTATAATTATAGAGTTATATCTGGTACAGGAAGGCTTAGTCCTCATGCCTTTGGAATTGCCATTGATTTAAAAAGTGATCCAAGAGATTATTGGAAATGGAGCTCTAAAGAAAAAGGAAGTAAAAGAGTTTCAGAATATCCTACTGAATTAGTAGAAGCATTTGAAAAAAATAATTTTGTTTGGGGGGGGAAATGGAATCACTTTGATATATTGCATTTTGAATATAGACCTGAAATCATTCTAAAAGCCAGATATTTTTCTGATAATAAAAATAGCGAAAACTGGTTTGATGGTGCTCCCATAGATGAAGAAAACACTAAGAACTATATAAATTTAATTGATGAAAATTTAAAATAATTTATTCTCTATGAAAGGGGTGATAAATCTAATGTTAAAATCAAAATCTTATTTTAGATATTTTAAAATATTTATAATTGCTTTTATTTGTTTATGTACAATTTTTATGATTCCTTTAAAAGCTTTTGCAGAAGGTAATTCAGATGATGAAATGAAAAATTTTGTTAAAAATATATTCTTATCAAAGAGTAAATCAGTGTTAACTCAAGATTTAGATTCAATTGAATCTTTATATGATACAGATACAAAATATGGTCAATGGGCTTATGAATATGAAGAGCGAAAAGTAAAGTATATTAATAACTGGGCTAAAAAGCAAGGCGTTAAATTTACTGATATAACTCCAGATGTAGTGTTTAGAAAAGTTAAAGTTTCTGATAAGGTCTGCTCTTTTTACGTACTATGTAATACAGAATATAAATATGTTTATGAAGATCAACCTCATATAGAGAACTCTTCAAGAATAGGAACTTATCACTCAATTAATCTTACTAAAAAGGATGATGAGTGGATAATAACAAAAGAATGGTACACTGATCCATTTGCTGATTCATTAAAGCTTGAAGATATTAAAATGGATAAAATTAAAGAGTATATAAATGCTCAACCACCAAGAGATCTATCAGCTATTAACGATAGACGAAAAGAGGCAATTTCTTATGCTGATCAATATTGTGGTTCTGCAACAGCAAAAGAATATGGATATAAGTACAATAAAAAATATCGAGACTTTAATCCTGAAGGTGGCGATTGTGCAAACTTTGCATCTCAAATTTTACATGAAGGTGGAAAGTTTAAGAAAAATGCTATTTGGAATTATGCAAAAGGTAGTGCTACTGCACCTTGGATAAATGCTGATAAATTTACTCATTATATGATAGGAAGTGGCCGAGGCTATGTTCTTGCTAGAGGTAGTTATGAACAAGTGTATAAAGCTTCTTACAAACTTTTACCTGGAGACTTTATAGCTTATGAGAAAAAGGGGGATATAACTCATATATCTATGGTTACTGGTGCTGACTCTAAAGGATATTCTTTAGTAACTTGCCATAATACAGATAGAAATAACGTTCCTTGGGATTTAGGATGGAGCAATAAAAATATGAAATTCTGGTTAGTAAGAATGAACTATTAAAATAAACCACTCATACTATGAGTGGTTTATTTTTTATCTTTTATTTAATTTTTCTCTTATAGTCTTTTTTACTGATGTATAAGTAACTATAAAATATCCACCATATACGATTAAAAGTACAACAACAGTTATAATTATATTTTTAAATATACTTTCATTTCCAAATATAGATACTATATCTGAAGAAACTTTAAGTCCTACTATTGAATGAACTAATGCTAATGATAAAGGCACCATAAAATATATTCCTATTTGAATTAATAAGGATTTATTTATAATACTATCATCAACGCCTATCTTTCTAAGTAACTTATATCTTTCTAAATTATCTGTTGAGTCACATAATTGTTGAAGCGCTAGTACGGCAGCTGATGTTACTAAGAATATAATACCAATATATATTCCTAAATAAGCTATCATAACTCCAGTACTTACTTGTGATGATATTAGATCATCTTTTGTTATTAAGAAAATATTCTTTTCTTTATTATCTATAGCTTTCATTTTTTCTTTCAATTCTTTTTCTATTTCATCTTTATCTCCCTTTAAATCAGTATTTAAAAAGGAGCTAATAGGCTTTAATCCATCTACTATAGAATCATTTACTACAAATGTACATATATTATTTTTCAGCATTTGATTATAAGTAGTTATATCTAATACACTTCTCTTAGAAGGCGTAAGTTTATATCCATTAATATTTATTACTTTATTATTATCTACTGATCTTTGAAGACTACCTATCATATCTTGTATATCTCCAAAAACCATATAATTATTTTTCTCTAATTTGACTGTATTCTTACCTAACATCTTCATAATATCATTAAACTTTGAAAGTTTTATTACTTGAATATCCATATTTTCAGATATAGGGTAATAAGATTTTCCATCATTAATTCCTTCTTCATCTAGAAAATCTCTATATTTAACTCCACTATTAAAATTAATATAGCTTACATATTCATTTGAATATTTTTTAATATCTACCCCTTTATTTTTTAATACCTTATCTATATCTACTCCTTTATTACTCCAAAATGTTGCATCAAACTGTGTAAGGTCTTTAATCTCTGAATTTAAAGCTTTATTTATTCCAAGCCCTCCTGAAAATGTACATATCGCTATAAATAACATTAAACATATAAATGTCATAGATACAAATGTTGTATTTATTTTACTGTTAATTTGTCTAAACACAAACATATTTAAATCTCTTAAATATATTCGCTTATTACTTTGCACTACCTTTAAGAAAAATCCTGATATTGAAAAGAAAAATAAAAATGTTCCAACACTTCCCCAAAATACACTTATCAAGTCAAGTTTAGCTATTCCATTATCTAATATATTATAATAAGCATATCCTATCATAATAATACTTATTATAAATATTATTACAGATATCCAAATATTTTTTACTCTTAATTTTTCATTTTTCTTAGATGCTATTAATAAGTCAATTAAATTAACCTTATTTATTATTATTGAATTAAATAATAATACTATAATATAAATTATTCCAAAACAAATTATTGTTTTTAAAAATGCATTATACGAAAATATAAATTGAAACTTTGTAAGATTCACTTTAAACATATTAGCTGTTAATATAGATAGTCCTTGTGATGCTAAGATACCTATAAAAAGTCCAATTACTAATGATGTAATCCCTATTAATAATGTTTCTATAAATATTATCTTAGATAATTCACTCTTCTCCATTCCAAGTGTCATATATATACCAAATTCCTTTTTTCTTCTTTTTATTAAGTAATTATTAGCATATACAATCAAAAATCCTAAAATAAATGATATGAATATTGAAGCTACTCCTATAACATTTTGCATTGAATCAAATGATTCTGATTGTGAGGAATTTAAATCCATCATAATACTTTGAGATTTTATTGAATTAAATGTGTAGAATACACATACAGCAAATATAAGTGTAAAAAAATATATTGTATAATCCTTTAGACTTCTTCTTAAATTTCTTAAAGCTAGCTTAAAATACATCTCTAGAGTCACCTCCAAGAACTGCTATAACCTCAATAATTTTGCTAAAGAATTCTTTTCTTGTATCATTTCCACGAATAAGTTCATTAAAAATCTTTCCATCTTTTATAAATAATATCCTATCTGCATAACTTGCTGTAAAAGCATCATGAGTAACCATAAGTATTGTTGCACTTAGATTTTTATTTAAATCATCTAAGCTTTCTAAAAGCACCTTAGCGGACTTTGAATCTAATGCACCTGTTGGTTCATCTGCTAATATCATTTTAGGACTTGTAACTATTGCTCTTGCAGCTGCAACTCTCTGTTTTTGTCCTCCTGATATCTCATATGGAAACTTTTTTAAAATTTCTTCTATATTTAATCTTTTTGAAATCCCTTTAACTTTCCTATCTATTTCTTTATGATCTAGCCTTAAAATACTTAAAGCTAATGCTATGTTTTCATATACAGTTAATGTATCAAGAAGACTAAAATCCTGAAATATAAAGCCAAGCTCTTCACGTCTAAACTTAGCTATTTTCTTAGCATTTAATTTTGTTATATCATTACCTGATATAAATATCTTCCCACTTGTTACTTTATCTATAGTAGATATGCAATTTAAAAGAGTTGTTTTACCTGAACCTGACGCCCCCATAACTCCAATAAATTCACCTTCATTTACTGAAAAGCTTATATTATTTATAGCCTTTGTAATATTGCCCTTTCTTCCATAGTATTTCTCTATATTACTAACCCTTAATACTTCTTTGCTCATAACTTTCCCTCCAAAATTCTTTCTATGATTTTATTTTAGTCTTCATATAAAGTTACATCCATAATAGAACCTAACAGAAAACTTACAAACTTGTCACATAGAATTATAAAACTAATCAAAGAGCATCATTTTATTAATTGGAAATAATATAGATACTTTAGTTCCTTCATTTAATGAAGATTCTAGCTTTATTTTGAGCCCAAGCTTTAAGCATAACTTATTACAAAGATATAAACCTATACCTGTTGATTTAGTAAACCTACGTCCGTTTGAACCTGTATATCCTTTATCAAATGCTTTTAAAACATCTTTTTCATCCATTCCTATACCATTATCTTCGATATTTAAAATTATATTTTCATCACTTTTTTCAGAATAAAACTTAAGTATACTGTTATCTTCTCTTCTATACTTAATTGAATTAGATATTATCTGATTTAATATAAATTCCACCCACTTAGAATCTGAATAAATAATATCTTCTATATTGGTTATATCAATTTTTATTTTATTTTCTATTAGTTGATTTAAGTTTTTCTTTATAGAGTTGTTTATACAATCTATTAGCTTTATTTCTTTTATAATATAATCCTTCTCAAGTGCATTACTTCTTGCATAAAATAAAGCTTGTTCTATGTAATTTTCAACTTTTTCAATCTCTTCTCCTATACTTTCTGTTACTGGTAAATCATTATTCTCTATTAATAACCTGCATGTTGATATTGGAGTTTTTATTTCATGAACCCAAAGTTCTATATATTCCTTATATTCACCAATATTAAGCTTCAACTTTAAAATCTCATCATTCATAGATTTATTAGTTTCTTGTATTATGCTATATAATATTTTCCCATCTAAAAAATCTGCTTCATCCATAACCTCAGAAATTAAATATTTTTTATCTAGTGATTTTAAATTACTTAAAACTTCATTATAGTATTTTTTCTTTTTTATATACTCATAAATATGAAATACTATTATTCCGATAAAATTTATAACTACTATAAAGATTATTGCATATAAATTTACTTTTAAAGCCTTTAATAGTACTCCTGTAAATACTAGTATTAAAATATTTATTATTAAAAATATTACTCTTTCCTTAAAGAACTCTATTATACTCATATTAATATATATCCTTGTCCTCTTTTAGTTTGTAGATAGTTATTAGCACCTATCTCTTCTAATTTTTTTCTTAATCTATTTATATTTACAGTTAGTGTATTATCATCTACAAATTCATCTGATTGCCATAATTCTTTCATTATTTTATCTCTTGATATTATCTTCTCTTTATTCTTCATAAACACATATAAAATTTTACTTTCATTCTTAGTTAATTCTATTTTATTTCCATTAAATTCAGCTTCACTTTGAGATAAATTATATTTTAAATCTCTATATTGGAATACTTCAATATTTTCATTATTATAAGTTCTCTTTATAACTGATGTTATTCTAGCTAATAAAATTTGAGGATTATATGGCTTAGTTACAAAATCATCTGCTCCTAAATTCATACTCATAAGTTCATCAACATCACTATCTCTGCTTGTAACTATTATTATAGGAACGTTACTCTTTTTTCTCATCTCTCTACATATATAATAGCCATCATAATATGGAAGATTTACATCTAATAATATTACTGTTGGATTATAATCCAATGCTTCTTCAATTACATTTTCAAAATTATCTACAGCTTTAGTTTTATATCCATACCTTTCTAAGAATGTACTTAACTCTACTTTTATTTTCTCTTCATCTTCTATAATAAATATTTTATTATTCATACAATTACACCTCTTATCTACTATATATAAATATATTTACTTTTATATTATAACAAAATATTCAAATTAATCTTTATTATAGAAATAGAAATCACTCTTGCCTTTAGCATTTAATGAAGCTTAATTGCTAAATTAAATAAAAGCCTAGATATAACTATAAACAGTTATATCTAAGCTTTATATTTAAATTCTCATATTTTATTCTTTAACTACAAATGATGGTGCTTCCCAAAGATTCCTTTCAGCAATCTTTGTTTTTACATTTATTGATATTGGTTCTGATATCTGTCCATTTATATATTTAGTTGATATCTTAAACTTATAAATATTATTTAATTTTAAGTCATGAATACTTAATTCATTTGTTCCTACTGGTACTCTTTTAAATTCCTTACCATCTTTATATACTATATATTCTTTAACTTCACTAATACTCTTCGGTTCATCCCAACTTAGTTTTATAGAATTATAGTTTTCTACTTTTTTAATATTTGTGACATTAGGAACTAGTATATTATCTGTTTTTGGTACTAATTTCTCTGCTGCATTTTTTAAATTGATTACTAAATTATCAACTTCTATTTGTTGTATGTCATTTCTATTGACCTCTTCTTTTGCTTTATTAATTTTTTTCTTATAATCTGACCATGAATCTTTTGTATATAACTTTTTATCTAAGCCTTTAAATACATTTATTTCTTTTAACAATTCTTCCTTATCTACAAGCCCTAAAGCATTATCTATTTCTCCAAGCTTTAGCCTAACACCAATTATATACGGCTTATTACTTTGATCATTTTCATCCCAATTTCCATAAGAGTTTAAAACAAATGTCCCATCTTGTAATACAACATTTCCAGCATATCCACAATCCCCTGATTTTGCTGTAGGTGTAAAATCTTCTGCTAATCTTATACGATACTCGCCTTCATTACCATTTATTAAATCATCATAGGTTCCTACCCATGCAATCCAATCACCGGCCATCCAATCATTATTCTCGATTATACCATTATTATTGTAATCTAAAATAATTTCTCTAAATGTAATTAATAATCTACCACTTATAGGATCATAGGATATCTTATGCCTTTCCCCATTTAAAGCTCCTTGAACTTCTCTTGGCTTACTCCATGTCTCACCCTCATCATTTGAAAATGCAATTGTTGATTTATGTTTATGTGATTGACTTCTAGCTAACATTACCAATTGATTTCCATCAGGTGATCTAAACATTCCAACTTCACATAACTGTGTCTCTTTTTCTATCTCTCTCCATTTTGATAAATATGGTTCTGGATTACTCCATACTTCGTTTCCATTTTCATCAAATGTTAAATAAGTTTTATAGTTAACATAATCGTAATCATGATATACACCCATCCATTTATCAATTAAGTTTCCATTCTCGTCTTTTAATTGAATTAAACTTGCCATAGCAACAATTGTTGTTGATCCTTCATGCCACTTTTTATAATCACTCCAAGATTCTCCTTTATCATCAGATATTGATGTTGTCCAACCTTTGAATCCATTTCCCCATCCTGGTCCACCTGAAATTTGAATTAATTTTGTGCTTCCATCTGTTAAATTCAGTTTATATATTGTCGGTGTTTCCATTGATTCTTTCCAAGTAGAATTTGTTTCTAATCTTTCAGACCAAGTTATACCTCCATCATTAGATTTTTTTAATAATACTTCTCCAATCCCATGTCCCTTAGGATATACTGTAAATAATGTTTGATTATCATCTAATAAAATCATGTCTGGTTGTCCTAAATATTGTCCTGATTCACGATCTATTACTATTTGTTTGTTAGAATCATAGTCATATTGAGGTATTGTAAAACCTATATTCATTTTTTTATTAACACGCACATCTACTCTCTTACTAAATCCTGTCGCTTCATTAATTACTGTTATAAATGTATCTCCATATGCCATACCTGTAATTAAGCCATTTTGATTTACAGTTGCAACCTTTTGGTTATCACTTATATATTTTATTGTTTTATCACTATTATCACTTACCAATTCTGCAACTATTTGACTTGTCTCATTTACCATAATCTCAACAGATTTATCAACCACATTTAATCCAGGCACCTTTCTAATTTCATCAACATCTTTTTTAGAAAGAGCACGATTATATACCTTAACTTCATCAATAGCACCAATATAATTTCTTCCTCCAATTATCTTTAATGGTGCATTAAATGAATTATTTTTTGTCCATGAGTTAACTTCTGTTGATACTCCATCGATATAAATTCTTAATCCTTCAGATTTATTATTTACCCAAGCTAAGTGTACCCATTCATTTTCAGGGACAGTTTTTTTAAAGGTTAAAAATCCTTGTTTTACGTGAACCCCCATATTTCCACTACTATCTCTTTCAATATCTATTGACTCTGTTTCTTTATCTCCATTTTTAAATTCATTACCATCCCACATTATAGATGCAGGTAAATTTTTAATATCGCCTTTTTTTACCCACATTGCAAGTGTCCAATCTTCTGATAATGTTGCAGGAGAGGTAATAGTTACATTATCACTATCATTATTAAATTGTAGTGCTTTTCCTACTTTTCCATCAATTATTTCTGCTCCATCTAAAACTCCATCATGTTTACCCCAATTGTCTATAACTTTGTTATCAACTATATTATTAAAGTCATAGTAAGATATATTGTTTTCGCTATAATCTGGTTTTACTACGCTTACTAATATCTCCTTTTTGATTGAGTTATCATATTTTGACATAACAGATATTATTGTTTTGCCTTCAGCTTTTGCAATAACCTTACCTAATCTATCTACCGTTGCTACTTCTCCATTTGATGTACTCCATGAAACTTCCTTTTTTAATGAATTCTCTGGTAATACATTGGCTGTTAAAGCTTCTTCAGTTCCTTCAATTAATGTTAATGATGTCTTATTAACTTCAATTGAATCAACTCTATCAACTCCATTTTTCTTTAGATCAATATATTTTTTTGAAATATTTTTAATTCCTTCTCTTAAATTTTCCATATCTCTCGGAATTTCTTCTCTTGTCTGACTTGTTGCAAACTTTGCGCCACCATGTTCTCCTACTCCATTTTTTACTCCAGCATAATCTACTCTTACAGTTTTTAATAATTTTTCTACATCACTTTGTAATTCTGGGATTTCTTTTACCATATGATAAAGTTTATTAACATCTCTTACACCCTCAGCCATTTTCTCTAATCTAACGCTTGACTTAGATATTGGATTTTCGCTCTCCTTTTCATCAGGATATATAAGAGACGTATCTCCAGCTTCAAATGCCCAATGAGTAGTATCTCTTAATGGATCTTCAACCCATGCATCATATGCCCAACGCATATATCCACTTCCACCTTGTGCTGCTGTAAATAGCATTGTCCAATAACTTTCTCCTGGCATACTAAGTGCAAGAGAATTAGGGAAGTGCTCTGTACATGTGTAGACTGTAGTCTTATATTCCTTTTCAGAATTTCTTCTCTCTTGAACAAATTTTCTATAACCTTCTAAATCAGTTTTTGCTGCTGTAGATCCTACGCTTAAATCATCAACACGTTTTGTTATATTTAAATAACTAGCATTAAAGTGATCCATAGCCGCAGCTTTTTTTAATACTAAGCCATCTTTATTTTTAACTTTATCTATAACATCAAAAGCTTTATCCATATTTGCTCTTTCATCAATTCCAATATAAGTGTCTTTAAACCATCCATTTTCATCAAGATGATATATTAAAGCATTAAGGAATTGAGTCCAAATAACTTCATAATCACTTGTTCCAGGATTTAATATAATATTTTCTTGATTTCCTGTAGCCTCATTATAATAGTAAATCTTATTTCCCCAAGGGATCATACTATAGCAAATGATTTTATCTCCAATACCTAAATCTTTATTAAATTGTACCCATTTATCAAAATTAGTGAAATCAAAAATAAATTTCCCATCTGATTTTTTAGTCCATTTAATCATAGATGGATATCGAATATCATTTTTACTATAAGTTTGTCCGCCCCATGCTTCCTCTACAATTGATGTTGTAATGGCATGTCCACCAATTTCTTTATATTTAAGCATATGAGGTTTTAGGATTTTAAGATGTTTTTCCGAAAATGGAGTAACATTGTAGTATTCGGCTGAGCTATATGGATATTGCCACATTTCTATATCAAATTCATACTCTTCACTATTTGGCATAACTGCATCTAATACTTCAATATTATATGTGAATATAAGTGGATCATTAATACCATCAGCAGTTACTTCAATAGTACCAGTATAAACTCCTGATTGGGTATCTTTTGGTATATTAAATTCTACCCATACTGGTTGTACTTTATTAAATTCTATATCTACAGGATCTGTAGTATATAAAATATCTGGAACATCTGCTTTTTCTCCATTAGGCATTGATATATCATTTTGATTATGATATCCTGCATCTCCTATATAAGCTTTTGTTTCCTTTAAAAAGGTAGTAGTAACATTTGTTTTTGATAATATATTTTCACCTGAAACAAAGTCGCTTACTTTAACGTTTACATTTTTTAATTTAGATTCTTTAGATATTAATGCTATTTCTGATATAGTTTTATCAGATTTCCATGAGTATAAATTCTTATTTACTAATCCCATTGATTTAATTAGCTCATATTTATCTTGTGTATAATGTGTATTAGTATCAACTATACTTCCATGTATTGATGGAGTTGCCGCCTTTACTTTGACTCTAATATTTTTCCCTATTCCAAACTCTTCTGAAACAACAGATATATTTGCCTCACCTTCAGAAACTGCTTTTATTTTTCCATCTTTATCTATAGTTGCAATATTTTCATTATCAGAAATAAACTTAATATCTGATAAATCTGCATAACTAGGAATAACTTTGTATATAACTTTTATTTCTGATCCCTCCATTAACTCAATATTAGGATTTTCTATAATTATATCTTCTACTTGATATCTCTCATGATATACTTTTGCATAATCAACTTGAATTACTGCTTTTCCCCTTGGTGAATCACTTTTACCTGTTGCAATAGCTGTAAGAGTATGCTTACCCTCACTTAATCCATCTGCACTAAATAATAGTTGATTTCCTACTCTATTTTCAGAATAACTACTTACTTCTTTTGCTTCTCCTCCATCTATAGAATAGCTTATAATTCCATGGTTCCAACTTTTATGTCCATACACTTCTATCTTATTTCCAACAAACTCAATTTTATAGTATTTTGTAGATGCATCCTTATCATTAGTATTTATATCATTAAAATGCTCATCCCCCTCACCATTAACGCTATCATTTGTATCACCATAACTCCAACCTTCTCCGTAATAAGAGAATTTATTACTATCACCTTCAGTGATCATATTATTTATAAGTAACATTTCATCTAATTCATTATTCATAGTTGCATATACTGAAATCCCCAAATTCTCTAATATCATTACGAACGACAGTACAAATAGTAGTAACCAGCTAATCCCTCTTTTCTTTGTCATATTCCCCTCCCATAACCTTAAAACATATTATTTTCAATTTTATTATTATTTTATATAAACCTCCCTACTTTTTATTATTTAATTTAATTAAAATTTATACTATAGCATTTATATTTCCTAAGTCATCCTTTTATACACCTATATTTCAATTCATATTTAATACTTTGGATTAAATTTATCTAAGAATAAGTTTTTTACTTTATTTAATCTCCACTTATAAAATTCAATATCATATATAATTTCTTTATAATAAAAAAGCTACTCAAATACTGAGTAGCTTTTTCTTAATATACGTCTTCACGAACTAAATATTCATTTCCATCTTGATCTTTAAATGAGAACATCTTTCCATAAGGCATATTTAGAAGAGTTCCTACTTCTACTCCATTATCCTTCATCTCATCGTATGTCTTTTGAATATCTGAACTACTTAATATAATTGATGGATGCTCTACATTAGCTTCTGGATTTTGTTCTTTCATTAATTTTTTATCATATAATACAAATGTAGTAAAATCTTCATCCTTAGGAGCAACCTCTAACCATTTCATTCCTGGCCCCATTTGCTGTTCAAATTTAACTACAAAGTTTAATTTATCAACCCAAAATTCCTTTGCTTTCTCTTGATTGTGTACATATAATGTTATCTTTCCTATTTTATTAATCATCTGTATCCCTCCTATATCTTATGAATTTATTATATTATAAATTATATACATTTTTATGTATTGTAAAAATACGACATAATTTTAATTAAACAATTTATTATACATATCTATAAATTGTTTAGGTGTAATATCATAATATTTCTTAAACTCTTTACTAAAATGTGAGTAATCATAATATCCTAAATCACTCATAACTTGCATATAATCCTTACCCCATAGCATTTCTATTCTAGCTTTATCAAATCTAATAATCTTCATTAACTCCTTAGGTGTAAATGTCGTAAATTCCTTTACTTTTCTTTCTAATTGTCTTCTTGATAAATTTGATTCTGTGCATATATCTTCTAATGATAAATTTTCATTATAAAATTTATACATTATATCTATAAATCTATTTTCTTTTATATATTCTTTGCAGTAACTATTTAAGTACTCTATAATATTTTCATTGTCATTTGAATTTAATATACTTCTATCTATATTTTCTAAGTTATAGCTATCTATCTTATTTTTTATATTGTTTAAATTTACATTAAATAATACAGTAGCCCCATGATTATAGCACCTTATACCAATTATTCTTACCTTTCCATTATTTTTAAGAATAAATCGTTTATTATATGCCCCAATAATAATTTCATTTTCAAGTTTATATTCTTTTTCATCTCGGATTTCAAAAAAATTTGGTCCTATAATATGCAATATTTCCGTAAGACCTGTTGGCCATAAATATTCTTTATTTCCTAGAAAACTATTTTCATTATATTCCCTATCCATTATCCAAAAACATCTTATAAACTTTTTAAGTTCATTACATGGTTTATATTCTTTATAAAACATACTTTTTATTCCTTCACTGTCTATTATTATTGTTCTAATTACATTTTATCATAATAAAAAAGTCTATCCTATGGAGTGCTTCTATGTATAATTATAGAGTTCAATTAAAATAAAAAAAGATGACTCCTGTTCAATACAGAAATCATCTTCTTACCGCTACTTAGACTTTTTAAACTGCCCTTGACAAAGGGTACAGATTATAATAATCCTTGAGCTTTTTAAAATTCATTTATTATTTTACTTCTTTTGAAGATGGTAAGATAACTTCAACTTCTGAGTGTGGTCTTGGGATAACATGTACTGATATTAATTCCCCAACTCTTTGTGCAGCAGCAGCTCCAGCATCTGTAGCAGCTTTAACTGCTCCAACATCTCCTCTAACCATTACAGTTACAAGTCCGCCTCCAACATATTCTTTTCCTATTAAGTAAACATTAGCAGCCTTAACCATTGCGTCAGCAGCCTCTATTGATCCTATTAATCCTTTTGTTTCAATCATTCCTAAAGCATCGTATTTCATATTAAAATCCTCCTAAAAATCCTTTTATTTTTTATATTAATTATTTTTATAAACTTTTTATTTAAGTGCATTTATTTTAAGCACTACATTTGACTATCTTAATTTTTGATTTTGGTGTAATACCAAATGAATTTGCCTCTTCAACATCTAAGTGGCATTCTAGGCTAAATGAATCATTAGTTCTAATGCTTACATTATTTAAGATTCCGCCTCTTAATCCATCTACCTCAATTTTTACAATATCTCCATCACTAACTCCAAAATGCTCTGCATGTTTATTGTTCATGTGGATATGTCTTTGTGCTACTATAACGCCTTCCTCTAATTGAACACTTCCTTTAGGTCCTATTAGAGTTATTCCTGAAGTTTCTTTTAGATTTCCTGATAATCTAACACTTGGTGATACTCCAGTTTTTCTGCAGTCACCTATAGATAACTCAACTTGAGTCTTACTTCTTATAGGTCCAAGTACTCTTATCTTTTCTATAGATCCTCTAGGTCCACATATTGTTATAGTCTCTTTACAAGCATATTGTCCCTTTTGAGATAAATCTTTTAATTTTGTTAATTCATATCCTTCTCCAAAAAGTATATCTACATATCTTTTTGAAAGATGTATATGTCTATTTGAAATTCCAACAGGTATCTCAAATGATTCTTTAACTTCTTTTTTCTTATCTTCGCTTTCCTTAACTGCATTAAGTAAAAGCTTTAATACTTCTTCTAAATTTTCCATGTTCTAATCTACCTCTTCATAGTGGCTATGATTTTATTTACTAAATCCATTACTTCTTCATTATCTAAGTTATTAACTTTTTCTACTATATTTTCAGCAGTTACTTCTACTTCAGTAGATTTTCTTTGTATTTCTGCTGGACTTAAGTTCATTTCTGAACTTCCAAAACTTAATCCTGTATTAAAATTATTCTTTTCAAAAGATTGGGTATTGCAAGTTTCCTCACAGCCTCCTCTATCTTTTCCTATTTTGTCACAGTCAATTAATCCATAAGCAACTCTCTTTATATTTATAAGGTGCATTGGAGTAACATTTTCAGATACTGAACTTCCTCCCCATGTTCCACATCCTAAAGTGAATGATGGCATAAGTCCTGTTGAAGCTCCTGTTCCTCCAAATGATCCACCTGTATTAACTAAAATTCTTGATGCTGGTTTTTTAGCAAACTTTTTAACTATTTCAACATCTTCAGTATGAATACTCATTGTATGACCTATTCCATTTTGAAGAAGTTCTATACTTAATTCGCAAGCTTCCATCCAGTCATTAACTACATAGAATCCAAGTACTGTAGTAAGTTTTTCATATGAAAGTGGATATTTAGGTCCAACTCCACCTTGTCTTCCTATAAGTACTTTAGTTCCTTCTGGAACATAGAATCCTGCAGCTTTTGCAATTACATCAGCGGCTCTTCCAACAAATGCTGCATTCATTGCATTTCCTTTCTTAAATAGAAGATTACAAACTTTATTAGTTTCTTCTTCTGTCATGAAATATCCGCCTTGTTTTTTAAGTTCTTCTACTACTTTAGCTTCATTACAATGTTCACAGATGATTGATTGCTCTGATGCACAGATAGTACCATTATCAAATGTTTTACTAGCTATTATATTTCTTATAGCTTTTTCAATGTCAGCAGTTCTTTCGATATATGCTGGTGAGTTTCCAGCGCCAACTCCAAGTGCTGGTTTTCCAGAAGAGTAAGCAGCTTTAACCATTCCTGGTCCTCCAGTAGCTATTATTATACTTACTTCTTTTGACTTCATAAGCTCATTTGTAGCTCCAATTGAAGTTAACTCTACACAAGTTATTATGTCTTCTGGTGCTCCAGCAGCTACTGCTGCATCATGCATAAGTTTTGCTGCAGTAGATGTACATTTTACAGCTGATGGATGTGGTGAAAATACTATAGCATTTCTTGATTTTATAGCAATAATTGATTTAAATATTGCAGTTGATGTTGGATTAGTTGAAGGAACTATTCCCATTACTAAACCTACTGGCTCTGCTATATCAATTAATTTATTTTCTTTGTCTTCTTTTATAACACCTATAGTTTTCATATCTTTTATTGAGTCATATAAAACTGTTGATGCTAAATTATTTTTAGTAGCTTTATCTAAAACTTTACCAAAACCTGTTTCTTCTACAGCCATCTCTGCTAAGCAAACTTCATGTTCCTTTGCAGCTTTAACCATATTTTTAACTATTCTATCTATTTGTTCTTCATTAAAATCAGCTATTTTATTTGCTGCTATTTTACCTCTTCTAGCTAAATTTCTTGCTTGTTGTATTGATTGCAAATCTTTATCGAAATTTTCCAAATCAATTTTCCTCCTTCTTTAAAACACTATTTTTTATAGTGGTTTCTAAGTCTATTTAGAAGTGCTCCTTTATCTTCTTTAGAGATAGTCTTACTTGTAATATCAAGATCTTTAAATTCTTTTGCTAACTTTCTTATTTTAGATACTTTTAAATCTTCTAAAATTTTAAAAGCTTCATCTAATCCTTTTTCTTCTACAAGCTTGTCTAATTCTTCTTTAGTCATATCTAAATCTATAACTTTATCTAGAATTTCTAAAACTTGAACTTCCTCTGAGCCTTCATTTATTATTTCCTCATCTATAGATTCTTCTAGAGTTTCTTCTACTGCTTCATCTACAGTTTCAGAAATCGCCTCTTCTATAGATTCTTCTACTATTTCACATAAAACCTTTTCCTCTATAGCTTCCTCTATAGCTTCCTCTAATCTTTCTATAGCAGGTTTAGTTTCCATTATACTTTCTAAATCATAATGTGGTCTCGCAATCACATGTTGTGAAACTAAAATATTATCGCCAAGTCTGTTTACAGCTGAAACACCAGCATCAACTGCTGATTTTACGGCTCCAACATCTCCAGTTACTGTAACTGAAACATAGCCTCCGCCTATATATACTTTTTCAAGGATATTAACATTTGCTGATTTGACCATAGCATCAGCTGCTTCAATAGTAGCTAATAATCCTTTAGTTTCTATCATTCCTATTGCTTGCATAATTATCTATCCTCCTTAAGTAATTAAAGTAAATCTGCCCAATTCGCTGGATATGTTGTATAGAACAATTTAGCTTTATTAGGTGATCCCCAAACTACTTTAGATCCCTTAGGAACAAATAGTACATCACCGGCATTTGCTTCATAAGTCTTACCGTTAATTTCTACAGTTACTGTTCCTTCAATAACATAGTCTATTTCTTCATAAGTTAATTCCCATTCGAATTTTGAATCTTCAATGATTAAAAAACCAGCACTCATCTTAGATTCATCTTTGCTTATTAATTCTTGGAAATAAACTTTATTATTAGGATTTCCAGTATCGAATACATCCATCTTTACTGAACTTCCTCTTACTACTTTAAGTCCACTTTCATCGCATGAAGATACAAACTTTGAAGCTTCCCCGCTAGCTAAAACTTTTAACATCTCTTGAAGCAATCCTTCGTTTACTAACTCTTTAAACATCTCTAATAACTTATTGGAATCTAAACCTTCTATGCCTTTACAGTTAGTATTACAAATTTCTTTCTCACTAATTTTTTCTGTAGTAATTGAGATGTTATTGTTTTTAGCTATATCTTTAGCTGATGGAGTTAGGATTACATCTTTGTCTATATAGAAAACCTTTTCCCCTGTAGCTAGAAATTCTTCCATATCTTTTGCACAAATTAATCTTTTCACACTCTCACATCCTTTCACTAAATTTTTCAGTTTATATTTAAGGTATGATTTTTATAACTATTTATAATTACAATGCTTATCCTTCGCTAAAAATTATAATTTACTCACTAAAATCACAGTCCTGATCAATTATTCCAATTACTGCTGCATCAACTGGAATATCATCATCTCCAACCATTCTTCTTGCAGATGATCCTGTGCTTACGATAACTCTATCCCCAATTCCTGCCCCAATATTATCTACAACTATAAATCTTCTACCACTAAAGCTTCCGCCAATCTCTTCTGCTAGCATAAACTTTAATCCATAAAGGTTATCAGCTTTTCTAGTTGCCCAGATATTATCTATTAACTTTGCTGTTATCATAAGGCTCATCCTTCTTTCATATTTAATTTGATTTCTTCTATTGCAGATTGAACTGATGAAGTGTCACCTAATATAGCAATTGAAGTCATATGTTGAGGGCATACTCCCTTAATATCTTCAACGACTACTCCTGCTGCCTTTTCAGCAATATCTATTGCATAAATCATATCAATTAGCTTGCCTTGAGCAAGTCCAATAGCATCTACATTTTCTATTGCTTCCTTGCCTTCTATTCCCATCCTCTTTATAAGAGCACGTTTTGTTCCCTCTGTTGGTGATTTTATAAGTCTAAAATCCATAAAGCTACAACTCCATTTACTCTATAATTTCACTTGTGCAGCTAAGGGCTATTCCAAGTGGTGTAACAAACATTGGATTTTTAGGTTTATGTGTATATACCTTAATCTTGTTTTCTATTACACCTTCTATTCCTGTAAGGCAAGCTGTACCACCAACTAATGAAATTTCTCTCACATCATGATCTTTTATATGATCATTAATTATTGATCCAACCTTTTCAATTACAGGTTTTAAAACTGGTAATAGTTCTTCATGGTTACTATTATCTCTTTTAAATTCATCTGCTTCATAAAAAGGCATTCTATATGCACCTGAGATAACTAAAGAGAAATGTGTTCCTCCAGTAGGCTCATCTGCTACGCAAACTACTTTTCCATCTTTTATAATAGAAGTTCCTGTAGTTCCTCCACCGATATCTACTACTGCACCGTTTTGAATTTTTAAAACTTCATTTGCAGCTGTAGGTTCATCTAATAGATTCGTTAGTTCAAAGCCTGCAGCTTGTACAACATTTTTTATAGCACCACCATCTAAAGAATCTGTCCCTGGTGGAATAGCTGCTGCTGCATAAAATAGTTCAGTACCAAGCTTTTCTTCTATTTCCTCTTTTAATTCTCTAACTATCTTTACAGCTCCGATATAGTCAACTACCATACCATCTCTTACTACATCAGCATATCTGTAAGCTCCTGCAACTGGTCTATAATTTTCATCTAATACTGCTAAAACTACACATGCAGTTCCAAGGTCTACCCCAGTATAATAAACTGATGATTTTTCTAAGATAGGCTTTTCTATAACTTTTTCAAATTGGCTTACTAATTTATCACAGTACTCAAAAGTTTTACTCTTATCACTCAACTCTTCTGCCTCCTATTTCCTTAGATATAGTCGTAGATAATATATTTATAATATTTTCTAAATTAATTAAAATTCTATTTATTAGCTCATCATTTTCATATCTTTCTAGAGTGTCATATTTAAATTCATTTAGCTTACATAAAAGGATGTAAAGATTTAATATTTTTTCGCTATTTTTTAGGTATATATAAACATCTGTAATTTCTATTTCTTCATTGCTGAAATCACAAACTTTAGGATTAATGACTTCTAATTTTATTTTGCCTTCTGTAAACTCTCTTATGTTTTTAATTTCTCTTTCTAAATCGATAAGCTTCTGAGCTAAGTTTAAGTCCTCATTAATTATTTTGCTTGCTGCTTTTAAGAATGATGCTTCAATAGATCTACATTTATATGTAAGTATTTTATACTTTACGTCTTTATTTTCATCTATTAAAATATCATCACTTTTTTCTTCTTTTTTGCTATCTGTAGGTAAATTACTATTTATCTTTATCCCTTTATCTAACAAGTACTGCCTACCTCCTGGAGTAAGCCTTTGACCTTCATTAAGCTTAAATTCTTTAAAAGGCTCTTTTCTATACAAGTCCTTTAAATAATCTTCAGTAATAAATTTAAGCATTTATCTATTCACCTACCTATTTAAGTAGATATTCCTTAAGTTTTTTTATATCTACTTCACTATTTTCTCTAATTAAAAAATATGGTTCTAGAATTCCTATTCTTTTTAAGCTCTGCTTGCATTTATCTATATTTTCATAATTACTATCAGCCTTATTTATGACTCCAATAACTTCTATATTAAAAAGTTTTGAAAAGCCGTCTCCAATAACTTCTTTAGGATTTTTAGAATCTAGCACAAATACTATTTTTTTAGCATCCTGCGCTAAGGCAATAATATGTTTATACATCCAAGCATTTTCTATATAAGAACTAGGAATATCCATAGTATTTTCACCATAAATAACATCTGCTGTCCGCTTTAGAGGACCATTATAATCATTTAAGTAATTTACTATAGTTGTTTTACCAGAACGGCTTGGACCAACAACCATTATTCGTTTCTTTCTCATGTTCTAGTTATAGGGCATATTGTAAAACCTAACATATCTCTTAAAGTTTCATTTACTGAATTAAGTGCCTCATAAACACTATCAACATCACCATTTATAAGAACTGATCCTGTAAATCTATCTAAGAAACCTATCTCTACATCAGCTACTTTAGTTGCGATATCAGCAGCTATGATTGCAGTTTCGTATGGTGTTACTGTTAAGATCCCTATAGCTCCTTTTTCATCTACTCCTAATCTTTCATAAATATCTTTCATAGGGGATGCAATAATGTGTGATAAAGTTATCTGCTTTCCTGGTACTGATTCTTGAATTACCCTTTGTATATTCTTTTCTTCAAAATTAACCATAATTTTTCTACTCATTTCTAATGACGAACTACTTTTGCGTTCATATCATATCTTTTTATATAAGATTCAATTCTATTTAAATCTTCATCGTTTAAACTAGGATCTCCATATACAGGGTAATCTATGCCAAGTTGGTTATATTTATTTACTCCCATCTTATGATATGGTAAAAGATCTATACCTTTAAAATTCTTATAGTCTTTATAAGGAAGTAAGAACTCCATAGCTTTAGTTATAGCTTCTTCGCTATCATTTACATTCTTTAAAAGAGGCATACGAATTTGGACATTGAATTTATTTTGAAGTAGATTTTTTACGTTTTCCAAAATCTGCTCATTTCTAACTCCAGTCCATTTAAAATGCTCATCTGAGTTTATATGCTTAATATCAAATAGGAATAAATCAGTAAATTCTGCAATCTTTAAAATAGTTTCTGTTTTTGTATATCCAGAAGTTTCTATGGCTGTATTTATTCCTACATTCTTACATGCCATAAGAAGACTTAAAGCTGCTTCAGGTTGCATTAGAACTTCTCCGCCACCTAATGTAACTCCGCCACCAGACATTTCATAAAAAGTTCTATCCTCTTCTATAACTTCTAATAGCTCTGATATTGTTTTAGTTTCTCCAATTATATTTATTGCTGATTTTACGCAAGCTTCTTCACATTTTTTACATCCAACACAATCTATATTTCTATTTATTTCATGTTTATTTGTACTGCTATTTACTGTATGAATCCCAACGGGGCAAACATCTACACATTCTAAGCAATTTTCACAAAGATTACTTTTAAACATGACTCTATTTTTTTTAATCATCCCCTCCGGATTAGCACACCATTTGCAGCGCAGAGGACATCCTTGAAAGAATACTATAGTCCTAACTCCTGGTCCATCATACATATTGTATTTTTGTATATTGAAAATCCTTGCCTTTCTTTGTATAATTCCATTTGTGTTATTATTCATACCTAAACTCTCCAGCTTTCTTAAGTTCATGTAGTAGAAAAATCTACTACATGTTCTATAGTTTTATTAAAAATGTGTTAGCATAGTTCTACTTATAATCTCATCTTGAACATCTTTGCATAACTCTACGAAGTATGCGCTATATCCAGCAACTCTTACTATTAAATCTCTATAAGCTTCTGGATTCTTTTGAGCTTCAATTAATGTATTATTATCTAAGTAGTTAAATTGAACTTCTCCAAGTTGAAGAGCACAAGCACTTCTTAATAATGTTATTATTCCTTGTTCTCCCTCTGAAGTATCAAGAAGACCTGACATTAATTTAAAGTTGTGAACCATTCCTATATTCATATTGTCACAAGCCAATTTTGAAACTGACTTAATTATTGAAGTAGGTCCTTTAAAGTCTGCTCCTTGAGTTGGACTTATTCCATCTGATAAAGGTGTCCAAGCTTTACGTCCATTTGCAGTAGCTCCTGTTAATTGTCCAAATGGAGTATTATTTGAAATTGATAATGTTCCGTGACTTAAAACTGAATATAATGTTTTATATTTTCTATGTTCCATTTCAGTAAAGTTTATAAGATCTGCTCCAATATAGTCAGCATAATCATCATCATTACCGTATTTTGGTGCTTCTAAGCAATCTTTTCTTAATTTTTCATATCCAACGAAATCAACTTTTAATGCTTCCTTCATTTCTCTTAATGTATATTTTTTCTCCTCGAAAACTAATTTTTTAATTGCAGCCATAGAATCAATATAAGTAGCAAGTCCGCTCCATACTACTCCTGGACCGAAGTTGTACATTGCTCCACCCGCTTCAACACCTCTACCTTTTTCCATACATCCTTCATACATCATTGACATAAGTGGTTTTGGTGCAAGTTCTTTGTGAACTCTTTGAGAAATTACTGTAGCTACACTTGTCCATTTAGTTATAAACTTAATTTGCTCTTTAACAGCAGCTTCAAACTCTTCGTAAGTTTTGAACTTATCAACATCTCCTAAGTCTGGGCAAACTTGCTTTCCATACCATAGAGGTACTCCATTATTAAGTACTAACTCTATACATATTGGCCATTGAGTGTATCCTGTTGAAGTCCATTGATATAATCTTCCTGATTTTTGTGGTTCAACACATCCCATTAAGCAATAATCTCTAGCATCTTCAATTGAAACTCCTTTAGCAAGCATCATTTTTATATGAACATCATCAAAGTGACATGCTGGGAATCCCATTCCTGCTCTTATTACCTCAACTATCTTTTTAAGATATTTTTGTGGTGATGATTTGTGGATACGGCAAGCTAAAGATGGTTGATAAATCTTAACATGTCTAACTGCATCCATTAATAGATAAGTTAATTCGTTTGTTGCATCTCTACCTGCTCTTGTAACTCCTCCAACACACATATTTACGAATGGTTGGTATCCTGCGAAGAATTTAGATCCTCCTTCACTTGTTATCCACATCATTTCTGACATTTTTATAAGCATACATCCTGCAAGTTCGAATGCTTCAAATTCAGTCATTCTTCCTGATTCAATATCATCTTTAAAGAATTGATACATATATTGGTCAACACGTCCGATTGACATACCTGTTTGATTTTCTTCTACAACTAGAAGTGATTCTATTGTCCAAACAGCTTGAATTGCTTCCCAGAAAGTTTCTGGTTTATGAGCTGGAACCTTAGCATTTACTTCTGAAATTTTAAATAATTCAGCTTTTCTCTTAGGATCTGTCTCTTTTTCAGCTAATTCTCTTGCGTAATCTGACATACGTTTTGCATAAATCATTACACCTTCTGCAGTATCAATTAGTGATTTGTAGAAGTAGATTTTTTCTATATCTTCTGGATTTGCATAGTTAAGTTCTTTTAGCTTTTCTTCTGCTTCTTTAACTACGTCAACCATACCTTTTTTCATTAAGATAACATCATATCCTGGGTTTGAATCTCCTCCACCATTTATTGCATGGTATGAGCAATCAGAAACGAATGATTCTCCTGAAAGTTCCCAAACTCCTGCTTCTCTATATTGGTCTTCACAGTATTCATCTACTGATTTACCTTGCCAGAATGGGAATAGTTCTTCTCTCATGAATTTCTTATCTTCTTCTGAAATATAGAATGGGTCTTGTGCTCTTTCACCTATAGTATCAATCTCATCTACCATCCATCTCCAAGCTATATCTGGAGAAAAAGCTCCAGCTCTTGGTGCACCATTTGGAGCTCCAACTATAAGCTCATGATCTTGAATTACAAGTGGTGCAGTTTCACAACAATGTTTGAAACATTTACCTCTTAATATTGATTTTGGTGTTCCTGGATTTTGCTTAGCTATTTCAGTTATAGCTCTTGCTCTATGTGTTGTTATTGATGGAACTTGTTTTAAATAATTTTCTTTAAGTTTTGCTAAACGTTCTGTGATTCCTTCTGGAACTTTGCCATCATTTGAAGAAACTACACATTCAACTTTTACAGGTTCATCATCTTTTTTTATTTCACCTGAAACGCTTTCAAACATTTTTAATAATGCTTGACGCTCATCTTCTGACATATTTTTAGTGGCTTCTATAAATTTATTTGAAAATTCACGAATATCCATTTTATCTACTCCTTCTCTTTTTAATTAGTTTCTTTTAATATTTGAGTTAAAACATTTTTAAGAAGCTTCATATTATCTGAAGAACTATCTAAACCTTCATCTATAACCTTATTAACCTCTCTATCCATGCCTATAGAATTTAAAAACTCATCTTTATCTCTTACTTCATATCCAACTTTTCTTATATATACTAAGTTCATTGGTGATACGTTATCAGAAGTCATTCCTTTTCCAATAGATCCGCTACCAAGTGTCATTGATGGGAAAAGATTTGTTGTAGCACCCATACTTCCAAATACTCCTGAAGTATTTACTAAGATTCTTCCAACTGGTTTTTTTAGTGCAAACTGTTTAATTACATCATCATCATTTGAGTGAATTATAAGAGTGTGCCCTTGCCTTTCACTTAATAGTAACTCTATACATTTCTCACAAGCATGCATCCAATCATCTTCCACATAGAATGAAAGTATTGGGCAAAGCTTTTCTCTCGAATGAGGATTATCTAAAGATACAAACTTTTGACTTGATATTAAAACCTTTACATTAGGTGCAACATTAAACCCAGCTCTTTTCCCTAAAAATTCTGGTGATTTTCCAATAAACTCTTTTTCAAAATTTCCATACTTATCAAAAAGAATTTTTCCAAGAGCCTTAGATTCGTCTTCGCTCATAAAGTAAGCTCCATTTTTAATAAGCTCATTTTTTACTTCATTTGCAATAGGACTATCTACAACTATCGATTGTTCTGCACCTGAGACCACTCCAAAGTCAAAACTTTTACTATCTATAATATCTTTAACTGCCTTTTTAATATCAGCAGTTCTCTCTATGAATGCAGGTCCATTGCCTGTCCCACCGTAAATAACTGGTTTTCCACATTTATCTGAAACTTTCAATAATTCCTGTACACCTGTGTTCATAACTAATGAAGTATCTCTATGCTTCATAAGTTCTAAAGATCCACTATCTGATACTGTACTAAGATAAGAGATAGCTCCTTCTGGAAGCCCATACCCTTCAGCTGCTCTTATTAAAATGTCTAAAGTTCTCTTCATGACATTTTTCGCTTTAGGATGAAGTGCAAATACTATTGCATTTCCTGATTTAACTGCTATTACAGCATTATAAATTATAGTTGAAACTGGGCTAGTCATAGGGCAGAAGGCTGTAATTACACCAATAGGTACTCCGATGTCAGTAGTTTTATTTTTTTCATCTTTTCCTATTACGCCTACACATTTCATCCCATCTAGTTTTTTCTTAAGATAAAAAACTACAAACTTATCTTTTATTAATTTATCTTCTACTTTTCCCGAATCTGTCTCTTCAAAAGCTAATCTCGCTAATTCACTATCATACTCTTTAATCACTTCAAGCATGCGGTTTACTATCTCATCTAACTTTTCTTGTGGAAATGTAGCTAAACTTCTTTGAGCCTCTCTTGCATTTTCAACAAGTATTCTAGCTTCTTGCATGGAGAGCAAATCATTATCTATAATATTCATTCTCTTCTCCCCTTTTCTAAAACTCTATTAAAGTGCTTCTATAGCATACTTATCTATTATTTTTTGAAGATCATTATGAGGTCTTGCTATAACTACTGAACTATAAAGATTTCCATCTTCCATCTCTTCTACAGCTCTAACACCTGCATCTACAGCAGCTGTGCAAGCTCCAACATCTCCTGTTACTATAACTGAAATATAACCAGATGCCACGTTTTCATAACCGACTAATTCAACGTCTGCTGCTTTGCACATAGCATCTGCTGCTTCTAGAGCGAAAACTAGTCCAAACGTTTCAATTAATCCTATTGCTTCACGTCTAATCATATTAACCATTTCCTTTCTATTCATCGATATCATGAACTGATACTATTTTTCCAACTTCTCTAATTGGTCTTGGCATAACATTTTTTGCTGTAAGTTTTCCTATAGCCCCTGCAGCTTCTGCTCCAACTTCTACAGCAGACTTTACAGCAGCGACATCACCTTTAACCATTATAGTAACAAGAGTTGAACCTATATTTTCGTATGAAACTAATTCAACATTTGCAGCTTTAAGCATTTTATCTGCTGCTTCAAGTGCAGGAACTAAACCTATTGTTTCTACAAGCCCTAAAGCTTCATCACCATAATATTTCATCTGAAATACCTCCATTTTAAATTAATCTCTTATATAATTATTGATTGTAGCTTTGCTCTCTTCATTTGCATAATAAAAGATAATAAGCTCTTCATTGTGATCTAAATCAACTCTAGTTTCTTCGATTAATCCGTTAGCTTCTGCTGTTAATAAGGCATCTATTATAGCCGCTTTAGTAAATGTTTTAAAGCTTGAATAATCTTTTTTTAAAGCTTCCATTACATCTGATGCTGAAGCTTCTCCTACTTTTGTGAAATGCTTTAATATAGCGTAATTTAAAGGTTTCATAAATTTTACGCCTCCTTCTTTCTGAAAAAATCTAAAGGATTTGTAGCTATAGTTAATATTCCAAGCATCATTATTATTGCTCCTATCCAAGCTACTGCTGGTAATGACCATCCTTCAATTCCTGAGATAACACCAAGAATTAAGTAACAGAAAAATGGTCCGAAGAATGAGTATGTACCATTACAAGCAGTTCCAAGTCCAGCACCACACATACTGTTTCCTTTATACCAAGACATGAAAGTTAAGAATGTTAATAATCCACTTAATACAAACCATATCATTGCAGGTCCGCTAGTGAATGCTTGAATAACTAAGTTTTTAGAAATCTCTAACCCTCCAGCTAAAAGTCCCATTATAGGCACTACTATGAAAAGGTTCGCTATTCCTGATGTTAATTGACGGATACAAATTCCGATTTGTGGATCAACCATTGTTGAAGCATATCCAGCAACACATCCTTCAAATCCCCAGCCTAAAGCTGCTATAACTGCTATAAAAATTCCTAAAAATACAGTTCCTGAAACTCCTCCTGAAAAACCTGTACTTCCTATTAAGAAACTAGCAAATACGCATATTACAATTCCTACTGCCATACGTTTTGTAATTTCTTGCTTATAAAGTATTTTTCCAAGTATCGCTGCTATTGCAGGACAAAGAGCTGATATTGGAACTATGATTGGACCCGCCATTTGAAGAGCTATAACGTAAGCTGTTCCTGCAACTGGTCCCCCTAAAAGTGCTGCTCCTATGATTATTCTTCCTGGTTTAGAATTTAAACATCTTATAAAATCTTTGAATTTACCTTGTACTAATGAATTCCCAATTGCCCAAAAAGCACTACACGTATCATTAATTGCATTTCCAAGTGCAGCAAGTAAATAAACTACAACAAATGCTGAAAGTCCAGCTGTGTTTGCTCCATACCAATCTGCCCAAACTCCTTTGCTCATTCCCATTGTTAAGAATGCTGTATAAAGTCCGTACGCAACACCTGAAAATAGTGCTATTGCAACTCCCTTTTTAAAGAAATTGCTTTTCATTTTTTCTTTCAATTCCATAGCTTTGCTAGCTCTTTTATCGCTAGCATTACTTTTAGAATTAACTCCTACTGATATCTCCGTCATAAATAAGGACTCCTCCCGTTTAATTGATTTATAAATAAGCTGATTGCTTCGTTAAAATTTTAGCAATCATTTTACTTTTAAACGTTTACTTTTAAAGTGTAATTGTGCTTATAAAATTATTTTTCATTGGAATATTTTGTATACTTCTTATTTTTATCTTTGTTCTCTTCGATTTAATTATAAGCCCTCCCCCTAACTTAAAGGTCAATACTAAGTTTTGTCTTTTTATAAATGTTATTTTTTATAAAAAACTGCTCTTTTTTATAGTTTTTAATCATATTTTTTCAAATTTCTGAGAATTATGAACTAAAATATAAAAAAAGGTTATATAAAAAACCTTGTACCTAAGGGTAACCTTTTTTATATAACCTTTAAATTTAATCTAATTTTTTATTTTTATCATAACTTCTGTGACAAAATTTCTACTATCTTTGCTTGTCCAATAATCTACTACGTATCTTTCGTAACATTCACCTTCACATTTATAATTATGTAGTTTTATCCAATCTTTTATTTTTTTATAAGTCTCATTAATATTATCATGAGAACCTATATGATAACATGATGCTACTAAGTTTCCTCCAAACTCTATGGTTTTTTCTTTTTCACATTTTATAAGACCTTGCTGAATTATTCTCATAGTTTTGCAAGTTCCTTTAATCTTTTCTTCGTAAGATGGAAATTGTATTATAACCGGTCCTGTAATTGCATTTTCAATACTTTCGATATAGTTAGTAAAATCAATATTTATTATTGAATCCATATAATCGTAATTAAACTCTTGATCTAGATATAACATATCAATCTTATTTAGATATTTAGCTGATACTTCATTTAAATTATTATCGATAACCATCTTTGCTTCTTTAACTAAAGAATGCCAATCCCTTATAGATTGCTTTTTTAAATTTATATTTCTCTCAGCTTCTTCAAGTTCTTTAATTTTCTCTCGGAAATTCTCCTCAATTTCAGTACATTTAGATTCACAAATTAGATTTTTAATTTCTTCAAGTTTAAAACCACTTTGCTTATAGTACTTTATTACTGGAATAGACAGCATATTGCCTTTACTATAATATCTGTATCCGTTTTCATTCTGTACAGCATCAGGTGATAAAACGCCGAGTTTATCGTAATACCTTAATGTTTTTTTACTTATCTTGCAAATCTTCTCCACTTTCCCAATATAATACATTTCATTCTTCATATCTTATCCCCCTTACCTTTTGTTAACCTATAGTTAAGATTGTTAACTATTGTTAATATATCCTTATCATATTGGTAATTCAATATATATACAATACTTATTTAAAATAATTATGTTAATAATTTTTAAATATAAAAAAATATGTAAAAATAGAGGTTAAGCATATAGTTGCTTAACCTCTTTATTTTAAATTCCAATTACTTTATCTAATAATATTTCTAAATCTTTTCTAGAAACTTCCCTAGGGTTTGAACTAGTACATACATCTTTTAACGCTGCATCTATTATTTCTTCTCTAAAATCATTAACTAACTTGATATCTACTCCAAGATCTATTAAATTCTTAGGAATAGATAAATCCCTTTTTAACTTAATTATATTTCTTATTAAGTTATTAACTCCTATAATAGTGCTGCATGAGTTTATATCTAAAATTTTTGCAAGTCTTTGATATTTTAATGCAACTAAATCATATTCTTGTATATATGAATTATTATCAATATTAGCATTAAACTCCATAACATAAGGAAGTATTATAGCGTTGGCTTTTCCATGAGGTATATGAAGCTTACCTCCTATAGCATGTGCTAAGCTATGAGTTATTCCAAGTCCTGAAGCATTAAATGCCATACCTGCAAGGCAAGATGCATTATGAAGTTTTTCTCTAGAAACTATATTTCCTGGTTCATTATAAGCTAATGTTAAATTATTAAAGGCTAAACATAATGCTTTTTCTGCTAAAGCGTCTGAGAAATCATTAGAATTTTTTGAAACATAGGCTTCAATAGCGTGAGTTATTACATCCATACCAGTATCTGCCGTTATAGATTTAGGAACTGTTTTAGTAAGCTCTGCATCTAAAATAGCAACATCAGGTAGAAGTGATTTATCAGTTAATGCATATTTTAAATTTTCTTCTTTGTTAGTTATTACTGCATATTCTGTAACTTCTGAGCCTGTACCACTTGTAGTTGGTATGGCGTAAAATTCTATCGTTTTTGAATCCTCTTTAAATAGATTATTGTAGTATTCACGAATAGCTTTAGCTCCGTCTATTGATGAGCCTCCGCCTAGAGCAATGATTATATCCGCATTTAAATCTTTAAGTTTTTGAACTCCTAGCGCAACTATTTGAACGCTAGGATCTGGAACTATATCGCTGAAAATAGAAATTCTACAATTATTTAATTTATTTGAGATCTTTTCTGCTGTTTTACTCTCTTCCATAAACTTATCGCATATAATCAGTACATTTTTATTTGAGATTTCACTTAATTTATTTAAAGCTCCTTCTCCAAAATATATTTTAGTTTTTAAACTAAATTCTTTCATTTTTATCTTCTCCTTCTTATTAATTAAAAGATAAAAATAAGATTTTAAAGTATACGTTTCCAACGTGTTCATATTTACATTGTATCACTTTTTTTATCAATATAAAATAAAATAATAAAAATTCACCTAAAAAAATAAAATATAACCGATAGAATCGAGTTTTATTCCCCATATATTGTGATTATTTTAAAGTAAATCAATTTTTAACTGTTGGAATTAAAAAAAGATGACTCCTGTTCAATACAGAAATCATCTTCTTACCGTTGCCTAGACTTTTTTAACCATCCTTAACAGATGGTACAGATTAATCAATCAGCTGCTTTGTATATAATAAATTTATTTTCTATCTTTTATTAATTGAATCTACTTAATAACTTTTCAAATTTATATAACTCTACATTTAAAAGTAAAATTATACTTCACTATAAACACTTCTTAGTAATTCTATCTCATTTTTATAGCCTTCAAGTTCATTAGGTGTTTCAAGGAAAAATGGTAAATGACGTAACTTAGGATGATTTATTATTCTCTTAATAGCTTCAAGTCCAATATTACCTTCACCAATCTTTTCATGTCTATCTTTATGACTTCCAAAAGGATTCTTACTATCATTTAAATGGATTGCACGTAGCCTATCTAATCCAATTATTCTATCGAATTCCTCTAAAACTCCATCTAAATCATTAACAATATCGTATCCAGCATCATAAACGTGACATGTATCAAGACATACACCCATGTGATCTTTTAATTCAACTCTATTAATTATTTCTGCAATTTCTTCAAAGGATCTACCAACTTCTGTACCTTTTCCAGCCATAGTTTCTAATAATACAGTTGTTGTTTGTTCTGGCTTAATAACTTTATTTAGCATATTTACAATATAATCTATTCCAACTTCTACCCCTTGCTTAACATGGCTTCCTGGATGGAAATTATATAAGCTATTTGGTAAATACTCCATTCTAACTAAATCATCAGCCATCATCTCTAATGCAAACTCTCTAGTTCTTTCATCTCCTGAACAAGCATTTAATGTATATGGTGCATGTGCTAATATTGTAGCAAATTCATTATTCTTTGCTATCTCCAAAAGTCCTGCAACATCTTTTTCATCTATTTTCTTAGCTTTTCCACCTCTAGGATTACGTGTGAAAAATTGAAATGTATTAGCACCAATTCCAAGTGCTTCTTTTCCCATATTTTCAAATCCTTTAGTTGTTGATAAGTGACATCCTATATTTAACATTCGTTTATCCTCCATTTATATCAAAACCATAAGTTTTAATCTCTGCTTTATTCCATATATAAAATAATACTATAAACTAATATCCTTTTGCAACGAATAATTTATATTATTTAATAATTTAAATTACTTTTTTGATTTAAATAATCTTTTAATAAAAAATTTTATCTTATATATTATTTCTACCTTCTAACTCAAGGACTTTTTTAATGCATTCATCTGTTTTAAAATCTCCAGTTTTCTTAGGCTTATTTACTATTATATCTGGATCTGTCTTATGCTCTTCATTACATGTTCCATCACTTGTAGTTCCCATCTCTTTAGTGAAATTAAATACTAAACCACTATTAGGTAACATCATTAACATAGGATCACTTCCAATACCGTCACCTTTAGTTTTTTCTCCAATTAATGTTGCCATACCTGTACTTTTAGTAAATACAGCTAAAGCTTCTGCTGATGAAAATACTTTATCATCAACAAGTAAATATATTTTTCCTTTAAAATTTATTGATGAATTCACCTTTTCAACAGAATCTTGATGCTTAAGGTAACTTTTAAAATCTCTAGTAACTTCTGGTGGTAATTTTTTAAGGTTGCTTGTGTCTAGCTTTTCTATTGGAATGCTAACATTTTTATTATAATTTAGAAATTCACTTATTAATTCACCATCTTTATAAAAGGAATAATAATCAGTATGATAATCTCTACTAACTATATTGCTAAAAATGTAATTCCAATATCTTGAATCTCCACCTCTATTACCTCTAATATCTACTACTAATGCACCATAATCTTTAACCTCTTCTAAATACTCTAATATAGCTACTTTATCATTTTCAATATATGAGCTATTATTCATTAATGGTATTTCTATATACCCTATTTCTCCATTAATTATATCTTTAAAGCTTAGTTTTTCATAAAACACACTATCTTCTTTTTCTAATTCTTTTACTTCTCTACTTAATCCATATCTTCTTAAAGCCTTTTTATTATTTAAAACTTTTCTATTTAACTCATACCACGATCCTGTTGGTACTTTATTATATATATTTCTAAATTGCTCTAGTATTTCCTTATTCAATATATACGAATGTGAATTATTTAAATCTTTTACAATAGTTTTTATAGCTGTTTCAAAGTCTTCGTCACTTTCACATTCTTTTATCATATCTTTATACTCATCTTTATTTTTTTCAAAATCTACTCCATTGACTCTTTTATTAACATCTAAATATGGATAATTATCTATTATGGAATCAAATAAATAATTAAAATCCTCCATCATTTGGCTTTTTGATAAATCCTTTCTACCTCCAATAACTACAAATATAGTTATACAAATAATTAGTATAACTAAGATACTTCCAATTAATTTCTTTTTCATAAATCTCTCCCTTCTCCCCAAATTATATTTTACCATATATTTCAAGTTGATATTTAATATATTCTTTTTCAAATACAAAAGCAACTAGCATATTAATCTGCTAGTTGCTTTACATATTTAATCTTATTAATTTATAGCTTTTGTTACTTAACTAATGTATATAAACTCTTGTCCTTAGGTAAAATATCAGCTATATCTTTATTTGCTAATACATGTAATTCATGTAATGCTCTTGTACAAACTGTATAGAATAAATTATTATCATTTTCTCCAAAATAATTTTCACCATCAGCAACAATAACTCCATCGAATTCTAACCCCTTAGCTAAATAAGATGGTATAACATTAACTCCTATCTTAAATTCAGCCTTATCATCATCGATTAAATTTATAGAAGCATTTACTTCTTTAAGTCTATTATAAATTTCTTCTGATTTGGATTTATTCTTGCAAATAACAGCTATTGACTTATATCCCTTGTCTGTCATTTCATTTATAATACCTGATATCTTACTCTCTAGTTCACTCTTTACTACATGAATTTTAGGATTTTCACCCTTTCTTTCAATAGCTTCAATAGGCTCATGAGTATCTAATAGTTCCTTAGTAAAGCTTGTTATATTAAATGTTGAACGATAACTCTTAGTTAAAATTGCCTTCTTTACATTATTGAATATATTTATTATCCCGTCTTTATCTTTAACATTAGAATGCTTATCTATTCTTTGATTAAGGTCTCCCATAATTGTAATTGAAGCATCTTTAAATGATTGTTTTATTACCTCATAGAATAATGGACTATAATCTTGTGCTTCATCAATAAGTATATGTTTTACTTGGCTGTAACTTCTAAAGCCTTCCATAGCTGCTCTTATATATATAATTGGAGTTATATCTTCATATTTTACTTCTCCATAACTTATATATTTTAATGTAAGCTCTTTAATATCACCTACATCTTTACTTGTATATCTAGATATATTTTCCCAAAGCATCTTATATATAGCTACATTGTTTAATGTGCTTATCATTTCATCTATTTGAAGTTCAACTTGTTCTTTGCAATAATCATAAAATTGTTTTTTATCGTCTACATACTCAAAATCATCATTATTTGCTAAATATTTAGTTTCAACTTGAGAGAATATACTTTCTTTTATAACCTTTATTCTATTTAAAAATGGGATATTTTCAAATCTTCTTAAGAATGTATTCTCTACAGCTTTTCTGTTTAAAATTTGTTTTCCATCAATAACTATAGGTTTAACTTTAATTAATAATCTTGGAATATCTCTAATGAATTTATTTAATACTTCCATAAATTCTGTAGTATTTTTATATTCCATTCCAATAGTTCTTAATTTAAATTCTTCATCCTCATCACTTTGTGAGTAGATATAGTCTAAGTGTTCATTCTTGCTTTCATATATATAATTAGATGGTAGGAATGTCTTTGAATATATTTCAAAAGTAGTTTGAAGTATATTAGTCTCACCAAGTTCAGGTAAAACATCAGATATATAGTCTGCGAATACTTCATTTGGACTGAATATTAAAATATTATCTGCTTTAAGCTCTTTTCTGTGCTTATATAGAATATACGCAGCTCTATGCAGTGCTATTGAAGTCTTACCAGAACCAGCTGCCCCTTGTATAAATAGAACTTTACTATCATCATTTCTAATAATATCATTCTGCTCTTTTTGGATAGTCGCTACTATATTTTTCATCTTATCAGTAGCATTTCCTCCAAGCATTGAACCTAATGCTTCATCACATAATGATTCATTTGAGTTATGCATAAATACTATTTCACCATTTTTTATATTAAACTGTCTATTAAATTCAATTGTTCCAGTTACCTTTCTAGCTGGTGCTTCATAAAAAGCTGGTCCAATTTCAAAGTCATAAAACATTGCTGAAACTGGTGAACGCCAATCAAAAACTAGAAACTCAAAATTCTCTTCATCTTCAACACTAGATAATCCTATATAAAAGCTTTCTGCAGCTTCTCCATCTTCCCTAAAATCTAATCTAGCAAAATAAGGTGAATTAAGCTGTCTTTCTAAAGTTCTTATTCTATTTACTTTTCTTGAATGCATCTTCTCTTGTAGTGCTACTTGGCTACAATTATCATTTATCTCAATCTCGTCTAATTCACTTCTATTATCCCAAAGAAATTTTCTGTGCTTTACTATTTCTTTGTCTTGTATTTCACTTAAATCAGTGTATTTACTTAGTAATTCTTCTATTGTTTTTTGTGTTAATCTTAAGTAATTTTCTTCATCTAAATGTTCTTTACCTATTAGCATATTTAAATTCTCCCTTATATAAACGTCATTAAATTTTAAATTGTATAATGAAATATGTCAAGCCTTATAATGAATTTAATCCTGCAACTTTCTGAATAAATAATAAAAACTGTTTAATTTAATTAAACAGTTTTTATTAAAATAAGGTATTATTATATACTTAATTATTCTATTATCATAAATGTATTTACATAAAACTTATTTACTTCAACACTTCTAAATCTTATTTTTTATATCAAGGCATCTTATTTAAACATAATGGATTTAATGCTTCCTTTATACTCTCTATACTTGATCCAATACTACTTTCAACTGAAGCTGTAATTACGCCTTCTACAAGAGCAGAATCTATAATTTCTATTTTTTCTTTATCTATATCATCTTCTAAGAAATCTATTGCCATCTCTGCATTCATATATGCACTTCCAAGATCAAAAAGAATTGCTACTCCATCCTTTGAGTAAACACTTTTTATAGCTTCAGATATTTTTTCTATATCTGTACCAATTCTGCCATCATTTGTTCCACCAGCTGCTATAATTGGAGCATTTGGTGCCATTTGAAGAGCCATTTCTACTAATCCTTCTGCTATTTTTTCACTATGTGATATTACAACTATTCCTACCATATCTATACGTCTCCTTTATCATCTTTTCTTTAGACTTCTTCATATATAGTTTCTAATATATAAAGACAAGATGTAGCTCCGGCATCTTGATGCCCTATACTTCTGTCTCCTAAATAACTAGCTCTACCTTTTGTTGCTTTTATTGTTTTTGTATAGTTAACTCCTTCTTCTGCGGCATCTTTCCCCTTTTTAAGGACTGTTTTTGGGTCATCTCCATTATTTATTGATTCTTCCATAGCTTTTATGGCAGGTTCTAATGCATCTATCATTGTCTTTTCTCCATAAACAGCTTTACCTCTTTGCTTTATTCCTTCAAGTCCTGCTTTTAATATATTTAAGAAGTCATTTATATTAATATCACTCTTACCACTGACCTCCATAGCCCCCTTCATGAAAGCTGTTCCATAAAGTGGTCCTGATGCTCCACCTACATTTGATACTAAAGCCATTCCTGCTTTTTTTAATATATTTCCTATATTCTCTTCATTATCATCCTTTAATTTGCAAACAACTGCATTGAAACCTTTGCTCATATTTAATCCATGATCACCATCACCTATAGCTGCATCAAGTTCTGTAAGGTACTCTTTATTATCATCTATTTTTACATTTATTTTATTTATTACTTCTATAACTCTTTTTCCATCCATTTTTATTCCTCCATAAATAACTAATTAAATTTAATTACATTAAAATACTTTAAATGCTGGTGTATCAGCCTTTGCATCTAATAACCCTTTAAGTTCATCATCAAGTTTTAATATTGATACTGAACAACCTGCCATTTCTAGTGAAGTCATATATTCTCCAACAAAAGTTTTATGAACCTTTATACCTTTTTCTTCTAACATTTCTTGAACCTTTTTATTTACTATATAAAGTTCCATAAGTGGTGTTCCTGAAAGTCCATTTACCATAACTGCAACTTCATCACCATTTTCTATAGTAATATCATTTAATATTTTATTTACTAACTGTTCTGCTATATTATCTGCTGTAGAAATCTTTTCTCTATGAGTTCCTGGCTCTCCATGTATCCCCATTCCTATTTCAATTTCATCTTCTGCTAATGTAAAGTTAGCTTTTCCTGCTGCTGGAACTATACATGATGTTAATGCCATTCCCATACTTCTAACATTTTTAATTACTTTATCTGCTACATTCTTAACTTCTTCTAATGATGCTCCCTCTTCTGCCTTAGCCCCTGCAATCTTATGAACAAAAACTGTACCTGCAATCCCTCTTCTTCCAGCTGTATAAAGGCTATCTTCTACTGCCACATCATCATTTACAACAACAGCTTTAACATTTATTCCTTCCATATCAGCCATATCTTGTGCCATCTCAAAATTCATTATATCTCCAGTATAATTTTTTATTATAAGAAGTACTCCTGATCCATTATCTACTGCTTTTATAGATTCATATACCTGATCTGGAGTTGGTGATGTAAATACAGCTCCACATACAGCTGCATCTAACATTCCTTCTCCTACATACCCTGCATGTGCTGGTTCATGTCCACTTCCACCACCACTTACTAAAGCAACTTTCCCTTCACTTTTAGAATTCTTTCTTACTAATACATCAAATCCCTCAACTCTCTTTAAGTAATCAGCATGTGCATAAAGCATTCCTTGTAACATATCTTCTAAAACATTATCTGGATTATTTATTAACTTCTTCATAATTATAAAACTCTCCTTTATAGTTATTCTCTTTTATCTTTATGCCTATAGTAATAGCATTTATTATGCCAAAACTACAATTATTTAAAATATGTTCAGTTAATATCTCTTAACCGCCTTGTTCCTTAAGGCTTTTAAAGAAATAAAAAAGAGATGCCTTTATATACATCTCTTTCTTAAAATTCATTTTCGTTGGTAAAAAGTATCAATATGATATTTTTTACCTTGATACTTTTTCCCAACCAATTCTTTTTTCTATTCCATACTGTCTTGCTTTTGCTGCTACTGTTTTATGAGTTAAACCTAATACTTTTCCAGCAGCATTAAAACTCCCATATTTTTTTAATGCTTTTTCTATTATTAACTTCTCATACTCTTTCATAGGCAAAACATCATCACTTTCTAATATTAGCTCTTCTATATAATCATTACTTATTCTACTTACTTCTTTAAATTTGTCATCTTTTCTCTCAGATTCTTTTGTGCTTTTTAGGTACAGAGGTAAATCTTCATAATCTATATAATTTTTATCAGTAAGTGTTATTACTCTTTCTAAAATATTCTCAAGTTCTCTAACATTTCCAGGCCATGAATAATTTAAAAAGGCTTCCATAGCTTCATTATTAACTCCAGTTATTCTTTTATTTATCTCCTTACTTATTTTTTCTATAAAATGCCCTATTAAAAATGCTAAATCTTGTTTTCTCTTTCTTAAGGGAGGAATATGTATTGGTATAACATTTAATCTGTAATATAAATCTTCTCTAAATTCTCCATCACTAACCATTTCCTCTAAATTTCTATGAGTTGCAGTTATAATTCTAACATTTATTTTAATTACTTCATCTCCACCAACTCTAGTAAATTCTTTTTCTTGAAGCACTCTTAAAATCTTTGCTTGCATATTCTTTTCCATCTCACCAATTTCATCTAAGAAAATTGTTCCGTTATTTGCAAGTTCAAATTTTCCAAGCTTTCTTTTTATAGCACCTGTAAATGATCCTTTTTCATGTCCAAATAATTCACTCTCTAGAAGATTTGATGGTATAGCTGCACAATTTACTCTTACGAATGGTCCTTTAGCATTATTAGATGAAAAATGAATTCCTTCTGCTATAATCTCTTTCCCTGTACCACTTTCTCCTCTAATTAAAACTGTGGCATTTCCTCTAGCAGCCTTCTTAGCTATAGCTAAAACATCTATAGTCTTTCCACTTTTACCTATAAATTTATGAAAATCCTCATTATCCTTAGTTCTTAATAGCTCCTCTTCTAAATAATTTTCTTTATCAGATAATTCATTTAACATCTGCCACAAAACTTGAACCTCAGAAAGCTCTTTCACTACCGAAACAGCGCCCCTTACTTTATTATCTATTATTATTGGGTTTACGTTTTCAATTAATGTAGACTCTTCTTTTCTTCTATCGATATGATTAGCTATACCTTTTCCACTCTTTAAAGCATCTACTTTAGCTTCATTTCCTGGTAAATCTTTTATGTTCTTTCCTAATATATTTTCTTCACCTTCATTAAACAAATTAGAATAGTTCTTATTTACATAAGTTATTATTCCTTCTTTATTTACAAAGCAAATTCCATCATTTACATTTTCTAAAATAAGTTGAAGTCTTTCTTTAAGTTCTTCCACTTCATAAAGCTCCGATTTTATCTTTTCTAAGTTTGAAATATCCTCAAATACTGATACTACACCTTTTAATTTTCCTTCTATAATTATTGGAGTTATATTGTTAAATATTATTTTATCATTATGTAATTGCTTTATACCAAGCTTTGCTTTCTTTTCTTTTAATACAATCGGTATAAAAGATTTTGGCAGTACCTCTGAAATCTCCTTTCCAACTACATCGCTATAATTAATACCTAGTATCTTATCAGCTGAAGAATTAGTCATAATTATATTTCCGCTTTCATCTACAACAACTACTCCATTTGCTGTACTTTTAATAACTTGCTCCCATGTTATATTGTTATCTTCTATTATATTATCTATTTGTTTTTGCTCTTCATCATCTATATGAAAGTCACTATTTAAAAACTCTTCCAGCTCATATAAAGCTTTTTCCTCATTTCCACCATCAGCTTCTATTATTATATTTTCTCCCTTTTTTACTTTTAATAATATTAATGGCATAAGACTTGTTGCTGATATACTTTTTCTATCTTTATACTTTATAAATAATTTTGTATCATACTTCTTATTTAATTCATTTGCTTTATGGACAAGCATAGCTATAATTCTTGCATGAAGACCTTTTTGCGGTTTTATCTTTACAACTCTCTCTTTCATTTTATCCCCTACTTTTTAAAACTTATATATTTGTTTAATTCTATATAAATATTATATCAATTTTTTATATTTTATTTAAATATTAACCTTTATTTTAAATGAATATTGCTAATTGATTAGTTTTTGAAAAAGGGGCTATAATATAAATCTTAGTAATTTCAAGATAAATAACTGTAAATATTCATAAAAAAGAGAAAGTATATTTGTATAAATATACTTATTATGAAATACCTTCTGGATTTATTATCCATAAATTATATATAATACAATATATAGACTAATAAATAATTATATTTTTTATGAATTAAATTTTTATTTAACTTGTAGATAAACAAGATTTTAATGAGAGGGGTAATGCGTAGTGGTACATTTGATCTATTGCGATAATACTGGTAAAAAAGGCGAGAAGGTTCTAGATAGAATATTATCAGGTACAAAACCAATGATTGTAAGAGGTGCAGCAGGAAGAAAAATACCTCATAGCCGTGTTTTTAATGGAGAAACTCTTTACTTTATGGAAAAAGGAAGTGCTAAGATTACTGCTTCTGCTACTGTCAGTAATGTTCAAAATTATGTGAAACTTTCAGAGGATGAAATAACAAAAATATTAGAGGAAAATCAGCCTAAATTAAATCTTTCTGAAAAACAAAAAACACGTTGGCATAAAAAATGTCTTTGTCTAATCGAGTTTTCTGATGTAAAAGAAATCGAACCACTAGACTTCGACCATCAAGGGAACATGGATGACTGGCTAATTATTGAAAAGATTGAAGATGTAGTTGTGGGTACAAGTATCCCTTACAACTATGATAAATCAAGATTTTAGAAACAAAGCATATGACAATGTTAAATCCGTGGTGTGGTTGCCATAAACATAGTAATTAGTGCAAGTTCTGTTATATTCATAAAAGCAACAATAACAGAAATATTAATGTAAACAATATAGTGATATTAGAACTTAATAATATAAAATAACTTCTAAGTATGAAAAAAACTGCTCAAATTTTAATTGAGCAGTTTTTTAGATATAATATTTTTCTATTATCCTAAAGTATTTAATACATATTCTTTGTAAGTGTTAAAGCTTGCCTTTTCTATAGTAGCACCCTTATTAATCTTTCCGCTAACAAAGTTATACTCTGCTGATCCGTAATTAAATGCAGGGCTTGCAACTGTAATACTTGTTTCTGAAGTTCTGTAAGTAACCTTATATTCTAATACGTCCTTACAGAAATCTAATATTTCTAAATAGTCTTTAATGTATCCACCTTCAACCATTCTAACAACAAATGAGAATAAGTGATATCCTCCAAGTAATTGTTGCATTTGTCCATTCTTCATATTGAACACTTTACCTGTTCTATAGAAGTACTTCATATTTTCAAAAGTTAAAGTTTGATATTCACTATTTATTTCTAATCTTGAGTCTTTTATACCTTCTAAGTCTTTCATCATATCTTCCCAAGGTGTTGCTTTTATTATTTCATTATCAGTTATTACCTGAGTAAATCTTTCAATTGCATTATCCATATGCTTATTTATACTTATTAATTTATCATTTATAGATACAGTGTATTCACCATTTTCATATACTAAAGTTATTTTATCCTTCATTAAATTCTCCCTCGCTTTGTTTCTTAATAATAATTATTATATCATAATTATTATTACTTATTCAATACCTTTAAAATATCCATATAAATTTATTACATTTTTTTCTTAAATTAATCATTAAATAAACTTATCTTCCTTTAATAAATTATATAATGTTGGATTAAAGTTAAATTGATTCATTAAGTCCTTAACTTCATTTAAAGCTTTCTCTTTCTTGCCTTTAGATATATTAGATTTTGATGCTCTAATTAATATATTCTTAGGGGAATGTGCTATATCTATAAATTCTAAAAGTTGTGTTTTATATCCTACACATTCTAAAAGATTAGCTCTAACTGAATCTGTCATAAGAGCTGCGACTCTCTCTTGCACTATTCCATACTTAGTAAGTATTGATAATGATTCTGCTTCCATTTGATGATTAAATTCATGTTGGCAACAAGGAACAGAGAATATCATTTTACTATTCCACTTTATTGCATTATATAAAGCATAATCAGTAGCTGTATCACAAGCATGTAATGTAATTACCATATCAACTTTATTATTATATTTAAATCCATTAATATCTCCAAGCTCGAAATGTAAGTTTTCATAATTGTATCTTTTAGCTATCTCATTACACTTCTTTATTACATCTTCTTTAAGATCTAATCCTATCATTTTTACATTTATGTTCTTAATCTTTACAAAGTAATAGTATAAAACAAATGTTAAATAAGACTTACCACATCCAAAATCTAGGATTGTAAGTTCTTTATAATCATTTTTCTTAATTTCATCATCAATTATTTCTACAAATCTATTTATTTGCTTATACTTATCATACTTTGAATTAACTACTTTACCTTCCTTTGTAAAAACTCCTAAATCTATAAGAGGTTCTATAATCATACCCTCTTTAAGTATGTAATTTTTCTCTTTATTATGTCCTTTTTTAGCTAGCTTTGCATTATCACTTTTCTTCTTACTTAAAAATACTTTACCTTTTTTAGAAATCTTTAAATCAAATGTACACTCATTTGCCCAAGCAGCTAACTGCTTATAGTTTCCGCCTACAAATTCTAAGAATTTTTCTTCTAATTCATCTATATTAATATTTTCATGAAATACTTGCTTATCAGTATATTTCTCTACTTGATAATATTGTTTTTCATTATTTTCTTTTAATACAAATGATATTTTATTATATTGAACGTCCTTGTTCATTTTATTGCTAATAACTACTTTTATTATATCTTCTTTTGTAATTTCACTAATTGCTCTCTTTAAATCTTCCATATCTCCACACCTTATTATTTATTTAAAAAATTAATATTCTACACAATAATACAATACTAATATTACATATAGCAAATTAACATATTTCTATTTTATCACAAAGATAAAATTATATTTATTTTTATATACTAAAAAAGCCTTAACATCTCTGTTAAGGTCTTTCTCTACAGATATTATATTTAATATCTTGTATATGTATTAAGCTTTATAAACGTTTCTTAAAGCGTCGCATAATTCGATAAAGCTTGGTTCATCTTGTATAGATACATAAACTTCTTCTATATTTTTGTCGCCTATTAAATCTTCTATCAATAATGTTCTTGTTTCACTATCTGCTGTTAATGTTTTGAATATTCTTTCTTGGTTTGCAGTGAAAGTACGGAATAATTTATTCATGCATTCAAATACCTTAACTGCAGGTATTTCAAGCTTCTTACTTACTAATTCAGATATAGTAACATACTCAGATAATCTAAACATTTCCTTATCTCTTGGATTATCGATTGATTTTCTTACATCATCATAATCTTCTCCAAATTTACTTATCTTCTTTACAACATTAAGTTCTTCCATTAATGCAGTAAGGTCTTTAGCAAATAAATCAGTATTTATTTCATTATTCATATTTGTTCCCTCTTTTCATTTATCATGACGTTGATATTATTTATTAAATAAGTCCAAATTAAAATTTCTATGTAAATACTTATAACTTATCTTATTTAATTTTACAACAAATTTTTATCATATAAAAGACTTTTATTAAATCATAATAACAAATGTTTTAAAACTTTTTATAATATAAGTAAAATAACATTTTATCTAATCTTCTCTTTAATATAAACTTATTTATATATACTATATTTTACAGGCCCTCATGTATTATTATCTGTAAATCTTACTATATTTTTATGAACTAATTTATAACATAAAATAAATTTTAAATCTCTTTTATTTATAAAATTACTAAAATTATTATGTAAAATATGATATTACTTTTTCTAATACAATAAAGCAGTTACCTATTATACTATAAGTAGTATAATAGGTAACTGCTTTTAAATCCATAATACATTATTTAACAGTAATTTCTGCATCATCTAATGTTATATATTCACCATCTTTTAATGTTACCTTTTCAGTGTCTTTAAATTCTTTCTTTGATATTACGCTCTTATCACTATGGCTGCTATCTTTAGTAATTTCTATAGATCCATCATCAGATCCGTTATTCTTTATAGCTTTAACATCATATGTTCCAGCTTTTATATCTTTTCCTACCTTGTACATACCATCTTTATATACTTTATCCTCTGGAGTATTAGATGGTGCTTTATCTACTGGATAAATATCTCCATTTTGTACTTCAATATATTGTCCATCTTGTAAAATTACATAAATATTTCCCATCATGCTTTCATCAAATATCTCATCTTCTTTTTTGCTATCTTTTGTTACTGCAACTGAAGTTTCTGCTTGCTTATCTAATTTATCTCTCATTATTAAATACTCACCAGCTGGTAGATCTTTACCTACTTCATAAAATCCGCTCTTATATACTTCCTTTGGGGTATTATTTTCTTTGGCTTGTTCTGTTTGGCTATTGTTTTTATTGCTTGATGTATCTTTTTTATCTCCACCGCAACCAACTAATAATGCTGACCCAATTAATCCTATCGCTAATACTAACATAGATTTTTTCATAATATATTCCTCCCATTTTAAACATTAAATTTTATTATAATATTTAAAATTAGTATACTCTTAAATTTGATTTTTAAACTTTTAATCTTTTATTACTTTCTTTAATTAACTTATTTAAATAATTAAATTGCTAAAATAAATTTCAAAGCTATTATAAATTGCTAAAATAAATTCCTAATACCTTTAACTTAGATAAAAATAACCAAAATTTCTAAATTTTTTGTTTCATATTAACTATTTAATAATCTTTTATATATAGCTACTCTTTTTCCTATAATAGTATTTCCATAAATAAAAAATATTTTATAAAAAATATAAAAATTTATTATTTATGAATGAATATAATATAATACCTAATTACGTTGTTAATTTATTTTAAATATTTAATTTGTATTATGTTAACAAAAAGTGTTAATTGAAATTTCATACACTTAATAGAATTTATAATTTAAGACTAGGAGGTAAAATATGAATATTGGAATAATAGGTGCAGGTAATATTGGTACTTATCTTGCTGCATATGTGTCAACAAAGGAAAACTGTAAAGTTTGGATACATACATCCAAGCCTCAGTCATTTAAAGAATCTTTAGTTTTAGTTGATGAAGAAAAAAATTCATATTACAATGTAAAATTACACTGTATCACATCTAATTTAGAGGAAGTTGTTTGTAATTGTGACTATATTTTAATAACACACCCATCTTTCATGATTGAAAAAACACTAAAAGAAATAAGTAGATACGCTAAGAAAGGAACTGTAATAGGGGCTATACCAGGCTTGGGTGGTAAGGAATTTTTTATAGATAATCTATTAAAAAAGGAGTGTGTATTCTTTGGAAGTCAAACAGTTCCTTCTGTAACAAGGTTAGAATCTTACGGTGAATGCGTTCATTTAAAACAAAAAAATGAACTTATGAAGCTTAGTGTAATACCATATAAGTATTCAGATAATGTTTGTAAGACAATTGATAATTTAATAGATATTGATTGCTCCCCATTAGATAATTATTTAGCAATAACATTATCTCCATCAAATCCTACTATGCATCCTTCAAGGCTTTATGAGCTTTTTAAAGATTATAAAGATGGAGTAGTTTATGATAGGAACCCTTACTTTTATGAAGAATGGGGTAATTTAGCTTCTGATACTCTATTAAAACTTGATAATGAATTAGAAGAAATATTAGATTCATTAAATGAATTTAATGATTTTAATAGAGATGACTTTGAGAAAATAAAGTTAATATTTAAAACATCTAGTACAGAAGAATTAACTAATAAAATTAGAACTACAACTGGATTTAAAGGAATCAGAACTCCAATGGCAAATGATGCTTCTGGAAATTATATACCTGATCTAAACTCCAGATACTTTATAGAAGATATTCAATTTGGATTATGTATAATAAAAGCTTTTGCAGAGATTTGTGTAATAGATACGCCTACTATAGATAAGGTAATCTATTGGGCTCAAAATTTACTATCTAAAGAATATTTAATAGACTCTAAGCTTATTGGCAAAGATATGAATGAGCTTATTATTCCTCAAAACAAAGGAATTAAAACAAAATCTGATTTAATTAAATACTATAAAAACTTTAAATAATTTATCTTATAATTATATATACTACCTATATATGTTTCTATAATAGGTAGTATTTTAAACCATATTATTTATATACTAATAATTTTAATTATTAAATTACTTATATCCATTTTCTTTATCAATTGCTTCGTCCTTAATTTCTCTTCTTAAGGCATCAAGTGACTGTTCTCTTCTCTCATTTTTTTCACTTAATTCTCTTTTTGTATTTTCATCATCTGTTTTTTCAATCATTTCTTCAGCACGATGAATATTTCTTATAGTGTCACTTATGTTACATTGTATTCTATCTACATTGTCTCTTCTATCATCTGGCTTGTTTTTCATATCTTAATTCCTCCTTTGATTAAATTTAATTATCATAAGATTAAAGTTTTTAGCCTTTGTAGACAACCAAAACTTCTTTTATATTTTCTGTATAAATAAAGTTCTTATGCATTCCATCTTTTATTAAAATTTGTATATTTAAGAATATTAAAATATGAAAAATTTAAAAAAGAAGCATCTTAAAAATGCTTCTTTTTTAATCTGATATCTATATATGAAAATATCTCTATAGATAATATAACCATAGTTGGTATTATAAAATACCTATACCTTGTCTGAACTTCCACTATTAAATGTGCAAGTACATATCCAATTAAAATTATCATAAAAAGATGGTAATAACTAAACTTAACCTTCCTTATTATGCTTAATAGTACTGATAAAAATGCCAAAACAATTATTCCAACAAACTGTATCTTTTCTATTTTTAAAAGTGACTTTCCAAGCTCTTCTGATGCACCTTCATAATTTAATGAAAAAGCAATACTTCCCCAATCATTTTTTGCCCACATATAACTAAACTTTTGTTTAAATAAGTTAAGCATACTATCTTTATCCTTAAGTCTATCTAATACAAGTTCCTTTTCATAATTATCTCTCTCTTCTCCCAATGGATATCTATTTACTAAATCTCCATCTTCAGAATTCCAAAGTCCACCATGTTTTGGATTTAATCCAACTACAAATTTCCAATAAGGCTCTCTATTAGATAATGAATAATCAGTATATCCAAGTTGTTTAAATCCTATAGATACAATAGTACTAGTCAATAAATAAACAAGTACTATTATTAATGGTCTTCCTATATTATTAATCATAAATACCTTAGGTGTTTTTATATTTTCAAAATCCTTAAACAATAAAAATAATACTATTGCAATTATAACAATTATTCCTTCTGGCCTTATAATATTTCCTATTGATATTATTACTCCTGAAAATATTAAACTTAAAATCTTCTTTTCTTTACTTATTAATATGTAAAGACCAAAATAAATTAATAGTGTTGATAGATGCTGATTAGTTAAAACTGAAGTCATAGTTATACTTGTAATATAAAAACAATATATTAAAGCAGGTATTCTAGCAGTCTTAGAATTTCTTAGTGATTTACAAATTAAATAAATTACAAGTGGAATACATGCTGATATTATGGCACTTGTAATTTTTAAAACAATAATAGAATCACCAAACAACTTAATTATGTTAAATTGAAAAAATGTAAATCCTAACTGATATACCCAAGTGTTAAAATACTCACTATTTTTTATAATTTCAGTCTGCCCATTTAACATATTCTGAGCACCCTTATACATTTCAGTGAAATCCGATACTGGTTCACTATTAATATTTAAAACCCATACTATTCTTATAATTAAAGCTACTATAAATAATCCTATCAAAAAATACTTATTATCTTTAATCTTATATAGCAAATATCCTATAATTAATGCTGAAGATATATATATTATCGCTGATATATGTGCTGACATATTTGATAATATATGTGACTTTATTAAATCCTTTATACTTAAAAAAGTCATTAAAAATAATATTATACTTGTTATTAGTGTTACAACTAACCAGGCAGATCTCTTTATAAACTTTACAAACATTTTTAAACCCTTCATCCCTTATAAAATTTCTAAGTATTATTTTCCTAATAATACCTAATAATACTTGATACCCAATACCTTAAATGATTATATCATACATATAAAATTAAATACTATATAATAACAGTACTTTAATAATAAATAAGAGTCCTTAGTCTTTTAACTAAGAACTCTATATAAATTTTTAATATATACATATATATTATAACTTATTTAGCTACTCCAATATCTTTTCTATAATATGCACCTTCGAAGTTAACTTTTTCTATATTTTTATAAACATTTTCTCTAGCTTCTTCTATAGTTTTTCCTCTTCCGATAACAGATAAAACTCTTCCACCACTAGTTATAAGATTATCCTCTTTAAGTTTTGCACCTGCTATAAACACATCTTCTTTAACATCATCAGAGATACTTATTTTATATCCTGTTTCTGGAACTCCTGGATATCCTCTTGAAGATATTACAACATTTAAGCAAACTTCATCCTTCCACTTAACTTCCACTTCATTTAATCTTTCATCTATGGAGGCTTCTATTAACTCTAAAAGATCTGTTTCCATAAGGGATAATACTGATTGAGTTTCAGGGTCTCCCATTCTAACATTATATTCTAGTAATTTGGCACCATCTTCTGTAATCATAATTCCAAAGAAAATAATTCCCTTAAAATCAAATCCTTCTTCTCTAATTCCAGTTAAAGTTTTTTCCATTATATTTAATCTAAAATCTTCTAAAACTTCTTCTGTAACATATGGGTTTGGAGATACAACTCCCATTCCCCCTGTATTTGGTCCTTTATTATCATCAAATATTTGCTTATGATCTTTTGCTGAAAGGAATGGTATTATAGTATGTCCATCTGTAATGGATAAAATAGATGCTTCAACACCCTTTAAGAATTCTTCAATTACAATCTTCTTACCTGCGCCCTTAAAGATATCAGATACCATAAATAAATCTATAGTTTCTAATCCTTCTTCTAAAGATTCACATATTACAACACCTTTACCGGCTGCAAGCCCATCTGCCTTTATAACTACTGGATATTTACAAGTTTTAAGATACTCTCTAGCTTTATCATCTTCATAAAAAACTTCATACTCAGCAGTTTTGACTCCATATTTTTTCATAAAATCTTTAGAGAAGCTCTTACTTCCTTCAAGTTCTGCTCCACTTTTTTCTGGCCCAAATATTCTAAGCCCCTCCTCTTTAAATCTATTAACTATTCCTTTTATAAGAGGCTCTTCAGGTCCTACTACTGTTAAATCTATATTGTTATCCTTTGAGAACTTTATTAATTCTTCAATATCAGTTATATCTATATTAGTACATTTTTCTAGATTCGCTGTTCCGCCATTTCCTGGAGCTACGTATATCTTATTAACTCTTTCACTTTTAGCTAATTTCCATGCTAAAGCATGTTCTCTTCCACCTGATCCAATCAAAAGTATATTCATCTATCTCAAAACTCCTTTTAAAACTATTAAAAATTCTATAAGTAATATCTAAACATTCAAAATTTCTTCTATTAAAGCAATAAGGAATATATCGAGAAGTGACTTTAAGAGGTATTCCCCGTAAGTTACAAGATATATTCCTTATGCTTTTATTTATACTATAAATATTCTAGTGCTTAAAATGTCTAAGTCCTGTAAATACCATAGCTATTCCATGCTCATTACAAGCATCTATTGATTCTTGATCTCTCATTGATCCACCTGGTTGGATTATTGCTTTAATTCCAGCCTTTGCTGCCTTATCAACAACATCTCTAAATGGGAAGAAGGCATCTGATGCAAGTATTGTAGCTCCAGTTCCTCTCTTTAAAGCATCTTCTGTTGGCCATATTCTATTAACTTGACCTCCTCCAATTCCAAGTGCTACTCCATCATTTGCAACAACTATAGCATTTGATTTAACGTACTTTACTACCTTCATACCAAATAATAAATCTTGCATTTCTTTTTCTGTTGGAACTTTCTCTGTTACAACCTTTATCTCGTCAATTAGCTTTTTATCTTCTTCTTGAACTAATATTCCGCAGTCTACTGTAACCATATATTTATCGTCCTTAGGAGCATTATGACATTTAAGAACTCTTAAATTCTTCTTAGTCTTTAATACTTCTAATGCATCCTCATCATAATCAGGTGCTGCAATTACTTCTAAGAATATTTTAACCATTTCTTCTGCTGTTTTCTTATCAACTTTTCTATTAAATGCAACAATTCCACCAAATATTGAAGTTGGATCTACTTCGTAAGCTTTCATATATGCTTCGTATGCATCTTTTCCTGATGCAACTCCACATGGTGTATTATGCTTTAATGCACAACAAACTGGCTCTTGGAACTCATTAACGCACTTCCATGCAATATCCATATCCTTAAAATTGTTATATGATAATTCTTTACCATTTAATACATCAAAAGTATTCATTGCTCCATCTACCATAGTTGATTCATAGAAAGCTGCACTTTGATGTGAGTTTTCTCCATATCTTAATCCTTGCTTCTTTCTGTATGAAACTGAAAGATATTCTGGATACTCTTCATCATTTAATAAGAAGTTTGAGATTGCAGCATCATATGCACTCATTAAATTAAATACCTTACCAGCTAACTTCTTTCTAAATTTAGTTGATACCTCTCCTGACTCTTCGATTTCATTCATTACATTTTTATAGTCATTTTTATCTGATATAACCACAACATCATTAAAATTTTTAGCTGCTGCCCTTAGCATTGTTGGCCCACCAATATCAATAAACTCTACCTTTTCATCAAAACTTAAATCTTCACGAACCTTTTGGAAGAATGGATATAAATTAACTACAACATAATCAATTGTATTAATCTCTCTTGAATTTAATGTATTCATATGTTCAGTGTTATCTCTAATAGCAAGTATACCTGCATGGATAATTGGATGAAGAGTCTTAACTCTTCCATCTAACATTTCCGGAAAATTCGTTATTTCATTTACTTCAATTACAGGCACACCATTTTCTTTTAAATGTCTATATGTTCCCCCTGTTGATATAATTTCAACATCTCTATCATTTAAGAATTTTGCAAATTCTAATACTCCCTCTTTATCAAATACACTAATTAAAGCTCTCTTTTTCATGAAAAGGTCCTCCCTATTTTAAAATATTTACTCTACCACTTTTAATCTCTATTTTTCCTTCGCTTATATACTTAATAGCTAATGGAAGTAGTTTATGTTCTTTTACCAATACTCTTTTTTGAAGTTCTTCTGGAGTATCTTCAAAATGTACTGGAACTGCTTCTTGAAGGATTATCTCTCCCCCATCTACCTCATCATTTACAAAATGAACAGTACATCCTGATACCCTTACTCCCTTATTAATTGCTGCTTTATGGACATTAAGTCCATACATCTTATCACCACAAAAAGATGGAATTAAAGATGGATGAATATTTATAATTCTGTCTTTATATTCCTTTAAAAGCTCCCCATCTAATATAGATAAATATCCAGCAAGGACAATTAGATCAATTTTTCTCTCTCTTGCAAGTTCTAATATCTTATCTGATGTACCTTGTCCATACTCTTTTCTTGATATAACAAAAGTATCTATATTATTCTTTTTCCCTCTCTCAAGTGCATATATTCCTTCTTTGCTTCCTACAATCATATCTATTTTACAATCTAAAAAACCATTTTCTATATTATCTATTATTGATTGCAAGTTACTTCCACTTCCAGATGCAAGGACTGCTATTTTAAACAAACGCCCTCACCTCCTGAGATAACACTTCCTATTTCATAAGCAGCTTCTCCCATTTCTAATAAATCTCTAAGTATACTATCTACATCTTTTTCATTTACACATAGTATAAACCCTATTCCCATGTTGAAAGTATTGTACATATGATCTTTATCTACTCCAAGTTCAATCATCTTTTCGAATATTTCTGGTAATGGATAGCTACCTTTATTTATAACAGCAGTTAATCCATCTTTACTAAACATTCTTGGAACATTCTCAATAAATCCTCCACCAGTTATATGAGACATACCCTTTATCTCATATTTTTCCATTAATTTTAAAACTGGTTTAACATATATCTTTGTAGGTACAAGTAATGTTTCCCATAATGGTCTACCTAAAAATTCTTCATCTAAATCCTTGAATAACTTTCTAACTAGAGAATAGCCATTTGAATGAATTCCTGATGACTTAATTCCAATTAATTTATCTCCTGGTTTTATATTTTTCCCATTTATAATTTCATCTTTATCAACTATTCCTACTGCAAATCCTGCTACATCGTAATCTCCATCTTTATAAAACCCTGGCATCTCAGCTGTTTCTCCACCAATTAGAGAACAGTCTGATTGAATACATCCATCTGATACACCCTTTACTAAATCTGATGAAACTTCTGCTTCAAGCTTTCCACATGCTATATAATCTAAGAAAAATAACGGCTTAGCACCATGACATAAAATATCATTTACACACATTGCAACACAATCAATACCAACTGTATCATACTTTCTCTTTTTGCATGCAATATCAATTTTAGTACCAACTCCATCTGTACCTGAAACTAAAACTGGTTTTTCATATCCTGATGGAAGCTCTACCATTCCAGCAAATGAACCAAGTCCATTTAAAACATACTCTCCCATAGTTTTCTTTGCATATTCTTGTATAAGCTTAACTGATCTATATCCTTCTTCAATATTTACTCCACTATCTTTGTAAGTTATCATATCTTAAATCCTACCTTTCAAGATTATCATCTAATGATTCCATTGGTGCTGATACTGGATATATTCCATTAAAGCATCCAACACAAAAGTTACGTCTTCCATCACAGCTTGCATATACCCCTTCAAGACTTAAATATCCTAAAGAATCACAACCTATTGTTTCTCTTATTTCTTCTACACTCTTATTTGCGCCAATCAATTCACTTCTATATGGCGTATCTATTCCAAAGTAGCATGGATACTTAACTATAGGTGATGCAACTAAGAAGTGTACTTCTAAAGCACCTGCTCTTCTTAATGAGTCAATTAAATGCTTTGAAGTTGTTCCTCTAACTATTGAATCATCTATCAATATTACTCTTTTGCCTTTTACATTAATCTTTAATGGATTAAGCTTAACTGCAACTGCTCTTTCCCTCATTTCTTGAGAAGGAGTTATAAATGTTCTTGCTATATATCTATTTTTAACAAATCCAATATCATAAGGTATTCCAGAAGCCTTAGCATAACCCATAGCTGCTGGTATTCCAGAGTCTGGTACTGCAACTACTAAATCTGCATCTATTGGATACTCTTTAAATAGTTCTTCTCCTTGTTTAACTCTTGTAGTATGAACATCTAATCCGTCTATAGTAGAGTCTGATCTTGCAAAGTATATATACTCAAAAGAACAAGTTTGACATGATGTATTTTCTGAATATCTATAGCTCTTAATTCCATTTTCATCTATAACAACTATTTCACCTGCTGCAACATCTCTTACAAATTCTGCTCCAACTGCATCTAGTGCACAACTTTCAGATGCTAATACATATCCCTCTTCATATCTACCAAGACATAATGGTCTTATTCCATTTGGATCCCTTACCCCAATAAGTTTATCTTTTGTCATAATTACCATAGCGAAAGATCCTCTAACTGCTGATATAGCATCAATTACTGCTCTCTCAATACCCCTTTTTGATCCTCTTGCTATAAGACTAGTTATAACTTCTGAATCTACTGATGTATGGAATACATGTCCACCATCTTCTAATAGTTCTCTTATAACATCCCCATTTACTAAGTTTCCATTATGAGCTGTTGCTATAGGGCCAAGTTTTGTACTACTTAAAAGTGGTTGTGAATTCTCAATTGTCTTAGATCCCGCAGTAGAATATCTAACATGACCAATTGAAATATTTCCATTTTCATTTCTTAGTTTTTCTAAATCTTCTTTATTAAAAGCTTCTGTTATAATTCCAAGTCCTTTATGTGCTTTTATTTCTTCTCCATTAGCTACTGCAATTCCAGTACTTTCTTGTCCTCTATGTTGAAGTGCATATAGTCCATAGTATGTTACAGATGCAACATCCATTGGTCTACTTGAATAAACTCCAAAAACGCCACATTCATCTTTAAACTTATCATTTTGTGGATCCATAATATCAAAATTATGCGGATTAATCATAAGCCACTACCTCTCTTTTTAAAATTACTTTTTACCCTTTAATTCTCTTTAATATTTCTTGATATGCTTCTTCTACATTTCCCATATCTCTTCTAAATCTATCTTTATCTAGCTTTTCTCCAGTTGTAGCATCCCAAAATCTACAAGTATCTGGTGATATTTCATCAGCTAATAAAACTTCCCCATTCTCATCTCTTCCAAATTCTATTTTAAAATCTATTAGATTTATATTTTGCTTCTTAAAGAACTCTTTTAATAAATCATTTATCTTAGCTGTCATTTCATAAATTTTATTAAGCTCTTCAAAAGTTGTAGCTCCAATTCCTACTGCATGATAATCGTTTATAAGTGGATCACCTAGTTCATCATCTTTATATGATAATTCAAATACTGTAGTCTTAAGCTCAAATCCTTCTTCAAGTCCAAGTCTCTTTGCCATACTTCCCGCTGCTACATTTCTAACTATTACTTCAAGAGGAACTATCTCTACCTTCTTGCATAATTGATCTCTATCATTTAACTTCTTTATAAAGTGAGTCTTTATTCCAGCTTCATTTAACATTTCGAAAATATTAGATGTTATTGCATTATTTAAAACTCCTTTATTATCTATTGAAGCTTTCTTCTCTCCATTAAATGCTGTTGCATCGTCTTTGTAATGAACTATAACCTCATTTTCCTTATCAGTTCTAAATATTTGTTTTGCTTTTCCTTCATATAACATTTCTAATTTATTAGTCATTATAATTCCACTCCTTCAGCATTTTCTTCTATAAATCTTTTTTTCATTCTACTTCTAAAGTTAATTAAATCTTTTTTAATCTCTGGATATTTTAATGAAAGCATTTGAACTGCTAACATTCCTGCATTATAACTATTATTTATTCCAACTGTTGCAACTGGTATTGATTTTGGCATCTGAACTATTGAAAGTAATGCATCCATGCCTTCAACTGCCGCTTTTACTGGAACACCTATAACTGGCATTGTTGTATGGCTTGCAATTACTCCTGGAAGATGTGCTGCAAGTCCTGCACCTGCAATTATAACTTCACAACCTTCATCTTCTATTGTCTTTAAAGTCTCCATAAGTTTTTCTGGCACTCTGTGCGCTGATAATACATATGCTTTGTATTCAACGTTGAATTCTTTTAAAGCATTTGCAGCACCCTTCATAACTTCTGTGTCAGATTTACTTCCAAAAAATATTGCTACTTTCATTTAAAACACTCCTTATTTAAAATAATTTACTCCTGATTTAAATATCTTTTGATCAAAGTTTCCTATTATATTTTTATAAAGATTTTCTCCAATTCTTTCGCTGTGAGCCATCTTACCAAGTATTCTTCCATCTCTACTTGTTATTCCTTCAATTCCTAATAATGAACCATTTGGATTATATGGCATATCCATTGTTACTTCACCATTTAGATCAACATATTGTGTAGCTATTTGTCCATTTTCTTTAAGTTCATTTAATAGACTATCTGGCGCAACAAATCTTCCTTCACCATGTGATATTGGAACTGTATGAATTTCTCCAAGTTCAACTTCAGTAAACCAAGGTGATTTCTTAGATACAACCTTTGTATTTATCATACTTGACATGTGTCTATTTATATCATTGTAAGTTAGTGTTGCCATATCTTCTTCTATATCTCTAATTTCTCCATGTGGAAGTAACCCTAACTTTATAAGTGCTTGGAACCCATTGCATATTCCAAGGATTAATCCATCTCTATTATTTAAAAGATCCATGACACTTTCTTTTATTTTTTCGTTTCTGAATATTGTTGCTATAAACTTAGCTGATCCATCTGGCTCATCTCCTGCTGAGAATCCTCCTGGAAGCATTATTATTTGTGATCTATCAATCTCTCTTTTTAAATTATCTATTGATTCTAAAAGAGCTTCTTTATTTAAATTTCTTAAAAGAACTTCTGAAACTTCAGCTCCTTCATTTCTGAATGCTCTTGCACAATCATATTCACAGTTTGTTCCTGGGAATACCGGAATTACAACTCTAGGCTTTGATACTTTAACCTTTGATGCTGTAGCCCCTCTCTCTTCTTTTAAATCTACTTCTATTTTTTCATCTCTTATCTTTGTCTTTGATTTAAATACTGTCTCTAATTTTTCTTCATAAGCATTTTGTAAATCTTCTATATTAAAATCTAAATCATATTGACTGCATCTAACATGTGAAGTTTCTAAAGTCTTACCGATAACTTTATATCTTGTTCCTTCAAATGATTTTTCTATATTTATCTCTTCTGGAACTTCTAAGATTAAACTTCCATAATTAAATCCAAATAGCTCTTCTTTTGAAATATTATTTATTGAAACTCCTATTCTATTTCCTAGTGCCATCTTTGTAATACCTTCAGCTGCTCCTCCAAATTTAAGTGAGTAAGCTGATATTACCTTTTCTTCAGAAATAAGATTATATAATCTTTCTAAATTTCTCTTAAAACCTTCCATTTCAATTGTTCCATCTTCTAATTTCCTTGGTTCTAAAAGTACTACAGTTGAATTTGCTTTCTTAAATTCTGGTGATATAATCTTACTTGCTTTCTCTACTACTACTGCAAATGATACTAAGCTTGGTGGTACATCTATATCTCCAAAACTTCCTGACATTGAATCTTTACCTCCAATTGCAGGAATTCCAAGATCTATTTGAGCTTTATATGCTCCAAGTAATGCACTAAATGGCTTACCCCATCTTTCTTCATCACTTCCAAGTTTTTCAAAGTATTCTTGAAGGGTTAGTCTTATCTTTCTATAATCTCCGCCCATAGCAGCTATCTTAGTAACTGATTCTATAACTGAGTAGAATGCCATGTGGAAGGGACTCCATGTCCCAAGATATGGATTAAACCCATATGCCATAAGTGAAGCATCCTTACTTTCACCATTTAACACTGGTATCTTAGCTGCCATACCTTCTGCAGGAGTTTTTTGATACTTTCCTCCAAGAGGCATAAGAACTGTATTACTTCCTATAGTTGAATCAAACCTTTCTATTAGTCCTTGTTTACCAGAAACATTTAATTCCTTTAAAGTATTTATCCATTGTTCTCTTACATTACACTCTTTAACTTCATATGGATATCCAGTTGGAGCTTTAACTTTAATATTTGTAGTTTGAGTTGCTCCATTTGTATCTAAGAAGCTTCTCTTTATATCAACTATTAATTTATCTCTCCATTTCATTTGTAATCTTTCATTAGATGTAACTTCTGCAACTACTACAGCCTCTAAGTTTTCTTCTTCTGAAAGCTTTATAAACTTTTCTGCATTTTCCTTAGTTACAACTACAGCCATTCTTTCTTGTGATTCTGATACTGCAAGTTCTGTTCCATCTAAACCATCATATTTCTTTAATACCTTATCTAAATCTATACTAAGACCTCTACACAACTCTCCAATCGCTACAGATACTCCACCAGCTCCAAAATCATTACATCTCTTTATCATTGTAGAAACTTCTTTGTTTCTAAATAATCTTTGTATCTTTCTTTCAACTACTGGATTACCCTTTTGAACTTCTGCTCCACAATTTTCTATTGAATCTTCAGTATGCTCTTTAGATGAACCTGTTGCTCCTCCAACTCCATCTCTTCCAGTTCTACCTCCAAGTAAAATTACTAAATCACCTTCACTTGGTTCTTCTCTTACTACATTTTCTTTTGGTGCTGCTGCAATAACTGCTCCAATTTCCATTCTCTTTGCTACATAATTTGGATGATATACCTCATCAACTTGTCCAGTTGCAAGTCCTATTTGATTTCCGTATGAGCTATATCCATGAGCTGCTCCAAGTGTTATTGTTCTTTGAGGAAGTTTTCCTTTTAAAGTTTCCTCTATTTTTACAGTTGGATCAGAAGCTCCTGTTACTCTCATAGCTTGATATACATAAGTTCTTCCTGACAGTGGATCTCTTATAGCACCACCTAAGCATGTTGCTGCTCCTCCGAATGGTTCAATTTCTGTTGGATGGTTATGAGTTTCATTTTTGAACATTAAAAGATACTCTTCTATTCCCTTATCAGTCTCTAAATTAACTTTTATTGAACATGCATTTATTTCATCTGAAAGATCTAAATCATTAAGCATTCCTTTAAGTTTCATTTCTTTCATAGTTATAACTGCTATATCCATGAGACTTACTTTTCTATTTGTATCTTCCCCATATACAAAATCTCTTGATTTTATATAAGCTTCATAAGCTTTCTTTATCGGATTTGTGTATTTATTTTCTTCAATTTGGATTTCTTTTATAGATGTTTCGAATGTAGTATGTCTACAGTGATCTGACCAGTAAGTATCAATAACTTTAATTTCCGTTATACTTGGATCACGATTTTCTTCTTTGAAATAATCTCTTATCATTTCTAAATCTTCTAGACTCATTGCAAGTCCTAAACTTTTATGGAGTTCTTTTAAATCTTCTTTTTCTTTATTTATAAATCCATTTAATATTTCTACATCCTTTGGAACATTAAACTCTTTTGATAATTCATTTGAATATATATCTACTTCTCTTGAATCGACAGGATTGATATAGTAATTTTTTATTTTATCTACTACTTCTTTAGACAGGTTACCTTTTAAGATAATAACCTTTGATGATTTTACTTCTACTCTATTTTCAGCTGTTAATAGCATTATACATTCTTCTGCTGAATCTGCTCTTTGATCATACTGACCTGGTAAATATTCAACTCCAAAAGCAATTTCATCATCTTCTATGTTAATTTTCTCTTCATATACATTATCTACTGGTGGTTCTCTAAAAATTGTATGTAATGCTTGTCTATAATAATCTTCTTCAAGTTCTCCTATTATATACTTATTTAAAACTCTTACTCTCTCTAGGTTCTCAATTCCTAAATTCTCTATAAAGTCATTTAGTAAAAGCTTTCCTTCTACATTAAATCCTTCTTTTTTCTCAACGAAAATTGTTCTATTATTAACCATTTCTTCCCCTCCACCAATTCTAAAACACGAATATTATTACTTATTCCCAACATTTGTTTTGGTAATTTTAGAATAGCACCCCCCATATTGTATGTCAACATTATTATTTTATTTTTTATTATTATTCGTATATATACGAATAATAATTTATTCACCTTAATATTTATTACGTATTTTTAATTATTTTTAACATTTTATTGAAAACTATACTTTTTATTCTTTTCCATTTTCTATACATAATAGATTTATAAATATTCGCTACAACATAAACCTAATACTTCTTAGTAGATTTATTAAAAATAATAAATTAGCGCAAAATTATTTTTAAATAAAAAAAGGCTGGTGATTTACACACCAGCAACTTCAAACCTACGTAACCCCTCTTTTCCTTGAAAGGTCTTTATTATTATAATCAAATTTCAAAATATTTATGCCAAAAGTTATAATTTAAATATCCTATTCATCTATATAATTTATATATATTTTAATATCATTAATTAAATATACTACTTATTAAATTCTTAATCCAATTTATGAATCCACCACTTTCTTCTTGCTTTCCTTCTTTATTTTCTTCTTGATTATTTTCTGGTTCTTGAATCTTTATTTCATTTGTCTTCATAATAAATTTCACAGTTCCATCCATATTACTATCTTTTCCTGTGAATGTATCATAATCCTTTGACATTTTTACAAGTTCATCTTTAACTTGTACTAAATCATCAATTTTTTCTGTAGCCTCTTCTCCTTTATCACTTAATTTATCTATTCCTTCTTTATTGAATTCTTCCATTCCTTTATTTAATTTTGTACTTCCTTCTGCAAGCTTATTTACCCCTTCTTCTAATTCAGGTAAACTCTTTATTAATTCTCTTGCCCTTTGAACATTATTTTTTTCTAGTGAGCCTTTAGTTATTCTTAAAATATCTTCGCTATCTTTTAAATCTTGTTGCATTGAAAGTAGCTTCTCACTTAAAGCTTTAATTTCTTTAATATTTAAGCTTCCATCACCTTTTGAAAGAACCTTTTGAATATCATCTATTGTACTTTGTGAGTTTTTTAAATCACTAGAGAACTTATTAAGCTTTTGTAGTAATTCTGGATTTTCTTTTATGCCATCAACCATTTTATTTATTGATTCTATATTATCTTTATTTGCTTCTATATCCACCGATATATCATTTAAATTTGATTTTAATCCTTCAATAGCTTTTAAATCATCAGCATTTAAACTTAATATTCCATCTTCAAGTCCTTTTATTAATTTTTGACTGCTATCACTCTTATAATTTGAATAAAACTTAGATATTACTCCTCTAGAATTAGAATTTGATAATACGCTATCAGTTGCTCTTATTATAGGTTCTAATCCTTGAAGTTCTTTGATATTTCCCATAATATCTTTCATACTTTCTCCATATCCAGCTATCTTTTGAGCATCTAAATTCATTTGATTTTGAGTAAAATCATTTGCTGTAAGTTTATTTATAACGGCCTTTAAGCTTGAACCTTTATCACCATATACTGCATCAATATATTTATTTGTTTTAGCTTTTGCATCTTCTAATGATATTTTATTTTGCTGCATATCACAAGCAATCATTGCCTTTAATATTAAGTAGCTTGAACCATAAGTTTGCATATCTTTAGCCATTAGATTCATATTATTTATATTTTCATTGCTTAAAAGATTCTGAGTTTTCTTAAGTTTAGAATCTATTCCAAGTAAAAAATTATTTGTTTTTTGATCCAGTGTTCCACCTGGTGATGAATTAATTGCACCTGAAAGCACATTCTCTATAGGTGATGCAGCATTTTTTGCTTCTTTAGCTCCCTTTATCAAACTTTGTCCATTTATTAAATTTTGTCCACTCAATAGTGATACCATTCCATTTAATTTCTTTAAAGTTTCAGGATTTATACTCTCATAACCTTCTTTTAATTTCAGCGTATCTTGTAATAATTTATTAAAGTTATTGTCATTTGAAAGTCCCTTAAATACGTTAACTGATGATTCTATTAATTCCTTATTTTCTAATATGCTTTCTCCATCTTTTATTAAAGTATTAATTTTATTTACATTATTATCTGTAACCAAAGATAATACTTCCTTAAAATTATCTGTATTTATGTTTTTTGCAAAATAGGCATCATCTATTAATTTATTTGCCTTATCTATTTGCTTATCTGATTTTATGATTCCTAACGCTTCTTTCAAGCTATTATTGTTTAATCCCCCCTTACCTTCATCTAATTTCTTTTTAGCAGTAAGTATTCCTTCATTTAATGCGCCTGTCCCTTTAAGAAGCTCATCTGAAGCATCATTTAATTTATTTAGTGAATTCTTTATTTCATCTAATGAATCTGCTTTTTCTAAACTGCTTAAATCCAGTAATTCTGTTGTTGCAGTTATCATTATAGGGCCAAGTTCAAAATTATCTGTATAGCCTTCTATAACAAGCTTATCTTCAAGATTTATATCTAAATCTTTTTCTTCTATATCTAGACTATCTCTTAATCCTGGGAATGCCGCAAATGCTATAACGTTATTATTACCTTCTGAAATCATAGTTCCTATATTTATCGTTACATCTTTAAATTTATCAATTGGAAGTGTGACTACAGTAGCTGTTGTAAGTGGTGTATATACTTTTCTATTTTTGCCCTTAATATTTACATCTTTAAAACTATTATTTTTAAACTCTATCTCTATTTTTATTTTGCCTGACTTACCTGCAAGTTCATTTTCTTTAATCTTTTCATCATTTAAGTAGTAATTTATATTCACATCAAGAGGAAGATTTTTATCTGTATCCCCTTTATAATAAAGATCACTACCGTTTATTTTCCAATTTAATTTATTTCCATCTTGAACTGGCTTTTCATCGCCTTTTATATTTTCTATATTTTTAAGATTTGATTCATCTTCTATATCTATATTTCCTTCATCTGTGTGTATCCAATTAGTTACTGTCTGTTTTTCTACTTTTCCACTAGAGTCTAGATTTACATAAACACTTTCATCTTTCTTTATCTCTGCTGCTCCAGCAATTGTACTTGCACCCATTGATCCTATTATAACTAAGGCTATTACCTTTTTAGACATTGCTTTATACATAATATCTCCCCCTTACCTCTTCTATCCTTAACCTTCTCGCCATTTAATTGACGTCTTATTTATTAATCCTTCTGAAACTAATAAAAATGATGGAAGTATTAAAAGTATTACTGCCATACTAATGAGTGCGCCTCTAGAAATTAAGAAACAAAGACTTCTAATTAAGGCCATATCTGAAACCATAGCTACAGCACCAGTTGCTCCAAAGAATGTAAGTCCAGATGTAACTATTGACTTAGCTGATCCCTTTACTGCAATTAATATTGATTCTTGCTTTGTATGACCTTTTCTAATCTCTTCTCTAAATCTAGATGTCATTAAGATCGCATAATCAACAGTAGCACCAAGCTGAATAGTACCAATTACTATACTTGCTACAAAAGGAATTTCATTTCCTGTATAATAAGGAATTCCCATATTTATAAATATTGCAAATTCTATTGCTGCAACTAATAATATAGGTATTGATATTGATTTAAATACTATTAAAATTATTAAGAATATGGCTATTATTGAATATACTGATACCATTTTAAAATCTCTATCAGAGGTCGTTATTAAATCTTTTGTAAGAGGCCCTTCTCCTGCAACTAGTGCATTTTCATCATATCCTTTTACTAGACTTATAATCTCATCAATTTGCTCATTTTCTTCGTCCTTAGCAGCCTTATACTCTGAATTTGCAAGTATAAGATTATATCCACCTTTTTTAAATATTTCTCTTATATCTTTTGGTATAAATTCTTCTGGAATAGCTGGACCTATTAACTTATCATAAGAAATTACAGATGTAATTCCTTTTATATCCTCTATTTTATTTGTCATTTCTTTTATCTTATAAGGTTTGACATCATCATTTACTAAAATGAAATGTGTTGTCATCATATTAAATTTATCTTTTAGTTTGTTTGTTGCAACTATAGATGGCATATCCTTAGGCAATGTTTCATCTAAGTTATAATAGACTTTAGCATTCCTCGAACCAAATATAGCAGGTACTAAAAGAACTAAAAATACACCTATAAAAATTTTATAATGAGTAGTTACAATATTTGATAACTTATCAAAATTGGGAATTATAGTCCTATGTTTATATCTATGGATCAATTTATCAAATGTAAGTATTAGAGCTGGAAGTACTGTTACAGAACAAATGACTCCTAATACAACTCCCTTTGCCATAACAATTCCAATATCCTTTCCAAGTGTTAAATCCATAGCACATAGAGCTAAAAATCCTGCAATTGTTGTTAACGATGATCCTGAAATAGATAACATTGTTGTAGATATAGCTTCTGACATAGCATCTTTCTTATTTTCAAACCTTGTAAGTTCTTCCTCATATCTATGCATTAAGAATATAGAGTAATCCATAGTGACGCCTAGTTGTAATACAGCCGCCAAAGCTTTTGTTATATATGATATTTCGCCAAATATAATGTTTGTTCCAAGATTAAACAATATTCCAATACCTATAGAAACTAAAAATATTATAGGTACAAATGTAGACTCCATAGAAATTAATAAAACTATTAAAGAAATAATTACTGCTAATATCACATAAAATGGAGTTTCTTTATCTGCCAAATCCTTTGTATCTTTAAGTATTGCAGACATTCCACTTAGAAAGCATTGTTTATTTGTCATAGATTTTATTTCACCAATTGCATTTAATGTACTTTCCGATGCAGACGAATCATTATACTTAATAATTACCATAGTTGCATCTCCATTAAATAATTGATTTTTCACAGCATCTGGAAGCATATCCTTTGGTACAGAAATATCTAATGCATTATCTACCCAAATGGCATTTTCTACTCCTTTAACATTTTTAATTTTGTCTTTAAGTTCTACAACATCTTTATCTTTCATCCCCTCTATTATAAGCATTGATGTTGCAGCATCTGAATAGACATCATCTAAAACCTTTTGTCCTTTAGTAGAATCCAAATCCTGTGGTAAGTAGCTTAAAATATCGTAATTAATTCTTGTATTTATAATTCCAAAAATAGCTGGAACTATTAATATAACAGTTAATATTAATACTATTTTCGTATGATTAGAAATCCACTTACCAAACTTATTCACTTATCATCACCCCTTATATGACTAATAGTCATTTATTATTATACCAATATATGTATTAAAATCAAATATTTTACCACATTCTTTACAAATAGTTTAAAATTCACTTTTCAATAAATGTAATCGTATATATTTTTCAATAATAATTTTTAAGCTTTGAATTTTAAGTAATTCTTAATATCTGAAATTAATAGTTACAAATTTTTATCACCTAATATTTTCATTTACCATTTATCTAAGTATTTTTTTCTCTTGTGTATTACCTGCAGAATTATTAATACTATTTTCTTTCTATTCATAAATACTGTTTTAAATATTAAACTTATTGTATAATAGCTTTATAACAATTTTTAAAGGAGTGTTTTTTATTGTTTGGTTACGTAACTCCTCTAAAACCTGAACTAAAAATCAGAGAATATAATCAATTTAAGAGCTATTACTGTGGAGTTTGCTTTGCTATAAAAGAGCTATATGGTAATCTTCCAAGAATGACATTAAATTATGATATGACATTTTTAGCATTGCTTTTAGATGGACTAATTAAAGAAGATTTAAATATTGAACTAAAAAGATGTATGGCTCACCCTGCAAAAAAGAAACCTGTATTATTAAATAACACAGCTATAAATTATGCAGCTAGTATGAATGTATCACTTGTTTACTATAAATTATTAGACGATGTTAATGATGATAATTCATTAAAGAGTAAATTCTCATTAACATTTATGAAACCTTATTATAAAAATTTTCCATCTTCTATAGTTGAGATAAACTCAGCAATTGAAGAGAATTTAAAAGAGCTTACAAGACTAGAAAATACTAAAGATTTTAAGTATATAGATGAGATATGCGATCCTTTTAGTATTATAGTTGGTGTTATATTAGAGAAATTCCCTTATGAATTTAAAGATGATTCTAAAGAACTTAGATCAGAACTTTATCGCTTTGGTTATTCTCTTGGAAAATGGATATATCTAATGGATGCTTTAGATGATCTAGAAGAAGATATGAAGGATAATAAATTTAATCCTATTAACTTCCTATATAATAAGGATAACTTACCTTATGAAGAATTCTTAGAAGGAATTAAACAAAGGTTAGAATTTAGTATATTTAGCTGTGCATATACATGCAAAGAAATTCTTGATAAACTTCCACTTAATAGAAATAAAGAAATTTTAGAAAATATCATCAATCTTGGAATGATGGATAAATACATAAATACTACGAATAAATGTAAGTGTAAAAAGAAAGGCAGTGAATTATAAAATGAACCCATATGAAGTACTTGGCGTAAAAGAAGGCGCATCTCAAGAAGAAATCAAAAGTGCATATAGAAAGCTTGTTAAGCAATATCATCCTGATCAATACGGTGATAATCCTCTTAAGGATTTAGCTCAAGAAAAGCTTGCTGAAATAAATCAAGCTTATGATATGCTAACAAAAGGAAAAAATAATTCAAATAACAATACTGGATATAATAGTGGATCTAATAATAGTTATAATAATTCAAATTCTAGTGATGCTTATGCATTCCAAGAAATTAGAAGACTTATTCAAACTAGAAATATAGGAGCTGCTGAGACTAAATTAAATTCTATTTCTAATAGAAATGCCGAATGGAACTTTTTAATGGGTATATGTCATGTTCAAAAAGGTTGGTTTGATTCAGGACTTCAACATCTTCAAACAGCTGTTAACATGGATCCAAACAACTTTGAATATAGACAGGCATTAAACCAAATAAATTCAAGAGCAACTAATTATGGAAATCCATATAGAACTTCTGGTGCAGGTGGTTCTAATGCATGTAGCTGCTGTTTAGACCTTTGGTGTTTAGATAGTCTTTGTGAATGTTTTGGTGGCGATTTAATAGGCTGTTGCTAATAAATATTTGGAGATTGTGATTTATGAATAATTTAAAAGCTAAAGATATAACTTTAGGTGGAATATTAGTTGCATTAACTGTAATTACTTTATATCTTAATTTAATTATACCAATAAATACTTTTGCCATACTTACAATTTCATCATGCTATGTGCCTATTGCAATTATGAGAAGTAATATTAAATTAGGTATATTTGTATATATAGCATCTTCTATTATAGGATTTTTAATTATTCCTCTAGATATAATGATTCCTTTTATTTTATATTTTGGAATCTTTGGTTTAGTTAAATTCTACATTGAGAAGCTTAGAAATATGCCTTTAGAGATAATATTAAAGTTAGTATTTTCTAACATAATGTTATTTATAGGATACTTTATATTCACTTCTTTTGTTGGACCTATTCCTTCAGAACTTCCATTATGGATATTATTAATTGTAGCACAAGTTGCATTTATCATTTTCGATTATGCATTAACGCTGATAATAACATTTTATATATCAAAATTTCATAAAAGATAATAATAGAGATACTTTTATATTTAATATTATAAAAGTATCTCTTATATTTTATTGGTCTTCTTTAATAAATTCACATTTAACTAAATATGCAATATCATAATCCTTCAATTTATCTATATTTTTAGATGGCTCCTTAAAAAAATCCTCATTAAGAGACTCTATCATTTCCTTACTTGAATAACACAAAGTCCCTAATAGTATCTCTTTATCAATTTCATTATTATCTAGCTCATTTATTCCCATAACAGATAACATATCCCCTAATTTCTCTTCATTCACACCTCTTAAAGTTTTAATTGTGCTATATCCATTATTATCACTTACAGTTATATTTAATAAACGTTTATTTAAGGTGTCAACTTGAATATCTTCTGTAGTCATTATAATCATACCGTCCCCATCTATAGCAAGTTCACTTTTTTGAATATCTTCTGGTATTAAATTTCCTTCTTTATACTTTTCAATCCATAATTTTAATTTATTATACTTATCTCCTATATTAAAATTAAAAGCAAATTGATGATCACTACCAGTAGAAAGTAACATCTTCTCTTTTTCTGTAAGTTCTACTTTAGTAATACTATTTTCTTTTAAACTACTATCATTTTTATTACCTATACTACAAGAAAACAATGTACATATAACCCCCAATAGCATTATAGCTAAAATACTACTCTTCTTTCCCATAAAAATCCCCCTATTTATATTTTATTCCCCTATTATATATAATTTAATTTTATGCTTTTATTATATTCGCCCCCTATAGAAAGTACTATTTAAATTATAAAAAAGACTATGTGTAAATTATAATTTACACATAGTCTTTTTATAATAATTTGTATAATTGCTTTTCTAAAAGTACCCCTTCTTTTGTAGGATAATCATATTCCATACTATATCTTATACATTCTTTAACAAATTCTGCTGATTTATTAATTCCATCTAATAAATTATTTCCTTTTAAAATTTCAGTTGAAAGTACTGCTGTAAATATGTCTCCTGTACCTGGATATGATTTAGATAATTTCTCATGACATAAAATTCTTATATCTTCACCATCACAAACCGCTACTCCTATTCCAACCTTATTACAGGGCACAGAAGTTATAACTATATTTTTCGCTCCAATTTTTCTTAAGTCATAAATTACATCTTTTATATCTTCTTCATTAAAATTATCTATATCAGAAACATCTCTTCCTGTTAGGTATAATGCTTCAGTAAAATTTGGTGTAATTATATCACTAAGCTTTAAAAGTTCTCTCATATACTCTACATATTCTTCTGTAAATCCATTATAAAGCTTACCATTATCCCCAAATATAGTATCTAATACAACTATTCCTTCTCTACTTTCCTTTAGATAACTTATAGTTTCTTGTATCTTATCTACTCCACCTAAATATCCTATAAGGGTTAAATCAAAGTTTATTCCATTATCTCTTATACAATCCGTTGCTTCTTTTATAAAATTTTGACTATCGAGTCTAGCAATTGGATTAAATCCACCTGTATGAGTTGATAATATAACGGATGGTATAGGACATGCCTCAACACCTCTAATACTCATTACAGGAATAATATTTGTAAGTGATGCCTTCCCTACGCTACATAAACTGTGTATTATAAGAGCTCTTTTTATAGGCTTTTTCAAAATTTCTCTCTCCATTTCTTATCTTCTATATTAGTTAATTCTTTGAATAAATCCTCTTGTTGCTGCTTTTACAGCCATTGATAAAGGAACTGCTATAACTATACCAATTATAGTTGTTGTAATTGAAGTTAAAAGGGATGTTACAGCACCTTCCCATCCTTTAAAGATTACCCAATTTACAATAAAATATCCAACTAACGATACTAGCCCACCTAATATAAATCCTATTATATTTTGAATTGTACTTCTACCTTCTTTTCCATTCATAAATGCAACTTTTCCAGCTACATATCCTGTTGCTCCCTTAATTATAAAGGTTGGAATTACCCACAATACAAAAGCTGGAGTTAATGCATCCATAAGGGCACTTCCTATAGCAGCTGGAATAGCAGCCTTCTCTCCTATTAATACTGCAACTATAAATATTACGGTTGTTCCTAAGTGAATCATTGAAACTCCTCCACCTATTGGAATTTCGATGTGTATATAAGTTCCTAAAAAAACTAATGCTGAAAGCATTGCTATCATAACAAGCATATTTGTACTCATTTTTTTCATTACATTTTCCTCCAAAATACTAAATTATATTCTTTAATTATGGTATTCTTAGCTACTATACTTGTCAAATGTATCGGTATATTATTTACAATATAAAGAAAGATTGTTTTTAAATTATAAAAATCAAAAAAGGCTATCTTCAATATTGAAGATAGCCAAAATTTCATTCTATTCCATTAATTTTGTAATCTTTTTACTGCATAGTAATAATACTACTCCTAATGCTATACATACAGCTGATATTGAACCGAATATTTCCATAGGTCCAAGGGCTTCCATTCTTGATGCAACAACACCTGCTAATAGATTAGCTACTCCTGATGCTGCAAGCCACATACCCATTAATAATGATGCATATTTGATAGGTGCAAGTTTTGATACCATTGATAATCCTATTGGTGATAAGCATAATTCTCCAAGTGTATTACAGAAGTATGTTAATACTATCCACCACATACTAGCCTTAGCTACTGGGTCTTCTGCTCCTCCAATTGATACACATGCTCCTACCATAAATAAGAATCCAATACCTAAGATAATCATACCCATTGCCATTTTAACTGGCACTGGTAAATCTCCTTTTTTTCTATTAGCTAATCTAAACCATAATTTAGCTAATATTGGTGAAAGAATAAGTACAAATACTGGATTAATTGATTGGAACCATGCAACTGGAATTGTCATTCCAAAGAAGTCTCTATTAGTTAATTTTTGAGTAAACATTGTTAATGAACTTCCCGCTTGTTCAAATCCTGTCCAGAAGAAAATAACAAAGAATGCTAATATGAATATAGAAGCTACTCTTCTCTTTTCTTGCTTAGTTAAAGGTTCATGACTAACTTGCTTTTGTTCTTTTGTTCTTTCCTTTGGTGCTTCACCTACATGTGCTAAATACTTAGGTGAGAATACCATGAATATTATTTGTCCAAGTACCATTCCTATAGCAGCTGCTAAGAAACCGTATTTAAATCCATATTCTATAATTGCCCCATTTGCTGTCTTTGCAAAGATATCTTCTGCTAATAACCCACATATTAAAGGTGCTATTAATGATCCTACATTTATACCCATATAGAATATTGTAAATGCTGAATCCTTACGCTTATCCTCTTTGTCATAAAGTTGACCAACTACTGTTGATATGTTTGGTTTAAAGAAACCATTACCTACTATTAATAATGCTAGTCCTATGTAAAGTCCTATTCTACTGCTATCTATAAATAACATAAAGTTACCTATTGCCATTATAGATGCACCGATTATTATTGATTTCTTTTGACCTAAGAAATTATCTGCAATCCATCCTCCAATTATTGGAGTAAAATATGTAAAACCTGTATATATCGCGTATATAAGTGCTCCTGAACTTACACTAAATCCTAAACCACCTTGTACAAAACTTACTGTTAAATAAAGCATTAAAAGTGATCTTAATCCGTAGTAACTAAATCTCTCCCACATTTCTGTTAAAAATAATAGATATAGACCTGGTGGGTGCTTTAATCTACTCTTGTTAACAGATGTATTTGATGTTGTCATAGTAAATTCCCCTTTTCATTCGTTATGTCATTTAATGAATTTTGCAATTTAAATCCTGCAAAAATTCTTTAAAATAAATTTTGTTTATGTAAAGACTATACCATTTTATGAAAGTGAATTCAAGTCATTTATAGATTTTTTTTAATCTAATTAATATTTTAATAAAATTCATCTATTTAAACCCTTATTTAATTATCAATTTATCAAAAAACTATTACTTTTTTATTCATTTTTTATTAATTTGCAAATTTTTTTAATGTATTCCCTTATGATACATTTGATTTTTACAAGAATACAGTTGCAAGTTTTACTTATTCAATATTTAATTTTCTTATTTTATCAACTTTTACACTTTTATTTTTATTTTTTTGAACATATATTCACTATATAAGTATCTTCATTAATACTTTATTAACACCTTATTTGCTTTCTGCTATAATTTTCTTGAGATGGTGATACTATGAAAAATCTTAAATTATATTTTACGTCTCACATTCATGGATATATTTATCCTACAGACTACACAAATAATGAATTTAAAAATATGGGATTGCTTAATATAATTAATTCCTTTAATAAGGATAAAAATACATTAATAATAGATTGTGGAGATACTGTTCAAGGATCACCTTTTACAACCTATCTTTCAAATTCAAAGTTTGATATACATCCAATTGCAAAAATTATGAATGAAGGATTATATGACTTTGTACCACTTGGAAATCATGACTTTAATTACTGATATGATTATTTAGATAAATATTTAATTAACTTAAATGCGAAATGTTTATGATAATACTTTAAAATTACCTAATAAAAAATAATTTTAAATATACAAACATTAGTTCGTATATTTATTGTAAAAAATGATAATACTCCTTAATGAATTAAAACACTAAGGAGTGATTTTTTTATGAACAAAGTTTTATTAGTTGGAAATTTAATAAGAGATCCTGAAATTAATTATTCCAAAGATAAAAGACTTCCATATTCTCGTTGTATTTTAGCTGTAGATGATAGAATAGGTAAAACTACTCATTTTATACCTTTTATAATATTTGATAAAGGTGCTGAGGTTCTTTGTGAATATGGCAAAAAAGGTAGTAAAATTGGAATTACTGGATATATTAAAAGAAGTGCTTTTAATAAGGATGAATCAAATACAATTTATAATACAGATATAATTGCAGAGAGCTTTGAGTTTATAGGATTTAATAATAAGAAGGATTCTAAAGAAGATGATTTGGAGCTTGTTTCAAATGCAGATATACCATTTTAAACCAAAATGGTATATTTAATCTTCCCTCACTCTGTAGATAAAAGGACTTTTTCTTGTGTGAAAAAGTCCTTTTAATATTTTATACACTTAATTTTGAAATTGAATACTATAAAATTCATTTAGATAGATCATATAATTTAAGTCTATCTATTATCTCTATTTTACCTCTATGAATTTTAATTATATTATCAGATTCAAATTTTTTTAACATACGGCTAACTACTTCTCTAGCAGATCCTAAGTTGTTAGCAATAGTATCATGAGTTATAGTTAGCGTAGTGTTATCTTGAAGAAATGATTCATTCATTAAAAATTTACTAAGTCTTTTATCAAAGCTTAGAAAAACTATATCTTCAATTAAGCACATTACTTCTGAGAATTTATCTTGTGTTAAATCAAGCAAGAATTTTTGAACAGCTATATTAGAATCAGATAAATTTTTAAAATAAGTTCCATTTATAATTAAAGCTAATGTATCTTTTTCTGCTTCAAGACTTACATCACAAGATATATTTTTAAATGCACACGCTGCAGACAGTAGACAAAAATCTCTGCTTAATAATCTAAAAATAGTAATTTCTTTACCAGAAGTTGAATGTATAAAACTTCTAAGTTGTCCTTCTAAAACAAGTATAATACCAGAACAACTTGCTGAATACTTAGAGTTTATTAAATCTCCTTTAGAGTAACTTTGTATCTTACTTATTGATAGTAGCTTATTTAATTCATCTTTAGATAATTCATTGAAAAATGGTAAAAATTCTTTTAAGTAAGATAATTTTTCTTTATTTATCATTAAAATAACTCCACAATTTATTATAATTAAATATTAACATTTATATGTGACAATGTCACAGAAAAAAATGTATTTATTAGATATTATATATATTAAGTTAATGAAGCAAAAGAACTATTAAGGGAGAGATGTATAATGACAAAACCATCAGAATATCATAGCCAAGGATACACTTGCGCTGAATCTATAATAAAATCTTATAATGAGGAACACAATACAGATATTCCTGTTTCTTTAGGTAGCGGAATGGGAACAGGAATAACAGTTGGAAGCCTTTGTGGTGCTGTTAATGCTGCTGTATTAATTATAGGATATCTAAAGGGAAGAAATAATACTTCAGAAAAAAATGATGCTAGATTATATTCTAGAGATCTTATGAATAGAGTAAGAGAAAAATATAACTCAGAAATATGTGTAGACTTAAAAAGAAGTAAAGTTGGATGTGGTGAAATAATAGATTTTTCATATGATGCTTTAAATGATTTATTAGAAAAAAAATAGAGAATAGAAAAATACTCTGAATATAGTCTGCCATATTCAGAGTATTTTTCTATTTTATATTAAGAATTATATCTATTAAATCTTCGGAACTCATTTTTATTTCACCTTTATAGGATTCTATATACTCTATAAGATCATCTTTAGATATCTCATTAAATATGCAAACATCTGATAGACTATATCTTACATTTAACTCTAAATCATTATCTACATAATATATTATTGATTTTATATCTATATTGCATCCTAATTCTATTAAATATTCCTTTAATCTATCCCTTTGTCTATTTACTACGATTATTGGATTATTTATCTTTTTATCCTCGTTACCATTAGATAATATCCATTTATTTTCCTTTACATCTCCATTAACTCTACCTTTATCATACCTTATATATATTATGAAAACACCTGATTGATTTACCACAAGTGTATCAATATGATTTATACCCTTTTTACTATTAAAGCTAAAATTTTTTAATATATAATTATTATTATCTAAATTAGTTAGTACTTCAGGTACTACTTCACTTAAAGTTTTATCACTATTTTTATTTAAATTAATAAACTCTTTATCGTCATGCTTTTTATTTATGTATTTTCTCTTCAAATAAATGTATGTTAGTAATAATGCTAATAATATTGTTACTAGGTCGTAAAACTCACCAAAAAAGCCTGATATATCAATAATGGTATCTATAATTTCAAGAATCAAATTTACAATAAATATACTTATTATAAATACTATAACAGATACGAATTTATTTAATTCAAATTTATTGTTATCTTTATTTTTATCTTTGATATTATTCATATCTACTAAAATAGCCATTTAATCACACCTTTTTTTATTAGATTCATACTAAAAGGGCTAGGAAAACTCTCCTAGCCCTTTTAGTATATCCAAAATATTATATTATAATTCTTGTTTTATCTCTATTTCTGAAGATAATGTTTGTAATTTTGATAATGCATCTGCCGCTTTATCCTCATCTACAAGCACCACCAACAAATCTCCTGATAGTATTTCTGTGCCACCTTTTGGAATTATCTCTTTCCCACCTCTTTTAATGGCAACTAAAAGACATTCTTTTGGCCAACTTATATTCTTGATTAACTTTCCTTCAACTTCACTGCCCATAAATACAGATAATTCTAAAAGTGTTTTCTTAACATATGCTGTACAATCACTTTCACACTCTGAACCATCACACTTTTTAAGTCTCTTCTCTAATAAACTTTCATATATTGGTTCTGATTTTAGAAGGTCTGATGTAACGTATGAAACAATTACTACTATAGTAAGCGCAAGTAAATGTTCAAAAGACCCTGACATTTCAGTAATCAAAATAATTCCTGTAATTGGTGCTTTTACTATTGATGCAAAGTGACCTGCCATTGCAAATATTATAAAATTAATTACATATATCATAGGAATATTAGCTGTTTTACAAACAATAACTCCAAAGATATTTCCAACTATAGCTCCTAATACAAGTAGTGGAAAGAATATACCTCCTGGTGCATTTGATCCAAAACTTATAAATGTAAATAAATATTTAACTATTAAAAATACTAATAATACCTTTATTGTAAATCCACCATCAACTAAACTCATAATAAGAGAGTGTCCTCCCCCTAATAGAATAGGTGCTGTAAGTCCAACTAACCCTGCGCATAAGAATGGTATCATAACCTTAACTTGTACTGGAACCTTTGTAAATTTTGCATATATATCTTGAGTCTTTAATATCCCTTTGCTAAAAGCTACTCCAGTAATGCCTACTAAAACTCCAAGAAGTATTAAAGCCCAATAATATTTAAGTGGAAATACATCAACATTTGAAAAACCAAGTGCTGGTCCAAGTCCTAAAAAATTCTTACACATAAAATCTGCTGCAATTGAAGCTGACATAGCAGATAAAAGCACTAGCGGAGAAAAGTTTTTATGAACTTCTTCTAACGCAAAAATAACACCTGATAAAGGTGCATTAAATGCTGCTGCAAGACCTGCACTAGCACCACTTGTTATTAAGAATTTATCTTCAATATTTAGTCTTTTACATACCTTTGAGAAACCTTGCCCTACAGAAGCTCCCATCTGTACTGATGGACCTTCACGTCCTACAGATAGCCCTGCAACTAGCGCCATAGTTCCACCTACAAATTTGTATACTAAAACTCTTAACCAGTTAGCATCAAGCCTTTTCATAAGTATGCCCTCAACTTGTGGTATACCACTACCTGAAATCATAGGATCACTTTTTACCAAACATCCAACAAAAAATCCCATTATTCCAAGTATCACAAAAACTAATAATATTGTTAATGGATGACCTTTTGAATAAGTGTAAAAATTACTAAGCAACGGTGATAATTTTTCAACTAACACTCTATTTGCAACAACAACTAATCCTGTTATTAGCCCTATAAGTGCTGATTCCCATATTAATCTAATTTTTAAATTATTTCTATGGGGAAAAATATCACTAACGCCTTCTTTTCTTTCTTCCATCATACTTCCCCCTTAATTAAAGTCTACCTCTTATTATATATCTTATTTAATTTATTAGAAACTAACTCTTAAGCTATAATCTTTGTATATAAGGCATTTTTTCAATTTAAATTTAACTATATTAAAAATACTATCGCTACTTATAGAATACTTTAAATAACTTATTTATTCATCATTATTATTTTTAATTTTTTATTAACTGAATAATAATATTGTGTTAATAAAAAAAAGAGCTATATTATAGCTCCTTTAACTTACTATTTTAAATTCATTCTGTAGTGATAAAATAATTTCCTCTGACTTCGCATCAAAAATTACACAATCTAAAACTAATTCTTTAGATCTATTATAATTATTAAATATCTCTAATGCATCATCAGAATTATTAAATACTTTCCAATAACCACATAGTAAACATTTTTTAGTAGTACACTCCATGAAATCTATAACATCTTCTAGAGGAATTCCTAAAAACACTCCAAGTTCATGAGGACAATGAAATCTATTATATCTTTGTACTAATTTATCTAAAATACTACCTAAATTATCTTGAAGATTATATTCAAGCTTTAATAAAAATTCTTTTGTTTCTTTATTATTTATAAATTTTTCTAAATTTTTCTCTGAATATATTAGTAAAATTATAGCTTTATCATCTTCCCTTAGTAAGACATGCTTTAACCCTATCTTATTTAAAAATGTTTCTTTATAGTTATTCCATACAAAATATTCTTTGCTATCCTTTTTTAAAGTTATTGTTGAAGATGGCTTTAAGCCACCAACTACTGGTGCTAATAAAAATAACATATATTTATCAAAATATTCAATATTATTCATATCCTTTAATTTACTCATAAACTGCTTAATTTTTATCTCCATCTTCAACACTCCTTAATTATCTTTTAGCTATATTTTTACCAATCTCAATTAATTTATTCGCAGCTTCTCCTTCTGGAAATTCATTTGCTATTACTTCTCTTTCTAAAAGGTCAGCTCCTGCATCTAACATCCTATCTTCCCATGCTGTCATCCATTCTCCAGTTCCCCATCCATAAGATCCAAATAGAACCATGCTCTTTCCTGAAACTTCCCCTTCTATTGATTCAACAAATGGTTCCATTTCACATTCTTCTATAACTTCCGCTCCCATAGCTGGTGATCCAAGCATAACAACATCATAATTTTTTACATCATCAATTGATGCCCCATCGACAGTTTTTATGTTTACTTCCGCGCCTTCTTCCTTTGCGCCCTTTGCAATTAAGTTTGCCATTTCTTCAGTATTTCCTGATCCTGTCCAATAAATAATATTAATTTTCATAAATATCATCCTCTCTCATTCAATTGATATTGATTATCATTACTTGTTGATAGTATATTATTATTTCAAAAACTTGTCAAGGTCATATTTAGAAATTTATTAATTATATATCTAAGTAAATAAAAAAAAGACACCCTTATATTAACTATAAAAGTGTCTTAACTATGTTCTATTATTTTGTTATTATTTTGCTATTCTCTTACCTAATTCAACTAACTTGTCCGCATCTTCGCCTTCTGGTAACTCTTTAACTACAACTTCTCTTTCTAAAAGTTCTGCTCCTGCATCTAACATTCTATCTTCCCATTCTGTCATAAAGGCTCCGCCGCCCCATCCAAATGATCCAAATAAAATCATTTTCTTTCCTGAAACGTCATCTTCTATTGATTCAACAAATGGTTCTACTTCTGTTTCTTCTAAATTTTCTGCTCCCATTGCTGGTGATCCAAGTAATACAACATCACAATCTTTTACATCATCTATTGATGCTCCGTCCATTGTCATTAAGTTTACTTCAGCGCCTTCTTCTCTAGCACCTTTTGCAATTAAGTTTGCCATTTCTTCTGTGTTTCCTGTTGATGAATGATATATTATATTAATTTTCATAATTTCTCTCCTCTTTCTAAACGATAATCTTTATTTGTTAATAATATACCTCATCAGATAATCAAAGTCAATAGATTTTGGATAAATTCTTATCATTTTACTCTGATTTATTTTTTCCTCAATAAAAGCTCCAATAGAACTACTATTGAAGCTTTCTGTTTTCCATCTTTAACACTCTTTTTGTAACCATATTTGCAAAACTAATATCATGGGTTATTATCATTATTGTTATTCCTTCTTTATTTAATTTTTTTATAATTTCTCCCACCTCTATGGTTGTTTTAGGATCAAGTGCTGATGTTGGTTCATCAAAACATAGAACTTTCGGCTCCATGGCAAGAGCTCTTGCTATAGCAACTCTTTGTTTTTGTCCACCTGATAATTCGAAAGGATAATTATTTTCTTTATCTTCCATTGAAAGGCTTTTTAATATTTCTCTTGCCTTTTTAATTGCAATCTCTTTACTCTCCTTTAAAACTCTTATAGGTGCTTCAATTATATTTTCTAAAACAGTCATATGAGGGAATAAATTAAAATTTTGAAATACAACCCCTATATCTTTTCTAACTTCCTTTAATTCTTTACCTTCTACATATATACCATTTTTGCAAAATATCTTATTATTTATCTTTATAAGTCCACCATCACATTTTTCAAGACCAGTTATACATCTTAACAACGTAGTCTTACCTTCTCCAGATCTTCCAACAACTACAACAGTTTCCCCTTTATCTATTACTAAATCTAAATCTTTAAATACATCATTGTTCCCAAAACTCTTTTTAATTCCTTTAATCTCTAACATATAGTTCCCTCCTATTTGTAGTAATTATATTTCTTTTCTAATTTTTTAAATACATTAGTTAATACTATAACTAATATAAGATATAAAACTCCAACTATAACTAATGGAAATAATGATGCTTCTCTATTAGTAGCTATTTTACCTACCATTAATATATCTTGTAATCCTACTATATACACAAGAGCTGTATCTTTAATTAAACTTATTACTTCATTTCCAACTGGAGGAATTACCTTCTTAAAAGCTTGTGGAAGAATTATTCTAATATAAACATCAAATTCTGAAAGACCAAGCATTTCACAAGCTTCTAATTGTCCATCATCAACACCTTCAATACCAGCTCTAAATATTTCTGCAAAATATGCACCATAATTTAATACAAATGCCACTATTGCAGCAGTAAATCTTCCAAATCTAACTCCAACTAAAGGCAATCCAAAGAATATAAATATTATTTGTAATAATAATGGTGTTCCCCTCATAATTAAGATATACAAGTCTACAATTCTCTTAGTTAATTTATTTCCTTTAACCCTTAATATAGCAACTATAATTCCAATAGGTATAGAAAGTATTAAGGTTAATATAAATACTGAAAGAGTAATCTTAAGACCACCCATTAATTGATCTATTAACATTTCAAAATTCATTATTATTCTCCTTCCTTAATTACGATATCTTTTCCAAACCACTTCTCTGATATTTTCTTTGCTGTTCCATCGCTTATTACTTCTTTTAGCCCTAAATTTATCTCATCTTTTAATTTTTCATTTCCTTTTTTAATCCCTACAGCAAAGTCTTCGCTACCAAAATTATCATTTAAAACTTTATACTTATCAGTACCACGTGCGTTCATATAATACCTTGCAAGAACTTCGTCTGCTACTACCCCATCTATTCTTCCTGCATCTAAGTCCATTAATGCATCATTATTAGATTGATATGATATAAAGTTACCTCCACTTAGAGATTTTACAAATGCTGTATCCTTCATTACTGCATCTGAAGCACTTGATGCTGCTTGAACTCCTATTTTTTTATTCTTAAAATCCTTTTTATCTTTTATATCTGAATTAGCTCTAACTATTATTACTTGGCGATCACTGATATAAGGATTTGAAAAATCCACTTGTTCTTCTCTTTCCTTTGTAACTGAGTATCCATTCCAAATTAAATCTATATCTCCATTTCTAAGTTCTGTCTCTTTCATTGTCCAATCTATTGGCTGAAATTTTATCTCCTTATGTATTTTTTTTCCTACTGCTTTTGCTAAATCTATATCAAAACCTACTACCTGTCCATCATTATTTATAAATCCCATAGGTACAAATGTGTCGTCATAACCCACTATAAGTACATTCTCATCTTTCTTTTTATTATTTTGATTTAGAATATGTACTAATCCAAAACCAATAATAATAACTAAAATCCAAATTAATAAATTAAGTACTGTCTTTTTCATTTATATCCCTCCCTACTTTATTACTTTAGCACGCTAAAGTAATAAAGTCAATAAACAAAAAAGAAAACCTCAAGTTTTAATTCTCTTGAAGTTTTCTTTTTATTTATTAAGCAATTCTTTTAATGTTCCTGTAACTTTATCTTCATGTCCAAGAACAGTATTATTCTTTACAGATTTATCATTATTGTTTAATTCATCTTCTATATCTTTTTTATTTTTATCTAAACCACTTTCAATGTTTTTATATCCCTCTATTAACTCATCCATTCCGCTTGCACTTTTCTTCATATCATCTACACCAGATAGATCTATATTTAAAGAAACATTCTTACCTGAATCTTTTATTTCATTACTATCCTTAGAAGAACTTTTTGATTCTACTTTATTATCTCCTGTGCAACCAGTAAACAGCATAGCTAATACTACCACAAATAGACCGAAAACTATTTTCTTCCTCATACAACCTCCTTATTATAAGATATCCTTATATTAATATAAGACATACTTATATTTGATAATATATACTTATATTATTATTTTATTTCCCAAGTTTTCAACCATATTTAGAAACTTTTACACAATGTTAATATAAAAAACCTCTAGAGAATTAATTCTCTAGAGGTTTCTTCTAATTTTTGCTATCTTTTAACATTTCCCCAATTGCCGCAATACTTCCAAGTGATGATAATGTTTCATTTGGTAATATTAATTTATTTGCAGGATTTGTAGCCATTTCTTTTAAAGCTTCAACTTGCTTTAATGCAATAACTCTCTCATCAGTACCTGATTCTATAATCGCTGCATTTATCATTCTTACAGCTTCTGATTCAGCAATTGCTATTGCTTCTATTGCTTTAGCTTTACCTTCTGCTTCTAGAAGTTGAGATTCTTTTAAACCTTCCGCTTTTCTAATTTGTGCTTCCTTTTGCGCCTCTGCTTCTAATATTCTAGCTTGCTTTTCTCCTTCAGCTTTTTCAATTTGAGATTGTCTTCCCCCTTCTGCTTGAAGGATCATAGCTCTCTTATCTCTTTCTGCTTTCATTTGCTTTTCCATTGCATTTTGTATTTCAGTTGGTGGAATAATATTTTTAATTTCTACTGAAAGTATCTTTATTCCATATGCATCTGTTATTTCATCAATTATAATAAGCAATTCTTGATTTATCTTATCTCTTCCTGACAAAACTTCATCTAAAGTCATATTACCTATTATATTTCTTATGTTAGTTGTTGCTGAATACACTATACCTGATCTAAAATCTTCAATATTGTACACTGCATCTTGAGCATTTAAAAGCTTGTAGAATATAACGTTATCTACTGATATATTAACGTTATCCTTTGTAATAACATTTTGTGGCGGTACATCAATTATTTGTTGTTTTGTAGAAACCTTCCTTCTTACAAAATCAGCAAATGGAATTGTTACATGCCATCCTGGTTCTAATACCCTATTGAATTGTCCAAACCTTTCTACTACATACAGATATCCTGTATTAACAATTTTTATTGATGATAAAATAATAATTAGTATTAGTACAATAAGTACTATTGCAATTATAAGTCCTACCATTATTAATCCTCCCCTTTATATTTATTTATTGTAAATTTATTACCTTGTATTCCTGTGATAATAAACTTATCACCTTTTTCAATAATTTCACCTTCGTTAATTGCCGCCCAGTATATTCCAGAAACTTTTATTTGTGCTGCCTCTTCTATTTTTTCCCCTGAATCAAATATCATACCTATATAAGTTTCTTCCATTAATGGAGTTGTCCTTATACTAGCTTTAAATTTTTTCTTTGCCCAAGGATATCCTATTCCAATTGCAATTAAACTTACAGCACCAAATAGTATTACTTGAACTAAAAAACTTAATTCAAATAAATTTGCAAACATAGCTACCAATGCCCCAAGACCAATCCAAGAAAATAAGAATGCACTAGTAGCCAAATCAATACCTACCATTGCGATAGCAACTATAATCCAAAGACATGTTAAAAGCATTTTACACCCTCCTCCTCATTACTACATATTACCATTATATCATTTAAATGTGTATTTATCCTTACACTTTATAATTTTATTATATATTTATAATTATCCTTTTACAATTTCTTTCTAACCCCTTTAAAGGTTATTTGATAACTTTTAATGAAGCTTTTATAATCTTTTCTCTTGTTTTCATTGATTTTCTAATATTTTCATCTTATTATTGTTATATATAGGATAAAAACTAGTAATACTAATTACGACATACTATGTAATGGAGATGATAAATATGGATTTTATAAAAGTCGCATCAGCTTGTCCTAAAACGAAAGTAGCTGATATTGAATATAATGTAAGCGAAATTTTAAAATGTATTAGAGAAGCTAAAAATAAAGATGCTAAAGCTATCGTTTTCCCTGAGTTATGTATAACTTCATATACTTGTGGTGATCTTTTTCTTCAAGATAGATTAATAAATGAATCTTTAAAAGGTTTAGTATCAATAATGCTTGAAACATCAAGTATGGATATGATAATTGCAGTTGGAGCTCCTCTTTTAAAAGGATGTACTTTATATAACTGTGCTTTCATTTTATTTAAGGGAAAAATTCTTGGAATAGTTCCAAAGTCATATATACCTAATTATAGTGAATTCTATGAAAAAAGATGGTTCTCTGAAGGTATAGGAATTGTTAATCAAAAAGTTGATCTTCCATTCCAAAGAGATATTCCATTTGGAACAGATTTAATATTCTCATCTGATAATTTCACATTTGGAGCTGAGATTTGTGAAGACCTTTGGGTAACTATACCCCCAAGTTCTTACCTTTCACTGCTTGGAGCAAATATTATATTTAACTTATCTGCATCAAATGAACTTGTTTCAAAAGCAGATTACAGAAAAAGTTTAATATCTAATCAAAGTGCTCGTTCAATTTGTGCATATATATATTCATCTGCTGGAGTTCATGAATCCTCAACAGATCTTTTATTTAGTGGACACTTATTAATTAGTGAGAATGGAAGTATATTAAAAGAAAATGAAAGATTCCAAAGAGAAAACGAAGTCATATATGCAGACATTGATACTTTTAGATTAAGAGCTGAAAGAATGAAAAACTTAAGTTTTAGAGATGCATCAAAATTTGCACTTTTTAATGTGAGAGTAATAGATTTTGATTTTGATAATGTAGAAAATAATTCTTTTGATAGATACATAGATAAGCATCCTTTTGTACCTTCAAAAGAAAGTGAAATGGAAGCAAGATGTAAAGAGATATTTAATATACAAGCTTCAGCACTAGCTAAGAGACTTGAACATGTAAATCTTAATAAAACTGTTATAGGAATATCAGGTGGTCTTGACTCCACATTAGCTTTACTTGTAATAGTTAAGACTTATAAGCTTTTAAACATTGATAATAAGAATATAATTACAATCACTATGCCGGGATTTGGTACAACAGATAGAACATATAATAATGCATTAACTCTTTGCAAAGAACTTGGTTGTGATTTAAGAGAAATAAATATAGTAAATTCAGCTCTTCAACATTTTAAAGATATTGGCCATGATAAAGATATACATGATGTTACTTATGAAAATGTTCAAGCAAGAGAAAGAACACAAATTCTTATGGATATAGCAAATAAAGAAGGCGGTATATTAGTTGGTACTGGAGATTTATCTGAGCTTGCCCTTGGATGGTGCACTTATAACGGAGATCATATGTCTATGTACTCTGTTAATCCATCAATACCAAAAACTCTTGTTAGATATCTAGTGAATTATGTAGCTCAACATGAATCTACTGAAATAGTAAAAGATACTTTACTTGATATATTAGATACTCCAGTAAGTCCTGAACTTCTTCCAAAGGACGAAACTACTGGTGAAATAACTCAAAAGACAGAAGATATCGTTGGTCCATATGAATTACATGATTTCTTCTTATATCACTTTATGAAGCATGGTTCTTCAAAAGAAAGAATTCTATTCCTAGCAGAACATGCATTTAAAGCTGATTATTCAAAAGAAACAATCGAAAAATGGTTAGATAAATTCTTATGGAGATTCTTCTCTCAACAATTTAAAAGAAGTGCCCTTCCTGATGGTCCTAAGGTTGGAACAATATCCTTAAGCCCTCGCGGTGATCTTAGAATGCCATCAGATGCATCTGTAAATTCTTTTAGATAAAATTAAAAGATGGTGATAAATTATATCACCATCTTTTTTCTATCTACAAACTACTTGTGCTAAAATAGCTTGTATTTCATATATATCTACGCCTTTAGTAAATTGCTTTTGTATAGGCTCTGCTGTACCTGAAATCCATATTTTAAGTTCTGAATCCAAATCAAAATGTCCTGATGATTCTACTGAAAAATGAGTTATACTTTTATAAGGTATACTATGATATTCTACCTTCTTTCCTGTAGCACCTTGAACATCTACCATTATAAGCCTTTTATCTGTAAAGATAAGTGTATCCCTTATAAGCTTATATGCTTTTTCAATACTTTCTCCACTTGCAATTAATTTCCCAAAATCCTTAATAACAGAATCTCTTGAAATTTCTGAAGCATTTCCCAATATTCCACCTAATAAACCCATATTCAACATCTCCTTTTGTAAAATAAAATAATTTTACGTTATTATACCATTTTTTCTTCTTGTCTAACTTCTCTTACTTTAGCTTGTACTAATATTATACAATATTTTCTCTAACTTCTTTTACTTTAGCTTGTACTAATCTTACTAATTCTTCTTTATCAGATTCATTATTTACTACATCCATTTTATCCATATCAATCATTAGTACATCTGATGCTTTATAATGATTCTCTACCCAATCATCATAATCTTTCCATAAGAATTCGTAATACTCTCTTAGATCATCATCTATTTCAAACTCTCTACCTCTAAGTTTAATTCTTTCTAATACCGTTTCAAATGATCCTTTTAAATAAACCATTATATCCGGCGCCTTCTTTGGTAACTCTTCAAGTTCTTCCATCATATTATTTAATAGATTTTCATATATAGACATTTCAAGCTCTGATATTCTACCAAGTTCCATATTCTTTTTTGCAAAATACCAATCTTCATAAATTGATCTATCTAATACATTATCATTATGTACTAAAGCTTCCTTTATACTTTTAAATCTTGTATTTAAAAAATATAATTGTAATAAGAAAGGATATCTTTTCTTATTTATTTCTTCTTCTGTTTCACTATAGAATAGAGGTAGTATTGGATTATCATCTACACTTTCATAAAAAACCTCTGAATTAAAATGTTCTCCAAGTATTTTTGCAACTGAGCTCTTTCCAAGTCCTATCATTCCGCCAACAACTATCACCATGTCTCACCTATCCTTTAAATTTACTTTTCCACAATATTTATTCCTAATAACAAAATTGTCTATTTATAAGAATACAAATTTTATATTTTTTAGTCAATAGTCATTTATTTTTTCTATTAAATATTCATTTTTTCTATATTTTTAACTTATTCTACAAATATCCTCCATATGTAATAGATTACTTCACTAAATGTTTCAATCCTCCTTTACAATTACCTATTTTATAAGCTATAATTAATAAGTTGATAATTAATTATAGAATGTACGGTACAAATATATAAAAAAATATATAACAAATATATAACAAATATATAATAAATATATATATGAAGGGAAATTTGAATGAATAATATAAAATTTGAAGATTTAAACTTAAGAGAAAATATCCTAAAGGCGATAACTGATTTAGGATATGAGGCGCCATCACCAATACAAGCGCAAAGTATACCACTAGCTACAGAAGGTTATGATTTAATCGGGCAAGCACAAACAGGAACTGGAAAAACTGCTGCATTTGGCTGCTCAATACTTAACACTTTCGAAAAATCAAATAATGTTGGCGCATTAATACTTACTCCTACAAGAGAACTTGCAATCCAAGTTTATGAGGAGTTTAAAAAGCTTACTAAGTACGAAAAATTACAAGTATTACCTGTATATGGCGGAGATTCAATCACTAAACAAATAAAGGCTTTAAACCAACATGTTGATATAGTTGTTGGAACACCTGGTAGAGTTCTTGACTTAATCAGAAGAAAAAAACTTAACCTAAACAAAGCTAACTATTTAGTATTAGATGAAGCTGATGAAATGTTAAATATGGGATTTATAGATGATATAGAGAGTGTTATAAACGAATTACCTGAAAGTCGTCAAACACTTTTATTCTCTGCTACAATGCCACCTCAAATCAAGAGATTAGCTAATAAGTATATGAAAAACGATGCTAAGCATATCGAAATCAAAAAGGTAGCTATGACAGTATCTAAAATTGAACAAAAATTCTTTGAAGTTAATCATAAGAATAAATTTGAAGCATTATGTAGAGTTCTAGATTTTGATAATCCAGAAATAGCTATAGTATTCTGTAGAACTAAAAAGGGCGTAGATGAATTAGTTCAAGACATGCAAAGCAAAAACTATGTTGTTGAAGGTATGCACGGTGATATGTCTCAAGTACATAGAATGAAAACTTTAAAGAGATTTAAAGAAGGTGCATTAAACTTCTTAGTTGCAACTGATGTTGCTGCAAGAGGAATAGACGTTGAAGGTGTTACTCACGTTATAAACTACGATTTAACTCAAGACGTTGAAAGCTATGTTCATAGAATCGGAAGAACAGGAAGAGCTAACAGAGAAGGTACTGCTTACTCATTCGTTACTCCAAGAGAAAACGGAATGATGAGAGAAATTAAGAAAGTTACTAAGGGTAACATAGAAAAAGCTAAGATACCTACAGTAGATGAAATTCTTGAAAAGAAACTTCAAGATAAGTATTCAAGCATAGAAACTGTACTTGAAGAAAAAGCTTTCAAAAAGTACTTACCTCTTGCTGAAAGCATAGCTGAAAACTTTGATTCAGTTGATGCAATAGCTGCATTACTTAAGATGCAATTTGATAAAGAAATGTCATTTGAGTATAAAGAAAATGCTCTAACTGCTCCAAAATCTGAAGATGTTAGACTATTCTTCTCAATAGGTAAGAGAGATCAATTATCACCTAAGACTTTCGTAAAATTTATTGCTGATAGAGCTAAAATAAATGGATCAAAGATCAATAAGATTGATATACTTGAAAACTTCTCATTTGTTTCAGTAGATCCTGATATACAAAAGAAAGTTATTGAAAAATGTTCAGGTATTAAACTTAACGGTAGAAGAGTTAATGTTGAAGTAGCTACAAAAAGAAGATAATTTATATATTTAAAAGCAAGGTTAGTTAACCTTGCTTTTTTTAATCTATATTAATATCCTGCCTATTATCAATCTATAAAAATACTTTTTTCCTAATTCTTAAAAGTAAATCTTTTTTAATTTAAAAACAAAAAGAGTAGTTATATTTATAATCTAACTACTCTTTCTTACATCTGCTCTATAAACATGTGTTATTCCTTTCTTATTTTGAAGATAATTCTTCTGATAATTTTTTTAACTCTTCAAAATTTAATTCTGAAAGATCTCTTCTATTGTACTTATCACTAGCAGCTTGTTTAATTTTTGTGATAAATTCTTCTCTATAATCCATCATTACTTGCTCCCCCTTTCAAATAGCATTATAAAATAATATTATACTCCTTATTATATACTTGTCAACAAAAAAAGTGCCAGAAATTCTGACACTTATCCTAAGTATGATGCTGCACTAAGTGCTGCAACATTTCCCTCTCCAGCAGATTTTATATACTGATACGGCGTACCAATACAATCTCCTGCTGCAAAACATCCTTTAATATTTGTTTTCATTAATCTGTCTACTTTTATATGCCCATCTTCAATCTCAAGTCCTGGTACTAATTGAGTTGGTGGAACAGCGTTTTTTAATAAAAATACACCATCAGTTTCTAACTCTTCTCCATTTTTAAACAATACTTTAGAAACTTTAGACTCACCTATAATTTCAGTCGGTGTCTCTTTTATTACATTTATACTGTCATTTAACTTATAATCACCTTTATACATCGGAACAAAGAATACTTCCCCTGCTAACTCACTTACGAAGTTTGCTTCTTCTTCTCCTGCCTCATTATAACTGATTATAGTTACTCTCTTACCTTTATAAAGAGGTGCATCGCATGTTGCACAGTATCCTACACCTTTTCCGATAAACTCTTCTTCTCCTTTTAATGGTTTTGTATATTCTACTCCAGTTGCTAATATAACTGTTTTAGCTTCATACATCTTTTGATTAACCATTAAAGTAAAATAATCCCCCATAGAATATATGGTATTTATTCTCTCATTTACAATTTCTATACCCATTTTATTTATATGGTTTTGAAAGCTTTCTAGAAGATTTTTTCCTGTACCTGAAGTAAATCCTAAATAATTATTAACTTTGGGAGCCTTTTCTATTTTATCACTAAGATTATTATTCCCAAAAATTATAAATGATTTATTTCTAATTTTTGCATTTAATGCTGCTGATAATCCTGCAGGACCACTTCCTACTATAGCAATATCATATCTACTATCCATAGAAATTCTCTTATATATGCTTTTCTATTAAAGCTTTTATTTGATCTTTTGGTAAAAATCCTACAACCATATCAACATCTTTTCCATCTTTAAATACTTTTAAAGTTGGTATACTTTGTATTTGATACTTATTAGCTACTTCTGGGCTTTCATCAACATCTATTTTAACAAATTTAACATCTTCCATTTCAGTTTCTAATTCTTCTAAAACAGGGGCTATCATTTTGCAAGGCCCACACCAAGTTGCAAAAAAGTCAACTAAAACTACTCCTTTTTGATCTAAAACTTCCGCACTAAAACTATTATCTCCTATGTGTCTTGGCATAATAAATTCCTCCTAATTCATACCCCTAAGGGGTATATTTCATATTTTCTTAATAATAACTCTTTTCAAACTAATAGTCAATACTATTTTTAACAATTCCTCCTATAATATTCTTTAATATTGTTTTAATAATATTAAAGAATATTATTAAACACAAAATAGGTTAGAGTTTTTTTAATCTTATTGCTCTAACCTATTTAAAATTACAAAGTATTAGTTTAATTTAATTTAATTTTATAGCTGAATTATAAAGATTTGCATACACACCTTCTTTTTCTAATAATTCCTTATGTGTGCCTTTTTCTTCAATACCATTATCAGTTAAAACTACTATTTCATCTGCATTTCTTATAGTTGATAATCGATGTGCTACAACTATAGTGGTTCTTCCAACGCAAAGTTTTTCTAATGATTTTTGTATCATATATTCAGTAGTGTTATCAAGTGCTGATGTTGCTTCATCTAATATAAGAATTGGTGGATTCTTTAAAAATACTCTAGCTATTGATATTCTTTGTTTTTGACCACCTGAAAGTTTTACTCCTCTTTCTCCTATATAAGTTTCATAACCATCTTTTTGCGCCATTATAAAGTCATGAATATTAGCAAGCTTACAAGCCTCTATAACTTCCTCTTCTGTTGCATTCATATTACCATATAGAATATTTTCTTTTATAGTTCCAGTAAATAAGAATACTTCCTGCTGAACTATACCTATATTCCTTCTTAATGAATCAACTTTAGCATCATAAATACTATTTCCATCAATTAAAATATCTCCACTTTCTATTTCATAGAACCTAGGAATTAAATTACAGAATGTAGTTTTACCCCCTCCTGAAGGACCAACTAATGCAACCATTTTTCCGGCCTCTATATCTAAAGATATTCCTTCAAGAATTTTTTTATCTTCATAGCTAAAATGAACATCTTTAAATTCTATATTTCCTTTAACATTAGATAAATTTTTAGCATCCTCTTTATCTTGCTCATCTTGGACACTTAATATATCAGTAAATCTCTTAAATCCAGTCATACCGTTTTGATATTGTTCCATAAAGTTTATAAGTTTTTTAATAGGATCAGTAAATAATTTTATATATAAAACATATGCCATAAAATCACCTATGTTTATTTTTCCATACAAAGTAAATATACCACCAGCTATTAAAACAATATAATTTAATAAATCTACATAGAATCCAGCTCCTGAAAAATATTGAGCCATAATTTTATAAGCACTCTCTCTTGCTTTTTTAAATCTTGAATTTCCTACTTCAAATTTTTCAACTTCATACTCTTCACTTACAAAAGCTTTTGAAACCTTTATACCTGATATACTATTTTCTAAAGTAGCATTTACGAATCCTGTTTCTTCTCTTGTTTTAAGGAATGCTTTATGCATTCTATTTCTTTGTATAAATGTGAAAATAACTATTATAGGAATAAAAGCAAATATTATAAGTGTAAGTAACACATTTATATTTATAAGTATTAAGAAAGATCCAACTAACATTATAATTGAAATAAATAAATCTTCTGGACCATGATGTGCAAGTTCTGAGATATCATTTAAATCATTAACTATTCTAGACATTATATCTCCAGTTTTGTTGTTGTCAAAATACTTGTTTGGAAGTCTTTGAAGATGAGTAAATAACTCTCTTCTCATATCTCCCTGCATTCTTACTCCAACTACATGTCCCCAATATTGCATGAAATAAGCACAAAGTGCTTTAACAATGAAAATCATAATCAATGCTATCGCAAAAGTAATTATCATTCTCAAGTTCTTATCTGGTATAGATATATTTATAAGCTCCTTTGTCATATATGGATATACCAAATCACATCCTGCAGCTATAAGTGCTGCAAGCATATCAAATAAAAACAGCCTTTTATACGGCTTATAATAACTAATAAATTTCTTTAACATATTTTCTCCTTACAGTAAATTAATAATATTTTTTTTGTACTTTTGAAGTTCTTCTGTAAAAACTCCCTTTATCTTTAGTGGACTCTCTCCAAGGACTATTATTTTCCCTTGAAAATAAATACACTCATCTACATCATGGGTTACAAATACAACTATTCTCCCATCCTCTTTAAAAATTTTTTTAAATTCCTCCATGATTATATATTTTGTTTTATAATCTAAAGATTTAAAAGGCTCGTCCATAAGTATTACATCTGAAGGTTTGCCAAGAGCTCTTGCAATATTTATTCTTTGCTTCATCCCCCCACTTAGCTTATCTGGATACTTATTAGCCCACTCTAAGCCCTGAACTTTTTTTAATACCTCTTTAATCTTCAGTTCTAAATCTTCCCCTTTATAATAATGTTTTAAGGCAAGATTTAAATTTTCTTTAACTGTAAGCCAAGGTATTAGTCTATCTTCTTGAAAGATATAACTAACACTTTTTAAATTACAGCCATATATTTTTCCGCTATCAATATCTAATAGTCCAGAAATAAGATTTAAGATTGTACTTTTACCTTTTCCTGATTCTCCTATTAGACAATTTATCTTTTGATTATCTAATACTAAGTTAAATTTATCTAGTATTTTCTTTTCACCAAAGCTTTTGCTTACATCTTTTAATATTAGCTTACACATCTTCACTCTGCCACCTGTAATATTTTCCAGTTAAAATCTTATTTAATAATTCAAACAACAATGATATTATAGCAATAATTATTATCCATGCAAATATCCCTGGGGTATTAAAATTCATTTTTTCTAATTGAACTGCAGCTCCAATACCATATTTTGGTTGTCCATGAACTTCTCCTGCAATTACAACTTTAAATGCTAATGATATAGTTGGAACAAATATTCTCAGTATATAAAATATTATATTAGGTATATATACTTTCTTTATTCTCTCTACCATTGGAACTTCATATATTAACATCATTTCTTCTAGATTTTTATCATTTTTTGTTAGCGTATTTACAATACCCTCATAGAGAATTGGAAATACAATTGCAATACCAACTACAAAAGGCGCACTATCTTTATCAAACCATATAAGTGCAAGTACTACTAATACAAGTGTAGGGATGGTTTTTCCTATAGAATTCAAAGGTTTTAATAGATTATTTATAAAGGGGTACATACTAGATAGTACCCCTATAATTATTGCTACTATAAGTGCAACTCCAAAACTGATAATTGTTCTATAAAAGCTCCAAAATACAGTTAATAAAAAGTCTTTTTCTCTAATTATTTCTAATAGTGAAGTATACACTTCTTGAAGTTTTGGAAGATATATATCATTATTAATTCTAACTGCAACTATTTGCCAAATTACTAATAATATAACTGCTCCAAATAGTATCTCTAATTTATTTTTCCATGTAGATTCCTTCATCTGGAGCCTTTCCTCCAATTGACTTTTTATCGAAGTTATCTAACTTCTTAAAGTAAGTATTATATTCTTTCTCTGAATCCTTTATTGGAACATATTTAAGATTTGACTTTTCTATAGATTTAGTAATTATATCCTTATTAGCTGAAACTCCTATCTCTTCACAGATTGTTCCAAGCTCTTTTTTATCTTCTAATGCATAATTAACGCTATTTTCTAATTCTTTTAAGAACTTATCTACAAATTCTTTATTATTTTTTATTAAGTCTTCTTTAACTATTACAGTTGCTTGAGGGAATCCATACTTTGAATCATTTTGTTTTTTCCACTCATCATTTAAATTCATTATAATATTAAGATCAGGTTTCTTTGCAAGAACTTGGCTTAATGCTGGTTCTGGTATAACTGCAAACTTAGCCTTTCCTGATAAAATTGTTGGTGCAAGCTCTGTAACTCCATTTACATAACTAAATGTAATATCCTTATCAACATTAAATCCTAAATGAGTTAATACATCTCTTGTCACTATATCAGGTGTAAGTCCTTTACCTATATTATATATATCTTTTCCTTTTAAATCTTTTATATCTTTAATCTTTTCTGTTGATACTAAATAAAATGATCCCCAACCAGTTGTAGCCGCAATTTTATATCCAGCTCCTTTATTATATTGTGTTGCCGCAACATTTGATGGAACTATTGCAATATCAGGTTCACCTTTCATAACTGAAGTTACAATATTTTCTGGTGTTTTTTCTATTGAATAAGTAATATTATATCCCTTTTCTATTACTGGGTTATCTTTAATTAATTTAGCAGCACTTATTGCTGGTAGTCCATCTGGAATTGCTACTTTGATTTCTTTTGTAGGCTCTTTAGCTTTTTCTTCACTATTTCCACATCCAACAAAAGCAAAAATTGATAATACCACTAATAATAAAGCCGTAATCTTTTTCTTCATACTCTTCTCCTCCTCATATTTAATCTATAATATTGTATTTTAAGGCTAATATATTACATATTATTTGTAAAATATACCCTCTTAATTTAATATAAATTAATAAGCTTTTTACTTTATATTAAATTATATCAAAAAAAAGTATATATCTCTATAAATTTACCATGTATTTATTTTCATCAATCTGATTATCCTATATTTAGTAAATATTTTTTTATTTAATCATATTTTGTAAAGAGGTGATAATTTATGTATAACAAATCTATAGATGACGTTTTAAAAGAATTCTCTACTGATAAAAACAAAGGATTATCAGAAGCAGAAGCAAAAGCTAGACTTGAGAAAAATGGCTTAAACAAACTATCATCTAAAAAGCCAAAAACTCTTCTTAGCATTTTCTTTGCACAAATAAATGATGCAATGATTTATATACTAATTGGTGCCGCAATTATCTCTGCAATAATGGGTGAATATAGTGACTCTATTGTAATACTTATAGTTATCTTAATAAATGCAATTATTGGTGTAGTTCAGGAGTCTAAGGCTGAAAAAGCACTTTCTGCATTAAAAGACCTTTCAACACCCAAAGCATTAGTTAAAAGGGATGGTGAAGTTATAGAAATCCCATCAGAGGAAGTTGTTTTAGGTGATATTGTCGTTATAGATGCTGGTAGATATATTCCTTGTGATTTACGATTAATCCAAACTGCTAACCTTAAGATTGAAGAATCTGCATTTACTGGTGAATCAGTACCTGCTGATAAGGATGCAACTAAAGTATTTGATTCTAAAGATATTCCAGTTGGTGACAGAGAAAACATGGCATACATGTCTACTTTAGCAACTTACGGTCGAGGTATTGGAGTATGTGTTGCAACAGCTATGGACACTGAGATAGGTAAGATAGCTAAAATGATTGAAAATGAAGAAGAGGAGATGACACCTCTTCAAAAGAAATTATCTTCTCTTGGTAAAATTTTAGGAATAGCCGCTATAATTATCTGTGTACTTATATTTGTAATTGGTCTATTCCAAGGAAGAGATACCTTTGAGATGGCTCTTACTGCTATTAGCTTAGCAGTTGCTGCAATTCCTGAAGGTCTCCCTGCTATAGTTGCTATAGTTCTTGCACTTGGTGTCCAAAGAATGATAAAGCAAAATGCTATAGTAAAAAAATTACCTGCTGTTGAAACTCTAGGTTCTGTAAATATTATATGTTCTGATAAAACTGGAACTTTAACGCTAAACAAAATGACTGTTAGAAAAGTTTATGATACAAATTCCCTTTTACCTGTAGATGATATTAATGATCTTAATGATAATTCTAAAATATTATTTGAGACTATGATTCTCTGTAATGATGCTACTTTATCAGATAAAGGTGATACAGGAGATCCAACAGAAATAGCACTTTTAGATATTGGTGTTAGATTTAATTATTACAAAGATGAATTGAATAATAAATATAATAGAATTGATGAAATACCTTTTGATTCTGATAGAAAGCTTATGAGTACAGTAAATAAATATGATAATTATTACAGAGTTCATACAAAAGGTGCTATTGATTCATTATTTAAAGTATGTACTAAAATTCTTATAAATGGAGAAGTAAAAGATTTAACTGATTCTATAAAGAAAGACCTTTTATCTAAATCAAATGAAATGTCTAATGAAGCCTTAAGAGTTTTAGGTGGTGCATATAAAGATTTAGAGTCAAAGAATACTTCTATATCTGATATTGAAACAGATCTAATTTTCGTTGGATTAATGGGCATGATTGATCCTCCTAGAGAGGAAGTTAAGGGCTCCATAGAACTTTGTGATAAAGCTGGAATTAGAACTATAATGATAACTGGTGACCATAAAAATACAGCTTATGCTATTGGTCATGAACTTGGTATTTCAAGTAATTTTGATGAATGTATAGAAGGTAGTGAATTAGATAAGTTATCAGATGATGAACTTAAAAACAATATAAATAAATATAGAATATTTGCCCGTGTATCTCCTGAGCATAAAGTAAAGATAGTTAAAGCATTTAAATCTCATGGGAATATTGTTTCAATGACAGGTGATGGTGTAAATGATGCACCTTCCCTTAAAGCTGCTGATATTGGTGTTGCTATGGGTATAACAGGTACTGATGTTGCAAAGGGTGCTGCTGATATGATACTTACAGATGATAATTTCACTACTATAGTTGGTGCCGTTGAGGAAGGTAGAAATATTTATTCAAATATAAAAAAATCTATAACTTTCTTACTTTCAGGTAACTTTGGTGAGGTAATAGCTTTATTTGTTGCTATTATTTTAAATTGGGCTGCTCCACTTCAACCTATTCATATTTTATGGGTTAATCTTATAACTGATAGTTTTCCAGCTCTTGCACTAGGTGTAGATCCTGGTGATGAAGGCGTTATGGAAGACCCACCACGAAACCCAAAAGAAAGTATATTTACAAAAGATACTATATTCACTTTAATAGTAAATGGATTAACTGTTGGAATTACAACATTAATTGCTTTCAAAACTGGGCTTAAGTACTACTCTGATTCCATTGTTCATGCACAAACTATGGCATTTGTAGTTCTTAGTATATCTCAATTATTTTTATCTTTCTCATTAAGAGATAGTAAAAGATCTATATTTAAGGTAGGTGTATTTAAAAATAAAGCTTTGCTTCTGTCACTTATTTTAGGTATAGTATTACAAATTTTAATAATCTCAGTTCCTTTCCTATCATCAGTATTTAAGACTTATCCTTTATCAATTGGAGATTTTCAATTTGTATTTTTAATTTCATTAGTTCCTTTAGTAATTAATGAAATTAGTAAACTCATCCTTGGTATATTTAGAAAATAGTTTTAAATTTAAAATAGTCTATATCATAAATTTTATGATATAGACTATTTGAGTTTTAGAATTATTTTAATTTAGTTCCTTCTTCATTTTGTTCTATTAGGCCTTCTTTCATTAAGCCACCTAATGCCATTTTGAAGTAGTTCTTACTTGTTCCAAAAATCTCTCTAATTTCTTCAGAACTTGACTTATCATTATATGCCATCATTCCACCATTTGCTTTTAAATACTTAAGTATTGATTCTTTGATTTCTTCTCTAGCATCTAATCTTTTCTTTCTTGTAGTAAGCCCAACTGTACCGTCTTCATATATTCTTTTAACTCTAGCTTCTAATTCTTCACCTGGGTATATAGTTTCAATATGCTCATTTCCAAGTATTATGCCTCTATACTTGCCATCTATTGCAACTTTAATTGTTGTTGATGTACCTTTTCCATATGAAATAACTTTTACTATATCATCAACTTCATATCCTTCTCCTTGGTCTAAATAATCATCAACTTCTGTAGTAGCTGCAAGTCTACCACTCTTATCTAAATAAGCATAGAATAAATACTTTTTACCTACTAAAAGTTTAAATCTTTGTTCTCTCATTGGTACAAATAAATCTCTTTCAAGTCCCATATTACAGAATGCACCAAAATCATTTTGATGAACAACTTCTAAATATGCAACCTTACCAACTTCAATTAAAGGCTTCTTCATAGTTGCAACTGCTCTACCTTGTGAATCCATATATGTAAATACATTTACTTCATCACCAACTTCAATTTCATTTCCATCTAATAAAGCCTTTGGTAATAATATCTCATTTTTCTCTTCATCTGCTAAAAAGAATCCAAAGTCCCTTTCTTTAATAACTTCTAGTTTATTATATTCACCTATTTTTATCATTTTTCCTCCTAAATTAAGCATACTCCTTACTCAGCTCTATATAATGTTTAGCTGATTCTCTTATGCTTTCTATTTCTTTTTCTGTTAGTTTTCTAACAGCTTTCGCTGGATTACCAAGTATTAAAACTCCCTCTTCGAATTCTTTGTTTTGGGTAACTAAAGCTCCAGCTCCAACAATTGAGTTTTTACCTATTTTTGCACCATTTAATATTATTGACCCCATACCTATTAAAACATTATCACAGATAGTACATCCATGAACAATAGCACCATGCCCTACTGTAACATTTTCTCCGATTATAGTTTCAAAATCGGTATCTACATGTACAACTGAATTTTCTTGAATATTACTTCCTTTTCCTACATGTATTTTATTCATATCTCCTCTTAATCTAGCACCAAACCAAATATTACAATTTTCTTCAATTGTAACATCTCCGATTATATCTACACTTTCAGATATGTATGTATTGTTATTAACCATTGGTATTTTGTTCTTAAAACTCTTAATCATTCTTCTCATCTCCATGCAAAATTCTTATACTATTTTATCATTTAAATAAATTGTTGTCATTATTTTATACTATATACCACTATATATAATTATAATCAATTTTAAGGATAATATATATGGGTAAGCATAATAAATATGATATAAATATTTTTAACTTAAAAGATATTAATGTATTCTATGGTATACCAAATTGCTACACCTCTTATTCATTAGGCTCTGCTTCACCTAATGATACACTAAACTATACTTATAGAAATCATTTAGATTTCTTAATGGTTACAGATCAAAATAGTTTTTTAACTAAAAGTGTTTCTTATGATGGTCATAGTACAACAAGATGGAATTCTTCTTACAATACATGTAGAAAATTTTCAAGAAAAAAAGATAATTTCATTGCCCTCCAAGGTTTTGAAGCAAAAACTATACCTTATGGAGATATAAACGTAATAAATTCAAATAATTTTTTTACTGGAGATATTAAAGATATCAACTTATTGATATTTTGGATGATTAATAATCCTGATGCTTTTATAATTATTAAAAGGCCTATTAAAAGCATCTTATCTCTCCCTTATAATAAAGTGCTAAATAATATGATAACTTCTGTAGAGGTATGTAGTGGAGCTTTTGGAGAACGCTATAATAGAAGAGAAAAATATTACTTTAAACTTTTAGATATTGGTTGGAAACTTGGTGCTATAAATAGCCAAAGCACTGGGAATTTAGACTTTGGAAATTATGATAATGTAACAGGAGTTCTACTACCCAAACTTAGTAGAAGTACTTTGATAGAATGTTTTAGAAACCGTAACACATTCTCTTCTGAAAGTAGAAGCTTATCATTTTATTTTTTTGCTAATGATATGTTAATGGGTGGAATAATTCCATCTAATTGCGATACTATAGATTTTTCTATTCTTCTAGAAGATAAATATTATCTAATAGAAAAAATAGAGATAATAACTAATGGCGGAGAAATTCTTCATTCTGTTCAAGATATAAAATTAAATAAAATTAAATACTTGTACTCTCATAAACTAGAAGATAATCAAAGCTGGTTTGTAATAAAAGTTTATCAAGAAGGTACTAGGATTGCTATAAGCTCTCCTATATTTATAGATTAAAAAATCCAAAGTATATACTTTGGATTTTTGTTTAATTTACTATTTCTTTAAGTTTTTAGCTCTATTTGGCTTTGCTTTTGACTTTATAACAATTTTCTTTTCAGCTTTTCTTGGTCCACCAGTTTGTTGAATATCCATAAACCATAAGAAACATACTACTATAATTGGAGTTATGATTATTGCAAACCATTGATTTTTAACTACTCCAGTCATTTGCACTATAAGTAATATAATTGCTACTGCAAGTGGTATATATTTATTTACACGTACTTTTGGAAATACATATTTTTTACAAAGCATATAGATACCAAATATAACAGCTAACATTATTATAAAATATAAAATTGACATTAGTATACTCATCATTTTACTTGTCCTCCTCATCAGCTTTATATATTTAATATTAATTTAAATTACTAATCTTTTCAAGTATAATAATTAAAAGATTAACATTTTTAAAATTTTGTTTCTATTTAATTAATTTTATTTTGCATTTTATTAAAATAATAATATTTCATAAAGTTTTTAAACATTTTTCATTTATAGCTTTATGAATTGATGATTATTTGTTAAAATATATCTTGATTTATAAAAATAATAATATAAGAATATTAATTTATAAATTTATTAATTCCAAGAGGTGGTTTAATGGCTATAAACGCACATTTACAATTAGATGAATTAGATCTTCAAATATTAGATTTATTAATAAAGGACTGTAGAACGCCATATTTAGAAATAGCTAGAATATGCCATGTAAGTGGTGGTACTATTCACGTTAGAATGAAAAAGATGGAAGATATGGGCATAATAAAAGGAACACGTATTATCCTTAACCTTCCAAAGCTTGGTTATGATGTATGTTGCTTTGTTGGTATATATGTTGATAAAACTTCATCATTTGATTATGTTATTGATGAAATGCAAAAAATTACAGAAGTTGTTGAGTTACACTTAACTACTGGAAACTATTCAGTATTTGCAAAAGTAATATGCAAAAATATTGCTGATTTACAGGAAATATTAATGAATAAAATAAACACTATATCAGGTATTCAGAGAACTGATACATTTATATCTCTATCTCAACCAATAGATAGAAATATTACTTTATAAGCTTTAATGCATAATGCTTTCTTAAAATGTTAATACTATGTTATGAAGAAATATTTTAAGGAAGTGTTTTTTTTATGAAATTTTTAGATACTATAGCATTATTATTAGTAATAATAGGAGCTATTAACTGGGGATTAATTGGATTTTTCCAATTTGATCTAGTTGCAACCCTATTTGGTGATATGTCTACTGTAAGTAGAGTTATTTATTCACTTGTAGGTATTGCTGGACTTTATGCAATTTCATTTTTTGCTAAAAGCAGATATGTAAATGATTAATTAATTCTCAAACTAAATAAGGAAGGTATATACCTTCCTTATTTAGTTTGAGAAAATAAAATTGGAGGGATATATGAATATTAATAATATTTTTATAGTTTTTACTGCATACTCTTTTCTAGGTTGGTGTGCTGAGGTTGCGTACCAGTATTGGACTCAGAAAAAATTTATTAATAGAGGTTTTCTTCATGGGCCTTTCTGCCCTATTTACGGAGCATGTATTTTATTGGTTATGTACTTATTAAACAGAGCTCATGTTAATTTATTCGCTCTATTTATTATTTCAACAATTTTAATTTCTACTATCGAATATATTACAAGCTATATTTTAGAAAAACTATTTCACTTAAAATGGTGGGATTATACTGAAGATCCTCTAAACTTAAACGGAAGAATATGTCTTCACTTTTCACTAGGTTGGGGACTTGCTGCTATAGTTGTATTTAAAATTATTCATCCTATAATAATGAGTGTAATAAATATAATTCCATTAGAAGCTAGTAAATTTATTTCAATATTTATTATTACATATTTTATTATTGATGAACTACTTACATTAAAGAAATTAATTATTACAAATAATCACAATCCATTTACTAAATATTTTAAGAAGATATAGATAAAGGTTGAACTTTTAAAGCTCAACCTTTTATTTTATATTTTATAATTTTTTTATTTCTTCAAATAATTCTAATGCAGCTTCTCTTGGTCCATTTTTTTCATGTCCTTTAACCCCAAGACATGTTCTTAATTGACCCACTTTAACATTTGCCTTAAACATTGCATCAAAATATTTATTTAATAATTTATCAGTCTCTTCTTGCTTTTGTGCTGGTCCAAATGGATTAGCAAAATATGATTCAACTAAACCTGTTTCTGATGTAGTTCCCTTTGCCATTCTAGCACCTGATCTAAATACTTTAATTGCATCTTTTGCATTATCAAAGTAGCTTAATGATTTACCGCCTTCTTCAACCTTATCATAATTATTAGCATAGTAGAATAAATCTACTTTATATCCCTTAATAATTGCATTATAAGGAGCAACTGGCATAACAAGTCTTGCATTTATCTTATCTGGATTCATAAATATACTTCTATCCATTTCTTTAAATGCATAACCTTGATCTAAATCATCTAATCTTACAAATGCACCTATTTCTGTTCCATATCCATAGATTTCTCCATCTTTTAATTTAAATGTACCCATATCATCAAATATTATTGTCATATCTGATATATAATCTTCACTTAATGTTCTAAAGGCTTCTAAGCTTTCTGACTTACCTGCACCACTGTCACCCATTATAGCTACATTTGCAGTCTTTCCATCCTTCAATACTATATTAACCATAGCACCGTGTATTGGAAGATTTCCTCTTTTTATCATGATTAGATTATGAAGTGTTAATGTCATCTTCTTCATATATCCAAAGTAATCTATTTCTTCTGAATGATTTACATACCCAAGCATTATATCATTCTTTTCATCATTGTAGAAAACAGTCTTTAATTCATTATCACTATCTTCATCTTTTGCCCCAAATACATATATCATATCTGGTTTTCTTCCTCTGCATTCTTCCTTTCTAGCCATTTCAAAAAGGTTACATAGAGTTATTCCATGTTCCATAAAATCTCTATGGAAGTAAATATACGCTAAAAGTTCCCCAACTTTAGCAGGATAACAGAACCAATGATCTTCATTTAACTTTGCATAATTTAATGGATTTTCATATGTCTCACTAAACATTCCTGTTCTTGTATTTCTTTTTGGATATGTTATGAATGGAGTTTCTAAAAGAATACTATCTATAAATGGAATGTCTTCTAATATTTCATAACCATTTGGCATTGGCCATAATATTTTACTTATCATAATACAGGAATTACCACCGGCAGGTATCTGTCTAAATACTTTTGGTTGAACACCTACTGTGTTTTTTTCAATTTTTCTGTAAAGACGTAATATAAGTTTTGATAATCCATCATTTGCTTCAGTAAAGCTTATTTGAGCTAATCCATTATCAACTTTTCCGCCATGAATTAAAGTGTATCTTTCAAGTCTTCTCCAGAATAGATATAGTTCTTCAACTAATCTTATGAAATCTTCCTTTTTCTCTAATAATTCTCTATAACTTTCATTAAATTCAATTATCTCTTCTACATTCATAACTGTTAAGAATTTAAATATTTTTGATAACTCACTTCTTAATAGCGTTACATCATTTATTTTTAGTGATTTTTCTAAATATCTAAAGCTTAATGAATTTTTACTTTTTGCAGTTCTTAAAAAAGAATCTAAAGTTCTTCTAAAAGCTTCGCTTTCTAATAAAGATTCAAAAGTTGCGCAGTACTTAGCAGTGAAATTAATTATAACTTTATCATTACTCATTGAAAATTCTTTTTGCATAATCTTGCCCCCTCATGAAATTTCCACACTTGAAAAATTGCATTTTTCCCGTAATTTCATTAATTTATACACATTATATCACATCTTATGAAATTTTGGTAATAATTTTTTTTCATTTTTTCTTCAAATTCGCAAAAACACATATTATTTATAAATTTTCCGGTAAATATTTCGTCTTTTTAAACTTTATATTTTTCCGTACATAATAGTAAAAATCCTTACTTAATATTCATGTATATATAATATGACTAAATATAAATCTAAGTGTTTATAAATTTATATTTAAACAAAAAAGAACTACTTAAAGTAGCTCTTTTTATTTTACCCAAATCATATTTTTTAAAACTTCATCATGAACTTTTTCAGTTAAAGTTTTCTCATCTTCTTTAGATAAATCTTTAGTATATATAGGTTTACCAAATACTATAGTAACTTTTCCCTTAGTAAATTTTTTGTTATCTTCAAAACATTTTGAAGTACCATCTATAGATACTGGAACTATAGGCGCTTGTGCCTTTACAGCAAGCTTCATACTTCCTTTTTTAAATTCATGAACTTTTCCATCTTTAGCTCTAGTTCCCTCTGGAAAAATTGCCATATTATAACCACTTTTTAAGTATTCAGCTCCTTGCATAATAACCTTTATAGCTGATCTTGGATTTTCTCTATCTAAAGCCACACAGTTCATATTTTTAACCCAGAAACCTAATATAGGCACTTTTAGCACTTCTTTTTTAGCTATAAATCCTATATCTCTTTTTGCTGATTGTCTAAGCACCGGTATATCTAATATACTCATGTGATTGCCTATAAAAGCACAAGCTTCATCTGGTATATTTTCATAACCTTTAACTTCAATATCCATTCCAACCATATTTATTGTGAAATCACTCCACTTACTAAATACATCTTGTCCATATGCAAAAGCTGCTTTTTCCCCTTTAGTCTTATATATATTTTTAAACTTAATCCCTTTTAATCTTACATAAATCATATATATACCATATTGAATCATCTTAAATATTTGCATTTTCTCACCTCTTAATAATATTCATTTGTACTATATTACGTTCTTAACTTCTCTTTATTATTATACAATATGATGATAAACTAATACAGTATATATTATCTAAGGAGGTTTTCTCGTGAAGAAAAATTTAAAATCTTTGCTTTGTATACTATTACTATTATTATCAACCTTTTTAATTGGATGTAATAATACTTCGAATACTGATAGCAAAAATAGCTCTAATGCATCTACTTCTGATATGCTTGTTCATTATATAAATGTAGGACAAGGTGATGCAGAATTAATACAAGTAAACGGTAAAAACATGTTAATTGATGCTGGTCCACGAGCTAATGAAAAAGATATAATTTCATATTTAGATAAACTAAAAATTAAGAAATTAGATTATGTTATAGCAACTCATCCTCATGAAGACCATATAGGTAATATGGATGATATTATAAATAAATATGAAATAGGTAAGTTCTATGCTCCTAAAGTGGAACATACCACTAAAACCTTTGAAAATATGGTTAAAGCTCTTAAAAGGAAAGACTTAAAGATTAATGTTATCAAAGAAGGTACTGATACTATTGATTTAGGAAAAAACACTAAAGTTTCAGTATATTCACCTAAAGCTAATGGATATGGTAAAAATACCGATTTAAATGATTACTCACCTATTATAAAAGTTGAGTATGGTAATAATTCATTCCTATTTACAGGTGATGCTGAAAAGACTGAGGAAAATTACGTTCTAGAAAAAGGCTATAATCTTAAAGCCGATGTATTGAAGCTAGGTCATCACGGTTCATCAACTTCAACAACTGAACAGTTTTTAAAGGCAGTTAATCCATCAATTGGTATTATATCTTGTGGTGTTGATAATACATATGGACATCCTCACAAAGAAACTTTAAAAAAGCTCAACAAATATAAAGTTAAAATTTATAGAACTGATAAAGATGGAGATATAGTTCTACAAAGTAATGGTACTAATATAACTAAAAAATAAGAAAAACACTTAAAAGTGATGATTCACTTTTAAGTGTTTTTTATTTTTGTCTTATATTATCTTTTTTTAATTCTTTACCTTTACTTTTTGGTTTCTTATTATCTTTATTTTTTAAGTTCTTATTCTTAGCTTCTTTTATATCATAAGTAAGCTTATCTAATTCTAAATCTATTTCATCATCTACTTCTAAATCTATTTCATCATTTAGATCTATTTTCTCTTCTGTATCTAATTTATTTTCTTCTTCTTCAGTTAACTTAATATATTTCTTCCAATTAGTATATATATAATATAAATTAACAACATCCTGCTCATTATAAAGTAATATCTTCTCTATCTTTTCTCTAGGCATTCTCTTTATATAATCGTTATCTTTCATTACCTTATGAAAAGTTTTAGCTAAATTAGAACCACTTATAACTTCCCCTTGTCTATCAATATCAAAAATCTTTTCTAGCTTTTTAAGACCTATAGATGTCTTCATATCCTTTTCATAAGCTTTTTGAATATCTATTGATATAAATTCTGTCTCAAAGTTATAAGATATATTATATTTATTGAATAAGTAATTTATTACTGTAAAATCATTATTACCTGAAAATGTTGATATGGCCTTTTTACCATTTTCCTTCATGTCCTTAAAATATCTTAAAGCTAAATTTAAAATATCCTTACTCTCTCTTTTATTTTCAATCATATATTGAGTTACATGAAGTATATTCTTTTCCTTATTATATATACAAGCTCCAAAAACTCCTATACATTTTGGCTTCTTATATACATAATGCTCTAAATCAAAAAATATTATATCTTCTGGTAAAATTTTATGCTCATTCTCTAAAAAATGATCTTCTTCTAAATTGCCTACAGGTATAATGTTCTCTTTTATAATCACAGTATCACTCTTCCTTATTCAAATTGGATATCCCCTACATTAAGATTATACGTTACATCTTTTCTTTCTACAATAATATTTATTCTTTCTGATAATTCTTTATCAGCTATAATTTTTCTTAAAAGTTCTTTTGTAGGATTCATAGCATACGGATTACCAACTTTACCGAACATAGTATAGTCTCCCGCAGTATCTCCATAAGCATAACTATTTTCTAAATCTATATTATACTTTTCTTGTAATTCTTTTATAGCCTTCTCTTTACTTTCACTATCCCACATAGGAATTACGTCTCCTGTATACTGCCCTTTTTCATCTGAAATATACTCTGCTCCTCTAAAATCATTAAAACCATGTTTAAGTGACATTTCCTTAACTAATTCTAAAGGTGAACCAGATACTGTGATTAAAATATGACCTTGTTCCTTATGCCATTTTATTCTATCTCTTGTAAAAGTATATACTCTGTCACCTTTTTGTTCTATAACTCTCTTCGCTATAAATTCTATTTGATGCTTATTTAGACCTTTAATTGCTTCCATATATATATCAATCATTTTTAATAAATATATATCATAGTCACCTTCTCTTTTATCCCACTTTTCAAAGTCTTTCCTTACATCATTGTACCATTTTTCAGGTTCAATTATTTCATATTTAATCATTTTTTTAAAAACTTCTGTAATTAAGCCCTCTCTATATAAAGTTCCGTCTATATCAAAAAAAGCCGCTATATTTTTTTCCATATTAATCCTCCTTTTTCTTTAGTAAATAACTATTCATTATATTATACCTATAAAATATTTTTTTGCAATATAGTATAAGATTATAACTGTAATATAATGTTATATTACAATTGTAAATAAATTTCCATTATTTTTTAAGTATATTATTTTTATATTAAACATTGACTTCTAAATTCATATAGTGATATTATAAGTATATGATAATGATTTTCATTGCGAGGTGTTAAATAAATGGAATTAATAAAATTAAAACCCGGAGAACACGGAATTATAAGTAGTATAGGTGGAGACAGCAAACTAGCTAAAAGATTATTAGCATTAGGTTGTATAGAAGGAACTGATGTAAGCTTAAAAGCAATAGCTCCTTTAGGAGATCCATTAATAATTAATTTTAGAGGCTTTGACTTAGCTATAAGAAAAAAAGATGCAAAAAATATTATTTTACTAACTTAGGAGGAATATATAATGACAACAATCGCACTACTTGGTAATCCAAATGTTGGTAAAACAACTCTTTTCAATGCACTTACTGGTTCAAAACAATATGTTGGAAACTGGCCTGGTGTTACAGTTGAAAAAAAAGAAGGTTACTATAATGATGTAAAAATAGTAGATTTACCAGGAATCTATGCAATGGATACTTTCTCACATGAGGAAAAAGTTGCGAAGCACTTTTTAGAAGATGGTGATGTAGATATTATCCTTAATATAGTTGATGGTTCGAATTTAGATAGAAATCTATATTTAACAACCCAGCTTAAACAATTTAATAAACCAATAATACTTGCAGTTAATATGATCGATGTTGTTAAAAGCAAAGGTTTTGAAATTGATTATAAAAAATTATCTGAAGAGTTAGGTGTTACAGTTATTCCAATAATAGCTGCAAAAGGACAAGGTATAGACCTATTAAAAGAAACTATAGAGAAAAATAATTTTACACATATACAAGATGCAAATAAATTTAATTTTAAAGATGAAAAGTCAGCTTATAAATATATAGAAAAAATTATACATAACTGTTTAAAGAAGAAAGATAATAATAAAAAAGATTTAACTGAAAGATTAGATAAGGTATTACTAAATCCATTTTTAGCTTATCCATTATTCATTTTAATAATGGTATTTATGTTCCAATTCACTTTTTCATGGGTGGGACAACCTATTTCAGATCTTTTAGATGGATTATTAAATGATTCATTTATACCTTGGATGCATACATTACTTTCAAGTACTTCACCTTGGTTCCAATCACTATTAGTTGATGGTATCATCGGTGGTGTTGGTGGTATTTTAGTACTTTTACCTGTAATTCTTGCACTATTTGTTTGTATAGCATTCTTAGAAGATAGTGGATATATGGCAAGAATAGCATTTTTAATGGATAAATTCATGAGAAAAATGGGACTTTCAGGAAAAGCATTTTTACCTATGGTTGTTGGATTTGGATGTTCAGTTCCTGCAATAATGTCTGCTAGAACCCTTGAAAGTGAAAAAGACAGAAAGCTTACAGCTCTTCTTGTTCCATTAATGTCATGTAATGCAAGACTTCCTGTATATGCATTATTTGCTTCAGTATTCTTTACTGAAAATAGAGGCTTAGTTGTTGCATCACTGTATTTATTAGGAATAATTATAGCATTCTTAATTGGTATCTTATTTAAAAATACTTTATTTAAAAAGGATGAGGAACCTTTTATAATAGAACTTCCTAATTATAAAATTCCTCAATTAAGTTCAATAGTAAAACAAACTTATGATAAAGCTAAAGGCTTCATAAAAAAAGCTGGTACTATAATATTTGCAATGACTGTAGTAATATGGTTCTTATCAAACTTTAATTTACACGGAGTAGTTGAAAGTGTTGATGAAAGTATTTTAGCTTCTATTGGATCATTTATAGCTCCAATATTTGCACCACTTGGATTTGGTAACTGGCAATCTTCAGTATCATTACTTAGTGGATTACTTGCAAAAGAAAGTGTAGTTTCTTCAATGGAAGTTATTTTCAATGGAGATTTAAAGGTTATTTTACCTCAGTTCTTTACTGCAATTTCAGCATACTCATTCTTAATCTTTACTTTACTTTATGTACCTTGTGTATCTGCAGTAGGTACTATGAAAAAAGAGTATGGAACAAAGATGACAATATTCTCAGTTTGTTATCAACTTGTACTTGCATGGGTTGTTGCATTTATATTCTATAATGTAGCTTCAATATTTATTTAAAAACGAAGGTGATATAAATGGAAATTGCAATAGCAATAGGAATAGCAGCAGTAGCTGTATATATAATATATAAAAATGTTAAGAAATCCTCTAAAGGACAATGTAATTGTGGTTCATGCAGCAAAAGCTGTCCTTCTAGAAAAAATTAAAAGAATAGTAAATAAAAAAATCAGTAGCTTTAAGCTACTGATTTTTTTATTTACTATAATGAATCTACCAATTCCTCATGTTCATCTTTATACTTATTTACTACTTTATCATAATATATCTTTATTGTAGCCATTGTTGGTGATGCTAAAAGCATTCCTAAAGGTCCAAAGAAACCTCCACCAAGTGTTACTCCAAATATAACCCAAAATGGTCCAATTCCAACCTTTCCACTTACTAACTTAGGTTCTAAGTACCAAGCATCGAATTGTTGAAGTGCAAGTAAAAATATAAATACAGCTAATGCTCTCCAAGGAGATACAAATACAGCTACTGTAGAACAAACTACCATACCTACAAAAGGTCCAAAGTATGGAATCATGTTAGTAAAACCAACTACAACTGCTAATAGTATAGCATAAGGCACTTTTAATACCATTAGACCAACAAGAGACATAACACCTATTATTAATGAATCTAGAGCTTTTATACCTATATATGTACCAATCATATGATTATATACTCTAGTTAAATTAAGTATTTTATTTCCCCACTTCTCACCTATAAGCATCATAAGTAATAACTTTGTTTGTTTTATAAATTTCTCTTTATCAAGTAATATATAAATTGATATTAAGAATCCAAAACCAAACATTATTATATCTGTAGTTATAGATACAAGTGATCCCGCTGTGCTTTCTAGTACTGAAACTAAAATAGTCCCCGCTTTAGTTGACAATGATGTTAAAGTCTGTAGTACGCCAGCATCTTTCATTAACTCATAGAATTTATCATTTTTAAGTGCTGAATTGACCCAATCTTGCGCTGTGCTTACATAGTCTGGTATATCTTTGGTAATAGAAACTATGCTATCTATCATACTAGGTATACCATACAATCCTATAAGAACTATTATTCCTAGCACAATAAGATATGTTAAGCCCACTGCTGGCCCCCTCTTTAACTTCAGTCTCTTCTCAAATAATTTCATAATTGGATTTAATACATATGCAAAAATTAATGCAAATATAAATGGCTTAAGTACTACTAAAAACTTTTTAAATACAGCTAGGTAAACTGCATAATTATCAACAATTTTATAACCTATAAAAGCTACTAAAGCGAATATTAAAATATCTTTATACCTTATATTTTTATTAAAACTCACTCCATCCCATCACCTTTCTTCTAGTATTTTCCGTCTATATTGAATTATATCACATATGGTATTTATGTATACAAGTAAGTACTAAAGTTTAACATTTTAGTAGAAAATATTAAAAAAGTGCTAGAGAATACAACTTCTCTAACACTTTTAAAATATTACATCTTTTCTACAACTTCTATTCCTATTAATCCTAAGCCATTCTTGATTACTTGTAAACTTGCCTTTACTAATGCAAGTCTTGCTTTTTTAAGTTCTTCATCTTCTAAATTTAATACTGAATGAGCATTATAGAATTTATTGAATGATTTTGCTACATCAACTACATATCTAGTTACAACTGATGGCTCAAGCTTTTCAATTGCTAAATGTATATTTTTCTTAAAGCTTTCTAAAGCTTTTATTAATTCAAACTCTTCCTTTGAATCTAACTTACTATAATCTACATTTGTTAAATCAACATCTCCAGCTCTTTCTAATATGCTGTTACCTCTTGCATATGAGTATTGAACATATGGACCTGTTTCTCCTTCAAATGAAAGTATTTCTTTCCAATCGAATATTATATCTTTTTCTCTTGAATTCTTAAGATAAGTAAATACAACTGCACCTATACCTATCTTTTTAGCAACTTCTTCTTTATTTTCAAGTTCTGGATTCTTTTCATTTATGATTTCTAAAGTTTTAGCTATAGCTTCATTTAATAAATCATCTAAAAGTATTACTTTACCTTTTCTTGTTGACATTCCGCCATCTGGGAACTTAACTAATCCAAATCCGACATGGACACAATCATTAGCCCAATCTTTTCCTGCAAGTTCTAATGTCTTAAATACTTGCTTAAAGTGTAACGCTTGAGGTGTTCCTACAACATAAATACATTTATCAAAATCATAAGTATTCTTTCTGTAATTTGCAGCAGCTAAATCTCTTGTTGCATATATAGTTGCTCCATCACCTTTAAGAACTATACAAGGAGGCATGTTATATTCATCAAGCATAACAACTTGCGCTCCATTACTTTCTGTAAGTAACTTCTTTTCTTTTAATTCATCAATTACAACTTGCATTTTATCATTATAGAATGCTTCTCCTGCTAATGAATCAAATTTAATTCCTAATAAATCATATACTCTATTGAATTCTTTTAAGCTAAGTTCTCTAAATCTCTTCCATAGAGCTGTTTCTTCTGGTTCTCCATCTTCTAATCTCTTAAAATGTAATCTTCCTTCATCAACTAATGATGGATCTTTTTCAGCTTCATCATGGAATTTAACATATATTCTTAAAAGTTCTGCTATTGGATCTTTTTCTAAAGCTTCTTCATCAACCCATCTTTTATATGCTGAGATAAGTTTACCAAATTGAGTACCCCAATCCCCTAAGTGATTTATACCAACTACATTATATCCTTCTTCTTTAAATAATTTATAAAGAGAGTTACCTATAGCTGTTGTACATAGGTGACCAACATGGAAAGGTTTAGCTATATTTGGTGATGAATATTCAACACATACAGTCTTACCTTCACCAATATTTGATGAACCATATTTATCTCCTTCTTCAATAACTTTTTCTATAGTCTCCTTTGAGAATGATGCCTTATCAACAAAGAAGTTTACATATGGTCCTAAGTTTGTTATCTTTTCAAATCCATCTTTATTTATTTTTGATGCTAATTCTTCAGCTATCATATTTGGAGCTTTTCTCATAACTTTTGCTAATTGGAAGCAAGGAAAAGCATAATCCCCCATATCTGACTTTGGTGGTATTTCTATAAGTTTTTTAATATCTTCTACATCTAAATCAACATATTGTTTTATTAATTCTGCAATAATTTGTTTATAATCCATTTTCTATTCCTCCTCGTATTCTTTCCGTAAAATATAAAAAACCGTCTCTTATTTATAAAATAAGAGACGGAATAATATCATTTTTCCGCGGTACCACTCTACTTGCATAAAGAAATGCCACTCTTTTTTGATAACGCAAATGATTAAAATTTGCGGCGATCCCTACTCATTTCAGGTGCTTCTCCAAGGTTCTCTTCAAATAATCTATCTATAAGGCTTCCACCAAAACTCCTTACTCGCTAAAAAGAATCGATTACTCTACTCTCCTCTTCATTGAATTTATATTTTACTTTCTTTCATATATTATACATAGAGCACTAACATAATGTCAACAAATAGTTAAATATTCTTATTTTTAACACAACAGTTTAAAATGTTGTATAATAGTAATACATATTTAAAATTAACTATTGTTTAAGGAGTTTGTTATGAAAAGAATTGGTGTTATTGAAATAGGTGCTAACTCAGTTACGCTGACTTTAAATGAAGTAGAAGAAGATGGTTATTTTAGGCAAATTGATGAATTAACTACATCTATAAGACTTTGTCAAGATTTAATAGATGGTACTGAATTATCAAGTGAAAAACTTAATATTACTCTATCAAATTTAAGAGCATTTAAATCAATGTGTCAGGTATCAGGAGCTAAAAAAATTATTGCAGTTGCTACAGAAACATTTAGAAGTGCATCAAATAGCGATGAATTATTAAATCTAATAAAAAATGAACTTGATATTGATATTACTATCTTAGATGTAGATAAAGAAATATATTATAATTTTTTAGGAGTAGTAAATACTATATATTTTAAAAATTCTCTAATAGTTGATATAGAAGGTATTGCTACCCATTTAGCTTGGGTTAAAGATGGAGAAATAAAAAAATATTATTCAATTCCAGCAGGTACATTAAATCTTACTTCTGAATATAATCTTAAAGATAGGATATTAAGAGAAGACCTAGAAGCTGCTAAAAGTACAGTTAATGATTTAATTGATGAATGTACATGGCTTAAAGATGCTAGTTTTGATTCAATTATAGCCGTTGGAGGTACTATCAAAGCTCTTGGAAGGATGGATAGAATCAGAAAGCGTTATCCTTTTGATATTGAACATAACTATACCCTAACAGATATTGATGTTCATGAAATATATAATTTATTAAAGTGTAAGAGTCTTAAGCAACGTAAACAAGTTCCTGGTCTACCTTTTGAGCGTGCAGATATAATTGTTGCTGGACTTTGTATATTCCATAATATACTTTCCTATACATCAACAAGCAATGTAATAACCTCATCTAGAGGACTAAGAGATGGTATTATCTATGAGTATCTTCAAGATAATTATGATTATGAAAAAAATATGCTAGTATTTAGTATTAAAGGAATCATGAATAAACTTAATATTAATAAAAATCACGCAAAACATGTTTATGAAATATCACAGAATATTTTTGAAGATTTAAAGCCAATACATAGATTAAATGATTCTTATAGAAGAATTCTTATAACATCTGCATTGTTACATGATTGTGGCATAAGTATTGACTACTATAATCATCATAAACATAGTTTCTATATAATATTAAACTCATCTATAAATGGGTTAACTCAAAAAGAATTGTTAATGAGTGCTGCTATTGCTGCTTGTCATAGAAACAATCAATATCATATTCCATTCCCTCAATATACTTCTATAATTAATAGAATTGATATTAAGGCTATAGAATATATTGGCGCTATACTTAAAATAGCTGAAGGCCTTGATAGAAGTTTAGAGGGCGCTGTTTCTGATATACATGCAACCATTGATAATGAAACAGTTAAATTAGAAGTTGAATCTCAATTAGATTTAGAACTTGAAATTCGTCAAGCTATGAGAAGTGCTTGCTCATTTAAAGAAATATACAATAGAGATCTAGTAATAGAAAAAGTAAATTAAAAATTAATATATAATAATTAAAGCAGTTAGCCTTTTAAAGCTAGCTGCTTATTTATCATTAGAATATTACTCCAAATATTGCTCCTACAATACTTGATAATAATCTCATTATTAAATCTGATGGTATTCTAATTATCGGTCCTCCAATAAAAATTATAGCTATAAATATTAAAAATTGATATTTATAAAGACTATCTGATACTTTATAAAAATGTTTCGGACTTAAGTCTCTAAGAATGCTGAATCCATCAAGTCCTGGTAATGGTAATAAATTAAATACAAATAAAGTTATATTAATTTGTATTATATATGTTGTTATTATTACAAGTACTGAAAGGAATGATCCTCCTAAAGTAAATTCCCTATTAATAAGAACTAAGGTAGAGTATAATATCATACCAAAGAATGCAACAATTAAATTAGCAATTGGTCCTGCAATACTTACCTTTAGGTCATCTTTATAATAATTTTTAAAAGCTGATGGATTAACTTGTACTGGTTTTGCCCACCCTATACCACAAAATAAAATTAATATCGTTCCTAATGGATCTAAATGATTAATGGGATTTAAATTTAATCTTCCTTGAAACCTTGGTGTTTTATCACCTAATCTGTCTGCCATTTTAGCATGAGCATATTCATGGAATGTAAATCCAATTAATATAGCGGGTGCCATAAATATAATTCTTTGCAAAAAGCTCATCTATAAATTCTCCTTCTCTCATTTTAAAGTATTATAACATAAAACACAGCTTTAAAAAATGAGCTGTGTTTTATTATTTAAATTATTTATTTTTATCTATTATTCTGCACTGTATCTGTTGCATTGCCATCACCTGGTTTCGGATTCTCTGGTTTTGGATTCTCTGGCTTTGGATTCTCCGGCTTTGGATTCTCTGGCTTTGGAGTCTCCGGTTTTGGAGTCTCCGGTTTTGGAGTTTCCGGTTTTGGAGTTTCCGGTTTTGGAGTTTCCGGCTTTGGAGTCTCTGACTTAGCTGGTTTTGAACTATTATTATTACTATTATTATTATTATTTGTATTAGTTGAAGGCTTCTTAGTAGGCGCTACATAGCCGTCGTTTTCTTTATCTTCTGGTAATGGGCCATTATCTTTGATATGTTGTTCATTTTCACCCATATACTCAGCAAGTTTGTCTTTCCATGCTGCAACACTATAGCTCTTATCTGTTGGTTTTACATCATCAAATATAAAATCATGCATCATCTTTGCATTTTGTTCTTTATCTACAATAAGAACCCAACCTTTATCTTTGTAAAGTCCACCCCATGAAATATCTTCACTTACTGGAACTCTTAATTGTTCAAATTGTAGGCTTGGGAACTTTGAAACAGTATAAGCATAGTTAAGAATCATAACTGGTTCTATATTTGTCTTAACATATGGTAATAACTCTGCCATTACAGAAGGATATTTAAGCACACTTAAATCTTTAAACTTTTGTGTAACTAAATCAATAACTCTTCTTTGTCTTTCAGTTCTTTCATAGTCTCCATCTCCAACTTTTCTAATTCTTGCATAAGCTAAAGCTTGTTGACCATCTAAATGTTGCATTCCAGGTTTTTCTATTTTCGGTGATTTAACCTTTTCATACTCTCCAATAAACTTATTAAGTTCTGGTATTTCGTAATCTTTTATATCAACATCAATACCACCAACTTGATCTATAATTGATTGGAATCCGTTAAAGTTAACCATTACATATTTATTTAACGATAAATCAAAATTATCCTTTATGGTTTGCATTAACAGCTCAGGTCCTCCATATGCTAAGGCAGCATTTATTTTCTGCTCCCCATGACCTGGTATTTTAACTAATGTATCTCTCATGATTGAAGTTAGTTTAAGTTTTTTATGGTTATTATCTATTGTAGCGATAATTATAGCATCAGCTCTTGCGGCTTCATCTAATTTACGCGCATCTGTTCCTATTAGTAATATGTTTGTAATTCCTGGTTGTTCTTTATAATCTACAGTTTCTGCCTGAGGACTTCCTTGATATATTTGTCCTCTAATATACATGTAAGCTCCTCCAGCTCCTAATATAATAAGAAGAAATACTATCCCTATTGAAATCAAAATCTTTTTCTTTTTAGACATCTTTTTCTTTGTGCTTTTTGTATCCCTCTTCTTATCTCCCTTATCTTGCATGTCTTCCCTCCCTAATGAATCAAGATCTTAAATCCTAATTACAATTTTCAAAATAACTTAATCTGTGATTTTTCGGTCTAACAATACTATTATAATCGACTTTTTATCTTTAAACCAGTACTTTTATACGTATTTTCCTTACAATTAGACTAAAATTTATTAATATTATTCAAATTTTGTCTTTATTTATTATATTTTTTAAATTTTGAGGCTATGATATAATAATAAAAAAGATTCAGAGTACCTTTGGAGGAAAAATATGAAAAATAAAGTTCTAAATCTACTTAGAAATAATAATGAATATATTTCTGGAGAATATATTAGCGAAGTACTAGGAGTGTCTAGAAACTCTGTTTGGAAACATATTAATAACCTAAAAAAAGATGGGTATGTTATTGATGCAATTCGAAATAAAGGATATAAAATTATTAAAACTCCTGATAATATAGATTTCAGTTCAGTAAGTGAATTCTTAAACACTAAAAATTTAGGAAGAAATTACTTTTATTATAAAGAGCTTGACTCTACAAATATAAAGGCTAAAGAGATCGCTCAAAATAATAATAGTGATTATTCTGTTATAACATCTGAAATTCAAACTAAAGGTACAGGTAGATTTAATCGTGTTTGGCAATCACCTAAGGGAGGTATATGGACCTCTTTAATATTAAAACCTAATATAGCTCCAAATCAAGCAAACAAAATAACACTAATCGCAGCTGCTTCAGTGTTTAAAGTGCTACATGAACTTGATATACCTTGCAAAATAAAATGGCCAAATGACATATATATTAATAATAAAAAATTCTGCGGAATACTTACTCTTATGAATTGTGATATGGATACAATAAACCATATTATAGTAGGAGTTGGTATGAATATAAATATTACTAAAGAGGATTTTACTTCTGATTTAAATACTGCAACTTCTCTACTAATAGAAAAAAATATTGAATTTAATCGTTCAAAAATACTTGCAAGTTTTTTAAATAATTTTGAAGTTTTTTATGATGATTTTGTAGATAAAAATGATTTGTCAGAAGTTATACATATTTGCAGAAATAATTCACTTCTTATTGATATGACTGCTAGACTCGTTACCTCAAGAAGTGAGGAGTTAGTAACTTGTCTTGGAATAGATGATGATGGAGAACTTATAATTAAGGATGAACTTGGAAATATAAGAAAAGTAATCAGTGGAGAAATAACATTTAAAAATGAAAATACTCAATAGCTAAATTTAGCCATTGAGTATTTTTTTATATTAAGTATTTTTTATAATAATTCTATTCCATTTTCTTTACATATTCTATTATTTTTTTCATCCCAAATAGACGCTTGAACTTCTCCAACATGTGCTTTTCTTAAGAAATACATACATATTCTTGATTGTCCAATTCCTCCTCCAATAGTATAAGGAAGCTTTCCTTCTAATAATGCTTTATGGAATTCTAAGTTCTTTCTTTCTAAGCAATCAGCTTTCTCTAACTGACTTTGTAAAGACTTTTCATCTACTCTTATACCCATTGATGATAATTCCATAGCACAATCTAAAATTGGATTCCAGAATAAAATATCACCATTTAAGTTCCAGTCATCATAGTCTGGTGCTCTACCATCATGTTTTTCTCCTGAAGCTAATTCATGTCCTATTTGCATTATAAAGACGGCCCCTTTATCTTTACATATTGCATATTCTCTTTCATCAGGTGTTAAATCTTTATACATATCCTCAAGTTCTTGAGATGTAATAAAGAATATCTCCTTTGGAAGCTCTTCTTTTATATCTATAAGGTTATCTTTTACAAACTTTTCTGTATCTTTAAATGCACTATATATTTTTCTTACAGTATCTTTTAAAGTTTCTAAGTTTCTATCTTCTTTATTTATGATACGCTCCCAATCCCATTGATCAACATATATAGAATGTAGATTATCAAGATCCTCATCTCTTCTTATAGCATTCATATCAGCATACAGACCTTTACCTACTGGGAAATTGTATCTATGTAAACTCATTCTCTTCCACTTTGCAAGGGAATGAACTATCTCTACATCTTCCTTTGATGCTAAAACATCAAACTTAACTGGTCTTTCAACTCCACTTAGATTATCATTTAATCCTGATTTAGAATCAACAAAAAGAGGAGCTGATACTCTGATTAAGTCTAATCTCTCTGCTAAATTCTTTTCAAAATAATCCTTTATAGATTTAATATGAACTTCTGTTTCAATTAGTGTTGCTTTACTTTTATACCCTTCTGGTATAATAATACCTTCTTGTTTCATAAATAGCCCTCCTTTAATTTTAAATATTATTATATACAAAAAAATAAAAAAAATAAAGTATTCTTTAAAAATAAAGAATACTTTTTATTAATTTCTAAATATGACACTGGTCTAAATGTGATTTTAATATTTTCGCTGACTCTTTAAGCCTACTTTCTTCACTATTTGATAATGGTATCTCTATTATCTCTTTAGCTCCTTCTCTATTAACTATAGTTGGAATTGCTAAATACATATCGTTAATTCCATATTGCCCTTCAAATAAAGAATCAATAGTTAATATACTATTTTCATCTCTAAATATAGCCTCAACAATTCTATTAACAGCAAGTGCTACTGCAAAGTATGTCGCTTTTTTTCTGCTTATTATTTCATAAGCGGCATTTTTAACATCTTCTTCTAGTACTTTTTTAATTTCTTCATCCCAGTTAAGTGATTTTTGTTTTGCATATACATCAAAATCTTCTCCACCTATTCTACCATTGCTCCAAGTAACTAATTCACTGTCACCATGCTCTCCAATAACATATGAATGTATATTATTATTATTTACACTAAAGTATTTACCAAGTACATACTTTAGTCTAGAAGTATCTAACACAGTACCTGATCCTATAACTCTTTCTTTTGGGAATCCTGATAATTTATAAGTTATATAAGTTAATACGTCTACTGGATTAGATACAACTAATAAAATTGATTCTGGACTTAATCTTGCGATTTCAGGAACAAATCCTTTGAAAACTTCAAAGTTCTTTCCAATCATATCTAATCTAGTTTCTCCTTCTTTTTGTCCAATGCCTGCTGTTATTATTACTATATCAGAACCTGCAGTCTCCTCTAGTGATCCTGCATATATATTAACTGGCTTTACAAAAGATGTTCCATGAACTAAATCCATTACTTCTCCCATTGCTTTATCCATATTTATATCATATATGCAAATTTCTGTTGCTATTCCACTATTCATTAACGCATAAGCTGTAGTTGCTCCTACAAAGCCTGCTCCAATTATTGATACTTTTCTTTTTCTTTCAACTAACATAATTTTCCCTCCGGTTTCCATGTTTCCATTAGTTTACCCCATTTTCTAATTTTTATTATAATTTAATTATACTATCAACGATAACTAATTTCAATTAATTCATACCGTTTTCATCGGATTTTTTTGTTATTTTATTATGAACAGATATGGTATATAATTATTATTATATTTGTACACTAGGAGGATACTCAATGAAATTACTTTTTTTCGATACAGAAACAACAAGCATACGCCCTGGACATATATGCCAGCTAAGCTACATAATAGTGGATACATCTACAAAGCCTCAAACTACTAAAGGTAAAAACTTCTTTTTCGCAGTTGATGAAATGGATCCAAATGCTGAAGCAGTACATGGTTTTTCTCTTGAAAAATTATACGAGCTTTCAGAAGGAATGTATTTTGAAGATTCCGTTGGTGAATTTATAGATGATTTTATGGAAGCAGACTTTGTAATAGGTCATAATGTAAATTTTGATGTTAAATTTATGCATAGTGAATTATTATTCCTTGGAGCAAATTATGAACCAAAGAGAACATTCTGTACTATGTCATACTATAAGGATATATGTAAAATACTAAAGCCTAATGGTACTTTTAAAAATCCAAAACTTGAAGAGGTTATATCATATCTAAATATTACAAAAGAACAAATTGAAAATAAGGCAAAAGAGTTATTTGGCGGAAGTGGCAACTATCATGATGCTAGATTTGATACTGCTGCTACTTATTTAACAGTAATAGAAGGTTTAAAAAGAAAGATAATACCTCATGGATACTTCTCAAATATATCTAAAAATTAATCTATATAAATGTTGAAAGAGTTGCAGTATGAAAATATTGTAACTCTTTTCATCATACTGTATAATTTTTAATATATCATAATGGTGGGGGGAGATTTTTATTATGAGTTCTCAATCAAAAACTTTTTTAAAATTCGTTGCTTCTATAATTTTAATAGCATTCATATTAGATATAATGTTACGTAATGTAATTTTATCTTCAGGTGTTGCATTTTTAATATCTGTTACTTTCTTTTATTCACCTGATAGGCTGATTGCTAGAAAAGAAAAAGAAAAAGAAGAAGCTAAAAATAAGGATGTCTCTACTGGATCAACTAGTATAAATTCAAAGAAATCAAATAAAAAGAATAAAAATAAAAAAATTAAATAGTACTTAAATAAAAAAGAGTTAGTTTAAAACCTAACTCTTTATTCTTCATTTAATATCTTTTGATACTCTTTAATTTTTTCCTTATCCATAGCTTCAACACCTTCTAGCGGATAATTAAGTCCCATATTTTCGTATTTATTTACTCCAAGTAAATGATATGGAAGAAGCTCTACTTTCTCTACGTTATCTAAAGTCTTTATAAAGTCCTTTAACTTTCTTATATGTTCTTCCCCATCAGTTAATCCAGGTACAACAACATGTCTTATCCACATTTTTGTTCCGCTATTTTGAACTACTTCAAGGAATTTAAGAGATTCATCAATATTCATTAAAGTTACATTCTTATATCCCTCTTTTGTTAAATCTTTTAGATCAAAAAGAACTAAATCAGTATATTTTAATATTTCATCATACATTCCAACTCCAAATCCTGAAGTATCTATACATGTATGTATACCTTCTTTTTTACATAATTTTAATGCTTCAATTAAAAATTCTGGTTGTCTTAAAGGTTCTCCACCTGAAAATGTAACTCCACCATTTGAAGTGTTAAAATAAGCTTTATATCTTTTTATCTTGTTTACTAATTGAGACGGAGTATATTCTTCACCACAGCCATATTCCCACGTATCAGGGTTATGACAATACTTACATCTTAAAGAACACCCTTGCAAAAACACAACAACTCTTATCCCAGGACCATCTACAAGTCCCATAGTTTCTATTGAATGAATTCTTCCTATAGTCATAGTTATTTCCTCCTTAAACAATTGATGATTTAAAGCTTATAAATAACTATTATTTATAAATTTTAAATCATCAATTACTTATTTAAAATTATAATACATATCCCCTGCTAAGTATAATCCTAGCAGAGGATAATTTTAATCACTACTAAATTCTAATAGTGTAAATATTACATTCTTGAGTGGAATGTTCTGTTTATAACATCAAGTTGTTGTTCTCTAGTTAACTTGATGAAGTTTACAGCATATCCTGAAACTCTGATAGTTAATTGTGGATATTCTTCTGGTCTTTCCATTGCATCTAATAATGTTTCTCTGTTAAATACATTAACATTTAAGTGATGTGCTTTTTGACCAAAGTATCCATCTAACATGTTGCTTAAGTTAGATATTCTATCTTCTTTTGACTTACCTAAAGCATCTGGAACTATTGAGAAAGTATTTGATATACCATCTTGTGAATGCTCATATGGAAGCTTAGCTACTGAATTTAAAGATGCAAGTGATCCACTTGAATCTCTACCATGCATTGGATTAGCTCCTGGTGCAAATGGTTCTCCAGCTTTTCTTCCACAAGGAGTAGTTCCTGTCTTCTTACCGTATACTACGTTTGAAGTTATAGTTAATACAGATTGAGTGTGGTATGAATTTCTGTAAGTCTTATTCTTTCTGATTTTATCCATCATATTTTTAACTAAGAATACAGCTATTTCATCTACTCTATCATCATCATTTCCGTATTTAGGGAAATCTCCTTCAACTTCAAAGTCAACAGCAATTCCTTCTTCGTTTCTTATTGGCTTAACCTTAGCGTATTTAATAGCTGATAAAGAGTCAGCACAAACTGATAAACCAGCTATACCACAAGCCATTGTTCTAAATACATCTCTATCGTGTAATGCCATTTGAAGTGATTCATATGAATACTTATCATGCATGTAATGAATACAATTTAAAGTATTAACATAAAGGTTCGCTAACCAGTCTGTCATTACATCAAATTTTTCCATAACTTCATTGTAATCTAAATAATCACTTGTTATAGGTGCCATCTTAGGTGCTACTTGTACTCCTGACTTTTCATCTATACCACCATTTATAGTGTAAAGTAAAGTTTTAGCTAAGTTAACTCTTGCACCGAAGAATTGCATTTGCTTACCTATTTTCATTGCAGATACACAACAAGCAATAGCATAATCATCTCCCCAGTATTCTGTCATTAAATCATCATTTTCATATTGAACTGAACTTGTATCAATAGATACCTTTGAACAGAAATCTTTAAAGTTTTGAGGTAATCTAGTTGACCATAATACTGTTAAGTTTGGTTCAGGTGATGGTCCTAATGTATAAAGTGTATTAAGAACTCTGAATGAATTCTTAGTAACTAAACTCTTTCCATTTAATCCCATACCACCAATTGATTCAGTTACCCAAGTTGGATCTCCTGAGAATAAATCATTGTATTCTGGTGTTCTTAAGAACTTAACTAATCTAAGCTTCATTACAAAATGATCCATTATTTCTTGAGCTTCTTCTTCAGTGATTACTCCTGCATCTAAATCTCTTTGAATATATATATCTAAGAAAGTAGAAGTTCTACCTAATGACATAGCAGCACCATTTTGTTGTTTAATTGCAGCTAAGTATGCAAAATAAACCCATTGTACAGCTTCTTTAGCATTAACTGCTGGCTTTGATAAATCAAATCCATAGCTTGCTCCCATTGCCTTAAGCTCTTTTAAAGCTACTATTTGATCACTGATTTCTTCTCTTAATTGGATTACATCTGCATCAATAGTGTTAACTTCTAAGCTCTTCTTTTGAGCCATCTTGTCTTCTATTAATCTATCTACACCATATAAAGCAACTCTTCTATAGTCACCTATAATTCTTCCTCTACCATAAGCATCAGGAAGTCCTGTTACTATACCATACTTTCTAGCTAATTTCATTTCATCAGTATATGCATCAAATACACCTTGGTTATGAGTCTTTCTGTATTTGCTGAATATTTCTGATATTTTGCTATCAACTTCATATCCATAAGCTTTGGCTGCATTTTCTGCCATTCTTATACCACCTTGTGGCATAACAGCTCTCTTAAGTGGAGCGTCAGTTTGTACTCCAACTATCTTTTCTATTGCTTGGTCTATATATCCAGGTGCGTATTCATTTATTCCTGATACTGTTTTAGTATCAACATCTAAAACTCCACCATTTTCTCTTTCCTTCTTAAATAGCTCACTTACTTCATCCCATAACTTAGTTGTATTTTCAGTTGCTCCTTTTAAGAAAGAGTCATCTCCTTCATATGGAGTATAATTATTTTGAATAAAGTTTCTGACATCAATTTCTTTTTGCCAATTTCCTTCTTTAAAGCCTTCCCATTCCCTAAACATTAATGCGTCGCCTCTCTTTCATATTAGTTATGATTAAATTATAAATGATAAATTTTTCACAGTCAATAATTATTTTCATATGAAATTTATTATCACCTACTCAACCCTCTTTCACTTTCTATTTTAAACGAAAAAGGGCTAAATGTAAAAGTTTTTTTAACATTTAGTCCTTTTTTTATATTTTTTTAACAATATTTTTCATTTTTACGAACTTGATTCTACTTTGCACCATACTGCTCATAATAGCTATTTATTCTTTTCATTATTTCATCATCTATTATAACTTTACCACTTATTTCTCTGTTATAAAGATACTCTATTACCTCTTCCATAGTTACTATAGCGCATGTCTTAAATCCGAACTTTTCTTTTATTTCATTTAAAGCAGATTTCTCTCCTCTTCCTCTTTCCATTCTATCTACAGATATTATAAGTCCAGTAACATCAACATCCCCTTGTCCCTTTAAAATGGGCATTGTTTCGTATATTGAAGTACCTGCTGTTGTTACATCTTCAACTATTAAAACTCTATCTCCATCTTTTAAATTAGCACCAAGAAGTATTCCCTTATCTCCATGATCTTTAACTTCTTTTCTATTAGAACAGTAATCTACATCTATATTATAAAGGTCTGATAAAGCAATTGAAGTTGTAACTGTTAATGGAATTCCCTTATATGCAGGTCCAAATAAAACATTAAATTCTTCTCCAAAATTTTCTTTTATAGCTTCTGCATAAAACTCTCCAAGCCTCTTTAGTTGACTTCCTTTTTTGTAATTTCCTGTATTTACAAAAAACGGTGTTTTTCTTCCGCTCTTTGTTACAAAATCTCCAAATGTAAGCACTCCACACTCTACCATAAACTCTATAAACTCTTTTTTATACGCTTTCATACTAAAAAACCTCCAAATTTTCGTTAAATTTTAGACAATCCCTATTATCTCGTTAATGTCTTTTATGCCTTCTTTTATTAAGAAATTTTCCATTCCTTCTATTATTTCTTTTCCTGCCATTGGATTTGTAAAATTAACAGTTCCAATCTGTATAGCTGATGCTCCCGCCATCATAAACTCAATAGCATCTTGCCAATTAGAAATTCCACCTAGTCCTACTACTGGTATATCAACTGCCTTTGATACTTCGTGTACCATTCTAAGTGCTATTGGCTTTATAGCTGGTCCTGATAATCCTGCATATGTATTATTAAATACTGGTTTCCTTTTATTTATATCAATAGCAAATCCTTTTAATGTATTTATTAAAGATAAAGAATCCGCCCCAGCTTCTCTACACTTTACGGCCATTTCCACTATATTTTCTGCATTTGGTGATAATTTCACCATAAGAGGTTTATTAGTGATACTCTTTATTTTACTTACAACATCATATGCAACTTCTGATTTTATTCCAAAAGCCATACCACCTGATTTTACATTTGGACATGATATATTAAGTTCTATCATATCAATATCCGCATTATTAAGCTTAATTATAGCTTCTTCATAATCTTCCATGCATCCACCACCAATATTTGCAATTACATTAGTATTAAGCTTTTTCATGTTCTTCAATTCATGCTCTATAAAGTGATCTATTCCTGGATTTTGAAGTCCAACTGAATTCATCATACCACTTGGAGTTTCATATACTCTTATTCCTTCATTTCCATCCTTTGGATTTATAGTTAATCCTTTTGATGATATTCCACCTAGAATACCAACATCATAAAAATCTTTATACTCTTCTCCAAATCCAAATGTACCTGAAGCTGCTATAACAGGATTTTTGAATTCTACTCCATTTATATTAACCTTTAGCATATAACCCCTCCTCTACAGTTCTACATAGTTACCATCAAATACTGGTCCATCTTTACAAGTTCTCTTATGTCCATCTTTTGTCTTACATGTGCAAACTAGGCATGCTCCAACTCCACAAGCCATATGTTTTTCCATTGATACAAATATCTTTGTGCCACATTCTTTGCACATCTCTACAACCTTTTTCATCATAATTTCAGGTCCACAACATAAAACTACATCATAATCTTTCGGATTTAAGACTTCTGTTACAAAACCTTTCTTTCCATGCTTTCCTGTATTAGTTGTTATATTTATGTTATCTGCATACTTTTCAAAGTCATTTATTAAATACACATCATCTCTAAATCCTGCATATAACTCTATATTAGATGCATTATTTTTTTCTCTAAGTTCTTTAGCCACCTGAAGCATAGGTGCAGTTCCTATCCCTCCAGACACTAAAGCAACTCTACCTAACTTTTCATCTACATTAAATCCATTTCCTAAAGGTCCTGTAATTTTTATTTCATCTGATTCCTTAAGCTTACTTATTTCTTCTGTTCCAGTACCAACTACTGCATAAAGAAACGTAAGCTTATCATCTTCTTTTTCACAAATACTTATAGGTCTTGGAAGAAGTGCATTTTTGACTTTAAGCATATAGAATTGACCACACTTTATCTCATTCTCATCTTTTACTACTAATTTAAATATCCCTTTTGCTATCTCTTCATTACTAAGTACAGTAACATCTTTATAGACAATACTCATAGTCAAAATCCTCCCTATCTATTACACGCTGATCTTATTTCGTCTCTCATCCTAATTGCTTCTTCTCTAGCACATTTTGCAAAATCTTTTTCAGAAGCTCCATTATTTTTATAAGCCAGAAGTATTCCTCTTGAAGAGTTTACTACTCCTCCATTCCCATTATTAAGATACATTGCAACATCTTCAGCTTTTCCACCTTGCGCTCCATATCCTGGTATTAAGAAAAACATTTCCTTTAAAGTTTCTCTAATCTTTGCACCTTCTTCTATATGTGTACATCCAATTACTCCACCCATTGGAGTATATCCACATTCACCCATATATTCTTTTCCCATGTTTAATACCTTTTCTCCAACTATATCATAAACATTTCTTCCAGCTGGAGTTTTGATATACTCTATATCTTTTGCTCCTTTATTTGAAGTTCTAACTAAGCTAAATATCCCTTTATCTCCAGTTTCTATATAAGGTATATATGGCTCTATGCTATCCATCCCCATATATGGACTTAGTGTTATAAAATCTGCTTCAAAATCTCCTTCAAAATGAGCTTTTGCATACATTGTTGCTGTAGCTGCAATATCCCCTCTTTTTATATCAGCTATAATTATTTCACCCTTTTCTCTAAGGTATGATAATGTATCTCTGTAAGCTTCCAATCCTTCAATTCCTAATGCTTCATAATAAGCTATTTGTACTTTAAAGCATGCAGCTACATCAAATGTTGCATCAATTATAGCCTTATTAAATTCAACAATTGCATCCTTATTTGTTTTTCCCTCTCTTATAAAGCTTGGTATGTAGTCAAGTGATGTGTCAAGTCCAACACACACCACTCCTCTTTCATTTACTCTATTATATAATTTATCTATTATTCTACTTTTCATTTTTAATCCCCCACTATCTTTTATATAAAACTCTTCCACCTTTTATTGTCATAACCACTTCACCATAAAAATCCATACCTTCAAATGGTGTATTTTTCCCTTTTGAGTGGAACTCCTCTGAGTTTATAACTATCTTCTTATTTGTATCTATTAAAACTACATCTCCATCTAATCCAATACTAATATTACCCTTATTCATCTTTAATATATTAGATGGATTTCTTGACATCATCTCTGATAATTTATTTATTGATATAACTCCATCTTTTACAAGTTTTGTATAGCATATTGGAAAAGCTGTTTCTAGTCCTACCATTCCTGGTGAACCTTTCTTTTTATCTTCACAAGTATGAGGCGCATGATCTGTCCCTATACAATCTACATCCCCATGACTTATTGCCTTAAGTAAGAAATCAACATCTTCTCTTTCTCTTATTGGAGGATTAACTCTATAATTGTTAACATCATTAGTTAGTGCAATATGATGGGGAGTAACTTCACAAGTTACTTGTACCCCTTTGCATTTTCCATCTATTATATATTGCATAGCTTCTTTAGTGCTTACATGAGCCATGTGAAGCTTAGCTTCTGTAACCTTTGCAAGTGTTATATCTCTCCAAGTCATCATGTTTTCTGCAAGTCTCATATCTATATCTGAAAATTCACCTGACTCTGCATGAGACATAACCACCCAGTCATTTTCTTTTGCTATCTTCATAGCTTCCATCATAACTCTTGAATCTGATACGCCAACTCCATCATCTGATATTGCTCTTACTCTAGAATCATCTTTAAAATCTTCTAAATGTGATATTGTCTTTCCATCAAAATTCTTTGTTATTGTTACACATTGGTGTATATCTATAAGATTTAGCTTTGCTTCCTTTTCTTTAACATAATCTAAAACTTCCTTAGTTGAACATATAGGACTTGTATTTCCCATTAAGCAAACTCCTGTATATCCTCCTCTAAGTGCTGCTCTAGATCCAGTTTCTAAATCTTCTTTGTAAGTAAGCCCAGGATCTCTAAAATGGGCATGAGTGTCAACAAATGCTGGCATTAATGTTAATCCATCTGCATCTATAGTCTCTACTCCACTTTTATTTATATCTAATCCTACTTCTTTTATTTTTCCATTTTCTATATAAACATCGCCATAAAAATTTTGGCATGAATCAATTACATTTGCATTTTTTATTAATATATTCAAATTTAGCACCTCTTTAAGCTCTTATATTAATTTCATTATGTGATCACAATACTCACATTTATAAGTTGCCTTATCTCTTTCTACTAAGTTAAATATTTGAGGAACATAATTTTCATCAGTTGTTATACATCTTACATTATCACAAGTAATTATATTTTCAACTTTTTCTGGAAGTTCTGGTACTAGCTTGTTAACTATTTTTTCATCTCTAACTTCATTTATTGTTATATTAGGTGAAAGCATTGCTAATACTCTATAGTCTATTTCTTGTATTCCTTCAATTTTTATAATATCTTTTTTACCTAAAGTATTACTTTTAACATTCATTATTAATGCTACACTTAAATCTGATTCTTCTAAGTTTAGGTGATTAAATATCTTAATTCCAATTCCAGCTTTTATGTGGTCTATAACTAATCCATTTTTTATACTTGTAATTTCTAACATATTAACATACCCCCAAAAGTTTACATATTAATGCCATTCTTGCATACATTCCATATTCAGCTTGCTTAAAGTAAGCAGCTCTTTTATCTGAATCAACTTCTACAGCAATTTCATTTACTCTTGGCAGCGGATGCATAACTATCATATCTTCCTTAGCTAAATTCATCTTGTCCATATCTAATATATAACTATCTTTAAGTCTTAAGTATTCTTTCTCATTAAAGAATCTTTCTTTTTGAATTCTTGTCATGTAAAGTATATCCATTTCTTCTATTACATCTTCTAATCTTTCAACTTCTTTAAATTCTATATTATTCTTTTTTAAGATTTCATCTCTTATATAATCTGGTATTTTAAGTTCTTTTGGTGATATTAAGACAAATTTATTACCTTCATATCTAGACATTGCTTTTATTAATGAATGTACTGTTCTACCATATTTTAAGTCTCCACATAAACCAATTGTTTGATTTGAAAGGCTTCCTTTTAGAGATTTTATTGTTAATAAATCTGTTAATGTTTGAGTTGGATGTTGATGCCCACCATCTCCTGCATTTATAACTGGTACCTCTGAGTACATGCTTGCAACTCTTGCAGAGCCTTCTCTTGGATGTCTCATTGCTATAATATCTGAATATATTGATACCATCTTTATTGTATCTGCAAGGGTTTCACCCTTTGATGCTGAACTTGAATTTGGTTCTGAAAAACCTAAGATATTTCCACCTAGTCTCATCATAGCTGCTTCAAAGCTAAATCTTGTTCTTGTACTAGGTTCATAAAATAGAGTGGCTAGAATTTTCCCATCACATATATGAGAATATTCCTTTGGGTTTTCAATAATTTGATGTGCTAATTCGAAAATTTCTTCTAGTTGTCCTATAGTAAAATCCATAGGGTCGATTAAATGTTTGTTTTTTAACATAATTTCACTCCTTCTTAACCTCTCTGTGTTAAATTAAAAGGGAAATATTTTCTTACAATTGTATAAGTATATAAAAAAAGTCTTCCTCACAAGACATAAGGAAGACGTAGTTATCCTACGATACAATTGCATTACTATTACTTCCTTATTGATCTCTCTGGATCAAATTAAAGGTTATCTTTTCTTTTCTGTAGAATACCATGATGCACATAAAATGTCAATATATTTAATTTATTTTTAGAAACTCATCTAAAAACTTGTTCAGCACTACCCATCTTATAAACTCCTCAGTATCTACCTTATGTAATTTTGCAAGTTTCTCTATTATTTCTTTTTCTTCTTTAGATACAGGAATCTCTATCTTTTCTATATTTTTTTTATTTAAAACTACAGAATTTATCTTTTCTTTTATTCCATATAACATAGCAATTACCGCCTCTCAAATACTTATTTATAATATATTCATTATGTAAACTCTTTAGAATTATATTTATATATATTTCTTATTTTACTATTACATTTTTATATTAATTTATTATCTTAACTATTCTTATATAATTAAAGAATAAAAATCTCATTGAGTAATATACTAAAGTTATTGATTTACTTATATAAGTAAGGAGGACTTAATATGAATTCAGATAATAAAGAAACGGAATTAACCAAAACGAAAAAAATAATCTCAATTCCTTTTATAATTATATTAATAGTATGCATCTCATTATTTACAATAATAAAACATAATTCTAATGACACAGAAGTTGTGGCATCTGAAAATGAATTAGGCAGTTCTTATTACTTACAATTAAAAGATGACCCTAATGCAGACGATGCATTAATCGTATCTAAAAATATGAATGATTTATTTAAAGGTTATAAACAATATCCTGTTAGGAATGATAGAAAAAAAGTTGTTTATTTAACCTTTGATGACGGTCCATCAACAACAAATACCCCAGCTTTACTTAAAATTCTAGATGAACACAATATTAAAGCAACATTTTTTATAACTGGAGTATCCTTAAATGCTAATGATAAAGCTAAAGAATTATTAAAAGAAATTGCTACCAACGGACATGCCATAGGAAATCATACATATAGTCATAATTACCATTACCTTTATCCAAGTAGGACCATAAATGTAGATCATGTTATCGATGATTTAAATAAAAATGAGAAGTTAATGCAAAGTATTTTAGGCAAGGATTTCTTTACTAGAATTGTTAGATTACCAGGTGGATACCGTACATGGAATGGCAAGGAAGCATTAAAAAAGAAACTGAATGAACTTGAAATTCAAAATATTGATTGGAATGCTTTAAATGGTGATGCAGAAGGGGCAAAGAAAAATGCACAGGAGTTAGTTATATATCTAAAAAAGACCGTTAAGAAGCTTGGTGAAGATGCAGACAATATCGTGGTTTTAATGCATGATGCATATGGAAAAGATGAAACTATAAAAGCTTTACCTCAGATAATTAAATATTTTAAAGATAAAGGATTTGAATTTAAAACAATAAAATAAATTAAATACTTAAAGGTAGCAATTAAGTAAATTTTTTTATCACTACCTTTCCTATATCACATTATACTTTAATTTATTTTCTTAAAAATCTTATAGCCATATGTTATACTCTACCTTTAATTTCCGCTTTACTGTAATCAGTTTAAATTTCTTATTATATGTTTTCTAATTTTAAATTTTACATAAATGCATGAAATTAAAAAAAGCTAAAATGATTGATAAAAAATCATTTTAGCTTTTTTATAATATATAACTATCTTAATATTTAAGTTATTAATCAGAAGTTAATTCCAATTATTCATCACATTATCCCACATCATCTTACCACATTTAGCTAATGTTACAGTTCCATAAACACTATTTGGAATTGACATAGAAAGTACTGTAAATGCAAATGTTCCTTTAGATAGTTGAATTAGTGCTGTATCATTTTCAACTCCTGTTTTATCTCCAGTCTTGCTTGAAATTTCATATTTTAAATCATCTGGTATATAAAGTGCTAATTTATTCTTAATCTGCTGTCTCCTTAGTATATCTATTAGCATTGTACTGTTTTCCTTATTTAAATAACTTCCTTCGTATAGATGCTTCCATATCTTCGATAAATCTCTAGCTGATGTTAAATTTTCTATATCTAATTTTCCCTTTCTTTCATCAGTTGTTTTTCTATTTAGGACGGTATTTTTTAAACCCATTTCTTTGATATCTTCGTTTATTATGTCTATTCCAACAATATCAATAATTTTATTTGCTGCTGTATTATCACTTTGAATAAGCATAGCAACTAAAAGTTCAAATACAGTATAATCTCTAGAATTAAATTCATGAATTATACCAGTTCCATAAACTTTATCTGAGCCTTCTATCTTTATTTTATCCATAAAAGATGTATTTCCTCTTTCAACATCTTTTATTAAAGAAACTGCTATAGGTAACTTCATACATCCAGCTGAAACCATCTGAACGTTTTCATTGTAACCGTAAACAAATCCACTTTCTAAATCTTCAAAGAAGAAACTATAAGTACCAATTCTTGATTCTAAATATTTTTTAATCTCTTTCATAATACCCTCCAGCTTTAAAATTTAAATCTGTCCCAATTGTTAATAAAATTATAACATATTACCATATATTTTTGAACCATCTATAATTATATCAATATTAGAATTAAAGGATTTAGCAACATGCTAAATCCTTTAAATATCCTTTAACTAATCTCCAAATGAGATTCCTATTTTTTTAGCAATTGTAACTAATTCACAACTTGGATCAACTTGTTTAGTTTTTTGACCTATTACATTTTCTAAACTATCGTAAGTTATTTCATCTCCTTTTAAGCATACCATATTACCAAATAAGCCTTCATTGATCATTTCCACTGCAGCTACTCCATATCTTGTTGATAAAATCCTATCAAAAGTTGAAGTATTACCCCCTCTTTGAATATGTCCAAGAACAGTACACCTTACTTCATGATCTTTTATTATCTTTTCTAAATCATCAGCTAATTTATTTCCAATTCCACCAAGCCTTATAGGATCTGGACTATCAGCTACAATTTTAGAAACTACAACTTCTCCATTCTTTGCTTTAGCGCCTTCAGCAACTACTATAATTGTAAATAGTTTGCCTTCTGCTTTTCTTTCATTAATTTTATCTACTATCTTATTAATGTCATATGGAATCTCTGGTAATAAAATTACATCTGCTGAACCTGCTATTCCAGATTCTAATGCAATCCAGCCAGCTCCTCTTCCCATAACTTCACAAAGCATAATTCTATGATGTGATTCTGCTGTTGTATGAAGTCTATCTAAAGCATCTGTTGCTACATCTATTGCAGTATTAAATCCAAATGTAACATCAGTCGATGCTAAATCATTATCTATAGTCTTTGGAACACCTATAACTTTTATACCTTTTCTTGAAAAATCTCTAGCTGAAGTTAGTGTACCATCCCCTCCTATGACTACTAATACATCTACGCCTTCTTTTTTAAGATTCTCAACTGCTACATCTGAGACATCTTTCTTTACAGTTACTCCATCTTCTTCAATACTATAATCAAAAAGATTATCCTTATTTGAACTATATAATATTGTACCTCCTCTATGAAGTATTCCAGATACTGATTCTAATGTTAATGGTATAAAATCATTGTTATATAACCCACGATAACCAAACCTATAACCTATAACCTCATAACCATAATTTAAAATTGCAGTTCTAGTTACTGCTCTAATTACAGCATTTAAACCAGGGCAATCTCCTCCTCCAGTTAATAAAGCTATTTTTTTAACTCCTTTTGTCATTTCACAACTCCCCCTCTACCCATTTTACAAACATTATTGATTAAATTTTCTTTATTTTCTGATAATTTTAGACAAAAAAATTTAATCTTCTTCTCGCCCGACATTTGTACAACACACGATGCAATTGTTTTCAGATTTTACATCAAAAGTAAACTGTTTCTTTTTTTATATTAACATAATTTATTAATTTTATAAAGAATATTTTACCATATTATTTATAAATTGTATATTAAGTTTACTTCGTATAAATATATGATTTATTTTGATTTATTATGTATATAAAAAAGGTTTAGCTAACAAATATTAGCTAAACCTTTTTAACCTATAAAGGTGGTAAAGTCATGAAACCTGCAAATACTAATATAGCAAGTACTACACCTACTACTATTCTGTATACTGCAAACACTCTCATTGGTTTCTTCTTTAAGTAACTTACAAACTTATCCATTACTACTAATGAAACTATAAATGCTACAATAAATCCAACTACTAAAGCTATCCATTTTGTTGCATCCATTTGTGAGTAGTCAAACTTTAACATATCAAGACCACTTGAACCAACCATAGCTGGAATTGCTAAGAAGAATGAAAATTCAGCTGCAATTGGAGTTGAAAAACCTGCTATCCAACCACCCATTATAGTGGAAGCACTTCTTGACATTCCAGGCCACATAGCGAAACATTGAGCCACACCAACTATTAATGCTTCCTTAGCTGTAATCTTATCTATATCATTTGCCTTAGGTCTTCTTTTTCTATAAATATTTTCTATAATTATTAATAGAATACCACCAACTATAAATCCATATATAACGGCTCTTGGTGTAAATAAGGACTTAATTTTATCATGAAGAGCCAATCCAACTATAAGTGCTGGTATTGAACCTACTATTACATTGATTCCAAATCTAAAACCTGTTTCTCCTTCTCTTCCTTTTGTAAATATAAATTTAAAGAATTCTACTACGCTTGTACTGATTTTTTTCCAAAATAATACTACAACTGCTAATATTGCTCCAAGTTGTATAACAACTTCAAACATATTTGCAAAATCACCAGTAAAATGAATTAAGTTCCCTACTAGTATCATATGTCCCGTTGATGATACTGGAACGAATTCTGTAAGACCTTCTACTATTGCAATAATTATTGCTTTAAGTATCAATAGTAAATCTATTCCCACTAACTCTCACTCACTTTCAAAAATATTATTGACTTTTTAATTATAAGTATATTGTAACTCCTTGTCTATATTATACGATTAATTAAGTAAAATTTAAGAAAATAAGGAGACTTTAGTAAAACTAAAGTCTCCTTATTTTTATACACTATTTTAAAACTGGAGCTAATATCTTCTTCTTTTCTTCTTCAACATCTGGTACAAAACTCTTAAGTAGAGTAAATTCTCCCTTAAGTTCATACTTTCCAAGGTATGCTGGAATAAGTATACTGTCTCCCATCTTAACTTCTAAAGAATCATTATCCCAAACTATTTCTCCATTTCCTTCAACGCAAGTAAATAGATAGAATCTATCCTTATCACTTTCTTCTTTTGCACTTTCTTTTATTTCATATTTTTCTATTGCAAAATACTCTCCAATGCAAAGAACTGTCTTATCATATCCATCTTCATGAATTGTAATTCCCTTTATATTTTCTCCCTTTAATGAGAAATCAATAACATCTAGTGCTTTTTCTACATGTATTTCTCTTCCTCTTCCATAATCATATACTCTATAAGTAGTATCACTGTTTTGTTGTATTTCTGCAATTACAACACCTTCACAGATTGCATGAACTAATCCACTCTTTACATAGAACATGTCCCCTCTTTTTACAGGTATTTGATTTAAATATGGAGTTAAATCTCCCTTTTTAATAGCTTCTTCAAAAGTCTTCTTATCACAATTCTTTGTTCCAACTATAAGTGAAGCTCCTTCTTTTGCATCAACAACATACCAAGCCTCAGTCTTTCCAAGATCATTATCAGCTACTCTTGCATATTCATCTCCTGGATGCACTTGAACTGATAGTTTATCGTTTGCATTTATAAGTTTTATTAATAATGGGAAGTTATTTGTTGCTATCTTATCACCTACTAGTTTGTGACCCAGTTCCTCTATAAGCTCATCAAACTTCATTCCCTTAAATTCTCCATTTTCAACAATTCCAGTACCATTTCTATGACATGCAATATCCCAAGTTTCTCCTATTAATCCATCCGGCATATTATCTCTGAAGTTTTCTAGGTCTCTTCCTCCCCATATCTTGTCATAGTATAAGTTTTCAAATCTAATTGGATACATAGTAATTAATCTCCTTCTTTCTATATTGGTGCTTTTTAATATATTAATTCAACTTGAGATGAATCTATCTTTCTATATCTGTCATCTTCAAATTGCTCATACCCTAATTTAAATGTATTGTAATTTTTATCTACAACTTCTTTCTTTATAAAATCATTAGATTCTGATATTAATTCATTAGCTGTAGCTATATTTTTATAAGCTCTTTCTATGTTATCCTCATATACAGCATAGTAAATTGCAGCATTATTTAGAGCTTCTATATTTCTTTCATTTATCTCATATGCTTTTCTAGTATTTTCAATCCCTTTCTCCATATCCCCTTCTTTAAAGTAAAGATATCCAAGTGTTGCAAAATATTTATCATTAGACTTATTCATTTTAACAGCCGTCTCTAAGCTATCTATTCCTTTACCTAACTCATTTTTTATTATGTCTATACTAGCCATATGATAATAATTTTCTGTTCTTCCTGGGCCTACATATGAAACTAACCTATAATAATCATACGCTAAATCTATTTTTTGCTCAACCTTTTCATAAAAATTAGCTGCATTTTCTATTATTAAACAGTTTGACGGAGAATAATATAGCCCTCTTCTTAAATAAGCCTTGGTGATATTTTCATCTTCTTCATTTTGCATCAAATTAGAAAGCAATAAACCATATATATTACTATATTCTTTATTTATAAAAGAACTTTTTATTGCATAATCACTAGCTTTTTTATAATCTTTATTTTCTAGATGATACATACCTGCTATATAATTTGCTCCATAAGTATCTTCATATTTAGTAGTTATTTCATCTATTATTCCAGTACAATCTTTAACTTGTTTTTTATTTATTTCTAATTGAATGCAATTATAAAGTAGAGAATCTTTCTCTTCATCACTTAAAGTATTTAAAATTTCTAAACTCTTATTTAAATTTTTTTCTTCTATAGAATATGTTTTTGCTAATGCTAATTTAGTCATGGTGTTAGAGGAATCCTCTTTATATAAATCTTCTAAATATTTAATAGCACTCTCTCTATTTCCATACACATTATTTTCTATAACATCTAAAATCTTAATATCATTCTTATCTAACTCATAAGCTTTTTGTAAATTTTTATACCCTTCTTCATAATTATTAACTATCATATTTAAATCAGCTTTTTTAGCTAATTCAAAAGAAGTATCTGCTTTATATCCATTTACCATTTCCTTCGCTTTGTCTTTATTATTTTGAGCTAAATACACAACAGTCATAGTTTCTCTTAATGGATTATTATTTTGTTCTTTCATTAAGAAATCTTCTCCATACTGTCTTGCCTTTTCAGCATCTCCATTAATAAGATATGTAAATGTAATATAATTCCCAAGAACCTTGTCCTCTTCTTTATATTTATCAATACCCTTGTCCTTTTCTAGTTCATTTCTATCTCTATATGCTTTATCTAATAAAGAATTAGACTGTATCCTCTCTTCTTTTAATGAATATATTTCAGCTTCCTTTATTGTCCAAATAGGCCACTCTTCCCTCTTTTGCTTTTTTTCGTACTCTTTTAATGCGTCATCATACTTTCCTGAATAATATATTTCATCCTCTTTATCTAATATAAGCTCTTCTTCAGACCCGAAAAGTCCCTTACATCCTACAGCCATCAACAATGCAAATACTAAACTTCCAATAAGAACTAAGATACTTTGTATATTTTGTCTTCTATTATTCCCCACTTTGTTTTCTTTAAAATTATCGTTAAACGCTTTCATAAATACCCCCAAGAGTTTAGAATATTAATTTTTTATTAATTGTTTCTTCATATATTTTACATTTTATCAAAGTATCATTAAAAAATCTACACAAGCCTACATATTAATCATATTTATAAGATCCATTTATTCATTGTATTTCCATATAAATATCTGCTTATACTAACATTAAATTTATTGTATTTAAACATATTTCGCTGTAATATAATTTTGTGTTATACTAGTTATTATTTATGTGATAACTGTCGATACTTATTAACTATAGGGTGGTGAATATTATTAATATAAAATCATTTATAAGTATTATTTCTAGTAAAATAGTACTTTTCATATCAAAAAACTTTTTAAAAGGTGGTAGTACTTTCCCAGGAAGAATTGCTTTAAAATTAGATAGAAATATTTTAAAGACTGTTTCTAAGGGATATAAAGTTATACTTATCACTGGTACAAATGGTAAAACAACAACTACAAGTATGATTACAAACATACTTAAAGAAAATGGATTTAAAGTAATAACAAATAATACAGGGGCAAACCTTTTCCCTGGTATTGTGTCATGTTTCATTGATAACTTTAAATTTGGAGATAAAAACACTTCTAAATATGCAGTTATAGAAGTTGATGAAGCTAATGTTAAATTCATCACTGAATACATAAGTCCAGAACTTTTAACTGTAACTAATTTATTTAGAGACCAACTCGACAGATATGGCGAAGTATATACAACACTTACAAAAATACTTGAAGGAGTAGTTAAAGCTCCTAAGACAAAACTTATTTTAAATGGAGATGAATCATTACTTGGTAATCTAGACCTTAAGAATCCTACAGAATTTTACGGGTTTAACGTTCCAGTTCAAGAAGATACAAAGCTTGATGTAAATGCAGACTCTAAGTTCTGTAAATTCTGTAAATCTCCATACAGTTATAACTTCATTACATATAATCATTTAGGAGATTTTTATTGTCCTAGCTGTGGATACAAAAGAGCTCCTTTAAAATATGCAGTTGATGAAATAATTGAAGTTACACCTGAATACTCAAGAGTTGTTATTAATGGAACTCCAATTACAATAAGTCAATCTGGAGCTTATAATATATATAATGGACTTTGTGCTTATTCAATAACAAAAGAACTTGGTGTATCAGATGAAGTAATCGCAAAATCTTTAGGAAAACAAGATTCCAGTTTTGGTAGACAAGAAGTTATTAAAATTGATGATAAAAATGTTAAAATAATACTTGTAAAAAATCCAGCAGGTTATAATCAAGCAATTGATACATTATGTTTAAATAAGGAACCATTCTCTGCTTTATTTATGCTAAACGATAACTATGCAGATGGACGAGATGTGTCTTGGATTTGGGATGTTGGATTTGAAAGACTTCCGAATCTTCCAATAAATGATATATACATCTCTGGTATGAGAATGTATGATATGGCAGTTAGACTTAAAACGGCTGGGCTTGATTCTACTAAGTTTATAATAGAAGATGATTATGAAGCATTAACTAATAAACTTAAAGAATGTGAAGATAAAAATATCTATATACTTGCAACTTATACTGCAATGATTAATTATAGAAAACACCTTCACTCAAAAGGCTATATAGAAAAACTTTGGTAAAGGAAGGTAATATTATGGAATTAAATATTTGTCATCTTTATCCTGACCTACTAAATGTTTATGGTGATGTAGGAAATATATTAATACTTAAGTCAAGAGCTGAGGCTCGTGGTATAAAAACTAATGTTATTGATATATCTGTAAATGATAAATTCGATGGAGATAATTATGATATAGTCTTCTTTGGTGGTGGCCAAGACTATGAACAATCAATAGTTTCAGAAGATTTAATGAAAAATAAAAAAGAGGATTTAACTAAATATGTAGAAGATTCTAAAGTTTTACTAGCTATATGTGGTGGATATCAACTTCTTGGTAATTACTATAGAGCTCCAAATGGAGAAAAACTTGAAGGATTAAAAATACTTGATATATATACTGAAGGTGGAGATACTCGTTTTATTGGAGATACAATAATACAAAATGATGAATTCTCTCACACTTATGTTGGCTTTGAAAATCATTCAGGTAGAACATATATAAATAATTTAAAACCTCTTGGTAGATGCGTTCAAGGATATGGTAATAATGGGGAAGATGGAAATGAAGGTTGTGTATATAAAAATACATTCTGTACTTACTTCCATGGATCACTTCTTTCAAAAAATCCTGAGCTTGCCGATAAATTACTTGAGCTTGCTTTAAGTCATAAATATGGAAATGTTACTTTAGAACCATTAAATAATGACCTAGAAATTAAAGCTAAAGAAAATATAATAAAAAGATTTGAAAAGAAAGATAAATAAAGAAAGAATCCTATAGATAATCTATAGGATTCTTTCTTTTAACTAATTATTGTTTATTACTTTAATGTTTTTAAGATATTGAATGTCATCATTTGAAATATTGTCTAAAGTTTTAAATTCATAATTCATAAGCTTATATTCATTTATAGTATTTTCTAAAGTGTTTACAGTACTCTTCTTTCCTTCTGCATCATGCATTAAAACAACTTCTACTCTATATGTGCCTGCATTATTTTTAATATTTTTTCTTATGCATTCACTAGATACATTTGCAGCTGTTGCATCTCCTGAATCAATATTCCAATCAATATACATAACATTCCTAGATGTTAGTTCCTTTTTTATTCCACTTAATACACTTTGTTTGCCAACTCTATTAGTAGCGCCGCCTGGAAGTCTTACAAATTTAAAATCTAATTTTTCATTAAGCACATTATTTATTTTATTTTCACATAAGTTTAAATCTTTAAAATATTCATCTGTGCTACTATATATCTTTTCATAATCATGAACATTACAATGTGGATATATAGCCATTCCCAAACTTCTAGCTTTTTTAAGTATATTTTTATTCTCAACAGCCTTATTTCCAACTACAAAAAAAGTACCTTTTACTCCATTTTTATTTAAGATATCAATAATATTATTTGTGTTTGTAATAGATGGTCCATCATCAAAAGTTAAATAAACAACCTTTTTTTTAGAATTATTGCAGTTTCCCTGAATATAAGCTGAATTTAAAGTAATAATTAAGATAATTGCTAATATTAAATTTATTTTTTTAAATATTTTTATAAGATCACCCCCATATTGATAGTTTGCCTACTATCTTAAATTTTATTTAATTATATTGTAATAATTTAAGTACCTATTTTTGGGTAATGTTTATTGTTATTAAATGCGTAAGATGTTATACTTTTTTGTATGCACGTCCATTATGATTAGCAAAAAAAAGAACGAGGTGGAGAAATGAGTTTAACTAAGAAAGGTATACTACTAAAAACAATGGTGCTTGTTTTTGCTATGTACTTATTAGCTCCTTTAGGAATGATAAAATCATATGCAGATACACAAACACCATCTGATCCAAGTATAACTGCAAAGTATGCAATTACTATGGATTTAAAAACTGGTGAAGTTATTTATTCAAAAAATGCAGATGCAAAGGCGTATCCTGCAAGTATCACCAAATTATTAACTGCATTAATCTTTGCAGAAAACGCACAAAAATATGACACAATTAAATTTACTGAGTCTGCAAAAGCTCAACCTCAGTATTCATTACATTCAAACTGGCCAGGAGTTACTATGAAGGTTGGCGACACAATGACTGCTGATGATGTAATGAAGGGCTTATTAATGTTCTCAGGAAATGATGCAGCTTATATGATAGCTGATAAAGTAGCTGGAAATGCAGAAAACTTTGCAAAGCTTATGAATAAAAAAGCTCAAGAACTTGGAATGAAAGACAGTCACTTTGTAACACCAAATGGATTACATAACCCAAATCATTATACGACAGCTTATGACTTAGCAATACTTACTAAAGCAGCTTTTGCTAACCCATGGGTTAAAGAGGTAATGGAAACTAAAGATGCTACTATTACTATTGGTGGTAAAACTGTCAAATTAGAAAATAGAAATAAAACTTTAGGTAAAAATGGTAATATCGCTGGTAAAACTGGTACAACTGATCAAGCTGGTGAATGCTTAGCTACTGTTTATAACAGAGATGGCAGAGATATTATTGGTGTTGTATTAGATTCAGCTGTTAGTGCTGATGACTCAACTAGATATGCTGATATGGATAAAATAATGGATTATAGCTATGCTGCAAAGCCAGCAGTATTTGAAAAAGCTGGTGATTCTATAAAGAATGTGACTTTAGACTACAAAATGTTTAAGTTCTTTGGTCCTACGAAGACAATAGAAGCACCTGTAACACTATCAGAAGATGCTATGCTTTATAAAAATTCATTTAATGATAAAAATGCTGAAATAACATTTAATCCTGAAAATAAAGATGCATGGTCTGTAGCTGCAAATAATGATGTTAATCTTAATCTTTCTGTTAAAGACTATCATGCAGCTTTAACTGGAAACATCGGAGTATCAATTGGTCAATTATTTAAAGCAAATGCCTTTGCTTACTTAGGTATAATTTTAGCTATTGTTATAATAATCCTTATAATAATATTTATTATAAGATTCATTAACAAAAGACGTTACCGCAAGAGCCGTTACAGAAGAAGTTACGGAAGTTATAAAAGATACTAATTTATAGCTTAAGTATTAATAAAAGAGAGGAATATAATTCCTCTCTTTTTATTTTCTCTTTTTACTTTTTTTACTTATAGTCTTTTTATTATTTTTAGAAGATTTGCCTCTAAACTTTTTATTTTCTATGTTCTTATTTTTATCTTTTGATTTACTATTATATTTTGCTTTTTTATCTAAACCATCAGTTTTCTTACCTTCTTTTAAATCTTTACTACCCTTGCTTTCCTTGATTGACTTTGATTCTTTTTTCTTCATAATTGAATATCCGAAGCATCCAATTGAAGTTCTAGGTAATTTATAATATTCTCCATGACAATAAGCTATTAGATCACCTTTTTCAAAGTGTATCTTTCCATTTTCATCTATAAGTTCCTCATTTATATGAGAACTTAAAACATCTGCAATGAACATATCATGACTACCAAGGGGAATTATTTGCTTTACTCTACATTCAATATTTATTGGACACTCTTCAATATAAGATGCATTTATATTATCGCATTCTTTCATAGTAAAATTCATTTCTTTTATCTTATCTATTTTTTTACCACTTCTAACTCCACAAAAGTCTACTTCTTTTGTCATTCCTGCATGAGGAATATTAACTACAAACTCCATTGATTCTTTTATATAATCATAAGATAACCTCTCTGGTCTTACCGATATAGATAACATAGGAGGTCTTGTACATACTGTTCCAGTCCACCCTACAGTAAATACATTTTCTTTTCCTTCTTTATTTCTTGATGTAATTAAAACTACTGGAACTGGATTTAAAACTACACTTCCTTTAAAATCTCTCTTTTTCATATGTTCTATTACTCCCATTCATTCCACACTTCTGGTTTATATCCTACTGTTGCTGACTTTCCATTTCTAACTATAGGTGTTTTTATTAAACTTTGATTCTTTAATAAAACTTCAAGCTTCATTTCGCTACTTCTTATTTTATCTAAATTTGAAGATTTATATCCCTTACCTTTTTCATTAATTAATTCATTAACAGGTATTACTCTGCTTACATTATTTAATTCACCCTTACTTATTCCCTTCTCTTTCATATCAATAAGTGAATATTTTATTTTTCTTTCCTTAAAATATCTTTCTGCCTTTTTCGTATCAAAGCATTTTTTGCTTCCAAATATCTGTATGTTCAAAACTTTAATTCCTCTTTCTATTTATAATAATTCTAATATTTCTTCTGGAAAATCTATAAAATAATCTGGCTTTAATTCCTCTAATCTTTTTATATCTAATTCTGTATATCTAACTCCACAAGTTTTACATCCAGCTTCTATGCCACATAGTAGATCAAAGTGACTATCTCCTACCATTATTGTTTCCTCAGGCTTTACTCCTAAATGATTACAGGCATATATTGCAGGTTCTCCACTTGGCTTATGTTTTTCTGTACATTCTGGAGTAACTATTATATCCATATATTTTGTTATATTAGCTATTTCCATTCCTCTTCTTGCAAGTTCTCCTCTTTTAGAAGTAACTATTCCCATTTTTATCCCTCTATTTTTAAGTTCCTCTAAAAGTGTATATACGCCTTTAAAAGGAAAGCACATATTGTCATGAAATTCTTCATTATATTTTCTATATCTATTTATTAAACTTTGAATTTCCTCTTCGTTTTCAGTATACATTTTAAAAGTATATGGTAACGGCTGTCCGTAATGTGCTGTTATTTCACTTTTTGAAGGTGTAAGTCCTAGCCCCTCTTTAAATGTATGCTTGAAAGATTTATATATTAATTCATTAGTATCTAATAAAGTTCCATCTAAATCAAATAAAACTGCTTTTATCACTTTGTCCTATCCCCTCTCTTTATTTATAATGGTTATTATATCAAAAATAATTCTTTATTACTAACTTTAAATATTGATAAAGATTCAATCAATACCAATTGTATTAAATATCTAATTGTGCTATATTTCTAAATAGAACAATTATCAACTGGAGGTTTATCATGGAAACACAACAAAAAAATAGGGATTTCTATTTTGATACATTAAAAGGTTTACTTATTTTATTTGTTATAATAGGTAATTCCCTTGAACTTGCTAGTCCACAAAATATAGATACACATTATTTTATATTATTTTTATATATGTTTCATATGCCTATGTTTACATTTGTATCTGGATATTTTTCTAAGCTTAGCAAAAGAACCACAGTTCAAAAAGCTAAATCGACTTTTAAATTGTATATTTTTGCTCAATTATTATATATAATATTCTATAAATATTTACTAGGAAATAGTTCATATAAATTTGAACTTATGTATTCTCAGTGGACTCTTTGGTATCTATTATCACTAACTTGTTGGTATATATTATCTGACTATGTTACTGATAAGAAAAAGTGGATTATTGGATCAATAATTGTATCTCTTATACTTGGATTTGATAATACTATAGGACTTCTTGCAAACATGTCAAGAACATTATTTTTCTTCCCTTTCTTTATAACCGGAATGGCTTTTAAAAAAGAATATATAGCTATTTTAAAGAAGCATATGCTAAAACTATTAGCTGGATCCTTACTAGTGCTCATTATACTTTACATATTATCACATGATATAAAAATAGAGCTTTTATTTGAGTCAGCACCATATTCTAGTTATTATGATAATTTAGCATTTCCATTTTGTATACGATTATTTCACTATATAGGTTCATTTATACTAGGTGCATCTATATTAACCTTTATACCAAACTTTAAAACAATCTTTTCATCACTTGGTAGAAATTCATTGGTCCTATATCTTCTTCATGGGGGTATAAGTTATATATTGATAACTTTAGGATTTACAAGATATAATAATTTATTTGCTCTTATATTATCTGAACTACTTATAATTGGAGTTACTATTTTATGCGCTAAAGCATTCTTAAAGATGAAGAATTTATATCTTTTAAAAAAAGGCAATATTAAATAATATTGCCTTTTTTATTTTTCATATCTTTAAAATAATATAAATTTAACATTATATCATTTTTTGTCATACTATAAAGCATAATTAATTATTTTGTTAGAGGGGATACTTTATGAAAAGGAAATCTAAAATAGCGATTTTACTTACAATAATTTTTTCTGTATGTATGTGCTTTGTTGGATGTAAAAAAGAAACTGATACTTCTAGTCTAAAAACTATAAGACTTAATGAAGTTGTTCGTTCTGTCTTCTATGCACCAATGTATGTTGCAATAAACGAAGGATTCTTTGAGGAGGAAGGCATAAATATAGATTTATCTACAGGTCAAGGTGCAGATAAAGTTATGCAAAATGTATTATCTAATAATGCAGATATAGGTTTTTGTGGACCTGAACAAATTATCTATATTTATAATCAAGGACGAGAAGATTACCCTGTATTATTCGCACAACTTACTAAAAGAGATGGCTCTTTCTTAGTTGGAAGAGAAAAAGATGAAAACTTTAATTGGTCATCTTTAAAAGGTAAAGACATAATAGGTGGAAGACCTGGTGGAGTTCCTGAAATGGCTCTAGAATATGTTTTAAATAAAAACAATATCGTTCCAAAGAAAGATGTTAACATGGTAACAAATTTAGACTTTACTGCAACTGCTGGCGCTTTTAAAGCTGGTACTGCTGATTACGTATCATTATTTGAACCTACAGCTTCAATGCTTGAAAAAGAAGGTAGTGGAAATATAGTTGCTTCTATCGGAGAATCTTCTGGCGAAATGCCTTATACTTGTTTCTTTTCAACAAAATCTTATATGAATGATAATAAAGATGTAATAGAGAAGTTTACACGATCTATATATAAAGGACAATTATGGTTTAAAGATCATACATCTAGTGAAGTAGCTGATTCAATATCATCATTCTTCCCTGGAACTGATAAAGATATCATAATTTCAGTTATCGATAACTATAAAGAGATCGATGCTATTGCAGATAATCCAACTTTAAGTGAAGATGGCTTAAATCATCTTATGGATATAATAACTGATTATGACTCTTCTTTAATACCATCAAGACCACCTTTTGCTGATATCGTTAATAATGAGTTTGCAGAAAAAATCACTTCTGAAAAATAACTTTTAATTTTAAGGGGTTGTTCTTTATATAGGACAACTCTCTTATTACATAAATAATATTTTACATATCTCTTAAATTAAAGGTGGTGAATTTATTTTGGCTCTATTGAACATTAATAATATAACAATGAAATATCATTCTCTAAAAGGAGAAACTGAAGCTATAAAAGATATTACTTTTGCTGTAAATGATAAAGATTTCTTAAGTATACTAGGTCCTTCTGGATGTGGAAAATCTACTCTTTTAAACATTATGAGTGGGCTTCTACCACAGTCAAGTGGTACTGTCACATATAATGATGAGCCTATAAAAAACAATTTAGATAAAATAGGATACATGTTTCAAAAGGATCATCTCTTTGATTGGACCACAGTTTGGAATAACGTAACCTTAGGACTAAAAATTAAAGGATTATTAACTGATGAAAATATAAAAAGAGTTGAGGGTCTATTAGAAAATTATGATTTAAGTAAATTTAAAGATCATAAACCTAGTGAGTTATCTGGTGGTATGCGTCAGAGAGTTGCTCTAATTAGAACTCTTGCTTTAAATCCTAGAGTTTTATTCTTAGATGAACCCTTTTCAGCATTAGACTACCAAACTAGACTTAATGTTTGTGATGAAATTCATGAAATAATAAAACTTGAAGGTAAAACTGCTATTATGGTAACACATGATATAAGCGAAGCTATATCTACATCAAATAGGGTTATCGTATTAACAAAAAGACCTGCTATTATAAAAAAAGAGATATTAATTTCTTTTAAAAATGATCCTTTAACTCCTTTTAATAGAAGAAAAGAAAGTGAATTTAAAGATTATTTTAATTTACTATGGAAGGAGCTTGATGATGGTGATAAGTAAGGACCATGAACTTTATATAAAAAAATTAAAAAGAGATAAATTTAAGGTAGCATTTTTTAGAGTTTTCATATTAGTTTTCTTCTTATGTCTATGGGAAGTTGCAGCTGATTTAAAATGGATAGATCCATTCTTAACCTCTTCTCCTAGTAGAATATTTGATTCCCTTTTAACTTTTATCGCAGATGGGACTATATGGAGACACATTGCAGTTACATGCTATGAAACAATTCTTGGCTTTGTTCTTGGTACTGTTATTGGAACAATTATTGCAATTATTTTATGGTGGTGTCCTTTTACCTCCAAAGTGCTGGATCCATATTTAGTTGTTTTAAATGCACTTCCCAAGGTTGCACTTGCTCCAATAATTATATTTTGGGTTGGAAATGGTACGATGGCTATAATTGTTATTGCACTTCTTATATCACTTGTAACAACAATTATAAGTGTACTTACTGGCTTTACTGAAGTAGATAGTGAAAAACTATTACTAATGAAGACATTCCAAGCTTCTAAATTTCAAATATTAAGATATCTAATCTTCCCATACACTATACCTGTATTAATATCAGCACTTAAAATAAATGTAGGCTTATCTTGGGTTGGTGTAATAATGGGTGAATTCTTAGTAGCTAGAGAAGGTCTTGGTTTCTTAATCGTTTATGGTGGACAGATTTCTCAACTTAACATGGTAATGATGAGTATTGTAATACTTTCCATTATTGCTTTTATAATGTATAAAATCGTAGCTATAGTAGAAGATAAATATATCAAAAAATAATTAACAATATGTTAAAAAATATTTTTTTGATAACAATTTCATTGAGAAAGATAGGGGATTTGCATATACTTCGAGTTTACAATTCCTCTATTTTTTTGGACTTACCATTGGTTTACTTAATTCCTCTAAAGTGATACATTTATATGGTACTAAAGATACTAAGGAGAGATTGACTTGAAATTATTCAGAGAAGCACTTATTGTATTCGGAATATATTTAATAGGAGAAGTAATAGTTAACTTAACACAAATTCCTATTCCGGGAAATATTATAGGTTTACTATTACTTTTAATATGTCTTTGTACTAAAATAATAAAAGTTAGCCAAATTGAAACTTTAACGAATTTCTTTTTAGATCATTTAGCTTTCTTCTTCTTACCAGCAGGAGTTAGTTTAATGAACTCACTTGGAATTATAAAGGCAAACTTTATTCAAATACTAGTTGTATGCGTAATTACTACGGCAATTATTATTGCCTCAACTGGTTTAATTGTACAATTTATTGTTAACCTATTAAATAAAAGAAAGAAAGGAACTGAAAAAGATGAGTGTAATAACTAGCAATATATTTTTTAGCATAGTTCTTTCTCTTATTGCATTTGAGATTGGATTATTTGTCTATAAAAAAACAAATATACCGCTATTTAATCCTTTACTTATAGCAATCGTAATTGTTATTGCAGTTTTAACTGCATTCCACGTAAGTTTTGATACTTATAATCAAGGAGCACAATTTATAAACATGTTCCTCGGACCTTCAACAGTAGTTCTAGCTGTTCCACTTTATAAGCAAATTGAATTACTTAAGAAAAATGCAATCGCTATTTTTATTGGAATATTTTTTGGAACATTAATTGGAATTTTTTCAATTATAATTTTATCACATTCATTAGGTCTTGATATATCAATGGTAGTATCATTAATGCCTAAGTCTGTAACAACTCCAATAGGTATTGCAATAAGTAAAGAATTAAATGGTATAGTGCCAGTTACTGTACTTGCAATTATTTTATCTGGAATAATTGGTGCAATAATTGGACCTACAATATGTAGAATATGTAAAATAACAAACAGAATAGCAATCGGTATTTCTATCGGAACAGCATCTCATGCTGTTGGAACTACAAAAGCATTAGAACTTGGAGAAACTGAAGGTGCTATGAGTTCGCTTTCAATAGGTATAGCAGGAATAATGACAGTATTTGTTGCACCTCTTGCCTTTAATATTGCAATGTTTGTATACAACTTATTTATACATTAAAATTTATTTAAGCATTATTGTTTGTAAAAAAGAACCCTAAAATTTTTAGGGTTCTTTTTTCTTATCTTTTTATCACTTAATCACTATATACTGTTTTAACTTCTAACAGTTTTCTATTTAATAATCCTATTCTATTATCCTTAAAAACTGTATATGTTGATTTCTTTGTATAAGCTTCTAACTTAACCATAAACTCCTCAGGCTGTATGCTCTTTTCATGTACAAGTTTTAATCCTTTTTCCCATGATGCTGTAAGTTTTGGATTTAGAAGAGATGGTATAGATGCACTTATTACTTCATAAATCATCTCACCAAGCTCTGTTGGTGTAAGGGTTTGTGTTTTGTTATTTGATTTAACATAATCAATATTCATGAGCTTTTTTAATATCTCAGCTCTAGTTGCTGAGGTTCCAATACCAGCGCCCTTTATATGCTCTCTTAACTCTTCATCTTCTATAAGCTTACCTGCATTTTCCATAGCTATTATTATTGAACCTGTCGTAAATCTCTTTGGCGGGCTAGTTTCTCCCTCTTTCATTTCTAAAGAATTTATATTAACCTTTTGACCTTTTCTTAAATCTTTAGGGAACTCATCAGTTCCTTCTTCTTTTTTATTCTCTAATATATCTAAGTATCCTCTTTCAATACATACCTTCTTTGTTGTATAGAAAGATTCATCACCTACAGTTATAGTTATAGCTTGCTTACTATACTGCGCTTTAGGATAGAATATTGCTATAAATCTTCTAAGTATTAAGAAATACATTTTTCTCTCTATTTCTTTTAAAGAATTTATAATAGAACTTCCTTCTCCAGTTGGAACTATAGCATAGTGATCTGTGATTTTCTTATCATCAACATACTTACTCTTTAGTATAGTTTTATCCCAGTTATTATCTAATATAGCATTAGTAGCACTCTTTAAATCTTCTCCTATTTCTATTTTAGATAACTTAAATATTGTTTTCTTAATTCCCTTTGCAACTGCTGTAGATAATACTCTAGCATCAGTTCTAGGATATGTTACCATCTTCTTTTCATATAGAGTTTGAAGATGCTTTAAAGTCTCGTCTGGACTTATTTTAAACTTCTTAGAACATTCATTTTGAAGCTCTGCTAAATTAAATAAAAGTGGTGCATTTTTATTTTCTTTAGTCTTTTTAATATTTGTTATTATACCTTCTTCTAAAGCTTCTAATTCCTTTATAAGACTTTCACAATCTTCTTTTTTCTTAAATCCACCTTCATTATATAATTTAGGTGAATCCTTATATTTAGACTTCTCTAGTGCTTTCCATTCACTCTGTATATCTTCATCCTTCTCTTCTCTACTAAAACTTCCTGCAATCTTATAAAATGATGTCTTTTTAAAGTTTCTAATTTCCCTCTCTCTATCAACAACCATTCCTAAAACACAGCTCATAACTCTTCCAACAGCTACCACTGAATTCTTATCTTTCTTTAATATGTTAGATACCTGTCTTCCATATATAAGTGTTAACAGTCTTGAGAAATTAATTCCTATTATGTAATCTTCCTTTGCTCTTAAATAAGCTGAATGTGCTAAAGAATCATACTCTTTTAAAGGCTTTGCTTCCTTAATACCTCTTTTTATTTCTTCCTCAGTTTGAGAATCAATCCATATACGTAGTTTTTCTTTTTCTGGATTACCTGATAAATCATCAACTAGCCTATATATATATTCCCCTTCTCTTCCGGAGTCGGTACATACATATATTTTGTCAATATCACCTCTATTTAATAACTTACTAACTACATTAAATTGACCTTTAGCTGAATTTATTACCTCATATTTATAATCCGTCGGTAAAAATGGAAGGTCCTTTAAATTCCAGTATTTTAACTTTTCATCATAAGCCTCTGGATAAGACATAGTAACCATATGTCCTACACACCAAGTAAATACTGCTTTGTCACTCTCTATATATCCATTATTTCTTTTTCCATCTACCTTTAGTAACTTAACAAAATCCATTGCTACTGAAGGTTTTTCTGCTACAAATAAAGCTTTTCCCATAATTATTTCCTTTCTAAAGAAAATAAACCTTCAAAAAGAAGGTCTATTGAAATTATACTATGAAATTATTATTTTTCCAAATATAATGTTTTACATTTCATTTAGCATCCAAATTACTATGTTTAAATAAGCTGCATAACTGCACCATATTAAATATGGAATTAATAGTACTGATGATATCTTATCAATCTTTATAAATTTTATTATACATATTATTATTAAAATTATAAGTATGATTATATTAATTGCTGATAGTCCATACAATTTAAAATTAAAAAATAATATAGGCCATAAGAAATTAATCAAAAGATGAATAAAATATAGTATTAAAACTCCATAACTCCTCTTTTCTTCTTTAAGCGTCATATATACTCTATATAGTGCAAATCCTATAAGGATATATAGAATAGGCCATACAATTCCAAACAACCATCCTGGTGGTGAAAATTTAGGTTTTGCAAGAGTTTCGTACAAAGTCATAGAATCTTTTGTAATATATCCTACCAATACTCCTCCACCTAATGGAATTAATATTGATATGATAAATGGTATAAGCTTAAATTTGTCATTTACCTTAAATATATTTTTCATAACTCACCTCAAAGCACATCTTTAATACTAATAATATACTTCATATAAGTTAATTATTCTTAAATATATATATCTGCGAACTCAACATCAACCTTTTTATCTAACGTTACTATCTCAATACTCTCTCCTGGTTCATACCCTCTTATATCCTCTACAATAGGAAGCTTTATTATAAACTTATTTCCTTTAGCCTTTTCTGATTCAAATTCTATGCTTCCATCATGTAATTCTATAATTGTTTTACTTAAAAATAATCCAAGACCACTACCTTCTTTTTGTCTATTTAATGACTTATTTAACTTTGTAAACTGATCGAAGATATATTTTTTCTCTTCTTCATCAATAATTTTCGTATAATTTTTAACTATTATATATAAATAATTCTTATCAGAATACATATTAATTTTTATCTTTCTATTGCGCTCTCCATGTTTTACACTATTAGATAATAAGTTAAGTATTACTCTTTCAATCATATCTCTATCAATAGGTAAATATATTTCGCTCTCTTCTGAATCAAATATTATAGAATTATTAATTTTCTTTGCATACTTACTTGTTGCAATGGATACTCCTTCAACAACTTCAACTATATTATAGATTTTCCTATTAGGTTTTAAATACCCTTCTGAAATCTTATTTGCATCAATAAAATTATTTATTGTTCTTATAAGTCTTAAACAATTTTGTCTTATAATATCGTTATTTTTACTTACACTATTAATACTTTTATCTTTAAGATATATTTCATTTAATGTAAGTGCTGAATTTATAACATTAATTGGAGTTCTCAACTCATGAGATATATTAGAATAAAATTCATTTTTTATCTCTTCTTGTCTTACAAACTCTTCATACTTTTCTCTAATCTTATTATATACATTATTATCTGTAACATCTCTTATATACACTATCTCTCTTTTTTCTTCATTTTTAACTAGATATAGCTCTAACTCTTTTAAGTTATTGCTTTTACTATTAAATCTATATAATTTTTCAAGATTATTACCAAATAATCTTACATCACTACCTTCTAATACTAAGCTACTATCTATACTCTCTTTTTCTATTAGATTGTCTAATACATAATTAAAATCTCTTCCTAATAACTCTCCCTTATATTTAAAACCTAGCATATCTACAGCTTCGTTATTAACGTAAGTAATCCGTCCCATATTAAATGTTATAATCCCATCTCTAAATGATTCTATTAAATCATAGTATCTTTTTTCACTTTTAAGATTTATTGTATTTAATTCATTTAAAATTACATTTCTTTGATTTAATTTTAAATTTAATTCACTTTGCTTCTTTTTTACCTTTAATAAATTTTCTTTCATTTGTGTATACATCAGACTTAAGATATTATTAGTTATACCCTCATATATAGAGAAATACGCTACATATTTTACTACATATGCTTCAAAAGCTAAATTATATGAATATATATAAGATATTTTAAGTAACAAATGATAAATACTCATAAATATAAAATAAAAGAATATGTATTTATACTTAATTTCTTTATATTTTTTTCTAATTCTATTTAATAATATTATTGAAAGAATGATTAATATAGATTGTAAAATAAGTACTATTATGAATACTGAAGATTTATTAATCTCTCTTAACTCATGTAGAAAAATCCCTAATATGCTAGATATTATAGTAATCATAAAATATGTAGTAACAGATTTTTTATTATCGACCTTCTGTTTCATTAATATAAATGAAACAGGTAATATTAATATTCCCAATATCTCACTTATTGTAAAAGTAACATACAATCCCATATTCTCTGAGATATGAATTCCAAACTTACTTATGAAAACTTGTGAGAATTCAATTAATCCTATAAATAAGAATCCGATCCCTATATAATTATAATAATTAGAGCTCTTCCTAATTAATGCTATTACTGCAAGAGATATTCCAAAGGATGCACATGATACATTTAACATATTATAAAACATTGGATATGATCCTGTTATATAATATATAATTAATAATATTAATAATATAGCTATTGCACCATTAAGTGAGTATGTTAATCTATTATTACACAATTTTGAATTCATACATTTCATCCTCATTTGAAATAAACTCCCTTTTAAATGTTATAGTAATTTTAGTTCCTTTTCCTTCACTACTCTCTATAACTATATTTCCCTTTTGTAATTCTACTAACTTTTTAACAACAAATAATCCTATTCCGCTTCCCTTGTCTGATACATCGTTGTTATTTTCTCCCATAGCATATTTCATAAAAATTTTATCAATAAATTCTTTATCCATTCCTATGCCATTATCCTGTATAACTAAATCAACCAAATCTCCATTTTCAAAAATTCCTACTTCAACTTTTCCATTTTTACTAGTAAACTTTATAGAGTTTGATATTAAATTTAATAAAATTCTCTGCATAAATTCCTCATCTAAGTAAGAATATATCTCTTCATTATCAGTATCAAAAATAAGCTCTATTTCTTTTTCATTAGCATAGAAGATTAAACTATTTACTGTATCTTCAACAAATTCTACTATATTTATTCTCTCTAAGGTAGGAAATAAATAATCTGATTGAATCTTACTACTATCTATAAGATTATTTGTAAGTTTTATTAATGCAAGACAATTCTTTTTTGATATATTATTATACTTAAGTAATGCTTGTATATCTTTATTTTCCACAAAAATATATTCAAGCTGAAGTGCTGAATATATTACATTTATAGGAGTTTTTAAATCATGGCTTATATTTGAAAGAAAATCTCTTTTTATACCTTCTTGTGTTAGTTTTCTCTCCAAATTTTCTTTCATAGAACTCATATCAACTTTAGATGTTATGTCACTTATACTTAATATTATTTCACCATTCTCTTTATTTTTATCTATAAATTCTATATTTAGATATCTTGTCTGTCCTTCTTCCTCTATTTTTCCTCTATATATATTCTTATTATATGATATCTCATCATCGACTCTTTCCATTTCATCTAAAGAAATAAAATTATTTACTTTTTTATTTATAACATTCTTAATATCTTCTTCTTTAATTAAATTCAAAAAAGATTTATTACAATAAATTATTCTATGTGTACTATCACTTAATATAATTATAGGTACTGGTATACTTCTAAAGAATTCCTTAAACATAATTTCCTTTCTTCTAATTAAATTATGTGAAAATTCTAGTTCGCTATTTTTTAATGAAATATCTTGATTAATAGAATTAAGTTTTTCATTTCTTTCATATAAATCTTTAAATAACAATTTATATGGAGTATCTATAATTTTGTATATAGTACTGATAAATAGTATAGATACTGATATAAATATAAGTAAATTAATTATATATCTTATAAAAATATTTTCACCAAAAAACGTTATAATTGTTAGCGTATTCATTATAGAAGTTAGAATAGCATATGAATATAAATAATTTATTTTATTATTTATATATAACTTATATTTAGATATATTATAGATATTATATGTATTTGCTAAAATACACATTAAAATTACAGCAATTAATAAAATGCTAAATAATCTATTTAATTCCAAAAGATATGCTAAATATCCAATACCTAATATTATAAGCACATTAAGTATTACATTCACACGTCTATTAGCTATATACCGATATACCCATATTGTTGATAAGATCCCCACTATAAATAATGTATATTGATAAGATAGTCCATTAATCCCAGGCCTAAGACCAAAAAAAGTATTTGGAATATCTATTGTAAGTAAATTCATCATTACTATAATAAAAAAAATAAAATGAACTGATAATGCCTCAAAAATTTTACTTTCTAATATATTTGCATTAGAGTAGGTCAAAAGCAATGTACAGCAAGATGCTACAACATAATATGCTTTTATTATAAAATCAAATACTAGCATATTATCATCAATAAAAATCATAAGAAATATATATAACAAAAAATATACGACAAAGGCTATGGCAACTATATTTATGTATAACCTCCTATCAATATATATAATATCCTTTATTTCTCTCTCAAGTTCCATTTCTCCCCCTCCTATATAATATATATTTTACTTTATTTTTCCTATTATGTGAAGTTTTTATAAATAAAACCTAGTCAAATTAAATTCGACTAGGTTCTATTATACATCCTATTTTTTCTAAATTTATTTACTATTTTTTAATTACTACTGCAACTACATCCTTACCTTCTGTAACTTCGCCATAATTAATTTCTACTTTATTATTCTCTGTTAAGTTAGTAAAGACTACTGGTGTTAAAATTGATGGAACCTTCTCTCTTATAATATCAAAATCTACAGAAAGAAGTTTATCTCCAATTTTAACTCTATCTCCTTGTTTTACATAAGCTGTAAAACCTTCTCCATTTAATGAGACAGTATCCATACCCACATGAATAAGAATTTCTAACCCATTATCACTAGTTATACCTATTGCATGCTTAGTTGCAAATAGTGACGTTATTTCCCCAGTAACAGGAGCTGAAACAATATTTCCTGCAGGCTCTATCGCAAATCCTTCACCCATCATCTTTTCTGCAAAGACCTTATCCGGTACGTCCTCTATTCTTATAACATTTCCTGTAAGTGGAGCTAATATATCTTCTGGTATATCCTCAAGATTTTTATCTCTTATATCTTTTATTTCATCGTGATTTTCTAATTTTTTTTCTGTTGGTATCTTACCTGCCATTATCTCTTTTATTTGACCCTTTAATATATCAGATTTCGGTCCAAATATTGCTTGAATATTATTCCCTACTTCCATAACTCCAGCTGCACCCAGAGCCTTTAATCCCTCTTTATCTACCTCTGATATATCATTTACTATTACTCTAAGTCTTGTAATGCAAGCATCTAAATTACTAATATTTTCTTTTCCACCTAATGCTCTTAATACTTCTGTTGCAAGAGATGCACCTTCTACATTTGTTGTACTTATACTTTCATTATCATCTTCTCTACCTGGAGTCTTTAGGTTAAACTTTCTAATTAATACTCTAAAAACTGAATAGTATATAAATGCATAAATTATACCTACAACTATAACTAAATACCACGGTGTTCTATTTGGTATTACTCCAAATAGTATAAAGTCAATTACTCCTCCTGAGAAAGTCATACCTATTTTAACATTTAAAAGCTGCATGGTCATAAATGATAATCCAGCCATTAGACAATGGAAAACAAATAATAATGGTGCAACAAAAAGGAATGAAAATTCTAGTGGTTCAGTAATACCTGTTAAAAACGATGTAAGCGCTGCTGACCCCATAATACCAGCTACTGCCTTCTTATGCTCTGGTTTAGCCTCTTGATATATAGCAAGTGCTGCTGCTGGAAGTCCAAACATCATAAATGGGAATTTACCTGTCATAAATGTTCCTGCTGTAAATGGCACTCCATCTTTTAACTGTGCAAAGAATATATTCTGATCTCCCATAATTAATTGTCCTGCTTTATCTACATACTCTCCAAATTGATACCAGAAAGGATTATACCAAATATGATGCAGTCCAAATGGAATAAGTGCTCTTTCAACAACTCCAAATATAAATGACGCTACAGTAGGATTAGCATATATCATACTTTTTGAAACATAAAACAATCCTTCTTGTATAGGTGGCCATATAAATGTCATTATCACCCCTATGATTACTCCTAATGCTGCAGTAACAATAGGCACAAATCTTTTACCTGCAAAAAAACCTAAATATGGTGGTAATTCAATTCTATAAAATTTATTATACATAGCAGATGCTATAAGTCCCATTATTATTCCACCAAATACTCCGGTCTGGAGGGTTGGCACTCCCACAACAGTGGTATACATAGGATCTGAAAGCATATCAGTTGTTACTCCTACAAATGTTCCCATAGAAACATTCATAATTAAGAATCCTACAATAGCTGCAAGTCCTGCAACACCATCACCATCAGATAATCCAATGGCAACACCAACTGAAAATATTAATGGTAAATTTGCAAATACTATATTTCCTGATTGCTCCATAACACTTGCAACTAATTGTATCCAATCAGCCCTTAAATATGGTGCATTTACCAACAGAGCCTCATTCATAAATAAATTACCAAAGGCTAATAATAATCCTGCTGCTGGAAGGAGAGCTACTGGTAACATTAAAGCCTTACCTATTCTTTGTAATACTCCAAAAACCTTTTTACCCATCTCTCTATTCTCCTTTCTATATTTATTGCAAGATTATTTTTCCCTCTTTCTATTCATTTACACTGGATAAAATATCCACAAACACATCGCACACCTCTTTCTTAAATAAAAAAATAGATGATTATATATAATAATTACAACTTTTAATTTGCATCATTACCTATAATCATCTACTAATATCTGATATCTTAAACTATATTAAACAGTGTATCTTCTCTATCTTTAATCCACATTATTATATCATTTATTACTTCATCTCTATTTTTCTCATTTAACATTTCATGTCTTCCTTCTTTATATAACTTATATTGCAAATCCTTAATCCCTATACTTTTATATAAATTATATAAGCTAACTATTCCTTTACCAAAATACCCAACAGGATCTTTATCACCTGCAAAGATATATATTGGAATGTCTTTTCTTATCTTATTAAAATTATTACCTTCATGAATACTCCATATTCCATCTATTAGATCATGATAAAAAGATGTACTACATATAAAACCACAATACTCACTATTTATATATTCATCTACGGCTTCTTCATTCCCACATATCCAATCATAAGGAGTTCTTACTGGCTTAAAATTTCTATTAAAATCTCCAAAAGACAACTTATCCATAAGAGGACTTTTAGCTTTTCTTCCTTTTAAACTCATTTCAATTTTAGCTATTTTTCTTCCTACTTTAGTTATAGGATTAGGTTTCCCATTACTTCCTGATAATATTAATCTTTCAATTGTTTCTCCATATATCTGTGCATATCTTTGACTTAAGAAGGAGCCCATACTGTGACCAAATAATATTATAGGGAGTTCTCTATACTCTTTTTTTATAATGTCATTTAATTCTTTCATATTTGCTATCATTAATTTAAAGCTACTATCATCACCAACATACCCAAGTTCTTCTTTGCTAGATACGCTTTTCCCATGGCCTCTATGATCGTTAGCATATACAACATATCCTTCTTCATTAAGTCTTTTTGCAAAATAATCATATCTTTCTGCAGTCTCAGCCATACCATGTGCTATTTGAACTACACCTTTAAGCTCTATTTGCTCACTAGGAATCCATTTATAAACATGTATTCTTTTACCTAAACTATCCTTAAACTCAAATTTATTCATCCTCATATCTTCCCCCTCATATACCATTTTATTTTAATTATTAAACAATTTTAAAGAGACTGTCAATTATAAAAACAGTCTCTTTAAATCAAAATTAATGTTCTACTATATCACTTTCTTTAAGTTTTTTAATAAAGTTTTCACTTGCTTTATTCATAATTTTCTTAAAGAATATACCAATTAATATAAAGATTATAGCAGCAGAAACTAAAATTATTATATCCCTTTGCATAAGTTCTGGTACTATACCTCCAACTAACCCTCTCATTCCTTCAATTGCATATTTAAATGGTAAGAATGGATTTATTCCTTTAAAGAAGCCTGACATAACTTCTACTGGGAATGTTCCTCCTGATGCTGCAACTTGAAGCACTAGGAATATTATACATATAGCTTTACCAACATTTCCAAAAACAGAGACAGTTGAGTATATAATTGTTATAAATATTATACTTATGAACATTCCAAATAATACAAACAGTGCTGGATGCATTACATAAGTCTTAAGTATAAATACATCTCCAAGTGTTACAATAGCACCTTGCAGTATTCCTATAGTAAGGAAAGTTAAATACTTTCCAAAGTATACTTGTATAGGAGTTGGCATAGTTCCATCTTCAAATGGTTTCGCACTAACTGTTAGAATTGATACAAGTATTAATCCTCCAACCCATATTGCTAATGTTGTATAGAATGGTGACATTGCTGATCCATAGTTAGGTACTGGGAATAATCTATTTGTTTGAATTTCTACTGGACTTACTAGGAAGCTAGTTTTTTCTTTCCAGTCTCCTGTAATTATTTTAAGTATTTCATCTATATCAGCTTTTTTATCTACTTTCTTTATATCAGAAACCATTTTATTAAATGTCTTCTTGAATTCCGGGAAATTCTTCTTAACTTTTGCTAATTCTTCATTTGTAAGTTTTGTTCCCTTTGAAAGCAATGACAATACATTTTTAACATCTGGCATAACCTTTTGAGTACTATCAATTAATCCTAAAGCATCCTTAGACATTCCATCTAGTTTATCTAAAGCTCCATTTATTCCAGGTACAATAGTACTATCATAATTTCCTATTATATTGCCTAGCTCTGATGCTATTGAGCCTATTTTATTATTTAACTTCTTAATAGTTTCTGGCTGTAATACAACATTATTATTTACTAAATCAATATCTTTGTTTATTTCAGATATAAGATTTGAAAGTTTTCCTTCTATAGTCTTTAATCTATTAATAACATTAGTTATTGAATCCTTATTTCCTACTTTATTTATAGATTCTAGCATACTTATAACTGAATTTAATGTTTTATCAACTGTAGTTAATTTATTATTTACATTATTTAGAACCTTAAGCAATGTTTCTTTATCATAACTTTCAGAAACATTTCCTAGGATTTCACCTGCACCATTTAATAAATCTTTTCCAAAGATTAGATCTTCTTTTATTATTGGAGAAAGACTATTAAAACTTTCTTTTGATTTTTGAATAAAATCCTTACCTTTGTTTAATGCATCATCTGCATCATTTAGTGTTTTATCAACTTGTGGCATAATTTTATCTATTTTCGCTAACATTTGGTCTATTGTAATTGTTCCATCATAAGCTTTATTAATTAAATCTTCTATTTTAGGCATATTATCATTTATTTTATATATTAGATCTACAGCCTCTCTAATCTTATCTCTGGATGTTTGATACTCTACACCCACATCACTTAATACCTTAAACATTGCACCATTTACCGTTTCCGATACTGTATCATCTATTTGCTGTTTTAATGATTTAACACCACTTTCTGTTATCTTAGGTGCTATGGCATTTGCTGATTCATTTACTGTATAAATAAGTTTTGGTTTTACTATTTTATCTAATGCTGGAGATATTAAATCTTCTGAGAAATTATTTGGAATAGTAATACTTGCAAAATAATCTCCCATTCTAACTCCTTTTTCAGCTTTTTCTTTATTTACAAACTGCCAACCAATATCATGATTCTTTGAAAGTTCATCAACTAATTGCTTACCAACATTTATTTCTTTATCATTAAAAGTAGCTCCCCTATCTTCATTAACTACAGCTACCTTAATACCTTTTGTACTTCCATAAGGATCCCATGATGATTTTATATTAAACCATGCATATAATGAAGGAAGTATTATAAGCCCACATACTACAACTACTGCAACCCAATTTGTAACTATCTTTTTTATATCTCTTGTAAAAATCTTAAAAATATTTTTCATAAAGCATTCCTTTCTTTATATTTTATTAATGTAACGATTATAACATAAATAATGACTAAAAGTCATTATTTATTTTTATATTTTTTAATTACATTTTGTGTCTATTTTTCTTAGTTAGTATGTGTTATTTAAAAACAAAATACCACATTAAGAAATGCTAATATCTCTTAATGTGGTATTTATTATATAATTTACTTTACATCTCTATATGCAAGTAATGCATTTAAATTATCAAATGAATATACTTGAAGTGTTTTTGTATCACCGTAACTACCATATATGGCACTATTTTTATCCATAACCTGAAACTCTTTAAGTTTTTTTAATGCCATATTGTATAGATCTTGATTTCCAGTTTTGCTTCCTATTCTAACTAATAGTCCATATATAGAAGTTGACTGTATATCAGAAGTTTCTTTCCCTGTGCTCGGATTATATGTTGCATAAATTGCTCCATCCTTTTTTAATTTTTCAGTAAGCCAATTTACGCTAGTTGAAACATCTTGAGATACCTCTGCTTTATTTAATATACATATTAATGATAAAAGTGTATCAACATTCTCATCATCATACTTTCTAGTCTTCCTATCGTAAGACTTTCTATATAATGGTACTTCATCACTTATATATCCACCATCTAATAATTTAAGTGATGCGCCATATATCTTTTTCCAATTATAGTCTATATTACTTAAATATTTCATTGTAGGAAGATCAATATAGCAAAGAGTTGTTACATCACTTTTATTGTATCCATCATTAAAATCACTTAATAAATTCTGATCTAACAAATCTTCATTTATTGCCCTTGAAATACTTATAGCAAGCTTTCTATATTTAAAGTCACCCCACCTCTCATTAGCAAGAAGAAGTGATTTTACTATTCTTAAATCATCAATAGTCGCTGATGTTTTAGTTTTTTCTGCTCCTGTAACTCTCCATGAGACTAAATGATTTGGTAAAATCATATAATCTTCAATATACTTTAATGTCTTATTAAATGATTCCTGATCATCTCTCTCTAGATAGTATAATAGCATCATCCCCTCTGATTCAGATAAAACAGCATCCCCTTTAGTTATATCTCCCTCTGATTTTATATTTTTATAATTTGTCTTTATCCCACCCTCTTTATTAGTGAGCTTTGTATCTATAAAATTTAGAAGGAGTCCTTCCCTTTCTGAAACTGGATTATTACTGTAAGTAACTCCACTATCAACTGGTAATACATATGGCATTGCAATCTTTGCCATTATAAGTAAAATTAATAAAATAAAAAATCCTATTCCATAATCAAATATTTTTTTCTTTTTCACAAATTTATACACCTACTTCTACTTAAAAATATATAGCTGATTATAAAAATAATCAGCTATGTTTTATTCATATAGATATTTATAAACCTTATAGTAGATATTTACTTTATCTACATAATTCTTAGTCTCTGGGAATGGTATGTAATGAATGTCTTTACCATTCTTTGAATAGTTTTGATCCTTAAGCCACTTATTAACATTACCTCTTCCAGCATTATATGCTGATATTACTAAATCTCTATCCCCAAATTCTTTATTTAAGTTATTTAAATACCAACATCCCATTTTTATATTTGTTTCTTCATTATAAAGCATATCAGTTGAATAATTTTTCATTTCCATTTGTTCTGCAATCCATTTCCCAGTGCTTTCAGTAATTTGCATTAATCCATAAGCATCTTTATGTGAATGGGCATTTGGATTAAATTTACTTTCAGCTTTAATTATAGATAACACAAATAACGGATCTAAGTTATATTCTTTACTATATTTATCAATAACCTCTTTATGCTTATATGGAAAAGCATATTTTTTAACTCCAAATTTTATTCCTACTAATGCTACTACTATAATAATCAACAAGATTATCACTTTTTTAAACTTCATCCTAAAGCTCCTTGTTAAATTACTTTATTTATAAAATCTATAAAGTCGTCTACCTGCTCCTTAGCATATAATAGATCTTTATTATTATCTATTATTATATTTGCAAAGTCCTTCTTTTTTTCTAGAGTCATTTGAGCATTTATCCTATTTAATGCATCATTATTACTTAATTTATCTCTAGCTTTCAGTCTTTGAAGTTGAGTTGAACTATCTGCCGTAACCAGTATAACATAATCCATCTCATCATGAAGCTTTGTCTCTATTAATGTAGGAGCATCTACAATTACTATTTTTTCCCCTTCACTTTGAAGCTTTTCTATATTATTCATTATTTCGCTTTTTATATAAGGAAGTATGATATTTTCATATTTTATCCTTTGCTTTGGAAATCTAAATATATGATTACCAAATTCCTTCCTTCTAAAGTCTCCTCGCCAATCAAAGAAACCTTCCCCAAATTCTACTCTAACTTTATCTAATATCTCAGGATATTTTACTAAAACGTCCTTTGCAACAATATCGGCATCAATCACTTTAAATTTAGCTTCTTTAAGCATTAAAGATATTGTGCTTTTTCCTGTACCAATTCCACCAGTAAGCCCAATTCTTATCATGTTAAACCATGTCCTCCTTTACTTAGTGCTATACCATGTATCACCGAAATTCACATCTACATCTAGTGGCACACTAAGTTTATAAACATTTTCCATCTCTTCTTTTACTAATTTTTCTACTATATCAAATTCATCTTCTTCTACATTTAGTATAAGTTCATCATGTACTTGAAGTATTAGTGTACTTCTTAGATTTTCTTTCTTAAGTCTATTAAATACATTAATCATTGCTATTTTTATTATATCTGCTGCACTCCCTTGAATTGGCGCATTCATAGCAAGTCTTTCTCCTAATGCTTTAACAATCTTATTTGATGATTTGATTTCTGGTATAAATCTTTTTCTATTTAAGATTGTAGTTACATAACCAGTTTCCTTAGAGTCTTTTATTATGTTGTCTAAGTATTCCTTTATTTTAGGATATCTATCAAAGTAAATACTCATATATTCTGAAGCTTCTTTTTTAGTAATTCCAAGGTCTTGTGCAAGTGAAAAATCACTTATTCCATATACAATCCCAAAATTAACTGCCTTTGCGCTTGAACGCATTAAAGGTGTTACTTCATCTATTGGTACATTGAATACTTCTGAAGCTGTTTTTGTGTGGATATCGCTATGATGCTTGAAGGCATTTATCATATTTTCATCTCCACTTATATGAGCTAAAACTCTAAGTTCTATTTGTGAATAATCGGCAGATAAAAGCTTATCTGACTTTTCTTTAGTTATGAAAATCTTTCTTATCTCTCTTCCCATTTCATATCTAATAGGAATATTTTGAAGGTTTGGTTCTGTACTTGATAATCTTCCTGTAGTTGTTACAGTTTGATTAAAGCTAGTATGAATTGAACCATCTATATCTATTAAAGCTTTCATTCCTTCTACATAAGTAGAATTAATTTTAGTCATCTGTCTATAATAAGTTATTTTATCTATTATAGGATGCTTATCTCTTAATTTATCTAAAACATCTACGTTAGTTGAATATCCAGTTTTAGTTTTCTTTATAACAGGAAGGTCTAGCTTTTCAAATAAAATTTTACCAAGTTGCTTTGGTGAATTTATATTAAATTCTTCATCAGCAAGAGTATAAATTTCATTTTGAACTACTTCAATTTCCTTTTTAAATTTTACTGCAAGTTCATCTAAAATATTCTCATCAACTTTAAAGCCTTCTTCTTCCATATCTGCAAGTACAGCTATTAATGGATGTTCTACATTATAATAAAGTTCTTCCATATCTTCATTCTTTATCTTATCTTTAAGAACTTTATATAAGGCATGCATATAGCTTACCCCTTCTATTAATCCTTCTTCACCTTTTTTAATTTCATCACCAATATATGTTGCTATAACTTCATTTAATGGATATTGTCCCTTTGAAGAATCTATAATGTATGCAGCTATTGCTGTATCAAAATTAAAACTTTCAATTTTTATATCCATTCTACTTAATATTTTAATTAATGTTTTAGCATCATGTATTACTTTTTTCTTATTTTTATCTTCAAAGAAAGATTTTAATACTCTTAAAGTTTCCTTTTCATCCTTTTTTATACTCTCTTCGAAATCAAATGATACTCCATTATTATCTTCACCGAAATATAATTTTTTTAACTTTCTTTTTGAGTTTAAAGCAGCTTCCTCTATTAAATAAGCTATGTAGTAAGTTTTATCTTCTTTTAATAATTCTTTTAGACTATCTAAAGACTCTATCTCTTTAGTATTTACTTCTACTTTTTCTTCTTCCCCTATAAATTTTACAAGAGAAGATTTCATTTGAAGCTTTATTAATAACTCTTTTAATCCTTCTTTATTAATTATATTTTCAGTGCTTATATCTTCCATTAAATTATCTATTGGAACTTCAGTCATTATTGTAGCAAGTTTTTTACTAAATATTGCTTGTTCACTATAAGTTTCAAGATTTTCTTTTAGCTTCTTACCGCTTATATTATCAATATTTTTAAGCACTTCCTCAACTGAACCATACTCTTTTATTAATTTATATGCAGTCTTTTCTCCAACTCCTGGAACACCTGGTATATTGTCTGATTTATCTCCCATTAGTCCCTTAACATCAATAAATTGTGTTGGAGTAACTCCAAATTCTTCAATAAATGATTCTTTATTATATTCAGCTGTTTCTGATACTCCCTTTTTAGTAATTACAACATTTATATTTTCATCTGCAAGTTGAAGGGCATCCTTATCTCCTGTAACAACATAAACTTCCATCCCTTCATCTGCTGCTACCTTAGCTGTTGTACCAATTATATCATCAGCTTCGAATCCATCTAATTCATATATCTTTATGCCAAGTAAAGCTAATAATTCTTTAATTAATGGGAATTGCTCTGCAAGCTCTTCTGGCATTTTCTTTCTTCCAGCTTTATAATCCCCATATTCTTTATGCCTAAAAGTTGGTGCTTTTTTATCAAAAGTTGCAACTATATAATCTGGATTTATATCATCCTTCATTTTTAATAACATATTTGTAAAACCATATATTGCATTAGTGTGAACCCCTTCACTATTTGTAAGAGGTGGTAATGCATAAAAGGCTCTATTCATAAGTGAGTTTGAATCTAATATAAGTAACTTTTTCATAGTTCCTCCCTATCTAAGCCTTAAGCTCGTTTCTGTGATTACATTTATAATTATATCCTAGATGCTTCATTATAACACTTCAAATTATAACAAAAGTAACATAGATATTAAAAAATGCTAAGATCTAGTTCTCTAGATAGATCTTGCAATACTTTAAGTCCAGCTATACTATTTCCCTTTTCATCTAAGGCCGGACCATATACTCCAATTCCCATAGTCTTAGGAACTGACGCAAGAATTCCTCCACCAACTCCGCTTTTAGCTGGTATTCCTATTCTTACTGCAAATTCTCCTGAAGCATCATACATGCCACAAGTAACCATTATAGACTTAACTATTTTGCAGATTTCTTTATCAATTAATTTTTCACCGCTCCATGGTATAATCCCATCATTTGCAAGAACCGCTCCGAGCCTAGCCAAATCCTTTGCATTTGCTTCTATAGAGCATTGTCTAAAGTAAAGATCTAAAACTTCTTCAACATTCCCATCTAGTATTCCGCTACTTTTCATAAAATACGCTAATGCTCTATTTCTATTTCCCGTTAATTTTTCTGATATATAAACTTCTTCGTTTATAGTTATATTAGGATTATTTGTAGCTTTTTTCATAAAATCTATAAGCTTTTTTAGTTTCTCCTCTTCTGTTCTTCCTTTTATAAGAGAAGTTGTAACTATTGCACCTGCATTAATCATAGGATTGTATGGTCTACCAGTTTCAGTTGTCTCTAATTTAACTATTGAGTTAAATCCTTCACCTGTTGGTTCAACATTAACTTTCTTAAAAACATTTTCTTTTCCATTATCCTGTAACGCAAGTATTAAACCTACTATTTTTGAAATACTTTGTATTGTAAATTTTTCATCACAATTTCCCGCGAAATATTCATCTCCATCTAAATTTACTATTGCAATACCTAAATCATTTACATCTGCCTTTAATAATGCCGGAATATATGAAGCTAGCTTCCCTTCTTTGCCGTAGACTTTATTTTTATCTACTAATCGTTGTAGTATATCAAACATGTTAAAGCACTCCATTCTTCTTACTTAATTGAACAAATTCAAGTAAATATATTATATTACTTATTAAGTTTACTTACAAGAAATATACTTCTTATTTATTTACACATTGTTTTGCATATTCTTTACTTTATATGGTAAAATAATATTTAAAATTTAGGAGGTGTTCTTAAAATGAATAACTTTGAAAACTTATTAAAAAAATATGCTAATTTAGTTGTATCTAAAGGTGTTAATCTCCAAAAAGATAGACTATTATTTATTAGCTCACCAATAGAATGTTCGAACTTTGCAAGACTTCTAGCAGAAGAAGCATTTAAAATTGGTGCAAAAGATGTATATATAAATTATTCTGATGAACTGTTTACAAGAATAAGATTTGAGAATGCAACAGTTGAGACACTATCAAATGTCCCTCAATATGAAATCGATAAATACAATTACTTCGTCGATAATGGAGCTTCTTTTATCTCTATTTCAGCAAGTGATCCTTCATTATTTAAGGGAATAGATTCTAAAAAAATAAGTAGTTCAAGTAAAGCTAAAAATATTGCCCTTAGAAATTATTCTGATAAATTAATGAATAATGAAAATGCTTGGTGCGTTATTTCACTTCCTACTAAGGCATGGGCTACTAAAGTCTTTAAAGATGTCTCTGAAGATGAAGCTATAAATAAATTATGGGATGCTATTTTCTCTGTTATGAGATTAAACTCTGAAGATCCAAATAAAGCATGGCAAGATCATTGTAATAAATTAAAAGAAAATATAAAAACTCTTCAAGATTACAATTTTGAAAAGCTAATATTTAAAAATTCTTTAGGTACTGATTTAGAACTAGAACTTGCTCCAACTCATATATGGTCAGGTGGTTCAGAATTTACTAAAGGCTCAGTTGAATTTATTGCAAACATGCCAACTGAAGAAATATTTACAACACCAAAAAGAGATGGAATAAATGGAATAGTACATTCTACAAAGCCTCTTAATTATGGTGGTAATCTAATAAATAATTTCTCTTTCACTTTTAAAGATGGTAAAATTATAGATTTTACTGCTGAGGAAGGTTACGATTCATTAAAAGAACTTTTAGATACTGACGATGGAGCTAGATATTTAGGTGAGGTGGCTCTTGTACCATATGATTCACCAATTTCAAATTCAAATATATTATTCTATAATACTTTATTTGATGAAAATGCATCATGTCATTTAGCTGTTGGTAAAGCTTATCCTTCATGCATAAAAGGTGGCGAAGATATGAATGATGCAGAACTTATTAAGGCTTCCTCAAACGTGTCATTAACTCATGTAGATTTTATGATTGGTTCAAAAGATCTAGATATATTAGGTATAACTGCAGATGGAAAAGAAGTTCAAGTATTTAAAGATGGTAATTTTACTTTCTAAAATCAACTTATTATGCCTATAAAATTAAAAAGCTGTAAGAATACAAGTCTTACAGCTTTTTCTTTAATATATTATAATTTTTATATACTCTATTAAGTAAGTCTTTTAAATTGTTTGAAGTTTCTTCAATAATTTCCCCATTTGGTATCTTTCCACCTTCTAATTTAACATTATAAGCTTTATCACTAGAACCATTAAGCTTAAATGTAACGGTGGTTTTATCCTTTTTAATATCTTCTATCATCTTATAATACTTCAAATAATTTTTTATATCCATACTACCTCTCTAGAGAATTTTTATACTATTTTAATTTTATTCTACGCTAATCTTATCTTTATCTTCTTTTGGCTTTGAATGATATTCTACCTTTTCTCTAAAGTTTTTTATCTCATTTTCAAGTCCATCAACCAAGAAAGAAAATCTTTTCTTTATTCTCTTTTTAAATAAGAAGTTTTGAATAAATGCGTTTATAGTTCCAAATATTCCTGTTGTATTATCACTTTCTTCTAATGAAAATAAAGTTTTATTATCTTCTATTTTCTCAAAAGTATATGTTGAAACAAACATCATTTTATCTCTAACAGATGTTATTTGATAAAGTTCATTTTTTTTAAAATCTGTTATCTCAACTCTTATATCAACTTTCTTATTAGAATATGCACCTGTCTTTTTCGTAACTGCACATCCGATTGGATTCTTTTCATTAAATTTTGGGAAATCCCTTTTAGCTGTCTTTATAAATATATTGAATACTTCCTCTACTGGATAATTTAACTCTACTGTATTTTTAAAACTCATAATTTTCCTCCCAAGTTAAAGTCTAAAATTATACTACAATACTCCTTTATTTATAATATTATATAATATCGTTATAATCTTCAATAAGAGTTTTTTAACTTTATAATTTAAAGAAGGCATAAGCTTAAAGCTTATGCACTTCTCATTAAATTAATTTTATTATTCGTTATTTCCAATTTTATTTGCGGCTATAACAAATGGAGCCCATATTACTAGTGCAAGTATAAATAGTAATAATGCTAAAAGTGTAGCTCTAAAATCTCCATTAGTTGCTAAGAATGCTGACAGTATTGGTGGACAAGTCCATGGAATAAATGCACTTATCTTAGATACCAGTCCAGCTTGCGTTGCAAAATATGCTATAGTACATAATATACCTGGTATTATAGCAAATGGAATGAAGTAAATTGGATTTAATACTATTGGTAAACCAAATATAACTGGTTCATTAATTTGGAATACACCTGGTACAATTGCTAATTTAGCCAGTTCTCTACTTTCTTGTCTCTTAGAGAATATAAATATAGCTAAAAGTAATGCTAAAGTACCACCTGATCCGCCTGGCATAGCGTATACGTCAACAAAGTTTCTAGTAAATATGTGTATAGCCTCTTTACCCTGGTTAACTGCTTCTATATTAGCATTTAATGTTGGTAAATACATAGTATTAAGAGCTGGTTCTACCATGTTTAGACCATGTAATCCGAAGAACCAGAAGAATTGTGATAATGTAATTAATCCGATATAAGCGAATGGTGATTGTCCAAACTTAGTTAAAGGTTCTTGTATTGTTTTATCAATCCAAGTTTTATAATCTACTCCAATAACTGCAATAAACAACATTGAAATAAGTGCAAATACAAATACAGTTACTATAGCTGGTATAACAGCTGAAAATGCTCTTGAAACAGCTGGTGGTACTTGATCAGGCATTTTAATAACCCAGCCTTTTTTAGTAAGATAACAGAATAATTGTGCTGATAATAGAGCAACAACAAGTCCTGCAAACATAGCAGTTGAGTTAAATGATCCCCAGGATATATTTCCCCAAATGTCTACAGCATGTTCAACATCATTAACATTTACAATAACACCTTTTAAAGTATCTGGTACCATAGCTAAGTATGCAGCAACTGCTACAGTAGCTCCAGCTAATGGATCAACATCTTGTGATCTACAATATGCATAAGCAACAGTTATAAGTAAGAAAATTGTTGTCATTGCAAGCGTTCCCCACCACATACCATTAAATACAGGTGATATATACTTATCAATAACAGGCTGTACTGAAGATGCCCATGCATCCATTTCATTTAATTTTTTTCCAACTAATGAGTCCGGTTTTAGTAAAACGTTTAGGAACATAGTTCCAAAAGCTCCAATTAAAGAAATTGGTAAGTAAGCAATAAATCCATCTCTTAGCGCAGCTAAGTGTTTTTGGCTACCTAACTTTGATGCAATCGGCATCATAACTTTTTCAAGCCAAGTAGCAAATCTGTCCATAAATCCCATTTCGGTTCCCCCTCAAAAATTAATAATATTTATATGAATATTTCCTTTCTTAATGATTAGAGTGTCGTCAAATCATTTAAGCATTAGAAAATATACATAACTACTTTAATTTTTAAACCCTTTATGTGTAAAAGATCATTTGTAATCTTTTACATTACTTATATAATAAATTTATTATATAAGCCTAAATATAATTCCTATAATTTTCACCCTATAAAATTTTATTACTTTATATATATAATAAAGTCTTTGCAAATAAATTTAACAAAGATCTCTTAATCTAATTTTTACTAAAACTTAATTAAAATATGGCTCTAATAATGGTAATACCTTTTCTACTCTTTTTAGCCCAAAATCAACTGGTTTTAAAACTATATATGGTAAACTTTTACTATCCAATTCAGCCTTTAATTTATCCTCCACAAGCATCATCTCTGGTGATATTAGAGTAACTGCTATATCTTCATCGTTTAGGTAATCTTTCATATTAGAATCATTTGTAAATATCCATTCGATTAATAAATTTTCTTTTTTAGTATGCTCAACTATAACTCTTTCAAATGATTTTGATTGACTTGTCCCTTTTGATAAAACTAACACCTTATTCATATTTCCATCCCCATTCTATTTATAAACTTAAGTATTGCTTAATAAATAAACCATATTAGATAATTTTGTTATTATTTACAATTTTATCATAATATTAATAAGGTGTATATCTTTTTGTTAATTTTTAACATTATTTATTAATAATTTTTTTAATTTTATCTTTTTAAATTTTTTATTTATTTCTAAGATCCTTTGTCCTTATATTCATAATTTTACATAATTCACCCTATTTTGTAAATGCTTTATTGAACAAATTATAAATTTTTATTCATTTTTGTAAACTTTTTATATGCAACATGTAGAATCTCTGTATATTTTATGCTTATCTATATAATTTATCACTACTTTTAATAATATTTTTAGTCTAACCTACAATTTGTAAGTTAGACTATAATAAACTAAAGTTCCTTTTCTAATCTTTCTCTAACACTTTTTATAAAATCAAAACTATTAACAACCTTTATATCTTTATTTTTTGTAATTAGTGCAAGATCTTTAGTCATTGTTCCTTCTCTAATTGTATCTAAAGTCACTTTTTCTAGAATATTTGAAAATCTTATAAGATCATTAATAGAATCAAGCTCTCCTCTTTTTCTTAAAGCTCCTGTCCAAGCAAATATAGTTGCAATTGAATTAGTTGATGTCTCTTCTCCTCTTAAATGTCTATAATAATGTCTTTGAACAGTTCCATGTGCTGCTTCATATTCATAATTCCCATCTGGCGAAACTAAAACAGAGGTCATCATAGCAAGAGATCCAAATGCTGTTGCTACCATATCGCTCATTACATCTCCATCATAATTTTTGCAAGCCCAAATCATTCCACCTTCTGATTTTATTATCCTTGCTACTGCATCATCAATTAAAGTATAAAAGTATTCTATTCCTTCTTCTTCAAACTTATTTTTATATTCATTTTCATATATTTCTTTGAAAATATCCTTAAATGTATGATCATATGTTTTTGAAATAGTATCTTTACTTGAGAACCATAAATCTTGTTTTGTATCTAATGCAAAATTAAAACAACTTCTTGCGAAACTTTCTATAGATGACTTTAAATTATACATTCCAAGAACTATTCCGTCTCCATCAAAGTTATGAATTAGTTGTCTTCTTTCATTTCCTATATCATCAGTGAATACTAATTCACACCTACCCTTTTCTTCAATCTTCATCTCTGAATCTTTATAAATGTCTCCATAAGCATGTCTAGCTATTGTTATAGGCTTTATCCAATTCCTAACGCAAGGTTCTATTGAATCTACACATATTGGAGCTCTAAAGACTGTTCCATCAAGAATTGATCTTATTGTTCCATTTGGACTTTTCCACATCTCTTTTAGGTTGTATTCTTTTACTCTATCACTATTTGGAGTTATTGTTGCACACTTAACTCCTACTCCATATTTTTTAATAGCTTCCGCCGCCTCAATTGTTACCTTATCATCTGTTTCATCCCTAACTTCTAACCCCAAATCATAATACTCGCTTTTTAATTCAACAAAAGGATTGATTAATTCCTCTTTAATATAGCCCCATAGAATCCTTGTCATTTCATCTCCATTCATTTCAACTAATGGAGTTTTCATTTTTATTTTTGTCATAAACTTGCCCCCTTTTATTAACTTTTATAACATTTTTAGGATAATTATACATTATCGAAAATATTAAATCAATTTTATGAAATAAAAAAATAGTATGGAAGTAAGTCTACTTAACTTACTCTCATGCTATTTTTGTTTAACATTCAAACTTTTGAGCTTCTTCTATAAATTCTTTCATATTATTACTTATAAATTTGTCTTTATGTACAATAAGCAATAAATCTCTCTTTATTCTATCTTCATTAAATGTTACTTTGCTAATCTTATCCATCTTTATTTCTTCTCTAATACACTGATTAGATACACATCCAATTCCAAGACCTGCCTCTACACTTCTTTTAATAGCTTCTGTACTACCAAGTTCCATAAATACTTCATATTCTATTCCTTTATCTTTTAAGTACCCTTCAACTATTTCTCTAGTTCCACTGCCATTTTCTCTCATAATAAATTTTTCTTTTGACACATCTTCTTTATTTATAAAGGTTTTATTAGTCCATTCATGTGCATATGGCTCTATAAACACAAGTTCATCTTCCCATATCTTCTCATATATTATTTCTTCAGAATGTACTTTTCCTTCAACAAAAGCAAAGTCAATTTTATTTTGAAGAATCATCTTCTCGATATTCTTTGTATTCTCTATTATAAGAGATATTTCTATACCTTTATTTACTGATACAAAATCTTTAATTATATCAGGTAATATATATATACCTATAGTTGTACTAGCTCCTATTACTATTCTACCTTGCTCTTTATTATTAATTTTTTTAATATTCTCGATACCTTCATCGTATAAATTAAGTATTCTTCTAACATAATTAAAATAAACTTCACCCTCATATGTAAGACTTAGTCTTTTACCTATTCTATCAAAAACCTTTACTCCAAGTTCTTCTTCTAACTCTTGAATTGCTTGACTTACAGATGGCTGACTTATGTAAAGAGATTTTGCAACCTTTGTCATATTCAAATTAATAGCCGTCTCATAAAATATTCTTAACTTTCTAAAATTCATACCTTCACCTCAAAGTCAAATAAGCCATGGTAATACCATAGCCTATTTTTTATCTTTATCTACTTCTTCGTAATCAACATCAATTGCTTTTGATGTATCAAAATCATCATCATTACTTTCATATTGGCTAGCCTCATCACTTTCATATTTGCTAGTCTCATCATTTGAGCTTCTATAAGTATATGTTTCACTATAATTTTCGTTATCTTTTTTATATTTCTTTTTATTAAAATATCCTCTAATTTTAAATATACCCCATAGTACTACTGCTGCTATGATTACATAAGGTAATATCATTATGAATGCTGAAGCAACTAATCCAATTATTACTATAGTTATTATAAGGTACATTGCTATCTTAAAATTTCTATTCATATTCTCATTCCTTTTTAAAGTATCATTTTGTACTATTATACAATTTAATTGTTAAGTTATAAAGATATTTATCTTGCAATTTTATTAACAATAGAAATATATCCTACTATATTTACCTTAAATGTGAAAAGTAGCACTTACTAAGTAAGTGCTACTTTAAATATTTTAAGCTGATTTTTTTTCTTTCTTTGCTATCTTTGGAAGTATAAATCCAAGACCAATTAGTATAAATGGTGTTGCAACATTAAGTATTAGTTGGAACCACCATCCACCAGTGAAGGTATCAACACCTTGTGGTGCCATTCCTAAGATACAAGCTATCGCTGTAAATGCAAAACACCATACACCTACACCTAATGCAAGCTTATCGTTCTTTAAGAACTTGTAATCAGCTTTAAATTTATCTCCAGCTTTCTTAAGTAATATAAATGCTAAGAATACCCAAAGATATCTAAGTGGCATTACAACCGCATTTAATCTTAATAACCAGTTGTATATCTCATTAACATTACCAATTCCAAGTGCTGGAACAATAATTAATATACTAACTAGTATAGCTGTCATTAAATATCCTCTAATTGGAGCACCATGTGAATTTGTTTTTGTTAATCCTCTAGGTACAAAATTATCATCAGTATCTGCAAGTAACACTTTAAGTGGAGCATCAATTGAGAATATTAATGCTGAAATTTGTGCTAATGCATTTGCTAATGCATATATAAATAAGAATGTATTTCCTATTCCATAATACTCACCAAGTTTTTGGAATGCATAATATTGACCATTCATCATAAGATCTTGTGGTATATCATTTGCATTAAACATCATTCCCATTGCAAAAGATCCTAATATTGCTGATATTGTAACCATAATTGCAAGTATTATCATTCCTAATGGGAACTCTTTACTAGCATTTTTAGTGTTATTTACATATGGTGAAATCTTTTCAGCTCCACCAACTGAGAATACTAGCATTGCAATAGTTGTAAAATATGTGAAATTAAAGTTTGGAACTATTGTATCCCAACTTATATTAGTAGTTGCTATATGAACTCCTCTTATTGCTGGTGCAGCTATCATTAATACTATATAAAGTAATGACATTACAAATGTTGCAACCCCTGCAATTGTTCCTATAGTTTTAAGTGAAGTCATTCCTCTTGATGCTACCCATAAGAAGAATAAGAATATTGCTAAAGTAATAAGCTGTGCATATAATGGATCCATTGATTTTACAAAATCTCCATTTCCTTGTACTGCCCATCCTAAAGCTACTAATAAAGTTTGTGGCTTTTGAGCTAAATAAGGGATATGAACAACCCAATAAGTCCAACCTGCAAAGTATGCTAATGTTGTTCCTTTAGTTTCTCTAATCCATGTACTAACTCCTGCTTTACCATCTTTGAAAACTGATCCTAGTTCTCCAACCATTAAAGCGTATGGTACAAAATATAATCCTATGATAAGAACCCATGATACAATAACTTGTAATCCTTGGTTAGCAAAGTTGTTAACAACATTACCAAATCCCCAAACTGATACAAAGGCCATCATCGCAAGATTATACCACCTTAATTTTTTACTATCATCTGCCATAGTTATCCCGCTCTCTTTCTGTCATTTCTTAGCTTATTAAGTATAAAAATACTTATACATTATATCAAACTTCTAATAATACGACAAATTTCACATCTTGCTTCATTACTCTATAATTTTCTTCATCGTATTCATTTATTATAATTAAAGACTTGTCATTAATAAATCGACAGTGGTTATTATATATTTTTAATAAACAATCAATTATATAAAGTTATGAATAATATATTTTTTTAAATAAAAAAGCTATTTTATTAACTTGTGGTTAAAAATATTTTATTAAATATTTCTTATGATCCCTAAGTAAATAAAATAGCAATTTATATTATATTAAGAATTTCAGCATAAATATAAATCCAATAATTACTGTAGTTATACTTATTTCTTTCACTTTACCTGTAAATAATTTAAGTAATATGTATGAAATTACACCAAATATAATACCATCTGAAATACTATATGAAAATGGCATCATTATCATAGTTAAAAATGCTGGTATAGATTCTGTATAATCTTCTAAGTTTATTTCTCTAATTGGTTCAATCATAAATAATCCAACTAAAATTAATGCAGATGCAGTAACTGCTGGCGTAATTGATGCAAATATTGGTGCAAAGAATAATGATAATGCAAACATTATTGCAGTTGAAACAGCTGTTAATCCTGTTCTTCCACCTTCTGCTACACCTGCAGCACTTTCTACGAAAGTACTTACTGTACTTGTTCCAACGCAAGCTCCAAAAGTTGTACCTATAGCATCTGATAATAATGCCTTCTTTATATTTGGAACCTTTCCGTTTTCATCAAGCATTTTTGCTTTAGTTGCAACTCCAACTAAAGTTCCTATTGTATCAAATAGATCCATAAATAATAGTGTAAATAATACTATTACCATATCCATTGAGAATATGTTGTGCCATTCAAAATTAAAAAGAACTGAACTAATTGATGGTGGTGCACTCATTAGTGACGTTGGCATTGGAGTTATTCCAAATGGAATACCAATTATTGCAGTAATCACCATCCCAAAGAAAAGTGCTCCTTTAACTTTTCTAGCTAAAAGAATTGCTGTTATAATTAATCCTATTATAGCAAGCAATCCTTGGCCGCTAGTTAACTTACCTAGAGATAATATAGTTCCACCATCTGCTGGATGAATTACAATACCAGCTCCTTCTAAACCTATAAGTGCTATTAAAAGTCCAATACCAACTGATATACCTTTTTTTATACAATCTGGTATTGAATCAACAATTGCTTCTCTAACATTAAATAATGTTAATAATATAAATATAATACCTTCTAAGAATACGGCAGTTAATGCAAATTGATATGAGTATCCCATTTGAAGCACTACTGTATATGCAAAGAATGCATTCAATCCCATTCCTGGTGCTTGAGCAAATGGAAGCTTAGCATAAATTCCTGTAAGTAATGTTGCTACAAATGCTGAAAGTGCTGTTGCAGTAAAAACTGCTCCTTGATCCATTCCAGCTGCTGCTAGTATTGATGGGTTAACAATTAATATGTACGCCATTGTCATAAATGTTGTAAGTCCTGCAACAATTTCTCTCTTTGGATTAGAACCATTTTTTGTTATTTCAAAATAGTTATCAAGTAATCCATCTTTTTTGAAGAAGTTTCTCATTTTATCACTCTTTCATTAATATTTTTCGTCCGAGAACTATAATATATTATTTTTCGCCAAATTTCTACCCCTTATACGAATATTTTTAAAATTTTTCGAATTTTTTTATGTATTTTTATTTAAAATACGAATATTCAAACATTAAACTTAGTTTCATAATTCGTATATGTGCAATAAAAAAGGCTAATCTAGACAATTAACTCTAGATTAACCAAATCTTCTAAATATTTATTTTTATCTATTTATTAATGTAACTTCAATATCTTCAATTCTTCTATCCATGATTTTAATTACTTTAATTTTAAGATTTCCAATAGTAAAATCAAACTTTAGATCTTCTTTTGGTATCTCACCAATTTGAGTAATTATATATCCACCTAATGTATCACAATCATTTTCTTCTATGTTAGAATCAAATTCTCCATTAAAGTCATCAATATTAATTGTACCCTTTACTAAGTACTTATTATTATCTATCTTTTTAATCTCCGGTTCAGATATATCATACTCATCATCTATATCTCCCATAACCTCTTCAATTAAATCTTCCATAGTTACAACACCTGAAAATCCACCATACTCATCAATTAAAATTGCCATATGATTTCTATTAGCTTGTAACTCTTTGAAAAGTTCATTAATCCTCTTAGTTTCTGGAACGAAATATGGCTTATGAAGAATTTCTCGTACATTAACATTTTCAAAGCCAACTTTTCTTGCCTCAACAAAAAAGTCTTTAATATAAAGTACTCCTATTACATTATCTACTTCATCTTCATATACCGGAATTCTTGAATATGGGCAATTTACTAAATCATCTAAATATTCATCTATATTATCTGATATATCTATAAAATACGTATCTTTTCTAGATGTCATTATCTCTTTAGATAATCTGTCATTGAATTCAAAAATACCATTAAGCATGTCCTTTTCATCTTCATCTATAGCACCTTCAGCTTCTCCTTCTGAAATCAAGGCTTGTATCTCTTCTTTAGATACCTTATCTTCAATTCCATTTTCATTAAATCTTATAAGTTTTAATATAAGTGAAGTTGATAGAGATAAAATTTTTATGAATGGTTTTGCTATTATTGAAGTTAAATAAATTATTTTAACTGATGATAATGCTATTTTTTCCTTTCTTTGAAGGGCTATTCTTTTTGGAACAAGCTCTCCTAAAACAAGTGTTAAATAAGAAATTGCTATTGTTACAATAATAAGTGATATCTGCTTTGTATAAGGTATATTAAATGTACTTAGTTTTTCTGAAACTATAACTGAAATTCCTGTTGCTGCAGATGCACTTGAGAAGAATCCTGCAAGAGTTATTCCAACTTGTATAGTAGCTAAAAAATTACCTTGATCCTTCATTACTTTTTCTAATAATTTTGCTTTCTTATTTCCTTCTTCAGCAAGCACCTTTATCCTATTCTTATTTACTGATACTATTGCCATCTCTGCTGATGAGAAAAATGCATTTACTCCTGTCAAAATGAGTACTAATATTAACTGGGGTATAATACTTCCCGGCTCGGGTTCTAACATGTTTTTATTCCTCCTAAAAATGTATAATAAATTGATATTATCATAATTTTTTAGAAAATACAATTGTTTATTCTAAGCAAATTAACTAATGTATTCTACCCATTTAAATAATCATTCCTGTAAAGTATAGAATTAACCTTTTAGTCCATACTACAATACTAACTTGATATTAATTATGAATAAACACTTTCATATTTATACATAAATATTCTTTCTATTCCTTCATATATATATCAAAATTTTTCATGATTTTTTAGCTTAATTTTTGTATTTTTAGTAACAATGTTCTATTAAAATTAACATATCCAAACGTTATTTTCCTTTAATATTAATAGACAAATAATTATAATAAAAACTATAATTAAATTATAATTTTTATTATAATTAATTTTAGGGGGACATAAAAATGAAAACAAAAAAGATACTTTTCACTCTAATGGTAGCAATGGTTATATCATCGGCTACACCTATAAATAAAGCATTCGCTTCAACTAATACTTCACTTAATTCGTCTAATGCTTCAATTGACATATCTGTAAATAAAGTAAATAACACAGGTTCTTTTTCTAAACAATTAACTGATACAAATGAAGCCTTAAATCAAATCATAGAAAAAACTTCTGACTCTGATTTAGATTCCATTATAAATAACGATATTGTTAAAAATTATTTACCGTTAAGAGAATTTATATCAAGAGTCGGTGCATCAGAATTAACTAATTTTTATAATGAAAACCAAGATCAACAAAACTTTATAAACTGGCTTATAGGAAGTCCTAAAGCATTAACCTTATACCTTCAAGGTGGAGAACCTGCTTCAGAGAAAAATATAGATGCTCTTAGGATTTGGTCAAAAATATGGAATAATGATAAAACTTCAAGAGATGGATTTAATCTTAAGCTAGCAATAGCAACATCATTAGAACATTCTAAGCCAATAACTTTCTGGCTAGATAGCACTCAAAAGATTGATCCAGTTAAACGTTATGAATTATTTGAATCATTAAATGATAAAGATGAAATGTTTCCTGTATTTAAAACTCTTAATGTAACACATTTAAGAAAAGTTATTGATGCAAAAATAACTGATTCTGACATACTTTGGGTTAGACAATATATAAAAGAGGAACATCCAGACTTATTAAGTCAAGACAAAATTTCAAGCATTGTTTGGAGTATTAAATATACTGACAAAAATCCAGAAGGTAAAAGTATCTTTGGTCCAGGATTTTATGGAGATCACCCTACTTTTAAAACAGTCTTAGATTACGGTGGCGTTTGTGGATCTATTTCTTATTTTGGATCAATGACTTCTAAAGCATTCGGTGTACCTTCAAGTCCTGTAGGACAACCTGGTCATTGCGCAATGATATACCTAAATTCAAATGATAAATGGCAAATAACATATAATATTTCAGGATGGCCTAAATCAAGTGGTGCTACATTAAATGATTGGTCTAAGGGTTCTAAAGGATATAATACTTCTTATAATATTTTATTTGAAGATGCTGATAAAAATAAAGAATCTCTTTCTAAGGCAGAGGAATTTAGATGGCTTGCAAATATCTCTACTTCTAAAACATCATCTATGAAATTACTTGATGAAGCAATAAAAATTTCACCTCTTGATTATGCTGCATGGAAAGATAAAATAAATGCTATGTTAAATGACCCTAATACTACAACTGATGATTATAGAAACGTAAATGCAGATATATTGAAGACATTTAATAACTACCCAAAACCAATGGTTGATCTTCTATCTAAAATTAAGGATAAGGTAATTAATAATGATCGAAAAGAACTTAATGAATATATAGTTTATTATAAAACTGCTTTAGAGTCTTCTAAAGATAATGATGCAAAAGCAATTGCTAAAGATTTTTTAAATGATATGGAAAGTAACGGGTTATATTTAGCCTCATTTAGTTTTGATGGCAAAAATACTGAAAAACTTGAGGGTATAGAACTAGATACAGAATATAGCTTAGATGGGGGTAAAACTTATAAAACACCTACTGAGCCATCTATGAAATTAAGTAAATCTGAACTTGATTCTATAACATCAGAAAATGGGATTCTTTTAAAAGTTAAAGGTGCAAAAACACCTGTTTTAATTCCTATTCAAAAGGGAGATAAAATAAACGTTTCTGAAAATGATTCTGAGAATTTAATTTTTGGCATAGATAAAAATATGGAGTTTTCAATAGATAATGGAGCTACTTGGACTAAGTACGATGGTAGTAACCTACCTGATTTAAGTAAAAACTTAACTTTATTAGTACGTATGGCTGCAACTGGCACAAAGCTTTCAAGTGAACCTACTAAATTAGTTTATACTGAAAATAAAATGATAGCTGGGTTTATTCCTCATTCCGAAATGGAACTTGTTTCATATTCAAGTGAACAAGATAATGGAGGCCAAGCCGCTAAAAATGCTATTGATGGTAATGTGAAGTCTTTCTGGCACACAAAATGGGACAGAAGCGATAAAGTACCTTATCTAACTATAAAACTTAATAAAGAATATGATATTTCAAAATTAACTTATCTTCCAAGGCAAGATACTGGTGTTAATGGTAATGTTAAAGAGTATAATATATATACAAGCATAGATGGAGTTAACTTTACGAAAGTGGCTAGTGGTACATGGAAGTATAACGATAAAAAAGCTCAATCAGTAACTTTCGATAAGACTAAATCTAGATATGTAAAATTCGAAGTAGTTAATGGTGTTGGTGGATTTGCTTCAGCAGCTGAACTTAATTTATATACAAATTAATATTCATTGATATTTTTAAAGCAGGTAGCTTATAAAACTACCTGCTTATTTTATAAATTTATTAATTTACACGATATTAAAGAGAACTGTATTAAACAATCCTCTTTAAAAATCTATATAAATTACGCTAGGAAATTCCTATTACGCTTTATAATAGATTACACTACTAATTCTGTCTAATTTTACACTATTTATACTAACATTTTATTTAAAATATGAAAATTATATGTAAATCTTTGAAAACAAAAAGACTAATAGGATAACATATCCTATTAGTCTTTAATTAAAACTATTTATAATCTAAACAAGCTTTAAACTATTTGCTCATTGCTTCTTCTACAGCAACAGCTACAGCAACAGTAGCTCCTACCATTGGGTTGTTACCCATTCCGATAAGACCCATCATTTCAACGTGAGCTGGAACTGATGATGATCCTGCGAATTGTGCATCTGAGTGCATTCTTCCCATAGTATCAGTCATACCGTATGAAGCTGGACCTGCAGCCATGTTATCTGGGTGAAGAGTTCTTCCAGTACCACCACCTGATGCAACTGAGAAATACTTCTTACCAGCATTTACACATTCTTTTTTGTAAGTTCCAGCAACTGGATGTTGGAATCTTGTTGGGTTAGTTGAGTTACCAGTGATTGATACGTCAACACCTTCTGAGTGCATTATAGCAACACCTTCTCTAACATCGTTAGCGCCGTAACATCTAACCTTTGCTCTTGGTCCGTTTGAGTAAGCTTTTTCTCTTACTACTTTTAATTCTGAAGTGTAGAAATCAAATGCTGTTTCAACATAAGTGAATCCATTGATTCTTGAGATTACCATAGCAGCGTCTTTTCCAAGACCGTTTAAGATAACTCTTAATGGTTGTTTTCTTACTTTGTTAGCTTTTTCAGCTATTTTAATAGCACCTTCTGCTGCAGCGAAACTTTCGTGTCCTGCTAAGAAAGCGAAACATTCAGTTTCTTCTCTTAAAAGCATAGCTCCTAAGTTTCCGTGTCCTAGTCCAACTTTTCTGTCATCAGCAACTGAACCTGGGATACAGAAAGCTTGTAATCCTTCTCCGATTGCTTCAGCAGCATCAGCAGCTTTTACACAACCTTTCTTTATAGCTATAGCAGCTCCTAAAGTGTAAGCCCATCCAGCATTTTCGAATGCGATTGGTTGAGTTTCCTTTGCAATTGTGTATGGATCTATTCCTACTTCGTCACAGATAGCCTTAGCATCTTCTATTTTTTGCATTCCGTACTTATTAAGAACTGGAACGATTTGATCTATTCTTCTTTCATAACTTTCAAATAATGCCATGATTAAATTCCTCCTTACAAATTAATTTAAATTATGCGTGTCTTGGATCTACTAATTTAACAGCGTCTTCTACTCTTCCGTATTGTCCTGCTGCTTTTTCCATTGCTTCGTTAGCACTCATTCCCTTAGCAACGAATTCCATCATTTTACCTAAGTGAACGAATTTATATCCGATAATTTCATTATCTTCATCTAAAGCAACTTCTGTTACATATCCTTCTGCCATTTCAAGGTATCTTGGTCCCTTTGCAACTGTTCCGTACATAGTACCAACTTGTGATCTAAGACCTTTTCCTAAATCTTCAAGTCCAGCTCCTATAGGTAGTCCACCTTCTGAGAATGCAGTTTGAGATCTTCCGTATACGATTTGTAAGAATAATTCTCTCATTGCAGTGTTTATAGCATCACAAACTAAGTCTGTGTTTAATGCTTCTAATATAGTCTTTCCAGGTAATATTTCTGAAGCCATAGCAGCTGAGTGAGTCATACCTGAACATCCTATTGTTTCTACTAATGCCTCTTCTATTATTCCATCTTTAACGTTTAATGTAAGCTTACATGCTCCTTGTTGAGGTGCACACCAACCTACTCCGTGAGTAAGACCTGAGATATCTTTTACTTCTTTAGCTAAAACCCATTTTCCTTCTACAGGAATTGGTGCTGGTCCGTGGTTAGGTCCTTTAGCGATTACACACATTTCTTGAACTTCTGTTGAATACATCATATTCTAATTTCTCCTCCCTAATTATTAGATTATAAACCGTTTTTATGTACAAAAACTTAGTTTACATTTCTAGCTAGGTCAAAAACTGCCCCGGTGGGTTAGTTTTATCCTACATACATTTTAGCAAATGTGCTCTCATCTAACAACTAAAATATTAATTTTTTTCATATTTTTGATAAATTTATTTATATAATTGATATTTGTTTCCATATCTGATATAATATTTAATGTTAGTAACAATTATTTTACTAACTAAAATATTATATTTTGCCACCATGGCGGAACTGGCAGACGCACATGACTCAAAATCATGCGGTTTTACCGTGTGGGTTCGATTCCCACTGGTGGCACCAAAGCAAAAAAGACATATAAAATAGTTTTAAAACTATTTTATATGTCTTTTTTTATTTAATTATCTTTTAGCTCTATCTCAACATATTTAATTTTAGCTTTAATACAACTGCAAAATTATAGACTTCCCCTTAAAAGAAAAGTCTATAATTCTAAATTAATTCAGTTACAACTTTATACATTAAAAATAATATTCCACATCCAACTGCTACCCATGCTGCTTGAGTAAGCATAGTATATAAAGATTTCTTTTCATCACCTTTATTTTTCATATAACCAAAACCCCTTTATTCTTTATACCTTTCGATAAGTTTTGATAAGAATTTTACAGTTTTTATTGGTGCCTTTCCAATTGATGTTTCCCCTGATAATAAAAAACCATTTGCTCCCTTTGTTACTGAATTATATATACTATCAACTTCAGCAAGATCTGCTGTTTTTCCACGCTTCATACTGTTTAAAATATGAGTTCCTATTATTATTTCACCATCATAATCCTTTAGTTTTTCAAAAACCTTATTTTGATATATGGGTGTATCTATTATACTCCCCTCTGGTACCAAATCTCCTCTTCCTATCAAGACTCCCCCTACCTCTTTGGATATTGATACTATATCATCTATCCCCTTAGGCGTCTCAACTTTAGCCCATATAGTTGGCATGTACCCATTTGAGTCTTGCTCTCTTATAAAATCTTTTACTATGCCTATATCAGATGCACATTCAACAAAAGATTGGCATATTATATCTACTTTATTTTTAATTCCCCAGGCAATTGCAGTTTTATCTTTTAATGAAAGTCCTATATTATTTCTAGAAAATCCTTTTATATTACATCCTTTTCCAGCCCTAACTATTCCGCCTTTCTTTACCCTAACATGGATTCCCGTATCATCTATATAAAGTATGTCAAACCTCATAGTATCATCTTTCATTGAAATGCTTTTCATTTTTTCATTCCTAAGAATTTCATTTTTTATATTTAAAGGAATTACCCTCATTTTTCCCTTCTTAATTGAATATCCCTCATTTATATAAGTGTCTTCTCCGCAAAATATTATTTCTTCACCATTATAAATCTTATATATATATGGTAATTTATCTGATATTCTTATTTTACTTCCAGGTAAATCAACCATTATATGTATATCTTCTTTTAATTCCTTAAGTAACTTGTACCCTTCATCAAACTCTTCAATTGATCCATGAGAAAAATTAAATCTAAATGTAGAAACCCCAGATGAAATCAACTCCTGAAGAACCCATTTTTCTTTTATGCTGGGTCCTATAGTAGCTACTATCCTCATTTTCCTCCCCCCTTTTTACTAATTACTATATACTACTGCATTAATCTCTCTTTTATCCATTAATTATTATTAAGATATTATAAAGTTTATTTACGTTCTAATAAATCTTATACATTCTATGCAAGAAATTATATTTTGTACTATATTTTCTTTTTGTATATCGATATTTTGTAAATTAATCTTAATAATAGAGGTTGTTGCTTTAGTATTTTTTATCAAATAAAATTCTTCTCCCTTATTAAATTTAGCATTTGATACCCCAAGTTTATCTATGCATTTTATAAATTCCTCAGAAAATTTTTTTGATAATTCCTTATCTTCATAATAAACATCTACTATATTATTTCCTTCGTTAATTTGTACAGATATTAGAAAATCTAAATTAGATGTATTTGCAAGGATTGTCTTTCTAAATACTTCTTCTCCAATTGATTTCTTTTCTTCCAAAGACATATCAACTACATAATACCCTTTGCTCTTGAGTTGATTCCTTACTGCCCTGGAAATATCAGAATTATTTATATCTATTCCAATTTTCATAGTAATACCTCCAAGGATTAAATTTTATTATATTATATTCAAGGTCTCTTAAAATGTTCTAAATTTACATAGATTAGAATAAGTTATTAAAGAGATTGGATAAAGGAGGTTTCTATTTTTGAGACGCATTAAACTTTTATTTTTAATTGTTGCCCTCTTATTTCTGCAAGGGTGTAGTTTAAATACCGCAAGATATATAAACTTTGAACAAAGTCCTTCAAAAAGTTATTACACAGAAAAAATAAAAGAAAACTTAAAAAATAATGAAGATTATACTCTGCAAGTATTTGATACTAATCTTTATAAACATTTTCCTGTTGATAAAGAAGATTTAGGAATATTAAAAGATTTTTTAAGTAATTTATCTGATGAAGCTTTTTTAGAAGAATATGCTCCTAAGAATAAAGAAAAATTTAGACTTATAGTTAATTTTTCTGATGAAAAATATATTATAAAAATTTATGATAATAAGACTTCTACTATTACTCCATGGGATGGTAATTATAGTGAAGACATAATTGATATGAGTAATCTTCCTACCCATTTCAATCTATATGATTTTTGTGATTATGTACAACATAAAAAATAGGAGTGCAAGGACTAATTTGCACTCCTATTTTTAATTTAATTCTTCAAGCATTTTAAATATTCTTTTATTTAATAATGGGTGTACTTTATTTGGTGCTATCTCAGCAAGTGGTTTTAATACAAATTCTCTCTCTTCCATTCTTGGATGAGGGACAGTAACATACTCATCATCACTTACTAAGTCATCATAGAAAATTATATCTAAATCAATTATTCTAGGTCCCCATTTTATAATTCTCTCACGCTTCATTTCTTCTTCAATCTTTAAAAGTGATTCCATAAGCTCTTTTGGAGAAAGTATCGTTCTTATCTTAATAGCTCCATTTAAAAACTCTTCTTGCTCCTTAAGTCCCCAAGGTTCTGTCTTTATAAATCTTGAAACTTTATCTATACTAACTCCATTTACATATTCTAAATAATTTATGGCTTCTCTTAAGTTCTTTTCCTTATCACCAATGTTACTTCCTATTGAAATATAAGCTTCATGCCACCCTCTATTAATCTCAATTGCAGCATAACTTAAATGTCTTCCTATAGGAGCCCATGGCTTCTTAACTTTAACTTTAACATTTTTTATCATTCTATATTCTTTCAGAATATATTCAGCTACTCTCTCCCCAACAGTTTCTATAAGATCATAGCTTCTCTCACATACGACTTTCTCTACTCCATATACTAATTCACCATAATGCACTGAAGAAGTAAGATCACCGGTCTTTCCTGCTCTTGAGAGATCTAATTCTAACTCAATATCAAATATGAATTTTTGTCCAAGAGTCTTCTCTTCTTCAAATACACCGTGATTTGCAAAGATTTCAACATCTTTTAAATAAATTTTATCCATAAGTATCCCTTCTTTATCTAGCTTTTAACATAGCATCTGTCATAACGCATGCTCTCTTATTTTCTAAAACATCATGTACTCTTATAAATTCGCATCCTTTAACAATTCCAAGAACAGTAGTTGCTATAGTTCCCTCAACTCTTTCATCTACTGGTAAATCTAATGTTAATCCTATCATTCTCTTTCTTGATGTTCCTAAAAGAACTGGATATCCAATAGCTTTAATAAGCTCTAAATTATTCATAACAATTAGATTTTCTTCTAAAGTCTTTGCAAAGCCTATACCTGGATCTAAAATAATATTTTCTCTTGATACTCCAGCATCTAATGCAATATTTATACTTTCTATTAAATCAAACACAACATCTTTCATTAAATCCTTATATTCATCTTCTTCTCTGTTATGCATTAGTATACAAGGAACATCATATTTTGCTGCAACATTCGCTATATTAGGATCTTTTTTAAATCCCCAAACATCATTTATTATATCAGCACCAGCTTTTATAGCCGCTTCTGCTGTAGCACTTTTATAAGTATCTATAGATATTGGTATATCAAAGTTCTCTTTTATAGCTCTTATTATAGGTACAACTCTTTCAATTTCCTCTTCAGTAGATACTACTTCAAAATTAGGTCTTGTAGATTCTCCTCCAACATCTATAATATCAGCACCATCTCTTATAAGCTCTTCTACTTTTTTAATTGCTGCATCTATACTATTGAATTTCCCTCCATCTGAAAAGGAATCTGGTGTTACATTTAATATTCCCATTACATAGGTTCTCTCACCTATATTAAACTCTTTATTTCCTATTCTCATAGTAATCCACTCCTTAAACTAATACTTTATTAAATTATTTTTCTTATTACTATCCCAATAACATTTATCATAACTCTTACAGCTAAAACAATTTCTCGATAGCTTGTCACTATCTTGAATTAGTTTATTAAAGGAGTTCTTACCATTAGTTTCTCTATGCTTCTCTATTCCATCAATTATTAGTGTTCTCTCTTCATCATTAAAGGATGTATCCTTTAGTATTTGCTTTGCTAAAATTACACTTCCTTCATGGTGTGGTACTCCTTCCGTATATTGAAGTACCCTACCTAGGTCGTGTAAAAGAGCAACTGCATAAATAATCTCTTTTGATATCTTAATATCTTCTTCAAGTGATTTTATATAAGCAATTCTTGCAAGGTCTAAACTATGGTCTAGCCCATGTCTACAAAACTCTCTATCCTTCTCTAACTTATCTAAAAGTCCCATATTTATTTTAAAAGTTTCATTATTTAAAATCTGATTTACTCTCTTCATTAAATCAACTCCTATCTCATTAATGAAAGTATTTCACTTCTAAGTCCTCTATCCTCTTCACAAATACCTCTATAGGTAGTTGTTATAGTTTTTGTTCCTGGCTTTTTAACACCTCTCATAGTCATACAAGTATGTTCACCTTCAATCATTACAACTACACCTTTTGCATCTAGATATTTCATAATATCATCTGCTATATCAGAAGTTAACTGCTCTTGAAGTTGTGGCTTTCTAGAATGTATATCTACAGTTCTTGCAAGCTTTGAAAGTCCGGCAACCTTCCCATTTGGTATATATGCTATATGAGCCTTCCCAAAGAATGGCACAAAGTGATGCTCGCACATTGAATAAAATACTATATCCTTTTCTATAACTAAATCATCTCTGAAAACAGTAAATGCTTTACTTAAGTATTCTTCCGCATCTTTATTAAGCCCTGAAAAAATCTCTTCATACATTCTTGCTATTCTATCTGGTGTTTCTATTAGTCCTTCTCTATTTGGATCTTCTCCAATTCCTTCTATTATAAGCTTTACGCCTTCAATTATCTTTTCTTTGTTCATCATATATTCTTTGCCCTCCATCTCTACTGCTAATATGTTCTTTATATTTATTGCTTATACTCTTTGTAATTACATGTGTATTAAATTGTAATTCCCCTATAGATTTAATTTCCATTATACCAATTAAACTATTAGTTACAAATACTTCTTTCATATTTTCTAAATCTTTTAACGTAATATTACACTGTATAACATTGAAATTTCTAATTATCCATTCTCTAACAGTTCCATTTAATAGCCCATTTGAACAATCAGGAGTATAAATTTTTTCATCTTTTATACAAAATATATTTGAGACAGATGTTTCACATAAATAACCTTTTTCATTAAAAAATACTACATCATCATATCCTTCTTTATTGCCCTTTCTTTTCTCTAATATATTCTCTATATAATTAGTTGATTTTATATTAGGAAGTATAGATGTTGAATTTCTTAAAACATCTGATATTTTAAGAGAAAATCCTTTCTCATACATTTCTTCTGTATATGGATTCTCTCTTGTTGTTAAAATTATATTTTTATCTGTAACTGTTATTTTTAATACTTTATCTCTAATGTTTAATTTATTTATATATTCTACTATTTCTTTCTCTTCTATTAAAGGTTGCATATCTAAAACTTCAAGAGCTTTTTTTAGTCTATTAAGATGAAAGTCTAAAAAATATGGATTTTTTCCACAAAGAATTGTTTCAAATGCTCCTTGACCAAAAAATAATCCATTATCTAATTTTATATTATCATCATTAATTATAATTTTTCTCATCTTAACACCTTCATTAATGCCCTTGCTTTTTGTAGTGTTTCTTCATATTCTTCTTCTTCATTAGATTCCCAGGTTATACCCCCTCCAACTCCGAAGTATGCCTTATTATCCTTTTTTAATATAGTTCTTATAACTATATTAAAATCACTATTTCCTCTTAAATCAAAATATCCTATACTTCCTGTATATATATTTCTTTTTACTCCTTCAAGCTCTTCTATAATCTCCATAGCTCTTATCTTAGGCGCTCCTGTTATAGATCCTCCAGGATATGCTTCTCTCATACATTTTACTGCTGAATTCCCATCTTCTAATACACCCTCTATTGTTGAAACTAAATGAAATACTGTTGCATATTCTTCTATCTTAAATAATTCAGTAACATCAACAGAATTAGGTTTGCAAACTTTACTTAAATCATTTCTTTCTAAATCAACAATCATAAGTAACTCTGATTTATCTTTTTCACTATTTTGAAGCTCTTTCCTATAATAATTATCTTCCTCTTTATTAATACCTCTAGGTCTAGTCCCTTTTATAGGACGTGTACTTACTTTTCTATCTTTTATTTGGATAAACCTTTCCGGCGATGAGCTTATAACTTGAAAATCTTTATAGTTTAAATAAGCAGAAAATGGTGCTTCATTTATACTTCTAAGCTTTGAATATACTTTAAATGCCTCTTCTGTACATTCACAATAAAACCTTTGTGTCATATTTGCAATGTATATATCACCATTTCTTATATACTCTTTCATAGTAGATACTGCACTTATATATTCGTCCTTTGTAAAGTTTGAATAAAATTTCGTGTCTCCTTCACAAATATCTATTTTATCTAAATGTTTAGCATTTAATATTTTGTTTTCTATAATATCTATAGTTTTATCTTCATTATCTATATCTTTATTACTTTCTAATCCTAAAGAAGTTATGTACGATTTTTTATTTATTAAATCAAATATTATTATATTATTGTATAATATAAATCTCATATCAGAAATTTTAAAGTCTTCCTTAGCCGTATTTGGTAATTTCTCTATCATTCTCCCTGCATCATAAGAAATATAACCAATATACCCTCCTAATAATGGAATATCACTTTGTACATTTAATTTATATTTATCTATTCTCTTTTCTATCTCTAAAAATCCATCTTTACTTTCAATTTTCTCTGAGTTTATATAGCATTTTCCATCTATTACTTCAAACTTTTCAATTGGATTTATTCCTATAAATGAATATTTAGATAAATTCTCATCTTTCTTTGAACTATCTAAAAATATGCTATCTTCTTCATTACTAAATATAGAATATATATCAAAAGGAGATAACTTAGTTATAAATTCTTTAATTTTAAATCTCATATTATTTTCTCTCCTTACACTCTTCACAAATATTTATAAAGTTTCTAAGAATTGAATATCCTTCTTCTGTAAGTACTGCTTCTGGATGATATTGAACTCCGTATATAGGGAATTCTTTATGTCTAATCCCCATAATTACTCCATCTTCAGTCATAGCAGTTATCTCTAATTCGCAAGGTAAATCTTCTTTTTTAATTATTAAAGAGTGATATCTTGTTACCTTTATCTTTTCAGGTATTCCTTTAAATATTCCCTGTCCATTATTTGATATAGGAGATATCTTTCCATGCATAGGTCTCTCTCCCTTTACAATTTCTCCCCCAAAGTAATGACCTATACTCTGATGTCCAAGGCATATTCCTAATATAGGTATTCTATTTTTGAATTTATCTATTATATTTAATACTTCTCCAGCCTCCTTTGGACTTTTAGGACCTGGAGATATTACTATTCCGTCAGGATTAATTTTATTTATAATATCTTCAGTAATTTCATCATTTCTATATACTATTACTTCCTCTTTTAATTCATTGAAATACCTTACTAAGTTATAAACAAATGAATCATAATTATCTATCATTATTAACATAATTTTGTTCCTTTTCTAACCAAATTTTATTACAAAAAACCTTTTATTGTGCTAAAATACTTATAATATTTAAATTATATCATAGCTTTTTCTCTTAAAAAATATATTAGGATAAGAAAGGAGTTGAAGTTCCATGACAAAGGTTGATTTTCACGTACACACAAATGCCTCTGATGGGATAATTAGCCCAAAAGATGTAGTAGATAGAGCATATAAAAATGGAGTATCAATACTTGCAATAACCGATCATGATACTGTAAATGGCCTTCCTGAAGCAATAAACGAAGCAAAAATTAAAGATATAAAACTAATACCAGCTGTAGAATTTTCATGTAATCACAATAATGAAAGTATACATTTATTAGGCTTTTTTAAAGATGATAGTTATAAATCAAAGGAATTTCTTGAAATATTAGATTCTATAAAAAGAAGAAGAATCCTAAGAGCAGAAGAAATGGTTAAAAAGCTATATGATATCTTTGAAATAAAAATAGATTTTAGAGATGTCTTAAAGTATGGTGAAAGCGTAATTGCAAGACCACATATAGCAAAAGCTATAATGGATGCTGGCTATCCATATACACAAGACTATATTTTTGATAACTTCATAGGTAAGGATAAACCTGCTTATGTACCAACTAACAAAATAACAATTAAAGAAGGTATTGATATACTTCATAAATTTAATGCCATTGTAGTTTTAGCTCATCCTATACTAATTAAAAATTCTCCACTAGAAGAGTTTTTAGAATTTGATTTAGATGGTATCGAAGCTGTATACTTCTTAAATTCTAAAGAGGATGAAGAATCCTTATTATCTTTTGCAAGAGAACATAATCTTTTAGTAACTGCAGGTTCAGATTGCCATGGTGATTTTATAAATGATAAACGTCATGGCGACATTGGCGACATGTCTTTAAATGATGACCTTTTAGGTAAATTAATGAAAAGATTAACTATATAAAACATAAAGTAAGTGCCTACTATAAATTAATATAGATAGGCACTTTTTATTTAATAAAGAAATTTCAATCTCTTCTTATGGTAATTTTTTCTCTTTTTTATCATCAATATACCATTTACAACTAGTTGTTGGATTGCTCAATATTCCAGCCATTACTAAAATGGACAGTATAGTATTAACTATCTCTTGATAATTTTCTGGTAGAATATTAATTCCAAATCCTTGCAGAATCATAGGAATTAATGCTGCTACAGAAACCCATAATCCATAATTTTTAAAACGTGATGCATCAATCATAATATATCACCTTCCTTTGTGGTATATTATATGATTTTACATTACATATGTTACTATATATAAAATAAAGAGAGTATCTTTTTTACAACTAGTTCGGCTTTGAGATGCAAAATTTAAAATATAATAAAAAATCACATTAAAATTCACACAACTCTAAACTTAGTATTTTATAAGATTTAGCAATAAGTATCGAGCATATCTCTGCACTCCTGCTTACCTAGAGAATAATGATGGGAAAATAGATAAAGTCTTTAATGAACATCCTACTAAATCTTCACATCAATTAAATTACTTATATATTCTATTTTACCAGTGAGTACATCATCATAGAAAGATTGTTTATCATCAATAAAATGAATACAATCATAAATTTCTTCAACTCGCTTTAATAACAAATCTTTTGATTTATCAAGCATCTCTTTTCTTTCTGGAATCGTAGAAGGACCTTTTAAACAATAATTCATATACACTTTCATATCTTTAATACTCATACCACATTTTCTTAAGCACTGTAGCCCTTTTAACCAGGCAATATTTTTTTCATCAAAATTACGATAATTATTTTTATCTCTTTTGACATTAGGGACCAAACCTTCTTTACAATAGAACTTTAATGTTTCATAGGACATCCCAACTTTCTCGCATACTTCTTTCATTGTATACATAAAATTTACCTCCTAAACTTAAAAAATCTATAAAAGCTCTTGCTCGGTAGTTACTACCTAGTGATACAATTTATTGTAAGATGAAGATAATAAAAAATCAAGGAGGAATTAAAAATGAAATATGTAACTTTAAATAATGGTATCAAAATGCCCGCAGTTGGTTTTGGAGTTTTCCAAATTTCTGAAAAAGAAGAATGTGTAAGAGCGGTATTAGATGCCATTGACGTAGGGTATCGTTTAATTGACACTGCTCAATCTTATGGTAATGAGGAAGCAGTTGGAGAAGCTATTATCAATTCATCAGTGCCTAGAGAAGAATTATTTGTCACAACTAAAGTATGGATTAGTAACAGTGGTTATGAAAAAGCAAAAGCAGCTATTGAAGAATCTCTAAAGAAAATGCAATTAGATTATTTGGATTTAGTGTTAATTCATCAGCCAATAAATGATTATTATGGAACTTATAGAGCTATGCAAGATTTATATAAAGAAGAAAAAATCAAAGCTATCGGAGTATCAAATTTTTATCCAGACCGTTTAGTTGACTTAGCTTTATTTAATGAAGTTACGCCAGCAGTCAATCAAATTGAGGTTAATCCATTTCATCAACAAATAGAAGCACAGGAATTTAATCAAAAATATGGTGTACAGTTAGAAGCGTGGGCACCATTTGCAGAAGGAAAAAGTGGAATGTTTACTAATCCTGAGCTAAAAACTATTGGAGATAAGTATGGTAAATCAGTTGCACAAGTCATTTTAAGATGGTTAGTTCAAAGAGGAATTGTTCCATTAGCAAAAACAGTCAATAAAGAAAGAATGTTGCAAAATATTAATATTTTTAATTTTGAATTAAGCGAAGAAGATATGAATAAAATCTCTGCTTTAGACAAAAAAGAAAGTTCTTTCTTTAATCATCAAGAAGCATCAGCGGTAGAGATGTTAGCAAGTCTTATTAGATAGGAGGAAATATGCTTAATAGTCTTTACGTATTGGTATTAAATTACGAGTTATTAGTTTTATTAAATTAATATATAACTAAGAATTGGGAGATGAATTTATGAAAAAAATATTATACTTAATGAGACATGGACAAACCCTTTTTAATGTTAGAAGAAAAGTCCAAGGGTGGTGCGACGCTCCATTAACTAAGCTTGGAATTAGACAAGCCATCATAGCTGGAGAATATTTTAAAACAAATAATATAACTTTTGACCACGCCTACTCATCTACCTCTGAAAGAGCTTGCGACACCTTGGAGTACGTTTCTAATACTCCATATAAAAGAGTAAAAGGGCTCAAAGAGTGGAATTTTGGTACTTTTGAAGGGGAAAGTGAAGACTTAAATCCGCCATTACCTTATGGAGATTTTTTTGTTAAGTATGGTGGTGAGGACGAAATTGAATTGAGAAAAAGAGTTGCAGAAAGCATCTATTCAATTATGAAAAATAATGACCATCATACTGTTTTAGCTGTTTCTCACGGAGCCGCTTGCCGTCAATTTATGAGGTACTGGGCCCATACTAGCGATATTGACCAAAAAGAAAGACTTGGTAATTGTTGTATCCTAAAGTTTGAATTTGAAAATGATAAATTTAAATTGTTAGAAATAATAAATCATGATTTTAGTAAATTAAATTAAAAGTATACGAATTAAAAAGTCGGCAACTTTTTGCCGACTTTTATTTTGTGATTTTATTGTGAATTTAGTAGTGAATGTGCTTGTGATTTTTAATGTGAAAAACTTTTTTGCACATCAAAGCCGAACCCGTTGCCTATTTTAGATACTCTCTTTATTTTATATGATCTAAGCTTCCTTTAAGAAAGCAACATATCCTTTTTTAGTTTCAAAAACATCAACTTTTGATGCAACTTCCCATGGTGCATGCATGTTTTGTAGTGCTACTCCACAGTCTATTACTTCCATATTATATTGAGCTAAGATATAAGCGATTGTTCCACCGCCACCTTGATCAACTTTTCCAAGTTCTGCTGTTTGGAATGATACATCATGCTTTTCCATCATAGCTCTAAGCTCTGCCATATATTCTGCATTTGCATCATTACATCCTGACTTACCTCTTGCACCAGTATATTTATTAAATACTATTCCATTTCCAAAATATGCAGAATTCTTCTTTTCCATAACTGATGGGTAATTTGGATCAAAAGCTGCACTAACGTCTGATGAAAGCATCTTTGAATTAGTTAAGCATCTTCTTAATTTTATGTCTGAATAGTCACCGACTCTATCCATAACTTCTGCTACTATATTTTCAAAGAATCTAGATTGCATTCCTGTTGCACCAATACTTCCTACTTCTTCTTTATCAACAAGTAAACATACACAAGTCTTATCTATCTTATCCATTTCTGTTATAGCAATTAATGAAGTATATGAGCATACTCTATCATCTTGACCATATCCCATTATCATACTTCTATCTAATCCATAATCCCTAGCACGACCTGCTGGTACAACTTCAATTTCTGCTGATAAGAAATCCTCTTCTTCAAAATTATATTTTTCTTTTAATATTTTAAGTATATTAGCTTTTACAGCATCCTTTTCTTCTCCGTTTAAAGGCATACTTCCAATTAGTACATTTAAATCTTCACCTTCAATAACTTTTGCTGCTTTTTTATCCATTTGATTAGCTGCTAAATGTACTAAAAGATCTGATATTCCAACAACTGGATCATTATCATCTTCACCAACTACTATATCAATTTTACTTCCATCTTTCTTAACAACAACACCATGAAGAGCAAGTGGAAGTGTTACCCATTGATACTTCTTAATTCCACCATAATAATGAGTATCTAAAAATGCTAAATCAGTATCCTCATATAATGGATTTTGTTTTAAGTCTAATCTTGGTGAATCTATATGAGCCCCTAATATTTTAAGACCCTTCTCCATACTTTCTTCACCTATTACAAATAAAGCTAATGTCTTCCCCATATTATTTGCATATACTTTGTCTCCTGGCTTTAATGTCTCATTTGATTTAATTACTTTATCTAAATCCTTAAAACCATGCTCCTCTGCTATTCTAATTGATTCTACAACACATTCTCTTTCAGTCTTACATTTTGATATGAAATCTTTATATCCTTCATTAAAATCAAAAATTTCTCTTATTCCTTTTTCATCATACTTTTGCCAAGCATTTTTTGCCATATTATAGCCCTCCCTTTTCATCTTTTATAATATATTATTATCTATTAATAGAATTAATAATCCTTTTTTAATTATCGCTTATTTGACTTATTCTACTTTCTATAATATCAACAGGTGTTTCATTAGACATTAATGAATATCTAAAGTTTACAGCTGCTGCTTCTATGATTACTGCGATATTTCTACCTGGTCTTATAGGAACAGTTAACTTCCTAACAGGTGCCCCCAAAATATCCATATACTCGTAATTTGTTCCAAGTCTATCGTAATCTCCTTCGTCTTTCCAATGTTCAAAATGCATAACAAGCTTAATATCTTTTTCTTGAAGAACAGAACTTAAACCATATAATGCAGATACATCAATTATTCCAATTCCTCTAACTTCAAGCATACCTATTGTTATTCTAGGAGAAGATCCAATAAGTTCTCCATCAATTTCTTTTATATCAACAGCATCATCTGTTACTAATCTATGACCTCTTTTTATAAGTTCAAGTGCAACTTCACTTTTGCCAATTCCACTCTCTCCAGTTATTAATATACCTATACCGTAAACGTCTACCAACACTCCATGCAGTCTAGTTTCTGGAGCTAGCTTGTCAGACATATACATAGTAAGTTTACTAATAAACTTAGTTGTAACTAAATTACTTCTTAACACCCATACCTTTTGTTTTTCTGCATATTTTATTAGTTCTTCATGTGGTACAAGGTCTCTTGTTATAATTACACACTTCATATCAAAGCTAAAATACTTCTTTAATCTTTTTTGTCTTATTTCAACTTGCATATCATCTAGAAAGCTCCACTCAGCTTTACCTATAACTTGTATTCTCTCTGGTGTAAAATAATTATAAAACCCTGATAATTGAAGTCCAGGTCTATTAACATCACTTACACTTATTTTTTCTCCTGCATTACCTTCTACTAATATCTCTAGTTCAAAATCTTTAATTAATCTTTCAACAGTTACTGCCATCCCTAACCACCCTCTATTATTTCTTTTTGTTTGGTTTTATACCCGCAAGTTGGGCTTTGAAGTTTCTTTTTACACTATCTATATATCTTTGTCTTAATTTTTGTTGTAATTCTTTTTCTTCATCATTTAGCCCATCTTCTTTACTCTTTTTATATAATTCGTTTATTTTTAAAGTTACCTCATCTATACTCATTTCATCTATATTATCTTTTTTGTTATCCATTTTACTACTCCTTATACTTAAGCTACAATTTTTTCTTATATTTATTTTACCTATAATTACTTGCATAATCAACTTTAATCATCAATGATTTCATCTTTTCAACATCTTGTTAACATTTATTACTTTTTTTATACAACTTAATGCGACAAATAAATAATAAATATCTACAAATTAACTTTTCTATATATGTTTTTCATCTTTTTTAATGCATAAAAATTACATTTTTTGTCACTTTTTGTATCGCGAATAAGTTTTACATTCCTACCATAAATGGTATAATATGACTATAAAATTATTAATTTTACAAAGTGAGGTGTGTATTATGACAGTTAAAAGAATGCGAAAGAAAATAAAAAATAGAAAACTTCTATTAAATGTATTATTAAAATTTGTTAAACCTTCTAACAAATTCATGATTATACTTTCTCAAAACTTAGACGGATACGTGAGCCGCTATCAAATGCGCTTGTACAAGCTTCACAAGAAGTCAAATGCTACTATTAAAAACTTCAATAGAATAGCAGCTTAAAAATATGTATTTGTATAAAAAAAATACCTCTGAAAAGAGGTATTAATTTTGCAAATATATCATCCCAACATGCCGTTTGCCTATATATTCAAGACCTGCGCCTCGCAGGTGGGTTTCGCTCATATTATCTCTGTCATCTCCTGTCATAAATGAAGCAAAAGCTTGGAGCCCGACATTATTAATATTATTGCAAATCCCGAATATCATATGTAGGTTGAATATGATAAGCTTGGCGAACATCTCAGGAATGCTATGACTTTATTATAACACAATTTTTTATCATTTCAAGTATTTATTTATAATAAAAAAACGTCAACAAAACCCTTTAATCGCCTATAAGTAATCGTTTAACATTTCTTCTAGTTCTACATTGCAATCTTCTGTGCAAAATACTGAAATAAATTTTATATAATCTTTGTTATTCCCATCTATATTTAACTCATGAGCCATCCCCTCAAACTCAAGCTCATCATTTATTTCTTCAATGGTACTCTCAATATTATCTTTAGCAATATCTAAAAGATATGGTATAAACCAATCTCTATTCCACTCATCACTACCTTCTTCAAGGTCACTTTCTTCATTTGCATAAGCCTTTGCAGCGTTAAGCTCCTCGCTGTCAAAATCATAGAAAAATTCTAATACTACTCTATCATCTTTAACTAAAACTTCTTGGATTTCTGTTAATCCATTTTCCTCTAATATTTCAATGATATCAAAAGCATTCATTGTTACAACTCTCCTTTAATATAAAAGCTTTTTATATTCCTTTTTTACTTCTAAAAATTCTTTATCATCTTCAACAAGGTTTAATTCTTCCTTATCATCAACCTTATCTACTCTAAATATAAACATATCCTCTGCTTCTTCTTCAACTGGTGTTAATAAAAGATATTCTTTTTCATCAAGAAATATTCTAGCTACTGCTTCAAAATCTACTTTATTACCATCTTCATCTCTAAAAGACATTATTTCCTTTTCTTCCATATGTACGCCTCCTAATATTTATTCTTTTCCTATTATAAATATAAATTCTTATAAATACAAACCTAATATAGGTAATTTTTTTAAAAGGGTTAGAATATTTTTTATTCTAACCCTTTTTTATTATTTTAATAATATTTTTTATATTTTCATATGATATATTTTTAATTTATCAATTTTGTTACTTCATCTAAAGCTAAAATATACTCACTATGAAGCGCTCTTGTAAGTGATACATATAATAGTCTTTGATCTAATATACTATCCTCATTATAAATATTATCACTTGGATTATAAAGTATGCTACAGTCAAACTCTAATCCTTTTGTTAAATAAGATGGAATAATGATATTATCTGCTTTAGACTCCTTCTCTTTTCCTTTTATTCTTTGGAACCTATATCTACATTTCTTCTTTAATAATTTCTCTATTTTTTCAGCCTCTTTTGAATCCTTTGCTATTATAGCAACACTATTCTTACCAGATTCTATAACTTTATCAATTATATCCTCCACAGCTTTAATTATTTCACTTTCATCCTCTAATTTTAATATCTTTGGTTCTTCCCCATGTCTTAAAACTGGCTTTGCATCCTTTAACCCTAAGTTCTGAGCTTTTAATGCTCCCTTTGCAAAATCTATAATTTCTACTGTTGAACGATAACTTTGACTTAAGCTTATAAAAGTAGCTTTTCCTCCGAATAATCCCTCAGTTATATCTTCCCAATTCTTAAGGCCTTTATAATAATATATTCCTTGAGCTAAATCTCCAACTAAAGTTAATGAATTACCTCTAGCTAGTTCATTAACTAAATACACTTGAAAAGGGCTGTAATCTTGAGCTTCATCTACTACTATATGTTTAAACTTTTCTGAATCATCTATTCCCTCTAATAATACTCTTATATATAGAAGTGCTGCTAAGTCATCTTCATCCACATAGCCTTCTTTATCTCTACTATTAAATTCATCCTTCATAAATTTAGCAAGAGGCTCTGGAATCTTGCCATCTGTTGAGATTTCAAATAAGTCTTCATCATTATAGAAACCTCTATAAATATCACTTGGATTTATTCCTCTCCATGCCTTGAAATATTCATTTATAATAGATTTAGAGTTCTTTTTAATTCCATCCTTTATAGAATCTCTCTCGTCATAAGCTTCTATAAGTTTCTTTCTTCTATCAATTGAATCCTCTTCATTTATTTTTATCTCTCGTATCTTAACGTCCCATTCTATATTTACTCTCTCAAGAACAACTTCAATCTTTTCTTTAAGCTTTAAATTTAAATATCTTTTTATTTCATCTTTTCTTTTATTTATAGGATAAGCCTTTAAATCTTTTAAGTATAATCTCATTATCTCTTTTCTAGTAAATAACACTTGCCCGAAAGCTTCTATATTCTTAATTTCTAATGCTCTACTCTCTATTAGAGTTACATATCTATCTAACATCGTTTTAAATAATAATGAGCCTCTTATTTTTGCCGAATTAACAATCAATTTTTTTCTTGTAGAATCTTCTTCTTCCATTATAGCTTTTAGCTTCTCATCTTTATTATATATCTTACCCTTTATTTTAGCCTTTGTCTTAGCTATTTCTTCAAATGTACTTTGTTTTACTTCATGTGCTCCAAGACTTGGCAAAATATCTGATATATAGTCTAAAAATAGTTTATTTGGAGCAAGTACCAATATATCTTCTCCGCTCATATTTTCTTTATATCTATAAATAAGATATGCAAGTCTATGAAGGGCTATTGTTGTCTTTCCTGACCCTGCTGATCCTTGAACTATTATAGGAAGATTTCTTGGCCATCTTATAATGTCATTTTGCTCTTTTTGAATTGTAGCTACAACTTCTTTAAGTTTTTTACCTCTACTCTCTTCAAGGTTTATTTTAAGAAATTCATCAACTAATCCTTGTCCTTCTTCTCCATTTATCATAAGTTCATTTATACTTTCATCAAAAACTCTTTCAATATTTCCGTCCTCATTAAATAAGAACTTTCTCTTTAATGAAAGTTCTCCATCAATAATCCCTACAGGTGCCTTATAATACGCTTCTCCCCCTGTACCACTATAATAAAGATCTGCAACTGGAGCTCTCCAATCAATTACAACTTCATCACCATTTTTTGAACTGCTTATTCCATGCTTTCCAATATAAATATTTTCAATTTCTGCTGATCTTTTTTCTCTAAAATCAACTCTACCAAAGTAAGGGCTATTATATGCCTCTTCATACTTCGCTATATCACTTTTAGCTAAATTCATAGCCTTCTCAATAGACTCTTTTTCAAAATTATATTTACCCTTTAGTTCTTTGCTAAGCTCTGTAAATTTTCCCGTTACCTGCTTAACATATTCTTCTTTTTCTATAAGCTCTTCATCTATAAGCTTTCTTTTCTCTTCTAGTATAATTTTCTCTTCATTTAATCCGTTACTACTCACAATAAATACCTCTTAATTTTTAGTTTAAAATTCTTAGTTTAGAATTCCTAGTTTAGAAATTTCAAATAAAAATACTTAGTATATATTATATACTTAAATATATCATGGTTTAAAGTCATTTTATTTTAAATCATGCATTTTATCATTCTATATCTGTTGTGTATAATCTATTATTACCATTGTATCCATAGGCTAATCCAGCTTTATTACCTTCAGTAAATATAGTTATACCTTCACTTTCACTCTTTTCTTTTATTTTATATGTTTTTGCTATTTCACCATTTTTAGAATCTATAAAGGTTACCTTATTATTTGTATATAAAATTATATATCCATTGTAATATTCTAGTCCTTGAGGTACTCCTTGATTTTTTATATTTATTTGCTTTTCTATTTTTCCATTAAAGTTACATATTGATATTATATGATTTCCATTATCATTTTCGGCTGTATGTATTATAAGTTTATCATTATCATTATCTATTGCTACTAATCCAGAATTACCAAGCTTACTATAATCTAAATCTTTACTTACATATGTCTTATCACCATTCATTTTAACTTCATATATATGAGTTTTATTTTTCCCTCCACCATTTGCAACATATATACTATTATTTTTAGTTCTGTATGCTAATCCTGCAGCATGACCTATCTTTATTAATCCACTTCTTTTTATTTCATTTCCGTTGTTATCATAAGCAATTATTTCTCCATTATCATTCTTCCTATCAAATCCAATATAAAATGTATTGTTATTATATGTAAGTCCTTGCATATTACCCTTATCATTAATATTAAATTTAAGTTTAGAAATTAGCGTACCATTTTCACTTTTTAATTTAATATCCTTTTTTTCAAATGCATACGCACCAACTGTTCCACCCATTATAATAAATAAAATAATTAAAGCTATTATTTTTTTCATAAGTCTTATCTCCCTACGTTTATATATAAAATTAAACTTTTTTACCATATTATTATATCCATCCACTATAAATAAATCCAAAACACATTGTATATTTTCTATGAACCTAAAAGAGTAGGAATAATAACTATAGTTATTATTCCTACTCTTAGTTTTAAAAATTGGACCCTATAAAATATATTTTAAATTATATATATACCTATAATAATATCTTTTAAATTCATTATTTCTAAAAATTTTAACAATTTAATATCTTTACTAAACCAAACTATTATCTAAGTATTGATCTTGCTATCATAGATATTGTGTGTCTTTGTCCTCTAATTGCTTTGCTCATAGCAAATATATTCTCTATAGGTGCTAATCCAGCATAACCTGCATCTCCAATATGTTGTATATCTACTCCTAAAACCTTATTTCTAACAGCAATTTCACGAATTGTTGCTTCATCTGATCCTTCTTGGCTAGTTCCAATTGCACTCATAACTAATGCCTCCTTTGAATGTGCTAAGCTAACTGCTTCTTTTACTTCTTCATCACTAAGTCCCCATACAGTTCCAACTGCAGGAACTAAAATTATATCAGCACCAGCATCTATAAATTCTTCAATTGCTTTTAAATCCACAACAGACTCACTAACTCCAGCCCCATGCATTTTACCAGCTATAACTAATCCATTAAACATTTTTTTTGCTATTTTTATTGCTTTTACTATTTTCTCATTAGTAACACCACTTCCTGGATTACCAGTCAAACAAATAAAATCGAAGCCTAATTCATTTGCTTTTTTAAAATTATCTTCTGATGCTTTACGTCCATTTGGAATTTCTAATTTTTCCTCAGCCATATCTGCATTATCATCAACTGGCTCTAAATTAAGTCCTATTGGTCTTCCAACTAACCTTTTTAAATCATGAATTACATCCTTATTAGGTTTTGCATTCACTAAATTAAATTGATCATACATTCCAAGTACTATAGGATTCTCCACATCAAATGCATTTAAAAGAATCAAATCTGCTCCAAAAGCCCTTGCTACTTCTGAATTTGTAATATCAGAAATTACTGGTTCACGTACAACTACATTCTCACTTAATACAGTTCTCCCCTCACTTGCTTTAATACTTTGCTTTAACTCCTGTGCTGTAAAGCTATTTATGTCTGAAGTATTTGCATTTAATAATCTTTTTACCATATTTATCACCTCATATATTTTTCAAAAATTTAAAAGAATACCCTTTTGTAAATTTATTATTCTTTCATAAATTAAATACTTTCTAAAGAATTTTTTTGCCATGTCTTATCTATAGCTTTAAAGAATAAATAATATATTGCTAAATCTAAAACAATTAATGCGATTTGTAAGAGTGCACCGCTTATTCTACCACCTGTAGCTAAGTATCCACTAATAATTGGCGGCATTGTCCACGGTACAGCTATACCTACAGTTTTAGCGACCAATCCACTTGACATAGCAAAATAACTTACTACTGCATTCATCACTGGAGCTAACACAAATGGTATTATAAGTGTCATATTTAATACAATTGGAATACCAAACATTGCAGGTTCGTTTATATTAAATAAACCTGGTACAAAAGCTACTTTACCAATTACTTTTGCTTCAGCACTCTTTCCTAAGAAGAATACTAGTGCTACTAACGCTAATGTAGCACCACCTCCACCTATATAAACAAATACATCCATAAATGGCCTAGTTATAATATTCGGAACTTCATTACCGGCTTGGAATGCTAAACGATTTACATCTGTATTCATTATCCAAATTGGATCCATTACAGCATTTGTAATACTTCCTCCATGTATTCCTGAAAACCAAAATACACTATTTAATAATACAGCAACAATAGTTCCACCTAATGTGCCTCCTAATACTCCTAACGGCCCTCCTAATACTTGCAGAAGAATATCATGAACATTTTCTATTCCAGATTGACTTAGAATTAACTCAATTAAGAAAGCTCCTGTAATTATTACAAACCCTGGAATTAGAGCTGTAAAACTTTTACTAACTGCTGGTGGCACTGTGTCAGGTAATTTAATAACAATATTTTTATTTACAAAGTATTGATAAATTAATCCAGTTAATAATCCAATAATAATTGCTACAAATAGTCCTCTACTTCCTAAATAAGTTAAAGGAACACCTTCACCAACATCCTTTAAAATTAAATTCGGAGTAACTACTAACCAAGCACCTAAAGCTATAATACCTGATCCTAAACCATCTACCTCATATTGTTCTGCCATACTCTTAGCAATTCCAAATACAGCTATTAATGCCATAATTCCAAAAGTTGAATTAACAACATGTCCCATCTTTGTACCTAAATTGAAATAACCTTCTAACCACTCTGTGTAACCCTCTATAGGTAAATTAGCTAGAATTAAGAATACAGATCCAATAATAATAAGTGGCATTGATAAAGTAATTCCGTCACGTACAGCTATTAAAGCTTTATAGCTCCCTAACTTTGCAGCAATTGGTGCTAATTGATTTTCTAAAAAATTTTGAAATTTTTTCATATTTTCTCCCCCTTTTATTCTTAGAAAACGTTTTCTAAAAGCTGATAAAAAACTAAATTTATTATCCTTTTATTAAAGCTAATGCTTTATTTAATACTTTTTCACCGTCCATCACTCCATAGTCTTGCATATTAATCACATCCAATGAAATTTTTCTTTTGGTTAAAATAGATTCAAACTGACTCTCCATAAAACTAATTTGTGTCCCAAAAAACAGTGCATAAATATTATTATTTTAAATTCTAGTTTCTTCCTAAATAAGATGATACTACAAAACATTAATATCTATACGCTCTTCTCTTAATCTACTTTTTCATTCTTATTACTAATAAGCTTGTACTCATTCCCACTAAATAAACTAACATAATTGTTTTCTTTTTCCTTTCAATCCCCTCCTTTAATTCATAATATAATTAATTTTAATTACTTACAAAAATTTAATATCTTCTTGCAATAACAACCTTATTAGTTATAAATTATAATTAATATACTTATATCTTATTATAAATATATTATATAATCAATATATTTATTTATAAAAAACAAAAAAAATATATCATAAAGCTTATATTCCTTTTAAATTAATTATTTTTTATAATTAAAATCAATTAATTCTTTATATTGATTATTATATTGTGTAAAATATAAATAATCGAAGTTATTATGTTACTATAAAAATAATTCAACTATTAATAAACTTATTTTTTAAAAGCTTATATAGTTTTTTAAATTTAAATAAACTAAATCTTATATAATTTGACGAATAAAAATATTAGATAGGAGAAAATTTATGACTAAACTAACAAATAAACAACAACAAAATAGAGCTGCTATTTTAGAAGTTTTATACACTAAGCGTCCAATTTCAAGAATAAAGATCTCTCATCTTACTGGCATAACACCAGCTACTGTTACTGATATCACAACCGATTTAATTAATGATGGGATTATTTATGAGATAGGTAGAGACACAGTGGAATCATCAGGATCTGGAAGAAGGCCAATACTTCTTGATATTGCTAAAGAAGCTGCTTATTTTATAGGAATAGAATTATCTGAAAAATTTTTTACATTTTGCCTAAGTGATAATTTAGGTAATATTTATAATAAATCTATTTTTAAATCTGGTAAAGATTTTTTTGATATAAATGTTGATTTTCTAATCGATAAACTAAAAGTTTTTCTTGAAAAAAATGAAGAATTCACAATTAATGCAATAGGAATCGCTTTGCCTGGTCATTTAAATATTAACGACTATAAAATAATTACTAATAATACAATTTGGAAAGATTTTAATCTACAAAAATTTAAAGATTCATTTGATATCCCCATATATACTGAAAACAATGTTAATTGTATGGCATTATCAGTTCTATTATTTAATACTGTCAGAAGAAGAGAAAATTTTATATACTACCATATAGGTAGGGGTATGTTCTGTTCTTATATTCATGATGGAGAAATATATTCAAAGAATAATTTTCTTATAGGTGAAATTGGTCACACAATTGTTAATCCTGAGGGACAAAAATGTGAATGTGGTAAGAATGGCTGTCTTCAAACTTATTCAAGTGAAGCTTGGATTTTAAAGAAATCAAGAACTCTCTACAATAACTCTAACACAACTTTCTTAAGGCAATTTGCATCAACAGCTGATGATATTGATATAGACACTATTATTAATGCATATGAAATTGGTGATGAGGGAGTTTTAAATATCATTAATACAGCAATTAAATATCTTTCAATATCTCTTACAAACTTATCTATGATATTAGATACGAACATCAATTATATACATAGTGAATTATTTAAAAATAATTCATTAAGCCAAGAATTAATTGATAATGTTAATAGTCATTCGTCTATTCTCCCTATAGATGAAGCTACCTCTACTGAGATACTTAAATATAGTGATCTAGATGGTGCAATCGGAGCTTGTTCACTAGCAGTCAAATATAATCTTATTAATTCAATTTAATATTTTACCGTTTAAATAAAAAAAGTATAAGTAATAATATTAATTATTACTTATACTTTTTTATTCTATATATCTATGCTTTAACTCTCTTATTAACTTGTTCACCATTAAATAATGTATATATATCTTTATGTCTAGATTTTGCCATTACATTTACCAAAGCATATCCTATAGAACTATCAACAAAATGATGTAATATTGCTCCAACGCCTGTTACTATTAATAGTTGATATATGTCAAATCCTATAAAAGGTATTACAACTAGAGCCTCTAAGCCACCATGTATTACAGATGTAAATAATGACATCTTCAAATAGGATTTATTTTTTTGGATAAATTTAGCCCCAGCATATCCAACTATTATATGCGTAGCCGCTCTAAGTACTATAGGCATTGGCATGCCTGCTATTAAAAAACCTAAAGTTGATCCTATACCTGTAACTATTGCAACCATAGGTGATATAAGTATAGCAATAAACATAGGAACATGTGATGCAATCGTAGCGCTAAATGGAGGTATATAAACCTTTAAAAATCCAAATTGTATTGGAATTATAATTGCGAGTGCAGTTAAAAGCGATGCATACACCATTTGCCTTATCTTATTATTCATTTTCAATCCCCCTTTATACATGAATATATACCAGTGTATATACACTAGTATATATTCATCATCTTTATTTGTAAATATTAATTATGTAAATTATTGAAATTCATTATAAAACAATAAAAATTAAAAAGGAGTAGTATATTTAAAATAAAAGAGATGATTTAAATCATCTCCTCTTTAAAATATTATTTAATTATTTTATTTATTTCATGTATTAAAAGTTCATTCTCTTCATGCTTTAATATACATACTCTAAAGAATTTATCACTTAATCCTTCAAATGAAGAACAATTTCTTATTACTATACCTTCTTTTAATAGGATATTATATAGCTTATCTGCTGTCATATCATCTTCCTTTATTTCACATAATATAAAATTACCATGACTTTCATAAACTTTTATCCCTTTTATTTTTCTTAATTCATTATCTAAATATTTTCTCTCATCACTCATATGGATTATTGTGCTATCTATATATTCATGATCCTTAAACATTATTTCACCCATTAAGGTTGCAAATATATTTATATTCCATAAGTCTAACTTTTCTAAAATCTTATCCTGTACCTTTTTATTAGATATAAGTCCATATCCAAGTCTTATACCGGGAGTTGAAAAGAACTTTGATGTTCCTCTAATAACAAAAAGATTCTCATGTTCATCTATTAGATGCGTTGATGAGTATTTTTTAGTATCAGTAAATTCTATATATGTCTCATCAATCATAAAAAATGTCTCTGTTTCCTTTAATACTTCCTTTATTTCTTCTTTGTTAAAGGCAAATCCCGTTGGATTATTAGGATTACATATAATAACTAAATCATATTTCCCCATTTTTATTTCTTTTCTAAGATCATCTGCATTTATCTTAAATTCAGATTCCTTTTTTGCAAAATACTTAACTATATTACATCCTATCTTATTAAGTTCTTTTTCATACTCAGAATATGCTGGAGAAACAAGTAATGCTTTTTTAGGATCTATAGTATTTATAAATGCTGATATAAGTTCAGTTGCACCACTTCCTAACAGAATATTATAAGGCTTACAATTACAATAATCTGATATTACACCTTTAAGTTCTTTATATTCTGGATCTGGGTATATTGAAACCATATCTACATTATCTATAACAGATTTTTTAGCTTTCTTTGAAGCTCCAAAAGGATTTATATTTGAACTAAAATCTAAAATTTCACTTTTTTTAATTCCAAGTTTACTAGCTAAATCAAATAAATTAGCTCCGTGATTAATTGTCATAGCTATTCCTCCTAAGTTTTTTATACTTACTATTATAATAGACTTTCAAAAAAATAATAGCTTCTTAGAAAATCTCTAAGAAGCTAAACTATTATTTTCTCATCTCTTTTCCCACTATAGAATTATTTTTTCCATAAAAGAAATATGCTAATAATATAATTACTAATACTGTAGCAAAAATAATCCAAGTACTTAATGATAAATTGACCATTAAGAATATACAACATAGTGTACCAATTATAGGTATAATAGGAACTAATGGTGTTTTAAAACTTCTTTCTATATTAGGATATTTTTTTCTAAATATAATAATAGAGAATGACACCGTACCATAGACAAGTAAAAATGCCATACTTGCAAAATTAGCTAAATCCTTTAAATTAAAAAATCCTGCTAAAACTGATGATAATATCCCTATTGTCCAAAGAGAAACATATGGAACGTCATTTTTATCTTTTTTACTAAATACCTTTGGTAACAGTCCATCTCTACTCATTGTTGATAATATTTGTGAAGTAGTAAAATTTCCTGCAAATATTACTGCAAGTATTCCAATTACTGTACCCAATGAAACAACAAATGCTACCATTGGTCTTCCGGCTACTTTTAAAGCATAAGAAAGAGCATCTGGAACATTTAAGTTATAATATTTAGTTATTCCTGTTAATACTACTGATACTGCAATATATATCAAAACACATACTAATAATGATGATAAAAGACCAATAGGCAGCGCCTTTTTAGGATTTTTTACATATGGTGCTGCTGACGCTGTTGCATCAAAACCACAATATGCAAAGAATACTGATGATGCACCAGTTATTACTCCTGTAGTTCCATAAGGCGCAAATGGGATCAGGTTACTTGAATGCATATGCATTGCCCCTACTACTAAGAATAATGCTATTACACCTAATTTTATTATTACCATAGCATTATTTACTTTTTTACTTGATTTTGTACCACAAGATATAACAAATGTAATAAATATTATTGAAAAAATTGCTGGCAAGTTTACAATACCACCCTGTGCTGGAATTGATGTTATTGCTTTTGGTAAATGTATATTTAAAACATCTAGCAAACTTAGAAAATAACTTCCCCACCCTGATGCTACTGTAGCAGTAGATAGAACGTATCCAATAGCAATACATAAACCTGCTATATAGGCAACAATTTCACCTAATGTTACATATGTAAAAGTGTATGATCCACCAGAACTTTGTATACTTGCACTAAGTTCTGCATAACACAAAACAATAACTGCCGCTGCAATGGCACCTAATACGAATGATATTGCAACTGCAGGACCTGCTTCTTTTGCTGCAACGATTCCAGTTAGAACCATTACTCCAGTACCAATAACTGATCCTATACTCATTAGAGTTAGATCTAATGTACCTAGGGTTTTGTTAGCCTCTCCAACTTGCTTAGAAACACTCTCGAAACTTTGAGTCCTAAAAATACTCATATAATCACCCCTTTTTTTTATGATAGCTTCTTATTAAATCATTAAAGGTATTATGGAAATATTTATGATTTAATATAATTATGTAAGTTTCTATAAACAATTATAGCAACATTTATGCCAAAGGATTTGTAAAGTTTTTTTCTAAATAGTAAACATTTATTTATTATAAATAAACTTATTCTACTTATTATATTAAGTAAATTTTGATTTTATTTTATAAATCCAGTACACTTTTATTAATATTATGTATATACTATAAGTTATGAACATACGCACAGAGGAGGATATTATGAAAACTTTCAAAGAATTAAACTTAAATGATAATATAATTGCAGGTTTAGAAAAACAAGGAATTACTACTCCAACAGAAATTCAAAGTCTTACTATTCCTGAAATATTAGATAATAAAGATGTTATAGGTGAAGCTCACACAGGTAGCGGTAAAACTTTAGCCTTTTTAGCTCCACTTTTTGAAAAAATTGATACAAGTAAAAAAGAGTTACAAGTTTTAATACTTGCGCCAACTCGTGAACTTGTTATGCAAATTGAAAAACAATCAAAATTATTAGCTGAAAATTCAGAAATGCCAATTAATACAGTGCCAATAATTGGTGATGTTAATATGGATAAACAAATCAAAAACCTAAAAGGACTTAAACCTAATATAATAGTTGGAACTCCAGGAAGAGTTTTAGATTTAATAAGAAAGAAAAAAATAAAGGCTCATACAATAAAGACAATAGTTCTTGATGAAGGTGATAACTTATTAGATAATACTCACGCAAGAACTATACAAGATATAATTAAGACTACAATGAGAGATAGACAACTTTTAATATTCTCTGCAACAATAAGCTCAAAAGCTATGCCTATAGCTAAAGATTTAATGAAAGATCCTATAATATTTAAAAATGAAAAAAAGGCTTCTTTAAATCCTAATATTGAACATATGTACATAGAAGTTGAGGAAAGAGATAAAGCTGAGGTTTTAAGAAAGCTTATAGCTGCTGTTAATCCAAGCAAAGCTATTGTATTTATAAATCGTGGTTTTGATGTAGAAATGATTGCAGATAAATTAAATTATCACAATAAAAATGCTTTTGCTATGCATAAGAGAATAACAAAAGAGCAAAGACAACAAGCATTAGAAAAGTTTAGAAATGGGAACATAAATATATTAGTTTCATCAGATATATCAGCAAGAGGATTAGATATTCAAGATATAACTCATATTATAAACTTAGATTTCCCTGCAAATGCTAATGAATATCTTCATAGAGCAGGTAGAACAGCAAGAGGAAATGCTCATGGAACTACTATTTCATTAGTTACAAAAAAAGAATTCCCAGCTCTTAGAATTTACGAGAGAGAATTCAATATAAAACTAAATAAAAAGCAATTATCACATGGTGAATTAGTTTAGTATTTATATAAAAAAATAGATGGGTTATACCATCTATTTTTTTATTCTAATGCAGATAAGGCAAAACTTTTGCCCTCCCACGCTCTACTCTTCCATCTTATAAGAACAAGTATAGCTCTAAACCATTCATCTAGTGCAAATCCTATCCATATCCCTACTAGTCCAAGGCCTAGTTGTATGCCTAAAATATATGCAAAACCAACTCCAAAAAACCACATTGAAAATACCCCAATATATACTGGGAACCTTACATCTCCAGTAGCTCTTAAAGCATTTATTCCTACTATATTTATTGCCCTTCCGGGTTCTAAAAATATTTCTATTATTAATACACTAGAAACTATACTTATTATATCTTGATTATTTGTTATTAATTCCATCATTGGATGTCTAAATAAAACAATACCACAGCTAATCATTATAGATACAACTATAGCACGTTTTATGCAATATACACATAAATTATATGCTTTATTATTTTCCCTATTCCCAATAAATTGTCCTATAAGTATACTTCCACCTTGACCTAGCGCTACAGAAAATATAAATGTAAAAGATACTATAGTAGTTAAGTAACTTTTAGCAGACATACTATCTATACTTATCATATTTATAAAACTAGTAATTACAAGTTGAGACAAACTATATGAAATCTGCTCCGCTGCTGAAGGTATCCCAATCTTTAAAATATTAAATAAATGCTCCATAGGAAATGGTTTAAATAAACATATTTTAAATTTATGCATAATTACACTATATACTTTACCACCTAAGATAAATAAAGCTACTATCTTACTTATAACAGTTCCAAGTGCAGCTCCACTTGCTCCAAGCTCTGGAAGTCCAAACTCACCAAATATAAGTCCATAATTACATACCACATTAACTATATTCATAATAAGTGTTACATTCATGCATATTCTAGTTAAACTATATGATCTTAATATCGCTGTAAAAGTCATAAGAATGGCTTGTACAAAAATAGTTCCACCAACTATTTTCATATAACTATTTCCTATAGGTATTAATTCAGGTGACGCCTTTAAAAGTGTAAACAAGGATCCTGATGCAACAAATACTGCTATACTTACTATTATTCCTATAATTAAATTTACTCCTATAGATACCCCGCATAACCTAACTATATTATCTTCATCACTTTTTGCCCCTAAATGCTGGGCAAGTAATATTGCTGTTCCGGCAGTTATTATTCCAAACATTAAATTAACCATCCAAATTAATTGATTTGCAATACCAACTGATGCAACAGCTAAATCTGAATATTTACCAAGCATTATAGTATCTAAACCACCAAGTAATGAAAATAATAAACTTTCAACAAATATTGGCCACGTTATATTCTTTAATTTCCTATTTATACTCTTATCACTCACTTTTTATAACCCCTCTTAAAATAATAATTGAATCGTTTCCAAAAAAGAAATTATTATATATCTTTCTTTAATACTACATATATTTCTATATAAAATTTCCCCACTATATAATAGCCTCTCAAATACTCCTTTCCTATTTTTAACGTTTTCATTATAGCACACTATTTATAATATTCTATCCCTTATTATAAGATTTATTATATATTTTTTTACTATATGAATAGTATATAATTACGAATAAAAATTTTTAAATAAGGTGGTTTAATGACTTCTTATATTTTGTATATATTATCTATATCATTATTACTCTTATCTTTTATAAAAGATAAGAAAAAAACAATTGCAGCACTTAAGACTGCTGTTAAATCTTTTGAAAATATAATGCCACAATTTTTAAGCATAATAATTGTAGTTGGATTTATATTAGCAATATTAAACCCTGAAACTATATCATCTTTAATTGGAAATAATTCTGGATTTTTTGGTGTAGCACTTTCTTCTATAATAGGTTCAATAACAATTATGCCAACTTTTGTTGCTTTTTCAACCGGAAATACCTTACTTCAAAATGGAGCTGGTATATCTCAAGTTGCAGCTCTTATATCAACCCTTACGTTAGTTGGAATTATGACCTATCCACTTGAATCAAAATATATTGGTAAAAAGGCTGCATTTCTTAGAAACTTTATAGCTTTTCTATTCTCCTTTATAGTAGCCTTTATTTTTTCAAAGGTGGTGGTTTAGGGTATGAAAACTATTTGTAAAATAGCTAAGAGATATTCTTTCTTTTTAATTTTATTATTTGTGCTTTCTGCATTATTTTTTATAAATTCAAATATTGCTATAAACACATTTGAAAGTGCGAAATCTAGCTTTCTTCAAATGCTTAGTGTACTGCCACCTATAATGATACTTCTTGGGCTTATGGATGTATGGATACCAAGGGAAACTTTAGTAAAATACATGGGAGATAATTCAGGAATACTTGGAATTTTCTTTTCTATGCTACTTGGATCACTTGCAGCTGGACCTATGTATGCAGCATTTCCATTTACTGCTCTTTTATTAAAAAAAGGTGCTAAATTTAGTAATATAATTATATTTATGAATTCTTGGTGCGTAACTAAAATATCTACACTTTTATTTGAAATATCATCTTTAGGCTTTAAATTTACGTTTATAAGACTTCTAATTGATATACCTGGCGTTATACTAATGGGGTACTTAGTCTATTACTTTATGGATAAAAAATCTTTAGAGGATATATACTCTAATTCACTTTTATAAATTTATATACTATTAAAACTTTAAAAGGCACCTTAATATATAAGATGCCTTTTAAATAATATATACTTAATGTAAATGAGATACTCAAAACTCACTTTTTGCTCAAAAAAAATTACAAAGCTTGAAAATATTATAATAATACCAAATCAAATAACGATTAATTAAATAACCTTTTTAGGAGTAAATCCTATTTTAATAAAGAACCCCTTAGCTTTATTATCTACTTTCATTTATATACCCTTTTCTATATGCTTCTAATAATAATTTTAAATCTTTAATTTGGTTTTTAAGTTCTGCCCCACTATCTGTATCTCCAACTGTTTTTCTTTCAAGCTTTCTTTCAACAACAATACTTGTAGATAATATATCCTTTTCCTCAATAATTGCGTTTTCAATTGATTCAAAAGGCTGATGTGATACAAGCTGTAACCCATAAGAATTATATATAAGTGTATAGCCAGCTATTCCAGTATCTCTTCTGTATGCCTTTGCAAAACCTCCATCAATAACTAATATTTTCCCTCCACATTTAATAGGACTTTCTCCATACTTTTTCTTTACCGGAACATGCCCATTTATTATTTTAGATTCTTGAGGATCTAACCCAAACTCTTCTAATATCCTACGGCACATATCTTCACTTTCTCTAAGTTCATAGTATGGATTCTTCTTTTCTTTATGAGTATTTTTATCTTCTATAAAATATCTCTCAAATGTAGTCATTTCTTCTTTACCGAATAATGAAGATGCGGAGCCTGTCCATAAATACCACATTATATCCATTCCATATTTTTTCTCTGGAGTATCAGGTTTGTTAAAGTAACCTTCTCTAGCTAAAACTTCAAATTTTTCTAAAAGAGCTTTTCCTCTATATTCTCTTCCATGTATATTAATACCTTTAAATGAACCATCATCATTTAAAGGTATACATCCATGTAGTAATAAATTAGAATTATACTTTAAATAAATACTACCCTTTGCAAAAAGGAATGATATATGTCTTTGTAATTTTTCACTATTTAAAAATGAAAGCTTTAATTTATCTATAAGCCTCTCTTCTTCTTCTGTAAGCTTAAATGGATTTTTAGGATCTATAGTTGGAAAGTTTTTATCCTTTAGTGGATATACCTTACCTTTTAAATCTATTGTTGCTTCATTGTAATTTATCTTGTCCAAAAGCACTCTATGTTCTAAATCAAATTCTGGTCTTCTCTTTATTATTTTTTCTTCTAACTTAAACTGTATAATTGTTATAGCCTTATGCATCTTAGCTATTAACTCAATCTCAAATTTTCCATATCTATTCTTATCATTTATTTTAGGAATAAATTCTTTGCAAGGATCATCTTTGTAATTACTTAATGCAAAAGTTGCAAGAGGTATAAGATTTATACCATATATATCTTCTATTGTATCTAGATTTCCATACCTAGTAGCTATTCTTATAACATTTGCTATACATGTTTTTACACCTGCTGCAGCACCCATCCAAAGCATATCATGATTTCCCCACTGTATATCTAAGGAATGGTACTCCATAAGAGTATCCATTATTATATCTGCTCTTGGGCCTCTATCATATATATCACCTAATATATGTAATCTATCAACAACTAATCTTTGAATAACATTAGATAAAGATATTATAAACTCTCTAGCCCTTCCTATATCTATAATTGTACTTATTATTCCATCATAATACTCTTGTTTATCTACGCCATAAAATTCTTCATGTAGTAACTCTTCTATTACATAATTAAAATCTTTAGGCAATGCCTTTCTAACTTTAGACCTTGTGTATTTAGATGACACATTTCTGCAAAGATCTATTAATCTATATAAATTAATCTTATACCAATCATCTATGTTCTCTTCCTCTTTAAGTACTATATCTAGCTTCTGTTCTGGATAATATACAAGGGTAGCTAGACTTTTTTTCTCGCTATCCATTAATGAATTTCCAAATACACTTTCTATTTTTCTTTTTACTACTCCTGATCCATTTTTTAACACATGTACAAAAGGTTCATATTCTCCATGTAAATCTGTTAAGAAATGTTCAGTTCCTTTTGGTAAATTTAATATAGCATTTAAATTTATAATTTCTGTTGATGCCTCTGCTATAGTTGGATATTGCTTCGCAAGAAGCTTTAAATATTTTAATTTGTTTATGATATCTTCATCATAATTCTTCATTAGTACCCCCTGTAAAAATTATAACTCTCTTTGAAATCGTTTTAGATAATTATATATCAAATTTTTTATAACATCAATAATTATCAGCTAACAGCTACATTCTTCTATTTACTGATATCTTATTCAAATCAAATATTTAATACCTTTTATTTTAAATAATCTTTATATAAATACTAACATTAAAATTATTAAGCATACTAATTAGGTAAATATAAATGCCTAACTTTCCTATCACATTCTTTATATTAAATTTTACTCAAAAAAAATACATATTTATATAAAACTTCTTAATTTATTCTCATATGTATCATAATCATAATTTGATAATTTATAACATAAGAGGTAAAATATTTGTATTAACATATAAATATAAACAATATTTACTAAAGGAGAGATACTAATGTTAAGTGAAAATTTATTAAAACATCTTAATGAACAAGTTAACTTTGAATTTTATTCATCTTATGTTTATTTATCAATGGCAGCATATGCTGAATCTGTTGATTTAAGTGGATTTGCTAACTTTTTTAGAGTTCAAGCACAAGAAGAATTAGCTCATGCAATGAAGTTCTATGATTACATATTCCAAAAGAATGGAAATGTTGTACTAGACACTATTCCAAAACCTGAAATGAATTTTGAAAGCATAATAGATGTATTCCAAAGAGGATATAACCATGAACAACTAGTTACAAGTAAAATATATAAACTTGCTGATATAGCTAGTGAAGAAAAGGAACATGCAACAATGAGCTTACTTAACTGGTTCATTGATGAACAAGTTGAAGAAGAAAACAGCTTCAATTCTTTACTAAAAAGAGTTAGAAGATCTGAAGGAAACCCAGCAGCTATCTATATGATGGATGATGAACTTGCAACAAGAGTATTTACTCCACCAGCTCCAAGAGCTTAAATAAAAAGTCAGTAATTGTTATAGTACTATAACAATTACTGACTTTTTTCTATTTACTCTTTATTTTTTCTATTTACTGCTTAAATTCTCTATTCTATATCCTATTTCTCTATTAGCCATTCTATATCCTTCTTTTATCATATCTTCATCAGTTAATCCATTACCTAGCAATGCGTCTATAGTAATTTGTCCTCTATTTTTAAAGTATTTATTTAATAAATTTTGTTCTATATCTTCCTGATAGGCTATACTATAATCATCTAATATATGTTTTACATTAAAACCATACTCCTTTAAAGCTCTTCCAACCAATATACTCCTATGACATCTTATTGGGTCTTGCATGGCTCCAAGAATAACAATCTTATATCCCTGTCTACATCCATCCATAAGCCTCTCTACTCCTTTTTTAAAATCATCTTCATGTATTACTTTCTCAAAATCTGCATATCCTTCATCATTATATGAAATCTTATTTAACCTTTTGGCTGCTAATTCTTTTGCCATATATATGTATATAAATCCTGCCTTTGTTAATGAATACCTTATAGTCTCCTTATCAAATTGAACATTATATTTTGAATAAGGAGTTCCTCTTATATCAACTACACAATTAATATTAAAGTGTCTTAGCATATCTATTAATCTATCAATACTGTAATTAGAGTGTCCAATTGTAAATATATCCACACAATCATCTCCCTACTAAAAAATCATATTTTATATAAACTATTATAACTCTACATAATAATTTATATAAAATAATTAGCTAATAAATACTCTAATATTTACTAGCTAATATAACAATATACTATATTTATTAAAAATTTTTATTATTTCTTCAATACATTTAATAACTCATCTAAGTTAGCTTTTAGTTCGCTAGCTTTTTCTATGCTCATATTTACTTTACAAAAAACCTGCTCTGGGACATCAATAATTTCTTCTTTTAATTCTCTTCCTTCTTTTGTTAATTCTGCTATAACGACTCTATCATCCTTAGAGTCTCTATATCTTGTGATTAACCCCATTGATTCTAATTTCTTAAGTAATGGTGTAAGAGTTCCTGAATCTAGATGCAATCTTTTACCTATACCCTTTACTGTCGACTTCTCTTCTTCCCATAATACAAGCATTGTTATATATTGAGTGTATGTAAGATTATATTTATCAAGCACTGGCTTATATAATTTTATTATTTCTCTTGATGCTGCATATAAAGAAAAACATATTTGATTATCTAATTTAATACAATTATCTTTATTCATATATTTCTCCCATCCTATATTTAATTAACTTAATTTCTTAAACTCAATTAATACCAACTATTGTATATAGTTCACTTTTACATGTCAACATTATATATCTCTTATCTTTTATTTTAATAACTTCTCGATATCTTGTTTTATCTTAAGAGGCGATGTAGTTGGTGCATATCTTTTAACTACATTTCCATTAGAATCTAATAAAAATTTAGTAAAATTCCACTTTATTTCATTACTTAACATACCTTTCGCTTCATCTTTTAAATATTTATATATAAGATGTGCATCAGGTCCTTTTACATCTATCTTTTCAAACATAGTAAATGTAACTCCATAATTCAATTGACAAAAATTATTTATCTCAGCATTACTTGCTGGGTCTTGATTTTTAAATTGATTGCATGGAAATCCTAATATTTCTAATCCTTTTTCTTTATATAAATTATATAATTCTTCTAGCTCTTTAAATTGAGGTGTAAACCCACATTTACTTGCAGTATTTACTATTAGTATTATTTTCCCTTTATATTTGCTCATTTTTATATCCTGGCCATTAATATCTTTAGCTGAAAATTCATAAAAATTCATTCTTCATATCTCCTTATAATAATTTATTCAAATTTAATTTTATACAATTTAATTTATTAAAATTATAATATATTTTATTATTATTTTTGTCAAGTTTCTTTATACTATAATATTTTTAATTTTTACACATAATAATCTATAGAGACGGGAGGTTATATATATGAAAAATAATTCTAAAATAGCAATTATAGTTATTGCTATTATCATTCTTTTAGGTGTTTTTTTAGTTGGTGGTTATAATAGCTTAGTTTCATTAGAACAAACCGTAAACTCCGCACAATCTAATATTGACACACAACTTCAAAGAAGATCTGACCTAATACCTAATTTAGTTAATACAGTAAAAGGATATGCTAGCCAAGAAAAAGATATCTTTACTGATATAGCTAATGCAAGAAGTAAGCTTGCTGGTGCATCAACTGTTACTGATAAAGCTAATGCTGATAATGACCTTTCAAATGCTCTTTCAAGATTATTAGTTGTTGTAGAAAGATACCCAGATTTAAAATCGAATCAAAATTTTAGAGACTTATCAGTTCAATTAGAAGGAACAGAAAATAGAATTGCAATTGCAAGGCAAGATTATAATACTGCAGTAACTAATTACAATACCAAGAGAAGAAAATTTCCAAGTAATATAATAGCTAGTATTTTTGGTTTTGAAGAAAAACCATTATATAAAGCAAGTACTGGTGCAGAGCAAGTACCTTCAGTGGATTTTTCTAAATAACTATGAGAATTAAAAATAAAGCTTTTAAAATCTTATTTTCTTCTCTTTTTTTGTTAATATTATTTTTATCATTAGATGCATTTACCGCGAATGCATCTAATGATATTCCATCTCCAACTTCTTATAAGTATATTAATGATTATACAAATACAATAGATAGTACTGAGATTAAAAGTATTGTCTCCATTGGTAAGGAACTTGAAGATAAAACTGGAGCTCAAGCCGTTACAGTTGTAATAGATTCAACTAACGGAGTTCCAATTGAAGATTATGCTATCAATTTATTTAGAACTTGGGGAATAGGCCAGAAAGGAAAAGATAATGGCTTATTAGTGCTACTAGCTATACAAGATAAAGCTTGGAGAGTTGAGGTTGGCCGTGGTCTTGAAGGTGCAATTCCCGATGTATTAAGTAATCGAGTTATGGAATCTATAGCTAAGCCTAAATTTATTGAAGGAAATTATGGAGAAGGTCTACTTGAATCCTATAGTACATTCTCTGATTATATAGCAAAGGAATATAACGTTACATTAAGCAAATCTTTAAATATACAACTTCCTAGCGATGAAAAAGAATTTTCAGGCTATGGTGGTATTGCCATTGGTGGTATATTTTTAGTACTCATCTTGCTAGATGCAATATTTAATAGAGGTAGAATCTTTTCTACAATACTTAAAATTATTTTTTGGAGTAATATTGGCCGTAGAAATGGTCCTGGTGGATTTGGTGGCGGATCTAATGGTGGGTCCGGTGGTGGATTCGGCGGATTTGGTGGCGGATCCTCTGGTGGTGGAGGTTCTTCTGGCGGGTGGTAAATAATATTAATTTTTAATATACTCATTGAAAGAGAGCATGCTAATTAGTATGCTCTCTTAATTTCACTATGATAATTATCTAATACATCTATAGTTTGTTAACTTAATCTTTGAATAAGAATAGATGCATTAACGTTGATTTCTGATCCACCTGCTAAAACTTGTAAGTTAACATCACCTACAAAGCTAGTATGATTTCTTAAAGTTAAAACATCTCCAGCAGCTGCTGAAATTATAACCATACCTGGATTAGGTTGTGTTCCAGCTTGTGAAGCATAGATAGCTCCAGGAACTGCGCTGCTATTTTGGAATAGTGTAAATTGATTTGGTTGAACTCCTAATACATTAACCCATATTGCATAATTTCCTGCTGAACCTAAAGTAATTGTATTACCTCCAGCTGCATGAGTAATAGCACCTACAATTACTCCATTGTTACTAAATACTACATTTTCTCCTATTGATACAGTTTGTGCCCCTAAATTATAAATATAAGCGAATTCCAAAGCAACTGTTCCTGTTGCTCCAGTTGCTCCTGTTGCTCCTGTTGGTCCTGTTGGTCCTGTTGGCCCTGTTGGCCCTGTTGGCCCTGTTGGTCCTGTTGGCCCTGTTGGTCCTGTTGGTCCTGTTGGTCCTGTTGGTCCTGTTGGTCCTGTTAATCCTGTTGGTCCTGTTGGTCCTGTTGCTCCTGTTGGTCCTGTTGCTCCTGTTGGTCCTGTTAATCCTGTTGGTCCTGTTGGTCCTGTTGGCCCTGTTGGTCCTGTTGCTCCTGTTGCTCCTGTTGGCCCTGTTGGTCCTGTTGCTCCTGTTGCTCCTGTTGCCCCTGTTGGTCCTGTTGGTCCTGTTGGTCCTGTTGGTCCTATTGGTCCTTGTGGCCCTATTGGTCCTTGTGGTCCTGTTGGTCCTGTTGGCCCTGTTGGCCCTGTTGGTCCTGTTGGTCCTGTTGGCCCTGTTGGTCCTGTTGGCCCTGTTGGTCCTATTAATCCTGTTGGCCCTGTTGGTCCTGTTGGTCCTGTTGGTCCTGTTGGCCCTGTTGGTCCTGTTGGCCCTGTTGGTCCTGTTGGCCCTGTTGGTCCTGTTAGCCCTGTTGGTCCTGTTGGTCCTGTTGGCCCTGTTGCTCCTGTTGCTCCTGTTGCTCCTGTTGGTCCTGTTGCTCCTATTGGTCCTTGTGGTCCTATTGGGCCCTGTGGTCCTACTGCTCCTGTTGGCCCTGTTGGCCCTGTTGGCCCTGTTGGTCCTGTTGGTCCGGTTGGTCCTGTTGGTCCTGTTGGTCCGGTTGGTCCTGTTGGGCCGGTTGGTCCTGTTGGGCATTTATGCCTACACTCACAACACTCACAACAATTACAACAACATTCATTTATTATTCTAATGCACTCATCATCATAATTAGATCTTTCAGTGCAACATCTATCTTCACTTCTTCTTCTATCTCTATTGCTATAATACATAATAAACTCTCCTGTACATTTTAATATTTAATAAAGCATTCTTAACAGAAAAGAGTCTACTCTTTACATATTATGCATAAGCTTATAAAATGGAACCGCATTTTTTTGTATTGTCTAATAAATCTAAAATTACTTTTTATAATTCTAAATTACTATATATTTCTTATTAAAATTATTTTTAATATACTGTTATAATAAATTAAGGGAAGAGATATTAAATATCTCTTCCCTTATAAATATGTATAACAAACTTACTTAGTGAATCTTTTAATTACATTCTCATATAACTTGTTATCACTTTAATATAAACTTAGCTACAGCTTAATTTATAATATGTTATTTATAAAATTCTTGTGTTGCATAAACCTTATCTCCAGACTTATAAACACCTACACCAATTCCTGTGAAATCCTTTGATAGTATATTTTGTCTATGACCTGGTGAATTCATCCAGTTAGTCATAAATTGGTCTGCTAAAGCATTAGCATCAGATTCTCCGCCAATATATGCAATATTTTCTCCCCAAGCTTTATAACTTACTCCATCATTTTTCATTTTTGCAGTTATAAGATTTCCTTGTGGGTCTTTATGGTCGAAATATCCTCTATCTCCCATATCTTGTGATTTCATTCTAGCATATTTTTCCATAGTCTTATTGTATGATAAAGTAGGAACTCCTGCTTTTGATCTCTCTGCATTAACTTTCTCAAATATTTTTTGTTCTACTTGAGCCATAAATTTTTCATTAGCTGTTGATGCTTGTCCATCTTTGTTGCCTGAAGTATTTTTGTTATCTGCATTTGCATTTGTATTTTTGTTACCTGTATTTAGATTTTTATTACATGCTGAATTTGAGTTTTCTTTCTTCTTAGTAGTATTATTAGTATCATTAGAAACTTTTTTCTTCTCTACATTTTTACTATCTTGTGACTTACAATTTTGTGTATCATTTGAAACTTGTTTATCATTATAAGCACCCTTATTTGAATTTTCTTTTACTACCTTTACATTTTGTGAACTACTTAACTCTGTAGCTTTAACTTTGCTATCACTATTAACTTGAACATTTTTATCTGTATTTCCCTTTGTTGCTTCTACTTGCGCAACTTCATTTTTTGCATCTTGTCCACTCGCTGCAAAAACGCTTGCACCAGCACCTCCTAATAATGTAGCTGTTACTAATATAGCAATTAGTTTATTTTTCATCTGTACCACTCCTTTTTATTTTTTCGGACTCTTACTTTTAATCCAATATCTTATTAGTTAAAGTACTTTTTACTTTTTCTACTGCTAACACTTAAAGTTATAACATACTTTTGTTATCTTATTCATGGTAGATCATTGCTATTCATTGATATATACTACTTTACGGCAAAATTTATCCTTTTTTTCCAACCTTAAAATTTGTACACTTTGGCTCTATAGCTGCCCCCTAATGATTTTTCTAATATATGGAATGGATATAATTACTATGCAATTTTTAAATGTTTTTTCTTGATTTTTGGTGTTTTTAAGTTCTAAATAATAAGAAAAAACGCTAATATACTAATTAGCGCTTAACTAAGTTTATCTTTCTATTTATTATCAAACTTTAATATCTATTATTTCAGTATAGACCAAAAACTTAATACTTTTTCTTCTTCAAATCCTCTTTTCTTATACATCTTATAAGCTATTTCATTTATTTCGATAACTACCAAATAGATTTTTTCTATATTTTTCTTTTCTAAAAAATCTATAGCGGTTTCTAATAATTGTTTTCCATATCCCATTCCCCTATATTCCTTACTTAATCCAATATCAAAAGTACCTTCATTACCATCAATCGTAACATTTAGTACTCCTAAGTTTTCATCTTCACTTGAAACTATAAAATAATAATTTCTTTGATGGTTATCATTTAAAAATTCATTTAATTCATTTTCATCTAATGAAGCTCCATGTGGCATATTATTAAACGCATTATTATAAAGTCTCATGTATTCAAATTTATTCTCTTCATTAAGATTTTCAATATGAAGGATTTTGTTTCTTTTCTCTCTATCTTTTAAATACATTATTTTAGCTTCATAATCTACACCAAAATTTAATTCATTTAATAATTCTAGCGTTTCTTTTTTTCTAAATCCTAGTAATACCTTTGTAGCTCCATATTCCTCACATTTATTGTACAATTTATTTATTAGCTTTCTTATTATATCTTTTTTATTATCTACTTCATCTAATACATCTAAGAAATGTATATATGCTATTCCATGCAATGGTATTTCCTGCAATACACATCTTCCTATTCCTACTACAATATTATTATTAAATATTATAATAACTCCATTTCCATAATCATAAATTTTATTATTAAACATTTTTTCCATTTCAGAAAAACAAGTGTTACAATCTTTTCTATCTATAAATAAAAGAACTTTATCTTTTTCATAGTCATTTAACTCGCTAAAACTCTTAACAACCATATAACTCCTCCAATTTTTATATTATTAATTATGTAAAATTATACTTCAAATATTATAATTAAGTAACTTCAAAATATTTATTATATAAATTTAAACTAACATATCTTTGAATCTATTATATTTAAATAACTAATAAAATCTACACAGTTTATTTAGGAAAATATTCCATTTAATTATATCATAAAATATACTTTACTTATCCTCATCATTAAAAAAACTAAGCCTAAAGTTAGGATTAATCCTCTTCTCTAGACTTAGTCTAATTTCTATTTATTAAATGTAAAATATAATATTTTATATATCTTTTCTCTAGTTGCTATTTTATCTGTATTTTCTACTTTTCAATATAATTAATCTATATATACAATTCCCATGCTCCAACGGTCATAATTAAATATCATATTCCAAAATCTCATTTGTTTTTCTTTATTTTCTTTAAAATCTTTTTTATTTTTCATATCTTATTCCTCCTATAAGTTAGGTACTACCCCATTAATTCCTGATGTATATTTTTCTACTTGCACCATTGATACTGATTCAGTTTCTACTTCTTTGTTGTATCTTTCTAGTGCATTTATAACTTGCTTTTTTCTCTTCTTTGCAAGTCCATTATTTCTACTTAATGCATATAAACTAGGTGCTTGAGGTAATCCTGCTAAAAGTGTAGCTTCATTAAAACTTAAGTTACTAGCATCTTTTTCAAAATAACCTTTTGCAGCTTCACCTATCCCAACATATCCATCTCCAAATGATATTGAATTTACGTATAGTTCTAGAATTTCATCTTTTGTGTATTGCCTTTCTAATTGTATTGCAAAAAGTGATTCTTTAAATTTTCTTTTAAAGCTTCTTTCATTTGATAAATAAAGGTTTTTAGCTAATTGTTGAGTTATAGTGCTTCCACCTTCTACTACTCTTCTAGCTTTTATATTATTTAAAGTCGCTCTTGCAATTGAAATAAAGTCAAGAGCTCCATGATTATAAAATCTATGATCTTCAATAGCTATCATTGATTTTAAAAATTTTTTATCTATGTTTTGTATTTTTACGTAATTTTTATTTTCTCTAATCATATTAACTCTCTCCTCCATTGATTTATTATTTATTATTAATTTTTGATTATAGTATCCTAAAGCTGTAATTAATAAAAATATAAAAGTTATAATTCCAAAAAGCATACATCTTCTATTTATAATAAAATGTCTCATAAAACATCTCTCCTCAGATCTGTTTGCTCATCGCTTTCTATGTTCTTATTATAAGTTCTATAATATAAATTTCATATTTAACTTCATTACGTTATCCTTTCATTTATGTAAGAAAAAAAGAGACACCAAAATTGATGTCTCTAAAAGCTTTTAAACTACTTATTATATTTTAATTTTTTCTAGTCTACTAGTACCAAAACTTCTTAATAGCTTATATAAAATAATATTAACTATAAGTAATACTATTGATATTATAGTTAGATATATATTTGTATTACTTATACTAAACCAATAATAAATAAATGAAGGTATAGCAATACTTAATCCCCCTATTAATAGGGCTATACCTGCCGAAGCACTTCTTTTTACAACAACTACTTCTGAAGTCCATCTCATCATCGGAAACACAAGATTTATTATAAGCCCCATTTGAGATATATAAAATGAAACTAATATTGGTATCACAAATAACCAAATGCTCTCAATAATAGTTAAATCTAAAGCAAATATAAGTATTGGTATACCTATTAAAATTGGCACTATTGTTATTGCAAGATTTAAATATATCTTAGATTTAAATATATCAATAGTTTCTATAGGTAGTGACTTTAAAATCCAAAAATTATCTCCTTCTAAAGATATAGATGATGATGTTGTGTTAGATAATGCAACAAATAAAGATGTAGATGCTATCAATATTAATGGTACTAATTCTTTTGTTGTATCAATCTCAAAAAGCATTCCTATAAAACTATCCCCTATAAATACTACTCCTATTGCCATTATTAAATATAAAACCATTCCTATTGATGTATTTAATACAACTATAGGCTTTGATATATATCTAATTACCTCTTTATTAAATAGTGTTCTTACTACACCATACTCTTTCAGCTCTTTCATTTTAAAGTTATTCTTTTTATAGCTTTCTAAAAGATTTGAATTGATTTTTACAAATACTTTGTTTAATAAAATGATAAATAATATAAATATCCCAATTGATATAGCACTAAATTTTAAAACTCCAGCAAAATTCATATTTGCTATTCCATCCAAATAATATTTTACAGGTGGATATACCCTATTTAAAATTTCATTTACGCTTGTTGCATTCTTAGTTATATAACTTATTATAGATTCCGTATTTGAAGATATAAAAAGTATTGCTGGAATTATAATAAAAACTGCTATTATAGAAAATATATTTTTATGCTTTACTTTTGATGAAATATAAGTGAATATAAATCCAAATATACTGGCAATTGCTATTGGAATTAATGGAATAAAAAGATACATTATAAAAGCATTTAATATCATAATAAATGTAACTTTAGTATTTATAAAATAAACCACCAAAGCTGGTATTAATGAAATCGCCATAAATACATAGTTTACCAATATTAAATTAATAAGCTTTACAGATAGTATTATCCATGGCTTTATAGGAAGTGATATTAGTGTATCATAGTCTTTTATTCCAAATATCAATCCTGGAGCTTTATATATTGATGTTCCAAGTATTATAAATACTGACATTATAAAGCCTTGAGCTACTATAATATCTAACATATTCATACTCTTTAAAGGCTCCACCATAAAATCAAAATACATAAAGACTGTTGACCCAAATGCTCCTATACCAATTATTATTAATATTATAAAGGCTAAAGTTTTATAAAACTTTTTCTTATCTTCCCTATTTAATATAGAATTAAGCTCATAAGAATTTATTAAATCATATTTTAAAAGAATACCTAAATTATTCATTATCAATCAACTCCATAAATAAATCTTCTAAAGAACTATCCCCTTTAACTTTATCTATATCTCCTTTTGCCACAATTTGTCCACCCTTAATTATAGCAATCTTATTACATAATTTTTCTGCTACTTCTAATACATGTGTTGAGAAAAATATTGCCCCACCATCTTTACATATATCTTTCATTATTTGTTTTAATGTATGAGATGCCTTTGGATCTAACCCAACAAAAGGTTCATCTAATACAAGTAACTTTGGCTTATGAATAAGTGCAGATATAATAGCAAGCTTTTGCTTCATTCCATGTGAATATGATGATATTAAATCTCCTAAAGATTTCGTAATTTCAAAAGTATCTGCATATAGAGCTATAAGTTTTTCTCTTTCTTTTTTAGAAACTTTATATATATCTCCAATAAAATTTAGATACTGTATTCCTGTAAGCGAATTGTAAATGTCTGGATTATCCGGTATATATGCAATCTTCTTTTTGCATTCAATTGGATTTTCTTTAATCGATATACCATCTATAAGTATTTCCCCCGCTTCAAAATCAAGTATACCAACAACTGATTTTATAGTAGTTGTCTTTCCTGCACCATTATGACCAATAAAGCCAAATATATCCCCACCCTTTATTTCTAAAGATAAATCTTTAACTGCTGGTTTATCACTTTTATAATATTTATAAAAATTTTTTATAGTTAACATATACAAATCCCCCTCTATATATTCTATTTGTTATATATAATATATAACAAATAGAATATATGTGTCAATCTCTTTTAATCTTTATAATTATTACAATATTTTTTAATTTTTATAATCATTATATACTCAGTTTATTTTAAATCTAATTATAATTATTTGTATAAAATTTAACATTTTATACAAATAAATCTAAAAAGTTAATTTGGTTAATAAACATTTAAATTTTAATTAATATATATGTAACTTTATAAATTTATTAATTTATAAAGTTATAATTAAATAGGGTGTAAATATTTTATTAACATTAAATAAACTACTGATTTTATTATTAGTCAAAAAATTTAATATATTTGTATGGGGTGGGTTTTTATGGGTAAGTATACAAAATTACTAATTATATTTTTTTCATGTATCTTATTTATTATCTGTATTGTGTTTGGGTTCAATATAGTAATTAAAGAAACTAAAAAAAATAAAATTAGTCAAATATCAGAATTTATAAATATTTCTGATGAAAATAAAAAATCTGAATTACAAGAAGTTGCAGAATTTACTTATGAAGAGGTTGGTGAATTAGATAATATTCAGTTTCTAGAAAGTAATGTAGATAATCAAAGCAATTTAAAAATAAGTGTAACCTTTAAAGATAAAGCTTTAAAGTTTGATAGGGTTTTTTCATTCAAACAAGTAATTAATGAAATACTGAAAAATGATTACTCAGATATAGTTATTGTTATGTCTCAAGAGCTTCCATCAAAATCTGAGATGAGATTTGTATATAATCATGGAAAATGGCAATAAAATTTTATTATATCATTAATGTAATTGTTTAAAAAAATCACCTATTTAAATATTTCTATTTAAATAGGTGATTTTTATTATATAATTTATTTAATCTAAAAATAAATATTAATTACCTGCACTTTCGTATATTGATATACCTTTAATCCAAATAAAATATGCTACTGTTATAGTTATTACTCCTACAATTAATGTCATTATCACTCCAAAGAAGAAGCTTTCTTTTCCAAGTAAATATGCACCTGGATAAAATCCTGTGAAGGCAAATGGTATTATAAAAGTTAAAAGATTCTTTATTGCATTTGGATATATAGTAACTGGATACTTTGCAAATCCACTTAACTCATAAGCCATTTGTACATGTCTAAAACTTGTCTTAGTCCAAAAAGCTATTGATGCTGCTGCAAGCTTTATTCCTGTATATATAATAGTCCCTCCAATTGTAGCTATTATAAATCCTATTATTAACATAGGCGTTATTATAACTCCTAATTTCATTCCACTAAGTATAACTAATATAAATCCAACAATTAATTCTCCAAATCCTTCTGGTTGAAATCTTTCTGCAACTACTTGAAATAAAGGATTTAATGGTCTTAGTAAGTATCTATCAAATTCTCCTCTGACAATTGAATTTCCACTAAATATCCAAAGGTAATCTGTAAATATATGATCTATTCCTCTTGGAATTTGTGAAAATCCATATATAAATATTATTTCATAAAAACTCCAACCTTCTAATGATTGAATATTATCAAATATAAGATTTATAAATATTATTGAAGTTCCTTGAATTAGAAAGAATCCAATCATTCCATATATGAAATCCTCTTTATATTCTATTAAAGTCTTTATATATTGCTTTAAGAACTTAAAATATATCTTTAAATATCTTTTCATATATTAACCTCCTTGAATACTCAATTTATTAATAACTTTATTCCACATTAATCTTGATAATACTTTTAGTACAAAAATCCAAAATAACTGCAATAATAAACACTTGATTATTTCATTAGAAGATAATTTGTTTAGATATATCATAGCTGGAGTATATATTATAGAGCTAAACGGTAAAAAATTAAAAAGCTTTTGTATTATATCTGGGAAAAAAGATAATGGTATCAATGCACCTGAAACTAGCATGACAATAGCTTGTGCTATTTGATTAATTCCCCAAAGGCTATAAAATTTAAAAACTAGTAGTCCAAATATATAACTGTAATAAATATTTATCATAGTTCCTAAAACTATACTTAACAGAAATAAAATTATAGATGTTGATGTAATACTTAGCCCAATATTAATTCTGTAAATTGTTATACCAATAGCTGCTGGCATAAATAAAAATATAAAATTAAAAATAAATTGGCCAATTCCTATAAAAATAAGTCTCTTTTCATAATTTATAGGTTTTATTAAATTCATTGCAATAGATCCATCTCTAACTTCACTTGAAATAATATAGCTTATATCATTTGATGTTACAATGCCAATAACAAAAGAAATCATAATATAAATAACCATATCATTTAATGTAAATCCATTCATTATTCCATCTTGAGAACTACTATAAATGGCTTTCCATAGATAATATGTAACTATAACCATTATAACTTGTCCTATAATTCCCATAAAAATATTGGCTTTATATGCAAAGTATTTTTTTATTTCACTTTTTGAAAAAGAGCTATATATTTTAAACCATTTAATAAGATTCATATCTATGCCCCCTTTTTATATATTTTTTTAATTATATCTTCTATACTAGTCTCCTTTAATGAAAAATCTAATATATCAATTTTTTGCATTACTTTATGAATTACTTCTGATGAAGTTACTTTATTTTTATTAAATTTAATTATTAATTTTCCATCCTCTATATATTCTTCTATATCATTAATATTAAATTCTTTCTTTAAATTAAGATTAGCCTTTATATTCCCTTTTATTTGAGCTTCTAATGTAATCATATATCCAAAGCTACTTTTTATATCTTTTAAACTTCCATCATATATCTTCTTCCCATTATCAATAATTATAATTCTTTCACAAAGTTCTTCTATATCACTTAAATCATGAGTAGTTAATATAATTGTTGTATTAAATTCTCTATTTATTTTCTTAATAGCTTCTCTAACCTTATCTTTAACTACAACATCAAGCCCAATTGTTGGCTCATCTAAATAAAGAATTTTAGGACTGTGAATAAGCGATGCTGCAAGGTCTGCTCTCATTCTTTGACCAAGTGATAATGTTCTTACAGGATTATTTATAAATTCTTCTAATCCTAAAACTTCATTTAAAAATTCCATGTTCTTATTAAATAAATTATCCTCGATAGAATAAATATCTTTAAGTATCGTAAACGTTTCCGTTAAAGGCAAGTCCCACCACAGCTGTGTCCTTTGCCCAAATACTACACCTATATCCTTTGCATTCTTTTCTCTATCTTTATAAGGAACTATCCCATTAACTTCTATAGTTCCAGATGATGGAGTAAGTATTCCTGTCATCATTTTTATTGTAGTAGATTTTCCTGCTCCATTAGATCCAATATATCCAACCACTTCCCCCTCTTCTATTTCAAATGAAATATTTGATACTGCTTTTTTAATATCATATTCATTAGAAAATAATGATTTTAATGCTCCTTTAAAACCTGGATCTTTTTTTCTAATTTTAAAATCTTTAGTTAAATCTTGAACTTTAATCAATTAAACTCCCCCTTTTAGAAACGTTTCCAAAAATAAAATCTCTTAATACCAATTTACCTTTAATTCTAATAATATCACTACACTACATATTTTACAATATTGTGAATTATTAACTTACTTTATTAGGCTTTATAAAAATACTCTATCACTACAAAATTGTCATAGAGTATTTCTATATTCTATATCTCTTTTAAATTATCCACTATATCCTCTATACTTTTACCAGCATTTTTTTCAAAAGCATCATAGAATTCCATATTTTTAGAATCATTTAATATATTCATTATTACATCTATTCCCTTTTCTTTTACTATCTCCTTAATTACTAAGTAGCTTTGTCCATAAACATTGTAACCATTATTTATCATATCAGATATTTCTTTATTACTATTACCTAAATTTCTAAAGTCAACTTTTTTATCTATATCTACTACATATATAAGTTCTCCCTCATTATGAATCATTGATGTGTATTCAGCTATCCCTTCTTCAAACCATGTTGGAATATTATATTTATTTATATCATTTTCCTTACAATAGTAATTAACTATATGATGTGTATATTCATGAATTATATTGCGTCCCTTTATACTACCTTTATACATATAAATAGTATCATTTAAATATATTGCTGCAACATCATTAATATTAATTTTCAAGGCCTCCATAAACTCATCTTCGCTATTAAATATTACAATGTCTACTTTATGTTCACCATTTATATCAAATACTGTAGATGTATCTTCCCTAGCTTGCTTTAACCATTTTTCTATAGTATCTTTATTTTCACTATTTATTTTTCTTTCATAGTACTCTGATCCATTTTCTAATTCAAGGCTTTCCATTCCCCTTGTAACCTTAATATTTACAATTTTTTTAACCATATTCTCTTCTGCAAAAGCCTTAACACTATTAATTGTCGGCAAGTTTAATGTTACTATTCCTAAAATAATTGCAAGAACTATAAGCACAAAATTTTTTAATATATTTCTAAACTTTTTTCCCCACCCCATATGCTTAATCCCTTCTGTATATGTTTATAACAATTATATCACATAAAAGGAATTTTATTACATTTAATGTTTTAAAAATTATTCTTTTAATCATTAAATAAAAATAGCCTAAGATTTATAAATCTTAGGCTATACTAATTAACTCTCTATTTTTGTTTGTTTTCTTGAATTCATTATACGCTTAGAAGAAATAACCCCTATAACCAATATAGCTATTGGTACAAAGAACTCGATTGAAAATGGATTACTAAAACTCTTCCCAAGCATTGAGTAACACATAGTTTCTGGGACAACCCCTAGAAGTGATGCTAAAATAAAGTCCTTATATTTTATTTTAGTAAAGCCACAAGCATAGCTTAATGGATCATATGGAAGTATTGGTGGTAACCTTAAAAGAAATAGAATCTTAAATCCTTTTTTTTCTATATTATTATCTAACTTAATAAATCTATTTCCTATAATCCCCTCAACAAAATCTCTTCCTAGTAATCTTGAAACATAAAAAGCAATAGTTCCTGATACCCAGAATCCAGCCATTGTTAATAAAAAACCTTTTATTGGCCCAAATAATGTTCCACCTACTATAGCTATTATATTTGTTGGGATTATTATAAAAAATGGCTTTATAGTATAAAATAGTACATATACTATTGCCGAAAAGGTTCCCTTCTCTTCAATAAACATTGATATCTTTTCCATATCAATATTTTTAATTGCATCCCAATTTTTAACTAGCATAAATACACACATAGATATTAATGCTAAGAAAACAACAAACTTTACTCTACATAATTTTTTATTTTTCCCCATCTATTTCCCCTTACTAAAATTAATTTTTATTTACATCCCCTTGTGTATTAAACGTAACATAAAAATATATGAGTGTAAAGTAAGTCAAATACTTATTAATAATTTAATTATATAATATTTAGATAATTATAAGAATTTAAAAAATAGTAGTATATATCTATTACTATATACACTACTATCTTCATATAACTTCTAATTATTAAATACTCTTTTAGCTATTTCTACAGACTTTTTAGCATCCTTTGCATAAAAATCTGCCCCAATTTTTTCTGAATAATCCTCTGTTACAACTGCTCCACCAACAAATATTTTCCCTTTAAAACCTGCTTTTTTTAATCCTATAATTGTCTCTTCCATAGATACTATAGTAGTTGTCATTAATGCACTAAGACCTACAAGTTCTATATTGTTTTCTATAGCTTCTTTTACTATCTTCTCTATTGGAACATCTTTTCCAAGATCTAATATATCATATCCATAGTTTTCTAATATAACTTTAACTATATTTTTCCCTATATCATGAATATCACCTTTTACAGTTGCAAGTATAATTCTTCCTTTACTCACACCTTTTTTATCAGATTTAATTAATCTATCTTTAATTAAATCAAAAGATACTTTAACTGTTTCTGCGGCTTGTATAAGTTGTGGCAAAAATATTTCTCCCTTTTCATACTTTTCACCTACTTTATCAAGGGCAGGTATTAAATCTTCATTTACGATTTCGAGTTCTGTCTTTTCTTCTAATAATCTTTCTGTTATTTTTCTTGTACTATTTTTTAATCCTTGAAGTATTGATTTTTCTAAAGATTCTTCACTATTATCTAATTCTTTATTATGATTTATATTTGAATCTATTGTTTTGGAGACTAATACTCTCTCTACTTTTTTATTTCCATAAGCCTCTATATATCTCTTAGCTCCACGATCATTGTTATTTAAAACTTTAAAGGAATTTATAACGTTCATCATTCCTTCTTTGTTAGGATTCATAATTGGAAGATCTAATCCGGCCCCTAAAGCTAATGCTAGAAATGTTTCATTTATAAGATCTCTATTTGGTAATCCAAATGATATATTTGAAACCCCAAGAAGAGTTTTAACTCCTAATCTCTCCTTAACCATTCTTAAAGCTTTTAATGTATCCATAACTTCTTCTTGTTGAGCTGAAACAGTTAAAGCTAAGCAATCTATATATACATCCTCTTTTTTTATTCCATATTCAATGGCTCTATTAACTATTTTTTCTGCTATTTTAAATCTTGATTCAGGATCTTTAGGTATACCGTTATTATCAAGAGTTAGTCCAACTACAGCTGCTCCATATTCCTTCACTAGAGGAAGAATATTATCTAATACATCATTCTCTCCAATTACTGAATTTACTATTGGCTTACCGTTATATACCCTCAATCCTTTTTCAATTACATTCTTCTTACTTGAATCGATTTGAAGTGGAACATCAACAATACTTTGTAATTCCCTTATTGTATTTTCCATTAATGACTCTTCATCTATCTCTGGAAGACCAACATTAACATCTAGTATTTCTGCTCCTCCTTCTATTTGTTCTATTGCTTGCTTTAATATATAATCCATATCTTTATCTATAATAGCTTTTTTAAATCTCTTTTTACCTGTTGGGTTTATTCTCTCTCCAACTACTCTTACTTCATCGATTTCTACAACTTTATAAGGTGATGTTACTGCATATTTTATTACTTCTTTTCTATTTACTTTACATTTATCCTTAGCTATTTTGCTAAGTTCTTCTGTGAATTTAGGCGTAGTACCACAGCATCCTCCTATAATTGAGACCCCTATATCTACTAATTCTCTAACTGAATTTGAAAACTCTTTCTCTGTTATATCATAAACAGCTTTTCCTTCTATGATATTTGGAAGTCCTGCATTGGGTTGTACAATTACAGGTAAATTAGTATTATCAATTATCTTTTTTACAATTTCTTTAAGTTCCTTTGGTCCAAGAGAACAGTTAATACCAACAGCATCTACCCCTAATCCTTCTAACGTAATTGCCATACTCTCTGGAAGGCATCCCGTAAAAGTTCTTCCATTCTCTTCAAAGGTCATAGTTGCAAAGATAGGAAGATCGCAACTTTCCTTCGCTGCAATAATTGCAGCTTTCATCTCATACAAATCAGTCATAGTCTCAATAAGAATTATGTCTACTCCACTCTCTACTCCAACTTTAATTTGCCTTTTAAAAATATCAATAGCCTTCTCAAAGCTTAAAGTACCCATAGGCTCTAATAACTCTCCAATTGGACCTACATCAAGAGCAATATAGCACTCTTTATTACCCTTTGCTTTTCTAGCTAGATCTACTCCAGATTTTATTATTTCTTCTACAGAAAATTTAGTATTTTTTAATTTAAGCTCATTTGCTCCAAATGTGTTTGTTGTTACAATCTTTGCTCCAGAATTTATATAATCTTTATGTATCTTTATTATTTCTTCTCCATGGGTTATATTAAATATTTCTGGATTTTCTCCAAGTTTTAAGCCTGAATTTTGAAGCATTGTCCCCATGGCTCCATCAAAAACTAAAATATTATCTTTAATATACTCTCTTACATTCAAAATCTATTCCCTCTTTTCTATATACACATCTATCATAATTATTGCAATTTATACAACTCTTCTTTTCCTTTTTTCCACTGTATTTTTTTATACCTAAAATAGCAGTTACTGATTTCCTTGGAAATAAAACCATATGCTCTGAAACCTTAACACCTATTCTTCTTTCACAATTTAATATATTTATAAAATCCTTTTGTATACTTAAATCTAAATCCCCATAGCCTGGACTATATCTAAATGTTAGCTCCTCGCCTTCGTTTACATACTTAGATTTTATCTCTTCTTCTACTAAATCACAAATCTCTTCAACACCTGTCGTTGCACAAGCATCAAATATTAATCCCTTTGTTAAGTCTACTTTTTCATAAAATCTTGTCCGTCTCTCTACATCACTTCCAATGGTCACAGCCATCAGTACACATCTATCACAGTCTTTTAACAAATTATATATATCCCGTCCTTTTAAAAGCAGAGTAGTACCTATAAGTTCAATTTCATTTTCTCTTTTCTTAAGATTATACTCCTCATAAATAAATTTAGGTGTAAAGAAATCTCTACACTCTTTCTTTACACCCGAAATTTTATTCATAATATTTTTGGGTATCTCTTGCCCTCTATATCCTAAGTATCTTAAAATTTCTGATTCATGAAGAGTAATTTCTCTCCCACTACTCTCCATATATATTAAGTGAGAATCCTTTGCTAATTACATTTTTTGCATATTCCTTTGCTCCAAAAAGAGAAATATCTTTATAATTTCCACATTGAACTTCATTATTTGCTGGTATCTCCTCTGATTTTAATAAATTTCTAAGAACTGTTTCAACCGCTGCTTTTATTTCTATAGGATCTTTATCACCCCAAGTGCTTAAATAAAATCCTGTTCTACATCCCATTGGGGATATATCAATAACTCCATCTAATTCTTCTCTAATATTATAAGCCAGGTGATGCTCTAGTGCATGCATAGCTGCTGTCCCAAAAGCCTCCTTATTAGGTTGCAGGAATCTTATATCAAACTTGCTTATCTTATCACCATGTCCTCCTTCGTATACACAACATTTTCTTATAAATGGTGCCTTTACCTTAGTGTGGTCTAGTTCAAAACTTTCTACTTTTTTCATACATTTGCCTCCTAATTATTAATTGTTTTAATGACTGTCTTAATATTTTCTTTAATCCTTTTTGCAACATAAGGATTATTCATTGTATAAAGATGAATGCCCTGAGCTCCACTAGAAGCTAAATCTATAATTTGTTCAACTGCATATGCAATACCTGCTTCTTTTAAAGCTTCTGGGCTATATTCATACTTATTCATGATTTTTGAGAATTTATGCGGAATCTTTGCACCGCATAATTCTGTTATTCTCTCTATCTGCCTTTTATTTATTACTGGCATAATTCCAGCTTGAATTGGAGTTTTTATTCCATTTTTATTTATCTTATCTAAGAAATCATAATAAATATTGTTATCAAAAAACAGCTGAGAAATAAAGCTTGATGTACCTGAATCTATCTTTCTTTTCATATTATCTATTTCAATATCTATGGATTTATTTTCTATATGGCCTTCTGGATAACATGCCGAAATTATATTAAATCTTTTCCTTTTTTCTATATAACTTATGAGCTCACTTGCATAATTGAAGTCTTTTCTAGAGTCACCATTATCGTCACCTCTTAATGCAAGTATGTTACTAACGTCTTCAAGTTCTAGTCTCTCTGTTATCTTATCTATATCATCTTTCTTAGAAGATATGCATGTTAAATGTGCTAAAGGTTCTATATTATACACATTTTTTATAAGTGATGATATCTCTGTAGTTTTGTTATTTATTAGACTACCACCTGCCCCATAGGTTACACTAATAAAATCTGGTTCTAATTCTGAAAGCTCATTTAAAGCTCTATATATACTTTTAACTGGTGAATTATTCTTTGGAGGAAATACCTCAAAAGAAAATACTAAATTTCTTTTATGAAAAATCTCCTTAATATTCATACTGCCCCCTTATTTATATCCTAAACTTTAAAATATAAAAAAGTCCTAGGATATATACCTAAGACTTTAATCTTAAATTCATACCCTTATCTATCTGGAATTAGCACCACATGATATAACAAATTTATACATAAAGACCCCTAATAAATTATTGTTATACATAGGTTGCCGGGTTTCATAGGGCCAGTCCCTCCACCACTCTTGATAAGTATATATTCTGTTTTGTATAATTATACATTAAAAATACTTTTTTGTAAATATTTTCTAATATTCATCTTTTATATTTTTAAAGTATTCTTCTTTAAATAGAGCCATTAATATCTCATCATGATATTTTCCTTCTCTATATATTTCTTTTTTAAGACGACCTTCTTCTTTAAAGCCAAGCTTTTTATAACAAGCAATTGCTCTTGGATTTAATGAAAATGCGCCAAGTTTTATTTTTTCCATATTACATTCTTCAAAGATAAATTTGATAAGTACAGATAGAGCATCATATCCGTAACCTTTTCCCCAATAATCTTTATCCCCAATCATAATTCCAATTATGCAATTTCTATTTTTAATGCTGGTAGAGTTTATACTACACCCACCTATTATATCTCCAGTTTCTAAATCTTCAATTGCAAAATCATATGTTTGATCATTATCCCTTCTTTTCTTAACCCACTCTTCTTCTTGCCAAAGTGCTAATGGAAATGAAGTTTCAATATTTAGAAGCCGTTTTACTTCATAATCATTTATAAAGTCATTAAGTTTTTCTATATCCTCTTCCTTATGCGCTCTAAGAATTACCTTCTTCCCCTTATACATAAATCTAAGCCCCCTTTTTTTATTTTCTAATCATAATAACAAAATATGGTTTATATGTCAATATGATTAATATATTATATATAGTTATTAAATATTGCTTTTATAATTTGTAAATCAGTAATACACTAATAATTAAATTTTTATAAAAAAATAAGCATCATTTTTAATATGATGCTTATTTTATGGATGATTGTAAAATAATAGTACTATAGATAAGAATGAACAAATTATGCTTATTCCAACTATAAACTGCACTATTTGTGGTTTTGTTAATCCTTTTTCTTCTAATCTAAAATGCATCTGACTTCTATCTGCCTGATACACTGGTTTTCCTTCATTAAACCTTTTAAATATAACAAATAAGTTATCAAATATAGGTACTGCTAGTGCTAATATTGGTAACAATAAGCTAAGCACAGTAGCTTGCTTAAATGCACCATCTAATGCAATTATACTTAAAATAAATCCTAAAAAATTTGCACCTGAGTCTCCCATAAATACCTTCGCAGGATATCTATTGAATAATAAGAATCCTCCAATTGCCCCAGCAAGTATAATTGAAGTAGATGCTGAGTAACTTTGTCCTAAAATAATTGCTGCAATAAAAAATGTACCTGAGGAAACTAAAGAAATACCTCCTGCAAGCCCATCCATTCCGTCTGACCAATTTATTACTGTCGTAACTCCAAATATCCATGTAATACTCAAAACAAACTGTAGAAAAGTATTAAGCGCTACATAATCCCCTGTAAACGGATTAGTAAAGCCTTTAAATGCAACACCAGCATTAAATATTAATACTGCTGCTAATATTTGAATTATCAGTCTTGGAAGTATTGGGAATTCCTTTCCAACTGATTTATAGAAATCATCTATTAACCCTATACATACTATTAATAAAGATCCAATGAAGATCCATATACTTTCAGAATTGCTTTCACTTCCAGCGAAATAATATACTATAAAGAATCCTATAAACATTGCAAGTCCACCGCATAGTGGTGTTACTTTTTTGTGCTTCTTTCTTTCCGTAGGTTTATCAGTAAAACCAATTTTATGCGATAATTTCATTAATATCGGCATTAAAATTACAACCAATATGAAAGAAATCATAAACTCTATAAAATAATCCATATATTCCTTCTCCTAAATTAGGTTAGATTGTTAATTCTATGTAAAAGAAATTATAACCTATAAGAATTATACTATTAATGTAGGTTATTATCAATTGTATTAAGATAATTTTAATTTACTTTTAATTCTTTACCAAAATTTTGATTTTAAACACTTTTTACATAAACTAATCTATTTTAAAATTCAAAAATAAATACACCTTAGAAAACCTAAGGTGTATTTTAGAATTAATTATCCTCTTTGCTCTATCATACTCTTAACTTTCATAAGTCTAGTTAAAGCACTTCTTTCATTTTCATCAAGTTTCATTCTTATGTACTTGATTGTCTCTTGAAGTTGAGGAATTGTCATATACTCTAGAGCATTAACTCTTCTTCTTGTTTTCTCTATTTCATCTGCCATAAGCTGACATGACTTTTCTACTTCTGCAAGTTCCAAAAGCTTAGGTAATATTCCATAAAGCTTTGTTATTGCATCATCAAGCTCTGATGATGTATTTGCAAATCCATATGGGAAGATACTACCTTCGTCACCTTCAAGCTGTCTTTTAAAGTTCATAACTGGAACATTAACACTCATTATGTTTTTGTTTCCAACATCTACAGAAATGCTTTCTTTTGGATAAGCAATTGCTTCTTCTAAGAACTCTGAACTCATTACGGCTCTAGCCATAACGAAATCCTTTAATGATCCTTCAAGTTGCCCTTCAACATCTTTTCTTAGATTATTGTTATACTTAACAAGATTAATGAATTGTCTCATTAACTCATCTTGCTTATCTTTTAAAAGCTTATGACCTCTAGTAGCTGTTGTTAATCTCTTTTTCAGCTTTGTGAGCTCCATTCTAGTAGGATTCACATTTAACCTAGCCATAGCCTATTCTTCCTCTCTTGGCATATATTTTTCAAGGTATTCATCTCTGATTCTCTTAAGTTCAGTTCTTGGAAGTAATGCTAATAGCTTCCATCCTAAATCTAGAGTTTCAGTGATTGTTCTATTTGCTTCTAATCCTTGTGAAACATATTCATTTTCAAAAGCTTCCGCAAATTTAGCAAATGCTTTATCAGTATCTGAAAGAGCTGATTCTCCTAAGATTGCTGATAATTCTTTTGCTTGCTTACCTTGAGCATATGCTGAGAATAATTGGTTCATTGTGTCAGCATGGTCTTCTCTAGTCTTTCCTTTACCTATACCTTTATCTTTAAGTCTTGAAAGTGATGGTAAAACATCTATTGGAGGCATAATACCTTTCTTATAAAGTTCTCTTGAAAGTATTATTTGTCCTTCAGTTATATATCCAGTTAAATCTGGAATTGGATGTGTCTTATCCTCTTCAGGCATTGTAAGTATTGGAATTTGAGTGATTGATCCTTCTTTACCTCTAAGTCTTCCTGCTCTTTCATATAATGTTGAAAGGTCAGTATATAGATATCCTGGATATCCTCTTCTACCTGGAACTTCTTTTCTAGCAGCTGAAACTTCTCTTAGAGCTTCTGCATAGTTTGTGATATCTGTCATTATAACAAGAACGTGCATTCCCTTTTCGTATGCTAAATATTCAGCAGTAGTTAATGCCATTCTTGGAGTAGCTATTCTTTCGATAGCTGGGTCAGATGCAAGATTCATAAATAGAACTGATCTATCTATAGCACCTGTTGATTTAAATTCATCAACGAAGAATTGAGCTTCTTCGAAAGTGATACCAATAGCTGCAAATACAACAGCGAATTTTGAATCAGAATTTAAAACCTTCGCTTGTCTTGCGATTTGTGCTGCAAGTTCAGCATGTGGAAGTCCTGATGCTGAAAATACTGGAAGTTTTTGTCCTCTAACTAGAGTGTTAAGTCCATCAATTGCTGATATTCCTGTTTGAATAAATTCTGATGGATAATCTCTAGCCACTGGATTTATAGCTTCTCCATTTATATCAAGTCTTTTTTCTGGTATTATCTTTGGACCATTATCTATTGGTTTTCCCATACCATCAAAGACTCTTCCAAGCATATCTTCTGAAACCCCAAGTTCAAGAGGTCTTCCTAAGAATTTTGCTTTAGTTCCTTTTAAGTTAATTCCTGAAGAACCTTCGAAGATCTGTACCATAGCTTTTGAACCATTAACTTCAAGTACTTTACCTCTTCTTTTTTCTCCATTTTGTAATTCTATTTCAACTAATTCATCGTATTTAACACCTTCAACACCTTCAACAGCCATTAAAGGTCCTACTACTTCTGTAACTGTTCTATATTCTTTAGGCATCTAGAACCCCTCCTTCGCTGATTAATTTGTTCATATCAGATGTTAAATCAACTCCGATTTGATCAATCTTAGCTATATCTTCTTCTGAGATATACTTAGCTCTAGCTATTCTGTCTCTTATTTCACCCATACCTAAAATCTTATCTAGATATACGCCAGCTTCTAAAGCTCTATCAGCTTCATGCTTGAATTGAAGTATAAGTTTTAGCATTTTATGTTGCTTTTCTAATGAAGTATATGTATCAACTTCATGGAAAGCATTTTGTTGAAGATAATCTTCTCTTATTGATTTTGCAACTTCAAGCTTTAATCTATCGCCTTCTGAAAGTGCATCTATACCAACAAGTCTTACGATTTCTTGTAAGTTAGCTTCTTCTTGTAATAAAGCCATAGCTTCTACTCTAAGTTCTGACCAGTCACCTGCTACTTCTTCATCCATCCATTTACCAATTCTATCTGCATATAATGAATATGAGTTTAACCAGTTAATTGATGGGAAGTGTCTTTGGTATGCAAGTTGTGCATCTAGTCCCCAGAAAACTTTAACTATTCTTAAAGTTGATTGAGTAACTGGCTCTGAGATATCTCCTCCTGGAGGTGATACTGCACCGATTGCTGTAACTGCGCCTTCTCTTCCTTCTTTTCCAAGACAAACAACTTTACCAGCTCTTTCATAGTAATCTGCAAGTCTTGATCCTAAGTATGCTGGGTAACCTTCGTCACCAGGCATTTCTTCAAGTCTACCTGACATTTCTCTTAAAGCTTCTGCCCATCTTGATGTAGAGTCAGCCATGATAGCTACTGAATATCCCATATCTCTGAAGTATTCAGCTATTGTAATTCCTGTGTATATAGATGCTTCTCTAGCTGCAACTGGCATGTTTGATGTATTAGCTATAAGAACTGTTCTCTTCATTAAGCTTTCACCAGTCTTTGGATCCTTAAGTTCTGGGAACTCATTAAGAACGTCTGTCATTTCATTTCCACGCTCTCCACATCCAACATAAACAACTATTTCTGCATCTCCCCATTTAGCTACTTGGTGTTGTACTACTGTCTTACCAGCTCCGAATGGTCCTGGTACTGCAGCTGCTCCACCTTTAACAACTGGGAAGAATGTATCTATAACTCTTTGACCTGTTGTAAGAGGTGCTACTGGGTTTAACTTATTTGCATAAGGTCTTCCCTTTCTTACTGGCCATTTTTGCATCATTGTAACTTCTTTGTCTCCATCTTTAGTTTCAACTATGCAAACTATATCTTCTACAGTGAATTTTCCACTTTTTATATCTTTTATTTTACCTGATACTTTGAAAGGAACCATTATTTTATGAACTACTACTGGTGTTTCTTGAACTGTTCCAATAACATCTCCAGCTTCAACTTCATCTCCTACTTTAACTGTAGGTACAAATTCCCAAACTTTTTCTCTATCTAATGATTTAACAGAAACCCCTTTAGTTAAGAAATTTGATCCTGCTGCTTTCATGAAAGCATCAAGAGGTCTTTGTATTCCATCAAACATTGATTCAATAAGTCCTGGTCCAAGTTCAACACTTAGTGGTTCTCCAGTTGTAACAACTGGGTCTCCAGGTCCTATTCCTGAAGTTTCTTCATATACCTGTATAGATGCCTTATCGTCTCTCATTTCAATGATTTCTCCGATAAGACCTTTTTCTCCAACTTTACATACGTCAAATATGTTAGCTTCATCCATTCCTTCAGCAACTACTAAAGGTCCTGAAACTTTAATTATTCTTCCGGTCTTCACCATACAAAACCTGCCTTCCTATAAGATATTAACGCCAACAGCTTTTTCTACATTATCGCTGATTCTTTGCATTCCTATATTTAATGATCCTTGATTACTTGGAATTAATATTACAGCTGGAAGTGTAGCTCTATTGTATCTTTCAATAGTTTCTTCTATTTCCTTTGCAACTTGTTCTGTTACAAATATAACTGCGTAATCTTGCATTGCTAATCTATCTACAGTTTTTCTAGCTTCATCAGCTTCTACAACTGGAAATACATCAATTCCTAAAGCTTTAAAAGCTAAAACTGAATCTTTATCTCCAACTACACCGATCTTCTTATACATAAATATCACGCAGCCTTTCTCTGATTACTTCCCCTGAAATATTATTGAGTTTACCAACCATTATAATTCTAATTACTTTAATTTCTGTTTCTTTTGCATAAACGTAAGCTAATATAGGTTCAACTCCAAAAGGAATGAACTTAGCTTCCTTCATCATATCCATAATATAATTATCAACTAACTTTTCTAAAAGGCTTGCTGAATCAGTTTTTGTGTAATCCTCAATACCAATTTTTATAATCTCATTATAATTAGTAAAAGCTAATTTATTAGATATGTTTTCTGGAGCATCATTTAATAAAGCTACTAATGTATCCTCATCTATCGCTCCTCCATTTATGATAACTTCTTGCAGAAAATCTCTAGTTTTATTTTGCTTCTTAACTCTTAATAAAGTCTTTAAGTTTGTTAGATCAATTAAAGCACTAACATACTTATCAACAAATCTATCATCTAGTTCTTTAGCAATTTCTCTCATCTCTTCAAACATTGCATTATCTAAAATAATATCAATTTGTTGAGGGTCTTTTGTACCTTCAAAAACTTCCTTAGTCTTTTCTATACCATTTCTCATGGCAGAAGGTAAATCAGCCATATTATTATTATCAATGCTATGCTTTAATAGTGAAAGATTAATTTTCCCAACAGGAATTAACATATCACTTAGATCTTTATTTAGGAAGATTCCTTTTAAAAGCACCTTAATGTTATGATAGTCATATTTTATACTCATTAAATCTATTAAAGATTTTGATGGTGACGCATCATACATAAGCTCATATACTCTTTTAAGCTCTTTTGAAAGTACTTCTTCATAATCTTCAGCTCTTTTAACACCTGTCATTACATTGGCATACTCAGATTCTTGAAGCACTTTTAGTGCTTCATTTGCAGAATCTCCATCAATCATTCTATCGATTTTAGCTTTATCAAGGAGTCTTGTTTCTAGTACTCTAAGTCTTGGTATAACTTGAGTAAATTCCATTGAATCCATCTACTCTCCTCCTTAATTAAATAAAACATTTGCTACTTCAAATTCTAAATCATCTCTTGATGAGTTAACTAGTTCTTCGAAAGTATTGTTTATTTCTATGCCATCCTTTTCTAAGATAAATCCACCTTTGAAGCTTCTTACTTCATTGCTTATAGTAAGTTCTCCCTTTTTACCTTTTGACTTTAATTCACTATTTATTTGAACAAGTAGTGTTCCGTCTAGTACTGATTTACCTTTTTCATTTAAAATAATTTTTTCATCCCCAGCTATATCTGAGCTTAATATCATATCTTTAATGAATTTTTTCATGTCATCATCAGACATTTTACATAATTCTTCTATACTTTGCTCAAAAACTGAATCTATTACAGATTGTTTCGCTGCAAGTTTTTCATTTCTTGCCTTAAGTTCTGCACTTGAAACAATTCTTTCATGTCTTGTTTTAGCTTCCATCTTTGCTTTTTCTACCATTACTTCTTCTTCTGATTTAGCAATAGCTTCCTTTTTAGCAATTATCTTAGCCTTTTCTTCATTTGCAGCCTTAAGAATACTGTCCTTTCTCTCTTCCGCATCTTTTAAGATTTTAGAAGTAAGATTATTTACGTTTGACATAACTTCACTTCCTCAATATTAAAACTTAAATACTAATAAAATTGAAACAACGAATCCTAATAATGCATAAGTTTCAACCATCGCTGCAAAGATAATACCTTTTGTAGTTTGTTCTGGTTTTTTAGCTAATATTTGAACACCAGCTGCAGCTGTCTTACCTTGAGCTATACCTGACCATAATCCTGCTATAGCAACTGGTAAACATGCAAGTAATAAGTATAAACCGTTTTGGAATGTCATATCTGGTGTAATCTTTAAGAAAACTAATAATCCAATAACGAAACCGTATAAACCTTGTGTACCTGGTAATAATTGAAGTACTAACGCCTTACCAAACTTTTCTGGTTGTTCTGTCATTAATGAAGCTGCTGATTGACCAACTAGTCCAACCCCTTTAGCAGAACCTATTCCTGATAAACCTACTGCTAATGCAACACCTAAAGTCGCAAATACAAATCCTCCATTTTGTGTAAAAAACTCTATCCAAGTATTCATTTTAAAATCCTCCTATTTACTGTAAAATTAAATTTCTTTTTTAATATCAATATATTTGTCTAATGTTTTAAATGGTTTAAATGGCTTTCCACCACCATCATAGAATTTTGAGAAATACTCAACATATTCTAATCTACATGTGTGAACATATGCACCTAGTAATGATAATCCTAAGTTAAATAATTGACCTAGAATAAATACTACTGGTCCAAAGATGAAGAATGCAACTCCTGGGAACATACCTATTATAAGGTTAAGTGCACCAGCTATTGATCCCCCAGCAAGTCCTAAAGCCATAAGTCTTGTATAAGAAACTAGGTCTCCGATATATCCTGTTATTCCATATAAAGAATATAATCCTTCTCCTAATTTACCTCCAACTGATTTCATATGTCTTCCTTGTGTAACGACTATTAGTATCATACCAATTATCATACACCACATACCTACTGTCTTTACAACACCATTTCCAGCAAATGCTCCAAATCCAAAAGCACCTATTGAAACTAATGTAATAATCCATGATCCTACATCACAGAATGCATCAAATGGTCTTCCATTTCTTATTAGTATATACGCCTTTATTCCAAGTCCAAAGAAGATTTGGATTACACCAAATGCAACTGACATAATAAGAATGGTTGTTACATCTTTATTTGTATCTATAAGAGCTGGTAATGGAAGTAAATCTCCAAAGAATGCTCCATATATAAATCCAAATAAGATTGTTGGGAAGCTTAAATAGAAGAAGAACTTAGCAAATTGTCTTTGTCCTTTATCTAACTTAAGTACCTTTAATGCAATTATTGAACCAATAAGTACTAGTAATCCATAACCAATATCTGCAACCATCATTCCAAAGAATATTAAGAAGAATGGTGTTAAAAGTGGTGTTGGATCAATTTCATCATATTTTGGCATACTATACATTTCAGTTATATTTTCAAATGACTTGTTTAAATCATTATTTTGTAATCTTATAGGAACATCATCTATCTCTTCGCTCTTTACATCTTCAAAGCCAAGATAGTAATCTTCTCCTAGCGTATCTTTCACGATTTTCTTAAAGTCTTCGTTATCTGATATCGCTATCCATCCTTGAATTAAGCTTACTTTATCTGTTTTTAAGAAATGAGTTTTAACAGTCTTTCTTTGATAAACATTTGAATAATATTCAAATACTAACTCTAAAGTTTTAGCTTCTTCTTCAAGTATTGATAATTCTTCTTTAATAAAGAATTTTTCTGATTCTATTTTCTCAATTCTGTCCATGCTTTCATGGATAATTCTTATTGGAGTATCTTTTTGTTCAGTTTTAAATCCACTAAATCCAAAACCTCTTAAAACATCTTCAACTTGATCCTTATTATCCTTATAAGCTAAAACTAATAAGAAAATATCATCACTATTTACTGATATTGTTTCTACATAATAATCGGATAAACTAGCCATTAATTCATTTTCATATTGTTTAGAAACACTTCCTAAGAAATAAGGTGTCTTAATACTCTTTAACTCCTCAAAAGATACATCTAATCCTTCTAAAGGTTTTAGAGATTCTATAACCCCTTCTAGCTTAGTCTTTTCATTTTCTAGATTTGCAAGATGAACTTCCTTCTCTTTAAGCTTTTCATATAAATCTTGCCAGTTACTTTTATTAACTGATTCTTTTAATTCATTTAAAGTTAAAGCTCTTTTACCTTCACGCATTGCTTTTAATCCTGATTTTTGAGGTACGTAAGTCCTTAAAAAGTCTAGGGCAAATCTAGCTTTTGATAATTCTTCTTCACATTTTGCAAACTCTGAATCAATATTATCTTTAAATAACTCTTTTAATTCTTTGTTATCTTCAAGGTAGTCTTCGTTTTGAAGGTTTATGAATTCTACTTCAGAAAATCCTTGTAACTTCTCTAAAAGAGCATCTTTCTTTGATTCAAAGGCAAGCAAAGTGAATTTATTCATCTTAACTATTGCCATGAATCTTCACAATCCTCTCAATCACTAATTTTACAGCATTATTTCTCTTATCTTCTTTCATTTGATAGATATCTTGGGCATCTTGCTTTCCCTTTAATAAAATAGGTTCAGCTTCTTTATTACCAGCTTCAACAGCATCATTCATTATACTATTGCACTTGTCTTTAGCTCCTCCTATAACCTTATTATAGTTCTCACTAGCCTCTATGGTAGCCTTTTGAACGATATCCTTTGCCTCTGCATTTGCAGCTTTAACCATTTCTTCTGCTTCAGCTTCTGCTTTTTTGATTTCTTTTATTGCTTCTAATGCCAAAATCTCACCACCTTTTCGCTTAAATGTGTAATAATATATGAATTAATACTTAATATAGTATTAATTACTTTTTAATTTATAATTCTAATTATACACTTTTTAAGGATAATTTCAATAAATTTCTTCACTTTTATACATTAAAATATTAATCAACTGTGAATAATATAAATTTCAATTGAACATGTATACTTTTTCACGACTTTTTGTTTACTTATTTGTCTAAAAATATAAAGTTTTTACTGTTATTTAATAGTGCGTATTTATTTTCGTATACTACGTCTCCACTTTCTATAAACTTAAGTATATCAACACTAAATTTCTCTACACTATACTCTCTAAATGAATACTCATCTCTCAAGGAATCTTTTATTTCTTTTTCTTCCTCTTTCGAAAGATCAGCCTTTATATAATCTGGAATTCCCCTTCTCTTATTATGTAGTAAATACTCATATCTTATTACCTCTTTAAGTAGACCATTATCTTCCTTTATTATTTCTTCATTAAAATCTAAAAATAATTTATAATATTCATTATTTCCTATATTCCTATCAAAGTACCCCTTTTTATCATAAAACACAGCTAATTCATGAAAAAACTTAAAAGGTTCTGTAAACTTAGGATAAAAATAATTTAGTATATTATTGAACTTTTGACTATTATAATATTTATCTACCATATGTTCAACTTTCTTCAGATCTATTAATTCAAAATAGCTTATTTTATCTGTGCTTAATATTTCATATGGAGGATATGGTGAATATTTCATATCATAATTATCACTTTCTTCTCTCATAGATGAACCCTTAAGTAGCTTTAAAAATCCTAATTGAATTTCTTCTGGCTTAATTGAGTGGACGTCATTAAAGGACTTCTTGAAAGAATCATAATCCTCTCCTGGAAGTCCTGCAATTAGATCAAGATGCTGTTTTATATTTCTTATAGATAATAACTCTACTACTTTTTCTTTTATATCACTAAAGTTAACAAATCTATTTATATTAGAAAGCACTTCATCATTTGTTGTTTGCACTCCAACTTCAAATTGGAATCTTCCTTCCGGAGTATTTCTTAAAAGTTCTATCTCTTCTTTTTTTAGAATATCTGCTGAAATTTCAAAATGGAATTGTGTTTCTGTATCACTCTCTATTAGGAATTTCCATATTTCCATAGAGAATTTATGATTGCAGTTAAATGTTCTATCTACGAATTTGACTAATTTAACTTTTTTATCAATAAAATATTTAAGTTCCTTAAGCACTCTTTCAGTTTTATGGAATCTAACTCCATGAACAGTTGATGATAGGCAATATTTACAATTAAACGGACATCCTCTTGAAGCTTCATAATATACAATCTTATTATCTAAGACTTCATCTTCTTCATAAGGGAATACCAATTCATCCATAGACATAAGAGGTCTACTACCATTAAATTTAACCTCTCCATTTTCTTTATATACTAGTCCTCTAATTGTATTTATTTCTCTTTCACCTAATTTGTACTCTACAAATTCTCTAAATGTTTTTTCGCCTTCACCTTCTATTATATAGTCTCCGACACTTTCTTTTAAGAAAAGCATACTATCATATGATACTTCTGGACCTCCATAAAGTATTTCAATATTTTTGTCTACCCTCTTTATTAATTCTGAAAGTCTTTGTATCATCTCTACATTCCAGATATAAGTTGAGAGTGCTACTACATCAGGCTTTTCCTTAATTATTTCTTCTAAGATCCTCTCTTCTCTATCATTAATTGAAAATTCTCTTATTTTGCACTCACAAGACATATCCTTCGTAAATGCTTTTAAGTATCTAACAGCTAGATTACTATGAATAAATTTTGAGTTTATAGCTGTAAGTAATATTTTCATATGCGTCTTCCTCTCTAAAGTTATATTTTTATTCCTTTAATGAAATAAATATCTTCCCAAACTTTAGTTTCTTCTATTTTGAAGGTTTTTTCAAGGATTTTTTTTGTTTCTTCAAAACTTGAAGACGAAAATAGATTATTGTTTTTTATTCTATACTCTCTTATGTCTCCTTTTGGTAATAATACCTTAAGTTTACTATCCACTAACTCTCCTATATTTTTATTTATATCCCATATATATATACTTCCATCTTTCTCTAAATAATTTGATATTTCATTAATTAGCTTCTCTCTTTTATTTACATTCCATAAGGAGTTTAAATTAAAGAAAAAAGTACATGCATCATATTTACTATTCTGTAACATACTTTCCTCTTCTTTTTCAATATAATCTACTGCAATCTCGCTTTTAGCTTCTTCCGAAATACTATTAATAATTCCTAAACTTTCACAGGCAACATCTAATATGTTTCCTTCAATCTTAATATCTTCAAAATTTAACACTAATGTTTTTCTCAAAATTATCCTCCTCCTAAATATAGTATATTTATATATTACCATTTATTTACATAACCATAAAGGAAAAAGTGATTAGCATTATAACCTAACTAATCACTCATTAATTTTTTATTTAATTTATTTTTTTCTTTTAATTTTACTAATTATTATAACAAGGGATACTATCATTATTATTAAAGAAAATATAGCAACTCCATAAGGTATGCTTCCCCCTATTATATTCTCATTCTTTATTAATCTATATACACAGCCTTTCCCGCTATCTAAGAAGATACACTCATTATCTCTAAATACTATATCTTCTATTTTACTATCCTCTTCAAGTTCCAATATTTTAGATAAAATCTTTTTATCATCTAATGAATAAATATTTTTTTCCTTATCATCATAAAAAATTATAGAATCTTTATCTAATACTTCACCTTCTTTATCTACAGCCAATTTTCCTAATGAATTAACTGAATTATGCTGATAGCTAGGTGTTTGTACTATTTTCCCCGGAGGATTTTTTATTAATGGTTCTATTATTTTATCATTTGTAAATCTTGGAGATGTAATAGGATCTCCTCCGCTAAAATCTGGCCACCCGTACCAAAGACCTTTAGTTATCTTATATATATAATCTGTATCTCTAATTGCTCCTCTCTCTCCGCCTTCTTCTATGCCACCAACTGTAGCTAAAATTTCACCTTTACTATTTATATCATATCCTTTTACATTCTTTATTCCTGATGCAAATAGGCTATACTTGCCAGTATTTATGTCAAATTCAATTATAGATGCAGTTCCTATCTCTTCACCTGATATCTTTTCTCCACTACTACTATTTACTCCATAATCTTTAAAAGCTCCTGTATTTCCTTTTCCGTAATTAATTCCATTTAGCTCTAAATTTATAGGAGATATATCCTTTTTTTCTCCTTCTTTTGCAATTCCTGCATTTGTTCTAGATCCTATAGAAATTAAAATTGAATCATTTTTTACTAATAAGTTTCTATACATATTCTCTCCATATGGTAGTTCATTTTTTAAAATTTCACTTTCACCATTAGAATCTATAAGTATAAAATTTTCATTAGATAAGATATATATATTTCCATCTTTATATACCATATCTTGTATGTTTAAATTAGAATCTTTATATACTTTATCTATTTTATTTTTTTTATTAATTTTTACAATTTCATTTTTTAAATACATATAAATCTCTGAATTTTCTCCACTTGCTAGAGCTGTAGCACCCTCACACCCTTTAATCAATAAATTACTATCTATTCCTTCTTTAATAATATTAAGTCCATATCTATTTGAATAAGCATATATACCAAGGGATATACCTACTATAAAAATTGAGCAAATAAAAAATTTAAAGAATCTCTTCATATATTCCTCCATCTACTAACCTTATACTTGATTTATATTTTACTAACGCTTAGTAATATTCCTATTATTTAAATTTATAGTTTTTATTAAATAGATTGTATAATTCATACTTTTCTTGAATATGCTTTACTGTAGTTTAAAGGGGTGAACATTTATTTTGGCTAATGACAATTTTTTTAGAAATTCTTTCATACTAACAGCTTCTAATATAACTACAGGTTTATTAGGGTTTGCATTCTCCATATACTTATCGAAGATTTTAGGAGCAGAGGGCATTGGTCTTTATAACCTTATCATGCCTATTTATAATCTCTTCATTTGTCTTATGACAGCTGGAGTTGTAGCTGCTCTATCTAAGGTATCAGCAGTTTATTATGAGCGTAGTGAAACAAATAATCTTACTAAAACAATAAATTCAGTTGCTCTTTTTAATATTATATGGGCTCTTTTAATAGGAGTTCTTGTATTTTTCCTTGCACCTTTGATTGGGAAGTATGGAGTAAATGATGTTAGAACTATAAACGCAATTAAGGTTACTTGTCCAGCAATGGTATTTATTTCACTTAGTAATATTTTAAAGGGATATTTTTTAGGTGTATCTAAAATTAAGGTACCAGCTCTTGTGGATATATTTGAGAAAGGTATGAGAATAATAACTATTACGCTTTTAGTATATGCTTTTAGTACAGAAAATCTAACTACACTTGTAACTTTAGCATATATCTCTTTAGCAATTGGAGAACTTCAAAGCTTAATATTATTGTTCTTTTATTACAGAAGATGTGTTTCTAAATTACCTAAATCTAGTGCTCCAGCAGATGGTAGAGCTCAACTACTTTTCAATGTTTTAGTTATATCACTTCCATTATGTATTAATGGTTTTCTTAATAACATTTTCTCTACTTTATCAACTTTAATTGTGCCAAGACGCCTTATAGTCGCAGGTTTTTCCTACTCTGAGGCACTATCACTAATAGGTAAATATACAGGTATGGCAATTACATTAATTGGTATACCACTTATAGTTGTTGGGTCTATAAACTCTCTTCTTATACCTGACTTGTCTCAATCTTTAAGTAGAGGTGATCATTATTTTGCATCTATAAGAATACGAAAAGTTATGAAAATAGCTTTTTTACTTGGACTATCAACAACTGTAATTTGCTCCTTGATTCCATATGAACTAGGTAATTTATTTTATGGTAGAGATGATCTTGGTGGTTATATATTTATGGCATCATTATCAGCACCTATATTCTTTACCTCCTCAACTATGTTTGGAATCTTAAATGGATTAAATAAGCAAGGAGTTATAGTTAGAAATTCTCTTATAATAGCATTCATCGATCTAGTATGCTTATTTATATTCACATCTATTCCAAGTATAAACATTTACGGGTATAGTTTAACTTTATTTATAACATCTTCAATATGTCTACTTATTAACTTATATGAAGTGAAGAAGGAAATTAATGTGGATATCTCTTTGATTAATGTGATAATTTTTATATTATTATCTATATTAACCTTCTTAGTTTTAAACATATTTATAAAGAAGTTCTTATTCCCACTTGGTACAGCTGAAATACTATCAATTGTATTAATCACATTTCTTATTTTTATTTACTATTCAAAATTTGGAGAAGCATAAAAAAAAGTGTAGGGAATCCCCTACACTTTCTACATTAATTTCTTTCTTATAAATCTTGGAAGCATTGTATATATTCTTGGTGATAGTGCTTCTATATCTAATTTTCTTATTCCGCCTAAAGAAACCATTATATATAGATATACTAATCCACCTATTCCAACTAATAATATTGTATAAATTACTGTGTATAAATACATAACAATTTTTGAAGTTCCAATAAATCCACCTATAATTAATATAGGTTGTTTTAAAATAAGTATAACAATAGCCATACATATTGATGCAATTACTGGTTTAACACAATTTCTTATAAGCGGTACTTTGTATCTAATACTTCTTGTAAGTATTCTATGATTTATAATTACTGGTACAAAGAAACTTAAGAAGTTACCAACTAAAACACCTAGTATATTTATTGATGGAATTCCAACTAAAATATAGTTTGCAATTATCTTAATTACAATACCTACTGCAAATGACATAATCATTGGATAGAATTGACTTATTCCTTGAAGTATTACACTCTGTACCTGAGCAATTGCTGTAAATACTAATATAAATGATCCATACTCCATAATATAAGCCCCTTTATCACTTTGATAAAGTAATGTATATATATCAGTATTTAAAACTGCAAGTCCTACAGCAGCCGGAACAGTTATTGCAAATGTAACTCTAAATGCAAAGTTTGCACTTCTTCTTATTGATTTTCTATCTTTTAAAGCCGATGCTCTTGAAACTGCAGGTAATACTATAGTAGTAAGTGCAGTAACTATAATAAGTGGAACTCCTATTAAAACTTTATAGTTATATAAAAGTCCATAAAGTGAATCTGATTGTGTTTGCGTGAATCCAGCATGTATTAATCTACGACTGACATTCATCATATCAACCATACCACCAAAGTTTTGTATACCTGCACTTAATGTTATTGGGAATCCATATCTAATTAATTTTCTTAGTATAGTCTTTGAAGTAATTCTCTTTCCTGTTTTTGGCGAATTATATGCTACTTCTTCAAATTTTTTCTTATCATATATATACACAAGATAAAATATGGCAACTATAGCTCCAACAGAAGTACCAACAGTTCCTCCAGCGGCTCCCATTTGTATATTTATATGATAAAGAAGAAAAGCAAATAATAAACTTATAAATACGTTTAGCAATTGTTCTAGCACTTGTGATACTGCTATTCCAGTCATTTCATTTTTTCCTTGGAAATAACCTCTATACGCTGATAATATAGCAGTTAGAAAAATACTTGGTGCTAAGAACATTATTGCAAAAGTAGAGTTTTCTATTTCACCCACCTTAGCAATTGGATAAGCTAAAAGTAATAATATTATTGTCAGCGCTCCACCAATTAATCCATAAACTTTTCTTGAAATTTTTAAAGCCTTAATCGCATCTCTTTCATTTCCTAATGCCCTGAGTTCAGCTACAACCTTCGCTACTGCTGGTTGGCATCCCATGCTTGTTATTGCATAAACAAACATGAAAATGTCATAACTTCTCGAATACATCCCTACGCCTTCTACACCAATAATTCTATTTAATAACGGAACATAAAACGCTGATAGGACTTTTGCAAATATTCCAGCAAGAGATAGTATCATAAACCCTCTAGTAGATGATGATTCTTCCCTCATTTTTAATCCCCTATCTATAATCTAATTTTAAATGTATCATGCTTAATTTTTTTGAATATAGGTGGTAATGCTACTGTTATAACTTTATTCTTTAAGTATTCAAGTTTTCCATCTACATTTTTAAAGTTTAGCTTATATGCATATAAATATTGATAGTCTAATCCATACTTATTTAAGAAATATGAATTTAGCTTTTTATCTCCATATTTATTATCACCTATTATAGGATTTCCTATATGCGCAAGGTGAGCTCTAATTTGATGGCTTCTTCCTGTTATTAAGTCAATTTCTATAAATGAGAAAGCTCCATCACTTTGAATTGTTTTAACTTCCATAGAAATTTCTTTTGAATCTTTTACTTTTTTATCGTATATTCTAGATATATTGGCTTCTTCGTTCTTTAATATGTATCCTTTATAAATACCATCTTTTATTCTTCCTTTAATTAAAGCATTGTAGTATTTTTTAATTCTACCTTCTCTAATTATTTCATTAAGCTCTCTTAAACCTTCGAAGTTCTTACCAAAGACAACTATACCTGACGTATTTCTATCAAGTCTATTGCATGGAGCTGGAGTAAATGTTACTTCCTTCTCTGGAAGATAATCACCCTTTTCATTTAAATATGATAAAACATAATCAGTAAGTGTCGGTATCTTCTTATTACTGTCAGGATGTACTAACACTCCTGGCCACTTTTCAACAACAACCATATTGTTATCTTCGTAGGCTACTTTTAATCCGCTTGGATCAACCTTTACAAAGGTCTCCTTCTTTTCTGTCATCTTTTGACTTTGTATATATCTTACTTCAACTACATCATTTACTTCTAATGTATACTTTTCCTTTTGTTTCTTTCCATTTACTCTTATATCGCCTTTTCTTAAGGCCTTAAAAATTGCACTTAATGGAACATCCTTAAGCAATTTTCTTAAGAACTTATCTAATCTTTGTCCCGCCTCATTAGCACCTATTTCTATTCTCACTATATAATCACTCCTAATTAATAAAACTCTTTCGTGAATCTTTTTCTACATTGTTATAGATTAATATTTATTTACTCTATTGTCAAATAATTTAATGCTGCTTCACATTGAATTGCAACACCTAAAGGTATAGCATCCTCGTCTATATCAAATAAACTGCTATGTGCAGATCTGAAAGTTCCTTTACTTTGGTTTGCAGTTCCTAAAAAATAAAAGGCTGCATCTCTTTCCATTGCAAAGTATGCAAAGCTTTCAACTCCCATACTTGGAGCTTTTTGTTCTACTACATTTTCACTTCCAAGAATCTTTATAGCTGCATCTTTAACTATATCCACACACTCATCATTATTTATAAGACATGGATAACTCTCTTCAATTGTTACTTCTGCACTTGCTCTTCCAGTCTTAGCAATGCCTTCTGACACCTCACAAAGTCTTTCACAAGCAAACTTTCTATCCTCTGGAGTCATAGTTCTTATAATTCCTGTAATTTCTGCTTCTCCTGGAATTATATTTTGAGCTGTTCCTGCATGAAAACTTCCAACTGTTATAACTGATGGGTTAACAGGAGAAATCTCTCTGCTTACTATAGTTTGTAATGTTGATACTATATTGGCTCCTATTACAATTGGATCTACTGTAGTGTTAGGTGATGCTCCATGACCGCCACTTCCTATTACCTTAATTTTATAAGGATTTGAAGCCGCATTTACAACACCCTTTTTTATTTTAATTTTTCCACATTCTAAATCTTCAGTAACGTGAAGACCAAATACCTTATCTACTCTTGGATTTTCAAGTACACCTTCCTCTATCATTACACTTGCACCACCAGTTGTTTCCTCAGCTGGTTCAAATAATAATTTAACATTTCCACTAAATAAGTGTTTATTTTCATTTAATAATTTAGCTACTCCTAAAAGTATTGTAGTGTGAGCATCATGTCCACAAGCATGCATTTTTCCTGGAACCTTAGAGCTATATTCACATACCTTTTTATCTTGTATTGGTAGCGCATCCATATCCCCTCTTAATGCTACAGTCTTAATCTCCCCTTCTTTTGTTCCTTTTATAAGACCACATATTCCAGTTCCAGCAACTTCTCTATATTCTATTCCTTCATTTTTTAAGAAGTCTTTTATTAATGTAGAAGTTCTAACTTCTTCAAATCCTACTTCTGGGTGCATGTGTATATCTCTTCTAATGGCTATTAAATCTTCTTTTATTTTATTTGCTTCATCTCTAAAATTAATCATTCATATTCCTCCTATATCCTCATAACTTATCTATATATTCCTCTTATTTACATTTTATTTTAAAATTCAACATATTAAGTATACCATCTTCTTAGTAATTTAGATGAAATTTCTTTTAAATATTCACTTATCATTCTATGATCATTATTAAATTTCGTTCTAAAAGAACTTTTATAGAAAAAGTTCTGCTTATTCCATCTTGAAATAATATCTTTATTCTATCACCTGAGCAATCATCTATAATTCCAGGTTCTCTTCTTCCATTATGATAAACAGTAGTTCCTCTTTTAAATTCATGTGAAATTTCTTCTTCACTTTTAAATTCCGTTTCTTTTATAAATCTAGATATCTCTTTAAATTTACCACCTTTTGTTTTTGGTGCCGATATATATAAATTATCTATAGCTCGTGTTATACCAACATAGAATAATCTTCTTTCCTCTTCTATATTTTCTTCTCCAGCTGACACATGTGGTATTGTATCTTCATTGCAGTTTACTAAAAATACATTCTTAAACTCCATCCCCTTAACTCTATGTATAGTACTTAAAAGAACTCTATCTTCATCAGTTTTATTTCTAGAGTTTTCAATTTCTTCCTTTACACTATCTATGTGAGAGAAAAATTCAGGTATTGTCTTGAACCCACTTGCTGATATTTTAAACTCTTCAAGTATTTCTTCTAAATCATCTATACTTTGGTTGAATTTCTCACAGTAAGCTTTTAAATGATCTAAATATCCTAAATCACTTACTATAAATTGTATTGCACTGCTTAATGATAATTTAGATAAATAGTGTATATCTTTTTTAAGGTCATCTAATTTCTTTATTTGAAATGGTGGAGTATCTTTTTTCTCCATTAATATATCGAAAGGAGTTTTATGTTCTCTAAAGCCCCTTACATATTCTAAATTATTCTTACTTACATATCTAAATGGCTTATTTATAATTTTTATAAATGCCCCTCTATCATAAGGATCTATTGATAGTTTTAAATAGGTTAAAATATCTTTACATATAAAATGCTCAAAGAAATTATATTCTTTATCTAATAATGTAAATGGTATTCTCTTTCTAGTAAATACATCTATAAAAGTCATAGCCTCCATATTAGTTCTATAAAGAATTATATTATCTCTATAAGAATATTCTTCATTTTTTATAAGTGACTTTATCTCCTCTACAATCCCCTCTCCTTGTATCTTCTCATCATAAGGAGTAGAAACCTTTATAATACCATTCTCTTCTTTATTGGCTATTATTTCTTTCTTATTTCTTTCTCTGTTATATTCTATGACACTTTTAGCTCCATCTATTATATTATTTGAACTCCTATAATTTTTTGAAAGAAAGTATTTCTTACCACCCTTAAATATATCATTAAATATAACCATATATTCAGGTTTAGAGCCCCTAAATGAATATATACACTGATCCTCATCTCCAACTGCAAAAAGTGAATTCTCTTCATCTTCATTCATCATCTTTAAAAATTCGATTTGAAGTTCATCACAATCTTGAAACTCATCTACTAATATATATCTAAATAAACCTCTATATCCATCTCTAAGTCCTTTATTTTCCTTTAACATTTCTAATACCTTTAAAGCTAAATCATCAAAATCCCAAAGATTATTATCTTCTTTATATTGATTATAAGTATTTAAACAATCTTCAAATATCTCTTTAGTAATTGATGGTTTAAATTCTTCTAGGCTTATTCTTGAATTTTTAAATAGTGCTATATTATTTATTACTTCTTTTATTTTATCTTCATTTATATCATCAAAATATTTCTTTAAAACCGCTTCAACTAATCTATGTGCCTTGTAAGACTCTATTATATTTATTTCATATCCTTCTCTAAGTAACATTTTATAAAATAGGCCGTGAAATGTACCAAAGAATGGTGAATAATTTGTTTTAAAAGCTTTTATATATCTATCTTTCATATTAAGTGCTGCCGCTTTTGTAAAAGTTATGACGATTATATTTTTGTTGTATACTTTAAGATCATTTACAAGATGATTTATTCTATTTATTATAACTGTAGTTTTTCCAGAACCGGGAGCTGCAACAACTAATATATTTCTGTCTTTTGCATTAACTGCCTCTTTTTGGAATGAATCTAATTGCAATAACATTCCCTCCTTCTTTCTTGATTATTGCCACATCTTATAGGGAATAACTATATTGTAATAATTCTATTTAAGTTGTACAATAGTTTTAAGTATTTTTTTAGAGGAGTTGACTTATGGACAATATAACAACTTTTAACGTTAAAGATGATAGAAATCTAACTATGTTAGTTGATTTCTATGAATTAACTATGGGAAATGGTTATTTTGAAAAGGATATCCAAGATAAAATTGCTTATTTTGATATGTATTTCAGAAGAGTACCAGATGGCGGCGGATATTGTATTATGGCTGGAGTAGAACAAATAGTACAATACTTAAGTTCATTAAAATTTACAGATGATGACATAGCTTACCTAAAATCTAAGAATATATTTTCTGAAGGCTTTTTAGAATACCTTAAGAATTTCAAATTTACCTGTGATGTTTGGGCAGTACCTGAAGGAAATCCAGTATTCCCAAATCAACCTCTAGTTACTGTTAGAGGACCTGTTGTTCAAGCTCAATTTATTGAAACAATGATTCTCTTAACTGTAAATCATCAAACTCTTATAGCTACAAAAGCAAATAGAATTTGTAGAGCTGCTGATGGAAGAACTGTTATGGAATTTGGTTCAAGACGTGCTCAAGGATATGATGGTGCAATCTATGGTGCAAGGGCTGCTATGATTGGAGGTTGTCATGCAACTGCATGTACACTTGCAGATCAACGTTTCGATATTCCTGCAATTGGAACTATGGCTCATAGTTGGATCCAATTATTTGATACAGAATATGAAGCATTTAAAACATGGGCAGAGGTTTATCCTGACAATTGTCTACTTTTAATCGACACATATAATGTTTTAAAATCAGGTTTACCTAATGCTATAAAAGTATTTGATGAAGTACTAAAGCCACAAGGTAAAAGACCAACAGGTATAAGAATAGATTCAGGTGATATAACATATTTAACTAAACAATGCAGAAAGATTTTAGATGAAGCAGGCTATAGTGATTGTAAAATAGTAGTTTCTAATTCTCTTGATGAACATATTATTAGAGATGTACTAAGTCAAGGTGCTTGCATAGATTCATTTGGTGTGGGCGAAAGACTTATAACTGCGAAATCAGAACCAGTTTTTGGAGGCGTTTATAAATTAGTTGCTGTTGAAAAAGAAGGAAAAATAATTCCTAAAATAAAGATAAGTGAAAATAATGAGAAAATCACTAATCCTGGATTTAAAAAGACAGTAAGAATTTTTGATAAGACTACTCACAAAGCAATAGCAGATTTAATAATGCTTCATGATGAAGTTATAGATGAAAATCTTCCATTAACAATTTTCCATCCAATACATACTTGGAAAAAGAAAATAATTAAGAATTATTATTTGAAAGATTTAATGGTTAAAATATTTGATAAGGGAACTTTAGTATATGATTCCCCATCAGTTATGGATATTAGAGAATATGCTATTTTAGAAAGTGAAAAACTTTGGCCTGAAGTTTTAAGATTTGAAAATCCTCATAACTACTATGTTGATTTATCTGATAAGCTTTGGTCACTAAAACAAACTCTATTACATTCAACAACAAATTATTATTCATAGATAAATAATTAAATATTATAATGAAAATTTTTAGTATTTTAAGTTATAAAATAAAGCAACATTGATATTTTAATATCAATGTTGCTTTATTCCTTTTAATTACGTTTCAATATCTTAAATAAATTCATCCTCAATTTGGAACTCATTAGCATCTATTAAATCACTAAATTTTAAATTCGTTCCATCTAGACATTCTTTGAATATGCATTCCTCTTCCTTATCCAGATCTTGATTCATAGGACATTCAGTATTACAACCTATACTTTCCTCTTCTGATGACCAAAACGGACACTTCCTCATACTTCTCCCCACCTTGTAAACGAATCCACTTTTTATACCACTTCATTATATAATACAGTCAAAGAAAAATAAAGCCTTTTCTTACATTTTTTTAAAATTTTGTAAATAAAATAATAGCCACACGATTTCTCGTGTGGCTATTATTTTCTTATCTTAAGCAACCAGTGTTTTTTCCTACTGAAATATCAATTATTTCATTTTGGAATGCTTTTAATAAGGCTTTTTCAAGAACTTTTTGTTGATCAAAGTTTGCTATATTTTTGCATATAGCAAATACCTTATTAGTCTCACCATTTATATTTCTATATGTAAGAGTAACATTTGGTTTATCATATTCTACATTTAATATTTTAATACCCCATGATATTTGTGCAAAATCATTATCGATATTTAACTTAGTTAACTCTTTTAATTTCTCTTTTTCTTCTGTAGGATCATTTACTATTAATAATTCATCTCCAACTTTATATTTAGCCATAGCACTTCCTCCTCCTAATTCTCTTTTCAGTAATATCTTAGCACTTTAAAATATTACTTTCAACTAATTATTACCTTTAAACAATAAATTAACTTCTTATTAAATAATTTAAAAAATAAAAAAAAGATAGAACAGATTTAACTGTTCTATATAAAATGAAATGAACACGGAATTTGTTAATCAATTAACAACTTTGTTTATATTTTAACATTGTTTTCTTTATATAGCAAGGAAATTTTTTTAAATTTGTTAGAAAATTTAATCAATATCTATTATCTACAAATTATAGTAATTTATTAACAATCATTGACTTTATATATCTAAAAAGATATAATATGATTATTATCAAGTTAAGGAGTGTATAGGTATGGATAATATTACTGCTATTTTCAAAGAAAAAAAGCTTAAATTAACACCTCAAAGACTTGCTGTTTATAAATATTTGATGAGTACAAAAGAGCATCCATCAGCCGAAGTTATATATAAAGCCATTCAGACTGATTTCCCTACAATGAGTTTAGCTACTGTTTATAAAGCATTAAAAACTTTAGTTGAAGTTGATTTAATACAAGAATTAAACGTTGGTGAAGGAAACTTTAGATATGATGGAAATGTAGGCTCACATCCACATATACAATGTATAAATTGTGGAAGAGTTGATGATTTATTAAATCTTTCTTTTGATCACTTAAATTCAGAGGTAGAAAAAAACTCAGAATATAAGATTTTATCTAATCAAACTTATTTTTACGGCCTTTGTAAGGATTGTCAATAAAATTTTATTAAAAGCAAATCTATTATAGATTTGCTTTTATTTTTTTATTTTCCTATTACTCTATTCCATTCCTTTCCATCATATTGCCCACTAAGAATTTTTTTACATTCTTTATCTATTTTCTTAATATTCTCATTTGATACTATATTAATATAAAACATATTTATTTCATTAGCTACTCTGATTCCATTAGCCATCTTTCTTTGTACACCTTTTAAATTACTATCTGCTTCTCTATTTCCTGTAACACAATTCTTTTTACTTAATTCTCCAAAAGGATTTGATTCAATAAGAAATCTGAAAAAATTATCCACAGAATCTGTCTTTAAGCTACCAATAATTGAACATAATGTAGCATCCATCCCAACAGTAGTGTTTATATTTTTATTTTCTATAGGCATCTTATCTATTAAACCTATTCCTTTTTTATTTGTTATATTTTCTGATGATAATGTTGTTGTTAAAAGAACTGGAATTTTCCCTTCATTAAATTCCTTAATAACAGCTTCATCACTTTCAATAAACATATCCTCCCTTACTATATTCTTATTATATAGATCATGCAATACATCAAAAATCTTTTGACCATTTTCTATATAATTAATCTTTTCTGGAAGATTGCTTGCTTTATCTGTTTTATACAAATCATAAGCTATTGTATCATTAGCAACTAAACAACTCAAGAGAATTTCTTTACTATATTGACTCTTTATATAAGTAGGTATTTTTATATTTTTCTCTCTTAACTTAGTTAACATTTCTATATAACTATTTTCTTTTATTTCTATTCCCTTACTTTTTAAAGCCTCTTCATTATATATAAGATCTATTGAATATGGAGTAATCCCAAGACCATAATATTTTTCTTCATACATTCCATATAAATTATTTATAGGAAAAAACTTTTCTTTTATTTTCTTTTCCTTAAATAAATAACTTAAATCTCTTAAATAATTTTTATTTTTATAATCAATAAAATTATATCTGTCTAATAGTACTAAAGAAGAATCCTTTTTTTCATTTATATTCTTCTCTACTTCTTTCATATCATTTACAGGAATAATATTAATTTTAGCGCCTTGCTCCTCTTCATATTTTTTTATCAGATCAGTTATATAATTTATTGATTTTACATTTTGAGCATTATAGTACAGATTTACACCTTCCACTTCTTCATTCTTTTTCTTACCACAACCTATTAATAATGAACATAAACATAGTAAAATCAGCATTAAACTTAATTTTTTTTTCAAATTTTACACCTCCTTTCTTATAGTTTGCCTAGTTAATCATTAAATTATATATGTTTCATATACTTTATTGAGGAGGTTTATAACATGAAAAATAAAGTTACTAAAAACTCTATTATATTAATTTTTATTTCTTTAATTATTATAATTTTATCTATAACATATATAGTCTACATTATGGATAAGCCAATAATACAAGTAAATTCTCCTATTATTATAGATAGTGATGCAAATATTGATTTAACTGGAGATGGAATATCTGAAAATATAAAAGTAATAGAATCTAATAATCATAGTGACCTTCAAATAACAACTCTTAAAGAGACTATTTTATTAAGCTCATTAATTTCAGACAACTATTTATCAGATTATAATGATTCTTATAATATGAATGTTCTTATATTAAACATATCAAGAGATAATAAACCTGAAATATTAATTCAAGGATATAAAAAAGATCTACCAATAGCATATTTATTCTCATATGAATCAGATAAGTTTGTATTAAAACTTTCTTCAAATGATTCAATTGTAGGTTTAATAGATTCAAATATGAACAGAACACCCCAAATACAATTTTTTGATAAATCTAACACAAAATCATCTTTTAAAAATTTTATGCTTATAAATAATGATTTTGTAGATATAAGTAAAAACTCAGAAATAGTATCTGACTATGATAAAATTTTAAAATTTATTGATTTAGTTACATTAGATTATGAGGTTACAGACTATCCTGATATATTCCATAAATATATTGATAAGTCTATTCTGTCAAGGCTATGGCAACTTAATAAAGATGAGTTTACGTATTCTTTTAAGAATGCATTCTTCTATGATAATGAAATTGATAATAATGGTATAATTGAAAATATTAGATGGAATATAATGTTTGAAAAAACCAACAAAATATCATCTAAGAAAAATAAAATATTCTTTGAATTAGATCTCTCTAGAGAGAATAGTACAAATTTCAAGATATCTAATATTGAAATAAAATAAAAGGCCGCTAATTGCGGCCTAAAAGGGGGATGGGGGGGGAGCTATATTAAATTTATAATTCAATATAGCCTGTAGGAGAATGCTTTCTCCGGTACAATTATATTATTAACCCTATCCCATATTTTTATACACTTTTTTAATCTAAATCTCCTTTTTTATATAATCCTATTATTTTATCAACGAATTCAACTCTTTCACTAGATACAGAATTTCTTAGTGCAAGTAGCATATCCATATTAGGATCCCCCGTATTATACTTATTTTTATTTCTAGCTCTATTATTATTTCTATTATTATTACCATTATTATTATTACCATTATTATTATTATTATTATTGCCATTGAAATTATTCATTCTAGTAAGTTGATTTAGTATAGCCATTGGATTCATATTCCCTAGTGGTCCCATTTGCCCCATCTGTCCCATCCCATTATTCATAGCATTACCATTGTTCATTCCGCTTCCATTATTCATGGCATTGCCATTGTTCATTCCATTTCCATTATTCATATTCATTGCAATACTATTTAATAGATCCATAGGATTCATTCCATTGCCATTGTTATCTCCATTATTATTGTCATTATTATTCATTGAATTTAAAGGTGGAAATGAGCTTAAATCTATTCCTTCCTTTTCCATAGATGACATTATGTTCTTTAATTTATCCTGATCTATATTTCCCAGCATATTCATAAGTTGATTTGGATCTATTCCAAATGGATTATTCGCTAAATTATTAAATAGAGATTGCTGATTCTCATATGAATCATTTTTACTTTTATGTCTCTTTTTTGCCATTTCAACCCCTCCCAAAGGACTGTTCTAGTTATATTGTATGTAACAATGTGCATATTGGTTATTATTTTTGTGCATTTTTTTGGAGGGCTAAAAGCCCTCCAACAATTACCAATCATATACAATTGATTAATTTGTTTATATTAGAATCCTCCGAATCCTCCGAATCCGCCGCCGCATCCGCCGCAACATAATATAATTATTATGATGATCCACCAGCTTCCGAATCCTCCGCCGAAACCATTACATCCATTATTACATCCGTCGTCTCTACAGTTGCATCCATTATTATTATTAAATCCGCCACAGAAGATTAATAAAATTATTATCCACCACCAGCAGCCGAATCCTCCGCCGCCGAATCCGCCACCACCATAAGGTGCTGGGTAAGGTGCTGGAGCAGGTGCTTGAGCGTAAGGTGAAACTACAATTGTTTTATCGCAACAACATTTTTTGTGTGACATATTAAATTCCTCCTATATCTTTTCTCTTTAATTTAGTTAACAATTTCCAAATCCACAGCCGTTATTTCCACAGCCGTTATTGAATCCACCGCAGAAGATTAATAAGATTATTATTAACCACCAGCCGCCGAATCCACCACCGCAGCCGCCAAATCCGCCGTCAAATCCGCCGTATCCATATGCAGGAGCTGGAGCTGGAGCTGGAGCTTGGTAATTACTATATCCACCTAATCCATCCATACATTCTGGTACATAAACTGTTTGTTTACATTTCTTAAATTTAGGTTTTTCGCAACAACAACAACAACAATCATTATATCCCATATCATATCCTCCGTATCCGCCGCTATATCTGCGTCTTCCGCAGCAGCAGCATAATATTATAATAATTAATAAAAACCAAGAATTGTTTCCACATCCGCCGAAGCCACCGAATCCGCAGTTTCCACCACATCCACAGTCACAATTGTTATTATCGAATCCAAAATCACAATCATTGAAGTTGCAATCATCATTGAAGTTGCAATCATCATTGAAGTTGCAATCATCATTGAAGTCGCAATCATCGAAATCACAATCATCATTAAAGTTGCAATCATCGAAATCACAACTATTATTGCGATCGCATCTCTCATCGAAATCATGATCTTTTCTTTCGAAATCACAATCGTCGTCGCACTCGGAACAATCATTGAATCCATTTAGGATATCATTAATTTCCATATGCTTCTTCCTGACCTCCTTAAATTTGATTTTATTTAGTTTTTATACTATATACTATTCTTCCCTAAATAATTTGACACTAAATTTTGAAATTAGTCCAAAGTTCTACAAAAGAAAATAAGGTTCTAGTAAAAGTTTATATAACTTTTACTAGAACCTTATATTAATATGATTTTATTCAGTATCTTGTGCTAAATCTCCAAAAAGATTGTCAATTAGCTGTTCGCTACCTTTTTTATTTAATGATGAGAAGAAATAAAGTTTATCTTCTTTTGTCAACTTTAATGTTTCTCTTATTATCTTTTCACTTTTTCTTAAGCTATTATTTGATAATTTATCACTCTTTGTTGCAACTACTGTTACATCATATCCGTAGTGCTTTATCCATTCATGCATCATTACATCATCTGCAGTTGGTTTATGTCTTGAATCAACTAGAAGAACAACTCTCTTTAATTCTTCTCTTCCATTTAAGTATCTTTCAATAGTTTGACCCCAGCTTGCTTTTTCAGTTTTTGATACTTTTGCATATCCGTATCCTGGTAAATCAACAAGATAAAAATCATTATTGATTAAAAAGAAGTTTATAAGTCTTGTTTTTCCTGGTGTCTGACTCACTTTTGCTAATTTTTTTCTATTTGTAAGAGCATTTATTATTGAACTCTTACCAACATTTGATCTTCCAACAAATGCTATTTCCACTCTATCATCAGTTGGATACTGTTCTTTTTTAACTGCTGATATAATAAATTCTGATTGCTTTATCCTCATAGGTATCATCTCCAATTACTGCATTATTGCATTATTTAATACCGTATCAATTTGTTCTGCCGCTATTATCTTTAAGCCCTTTTTAATTGAAGCTGGTATCTTATCTACATCTTTTTCATTATCCTTTGGAATAATTATAGTATCAATTCCAGCTCTAACAGCTGCAAGTGACTTTTCTTTAAGTCCTCCGATTGGTAATACTCTTCCTGTTAGAGTTACTTCTCCAGTCATAGCAACATTATGCTTAACCTTCTTATTTGATAAAGCTGATACTAATGCTGTAACCATAGTCACTCCTGCTGAAGGACCATCTTTTGGAACAGCTCCTTCTGGAACATGTATATGAACATCTTTATTTTTATAAAAATCTAAATCAATTCCATACTTGGAAGCATTGGCTCTTACATAAGTGAATGCTGCCTTTGCAGATTCTTGCATTACATCGCCAAGCTGTCCTGTTAACTGAAGCTTACCGCTACCTTCCATGACCATTGCTTCTACAGGCAATGTGTCTCCGCCATAAGCAGTCCATGCCATTCCAGTAACTACTCCTATTTTATCTTCTTTATCTACTCTATCGTAGCTAAATGCCTTTTTACCTAATAGACTTTCCACTTTTTTAGAATTTATACTCATACTATCTTTATTCTTTTTAAGCATTTCGGTTATAGCTTTTCTAATTAATGAAGCTATAACTCTAGTTAAGCTTCTTACTCCTGATTCAAGAGTATACCCTTCAATAACCTCTTTAATTGAAGAATCACTTATTTTTATCTTATCTTCTTCAATATTGTGTTCTTTTAAAGCCTTAGGTATTAGATATCTTTTAGCTATTTGGAACTTTTCTTCATAAGTATAGCCTGAAACCTCTATAACTTCCATTCTGTCAAGTAATGGTCTAGGTATTGTATCTAAACTATTTGCTGTAGCTATAAAGAATACATTAGATAAATCCATTGGCAGTTCTAGATAGTTATCTCTAAAATTAAAGTTTTGCTCACTATCTAATACTTCAAGTAATGCATCTGATGGATCACCTTTGTAATTTGAACTGATCTTATCAATTTCATCAAACAATATAAGAGGATTATTTGTCTTAGTTTCTTTCAATGCATAGGCTATTCTACCTGGTATTGCTCCAACATAAGTTTTTCTATGTCCTCTTATTTCTGATTCATCTTTCATACCACCTAAAGCTATCCTAGAGTACTTTCTATTCATTGCTTCAGCTATTGACTTTGCAATAGATGTCTTACCAACTCCTGGAGGTCCAACTAAACAAAGTATTGGCCCCTTCATGCTCTTACTCATTTGCTTTACTGCTAAATATTCTATAATTCTTTCTTTAACATCATCTAAACCATAATGTTCGTTTTGAAGAACTTCTTCTGCACTTTTTATATTTATAGTATCTTCACTACTCTTATTCCAAGGCATGTCCACTATCCAGTCTAAATATGTCTTTATAACAGCTTCTTCAGAACTTGACGCTCCAGCTCCTCTTAATCTATTAAGCTCATATTCTGCTTTTTCCTTAACTTCTCCTTGAAGATCTGCTTCTTTAATTAGCTCTTCATACTTAGCTATTTCACGCTTTGATTCATCATCTTCCCCAAGTTCTTCTTGTATAGCCTTTAGTTGCTCTCTCAAGAAGTATTCCTTTTGACTTTTATCAGTCTTCTCTTTAACTTTATCAGCTATTTTCTTTTGAATCTTTATAATTTGAATCTCTTCTTCAATCATTTCTAGAAGTCTTTCAAGTCTTTTCTTTAAATCTATTGTTTCTAATAATTCTTGTCTATAATCTTCCCTTGTAACCGCTACAGAGCTTACCATATCTATAAATTCATGTATTTTATCATCAAGTTCTACAGCCTTAATAATATCTTTTGAATTTTCTCCTGTAAGCTTCATAAACTTTATAAATGTTTCTTTTAAAGACTTTATGTAAGCTTCTATTTCAATACTATCTATTTCTTCTTCTTTAATTCTCTCTAATTCAACTTCTAAATAAACTTTCTTTGCCTGATATTTTTTTATTTTAGCTCTCTCTTTACCTTCAACTAAAACTCTTATTACATCATCAGGTAATTTAATTATCTGTTTTATATCACATATCGTTCCAAATTTGCTTATATCGCTTTTCTTTGGATCATCTATCTCTACACTTTTTTGTGGTGCTAAAAAAATCTTTTCTCCATTTTGCATTGCAGCCTCTATCGCTGCTTTTGATTTTTCTCTTCCAACATCAAAATGAGTAACCATATTTGGGAAAATAGTAATCCCTCTTAGAGGAATTAAAGGAAGAATGTTTTCGTTTGTCATACCTGTCTTCCTCCAATCTTCATCATTATTTTTATTAGACCTAATAAGTATACCATAACCATAACTTTTTTCAATAATTGTAATCCTATAAATAAAAAAACACTCTTTATTAGAGAGTGTTTTTTATTTATGCTGTTTCCATATCTTCTTTATTCTTTGATGATTTATCAACAAGCATAGGTCTTACTTCACCTTCTGGTAATCTATGCACCTCAGGTTTTTCACCTTTTTTGATGGTATCTTCCGTTATAACTACCTTTGTAATTCTTTCATCTGAAGGAATTTCAAACATTATATCCATCATCATTTCTTCTATTATAGCTCTTAATCCTCTAGCACCAGTGCTTCTACTAATAGCTTCTTCCGCTATTGTATCTAATGCTTTCTCTGTGAATTCAAGATCTACATTGTCAAGTTCAAATAGCTTCTTATATTGCTTTACTAGAGCATTTTTAGGCTCACATAGTATTTTAACTAAAGCTGTCTTATCAAGAGATTCTAAAGTTACTAATATAGGTAATCTTCCTACAAATTCAGGTATTAAACCAAACTTTAAAAGATCTCCTGGCATAATCTCTTTAAATACTACTCCTAAATCTTTTTCTTGCTTTGATTGGATTTCTGCTCCAAAACCAATTGAACTTTTTCTTGTTCTCTTTTCAATTATTTTGTCTATTCCATCAAAGGCTCCACCACAAATAAATAATATATTTGAAGTATTTATTTGTAATAATTCTTGATGAGGATGTTTTCTTCCACCTTGTGGTGGTACTGAAGCAGTTGTTCCTTCTAATATTTTAAGAAGCGCTTGTTGAACACCTTCTCCTGAAACATCTCTTGTAATTGATGGATTTTCTGATTTTCTTGCAATCTTATCTATCTCATCTATATAAATAATACCTTTTTCTGCTTTTTCTATATCAAAATCAGCATTTTGTATTAATTTTAATAAGATATTTTCTACATCTTCTCCAACATATCCAGCTTCTGTTAATGTTGTTGCATCTGCAATTGCAAATGGAACATTAAGAACTTTAGCTAATGTTTGAGCAAGTAATGTTTTACCTGAACCTGTTGGTCCAAGTAGTAAGATATTACTCTTTTGTAATTCTATATCATCATTTGAGACTTTCTTAGTATTTATTCTCTTATAATGATTGTATACTGCAACAGCTAATGATTTTTTAGCTCCTTCTTGGCCTATTACATATGAATCAAGATATTCTTTAATTTCTTGTGGTTTAGGTAAATCTTGAGAAACTACATCGCTAGTTTCTTCAAATTCATCTTCTATAATTTCTGAGCATAATTCAATACATTCATCACATATATAGACTCCTGGACCAGCTATTAATCTTTTAACTTGATCTTGATTCTTGCCACAGAAAGAACATTTCAACTGTTTCTTTTCTTCGTATTTAGCCATATTTTCACCTCGCTAAGGACAAACCCTAATTATTATGCATTTTCGATTTCATTCTTAGTAATAACTTTATCAACTAATCCATATTCCATAGCTTCGTCTGCTTCTAAGAAGTAATCTCTTTCCACATCAACTTTTAATTTTTCTAAAGGTTGATTTGTGTTTTCACTTAGTATTTGATTTAATTTATCTTTTATTCTTAAAATTCTCTTTGCATGTATATCAAAATCAGTTGCTTGACCTTGGAATCCACCTAAAGGTTGGTGTATCATAATCTCAGCATTTGGAAGTGCAAATCTCTTTCCTTTTGCTCCTGATGAAAGTAAGAAAGATCCCATTGATGCAGCTAATCCAATACATATAGTACAAACGTCTGGTTTGATATATTGCATTGTATCATATATAGCCATACCAGCTGTAATTGATCCTCCTGGGCTATTTATATAAATATATATATCCTTATCTGGATCTTCACTTTCTAAGAATAAAAGCTGAGCAACTACTAAATTTGAAGTCGCATCATTTATTTCACCATTAATCATTATTATTCTATCTTTTAATAATCTAGAGAAGATATCATAACTTCTTTCTCCTCTATTTGTTTGTTCAACAACCATTGGAACTAAGCTCATTACTGTTCCCTCCTTTTTAATGTAACTTTAAATAAAATTATACCTCAACATTTATCTTTTGTTAATCTTTTTATTTGAAATAATTGCCAGAAAAATATTTTCTGGCAATTATCTAATCGTTACATCTATTAACTTTTAATATATCAATTATTTGCAGTTGTCTTCTAATAACTTAATTGTCTTTCCAACAACGATATCTTTTTCGATCATGTGCTTTTGAGTTTGAACTAACATTTCAGCCATTTTTTCGAATTCATCTCCAGCATACATCTTAGCTATTTCAGTAGCTTTTTCTTTAACTTCTTCTTCAGTAGCTTCGATTTTTTCAGCCTTTGCTATAGCTTCTAATACTAAGTCAGCCTTAACTTTCTTATCAGCATTTTCTTTCATGTATGATCTCATTTTTTCTTCTGTGTTTCCAGTGAATTGCATGTATTGTTCTAATGATAATCCTTGTTGGCTTAATCTTGCTTCAAGATCTTTAACCATGTTATCAATTTCTTTTTCAACCATTACTGCTGGAATTTCCATTTTTGAATTTTCAATAACTGCTGTTATTAATTCATCTTCAAATTCTCTTTCAAATGAAGATTTCTTAGTTTCTTCTATTTTACCAGTTATATCAGCTTTTAATTCAGCTAATGTATCAAATTCTGATACTTCTTTAGCGAATTCATCATCTAAAGCTGGCATTTCTTTAACTTTTATTTCTTTAACTTTAACTTCGAAAGTAGCTTCTTTTCCGTTTAAGTCTTCTTTTCCGTAGTTTTCTGGGAATTTAACTTTAACTTCTTTTTCTTCGTCAGTGCTTAATCCTATTAATTGATCTTCAAAGTTATCGATAAATGATCCTGAACCGATTTCTAATGAATAATCATGTCCTTCTCCACCTTCAAAAGCAACTCCGTCGATGAATCCTTTGAAATCTATAACAGCGATGTCACCTTTTTCAATTGATCCTTCTTCTTTAGTTTCTACTCTTGCGTTTTGAGCTTGCATGTTCTTTAATTGTCCTTCAACTTCAGCATCTTCTACTTTAACTTCTTTTCTCTTAACTGATAATCCCTTGTATTCTCCAAGTTCGATTTCTGGATATACAGTAACTTCTGCTGTATAAACTAAATCTTTTCCTTCTCCAACTTCTAATACATCTATGCTTGGGAAATCAACTGGCTTTAAGTTGTTTTCTTCAACTAATGTTGGGTATGTTTCACTTACTACTGTATTTATAGCATCTTCAAATAATACTTCTATACCGTAGTGCTTCTTAACCATTGCCATTGGCACTTTACCTTTTCTGAATCCAGGTATATTAAAATTTCTCTTATTCTTGTTGTAAGCTTTATTTAAAGCAGCAGTGAATTTTTCTGCCTCTACTCTCACTTCAAATTTAACAACATTAGCTTCTATCTTTTCCATTTTAGCTTCCATCTTTGTTCTTCCTCCTAAAATAGTTCTTTATTCTCGTTTATTTAACTACGTTATTATAACATAGATTTCTACACATTTTCAAATGCTTTGTGTTATATAGCAAATTTGGTATAACTTACTTTACAATACTTCCCTTATTATTAATTATATATTCATTTTTATCTACCTTAACTTCTATTCCTTTTTTAGGAACAACCTTACCTATAGTAATATCTTTACCAGCTACACTTCTTACTAAAGTATTATTTTTACTCTTTATATTGTATATCCATAAATACTCTTTATTAGCTGCTGTCCCAAAGTATGGTAGATTACTTCCATAAACTATATTATCATCATCTAGGAACTTAGCTTGATCATGCCAAACATACTCCTTGTCCTTTTTGATTATAGTATCTTTAGGGAACTTATCTCCCTTTGTAGATACATATTCTTTTCTTGTTATATCTGTAACTTTTCCATCTATATCTATTAGTTTCATATTTTGATCTTTATCTAATATTAGTAACAATTGTTTGTTAGGTGATATATCATAGCTAGCCCCTTCTATTTTTTCCATGCCAACGAATTCTTTCTTGTCATCAACTGTTTTATATTCACATTTAGCTACAACGTCCCCTCCAAGCTTTGCTTCTATATAAGTTTTCTTTGGAGGTTCCGGCTTAACTTCCGGCTCCTTAACTTCTGGCACTTTAGATTCTTCTACTGGTTTTTGAATGTCTGGATTATCACTATCAACCCATGCTTGTAATTTATTTCTTACATTAGAAAAATCCATACTTTCTATTTTAAATTTATATATAAGCAATCCAGCAATAATTGCTACCAAGCCAACTATTATTATAATTCTAAGCCTTCTTCGCTTCATCTTCTTTTCATAATCTTTACTAAAAATACTTGGTTTAGCCAAAATATTTACCTCCTAAATTTACTAATAATAAATATAGTATACAATATTTATTTAATTAAAATAATAGCCTTTTCTTATATTTTAATTACTTTTTTGCCTTAGCCTTACTTTTACAACGACAATTGCACACTTTAATTCCTAAAGCTCTCTTTTCATCATCTGTAAGTTTAGCTACATTATTTGAATACTCTTCATATTCTGGAGCATCTTTTAAAAAAGTCTTCTTTTCTAGTCTTAACATAACTACTCTCCTTTATTAAATTATTAACACTATGTGTTGTATTTTATTCTAACAAAAATTTGTAATTTTCTAAATTATATTTTAGCACAAATTAGACAATATAATACTCTTTATATAAATATTTTTATTTTTCTACTTTTTTCAACATTTTTAAACATTCTTTTAACTATTGATTAACAAAACGTAAATTAATCCTTTACCTATTGGAATTTATTTTAAATTTTAGTATAATTACATTAACAGATAAATAAAAATTAATTAAAGCCCATACCACTCTATTAGCAAACGCTATAGAGTTTAAATAAACCCCACAAAATGTTCATTTATTCCCTTTCTTAAATGAACATAACCCTTTAACCTGTACTATTTTAGTGCAGGTTTTTTATTGTATATAATAATATAACCGCTAAAAGACTTAAGCGGTTATATTGTTATAAGTATTTCATAGGATCTGTGTGATTACCATTAATTCTTATTTCAAAATGCAAATGCGCCCCTGTACTCATCCCAGTACTTCCAACCTTAGCTATAACTTGTTCACCTGAAACTTTCTGTCCAGTGGAAACTAAAAGTTCACTTGAATGTGCATATAAAGTTTGCTGTCCATTTCCATGATCTATTATTACAGTCTTTCCATACCCACTCATCCATCCAGCTGTAACAACAGTTCCACTTTTTGATGCTTTTATAGGTGCTCCATGTGGTGCTCCATAATCTACACCTGTATGGAACCCATTAGCACCTGTTACTGGATGTACTCTTGGTCCATAAGGACTAGTTATAGGACCTACTGTAGGAACCATGAATCCACTTGCTGCTTGATTATTATTATTATTATTTGAATCAGAATTATTATTACCATTATTGCTATTATTACTGCCACTACTATTCTTATTTATTTCATTAAATATCTTATTAATTTCATTTTGAAGTTCCTCATTATAACTTAATAGATCCTCAATTTTATTTTTCACGTTATTCTCTTCTGATGATAATTTATTTATTCTGCTCTCTTTTTCACGTTCTAAACTTTTTAGCTTATTAACCTCTGCTTCATGCTTGTCCTTCTCTACTTTAGACTTTTGCTTCAATTCTTCTTGCTCTTCTTTTGCGCTTTGCACTTCACTCTTCTTATTATTAAGAGTTTCCTTTTTTCCTTCTAATTCTTTATGTAATTCTTTTATTTCTTTTAAAAGATCATTATCTGTCTTTATTATCTTATTTACATTAAAGATATTTGAAAATAACTCTCCAATACTTTTACTTGAAAAAATCATATATAAATATTGAGATTGAAAATTTGCTTTATAATAACTTCTAAGTCTATTTTCTAATAATTCTTCTGTATTTTTAGCTTCTTCTTCGTTTTGTGCTATTTCTTTCTCATTTGTAGATATTTCTATGTTGATTTTATCTATTTCCTTCTTCAATCTCTGTACTTCATTTTCGTATTTTTTTAGTGCATTTTCTGACTTTGTAAGCTGAAGACTCTTATCTTCTATTTCCTTCATAATTGAATCAAGTTCAGCTTCCTGATCTTTTTTCTTCTTTTGTATATTATTCTTTTCTTTTTCCAAATCATTAATTTTTTCTTTATTACTCTCAATTTTTTCTTTATTAGAATTATTAGCTGCATACACCTTAAAATTATCGATTGGAACTAATACAGTTACCATAGTTATAATTATCGTGAGTGATATTACCTTCTTTTTCATGCCCCATTCCCCTTTCATTTATAACGAAAAATTCTCTACATCATCGACAGTCCACTTATTATTCTTATATATAAGCTTAGTTAAGAACTTCTTGCTATTTTCTTCTCTTCCTAATCCAAACAATACTTTGCTAGTATCATACTTTACCTCGCAAACTATCGTTGCTTTATACTCTCCATTTTTATATTGAAAATTACTCTTTTCTTTATCAATATCTAGAGATTTCATTTCATAATTATTTTTTAATATGAAATACTGTTTCTCTATAACTGAATATATCTTATCCCTTGCTTCGTTAGTTGCTCCTTCTATAGCACCCTTATCTTCACTATTTAAAGCTTCAAATACACTTTTATAAAAAGTATTTAAAGATGTATTTATTTCATTCCACAGTTCATCATTCGCTATATCTAGTTTTAAAGATATATTTGGTGTTTGAAGCACTTCACTTTCTTCTCCCTTTACAACGCCCCAAGGAAATTCCTTCTGAATTGAAAGCTTTATACTTCCATCAGTTGGCATTGGTCCTATATTTCTAAAGTCTTCACACTTTATACCACTATTCTTACCATTTATAAATACATTAGCATCTCCAAATTTACTATCTACAGTTACCATAATCCCGTCCAGCTTAAGCTCTACAGTCTCATCCTTCATTAAGGATATTTCTTCTTCTTTTTTTATTTCTCCATATTCATTAGCTATTGATCCACTAATCTTATATTTCCCTGGTATAAGGTTATTTAATGTATCTCCTGAATTTACTTTTTCTTTTCCATTTAAATATATATTGGCATCTTTAAAGTTACTTACAATTTTAAGATTAAAATTCTTTAAATTCACATAATAATTATCACCAAATATACCTTTTTCATTTACTAATTCAAAAATAGACTTTTCATTACCTTTCTTTAGTCCATCAATTACATTATTAACCTGTGAATCTTGCCCTTTATAATAAGCTATTAATGGAGCTAGATCCTTCTTCTTTAGTTTTTTATCATTAACTCTTATAATATCTTGAAGTTTAGATGCACTTCCATCCTCAAGACCTATCTCTAGACTTTTAAAAAGTTGTTCTTTTGTAGTTCTCATATTTCCTACAAAATATCCAGATAACAAAAATACTACAATACCAATTAAAATAATTATCTTGAGATTCTTTTTAAGAAATTCTCTATAAGTATCTTTGTTTAATTTTCTTATTTCATCACTTTTATTAACTAAGATATCCTTTGTTTTCTTAATAAATCTATCTAATTTTTCTTTAATCGCCATTTTTCACCTCAACCTTTAAATATATAATAATAAATTATTTGCCATAAAATCAATATTTTATTAACGTATTTTTCTATTTTTTTAATCATTTATTGTTAAACTTAATATTTTGGTAATAATTTAAGGCGCTATATAAACATTTCCGTCTATATAACGCCCTATTTTCACTATTCTAAAATATCTATAATCCACTTTCCGCAATCAACACATTTGTATACTCTTATAACAAATAAATCTAATGTTTCTTTACTTAATACATTTTCAAATTTTTCTTTTTCTTCTTTTGTTATAAACTCATCTTCTCCATTTATATATCCATGAATTTCGATGTAATAATTATCTTTACTCACTTTACAACATTCATTAATTTCAACACAGCTAATTCTTTCATAATCTAATTGATCTGCTAAATCTTGTATTATAGGAATTATATCTTCATACTCTTCAATTTCATCTAAGAAATCTTCTTCATAAAATGACATATCTTTTATTTTAAATAATTCTTTCATAATCATTCCTCCATATATAGGTTATTATCCTCATAATTTATAATACTATGCTATAATATAAAAAAGCAATTTATTATTTTAATGGAGGTTATTTATGGTTTTCGATTGTCATATGCATACAGAATTTTCTTCAGATAGTAAAATGAAGATAGAAGATGTAATAGAAAAAGGTAAGCAATTAAATATAGGAACTATAATAACAGAACATATGGATTATAATTATCCTGAAAAAGATTTATTTAAAGTTGATTGTAGTGAATTTTTTAATAGATACTCTAAATACAGAAGTGATAATTTATTACTAGGTATAGAAATTGGACTTTCACATACTATAGTTGATAAAAATAATATCATATCTAATTCATATCCTTTTGATTTTATTTTAGGTTCAATACATTCAATAAATGATGTTGATATCTTCATAAATTCAAAAAATACCACTTTATCAAAGCAAGAATATTTATCTGAGTATTTTGAAGAGATGATAAAAGACATAAGTGAATTTGATAATTTTGATTCACTATCTCACATTGATTATCCTTGTAGATATTTAAAATATGATGATAATGAAATATATTTATCCGAATTCTCAAATTATCTTGATAAAATATTTAATATACTAATAAAAAAGGACAAGGTTATAGAAGTAAATACTAGACGTCTTGGTGATGAAAAAGCAATTAAATCACTTATACCTATTTATAAAAGATATAAAGAATTAGGCGGAAGATACGTAACCATTGGATCTGATGCCCATAATAAAGAAGGAATAGGCTTATATCTTGATGCTGCAAAATATATCATAAAAGAGGCTGGTCTTACTCCTGTATATTTTAAAGAAAGAAAAATGCATGTTATTGATATATAAAAATAAAGCTAAGATAGTCTCTTAGCTTTATTTTTATATATTTTTCTAAATTCTTTTTTTATTAATAAAAAATCTTCTAAATCATTTAAAAATTGAAATAACATTGCTCTATTTTCAAATTCTTCTCTAGTCTTTGGAAGTGGCATTTCTTTATAACTTACTCTTAGCTTCTTCAATTTATAAAGTAGCTCTATACAATCATTATCTTCATATGTATTAATTGCTATATTCTCAGTAAATTTAGCCATTATTAATGTTTGATCATAAGTTATTGAAAATCTAGAAAAATGTGATGTCATTCTTTTTATGGTATCTAGCTGCTTTACTCTCATTTCTATATAATCTATATAATAAAGCTCTTCTTTAAATAAATAATTATTATTTATTTTATAAGCTAAAGTCCTAGTTTCCTCTATAATATCTTCAACTTCCTTAAGTCTTCTTCTTTCATTTACTGGAACAGCCTTTGTTATTAAACTTTTTGACATATCAAAAATTATATTTCTATACTGCTCCTCAATAAATTCTTTATTTATATTAAATTTATCATCAAGAGATGGCATATACAAATTGAATAATGAAGCTACTCCTATCCCTACAAAAGTTACAGCCTCTTCATTAACTATCCAACTTAAATCTATATTACTACTTACTAAAAGATGAGTTGATAAAACTGCTCCAACTATCATTCCTTCCTCTAATTTAAGCTTCTTTGTAATAGGAATAAATATAAGTAGGAAAAGTCCAAATACTAAAGAGTTATTACCAAGCAATACATATAATAAATAAGATAACACTACAGCTATAGTTGCTGATATTACTCTTCTCCCTCCAACTAATAATGCTTCTTTTTTTGTATCTTGAATGCTAAGTATAGCAATTATTCCAGCAGTTACGCCAAACTTTAACCCAAATCCTTCTGCTATAAATATAGCGATAGTTGCAGATACTGCCATCTTAAATGTGTTTCTTTTTAAAAATTCCATTCTCATCACCTTAAATTACTTTTCTTAAGTATATAATTTGTCTTAAGTATATAATAATAAATTTTAATGACTTTTTCTATTTAAATAATTATTTAACAATCTTCTTTGACTTTTATATAATTCTTAATCTCTAAATGACTTATTTATTATTCTTTTAATCCGAGTATTTACTATATCCATAACTAAATTTTAATCTCTATATAACTTATTTAAATTAGAACTTATGTAATAATTTGCAAAAAATCTACTAGACTTAAAATAGGAAATATAGGAGGGTTCATCTATGAGAGAAAAATATATAATTGCTTATTTAATAGATATAGGTCTAAAAACCATAACCAAAGAAGACACTCTAAAACTTACTCATATAAATATTGCATTTGCCAAAATAAATGACTGCGAAGTATATAGCAACCTAAAAAACTTAAATCACGTAGATAAAATAAGAGCATTTAATCCTAATGTAGCTATTCTAATATCAATCGGCGGATGGGGTGCTGGAGGCTTCTCTGAAGCCGCTTCAAATCATATAAATAGAAGATTATTTGCTAAAAGTGCAATTGAATTTATGCATACTCACAAATTAGATGGAATTGATCTTGATTGGGAATACCCATGTCACTCAGTAGCAGGAATAGATTCATCTCCTGATGACAAAGAAAATTTTACACTCTTATTAGAAGAGTTCAGAAAGCAATTAGATATTGAAGAAAGAAAATATAATAAACACTTTCTTTTAACTATAGCAGCTGGTGCCGATAAATATTATACTGATGCAACTGAAATGAGTAAAGTTCATCATTATTTGGATTATGTTCAACTTATGACTTATGATTTAAGAGATGGATTTCAAATTTTAACTGGTCACCATACTAATTTATATAATTCAACTGGAGATATCTTTAGGATATCAACTGACTCCTCAGTTAAATTATTTATAAAATCTGGTCTTCCTAAAGAAAAGATAGTTATAGGTTCAGCCTTCTATTCAAGAGCTTGGAGAGGTGTTCCAAACTTCAATAATGGATTATTCCAAATGGCAAAAACAACTGGCTTCTTTGGTGGAAATTACGATGTATTAAAAAGTTATTTCATAAATAAAAATGGTTTTAAAAGATATTGGGATGATGAAGCAAAAGCACCTTACCTATTTAACGGATGTGAATTTATATCATATGATGATGAAGAATCTTTAGAGTATAAATGTAATTATCTAAAGGATAATAACCTATTAGGAATGATGTTTTGGCATTATTCTGCTGATAGCACAGGAACACTTCTTAACAAGATTTATGAAGAACTTATATAAAAATAAGACTTATCTATATCTATAGATAAGTCTTATTTTCTTTAACCTTATTTTAATGAATCTTTTACTCTTTTGAAAGCATAATCAAGAAGAGAATCAAGATTATTATTATTCTTTCCTCCACCTTGAGCTAATATTTTGCTTCCGCCTCCTCTTCCATCAATTAAACTAATTGAATCCTTAAGAAGACTATTCATGTCTGCATTTTTTATATCCTTTGATGCTGCAAATATTAAGTTTACTCTATCCTCATTTTTTACTGCCATTAAAGCTATTACTTTACCCATTTCAGTAAGCCTTACCGCAAGCTTACTTACATACTTAACATCTTCATTATCATATATTTCTCTAATAACTGATACACCAGATACCTTATCAGCATTTTCTATAAGTTCTTTACTCTTATATTCTGATATTTCTATTGTAAGTTCCTTATTCCTGCTATTTGCAGTTTTCAATTCATTATTCAAGTTATTTATACTATTTATAGCCTCATCTTCACTACAACTTAAGAATCTACATATTTTTCTTGAAAATTCATCCTTTTTAAAGCTATCATTAATAGCTCTATAGCCGGCTAAATACTCTATTCTAGTATTACCTTTATGCTTTTCATATCTTCCAAGCTTTATAGCTTGAAGTTCTATAGTTCTACCTGGATGAACTCCACAGCAAGCATTTATATCTAAATCTTCAATTTTTACAATTCTTATTTTTTCATTTGTCTTTGGAAGATCACGTCTAAGTCCCATCTTCTTAAGTTCTCTTTTTTCTGGGAATAAAAATTCTACCTTTAAATTTTCATTTATAACTTTATTTGCATACTTTTCAGCTTCTCTTATTTGCTCTTCTGTAATTTCCCCTACTATATCTATAGTGCTTATTTCTTTTCCTAAGTGTATACCTGCAGTATTATGATTAAACAATTTGAAGAAGCATCCTGAAAGTGTATGCTGTGCTAAATGCTGTTGCATATAATCAAATCGTCTTTCCCAATCTATCTTACACTTTACTTTATGTATTTTTATAGGTTTTCTAGATACCACATGATATACATTTCCATCCCCTTCATATACATCTAAAACTTCATGTTCTCCTATGAATCCTAAATCACAAGGCTGACCTCCCCCACCTGGGAAGAATGCAGTTTTATCTAGAATTACATGAAATCTATCATCTTTTTCAATTATCTCTTCTATCTCTGCTGTAAATTCTTTTATGTATTGATCTATATAATATAACTTTTCCAAATTATACACGTCCTTTCATAATTACTACACTTAGTATATCATTTATACAATTTAATTTTAACATTCAAGTTTAAAAGTAAATATTAAAATGGCTATACTAAATATTATTAGTATAGCCATTCATTTTATATTAAATATTAATCTTAAAACTTACCATAATGAACTTTTTCATAATTTAACTTTGAATCATCATAAGCAGGTTTTTCTTCATCTTTATATCCTATAGTCAATATAGTTAATACTCCATAATTTTCTGGTAACCCTAATACATTTCTTACAGCTTCTTCCGAATCTCCGTTTTCACTTTGTCTATTTCTTATTTGTATCCAGCAAGAGCCAAGACCTACTTCTTGAGCTTCTAATTGAATTAATGTTGATGCTATTGAAGCATCTTCAATCCATACATTACTTCTTTCCGTATCTGCAACAACTACAATTGCAAGTGGTGAAGTCTTTAGTCCAAGTGTTCCTTTAGCCTTACACTCTTCTAACTTTAGTAATGTTTCCTTGTCATCAACTACTATAAACTCAACTGGTTTCTTATTCATTGATGATGGTGCAAGTAACGCCGCTTTAAGTATTTTATCTATCTTTTCTTTTTCGATTTTTTGTTCTTTATACTTTCTTATGCTTCTTCTTTCTCTTAGTATTTCTAACATTTAAATCATCCTTTCAGATTATATTTTTATTATTATATCATCCAATTATTAAATAAAATACTTTATTTAATATAATTAACTAGTTAGTTTATTATTAATTTTATATATTTTTCGGTATAACATAAAATTTTATACTAGAGTTTTCTGTTGATGATTTAGAAAGATAATATATTAGATTACAAAACTTAATCAAATATAGGTAGTTTATCAGAAATTATATATGTAAATATATAATTTCTCTATTTTCTCTTTATCCTCACTAGTCTATATACTAATACTATTTAGATAACTGGAAATCATAAAAAAATAAATAGTCTTGATATTTAAGTGATTAATAAAGCATATAAAAAATCACATGCATTTTACAAGTAAAATCACGTGATCTTTTATTTAACTAAGCTATATCTAAACTTAAAAGTTATGAAACTTTAATTTTTAGTTAATATATATTCTCACTCTATATTTGCTTATATATAAAAAAGATATTAATATATATATTAACTAAAGAAATAGAAGGTAACTTTAATGAAAAAAATGAAGAAAAAATTTTTTTTGATATTATTGATAATTTTAATATTATTAATAGGTGCTTATAAGTTATATTTAAATATTCCCACTGTACGCTATGAATCTAAAAATTTGAATATAACACTAAGATTTCCTAAAAGTTGGGGCGATAAATACATGGTTAAAGAATCTAAAGATTCATTATATGTATATTTTACTCCAAAAAACTCAAGTAATTTAAAAGGATTTTTATTTATTATAGCTAATAATAAAGATAAATCAATAAATACCTCTGAATATGATAGTATAGGTTCAAAAAATTACATAAAAATTAAAAATAACGAATATTTCATTGGTGGACCTACAGATACAGGTTTTCCTGATACTAATCCAGAATATTCTACATATAAGAAAATGCAAGATCAAATTCCTCAAATTATTAATTCAATAACATAAAAATAGTAGAACATTAGTGTTCTACTATTTTTATGTTAATTTACTCCAAATAAAATTTCTATCTTAATAAAGTCTAACTTCTACACTACAAAAAATGAAGCAGCTATAATTACATATACAGCTAATAACTGTACTCCTTCAAGCCAATTTGATTCACCATCATTTGCAACTTTATTTGCAATAATTACTGAAACCCCTAAAGCTACAAGTTCAAAAACATTAAATACAATACTCATTGGAGTGAACAAAAGACTTAAGAAAATTAGAACTGGTGCAACAAATAAAATTATTTGAAGACTTGATCCAAGTGCTATTTCTACGGCAACATCCATTTTATTTTTAAGTGCCATAACAACAGCAGTACTATGTTCTGCTGCATTTCCAATTATAGGTATTACAATAATACCTACAAAGAATTCACTTAATCCAAGTGATTGTGTCATAGGTTCCACTGCCCCAACTAAAAGTTCACTTTCAATTGCAATTAAAACTGTTGCTACAGCAAGAACTAATATAGATTTTTTAAGTGACCACTTAGCTATTTCTCCATTATCTTCATGTTCTACTTCATATATATCCTTATGAGTAAAGAATGAAAATACTAAACTTAATATGTAAATTGCAAACATTATAACAGCAACTATTATACTTAACCCTTCGTATTTTGTATTTAATAACTCTGGACTAACTGTATGTGTAAATATAGCAGGTATACTTAATCCTATAACTGAAAATAAAAGCATACTTGAACTTATATCTATAACTTTCTTATTAAATTTTTGAGTCTTAAATTTAAGTCCTCCAAATAGCATACTTGCACCTAGAACTAACAATGTGTTTCCTATTACTGACCCTGCTATTGATGCTTTAACCACATCAAACAGACCGCTCTTTAATGCAAAAAATGATATTATAAGCTCAGTTGCATTCCCAAAGGTAGCATTTAAAAATCCACCAAGCTTTGGTCCTGTATAAAATGATATCTCCTCTGTAGCTTCGCCCATAAGTCCAGCAAGCGGAATTATAGCAAGTGCTGCTAATATAAATAATATTGTAGGTGATAAATGCATAAACTCACCTATTATACTTATAGGTATAAATATTAATAAGTACTTTAAAAATTTCATGTTAATACCTCTTTCTTCGTTAGTATATTCTATTTTTTATTATTTTTTTTACTATTATACAATATAATTGTTAAATATATATAAATAGCTTACCTATTGTATTTACTATGTTTTCCATAATATTTTTAAAATTTATTCACTTAAAAATCTATATTTTTATGGTATTTAATGCAAAAAATTTTAAATTAATGTTGACACTAAGATTTTATGGATATATAATGAGTTCAAGCAGTCAAACAAAGTACTGCTAAATAAATTAATAACTAAAGACAATGAAGAGAACAAGTAGAAATGCCTAAGCTTAACAGAAAGTTGCCGGGTGATGAGAGGCGCTAAGACATTTATTTTGAATACATCTCGGAGTCATGCATTGAACTCTATTTATTAGATATTAGGTGTTATCGGTTAAGTATCGTTAAAAACTTTTAATGAGGTTATATACTATTAAAGTGTATAATAAATTAAGGTGGTACCACGTGAGTAATCTCGTCCTTATTATGGATGGGGTTTTTTTGTTATATAAAAAGATTTTAAAGCTCACACATTTAAGGCTAAAAAAAACTATATAAAATCAATATTTATAACAAAAGCACTTAATATTATAACTTCACTACTTCAATCGTCCAAATCGAAGTATAATAAAAGGTTATTAAATAAATACTACTTAATGTTATAAATAAAAATTCATATAGCAAATAAAAGAGCCACAAAACTGCATAGTTATTGCTCTTCTACAATATTATTATTTCACACATATATTATATTGGTTTATTTAAAGAAGGTCAATAATTAATGCGAAAAAATATAAAAAATACATTAATTATTGGAGGTTTTAATATGGAAAGAAATGTTTTAGATATCCTAAAAGAACGTGGATACATTAAACAATTTACTCATGAAGAGGAAACAAGAGAATTATTAGGAAAAGAGAAAATAACTTTCTACATTGGATTTGATCCAACAGCTGATAGCTTACATGTTGGTCACTTTATCGCAATGATGTTCATGGCTCATATGCAAAGAGCTGGACATAGACCAATTGTATTAATTGGTGGTGGTACTGTTACTATCGGAGATCCAAGTGGAAAAACTGATATGAGAAAAATGTTAACTGATGAACAAATTCATCATAACGTTGAATCAATAAAGAAACAAATGGAAAGATTTATAGATTTCTCAGATGATAAAGCAATATTAGTAAATAACGCTGATTGGCTTAGAGGATTAAACTACATTGATTTCTTAAGAGAAGTTGGTGGACACTTCACAGTTAATAAGATGTTAGCAGCTGATGCTTTCAAGAAAAGATTTGCTCTTGATAGAGGTTTATCATTCTTAGAATTTAACTACATGTTAATGCAAGCTTACGACTTCTTAGTATTAAATGAAAAGTTCGGTTGTAAAATGGAACTTGGCGGAGACGACCAATGGTCAAATATGATTGCTGGTGTTGACTTATTAAGAAAGAAAAAAGGCGAAAGCGTATACGCTATGACTTGTAGCTTACTTACTAATAGCGAAGGTGAAAAAATGGGTAAAACTGTTGGAGGAGCTTTATGGCTTGATCCTGAAAGAGTTTCACCATTTGAATTCTTCCAATACTGGAGAAACATCGCTGATGCTGATGTTGAAAAGTGCTTAAAACTTTTAACATTCTTACCAATAGATGAAATAAATGAATTATGCGCTCTTGAAGGTGCAGCAATTAATGAAGCTAAGAAAGCTTTAGCTTTCGAAGTTACTAAATTAGTTCATGGTGAAGAAAATGCTCAAAAAGCTTTAGCTGCTTCACAAGCTTTATTCGAAGGTGGCGTTGATTTAGAGCACGTTCCAACTATCGAAATAACTGAAGCTCATTTAGGTAATAACTTATTAGATGTATTAGTTGAATTTGATGTATTCCCATCAAAATCAGAAGCTAAGAGATTCGTATCTCAAGGCGGATTAGCAATAAATGAAGAAAAAGTTTCTGATATTGCAAAAACTTTAGAAAAAGAACACTTCGAAGAAGGTTTTGCAATGATTAAAAAAGGTAAAAAAGGATTCACTAAAATAATAGTTAAATAGTGATTTATTAAGTAATAATTTATTTAGGGGATAAATTATACTGTAATAGATACTATGATACTATAACAAATAATAATGTTTTAAACGGAAATAGCTAAACAATAATGCTAAAATAATTTTAAAATAAAGATTCGGAAAATTTTAATTTAGTTAATGCTTAATAAATTAAAATAAAAAACTCAAATATACACACTGTTCATAAAAGATAATTTAAAATAGATAAATAAATTTAAAAATAATGTTTAAATAAGTCACTCATTTATAATTCAAATAGATAAATAATGCTTAAAAGGGTATCGATGTAATGCTTTGTCGATACCCTTTTATTTTTCATGTTAATAATATATTAAGCTTCCTTGTCTTATGAACACTATATCTATTATCAATGTATAATTATACTGTGTATTAAAATATAACACTGGAGTTGATAAAATTGAATATGACAATAGTAAATCAAGTTATAATATTATTTTTAATTATGATTGTTGGAGTATATGCTAGGAAAAAGAATATAATTACTGAGGAAAGTAATGAATCCCTTTCTAAGTTTTTATTAAATATAGCACTTCCCTTTTTGATCCTTTCTTCATTTGATTATAATATATCAAAAGAGGAAATATTTAATGCAGAACTTATATTTTTATATTCTACAGTTATACATATTTTCTTAATCTTTATAACAAAGATATTATGCATTAAGTTTGATAAAGATACTTCAATTGTATCTAGGTCTGCTCTTATATTTTCAAATGCAGGCTTTATGGGATATCCTTTAATGGCTGGTTTATATGGAAAAATTGGAGTGTTTTATACAGCAATTTACGGAATTCCCTATAATATAATTCTTTTTACTTACGGAACTATATTATTTAGTAAAACCAATTTAAAGGATAACTATAAAGATGATTTAAAAAAGATAATTTTAAACCCAGGTATTATAGCTATATTTTTAGGTGTAATTCTGCTTATAACTAAATTTAAATTACCTGATCCAATATCAGAGACAATATCATTAATTGGTAGCACTACTACTCCACTTGCTATGATTATAGTTGGTGCCATGCTTGGTAATTTAAAACTTAAAGAAATATTTAAAGGAAAAATTATATATTATGTAAGTTTTATAAAACTTATATTAATACCTATAATGGTATTTCTTTTAATAAGTCTTTTTAATGCAAATCATTTTTTAAAAAATATTTGTATACTATTAGAAGCTACCCCTGCTGCAGTTGTATGTTCTGCATTTGCAGCACAATATAATGTAAAAAAAGATCTGGCAGCTAAATTAGTTTTTGTAACCACTCTATTTTCAATTATAACTATTCCTATAATTATGAGTATCTTTTAATTATAAAAATACTTACTTATATAAAATAATAAGGCAACATTATATTAATAATATAGTGTTGCCTTATTATTTTATTATCCTTTACTATATTCAAAATAAAAAAAGTAGCAAGGTAATAAACCTTGCTACTTCAGTATAATATACTATCTTACATCATAGATTTTATTTAATTTCTTTTGAATAGCTTCATGAATCTTGTCCATATATTCATTGAATACTTCTTTATCATTTATAAATGGTGAAAGTACACAAGCTCTTAAGATAGTAACCTTTTCTTCTTTATCCCATTCTTTTTTAGTTATTCCACATCTTTCAACGAAGTTAAGTGGGCTATTTCCGTAGTCTGGTACAGCGAAATCAGTATGTGATGTAATGAAGTCATTATTGTATAATCCTCCATCAACATATGAAGCTTCATCATAGAAATCATGATTTAACTTATTCATTTTAGCTAAATCTGTATTTCCTTCTTCATTAAATACAAAGTCTACCATGTTGAAATCTGGTCTTGTTAAGTTGTGCATCTTTATAGTTTTATCTCCAACCTTAAATTCTTTTCCTTCAAGGTAAGTATAGAAATTATATGCACCTTCAATACCTGCTCCTATAAGTTTTCCGTATCCTGTAATGTTAAGTGGTAATATTCTGTGTGCAGTCCAAACTGATGCTGCAGTAGCTCCTGCTTTTGATCCTTCAAGCATGAATGCTCCAAGTAATGCAGGGATATCCATTCCTTTTTCAAATACGTAAGTTGCAAAGTATGAAATTGAATCTCTCATTCTCTTATCTTTTATTACTATACCACCAGCTGAATATGGTACATAACCCATTTTATGTGGATCGATTGTTACTGTATCAGCTTCACTTATTGCTTTAAATGCTTCATAAGTATCATCTGAAGGCCATTCAGTTTCTTTATTTAAGAATACTCCATGTTCTAAATATTTTGATTTTAATTCATCCTTAGGTATGAAATTATAATCTTCATCTAAGAATATTGATCTTGCATATCCACCGTATGCAGCATCAACGTGTACATAGAAGTGTATTCCTTCTTTAGCTAATTTATCTCTTACAGCTATGATCTTGTGTATATCATCAACTGCTCCCTCTTCTGTTGAACCAACAACTCCAACAACTCCTAGAGTTGGGATTCCTTGTGCAGCTAATTCTCTGATTTTCTTTTCAAGAACTTCTGTATTCATTCTAAATTTATCAGTAACTTCTACAGCTTCAACATTGTCTAATCCAAGTCCAATTATATCAGCAGCTTTAAGCCATGAATAATGCTTAGTTTGTGGAACTAACCATTTACCTAATTTTTGAATGTTTTTACCGCTTCTTGCTGATTTATCTTTTAAATCATCTAATTTTTCTGGAACCTTAGCTACTAAATCTAAGATTTCTTCAGTTGACATATTTAATAATTCCCATTCAGTTTTTCCTTTTACAAGTTCTGGGCAAACTTCGCTCATTGCAAGTGGTAATGATTTTAAGTTTCTTGCATACCAAATACCTTCTAAGTTAGCTATTGAACCATCAGCACTGATGTGTCCCCAACCAATTCCATCTTTATATCCCATAAGTTTTGCAAAATCTGCTCCAACTTCTTCTTCCATTTGTGAAGTTCCTGGTGATGATTCGTAAGCAACGTTGTTACCATTGTATAACATTGCAGCGAAATATCCTAAAATTGCTGGCATTAAAGTTTCTGAGTTCATATGTCCTAAGAATCTTGGTGAATGCCATGGTAATGATTTTGATCTAAGTTTAACTGATAATTCTGTTAAAACTTCTTCCATTTTATCTGAAGTCATTCCAAAATCATTTTCATTCATATCGCTCTTTTTGATTATTGGCATATCTTCTGGATGATAATTTTTTCTCCATTCACTATGATCTTCAAATAACATTTTTAAATACTTTTCGAAAGTTTCCTTGTTTTCTGATTTTGGTCCTAAAAATAATGCTTTTAAGTTTAAATCTTGTCCATTCATTTATATCTTCTCCTTCGTAGACTCAACTAAAACTATATGACCATTTAAAATGAAACTAATGCAATTCATTTTAAATTACCACACGTCTCATTGAGGATTTTATAATATTTATTTAAATCATATGACACCTAAGATAATGCTAATACTTAAATGTCATATGATGTTTTACTATATTGATAGTATTTTTAATGCTTTTCTTAATAATTTATTATTTTACTTTTCTCCATTCAGGTTTTCTAAATTGGAATATAATAAGTGGTATTACCACGCTTACTATTGTTCCAATTACTTGGAATGCTATATATCCAGGACCTTGGCTTGCTGGTAATATTGATGGTGGTATTAAACTTACTAATATAGTAATTGATACACCAATGATTGCAAGTATTGCAACAACCCACATTAATCCATTTCCTTTTGCTCCAAGTCTAAATGGTCTCTCAACCTCTGGTCTCTTATATCTTAGTACAATTGCTGATATAGCCATTAAGATATATGCTACACAATAAACAATAGTTGTTGTTATTGTAATCATAAAGAATGCACTGTTAACATCTGATGTTACTAAGTAAGTTATTGATATTAATGAAATAACTATAGCTTGTATTAAAACAAATGTTATTGGTACTCCTCTTTTTGTTCTCTTTTGGAATACTGGTGGTAAATTTCCTTCTTCAGCAACTTTAATCATTGCTTTTGATGGTCCAAGTACCCAAGCACTTAATTGTGCTAAAACACCAATTGCTATCATAGCTGATATTATATTATTAAATATTGGTGGTATTCCAAGTCCCGCACAGTATATAACAAATGGTTGAGTTATATTTGATAGTTCCATCTTGCCCATTGGAACTGCATTTGCAACAGTTAAACCTGCAATTAAGTTAACTATTACTAATAAAATAACTGATGCTATAACAGCTATTGGGTAATTTTTCTTAGGGTTTTCAATATTATTAGCATGTACTGATGATATTTCTACCCCTGCAAATATAAATATAATTCCTGAGAAATATGTTAAAGTTCCGAAATCATGGAAATTAGGTATAATTTTATCTGCGCTAAATGTTCCTAAATAACTACCTGGTTGAATACCAACTTTAACTGCATAAGCTATACCTAATACAACTAAAGCTATAAATGGAATATAAACACCTATTAAAGAACCTATATTACCAACAACCTTAACCATATCAAACTTAAGGTTTAATAAAGTAACACCCCAATAAGAAATAATAATTACTATAAATACGAATATATGGTTTTGTGAAAGTTCCGCATCTCCTACAACATAACCAAGTAAAACTCCAACTGTTGAAGCAACCATTACCATTCCGAAGAACATTTGAACCCATAAAAGCCATGAAGTTACAAATCCCCATCTTTCACCTAGTGCTTCTGTAACCCAAACTTGAGGGCCTCCTTCTTTTGGCCATCCTGTTGCAAGTTCTGCTGCTATAAGTGATATTGGAATAGCAAATACAATAACTGCTCCTACTAAATAGAAAATTTGAGACCAACCATTAATAGCTAATGTAGGCACACTTCTAACTGTACCAAAGAAAGCCATAGTAATCCCAATAAGTTGGAATAGTGTAAGTTTTTTGACACTGCTCATAAGAATAATTCCTCTCTTTCAATATTAAATTTTTAATCTTACAATCAGTGATTTTTGTTTTATTACCAATGCTTTTAATAAATTTAATGCTTTAATAATCTATATCTGGATTTAACAAAACAATAATCACTAAACTGCTGTAGCTTGGCTACACCTCTATCTTATACCTTAGAGAGTTATTGTCAAATTGCCCAGATTTAATTGCGTATATTTTAAAAAAATTTGTTTACTTTTTAATACTTTGTTGATTTTTTATCCATGTAAAATTTTCCCATATATACATATAATTCATTCATTTGAAAAGATTTTGATTAATAGTTCATATTTGATTAATTTTTCTGTATTAATATGGATAAACATTGATATTTACATGATTACTTTATTAATAATGTGAAAATATAGATTTGTAAAACAACATTTTAACATTACTGCCTTAATAATACATTAAATGTATTATTAAGGCAGTAATTATTCTATACTTATTCTTCTTTATTCTTTTTCCATTCAGGTCTTCTAAATCTAAATATTAATAATGGAATTATAACACTTACTATTGTTCCAATTACTTGGAATAATATATAGAAAGTATGTTCACTTTCTTCTAATATTGATGGTGGTATTAGACTTACTATTATAGTAAGGATAACTCCAAACAAAGCAAGTAAAACTATTACCCACATAAAACCATTTCCATGTGCCCCTAACCTAAATGGTCTATTAACATTTGGCTCTTTATATCTTAGCAATATAGCAGATACCCCTATTAAAATATATACTATACAATAAAGTATAGTTGTTGTTATTGTAATCATAAAGAATGCACTGTTTACATTTGGAATTGCCACATATGCTAATGTAAGAAGAGAAACAACTATAGCTTGTATTATTACAAAAGTTATAGGCACTCCCTTATCTGTTCTCTTTTGAAATAATTTTGGTAAATTTCCTTCTTCAGCAACCTTAATCATTGCTTTTGATGGACCAAGTACCCAGGCACTTATTTGTGCTAATACTCCAATTGCTATCATAGCTGATATTATATTATTAAATATTGCTGGTATTCCAAGTCCTTTGCAATAAATAACAAATGGTTGTGTAATATTTGCAAGTTCCATTTTTCCATCAGGAACTGCATTTGCAACAGTAAGTCCTGCTGTTAAATTTAATATTGCTAATACTATTACAGATAAAATAACTGCTATTGGATAATTTTTCTTTGGATTTTCAATATTATTAGCATGTACTGATGATATTTCTACTCCTGCAAATATAAATATAATTCCTGAGAAATAAGTCAAACTTCCCAAATCATGAAAATCAGGAATTAGTTTGCTTGCACTAAAGGTTCCTAGGTAACCATTAGGATTTAATCCAAATTTAATTAAATAAGCTATCCCTAATGCTACAAGTGCTATAAATGGTATGTATACACCTATTACCGCCCCCCAATCACCAACTATCTTAACCATATCAAATTTTAAATTTAATAATGTAACACCCCAGAACGATACAAGTATACAAAGTGCTACGAAAACATTATTTTGTGATAATTTTGGATCATTTACAACATATCCAAGTAAAACCCCTACTGTAGTTCCTACCATAACCATACCAGTCATCATTTGAACCCATAAAAGCCATGAAGTTACAAAACCCCATTTTTCTCCAAGGGCTTCTTTAACCCAAACTTGTGGTCCTCCTTCCTCTGGCCATCCAGTTGCAAGTTCTGCTGCTATTAATGATATCGGAATAGCAAAAATTACTATAGCTCCAACAAAATAAAATATCTGCGTCCATCCATTAATAGCTAATGTAGGAACACTTCTTACAGTTCCAAAAAACGCCATGGTTATACCGATTAATTGGAAAAGCGTTAGTTTCTTTACACTACTCATATAGATACTCCTCTCATAATACCTAATCTCATATGATAATAAAACCATTACAGACAAGTACGTATTTTTTAACTTTATGATAAACCTTTAACTTTCATTGTCAAACATAGTATTAATTATCATTTTTTTGTATTTAAATTTTATCTTTATATACTTAAGAAAGTTAAATATTTTTCTATATTTCTCAAAGTCTTTTTATTAATATTTTCTTTTTTTAATCATTAAATTCATAAACCATTAACACTAATCTATATTTTATCTATCACTACTAATTTTTGTATGAAATTTATCATAATAAATAATTAATACGATTTACTAAAAAAATTCCTTTTGTAATCTTTTTCATGGGATTTATTAGATATTTTATTCTAATAATTAGATATTTTATATATTTTTTTCCTATTATATCATTTATTAAGTTCCTTTTTTATCAAACTGATAGCATTTCCCAATATATACCCTTTATTCAAATCTTGTTAATTTTTGCACTATATTTCCTAACCATCTATTATTTAATGGTAATAATTCAAGTCAATGTAATTAATGTAATAATATATTTCTTACATTGACTATTTTTAAATATATTAAGGAGATGTTTTTAATGGAAAATACTACTGATGTAAATTTAGGTGCCCTATTTTTAGGCCCAAAATCTGAAAACGAGGATTTTTTCTTAAAAAATCTAACAAAAATGTTTAATCAGCATTCTCAATGGAGAAAAAATTTTCACCCAGAAGATGGTGACGTAATACTTAATGATACAATTTCATCTCAAGACTTTATCAATACACAAAATAGGACAGAAAGTATTTTAGAAGAACTTTCATCTAAATTAAGATCTAACATGATGCCTTGGCATTCAATGAGATATATAGGACATATGAATACAGATACACTTATGCCTTCCTTACTTGGATATTTTGCTGCTATGCTTTACAATGGCAACAATTGTGCTTATGAAGGTGCCCCTGCAACTACTATTTTAGAAGGTGAAGTTGGTGAAGATTTCTGTACTCTTATGGGAATAGACCCACAAATAGGCTGGGGACACATAAGTGCTGATGGTACAACTGCAAACTTAGAAGCCTTATGGTATGCAAGAAACTTAAAATCTATCCCACTTGCCCTTAAAGAAGTTTCTCCTGAACTTGTTTCTGGAAAGTCTGAATGGGAATTGTTAAACATGTCAGTTGATGAAATATTAGATTTATTAGAAAAGAATCCTAAGAAACTTGATGAAATAAAATCTAATTCCGCAAGAGCTGTATCTTCTATCATACCGAAGCTTGGAAAATTATTAGTCCCACAAACAAAACATTACTCATGGCTTAAGGCCGCAGATATATTGGGTATTGGCAGTGACAATTTAATTGAAGTTCCAGTAGATAATCATTTTAGAATGGATATAACTGCCCTTGAGAACATAATAAATAATTGTATAAAAAATGAAGTTCCTATTTTAGGTCTTGTTGGTGTGGTCGGATCTACAGAAGAAGGTGCTGTAGATTATATAGATAAAATAGTAGACTTAAAAGATAAATTTTCAAAACAAGGTATTAACTTCTATTTCCATGTAGATGCTGCTTTTGGCGCTTATGCACGTTCAATATTCCTGGATGAAAACTTTAACTTTATAAAAGAATCAGATTTAAAAGAAAAGTTTAAAGAGCATAATATATTCCAAAACCCTGATGCTGTAGATTGGCCATCTTCTTCAATATATAATGCTTTTAAATCTATGGATAAAGCAGACAGTATAACAATAGATCCTCATAAAATGGGTTATGTTCCTTATGCAGCAGGTGGAATATGTATTAAGGATAAAAGAATGAAAGATTGTATATCATATTTTGCTAATTATGTTTTTGAAAAAGGTATGGATATTCCAGTTTTATTAGGTGCTTTCACTCTAGAAGGCTCTAAAGCTGGTGCATCTGCCGCTGCTGTTTGGGCTGCTCATAAAGTATTACCACTTAATATTACAGGATACGGTAAATTGATAGGTTCTAGTATAGAAGGTGCCCATAATATTTATAATAGAATAGAATCTCAAAAAACTTTTGAAGTTCGTGGTAAGAAATTAGTAGTACACGCTTTAGTTAACCCTGACTTTAATATGGTAGATTTTGCTTTTAATATTGAAGGAAATACTGATTTAGAGCTCATGAATGAATTAAATCATAAATTTTATGAAGAAGCCTCCTTCTGTACAAAACTATTTACAAATGATTTTATAACATCCCATACAGTATTTGATTATGCAGATTATGGTGATAGTCTCGTAGATTTTGTAAATAGATTCAATATGCCAAAGGATGAATGGGATAAAGTTCATCAAGTAAGTGTATTAAGAGCTACAGCTATGAATCCTTTCTTTGCAGATAGAGAAACCTTCGATATTTATAACGAAAAAATTAGTGAAGCTATAGTTAATGATTTAAAATTAGTCTTAAGTGACCTTGATATAAAATAATATTTATAGCTAAAAAGGACCTCACAAAATGTGAGGTCCTTTCTTATATAAGAAATTTATATTATCTTACGTCGTAGATATTTTCTAATTTCTTTTGGATTGCTGCATCTACTTTATCCATGTATTCAGCAAATGTTTCTTTGTTGTTTATGAATGGTGAAAGTACGCATGCTCTTAATACAGTAACCTTTTGTACTTCATCCCATTCTTCTCTTGAGAATCCAAGTGATTTAACAAATGGGTATGGGCTGTTTCCGTAGTCTGGTACTGCGAAATCAGTATGTGAAGTGATGAAATCATTATTGTATAATCCACCTCTTACATATGAAGCTTCTTCATAGAAATCGTGGTTTAAGTGATTCATCTTAGTTAAATCAGTGTTTCCTTCTTCGTTGAATGCGAAGTCAACCATGTTGAAGTCAGGTCTTATTAATGTGTTAAGTATAACCTTCTTGTCTCCAACCATGAATTCTTTTCCGTTGAAGTGGTTGTAAAGGTTGAATGAACCTTCAATTCCAGCTCCGATAAGTTTTCCGTATCCAGTTATGTTTAATGGTAATGTTCTGTGAGCTGTCCAAACTGATGCAGCTGTAGCTCCTGCTTTTGATCCTTCAAGCATGAATGCTCCAAGTAATGCAGGGATGTCCATTCCTTTTTCAAATACGTAAGTTGCGAAGTATGAGATTGATTCTCTCATTCTCTTATCTTTTATAACTATACCACCAGCTGAGTAAGGGATGTATCCCATCTTGTGAGGGTCGATAGTTACTGTATCACATTCGCTTATAGCCTTGAATGCTTCATAAGTATCATCTGAAGGCCATTGTGTTTCTTCGTTTAAGAATACTCCATGCTCTAAGTATTTAGCTTTTAATTCATCTTTAGGGATGAAGTCGAAGTTTTCATCTAAGAATATTGATCTTGCGTATCCACCGTATGCAGCATCAACGTGTACGTAGAAGTTTATTCCTTCTTTAGCTAATTTATCTCTTACAGCTATGATCTTGTGTATATCATCAACTGCTCCTTCTTCTGTTGAACCAACAACACCAACAACTCCTAGAGTTGGGATTCCTTGTGCAGCTAATTCTCTTATTCTCTTTTCAAGAACTTCTGTATTCATTCTGTATTGTTCGTTAACTTCTACAGCTTCAACTTGGTCTAAACCGATACCGATTATATCAGCTGATTTAAGCCATGAGTAGTGCTTAGTTTGTGGAACAAACCATTTTCCTAATTTTCCTAAGTTTTTACCGCTTCTAGCTGATTTATCTTTTAAATCATCTAACTTTTCTGGTACTCTATCAACTAAGTCTAAGATGTCTTTAGTTGACATGTTTAATAATTCCCATTCAGTTTTTCCTTCAACTAATTCAGGTGCTACTTCTCTCATTGCAAGTGGTAATGATTTTATGTTTCTTGCATACCAGATAGCTTCTAAGTTAGCGATTGATCCGTCAGCACAGATGTGTCCCCAACCTATTTCATCTTCGTATCCCATAAGTTTTGCAAAATCTGCTCCAACTTCTTCTTCCATTTCTGAAGTTCCTGGTGATGATTCGTAAGCAACGTTGTTACCATTGTATAACATTGCAGCGAAGTATCCTAATATAGCTGGCATTAAAGTTTCTGAGTTCATGTGTCCTAAGAATCTTGGTGAATGCCATGGTAATGATTGTGATCTTAACTTTCTTGATAATTCAGTTAAAACTTCTTCCATTCTGTCAGCAGTCATCATGTAGTCTTCTTCACTCATGTCTGCTTTCTTTATTATGTTCTTATCTTCTGGATGGTAGTTTTTTCTCCATTCGCTGTGATCTTCGAATAACATTTTTAAATGTTTTTCAAAAGTATCTTTGTTTTCTGACTTTGGTCCTAAAAATAATGCTTTTAAGTTTAAATCTTGTGCACTCATTTATAATTCTCCTTTTCATATGCTTTGTAATATATTACAAACCATATGACCATTTAAAATGAAAGATTAACCTCAGTTTAAATGACCATACGTTTTAAATATATTTGTTTAATGCTTTTTGTTTTAAATAATGCTTTTTGTTTTTTAATAATGCTTTTAATTTATAATAAAATAATGCTTAAATTATTTATTATCTACTTTTTTCCATTCTGGTTTCTTACATTTGAATATTATAAGTGGTATTACTACACTTACTATTGTTCCAATTACTTGGAATGCAATATATCCAGCATGTTGGCTAGTTGGTAATATTGATGGTGGTATTAAACTTACTATTATAGTGATTGCTACACCAAATAAAGCAAGTAATGCAACTATCCACATTAATCCATTTCCTGATCCTAATCTGAAAGGTCTTTCAACATTAGGTGCTTTGTATCTTAAAACTATAGCTGAAACTGCAATTAAGATATAAACTACGCAGTAAAGTATAGTAGTAGTTACAGTGATCATAAAGAATGCGCTGTTAACATCGTCTGTTACTAAGTAAGTTATTGATATTAATGAAATAACTATAGCTTGTATTAAAACGAATGTTATTGGTACTCCATTTGAAGTTCTCTTTTGGAATACTCTTGGTAAGTTTCCTTCGTCAGCAACTTTAATCATTGCTTTTGATGGTCCAAGTACCCAAGCACTTAATTGAACTAATACACCGATTGCTATCATAGCTGATATTATGTTTGAGAATACTGCTGGTATTCCAAGACTTGCACAGAATATAACAAATGGTTGAGTTATATTAGCTAATTCCATTTTTCCCATTGGGACTGCATTTGCAACTGTTAAACCAGCTATTAAGTTAAATATAACTAAAAGAATAACTGAACCTATAACAGCTATTGGATAATTTCTCTTTGGGTTTTCAATATTATTAGCATGTACTGATGATATTTCTACCCCTGCAAATATAAATATAATTCCTGAGAAATAAGTTAAACTTCCGAAATCGCTGAAGTTTGGTATTAACTTGCTTGCGCTGAATGTTCCTAAGTAACTATCAACTTGGATTCCGTTCTTAAAGAAGTATGCTAAACCTAATACTACTAATGCTACGAATGGAATATAAACACCAATTATAGCACCCCAGTTACCAACGATCTTAACCATATCGAATTTAAGGTTTAGTAAAGTAACTCCCCAATAAGAAATAAGTATAACGATAAATATAAATACGTGGTTACTTGCTAATTCTGCATTTCCTACAACATAGCCAAGTAAAACTCCAACTGTTGATGCAACCATAACCATTCCGAAGAACATTTGAACCCATAAAAGCCATGATGTTACGAATCCCCATTTTTCTCCTAGGGCTGCTTTAACCCAAACGTGAGGACCTCCTTCTTCTGGCCATCCTGTAGCTAGTTCTGCTGCTATTAATGATATAGGGATAGCAAAAACAATAACTGCTCCTACAAGGTAAAAGATTTGAGTCCAACCGTTTATTGCTAATGTAGGAACACTTCTAACTGTACCAAAGAAGGCCATTGTGATTCCTATAAGTTGGAAAAGTGTAAGTTTTTTAACACTGCTCATAAGACTACTTCCTTTCGTGAAAATATTTAGTTTTTTAATCTAGAGCAAATTATTTATATGTATAAAGATATATTAGTTATATAATCTACTCTAAATTTTTACTTCATATTAAAACATAATGTGTTTTCTACGAAGCACATACTCTATATTATTCTCTTTTATTTTTTTGTCAAATTACAAAAGAATGTGTCGAACACAGTTTGTTTATATTTTTTACATCTAAGTAATTTTGTTTTCATTTTATTCATTTAAAATGCTATTAAATCTAATTTATATTCAGTCTAATAACAGATTTATTTAGTTTTTTTAAATATTTGTTCATAAATTATTGGTGCTACCAATATGAATTCGTTTTTATATTTTACCTTTTTATTAACTAAATTCAGCCTTAGTAAACCGTTTTCTCAGCTGTTTTCTTTATAAAAATAAAGAAATATTGTATAAATCATTCTTAAATTAACATAAAATACAATATATAGAAATTTTATTGTAAACATTATTACAAAACCTTTTCAATACTATGCATTTATTTTTATTGTATTTTTTTACATTTTTGAAGGTTTTAGTATATTTGTGTAGAATACTAAAATAACATCTTTATTTTGTGGGGAGGGAATTTATGAGTACAAAATCTGATGCTATTAAATTTAGTTTAGGAATAATCGCACTATTTGGCTTTTTAGTGGTGTTTGCTCTTTTCTATCAAAACTTCTTTTTGTAAATTTTAACTAAACAAAAAGTGCTTTGTTTTAACTAAAACAAAGCACTTTTTCTATTTATAATCAATATATACTAAATTGACTACTATTATTAAATCATGTATTTAATTCATATTTTTAACATTTCTATAACTATTATAAATGTATATTTATTAGTTTTATATATAATTTTTATAACAAAAATTATAAACTTACTCTAGTAATATATAACTAATAAATACCACATTCCTAAGCTTCTTCTTTTTTCTTATTAGTTAAAAATAGTGCAAGTACAAATCCAACTGCAGCTATTATTGCTGATGCAATAAATAACTCTGCAAATCCACTATTTAAAGTTTGTTGGAAAGTATTTTCTATTGTAGCTCTTGCAGCATCTACTTTAGTTAAATATTCTGCCTTCATTCCATTAAATACTGCATCTACAGTAGTGTGTGGTGGTATATGTCCTGCAAGACCTTGTTCTATTGCAGGTTTTGCTTTATCAAACATGAAACTTGCAAACTCTTTCATTACACCTGTAATACTTGTTACATCAGCATTTTGGAATGAATTTAGTATATGTTGTGGAATATTTCCCATTGCATGTCCCATATTTGCTGATGCTCCTTGAATTGGTGGCATAACTTGCATAAGTTTTGCTGGCATTTTGTCTCCAGCTTCAGCTATAAAGTTTATTAAAATATTAGGTGATACCGCAATACCAACACTCTTTATAAGTGATAGTGTTGCTTGTGCTGATCCAGCTTCTTCCTTTGGTACATTTACTTGCATCAAATAATTAAGTGGTGTACCCATTGTTAAACCCATACCAGCTCCCATTATACATAAAGCTATAATTAACAGAGGCGCATTATCTGATTTTGAAACAAATAAAGCTAAAGTAAGAGTTCCAACTACTGTACAACCAAAACCTACTAGAAGTACTGCTTTTGCTGAGTATTTATCTATAAACTTACCACCTATAGGTGCTGCTATTCCTGAGCAAATAGCCATTATTGTTATTAGATATCCACCTGAACCTTGGCTTAATCTTAATGTATTTTCACCAAATTGAGGTATAAATACAACACTCATCATTCCACATCCAACAACTAAACTCATAATTAAAGTTATACAAATATTTCTGTTTGTAAAATAGCTTAAGTTTATTATTGGGTCTTCTGCTCTCTTTTCACGATATATAAATATAGGTAATAATACAATAAATACAATTAAGTAAGGATATACCTCAGTTGATTTTAATGACGCTGAGAAGCTATGGAAATTTAAATTTGTAACTCCATACATTAATGATAAAATCATTATTGCTACAATTATACTTCCCCAAGTATCCATCTTCTTTTTTCTGTGCTCTATTTCTACTATCTTTATCTTAAGAGCCATTATAATAACTACTATACATATAGGGACATTTATAAAGAATAATAATCCCCAGTTATCTGCACCAAAACCTTGTATAATTCCTGATCCTATTGATGGTCCAAGAGTTGTAGCAATACCATAAGTTGCACCAACTAAACCTAGTGCAGCTCCTCTTTTTGCTTTTGGGAAACTTTCACCAATAAATGCTGTGGCAATTGGCATTATTCCGCCACCACCAATGGCTTGTATTACTCTAGCTGTTAGTAAGAAGTTATATCCTCCAACATAATCTGATATACCACATAAGGCTGAACCTATACCAAATAAAGTTATTGAAAATACAAACATCTTCTTCTTTCCATACCTGTCTGATAATTTTCCTGAAATAGGCATTACAACTGCATAGGCTAGCGTATAGATTGTAATCATCCAAATAGAGCTATCTGCACTTACACCTAATGCATCTGCAATAATAGTTCTAGCTGGTGATACAATACCAGAGTCCATACCTCCAATAAATATACCAAGTAAGAACATTATCATTAGTGCTTTTTGTGTCTTTTTGCTATAGCCATTCTCATTTTCCATTTCTATTCCTCCTTTATGAACATTGTTCATATAATTTTATAAAAACAACTCTAATTATTGCTAATTATGTTATTTAAAGTTCAAGATACACATTAAGTCCTCAAAAGAAAAGACTCTACTTTTTATAATAGTAACCATATTACTGACTATAAATTTGCTAAGCACCTTCTCATCTAATGATATTTTTATATCACCATTATTCTTATGGTACAGAATAATGTCACCTGTTATATCATATAATGGACCAAATATACTAACTACACTATGGTCTGGCTTAGGGTTTGTCTCTTTATATAGATCAAAAAATATATCAACATGATCTGAAAAATAACTATCCACAGCGTCATATATAATCTTCATTTTTTCTTCGAAACCTATATATAACTTATTAATATCTTTAAGTGTAAAAATAACATCTTTCCAATCATCCCTAATTATCTCTAAAACTATTGAATGTTTGCTTTTAAAATAATTATAAACTGTTCCAAGACCTATCCCACAACTTTTAGCTAAATTTCTCATGCTCAATTTACTATATCCATCTTCTTTAATCATAAATCTAGCTTCGCTTAATATTTTCTCTTTAGGATTCTCTAATATTTTTGGCATCTATAAATCACCTTCTTTATGAACCATGTTCAAATTATAATTTTTTTCCATCTCTAATTCAATAGACAAAGTATGATATTTTTGTTAAATAATAATAATTATCTATAACTATTTATAATCTGTTAATATATAATGTATTTTTCTTTAAGTAATCTTGCATAATTATATTCTAGCTCTATTAACTAGAATAACCACTAGATTAATTATTATATGTGACTCTCTAATAATGTGACTCTCCAATAATTAGCTATCTATTAATGAATGTAATTTATAGAATACACTACAATTAATTATTCTTCCTTTTTACCATGATATTACTTTTATGGATCTAATTAAATATCTTTTAGTAACTTTTTTAAAAATTTAACAATATTATTACGGTTTATTTCTTTTATTAGCGAAAAGTTGTTGTATAGTTTTTTTGGGGCTAAAGTTAACTACACTTTTAGGAGGATAAAAAATGAATGAGAATAAGAAACTTAAAGAGATAGAGGAAATCTATGAAAAGATAAGTCCCTTTGAATTTAAGAATGAGTTAATTAAAGTTGCAAAAAAAGAGCTTGATGGAAGTAAGCGTCCACTGCTTGATGCTGGAAGAGGAAATCCTAATTGGACAGCTGCCACTCCTAGACAAGCATTTTTTACATTTGGACAATTTGCTGTACTTGAAACTCAAAGAGTTTGGCAAGAAGGTGATCTTGCTGGTATGCCTCACCAAAAAGGAATTTACAATAGATTTAAAGAGTTTGCTGATGAAAATATAAATGCACCAGGTATGGAGCTTTTAATAAATATAATCGAATACGGAATAAATAAAAAAGGATTTGATCCTGATAGCTATGTATATGAGTTAGCTGATGGAATAATCGGAGATAATTATCCATTTCCTGATAGAATGCTAACTCATACAGAAAGCATAGTTCATGATTACTTAGTAAAAGAAATGTGTTCTGGAGATATTAGTGATGGAAACTTTGATATCTTTGCAGTAGAAGGGGCAACTGCTGCAATGTGCTATATTTTTGATTCATTAAAAGCTAATGAATTACTATGTAAGGGAGATAAAATTGCCATAATGACACCAGTATTTACTCCTTACCTAGAGATTCCAAATATTCCAAGATACAGTTTAGACATAGTTCAAATAAAAGCTGAAGAATATTCCGCTAATGGGACACCTTCATGGAGAGTGCCACAAAGTGAATTAGATAAACTTAAGGATACTACAATAAAAGCTTTATTTATTGTAAACCCAGGTAACCCATCATCAGTTGCATTAACAGATGAAAGTAAACATAGTTTAATTAAAATAGTTAATGAAGATAATCCAAATTTAATCATAATATCAGATGATGTGTATGGAACATTTGTACCTAATTTCCGTTCATTAATGGCTGATCTTCCATATAACACAATTGGAGTTTATTCATTCTCAAAATATTTTGGAGTAACAGGCTATAGATTAGGAACAATAGCACTTCAAAAAACTAATGTACTTGATGATTTAATAAAAAATCTTCCTTCTGATAAAAAAGAACTTATACGCTCACGTTATAAAGATTTATGTACTGATTGCGAAAACATACCATTTATAGATAGAATTGTTGCAGATAGTAGACAGGTTGCCCTTAATCATACAGCTGGCCTTTCAACACCTCAACAAATACAAATGGCATTTTTCTGTGCCTTTGCTTTATTAGATACAGATGATAATTATAAAAATCTAACAATAAATATATGTCGTCGTCGTAAGCAATTATTATTTGATGGATTAGGTGCTGAATTAAAAGATGATCCATATAGTGCTTATTACTATACAGAATTTAATATACTTGAGTGGGCAAAAATTAGCTTTGGTTCTGATTTTGCAGACTATCTTAAGAATAACTATAGTTTAGTTCATATACTTTATCATCTAGCTAAAGAATGTTCTGTAATATTATTATCTGGAAGTGGATTTGATGACTCTGAGTGGTCACTTAGAGTATCTCTTGCTAATTTAGATGATCGTGAATACTATAGAATCGGTAAGATTATGCGTAATTTAATGATAGATTTAATATCTAGATGGCAAGAATCTGAAAATTCTACTAAGATATCATCTTAGTTAAGTTTTCTATATTTAAAATTTATAATTTATAAAAAGAGCCTAATACTATAAGTATTAAGCTCTTTTTTCTTCAATAATCTTTTTTAGTATAATAAATCTTATTTTATCATAAGAAAACTCTTCTGAAAGTTCATCCTTTATAGGTTTTACTCTATAAAATCCAATCTTATCTACAACTTCTAATACTTTATTCTCTTCTTCCTTATTAAATAAATCTGAAAAGTCTATTTTAAAATCTATATCATTTCCTGCATTCATATATTGCTCTATATGAGATATTATTGTTGTTATAGCAAGTCCTCTCTCATCTGATATGCAGTTAAAATCCTTTCCCTCTTTTATCATATCGATTGTTATTTCATAAGATTTTTGCTTTCCATTATTACTTCCTTTAGATTGTTTTTTATCAGTTCCTTTATCTACTTTTTTATTGTTACCTTTATGGCTCCATTTAATATCTATATTATTTTCATCTATATATTCTTTTATTTTATCTAAGAATTTCTCTCCATACTTTTCTATCTTCTTCTCTCCAACTCCACTTATCTCTATAAGTTGAGTATTGTTTACTGGCATTCTAACACTCATTTCTTTAAGGGTATTATCTCCAAATACTATATACGGAGGTATTCCCTCTTCTATAGCTATATCTCTACGAACATCTTTTAATATAGCAAATAAATCATTATTTGTATCAAGCTTTTGAATTTTTCTCTCTTCTTTAAATAATACTTTTTCATTCCCTTTTATTACTTCTAATGACTTGGTATTTTGCTTAACTACTGGATATTCTCCTCCATAATTTATATATCCATGAGATATTAATGTATTTATAAAATCTTTAAGTTCTTCTTTAGAATAGTCTTTCATTATTCCATATGTCGTAAGTTCATTAAGTCCAAATTCAACTATCTTTTGATTTTTAGACCCCCTTAAGACATCTACTATCATTCCTATACCATAAGGTCTCTTCATTCTATAAACACATGATATAACCTTTTGTGCATCTATTGTTTTATCAACGACTTCAGCAGTTGATTCACAATTACTACAATTGTTACAATCATCTTTAAGTTCTTCACCAAAATACTCTAATATGAATCTTCTATAACATCCATTGCAGTATACTAAGTCAGTCATAGTTTGAAGTTTTGATAATTCATTCATTTTTCTTTGTGGATTTAGTGTTCCTGTATCTATAATATACTTTTGTGTTTGTACATCGCCTGGTGAAAATAACAATATACATTCTGACTTTTCTGAGTCTCTACCAGCTCTTCCTATTTCTTGATAATATCCTTCTATATTCTTAGGCATATTAAAATGTATTACATATCTTATATTAGGTTTATCAATTCCCATACCAAAGGCATTTGTTGCAATCATTAAATTGCTTTTATCATAAACAAACTCTTCTTGGTTTTCTTTTCTTTCTTCATCTGAAAGCCCTGCATGATATCTTCCTACACTTATACCTTTAGCTTTTAAAAGTTCATATAATGAATCTACTTCTTTTCTTGTTGAGCAATATATTATTCCTGATTCAGCTTTATTCTCCATAACATAATCTAATATATATTGTTTTTTATTAACACCTTTTTCTATAACTATCTTTAAATTTTCTCTATCAAATCCAGCTACAAATACCTTTGGATCATTAAGAGCTAAAAGCTTAACTATATCTTCCCTTACTTCTTTAGTTGCTGTTGCTGTAAATGCTGATACAACAGGTCTTGTTTTTAATAATTCTATAAATCTACTTATATGTTTATAACTACTTCTAAAGTCATGTCCCCAAGTTGATACACAATGTGCTTCATCTACTGCTACTTGAGATATATTTGTATTAGATATCGTATTTAAAAACTCCATTGACTCTAATCGTTCTGGTGCAACATAAAGAATTTTTATCTCTCCATCTTCTATCTTTCTAAAAACATCTCTTATCTCTAAAGTTGAAAGAGACGAATTAACATATGCTGACTCTATTCCAACGCTATTTAAAGCATCTACTTGGTCTTTCATAAGAGATATAAGTGGTGAAATTACAATTGTTATGCCATCCATCATAAGGGCTGGAACTTGGTAACATATAGACTTACCTCCCCCTGTTGGCATTATAGAAACTACATCATTTCCACTTACTATTTCATTTATTATCTCTTCCTGTCCTTTTCTAAAATTACTATATCCAAAATAACTTTTTAAAACCTTTAATGCATTCTTCAAAATTACTCTCCTCTTTATTTAAATCATACTAATATTATAGACCAAATTTTAAACTTATAAAAAGGAATTACAATCTGTAATCCCTTTTTATAAGTTTATTTTAAATAAGTGCTGCTTTAAGTGCTCATTTGCTTCTTTTTAAAACTAATATTTAAAATTGCTCTTCATCTACTGCCTTATTAAATAAGCACAGATTTCTTCTACTACTTCATCTATGTTCTTTCCAGATGTATCAAATTTTTCTGTATTCATATCTTTATATAAATCTAAGTAATTAAGACTTCTCTCTAAACAAGCTATATCTCTCTTGCCTTCATCTATATCTTTAGAAATTCTTCTTTTTAATGCACTTCTAGAACATATTAAAGTTATCTTTTCAAGATCATATTCTATATCCTTAAGTTCTGACAGAATATCTTCCATTATAGACTCATCATGAATAACCCAATTAAAAATAATGTTTTCTACATTAGAGTTATTCATAAAATTGTTTAGTAAGAATATAATATTCTCTTTAACCATTTTCTTATTTTCTTCATTTACAATAAAAGGATCCATCATCCAGCACCAATCCCCATCTAGCCAAACTGAATTATTTAATCTTTTGTTTAATTCTTTGCAAGTCGCTGTTTTACCAACACCCATTGTACCATTTACAATAATTAATCTTTTCATAATAAATAATTCCTTCTTAGTAAGTTAAGTATTCTATTTTATATTTACCCTATCTAAAATCTTTTGGTATACATTTTGCATAAATGGTTCTTTCTCTGTATATTTCATAAGCTCTTTTATAGGAATCCATTTAACTCCACTATTTTCATCTTCTTTCATTCTAATCTCTTCATTTTCATCACCTTCAAAAAGATAAGCAATGGATAGATGTAGATGTGGTGATACAAATTCACCTCTTTTTATATGTCCATTTACAGGAAGAACATCTACTGAAGCTATACCATTATAAAGAAGCCTTGCATTCTTTAGCCCTGTTTCTTCTTCAAGTTCCTTAAATGCAACCTTTAAGAAATCTTCATCTCCATCCATGTGCCCGCCAGTCCAAGCCCATGATTTATAAATATTATGGTAAGCCATAAGCGCTTTGTCCTTTTCTTTATTAACTACAAAGGCTGAACTTGTAAGGTGACAAACTACATTTTTTCTTGTAAGTACATCACTAAAATTATTTATACACATAAGTATACTTTCTTTATCCTTAGCTTCTTGCTCATTTACAGGTATATAATTTTCTATTTGTTTCTTCCAATCCATAAATACTCCCCACTCTCTTTTGTTGTTTATCTATCAATTATTAGTTCTTAATTTATATTTTGAAATATAAATTAAATATATCTTATAAATTTCTCTCCATCATTACTATATCATCTACAGATTCATATTCATTTTTCTTATAAAATCCTTCTGTTTTTTCTGTCCTTGATGTAAGTAAATATATATAATCTATTCCTTTACCCTTTAATCTATCTGTAAATTCATTTAATAATCTCTTTCCTATTCCTTTTCCTTTTTTACTATGATCTACACAAAACTCTTTTATATTAAAATGCATAGCATCATAATAATACTCATGATTTCCAAGAATCATACCTACCGGCTCCTCATCTAAATAGCAAACTAACCCATAGGCTCCTTCACAATTCATCATTTGAGTTAATCTTTTTGTAGCACTTTCTTCTGTCCATTTATCATTCCATGGATCTGAATTAAAAGATTTAATATAAAAATTAACTACACTTTCTAAATGCTCTAAAGTAATCTCTTCAAATCTCATTTCTATTACTCCTTTTAAATAATATACAAATTTATGCACTATACTTTCCCTTTTAACATTATATCACATTACTTATAATTCTATTTATGCTATAATATAGGATGTATTCTCAAAGGGGGACAATATGAAAAAGAAGGATATTTTTTTAATTATACTTTCAGCATATATTGGAGTATTGACTATATCAAATATTAACTTAAAGGAAAGTAATGAGGCTTTAAACTCAGAAATAGATAATTTAAATTTATCGATTAATAATATAAATTCAAATATCTATGATATTTATACTAATCTAGAAACTTTAAATGCTCCATCACATTTATTAAGTAGCTATAATTTTGAAATAAAAGATAAAAAGATATATGTAACAGCAGATATAACATCTCCTTCTAAGCCATCTAAAGTAGTTGTTAAATATAAAGATTCTACTAAAGATACTTGGAATGAAAAAGAGATGACTACTTCTGAATACCCACACTATTTTACTAGCATTGATTTTGATCCATCAAAGGAATATAATTTTTCTCTATACTTTATAGAAGGCAATAAAGTATATCCATTTAAAATGGATAACTACTCTTTTAAAGCTTTAGCTAAATCTTTTGTAGTTCATTCTATGAATCTATACTATAATCCTTTTAATAATTCTATAGGCAATGATTTTTATTTTTCAACTAATATAAAAAGTGATAATACTAAATTATTTAATATAACTGACTTAACTTATAGAGTAATTTATGATGGTAAAGTAATTAAAGAGTATACTACTAAAGATTTTGACAATAGAAATAATGGAGAAAGTAACACATTTTTACTAAACTCTACTCTTCCTGTAGGAGTTATAAATAAAGATATTGATAGCTCTTTACTTAAGGGAGAGTTTATTGCAAAAGATTTAGCTGGGAATATATTCAAAGGAACATCAGCTAATAATGATTTAGATATAACATTATCTGATTCTAATAAATAAAAAATATATACAATACAGATTCATATTAAACTACACTTGCTTTAATTTTTAAATTACTATCTATCATTTATATATAATAATAGATAGTAAAATATCGGATATAAGTATATATACTTATATCCGATATTCATTATAATCTATCTAATTTTTATATAACATATCTTATTTTTATTATTTATGTAATATTATATTTATATTACTATAAATAATATGTTTTAAGATACATGCTCTTTTATTTAAACATCTCTCTAAAATTTTGTTTTTCTTTATTGCTCTCGAATAGATTTAAGAAATCACATATCTCAACTCCAAAATCTATAAATGCATTACCAATTGCAGTTATGACATTACAATCTCTAACTATATCTACATTTACAAAGTTCTCTCTATTAAATGGATCCTCTTCTCCAAATATACTTTTGTGTCTGTTTGACCACTTCTTTATTGGAGTTGTATATTGTACATTATCTAATGCAGTTGATTTAGCTAAGTATACTGTACCAGCACCACAAATTCCTGCAATTAATTTATTATTATCTTTAAAGTATAATATTAAATCTTGAAGTTCTTCTCTATAGTCTCCATTCCAGCCTCCTGGAATTATAAGACCATCAAATTCGTCATACTCAATATCTTTTAATATCATTTCTGGATTATATATAAATCCAGTTTGTCCTTTAATACTTCTCTCTTCATAAGCCATCGTAACGACTTGTATATCTTCTTGAGTGTTTAAAAGATGTGATACAAAGGTAACTTCATAATCAGTCATATTTTCAAAAATAAATAATGCTATTTTTCTCAAAGTTTTATCCCCCACTATCCGCGTTATATTTTCCCATTTTTTACTATAATTATATCTTAATTCTACTCTAAATAACATATATTAAAATTAACTTTTATATTGAATATTTTATCTATTATTTAATTAACTCATTTCTTTTTATATATGGGTTTATATATCTATCCTTCTTTAATGTTTTATCGCCTATATTAATTGCTTTGCTTGGACAAATATTTATGCAAGCCATACAATCTACACACTCCCCATTCCATGTTGGTTTACTTTCTTTTAATTTTACATTACTTACTGGGCAAATTTTTTCACAAGTTCCACAACCTGTACAATTACTATTTACATTAAATTTCTTATCTTTCTTCTTATATTTGTTCTTCCAAAGAGAATGAACAAAATTGCTTACCGCTTGTTTTCTAAGTTTTAAATTCTTATCATCTTTATTTTCTATAGATGTTATGAAGTCATTAAGCTTACTTTTTTCATCTTCTATAGATTTAATTGCTCTATCTTTTGAAGGATTTCTTCCTGCTCTTATATAGTTAGATATATATTTTATCTCTTCAAAATTATTAAGTCTAAGCCCTTTAGTATTTAAGATTTCATTTATTCTTACAAAACCATTCTTAGAAGATCCACCCCCTGTAACTTGTACTGCGAAAACATAAGGATTACCTTCTAATTTTAATTTTTCTAAGAATTCTTCAACAACAGATGGAAGACTAAAGCAATGTAGTGGATATATTATCCCTACCATATCACTATCACATATAAAATTTTTCTCTTTCATTGCTTTTGATATAGGTATTAATTCTACTTCATCTATTTTATTTTTAATTTCCTTTCCAACATACAGACAGTTACCTGTTGATGTGAAATAATATATTTTAATCAAATTTATCACCTACTATAATTTATTAATATATTTTTGTAATCTATATGACTCATTATAAAGTATAAAGTATTAGATTATCTATTACCTTTTTGACTATATTTTAAAATTAATAATTTTAATTTTTAATATCATCTATTCATTTAATTTTTTCCAATTACATTATTTTTTATATTTTGTATACTAGATTTTTCTAATTTGTGTAATACCTCAAAACAAATAATTTACTGCTTAAAATCTCCAACAACTTATTATCTAATAATATTATGAAAGTAAAATGAAAATTTTCTTAAATAATTTTATAACTATACAATAAAACTTCTAGAAGTTACGCTTTTAATATATATTTTAACATTTCATACTAAATAAGTTATATAAAAAAGTAGTGTATATAAAAATATATACACTACCTAATTTAGTTATTACCTAAAGGTCTTCTCCATCAAAACTCTTATATTTTGGTGGGTTCTTATCATTACCAATATTATTTTGTTTTTGATGTAATCTTTGTCTTCTTTGACCCTTTTGCAAAGGATTTCCAAGGTTATCTTTCTTTGGCATGACTATCACACTCCCTTCAAATATTATTTTTCTCCTTATCATATTTAAAAATTCATATAAAAAAGAAGAGATAATATTCCTATCTCTTCTAAATATTCTCTATAATTTTTCTTTCACCCTTGAAATTATTTATTTTAGTTCTCCTAAATTCTAATTCAAGTTTTATTTCATCTGTTGATATACTTAACTCATTAGATAATACTAACAAATGATATATAAGGTCGCACATCTCATTTATCTATTCTTTTTTAAATTCACTAAATCATTTAATTTCCTATTGATACTATGCTACTAAAATATAAATATCAATATTTTATTAACATTTATTCAATTTATTTCTAATTCTTTATAAATATGTTATATTAACCTTAATAATAACACACTGATATTTTAATATATTTGTACAAATGAGAAATGGAGATGATTTTTTGGTAGATTTATTAGCCTTGGTATCATTAATATTTGGAGTATTTTTAGTAAAAAAGTGCAAAAGAAATCTTACTACTAAATACTATAAATCTTTCATTATACTCGGAATAGTCCTTATATTAGTTCCTTCAATATATATAGTAAAAGAGTTTAATAGGGGATTTGTCGACGGTTTTGAGAATGCTAGTATTAATTTAAATCAAAATATTGATTAATAAAAAGGCATTGAAGTTGCTCTTCAATGCCTTTTTATTCTTTTTCTTAATTAAGTTTTGTGTATCTAAAAGAACATCCCTCATAATTAACTATTAAGATATTCCCATTAGTATAGAAAACTGGTGTATCTTTATAATTATCATCATTCTTATGCTCTTCATCAGTAACTACTACTTTATATACCTGTCCTTCTGTATCAAGTCCAATCAATGCAGGTCTCATTATATATGAATTCTTATCATTATAATCAATGATGTTGCCATCTATCCTACTTATTTTATAATATGGATCTTTAAAATTTTTATCATAATAAATACTATCAAATATATTAAAGTATCTATGATCTGATATTATAATATTTTTTTTAGCTAGCCCTGAATATTTCTCCATCATTTTCTCTGTTGGCTTTGAGTCTAATTTATAACTGTACATAACGCCAGTTCCCCATATTCCTTTAATGCTTTCTAAAACATCATTACTATCAATAGACCCTTTTTCATTCTTTTCTATATTATCCTCTTTACCTTCATCAATTTTATTATAATTTTGAAGTGCTTGTACTACTTTTTCTTCATCACCATTTTTAATGCAATATTTTCCTCCAAAAACTAATAATAATCCAATCCCAACCCCTACAATTGCCCTTCTCACTAGTCCACTCCTTTGATAAAACATATAAATTACTATTAAATATTACTATTTTTATATAAGCACTTCAAGAAAAATAATCTAATATTACAAGATAAATTTTATCATTATCAATAACTAATTTCTCTTTCAAAGATACAGGCGTAATTTTAACTAATTCTTTTCCAGAAATAAGCTGTGATGATATTGATTTTGACATATTTTCGTGTATTTTATCTATGCTTTTTCTACCAAAATTATGGCATATTATAAGCTTTCTACCTTTCTTTAAAAGCTTACTTAAATGACTTAGAAACTTTTCCTTATCTATAAAATGCGGAAATGCATTAAATACTATTATAAAATCCCATTCTCCAGCTTCTATATTAAAAATATCTTCGCATAAGTATTCTACTCTTTTATCATTATTTTTCTCTTTAGCTATTTCTATCATATTTTTAGATATGTCTACTCCAAGTATCTCTTTTGGATTATATTTTAATAAATATTCTTCTAATATCCCAGTTCCACAAGCTACATCTAATATTTTTGAATTCTCATGAATATCTATTTTCCTTATTATATCTTCTATATATTCATGATTGCTTCTTCTATCCCAATCTGATGCCAAATTATCAAAGAACTCTCTTATATTACACATCTATATAATCTCTCCTTTTTAAAAAGTTATATAATATAGGTATTAATATTAATTGAATTATAATTCCAGGTAATGCTGTAATAAAAGCGCCCATTAAAAATGCAGAAAAAGCAAATGTATTTTGTACAACTCCTAAAATAATAAAATTAGCTATACAAGATACTACTCTCCCAACTAAAAGAGTTATAATTAATGATACTAGTATAGACCTTCTCTTTAATAAAATTCCTAAAGTTAAGCCATAACATCCAAGTTCCAAGCTCATTATTATAGCTACTGGAAATATAGGGGGCATCCCAGTTAAAAATGATGAAAGTATTGGAACAATTAATCCACAAATCCCTCCATATTTTCCTCCACATATAACTGCACATATTAAAATAGGTATATGCATTGGCAAGAATATATTGCCTGCCATATTAAAAGTATGAAATATAGAAGGTAATATTATACCTATTGCAATAAACATAGATGTTATTAAAATTTTTCTTATATTAGACTTATTCTTTAATCTTTTCATATAACTCACTCCTTTATATACTAAATTTATATTTTTAATCTTATATTTTTAGACATAAAAGAATTTATAATAAGAACTTATAAAAAAAAGACTATAGATAAATTAAATTTATCTATAGTCTAATAATTATTTAGTACTCATTGCACTATACATTTCATTTTTTATATTAGTAATCTCTTTACTAGCACTATCATATTGCTTATTACTTAATAGTTGTTCTACTTCTTTTATTTGACCTTCTATTTTAGCTCTTGAACCTTTTTCTATTTTATTTAAATCAATACTCTTTAAATCCTCTAATTGTCTGTTTAATATTTGTCCATTATCTTTTTCAGCTTTTTCAATTAAATTATTTAATTTTTTTTCAAGCTCAGGCATTACTTTTACATTTCTAAATGAGATTGCATCATTTGATTGTTTTATTAAGCTTTTATATGTGGTTTCTTCTTTTCCTATCATATATTGGTTAAATGCTGTTTTATGTCCATCTAAGTAGGTTTGGAATTTTGCGATTTTTTCATTTTCCCTATGTGTGTTGAAAATTAATAATCCTAATATAAGTACTGCCACTATAATTCCGATGATTAATTGCTTTTTTCTCTTTACATTCTTCATATCATGTTCACCTTCACTGTATTAATTTATCAATAATATGTCCGATTGTAATATCATATATCAGAATTATAGATACAATATATTTATATTTTAAAATATTTGTTAATTATTTTTACAATTATAATTAAGATTTATAAAATAACTTCAAATTCTTCAAAAAATCTATTTAGATATTCTTCCATATAATCTATTCTATTTTTTGCAATCCTTCGTCCTATATTAGTTCCCATATCCTCTTCTAACCTAAATAGCTTTTCATAAAAATGATGTACTATTGACTTACTCTTTTCAGTTAAGTTGTACTGCCCACCCTCTAAATTTGTATGTGGATCATACATCTTTTCTCCTATATGTTCACCAAACATAAATGCTCTTCCTATTCCAACTGCTCCTAAAGAATCTAAATTATCAGCATCTTTTAGTATTATTGCTTCAATAGGCAAATCACTTTCTAGCTCGTCCCCTAGGAAGCAATGCTTGTCTGTTGATTCTATGCATTCTCTTATTTTTTTTATTAATTCCATATCTAATTCAAGCTTTATGCATAATTCATAAAATATTATCCCCATTTCATGAGAATGCTTTAATTCTATTTCATCATTTATTTGAAGTCTATGAAGATCGTGCATATAACTTGAAAGACATAGTACATCTTCATCACCTGATAGTCCTTCCTTCTCATTTATGAGCTTTGCCATTTTATATACTCTATCTAGATGATATATATCATGAGCCCCCTCATTGCAATGCTTACTTAATAATTTTATCATTTCTTCTCTCACTGAATTGTAATACTTGCTCATACCCTAAACTTTCCTCACATTCTAATTTAAATATTGTTTTTAAATTTCCACTAATTCTTTTATCTTATCCTCTTCTAATCTATATACAGTCCAATCACTCATTGGAATTGCACCTATGCCCTTGTAGAAATTTATTGATGGCTTGTTCCAATTAAGACAACTCCACTCAATTCTCTTACATCCGTTATCAAATGCAATTTTAGCAATAACCTTAAATATCTCTTTTCCAATTCCTCTTCCTCTATATTCAGGCTTTATATAAATATCTTCTAGATAAAAACCTGATCTCCCTATAAATGTTGAGTAATTAAAGAAATAAAAAACATATCCTATTGGATTCCCATTAAATTCTGCTATCATAACATTAGCATCTTTTCTTATAAAAATTGACTCTCTTATGCTATCTTCAGTTGCAATAACTTCATCTAACATTTTTTCATAAACTGCAAGTTCTTTTATAAGTCCCAAAATTAAATTAATATCATTCTCTTCTGCTTTTCTTAATTTAAAGCCCTCAATATTTGTGTCTATATATTCCATATATAAGCCCCCTTTTCACTGTTATATTATACCATATTTAATATGTCCTTATAACTATTTTATACTAACTACAAAAACAATATTATTAATTCAAAAATTTAAAAGCAATGTGTATATACACATCGCTTTAAAAAAAATTATTCCATTGCTATAAAATTAACCTCTTGAGTATTAGTCATATCGCCTAATCCATCTAAAAGGTCTGATATATCACATTCTAAAGCTGACATATCAATTGTTATACTTAAATTTGCAGAACCATTTATTGGTATACCTTGATCTATTGTAAGAACATTTCCACCCTTATCTGAAATATAATTTAATACATCTGATAGGACACCTTTTTTATGCTCTATAATCATACTAAAAGTCATCTTACGACCTTGTATACTCTCTGCAAATTCAAAGACATGGTCCTTATACTTATAATAAACACTTCTACTTATTCCTACTATTTTTGTTGCTTCGGTTATTTCTTTGATTTTTCCCTCTTTAAGTAAATTTTTAACTTCTATTACTTTTTCATATACCTCAGGCAAAACTTTCTTGTCTACAACTAAATAATTACCTTTCATTTGTTACCACCTTCTATAACAACTGCACCCTCATTATCTATAGAGAGAGTCAAAATAGAGTAATTTACCCCTTCTCTATTAAGCACTTCTCTCATCTTATTGCTAAAGCTATTTTTTCTATTAATAATTGTCATTATTGTTGGCCCTGCACCACTTAAAAAAGATGCTAGCGCTCCATTATTATATGATTCTTTTTTAATAATATCAAACCCTTTTATTAAATTTCCTCTATAAATTTCATGAAACCTATCATCACATGCAAATTTAAGCAAATTATAGTTTCCATTATTAAGAGCTGTTACCATTAAAGATGCCCTTCCAACATTATATACTCCGTCTTCAAAGGATATTTTATTTGGAAGCACTGCCCTTGCTTTTTCTGTAGATAATTTAAAATCAGGTATTATTGGAATAAAATTTAAATCATCCTTCACTTTAACCTTATCGTAAATCACTTTGCCTTTTATCACTATAGCAACAACGATTCCTCCAAGGAGTGCTGGTACAACGTTATCTGGATGCCCCTCCATAGAAACAGCTATATCTAATAACTCTTCCGTTGATAACTTTTGACCCATAATTTCATTTGCTCCAATAATTCCACCAACAATGCAACTTGAACTACTTCCAAGACCTCTAGAAATTGGTATTTCATTTTTTAGAATAGATATTCTTAATCCTTTTATCTTATAATTCCTTTTTTTAAAACATTCAATCATTGCTTTATATATTATGTTCTCTTCATTACAGAACTCTTCTTCTATTCCAAAAAATTCTAATCCATTCTCTATTTCTTCAAAAGCATATTCATTATATAAATTTAACGCTACGCCTATAGCATCAAAACCTGGCCCCATATTCGCTGATGTAGCTGGTACTCTAACTCTAATCATATTATTCACTACCTTCCAAATATGCTAGTAAAACCTCTTTCATAGAATCTTTTGTACATTCCTCATCATGCCTTATTTTTTTATCTTTTAACTTTGCTAAACATTTTGGTATCCTATTACTACTTTGTTCAAACAAAGCTTTTAAAACATCAAAGTCATCCATAAAATCCACATCTATTCCTAGTGAATTGCATATACTTCGTGGAAATTTATATGGACTTGCAGTTGAAGCTATAAGTACTGGTGTATTATCGCCAGTTTCCTTTTTATACTTCTTATATACACTGTACCCTACAGCTGTATGTGTATCGATTAAATAGTTGTCTTTGAAAAATATTTCTTTTATAGCCTCGTATACTTCTTCTTTGGTAGAAAATCCTCCATAAAATTCTTCTAAGAACTCTTTCATCTTATCATTTATTTCATATACGCCTTTTGTAGTTAAATCATTCATAAGGTTATTAACCTCTTTTGAATCTCTTCCACTTGCTTCATAGAGTAATCTCTCTAAATTTGATGAAATCAAAATATCCATAGATGGAGATTCAGTTAATATAAGTTCTCTTCTTCTATCATATATACCACTTTTAAAGAAATCTGAGATTACTTTGTTTTCGTTAGATGCACATATAAATTTATTAATAGGTAATCCCATTTGTTTTGCGTAAAATGCCGCTAAAATATTCCCAAAATTTCCTGTTGGAACAACTACATTTATTTCTTCTCCTATTTTAATCTTACTTTTATTGCAAAGATTAAAATATCCATAGAAATAATAAACAATCTGAGGTATTAATCTACCTATATTTATTGAATTTGCAGATGATAATAAATAGCCCTTTTTTCTTAATTCATCCTTTAAATCATTATCATTAAATATAGATTTAACACCATTTTGAGCATTATCAAAGTTGCCATCAATAGCTATCACCTTAACATTTTTTCCGCTTTGAGTTATCATTTGTCTCTTTTGTATCTCACTTACTCCATTCTTTGGATAATAAACAACTACTCTAAAACCTTCAATATTTTTAAATCCTTCAAGTGCCGCCTTTCCAGTATCCCCTGAAGTTGCTGTAAGTATTACTATTTCCTCATTAATATTACAAAATTCTTTAGCTTCTTTCATAACTTGAGGAAGAAATAGTAATGCAGCATCTTTAAATGCACAAGTAGGTCCATGATATAGCTCTAAAAAATTTTTTCTAACTTTTACTTTAAATCTTTTATTATAAGCTCTATTTATAGCCCCATTAAGCTTATCTTTATCTATATCTGTAAAGAAATTTTTTATTATTTTAAATGCTAACTCTTCATATGTGCAATCTTTATTTTTAATTAAATTCTCATAAATTTTAGGAAAACTCTCTGGAACAAATAGCCCACCATCAGACGCAATCCCTTTAATTATTGCCTCGGATGAATTTATTCCTTGTTCAGCCCCCCTTGTACTCCTAAATTTCATTTAACCACCCCAAAAGTTTAATTCTAGAAATATACCCTTATTTATCATAATATCATGTACTTGTTATGAATACAACTGTATTTTATTTAAATACATATTATTCTTTGCATTTCCATCTCTCAATTCTATACTTTACTGTATTTTACATTTAATTTATTAATTTTATTTCTTGTATAGACTTTTCATCTTACTTATAAACAAATAAATTATCTCTACAGCACCAAGGAATTCATTGGAATTTAATGAAATTTAATGAAATTTAATTATATTATTACAACGTATTCATATATAATAAAGATATATTGTATTATATTAAATTAATTTATTAAAATTTTATAAGGGGGACTACAAATGATAAAAAATTTCAAAAAATTAAGTGTTGTTTTAGTTATAACAACTTTATTTTCTCTATCTTTAATTAGCTGCACTAATAGTAAAGTAAACAAATATATTGAAGCTGGAAAATCATCTTTAAACTCTAAGCAATATGATCAAGCTAAAACTGACTTTGAAAATGCACTAAAAGAAGATAAGGACAATAAAGAAGCTTCTGATTTATTAAATATAATAGAAAACTATGAATCCGCTAAGAAAAGTTATGAGTCTAAAAATTATAAAGAGGCTGAAGAATATTTATCTAAAATAGGGCCAGATTATTCAAATTATAAAATAAAAGAGGATATAGATAAATTAAAAGAAGATATAACCTTAAAAGAAGAGGCAATAAATAAAATATCCGATCAAATTAATTCTGTAGATAAGTTAATTAATGATAAAAAATTTACTGATGCAGAAAATGAAATCAAATCTATTAAATTAGATGATGCTGATAATGATCAAAAGAAAAAAATAGATGATCAAATTAATAAAATAAACAAAGAAAAAGAAAAAGTTGAAGCAGATAAAAAAGCTAAAGAAAAAGCTAGCATAGAATCTAAATCTAATGATAATACAAGTAAAAATACTACTTCACATAAAGAAGCTTCTTCTAAAAAAAGTTCTGCAAATAATAGTACATCTAAATCTAATAGTAATACTAAAAAAGAATCTGCTTCCAACGAAGGCGTAACTTACACAAACAAAAAATTTGGTTTTACCTTTAAAATACCATCATCTTGGATAGGCCACTACTCAATAAAGCAGACTTCTACTGGAGTTAGTGTAATATTTAAAGCAGCCGATGGTACTCCAGGACTATTAATTGCAATAACTAGTAACCTTGTGGATGGAGAATATTTAGATAATACTACATTTAAAACTATAAACGGAACTAAATATGTATTAGGTCTACCATCTGATATAGGACTAGATCCTGATAATTCAAGTTATAAATTATATAAAGAACTTGAAAAAGACTATAAAGTAGTAGTTGATTCATTTAAAGGAATATAAGTAATATAAAATAAACTTAATTATAAAAATAGAGAGGACTTACATATAACTATCTAATATATTAAAAATAGTTATATAAGTACTCTCTTTTTCTTTACATCCTATATTCCATTAGCTATTAAATTTAATATTATTCCACCCTTTATTGATATATTATTATTTTTTACAAATTCCTTGCAATCTTCTATTTTTAGCTTAATAACTTCTATTTCTTCATCCTCTTCTATATTAGCTGTACTTATTTCTCCACACACTTCCATCTTTACAATAGCTGTTGTTTCATCAGTCATACCAACAGATGTATAGCTTGGTTTTAGAAATACTTCATAACTTGTAGCAGTAAGCCCTGTCTCTTCAAAAAGTTCTCTCTTCGCTGCCTCTTCCATATCTTCTCCTGGATCTATAATACCAGCTGGAAGTTCATATATATAATCATCAATTACAGGTCTAAATTGTTTAATTAAAACTACTTCTCCTTCTTTAGTTATTGGAATTATCATAACTCCATCAGCCTTTGTGTGATCCTTAGTCTTGCAAGCAAGTTCTTCTTCATCTCTTCTACTGGCAAGAAAATATTTTTTAGGATTCCCCTTTTTATTCTCAAGATCTAATTCATACATGTTTAGATATTTATTATTTGTTTGTTTTTTAATTCCAAGTATTTTCATCACTCTCTCCTCTTTCTTCTTCACATAATATTTTATACTTACATTTATTGCATTTATAATCTTCATCTCGCATTATAAACATCTCTTTATCCTTTGGTTTGTTAAGCTCTTTATCAGAAAGCATGGCATCTATAACATTAATCTCTTGTTCTACTCTTAACTTTATCTCTTCAATTTCTTCATTTGCAATTTCAAACTCATAATTCTCCCCTGTAAATAAATACTCTATTCTTCCTCTTATATTTTCAACAGGAATTTTATACTTTTCCATTACATAAAGGGCATATACTAATAACTGTTCTTTATTATCTTCATTTTGTTTACCACTCTTCCAGTCTACTATAATACAATTTCCTTTATCATCAATATAAAGCATATCTATTAGTGCAAAAACCTTAACTCCATTTATAAATATATAGTCAAAATTCCCTTCATCAACTTCCAGTACTTTTAAGAAGTTTCCTTTTTGTATATCAAAAAACGTCTTACTCTCAAAGAAGTTTTCTACACATTGTTCTATTCTTTCTTTTACTTCATTTATATCCTCTGAATCTAATTTACCCTCATAATAATACTCCTGTAACATCTGTCCATTTGGGTACTCATCCCACTGAAGTTTACTTCCCTTTCTACTACTTTTTCTAACTATATTATTTAATTTAAGCCTTACAAAAGATTTAAACTTATCTACATCTATCTCACTATCTTTATTATTGATTTTATATTTAACTATGCCTTTTATTCCTTCATGAATTATATCCCCAAAAGCTATCCATATATTAGTTAGCTTTTTTAGTCTCCAAGTTCTTTTTCTTTCTAATGATACCTCCGGCTCCCATCCCCTATGAGAACCATAATAAGTGTAATAATATTCTCTTAGACAAGACTTTATACTCTTTATCCTCGAAATGCTCCATGATTTTTCTGGATACTCTTTAACTAAGAACCTTTCTTTCCTCATATTTTCCTCCATTATTACTTTATATATTAATTATTATACTCCTTGAAAAACTTTAATAAAATAAGGCCCTCTAGAAAATTTCTAATTTCTAAAGAGCCTTATTACTAAAATCCACTTTTTAAATTCTCATAAATCTTATAAACAGCCATAGCTGTACTTAATGCTTTTGAATCATATGCATATAAAATCTTATTAGGTTCCTTACTTAATACACGTTCTATGCAAGCTTCTATACTTGTATCCTCTGCCTTTACTCCAAAACGCTCCTTATATTTTTGCCTATATAATTTCATAACACATAACTCTTGATTAAAGAATACTCTTCCATATATTTTACTATACTCTTCCTTTATAAACCTTGAGTGATACCCCATATTATAGCCAACTAATCTATCACTTCCAATGAAATTTAAAAATTGCGGCATAATATTTCTTATACTAGGTTTTCCTTCTAACATTTTGTTAGTTATACCAGTTTCTGCTTCAACATTTTCTTGTAACACCTTTTCAGGGTTTATATATGTTTGGAATGTTTTAATTATCCTTCCATAAGATACCTTAACTGCTGCTATCTCTATAATTGAGTTATTATTTGAAAACTTACCTGTTGTCTGTATACATATAGCACAGTAATTATAAGAATCCCTTATCTCCCGTTCACTTCTCATTGTTATAGACTCTAATGTCCTAATTTTCTCTTCTACGTATCTATTAATATCCCTATAATTTAAGGTTAATGAATTAACTCCCTCATTAGATATTTCTTTAATCCTTAGAAGATATATATCTTTAATTTTAAATAGCCTTTCTGATAAATTACGTATAGATATATTCTTGTTATCGATTTTATTCTTTAAATCGTTTATTTCACTTTCCATAATAGATAGCTCATTTTTAAAGTTTAAAATTCTACTCATTTCTATCATTCTTTTATCATTTATTATTCTCTCTTCTTCGTAATCTTTTTTATCTTCAATACATTCTGCTACTTCCTTACAATTCTCTTCCTCGTTATTCTCCTCTATTACTTCTCTATCTTTTATTACTTCCCTATCTTTTACCTCTTCCCTATCATCTTTCTCTTCATCCTCTAACTCTTTCTCATTAATATTACCAGCTTCTTTCAACTCATCAAGTGTCTTTTCCATACTCTCTTCATTATCTTCTACATTTTTTTCTACTATTTCTTTATTCATTTTTATTTCTTCTTCGTTGCTCTTTTGTATTTCTATCTCTTGTATTTCGACCTCTTGTCTTTCTATCTCTTTTCTTTCCATCTCTTTTCTTTCTATCTCTCGTCTTTCTATCTCTTGTTTCTTAATCTCTTCTAATTCTTTTTCCTTGGCCTCAATATTCTTTTTATATCTTTTAATAATATTTATCTCTTTGTTTATATCGATATTTACCTTCGCGCCGCTTTTTAAAAATATCTTTAATCCTCTAAATACCTCTTCTGCTTCATTTATCTCCTCTTTTTCTATTTCTTTGTTATTAATTTTCTCTATTACGCTCTCGCCTTCTTCTTCTAAATCTAACAATCTTCTATTACATTCTTCACAAAGATTGTTCTTTAATTTTAAAAACCATCCCCTTTTAGAACAAACAGAACATTTTTTCATTTATTCACATCCTTTTATTATTTATAAAGGCTTCTCTTATAGCCTCATTTTTTTTAAATCTTATCCACTCATACATTATTAATGAATCTATTATTTTATTACATTCTTTAAATATATCTAATGTCATTTCCCCACTAACTTCTGAATTCTCCTCTAACATCTTAATAGATATTTTTATCTTCTCTATTTCTAACCTTAAAAGTTCTAGCATAGAATCTTCACTAATTGAACTTTTATATAGCTCTTCTAATTTATTTTTATTGTCATTATCTATAGAATTCACATTCTCACCTTCTGTTAAATTATTAATATACTTCTTAAGTCCTTAATCCAGTAAAGTCTCTTCTTCCACAGGATATACTTTAGAGTACATCTCTAAAATATCCTGCAACTTAAATTGAAGTAACATTTGATTACTAATTACATTTCTTAATGTCTTATCTAAAGATTTATTTAGATCATTTATATCTTTTAGAGTAAAGCCAGAAGTCTCCCTTTTTTCTTCTTTTAATGTTTCTAAGATATATTGCATCTTCTCTGCTTGGACATTGATTATATTGCTAAGTCCCATATCTTCCATAGCAACTGATGCTATAAGCATATTTAATGCTTCTTCTGTGCTTATATTAATTTGTGGATTCATGTTCGGTATATTAGGCATAGACATATCACTTCACCTCCTAATATATTTATATATTTTACTTTTCATAATAATTCCTATTTATTATAAATAAAAAGCGAGGAATATAAGCCCTCACTTTTTAAAATGTTATTATGTTCTATTTAATGTTAATTATATAAATATAACTTATTTATTTTATATTTTTTCTGGTAAAAACTCTTTTAACTCTTCTAATTTAAGTTGTAATAATAATTGATTTCTTAGTACATTTTTAAGAGTTAAGTTTAATGCTTTATTAGTATTTAACAAATCTTCAACTCTAACTCCTCTAGGCTGTGCTATAGGATTTCCATCTCCATCTAATAATGTACCTAATAAATATTGTATCTTCTCCCCTTCTACATTAATTATATGACTTAGTCCAATCTCTTCCATCCCAATTGAAGCAAGCATTAGATTTAATGCTTTTTCTCTATCAAAATCTACTTGCGGATTTAAATCTGGTACCTTAGGTAATGACATAAACTTTTCACCTCATAAAAATTTAGCATTTCATTTATATGTTATTCTAAAAATAAATATTTGTTACTAATATCTATGTTACAAGATGTAAATCTTAAAATTTCCTTATAAACTCTATCAAATCTTAAAAAATACTAAATATTGTATTTTTTCAAAATCATCTTATTGTAATGTTAATTAAAGTAGCATATACTAACTTTATCTTAATTCAATTTTTATAAATATTTATTGGAGGAATACTATAAATGAAAAGATTATACAAAGTTCCAGGCCACGGTAAAATAAGTGGTATATGCCAAGGATTATCTGAATACCTTAATGTAGATGTAACGATAATAAGACTTTTATGGGTTGTCTTAGCTTTCATTTCTTGCGGTACTGCTATCTTCGGTTATATAGCCTGCATATTCATAATTCCTAATAAAGAAGATGTAATAAATAATAACAATAATGATTTTACAAAATCTTAAGGTCAAGAAATTGATCTTTTTTATTAAACTAAATTATCAGAATTTTTTAAATATAATTACTTTCTATGAGTAAAACTACTTATTTCCCCAATCTCTCTTTTTCGACAAAAATATATCGATAAATTTTTAACAATATCTATTGCAACCATATATACTTCATTGTAAAATATAAACTGTCGGTATTCTTTTATAGAAACTGAACGCAAAATTCAAAAATTTACAAATTGTTTTTTGCCGAATTATATCCTAAATGGGGGAATAAGAACGGAGGTTACAAAATGGAAAGAAGTACAACAAAAAAAGTTTTAGGTCTTCGCCAAATGGTAATTGTAGGTATGCTATCAGGTATATCAATATTTATGGGGTTAACAGGACTTGGATTTATTCCACTTCCATTCATGAAGGCAACCATAATGCATATTCCAGTTATAATTGGTGCCATAATTGAAGGACCTATCGTAGGGGCATTAGTAGGAGGAGTGTTTGGATTATTTTCAATGTATCAAGCATTTACAGCTCCAATGCCAACATCATTTATATTCTATAATCCAATAGTTGCAATTGTTCCAAGAGTTTTAATAGCATTTGTTGCTTACTATGTTTATAGACTATTAAAAAACAAATTTAAGAAAGAATCATTACCAATAGGTATCGCTGCAGTACTTGCAACACTAACTAATACTGTAGGTGTTTTAGGATTCACTTATATTTTTTACTTAGACAAATATTCACAAGCTTTAGGTATAGCACCTTCTGCAACAGGAGCAGCACTTGCAACTGTTGGAGTTACAAATGGTATTCCAGAGGCCATATTATCAGCCGTAATTACAATACCAGTAGTTGCTACACTTAGAAAGATTAAAAAATAATAAATTCACGCTCCTATATTTTTATAGGAGCTTTTAATATATAATGGAGGTTTTAAATTTATGAAAGAAATAAAATTTACTGATATAGATAATATAAAACTTGGTCATGCACAAAATGAAGAAGGATGTACTGGATGCTCTGTAGTTATATGTGAAGAAGGAGCAACAGGAGGAGTTGATGTGCGCGGTGGTGCACCTGGAACTCGTGAAACTGATCTTTTAGATCCATCTGAGATGATTGAAAAAATTCATGCAGTTATTCTATCTGGAGGAAGTGCCTTTGGCCTTGATGCTGCATCTGGGGTTATGAAATATCTTGAAGAAAAAGAAGTTGGCTTTGATGTTAAGGTTGCTAAAGTTCCTATAGTATGTTCAGCAGTACTTTTTGATTTAGCTTTTGGTGATCCAACTATACGTCCTAATAAAGAAATGGGATATGAAGCTTGCTTAAATAGTGAAGATTATAATGGTGATATAAATGGTAATATAGGTGCTGGATATGGAGCAACTGTAGGGAAAATACTTGGACCTCAAACAGCTATGAAAGGTGGCCTTGGAACTTATGCAGTCCAAGTTGGAGATCTTAAAGTTGGTGCTATAGTTGCTGTAAATTGTTTAGGTGATGTTGTTGATCCTAAAAATTTAAAAATTATTGCAGGAGCTTTAAATAAAGAAAATAATGAATTTTTAAATAGCGAAGAAATTTTAATAAATAATATAAAAGCACCAAGCGATCCTTTTAAAGGTAACACTACTATTGGATTAATAGTAACTAATGCTAAGTTTACAAAAGCTCAAGCAAAAAAGATTTCTTCAATGGCTCATAATGGATTTGCAAGAACCATGAGACCTGCTCATACAATGTTTGATGGTGATACAATATTTACTATGGCGACTAATAAAGTAGAATCTGATGTAACAACAGTTGGTATGATTGCAGCTAATGTTATGGAAAAAGCCATCTTAAGAGCTGTAAAAGAAGCAAATACTTTGAATGGAGTTATATCTTTTAATGATTTAAAAAAATAGAATAATAGTACATCTGTAAGTAAATACTAAGAAGGTTCCTGTTTTATTATAAGTATTTATATACACATTTTTTCCTTATGTCTAATTACCTTCCAATATTGGTTATAATATTATAGTTTATAAAAACTAAAAGGACACAAACTATGAGTGTAAAGTAAAACAAACAAACTTTACGAAATATTTATAAGATATAAGGAGGAATGAACCATGGGAAGAAGTTCATCAACAAAATTAGTTCCAGAAGCTAAAGAAGGATTAGCAAAATTCAGAAATGAAGTAGCTAATGAAATGGGAGTTCCATTCACTGACTACAACGGAGACTTATCTTCAAAACAATGCGGAAGCGTTGGTGGAGAAATGGTTAAGAGAATGGTAGAACAATACGAAAACAAAATCAAATAATCTCTTAATTTAAATAAAAAATGGTAGAATTAATTTTCTACCATTTTTTTATTTTTATTGTTAATTATAATATTTTTATTAACTTCTTATCAGACAATTTATATGTTTCATCTGAATTTTTAGCAATATCGTTATTATGAGTAACCATAATTAAGCATTTATTTTCTTCTTCTACGATATCTCTAAATAATTTAATTATATCATTTGATGTTTTTTCATCTAAGTTACCTGTTGGCTCATCAGCAATTATTACTCCTGTTTCTGAAACTAATGCTCTTGCAATTGCCACCCTTTGCTGCTGCCCTCCACTAAGAGTTAATACCTTTTGATTTGCTTGTTCCTCTGTAAGACCTACCTTCTTTAACATGTCTAAAGCTCTTTCCTTCTTATTATCAACCTTTAACCCTTTTATAGAAATAGCTGAAATTACATTTTGTAGCGCAGTCATATAGGTAAGTAAATTATAGCCTTGGAATATGATTGACACATACTTATTTCTATAATTAGTAAGACCTATTTTCTTTATACTTTTATCCTTGTATAATATTTCACCATCTTTACTCTTATCTAAACCGGATATAAGAGATAAAAATGTAGTTTTTCCACTTCCTGATGGCCCAATTACAGTATAAAATTTCCCGTTCTCAAAATTTACACTTAAATCTTCTATTATTTTGTTATCATTATCATACCAATATGATACGTTTTTTAATTCTAATATCTTTTCATCATTCATTTACTTCACCTCTAATCATGCTTACTTAAAATTTCTTTGGGTTGTAATCTCATTATTCCAATTGAAGGAATCATAACACCTATAAATGATATTAGTATTGCAAGTCCGCACATTTTTGCATAGTCTTCTGCTGAAACACTAACATCTAATGAATCTATTGTCTCTACTTTAGATTTATTAAATCTCCCTTCTCCTCTTCCGCTCATATCACTTCCTCCATGTGCACTCATATCTGGAACTCCTTGCATCCCTTGCATTCCTGGCATACCATAATTGCTATTCTGTTCAACTGAAGTTTCCTTAGCAAGTAGTACATTACCAATTTCTTTACTTATAGAATTACCAAGTACAGCTGATGTTCCAAAGGCTAATGCTAATATAATAAGTATCTCAACTCCAAATTGTGCTATTATCTTAAGCTTCTTCTCTCCTAGAGATAACAGAATACCAATTTCATTTCTTCTTTCTTTTATTGAGAGCATAATTATAAGCCCTAATATAACAGCTCCAGCAATTGATACAATAATTACTGTCATCTTAGCAAATGATGCTATATTTTCTATAGGTCCCATCATTGATTCATAAGCCCTACTATTCGCATCTAAAGTATATGTGTTAAAGTCTATATCAAGCTTTTTGCCTTCTTCTAAGAATGACTCTACATTTATAGGATCATTTAAGTAAAACTGTGCACTATCAACTTTATTTTTATAATCTGTTCCTTTTAAAGTATTAGAAACTGTATATGGCACATAAATTTTATTATATGGATTCATTGCTTCATTTCTCATAGCTCCTTCTGATATTTCTGAGCTATTTTGATATATACCAATTATCTTAAGTTCCACTGTTTTTGTACTATCTTGAGTAGACTTAACCTTTATTTTGTCTCCTACTTTTAAGCTATTTTGATCTGCTAGTGTCTTCTCAATGACAGCAACGTTTTTATCCTTATCATCACTAGTAATGCCACTTCCATCAACTAAAGTATCCTCCTCATTTATAAACGCGCTTACATCTTTTAAATTTAAAATACCGTCTAAAGTAATATCTCCCATTACTCTACTTTCTCTATTAGTATCCTTCATAAATCCTTGTTCTTCATTGTTATTTGATTCTGTACTAGTTATTGGACTAAAACCATCAGCAACACCTTCAGTAGATGAAGTTACGTTATAACTACTTATATTACTTAATGTTAAAACCTTATCTACATCCTCCAATGATATTGGCGTTCTCTCTAATTTAAAGCCCTTCTCTCCTCCTTCTTCTCTCATCTTCTCCTTAATCTTCTCCATATTAGGAGATAGAGTAACTGTTGCACCAAGCTTTTGTCTTGCAAGGACACCTGCTTTCTCTGTAGCACTTTGAATTGAAAATCCTGCTAATACAAATACACAAATAGATGTCATAACTAAAAATAATATTGCCGACTTTCCAATTCTTTCTTTCACACTTAAAAATCCTCTAAATAAAAAATTCATGTTTTCCCCTCTCTCTTTGCAAGTTATGTACTTATCTTAAAGTACCAAACTGTAAGTAAAGTGAAGTCAACATGAATTCTATGTGAAGTTTATTGTTTATTTTTAAAATCTAAGAAAAACTTAAATTTTTCTCCTTGTATATCTATGCCATAATTAATATCTCCATGAGTATCTAGAAGAGTTTTTACTATATATAAGCCAAGTCCACTACCGCCTGTTTCTTTATTTCTAGATTTCTCTGCCCTATAGAAGGCTTTAAATAAAAGATCCTTTTCTATATTATCTATATTGTTTGTATAATTTATTATTTGAACTCTTCCATTCTTATTTATATCTACTTCTATGTCTTTATTCTCTAATGAGTATTTTAAGCTGTTATTAATAAGATTTGATATAACCTTTCTTATTATATTTTTATCTCCTCTTATTTTAAGCTTTCCATCTTCATTTAACTTTATATTTAAATTTCTCTCACTTTTAAAGTATTCATATCCTGAAATAATATCAATTATTAAATCATTTAATACAAACTCTTCGTAATTTAAATCTATACTCTCTTCATATTTTGCAAGATTTATTATCTCTGAAACTAATGTTCTAAGGTCCGATACACTCTCTAAGCTTTCTCTTAAATATTTATCTCTATCCTTATAAGGTCCTATTTCATAAATCATTCCTTCTATTTGACCATTTATAACTGTTATAGGTGTTTTAAGTTCATGAGAAATTGCTTTTATAAAATCTCTTCTTCTCTTATCTTGTAACTTTTCCTTCTCGATATCACTTACAAGTTTCTCATTAGCTTCTTTAAGACTAAATATTGTCTCTTCAAGGTTACTACTTATAGAATTTATGCTATTTGATAATTCTGCAATTTCATCCTTTCCTTCATAAGGAAGCTTTTCATTAAAGTTTAATTTAGAGATTTTCTTAGCAACACTATTAATTTTAAGCAAAGGCTTACTAATTACAACGGAATATATATACTGAGATAAAACTCCTATTCCTATTGTTATTAAAATTATAGCAGGCAATAGCCTAATCATTACCCTTCTCATATCATTTAAAAATTTAATTGGAACATTTGTTGTAATTATGCACTCTCTCCCTATATCTTTAAAATAAAACTGCTTACTAACTTTTATATCATTTTGCTCATTAAACTTTTCATTAAACAAAATATCTTTTCTTACATCTTCTTTAGGTGGCTTTCCAAAAATTCTATTTGAAGAATATACAGTATCTCCATAAAGAGTTGTTATTAAAACCATACCTCCATTATCATAAGAATATTTATCTAAGACCTCTGTATAATCAATATTATTATCATTTTTACTTTCTAATGTTTTAATTAACTCATTTGTTGAGTTTTTAACATTACTCTCTTTTATATCTAAATATATCATTGGAACAATTAAAAATAATATACTATATATAACTATTGATGTTATTAAAACTACTGTGCTAGATATTATAAATAGTTTTTTCTTAATCCCTATCTTCTCCCATTTATTCTTTAAGTACATATCCAACACCCTTTACTGTCCCTATATAATCATAACTTATCTTTTTTCTTATATTCTTAATATGAGCATCAATTACCCTCATATCTCCATAATAATCATATCCCCATACCTTATCCATCAATATCTCTCTTGAAACTACATTAGGATAAAACTCTATAAGGAGATTAAGTATATTAAATTCCTTAAGAGTAAATTCTACTTCTTTATTATCAATATAAACCTTATATGTATTTAAATTTATATATAAATTTCCAAAGAATAATTCATCTTTTAAATCATTTGCTTTCTCACTTCTTCTAAGTACAGCCTCTACCCTCTTAATTAAAACATTAAAAGAAAAGGGCTTAGTTATATAATCATCTGCCATAGAATCGAATCCTTTTATCTCATCTTCTGCTTCGCTAAGAGCTGTTAAAAATATTATTGGAACATCGCTTTCCTCTCTAATTAGATTACATAACCCATATCCATCAAGCTTCGGCATCATTATATCTAATATTACTAGATCATAGTTATCCTCTTTAAATTTTGAATATCCAGATAACCCATCAAAGGATCTATCTACCTCATACCCCTCACTTTTTAAAAATTCAATAATAAGTTCATTTATTTTTATATCATCTTCCACAACTAATATCTTTTTCATAGTACCCTCCTTTTTATTAATTTTATCATTATCTTATATATATTTATTAAATTTCACATAGATTTCACATTGAAATAACTTATCTCAATATATTGTTATAAAACTCCTAACGATGTATAATAACTCTTATACTAGTTAAGGATACTATATATATATCTTTAACAAATAATAAGGGGGTCTTTTTTTGAAAAATATTAATACCAAGTTAAAGCCTTATATTTTACTTTCTACATATATAATAGTTTTAGCATATGTAGTTTTAAATATATCAACGGTTTGGACATTCCTTGGGAAGATACTTGGAATTCTTAGTCCATTCCTAACTGCTATTGGAATAGCTTTTGTTTTAAATATTCCAATGAGGCTTCTAGAAAATAAAGTATTCTTTTTTATGGATAATTCAAAAAAGTTTCCATTTTTAAAATCCTTTAAAAGACCAGTTTCTATTGTAGTCACACTTTTACTTGTTGTTGGCTTATTAGCTACTTTAATAACATTTATTATCCCTCAACTTGTAAGTAGCGTTTCAACACTTATTGATAGCGTTCCAGCATATGTTAAATCTTTTGAAGAGTTAGTTACTAATAACCTGGGCTCTATTGCAGGCTTTGATAAAATATGGGCTGATATAATGAATGCTTGGAAAGATATTTTTGGCTTTGCTAGTCAATTCTTAGGATTTACTATAAATCATATATTTAATTTAACTGTTAGTATAACATCAGGAGTAATTAATTTCTTCTTATCAATAGTTTTTGCTATTTATATGTTAGCTAGTAAAGAACTCCTTATCTTCCAATGTAAAAAGTTCCTATATGCACATCTTAAGAAAAGACATGCAAATAAAATACTTAAAGTTGGACGTGTAGCAAATGAAACCTTCCAAAGATTTATTGGAGGGCAATGTACTGAAGCAGTTATAATCGGAACTCTTTGCTGTATTGGTATGCTTATATTAAGACTACCTTATGCTCTTTTAATAGGATTTATAGTTGGTGTTACAAGTTTAATCCCTATCTTCGGAGCATTTATAGGTACAATACCATCAGCTCTTATAATACTTATAATAAATCCAATAAAAGCAATTATATTTGTAATATTTATAATTGTTCTTCAACAATTTGAAGGGAATCTAATTTATCCAAAAGTTGTTGGAAATTCTATAGGACTATCTGCAATTTGGGTAATGTTTGCAATGCTTGTTGGTGGAAGTTTACTTGGATTCTTAGGATTACTTCTTGGTATTCCTCTATTTGCAGTTATATATAAACTTCTTAGAGAGAATACAAATAAAAGAATATATAATAAAGGGCTTACCTTTGAAGATATAGATAATAAATAAAAAAATAGAGTAGTTACAAAAATCAATTTGTAACTACTCTATTTTAATGCATTTTTTCTTAAACTTTTTATTCAAGTTTAGTCTTTAGATATCTAACTCTCTAGAAATATATATTAATTAATTATTTATTCTTATTAAGTATTTTTCTAGCCATGTCCAAAAGCTCCTCACTAACTTCATGAGTTGCTATAACCTCTTTTATCTCAGGAACTTCATTCTGTAATGTGGTCTGAACTACATGTTCAAGTGTAAACTTAGCAGATGGACATCCACTACATTGACCTAGTAATTTAACAGTAACTACACCCTCTTTAACATCTATTAATTCTATATCACCATTATGCTCTTTAAGAGCCGGTCTTACCTTTTCATTGATTATACTATTAACTCTATCGTACATACTATAAACTCTCCTACTCAATTACTCTATTATTGTCATTATTTCTTCTAAAGGCTTTCTTGGTGGTCTCTTAAAATCAGTGCTTAAAGGAACTCCAATTGGCGTCATTGCTATCAATGAATAATCTTCTTTTTCAAAGCCTATAACTTCATTTATCTCCTTGGCTGCATAATCTGGACCTGTTATCCAACATGTTCCATATCCCATATTTGCTGCTGTAAGCATTATATTTTCTAAAGCAGCAGATACTCCTTGTATTCCAGGGGCAGTATTCCATAAATCTTTGATTTCCTCCTCAGGGGCGCCACTTAATTTTAGTTCTTCATATCCTGTTGGAATGTACTTCCTAGCATATACTAATATCAATGTTTGCGCACTCTTAAAAGTTAACTGATATTTTATACCATTTAAGAATTTATTCTTAATAGTTTCATCAGGGATTTTGTCACATATCGCTTTATTTTTCTTTTCAATAGCACTAGCTATCTTATCAACTTGATCTTTTCCCCTTAATATTACAAAGTGCCAATTTTGACTATTCTTCCCTGAAGGAGCATAGGAGCCAGCTTTAATTATTTCTTTTAAAGCCTCTATTGAAATTTTCTCATCCTTAAATTTTCTAACGCTATGCCTATTATATATGTAATTATTATCCATAAAAACCTCCTTATTGTATACCATTTCATAGTTTTATTTTAACCTAATTAAATAAATAAAGAAATATAATTATTTATCAAAAAGGACTTCTCACTCTTGAGAAGTCCTCCAATAATTTAATATAAACTCTTATATATATCGCGAATTTCATCTCTAGAAAGTGGTACATAATTATTTGCTAAAAGTCTTTGTTGACCTGCTATAACATTGTCTGTAAAACTTTCTATTTCTTCTTCCTTCATTCCATATTCCTTAAGAGGTTTTCTTTCTAATAATTTATCAAGAAGCTTTGCAAGTTCAGCATATACATCAGCATCCTCACTAACACCTAGTGCATTTGCTAAAACTTTATTCACCTCTTTAATTTTTCCATCTGGATTCTTCTTGTTATATGTTCTAAATACCTCAACAAAGAATTGGTAGTTAGCTTCACCATGAGGAACATGATAAACTCCACCTAAAGGATAAGATAATGCGTGAACAGCTCCGACCCCTGTATTTCCAAATGCTATACCAGCATAGTTACTTCCAATAACAAAATCCTCTATTATTTCTGTTCTATAAGCTTCACCATATTTTATTATTTCTTTATATCCTTTTATAATAAGATCTATTGCCTTAACACTGAATATTTCAGTGTAAGGATTAGACTTTGGTGACACATATGACTCAATAGCATGAATTAAAGCATCTATTGAACTTGTTACGAAGAATTTAAATGGAAGTCCCTTAACAAGTTCTGGAATTAATACAGCATATTCTGGATATAACTCATCTGTTGCAAGTCCCATTTTAGTATGCTTTGATTTTATTTCTGAGATAGATATGTTAGTAACTTCACTACCAGTACCACAAGTTGTTGGAACAATTATTAACTCTTTTTCCTTAACTATTGGCACAGTTTTTTCAAATAACTTAACACAATCTCCCTCATCCTTAAGTGCTAGAAGTTTAGAGATATCTATTATACTTCCTCCACCAATAGCAATTATTCTATTATAGTTCTTACCTCTCATTTCTTCCATTATTGCATTTATCATTTCATCAGATGGTTCTCCAAGTCCAAATCTTTCTTGGAATATAGCATCTGCTTTTAAATTAAGATCTTGCATAAATGGTGTATAAAGAAATTCATTTGTAAGAATTAAATCTCCCTCACCTATATTAAACTCTTTTGCGAATTCTTCAAAAGTATCAAATTTATGAATTTCAGGTTGAACTTTTAGTGCTCTCATGTTTGAGACCCCCTTAATATTTAGTTTATTATGCCCAAATCTCCTCATCAGTTGGAACTTTAGCATCTTCAATAACTCTTCCAATTCTTGATACGTTTATTAAATGCTTGTAATCAAGGTTTTCTGATATTGCATTGTTACCCCAAGTTCCACATCCTAATGTTGTAGTTGGTGCAAATCCATTAGTTAAAGATCCTCCAGCTGTTGTTGATGATGGTGCATTAACAACTAATCTACTTACTGTTAGGTTAATTCCTGCCTTATCTATATTCTCTGGGCTATTAGAGTGAATAGCAGCTGAGTGTCCTTTTCCTTCTAAGTCAAGATTAGTTTGTGCAATCTTTATAGCATCATCAAATGTGTCATATTTAAATGAAGCCATTACAGGACACATTTTTTCCTTACATAAATCATCCTCTGCTCCAATTCCCTCAGCCTTTAATAAGATAACCTTAGTTGCTTCTGGAACTTCAACTCCTGCAAGTTCTGCAACCTTTTGTACTGATTGTCCAACAACATCCTTATTTATATGTCCATTAACAAAGATTGATTTTCTGAATTTATCTACAACTTTTGGATCTTCTATATAGTAAGCTCCATTTGAAACTGCAGCCTTTATAACTTCATCATACTTATCAGCAGGTGCTATTATTGTTTGCTCTCCAGAACATATTATTCCGTTATCAAATTTTCTTCCAGCTATTATTTTTGCAGTAGCATCTACAAAATCTATATCTCTATCAAGAATAACTTGTACATTTCCTGCACCAACTCCATAAGAAGGTTTTCCGCTTGAGTAAGCAGCTTTAACTACTCCCATTCCGCCTGTAGCAATAACAACATCTACTGCCTTCATAAGTTCATTAGTCTTTTCTATAGATGAATCTCTGATTATTTGGATAGCATTTTCTGGACATCTAACGCCTTGATCTTTTAGTGCTTTCTTTATTAAGTCTACTGTATAAGCACTGCATTTTTGTGATCTTGGATGAGGTGCTACTATTATTGCATTTCCACCTTTAACTGCAAACATTGAGTTACACATTGGAGTAACTATTGGATTAGTAGTTGGTGTTACTGCTCCTACAACTCCTACTGGTTTAGCAACCATAGTAAGAGCTTTTTTTGCATCTCTTTCTATGATACCAACAGTCTTTTTATCTTTCAAGTTGTTCCATATAGTCTTAGATTTCCCTTTGTTTTTAGCTACTTTATCTTCATATACTCCCATTCTTGTTTCTTCAACAGCCATTTTAGCTAATTCTTCAGCATTATCATAAACAGTTTTTCCTATAACCTTAACTATAGCATCTAACTCCTCTTGAGAGTATGTAGCTAATTCAGCTTGTGCAACCTTTGCCTTTTCTACCATTTCTTCGATTAATTGTTTGTTATCCATAATAATTCCTCCTAAAATTCATTTTAATTTATTTTATTAAGCTTCCATGTACTCTTCTTCTTCAGTTATCTTCATACTACCTGTATCCATAAATCTAGAATGCCATGATAGTGCTTCTTCTAGTATGTGTGGAGTATGCTTTGCACCTTTTTCATTTGCTCTATTATAATAATCTAATAACATTGGTCTATAGTCTGGATGAGCGCAATTATTAATGATTGCTAATGCTCTCTCCTTTGGACTAAGTCCTCTTAAATCTGCAATTCCTTGTTCAGTTATTAAAACCATTACATCGTGCTCTGTATGATCCACATGAGATACCATAGGAACAATTGATGATATAGCTCCTTTTTTTGCTGTTGAGGCTGTTGAGAATATTGTTATATAACCATTTCTAGCAAAATCCCCTGAACCACCTATTCCATTCATCATTTTAGAACCCATTATATGAGTAGAATTTACATTACCATAAATATCTGCCTCTAAAGCTGTATTCATAGCAATAACTCCAAGTCTTCTAGCTACTTCTGGATTATTACTAATCTCTTGCGGTCTTAATATTATCTTATCCTTAAAGAAATCTATCTCTTTTAAGAATTTTTCAAATCCTTCTGGTGAAGGGCTAATAGCAGTTGTAGATACAATATCAGCCTTACCACATCTTAATAGATCTAGCATTGAATCTTGTACAACTTCTGTATAGCATGTAAGTCCTTTAAACTCAGATTCACATAAACCATAAAGTACAGCATTAGCAACACTTCCTACCCCTGATTGTAGTGGAAGTAAATTTTCTGGAAGTCTTCCTTCCTTAACTTCTTTTCTAAAAAACTTTAGTATATTATCTGATATTTTTCTTGAAACTTCATCTGGTTCAGTAAGAGGTCTTGACTTATCTTTCATATCAGTTTGTACTATTGCTACTATCTTATCTAATCCACATTTTATGTAAGGTTTCCCTATTCTATCCCCTGTTTTATTTATAGGAATAGGTTTTCTATATGGCGGATTTTCATTAACATATATATCTGCCATTCCTTCTAGCTCCATTGGTTTAGATGTATTAATTTCAACAATTACCTTATCTGCACTCTCTATAAATGCTGGAGTATTTCCAACTGCTGTTGTTGGGATGATATCTCCATCTTCAGTAATTGCTAATGCCTCTACAATAGCTACGTCTACCTTTGGAAGAACTCCACAATTTAAATATTGTGTTGAATGACTTAGATGCATATCTAAATACTCTATATTACCTGCATTAATTTCATTTCTTAATGCAGAATTTGTTTGATATGGCAATCTTTTAGCTATTATTCCAGCCTCAGCCCATGCACCATCAACTTCTGGACCTAATGATGCACCAGAGTATAGGGTTAACTTCATTTTTTCCCCTGTTCTCTTTACCTTTTCCGCTAGTGTAAGTGGTACTACCTTTGGATATCCTGATGGTGTAAAACCACTTGCCCCTATGACCATTCCATCTTTTATATAACTTATTGCATCCTCAGCGGATACAACTTTATTCAAGAGTTCCTTATTCCTAATTCTTTCCTTATTAGTCATTTGTATCATCTCTTTCTCTCATAGACTTCTCTATATACTTTGTCTTTCTAATTCACCTACCATAGCTGATTTAGCCTTTTCTTCTGATTTCTTCGCGCTAAAGCTGATGTATGAACCAATTATGATAAGTCCTATACCAATTATCATGGATGGAAGAATTTCTTCTCCAAGAATCATAACTGCTAATATTGTCGCTAGTGCTGGTTTTATTAAGAAAACCATTGATGCTGTAACGGCTGATGTTAGCTTTATAGCTCCAAGGTAGAATATATATCCAAATGCCTTGATAAAAATTCCCATGTATAATAGTACTACCATACTTTGAAGATCTATTCCTGAGAATATAGGTTTTCCTGTAGCTATCAATATAGCTAGCACCATTGCTGCTCCAAAATAGAATACAAAGCAGTTAAATATGTACCCACCATATTTTGCTATCTTCATCTTACTTATTACTGTAAATAGTGACCAAGCTATCGCAGATCCTAAAGCAAGACATATTCCTATTAAATCTGTTCCCCCTTTAGCCCCTTGAATAATTTTACTTGGATTAAAGATTACAACAACACCTATAATACTTATTATTAAAGATATTAAAGTTGTTTTATTTATCTTCTCCTTTAAAATCAAGTATGCAAAAGGTACTGTAAAGACAGCATTAGCACTAAATATTACTGCACTTGTTGATGCTTGAGTATATTTTCCCGCAAGGGATAATAAACTCATTGATATTGGTATACATAATGCAGCATTTATTGCAAAATACCCGCAATCTTTACCTTTAATTTTTATATTTTTTGCTTTCAAATCTCTAATAGCTAATGGTGTTAATAATATTGCTCCTATTAAAAATATTATGAAAGTTATCTGAAACGCATCAAGGTTGTTTTTCATAAGCATTTTATTGGCTATTTCTTGTGTACTGTATAACAAAGCAGTCAAAATTATAAATACATACCCTTTTTTCATAAGATTTTCTCTCCTTCAAACTTAAACTGAATTTATAACACTCAAAAGTCAAATCAATTATGTCAATTGAAAGTATACGTTTTCTAACAGCCTTGTTAATGTTTTAACAGTTTTCCGCAAATAAAAATCATTTAAAATTTTGTATTAAACTTCTTTTCGAAGCTTTCTATTAATTCCGTTCTAAAATCTGGGTGAGCTATATTTATAAGTGCCTTAGCTCTATCCCTTAATGTTTTACCACGGAGTCTTGCTACTCCATATTCAGTAACTATATAATCAACATCATTTCTTGAAGTTGTAACAGTAGCTCCATCATCTAGTCTAGATACTATTCTAGATACTTTTCCTCTACCTGCTGTAGATGGCATAGCAATTATAGATTTACCGCCTTTTGCCATCATTGCTCCTCTTACAAAGTCTACTTGACCTCCAACTCCACTTATTTGTTTATCTCCTATGCTTTCTGAACATACTTGTCCCATTAAATCTACTTGAACACAGGAGTTAATTGAAATAATATTATCATTTTTAGCTACAACTACAGGATTATTTACATAATCTACTGGATACATTTCCACATCTGGATTGTTATTTATGTAGTCATATAATTTTTTAGTACCCATAATAAATGAAACTACAGTTTTTCCGGGATGTAGTGATTTCTTTTTATTTGTTATTACACCTGCTTCTACTAATTCTACTACTCCATCTGAAATCATCTCAGAGTGTATACCAAGATCTTTTTTATCTTTTAAGAATAGTAAAACTGCATCAGGAATAGCTCCAATTCCCAGCTGTAATGTGTCTCCATCATCTATTAATGATGCACAATTTTCACCTATAGCTCTCTCCACATCTCCTATTTTAGGTGGATGAAGCTCAATTAAAGGATATGAAGTATCTACTATATAATCTAAATCCTTTACATTTATAAGTGTATCTCCACCTGTTCTTGGCATTTGATCGTTAACCTCTGCAATTACTATCTTTGCAGATTCTGCTGCTGGCTTTGTGTAATCTACTGATACACCAAAGCTACAATTACCATTTTCATCTGGTGGACTAACCTGTACTAATGCTACATCTACAGGCAAAAAGCCTTCTCTAAACATTTTGGGAACTTCACTAAAGAAGCAAGTTGTAAAATCAGCTCTTCCTGAATTAACAGCCTCTCTAGTACTTCCTCCAACAAATATAGCATTATGTCTGAAATGCTCCTCCATTCCTGGCTGAGCATATTCAGCTCCTCCCATAGCAACCATATGGACTATCTCTACATCCTTGTATTGCTCTTTATTATTAACCATAGCTTTTAGGAGAATTCCTGGTTCTCCACAAGCATGACCTGTAACAACTCTGTCTCCAGATTTTATTTTAGAGACTGCTTCCTCTGGTGTTACAATCTTACTCTTATAAGTCTCTCTCCATTCCATTAGTCATCTCTCCCCCTTTGGCTATATACTGAACTAATCTTCTATTCTAGCAATAGCTTTAGCAAGTTTTTTCTTCTTACCTAAGTTGGATTGTCTTGCTATCATTATTCTTTGAGCTTGTGGTGAACCTGCTCCATGCATTGATTCAGTTCTATAACCAACAGCTGCAGTTCCTAATGTAATATTTTCAATTAATCTTAAAATCTTCATTCTATCTATAGTTGGTACTGAATCTACTCCAACTAAGTATTTATCAACATAATGTCCAATCTTCTTATTTCTGAAATCTTGTTCTGAAGGCATTGTAACCATTATTCCGCCTGCTATATCTTCTGCAAGTCTTGCAATTTCATATGGGAATCTTGTAACATTTTGCTTACATACATTAGCAAGAAGTAAATCTATTAAATAGTTACCTGCTTCAGTCTTATCTCCTTCTGCTGAACAAGCTATTCCACATGCAAATAAAGTTTCATTTAAATGAGTCATTTCTATAAGCTTATCTTTTATATGAGAAGCTTTTGCTGCTCCGTTATAATCAGCAGCTAATGCAGAAGCTCCAATTAATACATCACCAACTCCAACTTTACATCCACCGTAACTTTGTCTGTGATATCCTGCAAATCTTTCAACTAGCATTCCAGCAAATTCAGTTTCACCATCTAAGAATATTCTCTCATTTGGAACAAAAACATCATCAAATACTACTAATGCTTCTTGTCCTCCAAAGTTATAGTTACCTACATCAATATTTGCTCCTTCTTCTAGTTTTCTTGTGTCACATGATTGTCTGCCCATTATGATTACTATTCCTTCAGTATCTGTTGGTACTGAGAATGATATAGCATAATCTTTATCATCTGGTCTCATTGCAATAGTAGGCATTACTAATATTTCATGAGAATTTGTCATACCAGTTTGGTGAGCCTTTGCTCCTCTAACAACAACACCATCAGGTCTTCTTTCAACAACTCTTAAATATAAATCTGGATCAGATTGTTTACTTGGTGATAGACCTCTATCTCCTTTAGGATCTGTCATAGCTCCATCTACTGTTAAATCGTTTTCTTGAACATATTTAGCAAATTTCTTAAATCTTTCAAAATAATCTGTTTTATAAGCCTTATCTATTTCGAATGTTGTGCTATATTCTGCGTTAAAAGCATCCATACCAACACATCTTTGGAAACATGCAGCTGTCTTTTGACCAAGAAGTCTTTGCATCTTTACTTTTTTGATTAAATCCCCTGTATTTTGATGCATATGTGTGAAACGATTTACTTTTTCACCAGTTAAGTTTGAAGTAGCTGTCATTAAATCCTCATATTCAGGCATTTGAGCTAAATCATATGTCATTTTAACTGAGTTAAGAGATGGTCGAAGGATTGGATTATCCACAACATTCTCTATTTTTTCTCCAAACATATAGACATTTAATTTAAGTTTTCTTAGACTTTCTACATACTGTTCTCCTGTCATTAAAGCCATTACTAATCATTCCTTCCGTATTTTTTGAATTATCTAAATATTTTTAATTTTTTGTTATGTCTATATATAGAGCAATCTTCATGCCAAAATATAAAATTTCTTATAAAATTTTCTTAAAACCCTATATACACCGAATAGATTGTTTATTTTTTAACTAATTTGAGTTCATAAATCTATATAAAAATTTATTTTTTGTTGCAATATCTCAACAAATTTAATATTTTCTCAATATTATTCCTCTATAAGTAAGTGTATTAGCCTATCAACATACTATCGTTGCATTATTGCAACAAATTGCAATAATGCAACAGCAATAAAATTGTTTAATAATTAACACTACACCATCTAACAAGCTCATTTAATACAAGTGAACCATCCCATGGAAAATCATAAATATTCATTGTACCTATTCTATTTATTCTATCAACGCCCTTCTCAGTACTCATATTAGAGAAGTTCATTAGCTTTTCAGCATTTTCAAAGGCAACTCCAACGCATTGAATTCTAGGTGTTATGAGAGGTACTATGTCCTTTACATTATTTACTTCTTTTAAAAATATAGTTCTGCCTCCTATAGGCTCTTCTAATTTTATATCCCTATCAATTAAAATTGTGTAATCTAAGCCTTTACTACACATTAATGTCTTATCTATACTTAATCCATATTCACCACGTTTATTTATTATCTCTACAGCTATCCCCTCTGAAACATCAGTTAAAGGAGCTCTTTTATTAATTCTTTCAAAGACTTCTACTAATTTTTCCCCTACTTCTTCCAAGGAACACAAGCTCTTCTCAAGAAATACTACCTGTGGTGAAGAACAAGCTCTTTGATTAAAAGCTATTATATCTTTTACAAGTCCTTCAAAATACTCATTATTCTTTTGTGATTCAATAGCCTCTTTGTCAAATACAGCAAATGAATATTTAGGACCAAATACTAAATCCTTGCAAGTAGTTTTCCTCTGTAGCTTAAGTATCTCTTTAACTGCTCTCTCACCACCCCAAATAACTCTAGCATCTGATGTTAAAGACATTTTATTATTTAAATCATTCCTATCACTATCAAAATATACTAGACATATATTTTTTAGAAGACTCACGCCAGTATATATTTTCCCATCATACTCAACTTCTATATCACCTAATAAACTAAATAATCTAATGGCATCCTTCATAACCTCTTTAGGTATCCTTAAAATATTACTGTTTCTGCATAATAATGAATGAAGAGAAGAATATATAGATAATGTAGGAACATTACCTGCTATCCAATGGGAAGTGATTCCTCTCCCTTGGGCTCTCAATAGCTTTCCACCTTCAACTTGCAAAAACTTATCTAGATATTCTAAATTTCCTAAGCTTGTCTTAATTAATCTAATTAAATTATTCTTTTTTAGATATAATGATAGATATGCAACTCCTTCTATATCTGCTAACTCCCTAGCCATTAATAACCTTTTACTGTACTTATCTAATAATAAAATCATTGCTTGAATAGGTATTCCTTGAAGCTCGGATATATTGTGCTTCATTATTTTCTCAATGCATGAAAAGTCCTCATATTGTAACCCATCACAATAAAACTTACCATCAATTCCATAGCATCTTATCATATGTCACCAGTCCTCTCAGCAAAGGTATCTCCACACCCTCTGGTTTCAGTTTTTTCAGCTCTCGCTTTAAATTTAAAGTACTTTCCGCCTCTTCCACATTTACAATTATCTACTCCAACCAATTCTCCTATATCTTCAGTTAGAATTCCCTGTGATGGATAGCTAGATCCTAAAATACTTATAACCTCTATTAATCCTGACTTTCCTACCTCGACTTCTTCTAAGGTAAGAATATTCCTTATGATAACATCTGCAAAATCAGGAACATGCTTATAACCACATTCACAATCTATAAATACAACTCCAACTTGCTCTACCATTCCATAGAAATCAATTATATTATTTTCTTTAGTATTTAAGTGCTTAGCTAGGACTTTAGAGAATTCCTCTTTATCAACCTTCTTGTTAATTAGCTTTTTCCAGCCGCCACTATGTAATAATTTAGATTTTGGTAGATTTAATACTATCCCTATTTTCTCTAGTTCTTTTATAAACTTTGACCATATTATATATGTAAATCCATAAATTAATACTTCCTCTTCACCATAAGTATCTACAAAGTCTTGAATCCTTTTTAAATTTAGTATTAAATCATCCCCTGATTTATCCATAGCATATACAATTTTACTAGCAAAACTACTAACTCCCCTTATGGCGGCACCTCTAGCTGTAATTGAGTCTCCTCTTTTGTTAGAGTCCTCACTATCTATAACTAACATAGGCCTTCTTTTGCCACCTAGAAAATTATTTAAGGTAGAAATTAGGCCCTGTGTTTGTCTTATTGAAGTTTTTTTATCTATGTATATTTTGCTAGGTATACCGGTAGTAGTGGCACTTGAATTTAGAACTCTTACTACGTCATTAAAATTGCAAGTATTCAGATCAAAGGACTTGAACATATTAACAGGTATAAAGGGGACTTCTTCTAAAGAATCTATTTTCTCTATATTTAAGTTTAATTTGTTGTATAAACTGTTTATATTCTCATTGTTTCTATTATGCTTAAGTTGAGGTTTGATAATTTCTAAAAGTTCTTTTTCCTTATCACTTTGCTTTTTGCAAAATTGATCCCTAAATATAATCTCATCAATAATCTTGTCATTACCCATTACTCTCACTCTTTTCTTTTAGCTTTTTAAAAAGAACCTTTCCTGAAGAATTCTTTGGTAGTGAATCCATGAATTCTATATATTTAGGCACCTTAAAGCTGGAGAGATTCTCCTTGCAAAAGTTAATTATATACTTATGGTCTATGGTCTTGTCATTTACAACTATAAAGGCTTTAATGCCTTCTCCTAGGAGATCATCCTCTACCCCTACCACAGCACATTCTATAACCTGAGGAATTCTAACTATTACATCCTCTATTTCTCTTGGACTTATTCTATTTCCACCACTTTTTATTATATTTTTTTCCCTCGCTACTATATAAATATATCCATCCTCATCAATTTGAGCTAAATCTCCAGTGTAAAGCCATCCATCTCTTATAACCATTTTAGTTTCTTCAGGGTTATTAAAATACCCCTTCATAACGTTTTCACCTTTTGCAATAAGATGACCTACTTCATTAACTTTTACACAATCTCCATTCTCATTAACAACTTTAATAGTCACTCCAGGTATACCTTTACCTATAGACCCAAGCTTTTCCTTTATCTTCTCAGGTGGAAGATATGAAAGTCTTGCAGTCCCTTCTGTTTGACCATACATTATATATAAATCTGTGTTTGGCAGGGTATCTATAAGCTCTTTAATGAAAGAATTTGCAAGCATTCCTCCTGCTTGAGTTATATATCTAAGGCTGTTAAATTTCATATTTTTCATATCAGTCATCCTTAATAAAATCTGATATGTACTTGGTACCCCCGCAATGCTTGTACAACTATATTTATTTATATCCTCTAAAACATCTTGTGGAAACATAAATTTATTATTTATAACTAAGCTTCCACAAACTCTAAAATGTGTGTGAAGAAGGGATGTCCCATAGCAATAATAAAATGGTAACACAACCTCTACCCTATCATTTTTAGTAAGCTTTAAATATTCTATTATAGAGTTTGTATTATGAATTAAGTTCTTATGAGTTAACATTACGCCTTTAGGCTTTGATGTAGACCCTGAAGTAAATATCATAACTGCTACATCCTCATCTGAAACTTTTTCTTTTTTTTTATTGCAGTTATCTAATGTACCAATTTCTAGCTTATCAGAAAAATCTTCAGTTATAATTAATGTACCTTTATCTTCCATGCAATTTATCTTTTTCATATATTTATTTTGTATAAATATAGCCTTAGGCTTTACAGTATCAATAATATAACCTATTTCACTTTCTTTTAACGTAGGATTTATTGGAACACATACATTTCCATTTTTTATTATTCCAAAATAGGATTCAATAAAAAATCTAGAGTTGTCTGAAATTAAAACAACAGTATCACCTTTAACTATATCTATATTTTTTAATAAGGATTGTATCTTTATTACACCATCATATATATCTCTATACCTTATTTTTTCATTGTGAATAACTGCTATCTCATCTAGATTATGTGAATACTCAAAAATATAATCAGTAAAAATCATAATTCTACTTCATACTTTCCTAATATTTTCTTTATGTCTCCAATAGTATACATTCTTGATACATCTATTACTTCAAGGGAAATATCAAATCCCTCTTCTAACTTTAATACTAGCTCAATATGTGCCATAGAATCCCATCCCTCTATTTCATCAGGACCTAACTCATCCTTTAAATCTTCTACGTCCTTAATTTCAAAAAGCTCACAAAGTATTTTATTTAATTTGTCTAAATTTTTCATATATAATTCCTCCATTTTGTTTATTAAATTTATACTTATTTTTAAAGCAAGGTTTGTGCCATTATTCTTTTTCTTCCTCATATTTTTTTTCGTATTTTTTTCTTTTTCTTACAAATGTAGCTGCATCTATTCCTAAAACTGAAGCTGCACTTCTAACATTTCCGTATTTTTCAAAAGATTTTTTTATAAGCTTGTACTCTAGCTGCTCTACCCCTAGCTTTAATGGAATTATCTCTTCATCCTGTGAAATATATTTATCCTCTAAATGTAGTCTATAGTTCTCTGATAAATCATTAATAGATATTTTTTGTTTATCACTCATAATAACTAATCTTTCTACCACATTTTTTAGTTCTCTAACATTTCCCGGCCAACTATATTCATAAAAGCATTTAAGTACCTCTGAATTAAAATAGCTTTCAAGTCCATATTTCCCATTAAAATGTGATAAAAAATGATTTAATAAAGGCATTATATCTTGTTTTCTCTCTCTAAGAGGTGGTATTACTATAGGAACAACATTCAATCTATAGTATAAGTCTTCTCTAAAAGTCTTATTTGCTACCATTTCTTCTAAGTTCCTATTGGTTGCTGCAACTATCCTAACATCAATCTTTATAGGTTTTATAGCCCCAATTCTTGTAATTTCATTCTTTTGTAATACCCTAAGAAGCTTAACTTGCATATCTAATGGCAATTCACCAATTTCATCTAAAAATAAAGTTCCACCATCTGCCGCTTCAAATAGCCCTATCTTTCCAACTTTATTTGCTCCAGTAAATGAACCTTTCTCATAACCAAATAATTCTGCTTCAATAAGAGATTGAGGTATAGCTCCACAATTTATTTCTAAAAAATGTTCATTTCTTCTGTTGCTATTTTTATGTACATACTTAGATATCTCTTCTTTTCCAACGCCAGTTTCTCCTAAAACAAGAACAGTAGTATCCACTTTTGCTACTCTATTAGCTAGCTTTAGTGTTTCTAGCATTTTATGGTCTTCAGCAATTATATCATCAGTATTTAAAACACTTGCCTTCATATGCTCTAACTTCTGATAATACTTTTCTGTAATCTCCTCACTTCTCTCTAACTTTTCTTTAAGTTCTGCCAGGGCAGTAACATCTCTAACATTAGTAACTACTAATGAAATCTCATTTTCTTTATTGAATATAGGAGTGCTAGATATCATCACCTTTCTCCCGCTTTTATACTCTTGCTCCATGGTTATACTTTTCTTACTGTCCAAGACTAATAAAGTAGCTGATTTTGATATAGAACCCTCAATCTCTAAATCTTTCATATTCTTTCCTAACATATCAGCTCTATTTAATCCTGTAATATTTTGATAGGATTTATTTATTCTCAGGGTATTTGCCTCACCATCAGTTATGTATATCCCATCATAGGATGATTCTATTATTGAATCTAGTTCATCCCATGTGAATTCATAACTCTTATGAGCTATGTTTTCGTTTACATCATTATTCATAATTCCTCGCCCCCATTAAATATCTATCTTCTCTTATAATACTCAAAATTTAGACAATTTAAAAGATATTTCTAATTTTTATAATTATAATTAAATTTGTGTAAATATTCTCTTTGAAAAATTAACTAATTTAGTTAATTTAATCTATTTAAGTTCATCAAAAATAAAAAAGGAGCTTTGTTCCTGATTATTTCTAATCAGGAACAATAGCTCCTTTCTTTATTATATTCCATTCTCTTTATTCTTTATTATAATCCAGACTCTTTAAATTTATGTTCCATAAACATTGTTACTTTGTAGATATTTTTCTTTACAACTCCAAGAATAAAGAATATTATTCCAAATAAACAAAGCATCTTTATATCATGAATTGTATTGCTCCATATTGGCCCTGCGATGGCTTCTCTAAATCCATCAATTGCATAAGTAAATGGCCATAATGGTTCTAGCACTTCAAATATCTTTGGATTTGTTTGGATTGGATATATTCCTCCTGCCCCTGCTATTTGGAATACCATAATTACTACAGCTATTGCCTTACCAATATTACCAAATAATGATACAAGGGTGAATATTATCATAGTAAATACTATACATGATAAAAGTCCCATTCCAAAGAATAATAAAGTATTTTCAGGTCTTATACCTAAAATACCAATGTCACCTGCTAATACTATAACAGTTTGAATTATACCTACTGTTAAAAATAATAGTAGCTTACCAAAATGCTTTTGCATTACTGATATTTTTTCTCCATCTTCAAAATCTTCACATTCAGTTGTTAGAAGAGCTAACATTAGAAGTATTCCAACCCATATACCAAGTACTGTATAAAATGGTGTAAGTGCAACACCAAATATTCCTGTATCATAAACTTCTACAGTTTTAACTTCTATAGGTGATGACATAAATGATGCCATCTCATCTGGGCTTTTTTGCATCATTTTAATCGCTTCATCTAAGCTACTGCTTGTAATATCTTTTGTTTCATTTTGAACTGAATTTAACTTATCTCTAAATTCATTTAATTTAGAACTTACATTAGATATTTGTGATGATGCTACATCTCCACTTGCTATACCAAAGTTTGCTAAGGCATTTAATTGTGGAATTACAACCTTACTTCCCTCTAATACATTGTTAGCATTTGTAGCTCCTTGTGATAGGTTATTTCCTACTGCATTTAATGCTGGTAATGTACTATTGTAAAAAGTATTACTTGAAGAAGTTAAGTTGCTTGAAAAGCTTGTACTTAAGTTATCTAATGTTTTAAGAAGCTTATCTGCACCATCTGTAATCTTTCCTGAATCAATAAGTCCCTTTAAACTAGTTAATGTACTCTTATCTTGAGCTATTGTTCCTTGAAGAGCACTTAAAATATCTATCTGCTTTTGTATCTTATCATTATTAGAAGTTTTATTTAAATCTTCTAAAGTCTGCTTATTTGATTCTATAGTTTTATTTAATGTATCAAGTGTTGCTTGCATTTGATCTATTGTTTTATCTAATGCTACAACATCTACAGGGTTATTGTTTATATCCTTAAGCTTATTTAAAAGCTCATTATATTTATCATTTATCATTTGTATTTGAAGCAGATCATTTTTCATTCCATTACTTAAATTCTGAGTACTTAACTGCGTATTTGTTATTAAATCCTTACTTCCTTGTACCATGCCTTGAAGAGAATTTATTGAATTTGTAACAGTTGGTAATTGACTCTTTGCTTCACCTAAATATTTTTGAATATCACTTATATCTCCTGTTGAAGTATTTAATTGATTTGATATTTTATCTAAGTTATTTTGTGCCTGATCTAAAGAGGTTTTAAGTTCCAATATTTGTGGCTTATTCTTTTTAATTTCGTCTCCAAATTTATTTAAATACTTAAACGCTTCTTTATTTACAGTATTTATAAAATTACTTTTTATCTCTTGTACTAAGTTGCTTTCAGCTACAGATGTTATCTTAGTTGCTATAGCATTTGCTTTTTCATTTGCTTTATATATTATATCTGGTTTTTTAGGATTTTTAGTTGATAAACTAACTAAATCACTAGAAAAACTTTGAGGTATCTCTATTAATGCGTAATAGTCCCCTTCATTTAATCCATAATTTCCTTGCCAATCCCCAACAAACTTCCATCCTATATCTTTATTTTTCTTTAATTCATCAACAATTTCATTCCCCACATTGACACTTTCACCATTTATAGTTGCTCCTGTATCTTCATTTACTACTGCAACAGGTATTGATCCTGTATTTACGTAGGGATTCCAGCATGCCTTTATATTTACCCATGCATAAAGTGAAGGAATAAAGGATAGACCAGTTATAATAATTATAGCTGCTGGATTTTTAATGATATTTTTTATATCTCTCTTAAAAACCTTGAATATTTTTTTCATGTTTTCCTCCTAAAGAATAATCCTTCTATTCCGCTATTCCTGATTCTTCAAATTTATCTTCAAATTTCTTTACTTGTTTACATAACTTTTCCTTAAATAATATACCTATAATTAATGCTATTGCTGCAAATACAATTAGCATTACAATATCAAGTACTACGCTACTTATAAGAGGTCCAGCTATAGCTTCTCTAAAGCCTCCAAGTCCATAAGTAAATGGGAAAAATGGTTGCAATACTCTAAAGAATTTTGGATCAACTTCAATTGGATAAGTTCCTCCAGAACCTGCAATTTGAATTACCATAAGTATTATTGCAATTGCTTTACCTATATTTCCAAATAGTGATACTAATGTATAGATAATTGTACAGAATGATAAGGAACAAAGGACACCAAATAGTATAAATAACGGTGTATTTACAGTTTGAACTCCTAATAAGTACTTATCTCCTAATGCAATAATAAATCCTTGTATTGATCCAATTAATGCAAATGTAATATATTTTCCTAAATATTTTTGTCTTACAGTAAGACTTTCGCTTCCTTCAAATTCAGTTACATTTGTTGAAAGAAGTGATGTTAATATAAGACCTCCAACCCATGTTGCAAGTACAGAGTATATTGGCGCCATACCTGAACCATAGTTTGCAACCTTATATATTGACTCATCTTTAATATTAAATGGGTTTGATATATACTCGCCCATGACTTCTGGCTTACTTTGAAGTATTGATACAATATCAGCTAGATTATCATTGCTAACTTCTCCAAGCTTTTTGCTTAGTTCACTTATTCCACCTTTAAAGTACTCTAGTTTTTCTTTTAAATCATTTGCTGTATCTGCTGTTAAGCTTGTACCTTGTAGTGCTGATCCTATAAGTTTATCTATATTTGTTACCATTCCCTTTGAACTACCAAGTAGCTTATTTGCTTCTTCTGTTGCTTTAATATAATTATCACAAATTCCTGTAAGTGCCTTTTTAGTATTTGTATTATACTCATTTATAACTGAATTAGTTTTGTTATTCATTGAAGAATTTAAAGAGTTTAACTGACTTAATATATCACTATTTAACTTTCCAGTTGATTGAAGAGATTTATCTAAATCACCTAGCTTATCATTTTCATTACTTAATGATGACTTTAAATTGTTCAATGAAGAAATCATATCAGAAATTTTACTATTACTTGCTTTCTTATTTAATTCAGTTAAGAATTTTACGATATTATCAATACTACCATTCATGTAGCTGATTTCTTGCTTCATTATTGATATTGTTGTACTTACTCCTTCAGAAGTTCCAGATGATAATGCTTTATTTAAGCTTTCTAATAAAACACTCATTTTATTTCCTGAGGAATGTATTTGATTTAAATTAATATCTAAGCTATTAAAAGAATTATTCATTGTATTTTTTGTGTAAGTAGTTAATTCCTTTGACTCTTTAGTACTATCTTGAATTGTATCAATTCCACTTGTTATTTGTGGAAGAGTATCTTTTATACTGTTTAGGTAAGTATTTAAGTTTTTAGCATTATTACTTGTATCTCCTAATGCACTTAATATAAGGTCGATATTCTTATTTATATTAATTACAGCATTTTTAAGCTGAATTATTTCATCCTTATTCTTTTCAAGCTTATCTCCAACTTGATTAAGTGAAGAAAATACAGTCTTATTTACAGTTGAGACGAAATTAGATTTAATCTCATCAACTAACTGCCCTTCTGCAACTTCTGTAATCTTACCTGCAACTGGATTTGCCTTTGTATCAACCTTATATGTAATTTCTGGCTTCTTCGGGCTATCTGTTGTAAGACTTGTAAGATCCTTTGAGAAATCCTCTGGAATTTCTATAATCGCATAGTATGTACCATCTATAATACCTATATTAGCTTGCTTAGAATTAACAAATTTCCATCCTATTGATTTGTTATTTTTAAGTTCAGAAACTACTTCATCCCCCATGTTCATTTCCTTAGAACCTATGGTTGTCCCTTTATCGTTATTGACCACAGCTATTGGAACTGTACTTGTATTTTCGTAAGGATTCCAACAAGCTTCTATATTTACCCATGCATAAAGTGAAGGGATAACACATACTCCAGCTATTATTAGCATTGCAACTGGATTTTTAATAATTGCTCTCATATCTCTCTTAAATACAGAAAGAATATTTTTCATAATTCACCTCCAAATATTTTCATAATATTAATTTTATCAACTTTAAATGTATTAATATAAAATTTTCTGTTAAGTTTTTATGTCTTATTTTCTATCACATATAGTTATGTTGTATAAAATCTCAATATCTATATATAACTATTAATGAAATGTTTATATTTATTTAACTCATTTATAGCTTTAATGTGATAAAGTTAAATATTATATCTAAAACAACATTGACATTTAGGAGGAACACAATGAGCGAAAATCATCATAAAAAACTGACCCTTATATCATTAATACTAATGATATTCACCTCTGTATTTGGATTTACAAATATAGCTAGAGCCTACCTACTTATGGGTTATGGCGCAATACCATGGTACATATTATCAGCAATTACATTCTTTATTCCATATTCATTCATGATGGCTGAATACGGCGCTGCTTTTAAAAATGAAAAAGGTGGTATTTATTCATGGATGGATAAATCTGTAGGATCTAAGTATGCCTTTGTTGTAACATTTATGTGGTATACTTCATACATAATTTGGATGGTATCTACATCATCATCAATATGGGTTCCACTTTCTAATATGATATTTGGAGAAGATAAAACTTCTACTTGGTCTTTATTTGGATTAAGTGCTCCACATACTATGGCAGTTCTTGCAATAATATTATTTATTATAATTACAATCACTGCTTCAAAAGGATTAAGTGGAATTAAAAAAGTTACATCTATTGGTGGTACATTTATAGCACTTTCAAATATAGTTTTATTAATTGGTGCAATTATAGTACTTGTAGCAAATGATTTTAAATTAGCACAACCAATTACAGCCTCATCATTTGTTTCTTCACCAAATCCAGCCTATCAATCACCTATTGGTATTTTAGGATTTATGGTATTTGCAATCTTTGCATATGGTGGGCTTGAAGCTATTGGTGGATTAGTTGACCAAACTGAAAATCCAGAAAAAACTTTCCCTAAAGGAGTTAAGATAGCTGCTATAGTTATTGCAATTGGATATTCTCTTGGAATATTATGTGTTGGTTTCTTTACAAACTGGACTGTTACATTAGATAATACTACAGTTAATATGGCTAATGCAGGTTACGTTGTTATGCATAACTTAGGTTATACATTAGGTCTTGCATTAAACCTTGGTACATCTGGTGCAGCAGCTTTAGGCGCTTTCTTCTCAAGATTTATTGGACTATCAATGTTCTTAGCATTAATGGGAGCATTCTTCACATTAACATACTCTCCAATAAAACAACTTATTGAGGGTACACCTAAAGCAATATGGCCAAAATCATGGGTTAAGCTTGATAAAAACAATATGCCAAAGAACGCAATGTGGGTTCAATGCGTTGTAGTTGTAGCTATTATTTTAATCTCATCATTTGGTGGAGATACAGCTTCAACATTCTTAAATTATTTAATACTAATGAGTAATGTTGCTATGACAATTCCTTATGCATTTATTGCTTTTGCATTTATTTCATTTAAGAAAAAGGAAAATATACACAAACCATTTGTTATGTATAAGAGTCATACTTCAACAACAATTTGGACAATTATAGTAATAATAACTATTGCCTTTGCAAATATCTTTACTATAATAAAACCAGTATTAGACTCTGGAGATTATGTTGCAACAATATTCCAAATTGCAGGTCCAGTAGTATTTGGTACTATTGCATTAATTCTTTATGATAGATACGAAAAGAAATTAAAATTTAATAAGTAAGTTTAATCCCTTACTAAAAATCAAATATAAAAGAAGGCATATAATTACTTAAAATTATATGCCTTCTTATTATATTAACTATATTTCGTCTTACTATTTGTATTAACTATAGTTTATATTAGTTCTGCTTTATCGTTAACTTTAATAGTTCCACCTTTTAGAACTTTACTAAATACACCATGTATAGGCATTATACACTTTCCTACTCTATGGAATATTTCACATTCATTATGGCACTTCTTTCCTATCTGAGTTATTTCTAGGATAGCTTCTCCTATTTGAATCTTTTGTCCAATTGGAAGTTTATCAACTTCTATTCCATCTATTACGATATTTTCTCCAAAATCTCCAAACTTAACATTACCACCTTGTGCATTGAAGTCTTCAATTTTTTTAAGTTCTAATAAACTTACTTGCCTATGCCACTTTCCTGCATGGGCATCATCTTTTACTCCAAAATCTTCAATTAAAAGTGCCTCTTCCACATTATACTTTGCAGTTCCTTTTTTAGGACTTGTGCAAATTGCTGCTATCTTTGCCATAGCTATCCTCCTATTTCATTCATAAACTTTTCTTCTTTATTGTTATCTTGAACCTTGAATAAATACTTTTCTGGCTTATTATATATACCATCTTTAATTACATCTCTAATAGCTTCATCACTAATGCCACTATCTAAAAGTGTCTTTAAATTTATTCCACTTTTCCAATTTAAACATTGCTTAAGCATTCCATCTGTTGTAATTCTTATTCTATTACAATCACTGCAGAAACAATTGCTCATAGCACTTATGAATCCAACTCTACCTATTGCATTTTCGAGCTTTATATACTCAGCAGGTCCATCGTGTAAGTTTCTCTTTTCTTCTTTAAATTTTAGCCCTTTATCCTTTAAAAATTTAATTAATTCTTCGTTTGATAACCCAGTATACTTTTTACCTTCACCAATTGGCATAAGCTCTATAAATCTAACATCTATATTTTTATTTAATGTTAAGTTTACTAAATCAATTATTTCATCATCATTAGTTCCCTTAATTATAACTACATTTAGCTTAACTTTAATTCCTCTATCTAAGCACTTATCAATAGCTGATAGAACCTTATCTAATTTTCCACCTCTTGTTATATTAAAGTATTTATCTTTATCTAATGTATCTAAACTTATATTTACCTTCTTTAGTCCATTATCAATTAGCTCATTTGCTTTATCATCTAATAGTATTCCGTTTGTTGTAATTGCAATTTCTTCTATTCCATCTATAGAATTTATTCTTTTTATTAAGTCAACTATCCCTGGACATACAAGAGGTTCTCCCCCTGTAAGTCTTATCTTTCTAATACCAAGCTTTGATGCTTCCTTTGCAATTCTATAAATTTCTTCATTGGAAAGTCTCTTCTCCTCTTTGCAGAATACACTTCCCTTCTCTGGCATGCAATATACACATCTTAAATTACATTTATCAGTAATAGAAATCCTAAGATAGTCTACATTTCTTCCATATCTATCTTGTATTGTCCTCACCTCAAAACATTAATAATTAAATTCTCCACTCTTTCCACCAGTCTTTTTAACTAAGTGTATCCCGTCTATTTCCATTCTCTTGTCTACAGCCTTACACATATCATAAATAGTTAATGCAGCAACAGAAACTCCAGTTAAAGCTTCCATTTCAACGCCTGTCTTCTCAAAGATTTTTACTTTAGAATTAATTATAATCTCTGAATTATCTTCATCTATTTCAAAATCTATACTACATCCATTTATCATAAGTGGGTGACACATAGGAATTAAATCTGATGCTTTTTTAATTGCCATAATACCAGCAACTCTTGCTACTCCAAGAACATCACCTTTCCCTATCTCTCCATTTTTTATAAGGGCAATCGTCTCTTTACTTGTTTTAACTTTTCCTGTTGCTATTGCAACTCTCTCAGTTTTATTTTTTTCAGTTACATCTACCATAACTGCATTTCCTTCATTATCAAAGTGTGTAAATTTATCTTTCATAATATTATTCTCCTTTTCCAAAGGAACAATGAGGGAATGTGCAAACTTCACAGCTTAAGCATAATCCTCCATGTCCATATAGTGCAATATCTCTAAAGCTTAATTTTTCATCACTTAATATTCTAGGTAACACTAAATCAAATACTGTTCTCTTAGAATACATTACACATCCTGGAAGACCTAATATAGGAATATCTCCACTATATGCTAATAAAAGCATTGCTCCTGGAAGTACTGGTGCTCCATATGTTATAACTTCGGCTCCACATTCTTTTATTGCAGTTGGAGTTACATCATCAGGGTCTACAGACATACCCCCTGTGCATACTATCATTTCTGCACCTGAATCTATAGCCTTCTTAATTTCTTTAACTATTCCTTCTTTATCATCTGGAAGTATAACCTGATTTTCTAAAGTACAACCAAAATACTCTATCTTTCTCTTTACAGCAGGTCCAAATGCATCCTTTATTCTTCCATGATATACTTCACTTCCAGTAGTTATCATGTGTACCTTTTTAGGTTTGATATCTACAACTTTAATTATCTTTTCTTTTATTAATTTCTCTGCTTCTATTATCTTTTCTTCATCAATTACTAGAGGGATTACTCTTGTTGCACCAACAAGTTCACCTTTCTTTACAGGAGTATTATTTTGTATAGTTGAAACTATTATCTCTCCTAGCATATTTATTTCTAATAATTTCTCTTTATCTATCTTTAAAAGACCATCTTTTGAAGCCATAAAATTAATCTTACCTTCTTTTATTTCTCCAAATTCTAATCCTTCTCCACAAACTAAATCTTTTAATCTTATTGCTGCATCATTTTCATGAAGAACACCCTCTTTATTTTCCCAAACATAAATATGTTCTTTTCCTATTGATAATAATTCATTTATATCTTCTTCTTTTATTATATGACCTTTTTTAAAGGCTCTTCCTTTAAACTCTCCTGGTACTATCTTTGTAATATCATGACATAATACCATTCCTACAGCATCTTGTACTCTAACACTCTTCATATTTCCTCTCTCCTTAAGCTATTCTTTTAAGTATTCTGTTATATGATATTGTTAAAATTACAGAAATAATAACAATTATAATAAGTATTGTCTTTGCAGTTATTTCATCATTATTCTCTATAGCATAATACATAGCCATAGGAACTGTCTGAGTTTCTCCTGGAATATTTCCTGCAACTAATATAGTAGCACCAAATTCCCCAAAGACTCTTGCAATACTTAATATTAGCCCTGTAAGAATACCTTTCTTACATAATGGTAAACTAATCTTTTTAAATACTTGAATATTACTTGCTCCCATTTCTCTTGCTGCATTTTTTATATCCTCATTCACTCCCAAAAGTGGAGCCTTAATGCTCTGATACATTACAGGAAGAGAAACAATAACACCTGCAACTACTGCTGCAAACCATGTAAATATTATTGTCAAATCAAAATTATTAGAAAGGAACTCTCCAATAAATCCTCTTTTTCCTAAAACTATTAATATTAAATATCCTACGGCTGAAGGTGGAAGAAACATTGGAAAAATCATTATAGTTTCTATAAAACTCTTTCCTTTGATTTCTCTTTCCACTAAAAAATAAGCTCCTATTACTGATAACATTAGACTTATAATCACAGAAACTATTACTACTTTAAATGATATGACAAATGCACTTAACATCATTTCTATTCTACTCCGAATCCGTATTCCTTAAATATCTCTTTAGCCTTATCACCTTTTAAGAAATCAATAAACTTTTTGCTTTCATCTATATTCTTACTATCTTTTAAAAGACATAAAGAATACTCTATCATCTTATGATAATCATTTGGTATTTCATAAACTATCTTACTATCCTTTAGATTCATAGCATCTGTTTTATAAACAAATCCATAATCTACATCTCCACTTTCAACATAATTTACTACATTTGTAACGCTCTTTGCATAAATAAATTTATCTTTTAAAGAATCCCAAAGCTTTAGGTTATCTAAAGTTTGTTTAGTATATTGTCCTGCTGGAACTGTTGATACTTCTCCAACGCCAATTTTACCTTTTACATTCTTTAATTCATCTAAATTATCTATCTTCTTCTCATTATCTTTATTTCCTATTAACACTAAAGAATTTCTCAGGAAATTATAAGTCTCATCTTTTTTTACTAATCCTTCATCTACTAATTCATTAGCATACTTAGTGTTTGCTGAAAAGAATATATCAACATTTGCACCTTCAGTAATTTGCTTTTTAAGTGTTCCAGATCCACCACTATTATAATTAACCTTTATTCCAGATTCCTTTTGGAATTCATCTTTAATTTTATCCATTGGTTTTTGTAGACTTGCCGCTATACTTACAGTAATCTCTTTATTTTCACTTTCTTTTTTGCTTCCACAACCTACAAGTACTAATGAAAGGGTCATAGCCCCAATTAAAAAACCTGCTATTACTTTCTTGCGCATTCTGAAGCACTTCCTTTCATTATATCTAATCCATGTTTTAAATCATTTAATATGTAATCTAATATTTCCTCACAAGCTTTTGGGCTTCCTGGCATATTCACAATTAATGTTTTATTTCTAATACCAGCAGTTCCTCTAGATAACATTGCTCTTTTTGTTATTGTAAAACTATAATTTCTAATAGCTTCTGCTATTCCAAGAGCTTCCTTATGTATAACATCTTTAGTGGCCTCTGGCGTTATATCTCTCTCACTAAAGCCTGTCCCCCCTGTTGTAAGTACTAAATCTACCCCTATATCATCGCTCATATATTTCATCTCTTTTGCAAGTTCTTCTCTTTCATCCGGAAGAACTACATATCTTTTTGTTACAAATCCACACTTTTCAGTTATATTTTTTATAACTTCTCCGCTCTTATCTTCACGTTCTCCTCTTGACCCTTTATCACTACTGGTTATTATTCCTAGTGTATACATCTTTAACATCCCCTCTCTTTTCCATTATATTTCAAACTTTCCAAGCAGTCTACTAACATTTTGTAATCGTTAATATAGACTTCTTTTACTCCTTCTATATTTAATTTTGTATCTGTTGCTAAACATATTAATTTATCTCTTGGAGTAATTATTTTCTTACTAACTTCGCCTCTAAATATTTCAATCTTTTGAAGAGAACTCTTTTTATATCCTTCTACTATTACAAAATCCTTATCAGATACCATATTGATTAGTTCTTCAAGAGGAACCTCATTTTCTACCTCTTTTATCATTGCCATTCTATTTTTAGATGATATTATTACAGTTTCAGAACCTGCTTCTCTATGTCTATAAGTATCTTTTCCTTTTTTATCTATATCAAATCCATGGGCATCATGCTTTATTGTTCCTACTGAATATCCTCTACTTCTAAGTTCTTTTATCATACCTTCAATAACTGTTGTCTTCCCAACATTTGATACCTCACTAACAACATTTACTACAAATGCCATGTTACTCACTCTCTTTTCTAATTAGCTTATTGTACTCTTCCACAGTATTTATATTTGAAAAGTTATCCTCTTCATTCATATCTATATATCTAGTATTAATATTTTCTAATAAACTTTTAAGTCTGTAGTTATCTTTTTCAATCATTCTCTCTATAGTACCTAAAATACTTTTCTTATAAATGCCACAAAGAGGTTGTATACGACCATTAACTACTGGAATTAAAGCATCTTCTACAAAGTCATATTTCCCTAAATACTTTAAAATATCTCTACTTAAAAAGGGCATATCTCCTGCAACTATTAATACAGAAGAGAATTCAGCCTTCTTTAATGAAGAATAAATACCACCAAGTGGTCCTATCTCTTTAAAATCATCTAAAACTAATATAGCTCTATCTTTAAACTCTCTATATTTTTCTATATCATTACAAGATATTATTTTCTCTTCATAATCTGAAAGCGCATTTAATGTTCTTTCTATGAATCTAATTCCTTCAAATTCTAGAAAAGCCTTTGTTTTATAATTCATTCTTGTGTTTTTTCCACCTGATAATATTACTGCACTCTTTTTAATCATAATTATATTAATACCTTAACTTTGTCACCTTTCTTTAGAGATGTATTTGGTTTTACTTCAAGTATTGCGTTGCTATTTATCATAGTGTGTACTTGACCTGGTGTTTGGTATACATTATTTATATTAACTTCGTTATTATCATTTATATTAACTCTTAAAAATCTTCTCTTGTTTGATACCTTATTAAAATCATCCATTAATATAGCTGCTCTCTCTTTAAGTGCTATTTCATCTGAAGATAACATCTTACCTATGACTTCTCTACAAGTAAGTTCAAAGCTTGTTGCTGCTGCAACTGGTGTTCCTGATAATCCTATATATAACTTTCCATCTTTATGAGCTCCAAACATTGGAGAACCTGGCTTCATGTCTATCTTCCAAAATAAAATTTCATAACCTGCTTTCTCAGCACTTATTCTAACTCTATCTTTTTCTCCAACAGATACTCCCCCTGTAGAAATTATAATATCGCAATTTTCCTCAAGCTCCTCTATAGCATTAATTATTTCTAAGTCATCATCACATATAAGACTATAAACTATGCTCTCGCAACCAAGCTCCTGTAATCTACTCTTTAAGAAATATCCATTACTATTATAAATTTTCCCATACTTTAATTTTGCTCCTGGATTTTGAATCTCATCTCCAGTATTTAATATTCCAACAACTGGTCTTTTATAAACCTTGATTTTATCAAGACCAAGTGATGCTATACACATTATTTCTGATGATGTTATAAGTACATCTTTATTTAAAAGTTTTGTTCCAACCTTAAAATCTTCTCCTTTATAACAATAATTATCATATGGATTATGTTCTTTATATATTTTAACTATAGAATCTTTATCTTCTAAGGTATCTTCCTGCCTTATAATACAATCAGCTCCATTTGGTATTGGTGCTCCTGTCATTATTCTTATAGCTTCACCTTTTCCGAGTTTTTTTTGTGATACATGACCTGCATATATCTTATCTATAACTTTAAGTTCTATAGGATTCTCTTTAGATGCACCTTTAGTATCCTCTCCTCGCAGTGCATAACCATCTAGAGGTGAACGTGGAAAAGGTGGATTATCAATTTTAGAATATATATCTTCATAAAGTACTCTACCTAGTGAATCTTCAATACTCACTTCTTCATAATCCATTTTTTTTAATTTACTAAATAATAACTCTCTAGCTTCCTCTAGACTTATCATAATACACTCTCTCCTTAAAATTAATAATAATGCCCACTCCTTATGCAGAATGAGCATTAAATTTAATTATTCTATTTCTTTATATTAATTGTTACATACTTGTATGATGGTTCTCTTGAATAAGTATCAAAAGCTCCCTTTGTTAAAGTATTAATTTCAATATAGTGCATTGGGCCATAAGCTTGATCTTCCTTAAGTCCAGCATTTATCTTAGCTTTTACTTTAACTGCTTCTCCATTTGATGATGATACCTCAATCATATCTCCATCTTCTATACCATGAGCTTTAGCTATCTCTTCACTTATTTCTATATAAGCTTCTGCTGGTGTAGTCTTTGTAACTATTGGTATTTCTCTTGTTCTAGTTTGAGTATGCCATTGTCCTACAGTACCTCTCCCTGTATTTAGTATGTAAGGATATCTCTCTGTTTGTTTATCTTTATTTTCTCTTACATCTTCATACATAAATTTCATCTTACCATTTGGTCTGTAGTACTTTCCATCTTCAAAAAGTCTTCTTTCATCTTGCTCTAATTTATCACCTTTTTTAAATGGCCATTGAACTCCTCTGCTCTCTCTAATCATATCATATTCTACACCTGTTATATCACAAGGCATTCCTTCTGATGATTTTTTAAGAAGTTCAAATACATCCCTTGGAGTTTTCCAAAGTTCTAAGTCTTCTTCTCTTCCAAGTGCCTTACCTATTCCAGTTAATATTTCAAAATCAGTAAGTTCATTTTCACCCTTTTCAATTAGTGGTACTAATGCAGACATTCTACGTTCTGTATTTATATAAGTACCATTTTTCTTTATTCCAGGTATTGCTGGTAAGAATAAATCACAAAGCTTTGCAGTATCTGTATCACTATATAAATCTTGAACTACTAAGAAATCAATCTTTTCTGCCGCTTCTTTAAATTTATTATTATCAATCCATGAATCTGCTGGATTAGTTGAAACTACCCAAAGTGCCTTCATAGTTCCATCTAATGCACCTTGTATTATTTCAGGATATGCCATTGTTGGCTTAGTTGGGATATATTCATCCTTTATTCCCATAACCTTAGTTATAAACTTTCTATCTTCTTCACTTGCATAATCTCTTCCACCATAAAGACATGCAGTATTACTGTATAGCCTTGATCCCATAGCATTACATTGACCTGTAATTGAATTTGGACCTGTTCCTTCTCTTCCTATATTTCCAGTCATTACAGCAATATTTATTATTGCTTGCGCTGTTCTAACTGCTTCATATCCTTGATTAACTCCCATAGTCCACCATAATGAAACTTTTTCTCCATTATGTATAGTTTCAGCTAATCTTTCTGTTTCTTCTATTGTTATTCCTGTATTTTCAAAAACATTTTCTAACTTATACTTACTAACATGTTCTTTGAATCCATCAAAGTCTTCAGTATATTTTTCAATGTATTCTTCATCAATATATCCTTTTTCTATAAGAACATTTGCTAATGTATAAAGGAATTGTAAATCCGCCTTTGGCTTTATTCCATACCATTCATCTGCAAATTTTGCAGTTTCTGATTTTCTAGGATCTATAACTATCTTTTTAGCAGCCTTATTTTTTCTTATTCTTCCCCATAATACTGGATGCGCTACAGCTGGATTTGATCCTATAAAGATCATTGTATCAGAAAGTTCTAAATCATTTAAAGTATATGGTGGTGCATCAAATCCAAAGCTTTGTTTATATGCTACAACAGATGTTGCCATACAAAGTCTTGTATTACCATCTCCATGCATTCCCATAAAGCCTCTTCCAACTAATCCAAGTAGAGCCATCTCCTCCATTGGTAATTGTCCTGTACTTATAAATGCTGCACTTTCTTTCCCATACTTTTCTTGTATTTCTGTCATTCTCTCTGCAAAAACCTTAAATGCTTCATCCCATGATATTTCATGCATTTTACCATCTTTACCTCTAAGTAGAGGTAATCTTTGCTTACCATATTCAGTACATTGCTTATCTAAATTTAAACCCTTAATACAAGCAGTACCTGCATTTACTGGGTAATCTTTATCGCCTAATATTTTTATTATCTTTCCATCTTCCACACTAAACTCTAAATTACATCCCGTAGAACAATAATTACACACAGATTGTTTAACTTCCATTAACAATTCATCTCCTTAATTTAAACGCCATATTTAGTTATAATTTTAACAGTATCTATTTTTAATAAATGTGATAATCATCACAAATTATATTTTGTTCACAGTTTGTTTACATTTTTTCGTGATAAATATCACATTTTTCTTTTTGCTAATTCTTTATTATCATAGTATATTATTAATAACATTTACTATGGAAAGAGAGGGATTTCTTTGAAAAAAAAGAATTCACAAGAGTTAAAAGCTACTCCATTAGTTAAAGGTCTTGCCTTACTTGGTTTTTGCTTTTCTTTGTTAATAATTTATCTAATTCAAGTTTTATAATACATTAATACTAAATGTATATTAAGAAATAATTTCGAGGTGATTTTTTGAACAATAATAGTATTTCCAAAATAGAGCTAAAGGAATATCCTATAGCCTTTATCGGTACATGTCTTGGTGCCGTAACTCTTACTAATCTATATGATAATTTTGAATTTACAGCAGTCAGATCAATCTTTATATTTATAGGATGTTTAGCTCTAATATTTGCTGCTTATAAAGTATTAAGACATCCTGATGTTGTATGGAATGAAATGAATAATACAATTTTAATGGCATTATATCCAACTTCAACAATGCTTCTAATGAACATAGGTGTATATTTCCTTAAATTTAATTATGCACTTGGAAAAGGATTATGGTTTTTCGGACTAATATTAAATGTTATATTTGTTTTATTCTTCCTAGTAAGACACGTTATAATTGGATTTAACATGAAATTTGTGCTTCCATGTTGGTATGCACTTTTAGTTGGTGTTTCTGTTTCTTGTACTACTAGTCCTCAGATGCATGAAACAGCATTAGTTAAGCCAATATTTTATTTTGTAGTTATAGCATTTTTAACATTCTTACCTGTAGTTATATATAGACTTTGTACTTTAGAAGTACCAGATGAACATTATCCATTAATTGCGATTTTTGCAGCACCTGCAAGTCTTTGTACTATAAGCTATATAACATTATTTAAGGATGCTAATATATACATAGTAATGTTCTTCTTTGCATTAACACTACTTACAACTTTATTTGTTTATATTAATTTTCCTAAATTCTTTTCATTAAGATTTAATCCAACATTTGCAGCCCTTACTTTCCCACTTGCTGTTTCATTTGCAGCATCATTTAAAGTAAAGGGATACTTAGCAAGTCTTGGATATACTACAGCATCAAGAATTGTAACTGAAATAGCTGGTATTGAATTCTTTATTGCAACTGCAGTTATAGGATTTGTATTCTATAAGTTTGTATTTACTTTCTTATTTAACATACCAGCAAGGAAATTTACTAAATAATTTTTATTATTTCCTAAAATATCAATAAAAATTATTATAAAAAAGCTACCACAAATTTTGTGGTAGCTTTTTACTTATTATAAATTAATCATTGCTTGAGAATATCTTCGCTAGTAATTGTAAGATCTCCATGTATAACCAAATTAATGTTACCATTAATCCAAATGCTCCATACCATTCCATATATTTTGGTGCTCCATATTGAACCCCTCTTAATATAAAGTCATAGTCTTGCATTAAGCTCATTGTAGCAATAATTACAACAGCTAAACTAAATATAATACCTATTGGACCATTACTGTATATTGGTAATGATATACCAAACCACATAAGTACGCTTCCAATTAATGATGTAACTAATATTGTTATTAATGCTATCATTACACCTTTTCTAGTTCTTTCTGCTATGCTAGGTTTCTTGCCATATATCGCAACAGTTACTACAACTGCAACAATTGTAAGCATAATTGCTGGTAATACTATCCCTGGAAATCTTGCATTAAATAATTGTGATATACTTCCTAAAAGTAATCCTTCAAAAGCTGCGTAAATTACAGCTGTAAACTGTGATGCCTTTGGTGAAAAGCTTGTTATCATAGCCACTATAAATGTTCCTATAGCAACTGCTCCCATTATTCCAGCGCTATAAGGTACATAAAACCAACTATATACAAATGATACTGCAACTATTGCAAGTAAAATTAATATCTTTGTTATTGTTCCTCCAATAGTCATTGTAGTTCCATCTGCAACTGCGCTCTTAAATCCCTTTTCTAATGCTGGATTAGTTTCTCCTATATTCATATGAACATCTCCCTTCAACTTAATTCTTTCATTTTGTAATTTTATTATACATTGCAATTGTGTCAATTTATTGTATATTTTCATTTTTATAATAATATTTATACTTTTTTATTATTTATTTGCTTTTTTATTGTTCTTTTATATTTTTATTATTTTTTTATAAAAAATAAGTATTAGGTTCCTGCACGAACCTAATACTTATCTTATGGCAAAATATACTGTATTTATATATGAAGGCTTTTTTATTATTTAGAGTAGAATTCGACTATTAATTGTTCATCTATTTCTATCGGTAACTCATTTCTCTCTGGTTCTCTTACATAAGTTCCAATAAAGTTATCCACATCTTTTTCTATGTATGGTAAGCTATTTAATTCATTTTCTTTAAATGTGTTAGTGAAAAGTTCTACTTTACGTGATTTTTCTCTAAGCATCACTTTATCTCCTGGCTTAAGCTTATATGAAGGAATATCTACTTTCTCTCCATTAACTAGAAAATGCCCATGATTAACCATTTGTCTACTAGCTCTAATTGAGCTTGCAAATCCCATTCTGTAAACCATATTATCAAGTCTTGATTCAAGTCTTAATAATAAAGCTTCACCTGGTTGTCTTTTTGATTTAAAGGCATCTTTTACGTATCTTGAAAATTGCTTTTCTAATACTCCATAGTAAGCTCTTAATCTTTGTTTTTCTAATAGTCTTACACCATAGTCAGATAATTTTTTATCTGCTCTACTTGTACCTCTAGCGGCACGCTTCATTGCATTAGGATGACCTATAACATTAAGTCCTAATCTTCTACACATCTTAAAGCGTGGTCCTCTCATTTTAGCCATCTATTTACCTCCTATAAAAATACTTTATAAAGACATAATAACATATTTATCTTCTTATTGAAAATGATTATCATTATTAAAATATCTTGTTTTTTGTATTTATCTTCGTTTTTCTATATTTTACTCACTTTTATATAGCTTTACATGTTATATAAAGTATTTAACTTATATATTAAAGATTTCTCTTTATAAATTTAATAGAATTTGTATCAAGATTTATCCTCAGTAATATATTAGTAAGTGTTAGGATAAAGATTTATTTCTACTAATTATTAATTTTATTCACTCATTATTAAATCTTTTTGTAACTGTAATCACATTTTTATTTTTCCATATGTGGTAACATTATCTTGTACAAAAGATTTGAACTTTATGAGGAGGGCGAAATTAATGATAAAGACCGCAAAGCTAAATGAGAATTCTTATTGTGTTGGAAAAATAGATGATAGAGATGTTCCATTTCATAGACTTATTTTAAACAAAGGAACTACTTATAATAGTTACTTATTAAAAACTGAAAAACCAACAATTATTGATACTGTTGATATGATGTTTGGTAAATCTTATATAGATAATCTTTCAGAACTAATAAATTTAGAAGATATTAAGTATATCGTTATTAATCATACTGAACCAGATCATTCTGGTGCATTAGGCTCACTTGCAATGAGAGCTAAAGATGCTACTATAGTTTGTACAGAACCTGCTGTATATGAACTTAAAGAAATGTATAGATTACAAAATAGAAATTTCTTAGTTGTGAAAGATGGAGATAAATTAGATATTGGTGGCAAAACATTACTATTTAAAATAACACCTTATCTTCATACTAAAGAAACAATGGTTACTTACTGTATAGAAGATAAAACATTATTCTCATGCGATATATTTAGTACACATGTTGCAGTTAAAGATTATTTTAATGATACATGTGGATTTGATATAACAGAAGATTTCATTTCATATTACAATGCAATTATGAAACCTCATAGATCTTATGTAAGAATAATGCTTAATTCTATAAAAGATTTAGATATAAAAATGATTTGTCCATCTCATGGTTTTATAATCAGAAAAGATGTAGATAGATTCATTAAGATATATGATGATTTAAGCCAAACTAAAAATAATAATAAAAAGGTAGTTATTGTATATACTACTATTAAACAAAATACTAAAAAGGTAGCTGAAATGTTTAGAGACTTAATCTCAAATAATAATATAGAAGTTTTATTATTTAATGCTGATAAAGATTCATCAGATGAAATAATAAAAGCTATAGAGAGTTCTGATTGTACTTTATTTGGTACTTCAACAAGATATGGAGACATGGTTGGAAACATGGAAGTATTACTTAAATTACTTGAAAATAAAGATTTAAAAGGAATTCTTGCTGGAGCCTTTGGTTCATTTGGTTGGAGTGGTGAAGGTATTGAATTAATACAAGAGTATTTAAATAAGACTAATATGAATGTATTAAATACTTCAAGTATAATCAAATCTACTGGTATGAATGATGTTGAATTCCCAGTTAGAATAAGATTCTCAATAGGTGATGAAGAAGCAGATAAAATCAGAAGAGCTGCTTACTACATTATAGATTTATTATTAAGCTAAATAAAAAATTTATTATATAAAATAAACAATATTAGGAGGAATTATTATGCAAAAATATATTTGTGACGTATGTGGTTATATTTACGATCCAGCTGTAGGAGATCCAGACAATGGAGTAAATCCTGGAACTAGCTTCCAAGATGTACCTGAAGATTGGGTTTGCCCACTATGTGGAGTTGGTAAAGATCAATTCTCAGAAACAGAATAATTTAATTAGACATTTCTTAAATTTCTTGTAATAAGATAAATAAAAGGAAGTATTCATTATATGAATGCTTCCTTTTATTGTTTTAATTATATTATTTAAATTTTATTGTTTTAATGCTATTACTTTAATCTTATTATTTTGCATATGCTACTTTAATTTGCTGTTGTCTTTTAAATACTACTTTTAAAAGTATCGGTGTTATTATGGTTGTAATTACAACTACTATTATTATGGGTGCTAAAAATGCTGGATTCATAAGCCCAACTGCTATACCTTTATTTGCAACTATTAAAGCGACCTCGCCTCTGGATATCATACCTATCCCCACTTGAAGTGATTCTTCCTTATCATATCCACATATTCTTGCTCCTAATCCACAACCAACTATCTTACTTATTAGAGCTACTAACAATAATACTAAAGTAAATAATAATATTGCAGCAGACATCCCTGAAAGTTCAACCTTTATACCAATACTTGCAAAGAATATTGGTGATAATAACATATATGATAATGTCTCAAATCTAGCATTTATATATTTTGTTCTCTCTGTATTTGATATTATAAGTCCAGCTATAAATGCACCTGTAATATCTGCTACACCAAATATTTCTTCTGCTGCAAATGATAGTAATAAGCAAAAAACAAAAGATACAATTACGAATCTTCTCATATCTTTATGATATCTTTCCATCCATTTGCTAAATAATATATAAAATAAATATCCGATAGCTCCAGAGAAAATAAAGAATAATACTATTTTAAATAATACGATTCCTATTTGCACTGTTGAATCTGCCATACTAGTTATAATTGTCAGTGCAATAACTCCTAATATATCATCAATAAGAGCTGCTCCAAGTATAGTATTCCCTGCTCTTGTATTTAGCTTTCCAAGCTCCTTTAAAGTCTCAACTGTTATACTAACTGATGTGGCTGTAATTATTACCCCTATGAATATGTTTTGTAATAAAGCACTTGTACTAGCATGAGAAATTTCTCCTCTATTAAAAATATATGCTACTACAAATCCTCCAACTAATGGAATTAAAACACCTAATACAGCAACTAAAGCTGATGCCTTTCCTGTCTTTTTTAATTCATTTATATCTGTTTCAAGGCCTGCCGTAAACATTAATACTATTACACCTAGTGCTGCCATCTGTTGAATAAATTCAGTTTCATGAAGCACGTCCAACATAGCCGGTCCAAGTACTATACCTGCCATTAACGCTCCGACTACCTGTGGCATTTTAAACTTCTTCGTTATTAATCCTAATGCCTTTGTACTTAGCAGAATAACTGCTATATCAAATAAAAACCTATATGATAACATTCCCTATACCTTTATCCCTTTCCCTTCTTTTCCTAATGAAATTATAGGTTTAATTACCATATATTACAACGCCTTAATTCTTCACTATTTGTTCAAATTTGTGTAAATATTATTATTTTATGTAAATATTAGTCATTTACGTTCTTTTGCATGATTTTCCTTTCTATTCTTAACTTTTATCAATGTTTTAAAATACTGAATTTTATTTAATAATATATATATAATTTAAGCTAATACATAATAATTTAATTACATATTAGCCTAAATTAACTTTAAATTTTTTATTAGAATCTTCCTTCAATTATATCTGTAACATTCACTAATATCTGATCTAATCCGTAATGAGTAGTGTTTATTTTTGAATTTCTACCTAGAAGCTTACTTATTACTTCTTGTTGTTCTTCTATAAATGCTCCTGAGTTTTGTATAGCTTCAAAGACATCATCTAAATAATATACCTTAGCATCTCCTTCTTCAGCTCCAAGTATTGTTCCTATTATATCTCTTGCATCTTGTTGAGTTAAATCATAATTTTCATAAATTTCATTTGTATGTAAGCTTACTCTTTTCTCATAATATCTATTGATATAAGCATCACATTCTTCTATATCTTTAAAGGTGATAGCCTTCCCACCAGGAAGTACTACTAGATAATTATCTTCTGGAGTTAAGTATTCCATTAAAATCCCTCCTAAAAATTATAAAATTTATAAAAAAGGCAGGATTAAAAGAAAATTTTTCTTTTATCCTACCTATTCTATTTGTACTTATTTTTTGTAGTTTTGTGGGTTTGTATACTTTTAATTAGTAGGGTTAATTGTTAAGTTATCCCCTTCACCATCAATTTTTACATTTGAACCATATCCAATAGTTCCTTTAATTATCATTCTTGCTAATTTATTTTCTAAAGTGTTTTGGATATATCTCTTAAGTGGTCTTGCACCATATACTGGATCATATCCTTCTCTAGCTAATATATCTTTAGCACCATCTGTTATTTCTAATGTTATATTCTTTTCAACTAATCTCTTTTCAACATCTTTTAAGAATATATCAATAATCTTCTTGATACCTTTTTCTGATAATGGTCTAAACATTATGATATCATCAACTCTGTTTAAGAATTCTGGTTTAAATCTTGATTTCATTTCTCCCATTACAAGATCTCTAGCTTCATTTGAAATTTCACCATTTACTGATCCTTCTAATAAGAAATGAGATCCTATATTTGATGTCATAATTATTATAGTGTTCTTAAAGTCTACTGTCTTACCTTTATTATCTGTAAGTCTACCATCATCTAGTATTTGTAAGAATACATTAAATACATCTGGATGAGCTTTTTCAATTTCATCAAATAATACTACTGAATATGGGTGTCTTCTAACAGCTTCTGTTAATTGACCTCCCTCTTCATATCCAACATATCCTGGAGGTGGTCCAACTAATCTAGATACTGATTGTTTTTCCATATATTCAGACATATCAATTCTAATCATGCTATCTTCGCTATCAAATAATGTTCTAGCTAAAGTTTTTGCAAGTTCTGTCTTACCAACACCAGTTGGTCCTAAGAATATAAATGATCCTATTGGTTTATTTTCATCCTTAAGTCCAGCTCTTGCTCTTAAAATAGCATTTGATACTGATTCTACTGCTTCATCTTGATCTATTACTCTTGTTTGTAATTCTTCATCTAATCTTAGAAGTTTTTCACGTTCTCCTTCTAATAATCTTGATACTGGAATTCCAGTCCATTTTGAAAGAACTTCTGAAACTTCTTCTTCTGTTACTTCTTCTTTTAATAAAGCACCTTCAGAATTTTCTTTAACATCTTCTTCTTTTGCTTTTATCTTTTCTTCTAAAGCTGGAATTACGCTATATCTGATCTCTGCAACTTTATTATAGTCATAATTTCTTTCATATCTTTCAAGTTCGCCCTTAGCTTCGTCCATTTGTTCTTTTAATTCTCTAAGTTCTACGATGTGTTCTTTTTCTTTTTCATACTTAGCAGTCATTTCATCATTTTGTTCTCTAAGTTCTGCAAGTTCTTTTTCTATTATATCTAATCTCTTTTTAGAGTTTTCATCTTTTTCTCTAGATAGAGCTTCCTTTTCAGTTTCTAATTGGAATACTTTTCTTCTAACTGCATCAAGTTCAGTTGGAAGTGAATCTACTTCTGATCTTATCATAGCACCAGCTTCATCAATTAAATCAATAGCTTTATCTGGTAGATATCTATCTTGTATATATCTATCTGAAAGCTTAGCTGCTGCAACTATAGCTGAGTCATGGATTCTTACTCCATGGTGAATTTCAAATCTTTCTTTTAATCCTCTTAAGATTGATATAGCATCTTCAACTGAAGGTTCATTTACAACTACTGGTTGGAATCTTCTTTCTAATGCCTTATCTTTTTCTATATATTGTCTATATTCATCAAAAGTTGTAGCACCAATACAGTGTAATTCACCTCTTGCAAGTAATGGCTTAATTAAGTTACCTGCATCCATTGCACCATCAGTTTTACCTGCACCAACTATTGTATGAATTTCATCTATAAATAAGATTATTCTTCCTTCACTACTTTGAACTTCTTTAAGTACAGCTTTTAATCTTTCTTCAAATTCACCTCTGTACTTAGCACCTGCTATTAATGAACCCATATCTAATGAGAAAATTATTCTATCTTTTAAGCCTTCTGGTACATCCCCATTAACTATTCTTTGTGCAAGACCTTCAACTATTGCAGTCTTACCAACACCAGGTTCACCAATTAAAACTGGGTTATTTTTAGTTCTTCTTGAAAGGATTCTAACAGTTCTTCTTATTTCTTCATCTCTTCCGATAACAGGATCTAATTTATGGCTCTTAACTAAATCATTTAAATTTGTTCCGTACTTAGCTAATGCATCATAAGTTCCTTCTGGATCTTGAGAATCAACTCTTTGACTTCCACGAACTTCTTTTAATACTTCCATAAATCTATCTTCTGTTATATCGTATGTTTTAAGGATTTTACCTACAGCTCCATCCTTGTCCACTTCCATTATTGCAAGCATTAAATGTTCAACGCTTATATATGAATCTTCAAACTTCTTTGAAATTTCATCTGCCTTTATTAATACTTGTTGTATCTTCTTAGTTATATATACGCTTGATTCTGCGTCTGATGTTGAAGTTACTTTAGGTAAAAGACCTATTGATTGATTTATTGTATTTTCAAGTGCTTTTACTGGCACTCCCATTTTAGTAAATATATTTGGTATTAATCCATCTTGTTGCTCAACTAAACTTAAAAAAAGATGAATTACATCCATTTGTTGATTATTATTTTTAACAGCTATTAAATTAGCTTCATTTAGAGCATTTTGTACTCTTAAAGTCATTCTTTCTACATCCATCTCTTAGTTCACCTCTTACTTTTCATTTCTTAACATCATAATATTATATTAGTCAAAGAAAGTCAAAGATTATTTTTTGATTAAATACTTTGATTTTCATTCATTTTTATATTTTTACTAAAGATAATCTTACTAAAGCTCTATTTTTCTCTAAATTTCTATTATTATCTATTAAAGTTATTTTCTCTAAACCTATATTTGTTAACGATAGTTCATCACCTCTTTGAAGATATGTTATATCAGAAGATGTAATTATCTCATTATTATCACATTCTAATTCTGTAATCTCACATATCTCTTCAGCGTCATTTATTGAAACAGCTAGGTTTAAAGAGTTTAAATCAGAATTTTTTATAGACCTTTTTTTTATTTTCCATGTGATAATATACATGCCTTCCATCTCTACTATCAATTTATTTTGTTCATTATTTACTAAAATATTCTTTAATCTCTTATTATTAAATTTTAATTTTTCATTTTTATTTAACATCAACGGATAATTATGACCGATATGTAAGTATTCTAATACTCCATAGACATTTCTTGGACAATTTAAATCATCACATCTCATATCATTGCAATAATTACAGCCATAAATCTCAAGACTTGGTTTAAACTTACCAAAAGCTGAATCTATAACTATATAACTACTATGTTCAGTTTTAGAAGTGCTTATGGTTATATCCTTATTCTCTATCTTCTTCCTATTTAAATCTTTAACTACTTGAGTTAAGTCTAAGTAAATATACTTATCTTGCATATTTTTAGTTACTATAGTACTAGAAATTGGTTTATTATAAACTTTCTTCCCTTTAACATTTTCATTATTCCCTATAAATTCATCATTATTTATATAGATATTAATGTTGTTTCCATATTTTCTTCTCTCATAATAGGTTTTATTTATATATAGTTTTAATATTGCTTTATTGATGTTTCTAAATTTATTTAATTTATTACCTAAATTAAATTTTATTGATGTATTACAATGCTCTATTCTAAAGCCCTTTTTAATAGTTCCAACTGTAAGTGTTTTTGTATTACTAATAGATTTATTTTTATATAAATCAGATTTCATACTACTCTCTACAGCTTCTATTACAATCTTATTCATAATTATCTAACCTCTATTTAATAATTCTTATTATTAATATGTTTATTCCTATAGAAAAATTAAATATACATTTCAACTTTCACTTTATTTAAATCTCGCAAATGATTTTTGAATCATTTACGTTGATGGCTCCCTTTTTAATATTCTTGAAAATTGTTTCATTATACTGTTATGCAAAAAAAGGAGGATTCAAGTTCGAATCCTCCTTTTCTTATCTGTTAGTATCAAAATTTATTTTGATACAGCTCCTTATCTATTATTCTTTTAAAATTTTATTTTCTTATAATAAATGCCCCTACAACAAGTGATACTAGTCCTAAGAATATCATTTCTAAGCCTTCTTTCCCTGTTTTTGGTATATCTTTATCGTTTTTATTTTCAACTGACTCATTTTTATCTAAGCTTGGTTTATCGCCTTGATTATTACCTGGTTTATTTTCTGGCTTACTTTCAGGTTTACTCTCTGGCTTATTTTCTGGTTTATTTTCTGGTTTGTTCTCAGGTTTAGTATTATCTTCTGGTTTGTTTTCTGGTTTATCTTCTGGACTTGATGCGCTATCGTCATCTGATTCATTTTTCCAAGCCATTAAGTTTGTAACTTCTGGCGCTTTACTTGGAATGTTGTCTCCTTCCATAAATGGAGCCATCCATACATTAATAGTTCCTTCTCTTCCTTTAGATTTAACTATTAATTTTTTTATTCCCTTATTAGGATTTTGTCCTTCTGGATTTGGTGATCCATCATATGGCTTAGCGTCAACTATTTCAAACTTTTCATTTCCATCATTAAGAAGTTTTACATATAGTCTTTTATCTCCATCTTTTAAAATAACTGCTTTTCCATCTTCAGTTAATTCTGCTTCTTTATCAGTATGCATTTGCCATGCAACTTCACCTGATTTCTTTAACATATATTCATCTCTTACAAGAATTTCTTCTCTATTTATGAATTTAATTCCTCTCTTTACACTTAAAGCTTCTCTATCATAAGCACTTGTCATATCTATTATCCCATAACCATTATTGCCCTGATTTAATTTCATATCTATTATAGGTGAATATACATTAACTTCTTGGTCATATCCTGAACCTGGATTTATTATTAGAGTATTATGTCCTTCTGCTCTCTTTCTGTAATAATTCCATCTTCTTCCGCCTTCTTCTTTTTCCCAATATCCTGGAAGGTTATAATTTTCTTTTCCAAGGTCTAATGCCCATCTTTCACCTAATGCATCAAATACAAAGGAACCAATATCTAAATCTCCATGTGGTGCACCATTTAATCCACCCTTAAATCCTACAAAACTTGATAGTGGGTCTTCCCAATCTTTTCTCATAGTTATTACAGATTGTCTTTCTTTGTAAGCCCTATCTAATTCTTTTGGACTTTCTCCAGTATATAATTCTGGCTTATACCATAATAAATCATATACATTTACTACTGCTTCATCTTGTGACATATAATACTTATGGTACCATGTAAGATCCGGTCTATTTAATTCATTTGCAAACCAAAGATTTAAGTAACCAACTGGTAAATTTCTATCATTATCTGAATAATTATATGCTCCATCCTTTCCAGTCATAAACATTGGATAATCTGGAGTTTCTTTAATTCCTGGTGCATTAACAAATAAATTTTCTCCTTTAATTGCGGAGCTTACAGATGATAGGAAGTAAACTAAATATCTTGTACCATAATCCCAATATGATATTCCTTCTATTGAATCTCCTTCAGGATAATATTGAGTTAACCCATTCTGAATTGATTTAAATGCTTCTTGAATTATTTCACCAGCCATTTCATCATTATTTTCTCCCATTATAGCTAGTGCCCCTGCTGTTAATCCTGTATTACAAACAAAGTTCCAATTATATTTATCTTCAACAAAGAAGTGTGAATTATTTTTATAGTATCCAAGTCCTATACTTAATGAATTCTTAACTAAAGCTTTCTCTATTGTAGCTCTTTGTTCTACACTTAAATATGAGTATAACCAGTCAAATCCTATTGCAACTCCAAAAGATGTCATTGTAGCATCTAAATAGTGCTGATGGCTCCAATCTGGATATTTAACAGAAACATTTTCAAGTTCAAGCCAAGCTCTATCTGCATATTTCTTTTCACCTGTTATTTGATACATAAATGCTAAATCAACAATATTTTTTGATGCAGTTGTATCTAATCTTAATCCGTCTGGTTTATTATATTCTACAACTGGTGATGTTAATATTTTATCTATCTTAACCTTTAATTTTTCGAACCATATTTTAGCGTTTTCATCAGTCTTAACTAATTTTCTTAATGAATCAAACTCATCTTCTGATGCTAAAAGTCTTGGGTGTTCTTTCTTTACAAGATTATTTATATTTTCTATTGAAGGTGCCACAAATATGTTACCTTCTGCTATAACCTCATTACCAAAAGTATCTGTAACTTTAACTTTTACAGAGTCATATCCATTAAAGTCTTTGCTCGGCTTATAATTATATTTATTATCACTTATAGTAAATTCACCATTTTGTGCTTTATCAACAATTTGGAATTTTAAATCTTCGCCTTCTGGATCTTTTGCATTGAATTTTTTATCTTTTATTAATTCATTTTCATTTAAAGTAATATTGAAGTTTTCAAATATTGGAGCCTTATTACTTTTTTCAACTTGAACTTTTACATTAGTAGCGGCAAAATTATTGTTTGTATCACTAACCTTTACTGTAAATGTATCATCTCCATAATAATTTTTATTTGGATAATATTCAAAGTTTCCATCTTCTTTTAAGTTTAAAGTTCCATTGCTTGGGTCAGTTAAAGAGCTATAATTCAATTGTAAACCGGTTTGGGATTTAGCTTCTATTTTACCTTTTATAACTGAATTTTCCGTGCCCTTTATTGTTCCTATATCTTTTATATTTATTTGATCTGACTCTCCAACTATAACTGGTATCTCTAACTTAATGTTGCTTTCTTCATTTTTAACAATGATCTTGCATGCTCCACTCTTTACTCCAGTTACTATCCCCTCATTATTAACAGTTGCTACTTTTTCATCTGAACTTTCAAAAGTAACATCTTTATTTGTAGCATTATTTGGAGTGAAAGTTAAATCTATTTTTTCACTTTTACCCTTTTCTAACTTAATTACATTTGATTTAGCTTCTATACTAGATAATTTTGTATATGGATTTACTTCTACATTATCTATCCAAACTTTACCTTTAGCATCATCATATAAGTATTCAAACACTATGCTTCCTAAAGTTTCTTTTGGAAGATCTAATTTAAATTCAAAGTTTGTCCAATTCATATTTTCTTTAATATTTAAATCTACCATTCCCATTGGTTCAATTTTTTGACCATCTGGTGATTTATATTGAAGTCTTAATATAAGACCTTTTCCATTAAAGTTCTCTGTTTTAATCCATTGGCTTACTTTAAGTGATTTACCTTGTGCATCTTCTGGTATATCTCTTATTGTTTGATTTAATGTACCTCTTGCAGTTTTATCTTCTTCTCCATTTTCTAATCTAATTGAGTTCTTTCCTTCAAAAAATACTTTATCATCAATTTCCGTATTAAATTTATTACTTCCGCTTTGCCATCTTCCCCATTTGTCTGCTGTTCCATCAGTTTTAACTTTTTCAAAGTATCCATTTAATACAAGGCTATCTTTGTATTCAGGAACACCTGGGTCTGGTATTTCTTCTTTATCTGAATCTCCAATACATACAAGCTTTGGCTCATTGAAATAGACTTTACCTGTACTATTGTTTGAAATGTAGTTTTCAATTTTTAAACCGCCGACTTCTACGCCACCCATTGAATCTGGTATATCAAGTTCGTAACTTAACTCTGTCCAATCTTTATTCCCTGTAACCTTAGGAGTTAATTCAAATATATCAAGTTTTTGATTACTCTTATTTACTATTTGTAATCTAATATGAGCACCTGCTCCAACAAAATTTTCTGTCTTTATCCATTGAGTAAATTTATATTTTTTATTTAGTTGTTCTTTAGTTAAATTAACTGTTTGATGAACTATTATTGCATTGCTATCTTTTGCTTTAACATCAATTACTAGTGAATTAGGATCTTTTTTATATTCACTATCTGAAATATGGGAATCATAATTATTACCCTTTGCATAAAAACTCCAGTAATCCGGTTTACTATCTAAATTGTCATCAGAATACTTATAGTTTTTTATTAAGTTATCATTTGTGTCTGCATTAACAAATTTAATTGGTAAAATTAAATTCATAATAAATACAACTACTAATAACTTAGATAAATCCCTCCAATATGGCTTTAATAGATATCCTTTTCTCATAATGTTCCCCCTTATATTGATTATATAAAATTCAATTTCATTTTATATTATTTTTTAAACGTTTTCAATATTTATTTGTAAATTCATTTAATAAAACTAAAAAAAATTGATAAAACATAGTTTTTATTAGTATAAATTTGTCTTTATTAATAAACCTACTTGTTACATAGGTAGCTATTTTTTGAAAAATATTTCATTATACTATTATACTCAAAAAGGAGGATTCAAAGTCGAATCCTCCTTTTATTATGGGTCAGTATCAAAATAAATTTTAATACTGACCTTTAAAATTCATATTATATTTTTCTTTTTATGTTCATTGCTAATGTAAAATATTTTATTGAGTCTTGAACAGATTGAGTTTTATGGTACATATTAGCCATATCTATATATCTACTATATAAATCTTTTTTAGTACCAAACTTTACAAGTGAATCTAATGATAGATTCATATAAAGCTCTGCTTCTCTATATCTCTCTTGCATTTGAAGAAGCATTCCTTTTAAGTAATAAGCCTCTTCAATTAGCTCTATATGATTTGTCTCTATTGCAATATTTAAAGCTTTATCTGCAAATTCATCTGCTAACTCTAATTGATTATTTTTCTTAAGGAGTCTTGCCCCTTTTACATAGAGACTTCCAACATCATAAAGTTGTTCTTGTGGCAATAAGTCAACAACTTCATTTATCTCATTTAAAGCTTTTTCATCTTCATTAATCCTAAAATAAGCTTCAGCATAATCAATTTTTGATTCTGCAATTCTTATATTATTGTTATTTAAAAACTCATAGGATTTTGATAAATAATCAGACTTCCCATCTCTATTATTAAGAATACTTATAAGAGAAGCAGCATAGTATATCTTGCCTTTAAGGTCATCTGATTCTATATTATCTGAATTCTCTTTTGCTATAGTTAAATACTTTTCTGCTTCATCATATTCCTCACATCTTAAAAGACACATTCCCTCTCTGTAGCTCATGTAAGGGTATAATTCATTTTTTGTATCATTTTTATCAATTAATATTTCTAGAACTCTATTATAGTAATTTCTAGCCTCACTATATTCTTTACTTGAATATAAATAGTTTGCCATATCTTTAAAGTATATTATAGTATTCTCATCTGTATTATTTCTTCTATATAAATCATAATACTTTGGAACAAGTTCTAATATATCATCTAACTTATTTTCTCTTAAATAGTAATTAAACAGTCTATGTATTAAATCAAATGCTAATTCATAGTATTCATAATCAATAGCATATTCTAAATTTAACTGTATATCATTCTCTATATTACCATCTGTATTAGCTTCCTCATCAAATCTCTTCATATTCTCAATTATTTGCTCATAAATATCTTTTGCCAAATAACTGTAATCTAGCTGTATAATATCTGCTATATATCTTAATATCTCTTCATCTGGCTTCACTTTTCCATTCTCTATACAACTCATCTTGGATATAGAAATTTCTTTCCCACACAACTCTTTTAGCGTAATTCCTTTATATATCCTAGCTCTTTTTATTTTTTCTCCTGTTGAAAGTATCTCCATTTTTAACCCCCCATTTAGCTAGTTGTTTAGTATTCCAATTTCCCTAAATATACTAACTCCCTCATCTAAATATCTCGCTGCATTCTCATCATTTTTCTCATCAATATAGAATTTTCCAAGCATAATAGCAAGTTCCCCTGCTTTTTGGAACAGCTCTCTATTTTTTGCATACCTATAGCTGTCTAATAAAATATTTTCTGCCTCTATTTTTCTATCATCAATAATACACATTCTATATTTTATTAAATTACATTCTATTTTTTCTTCTGAATCCTCATCAGTAAGTTTATCAGATATTTGCTCTAATACCTCCTGACACTTATTTAAGTCTTTTATCTTTAAATAGTTCTTACATATATTTATTAAAGTTTCAATTAATTTTTTATCATTATTTTGTACTCTCATATCCCTTGCAAGTTCATAATGCTTAAATGATTCCTCTATATTTTCAAAGTTATAGAAAAGTCTTCCTAGGTCATTTTCTATATTTGATATATTTGAAAAGTCATTTAATTCTCTATAAATCTTTAAAGTTTTCTTTGAATACTTTATAGCATTTTCTAAATCTCCATTTTTATTATATTCTTCTGATAAGAATAATAATGTCTTTGCATATTTTTCTTTATTATTTATCTTTTCAAACTTCTCTTTAGCTAAGAATGAATAATCTATAGCTCGTCCTATATTGTCCATTTCAAAATAAGTTTTAGCTAAATAGAAATAGATTTCTCCTAAAAGATAATCTTCTCCAACTTCATTATCCATAAATACTTTTTCTGCTTGCTTTAAATAACTATTTGCAGAATAATATGCTTTCAGTTCTAAAGTTATCTTTGCAAGATTTAAGAATGTCTGAATTATTTCTTTATGTCTATTATTTTTTATAAAAATAACATTTGCTGATAAGAGATATTGTTGTGCTACGGTAAGTTCACCTTTTCCAACATGTATATTCGCTCTTAAATAAAGTATCTTTGCTTTCTTATACTCTAAATTATAAAGTTCTGCATAATATAATGCATTCTCTATATATTTCTCAGCTGCTGTAAATCCTTCATCTAATATATATGCCTCAGCTATTTGCTCATAATAAGTGCATACTTTTTCAGCTTGACTTTCTTCTGATTCCATTAAATACTCGACTGTTGTTTGTAAATTTGCTGCTAAATACTCTAATAAATCCATTGATGGATTTGATCTTCCTGATTCAACTAAACTAATCTGACCAGGAGTTATTCTGTCTTTAGCTAAGTCTTTTAATGTCATGTTTAGTTCTTTTCTTTTTCTCTTTATCTTTTCTCCTAAAGATAGAATTTCCATACTCTTTCGTCCTTTTCTATTTCGTATTTTATTCAATGTTTGTTAATTTTATTTACATTTTGTATAAATTTAACCCTATTATAACACGCTTCTTTGAATATATACAACATTCTTGTTAAAGTTTGTTAATTTTTTTAACACTAAAGTTTAATTAAAATTAAATTCCTCATATATTTCTCAAAAGACTCGACATATTTAAGGTAATACATTTATAAAAAAAACACTTACTATATTATAGTAAGTGTTTTTTTAGACTATCTTATCATTGACATCATATTGTCTACTCTAGCTGCATGCATCATTCTTCTACCTGCTCTTCTCATTGTTCTTCTAGTTCTTCTGTCAATTTGTGGCATAATCATCATACTTACTGCTGTACCTATAACAGCACCTGCAGCCATTCCTCTAATTAATCTACCCATAAATAACACCTCTTTAATAAAATTTTATTTGTTTCTGATGCTATTTTTATATTATGTAGTTTATCGTTTTTTAAACTAAGAAATTTATGGCTAGGTATACTATATTATGCCTAATGCTGATTTGGCTAGAATATCTGCTTTATCATTAAATTTATCTCCTGAATGACCTTTTACTTTTTTAAATCTTATATTTATTTCATTCATTTTTTCTTGCATAAATTTATGATATTCTGCTGTTATTTCATTATTTCTTTTCCATGTTCCAAGTGCCCAAGATTCTATTCCTTGGTAATCAAAAACTATAGATACAGATTCATATCCATTTTCTATTGCATATTCAACTGCCTTTTTAGCACCAAGAACCTCTCCTGAAACATTTCTAAGTGGAATTGCCTTCTCATCAAAGCCAACACCATTATCTTCATAAATAATTTCTCCATCTTTTATTGCTAAAAGACCATATGAAAAGTTTCCTTTTTGTACAGAAAAGCTTCCATCAACATAAATAGTTAAACCATCTTCTGCTACAAAGCTCTCAGAAGGAACATTTTTATTATCACACTTACTTATATTATTTGATTTTGTTTTTTTTGTAATTTTATTACTTCCACCTTCTATATTTAAAAGAATAAATTTCTTTGCTTCATCCATTGTTTTAAAACTTTTATATATAGCACCTTTGCATCCTATAACTTCGGCTTTACATTCATCCCAAGTTGTAAAAATTTTAGGTACACCTGATTTTCCTTTAAATACTGAATAATATTTTGCCATACTTTGCTCCTTTTTAATTTACAATACACTTAATTGTTCTACAACATTATAAACCTTCTCCACATTTCCTGCACCTGTGAATCCTGACACATAATCAAGTCCACTCTTTAAAACTAATATTAATTCATTTTTACCTGACCAATTTTCAACTATTACCTTTAAAGGAACATCATTAGCTATTCTATTTAATGCAAAGAAAAGTACAGCTAAATCGTCTATCTTACCTATAAAAGGTATATTGTTTGGTATCATATCTGTTGGACAAACTATATATGCTATAGATCCAGATACTGCAAGTTTTGTTTTAAGTGGTACTCTATTATCCTTTAATAGCCTAAATATTAATGCTGCTAAATCTGGTATTAAGAATAAATAATCTGAATACTGTTTTGCGTTATCAGGTAATTTATTTTCCACCTTTTCTTTAGTAGCGTTTCTTCCTATTGAATAGTAATCATCTTTTTTATCAGTATCTTGAAGCGCTTCTTTTATTTCTAGAATTTCTTTTTCTTCAATTAATTCTTCTATATCTTCATTTATATATTCTTTATTATATCTAGTAACACTATCTTTTAATCCTAAGGCTTCTGTGGATACTATATCATTACTATTTATCTTTTCTATCTCTTTTTCTTTTTCTTTTTCTGAAACTTCATCTTTTTCGAATTTATTAATTATTTCGCCTATATTTACGGTTATATCATTAACATTAGTTACAATAACATTTCCTTTTATGTATGCTTCTTCAACACTTACTTTAACAAAAGGTACTTTTTCTAAAATTTGATCTATATCAACTGTTAATCTATCTTTAGTTGCATCTATTCCAATATCTCCTGCAGCCTTTAATCCAACTTTTAGTGCTAAACTTCTAAAAATTTTAAAGATCCCAAGCTTGTATACTTTCAACTTAGAAAATCTTCCAATTATTTTTCCATTTTCTACTCCAAGTTCATCTATAGTTGCTTCAAAATTTATTTTTAATCCCTTAGTAAAACTACCTTTAATTAAAACATTATTATTTATAATTACTTCATCTAAAATTAAGCCTTTTACGTGAACAAAGTCGTTTACAATACTTAAAATATCTTTTCCCGTAAGATTTACGCATACCTTTGATATATTCATAAAATTTATCCTCCCCCAAATATTCGATTATTTATTTAATTTTACCCTTTTATAGTTAGAATGTAAATTATATATAACCTAAGTAATAATTTTCTATAATATTTTTAAATAATCATTTTTATAAGAAGCTATGGTTTAACATAGTATTGAAATATAGCAAAAAAATTATAGGTGGAATTGTCCACCTATAATGCTCAATATATTATTATCTTTCTTCTTCGTTTCTGAATTCTAAGATATCGCCAGGCTGACAATCCAGTGATTTACATATTGCTTCTAATGTTGAAAACCTTATAGCTTTTGCCTTTCCATTTTTCAATATAGAAAGGTTAGCCATTGTTATTCCAACTTTTTCAGTAAGTTCTGTTACACTCATTTTTCTTTTAGCTAACATGACATCAATATTAATTATAATTGCCAAATACTTCACCTCTATACTGTTAAATCATTTTCTGACTTTATATCTATGGCTTCTCTTAAAAGCTTTTGCAGGACGGCTGCAAAGACTGCAATTACCGCTGAAGTGAAGCTTGAGAACGTCGCCATTATTACGAGTCCTGGGAAATCATGTTTTTGGCTATAAGACATACAAACTGGCAATATTGTTGTATAAAATATACTTATTGAGATTGCACAGTATTTTATATTCTTTAAAGCTTTTACAGATAGTTCCGAGAAAGCATTACTCTTATCAATGTAGCATAATAATTTAAAAGTTTGATATAAAGCAAAATAAAAGGGTATACCTGTTACATATATACCTATTATAATAGGACATAGTATTAGCTCATGATTATTTAGATTTAATGGATACTTGTATAAATCAAACAATCCAAATATACCAAGGGCAAGAATGGGAATTCCAATAAGTATAAGGGCTATTTTTAAAAAAAGTGTTGATTTAAGTCTCATAAAGAGTACCTCTCTTATTTGTTATTATTTTATTTTAGCACATTATTTATCGTAAATCAATAAAACTTTAATGATTATTAATATATTATTATTGTTGTATTAATATCCTTTTAATTTAAGGCTCTGTTAAAGAACTGTGCTTAGAATTGATTACACCCCATAAAATTAAGTATATGTCTCTTTCTTTTTAAAAATCTACTACATATTTAAATAAATGCATTAGATTTGTTAGGCTCATAATATTATACGAATTAACAGAAAACGGACAAGTTCACACTTGTCCGTTTAATTGCTACTATTTATAAGCAATGATTTAAATCATAACCAATTTTTAAAATACTGGAATAACTGCTCCATCATATTTCTCATTTATAAAGTTTTTAACATCCTCTGATGTTAAAGCTTCTGTTAAGTCTTTAATCTTTTGACTATCTTTATCAGCTTCTTTAACAGCTATAATATTTGCATATTGTTCTGCTGCCTTTGAATCTTTATCTTCTACAATAAGCGCATCATTTTTAACTGAGAAGCCAGCATCTATTGCATAGTTTCCATTTATAACGGCTGCATCAACATCATCTAATGCTCTTGGAATTGCAGCTGCTTCTAATTCTTTAAATTCAAAATTTTTCTTATTTTCCGTTATATCCTTTGGCGTTACAAGCTCTCCTTCTTTAACCTTTATAAGTCCATGAGATTCTAAAAGTTTAAGTGCTCTTGCTTCATTTGATGGATCATTTGGAATTGCTATAGTTGCTCCATCTTTTAAGTCCTTAATATCTTTTATAGTCTTTGAATATAATCCTAATGGTTCTAAATGAACTTTTGCAGTATAAGTTAATCCCAAATTCTCAGCTTCATTTTGTTTATTTAAGTATGGTATATGTTGAAAGAAGTTTGCATCTAAACTTCCTTCTGATAATGCCTTATTAGGTGTAACATAGTCCGTAAATTCTTTTATATTTACTGTATATCCCTTTTCTTCCAATTTAGGTTTTATATGTTCTACAATCTCCTTATGTGGAACTGGTGTAACTCCAATTGTTATTGTTTTATCGTCTTTAGAACTGCCCCCGCATCCTACTAACGCTAATGATAAAACTCCTACTAAAACTGATGATATTATTACGCTCTTTTTCATATTGAAAATCCCCCTATTTATTTATTGCTTTTTGCTAAATTTAATTTCTATTTTGAAAGTTTTTTATAAAAATGATTTCCTAAAGTTTGTAATACTTGAACTATAATTATTAAAAGTACTACTGTTACTATCATGTAATCTGTTTGATATCTATGATATCCATATCTTATAGCAACATCTCCAAGTCCTCCACCAGCTACTGCCCCTGCCATAGCTGAATATCCAATTACGCTTATTATTGTTAATGTTAATCCTGATACCATAGATGGCACTGCTTCTTTAAACATTACCTTAAATATTATCTGCCCATCTGTTGCTCCAAAGGATTTTGCAGCCTCAATAACTCCTTTGTCCACTTCTCTTAATGCAGTTTCTATTATTCTTGCAATAAAAGGTGCTGTTGCAATAGCAAGTGGAACTATCATAGCTTCCTTTCCAACTGTTGTCCCAACTATCAATTTGCTAAGTGGGAATAATGCAACCATAAGTATTACAAATGGAAAACTTCTTAAAATATTTACTATAAAATCTAATACTCTATATACACTTTTATTTGGTTTTAATCCATCTGGTGCAGTTAGTGTAAGGACTATGGCTAATATAATTCCAACTATTAATGCACAAAGTGTAGATAACACTACCATATAGGCTGTTTCACCTGTAGCTTTTAATATTTCTTCAAACATCTATAATACCTCCCACTGAACTTTTTTACTTTCTAAGTAATCTAATATTTCCTCTTTATCTTCATTATTAACACTTATAACTAAACTCCCAAGTACATCCCCTCTAAATCTTTCAAGCTTGCCCCAAACTATTGAAAAATCTTTATTTGTATCCTTTGCCATCTTGGTTATAAGTGCATTTTCTGAAAAGTCTTTAGGAAAGAATATTTTTATATTAACTCCATTATCAGGTAATATATCTATATCATCTTCTCCTAAGAATTTTTTAAGAGAAAGACCTGGCTTTAAGAATAAATCTGCTGACTTACCTTGTACTTTAACTACGCCCTCTTCTAAAAGTGTTATATCTTCGCATACCTCCTTAACAACTTCCATTTGATGAGTTACTATAACTATGGTTATTCCAAGTTCTTTATTTATTCTTGATAATAGTGATAGTATATCTTTAGTTGTCTTTGGATCTAGTGCTGATGTTGCTTCATCACATAATAAAATCTTTGGTTCTAATGCTAAAGCTCTTGCAATTGCCACTCTTTGCTTTTGTCCCCCACTAAGCTCAGCTGGCTTGCTACTAGCTTTATCTTCTAGAGATACCAATCTTAATAATTCTAATACCCTCTTATTTATTTTTTCTTTGCTAAATCCCCAAACCTCTAAAGGTAATGCAATATTTTCATAAACATTCTTACGACTTAAGAGGTTAAAGCTTTGAAAAATCATTCCAAGGTCTTTTCTAAGTTCTCTTATTTCTTTCTTATTTAGTGTCTTAATCTCCTTTCCCATTACTTTTATTGAACCTGAATCATAACTCTCAAGCCCATTTAAACATCTTAGTAATGTTGATTTACCAGCCCCACTATGTCCAATTATTCCATATATCCCTCCTTTCTTTATCTCTAATGATATATCTTTTAAAACCTCTGATTTTCCAAAATTCTTTTTTATGCTCTCTATCTTTATCATAAATTTTGCCCCCTTTTATGAAAATAAATAAGAGTAGAAGAAATACCTTTTATGATTCTTTAACTCTTGGTTAAAGAATAGGTTCCTTCTACTCTTTGCATCTTAAACTTAATAAAATAAAAAATGCACTAGAGAATAAATCCCTAGTGCATGATATAATCACCCTATTAACTTATTCTCTCATCTATCAGCAATTATCTTGCCGCAGGATTTAGCACCACACGTAACAATAAAGTATAAATATTCATAACAAATAAACTCCTCACTCTTGAAGAATCTATAACCGAACATTTAGTATTGTCCGTAGGTTGCCGGGTTTCATAGGGCCAGTCCCTCCACCACTCTTGATAAGAAACCTAATATTTAGTTTTAATATTCTAAATTGAAAAAATTTTACAAACTTCTTGTATATTAATATAATATTTTAAAAAAGCTTTGTCAAGAATAATTTCTTAATAATTTTCAATAATTTCTCAATATTTTTATAATATTTTTTCTAGACAGATAAAATCCCCGTCTTTTCCTTGAAGATTTATCACTCCAACCTCTTCATATCCACTTCCTATATATAGCCTCTTAGCTCTTATATTCTCAGTATTTGTATCTAGTCTTATATGTGATAATTTACGTCGTCTGCATTCCTCTTCAATAAACTTTAAAAGTCTTTTCCCATTACCACTTCTTGAAAACTTGGGACTTACCATTAATCTATGTATAACTAAAGCTTTTTGTGAATTACTCCATTTGAGTTTTTTATAATTTATATCTTCAGAGCTATTTAAAACTACAGCTCCAACAATATTATTTTCTATATTATATTCTGTATCTTCAGATTCCATGACAAATAAATCTCCGTTTTTAAGATCCTTTTCAAAATCTTTAATAGTTGGATATTCCTTTGTCCAATTAAGTCCTGTCCCTGCACCACTTTCTAAGACCTCATCTATCATTAGTCCTATTTGATTTAAATCCCCATACTTAGCTACCCTAAACTTCATTATATCCTCCATACTAATTAAAATATTTCTGTTTCTTCTTCAATATCTATAATTTCCCCTTCAATAGTTTCTTCTAAGAAATCTAATATCTTCTCCTTTGTAGAATGTGCTATTTTTACATTTCCACATACAGCTGATATACCAATAACCATGAACTTATGCTCATCTTGCCTATCAACTTCTCCAACTGATATGTTAAATTTATTTTTTAATCTTTGAGTAACACTTCTAACTATCATTCTTTTTTCTTTTAAGGAACCTACCCAAGAATTTCTTATTGTTATTTTCATAAGTAAAATATCCATGTTTAAACTTCCCTTCATCTCATTAATTGGTTTTGCATTAATTCCGTAATTTGTATATATTTATAATAATATATATTTATAATATTATAAATTGCAATAATAATAATTTCACAAAAAATAATCAACTTATTCATTAATTATATTATTTATGAATAACTTTATACTTATTACAAAATTTAATAACATTTCTACTTAAATTAATGAAATTTTTATACCCCTTACAATTAAATAAGTTAAATCATCAATGGAAATGGGCATTTTAATTAATAACCATTCTATTTTATTTCATAAATTTATTATAAAAAATAATATAAATATTTAATACTAACTACAAAAAAGCTAAAAATCTTAGATATAATATCTAAGATTTTTAGCCTTTTTATCTTTAAAATTAACTACTATTCTACTATAGCAATTACTTCAATTTCAACTGGTGCATCTAGTGGTAATTTAGCAACTTCCACGCAACTTCTTGCAGGTGGTTCTCCTTGGAAGAATGTTGCATAAACTTCGTTAACAGCAGCGAAATCGTTTAAATCCTTAACAAAAACTGTTGTCTTTATAACGTTCTCCATGCTTGTTCCAGCTTCTTCAAGAATTCCCTTAACATTTGTTAAACTTTGTCTTGTAGCAGCCTTTATTTCTGTTACTAGTTCCTTTGTTTCTGGATTTAGTGGAATTTGACCTGATGTATATATCATATTACCGACTCTAACACCTTGTGAGTATGGTCCTATTGCAGCAGGTGCATTATTTGTTTTGATTATTGTTTTATTCATAAAATTCCCTCCTTTTATCTTTTGCACTTCTATTATAAAGAAAAAATCGGAAAAAGTCTAAATATTTCGCAAAAAGTCTAATTATTTTAATTATTTATATTTAACCTCTATAATCTTTTAATGTAAATGTTATAATAAGTGTGAGAATATACAAAAGAGAGGTGTTATTTATGCATTTAGATAGTATTAAAGCTGCAAGGGAAAACATTAAGGATGTAGTGGTTAAAACTCCTTTATTACACAGTAAGTTTTTTTCTGATTCAAGTAAAAACAATGTGTTTATGAAATGTGAAAACCTTCAATTAACTGGTGCATACAAAATAAGAGGTGCTCTTAACAAAATGATGAGCTTAACTGATGAAGAAAAAGCTAAAGGTGTTGTATGCTCATCTGCTGGTAATCATGCACAAGGTGTTGCATATGCTGCTAGCTTAATGGGTATTAAGGCAACAATTGTAATGCCAACTACTACTCCATATTTAAAGGTTCAATCTACTAAAGATTTTGGTGGAAATGTAATTTTACATGGTAAATGCTATGATGATGCTTATAGTTTCGCAAAGAAAATTGAAGAAGAACAAGGAGCTACATTCTTACATCCATTTAATGATATCGATGTAATTCATGGTCAAGGAACTATAGCACTTGAAATATTTGAAGATCTTAAAGATGTAGATGCAATAGTGTGCCCAATCGGTGGTGGTGGATTAATTAGTGGTATTTCTTTAGCTGCTAAAGAAATTAATCCTGATATAAAAGTTATAGGAGTTCAAGCTGAAGGTGCAAGTGCTATGCACGATAGCTTCCATGCAAAAAGGTTAACTCCCATTCCTTATGTAAGTACAATCGCTGATGGAATTGCAGTAAAATGTCCTGGTGACCTTACTTTTTCACTAATTAAAAAGAATGTTGATACTATTGTAACAGTTAGTGACAATGAAATAGTTGATGCTTTCTTAGCTCTTAATGAAAAGCAAAAACTTGTTGCAGAAGCATCTGGCGCTGCATCCCTTGCTGCATTATCAAAGTTAGATTTTGAAGGCAAAAATGTTGTTGCTATAATAAGTGGTGGAAATATAGATATGCTTACTATAATGTCTCTTATTAATAGTGGCCTAGTTTCTAGAGGAAGATTATTCTGCTTCACAATAGAACTTCCTAATGTTCCAGGAGAACTTAGTAGAATTACAGACCTTCTTAGAGAAACTAACGCTAACGTTGTTAAGCTTGAGCATAATCAATTTAAGGCAGTTAATAAGCTAAGAAATACATTACTTGAAGTCACCGTTGAAACAAACGGATATGAACATATAGCAAGTATTAAAGACCTATTTAAAACTCAAGGATATATAATAGAGCAATTATACTAAGACTAAGAATTATTAATTTTAGTATAAAATAAAGGGTGGATAATCCACCCTTATTTTTATATTTATTTATTTAATTTACTACTATAAAGCACAAATCTTAAATACAGTATAATAATTATAGCAAAAATAATTATTGAAATTATTTCAATAAGACTTATAGTAGGACTTATATAATTCTTAAATACATCTCTAAATTCATAGTAATCTCCAATTGCATCATTAATTGTTCTTCTTAAATAATTTATTTTTACAAAAAGAATAGAATTTAATATAAGTATTAAACAAAAACCTATTAATTTAGTTGTCCTTAATTTAAATATCTCTTTCATAAATCCTCTTCTATAATCTCTATATTACTAATTCTTAGTTTAACTAAGTAAATAATCCTAAAAAATTAATTAGATTATATAATGATTATACAATAAATAACACAACTATCAAATATTTCTTTGTTAAAAATTTATCATTTATTATTTTTACCACTACATTTTAATCCACATGTTTCAAGTTTTTCATCAAGAGTCCTTGTATCAAATGGATTATGAAGCATTGCCTTTATAAATAATTGAGGATATTCCACCTTTAAATGCCTCATATATTTAACCCAAATTCCACTTAATTGCTCGTAGCAAATAGTTATATCTTTTTCTATATGATTATCATCACAACAACCACATATCATGTTATAATATCTATCATCAAACTCCTCTAGTAAATGGAATAATGACATAATTAACTCTGAAAATACCTCATGTTCCATTAAAGTTGGATTACTTATAAATGATATTATCATATCCTTCTTACTTTTAAGAATCTCTTTGACTCTATCTAAATCTATTTTGCTAGCATCAACAGAAAACTCATGATTTTCAATAACATTTTCAAGCTCCTTAAAATCGTTCTTTTCCCACTCTTTATTTACAATGGCTACCTTAGTTATACTTTCAATATCTCTATCACCTTTAGAAAACTCTTCTAGAAGATCTGCTCCAAACTCTGAGAAGAATACTCCTTTAATCATAATTAATTTTTCTCTCTTATGATTCTTTTCACGCTTTTCAAGTAATTTTTCTATTACAAAGGCTGTAAAGAATACATCCATTGGAATAAATGCAATATCTGCAAATAAAAATATTAAAGTATGGTGTAAATCATTAAAAGTTAAATAGTGTAAATAATGCAGAAATAAAGACAATACTATAAGTCCAACACCTATGAGTATAGTTTCTATTCTATGCCTATTCATAAATTTACCCATAAAAAATCGCTCCTCTCTGTCCAATCATCATGTCTATTAATTATAAGTGTATTTTTACTTATTATACAAACATTTTTTTATAAAATCAAAATGGAAAAAGATACTGTAAAAACTAATAGTTTTATATATTAATTATGCATAATGGAATATATATACTAATGAGTAATTGTTATATAATGCGAAATTAAAATACCGTAAGATTCATTTCTGAATAATACGGTATTTTTATTAGTATTATATTTTAAGCTAGGACGTAAGATAATAAAATTCTGTATCATCCTTACATTAATACTTATTATTTAGGATTAGTTTTACTTATGGTATTAAATATTGAACCAACTCTATCCTTTAGATCAAAGTACCCTGAGCCCATCATTATTGTGGGTTTAACTTTTAGAGCATTTGGTTTTCCATTTTCCAAGCAGTCTTCATTTGCATATACTGCAACAATTTCTCCAATAAACATAGTAAAATCAAATATAGGAATTGTCTGTATTACCTTACAAAGATAATTTACAGCACATTCTTTTATCATTGGCGCATTTCCTGCATCATCATAAAAGGAATCAAAAATATTCGATTTATCTTCTTTATTACCAGAGACACACCCACAAAAATCAGTCTTATCAATATTTTCAGAAGATGGTATGTTTACACTAAAGAATCCATTTTCCACCACGCCTGAAGTTGTATAGTGTGAATTCTTCAATGAAATATACAATACAGGCTTCTCACTTACAACACCATATGCACCTAGTGTGGCATAGTTTGGCTTTCCATTAACCATCGCTCCTGCTAAAACTGTAATAAATGGTCCAAAAGGTATATTTGCTATTTTCTTCTTTATCATATTTTTTCTCCAATCCAATTATTTATTTGTTGCAACAATAATAATTATATGGATAAATCGAAAAAAATATAGACTGTTTCTTTTCTATGAGTTATCATATAGATAAATCACGCCCAAAAATAAATAATCTTAGCATCACAATATCAAATAATTGTAATTTAGCACTAATTTATAATACATTTTTTTACTTTATGCTATATCTACTTTCTTATCTTTACGCTTAGTTATATAAGCTGCTGCTAAGAAAAATACTGCTGAGTATAATAAAATTATTATAATATTTTTATATAAAGATCCCATAGCTATTCCATCTTGAAGAGATGATACCATATCCATAGCCCATCTTGTTGGAAGTAATTTTGATAGCTTATCTAATGCACTTGGGAATACTTGTACTGGAACAAAGCAACCTCCAAGCATTAAAAGTATCATAATTAAGATATTACTAATTATACTAGCCTCTTGTGAATTTCTAGTTATTGCTATACAGAATGTTCCTACAGCTACTGCAAATATACTAACTAGGAAAAGTATAAAAAATATTTGTATATAACTCATACCAATATTTATATCCATTAAATATCTTATTGCAACTAAAGATAGTATTGCTTGTATATTTATAGCTAATATGCTGGCCAAAATATTGCCTAGGTAATACTGATAAACCTTTATGGGAGCCGCAAATATTCTAGTATATACTTTAGTTTTCTTATCTTCTAATATACGTCCTGCCCCGAGTACCGACCTAAAGAACATGAACATTATTAAAAATCCTACAAATAATGATGTATTAGTTTCATAGTCTTTGCTACTATTTCTTAAAGAGCCTCTCTCTATAGTAACTTTACTACTTTCATACTCATTTAAAAGATTATTATAAACCTTACTATCTCCATTACTTATCTTTCCTAAATCCTCTAAATTTTTAAAATTAATTGATATCATAGATTCTATAGATTTATATATTGAATCCCCATCTTTACCTATAATCTCAATCTGATTTTTAGAGTCTCCATTAACTATTTTCTCTTGGAATCCTTTTTTAATTATTATTCCACATTCTATACTCTTATCTTTTATCTTATTTTCTATATCCTCTTTACTCATAGATAAGGCAGTAAAATTACTTTGATCTTCTATATTTTTTAGTATCAATTCTGAAGACTTACTCTTATCTAAATTAGCTACACCAATTGATATATTTGATGATCCACTTGTTATTAAAGAACCTACTATTAAAATTATTACAACTGGAGCTATTATACTTGCTATAAAATAGAGTGGTTTTTTTAATATCATCATTCTTAAATTATTTTTTAGCATTACTAAGACATTTCTCATATTCTCCACTCCTTCCTTCTTCCGCTTACAACCATAATAGCTGCCATTACAGCTGTAACTAGTAATGCAACAGCACAAGATGATATAAGAAGCTTATTGCTATTATTGAATATACTTTGCATTATTCCTCTATTAAGCCATCTAATTGGAGAAATATTAGTTATTATTTGGAATATTCCACCTACATTATCAGGAAGAGCTAAATATGCACCACCAAGGAATGAGAATACTGGAAATACTACTCCTTGTAATACGCCCTCCACCTTTTCTTCATCATTAAAGAAACTAGCTACCACTGTACCAATGCTTATGCTTGCAAGTGCAAATACCTGTATCCCCGCATAACAAAGAAGTGGATTACTGCCCCAATTAGTCTTTAAAACTAGACTTGAGAATAAGAAACTTGGAAGTGTAGTTCCAAAGGAAATTATAAAATATCCAATTGTTGATCCAAAATAATAATTAAAGTCTGATATTCCAAGTATCTTCATCCTCTCTCTAATACCAGTCCTCTTATCTTCAAAATATCTACTCATAGGGAATAACATTAAATAAAGTAACATCATTGTAAGTTCTGCAATTGCATAATAATCAAAAGAAGTAGGTGCTTGTTCGCTATCAAGTAATTTCAAGTCTATACTTGAAGCTTTAGAATTATCCGCCTTAAGTATATTACCTGCCTCTATTGGATTTATACTATACATAAGCTTTATGGCTTCACCTCTGCTAGTTATTCCACTAATCAAAGAGTTTATATATGAATAATAAAAGTCATTTCCACTTTGTATAAATACATTAATCTTATCTTTATTTAATTCTATAAAAATATCTTCATCTTTACGTACTTTCTCTTTACCTTCATCTGCCGATGATATGGTATCGAATGTAAGCTTCGGACCTCCATTCTCTGAAGCCTTAGTTAGATTATCTATAATGTCTTTTCCTGTATCACCAATATTATTTATATAATATACTTTCTTTTCTACCATAGTACTACTGGTGTTGAAATACTTTCCAAGAACTCCTCCAATTAAAACTGTTAGAAATATTGGAAAAAGCATTGAAAATATAAAATACTTTGGACTTCTAAGAACTAAAAGTATTGTACTTTTAATACATGCTTTCATATTAAATTAATCCTCCTTAATTTACTCTAATATTTCTTTATCTAATCTCTTAGACTTCTTCCTGTAAGAGTTAAGAATACAGTTTCTAGAGTTATTTCTTTATATCCAATATCAAATATATTTGCTCCAAGCTCATTAACTTTATCAATAATATTACTTAAATTATTAACTTCCTTACTTGAAGCAATCTTTATTTCATTTTCGTTTATTAATACCTCTTGAACTCCTTTAACCTTTTTAAGTTCATTTATTTCTATAATTGCTCCGTTATCAACTAATAGATGTAAGTTTCTTGTCTCGCTTACTATATTTTTAAGTTCATCTTTTGTACCTTGTACAATAACTTTTCCATGATCGATTATTGCTATCTCTTCGCATAGCGTTTCAACTTCTTCCATGTAGTGAGTTGTATAAATTATAGTTACACCTTTTTCATTAAGCTTTTTTACAGATTGTAATATATGATTTCTTGATTGTGGATCTATTCCAACTGTTGGCTCATCCATTATAATTATCTCTGGTCTATGAACAAGAGCACAGGCTATATTAAGTCTTCTAAGCATTCCCCCTGAGAACTCTTTTGCAAGCTTCTTTCTTACATCCATAAGTCCTGTAAATTCTAATGCTTCCTCTACCCTTTCTTTAAGAACTGAACCTTTTAGTCCATATATTTCTCCAAAGAATTTTAAATTCTCCTCTGCTGTAAAGTCCCAGTATAGTGCAACTTCTTGTGGAACTAGTCCAATCTTTTTGTTCTGCCCCTTCATGTTCTTTGTAATATCAACACCATTCATAATAATGCTTCCTGATGTTCCTCTTATAAGACCACATATAATATTTATGGTTGTACTCTTTCCAGCACCATTTGGTCCAAGTAATCCATATATCCTTCCCTTTTCGATCTTAAGTGATATATTATCTACTGCTAAAAAGTCTCCATACTTCTTTACTAGATCCTTAATTTCTATAGCATACATTTAAAATTGCTCCTCTCTATTTAATATAAATATCCACTAAATTCTTTATTTATAATACTTTAAATATCTATAGTTTAATTATATAAAAAGAACCCTCTCTTTGAATCTAGAGAAGGTCACATCTTTCATATGACTTTTGTCATATTGATTTTAAATATTTAATTGCGATTTGAGTTCTATGGGAAAGTCCTGTCTTTTGAAGGATTGATGTTATATAGTTTTTAACAGTACCTTCTGATATAAATAGACTGCTACTAATCTCTTTATTACTAGCACCCTTTGATATCTCTTTTATAATTTCAATTTCTCTTTCAGTAAACTGTGTCATATCAAATTCTTCTTTTTCTTTATAGTCTAGATTAGATGATAGTTTAGATAATACTTCCTCTTGAATAACTGAATTACCAGCGTAAACCATCTCTATAGCACTTATTATCTTATCTGGTGGTGTATTTTTAAGTAAGTATCCCTTTGCACCATAGGATATTGCACTTTTTATATAATCATCTTCATCAAAAGTAGTTAGTATAATGACTTTAGTATTACTTTTTTCATTTATCTCTTTAGTTGCTAAAACTCCATTCATAATTGGCATCCTAACATCTAAAAGCGCTATATCAACATCATTTCTAACTACATATTCAAGAGCTTCACGCCCATTTGGAAAAGCATCTAAAACTTCTATATTAGAATTTGCCCCAAGTATTATCTTTAAACTTTCTCTTATTAAGTCATCATCTTCTCCAATAACTAACCTTATAGTCAAAATCTTTTTCCCCCTTTATTTATAAAAAATCATAATAGCTGTGAATCCATCACTTCCATCTATTATTAAATTCCCTCTTTGCTTTAAAACTTCCTCTTCCAGTTTTGTTAAACCATACCCTTTTATTATTTTTTCTTTTCCAGATCCATTATCTTTAAAGGTTACTTTAAGTAATTTATCTAGTATTTCTATATTTACTGTTATCTTATCGCAATTGCTATACTTAATGCTATTAGTTGATAGCTCCTTTATACCTTCATATATAACAGCCCACTCTACTATAGTAACTTTATCTATATTACCACTATGCATTACTGAATATTTAATCTTAGAACCTTTAAGCTTTTCTTCTAATAAAAGTTTTATCTTATTAACTCCAACCTCTTCACTTCTTGGAGTTATTTCATGAATTGTCTTTCTTATATCATCCATTCCTTTTCTTAGGTTTTCTGTAGTTTCTTTTATCATATCTCGCCCTTTATCTATATCTGTATCTAATATTATCTGAGCTGCTTCAAGTCTCATAAGAGATGCTGCAATTACATGTCCAACATTATCATGCATTCTTCTTGATACATCATTTCTCTCTTCTAATTTTACTGAATAAATACTTTGTTTATAGAAGTCACTCTCATTTTTAATTTTTTGTTTTAATGAATGACTTTCTTTTATTTTCTTATCCATATCATCTTCTAATTTTATAACTTTTCTATCATACATACTAAATATTCTTATAAAGAAAACCCCTAGTATTGTTGTATAAATATAAAATGGTATAAAATTTTCCTTGTAAAATAATGCAACAAACATTGTAGAAATTATAATAAGAGGAACTAATAACTCAAGCTTTGAAGCACAAATTTCAATTAACAGTAAAGTTATTAAAGCACTTGTTATCTCCATACCTAGATAATAAAAAATCAAGTTCCATATAATTAATGATATAAAAAATATATATTTATACTTTTTTCTAATTAATCCTTGCATAAAAGATAGTATAAGAAATCCAACAACATATAAAGATAGAAGAAATCCATCTCCACTATCATTTATAGTAATACCTATAACACCTAATATTACTATAATTCTAAGAACTAAATTATAACTTTTCATCTCAAAATTTATCATTTTATCACCTAAGTAACCTTAATTATTTTACATTATTATACTATAAAAAAATGTATATAAGATATCTTATATACATTTTTATAAATTATACTTTATACAAATTTAACTTCATATAAAACTTAGTTTTCATTTTGTATTTTTCTTTTTCTAAAGTAATATGCAAAGCCTACCATTACGGATGGTACCATAACCCCTACAAGAATTGCTATCAAGATTAGATATAATATAAGCAATAAATCATTATTATTTAAAATTTCTTTGAATGATAATCCAAGTAAAACTATAAATATCATTATTACTCCACTTATGATCCCAGTCTTCTTGCAGCTAGAGCTAATTACATTATACTTATTTTTATTACTTTCTTTATCAGTATATATTGGTGTAGTCCCACTATTCGCTCTAAAGAAATGGAATCCTTCAACAGAATCTACATGTTCCCATCCACCACTTTTAAATATATCAAAATACTCATCTAAATCTTCTTTGCTTTCATTATAGTCCATTGAATAAATATAGTCATTGCACTCTCCTTTAACTAACTTATATCTAAGTGGACCTACACTTTCAAGTATCCACCCTTCCTTTGATAAATTACTAAGTTTTTTAGTTATTTTTTCTTCATCAAAGGCATATCCACCATTAATTAAATATTTATACTTTTTATTTCCTCTCATAATTAAACTCACCCTTCTAAAATTTTTAAAGCTTTTTCTCCATAGGAGACCATAAGCTTTCTTCTTTCAATATCCTTTTTAATTAATTCTTTTCCCTTATCTGTTAGTACATAAGTTTTTCTTCTATCTTCATTATCATCTAGTAATTTTATTAATTCACTATCTTGAAGTTTCTTTAAAATAGTATATAGACTTGCAGGTCCTATATCTATCTTGTCATTTGATAATTCCTTAATCTCTTGCATTATTCCATATCCATGCATTGGTCTTACTAGAGTTAATAAAATATAGTAAGTTGAATCTGTTAGTATATCTTCTTCTAATGCTTTCTTTCTAGCCATATTCCCTCCTTATATCATTAAATGATATATCGTTTAATGATAGTATATATTATATCTTCTTATTTGTAAATATATACCACAGAGAATTTTTCCAAAATTAATGCTATAATATGGTTAAGTAAGATGGGGAGGGATATACTTTGAATAAAGAACTTAAGATTAAGAAAATTAATGAACTTATTAAAGAATTGACTGAGTATAAATTGGCCATTGAAGAAGGGGTTCCTTATTTTGAAGAAAAAAAATTAGATAAACTTATCTACGATAAAGAAAAAAGCGTGGAAGAGTTATTTAATTGGAAATCCTCAAAAATTAAGATTGAATATACTGAATACACTGATAGTAAGCATGAAGCTGTTCTTATGAGTAGAACTGAAAACTTCTTTGCAAAAGATACCCTTGATGGATACGAAGTGGCTGATGAAAATGGTAATACAATAATACGTCCACTAGAAAGACTAAGCGATTTTGTTGCTGAGGTGGAAAATAAATTTATAATTGATGAAAAATATATTCTTGAACTTTGTAAGTTAAATAAAAATAGACAATTAATTATAGATTTTATGAAAGATTATACATATGATTCAATGAATGAATCTCCTGGAGATATCAGATTTGATTTTGATTGTAATTATATCTCTTTTAAATATGATAATGAAGAAATAGAAGTTATAGACCCTTCATTAGAATTATTTGATAAGTTTAAAGAGATATGTCCTCAGGCTGTAATTAGTAGCATAAGTCCCCTTTGTTTTTAATATAATTATAACTTTTAAATTATAATTAGTTATTTTTAACAATCATATAATTTAATGTTGATTTTTTGATATTTTGTATTGACATAGCTTCTCATTGTTATTATATTTATAACCGTGGGATACCTTTAAGATAGTCCAGAGAGGCTAATAAGGCATATATATAATAGTCATTATACTATAGTATTTTACCTTAGCATCTTAATTGGTGTTAAGGTTTTTTTATGGTGTCCTATAAAATTTAATTACTTAGGAGGACATTATGAAAATTAAATCACTAAAAAACAATCAAAACAAACTTGCAATACAAATGGGAATTGCACTTATCTTAGGTCTACTACTAGGTGGTGCCTTTATACTTCTTAGAGAATATCTAATTAGCAATTCTAATGCTGATTTATGGACTAAAATAAATCAAATTCTATTTCAAGATATAACAACACCTGAAGGTAAAAATTCTTTAGGTATATTCTATATAATTGGTCAATTATTCGTAAATTCACTTCAACTTGTTATAGTACCTATGGTATTTACTTCAATAGCCCTTGCACTGTGTCATATAACTGATACTAAAAAGCTTGGACGTATATCATACAAAACTATAATGGCATTTTTAATAACTTCCATATTTGCTTTAATTCTTGCAGGGGTCTTTGCACTTACTGCTCATAATCTAGGATTCTTTAATGTAAACATAAATGGAGTTTCAGCTCAAGCTGGTAATACTGGTAACAATCCGTTACTTGTTTTAGTACAAGCTGTACCAAATAATATAACATCAGTATTCTCAGAAAACGGTAAGATACTAGCTGTTGTATTCTTGGCAGTATCTACAGGACTTTGTATTAATAAACTTGGTGATGAAATTAAGATCTTAAAGAAGATATTGGAAGAAATAAATAAGATAATCACAGTGTTTTTAACATTTATAATAACTAAGTTTGGTCCAGTTGCAATATTTGTACTTATCACAAGAACTTTTGCAATATACGGTATTGATCACTTAAGACCTGCACTTGCTTATGTGGGTACAACAACTGTTGCACTTTTAATTTTCTTAGTATTTGGATATGCATTATTTATATTCTTATCATCAAGACTTAATCCATTTATATTCGTAAGAAAGATTGCAAAGGTTGCTTTATTTGGATTCTCAACTTCATCATCAGCTTCAACTCTTCCTCTAAACACTAAAACTACAGTTGAAGAACTTGGTGTAGATAAAGATATAGCTTCATTTACTCTACCTCTTGGAATGACTATAAACATGAATGGAACTGCAATAATGCAAGTAATTGCTGCAACATTTATAGCTTCAAGTGCTGGATATGAAGTAACTCCAACTAGCTTAACAATAATCGCTATACTTGCATTAATATCATCTATTGGAACACCTGCTGCCCCTGGTGCTGGTGCAATAATATTATTTACAGTTTTAACTGGAATGGGATATCAAAATGATGCTGCACTTCTTGCATATTCTCTTATCCTTGCAATTAATAGACCAGTTGAAATGCTTGTAACATCACTTAATGTTGTTGGTGACTCTGCTGCTGCTATATATGTTGCAAAATCTGAGAATTCATTAGATGAAGAAGTTTATAACAGCTATTCATTAAATGAAGAAATTTATAACAACTAGTATAGCAATCTAATAATATTTATAGTTTACTACGTTAATTATAGATAACTTACAATATCCATTATTTTAAACCTTCCTTATTATTTAATAAGGAAGGTTTTATTTATGATAGAAAATATTTTTTATAATGGTGATATACTGCCTATGGAAGATAATTTTAAGTTCCTCTTATCCCCTCTATTACTATTAATCAAATTTGTAATGATAACATATAATGATTAAAAACATTATCTATCTGTTAATTATTTCAAGCAAGTACTTTTATTGAAAAAATATGATAGAATATTATATATAAATTTAAATTTTTATTATTTGATAACTATTATTATATCTTAATTTTTATTATCTCCCTTAATATTTACAATTTATCTATTAGGATTCCAAATATTAGAGATATAATTATATAAATTTATGAAAAATGAAAAAGGGGGTATTGTCTATGTTTAATAGAAAAGTAGTATTAGAATTTACAGACGTTTATTATAACATGAACGATGTATTAGATGCAGTGGTAAAGTATTATAAGGATAAAGGAATATTATGTAGCATTATTGGAAAAGATAATCTTGGTAATCCATTATTACTTATCAATTTAGTAACTTATGAGCTAAAGGTTAAGAACCTCAGTCCAGGATATGTTCAGTATGCTCTGCCTCCCGATGACGTGTGGCCTCCATTAATGGCAATTCAACAAATTGTTCTAAGAGAAATATAAAAAAGGTGATTCATAATTTTGAATCACCTTTCTTTTTTATTCATTAATATATTTTCAAAAGTTAATTTATTACTTTTTTATAATTTTGAAAACTTTTACTTGACCTAAAGCTTACTTTAAGGTTTATTATTAAGTTAGACTATGTAAAATATGGGAGGGGTATTAAAATGAAATATTTAAACATTTCAAACACAGAATTAAAATCATCAAATATAATTATGGGTAATATGCGTATTAATGAGCTATCTTTAGATGGAGCTGAAAAATTAATACGTACTGCTATGGATGAAGGAATTAACTTCTTTGACCATGCAGATATATATGGCAGAGGAGAATGTGAGGAACTATTCTCTAAGGCAATTAAAATGAATTCAGATATTAGAGAAAAAATGATTATTCAAAGTAAATGTGGAATTAATACAAAAGGAAATTATTATGATCTTTCAAAGGATTATATATTAAATTCAGTTGATGGTATATTAAATAGACTTCAAACTGATTATTTAGATATTCTACTTCTTCATCGTCCTGATACTTTAGTTGAACCTGAAGAAGTTGCAGAAGCATTTTCAAAACTTAAAGAAAGTGGAAAAGTTAGACACTTTGGTGTATCAAACCATAATCCAGCTCAAATTGAATTATTACAAAAGTATACTGATGAAAAACTTATAATAAATCAATTACAATTTGGAGCAGCACATACTAACATTGTTGATTCAGGTATTGCAGTAAATATGGATATTAATCAATCCTTTGACCGTGATGGTAGTGTTTTAGAATATTGTCGTCTAAATGATATAACAATTCAAGCTTGGTCACCATTCCAACATGGATTCTTTGACGGAGTATTCCTTGGTGATATGGAGAAATTCCCAGAGCTTAATCAAACTATTAATGAACTTGCTGAAAAATATGGAGTTACAAGTACATCAATAGCTACTGCTTGGATTACACGTCATCCTGCTAATATTCAAGTTATTTTAGGTACTACTAAACCAAGTCGTATAATTGATGCATGTAAAGGCTCAGATATACCTTTAACTAGAGAAGAATGGTATAGCATATATAAAGCTGCTGGAAATATGGTACCTTAATTTAAAATACGATTATATTATTTCAAATAAATTTTAAGCAATAAAAAAGATGATGAATTTAGTTCATCATCTTTTTTATCTTAGATATATTAATATTGTGGATAAATCTTTGATTTAACAAACCAAGTTATTGCTATAAAATATCCTATCATTGGAGAAACTCCATACCCCATTAGTGGAACTGGAAAATTCCCGAAAATTGTTGATATTAAAATAAGTATAAAGTAAATACCAATACCTCTTGATAATAATTTATATCTCTTTGCCGGAAATAATATAAACGGTAAAGGTAATATTATAAGAGATATTATTCCTAAAACAAACCATATGCTTCCCATATTACCTACCAAACTAACTATTTGCTCAACATAAGGTACAGGATTAAGTGCATCTAAGTATATCCATGAAAGACTATTTAGTATTAATAGTATTCCTGAAACAATAACCTTAACTATTTTTCTATTAAGTTTATTCCAGAAAATTATTATTATTGTAATACTAAAAGCAGTTAATTGCGATGCATCTGGTTGAATACTAAGAATTACTAATATAAGTAGTGTAATAACTACTGTGCTCATCCACTTTTTTCTTTGTAGTAGATTCCATAACTCTATAATTGTAATAGGTAATATTATACTTGTAACGTAAAACTTAATAGGTCCAATGGCTACCCATCTATGAATGCCATAAATTCCTTTATCAATAAAAGTTAATCCTAAAAGTATTATTGTAATTAAAATAACTAATATGCTATTACTATTCTTTTTTATCTTTGTATCTCTAGATACTATATATCCTGAAATTAATCCTCCTATAATTAAATATGCAAGGTTTTGTCCAAATGTAATAGCTGAAACTCCAGCTGTTTTCATTGCTATAACTCCAATAATAACAGCTGGTGATGCTATTATTAATGGTATAAAATTTGATAATCCAATCTTTTTCATCTTAAACTCCTATATTCTATTATCATACCTATTACCTATATTAAACAATACTGTCTTAACATTCAATTCTTGTTAGGGTGAATTAAGTTATAATTAAGTTTTTTAATAATTCTCATTATTCTACATTTATATAACTTTATTATATTAATTTTTTATTTATTCTAAATATCTATATTATCCAATTATTTTACGTCTATTCTCCTTTTCTGACCGCTCATACCATAATAAGTAGCAATAAAATCTAAATTTCATATATTAAATTAAAGCCTTATCTATTTTGAGGTGATTTTTTGATGAATAATGAGGAAGAAAGCACAAGACTCCCACCTGAACTGGAAGAATATCTTAAGAATCTTGGTTTAGAGCTTGCAGATATAGAGATACTAGGATCAATATTTTTAATTGTAGGATATTCTTATTTTATAATTGCAGCTAATGAAGATAAAGAAAATATACTTAACCCAAACACCCCAATAGCACCCGGCAGTAGGGGCAGACCTACACATTTACTCCTTATAGGTGAAGAATTAATTTTAGAAGGACTTATTATTCTTTGGATAGTTGCTATAAGAAGAATAGATGAAAAGGCTTTAGAAGGTTCCGATGAACCTCTTGACCCTTATAAAAGATTAGCTAATGCATATTTTCTAAGTGTAATAGCAAACAAAGAAAGAGTTATTGCACTATCTGAAATTGATAGAAGAAATACTGACGATGAAGCTTTTATATAAATTATACTTAAATAATTATAATAGAGCTTTTATATAAATCATGTTTTACGAGGTATTCGATGGATATTAGTAGCATTAATTTATCTAATTTTTTTAACGCCTTTGCACTTAATGCACGACTTGGTGATGAAAGTGGAGAACCTGAATCTGAAGAGCGTAGACGATACTTCTTGGAGATAGATTTAGAGATAGTTAATCTTGAAATGCTTGGTACTTCTTTATCTCTTATGTCATCCCTTTTTTATCTTAAAGCCACATTTGTTGGTAAAGAAATAGTACTTAGTGCACTTAACGGTATAGACTCCGGACTTGATGCAACCCCTTATGTAGATGTTGGAGAGACTCTTGGTTTAATGGTTACATTTATATTTACTTACTCATCATTTAAAAGATATATAGAAAAATCTGAACAAGACCCTGAGCACCAAGACCCTTATAGAAGAATAGCAATGAGCTATATTCCAACATTAATTGCTTATCTTTCTAGAGTAAATGCTAGACGAGAAATAGTTAATACTCTTCCTAATATCTAAAAAGGATTGTTTAATGGTAATATTAAGCAATCCTTTTCTCTATTTATTATTCTTTTCAAGATTAAGTAATTTTTCTTTTATATCAATTCCACCTAAATATCCAGTAAGTTTTCCACTACTCCCAACTATTCTATGACAAGGTATAAATATTGGTATTGGGTTTCTATTACAAGCAAGACCTACTGCCCTTGCAGCCTTTGGTCTGCCTACCTTCTCTCCCATTTCTTTATATGTAAGTACCTCTCCATATGGAATCTCACATAATCTAGCCCAAACTTCATTCATAAACTCTGTACCTTTTGGTGATAATGGTAGGTTGAATTCTTTAAGCTCACCTTTTATATATTTATTAAGCTGAATGGATGCCTCTTTTAAAAGCTTTGTTTCTTTAATCTCTATATCATTTTGCATATTATCCTTTCCGAAATAAACATTTGATATAAACCCATTCTTTTCTTCAATTCCTATAGTCCCTATATCTGTTTCATAAAAAAATACTGCCATATAATTAAATCCTCCATTATATATTTCATTATTTTAATTATTATGTATTATACTACTTTATAAATTTATTTTCTTCTTTTTTTAAATTAAATATTATCATACATTTCTATACTTCCCTATTTATAAAATATCCACTGTAATTTATTATTTAAAAATACTTTATTATTATTTTAAAATATATTTTTATTGAAAAACAATAAATTTTGTTTTATAATAACTTTATGAAAGATATAATTTATATTTAAATTACGGAGGTAATAAAATGAATAATACTTTAAGTTCAAAAATATTAAACTGGATATTAATTTTCGGAATTATTTTAACTTTCTTAGCACTAATTGGAACACCACTTGTAACTACAGCATTTTTAAAATCTGCTTTTTCAATACTAAATCAAACATTAGTTTTTAAAATATCTGCTTGTATTTATGTATGTTCAATACCATATATAATTTCTCTATTCAAGATTAAAAAACTTTGTGGTTTAGTAGTGAAAAATAGACCTTTCTCAATAGAAAGTGTTACTGCTTTAAAAACTATAGCAATATGTGCATTTGTTGAAATTTTATTAGTAGGTTCTACTTTCCTATATTTAAAGCGTTCAACTGAATTCTTTATGGGTTTTCCAATGGGAATACCTTTAATACCTACTTTAATAATTTGTATACCTGTGGGACTTCTATGTTTAGTATTCTCTGGGCTATTCCATAATGCTATGGAAATTAAAGAAGAAAATGATCAAACAATTTAAAAGGAGAGATTAGTATGCCAATAGTAATTAATTTAGATGTAATGATGGCTAAAAGAAAGATTAGTTCTACAGAACTTTCAGAAAAAATTGGAATAACTATGGCTAATCTTTCTATACTTAAAAATAATAAAGCTAAAGCAGTAAGATTTAATACATTAGAATCATTATGTAAAGTATTAAATTGCCAGCCTGGTGATATTTTAGAATATGTAGATAAAGAATAGTTTAAAAATAGTCTTTGTATAATTAACAAAAAAAGGATGTCCATTTGGACATCCTTTTAATTTATTCTTTAAGTAATTTCCTTTATCCAATTATAAAATTTAAAAAGTTTTGGATGATTTTCCCACTCTTCTCTCTCATGCATTAATTTCGCCATTATTATAACTGGCTCTAAAAGGTTTATAGTATCATTATATCCTTCTTTTATTCTCATTCTCTTAGCTGCCATATCCAAATTTAAAGTTCCTTTAAGAGTACTTTCATTTAAATTTCTAGGAATTAATTCTAATATCTTAGTATTCGGATAAAGAGTCTTATCAACTCTTTCCTCCTTTGATAAAAGTACAACTATAATAATATCACAGTTCTCTCCATAGACAGGCTGTATTGGAGTATTATCCGCAACACCTCCATCAATATATTTTCCACCTAAGACTTCTGTACAATCATATATCATTGGAAGAGATGCAGATGCAACGATCATCTCTTTAGCTGTTATATCATCATAATCATTTATCCTAAAATACTTTGCAGTAAAATCAGGTAACTCCGTACATGCAGCGTAGCATATCTTACCTCTTTCTTTTACTTTTCCTATATTCAAATAATCCTCTATTATTTCTCTTGCACCGTCTTTTGGAACTCCACCTTCTTCTAGCTTTTGAACCATATATTTCTTGGCTAAATTTAAATGGTGTGATCCTATTGCAAGTTCTATTCCTCTTTTTAGAAGTTGAAATTTACTTATAGGAACAAGCTTATCCATAGTAACTTCATCCCATAGAGCTTCAGCTGCACTTATATCATCTTGAGCAAATAAGACTGCATTAAATGCACCTATTGAAGCACCTGCAAAAACATCTATATATTTATCTAATCCCAACTCTTTTAATGCTTTCCATACACCAAGTTCGTAGGCACCTTTGCCTCCTCCCCCTGATAGCACTAATCCTATCTTCATATAAATCTCCTTTTTTTAAACTTATCCACTATTATATCCAAATAATAATTATTAAAACTAAGTATATCATAAATTTGTGTATAAATTTAAAGATACTATATTACTATATTTTTAATAAATTGTATAAATGTTTATTTAAATATAAAAAGCAATCTTAGCCTTAATAACATTAAAACCAAAACTGCTCTTTATGTTTGTTCAATAATTTTACTAGTAAATAGTTTTCACTTTATTATATGAATTTATTGCTTTAAATATTACATATAATAAAATTACTTTTCAGTTAATATAGCTATTATAATTATCTTTCTTTTTCAACTACAATATGCAAATGTTCTGTAGAATCCCTATATTGAGGATATTCACAAGTTTCTGCTGCAACTTTTACTAATATTTTAAAATAATCTATTCACTTCATTAAAGTGTTATATAATTAGTATATAACCTAACAAATAGTTATATTAAATAACAAATCTACAATTATTTTTATATGAAAGGGAGATGCAATTGGATATATCAGATATCACTAAAAATATTGGATATTGTGGTCTTATTTGCTCATTATGTCATGAAGTAGATAAATGCTCAGGGTGTAAATCTGAAAATAACTGTTGTGGAAGGCATTTAAGTAACAGTGGATGTTTTCAGTTTAACTGTTGCGTTGAAAAAGGGATAAATGGTTGTTGGGAGTGTAAAAATGCTCCATGTGATAAAGATATGTTTAACGAACACCATGATATTAGAAATAAAACTTTTGTAAAAGTGGCAAAAACTGAGGGAGTTGAGAAATTATCAGAATATGTTACTAGAAATCAAGATAATGGTATTTTATATGGCTGGAATAAGGATTATGACAATTTAGGCAGTGAGAATGCTGTTATTGATTTATTACATAATGGCATAAATAGCGAATATATTAGGTGAAAATGATTTAAATTAAGATAATCAAATCTACTAGTATTGTAATTTATGATATTACAATACTAAGTAATTAACAATTGTTATATTATTAATTAAAATTAAAGGGGAAAGAATAATGAATTTTAATATTATTGATATTGAGAAGTGGGAACGAAGAAAGTGTTTCGAGCACTATTTTAATAATGCAAAGTGTACTTATAGTATAACTGTAAATGTTGAAATAACAAATTTGTATAAATATATTAAAAATAATAATTTAAAGTTATATCCTGTATTCACTTGGATTACCACAAAGTGCTTAAATAATCATAAAGAATTTAAAATGGCAATTACTGATGACGGTAATCTAGGATATTATGATGAAATTAGTCCATGTTATTCTGTGCTTAATTATAAAACAAAAATTATGGATGAATTATTTACATTATATAGTAGTAATTTTAAAAAGTTTTATAGTAATATGCTATATGATATGGAAATGTATAAAAAAGATACGAAATACTCTTCTGACTTTCAAAAGAATTTTTACTTAGTTTCATGTATTCCTTGGATTAATTACTCATCCTTTAACGTTAATAATGAGACTAATATACCTATGTTATTTCCAATGGTTACCTGGGGCAAATATTATAATGAAAATGAAAAAGTATTTATGCCAGTATCACTTCAAGTACATCATTCAGTTGCTGATGGCTATCATTGCTCATTATTCTATGATGAAATCCAAGATATAGTATCAAATCCAGAGGTATATTTGAATTAACTAAAAAAATTAATCAGTATATATACATTAGAGAATAACTTTAATATAAGACTAATTAAGACTCAGCAATAGATTGCTGAGTCTTTTATTTGTACTACTTTTATTTAACTATGTTTATTATAAATCTCTGTATTTTCTATAGTAGAAGTAACTATCACTTTCCATGTTCGGTTGTTTATGTCCAATAGGTATTCTTTTTTCAAATAATTCAAAACCACACTTCTCTGCAAGATTACAAGAAGGGATATTTGCACAATCAATAGTTAAAATAATATACTTTATATCCGATACATTAAAACACCAGTCAACTAATGCATTTACTGCTTCTCTTGTATACCCTTTCTTTTGGTATTTTTCTGACATAAAATAAGCTACTTCAACTTCATTTAAGGTATCTTCAAGCCCCATACCAACCATTCCAATCATTTCATCTGTATTAGTTAATGCAATTACATATCTTTTGTTTTCATAAACATCAGTTGAATTTTTTTGTTCTTGATGCCAATCAATATATCCAAAATATGCTTGTGGTGAATCTCCGACTTCTGCCCAATCAGGCATAAACCTTAAAATCTCCTTCTCTCTAACAATCCTATAAAGGTTTTCTGCATCTTTCCTTTTAAAATCTCTAATTATTATCTGATTTGTTTCTATTCTCATAATATTTCTCTCCACCTAATTTAAACTAACTTTATAAACAATAAGCTACTATTATTTGTTAATTTTTAAGTTTATTTTACCATATATTTGATATTGAAATCCCATATTTTCAACAAGAAATCTTCCCTTCTCCATTTTATTCCTCTAATATTAAACTTCTCTACTACTTTTCCTCATAAATAATTTAACCCCTGATAAAATATCACTTTGCTTTTCATAATTGTTTCAATTCATTCTTGACATAAATATTACCTAATAATATATATTTTTACCAATTAAAATTATATAATAAAATAACATTAATTATTTTACAAATTTATGGGTTTAAGGGGTTTAAGGGGTTTAATATGAGAAAAACTAAATTAATATCAATTATTATTTTAATGTCAATTTCACTTACTGGATGCGCAGCTGAAAATCTGCCTACTAATACTACTGAAAATACTAAAATAGAAGAAAATCTTTTTATAGAAACTAATGATCCAGAAATTATTGACGAAAGATATAAAACTGTTGATAAAAAAGATTTAACTTATGCTATTACTAATAGATGGGGCTATTACTATGAGGCTAAAGATGGGTTTTATGGTATACCGATGGAATCTGAAGTTCCTAGAATAGATGATAAAGAATATGGTGGTATTCTTGAGTCATACACATATCCTGCTGAAGTTTGCCCTACTAATATAGATTATAATACTGCAATGAAACTAGTTAATTCTGTCCTTCCAGACGATATAAAAGAAGAAAGAGTTAAATATTTCGCTGAAACAAATATTTATTATACAGTATACTCTTCTAGCATTGATAATCTTGTTGTAGGATTAAATCTTGAAGGATATTCTGAAAAAGGCAAGGTACCTGATTTAAAATCTAGCACTATCGTTGGCATTAGTTATATGAGAGAGATTTCTGAATAAGTATAAATTTTTATAAATAATAGATAAAAGAAGATAATTTCTATCTTCTTTTATCTAAATTACATATTTAAAAGCTATAATTAAGCTTATTTCTCTAGATTACTTAATACAATATTAAGTAATCTAGACAATTCCTTCTTTTCTGTATCTTCCATTCCTTCTGTAATTTTCTCTTCTAGATTTTTAAATAAATCTTCAAAATTTTCTATAAGAACCTTAGCTTTATCTAATGTATATATCTGTTTTTTTCTTTCATCCTTTGGATCTATACGTCTTGATATAAATTCATTTTTTTCTAATACCTTAAGCATACTAGTAATAGATGACCCTTTTCTATCAAATGCTTTTTCAAGATCTGATTGAGATAATCCTTTATGCTCATTTTCAGCTATATAGCTTACCATTCTAGCTTGGTAACCTGTTAGTCCAAATGAATCTGATCCCTCATCCCCAATCTTTTTAAGATGATGTGAAATTGCTCTAAATAAATATTGAAATGTTTCTGTATTATTTTTTCTCATATATTAAAACACCTATCCTTCTTTAATCAATTCACAACTCTTATTTGCTGATAACTCCCCTCTTAAAGGTATTAATAATGCTACTGCAACTATGAAAGTGCATATTTCTGTTAAAGGTAGAGACCATACTAAACCATGGAACGCAAATAATGAATTGCAAACAACTAAAATTGGAATAAACAATGTACCTTGAGTAATTGACATTACAAATGCTTGCTTTCCTTTCCCGAAAGCTTGGAACATTCCTACAATTAAAGTTGTTATCCCTGAGAAAAACGTTGATATTAATGTTACTCTTAAAATATAAGTACCAATATTAATAACCTCGTAATCTTGTGAGAATAATCTAATTATATCACTACTGAATATATATATTAACCCCGATATACAAACAACTATTACAAGAATATAAAAAACAGTTTGTTTTATAGCCTTGACTAATCTCTCATTATTTTTTGCAGCATAATTAAATGCTATAAGTGGAACTATACCTTCTGCAAGTCCCATTGCAATAAATTCAGGTAATTGAGTAATTCTAGATTGAAGTGCAAATCCAGCTAAAGCCTTGTCTCCATAAAGAGCTGAAAAATTATTTAATAAAAGACTTGAGATAATTAAAAAGAAGCTTAATATAAATGCAGGTATACCAATTTTAAATGTATTACTTAAAATATCTTTAGTTATTTTAAAATCTTTTATTCTTACACTTAATACGCTGCTTTTCTTCGTAATATAAAACATAAAGTATAATACTGAAATAATATTTCCTATAAGAGTCCCAAGAGCGGCCCCTGTAACACCTAATTTAAAGAATATAATTAATATAGGATCTAATATCATATTTATAACACAACTCAAAGTTATACCAATCATAGATACTTTAGCTGCACCTTCTGATCTAACTATCTGTTCTAATGTAAAATTAAGAATAATAAACGGACCACCTATAATCATAACTACAATGTATTCTTTAGTATAAGAGAAAATATCTGCATTAGCCCCTAATCCACTAACTATAAAATTTATAAATGGTATAGAACATATTATACAGATAACCCCAATAGCTATACTAATATAAAAAGAAAATGACGATGCATTTTTAAGCTTGTCATATTTTTTTTCACCTAATAAACGTGATATATAAGTACCACATCCAATTCCAAAAAGATTCCCTATAGCCATAAAGACTGCAAATATAGGTAAAGAAAGACTTACAGCTGCAAGCATATTTGAATTATGTAACATACCTATAAAAAATGCATCAACAATATTGTAGATAACACTTATAGACATACCAACCATAATTGGAATAGATAAGTTTGCTATAGCTTTTCCAATTGGTGCTTTTTCTAAGTAATAATTTGATTCTTCCATAAAATAACCTTCTTTCGTACTCACTTTACATAGATATATAATTATTAGATATCTATTAGTTAGATATCTAATAATATAATTAAATTGAACTCATTTGTCAACTATTGTTTCTAATTTTAATTTAAAGCAAAATATTTACATGGTATAATTATACATATTGTATTTAGGGAGGTAGCGCTATGAATAATTTTTTTGAATTAATAGAAACCCGTGAAAGTTGCAGAAACTATACAGGAGACTCTATAGAAAAAGAGAAGCTTATAAAATGTATTGAAGCTGCTCGTTTAGCTCCTTCTGCTTGTAATGGTCAACCTTGGCAATTTTATCTGGTTACTAATTCAGATATAAAATCAAAATTGGTAAAGCTCACTCAATCGTCTAGCAAGAATGCTTCAGCCTTTATAGTAATTTTAGAAGAGAAACCTAAACTTCAAACTAAGATTGTAAATAATCTTAAAAATCAAGAATATACGCAAGTTGATATAGGCATAGCCGCATCTCATGTATGCCTTGCTGCTACTGAACTTGGATTGTCTACTTGTATGCTTGGATGGTTTAATGAAGATAAAATAAAAGAACTTTTAAACATAAGCCCTTCAAAAAGAATTAGATTAATTATAAGTGTTGGATATAGTTCAAATAAAGAACCCTCTAAAAAGAATCGTAAATCCTTAGATAAAATCCTAAACATTATTGATTAATAATTATAATATTTAAAACTAACTGAGGAAAAAGGACTGATTAAAATAGATATAAAATTAAGATTGTACAAAGAAGATGACTTAAAAGAGATTATTACTCTCTTCTATAGTACAGTCCATGTAATTAATATTAAAGATTATACTAAAGATCAAGTTAATGCATGGGCTCCAATGGACATTGATATTAATAAATGGAATTCTTCACTTTCTAAAAACTATACTGTAATAGCGGAATTTAATAACCTAATAGTTGGTTTTGGTGACTTAGATGATACTGGATATTTTGATCGTCTTTATGTTCATAAGGATTTTCAAGGACAAGGAATTGCAACAATGATTACTTTAGAAATTGAAAATTACGCAAGGTCAAAGAACATCAAAACCTTAACTACAGAAGCATCAATTACTGCAAAGCCTTTCTTTGAAAAGTTTGGGTATGAAGTAATTGAAGAGCAGCAGGTTTATCGCTTAGGACAAGCATTAAATAACTTTGTAATGAAAAAAGAAATCTAGTAGGTTACTATACTAGATTTCTTTTACTTCTAATTATCATCAAAATTTAAATCATTTTTATATCTTTTGCTATTTCATTTAAGCAACCTTCAGCTTGAGGGTATAGTCCTTTAAATCTAAGTCTAATCTTAATACTCTAATTAAAACAAAAAGCACTACTAATCTAAGTAATGCTTTAAATATTTTCTAATTATTTTCTAAATGACTTCTTTATCTTTGATTTTAGCTTATTAAACTCACTACTTGATGGATATTTAGTTTCTGATTTTGATGCTCTACTTATTGTATCATTTGCCCCAATATAATCATATGTCCTATACTGTGCCATAGCTAAATGATATAAATAAATTGGTGAATCTTCATCCTTATCTAGCAAAGCATCATAATATTCTGCTACCTTTTCAAAGTATATATCATCATATTTATTTGTTTGCCTTATTCCATCTTTATAAAACTCATAAATAGATACATTATAAGCTTCATCAATATCTCTGGTCCATAAGATTAACTCTTTTCCGCCATCACCTTTTATATCTTCTAAGAACATCTTTTCATAAGGTGGAAGATTATATCTAAACGCTTTATTTATCTCTCCACCTTTCAATGATAGTATATCCATATTACTTTCTGTATTACCATCTCTCCAGCCAACTAATATATAATTTTCCCTATTAACTTCAACTACATCTAAATCCTTAATGCTATATCCTTTTCCTTCAAATCCATCAATAAAATATATTCCATCATCATATTCTTTATTTAGTCCAACATAAGGCTTACCCTTTAAAGTATATGCAATTACTAGTTCTTCTTCTCCATCACCATCAAAATCTCTCTTTATAACTTTACTACTAGAAATTTCATTTAATGGTATGTTTATAGCATCAGGTGGTATATTAAGAATTTCTTCCTTATCCACCTTTTCATCTCTTGGCATCATACTTTCTTTTGATCCTGGTATTAGTATCCATGTTTCTGTAATTCTTGGAATATTATTTATTAATGTAACATTGCTTTCAATAAATCCAAGTAAATCTTTATCATCTACTCCAAGTATAGCTTTAGCAAGTACCAAATTATATACCTCTATATTGTCAGATTCTTTTGGATCTACATCTCTTAAATTTGTTACTCTTATACTTGCATTTTCTTTAACCTTTCCACTCTCATCATAACTCTGATTTAAGTACACTTTAGGTCTTAATGATAAATCAATAATATATTTTTCCTTTGTATCTTCTGATGTTATTTCCGCCCTATAATTATCTAAGTATTTAGCATTAAATTTAGCCATTGCATTAAACATATTATGATTGTAAATCTCTTCTAAGGAATTATTTTTGTAAGTATATACAGAAAATAAGTATGATCCCTTTTCCTTCTCAAGAGTACCCCTTATCATAACTTCTGCTTTGCCATCTCCATTGAAATCACCAATAAATAGACTTAAATTGTATCCAGCATATGGAATGTTTTTTATTATTGAATTTCCGTTACCTCTTAAACTAACATTTATAGTTATCCCATCAATATAATCGCTATCGCTAAATTTCTTGATACCTGTAAGTATTACTTTATCTAAAGAAAATTTATCAGTTACATTTCCATCTTTAGCATCAATAATACTTTTTCCATTATCTCGTGGCATCTCTGACCTCCAAAAAAATTCTTTTAATACCATACTATTACTAGATATGCCTTATTGATATAGTTTATTTATCTTATAGAAAACTTCTCATTATCATTCTGTATCCTAATACTTTTTCCTCAAATCTTTTTTGTATATATTTTTTTATTTATTTCTCTTTAGTATTTATCTTTAGTATTCTTTGGTACTGATTTTGGATCGTCTCCTCCTGTAGTCAAATTCAGACCCCCCATCGGAATTTTTATCGTCTCCTTTTTGGCGCACTTATCTAGAGGTATTTTAAATATAAAAATACCCTATGTCCTCTTTAAAGCAAAAATTTTTTTGGCATATATTTTATAATCTAATTAGATTGAAGCTTCTAATTATTATATATGCAGTAATTATAATTTACTAAAATAAAATTTTATATTTTTACGTAAATTTTTATAATATTTTTAATATTAATTTTAATTTTGTACTTACATTGACTAATTTAAATTATACAGATACATTGAATACCATTTTTACTTAATATAAAAGACAGGTGAATATTTTAATTATTCCCCTGTCTTTATTTGCTGTATTTCTTATCACCATATATCAATAGAATTATGAGAGCTACTATTAATATAGGATTAATTATAGCTACAACTAACACCGATTTACTAATAAAAGCAACTAATGCTATTATACTAATTAAAATCCCAAAAGCTAATAATACTAAGCCAGTCCAATTTAGATAAGACTTCTCATCTATTATATTTTTGATTTTATAATCATTTATAAAGCTTGACCTTTTCTTAAATTTTATTTTGTATCCAAAAAATATAGCTAAAACTCCTACCACTAGATTTAATATAATAAAGAAGTTCATATTAACCCTCCCTTTTAAAAATATCTAATTAATATTTAATTGCAGCACTAGCTAATAAATCATATAAAATAATCTATAAACGAAATGATTTACAATTTTATTATAGTTAGATATACTCTGATACGTTCTAAATTTTAAAAAGTATTCTATACACTCTTAAAAATTTCTGTATTAATTAATTAATTAATATACTTTTATTAATTAAACTCTATTCCAATGTTGCATATAAAACAGTATCTAAAATTGATTCAGAATAATGTCTTAAATATAATTTATATTCAGGTACTAGCTTCTTTATAAGAAGTGGAATTTCATATATATCTCTTGCTCTATGATAAACGCAAATAGCTAATTTAGGCTTGTACTTTTTTATTATTTTTTCTGCCCCTTCAATAGTTTGACACTCTGCCCCTTCCACATCCATTTTAATAAATGTTACAGGTGCAATATCAAATAATACATTGTCTAAACTATTAGCATTAGTTGTTGAATTACCTTTACTATAAATTTGAGATATAAAAGATCCATCTTCATAAAATCTAAGAGTCTCTTTTTTGTTCCAACTTGCTAATTTATAAGTTACTACATTGTTTATATCATTTTCTAATATATAACTGTTTAGAGAAAGCATATTTTCATGGTCAGGTTCAAAAGCAATAATCTTTTTATATCTTCCATTAACTTCCTCAATAAATTTCTCTATGGTATCTCCTGTATAAGCTCCTAAATCAATAAAGAATTCATTATTTGATAACTTAATTATATCTTTATCAAAATATTGATCATTATATGTTGAAATATCCTTTAATAAAGATATATCACCTGTTTCATATACCTTAATACGAGCTTCTAATACTCTTTTTGATTCCTCATCCTCTAATATTTTTTTTAATTCATCTATTTTATACGTTGTATCATCTGACTTACATTTGTTCCAATTTTCCATAAAATAATTAATCATCCCTCTGCCTCCTACTAATATTACAATCGATTTCATTCTTAAAATTACTAATATCTATAATCAAATTTAGAATTATTCTAATATCAAATTTTAATAACTTAATTCTTATAAATAATTATATCACCTTAATTTATTTATTTCCATATTTTTACTTTTTATTTTGTAATTTATTTTATATATATTCAGCTAATACAAATGAGTCATCTTTTTAAAATAAAAAAAAGACAGTATTCTTACTGTCTTAATATTTATATTTATTTGCTATATACTATTGATTTCCTATACTATCTATCTTCCAGCTCCCATTTTCTTTTATTAAATTATAATATTTACTATCATCACCACTATCTTGCGGCTCAATATTTTCATCATTATATTCTATATGATAATCCACATTAAAAATCTTTATATTATTCCTACTTATATTATTTATGCTTCCCAAGCCACTTGAAAAATATTGATTATACATTTCTTCATCTTTAATTAATTCTACTTTCTTTAAAGAAACCTTTTTTATATTATATAATCTGAAATCTGAATCCTTATTTCTATCTGTATAGCAATCTAATAATTTTTCCAAATTTTTATTATTAATATAATCAAAGGATTTTTTTATTATATTCTCTGGCATTTTATATTTAAATACACATAATCCAATAAGAATTATTATAATACTAACTATATAAAATACCTTCTTTTTACTTATTCTAAAAAAACTTTTCCCCATATACCTCCCATAACCCCCATAAATATTCTATTTATCATTTATATCAAAGAAACCAAGTTTAAATATATACTGAATACTTTCATTAATTCAGCTCCCTATATTTAAATTTATAAATGTGAATTATAAAATAATTAGATCACATTACATTTCTTCCATATACATACTACCATATTTTAACATATTATTGCATATTGGGTTATTTGTAATATACTTTAAATAGAAAATTTTTAAAGTAGCTTTACATCATACTCTTTAAGTCCCTCAACAACATTTTCATTTGGCAATTCCTCCGTAATAATACAATCAATATCTTTCAGATTAGAAAAGTTAAATGCTCCATCCATATTAAATCTTTCATTTGGTGCTATTAAATATCTATTCCTTGATATGATTATAACTGCCTTTTTAGTACTAGCATCCTCTGATTCAGATACACTAACACTTCCATCCTTAAGATCTATGCCACTACATCCTATAAATGCTTTATTGCATCTATAAAGTTTAATTTGATCAATAGCATAAGAGCCCACACTTCCACCTACAAGTGCATTATAATCTCCTCCAATAAATATAAAATGTATCTTTGAATTTAATGGAATTATAGATGATATCTCAAACATATTAGTAATTAAAGTTATCTCTCTATCACTCTTTATAAGTATCTTTGCAAGAATATATGAAATACTTGATGCATCTAAAAATATTGTATCTTTATCTTCAATCTCTTCAGATGCTTTTCTTGCTATAATCTCTTTAAGCTCAGTATCTTTTCCTACTCTTTTTAAGAAGCTCTCACCATTTACTATAATACGTTCTCTCTTAATAGCACCTCCATAAGTACGTTTAAGAAGGTTTTCCTTCTCTAATACCTGAAGATCCTTTCTTATCATACTTTCACTTACATCAAATTTTCTACTTAAATCTTTAACAAATACTTTTCCGTCACGGTCAAGCATTTCCAATATATATTTATGTCTTTCTTCAATAAACATAATATTCTCCACCTATTCCTATTCATTCTCATTATACTAATAATAATATAACCACAATATAAATTCAATTGACTTTTATAATTATTTACTTTAAAATGATAATAAATAGTAATAAACGATAACAAATATAACATTTTATTTATTATTAATAACAAAGGGGTTGGGATTATGAAAAAAGCAATATTTTTTGATATCGATGGAACACTAATAGATTGTATAAATGGGTTAACTGATATCACTCCTAAGGTAAAGAAAGCAATTAGAAAATTACAATCTGATGGAAATTATGTATTTATAGCAACTGGTAGACCATATGCATTTCTTAGTGAGTCCTTATTAAATTTTGGATTTGATGGATTTGTTCTTACAAATGGTGCTCAAGTAATTGTTAATAATAAAATGATTTATAAAGAACCATTGGACAAGGGTTTTGTAAAGGAATTAACTGAGAACTTTGATGAACTTCACATTCAATATATTCTTCAAGGTGAGACTTACTCATATATAAAGAAGGAATTTAAAGAATTTTATTCATTATATACTAGTATAGATATAGCTGAAAAATATCTAACTAGAAATTATAATATTAATGATATAGATGTTTATAAGATAGAAATGTTATGTCCAGATGATAGAGCTATGGATTACTGCTTATCTATAGTAAATAACAATAAAGATTATACTAATACATACGATGTAAATTTAAGAACTTTTGAGCTATATTCAAAGCATAATACTAAGGCAACTGGAATCTTAAAAGCATTAGAATATTTAGATATTCCAGTAGAAAATAGTTATGCCTTTGGTGATGGCATGAATGATATTGAAATGTTGTCTACTGTTGGTTGTGGAATAGCTATGGGAAATGCTAATGATGATGTAAAGATTTATGCTAAAGAGATAACTGATACAGTGCATAATGATGGTATAGCTGTGGGAATAGACAAGTATATACTTTAAAGTTTTATTAATAAAAAAGTAGAAATACCTTTCATGTATTTCTACTTTTTTTAATATCTTAAAAGCTATTTACTTTTTATTAAGCTTGTCTTTCTTACGATGTAAAAAAATTAATCCAATCAAAGTAATCAAAGCACCTATCTGTACTAACGTATCACTCATACCTGTTTTAGGTAAATCATCTTTATTCTCATTAGGCTTATTACTATTACTTGGATTTTGAGGCTTCTCCTCATCTGATTTATCTGAATCTGTTGGCTTATCTCCATCTGGCTTATCTGGATCTACTGGCTTATCCTCATCTGGCTTATCCTCATCTGGCTTATCTGGATCTACTGGTTTCTCCTCATCTGGATTCTCTGGATCCGTTGGCTTATCTCCATCTGGATTCTCTGGATCTGTTGGCTTATCCCCATCTGGATTCTCTGGATCTGTTGGTTTCTCTTCATCTGGATCATTAGGATTTGTTGGCTTTTCTTTAAGTTGATTAATTGCTTCTTGAAGTTTTTTAATCATTGCATCACGTTCTTCTTCTGAATCAATACCATTTTCTACGCCTTCTTTGACCTCTTTAAGGACTGACATAAATATTTCTTTTGTCTCGTCTGTAATGTTTTCTAAATTTATATTTTCAGCCTTTTCAATTAATGTAATTAAATCTCTGATATCTATTTGCTCTTTTGCATTTCCAACTGTAAATGTTTTAAATTCAAGTGAGCGGCCATTTTCATGGATAATTCTTATAACAATCTCATCACCATTTTCAACTTCAACTGTACTTGTTCCTTTTAACTCCTCTACTTTAACTCCACTTCGTTTCATAACTGATACATTTGCATTCTTATCATTAGCTTTAGCATCAATTACAACTTTATTTGTCTTATTTTCTAAATCAATTTTATCTGATTCAAGGTCTACACTATTATTATTTAAAACTATTTCTTTAATACCTTTTTCGATTGGTGCATATCTCATTACATGTACAGTATGCTTTGTCTTTGTAATACTATCATGAGCAATAGCTTCAAAAGCAATACTATTTACCCCATTATATACTGGAGCAGTAACTGTTGCTTTATTTCCTACTTGGTTTACTTCATACTCAATTCCATGATCATGATTTTTTACAATAAGCTTATCTGTTCCTTCAGTTAATTCAACATCAAATGTTATAGTGCTATCTTTTTTATCTGTATTAATAAATGAATTTTTATCATCAAGATTAATTTCACCAAATCCTTTTGCATTAATAGATTTAATGCCAGTAGCATTTGATTTAATTTTATTAAGTTTTACACTACCAAACCTTCCATTTAATACGTCTTTATCTTTAATATCAACAACTTCTTCAGTTTTATTATCATAATCCATAACATGAAGCTTTGTAATCATTGCTGGAATAGTAATTGTATCTCCATCAACAACTTTCTTACCATTCACATAAACCCCTTCAAGTTCTTGTGCTTTATGAGAAATTGTTGTATCAAGTATATTTGAAAATTTACCACTTGGTAATTGTGAAACAACATATATCTTATAATCACCATCTTGTGATAACATAACCTTAGTTCCTTCTACAAGTTGTGTGTTACCATTCCCATTTATAATCACAAAATTCTTACCTTCATAATTTGAATCAAATGTCATATTTATAGCTTCATGATTAATAACTTCATGGTTTAAGTTTGAAATTATAAATTCTGATTTATCTAATGTCATAACTGGCAAAGCTTTAGTTCCCATGACTTCATCAACTGTACCACTACCTATTTTTATATCTGTAATCTTTAAATCTTTATTTGCTTGAGCATTACCCCATCCTGCAATAGCAAGTTTTAAATTATCTCCAAAGCTTTTAATATCAACTGTTTGAACTTTATTTTTAACTCCATCTATTATGGAATATAAATTTACTAAAGTTCCTTGTTTTTCTATTGCAAATGTTGCTTTGCGAACACTATTTTCACTTGTATTATTAGTTGAATATTCAGTTCCCCTAGCATTTACTTCATGAACTGTCCCAATTCCATCTGCATGAGCTCGTTTTCCTATTGATAGATAATTATCACGATCAACTGTACCATCAGCTTTTTCCTTCATAATTAATAAATATGCTGAATCCCAATTTGAACTAGATCGCTCTGGTAGGCCATCAATTGTTACAATTCCTGTGAAGTTATTTTTATCAACTGAATCTAAGTTAAGAGTTACAAGATTACTTAGTCTATTATCATTTCCCCATAGATCATTTCCACTTTGACGTGTTATCTTAATACTATCTTCACTAATTACACTATTAGCATCTTTATCTTCAATTTTAATAATAGGATTTAAAACTTTTTGATCATCATTTTTATTTACAACCATAAATAGGTTCTTTTCTACACCTTTATAATTTGCTGTAATTCTTGCTAAACCTGATTTTAAACCATAAAATTTATTATTATCAAATCGAATAATATCTTTATCATGAATTGTATATTCAATTTCATCATCATTGATATCACCTTTAACTTTGAAGCCTACACCTGATTCATCATTTATACTCATTACATCTGACTCAAATTCAAAATCTACTACTGGCTTATCTGATGCTTTTGAAACTTTTATTTCTTGTTTATTTGATTCGATAATTGTATCGTTCCATATATAATATGCAAATACTTCAGCATTACCTTCTTTATGAGCTGTCATCTTTCCATTTTTATCAACACTTACAACCTCTGGATTTGTAGATGCATACTGAACATCACTCACGACCTCAGAAGGTTTTGTATTTTCACGTTGAGTTAGTACCTTTAGGTTATCTGTCATTTTAAGATTATCACTACTCATTCCTTCTAATAAGACATTTTGTTTTAATCCATCATCATAAAAATTATTTTCTAAAATGACATTCTTACTATTTTTAAATTCTAAAACATTTGCAACAGTTCCTGAATTTCCTTCTGGTCCACCTGGTAATGTCTTTGGTCCTTCTACTACATTACCATCATAAGTTAGCTTTAAATTACTTTGATTACCAACTTGTAATTTTGTCTTACCTTCAATATTTAGCTCTACACCTGGATCTAATCTAAATACTTTATTATTTCTAAACGTTAGATTTTCTACACTCTCAGCACGTACAGCTCCGTCACTTTCTAAATAAAATGTATTATCCTCAATTAAGATATTCTTGTGTATTGGATTTGATTCATCTGGCAGACCTCCACCTTTTGTTACTGGATGTATATATATTCCAGGAGCATATTTCCACCATGTACGTCCTAGTGTTCTAATATTAAATGTATTATTTCTAATTTCTAAATCACGAATAGGTCCAGATTCATACCATTCATCTGAATCATTTGAGAAAAACATTGTTGGCATTGATGGTGACTCAAAATAGTTATCTTCAATTACAACCTTTTTACGTGATGTTGCAAGAATCATACGAGTAAATACATTTTTGAATTCATTATTTTTAATTAAAATTTCAGGAGTATATGTGGCATTCTCAGCAACAAATTTTGGTTCATTTCCAATACGCTCAGTTAAGAATGATGGTACTTCTTCTTCAAATTCTACAATCATCTCTTTTAAATTATCACTTGTTGGTCCTTCAGCACTTTTAACTGTATATTCTTTTTCATTATCACGAGACTCTAGTGTATCACGTGTATAGAATACAACTTTGTCACCTTTATAATACTGTTTAAATCCACCTTGTTGAGCATGAACATATTTAAGTTTAAGCTTATGAGAACCTATAACCTCTTCTACTCGTGTAAATGTACCATGAATATTTATTGGATCATCATGTGTGTTATTAAAGAATGAATTTTTTATTTCAATCTTACCTTTTGCACCTGAAACATGTATTCCATCTGCAAAACTTGATGTATTACGTCCAGTTTCTATATCCGTCTCCATGCGGACACCATCAAAAGTTACGTTTTCTGCCATCTGTACTAAAAATCCAAATCCATGCATATATGATATTTTTGTATTAATAATATTTATATCCTTACTCTCCCATACAAAAGCACCTGCTGTAGGACGCTCTGCATTAGATACTAATTGAAAATTCATTCCCTTAACTAAATCAAATGCTGGATTTGAATTATATTTAATTCGTACCCTTGAATTATCTAATTTTTCAATTGATTTAGCGTTAGTAAATGGATTCTGATGTGAATAATAGCTACGTCCCATTAATTCTGTAGGATATTTAACTGAAATCCCATAATTTCTGTGATCATTACGTTCTTGCCAGTAATATTCACCATCAGATTTTTGCTCTGATTTCCACAAAATATTTGCACCTTGAATTTCATAATTTAAATATTCTGGAATAAAGTAGTCAACAGTCTTGTTGTCCATATCATAATCAAGTACTGTCATTTCTGATGTTGTAGGTATCTGATAGTCTATACTTAGATTTTTAATCGTTATATTTTCAGACTGCAAAACTGCAAGAGCCATCATATCACCATTAATAATAAACTTTGCTCCTCCCCCATCAATAGTTAAGTTTTTTTGTCCTTCAATTAATATTCCTATTGATTTATTAGGAAATCTTACACTATCAGTATTTGAAGTATGAATTTCACGAATTTGAGCATTCTCTTTATGAATCTGATAAATACCATTATCAAATTTCAAAGTAACATTCTTTCCTTGTTTACCTAATTCTTTTACTACCTCAAATACATTAACTAACGCCTTTGCATTATCCTTTTCCCCTGTTGAATCAACACCATAATCGCCTGCATAAATAATCACATCATTACCATCTGCTGCAAATACCGTACGTGTTGTGCTACTTATGTTTGATACTGTTAATGCTAATAACATAAAAAATACTATTGTTTTTTTATTTATTTTTTTCATTTCCCCCTCCTATGAAAACCTTTCCTAAAATAACCATATTAATTTATTAATACTATCTTTTCTATCCCTCCTTTTTTTGTTTATATTTGTACAAAATTAAATATTTTTTCTATACTATGCCTTTTATTTAAGAGCACTAAATCAAATTTTAAAGATCTAAATCACACATTTTTTTACTTAACAATTTTAAAAGCAACTGATTTAAGCTATAGGTTAATTTATCTTATTATTAAATATATTTATTGTATACATAATTAATATATTTGTTAATTTGAGATTTAATGAATAATTAGGAATATTTTTCATTAATAAAAAGGAATTGGACTTATGAAAAAATCAATATTTTTGATATCCATGGGACACTAATATCTACTGTTTTCTGTGGAATTGCCATTGAAAATGTCATTTATAATATAAAGATTTATGCTAAAGAATTAACTGATACAGTGCATAATGATGGTGTGGCTTTAGGAATAGGCAAGTTTATACTTTAAAGTTTAACAAAAAGAATCCTACTTATATAAATTCTTTTTTTTTGCATAATAGACCATTAAATATATAAATAATAAGATATTCATCTTCTGAGTATAATAGTATAACTATTTTTTATAGAATATAATTGTTATTTTTACTTTTATTGTATATTCTTTTTTCAATTTCGATATATGAGTGTAGATATTTAGCATAAAATTTGTGATAATATGATGCTATGAATACTCATAAACCATTATGTAACACTTTGTATTATAAAGAAATGAAGGAAGGTCTTTTAAATGAGAAAGAAATATTTATTAGCTAGTGTTATAGTCATAGCTATTTTAATTGTAACATTCATTGTTGAATTTAATTCTAAACAAAATAATACACTTAAAACTACTTCTCAAAGTCAAATTGAAAAAACTAACAAGTCAACTCAAACAAATCAAAATAATAATTTAACTCAATTAAAACACTCCAATGAGACTTCTCAGATAAAGGAATCTAATAATTCAGATAAACCAAATCAATCTGATGAACAACCTCAAGTAAATCAATCTAATGAGAGAACTAAGCCAAAGCAACCTAATGAGTCACCTAAATTAAATAAAACTAATGAACAAGTTTCTAAAGAACAACCTTTATCAAAGAAAGAATTTGTATCATTAATATTAAAGAAAGAAACATTAAATCAATCAATTCCAAAATACATTATTCCTATAAAAGCTATAAATCTAAATAGCTCTATTAATTCTGTTAAATTTAAAGAAGTTGATAATAGTGATGGTTTCTTATGTAATGATAATAATAAGCTTGATAACGGTATATTAGTTGGGCTACAGGGTTTTAATCCAAATGATAGTAACCATTATTTCATAATAAAGGATTATGATGCTATTAAAAATGGTGGTAATGGATTAATTGATAAAGGTACAATATCTAATAATGGACAAGTTAAATTTTCTCGATAACTGATGCAGTTCATAATGATGGTATAGCAGTAAAAATAGATATGTGTATACTTTAAATTTAAAAGAGTAGAAATCTACTCTTTTTCTGTTTTCTTCCACTCAATATAATTATAAATTAATCCCATTGAACATACTGCGACAATCAATATTGTAAATGTAGTATTTAAAATAATATTGTCACCTATATACCACATAAATGCTAACAAAATACTACATATAGGTGTCGCCCATAAATTCCTAATAAACTTTCTTCTATGACTTAAATTCAAATATATTAGCTCAAAACCTTGATCTACTTTAATTTTTCTCATAAAAAATTCTCCTTAGTAAATTAATATTTTCTTTTTCTATGTAACCTGCTGCTTACACACTGTTCTTTCCACATAATATATACAAAAATATATTATTTTTAAAAAGTATATATAAGGATTCCTATAATTATAAGTATGACTCCAAATGTTCTTGCAATGTTTATGCTCTTCCTTATTCCAGCTAACTCTATAAACCCAAAAGTTGTATATGGATATATTGTTATTGTCAAACCAAATGATATAAAGGGTAAGACTAATCCCCATGCTCCACTTAAAAAGCAACCAAATATAGATATAATGCAGCTAATTATTAGTAGTAATAAAAACTTATTTTTGTTTTTATTCATATCATTATAGTATTTATTAAACCTTTTCTCACACTCATCACAACATGTATAAAAAGTGTTATTATCTATAGATACTTTTCTACTAGCCTCCGTACATTTATTTCCACAGTAAATACAATTCAAAACGCACCATCTCTTTCCTCATATTTCCATTATATATTAAATATTACTTCTTATCCAATAAGCTCTTATATCATATTAATAACTGAATTTATTTATAGATACTATTCCACTTAAGAAATTTATTAAAAACTAAAACATTATTTATATTTTAGGAATATACTAACAATATTTTATTCTTTTTTAATTCTGTAACAACAAAATAGTTAAATACCTACTATTAAAGAAATTATGCTTAATATATTAAGAGTGTCCTCATATATCCAAACATATCACCAAATAATTTAGCATTCTATGATGCAGTATTAGAGCCAACTATATATCTTGTTATCTTAGCTATAAGTTTAAAATATGCTATAATAAAATTAAAGAAGATAGTATTTAAACTAAAGATAAAATCAAATATATTTAAAAGCTTTAGTTATAATACATAGTTGAAGGAGAAGAAAAATGAAATATTTTATGGTTGAAGGGATAATAAAAAATCCAGATTTAATTAATGATGATATTATGAAAGAACATATGGCTTATTCTCAAAAAGCAATGGATAACGGATTAATATTAATGTCTGCTCTTAAGTCAAATATGAGTGGTGGACTATTTGTTATGATAGCAGATTCTATTGAAAAGATAGCGGACTACTTATCTATTGAACCATTAAAAGTTCATGGGATACAAGATTATAAAATTATAGAATTTACCCCTCATTACTTTAATCAATCCTTAGCAAATGATTTAGTAAATAATTAATAAAGTGATTTTAAATTCTTATCTCATTATTTTCTCGTTTATATAATTCACTTTAACGAATAATATAAAAATTATATAGAGTAACTTGTTAATTTTCAGCAAAACTATAAGGTAGTCCACCATTGGGCTACCTTATAGTTTTGCTTCTTCATATTAAATTTCATCTAATTTTAGTCTGTAGACATGCTGATTTTTAATTATTATAAAAGTTAAACTTTTTTCCAAATAATTTCAATATATAATTTATCATTATCCAACTTAGCTCTTATGTTATGTCCAAGTTTTTCAACAAATGTCTTTGTTATAGCTAATCCTAAGCCTGTATTATTTTTTGTTCTTGATTTATCTCCTATATAAAATCTATCAAATATCTTATGAACCTGTATCTCTTCACTATGATCAACAGAGTTTATGAATTCAGTTACTATAAAATTCTCCTCTTCTTTTAAAGTAATACTTATAAATTTTCCTCCATGCTTTATCATATTTCCAATAAGGTTTGAAAATACCCTATTGACAGCATTCTCATCAGAAATTATATTTGAAGTATTATCTTGAATTTCAATACTAGGTTCAATATGATTACTTATAAAACTACCATAATATGTAGCTATGTTTTCAACTAAAATATCCTTTAAATTGATATTCTTAAAGTTAAATATATAATCATTACTGTTTAGCCTTGATAAATCATAGAAATTTGTAATCAATCTTTGTAAACTTCTTGCTCTTTTATCTACTATATCAAGATACTTCCTTTTTTCCGCTTCACTACTTTTATCATTTTTTATAAGTTGTATATATCCACTAATAGAGGTTAGAGGTGTTCTTAAATCATGTGACATATTTGATATACTTCTTCTAAGCTCCTCATCCATTCTTTTATTTTCTGCTCTAACCTTTTGATTCTCATCATAAATACCATTTATATCTTTTACAAGTTCCTCTATTTCATTATTTATATAATTAGTTTTTATGTTAATATTTTCCCCATTCCACTCTCTTATCTGTTTTGATATATTTTTAATTTCCAACTTAATCCTTACTATGTAAAATACTAAACATATAATAAGAAAAATCAATACGCTCTTTATAACCATACTACTCTCCCATAAAATACTAATAAGGTGACTCCTAAAAGAAGCACCTTAATTTAGTGAAAATCTTATTTTATATCCTGTTTATCAAATATCTTAGTTCCTATTCCTAAAGAAAGACCCATTGTTACTAAAGAAATTCCTATAGATCTTATTAAATCGCTAGTCTCTGCATTCTGTGATGTTGCTAAAGCATTATTATAGTATGGAGTCATTTCATATATGGAATCAAATGTAGGATAAGTTCCATAGAATATACTTATTATTGTTGGAATTAATACAAATAAAACCACTGTAATTCCTATGGTTGCTCCATTTCCTTTTACTAAGGAACTTATTATCATAATTAAAGCTATTACTGCTGAACTTGCCATTATTGAAGCTAAGAATGTCATTGCCATTTTACCTAAATCAGCTAACACTATATCTCCGAAACCATTAATAAAACCCGTTCCTACAAAAGATATTAAAGTTATAATTAATGTGAATATAGAAACACCTACCACCATAGCTATAAACTTTGATAAATAAAATTTTGTTCTACTCTTTCCATAAGCTAGTATATTTTTCATAGTTCCTTCCGAATATTCCTTGGCTAAGAACCCACCAACTAAAACTCCTATTAAAATTTCAATGATACCTACTCCAAAGGATACATAATAAACATCTAATGGACTATTTCCTCTTGGCATATTAAAGCCTATTCTTCCTGGAGTAACAATTGATCCATTGACTTCACTTGTTTGAGCCATTACCTGTACCTCCTCAGGAATATTAGACATGGATTCCTTCATTAAACCATTCATTGTATCTGAAACTGAAAATATACTCATAAAAGCAGATATAACACAAATCATGCATAATACCTTAAAAGCTTTATTTTTCATTAGTTTAAATACTTCTGCTTTAATTAATCTATTCATTATTTAGCACCTCCAACTAGTGTCATAAAATATTCTTCTAAACTTTCACCCTTTAAACCTATACTTTCAACTATAACTCCATTTATTGAAAGTGTTGAATTTATTAATCCAACTTGGTCTAAGTTATCAAAGATTTTTATAATATTGTTTTCTAGTACTATATAATTTTTTATTCCCATTTCTTTCTCAATTAAAACAACAGCTCTATCTTTATCATCAACCTTAATCTCTATATTTTGTCTACATTTTTCATTAAGTACTTCTTCTGAAAGCTCTTCTATGAGCTTACCTTCACTCATAATCCCATAGCAAGTTGCAAGTTCTGAAAGCTCACCCAAAATATGACTTGATATTATTATGGTCATATCTTTTTCTCTATTTAATTTTTTAAGAAGCTCTCTTATTTCAATTATTCCCATTGGATCTAACCCATTTATAGGCTCATCTAATATAAGTAGTTTTGGATTTCCAAGTAAAGCATTTGCTATTCCTAATCTTTGCTTCATACCCAAAGAAAAATTTTTAACTTTTTTCTTGCCTGTATCACTTAATCCAACCAAATCTAAAACTTCATCAACACACTCCTTGCCTGCTATATTTCTAAATATTCTTGAAACCTCTAGATTTTCCCTTGCTGTCATATTAGGATAAAAAGCAGGAAATTCGATTAAACTTCCTATCATAGTTCTAGAATCATTTAATTTTCTTTCTCCACTTCTACCAAATAGCTCAATATGTCCACTTGTTTTATGCGCCAAGCCTGTTATAACTCTAATTAAAGTTGTTTTCCCTGCTCCATTTTTACCTATTAATCCATAAATATCACCTTTTCTAACAGTGATGTTTATATCATCATTTGATAGCTGATTTCCGTATTTTTTAGTTATGCCATATGTTTTTAAAACTAAATCTCTCATTTAAAATCCCCTCCTGATATCTTATGGCTTATTCTATAGATAATTTTGTAAGATATCATAAATCAAAGATTAAGCAAATCTTAAGTTTTTATTTAGCTCTCTTAAGATATTTATTTTGTATGTAGGCTTTAATAACTAGTTAATTAATCTCTTCACCTAATTTAAAGCCTATCCCCCAAACGGTTTTTATATATTCGTTTTCTTGGTCTAGTTTTGAAAGTTTTGTTCTTAAATTGCTTATATGGACATTTACTGTGTTATCATCACCTAAGAATTCATTATTCCATGCGGATTCAAATAAGTTTGCTCTTGTAAAAACCTTCTTTGGATTTGATATTAGAAGTTCTATTATAGAAAATTCCCTTGCAGTTAATAGTACTTCTTTATTCTCTATAAAAGCTTGTCTAGCTTCTAAATCTAGAACCAAATTTTTATATGTAAACTTAGTTTTTTTAACTTCTTTTTTAGAAAACTTTTTATATCTTCTAAGCTGAGCCTCTACTCTAGCAAGAACTTCATCATTATCAAAAGGTTTACTTATAAAATCATCAGCTCCGAGCTTAAGTACATTTATTTTACTCTGAACTCCTTCTTTGGCAGATATAACTACTATTGGAACAACACTCTTATCCCTGATCTTTTCTATAAGCTCTTCTCCACTAATTCCAGGTAGCATTAAATCAAGAACTACAAGATCATACTCAAATTGCTCTATACACATCATTCCTTCCGAACCTGAATATGCCGCCCTTACTGAGTACCCTTCAGTCTCAAGTATTCTAGAAATAAGATTGTTTATATCAACATTATCTTCAACAATTAAAATATTCAATTTTATACCCCCATAACCATACTCAAATATTAATTTTATACATATAAATATTTATCATATTTATTTTTCCTACTACTTTATTACTATCTACATCAATTAAATTTTCTTCATCATCTATTTTTAAGTTTCTATAAATTGTTCCTGTAGCAATTGCAATTATAGTAAATATATATCATAAAAATACCCATATTATAAAATTAATGATACTATAGTACCATTAATTTTATCAATAATTTTAATTTATACATTTATATTCTTTGGGTTTAACCCATTAAAAGTACCAATAAATTATGATTTATTAAATACTGGAACTATTAATATAACATTTTTATTAAACAATCAAGAATTACTAATTTTTATAATTTAATTTCTCAGATAAATTAGAAATTACTTTTTCTTAATGTTCATCCCTACAACCATTCCACCAAGCATTCCAAAGCAGATACCATAAGTAAGAGCACTTGTCCCAAATTCCTCCATAAATGCTGAACCTATTGCTACACCAAAACATATTCCGAGACTCATTCCAATTGACATATAATCCTCTTCTTCAGCTTTTTCTTTTTTCAGCACTGTATTTGTATCTTCAGAGTCGCCTTGACTTTCTGTAGTACTTCTACTTTTATTTCTCTTGCTGAAATTAGTTAGTACTACTGCAATAGTTATACCAAAAACTACCCATGGCAAAGCCGCTAAAATAAAATCGATCATAACATCTCCCCCTATAACTCTTATAAAAATTTTTCCTTAGTAAATTAATATTTTCTTTTATCTATATAACATGCTACTTACACACCATTCTTTCCACATAATATATACGAAAATATATTATTTTGAAAAGTATATATTTCTGTACATTTATTCCCACAGTAAACTCAATTCAAAAGTCACCACCCTTTTCCTCTTATTTCCATTATATCTTAAATATTATTTATTATCCAACAAACGCTTCTATCATATTAATAACTAAACTTATTTATACTTCAGGAAAATACCAACATTTATTCTAAAAACTTTAGCAACTAAAAATAAGGTAAATTATATCAATCTATAACTTACCTTACTTTTACTTATATATCTATATATTTGATTGCTATATTAAAGAATTATTTAATATGACATTCCTCCTTTGATACTTCACTAAGAGATAAGAATATACTAACGTTACCTGCTAATGCCTTTTCCATAAAGTCTATTCTTGCTCTATCTACAGGTCTATGGCAATAAAATTCTTGCATTGGTGAATATCCAATAGCTGGTTTCTTATCTCTTCCTGCTATAACAGATAAATCTGTTCCAAAATCCCAATAACCATACTTAGCTTCTTGTCCTACATTCTCTAAAGCCTTAGCTGCTGCCTTTACAAATTCACTATCTCTATCAATCTTCCACGCCTCTTTAATATTTGGTACCTCAACAGTTCTTCCTGTATAAGTTGTTCTAGGAACTGATGCAACTTTAACATTGGCTCTAAAATATTTATCTTCCTTTGAAAGCTCATCAATTACACCTTGTATTTGCTTTATACAATCTTTATATTCCTCCCCTGGGACAAATCTTCTATCATAAGTTATATAACATCTATCAGGAACTATGCACATAGAACCTGGTGTACAATTAATAATTGTTAATGCTATACTTGATTTTCCTAGATGTTCATCTTCTTTTGCATTTTTACTAACAACTTCTTCAATTTTATCTATAAGTTTTGTGGATTTATTAACTGCATTTACTCCAAGCCAAGGCGCACTGCCATGTGAAGTCACGCCTTCAACTGTGACTAAAATTTCAACCCTTCCTCTATGTCCTAAATATAATTTTAAACTTGTTGCTTCACTTGAAACAACTCCATCATATTCTATTCCTCTTTCTTTAAAGGTATTATCTAAAAGCATTTTCATTCCTAGCTGTTCAGCTGGTTCTTCAAGGACAACTCCTGTAAACATATATCTTCCTTTAAATTTATATCCCATCTCCCTAAGCTTTATCAAAATGCCTCCTGAATATATTTGGCATGCTCCACCAACTTTAACATCAGCTGCTGCCCTTCCATGTATAACTTCTGTTTTTTCTATTTTAATTTGGTCCTGATCAAATATCTCACAGATATCTATTTCTCCTCCATAAGGGTCATATCCACCCCATTCACTTAAATCCCCTGTATCTACATGATCTAAGTGGGAATTGTACATTATTGTTCTACCATCTTCTTCTCCATTTATTATCCCAACAACATTTCCAAAATCATCTCTAAATACCTCATCATAACCTAATTCTTTCATTTCTTTTATATAAAGATCTGCAACTCCCTTTTCATCTCCTGAAAGAGCTGGTACTTTTAAAAGCCTTTTTGCAAAATCTACAGCCATCGGATGCATACTCCTTGAAAGTCTATTTATCTCTTCATATATGTTCATAAAAATTCCTCCCCTATTTAGTAATTTATAAAATTGTAGGAGAATTTCTCTTTAAGAACTCTCCTCTTCCAATCTTTCCAACAAACTCACCTTTATCTGCAATAACTTCTCCTCTACTTAATGTAACTTCAGGAAATCCCTTTAACTTAAATCCTTCATAAGGTGTATAATCTACATTTTCGTGAAGCTTTTCTGAAGTAATATCTATTTCTTTTTTAGGATCAAAAATCACTAAGTCAGCATCACTGCCAACTGCTATAGTTCCCTTCTTAGGATACATTCCATAAATCTTTGCTGCATTTGTTGATGTAACTTCTACAAATTTATTTATACTAATCTCTTTATTAAGAACTCCATAAGTATACAAAAGAGCCATTCTAAGCTCTATTCCAGGCGCTCCATTTGGGATTTTATCAAAAGATTCCTTTCCTAATTCCTTTTGCTTCATAAAAAATGGACAATGATCTGTAGCAACAACTTGAAGTGTATTATTTCTTATAGCCTTCCATAAGCATTTAAAATTCTCTCTATTTCTAAGTGGTGGAGACATGACATATTTTGCTCCTTCAAATCCATCTTTTAAATACTCATTTTCTGATATCAATAAGTATTGAGTGCAGGTTTCACCCATTATAGGATATTCTTCTTCCCTTGCTCTAACTATTTCATCTATAGCTTCTTTACAAGTGTTATGAACTATATATAGTGGTGCTTCTGCCATCTTAGCAATTTTTATAGCTCTTCCCACAGCCTCTCCTTCAACTAATGGTCCTCTTGATATAGCATGATATTTAGGCTCTACCTTTCCTTCATTAAGTAATCTTTCCACATTGCATTTTATAATATGAAAATTTTCAGCATGAACACAAGTAAGTCCACCATTTTCATTAACTTGCTTTAAAGTTTTAAATAAAATTCCATCATCTACTCTCATACCTTCATAAGTCATAAACACCTTAAAACTTGGATATCCCTCTTTAATCATTAATGGAATTTCATTTAGAATTTCATCATCCATATGAGTTATATTCATATGAATTCCATAATCAATTACAGCTTTCCCATCTGCTTTTTCTCTCCAAATCCTTGCAGTTTCTTTTAAATTAGCACCCTTTGGTTGAACTGCAAAATCAACTATAGTAGTTGTGCCTCCACAGGCTGCGGCTATAGTTCCTGTTTTAAAATCATCACTTGAAAAGGTTCCACCAAAAGGCATGTCCAAATGAGTATGTGGGTCTATTCCCCCTGGAAATATATATTTCCCTGATGCATCAATAGTTATATCTCCATCCTCATCTAAAGAAATACCTATTTTATTTATCTTTCCGTTTTTTATTCCTATGTCACCTCTAAAAATGTCGGTAGCAGTTATAATAGTTCCATTTCTAATAATAGTATCAAACCTCATATAATCTCCTCCTTAATTAATATTTAGTTAAACATAGCACGCTACCATATTTACATTATATCAGTTATATGTAAATGTCTTCCCAAGCTTGAATATCAATATTTTCCATTATAATTGACTAACAGTCAAGTAATCTCTTTTCTATAATACATATATAGATTTTCTTCAATTTAATCCTCTTTTCTCTATGTATCTAGTTTTTTTACCTTTATTCTAAAATTGTTAGAATAACTTACACCCAATAGATTTAAATATAAAAAGTTTTACCGTAAATATCTAATACTCATGAATACAAAAAGAGAGATTTAAAAAAACCCCTCTTTTCTCTATTTGATAATTATACTTTTTCTTATAATTTTATCCGTTGTATGGTCTTATAGTTTCTGAAACCTTACTAGGTCCTATTGCACCTCTTGAAAGACTTTCAAACTCATTAACATTTGGATCATCTTCTGAAATATTAAAATCCATTGGTCCACCAACTGTAAATACTTTTCCTCCAACACTCACCGTTCCACCATCAATACAATCTCTTTGATCACCTTTATATATCTTAACTAAAATTCCACCTTCTCGTGCTTTGTTATAATATATAATCATTCCATCATCAACATACTCTACTCTATATTTACCTCTATATTTTGCTGGTAAATCAAATTGTATTCCCAATTTAGAAGAAACAACATGAATTGGCCCACCTTGAGTAGCGTCTTGTGAATGTATATTAGTTACAGCAAAATTGTTATTCATAGAATTTACTTTTGCATCCGCCTTTGCTTTTTCAGCTTTCTCTTTTGCTTCCTGTTCTTTTAATTCCTTTTCTTTTTGTATTTTTATAGCTTCTTCTTTCTTCTTTTGCTCTTCTCTTATCTTATTTCCTTCAACAGTTATATTATCTATTTCTTTTTTCTGATCCTCAGTTGCATAAGTAGTATCTATTTTTATTAAATCTTTTTTGCCTTCTTTAAACTCTTCACTCTTTAATATTTCTTTATTTTTTTCTATGTCTTTTGATACAGTTTCTATGCATTCTTGAGCTTTATCTATATTATTTTTAAGATCATCTATATCTTGCTTTATAGGATACTCTTCATATTCCTTTGGTATTTCATCTATGTACTTTTTAGCCTCATTATAATCTTTTCTATTATAGCTTTCATTTGCTTTTTCATAGGTTAAAATTATGTTTTGAAGTAATTTAATATCTGAATTTTTATCATATATATTTGCAGCTGATTGAAGATCTTTAAGTGCTTCATCATACTTTTTGTTATCAATAGCTTGTCTGCTTAAGACCAAATACTTTTTATACTCCTTATATTTATAACCTAATGTTCCAGCTGTTAATACTATAACTACAGCTAATCCCCCTATTATTAAAGTTAAAGTCTTTTTCTTCATGTATTTCCCCTTTTCATTTGTTTAGTTTGTAATATCCTTTCTTATCTTATTATATACAGCTAATCTTTTCTATATTTTACGTTTTATTGTGCAATTTTCTAACAATACTAATAAAAGTTATCATGCTCCCAATTTGTATCTTTAATAATTATATACAGCCTTATTGGGAACAACTATTTATATATAATTCAATTTTAAGGAGACATAAAAATGCTAGTAATAGGTTCTCATTTATCAATTGCAAAAGGATTTACAAAAGCAGCAGAGACAGCTTTAGAAATGGGTGCAAATACATTTCAATTCTTTAGTAGAAATCCAAGAGGAAGTAATTCTAAAGTTCTTGATGAAAATGATATAAATCAGTTTCAGAAAATAAGAAAAGAAAACAATTTTGGTCCTCTATCAGCTCATGCGCCCTACACTATGAATCTTGCAAGTGCAAAAGATGAAGTATATGAATTTTCAAATAGAGTTATAAAAGAGGATATACAAAAAATGGATTCACTTTCAATAGAATATCTGTGTATGCATCCTGGAAGTCATATAGGTTGTGGAATTGATACTGGAATAAATAAGATCATAAGTGGTTTAAATCATGGTATAACTAAAGATCAAAATATAGCAGTACTTTTAGAAACTATGTCTGGTAAGGGTACCGAAATAGGCTTTAAATTTGAACATTTAAAAAGAATAATAGATGGTGTGCATCTTAATGAAAAATTAGGAGTATGTCTAGATCTTTGCCATGTATTTTCTGCTGGATATGATATAGTCAATGACCTAGATGGAGTTCTTGAAAATTTCGATACAATAATAGGACTTGATAGACTAAAAATAATTCATTTAAATGACAGTATGATGCCATTTGGTGCAAATAAAGATATACATACAACAATAGGTAATGGTCAAATTGGAATGCAAGCTGTAATTAACTTAATGTCTCACCCTAGTATAAAAGGTAAGCCTTTCTTTCTAGAGACTCCTCTTGAAACAGAAGGTCACAAAAAAGAGATACAAATTTTAAAAGAACTTTTAGACTATAATTAAAAAATTTTAATATTTTAAGTTAGAGGAAGAGTCTTAAGGAAGTGCTCTTCCTTTATATTTTTAATTTATATCTACAACTCATATTGTATCATGTTATAATTATACATATTATTACTATTTAGTAATTAAATGTTTGTTTAAACTTGGATTATTGATTAGAAAGGAGTTCTGTATGAAAGATTTTACGCTTAAGCCTCACTTCGCTTTACTTGGTCTTTTAGGTTTCTTAGGTCTTATTCCAATTGCAGGTGAAAAACCTACTTACTTTGCATTTGTATTTTTCAGTTTCTTTGGATGGTACTTCTTTGCAAAGCTACCTCAAAAATCATCTGACGAAAAATTTATATCTGCCAAGCAAAAGTCATCTCAGATTATGCTTGCTACCTTTGCAATTCTTTGTTTTTCCATTTTATTCTTCTTAGATAGAGGAACAGTAAATGTAGATACAATAGTTATCTTTGGTACATTATCTTATTCAGCAGTTTTTATATTATGTCCTGCACTTACTTATCATTTTTACAAATCAGAACCTAGTGAAGAACTTACTTATAATGACGCACATACTTTGGATAAATGATTTATAACACTATATTTCTATTTATTATAGAAATATAGTGTTATAAAAAAGAGAGAGTAATACTTTTGGTATACTCTCTTTCTAATTATATCAAAGCTTCCTTAAAGGTATAAATAAATCAACTTAAATACTCATATTAATTTAGACTTTAAATATCTATAACCTTCCCCGTCGATAGGTACTTAATTTGCTCACCAAGTTCATCTCTTAAAATATTAAAAGCTTTTATCCCTGTACAATGACAAGTATAAAACTCAGTATCTTTAATAGCTAAAATATCACCTATAGCTTTAATTAATTCCTTGCTTTCATACTTTTTCATTGCTGGATTAAATAAATGAAAACCACCAATTACAGTATTTAGGTTTTGTCCTACTATTTCTTCACCTTTATCTAAGATATTTACTATTCCATTATGAGCACATCCAGCAATTAATGTATGTCTATCCTTTTCTGTTATTATTAGATTTTGCTCATGTTTAAAATTATCCTTAATATACTTATTATCCACCTTCATAAGTAATGAGTTATTAGCTTTTGCTACTAATTCTCTCCTTGATACATTTGAGAATAAATATAACTCATCATCTATTTTTAAATTATTATCTACAAATATAATTCTATCATTAAATTTATTAGAAATATCTAATCCTATAAAACCTTTAAATATACCAAATATAGATACATAATGTGGCATAAAAGCATTTCTATTAATATATATCTTTGCTTTCTTATTTTCCTCTAAAAATACACTAAGTCCTCCACCATGATCCCTATGCCCATGAGATATGATTACTATATCTATATCTTTTATATCAATATTTAACTTTTTAGCATTTTCAATAAATAAATCATCTTCCCCTAAGTCAAACAGTATATTATGATTTGAAGTTTTTATATTCAAACATAATCCATGCTTGCACCTATAGTCAGTTGATACAGTAGTATTCTCTACTAATGCTGTTACTTTCAAATATTTCACCTCTACCAATAAAATTTTATTATTAATTCTAGTTAATTTATATTATAATTATAATCTTTCAATACCATTAGTTGCATAAATTATTACTATTTTTTATAACTAATAATTACATTTCTCTGAGATAGAACATTATAGCTTGCAAAAGTATTTAGATACCCTAATGCATAATTTCATCTTCTGACGATCCTATAATTCCAATTCTCATAACTCTTCACCTCATTAATGTAATTATATAAGTTTATCCAATATTTTCTAATATTGTATGCTAACTATACAAAAATAAAAGTATAATATTTATATGCAAGCTAATTAGAATATAATATTAATTACCTTTCAAAGGGAGGAAGGTTTATGAAGAAAATTAGTATTTCAAACATTATATTATTTATAGTAGCCCTACTATTATTAGGTGGTTGCTTATACTTTTTTAACGAAAGTAGAAAACCAGACAATAAAATAATAATAGGAATACCTGCTAATGAAGAAAGAACTGATTATGGAAACCCAGTTAATAGCAAAGAAGATGCTAACTATATAAGATTGGCGTTAATGTGCTCTATTTCTATTGATAAACCAGAAATATCTAATAAACTACCAGATGCAACTATTAGAATAGATGATGCTAATGAAGGTGTTACTTACTTATTCACAGATGTTTGGTTTGATAATGACAAAGTTATCTTTGCATTAGGAGGCAAAGATTCCCCATACGGTACTGAATATAAAGAAACAGTTGGAGACTTAGGGAAAGAAATTATTAATTATATCTCAAAATACAAACCTAAATAGTAAAAAACAACTATAAGACATTAATCTTATAGTTGTTTTTATTATTATGAACAATATATATTTTAAGAAGTAACTTATGATAAAATCTATTTATATGCTCTTCTTATTGGTTAATATCTACTCCTTTATCGCTCCATCTTCTATCCTAATTACACATTCACATTCATTAGCTATATTTATATCATGAATTATTATTATTACAGTTTTTCCTTTAGTAATTATATAAAAAACTAAATTATTAATGCTTAATTTATAGAATATAATGGGAAATAAGTACAAATTATATTATTAACTTTATTGCATTGAAATTTATTACAAAAATTGATTCTTAATTATATAAATGAATCAATTAATTTAATAAATAATCTCTATTTAAAACCAATATTGATAAATGACTATAACTAAAATATCCAGGTTTATACTTGTCCATTTTACTATTTAACTTCTATAATATGAATGCTATTTATTAGAACTGTTATATATTATTAATCATCCATTCATAAATATCATTTTTCTCAAAAATCTTAGTGCATAATTCATGTCCCATATTTAAATCAATGTCTACTTTAACATTAGCGCCTACTTTGGTAAGTGCTTCAGCAATTACCAGACTCTCACTGACATCAACCTCTTTATCATTTTGTCCATGTGCAATATATATTGGAATATGTTTTATTATATTAGCATATTTAGGTAACATTGCCCCTCCTGCAACTGAAACAATACTTTTGAACAAATTAGGTCTTTGCATTGCAAAATTCCATGCTCCATAAGCCCCTAAGCTTATTCCAACTAAACATATTCTATTTATATCAACTCTATATTGTTTTGCTACTTCTTTTAATAAAATTTCAATATCTAAAAAGTGCATGTCCCAAAAGTTATTATTGTGACATTGTGGTGAAAGGACACTGAATGGAATATCTATATCTTTTAAATATCTATGTATTCCGTATTTCTTTACTAAATTAATATCATCCCCTCTTTCTCCAATTCCATGTAAAAATAGAATCATAGGGAATTCTTTATCTTGGTCAGAATAATAGTCATTTGGTAAGTTTATTATACAATTTAACTTATTTATTTTCTCTGTATTAAAACTTATATCTATTTCAACCATACTTTTTATATACCTCTTTTTTATTGAATTAATTAATATAGTAATACAAGTATTCGTTTATCCTATATGTTGTATCACACAGAGTTTATTGATAATTAATATTAATTATTCATATACTTATATAAATATCAGCTGTCTATTCTTAAATACCTTTACCATGGTATAGTTATAAGACACATTATAACTATAAATTAAGCAATAATATTCCTTGCTTTTTTCCACTCTTCCTTAGATATTTCATAAATTTTCACATCACAAACGCCCTTATCATTAGGTATTTCAATATCCTTTAAAGTTTCAACGTATTCCATTCCACTCTTAATCATCACTTTACCTGATGCACCATTTCTTGTATCATGCCTTGCTGTTATCTTATTAAAATCAACTTCTTCAAATAAATAATCAATTACAGCCTTTAAAGATTCAGTCATTATCCCCTTGCCCCAATATTTCTTTGACATGCAGTATCCTATATCACAAGATTTATTTTCTTCATCAATTTCTACTACAGCTATACTACCAATAACTTCATTCTCATCTTTTAAGTTGATAGCCCAATTATAATTATTACGATTCTTATATTCATTAATCCACAAATTTATTAATGAGTTTGTGACACTTAAATCTCCATGTGGATTCCATGTTAAATATTTTGTAACTTCAGGATCATTAACCCAGTTCTTAAAAGCAGCCTTGCTATCTTCTAACTTAAATTTTTCTAATAATAGCCTGTTTGTATCTATTCTTTGAGTACCTTTGTGTATCATTTCTTATCCCCCTTTTTATACTATATATAATACTTTTTTATTAATTGCTTGTCCTCTAAATCTATTTTATACCCTCTAATAATTTCTTTAATACATCAATAGAATTATGTGATGCTTTGCTACAATTTTCTTCAAAGACTTCTATTCCACAATCTCCTTCAGTATCTGTTATTGATCTTATTGCTATAAAAGGAATCTTATTTACATAACACACATGTGCAATGCCCCCAGTTTCCATATCTACACAAAGTGGATTATACTTAGAAACTATCTCTTCCCTACCTTCTTTAGTTATAAAGGCCTCTCCTGTAACCATCCTACCTAATACTACTTTCTGATTAAATTTATTTTTCTTTATTATATTCTCACATATAGACATCATCTTACTATCAGCCTTAAAATATATACTTTCCATCCATGGATGATACTCTGTCAAGATGCCTTCATCAACATCATGATATGCAACTTCTGTTGATATTACAGTATCACAAACCCTTAATCTATCATCAATACCACCAGCGACTCCAGTTATTATAATATGAGTAATATCAAACTTATCTATTAATATTTGAGTTGCTATTGCTGCATTCACCTTACATACTCCACAGTAAAGTGCTACAACATCTACTTTTCCATAATTTCCACTATAGAATTTTAGTCTAGCAAAATCATCTACTTCTTTATTCTCTATACATTCTATAAAAGGCATAATCTCATCTTCTGATGGACCAATAATTCCAATTCTCATAACTCTCCCCCTTAAATTAACATATAAATTTATTCAATATTTTCCAATAATATATTAATTATAATCCTATATCGGCTAAAAATTCTATCTATTTTATATAGATTTTAAATTTTAACACTAATAATTAAATAATCTTTTTAAAAGGCTTTGTTTTAAATTATTGTGTAGTAAAGGAAATACCATAAAATTTAAAGTAATGTAAGCGTAAAATGGTTGGAAATTAAAAATATTAAATTTTTAAGGCAATGATAATAAAAAGCATGGTAAATGGATAAGGTTTAATAAAGATAATCAAGAAGAATATAATAAGAATTTCAAGTATGGGAAAGTGATTAAAGCAAAATAGTAGAACCTATTTTTAATATATATTTTTTAAAAATTAGTTTAATATTGAGACAATGCTGTAATTATTATACAATAAAGGCAAATGTAAGTGAGGAGGGATTCTTTGAAAAAGAAATTTAATATATTTATTATTTTACTTACTGCAACCTTATTTTTAGGATGTACTGCTATTACTAAGAAAAATATTAATGATAAAAATATTAATACTATGAATATTACAGAAAAAGATGAAGAGATAATTAGAGAATATATCGGCAATAAAACAGGAAATGATATTGTTATGAGCGATGAGGAGACACATAGTGCTTTTAAAATTTTAGGCTCAAGTGATAATGAAATATATCTTTGGGTTTTAAAAGAGAATGCGAGTGGTGTTGGCGGTTCTGTACCTCTAGTATTGGAAGCTAAAAAAGAAAACAATAATTTAAACATATTATCATACAAAATGCCAGGCTCTGGTGATGACTATGGAAAGGATATAAAGGAAATGTTCCCAAAAGAAGTACAAAATAAAATATTTAGTAATGCTGATACTCATAATGAAATGATAAATGAATTAGAAAAAGAACTACAAGAAATAAAGAATAAATAGCTATATTAAAATAGAGAATTGATTTACAGCATCAATTCTTAAAATTAATCTACATTTTTATTTTACGCTGTATTTTAAGTGTTCATTACGATAGACTTACAGCTCTATCTGAAAAATCAACACTAGTTTAAAGCATATCCTTTATTTAATGCAAAATTCCAAATAGATTTGTAAACGTTATGTACAAGTACTTAATCTAAAGAAATGATGATTAACAGCTCAATTCCTCTTATAAAAGCTAAATTTAAAGTATTTATGATTAGCTAAATAATACTAAAATCCAGTATAATATTTATTATAAATACTGGATAATAATATAAACTAAAACATTTTATTACAGGAGGGTTTTTATGGAGATTTTTTTCTGGGTTGTAGATTTAATAATACCACTAACAATGATAATTGTAGGTAGAACATATAGTGTTAATCCATCTAAGCAAATAAGTAGTTTACGTGGTTATAGAACAACACGTTCTATGTCATCTAAACAAGCTTGGAATTATGCGAATCATTTAATTGGAAGGATATGGGGTGTATTAGGAATAGCCTTATTAATTTTTGTTGTTATTCTAAAAATAAATGCTCCTATAAGACCTGAATACCTAAGTCTTATAAATGCAGGATTAGGAATATCAGCACTAATAATTCCTATACCTTTTGTTGAAATCAAATTAAAATCAAAATTTAATATATAAGCTATATAATCCTTTAAAACTATAAGGAGATGATAACCTTGATGTCTTTAATAGCTGGCTTTTTATTTATTTTCTTTGGATTCATACTAAAGAGATGTCCACCTGAGAATATAAATGATTTACATGGATATAGAAGCCCTATTGCTATGAAAAATAAAGATACTTGGAATGTTGCTCAAAGACTTGGTGGACAAACTATGATAGTGCTAGGTCTTATAAATGTTATCTTTGGAGCTTTTGCACTTATAGTTCCTCTGAAGATAAATAACGAAACTATTCAGCTACTATTTTTAGTACTTGGATCTGCAGTTATGACAATTTTTGATGAATTAACTTTAAGAAAAATTTTTTATAGAGATGGAAGTAGAAAGATTAAGGATAAAATTTAGAATTAAAATAATACCTAAAGTATAATACAGTATTATTAAATCAATTAGGTATCTAAAATTACTTAGTAATTTTAGATACCTAATTATTTTTTTTATGATAAATTATTTATTGTAAATAACATTCCAAAATATGTTGTAAAACTTTATAATAACATGGTTATATAAATGCATATAATTATATTAATGAATAATAGTATTAAATTGTGAGTTAGTTGTTTATTAAAGTAACCTATAAATAGGAATTTTTTGAGGTGAATTGATGTTTGAGATTCGTAAAGCTATTCCTGATGATGCCTTGGGAATAACTATAGTAAACGTGTATACGTGGAAAACAGCCTATACAGGATTAATACCTGATGAACTGATTGATGCAAGAATTGATGAATTGAAATATTTAGCTAAAAAAAGAAGAGAAGATATAGAAAAGAATGATAATTTCATTGTAGCATCTATTGGAAATACAATTATCGGATTTTGTAGTTACGGAAATTCAAGAAATGAATCATTTATGGATTCAGGAGAAATTAATGCTCTCTATGTACTTCATGGTTTTCAAGGTGACGGTGTAGGTAAAGAACTATTTTTAGCTGCTACTAAAGAATTAAAACATATAGGATATTCTTCAGTAATAATCAATTGCCTACAAGGAAACTCATCTATAGAATTTTACAAACATATGGGTGGAAATGTTATATCAAAAAGAACAGATAAAATCAAAGGAAAACTTATTACTGAAGATATTATATATATTAAAATATAAAGATAAGCTCCAATTTATCTATGCGTTTCAATACTAGAAATTATATTTATAAAAAATAAAAAACAACTTCTTTTATTAAAAGTTGTTTTTTTATTGTATTATATACGTTCTCTATATACATTTTCTAATTTCTTTGTAATTTTATTCATAAAATCTAATTTCATATTATGACTTTCAAACGCGCTATTAGGTATTATTGGGAAATTAAGATACCCATATTTATTCTTAGTTAATATAAAGATATATTCTTTATATTCAACTATATCCTTTATATCATAAAATTCAATTTGAATTTCCTTTTCCTCATTTTTTATTAATTGCTTATATAATAATTTATTATCATTTAATTCTAAAGATTTCTCTCCTAATAAATCAAAATTAGATTTTAAGTTACCTTTAAACTCTAATTTTGATAATCCAATCATTATCTTATTAAAAAATATTATAAATAATAATCCAAGTCCTCCATCAATCATAATTAATTTTAATAATTCTTCACTTGTTATTTTCCCATTCGCTTCCTGTTCAATCGCCATTAAAATAAGCATTAATATTGCAACTACCATTATATATTTTGACTTCTTTGAATAATTTACTTTAAAAGAAAAAAATTCTTTATAATCATCTGAACTATTTTTATACTTAATTTTCATGCCTACCCCTTCTCTCATTCTGTATTAACTTCAAATATTTTTTGGGGAATCTTATTTTCTAAATGACTTTCCAATCTTTTAATTGAGTCACTATTACTTTTTATACTAATCAATATAGCTTTATGCCTTGTCTTAATTAACATAACTTTCTTAGTCTTATAAATATAATCAATATCATCTATAAATAATTTATAATTTTTGTTATCAACTTCGTATAGAATATAAGTATCAAAAGTTTTATTGATCGTTGAATATCTAAATTAAATTTTTTCCTAAATAATAATTTAAAAATCCACTTAAATATATCTGATACACTAATTAATATAAGAAAAATGAAAATTAAAAAAATATATTTCAAAACATGTTCCAAATTTCTATAATAAATTGAAAATAAAATCATAATAAATTATATAGAAATACATACTAACGATAAATATTTTATGATAAGAAAATATTTCTTTAAATATATTTTCTCGTCATAAATAATAAAAAAATCACTTAAATCATCATTATCTAAATATTGATCGAACTCGCACAAAAGTAAAGAATCATCCATCATAACTCACCTCACAAACCCCTTTCTTCAATATACCAAGTAATCCATAATATGTATATAAGGTATTGAATCTATATAATAAAAAATTATAAGTTAACTTGGATAATACAAGAATTAAAAAAGAATCTTCGTTCTTAATAACTATAATTTATTTACTTTTTAACATATTCGTGATATCGCAAACTTTATATTTTTTCTTTATATGGAGATTATTATTAATATTTTATTTATATCTAAGTTTATTATAAGAAAGAAAGTCTTACTATTTAGGCTTTCTTTTAATTTCTAATATTCTTAACTCTTAATATAAAGTATTCACTATTATTCAGACTTCACCAAGCCATATTACTTAACATTAAACTCTACTGGCACTAATACTTCATCTCCATTAGAATAAAATTTATTTATTATTCTATATCTTCCACTTTCTAATTTTCCATAATAGTCCTTTAATAAAATCTGCTTCTTAGCTTTATCTTTTTTAGACATTATATATCCTATATCCGTCCATGCTGCTTTTTCTGAAAGTGGAACTACATACCAAACTCCATTATGATTTATTTCTAAATGTGTTTCATTGTCAAAACCATATTCATTATCAGAATTATTTGTAAAAAGTAATGTTATCTCTTGAGTATTAGTAGTTATTTCAGTTTCCTTTACCTTTGCTGATATATCTTTATTTTCTCCTATATCTCCATACTTAGACTCTTCTAATTTGCTAAAGTCTATTTTTTGAGAACAAGATATCAATGTAACTAGTATCAGTAATAAATAAGAAACAAGTGAAATTCTCTTCATACATCTCCCCCCCATTTATTTACGCAATTATATATTTGTTATTTTCTTACACATAATATAATTATATAGAGAACTAAAGGATTAATGTTTAATTTATAGAATATAATAGGAAATAAATGCAAATTATATTAACATATTTAATCTATAGTATATAAGGAAAGGTCGTTATAATTATGAAATCTACTACTTGTATTAAGTGTAAAAAAGAAATTCCATTGTCAAAAAAAATTTTTAGTCTAAATAATTCTTGCCCTTTTTGTAATACAAAACTTTCACTTACTTCACAATCTAAAATTCTATATTTAGCTATTTTATTGATTCCAAATATACTTTTGATCTATTTAAATAGTTACAAATTAGCTATAGCTTGGTCGCTTTTGTGCATCTTTATAATCCAGTCTCTTCTTCAAACCTCAAAAAAATAAATTTATACAAAAAAGCTTCTGCATAATCAAATGCAGAAGCTTTTATTTTATCTAGATTTTAGTAATTTAGGTATCAGAAAAACCATCCGTTACTATAAATAAAGCCGTATAAAATTAAGATCATAATTGATATTAAAATTATAAGCTTTAAAACCCTTAATGTCTTAAGTCTTCTTCCAATCTCAATATTAGAACTATTAATATTCTTAACCATACTACTCATCCTACTTTTCAAATAATTCTAAATTTCTTTATATCAAAAATAATATAAAGATTCTTTCTACAAGTTTTAAACTTATATACTTTTATTAAATTAAAAAAACCATACTACTCTTCTAAATTCTAATACTTATATACTAACTATATAAATTAGAACTCTCCCTCTTAACCTACTTACCGTAATAAATATACTTCCAAAGTTAATTGTAATCTGTAAATTTTATTAAAACTTATGATATTAAATTTAATATTAGATTAACAAACAATAAATTTAATATCTAAACTCTTTTTAAGACTACAAAAATTTATTTAAACAAGTAAAGATAAGAATACATATCTTATCTTTACTATTAATTACCCTATTTTATTGTATATTATCTTATTAATTATTTCAAACTTCATATAATTCTAATGGAAGTCCATCTGGATCTTCAAAGAAAGTAAACCTACAACCTGTTAATTCATCTATCCTTATAGGTTCAACCAAAATATTATTTTCTTTTAATTCTTCTACAACTTCTTCTATATCATCAACTTCAAATGCTAAATGTCTAAGCCCACACGCCTCTGGATAGCTTGGTCTTTTAGGTGGACTAGGAAAGGAAAATAGTTCTATTTGACTATCTCCTATTTTAAGATCAAGTTTATAAGAATCCCTCTCTTCTCTATAAACCTCTCTTATAACTTCAAGACCTAATATATTAGCATAAAAATTTTTAGACCTTTTATAATCTGATGCTATTATAGCTGTATGATGTATTTTATTAAGCTTCATATTATACCCCCTTAATAATCAATTATATTTCTAATTTTTATTATACTTTTTCTTACTAATTAATTCATCTAAAAATAAAAAGACTAGATAAATATCTAATCTTTTTTTATAACTATCTAAAATATTATCAACATTTATATAATCAATAATCCATTACTTTCTGATATATAATTTATTAAATTAAAACCTTAAGAAATAGTTCCTCTAATACATTTTTTTCTACTTATTAAGTAAGCTATGAATTGAATAACAGCTCCAATTATAAGTATAAACATTGATTTTTTCATGATAGTATCTGTCATTCCTGAATTATAAGCCATAAGATGTAAGTAATACATTCCCATTCCTCCACCTACAATAATAGGTACAAAGAATATTATTGCAAGTTCTTTACTGATTATAGCTTTAACTTCTTTTTGTAATATACCAATTCTAGTTAATGATGTTATTCTCTCTTCTTCTTCATTTATATCTGATAAAACCTTATAATATAAAACTACACCATTTGCTATTATAAATAATAATCCTATAAATATCATAGTAAAGAATATTATTCCACTATTATCAAGTTGCAAACTTACAAGCTCCTCTTTATAAATAGGTCTATATGATTCTTTAATTCCTCTTTCATCATCTGATAAATATTTTTCAAATAATTTTCCATCAGCCCAAAATGAATTATCAAGGTTATTTATGTTCATTAGATAGCCAAGTAATCCTTCAAAGGCTTTATCTCCATTTTTAATATTAATTAAGTGTAATTTTTTATATGACTTTTCATTAGAATTATTTTTTAACAGTTCATAATCTTTATCATCTAAAACAAGTGCATTTCCTGCAGCATAATCTCCACCATGTCTAAAGTTTGCAAATTGCACATTACTTTTCCCACTTATATTATCTCCATCTAAATATAAACTTTTAGACTCTCCTGCAATTTTCTCATACTCATCTTTGCTTAATTTATATTCATTCTCTGCTGATACATCTTGTATTTTTTGTAATTGTTCCTTATCCATAATAGTTAACATAGATGATGGAAGATTTAATGATTTTTCATCTAATGAAGTTATATAAGTAGCTTCACTTGGTTTTACATCCATCTCCGTTCCCATATGCTTATTATAATTTGTCTCACTTACTATAGATTCCTTATCAGTATAATATCTTATCATACCATCATCCTCTTTAAAACTTGGTACTTCTACATATTCTAATACATCATACTTTTCCATCTTTCCATTACTACCTTCTATTACTTCTTTAACCTTATCTTTATCAGCTTTATTATATTGAGCTGTTTCAACAAACATAATATCATAAGGATTTCCTATATCAGTAAACTCTCTAACTGATGTGTATATAGAATAACTATATCCAACAAAGAATATCGCACCAGCAATTAAAAGTGATACCATATACAGTATGTTTTTATAAGCTGTAAATCTATGAGATAGATTTGATAACACTAGTAAATTATTATTATATAATTTAGGGAATCTACTTAATATATTTTTTACTACAGCTATTCCTGAACCTATAACCATATATGGACATATTAAAGTTAATCCTACAAAAATTGCAATCATATAGGATTTTCCACCTAATATTTCTCCAAGCATAACCTTAGGTAAACAGTAGCATGATATAATTAATACCACCAAAGATATTAATCCTATAAAAATATTAGATTTACCTGCCTCCTTTTTCTTTGAAGACTTTATAACATCTATTATTGATACTCTTTTTATATAGAATATATTAAATATAAAATTTCCTATAAATATTAATGCAAAAATCCCTACACTAAGTAAGAAGCTCTTATAATTAAGTGAATATGGAATTTCAGCACTATTTAATACCTTATTTAATCCCATATAAAATAACCTTCCAAGTATAGCTCCACTTAAAATACCAGTTCCTAATGATGCTAACATTATGCCTAAGTTCTCTACCAAAATAAGCTTAGTTAAATCCTTTGTTGTCATACCTAATGTTAGATACATTCCAAACTCTTTCCCTCTATTCTTTAAGAAGGACATATTAGTATAAGTAATAAAAACTATAGAAAATAGTATAACTCCAAATAGTGCCATATTAACTGTCTCATATAGTGATGTTTTTCCTATACTATCTACTACTGTCTCATTAAATAATAAACTTCCATACATAAATAGCATGGCTATAATCATTGAATTAACAAAATAAAATGATATATACTTATTAAAGTTATAAATAAAATTCTTACGTACTATAGAAGAAAACTTCATTAGTTTTGTCCTCCTATAACACTTTGAACTTCAAGTATTTTATCAAAGAACTTCTTTCTATCACCATTTGATGTGATTTCCATTTTGATTTGTCCATCCTTAATAAATATAATTTTCTTACAAAAGGATGCTGCAAAAGGATCATGAGTTACCATTAACACTGTACTGTTTATATCATTATTCATCTTACTTATTGTATTCATTATATTATTAGCTGATTTTGAATCTAAATTTCCAGTTGGCTCATCTGCAAATATTATAGAAGGATCATTTATTAATGCTCTTGCAGCTGCTACCCTTTGCTTTTGTCCACCTGAAATATGATATGGATATTTGTTTTTTAATGTGTCTATATCAAAAAACCTCATAAGCTCATTAACACGCATTTTAATATCTTTTGTATTCTTTTTATCTAAAATAAGTGGCAATCCTATATTTTCTTCTAATGTTAAACTATCTAATAAGTTAAAATCCTGAAATATATATCCCATATTTGATCTTCTAAATAAAGCTAATTTATCTTTTTTCATATCACTAATATTTTTATTATTTATAATAACTTTTCCTGATGTGCTCTTATCTACTCCTGAAAGAATATTAAGTAATGTTGTTTTACCACTACCACTTGGACCCATTATCCCAACAAATTCACCCTTATTTACTGATAGATTTAATCCATTTAAAGCTTTAACCTCTTTTGCTCCTTTATATGAACTATAAACTTTAGTTAAATCACATACTTTTAAAATCTCCATACTTTTCTCCCTTTCTCTATACCAAAAATTATATTTATTTTCTATTTATAATCTTAGTATAAAGGGGAACCCATAACTCTCAAATGGATTCCCCTTACATAACCTTACATTTTTGAAAGGTTTATAATTAGCTTAAATAAAACTTTCATAGATTATAAATAATAATTAGAAAGCTTCTAATTATATTTGTAATAAAATTAGATAATACTTTCATTTCTAAATATAATTTTAACTGTCGTCCCTACTCCGAGTTCCGATTCTATCTCAACATTATGTCCAAGTTTTTCCCCTATTATCTTAACCATATAAAGACCTATCCCTGTTGCATTTCTATCTTCTCTTCCATTACTTCCTGTAAAAAATGGATCAAATACTCTATTTAAATCCTCTTCTCTTATTCCTACTCCCATATCTTTTATAGATAGCTTTATCTCATCTTTTTCTTCTATAGCAAATATCTCTATCTTATTTTCCTTTTCATTCTCTGAGTACTTTATAGCATTAGATATTATTTGCTCTAACATATATGCACACCATTTCTTATCAGTATAAACAGATATATTCTTATCTATAGAAACCTTAGGAAATACACCTTTATATATAAAATCTCTCTTTTTTAAATTAACTACATTGTTTATTAACTCACTAAGATTACACTTATCAGTTACATAGTCCCTTGAGAAATCATCTAATCTTATTACATTTAAGCACTCTTCTAAATTCTTTTTAAGCATATTATTTTCTTCTTTTATATCCTTAGTATATTTATTACTTCCTATATCTAAAGTGCTTTTTTCGCTGGCTAAATCTATTACAGTTATTGAAGTTTTCATATTATGAATCCACTTAGAAAATACCATATCTCTATTTTTCACTTCTTGTTTCAATGTATATATATCATTAAGATAGTGCTTATGTACATCACTAATTACATTTAATATTTCTTCTTCTCTATAATTAACATCTGCATTATTATAATTAGGACTTACCTTACTCTCTTCTAATTTCTCTATAAATCTTTTATATGATATAACTTCAATAATAAAATATACAATTATTACAGTTATGCTAAGTATTAATGGATATAAGGTTTCACTATCTTTAAAGAATAAATAGTAAAATAATAATATTATAAAAGTGTTTATTGAAAACATTAATAAATCTCTACTCTTTATCTTAAATACTCTAATTATTAATTCCATTAAAGACATACCCAACCCCTCTTTTTGTTACAATAGAATTATTTATTCCTAGATCACTTAATCTCTTCTTAACTCTAGTCATATTAACAGTTAAAGTATTATCATCAACAAATGTAGTATCATCCCATAAAGCTTCCAATATCTCTTCTCTAGTTATAACTTTATTTTTATTATGTAATAGTATATTTAGTATTCTATATTCATTCTTTGTAAGCTCTATTATCTCTCCCTTATACTTTAATTTCATACTTTCATGAATTAAATTTAAGTCATTCTCATCTATATCATTTGTAATGCTAGAATCATCTTTATATTCACTTACCCTTCTTAATAAAGCATTAATTTTGGCAAGCAATATTCCTATAACAAATGGCTTTGTCACATAATCATCTGCCCCAAGTTCCATACCTCTTATCTGCTCGCCCTCTTCACTTCTAGCTGAAAGTATTATTACTGGAGTCTTATATTTTCTCCTTATAAGTTTTAAGAAATAAAACCCATCAAATTTAGGTAAATTAATATCTAATATTATTAAGTCTGGACTTATATCCTCAACAGTTTCCATAACCTTTTCAAAATCATCTATTACTGTTACATTGTAGTCATAAGCTTCTAGATATTCACTAATATATTCTTTTAATTTAATATCATCTTCAATCAATAAAATCCCCATCTTAAACCCCTTTATAGCTTAATATAATCAAGCTTAATTTTACTATATTTTACCATAACACTTTGTATAAATAAATAATATTTATACCCTAAGTAATTTATTTCAAAATAAAAAAGACTAGATAAAATATCTAATCTTTTATAAATTCTTATTACTTATTTAAATATCTAATTATGTAACTTAAAGTGTGGAAATCTCTATCTAATTCTGTTTGAATTTTATTTAATCCTTTGATTAAAGTTTCCTCATCAAAGTTTTCTAATAAAATCATTAAATTAAGTAAATGTATATCTCCATCTTTTGTATCTAAAATTCTTGCCTTCTTAACGAATTCATTTTCCATTGCACCTAAAACTGCATTTCTTAATTCTTCGCTAACTTCTATCTTTGGCATTTCTTCAAATATTCTAATCTCTTTATTACTTCTATCTAAATTTTTAGCAGCCTTTAAATCAGTTCCTAAGAATACAACATTTTTAAATGTAGCATCTTTAAAGTTAGCACCATCTAATTTTACTGAATCAAATATAGTATTTTCAAATACTGCTTCTTTAAACTTACTTCCCTTTAAGTTTGCACCAACAAATTCTGCTCCCTTAAATGTACCATTTAAGAAGCTACATGACTTAAAATGTGCTCCTCTAAAACTTACATAATCAAAATTTGATCCTGAAAAATTACAATTGTAACAATTGGCTCTTTTCATATCTGCATACATAAAATTCTTATCTTTTTTCTCTGTATTATTATAATGGAAATTTCCATTACCATTTTGGTTTCTAGCCATATATTTACCTCCATCGAAAATATAATAGTTTATATTTCAAACTAAATCATATATATAATTCATCTAAAAGTCAATTTAAAGTAATATTTAATGTTTTTATAAAATATTGCATTTACTTTTCAATATATTTATTACTTTTTGTTTCCCTTCACTACTAAAAATCCTATTTGGTATATAAGCAATCAATAAATTATTCTTTAATAATATTAATCCATTTGATTCCTCTACAGACTTTATTGCCTCATATTTAATAGTACAAATATTATCTTCTTGATAAAATTGAATACCATCTTCTTTAAAAGTAATACTTCTATTTTTATTTTGGTTATTAAAAAATTTAATATCTTGTTCTAATGTTATCCTTTTTATTCTATCTGTTGACCATCTTGTTCTTGCAATAAGTATTACTATAACAAAGAATATTATAGATATACAAGCAGCTTTAAAGCTACTTAGACAAGCAATTAGAATTATACTTAACACAGCAACTAATATTGAAGAATATAAGAACACATCTTTAGTAGCTTTTATACCAAGCTTGCCTTCTTTTGTAGTAAAAATATATTTATTTAAATTTCTAATATCATCTTCTGCTTTCATATAAGTAACATCAGCATTATCTATAGTTAACTTTTCATCTTTGCAACTCTTTATATTTTCTTTTATTATTTTATAACACTGCTCTAATTCATCTTCATTATTAAATGCTTCTAAAGGAATATCAATAACATTATTTTTTAAATATTTAATATGAATAAAATCTTCAAAAATCTTTACTGTATCTATCGAACAATAAGCTATCTCTTCACTTTTTAACTCATCATAGAATCTCATACTATTTTTATCAATTTCTATTACAGCTTTTATTAATTTATTAATATTAGATAATTTATTTTCAATTAAAGAATTCCCCTTTTTCATTAATATCTTCTTTTGAACTTTAGGTATAAGCTTAAATATTAGTTCGTAACAGAAAAAAATTAAAACTATATAGAATAACATTTTTGAAAATACTTTTATTGTTGGGTCTGTCCCACCTATCAATATGGCTATTAAAAGCACAAAAGAGAATAGTGGTATAACAATAGCTAAAAGTATCTTATAGAATTTACTTCTCCTCATAGTATTTAGTGATTCAAGTTTTTCATTTAAGGATTTTTCTAATATCTCCTTATATCTGCCTTTACTTATTTCATAAGTTAACTTCAATTTTAATCCCCCCTAAATTTTGTAAAACGCAATTTAAATTTATCAACTATTACCATTAAATAATTAATAACCCAATATGACTATTAGTTAAAATTTCAAATTTATTCTACCACATTTTTCATATTGAAGCTGCATGTTTCATGTTTAAACTACATATTTTTAATATAAATTTATTTATAATGTAAAAACTCAATATCTATAATTACTAAATAATTATAGATATTGAGTTTAATGTATAATACCTTCATCTTTATAGACTAAAGAAAGCAATTCTTATCCTCTAATAATTTAATTACTAATATAAGCTAATCTAATATTGACTTGCATGCTAAATATTTACTCTTTGATTTAATCATTCTTATAATGCAGCTATAAATGTATATTCCCATAGTAAAACCTAAAGTATTTGTTATTATATCATTTATATCAAGAATTCCTCTATTTAAAGCAAGCTGAGCAATTTCTATAATTATTATATAGACTAAAAAAACTGATACTAGATTTTTATTGCTAATCCTTGTTTTAAATTTAATATAAATTGATACTGGTACATATATAAATATGTTCGAAATTAAAAGAAGCAATGCATGTCCAAAATAATCATTAAACCCATTTACTATATCAAGAGGGTTTAGATTTATACCTGAATAACTCCCTTTGAAAAAAGTTAAAATCATTATTAAAATAAAATACATAATAGCTATTATATCAGTATACCCCTTATTAAATTTCTTATCTATAATGGATATAACAATTATAAATAACGTTAATGCTGTAATAACCATTATAGACAAATATGCTAATGGTGCATCCGAAATAACTCTAGAAACTATATCTCCTAAAAAGTTATAATATAAAAACCAAGTTATAAAAAGACACCCTATAAATATGCATATATTTTTTACTATGCTTTTCATATTTCTTTCCTCCTATGTTTTACTATTTTGCCTATAGTTATATTTTACAAATACAATTGCACCATTTAATTGCATATTTGTTTCTATTAATTTTAATAAGAAAATATAAGACCTCTTACACAAATGCTGTAAGAGGTCTATTTTAGTTATACTATATATTTTCTTTAAAGCTCCAAGCACATAGCCTCTTTTCTAATAAATCTATAAATTTATATATTACTAGAGACATTAAACTTAAAGCTATTACCCCTACAAACATTTCTTTATAATCTACCATAGACCAAGAATTCATAATAAAATATCCTATACCATATTTTGTAGCGTAGTTTTCACTAAAAAATAATGCTGATATTGAAATTCCAATACTTATTCTTATTGCAGAAAATAATTTTGGTGCAATAGAAGGTAATATAACATGACACAATAAATCAAATTTATTAAAATTCATTATTTTTGCTGAAATTAATATAGTTTTATCTATTTGAAGTACAGCATCTCTAGTTGCAATTATTATTTGAAATACTATTATAGTTACCATAAGTATTATTTTAGACCTATCTCCTATTCCAAACAGAACCATAAATATAGGTAAAAATGCAATCTTCGGAATTGGATAAATTAAGTATATTACTGGTGATAATATTCTTTTCGCTAATTTGTTAGTTCCTAAAATTATACCAGTTGGAACACCTATGATTATAGATATTAAAACAGATACAGATATTCTATAAAAACTATATAAAATGTGCATATAAAAATCTGTATTAGCTAAATTTATAAAAGCCTTAAAGGTCTGAGATATTGAAGGAACCATCTCTTCACCTACATATAAATGAAGCATTTGCCAAAATATAATTATTATTAAAACTGCATATATGTATGAAATAAATTCTTTAACAAAACCTTTATTCATAAAGCTTTCTCCTTACTTCAGTACATAGACGCATATACTCTTCCTTATTTCTAAAATCCCTATCACCAAAATATTTATTGTCTATTATATATTTTATATTACCTTTTTCCATTATAATTATTTTCTTTCCAAGGAATACCGCCTCTTCTATACTATGTGTAACAAATAACATTGTATTTTGTCTATTAAGATGTATATTAAGCAATAAATCTTGTATCTTTTCTTTTGTCATTGCATCTAAAGCTGATGTTGCTTCATCTAACATTATAATCTCTGGATTATTAACTAAGCTTCTAGCTACGGCAACTCTTTGCTTTTGTCCACCACTAAGCTCATGTATATATTTATCTTTATATTTAAACATATCTAATTCATTTAATATTTCATAAACTATTTTTTTCTTTTCATTCTTTTTTAAAGCCGTACTTTTAAGCCCCATTAAAATATTATTCTCTACTGATTTCCATGGAAATAAACCTAAATCTTGCAGGATTATGCTTATCTTTTCAGTTGAATCTTCTATAGATTTATTATTTATAAGTATATCTCCACTATCTTTATTTATTACTTTAGCCAAGCAATATAACAGTGTTGTTTTACCACACCCAGATTCCCCTATAATAGAACAAGAAGTTCCCTTAGGTATATCTAAAGAAACCTCTTTTAATACTCTTTCTTCATTATAAGATATAGTCAAATTTTGAACTTTTATCATTACTTTGTAAATTGTCTATCTAAAAGATTCTCTGGCTGAACATCTATTTGTTTCTTTAGAGTATCTTCAGTCCAAGTTATAATTTCATTTACATATTCTGAATCTGGTAAACTAGCTTTTTTATATTTTGGTAACACTATTAATTCTTTAGCTTCTGGCTTTATATTTGGTATCTTTTCTACTAATATTTCTCTAGCTATTTCTGGATTACTATTTATTTTATCTACAGCCTTATTATAAGCTACATGGAAATTCTTTATTGCATCGCCTTTTTCCTCTAAAGCTTTTTCTGTAAATACCATACAATTTGGAGAATACTTATCATCTAAGCCGTATACTACTTTTTTCAATCCTTGAACTTCTCCATTTGATGCAATTGGTTCTGGGAATAGACCCATATCTAACTCTCCACTTGCTACAGCAGATAACCTTGCAGGAATTTCATCTATAAAAACTTTTTCTATATTATAATCTTTAGAAAGCCATTTATCTATAAGATAGTTAGATACACTAACTTCCATCATTCCAACTTTTATATCTTTTTTACCTTTAAAATCTTTATTTTCTAAAACAGGAAACATACCATCAGTCATAGTTGTTGCTTTTATTTTAAATCCACCATTAACATTTGTTGCTAAAGCTATAAAATCCGTCATTGCCCCATCTATTGAATTACTTTGTAATGCACTTTGTCTATCTTTAGCATTAGTATAAATTTCAACATCAACATCTAACCCTAACTCTTTAAAATATCCCTCTTTTTCTGCTATTAATATTGGTGCAGTATCTACAGCTGGCATAAGCCCTACTTTCAAGCTCTCATTTGCATTTGTACTTGCTGCATCATCTTTTGACCCGCATGCCATAAACATAGCAACTGTACATGCTATTAACCCCATAGTAATAAGTTTTTTTAATTTCATTCTCCTCTTCCCCTTCTTGTTAAATTAGTTAATTTGACAAGCTATATTATACTTAAAGCTCTTATACATAAAAAGAATATTAAGGAAAATACTGTATTCAAATTATCTATTAAACATAACTTTTTTAAATACCCATGGACTCTTTTAAGCCTGTATTATAAGAATAGTTTTTAAATTAAATTTATGAGGTGATTTATGTTTACAAAAGAGTACATAATTAAGTTTATAAAAGATTCATGGAAGGCATTTCGTCCATTCTCATTAACTCTTGCTATAGGTTCAACAACCCTTGGCATAATTGCTGCTTATAGATTAGGTGCTATAGATATTAAAAATTCACATGATATTTTGCTAATTTTTTTAGTAACAATTGCAGGATTATTAGCTCAATCTGGAGCAAACCTTGTTAACGATTATTTTGAAGGAAGCTTTAGATATTATAGAACAAGTACTAGAAAAGTTAACTTTTTAGGTGTATCAAGATCTTATTTTGATATATATGTATTTTTATGGGCTATGTTATGTTTTGCACTTTCATCTCTTATAGGACTATATTTAGTTTCTGTTACAGGTATTAGTATCTTAATTATAGGATTTATAGGAATTTTTATAGCCTATGCATATACAGGAGAACCTTTTGTTTTTAAAAGAAAGGGACTTGGGGTTATTGTTTCATTTATAGTAATGGGACCTTTAATGGTTATTGGTGCATCTTTGCCTTTTACTAAGGATATTAGCCTTTATCCTGCTTTACTTGCACTACCATCCTCCTTTATTATTCCAGCTTTAATGCTAAGTAATGAAATGAGAGATTTTAAAAGAGATACTAATTTAAGTATTGGTACATTAAGTGTGAGGATTGGAAGTAAATATAGTACTTATTTATATAGATTTTTAATTTTTGGTATGTACATACTGACTATTTTATATGTATTAATTGGATTCTACCCTCCACTTTCTTTATTAGTTTTAGTTACTTTCCCTTTAGCCCTTAAGGCTAATAGAAGTGTTAGTACTTTTAGTAATTTAGGTATACCCTATACTAATAATTTGCATTGGACCTCTACTCTTATATTGATTTTAACTTTGATTTTAGGTTAATCCATAGTACTAAAAAATGCACCTCCAAATGTTATAAATCTTATCTAACATTTGAGGTGCACTTCATAGTTATCTATCTTTTTATTATTTTTATAAAATATTGCATTTACTTTTTAATATATTTATCACTTTTTGTTTTTCTTCATTACTACTAAAAATCCTGTTTGGTATATACGTAATCAATAAATTATTCTTTAGTAAGATTAATCCATTTGATTCCTCTACAGACTTAATTGCCTCATACTTAATAGTACAAATATTATTTTCCTTATAAAATTGAATCCCGTCTTCTTTAAAGGTAATACTTCTATTTTTATTTTTTGCATTAAAAGACTCAATCTCTACTTTTAATACTATTTTTTTTATTCTATCCGTTGCCCATTTTGTTCTTGTAATAAGCATTAATATAGCAATGAATATTAGAGATATACAACCAAATTTAAAGTTAATTAGATAAGTAATTAGAATTAAACATAATACTCCACCTAATATAAAAAAATATAAAAATGCCTCTTTAGTAGCGTTTATAATAAGCTCGCCTTCTTTTGTAGTAAAAACATATTTATTTAAATTTCTAATATCCTCTTCTGTTTCTACATAAACAAAATCAGAATTATCTATAGTTAACTTTTCATCTTTGCAACTCTTTATATTTTCTTTTATTACTTCATAACACTGCTCTAATTCATCTTCATTATTAAATGCTTCTAAAGGAATTTCAATAGCAGGCTTTTTTAAATAGTCAATCTGAATAAAATCTTCAAAAATTTTCACTTCATCTATCAAGCAATAAGCTATTTCTTCACATTTTAACTCATCGTATAATCTTATACTCTTTTTATCAATGTCTATTACAGCTTTTGTTGATTTATTTATATTAGATAATCTATTTTCAATTAAAGATTTCCACTTGGTCATTAATACCTTTTTTTGAATTTTAGGTATAAGCTTAAGTAATAGTTCGTAATAGAGAAAAAGTAAAACTATATAAAATAATATTTTTGGAAATACTTTTATTGCTGATTCTGTACCACCTGACAATATGGCTATTAGAAGGACAAGAGAGAATAGTGGTATAACAACTGCTAAAAATAACTTATAGAATTTACTTCTATTTATAGTATTTAGTGATTCAAGTTTTTCATTTAATGATTCTTTTAATATCTCTTCATATCTTTCTTTACTTAGTTCATAAGTTAATTTCAATTTAATTCCCCCCACAATTTTGCAAAATATAATTTAAGTTTATTCATTATTCCCCTTAAATAATGAATAAATTAATATGAGTATTGGTTAAAATCCAGATGTATTTTACCATATATTTCATAATGAAACTGCATATTTATAATATACAATTATTTATATTATAAAAAAAGAATCATATATCTATAATTATTAAACAATCATAGATATATGATTTAATATATACATTTCTTTTCATACAGATAAAGTTTATACTCTTTAGACTCATCGTCATATATATCCTTATACATTATCCTCTTCATTAAATTATATCCTGCTTTTTCAACAGTTCTACAAGATGGAATATTATCAGGATGCACTGTTGCTATAATATGATTTATATCTTTATAATCTTCTAAAAAATATTGTGTAAATGCTTTTGTAGCCTCTGCAGCATATCCTACATTTCTATACTTACTACCAATAAAGTATGTTATTCCTATTTCATTTAAATCTTCATATGCACTACACCCCACAGCTCCAATAACTTTTCCTGTTTCTTTCTCAGCAATAGCATAAGCCAAATATTCTTTATATGGATTGTTAACTAGATATAGTTTCTTTGCTTCAGCTATCCAATCATCCATCCATTCAGCACAAGTCTCCCATTCATCAAATATTATTGATAATGTACCATCTGATTCCATATCAATAAAATCTTTTGAATCCGATTTTTCAAGTTCTCTAATAATCAATCTTTCTGTTTCAATAAGTAAACTCATATAACTTCACCTCACTTAATTAATTTAAGGTTTTCTATAATTTTCTTTGAATTTATTATATCTAAATCACTATCTACAATTTCTAGTATTATCTTCCCATTATATTCGCGTAATAAATTGCTAAATATATATTGAAAATCTATATCTCCATTTCCTATAGGCAAATGTTCATGAACCACATTAAATCTTCTATCTGCAATGTGCAATATTTTAGGTTTTTTAATAGCAATCATTTCCTCTAAATGATTGATGTTATCTATATGTGCAATATCTAATAAAAACTCTAACTCTTTATTTTGATTAAATATCTTTTCTATCTCATGAGTATCTGTAAATATCGGATCCAATTTGCTATTATTTTCTAAGTACACCATAATACTATTGGTTACAAGTATATCTAAAGCATATTTAATACTTTCATCTAATTTATATATTGTTTTCTCATCTATTGCCTCATTTTCACAAATTGGATGAATTATTAATTCCTTATGATTTAATTTATTCAATATATCTAATAATTTTGGTATATGTTCCTTGAATTCATTTATATTTAAAACTGCATGAATAATTGTAGGAAACTTGTACTCATTTATTGTATCAACAAATTCTTTATCATCTTCATGTAAGCATAATCCTTTATTGTCATACCATAGTTGCATAAAATCAAATTTATTTTCTTTAGCAAATATAACTTCATCTTCATATCTATTAAAGAATCTTGCTAAGCATCCTATCTTAATCATTAATAATTCCCCTCCAATTCTATTAATATTATTTATTTAAATTAACTTTTAAAAAGATAATATAGAAAAAGGTTGCTGATTTTAATATCCTTTTTCTACTCAATATATTAATATTATTTGTTATTAATATCTAAGATAGATTCTTCATTCAATCCAAGAAATAATCATTTTTATTGCTTCCGTCACTTCCCCATGCTCCTTTTATCCCTCCAAATCGACCATTAAAAACATCAATAAAATATTCTTTCTTAGGTAAATCAAATTTGCGACTATAACTATCTGTACCATCAATAATATCTGCTTCATAATTATCTACCTCTAGCCCCTTATTATAACCATAAACAATAGTAAAATTATTGTTTTCATCATCTACAATTGAAAAGCTAGTCAATGCCTTACTGTCACCTTGTTCTGAAGCTCTATCGCATTTATAATATAATCCACCCAGCTTTTCCTCATAAATATTAAGATATTTATATTTTTCATTATCGGCCTTTGTACTTAATATGATTTTGTACTTTTGATCATGTGACTCGAAATCTTTTACATCTTTAACACTAATGTTATTATTCCAATATTTCTCGACATCTTTTTCTAATCTTGAAGGAAACATTATTGTGCTGCTTGTGAAAAATACTAACCCTAAGTCCACTAATAATATTATTGATACAGAAATAATTATTAGAAATCTGCTTTTTTTCATATTTTCTCCCATCTTTATTTATTAACTTATTAGTACTATTACTTATTTACTTTATATACTAATAATACACATTTTTGTATTATTAATCCACAGGATATCTTCTAAATTATTTATAACTATATAAATAAAAAAGTGTCCCAGGAAATATCCTAGAACACAATACTATTTGTTTTCTTCTCTCCAAGCCTTTATAGCTTCCCTTGCACCAGAGATTGTAACTGGAATATCTTTAAAACTAAAGCCATCCTTCTCCTTTAATATCTCCATTAAGTGACCAATACGTGGAAGTCTTAACTTAACACTTCTAATGGCCTTCTTTTCATTAAACACTTCCTTTGGAGTACCTTGTAAGACTACTTTTCCTTCATTCATAACATAAACATTATCACAGAAAAGTGGAACTATATCTATGTCATGAGTTGATATAATTATTGATATCCCAAGAGCTTTTTGAGTCTCTTTTAAAAGATTCATTATCTCGCTAACTCCAACTGGATCAAGACCTGCTGTTGGTTCATCTAATATAAGCACATCAGGTTCCATAACTAATACTCCAGCAATTGCTACACGTTTCTTTTGGCCAAAGCTTAAACAGTGAGTTGGTTTATCCTTTAGATGCTCTATCCCAGTCCTCCTAATTGCATTATCAACACGTCGTCTAATCTCCTCTTCAGGAAGCTTCATATTAACTGCTCCAAAAGAAACATCTTGATAGACGCTAGCTGAAAATAACTGGCTATCTGGATCTTGAAATACTACTCCAACAGATTGTCTAAGCTTTATAAGTCCTTTTCTTGAATAATCTATAGGATTGCCATTAAATAAAACTCTTCCTTTAGTAGGTTTTACTATTCCATTTAAATGATGAAACAAAGTTGATTTACCAGCTCCATTACCGCCTAATATAGCTGTTACCTCACCTTTTTTTATCTCCATATCAATCCCGTTTAATGCATTAGTTCCATCAGGATATTTATAATGAAGATCCTCTAATTTTATTATATTTTCATCCATTTTTGTCTTCTCCTCCTATGTCTTCTAATACTTTAACATGAATGCAATTACTATCAAAATCACATTTATAACTATTGCTGCAATATATATCTTTCCACTCTTTTTATATGGTTCTTGAAGTACAGTAAGTTCTCCATAATATCCTCTTGATTCTAATGATATATAAAGATCATTTGCCCTTTTAAAGGAACGAATAAAAAGTGTAGATGTAAGTGCACCTAAAGAACGATATCCTGACTTTAAATTCACATATCCAAGTCTTGAATTTTGAGCTGTAAACATAGTATCTGCTGTATCTAAAAGTATAAAAATAAACTTATATACAAGTCCCATCATTTCAATCATAAGCTTTGGTACTTTAAGTTTTTCAAGTACTGAAAGTATATCAACCATTGGTGTACTTAATGATAAAAAATAAAGGCATGATACTGACCCCAAAACTTTAAAGAATAATCCTAAAGCTTTATATAATCCATACTTTGACACCCCTATAAATGTATTAAATATATGTACTGAAAACAAAAACATACTCTGATCTTTAGAAAAATTAATAGTTATAGTAAGTACTCCAATAATTAAGAATGTCATTGGCACTAATAAAAGCTTAAAATAAACTTTTTTAGGAGTGCCACTAAATTTTAGTGTGGCAGCTCCCATAATTAAAAATACAGCTATTGATACTGGTAGCCTGTCCGCAAAAAGACAAACTGCAAGAGTTAAAATTGCAAATACAAACTTCTCCATTGGATTTATCTTTTTTAATTTTGATGAATAGGCATACTTATCAATATTTATCATTTATTTTCTCCATCTAATCTCTTTCTTTTACCTTTAAAGTATCCAAGACCAAACCCTATAACTCCAGCACCTATTGCCGCTTGAAGTGCAAATAATAAACTTTCTATTTCTCCACTCTTAGGCTCAAATATTGGAGCAAACCAAGGTTCATAATCCTTGTCTATTTGAGTTATAGCTGCCTCTGCTGCATCATCTGATCCACCAAACTCTCCATCTTTTGCTATGAAAAATGGTACTATTGCAAGTGCTACAACTATTAATATAAGTATAATATTAGTCTTTAGACTGCTTGTCTTTTCTTTTTTCTCTATGTTGTTACTCAAATTAAATTCCCTCCCTTGATAGGATATTAAGGTCCATTAAATCTTCCTTATCATAAGCTGCTATTGCATTAAATATTACAACAGTTAATATACCTTCACTTATAGCTAGAGGTATTTGTGTTACTGCAAATATACCCATGAATTTAATTATTGATGCCATAACTCCACCTGTTTCTGATGGGAATGCAAGTCCAAGTTGTATTGAAGTAGTTACATAAGTTGCTAAGTCTCCAAGTGCAGCTGCAAGGAATATTCCAAGCCATCTTGGTCCATTTAATTTTTTAACTAATTTATATATTCCGTATGATACAAATGGTCCAACTACCGCCATTGAGAATGTATTTGCACCAAGAGTTGTAAGTCCACCATGTGCTAAAAGTATTGCTTGGAATAAAAGTACTATAAGTCCTAAAACAGTCATAGCAGTAGGTCCAAATAAGATTGCACCTAAGCCTACACCAGTTGGATGTGAACAACTTCCAGTTACTGATGGTAATTTTAATGCTGATAAAACAAATGCAAACGCACCAGCCATTGCAAGTAATATCTTAAGACGAGGGTTTGCACTTATTGTCTTTTTAATTGAGAATATACCAAATATTAAAAATGGAATAGTAAATGCTCCCCATTCTATACACCATTTTGGTTGAAGGAATCCTTCCATAATGTGCATAGCTGATGCCTTAGTTGGTATAAATAATATCATTAGTGTAATACCAACAAAAAGTTGAATTCTTTTTGACATAATATAAATCCGCTCCTTAAATATAAATTATTTTTTCATTACTTTTTTAATTATTATTTTTTATATCACTTTTCTTAATTTTAATACTGTCTTCTAAATTATCATTTTTAATTTCCGGCTAATTTAAGTAAATCCACTTAAATTGCAAATAAAAAAGCCTATTGACTCAAAGTCAATAGGCCGCATGAATTCAAAAAAACATAATTTATCCATAATCAAAGCACCCCCTATATCCCGTAGAGTTTGTGGTCTTTTAAAAATAGGCAGGTCTTCTGGCTCAAGTATCATCACTCATTGTAGCCTTCCCAGAGAATAATCCAGTGGCATAGTTTACAATAAGCTCCTCTATTACAGCGGCGGGACCGCGTGGGATTCAAACCCACTTCCCTTTTAATCTTCAAATATATTAATATTTGTTAAACCTATTTTTAAATATTTAATTTTTCCTAACCCAATTGTACATTATTTAACAATCATGCACAAGTTAAATACCCTAAAATTTCAGGTATTTATTTAATTTAAATATATTTTATACACAAAACTATCCCTAAGCATCATTTTTAAAGTAACGCTTAGGGATAATATTACAATTTTCTATTCACAAACCTTACCAGGATTTAAAATATTCTTAGGGTCAAAAGTTAATTTGATTCCTCTCATGATGCCAACTAATTCATCACTTAATGATTCATTTAAGTATCCTTTCTTAGCAAATCCAATTCCATGTTCTCCTGATACTTGTCCTTTTAATTCTTTTGCTCTGTCATACATGCATTGCATAACTTTTTGAAGTTTTTCATGCCAAGTCTTTTCATCTAATGCATCTCTTAATAGATAGATGTGAAGATTACCATCACCAGCATGTCCAAAACTCTTAATTCTAATATCATGTTCTTTTTCTAATTTATGAGTGTACTTAACAAATTCAGCAACTCTATTTCTTGGTACAACTACGTCAACTTCATCCATTTCAGTAGTTGATGCTTTTATAGCTTCTAAGAAAGCTCCTCTTGCAGACCAGATTGATTCTTGTCTTTCTTCTGTATCTGATATAAATGCATCTATAGCACCTTCTTTAAGGCATATATCTGCAACCTTTTCATAATCTTTTTCTATTTCTTCTCTTGAATTCCCATCAAAAGTTAGAAGTAAGTATGCATCTGAAGTGTGATCTGGGAATTTCTTTCCTAGATATTCTTCTGCTGCAACGATTGCTTCTTTTTGCATAAATTCAATAGCTGTTGGTATTGATTTTGATTTAATTATCTTAGGAACTGTTTCTATTGCAGTTTCTAAATTTTCAAAAGGAACAAGTAAACTAATTGCCTTTTTAGGTAATGGTAATAGTTTAAGTGTAGCTTTTGTTATTATTGCTAAAGTACCTTCAGCACCTACAACTAAATCTTTAAGGCTATATCCTGAACTATTTTTAACAACCTTACCACCTAAGTTCATTACATGTCCATTAGGTAATACGACTTCTAATCCTCTTACATAGTCTCTAGTTACTCCATACTTAACAGCTCTCATACCACCAGCATTTGTACTAATGTTACCAGCGATAGTTGCTGTTTTTTCTCCTGGATCTGGTGGGTAGAATAAGTCATGTTCTTCTACAAACTTTGCAATTTCCATTAATAATACACCAGGTTCTACAGTTAATGTTAAGTTTTCTTCATCAAGTTCTAGTATCTTGTTCATACCACTTAAATCTAAAACTATTCCTTTGTGAAGTGCAACAGCTGCACCAACAAGTCCTGTTCCTGAACCTCTTGCAGTTACTGGGATATTGTTTTCATAAGCATACTTCATTATTTCTGATACTTCTTCTGTACTAGCTACCTTAACTACTATATCAGGAAATTCTTTTATAGAGCCTAATTCATCATGACTATAATCTTCATTTATGTTTTCTCCATAAAATACTCTATCCTCATCATTGATTATCTTTTCTATATCTTTTATAGTATTTTCTGAAACTTTGTTGTAACTCATGACTATTCCCCCTTATTTCCTTTTATTTCTTCTATTAATTTTGGAACTATTTCGTATATATCTCCAACTATTCCATAGTGAGATGCTTTAAATATTGGAGCCTTTTCATCTTTATTTATTGCAAATATATAATCTGAATTATTCATACCTGCTGTAAATTGTACTGCTCCAGATACACCACAAGTTATTATAAGTTTTGGTCTTACTGTTCTACCACTTAAACCAACTTGCTTCTTAGCATCCTCCCATCCAGCTTCTATTAATGGTCTAGTTACTGCAACTTCTCCACCTAATAGATCTGCAAGTTCTTTTATCATTTCCATATCTTTTTCTGATTTTACAGCTCTACCTGCAACTACTAATACCTCAGCTTCTGATATGCTATGCTCTTTTTCTTTAGCTACAACTTCTTTTACTTCTATATTAGAAGCTAATTTAGAAGAATCTATATCACAGATTGTTAATGTACCGCTAGCAAATTCATCTCTTTCTGGTGCTGACATTACTTTATATCTAACTGTTGCAAGTTGTGGTCTTGAATTTGGAGTGACTATTTGAGCCATTATATTACCACCAAATGCTGGTCTTATTTGTACTAAATCTGTATTATCTTTTATATCAAGTATTGTACAATCTGCTGTTAACCCAGTTCTACATCTTGCGGCAACTCTTGGAGCTAGTGATCTACCAACTGTTGTTGCGCCAACAAGAAGCACAGCTGGTTTAACCTTCTTTATAAAGTCATCAATTACTGCTGCATATGGTTCTATTCTAAAGTTTTCAAGTTCCTCTTTGTCATATACCATTATTTCATCTACACCATAGTGTAATAATTCTTCTGCTTTTTCTTCTATGTTACTTCCTATGAATATACAATAAACCTTTTGGTTTACCTTATCTGCAAGTTCTCTTGCCTTGCCTATTAATTCAAATGTAACTGGATGTATATCTCCATCTACGTGATCTACGTATACAGCTACTCCATTCCATTTGCTTTTATCTATCTTAACGACTTCTTCCTCTATGTATTCTATAGCCCCTTTAGGTCCTTTTCTAACACACATTTTACACATTTTACAGCTTGCGTTTATTTCAAGTTTTCCATCCTTTTCTTCTAAAGCACCAAATGGACAAATCTTTATAATTTCTTCTATATTGCCTACTTTATCTTGATTTATTACTAACTTTGCCATAACTTACTCCCCCTTAAATAAACTTTAATTCCTTTAATTTATTAGTCATTTTTTCACTTATCTCATCTGAACTACCTGTCCACATTTCGTGGTCATCATTTGATTCTGGTGGGAATATTCTTTCAACTTGAGTAGGAGATCCATTTAATCCATACATCTTTTCATTTTTATCATCAAAATCTTTTAAAGATATCATTTTTATTTCTTTATCTTTAGATTCTATACTTCTCTTATAAGAAGGTAATCTTGGTTCAAATATATCCTTCTCTACTGTTATAAGGCATGGATACTTAATATCTACTATTTCTAATGTATTTGGCATATCCATTTCTACTGTTATAAAATCATCATTTACTTCTAATATTCTTCTTACATTTGCAACATGAGGAATTTCAAGATATTCTGCCATTTCAGGTCCAACCTGTGCAGTATCTCCATCTGTTGTTTGCTTACCGCAAATTATTAAATCAAAATCTCCACATTGTCTTATTCCTTGTGATAATGTATAAGATGTTGCAAGTACATCAGCTCCTGCAAACTTTCTATCTGAAACTAGAGTTCCTTCATCAGCTCCCATTGCGAAAGCTTCTTTTATTACTTCCATAGCTTGAGGTGGCCCCATGCTTATTACCTTTATAACTCCACCTTTTTCTTCTTTTATATTTAGTGCAGTTTCTAAAGCATATAAATCATAAGGATTCATTTTTGTATCTATTCCATCCCTTTTTAACACTCCTGTTTTTTCATCAACTTCAACTTTTGATGTTCCTGGTACTTGCTTAATACAAACTATAGTATTCATAATACATTTCCTCCATTTCTTTTTATCACATACCTATTAATGTTCCGATGTATGTTAGTACTCCTAAGAGAATTACATATGAAACACAATACTTTAGTGTTGAGTTTAAAATTTTACCTTCACTACCTTCAAGTCCAGTAGCTGCTGTTGCAACTGCTATACTTTGAGGTGAAATCATTTTACCTGCTGTTGCACCACAAGTATTTGCTGCGGCAAGCCAATAAGGATTTACTCCTAATGATTTTGCTGCTTCAACTTGAAGTCCTCCAAATAATACATTAGCTGAGGTATCACTACCTGTTACGAAAGTTCCAAGAGCTCCAATTAATGGAGATATTACTGGATAGAAGCTTCCTGTTACCATTACTAAAACTAAAGCAATCGATTTTATCATTCCGCTGTATCCCATTACCTTCGCTAGTGCTACTATTGCTATTATTGTTATTGCTGATTTAAACATCTGCTTAACTGTTTGTAGGAAAACCTTTACAATAGCCCCAAAAGAAGCTCCTTGTATTAAACCACCTATAAAGGTCGCTACAATTATTATAGTTCCTGGTGTCGCAAGCCAGACAAATGTATATGGATGCGCTCCAGCTCCTTTGTAAATGCTTGTAGATGTTTGAACTGCTGCTATTGGTTCATATATTGCTGGAAATAATGGACTGACTAAAATTATAAATATAAATATAAGTATGAAAGGTAACCATGCTATGACTCCTTGTTTAAATGAAACTTTTTCTTCTTCCTCTAAACTCTTATCTTTATAAAATACCTTTGCAATTAATATAGTAACTCCCATTGATACGACTGACCCAAGCACCGCAGGTAATTCTGCGCCTAAGTATTTTGCAACAATCATTTGTACTATAGCAAAAGAAAGGCCTGACGCGATAGTTATTCCAATAACTCCTTTTAACCCCTTGAATCCTTTGCCTGTTATCATTACTAGAACGAAAGGCAGGATTACAATGAAAGCAAAAAGTTGAAGTGATATTGTGTAGCTTAAAGGTCCTACAGAAATATCTGACACTTTAGCTAAAGTGTTAACTGGAAGCCCTATTGCTCCAAAGGCTGTTGGTGTTGTATTTGCAATTAAGCATATAGTCGCTGCAAACATTGGTTCAAATCCGAGTGCTGCAAGTATTCCTGCTGGTATTGCAACTGCAGTTCCAAACCCTGCTACAGCTTCTAAGAAGCCACCAAAGCCAAAGGCTAGAATTAATACTAAAATTCTCCTATCGTTTGTAACACCTGTTAGCATTTTCTTTATAACATCCATTCCCTTTGTGTAGATTGAAAGATTATAAGTAAATACTGCCGCTATAATTACTATCATTATAGGCCACACTGCAAGTGCAATACCTTCTAATGCTGCTGATACTGTAATACCAAATGGCATTTCCCACATAAGCATTGCGAGTATCATAGTAATTACCAAAGCTATAGGACAAATTATATGTCCTGGAACTTTAAAGACTCCAAGTGCCACCATAAGTAGAATTATTGGTAATAATGCAACTATAAATTTTAAATAAATATCCATCATTTCCTCCTTCTTATTATATACTAATTAGGTGGTATGACCAATTTTCAATTTCATTGTACTCCTTTATTCTAAGCATTTCCAGTATTGTTATTTTTTTAACTATGAACATTTGTAAACGTATTAAGTACAAATAAAGGAGTCGCCTTTAGCAACTCCTCTTTAATAACAAATTGTGAACTTTACGTTTCCATTAGTTTCCTTATTAAATTGTGATTTTTTTAACACTATCTATTTAATATACTCTTTTATTAATTCAAAATGCTCTTTAAGAGCTGTATAAGCTTCCAAAGAATTTCTGTTTTCTAGTGCAATATATACTCTTTCATGTAATTTTAATAATCTCTCTTTATTATCACTACTCTCTAGAATATTTTTTCTTGAGTCAGTTATAAACTTATCTATTACCTGTGATAAAACATTTAAAAGATTTGTTATAAGTGGATTATTTGCAGCCTTAACTATAGTGTAATGGAATTCCTTATCTATAATTACATTATTGGATTCTATATCACTTTCTTTAAACTTCTCTATTAATTCCTTTAAAGTTTTAAGTTCTTCTTTTTTTATTCTTTCAGCTGATATCATTATTGTTGAAAGCTCTAAAACTTCTCTAAGCTCATATATATCAATAGCTGAACCTTGTTGTAGCATAAACATCATTGATAATGGCTCTAAAAGAATTTCACTAAAATCATTTTTTATATAATTTCCTGCTCCTTGTATACTTTCTATAAGGCCTATAACCTCAAGAGATCTTATAGCCTCTCTTATAGAAGCTCTACTAACATTCAACTCTTCAGCCATAGCTCTTTCTGTTGGTAACTTATCCCCTATTTTAAGCTCGCCCTCTTCAATCATTTTTTTTATACGCTCTACAACTTGTTCATAGACCTTTGTATTCTTCGCTGGCGCGTCCATACCTTTTCATCTCCTTGTACGTTCTCTATTTTGATCATACTATATTAATTTATAATCTTTATTCTATTAATTTATAGTGATTATTATATTAATTCATAGTGCTTATCATATTAATTCATAATTCTTATTATAAATTAATATTGCCATTTTTGTATTACTATAATATTAACATGATTATAACAAAAACAAATTTTTATAACTAATGATATATATTAATGGATATTTTATTTATTTAATTAACTTTTTTATAAATTGTGGATAAATTTATCAAGACAATAAAAGAATAACCCTCCAAATTGGAAGGTTATTCTCTATAAGTTATAATATCAATATTTCTTTACACCCATTTTTAATAGCTATATCTTTTAAATAATTCATATATTCATCTGTTGGAGTTTTAGAATTAACCTCATTTTTGCGAGCTCCCATAGGTCTATATTTTATAAGTTTATATCTTATCTTAGGATCTAAAGATACTAAAAGATTACTTATCTTAGATACATTATTCTCATTGTCTAAAAGGTCTGGAACTATAACAGTTCTTATCTCAAATAATTTGTCTATACTAGCTAAATACTTAGCATTTTTAAGAACCATATCATTTTTCCTCTTAGTTAACATTTCATGCTCTTTTGAATCAAATGATTTTATATCTAACATAACCTTGTCTATAAGATCTACAAATTCTTTATCTTCAGAAAAGTCTAAAGAACCATTGGAATCCACAAAAATACTAAGTCCTAATTCCTTAACCTTCTTAAATAACTCTACAAGAAAATCTCTCCAAAGAGTACACTCTCCCCCTGATACAGTTATTCCAGATATAAATGGCTTTACCTTTAATATCTCACTAATAACATCATCTACACTCATATATTTAGTTCTTGGTCCACAACTATTCGGACAATTTTCAAGACATAATCCACAATTTTCACATTTATCTTCATCCCATTTTATAGCACCATTTAAAAGTTCTACAGCACTATGTGGACATATATTTACACACTTACCACATGCTATACAAGTTTTTATAGTTTCAGGATTATGGCAGTATTTGCAGTTAAAATTACACCCTTGAAAAAATATTGCAGTTCTATTTCCTGGACCATCTACTGAACTAAAAGGAATTATCTTATTAACTAATCCCTTAGTCATTCTCTCTAACCTTTCTATCTAAAATCCTAGAATTTTTAACAGCTCCAAGCCCCAATACTACAGTATCTTGAAGTACTTGTTCTCCCTCTTCTAGTTTCTTTATATCAGATAGCTTAACTAAATATCCAGTTATTCTTATTACATCACAATCTGAAGAATATAATGAGAAATATCTCATACCTTCTTTAAATGCCCCATTTATTATATCAAGAATAGCTTCTGGATTTTTCTTTGCTGTTGATTCAAATGGGAATATATCTCCTATACCTGATGGGAAATATTTATGGAATTTAGCACTTTGTAGAAGATGAATAGGTAAATCTGGTTCTTCTCCTATAGGTATTCTACAGCCAGGACTTGTACCATTGTCTGTATCTATCCCAACTTGTGCATGTAATAAAAAGTGTCCATCTGTAATAGCACAATATTCATTAACTCTGCTATTTACTATCTCATACATTTTATCTATTATCTCTAAACCTAGTTTGTTTGCTTTTTCGCTATGTCCAAATCTATCTTTTAATTCTGTTGCATTAAGTAGATTATTTACACACTCTGCTAATCCAAACATTCCAAACATAGCTGTAAATCTATCTTTGTGTATTAACCCTTCTTTTACTAAGAAATTAGTTTCAAAGAAGTTGCTCTCCTCTACTATAAACTTTATTCTCTTATCTATATAATCACTCATTTGATCCATAACATAAGGTAATACACTATTTAAGAAATCTTCTTTAGATTTAGCCTTCTTAGATGCTCCATAAAGATTAAGTCTAACAAGAGTGTAACTACCTCCACCTATGTATAATCCGTTATAACAACTAGCTATTGCATATTTATATGGTGCAAATTCCTTTGAGAACATCTCATCATTTGCAAAGCTTGGTTTAGCTGTAACTAAAGCTGTATTTATAGAATCTATAGCAAATTCTTTTGATGTTTCTTTACCATATTTTAAAGTTATATTTGGTATTGCAGTTTCAAGCTCTCTTTGCGCCTTTAATATAAGTCTTCCAGCTTTTGTTTCTATAGGACCTATATTTGCATGACAGAAAGAATCAGTTATTGTTCTATCTATTTGAAGTAAAAATAATTTTATAGCTCTATAAGCCTCCTCTTCATCAACTACAAAAGGCTCTAAAAGAGTATCAATATTTCCTATGTATACTGGCATAGAAGTTATAGATGGTACATGCTTGTACAAAATAAGTAAATTAGTTGTAGCTTCCCATATATCCTTTGGTGGATTTAGATTAAGAAATTCACTTCCTTCTTTGATAAATTTCTCATAATCTGGACAGATATATCTAGGTCTATAAGGTGCATTTCCTTCGTATAAATCACATATTACACCTTCATCTCTTAAACTTTGAATCTCTTTTGAAATATTTAGTACATCTAATGAATTCTCAGCTTCTCTAGCAAGAGATAAAACTTTTTGCTCATAAGTTAATGTTTTATCCTTTATTATATTTAAAGTATTATTCAAGAATCCTCAACTCCCATTTATAAAATTTATTATGTATTATTGTATATGCAAACCCTTTATTATGCAAACCTTTTCTAAAGCTATAACATATAATAGCCTTGGATATAATAACTTTATCTCTTTCTTACTATTTATAAATGCTATAATTACTTATAAATAGGTATTTAGGATTAAAGGAGGTTTATAATATGCATAAAATTGCAGTCTTAATTAGTACTGATGATTCACAAAAAGAAAAGTTTAAAAAAGCTTGTGGCAATACAGAAATTGTTTTTAGAGGTGGAGAGACTCCTGTAGGAGACCTAAATCAATATACTATAATAGTTGGAAACGTAGACCCTAAAAAGCTTAAAAAAGCTACTTCTCTTAAATTTTTACAACTTTGTAGTGCTGGAGCCGATAATTATACAGATAGAAGTATATATGCAAATAATGATGTAATTTTAGCTAATGCATCTGGTGCTTATGGTTTTGCAATATCTGAATATATGCTTGCTATGCATCTTAGTATGATAAAAAAGCTTCCAATATATCGAGATCATATGAAAGAAGGGTTATGGGAAAGTGCTGGCTTAATAACTTCGATTAGTGGCAGTACAGTAATCTGTGTAGGTATTGGAGATATTGGTTCAAGATATGCTAAAAAACTTAAAGCTCTTGGAGCATATGTTATTGGAATTCGTAGAACTAAAGGTGAGAAACCAGACTTTTTAGATGAAGTATATACTCAAGATGAATGTAAAGATGTTCTTTCTCGTGGAGATGTAATTGCGCTATCTCTTCCAAATACTAAAAAGACAGATAGATTCTTATCAAAAGAAACTATAAATTCTTTAAAAGATGGTGCCTTTGTTATAAATGTTGGTCGTGGCAACTCTATAGATACAGAAGCTCTTTGTGATGCTCTTATATCAGGTAAATTAGGTGGTGCTGCTTTAGATGTAACAGACCCAGAACCTCTTCCAAAGGATCACAGATTATGGAGTATACCTACTGCCTTAGTAACACCACATATAACTGGTGCATTTACTCTACCACAGACTAAAGATTTTATTTTTGATATAGCTTGCGAAAATATAAAGCAAGTATTAGATGGGAAACTTCCTGAAAAAATAGTTAGCTTTGAAGAAGGCTACTAAAGATATAAATAAAAAATTAAAGGTGATAGCTGTAATAAAGTTATCACCTTTAATTTTATAAATATAAGTTTACGATAGTTTACATAAAGATTCTAATTGCTCTCTTAAATTAGATTCATCACCCTCATCTACTAAAGCTGTTATAGTATCTCCTGCTCTTATTATAGTATTTCCATTAGGAATTATTTCTTCTCCTGCTGTCTTAACAGTAATAACTAATGCGTTATCCACTAATTTAATCATTTTTAATCTTTTACCAACAATAGGTGAACCTAAATCCACAACATATTCAACAACAGATTTCCCTGCATCCTTTTCAAGATTATCATTTTTTTGATATGCTATTCTAAGTTTTAATAATGACTCATATACTGGCTCACTTCCAAGTAAATCTGCAACTAAATATGCAACACCACAAACTACAGCAAGTGGTCCAAGCTGAGTAAATGACCCGCTCATTTCACATACTAAAACAAGTCCTGTTATAGGTGCTCTAACTATTGATGCAAACATGCCTGCCATTGCAAGAAGAATAAAGTTAATTATAAATCCACTATCTCCTCCAAGTATGTCCATTGATACCTGTCCAAATATCACTCCAACTAAAGCTCCAAGTGTTAATAATGGAAATAATATTCCTCCTGGAATACCAGATGCAAAACTAGTCATAGATAATATAAATTTACCTACTAATAATATAACTGCAAATTTTAATACTACTCCATTTACTAAAATATGATTTATAAGATCATTACCTCCACCTAAAACTTCTGGAAGGTATAGTCCAAATATTAATACAATTGCAAATGGAATCATCATTCTTACCTGTAAAGACACATTTATCTTTTTATAGATATCTATTGTTTTAAGTAGAGTACTATTATATAAGGCTCCACATACTCCAACTATTATCCCAAGTATTATTAATAATATGTAATATTGATATGGTAATACTAATAATTTATGTACATCTAGAATAGGTTGTCCACCAAAGAATATCCATGTAACTAAATCTGAACTCACACAAGCTGATATAGCTGATACAAATAGAATTGGTGAAAAGCTTCTATGAACCTCTTCAAGAACAAACATTACTCCTGCAAAGGGAGCATTAAATGCAGCTGCAAGTCCAGCACCTGATGCTGCTGATATTAGAAATCTCTTTTCAAGTTTTAATCTTTTAGTTATATTTCCATAAATATGTGCAACACTAGCTCCTAATTGAATAGATGGTCCTTCTATTCCAAGTGATAATCCAGCACCAATTGCAAGAACACCACCTACAAATTTTCCTATAAGAACTTTAACTGGATTTTTTATATCAAAATATCCCTTTAATAAACCCTCAATCTGTGGAATACCACTACCACCTATCATAGGGTCATGTTTTAGAATAAGTCCAACTGCATATCCTATAATTAATAACACTATAAGCCCTAAAATAATATATATTTTATGAGTTCCCATAAATTCATAAGCTTTTAAACCATAGCCTCCGAAATACTTAAGTACAAGCCTATATAAAGATACTATAAGTCCTGCAATAGCTCCAACTAAAACACTTTCTAATACAGTTCTTAGCTTTAAAGCTTGTATCACCTCATATATATTAGATGTTTTATTATCCATTACTATCCTCCTATAATTTCTTATAGATTAATTATATCCCCGATGTAAGGTTTGACTCAAAGACTATACTATTAACATAGGCTTAATATTTGGTGAATAACTTAAAGAACTTATTAAAATATTTATAGATAAATATCTATTATTCATATTTAATCATATATAATTAAATTTCTTTTAACTATAAAACTTTTAATTTAATATATAATTTAACATTTTATAACCTTTAGGAAAATTTAATTATATTCCAAAATTCATATTAATTCCTACTATAATTTAATATAAAAAAATACCCTTATCTATATTAATAAAGGTATTTTTTATGTGAATTTTATTTTAAAACCAATATACTATAGCTTGTCCTATAAATTCTCCAAGGCCTGTCTTTTTACTATCTAATATAGTGCTAAAACTCTTATCTTTTATGTAAACTTCGCTAAGCCTTTCAAATTCTTCAATTGAAAATATAGAGAAAGTATCATTCATATACTTTTGAAAATCCTCCATAACTACTTGTGTCTTCTTACTTTCTACTCCATAAGGCATTACCTCTACAAATGAATCATAAATTTTTTCACCCTCTGTCTTTATTGCTAATAAATTTGATTCCAAAACATCATCCCCTTTGCTTTTCTTTGCTTTACTATTTTTTAAATATTCCTCTTTGAATTCATCAATCCTGCATGTTTCCTCAATTCTTATTACCCGATTTTTATTAAAATCTTCTAGCATACTTTCTTTAAATTCTCCTAAAAGAGCACTATCAATAGAATCTATAAGTCCTTCTAAACGTTTTCTCTTATTGTGTAAAATATTCTTATGCTCTTTAAGTATGGCTTCTTCTTTAAGCTTTTCTCCATCTAATACTTCTTTTATTTCCTCAATAGTAAAATCAAGTTCTAAATATAAAAGAATCTTCCAAAGCCTCTCAACATCCCTATTACTATACTCTAAATATTTCTCTTTCGTACTTTCACTTGCTACAAGGAGCCCAATGTCATTATAATGCTGAAGTGTCCTTTTACTGATTCCTGCAAGGCTTGCTACCTCATTTACTAATTTCACATCACTTACCTCCCTAGTTTAATATAGATTCATCTTATATAATTCTTAAATCTACATAAATTACTATTTAATATAGATTTATACTATATATTTTATAAATACATAAAAGGATTAAGCTTTTAGATAGCTTAATCCCATTTAAACAAATTCAAGTTCTTAAAATGTACTTTGTATATCTTCTGATGTTCTGAATATGTCTTTATTAGTTTATATTTTCTATCTTAAGCTCACTCTCTAAATATTCAATTAATTCTTTTTTAGTTGTATACTCACTATGTCCTTCAATACATATTTCAAAATCAATATTTTTTAAATCCTTAATTAATTTATATAATTTCTCCATACGGAAATGTGGCTCTCCGTTATACATATCTTCACAACAAGCATCCCCTAAAAATAAAACCTTTTCTTCAGGAATATAATAAATTGTAGAATCCTTAGAGTGAGATCCTCCGATTCTCATAATTTTACAGCTAACTCCGCCTAAATCTAAAGTTAACTCGTCATCAAAAACTATATCTGCTGTTCTTACCTCTATGTAACCTCTATCGTCATATTCTTTTTTTATCATCTTATCACAAAATTCAATTTCATGACCCGTTTTAACTCTATCTTCCATGGATTTATCATCCCACTTCCATAAAGTCATTCTTTTAAGCTGATTGTTGGTAACTCTACTTGCAATTGCAGTTGTTTTAATAGAAGAAAGTCCAAAAGTATGATCCCAATGCCAATGGGTAATACCTACATAATTTGGATACGGTAAATTATTCTTTTGAGTTTCCTCCATAAATGCTCTTACATGCTTATCTGAATTTCCAGCATCAATCATAAGCGAATATTTATCTCCTCTTACATAACCTAATACTGGTCTATCTGTTTCTTCATTGTGTGGTAAGTAATATATTCTATTACTAAGTGATACTAACACGTCTCTTCCCCCTAAATACTTTAATTTTATTTAACTTAATTCTATATTACTTTTCTATATTAGATAGTACATTATTTAGAATTAAAGTTTATAGCATATTATTTTTAAAATACTTATTTAGCTTTAAATATATAAGTATTTTAAAAAGGCTCTGCCTTAAAGTAATATTATAACAAAAATATTTCTTTAACCGCAGAGCCTTTTAATCATTTTACTTCTATAAACTACTTCTATAAAGTTTATCTAATCCTCTTTATAAGCCACCTTAATCCCCTTTATCCAAAGAGATAAATTTACTTCTGTATACATTAGGATAATAATAAACTACCTGCAGTTTCAAGATACATATTTATAAATTGTTTGTCACGTTCTTACCTTGGAATTTCACCATCTATAATTAGCTTTTGAGACATTGAGTACCCACTAAAAGCTTTAGTTGTAGCCTCATCCAAAAACTTCGCAAGATAATAAAATTTAACCAATAGATAATATAAACTCTTAATAATACCTTTAAAGCCTTTTCCTAAATCGCTAATCCAATTTCTTATATTTCAGAATATTGAAAAAATTTATCCTTCAGTAATACGTTTACTTAAATTAATTTTTCTTATATATTTATACTACCTCAATTTTTTTGATTTCTTTAATACTTAATTGCCCACTTTAGTATACTTTTTTTCTAAATAGCTTAATTTTATGTACTTTTAAAATCTAATGATATTTTTTTATCTAAGTATGTTAATTTTGTACCATATATTTTAAAAATAAGTTTTGAATTTATAAATTATGTATTCTTAAATTTTTCTCTATATTCTAGTGGTGTCATTCCTTCTATTTTCTTAAAAACCTTACAGAAATAATTTGGTTCATTATATCCTATATTAAAGGTTAAATCACTTATAGAAATATTTGTATTAGATAACATATACTTAGCCTCTTCAATTCTTCTATTGGTAACATATCTATTAAAATTAGTTCCCATATGCTTTTTAAATGTCTTACTTAAATAAGGTGTACTAACTTTAATATGATTTGCTACATCTTGAAGCATTATATTACTTCTAAAGTTTTTCTCTATATAATTTAAAATATATTTTAATTCATAGTCACTACTTCCATCTTCTTCACTTATTAAAATATCAAATAAATCATCTAATATAGTTATTAAATTATTCTCTATATCATTTATGCTTGTACAACTTCTTAAAGTATTCTTATATTCTATAGCCTTATTTATTTTATTATTTCTAAAGGTGACAGCATCATTTATATCGCAAAGTATCTGCTCATAATAATCCTTAGCCGCGCACATACTAAGTTCTTTTAGATTGATTATTAGCTCGCCTAAGTTGCCCTTAGACTTCTTATAATCACCTTCTCTTAAACCTTCAAGAAAATTATTCTTATTTCTATCAATACAATAATCTTTATCAGTATTTATGAATTCATCTAATACCTCAACTATTTTTTCAGCTCTAATAGGCTTTAAAATATAATCATCTACCTTTATCTTAAGTGCCTTTTTAACAAATTCAAAATCATCATAAATACTCATAAGTACTATCTTTTTATCATAATATTTCTTTTTTATAATCTTAGCCACATCAAACCCATTTATTCCTGGTATTGATGCACTTATAAATATAACATCTGGATTTAATTTTTCAGTTAGATTTAAAGCTTCTTCTCCAGAGTTCGCTACCCCAACAACACGAGCATTCTTAAACTTTTTATTTATGATTATCTTTAATGCTTCTATTTCTAAATTCTCATCATCTGCAAGTATTACATTAATCATAAGACTCCCCCTATTTATCACTTATTCAAAGGAAATTTTATTCTTATTATTGTTCCTATATTATCCCTACTGGCTATCTGAACTCTATATTTTTCACCATAACAATTTACAAGCATATCATTTATACCATATATATTTGCTCCTATAGTTTTCTCATTATAGATTCCATTCAATATATGAAATAATTCATTTTCCGAAATGCCTATTCCATTATCTTCAATTGTTATTATGGCATTATTTTCTAAAACTTCTCCATTTATAGATATAGTTCCTCCTTCAATTTTAGGGGCTAATCCCTTTGTTATTGAATACTCTATAAATGATAGTAAAACCATTGGAAGTATTTTTATATCTTTTATATTTTCGTCTATATTAATATTATATTTTATTCTATTTCCAAATCTTATTGATTGCACTTTTAAATATGTAATAATATTCTCTATATCTTCCTCTAATGTTACTTCACAGCCTATATTTTTTGAAGAATATCTAGTTAAATCTGCTAAGTAATGGCTCATCTCTTTAACCCTTGGTGCATCTTCAATGACTGCAAGATTAGATATAGAGTTTAATATGTTAAGTTCAAAATTTAAATTAATTGGAGTTTGTAATAGCTTAAGATTAGAGATGATTAATTCATTTTTAAGCTTCTTATTCTCCTCAATCTCTCTATGCAATTTTATATTATTAAAGTTTGCCTCTTCTTTTATTAATTCTAATTCTGATTTCTCTACTAATTGATTTATAAATATACTTACTAATGAATGTATAGATTCTATCTTTTTATAATCTATAAATTTAGTTTCATCATAATATTTCTTTAATTTATCATTCTTTTTTATAAGTTTCATGCAATCTCTAGATTCTTTTATTGTATCAATTTCATCATTATTTGTTCTTACCTGCCCAAAAAAAATAGCTCCAATATAGTGGTTATTAATTATTATCGGTGTAGCTACATCAACTAATCCAGCTGGGCATTTAAAAACATATGGTTTCTGCCTTATTGCAGCTTCAAGCCCTGCATGTGCATTTGCTTCGTAGCACAGTTTCATTCCCTCTTCTGTACTTCGCATTTCTTTGCAAAAATCACAAAAGTTTGAGTATTCGTTCATAGGCTCTCCTCTAAAATCTACTATATTAAAAGCAAGTCCAGTTATCTCAGCTAGCCTATTTTGAATACTTTCTAGTAAGTCTATATCTATTAAATTTTTTAGTTTTTTAATGCTACACATTTAAAATCAACTGCTTTCTTGAAAGTATAATTTTAGCATTTTTTCAATAAATAATTTAATATAATTATCTCACACTACCCTAACCTGTCAAGCTTTACACTAATTTTATTCCATGTATAAAATATCACTATTTACTTATTTAATTTCTTTTTGTTATGTAGATTAAAGCTTATTAACCCTATATAAAATCCAACGAAATTTAATATAACATTATTAATATAAAATATATCTAATCTAGATATATAATTAATATAATTTATTACTAAAATATATATGAAAAAAATTATGATTAACCAGACATTAGTAATATTTTTAAAATTTAATTTCATTGCAATTCCAATGGGAATATAAGCTATTAAATTTCCCCCAATAATAGTAATTATACTTACCAAGTGACCTATACCTGGGCTATTTCCATCACCTAAACTCATAACTTGTCTTACATATAAGTGATCCTCTTTAAATATAACCATTATTAAGAGTAAAAAATATGATATAAAAAACATATTTAATTCAAATTTAGTAACTTTTTTATTTATGATAATACAAATAAATAAATATATTATACTTCCAATAAAAATCTTTAAGGCTAATAAAGACACATCTGAAGTAACTATTCTTAATCTAGCAAATATATTATCTAGGCAAAGATAAAATATTAAAAATGTAATACTAATAGAAAGTATAAATATTATTGTATTTTTTAAAATTTTATTCATCCTTATGTCACCTCCTAACCACAAATATTAGGATATCACATAATTAATATTTTTTTAACATTTGTAATACTTTTTTCACATTTGAAATACATTATAAAGACATTGTCTTTCCATATAATAAAGAATTACCTTACATAAATCATCTTTAATATACATATAATGAAATTTTTTAAACTAATAATTATTCTATATAAACTATATTTATAATTTAGGAGGATATGCTTTTGTATAAAGGTGAAGAAGTAACTAAAGCCTTATCAGGACATAATTTTGGAATAATTGATATAATATTTATTTTAGCTATTATCTTTGTTATCTGCTTTGTAGGCTACAAAGTTTATAAGTTAAAGAAAAGTAATAGAAAACTGTAAATAAAAAAGCCTTAGAATTTAATATAACTAAATTCTAAGGCTAGGTAATTAAAATTAATTATCTCTTAATCTCTATGATGTTTGATATAATTCCTTTACATCTTCCACATGCAGTACCTGCTCCAGTAGCTTCACCAACTTTTTCAACAGTATCTGCACCATTTTTAACAGCATTTACTACTGTATCTACTGATACATTTTTACACTTACAAACATTTTGTAGTAGTGCTTCTACCTCTTTAAGTTCATCAGCATTTTCAATAACTATATCTGATATTCCTTTAAGTTCTTCTATAGTTCTAGCTCCTTGTGCTTGAGCCTTTCTAACCTTTAAGTATTTTTCCATATCTAGTTTCATATATATACACTCTCCTAATTTCTAACTTCATCATTAAATATCCTAATTATATAATAGTGATTATTATATAATATCTATATAATATACCATAAAATATTTAATTTTAAAATATAATTTTAAAAATTATATAGTTATTTATCGAATTAATATGACTAAAGTTAGTGCCATAACTTAACAGTCGTAATTTTTTGTTTTATTAAAATTCCCTACATATATAGTATGTTTAACATAAACTTTTTTAACGCTTATCAAAATTTACTAGATATCTTAAATAAAAAATGCTAGATTATAAATCTAGCATTTTTCTTATATTATTTTATATATTTTTATTGTCTACTGTTATTCCTTGTGGAAATTCAAATATATTTTGTGGATCATATTTCGCTTTTACTTCTCTTAATTTTTCTGCATGATTTCCGTAATACTCATCTTCATAATTTGGAAGTTCCGCTATAGGGAAGTTAACAAATGATCCTGTAGTCATTTCTTTCATATATTTAAATTGTTCTTTAACCCACTCCCTGTTTATTGGTGCATATTTATCTTCTTCCCAAACTGATTGTAGTCCCATGATAAATTTAGCATCTCTATAATAAAAAGCTGTAGCATCTTTATCTATATCACATACTGCTCCTCCAAGTCCATAAAATGAAAGAGCTGCATATACTGAACCTTCAGGTCTATCTTCTAGTAATTTAATAAGTTCTCTTATTTCATCTCTAGTATAATCTCTACAAACAAATCTTCCTGTTGATTTATATTTCTCGTAATCTGGATGACTATCTTGTATCTCTCTATTTGCATCCAATACAGTTATATAATCTAAGTCAAAATTCACTCTACTAGTAACATTTCTAAGAGGCTCTAAAGCCTTATTAGCCTCTTCTTTATTACCATAAAATAATCCTGTAATACGTACTCCTCTTCCTTTTTCCTTTGAATTATATATCCCAGTCTTTAAGTTCATACGTCTATCTAAGGTTTTATATGTATTTTGTAGAGTTTCAATTAAATCAATATTCTTTTCAATATCTATATGAGGATACTCAATGCTTATTAATGTGGCCATCTTAATCTTGCTTGGTAGGTTAAATGTCATAGAGGTAACTACTCCAAAGTTTCCTCCTCCACCACCTCTACATGCCCAGAATAAATCTTTATTTTCTGCCTCATTTGCAATTATAATATCACCTTTATAATCTATAAGTTCAACTTCTACTAAAGAATCACAAGCTAATCCAAACAATCTACTTGAATATCCCCAGCCTGCCCCTAAAACAAATCCTATAACTCCAACTGTTGGACATCCTCCACCTGGAAATGGATATCCTAATTTTCCTGTAGCTTCATATAATTCTCTATTACGAACTCCAGCATTTATTGTAACTTTATTATCTTCTTCATCAATATGAATGTTATTCATCTTACTAACATCAATTACTAATACATCATTTCCTGTTGAATAACCTTCATAGTTATGACATCCAGATCTTACTCTTATTTCTACTTCATTTTCCCTAGCCCAGTTTATTGCATTAATAATATCTTCTTTTTCTGTGCAATATACAAATACTAATGGGTATTTTTGAATCGCTCTATTCCAAGATAATCTGCTCTCTTCATATTCAAAATCATCTCTTGTAATTACTATCCCAGTTAGTTTATTATAATCGAATTTTTTCATCTGTCTCACACCCTCTATAAGCAATTTTTTATTTATTATAATGGTATCATATCTTTCTTATATTTAAGCTTAGTTTTTAAAGTTTTATATAAATTTAAAAAAATTATTTTATGCATAATAAGAATTTTAATGTTATAATACCTCTAAGCATTTATTTTTGTATAATTTTTAATTTTATTCAATATTAATTGCAAATTAGATAAAATTAGATGATTATTATACTTTAAAATAATCTTAAAAGAAAGGAATTTTAATATGTGGAATGAATTTAAAAAGTTTGCTATGAAAGGTAATGTAGTAGATTTAGCAATTGGTGTTGTTATTGGTGGTGCTTTTGGTAAAATAGTTACTTCACTTGTTAATGATGTTATAATGCCAATCATAGGTAACTTAGTGGGTAAAGTAGATTTTTCTAATCTATACATAAATTTAAGTGGACAGCACTTTAATTCACTTAAAGAAGCTCAAGCTGCAGGGGTAGCCACTATTAATTATGGTTTATTTTTAAATAATGTTATAAACTTTTTAATTATAGCTTTCTCTATTTTCATAGTTATAAGACAGATTAATAAATTTAAATGTTTAGCTATAAAAAAGAAAGAGGAAGTAGCTACTACCAAAGATTGTCCATATTGCTTTACTGAAATTGATCTAAAAGCAACTAGATGCCCTAATTGTACTTCTATATTAGAAAACTATAATAACAAACTAGAAAATGTTGATTCTACACTAGAAGATACTAATTCTAAGTTAGAGGGTATTGTACATAAAGAATAATAAATAATGCTGTAACATTAAAATGTTACAGCATTATTTATATTACCAGAACTTATACGTGTAATGTAGAGTTCTATAATTTGTGATTTTTATATTTTAATTTAAATATAAGTACTGATCAATGCTATCAATTTTTAAAGATCCAATTTTACTTCCATGATATAACTGCATCTTTTCTAGGTACAGTTCTCTTATATGTTACATTTGGATATCCAATTACCATACAAGTAACTATTTGCTTACCTTCTTGTAATCCTAGGAATTCTCTAATCTTCTTATCATCATTTGAAGCTCTTACAAAAAATCCACTAAAGAATGTTCCAAGTTCTAATGCATCTGTCATAAGCTCCATATTTGAAGAAGCGAGTGCAGCATTTACTGGTGAATCTGAAACAACAACTATAAGAGCTGGTGCTTTGAAGAATAAGTTATCTTCGCCATCAGGGTTTTCTTTATGATTATTATACATTTGTAGCCACATTTGTGCATATCTCTTATATTGTTTATTTTGTTCGTCTTTGCTATTTAGAATATATTCACCTAGGTTTTTAAGACTCTCTAGCACTAATCCTCTTAATTCCTCTATGTTGTCTTTTACTACTATATATGAAACATTCTGGCTGTTACTTCCTGTTTGAGTGAATCTTCCAGCTTCTATAATCTTAAGTAGTTTTTCATCTTCTACCTTTTTATCTTTAAAGTTTCTTATAGTTCTTCTAAATTTAATAAAGTTAAGAAGATTTTCTGGTTCTATATTGAATGTTTCTTTATCATATTCTTTTACATCATCCATGTTATATTCATCTGTAGATACTGCATTCTTTGGACAAATTGCTATACAGTGTCCACATTTAATACATGTTACATTATTAATTTCAGCTTTTTTATCGACTATTTTGATATCATTAACAAAACAATCCTTTGCACATAGTCCACAACCTATACACTTTTCCTTATCAACTTTCATCATATCTCTAATACACTCCTCTTAATATGTCGTGTAACAACTACACAAAATACATATTTATAACCTTAATTTTAATTTTCACTTCTAAGTCTATAAATGATTTACTATTAAAATAATATTTATATAAGCTAGCTTTACAATGATTACTTTTTTATATAAGCTATTATAGTAATTCAATTAATATAAAACAAGTACTGAAAGTTTATTAAGTAGGTAACAAAAAAGTTAGTAATGGAGGTTTACTTATGTCAGATTGTCATATAAAAAATTATTCTGAAAGAGAGTTTGCAATAAAATATGCTCTAAATATATTAAATGGAAAATGGAAATTACAGATTATGTGGGAAATTTCTAAACTTGGCACTGTGAGATTTAATGAATTACAAAGAAATTTAGATGGTATTTCTAGCATTATGCTGTCTCGCTCTTTAAATGAACTTAGTGAGCATAATTTAGTTTCAAGAAAACAATATAATGAGATTCCTCCTAGAGTTGAATATACATTAACTGATCTTGGTAAATCTTTGTGTCCTGTACTTCATGCTCTTGAAGATTGGGGATATAAAGTATTTAAAGAATCAAATACCGCCAGTGGTAAATAAAATTCATTAAACACAAATCCTTAATGATTCTTTGTCCAAGAATTAAATAATATTAGTTATAAACAAAGCAAACTCCTCTCTTTTATAAATTTTGAGAGGAGTTTTTTATTTAATACTATATTTTTCTTACATATATTTTTTTATCAATAATACTTGCAATATTTGAAAATTTTTTATCATTATTTCATTCTTATCTTTTTAACTTTGCACTTATTTTTTACGAAAGCTTCTGTTCCATCTTCGCAAGCTGTATCGTAATACTTAACTTTTTCATTTACTTTTTTAAGTTCTTTCATAAGTTGAGATATCTTATCTTCTACTGCTTTTTTGTGATCTGTAACTATAGTTCTTCTAACTTCTAAAGTTGAATCCCCTTCTTTTTTAAGATCCATATAAGTCTTTATATCCTTAATTGGCATACCAGTATTTTTAAGACAACAAACTATAGAAATCCACTCTAAATCATCATCTGAAAAAACTCTGTTTCCAGCTTTATCTCTACTTACGGTTGGTAGGAGCCCTTCCTTCTCATAGTATCTTATTGTGTATGTTGATAAATTTGTTTTATTTGCTACTTCTTTAATTGTATATTCCAAAAAGCTACCCCTCCCTTAATTATGACTATATCATAATATATTAGAGGAATTTATAAGTCAATTAGTAATTTTAATTAAAATATAAATAAAATTTATAAATAAACAAATTTTATTTATAAATCTAATTCTCAAAATATTTATCATAAAATTTATTACATAATTTTTCTAAATGTAAAATATACTTATATTAATTCTTTATTTAAGTAATAAAAAAGTTATCAGAATCTACTTATTATAATTTTATAATTCTATTTTAAAATAGGGAGGTTGTGTTTTGTCCGTGATGCAGTGTTATATTTTCATGCTATTTATTCTTGGAACCATGTATTTAATAATGAAGTATATGGGTAAGGATATCCTTGGCAAGATGTCTTGTATATTCTTATCAATCTTTGGCTTGTTATTTGCATTTTATAATTTATTTGAGCTTCATTTTGAATTTTTAGATCTTATACACAAAGCCAGTAACATAATAAAATAATATATAAATTATTAAAAAGGTTGTCATGTTGACAACCTTTTTAATATGTTAAATCCTTAAATATTCTAAAATCCTTTTTCTATTTAAAGATTGTAATCAATGAAATTACTAATTTAATAGATATAAATGTACATCCAAAAACAAATATAAAATTGCTACATTTATTAATTAAATTTGCCTTAGAGTATAAATTTAATGATTTAAGTATTCCATTTACAAAAGCAAATAAACCACATATAAATACTATCATAATCAAAAACTTTAAATTTATTATATTCATAGACATCACAATATCTAGCTTATTCATAATATCACCCCTCTATAAAATATATGATGATATTTCTTTAATTAATCCTTTTTCATTTAAATAATTATGTAAATTATTCTTTTACTAATGAAATCATATTTTTAACCTATTTTTTACATTATTTCTTTCTATAGTAAGTTGAAATAACTATTTAAAGGAGTATAATATCATTAATTAAACTATTTAATTTAGGAGAGATACAAATGGCATTTATGAACTTCTTCAAAACTGAAGATGAAAATGAAGATAAGAAGCAAGACAACAGACCTATTGGTGGATTTGATAATTGGGAAGAAGCATTAAAATCTATGGTTAATGACCAAATTTCTAAACATGAGGATTCTATAAAAAGTGCTTTTACTGAAATATCAAAAGATATGAATTTAGATTCCATAACTGATATAGAATTTAATAAATTACTAGAAGATAAAGCTACATATTTTGAGGAAAACAAAAAAAGTTTAGAAGATAAATATGATGAGAAAGATTATGATAAACTAATCTACAAATTCACAGAGGATATAATAAAAGAGTACAAATAAATTGTACTCTTTATTCTTTATACTCTCTAAAAAATATATTGCTTGGCTGTAATACTCCATCCTTAAATATATAATTTATTACAACTTCTCCAAAACGTAATGTTGGTGATGCACCTGCAGCTATTGTAGCAATTAATTTATTGTTAGCCACATCATAATTTATAATATTCCCAAAATAAACATCATCAAACCATAAATCTGATTCTGATTTCTTTATTGATTTCTTAAATAGCTTTCTATTAATATCAACTTTAATATTAATATTGTTATCTTTTTTAGTCATTTGTGTTTTGATATTTTTAGATATTACTTTAAGTGGATTTATAACCTTTATTTCATCTAAGCTATTCAATCTAAAAACATGTACTTCTTGTGTATATACTCCTGTTCCATGTCCTGTAGTTATTATTATAATTAATTCCTCTACTCCATCACTATTTATATCACTTAATATTAATAGTGGCTTAAAGGATTCGCCAATATCAACATGCCAAGAAAATTCTTTCTTTTTATCATTTACCTTAAGCATTATTTCCCTATACTCTCCATTCTTTTCTACAGCCTTTTCTGAATCTAAAGAGTATAGTTCAATATTGGCTTCTGGTATCTTAGCCAATAATTTATTATCTTTTTTATAATTAATGCTCACTCCTTGTATATCATGCTTATATGAATCATAATAACTTAAGCCCGATAATAAGGGTGTTAAACTTATAATAATTGTAAGTAACCCTAATCTTATATTGCAAAACATACCGATCACCTCAATATATTTTACTCAATTTAATACTAGTAAATTCAAATAAAAGTATTGTTAATAAACTTTTAAATTTAATATTTTTCTCTTACATAAATGTAATTATATATAATTAATGGTATTATTAACATAAGAATAGATGTATCTATTAGGAGGAATAAAATAATGAAAACTAATAATATAAAACAAAAACTTCCTGCTATAATATTATTAATTGTAACCTGCATTCTAATTGTGCTGTCATTTATAGGAATAAACTTTGCAGAATTACCTGTATTTATTTTACCTATTCTTCTATTCTTCTTCCCTCTAAAAAATGATAGCCAAAATACTCATTATCATTTGTTAAAATAATTATTATATTATTTATCTTAGATTTAAGATTAAAATAACTATACTATAAAATTTCTATAGTATAGTTATTTTAGTTTAAAAAAGATTTTTTATATTATTTTTCCATCTTGTACATGTATTATTTTCTTGCAACTTTCTGCTATATTTAAATCATGAGTTACTATAATTATAGTTTTTCCTCTCATGTTTAAATCTTTAAGAATCTCTATTACTTTATCTCCAGTTTTTTGATCTAATGCTCCTGTAGGCTCATCAGCTAATATTAATTCAGGATTCTTTACAATAGCTCTTGCAATTGCAACTCTTTGAGCTTGTCCTCCTGATATTTCATTTGGATACTTATAAGCCTTTTCTTTAATATCTAGTTGCTCTAAAACTTCTAATACTCTTCTCTTTATCTCTTTCTTTGATATCTTTTGATACTCTAAAGGTAATGCTATATTATCAAATACAGTCATATTATTTATTAAGGCAAAATCCTGAACGATAAAACTTATATTTTCTCTACGAAATTTCACTAATTCTTTTCCTTTACTTCCATTTATCTTTTTATTATTAAATATATACTCACCTTCATCAAAAGTAATTAAACCTCCCAATATATTTAATAATGTTGATTTTCCTGAACCACTTTTACCTATTATTGCTACCATATCGCCCTTATCTATAAATAAATCTAATCCATTTAATGCTATAACAGTAGAATCATCTTTCCCATACTTCTTTATAATATTTTTTAATTCAATAAAACTCACAACTATTCCCTCCTTAATAATTTATCTGAATCTAGATTCTTTATACGATAAGCTATTGTAGCACTAGTTATAATTGCAACTATAAATGCTAATGCTGATAATAATAAGAGGAATATATAACTTATACTTATTTCTTTTCTTAATAAATATCCACTAATGCCTAGCGATAGTAATATTACAATAAATGTTTCTAATAAATAGGTTACCATAATATGTTTTATAGATGCTCCCTGCAATATCTGAATTAAATATCTTCTCATATTTTTTTCTATCTTATTATGCATATTCATTATAAATGTAAAAATACAAAAAATGGTCATTACTACTAGCATAATAAATATTATTTTAACCGCTTGCTCTGATTCCCCTTTAAACATCGAAAGTCCATTTGTTGTAGCTGTTATTGAAGGATCATATTTCATAAAATCGTATCTATTACATATGTCATAGATATTTCTTGTAATATCAATATTATTTGAATTAATAGAGGCTATAATATTAGCTCCACTTAACATCTGTGAATAGACACTAGACTGATTAAATTGTTCTTCACCATCTTTAGCAATATATTTAAAATCTGCTAATGGTAGGATTACCCTATTGTCTAAAGGCATTGAATGTTTATTATCATTAAAGATAGTGGAATCCTTTTCTAATATTCCAATTACTTCTCCTTCCATCTCCTTTCCAGCATAGATATACTTAATTTTTTCTCCAATATTAAATATATCTTTATAATTATATCCAAGAATTATTGGTAATTTATCTGATTCAGATTCTAGTATATAATCATCTTCATTAAAGCTTCTACCATCATACATTTTAAAATTAAAATATTCAAAACCTGATCTATCCATCTGATAACTAGCTAAATTTATTGAGCTAAAATCATATGATTCACTAGATATAAACTGATTTATATCTTTATCTTCTACACCTCTTTTTTCCATTTCATCACGCTTAATAAGCATATCCTGTTCTGCATTATATTTGGTATAAATATAATCATCTTGATTTCGCAACTCATTTATAAACGCCTTAGCATTCTCTAGACTTCTAGCATCACTATTTATAAGTGGTGGCTTATAAAATGCTAATTGATAATATATTTTATTGTCTTTTATATACTCTTTATAATATTCTTTAAAACCCATATCAAAAAAACTATTACAAATCATACAGATTAACCAAAAACAAATTGAAAGTTGAAATATTAATATAATATTAGATATAAAACTTTGTTTAAAATTCCATATAACTTCTTTAATTACTCTTCTCATATATATCACCTACTTTCTTTATATTATGCTGAGAATTACTATTGAAATAAGACTTCCTACTATGCTCCCCATAATAGCTATTGCCATGTATTTTTTAATACACCTAAAAATAATCTCCTTCTTATAAAAACCCAACATATTACAAACTATAATTTCTTTCTTCATCTTCTCATACCAATAAATACTTATTGAAATTACACAAAGCATAGCTGATATAAACATAATTAAATACATATATGAAGTCATAGAATTTTTATCTAAATCATTTGAGTTTATTACTTCCTCCGTACTCTTTCCTGTTAAAGGATCTAAAGTACCCACCGTCATCTCCGAGCCTTCAATTTTATTAAATTCAACTTTTCCCCCTGTCTCAGATTTAACTTTATCTATAAAAATTTCTGAATTTTTAATTCCATCCACTATAATATTTCCATTGATACTGTATATTTCATTAACTAATCTAAGCGGAATAAAAATCATAGAATCTAATCTACTCTCATATTCTGCACCAATAACCCCAATAACCTCATAACTATCTCCATTAATTTTTATCCATTCTTTGTTATCTTTTATTTCCACCCCATATTGTAAACCTTGTCCAATAACAGCAAGCATTTTATTTCCAAAGGATTCCTCTTCATCTAAAAACCTCCCTTTTATTAACGGTGGAGACTTAAACCCTTTCTTATTATAGATTCCTATAATCTCTTCCTGGTCAAAACCTTTTCTAAATACAGCTCCATTCCTAGGGAGATTCTCCTTTATAGATTTTTCAAACTCTAAAGCACTTATATCTCCACTAACATTAAATTCTTGAGAATTTACAGTTAAAAACCCCCTTGCTATTGTATTTAACTCTTTAGTTGATGAATAGTTGGATACCATCATAAACAAAAATATTGTTACCGAAATAAAGCATAGAAATAATGAACAATTTATTTTTATAAAATTATATAGTTTTTTAATAAAAATCTTCAAACTTTCTCCCCCCTCTATTTATATAATTTAAGAACACATAGCAATATAACTACATCTTCCTAAAATATATAGAGCTTGTCCCGATTTAGCTATATAACCTCTAAGTTAATTTGCATACTTATTTTGTATATCTACCACAGCCCCCAATCTTACACTTTCTATCTGTGACATATGAATGTCCTGTATTAGTATCTCCACTCATCTATCCTTTTTTAGAACTATATTCAAATATTGGAGTTGCTATTGATGATACTATAGTCCTCGACTCGAAGTTAACCGTTAATTTTTTACTATTTTCTCTTTTTACGTAAACTTTTCCCTCAATTAAAATTATTACATTTTATTAATAATATGTAAATATATAGGATTCAATATTACTTTTTAATATTGAATTATTATTTAATCTTATATATTCAAATCGGTAGTCTAAATCTAAAAATAATTTCTTATCCTATTATTTTAAAATCCACAATAAAAAAACAGTAAGTATACTTATTCACATATAAATATACTTACTGTTTATTAATTCATTTATTTTTCTTTATTCTTTAAATCCTTATCTACTTTCTCTAAGTAATCTGTTTGCTCTACTATATTTTCTTCAAAGCTTTGTACAGCACCTTTTGTATAGTTTCCCATCATATAAGGATTTACTTTTCCTGTTAATCTACTCTTTGACATACAATCACCTCATAGATTAGTTTTCCATTTAACTTATTATATATTCATATAATCCTGATACAAACTTTTCTATATAAAATATGATGCTTATTTAAAATATATTTTCAACAACTATCCATTTGGAAATCAATTCCTAAATATGTATAATTAACATATATTTTAAATATATTTCATTTATCATTTGTATTAAAAGTTTATTATAAAAAGGAGTAGATAATAATGAAAAAATTTATATTAATACTATTTACATTAATTCTTTCATCTCTAATTATTAGTTGTAATTTTGTAGATGATAAAAAGACCATTGAAAATACTGATTTAAAAATTGAACCTACAGAACTTAAAATATCTTCAAAAGATACCCTAGGTGCAGATATGGCTATACTTGATTATGCATCTGATGATATTATTATTTTTCATGGATCTTTTGGACTTTTTGTATTTGATACAAAATCTTCAAAGGTAATTAAAAGTATTGACTTGGAACCAATTAATTGTATCTCTACTCAAGGTGATAATCTTTGTGTAGTATCAGTAAATAAGGATGGTACTATAATACAACTTCATAATATTTCAAGTGAAAGAATGTATATATACACGCTAAAGGATAATTTATTGATTGAAACTCCTTATAAACCTATGGAGAATTCTTTTGAACTTATTCCTACACCTGAAAACATTAAAGGAAATGATATTGATTATAGCTATGAAAGTGTAAAATTTGATAACGGAGATTTAGGATATCTAACTGCCTCAGACTCTACAGTTGGATCATTAAAATATATAAGAGGAGATACATCTTACACTCTCTTTAAATAAATAATTTTTTATATTATAAAAATAACTAAAATAAGCATCTAAGCTACAAAATAAATATTTTATAGCTGTTTGTAAAATACTTATTATATGAAAGGAGTGTTTAATATGACTACTAAAGATATAACTTCATTTAAAAATTGGGTTGTTATTGGAGATGTAACAAATAGTGAAAAATATGCTTATAAGATTCTAAAGAAATTTAAGGATAAAGATTATAATGTGTCTGGAGTTTATCCTAAAGGTGGAGATAATGCTTATAAATCTTTACATGATGTTCCTTCTAAAATTGATGCTATAGATTTATGTATTAATTCTAGGGATGGATTAAAATTTATTGAAGAAGCTAAAGAACTTGGTATAGAAAATGTATTAATTCAACCTGGTGCTGAGAGCGATCAAATATTGCAGTACTGCAAAGATAATGACATTAAAGCAATACAAGGATGTGCCTTAGTTAAATTAGGTAAATAGCCTAATGATATAATACTAATTTAGTATGAAATATAAGCCCTAAATTATAATAAATTAATAAAATAAAGAGGCGTATTAAATTGATTTTAAAAGTCAACTTAATACACCTTCTTTTTATTTATGCAAATATTACTTTCTATCTAAGTTTTATAGCTTTCTAATCTTTGCACTTATTATTTTATATAGAATCTAATTCTTCTCCATTTGATCCGATTACTTTTTTGTACCAATAGAAGCTCTTCTTTCTTGATCTTTCTAATGTTCCATTACCATCATTATCTTTATCTACATAGATAAATCCATAACGTTTTTTCATTTCTCCAGTACCTGCACTAATTAAATCAATACATCCCCAAGGAGTATATCCCATTAGGTCAACACCATCTATCTCTACTGCTTTTTTCATTTCTACTATATGTCTTCTTAAATAATCAATTCTGTAATCATCATTTATTGAACCATCTTCTTCTACCTTATCAACAGCACCTAATCCATTTTCCACACAGAATAGTGGTATTTGATAACGGTCATATAGATTATTTAATGAAATTCTAAATCCTTCAGGATCTACTTGCCATCCCCAATCTGAAGCTTTTAGGTAAGGATTTTTAACTCCCCCTAACATATTCCCTCCAGTTTGATCTTCTCCATTAGCTGATTTTACAATTGTCATATAGTAACTAAATCCTATATAATCAACCTTTCCTTCTCTTAAGATTTCTTCATCCCCATTTTCCATCTTAATCTCTATATCATTTCTTTCAAAGAACTTCTTAGCTTTATTTGAATAGTATCCTCTTACTTGTACATCTGCAAATAAGTATGTTGTATCCATAAATTCATTGGCAGCTTGAACATCCTTTGGATTACAAGTTTCAGGATAAGTTTGAGGATAAAGTATCATACATCCTATTTTAAATTCTGGGTTTATTTCATGTCCAAGTTTTACTGCTTTAGCACTTGCTAAGAATTGATGGTGTGCTGCTTGATAGCATACTTGTAATTTATTTTCACCTTCTTTAAATCTTATTCCTGCTGGAATAAATGGATGTAATGCTAATACATTAATTTCATTAAAAGTCATCCAATACTTTACTTTATCTTTATATCTATTAAATATAGTCTTGCAGTAATTCATATAGAAATCTACAAGTCTTCTATCTCTCCATGCTCCATATTTCTCAACTAATCCATATGGCATTTCATAATGTGAAATAGTAACTACTGGCTCGATTCCATACTTTAAGCATTCATCAAATAAATTATCATAGAATTTTAATCCTTCTTCATTTGGAGTTTCTTCATCTCCAACTGGGAATATTCTAGTCCAATTTATTGAAGTTCTGAAACACTTAAAACCCATCTCAGCTAATAATTTAATATCTTCTTTATAGTGGTGATAAAAATCTATCGCCTCATGAGATGGATAGTACTTTCCTTCTATTACTCCCTCAGTATATTCTCTAGCTTTATCTACAGCACCTCCTGTAGCAACATCTGCTGTACTTACTCCTTTTCCATCTATATTCCATGCTCCTTCACATTGGTTAGCAGCAACAGCTCCTCCCCATAGGAAGTTTTCTTTAAATCCAGTATTTTTCATCATTCTCACCAATCCTTCTCTTCTTCTTTATATATAATCTTATAATTGTATTTTACTAAACTAGTACTGTTAATAACTCGTCTTTACAATCAACTCTTTTTTTATCTGTTTCTATTATGTCTAAGCAAGAATCACTATTAGTAATAACTATAGGTGTTACTACTGAGTATCCTTCATTTTTTATTGCATTTATATCAAACTCTAGTAAAAGTTGACCTTTTTTAATTTTTACTCCTTGTTTAACTTTAGGAGTAAAATACTTACCATCTAATTTAACTGTATCCATACCAATATGAATTAATATTTCTGCTCCACTATCAGTTGTAATTCCTAGTGCATGACCTGTTGGAAATACTGTTGTTAAAACTCCATCTGCTGGTGAAACAACCTTACCCTCAGTTGGATTTATTGCAATACCTTTTCCTAATGCACCTTTTGAAAATGCTTCGTCTTCTACTTCTGATAATTCTTTAACTTCACCTTTTAATGGGCTAATTAATACTTCTTGTTTCATAAGATCTTTTTCTTTTATAACATTTTTCATATCATTTTCATTATTCTTTGATTCTGTTTCATCGTCTTTAAATTTACCAAATAACATTAGTAGTATAAATCCAAGTACAAAAGCAACTGTCATCGCAATTAATGCACCATAAAATCCTTTATCAATACCTGCTTGTGTATTAATAAAAGTAGGTATAGCAAATATTCCAAGTCCTCCCATGCTATATCCCATAGTTCCCATAAATCCTAATATACCACCACCTACTGATGCTGCAACACAGCTTAATATAAATGGTCTTTTACGAGGTAATGTAACTCCGTATATAGCTGGCTCTGTAACTCCAAATATCCCTGAAATAAATGCAGGCACACATAATGATTTTAAGCTCTTATTTTTTGTTTTAATTAATATTGCAAGGACTACACCTATTTGAGCAAATGATGCTGCAAAAGTAAGTGCTAGAACTGGATCATAACCTAAAGTTGTTAAGTTATTAATAGCTACTGGTATTAATCCCCAATGTAATCCAAATATAACGAATACTTGCCAGAATGCTCCTAGGAATAATCCTGTTACTATTGGACTAAGATTATACATACCTACAGTGATTGCTCCTAAGATTTGTCCAGCCCAAGTTGCTATTGGTCCAATTACTATAAATGTTAAAGGTACTATAACTAATAAAGTACAGAATGGAACAAAGAAATTTTTAACTACATCTGGTATTATCTTCTTAAATCCTTTTTCAATCTTTGATGCTACATATGTTGAAATAATTATTGGAATAACACTTGATGAATAGTTCATAAGTATTACTGGAATTCCTAAGAAAGTTATATGAACTGGTGATTCAATTATTGTTCCTTGGAATAATGTAAATAGTGGTTCACCAGCTGTTAATCCTGATAACGCTGGATAAACAAGTGCTGCACCTATTGCCATTCCTACGAATTGATTTAACTTAAACTTCTTAGCTGCTGTAAGTCCTAAGAAAATTGGGAAGAAATAAAATAATGAATCTCCTATAGCATTTAATATTTGATAAGTTCCTGACTCTGGTGTAAGCAAACCAAATGATATAAATAAGGCATTAAAACCTTTAATCATACCTGTTGCTGCTAGCACTCCTAAAGTTGGTGCAAATACACCTGAAATAATATCTATAAATTTATTAAAAGGACTCATTTTTTCATTTGATTCTTCTTCATTAGATGCTCCACCAAAGCCACCAATTTCAACTACAGTATCATAAACATCTGGAACATGATTTCCAATAACCACTTGGTATTGTCCACCACTTTTAATTACAGTTACGATTCCATCCATCTTTTTAAGCACTTCTGTATTAGCTTTGCTTTCATCCTTTAACTTAAATCTTAATCTTGTTATACAATGAGTTAAACTGTTAACGTTTTCTTTACCGCCAACATTTTTTATAATATCTTTCGCCAATTGCTCATACTTCTTCATAATATTTTCTCCCCTTTTTTAATATTTTTTTGTATAAAAAAAGCGACACCATATTATAAAATAATATATTTATAAACATATTACTTTATAATAAATGGTATCGCCTGCTTTACCAGTAACAATCCAAAATTTTATTCTATTATCTTTGAGTTACACGTTGTATATGAAGTGTCAAATATAATTGCTCCTCATCTGATAACTCAACTTCTAAATACTTTTCTATTTTCAGCATGCATTTATATGCATTTTCATACTTTACTTTAACTTGTTTTAATAAAAAATCATCTTCTGACTCTATTATTTCTTTCTTGTTTAACCTTTCAAAGAAAAACTTCAAATGAGTTACAAATCTTTCGTAATTAAGAGATCCCTCATCTAGCTGAATATTATATGTATATCGTACAATATTTAATATATCTTGTATCTTCCTTGTTATTTTAGAAACATCTTCTACTTTACATGAAGTATTAACTTGCGCATTGATTAAGTGAAGTGCAATATTTCCAGCTTCATCTTCTGGTAGATCTTTTCCCGTTTCCTCTTTAATTAATTCTAATGCTTTTAATCCTATCTTAAACTCTTTAGGATAAAACTTTTTTATCTCCCATAAAAGTCCATTAGCTTTGTTGAACCCTTCATCATAAATCTTAAGTGCATAACTTATGTGGTCTGTGAGTGTAACATATATATAATCACTAAGTTCTGTATTTAAAATATTTTTAGCATATTCAATTATGTCATAACATAGTGAAACTTCCTCGGTAGGTATATCTTCTAATAACAACTTAAATTTTTCCGATGCTTCTTTTTGCTTTAAAATAAATGTTTTTTCTATTAGATTATCATCTATCTTATCACCTATCTTTTTCTTGAAAGCAATTCCGCATCCCATAACTACAATTTCTTGCTTATTAGAAGCCTTTGCTAAGACTGCATTGTTATTAAAAATTTTCTTTATTACCATAGACCTCACCCCCATTACCACTTATTATACACTTTTATAATATTTATAAAAAAAACCTCAATTAATCAAAAGAGACTTGTCCATCTCTTCTCATTAATTAAGGTCTCGCCTGATCTAATCAGTAACGATCACAATATCTAAATGTAAGCGTTTAATATACTATTAATATACCGTCTTTCACAATAACTGTCAATACTTGTTTTAAAATTTTCAGAAAAAAAGATAAGCTATATTAAACTATCATTTAATTATTTCTTATCTTTCTTTCTAAAGTTTATATTACTATTATGACATACCTATAATCATACCTATAATATAAGGTACTAACCATACAAACCATACTGCTATACTAAACTTATGGAATATTGCTTTCTTCTTTTCATCATTTTTATATAGGACCCAAGTTGCCCATACTGCATGAAATAACATCAATATTATTGCTAATGCTCCTGTTATACCATGAATAGCAAGTTGAGTTGATGAAATTGACATATTGCCTGTACCTGCAATACTCTCCATAGTCATAGTACCTGTAGTATCAAATAATAAACCTATCCAAAATACTACTACATGCCATCTTTTTAATGTATTAGCTTTTCTTTCTGACCATACACCTATAGTATAAAATATTAAAGCTAATGTAATTGTAATAATTGCAAATATTAATTTTCCACTCATTTTAATTTTCTCCTTTAGTCTTACTTATTCTTTAATTTTATTTCTTAATTTTATTAAGTTACTTTTTACTTCTTCAATTTCTTCTTCCGTAAAATTTTTAAATATTTCATCAAAACTCTTATTAATATGATTTCTGAAATTTTTTGCAAATTCTATTCCTTTATCTGAGAAGACTACGTAAGTATTTCTCTTATCATCTTCATTTTTAATTTTCTTAACATATCCTGCTGCTTCTAATCTTGTTACTATACCTGATACTGTCCCCTTAGCTAAAAACATCTCATCACATAATTGTGATATAGTGACTTGTCCATTATGAGCAATTAATTTCATAACCATAATTTGTTGATTAGTAAGACCACTCTCTTTTAGATTTTCACTAACTATCCCCATAGTACTCGCATATATTTCTTTTATAAGCATTGCTATCTCAAAAGAATCATATTTCATATTAGTATTCCTCCTAAGCTTAATTGCTGTATTTTAATTTAGTATTTTCAAATTTTAATGAGCTTATTAAGAAAAATACTCCAGCCATAAATAATGCAAATCCTAATCCCATATAGAATGTTCCTACATAAACAGGATTAAATATCTTTAAAGCTCTTACTGTTATCCCAAAGGAAATCATGAATCCCATTATTAAATAGCTCTTTACATCAAAAAATGAAAATATACAATGTTTATCTAATTCACTATTTATAATTCTAGTAGTATGTTTTCTAAACATCTTACTAAATATGAATTTGAAGAATACATAAAATATAACAGCTGCAAATACTAAGCTAATAATCCATGCACCATGGTTACTTTGTACATCTTCACCACCTAAAGTTAATACTCTAAATCCTGCAAACATCCAAACTATCCCTGCAATTAATAATAAAGTTCTTTTATTTACTCTAAATATATATTTTTTAAAATCCATAATATCATCTCCTAAAATATCGTAAATTTGTTTGCATGCAAACAAATTAGTTCCTATGCAAACTATTTTATGCTTCTCAGAGAAATTTGTCAATAATATTAATGTAATTTTTTATAAATTAATAAAAATAAAAAAAGGAACACATATATGTTCCTTTTCATTGATATTTATATAACTTTTATAAATAAAGTCTTGTTTCAAGTCTTCTATCATATTCTGACCAAGTACCACTCTCTGTTTTATCTTTTACTTGAGTTATTTTATTCATAGTAGCATCTATAGAGTCAGCAAAATTTACTATAAACGCTTCTTCCATCTTAGCTTCTCTAGGAGATCCATATTCTAACTTTCCATGATGTTGAGTTATACATCCCTTTATTCTACAAACAAAATCATCACTATACATCTCTGGATTTTTTCTAATTGCTTCATCAATCATTTGTATTCCAATTACAATATGACCTTCCATTTCACCTCTAAGAGTATATTTAAAAGGACCTTCATAATAAAGTTCATAAATCTTTCCTATATCATGAAGCTTTGCTGAAAGCATTGCTATCTCACTTCTTCTACATTCATATCTATCACAAAGAACAGAAGTTAGGTGCATAACGTTTAGGGTATGCTCTGCAAGTCCTCCTATATAATTATGGTGCATAGATACTCCACCTATTCCCTTTTTAAACTTCTCTAAAAACTCTTCATTTTTGAAGAAATAATCATTTAATGCTTTTCCTTCTTTAGAAGTTATGTAGGCTCTTGTATATTCTTCAATTTCATTCATTATCTCTTCAATTGGACGTTTTACAGTTGGAAGATAGTCTGATACATTGTATTCAGATACAAATTGAAACTTTTTTACATCTAAATTAATATCACGAGTTCCTTCAACCGCTAATACATTTCCTACTTTAATCTCATCGCCTTTTACATGTATGTTAGCTTTTATATCTCCACTTTTATCAGCTAACATGCATACTGTTTTAGATGCATCTTTATATATAATTTTCATTACCATTAAGGATGTCTTTATATTACCACTTTTTATATCACATAAAAATTTATCTTTTGCGCTCATATTGTCCTCCAGTTTTTATTTATTTTCATTTAAATAGTATGTGTAAAAATCTATTATTTATATTTTAGACTAATCAATTATAACAAATTTTCATATTAATTAATTGAACAAAATAAAAACCATAGCTATATTCTTAGAAATAATTTAAAGATACTTATGCAAATAAAAAACTACCCATTTTATTATAGAGTAGCTTTTTAGTAGTTTAAATATTCATTTATTATTCTATTGTTATTTGTAATATTAATTTTTTCCTACCTAAGAATAGTGACTTTACCTTTAAAATTTTATTAAATTATACTTAGCTAAATTTATTTCATAAATGCTCCTGAAAATAATTCATTTAATCCTTCTATTATTGTTGGGTGAGTATAAATGTTATCTCTTAAATATTTATAACTAATATTATTATCCATAGCCATCTTTATAATATTAATTAATTCACTTGAATCTACACATAAGAAGCTGGCTCCTAGTATTCTTTCATTTTCTTTGTTTATTACTACCTTTAAGAACCCATCTGTCTCTCCAATTTGCTTAGCTCTTGGAATTGCATTTACTAGCATCTTAGCTACCATTACATCATAGCCTTCTTCTTTTGCTTTCTCTACAGTTAACCCTACTCTAGAGAAAGTTGGATCTATAAATGTTGAAGTAGCTATATTCTTTCTATCACTAACTTTTCTCTTCTTTTCTCCAAATAAATTATCAAAAACAATTCTAAAATCGTCTAGTGATATATAAGTGAATTGTAATCCTCCATTTATATCACCTAATGCCCATATATTATCAACTGTAGTTTTAAGAGTATCTGAAACTTTAATAAATCCTCTTTCATTAGTTTCTACTCCAGCCTTTTCAAGATTTAATCCTTCTGTGTTTGCTTTTCTTCCTGTTGATAAAAGCACAGCATCTCCTTCAAATGTTCTTCCCTCTTCAGTTTCTACAACTACTCTTTCACCCTTGTTATATATTTTCTTTGTATTAACTTCATTTATTAGGTTTATACCTTTTTTCTCATATAACTTTAATATTTCTTCTACATCATCCTTATCTTCATTCATAAGAATTTGAGGAAGATTATTAAGTAGTGTTACTTTTGATCCAAATCCACTATAAATAGATGCAAACTCTTGCCCTATAAATCCTGCACCTATTATTACAAGTTCTTTTGGTAATTCTCTTAAATTCATTAATGTTTCACTTGTAAATACATTCTTTGCTGAGTGTGCTCCTTCAATGTTTGGTATGAAAGGAAGTGTACCTGTATTTATAAATATTTTATCTCCCTTTAATACTTTAATTTCTTTTGTATCTTCGATAACAACTTTTACAGTTTCATTATCTTCGAAAGATGCTACCCCTGTAAAAACTGTTATATTTTCATTAGAATCTGCTTTATTAAAATTAGCTTTTCTTAAAGCTGTAATTAATGCTTCCTTTTTATCTATAGCTTCTCTATATGCTTTATTCTTATCTTCATAACTTTCAAAGTTTTGTCTTTTAATTTCATTAGATGAATTTTCTAAGCTCTTTGTTGGTATACAAGCTAAATTAATGCAAGTTCCTCCGTACATCTTAGGACTCTTTTCTATTAACGCTACCTTTAAACCTTTATTCGCCATATTAGCTGCTAGTGTTTTACCACCTTTACCAAACCCTATTATTATTCCATCAAATCTTTCTTCCATAATTCTCACTCCTATACTGTTAATTCATTTGTTATCTTTTGCTTTTTTAATTATATTTACACTTTATCAACTTACAATCTTTCTTTCAATTAGGCACTTTTTAGTAACCTATTATTATTTTTATTTGCATTTATTAGTAATTAATAAAGCTCTTTTTTTTATCTATATACTATCTTTGTTATGATATAATACATTTTATAAATAATGTTATTTATTATATATAAATACAAATATAGGAGGTAATTAAATTAGAGATGAAACATCTTTTAGAAATTTTAATATTAGTATTGAATGCTTTATCTATAATAGTTATAGTCTGGGGAGCAGCCTTAGCTTTTATAAACTTTATTAAATCAGAGGTAACTGCAAAAAATAAAGAAGATACGGTACTAGAAATTGGTGCTATTAAAAATGATTTGGGTTCATACATATTATTAGGACTTGAAATTTTAATTTGTGCAGATATTATTGAATCTATTTTAAATCCAACAATTAATGATATGGTAATTTTAGCATCAATTGTTGTTATAAGAACCTTTATATCTTATTTCTTAAATAAGGAAATGGAATCTAATCATAAAAAATAAGTATATAAGCTATAATCATACGGTGCTGTTGCAAAGCTAACTTTGATTAACTGTTTTGCAATAGCATCTTTTTATCTAAAATAAATAAATATTGATTCTGACTATTTACTAGTTATTTTAGAGTACTCCATCCTATATTAAATTATCTATGCCATATAAGGCATCTTACATTTCTTTTTTATTTTGTATACACTACTACATTCATAGATTATCTCCTTAAATATATACAACAATCTTTTTATTAAAAATACTAATATATTATTGATAAAATTCATATTAAAAGCTATAATATATTGTTATTTTAATTTACAACATATGGGGGTGAATCAATTTATGGGAAAAGAATTAAATCTTACAGAAGGGCCTATTATAAAAAAGCTTATAGCGCTTTCATTACCTATAATGGGAACTTCTTTTATTCAAATGGCTTACAACATGATAGATATGATATGGGTAGGTAGAGTTGGTAGTTCTGCTGTTGCAGCTGTAGGAACTGCTGGTTTCTTCACTTGGCTTGCTATGGCATTTGTTATTGTCTCAAAAATGGGTGCTGAGGTAAAGGTAGCCCAAAGTGTAGGTAGACAAGATTATGATGGTGCTAAAAATTACATTAAAGCATCAGTCCAAATCAACGTAGTTTTAGGTATTATATATTCATTAGTTATGGTACTTTTTAGAGGACCTCTAATTGGATTCTTTAACCTTGGAGATGCAACTGTTATACATATGGCTGAAACTTATTTAGTTGCAATTGTTTTTGGACTACCTTTTTATTTTATTAATCCTGTATTTACTTCAATATTTAATGCCCTTGGCAACAGTAAAATGCCATTTTTCGTAAATACTTGTGGACTTATTGTTAATATTATTTTAGACCCTATTCTTATACTTGGTATTGGCGACTTTAAAGGCCTTGGGGTTTTAGGAGCTGCTATTGCAACAGTTATTGCTCAGGTAGTCGTTTCTGCACTTTTTATAGTAAATATACTTAAAAGTAATCACGACTTCTTAAAGGTTAATATCTTAAAAGGTGTTAATTTCAATCACATAAGAACAATATGTAAAATTGGTCTACCAACAGCTTTCCAAAGTGGTTTATTTACAGTGTTTGCAATGTTCTTAGGTAGAATCGTAGCCGTTTGGGGCCCTGTGCCTATTGCTGTTCAAAAGGTAGGTTCTCAAATTGAATCTATATCTTGGATGACTACAGAAGGTTTAGCTATCTCGCTTGGTGCTTTTGTTGGACAAAACTTTGGAGCCAAAAAGTATCATAGAATAATGGATGGATATAAAGCAATACTCGGAATTGCACTAGGTGTTGGTATATTTGCTTCTATCTTGCTTATATTCTTTGGGAATTATATTTTCTCAATCTTTATACCAGAACAGAATGCTATAATACAAGGTACATCTTATCTTAAAATACTTGGATATTCTCAAATATTTATGTGTATAGAGATAACTACATCAGGAATATTTAATGGTGTTTCAAAAACGTATATACCATCATTGATTAGCATAATTATAACTGGCGCTAGAGTTCCTTTAGCTTATGTTTTATCTAGACCTGAAATTCTAGGAATAGATGGTGTATGGTGGGCTGTAAGTATAACTAGTATATTAAAAGGTATTATAATAATTATTGTACTGATAAGATTTTACAAAACTAAAAAGTTATTTAAAGATAATTAGAAATAAATTAGTTTTAAACTAAAATTTCCATATATGCAAAAGGACTTTTCCACTCAGTGAAAAAGTCCTTTTTAACATTCTAAAAAATTAGTGTAAAGGTTCTGGTCTGTATCTAAAAAGCTATTTTCTTTAGAATCTATTTTCAAATAAAGTCTAAAGAGGTATTTTTTAATTATATAAGAATTAAATTTTAATTATATATCTAAAAATAAGCACATATTAATTTTACATTATTATGAGTTTATTTTTATATCTTTATCTAACTATAACTGATACTCCATCAGGTATTAATGCTACCTTAGCATCTCTTCCTTTAAGCTCATAAGCTTTCTCTAATGCTTCTTCAAAAGTATATGCATGATTAATATGCATACTTTCTATCATCTTAGGGTCACACATATCAGTTACTATATAAACTGTATATTTATCAAGAATTCTAGCTAGTATTTGGAATTCCCATTGATCTGGTACAGTTTCATTTCTAGGAACTGTAGCTATTCTATCTAAAAGTTCTCTAGGTGATTTTGCATTTGCTAAGTTATCATAGAATGATTGTCCACCATGACCATCATCACAGGCTGCTACCATAATTATAACTCCACCTGGATTACATGTAGCTTCAGCAGCAGTCATTCCTTTTACTGCTTGATATATATTTTGATCTAAAGGATGACCTCCATTAGTTACTATGGCAATATCGCAATCAACTTTTTTAACTTCTGAAAGATCAAGTACAAACTTACATCCTTCTTTATGTGCTTCTTCACTATCTCCTGCAAAAGCATTTATAACTTTCTTTTCACTGTCTATTACAACATTTAATATAAATGCTAAATTTGCTTTATTAGCTGCGTATAGCATATCTTTATGAATTGGATTGTGGCATAGTTTACCTGTCCTTGCATGAGGGCTTGATATAAATTCTCCACAATGATTTGCCATTATAGTTGTTGCAGAGGCTACCCCTGGTAATACACTTTTTCTTCCACCTGAGAATCCTGCAAAGAAATGAGATTCTATAAATCCTTCTGCAATAAGAAGTTCTGCTTCCATTGCATACTTATTTAAAACTAAATCTCCACCTGATGGAAGTTTTCCCACATTTACTAACATATTTTCGTCTGTTGATACATGAATAATTATATTTTCATTTTCTACTATCTCTTCTCCAAGCTTATTTATAAGCTCTTCTCTTGTAGTAGGTCTATGGAATCCTGTAGCTATTAATATTTTTATATCTATATCTGGATTTACTTCTCTTATCCTTCTTAAGAGAATAGGCATTGTAACTTTACTAGGAACAGGTCTTGTATGGTCACTAGTTATTATAACCATGTCCTTCTTTCCTTTTACTAAATCTTCTAGTCTTTCGCTTCCAATAGGATTATCCAAAGCCTTTTCGACTATTTCCTGTTGAGTTAGTTCTGTTTTGTATTCATCTGCCTTAGATTCTAGAACTCCAACAAGATTGTTATCATCCACTTCTATACTCATCATTCTTGTATGATATGGTATTTTAAAGTTTGCCATATTAACAACTCCTTATTATTATGTATTTTTATATTAAATAAATTTTATGGGTATCTTATTAAAGTTTATTTATCATGCTTGCAGTATAGGCTGCACCAAAACCATTATCTATATTAACAACAGTAACTCCACTAGCACAGCTATTTAGCATTGTAAGTAATGGGGCTAGTCCATTAAAATGAGCTCCATATCCTACACTAGTTGGTACAGCTATTATTGGCTTATCTACAAGTCCTCCCACTACGCTAGCTAAAGCGCCTTCCATTCCAGCAATTACTATAAGTACCTTTGCACCACGTAAAATATCTAATCTATCAAACAATCTATGTATACCCGCAACTCCAACATCATATACCCTTTCTACTCTATTACCAAATATCTCACAAGTAATAGCTGCTTCTTCAGCTACTGGTATATCTGATGTCCCTGCAGTTACTATTGCGATATAAGAATCGCTAACCTTTTTAGTAGATTTTTCTATTGTTATTGTTCTTCCTAGTTTATTAAATTTAGCATCATCGCATATTGAAAGAACAGCATTATACATCTCTTCATTTGCTCTAGTTGCTAGTATATTTTTATTCCTTAAAAGCATATTCTCAATTATCCCAACAACTTGTTCTGTAGATTTACCTTCACAGTAAATAACTTCTGGATAACCATTTCTAAGTTCCCTATGATTATCTATCTTTGCATATCCTAAATCTGTAAAAGGTAGTGTTGTAAGTTCTTCCAAAGCATCATTAATAGAAACTTTGTCTTCTTTTATAGCTTTAAGTAAATTTTCTAAAGATTGTTTGTCCATATTTCTACCTCTATTTCTTCTAATTTAAACTACCAACCTTATATCCTTCTATATCTAATGTTATATATTTATATCCAAGAGCCTTTAACTCTAGTGCTATAGCTTCTAATGTCTCTTTGTCTAAAATATTTTCAATATCCTTTGGCTGAACTTCAATTCTTGCAAGCTCTCCATGATTTCTTACTCTAATCCCTTTAATTCCTAAGGATGAAATAAACACCTCTGCTTTTTCCGTTCTATCTAATTTTTCTTCTGTGATTTCTTCACCAATTTGTAGTCTAGTTAATAAGCAAGCATATGCTGGCTTACTCCAAGTTGGAAGATTTAATTCTTTAGAATGGCTTCTTATATCATCTTTTCCAAACCCTAACTCTAATAGTGGGCTTTTTACTTTTAGCTCTTTTAACGCCACCATTCCTGGTCTGTAATCGCTCTCATCATCTTTATTAGTTCCATCTATTATATTAACTACTCCAAGACTATTTGCTTTTTCTATAATTTTAGAAAACACCTTCTTTTTGCACTTATAACATCTATCCTTTGGATTGAATTTAATTTCTTCTGCAATAGGCATGTCTATAATTATATGTTCAATTCCTAAAGAAGCAGTTAGTTCTTTAGCCTCCTCAATTTCCCACTTTGGAATATATGGAGATGCAATTGTTATTGCAACAGCATTTTCTTTTAATACATCTTTGCATACCTTAACAAGAAATGTACTATCAACTCCTCCTGAAAATGCTATAGCTACCTTTCCTAAATCTTTTATGTACTCTTTTAAATTATTTATTTTATTATTATCAACTGATTTAATATTTGAAGATTTATTTTTTGAATATGATTTTATTACCTCTCTACGAACTTCTCCTAATGCAACACATTTTGCTTTAGCTATTTTTTTGCATACTTCATATTCTGGTTTTACATTTGATACCTTTCCATCATAAAAAGCAACCTTAACTGGTACATCTCCAAATTCGCATTTAATAATTTCTTCTTTTCTCTTTAATTTATCTCTTAATACCTCATATTGTCTAAGTCCTATTGTTGATGAATTAAGAAAAATTATTTTCTTTAGCTCGTCTAGATTTTTATTATTACAAATAACTGATAGTTTATATGCAGGTCTTCCTTTTTTCATAAATATTGGTGTATAAAATACATCTAAAGCACCCTTTTGAAATAATCTTTCCATAAGTAGGTCAAATTCTTCTCCTATCATGTCATCAATATTACATTCTATTACATATTCTTTTGAAGAAGTTTCTTTACTTTCACCTATCATAGCTCTTAAAACATTAGGCATATTTACTCCTTCTTTACAACCTAAGCCATACCCTATATGTTTTATTTCAAAATCTTTTTCATATGTAAACTTAGATGAAAGAGCTTTTAATATTGCTGCTCCTGTTGGTGTAGTTGCTTCAAAAGGAGCATTTTTAGCAATTATAGGAACACCTCTTAATATCTCTGCTGTAGCTGGAGCTGGAATTGGTAATATACCATGGGCACATTTTAATACTCCATATCCGAGTTCTATTGGAGATGATATTATTGAATCTACATTTAAATAGTCAATACAAATTGCTGCACCTACGATATCAACTATAGAATCTACCGCTCCTACTTCGTGAAAATGAACTTCATCTATATTTTTATTATGTACTTTACCTTCTGCTATAGCTACTTGATCGAATATCCTTAAAGCCATCATCTTTATGTTATCATTTAGATTTGACTCTAAAATAATATTCTTTATATCACTATAACTTCTACCATGATGATGATTATTATGATTTTCCAAACTGTTATGTAAAATATCATCTTCTATTATTACACTAGTTCCTGTTATTCCTTGTTTTACTGATTTTTTTATACTAATTCTAAATTCATTGTTTATACTTAATTTACTTAGCTCATTTATTAGATATTCACTAGGAACTCCTAAGTCAACTAATGCCCCTAAATTCATATCTCCACTTATCCCTGAAAAACAATCATAATATAATACTCTCATATTGGTATGACCTCCTACTATTATATTTTGATTATATATGTAATCATTATCATTGTAAATGTTAGTAATTTCTTCTAATTAGCTATTATAGATTGCTAGGGTTTAATTATATTCATATAATAAGATTTTATATATATTTTCTATTATTTTTAAATTTTATTATATTTAATAAAAAACAGCCTAGCCTTATAGGTTAAATATACTTAAAATTAAAGATTTCTTTTTTCCATAGAACAATATAAATGAACCTAAAACTCCTACTAAATATATCTAATAGCTTTTCTTAGAATATTAAAAAGGACTTTTTCATTATGTGAAAAAGTCCTTTTATCTATATACTTATATTAGCCTTAAACTAATTTTTTTAATATTATTTACCTACAAAAGTCATCATTCCGTTATCTCCAGTATAAGGAGGTGCACCTTCAACTGTTACATAACAAATTATAAGCTTATATTCTGCTCCCTTAGGAATATCTTTGCTGAAAGTTAGTACAAATGTTCTTTGTGAATCTTCCTTTGCTTCTATTCTAACTTTATCATCTGTAAGTGAATTTTTAGCCTCTACTTTATCATTCTTACCAAGGGATGCTATTCCTTTTGGTTTATCATTCATAGTGTCTTGAACCCAATAATTAGTTGCTTTAGATCCAAGTTCAACATCTACATCTCTATCATAGCTTATTTCTATTTGGTTAGGTGATATTTGATTAACCTTCATTAATTTTGGAATATTATTCTCCTTAGTTTTTTGAGATTTATCAGCCTCGTTTTTTCCAGGCTTTTGGGCCTTATCTCCCTTATTATCTTCAGGCTTTTTAGCTTTATTATCTGGAGCTTCTAAAGTGCTACTCTCTTTACTATCTTTTATCTTTTTATCTTCAGACTTTTGAACCTTATTATCTGGAACTTTTGTAGCATTACTTTTCTTACTATCCTCTGACTTTTCACTCTTATTATCTGGAGCTTCTAAAGCGCTACTCTCTTTACTATCTTTTATCTTTTTATCTTCAGACTTTTGAACCTTATTGTCTGGAACTTTTGTAGCATTACTTTTCTTACTATTCTCTGACTTTTCACTCTTATTATCTGGAGCTTCTAAAGCGCTACTCTCTTTACTCTCTTTAATTTTTTCATTTTTATTATCCTTATCATCTTGGATAGATATTTTAGAATTAATATTATTCTCCTTAATAGTTTGAGCATTCACAGCACTACTTAATGATAATTGAACTGCTAGAGTGGCAGCTACAACTAAACAACCTTTTGAAAAATTCTTCATATGTACCTCCTAAGATATCGTATTATTATTTTTACAAAACTTATATTTCCCCAAAATCATTAAATATATATATTTTTTAATATAATAAAGTTAAAATATTTGCTTATGCGTTCCATTAATCAACTTTTTAATTATTTTGATTCTTAATCATAATTGCATTTCCGATTCCCATAACTTTTATATTATGTATTTATTTTAATTAATTAACTAAAATAAACAATTTATTTATTATATATTCACAGTGTTATTTAATAAAAACATATACCTCAATTTGAATGTATTTAAAAGCTATTAAAATGCTAAAGAATTGTATAAAGTTAACCTAAAATACAACCTTCCAAATAGTTTTTTAATAAAAAAGAGCTAAACATAAAAGGTTAGCGGTCATAAGGAAGTAATTCGTGAAAGACGGTATAGCCCCTCAAAAGGGCTATGCCGTCTTTTCCTTTGTAGTTGTTTTTGTTTGCGGCTCATTTGGAAAATCCACCATACCGATAAAGTTCCAAACAATGTCTACTTTTTGTACACGCTTTCCGCTGCTCTTGTCGAGAGCGTGTACAACAATCCGCTTTACAAACTCATTGACGATAGTCGGCGTTAATTCCTTGATACCCTCATACTTACGGACAACCGCAGCAAAGCTATTAAAATCCACCTTGTCCTGCTCATAGGTATCAACCTCTTGCTGCATTTCTACCGCTTTGCTTGTCAGTTCCCGTTGCTCCGCTTCATACTCCGCAGACAGTTTCAAAAACCGTTCATGGCTGATTGTGCCGCTAATGTCATCCTCATAAATCCGCTTGAAAATACGGTCAAGTTCGGCAATCCGCTTTTTCGCTTTTTCTACTTCACGCCGCTGCTTTTTCATTGCCTTTTCTTGCTCGTCAAACCGCTGATTTCTCACAAGGTTGAGAAAGGAAACAGCGTTATCATAGAACAAAGCCGTTACATCAAAAATGCGACTAAGCACAAGCCTTTTTAGCGTTTCTTCACGGATAAAGTGTGCGGTACAACTGCCTGTATTGCTCTTGTAATTGGAACAACGGTAATGGTCTTGCGTTTGGTCAAAGCGTTTGCAAGTAGCAAAGTGTAGCTTGCTTCCACAATCAGAGCAAAATACTAAGCCGGAGAAAAAGCCTTGTCGTTCCGCCTTTGTCGGTCTGCGCCTATTTTCTCGGAGTTCTTGCACTCGTTCCCAAACCACTTCGTCAACAATCGCTTCGTGTGTATCTCGGAAAACAAGCTGTTGTTCTTTCGGTGTTTCCATTCCATTCCGTTCCCGTCCTTTCCCTGTTTAATGAGGTTATTACTTTCGGAGCAAGCATAGGAAGTGTAGCCACACTTCCGTATTTTGCGTTGCAAAATGCTTGTTGGGAAGTTTCCCAAACCCTCTTTTACCTCTCACTACCTACAACACCACAAAACCCAAAAATACCAAAGATTTTGAAATTTTTTCTCTCATGAATAAATACAGTGAAAATTGAAATCTTCCAAACGCAGAGGACAAAAAAAGCGTTGCAATCTCGAAAGACTACAACACATTTTTATCAAGTATTGAATATCAGTTCATTTTTTGATATAACAAAACCCTCCAGTATAACACCAGACTTTTAATTTGTGGTAATATCTCTGTAATGGGAGGTAGGAAAAATGAATACTTATAAAACTGCTGATGTTGCAGCAATAATTGGGGTACACCCTAATACGGTACGACTTTATGAGGAATGGGAGATGATACCCAAAGCAAAACGACAGCCCAACGGATACCGTGTCTTTACTGATTTTCATATCGAACAATTCAAACTTGCGCGGCTTGCTTTTCAGATTGAAGTGCTTCAAAATGGCTTGCGTAAAAAAATTGTTCAAATGGTAAAGGTATCGGCTACGGGTGATTTTGACAAGGCTCTTTCTCTTGCTAGAGAATATTTAGAGCAGTTACAAAAAGAACGTGCTAACGCAGAGGAAGCAACTACACTGGTACGAGAAATCTTATCTGGCGGAAACACGATACATTCTCATTCCTTAAAACGCAAAGAAGTATCTGAGTACCTTAATATTTCAATGGATACTTTGCGAAATTGGGAAATGAACGGCTTGCTCACAGTGAAGCGCAAAGAAAATGGGTATCGTGTATATGTGGACGATGATATGAAGCGACTCAAAATCATTCGGTCTTTACGGTGTGCGAACTACTCTTTGGAAGCGATTTTACACCTGCTTCGACAGTTATCTCAAAATCCGAATGTGGATATATTGGAGGTGCTTAACACACCCAAAGAGAACACAGATATTATTGCTGTTTGTGACAAGCTGATTACCTCCCTTTTTGCGGCAGAAAACAACGCGTTGAAAATGATTGCTATACTCGAAGAAATGAAACTTAAATTTTAATAACCCTCCACTTAACCACCAATCTTTTTATTGGTGGTATTCTTTTTTTGTAAAGAAGAATAGGAGGGATTACTATGCAGGAAATTATTCAAGTCGAGCAGCTTACCAAATCATATAACAATCTGCTTGCAGTAAGCAATGCGAGCTTTTCGGTGAGCCGTGGCACAGTTTTCGGATTGCTTGGAGCAAATGGCTCAGGGAAAAGCACAACGATTGAGTGCATCTTAGGAACGAAAAAAGCGGACAGCGGACAAGTATCCGTTTTGGGAATGCACCCACTGGAAAACCGCAAAAAATTGTTTGAAAAAGTGGGGGTACAGTTTCAAGAAACCAACTATCAAGAGCAAATTACCGTTGCAGAGTTATGCGATGTGACAGCCTGTCTGTACCATGATGCTGCAAACCCATTGGAGTTGCTTACCAGGTTTGGGATTGCTGATAAACAGAAAAGTCTTGTCAAAGATTTATCCGGTGGACAAAAGCAACGCCTGTTTATCATCCTTGCGCTCATTCCCAACCCCGAGGTCGTGTTTTTAGACGAGCTGACAACGGGACTTGATGCAAAGGCACGACGGGAGGTTTGGAAAATTCTTTCCGACCTAAAGGAAAAAGGGTTAACCATTCTTTTAACTTCTCACTTTATGGACGAAGTAGAAGCCTTATGTGACCAAATTTGCATTTTGAAAAAAGGTGAAATTGTATTTTATGGCACGGTTGCAGAAGCGGTCAAAACTAGTCCTCATGACAAATTCGAGGACGCTTATCTTTGGTATACAGACGAGGAGGGTCAAACTGATGAAAACCTTTAATACAATGCTCAAAACAGAACTAAAGCTGTCACTACGGGGCATGGATATGTTTATTTTTGCAATTTGTGTTCCGCTAGTGGTGCTCGTTATCCTCGGAATTATCTACGGTAATAAGCCTGCATTTGATGGCGCAGGATATACCTTTCTGGAGCAGTCATTTAGCGCACTCGCAACAATCTCCATTTGTGCGGGCGGCGTAATGGGGTTGCCGCTGGTTGTATCAGAGTACCGCAGCAGAAACATATTAAAGCGATACAAAGTAACCCCTATTAGCCCTGCCCTGATTTTATTGGTGCAAGTGGCAATCTACACCCTGTATGCGATTGCTTCCCTTGTGTTGCTGTACCTTACCGCAACGCTATTCTTTGGGTATCAGTTTCATGGTTCAATAGTAACATTCTTTGGTGGGTATCTTTTGGTAATTGTATCTATGTTTAGCATTGGCATGATGGTAGGCGGTATTGCCCCAAATACCAAAATGGCGGGAGCTATCGCAAGTATTCTCTACTTTCCTATGCTGATATTTTCGGGAGCAACTCTGCCTTATGAGGTCATGCCCACAGCACTGCAAAAAATTGCTAATATCCTGCCCTTGACACAAGGAATTAAACTGCTTAAATCGGCTTCGTTAGGGTTGCAAAGCGAAAACATCTTTGTTCCACTCTTGGTTATGGCTTCGATTGCAATTATTTGTATAGGCGTTTCTTTGAAATTTTTTAGGTGGGAGTAAGCATATTCGAATCATAACATAACACTCCTAATCGAAATAAGCCGCCCGTTCAGCTTTTTCATGCTGCACAGGCGGCTTTTGTTATACCCCCATTCCAAACGGAGAGGTGGTGAGAATGATGTTATCCATAGAGGAAAAAGAGCGTACACAATGCCGATTTGCAGCATTTTGTACGGTGGTGTTTCGCAACGCAGTTTGTACCTACTTTAGAGATTTAGGCAGAAAGCGCAAGCGAGAAATTTCTCTTGAATATCTTACAGAGCAAACGCATTTTTAAGCACATAGCACAGATAATTATTTTGTTCGCTTTGACACGCCTACGAACTTCACTGTTTGCGGACAGCTTGTAACGGTTGACAACGAGCGTTTAACTACTGCTTTATTGCGGCTATCAGAAAAGCGACGAGAGATTATTTTGCTGCGCTACTATCTGCGTTTCAACGATGTGAAAATAGCGGCACTGTACGGAAGTCCTCGCACAACGGTCAATTATCAAAGGCAAGCGGCACTAAAACAGTTGCGTAAAGAAATGGAGGGAATGAAAGATGAAATCTAAATTTATACCCTATGAAATCATTGAAAAGGCGGTTGGTGGTGATACTGCGTCACTTCTTGCCATACAGCAACACTACAATCCGTACATAGCTTATTTAAGCCACGGTGACACGGATTTGAATGACCTACTAAATTCTAAGCTGTTAGAAGCCATTTTGAAATTCAAGCTAGACTATCAGCCACCGAGCAAGTAGCAAAGCCACGAAAAGCCGTCAAGGGTAAACTTCGCGCTACGCGCCCTTGACGGCTTTTCCTGTCCTTGCTGTTTGGTAGTCAAGAGGGTGAAAGCAGTAAACCGCTTTCACCCTCTTAAAATTATGGATAAGTACAGGGCATAAGTCACCAAATAGGGGACGAAAAAGCCTTTGTTTATGCGGCTTGCAGACACTCGATTTGCAAGTGGTAAGGTGTTTATACCTTTTCCCTCAAAAGCACTGTTCTACTGCGTGACAAAACGAGCGTACCGCCATTTTAGCGATACGCCCGTTTCTAACACTCTGCTTGTCAGCCGTTATGATAATTTGGTTTCAATACTTCCTTATCACCATTCAACAAAATAATTTAGCTCTTTTTATAAAATCTACAAAATATTATTTTTAAGTCTATTTAATATCTAAAACTATAAAAATAACTTCATCTTACTTTCCATTAAAAATATCTGTAAGATTTAATTTTCTAACCCTGTCCTTTATTTTATCTTCATCTGTAGTATATAGCCCTATTTCTTTCATTCTGTCAAAGTATTCAGCTCCTGAGAATGTAGGTCTCTCATATAAATTTCCTTCAGTTATTTTATCATTTGCATATGCAATAATATCACCAGTAGCTAGTTCTCGTGGTAATTCTAACGATTTCTTTCCTTTTAAATATTGTGCTGCATTGAACCCCGCTAAAGCTCCTGTTGTCATCGCTTCTGTATGTCCAACAAAAAATCCTGACTTTTCCCCTCCACAAAACAGATTATCTAATCCTTCTACTTTCATTGTATTATCTCTCTTTGCAGCTGCAAGATATCTTATTGAATTACCATTACTACCTGCTAGTGGATCAATATATACTGCGTTTTCTAATCCTTTAATTTTTCTTAATTTATCTATAGGATAGTGGGATGTCATTAACTTTATATGTCCAGTGTCTAATAATATAACATTCTCCCCAAATGCTAATGTTGCATATTGCTGACATACCTTATTCTCTAACTTCTCTAAATGTATATCTTCTTTAGGTATAGTAATAATAGCAACACCTTCTTTTTTTAAAGTATCAATTAAATCTTTTGATAATGAATCCCTAGATATCTCACAAGAACCACTCATTGCTCCATTAAGTCCATTCTTTCTTGCTCCTATTAAATCTTCTACTCCTGCTTTTTCGCTTATGCTTACTCTTGTACCAAAACTTGGACACCTTAATATACACATTGTGCATCCATTTCCATACTTAACACAATTAGGCATAGACCCTGTAGATCCTGTAGTTTCTATAAATACATCTCCAGTTACAACTCTTTTATCAGCTAATATTATTGATATTATTTTATCTTTTTTTCTTTCTACATCTACAACTCTACTATTAAAATATATTTTTACCCCTTTATCTAAAAGATATCTTCTTATAATAGGTTCTGCCTTATTTACATCACATAATGATGCATGATTATGTCCTGGAAATTCTATATTTTTATGAAGGGTTATAGAATCCATAACTTTAATAAATTCTCCAGCACCAAGATTTATAAGTTCTTCTGCTGCTGTGAACCTCCCATTATTTCTCATTATCCCTCCAACATTTCCTACACCTAGTAACAAATCTGTTCTCTCATAAAGTTCTACTTCTACTCCACATTTTATTGCTTGAAGTGCTGCTTGGCACCCAGCCCATCCCCCACCTATAATTACTACTTTCATATCTGCTCCTTTAAATCTAATTTTTATATTTTTATTGTATTCAATTATTTTTATTAATTTCATATATTGTTAAAAAACACTAAAATGAGGTGAAAAACTTGGACTATAATATTTTAATAGGTGGTAGTGCTGGTCAAGGAATGGATACAGTAAGTGATTTTCTTGAAAAAGCTCTAAAGAAAAAAGGTTTTTATATATTTTCAAATAAAGACTATATGTCAAGAGTTAGAGGAGGTCATAATTATACTCAAATAAGATTTGGAACAGAACCTGCATATTCGCACAAAAATGAGTTAGATTTAATTTTAGCTTTAGACGAAAATACTGCCCTTCTTCATATAAAAGATTTAAGTAAAACTGGCATAATTATTATGGATGAATCAATTAAATTTAATGAGAAAAGGGATTTGAAATTACCATTAATAAAAACAGCCACTAACCTTGGTATTTTACGTGGATTTACTTCTGTAGCTGCTGGAGCAATCCTTAAATATTTTTCACTGCACGGTGATGTTGATGAACTATTTAGTGAAAAATTAAAGGAACCAGTAAGAAGCAAAAATATTGAAGCAATACATCTAGGGTATACTTTATTAGATTCAAAATATTCTCTAAAAGGAAATGATTTATCAAATCATATTTTAATAAATGGTAATAATGCAATTGCTCTTGGTGCTATTGCTGGAGGATTAGACTTTTACTCAGCTTATCCTATGACTCCAGCTACAAGTATAATGACTTATTTATCTAAGAAGCAAAGAGATGTTGGCATAGTAGTTGATCAAGCTGAAGATGAAATAAGTGCAATAAATTTTGCTATTGGTGCATCATATGCTGGTGCTCGTGCAATGACCGGTAGCTCTGGTGGAGGCTTTTCTCTAATGGTAGAATCTTTAGGATTTGCAGGTATAGCTGAAATTCCTTTAGTTGTTATAGATTCTCAAAGACCTGGTCCTGCTACTGGACTTCCTACTAGAACAGAGCAAAGTGATTTAAGTTTTATTTTAACTGCATCACATGGAGAATTTCCTAGGATTGTATTAAGTGTAAGAAATGCTAAAGATGCCTTTACCCAAACTGTTAAAGCCTTAAATATTGCAGATAAATATCAAACTGTAGTTTTATTACTAACTGATCAATACATAGCAGATTCTAATGTGACAATTCCTATGTATGATTTAGATAAAGTTAAAATAGATAGATATATTTCAACTGAAAAAGATCTTCTTCCTAATGAAGAGTATAAAAGATATGAAGTTACTAAAAGTGGTATATCCAAGAGATTAATACCTGGAAAGCTAAAAGATCAGGTTGTTATAGTTGATAGTGATGAGCATAACGAATGGGGACACATTACAGAAAAAGCCGAAGTTAGAAATGCTCAGATGGAAAAGAGATTTAGAAAAGTCAATTCAATTGAAGATGATTTAGAAGAACCTGAATATTTTGGTGATGAAGATATTGATATTCTTCTTGTAGGATGGGGTTCAACTTATGGTGCATTAAAAGATGCAGTAAAATTATTAAATGCTAAAGGTATCAAAACAGGTGCTTTAAGCTTTGGAGATATTTATCCTCTTCCAAAGAAAAAACTACTAACCTATGCAAAGAAATCTAAAAAAATAATTAATGTTGAACAAAATTTCACAGGTCAATTAGGTAAATTAATAACTCAAGAAACAGGTATTTTAATGGATTCTAGTATATTAAAATACGATGGTCGTCAAATAATAGGTAGTGAAATTTCAGATAAATTCAAAAAGGAGGACTTTTAGATGATAGAATTAAAATCATTTAACAGTAATGATGAGAATACTTGGTGCCCTGGCTGTGGTAATTTTGCTATATTGGCTTGTATAAAAGAATCTTTGTATGAGTTAGGATTATCCCCTGAAAAAGTTGTTATGGTATCAGGTATAGGTCAAGCTGCTAAAACTCCTCATTATTTAAGAGCAAATGTATTTAATGGACTTCATGGTAGGGCATTACCACCAGCTCAAGCTATTAAAATTGTAAATAAAGACCTTAAAGTTATAGTAACTTCTGGTGATGGAGATGCCTATGGAGAAGGTGGAAATCACTTCTTACACAACATTAGAAGAAATGTTGATATAGTACAGCTAGTTCATAACAATCAAATTTATGGTTTAACAAAAGGACAAGGCTCTCCTACTACATTAAGAGGACAAAAAACTTCTATGCAATTTGATGGTACTTATACAGATCCACTAAATCCCTTAGCAATTGCTATAAGTGCTGGTGCAACATTTGTAGCTAGAAGCTTTTCTGGTGAAAAAGAACATCTAAAGGAAATTATTAAAAAAGCTATAAATCATAATGGCTATGCCTTAATCGATATTTTACAACCTTGTGTTTCTTTTAATAAAGTAAATACTTTTAAATGGTATAAAGATAGAGTATATAAATTAGATGAAAATTATAATCCTAAAGATAAGTTTGAAGCCTTTAAGAAGGCTCAAGAATTTGGAGATGATGGTATTCCAATAGGAATACTATATCTTGATGAAACGAAGAAAACTTATAATGAATCCCATCCAGTCCTAAAATCAGGATGCAATCTTATTGATAGGCAGTGGAATCCTAAAGATGCACAAAAATTATTGGATGAGTTCTTATAATTACTAATTTAATTTTAAGTAACAGTAGCATAGATAAAATATGATAAGGTATTAAATTATGAAGAATTTACTTCAAAAGGCTTACCAGATAAGGTTAAAAATAACTTAATATAAAATAATAAAAAAGCTAGATATTTAAATCTAGCTTTTATTTATTCTACTCTATGTTTTTCCAATATCTCGAACCATCTGATTCTCTTGATAAAAATTTGTTATCAAAAAGTTCTCTTCTAAGCAAAACGAAATCATCTAAATTACTCCATAGTTTTATTACCTCATTGACTTCTTTTTCACTATAGTATCTTTCATCTTCAAACTTAGTTATTAAATGCTCTAGGATTAAATTTTTAGCATTTCTTTTTGAAGGCCACACCACTATTTTCTTCTCATTATCTAAGTATCTTTCAATGTCTACTATCTTTTTTCCCATATTCCCACCCTAATTATATATTATTTTTAATCTTTCTAAATTCTAATCTTACTAATAATTTATTTTACACAGATTTATTTAAATTTTCATTTAACTTAAAATTTTATAATGAAAATAATCTTATCTTCATTTATCTTATATGTTAGTTTAAAATTATTTTTTTCACTTATTTTCTTACATAGATATAATCCAAGCCCAGTTCCATTTGCATGTTGATTTCTATTTCCTTTTATAAATGGATCTAATAATCTATTCTTGATATTATCTTCTATATTTTTGCACTTATTGGATATAATTAATTCTTTATTATTAGTAAGACTTATATTTATCTCATTTCCTTCTGAATATTTTATTGCATTATCTATTAAATTAGATATTAAAGTCCTTATATCCTCTTTTATTCCAAATATATTTATATTTTCCAATATTAAATTTATCTTATATTCATTTTCTCGAATAATTACATCAAATAGGTTTAATATATTCTCTATTTCATTTTTTAAACTTATCTCTTCCTTTTCTTTATTCAATATCATTTCAGATTTTGATAAAGTTAAAATATTTTGTATTAAATTATTCATCCTTACAGTCTCATCTTCTATGTTATTTAACATCTCAACTATATCTTTATCATCAAATTTTTCTTCATGTAACAACTGAGTATAACCTCTTATAACTGTCAAAGGTGTTTTAAGTTCGTGGGTTGCATTATTAAAGAATGTCTTTGATGAATCCTGAAGACTTGATATATTTTCTTTCATTTCATTAAACTCTTCTGTTAATGCCCCTACCTCATCATTATATTTAACTTCTAAATGCTTTACTTCTTCTCCTCTTCCAAATCGTCTCATTGAATTTGTAAGACTCTCTAAAGGTTTAGTTGTCTTTTTAATTATTAAGTATACAAAAGCCATCAATATTATAGTCATTAACACTAAAATAATACCTATACTTATTAATATTGATTTATTTAATTTATATATTTTTGAATAATCTTTCTGCACAATTAATCTACAATAAAATTTCCCATCAATATAAATTGGCTGATATAATGTACCTATCATTAAATTATCTTTTCTATATAATTTTAATTTTGACTTTGTTTTGTCTTCATTATTCTTTAAATCTTCAATATCTTTATTTGAAATAAGCTTTCCAATTGATACTGTATTATTTCTTGAATCAATAGACGCATATACATTAAATAGATTATTTATGGTTTTTACTATATTAAAATCATCTTTTTCTGTGCCTAGAACTTTATCTGTGTATATATAATTTTTTGAGAACTCTGCTATTTGTCCTATATCTTCTGCTATATATTTCTCTTCATTATTATCTATAATGATATATATTCCTATAAGTCCTATACAAGCAGTAATTAAAATTATGAGTCCAATAGTTAAAGCTAATCTTTGTTTTATTGTCTTCATTACTATTTACCTCATTACATATCCTATACCAAATATAGTCTCAATTTTTGAAGTATCTTTATATTCCCCTAGCTTACTTCTTATTCTTCTAATATGAACATCTACTGTTCTATCTTCCCCTTCAAAATCTATTCCCCAAACTTTATCTAAAAGTTCTGATCTTGAAAATACTCTATTCTTGTTTTTATATAAATAATATAGTAAATCAAATTCTTTTCTATTTAAATCTATAACCTTTGAATTTATGACTACACTTCTACTTTCAGCATTAATACAAAATCCCAATTCTTTTTCTCTTTCTATTATTTTTTCTTCTCTTCTAAGAACTACCTTTACCCTCATTTTAACTTCTCTTATATCAAATGGCTTAGTGATATAATCATCAGCCCCTAATTCCATACACTTAAGCTTGTCTGATATTTCATTCCTTGCTGTAATCATTATTACATATGAATTATTACTAATATGTTTAGCTAATTCAAATCCTGTAGTATCAGGAAGCATAATATCTAGAAGAACTAAATGCGGTTTAAAATCTTGCATATATTCTAAGGCCTCTTTTCCTGTATATGCTGATTTTATGATATAACCTTCTTTACTTAAAGCTCTTGATAAAATATCATTTATACTAGCTTCATCTTCAACTATTAAAACCCTTTTATCCATTATGAGCATCCCTCACTTGCTTAATTTATTTCTAATAAGTTAAATTGATATCTATCTTTAATATTTTGTTTTTTATCTTCATCATATATATATAAGTGTGTCCCAACTAATATTTTTTTCCCATCCTCACTCATAATAGCTGATGATAGTAATGATTTTTCATCTTTTTCTAATTTAATATCTAATTTTTTAAGTATTTTCACTGAATCATTCTCTATTTCTCCTACATATATATCTGCAGTTTTATTCTCTTTTTGCTTACTTAAAATAACTTTATTATTTTCATTAAAAAACTTATTTATTTTAAGATTCTCATCACTACTTTTATTTATATATTTACTTTCCTTTGTCTTAGGATTATATATTATAGCAAATATTTCTCCATTTCCTTCTGTATCCAACACAACTATCTCACCATTATTAGTAACAGATATTCCTTCCTTTCTTAATCTATCTAGACCTTTTAAATCTATTTCACTTTTCTTTTTTAAGATAGCTTCATCTCCATTTAGTTCTATTCTATAAAGTATACCATTACAATCTAGACCATAAAATTCATCTGTAATATTACTATAAATAATCTCTTCTATCTTAGATACATCTTTTCCTTTATAAATATATTTTTTGCTATCATTTATGTTTATAATTTCTAATTTTAATAATTTATTTTCTCCTACTTCGTCACCTTTTTCTTCATTTTCTACTATATATGCATAATCTGAATTTCCTTCGATGATCTGACATTTAGCATCATAATTTCCCTTTCCTTCATAATAAGGAACTCCATTTTTATCTGTTTTATCATGCCAATCCTCTGTATACTCTCCAAGTTTTTTCTTCTCCTTAGTCTTATTATTATAGTAATATATATCATTTGGATTTTCTTTAAGCATATATGATGACACCCCTTCATTCTTAACATTTATATCCCAAGTATAATTTAATTGAACCCTATTACTTTCTTCTAGATTTCCTTTACTATCTAAGGTATATAAATTCTTTTTAAAAATATCGTAAACTGGATATTCTTTCGTACCTTCTCCTCCGTATGTTCCTTGATTTAATCCAAATGTTCCATATATCTTATCTCCTTCAAGATAAATTGGAGTAAATAATTGATTAACATCTACATCTAAATTTATAATCTTTTCCTTTATATTTACTCCAATCTCCTTGATTTCTTGAACATTTTGATCCAATACTATAGTCTTTTCTTTACTACATCCACTAAATATAATACTTACCCCCATAACACAACTCATTAAAAACACTATTTTTCTTTTCTTCATATTCATACCCCTTAAAATCAATTTCTATATTTTTATTTTAAATGGAAGTTATTACAAAATTATTACCTAATATAATTATTTCTCATATTTCTTTTAATATATTATTTTCTTATAAATCAAATTTACTTATAGTATTATATTTTTTTAATTTTACTCTTCTTATATTTATATAAACAAAAAAAGCTAGGCTTAATGCCTAGCTCACTATACTTAATAATTCTTAAGTTTAATACTACTTAAATCTATATTATATCTTCTTAACAAATTCTGATTTTAATTGCATAGCTCCAAAGCCATCAATTTTACAATCAATATTATGATCTCCATCAACTAAACGGATATTTTTAACCTTTGTCCCTTTTTTTAGGGCTGATGAAGCTCCCTTTACTTTAAGATCTTTTATTATTGTTACAGAATCACCATCATTTAATATGTTTCCATTTGAATCTTTAACAACAAGTGTATCTTCATTATTTTCTGCTTCCATTTTTGCATTCCATTCGTGAGCACATTCTGGACAAACAAAAAGACTTCCATCTTCGTAAGTATATTCTGAATTACATTTTGGGCAATTTGGTAAATTAACCATAATTTAATTTCCTCCATTCGTTCTTTTCAATTATAATATATAAATTTTCCTCTTCCCTTTATAAAGCTTTGTAATGTCAGTAATTACAAGCTTAAAGTCTACAAAATGTATATAGGGAATTACTTATAGGTTTATATAATATCATAGTCTTTTAGCTTTGACAAACGTTAATAAAAACTTTTTATTTTCCTTCTATAATAATTAAGATATTATGACACTATTATCTATGCTCTATTATATAATATCTAATGATAATTCCTCCTTCTAATTATGATCTTATATAGGAATTTTTTATCTATACTTTACTAAAATTTAATCAATATTCCATATATAAAATATAAAAATTAATTATAATATAAGTTGTTCTTGTAAAAATTATATTTTTTATGTTTAAAATTAGTATTAATTGAAGGATTTTAATCAATAATATAGAATATAAAATATTAACAAGGTAATATTGAGAATTTTTATAAAGTTTATAAATAAACCTTAGGAGGAATTGATATGTTTTCAATTATGGCAATAAAAATATCCCCAAGAAATAAAATAGCACCAACGGTTCAAGAGATTTTAACTAAGCATGGTTGCATTATAAAAACAAGACTTGGTATTCATGAAGCAAGCGTTAATAGCTGCTCTAAATCAGGATTAGTAATTTTAGATCTTTTAAACGAAAATCCAGAAGAAATTGAAACTTTAAAAGAAGATTTAAATTCTCTAGATGGCGTAACTGCTAAAGTAATGGAGATTTAATAATATAAGCTATTTAAATAAATTTTTCACATATATTTGATTTAAAAACACCCAGAAATCTAATTAAAGATTTCTGGGTGTTTTCTATAATAATTATTATATATTATAATAATGAATTATCTGCAAATTTACCAATAACCTCAATTGTTGGCTGCACATTTACAAATGCATCTGGATCTATATCTAATATATTTTTCTTAACAAAAAATAATTCATGTTTTGATATAACTGTTACTACTGAAGTTAACCCTTCATTTGTATATCCTCCATGCAAGCCAGGATTAACTGTTACTCCACGAACACTATTTTTAATAAGACTTTGAACTACTTCTTTTTCTTTTCTTGTAAATATTGTAACTGTTAATTTATATTGTTGGATATAAAGTAAATCAATAATTTTTGTACTTGCAAAGATAGATACTAAACTATATAATGCAAGTTCCCATCCATATGCTATTCCTGCTATTGATACTATAATTCCATTAAGTATTAATCCTAATTGACCTACAGATTTACCTGTTAATTTCTGTACAACAAGAACTATAATATCAGTTCCTCCTGTAGAAAATCCAAGTCTAAAGCAAATTCCAACTCCAGCGCCTGTTAAAACGCCCCCAAAAATTGAAGCTAAAAGTGGATTATCTGTAATAGGATGTACCGGAAGCCACCTAATAAAGAATGATGATGACACAATTGCAAGTAATGTATAAAAAGTAAACTTCTTACCAAGCTTTCTCCAAGATAAATAAACAAGTGGTAAGTTAATAAGTAATACCCATGCAGAAATACTAATATTAATATTTAGAAAGTTATTACCTATTGATGATAGTAATTGTGATAAACCTGTAACTCCTCCTGAATAAACATGAGCAGGCGTTAAAAATGTGTTTATTCCAATTCCAGCTAAAAATCCATAAAATAGCACTGCTAATATTCTGTATAATATTTTCCTATTCATATTAAAGCCCCCTTATATTTTATTTTTTATTATATCATACCTATTATTACATTTTTTATCTATAGTAATTTTGCATAAAACTAGCTATATTTTTTATATTTATTCATATATATCTAAAAAATACTTTCTTACTCCAAATTAGAGGAAAAATAGTAAATATATAGAATTTATACATTGTTCTAATATTTAATTAATAATTTAGTATCGTTAATCTATATTTTAAAGATTGGAGGGAGTTTTTATACTATTTAATTAAAATTAGTATTGTTAATTAAATATATTTTACTAAACTCATTTAAATTTACTTTATAAACCTTACTCATTTTTAAAAAGAAAATTTTAAATGGGGGAATATTATGAAAGCTAATCTTTTAAAAAAGCTAGCGCTTGTTCTTACTGTATCTTTAACTACACAAACTCTGGTATCTTATGCAGCTACAATTGATAAAAGTAAAAGAGATAATATTATTTCTGCTGATACTGATGTTAAAGGTAATAAATTAATGTTATGGTATGATGAGCCTGCTACTAATTGGGAAAACCAAGCTCTTCCGATAGGAAACGGTTATATGGGCGGTATGATATTTGGTGGTGTTAAAACTGAACAAATTCAATATAATGAAAAAACATTATGGTCTGGAGGACCTGGTTCTGTAGAAGGCTATAATGGTGGAAATAAAGAAGGTGCTTATGAAGCGCTTAAACAAATAAGAGAAAAACTAGCCAATGGAGAAACTCCATCTGATGCTTTATATCAAGCTGTTTGTGGCGATGTTAAAGGATATGGCTCATATCAAAATTTCGGTAATATATTCATGGATTTTGACATGCCAGATGATGCATCTATATCAAATTATAGAAGAGAATTAGATATAGAAGAAGCTGTTGCAAGAGTTAAATATACTTATAATAATGTAAATTACACAAGAGAATATTTCACTAGTTACCCTGACAATGTAATGGTTGTTAAATTAACTTCTGATAAACCTGGCTCTATTTCATTAAATGTTAGAAATGAAGGCGTTCATGAAGGAAATAAATCCAATGAGCAAGTAACAGTTTCTAACAATACTATTACTTTAAAAGGAGCATTAACTCCTGGTGTTGTTTACGGTAGTGACGGTAATGTTGGTAATGGTATGAAATATGAATCTCAAGTTAAAGTAATTAATGAAGGCGGTACTATCTTAGATAAAGATGATAGAGTTCAAGTAAGTGACTCTAATTCTGTGACTTTAATAATGTCTTCTGGAACAGATTATAAAAATGAATATCCAACTTATAGAGGTGAAGATCCTCATAATGCAGTTACTAAAAGAATAAATGATGCTAAAGATAAAGGTTACACTAAACTTAGATCTTCTCATGAAAATGATTATAAAAATTTATTTGATAGAGTTTCTTTAAACTTAGGTGAATTAAAACTTGATAAACCAACTAATGACCTTTTAGCTGACTATAGAAAAAATCCTTCTAATAGTTTAGAAGTCTTATTCTTTCAATATGGTAGATATTTATTAATATCATCTTCAAGAGAAGGATCACTTCCAGCTAACTTACAAGGGGTATGGAATAATAGTAATGCTGCTCCATGGCAATCAGATTATCACTTTAATGTAAATCTTCAAATGAATTATTGGCCTGCTGATGTAACAAATCTATCTGAATGTGCCACTCCATTAGTTGAATATGTTGATAGTCTTAGGGAACCTGGTAGAGTTACAGCAGAGATGCACTGTGGAATTTCTGATGATGGAACTGGCGAACCTGGATGGACAGTTAATACAATGAATAACCCATTTGGCTTTACTGCAATGGGTTGGGGTTTTGACTGGGGTTGGGCTCCTACTTCAAATGCTTGGATTTCACAAAACCTTTGGGAAAACTATCAATTTACTGACAATAAGGAATACTTAAGATCTACTATATATCCTATTATGAAAGAAGCAGCTAAATTCTGGAGCAAGTTCTTAGTTGAGTATACTCACTCTGATGGAAAAACTTATTTAGTTTCATCTCCAAGTTATTCACCAGAACATGGTCCAAGAACCGTTGCAACAACTTTTGATCAGCAATTAATAAGACAATTATTTAATGATACAATTAAAGCAATTGATACTTTAGATTTAAAGTCTGACGAAGAATTCAAACAAGAATTAATAGAAAAAAGAGATAGATTATTACCTACTCAAATTGGTAGTCGTGGACAAATACAAGAGTGGAAAGATGATATAGTAGCTGGAGAGCCACAACACAGACATATTTCTCATCTTGTAGGATTATATCCTGGCAAAGAAATAAATAAAGATACACCTGATCTATTTGAAGCTGCTAAAGTTACAATGAAAGAAAGAGGTGACGGTGGAACTGGTTGGTCAATGGCCAATAAGATTAATCTTTGGGCTAGACTATTAAATGGTGAAAAAGCTCATATGCTACTTGGTAACTTATTAAAAAATGGTACTTTAGATAACTTATTTGATACTCACCCACCATTCCAAATAGATGGTAACTTTGGTGCAACTTCTGGTATGGCAGAAATGCTGATCCAAAGTCATATGGATTATATAAGCTTAATACCAGCACTTCCAGCAGCTTGGTCTGATGGTTCATTCTCTGGATTAAAAGCTAGAGGTAACTTTGAAGTTTCCGCAACTTGGAAAAATAGCAATTTAAAGTCCGCTACCATCTTATCTCGTTCTGGAAATGACTGTACTGTAGATTATCCTGGAATTAAAAATGCAGTAGTTAAAGACTCAAATGGAAATGCTGTAGATACTACTGTAACTAAAGAAGGAAGAATCACATTTAAAACTGAAAAAGGTATGACTTATACTATTGAAAATATCTCAAATCAACCAGTAGAAAAGGTAACTGGATTAAAAGTTTTAAGAACTGATGATTCCTCTATAAAACTAACTTGGAATAACACTAAATTTGCTGAATCTTATAACATTTATAGAAAATCTGATAGTAATGATTTTGTAAAGATAGCTGAAAATATTACTGAAACATCATTTATAGATGAAAATTCACCTACAAATGATTCTTTTAATTACGTTTATTATATAAAAGCCGCAAATTCTCTTGGTGAAGGTGAAGCTTCTGATTTCGTATCGGAGCAGAAATTATTATACTTAAGTGATCTTAACTGGACTTCTGCAACAAACGGTTGGGGAACTATAGGTAAAGACGTAAGTATTGATGGAAATAAATTAACTTTAAAGAATGAAGCTGGTTCTAATACAACTTATGAGAAAGGACTTGGTGTTCATGCAGTATCTACTATAATTTATGATTTATCTGATTATAAATACTATGATTCATTTGAAGCTTATGTTGGTGTGGATCAAGAAATGGTTGCAAATGCATCAGTAGATTTTAAAGTATATCTAGATGGTGAAGAAGTATTTGATTCAGGATTAATGACTCTAAACAATCCACAAAAGCATATTAAACTTGATATTAAAGGTAAGAAAGAACTAAAATTAGTTGCTGGTGATGGTGGAAATGGTGTAGGTTCTGACCATGCAGATTGGGCTGATGCTAAAATTATAAAATCTATAAATCTTATTAATAAAGAAGATTTAAAAGCTCTAATAAATGAAGCTAATAAAGAATTAGAAGTGGCTGAAGGAGTTAATACTCCATCTTCAATAAAATCATATAAAGAATCTATAGCCATAGCAACTGAGATTTTAAATGATAAAAATGCAACACAAGAACAAATAGACTCTGCTTTAAATTCTCTTTTAGAAGCTCAGAAGGAATTTCAAAAATCATTAATTATAAATAAGGATTCATTAGGCATATCTATTGAAAAAGCTAAAGAAATAATTAATGAACTTGAGAAATATGATGGAACTTCTGAATTAGTAAGCTTAATTAAAACTTCTCTTGAAAAATCAGAAAAAGTTTATGTTAATGATGATGCAACAGAAGCTGAAATTCAAGAGGTATTAGATAAATTAACTGAATTAATAAAGACAGGCGAAGAAAAATTAGAAGAACTTAAAGGTGATATAACTCCACCTGAAATTAATAAAAGTGAATTAGAAACTTTAATAAGTGAAGCTAATAAAGAATTAAAAAATGCTGAAGGTGTCTACACTCCCTCATCAATTAAAAAGTATACAGAAGCTGTAAATATAGCAACTGCAATATTTAATAATGAAAATGCTACTCAAGCTGAAATAGATAATGCAGTAAATGAATTATTAAAGGCGCAAGAAAAATTTAGGCAATCTTTAATTGTTAGTAAGGATTCTTTAAAATCTCAGATTACGAAGGCTAAAGAAATAATTTCTAAATTAAAGAAATATCCTAAAACAGATACTTTAATAAAAAATATAGAAAAATCTATTTCTTCTGCTGAAGATCTTTGCAAAAATGATGAAGCAACAAAGCTTGAAGTTGATAAAGCTTCCAAAGATTTGGCTAAGTTAATAGAACAAGCTGAAAAGAAATTAAAAGAACTTGAACAAAATAACACTAATAAACCAAATGACAATAACAAACCAAGTGATACTAATAAGCCTGGTGATAATAACAACAATCAAGGTAATAACAATAATTCTAGTACCGTAAACAAACCTAATAACAATAATACTAACACTGGAAACAACTCAAGTAATGGAAGTAATTCTGACAATCTTCCAGACACTGGTGGCCAAATTCCAACTGGGGGACTTGCACTAGGTGGATTAATGACAGTTGCTGGTACAATTCTAATGATAAAAAAGAGAAAATAATATAGTCTAATTATATTTATGATTTTTAATTTAAGTAAGCTCACGTATTAGATAGACTAAGCTTAAACTTTAGATAAACCTTTTAAAAAGAACAGTAGATAGATTTGTGTAAAATAAATCTACCTACTGTTTTTTATATTATTTATTTTTATCTAAATATACGTATCATCTTACATATATTTAGATAATATATAACCTTTATTTAGATAATATAAACCTTATATATTATTCAATAAATTCACCATTTCAATAGCTGTAACAGCTGAATCATACCCTTTATTTCCTGCCTTTGTACCCGCTCTTTCTATAGCTTGTTCAATTGTATCTGTTGTTAGTATTCCAAAAACTACTGGTTTTTCTGTAGATAGTGATACACTTGCAATACCTTTAGATGCCTCTGCGCATACATAATCAAAATGTGGAGTTGCTCCCTTTATTACTGCTCCTAAGCATATAACTGCATCATATTTTTCGTTCTTTGCCATCTTTTTAGCTACTAGTGGAATTTCAAAAGCACCTGGAACCCATGCAACATCTATATTCTCTTCTAATACTCCATGTCTTTTAAGTCCATCTAATGCACCGCCTAATAATTTTGATACTATAAACTCATTAAATCTTCCTACTACAATTCCAACTTTAATACCTTCTGCTACTAAATTTCCTTCTATTATTCTCATTTTTCTTTCCTCCACTCTCATCTTTCTTTCCTCCTGTAATCTTAATAATTTAATATATGATTTAATTTTCTTTGCTTAGTTTTTAAGTAAAATTCATTCTTCTCATTATGATTCATTTGAATAGGAACTCTCTCAGTTATTTCTACTCCATAACTTTCTAATCCATCTATTTTCATTGGATTATTAGTCATAAGCTTAACCTTTGTAGCTCCTAAATCTTTTAGTATAGAAGCTGCCACATCATAACTTCTCATATCTGCCTTAAAGCCTAATTTAATATTTGCTTCTACTGTATCAAGGCCTTCATCTTGAAGTGCATATGCTCTTAATTTATTTATAAGCCCTATGCCTCTTCCCTCTTGTCTCATATAAAGTAATATTCCATTACCTTCTTCTGCGATTCTATTCATTGCTGCATTATATTGTTCTCCACAATCACATCTCTTAGATCCAAGTGCATCACCTGTTAAACATTCTGAATGAACTCTTGTTAGTACTGAGTCTACTTTTGATATATCTCCCTTAACTAAAGCTACATGGTGTTCTCCATTTACCTTATTTATAAATCCATACATTTTAAAATCCCCAAATCTTGTTGGCATTTTAACTTCAGTTACTCTTTCAACTAAATTTTCTTGCATCTTTCTATATTCAATTAAATCTGCTATAGTAATAATTTTTAAGCTATGTATTTTTGCAAATTCTATTAATTCCTTTGTTCTTGCCATCGTTCCATCATCATTCATTATTTCGCATATTACTCCTGCTGGTTTAAGTCCTGCAAGTTTAGCTAAATCCACCGCTGCCTCAGTATGCCCTTTTCTAACTAAAACTCCCTTATCTTTAGCTACTAAAGGAAATACATGTCCAGGTCTTCTAAAGTCTTCTTCTTTACTATCTTCTTCAAATATCTTTTGTATTGTTAATGCTCTTTCAAAAGCTGAAATTCCAGTCTCAGTATCTATATGGTCAATTGATACTGTAAAAGCAGTTTCATGGTTATCTGTATTGTTATGTACCATTGGTCCTATATTTAATTCTTTAATTCTTTTTTCTTCTATTGGCATACATACAAGTCCTCTTCCGTACTTAGCCATAAAGTTTATAGCTTCAGGAGTAACCTTCTCTGCTGCCATTAATAAATCTCCCTCATTTTCTCTATCTGGATCATCAATTACTATAACTATTTTCCCTTCTTTAATATCCTCTATTGCCTCTTCAATACTATTAAATTTAAACATATTTAATCCTCCCTTTATTTTTTAAAATTATTATTTATAAAAATCCATTATTTTTAAGAAAGTCTTCTGTTATGGTATTTTCTTTTACTTCTGTCTTTTTTCCATCTAGCTTTAAAAGTTTTTCTACATACTTTCCTATTACATCACATTCAAGATTTACTGTTTCTCCAACCTTTTTCTTAAGTAGTATTGTCTCTTCTCCTGTATGTGGAATTATTGATACTTTAAATATTTCATCATCAACATAAGCTACTGTAAGGCTTACTCCATCTATTGCAATAGATCCTTTTAATACAACATATTTTAATATTTCAAATGGAGCTTTTATTGTTATCCATACTGAATTATCCTCTTTTGTAAAAGATAAAATTTTACCTACTCCATCTATATGTCCACTTACTATATGTCCTCCTAATCTACCCTTAATAGATAATGCTCTCTCTAAATTGACTTTATCTAATGGTTTTAAATCTCCTAAGTTACTTTTTCTTAAAGTTTCTGCCATAACATCGGCCTCAAATTTACTAGAGCTTATACTTGTTACAGTAAGACAAACTCCATTAGTGGATATACTATCACCTATCTTTGTGTCTCTTAAAACCTTATTAGCTTTAATTGAAAGTCTTGAAGATTTATCTCCTTTTTTTATGCTTTGAATTTCTCCTATTTCTTCAATTATTCCTGTAAACAAACCCTTCACTCCTTATCTATATAGCCTTCAAGTAATATGTCTTCTCCTACTATTCTTGATGTTAAGTCTTTTATTTTAAAAGCTTTTTTTAATGATTCTATGCCTTGTCCACCAACAGGTGTTTTAGATTTTTCTCCTCCAATTATCTTTGGTGCTATATAAACCTGTATTTTATCTACAATATTTTCTTTAAGGGCTGAAAAGTTTAATGTAGCTCCTCCTTCTAAGAGAATGCTATCTATATTCAATTCATATAACTTACTCATAAGATCTTTTAAATCTACTCTATTATTTTTTGACTTAGTAATTATCACTTCAATCTCTTTCTTTTCTAGTTCTAAAATCTTATCTTTATCCGCAAATTCTGTTATTGCAATAATTGTTCTAGCTTCCCCATCTGTTATAACTTCTGAATTCATAGGAATCCTTAGAGTGCTATCTACAATAATTCTTATTGGATTTCTTCCATTTTCAAGTCTACAAGTTAATTTAGGATTATCTTTTATAACAGTATTAACTCCTACTAATATTCCTGATAATTCATTTCTTAAGTTATGCACTTCTTTTCTTGAGTTTTCCCCTGTAATCCACTTTGATTCTCCTGAATTTGTGGATATCTTTCCATCTAATGACATAGCTGATTTTAAAACTACAAAAGGCTTTTTCTCACTTATATACTTAATAAAAACTTCATTAAGCCTTTTACATTCTTCCTCCAATATTCCTACAGTTACTTCTATTCCAGCATCTTTAAGCTTCTTTATTCCTTTTCCAGATACTAAAGGATTATCATCAACTGATCCAATTACAACTCTTCTTATATTATTTTCAATTATCTTATTCACACAAGGCGGTGTTTTGCCATAATGGGAACAAGGCTCTAATGTTACATACATAGTTGCACCTTTTGGATTTTCTTTTAGACTGTTAAAAGCATTTATTTCAGCATGCTCTTTGCCATATCTTTCATGATATCCTTTTCCTATAACCTTCCCGTCCTTTACAATAACTGCTCCAACTAATGGATTAGGATTAACTTTCCCTTTACCTTTTTTAGCTAAATCTAAAGCTAATCCCATATAATCTTCATCCATCCAAATCAACTCACTTTCTAATAATTTGTTTTTAACAAACCTTCAGTATTATTAGAAAAATAAAAGCCCTGAGTTTAAAAACTCAGGGCTTTCATGCACAAATTATCTATAAAATATTTATTCAATATTTAAATCTAAATATTTATATAGCTAAAAATATACATTTTCATATAGTAATCTAATATAAAAATAATTCACATATTTAGAAAATATTTTATAGAATCCTTAAACTTACTTAATAAAAAATCATAAGTTAAATACTTTCTTAATAAAATAAAAAAACTCTGAAATACATAATATTTCAGAGCTAAATATACTAAATAAACGTAATTATATTTATAATATATTACTAACTTATTATACTTATCTTCTTTCATCCAGACTATACTGTCGGCCTCGGAATTTCACCGAATCATGCTAAAAATAGCTCGCGGGCTTTACCGCCGGTAGGGACTCACACCCTGCCCTGAAGATTTATTAAATTTATACCTATATACTATTCCCTTTTTTATCCTGTGTCAATATTAAATACTAAATTCATACTATATTTAAAAAACTACTTTATCTGTCGTAGTAATTATGATATTATATAATTACTACGACAGATAAAGTAATTGAAAGGAGAGTTTATATTGATTAGCAGTGATATTATTCGCGGTTATAACGACACAATAATTTTAAGTATTCTTCTTGAAGGGGATTCATACGGTTATGAGATATCAAAAAATATAAAATCTATTACTGATGATAAATATATAATAAAAGAAACCACACTATACTCCGCCTTTACTAGGCTTGAGAAAAATGGCTATATAATAGCATTTTATGGAGATGAAACTTTTGGAAAACGTCGTAAATACTATAAGATAACTCCACTTGGAGCCGAGTACTACAAAGAAAAATGTAATGAATGGATAGTTACTAAAGACGTTATTAATAAATTTATAAAGGAGATTGATTAGAATGGAAACCATAAAAAATTATTTAGATAATATGTTTTCTAGACTACCTAAAACAAAAGAAATAGAAACATTAAAATATGATCTTTTATCAAATATGGAAGATAAATATGATGAACTAAAACAAGATGGAAAATCTGAAAATGAAGCTATTGGTATTGTTATATCTGAATTTGGTAACATTGATGAATTATTAAATGAGCTAAATATTAATACTGATTATAATACTATTAATAACACTTCTAATACTTCTACACAAGATGGTATGAAAAAGGAATATCCACTTATGAAGCGAAATGAAGTTATTGATTATTTAAATATAAAAAAGAAAGCAGCTAAATCTATAAGCCTTGGAGTATTCCTTTGTATAATTGGAGTAGCTCTTTTAATATTAGCTTATCAACTTTTAGAAAACCAAGTTATTTTAAAAGGAGTTTCTGAAAATACTGTAAATACTCTACCTCTAATACTATTATTTATATTAGTTGCTCCTGCAATAGCATTATTTATCTCTTCAGGTATTAAACTTGAACAATATAACTTTATTGAAAAAGGTGAATTTACCCTTTCTAATGATACTAAATTTTCTCTTAAAGAAGATTATTATTTATTTAAACCTAAATGTACTAAAGGAATTACTTTAGGGGTGTGCCTTTGTGTTATATCTCCAATTTCTATTTTTGTAGGTAATATAATTAGCGAAAGTGCAGCTATTTATGGAGTTGTTATACTACTTTTCATAGTCTCACTAGCAGTAGTTTTATTTATTAATTTAGGCGTTATGTACGAAAGTTATAGGATGCTTTTAAAGTTAGATGAATATACTCCTAAACATCATGAAGCCAATAATGCTATCAGCACCGTAGGTTCAGTTGTTTGGCCATTAACAGCTGCATTATATCTATTTATAAGTTTTGTTTTTAACGCTTGGGCTATATCTTGGATTATTTTCCCTATAGTAGGAATTCTCTTTGGAGTATTTACCTCTATATATAAAGGAATTAAGAAAGTTTCATAGAAAAAATATTATATTATCCTAAATATCTATAGTATTTAGGATAATAATTATAAAAGCAGGTGTACCATAAAACTAATCTTAGTTTTAAGTATACCTGCTTTTTTACAAAATTTTGTACAACCCTTATCTTAGAGTTTTATAACGCCTGATATTATATTCTTCTTGAATAAATTGAAGTAACTATTCCATTGACTTCACTACATTTATCTAAATTTAAAGGTATCTTAGGATTATCATTATCAAATAATGATATTCCACTACCTAAAATAACTGGTATAGTCGAAATATGATATTCATCTATAAGATTGCTTTTAATAAGCTGATTTGCAATATTTGCTCCTCCTACAATCCAAATATCTTTTCCACTACTTTCCTTTAATTCTTTAACAAAATCTGAGATGTCTGTAGAAATGAATTTAACATTATTTGTATCATTAATATTTTTGGATGTAAATACATAACTATTCAATCCTTCATATGGCCACTCATTAGGAGAAAGCTCAGTTACTACTTGATTATATGTAGTCATTCCCATAATAACTGTATCAATATTCTTTATAAATTCAGAATAACTATTATCTACTTCATTTGATGCACTTGATTCATCAAGCCAACTAACTCCACCATTTTTATCTGCAATAAAACCATCTAAACTTATTCCTATATATAAAATTATTTTTCTTTTCATACGTTTAACCTCACTAATTATAATACTGCCTTACTTTTTTAATTTATTAAAACATATTATTTATATAATATATTTTTACACTTTAATTATCTTATAATATATTTTAATTGTTTCATAATTTTATTCTATATTTAAAGTATATATCTCAATAGAATAATTCACAATAATTTCATATTTATTGTAACAGTATTTAATTTTAATTCTTAAGTTTATTTGTTCTTAATATAATTTTTAGTATAGAAATCTATAAGTTCTGATACTTTTATACCATCTATAGTCATTCCATCTATATTACAATTCTCAATCTTTAAATCTCTTAGATCCGAATCAACTATTTTGCTATTAGTTAATCTACATCGCTCTATAGTTATATTATTATCTTCTTCTTTTACATCTAAATTAACATCATGTATATGAGCTCTCAGTAATGAAACATGGCATATTTCAACTTCATTCATTCTAGAGTCTGCAAATATTGACCCATTCATATTTACATTTGTAAAACGATTGTTCCCAAGATATGAATTTGAATATATGTTCCCAAATAAATTAGTATTTGAAAATCTTGAATTACTTATGTTAGATTCATATAAATCAGAAGATTCCATATTACATTCTCTAAAATTAAAATAACTACTATCTTTATAACGTATATATTTAGATGAATCAGATATATTTTTATCCAGTATTTTAATATAATATCTCTCTTCATCATCCTCTTCAATTAGCTTATATCCAATCTCTTCATAGAATTTATGATTTCTTGTACTCTCTTTTATTGTATCTAAAGTCCATATCTTTACCATAGGAAAGATATCTTCTATAAGGTTAATCACTTTTTTACCTATACCTCTCCCCTGATATTCTGGAATAATATATAATCTATCAATTCTTGCATGTTCTTTTCCTGTATAAGATATGAGAATTACTCCTATTAAATTTCCATTATATATTATCTTATAATATTTATTATCCCAAGTATGATACCTTTGCATATCTATAGAATTATATCCTGGAATAAAAGGTTCCTTACCATCTTTAAACCACCTTAAAGTCTCATCTTTAAAAATTTTGACCATCATATCTCTTATTTTTTCTGCATCATCTTTTAATACTCTCTCTAGCTTTACATTCTTCAATTCTGTACCATTTTCTTTTATTTTTAGTTCTTCTATCCCTTTGATATTAATCCCCCCTTATAACTCTGTCTCCCTTATGACTCTATATTATCATATTTCCCTTATTTTTCCATAAATTATTTATATTTAATTAATTTATTATCCTATAATAAAAATAAAACTATATTTATTTTAAATATCATTAAATTTATATAGCTTATTTAATAATATTGCATTATCACTTCAAATAAGTATAAGTCATTAATATTAACTTAAAGCAATTACATAAATTTCAAATTTTTTATTGACATGTTATTTGGATAATGTTACCATAAACATACCGACAGTATGTATGAAAACAAAGGAGTGATAATGTGGCAAGAAATAAACACCCTGAAGTTACCGTTAAGAGAATTCTTGATGCATCATTAAAACTTTTTTTAGAAAAAGGTTATGAACAAACTACTATTCAAGATATAATCAATGAGCTTGGTGATTTAAGTAAAGGTGCTATATACCATCACTTTAAATCAAAAGAAGATATAATTGATGCTGTGTCAGAACGACTTTATGAGGGTACAAATAAAGAAATACTTAGGATAAAATCCGAAAAAGGTTTGACTGGACTTGAAAAGATTCGTCGTATATATTACTTATCAATTCAAAACCCTAATCAAGAAAAACTAATTACAGCAGCCCCAACACTTTTAAAAAATCCAAAATTTCTTGCAGAGCAAGTTATAACAAGTATAGAAGATGTTGCTCCACTACTTAAGGATTTAATAGAAGAAGGCATTGAAGATGGATCAATTAAAGCAGAACATCCAAAAGAATTATCAGAAATGTTGACATTATTATCAAATATATGGTTAAACCCAATGATTTTCTCTAATACATCAGAAGAGTTAAAACAAAAGTTTTTATTCTTAAAAGAGCTTACTGATAATTTAGGTCTTCCTATATTTAATGAAGATATGCTTAATTTTATAGATAAATATAGAGAGCTTGTTTCTATATCCTAGTATAAACAAGATATCCTGTCCTTTTTTGGGCAGTATATTTTTTAAACTTATACATACCAAACGTCGGTATATAAATTATGTAAATAATATTTTTTTATATTTTAGGAGGATTTTTATATGGTCGAAAACAAATTATTTCACAGAAATTTTACACTAATCATTATAGGTCAAATCATTTCATTACTTGGAAATGCAACTTTAAGCTTTGCAATTCCTCTATATCTTTTAGATAGAACTGGATCTGGTACTATCTTTGGCGTAGTTATGGCTATCTCAATTATTCCTACTATCTTATTATCACCAATAGGTGGAATAATTGCAGATAGAGTTAACCGCCGTAATATCATGGTTATCTTAGATTTTATTACTTTTATTATTGTTTTATTATCAATTGCATTTATTAAAAACACTCCAATCTTTGCAGCTGCTGCAACACTTATATTACTATCTATAATCAGATCATTTTATCAACCAGCAGTACAAGCAAGTATTCCTACAATAACTTCTTCTGATAATTTATTAAAGGCTAATTCATTAGTAAATATGGTTAACGCAGTATCTATGTTAATTGGACCTATCCTTGGAGGATTTTTATATGGGCTTTTTGGAATTACACCAATTATACTTTTAGCTTCTGTTGCATTTTTACTTTCTGCTATTATGGAGCTATTTATAAATATGCCTTTCAAAAAGAAAGAAATTACTACAAATATTTTTGCTTCTGTAAAAAATGACTTTTCAGAAAGTATTTTATTTATAACAAAAGAGAAACCTTTCATAGCAAAAACTATAGGGGTCGCTGCATTTATGAACCTTACCCTTTCTTCAGCATTAATTATAGGCATCCCATATATCATAAATATTACATTAAATCTAAATAGTGAATTATATGGTATTGCCCAAAGTGCTATAGGAATCGGTGCATTAGTAGGTGGTATATCAGTTGGAGTATTTTCAAAGAAATTAACTCATGATAAATTTCATATTCCACTATTCCTTGCAAGTATATTTATTCTACCAATAGGAATTGTATTAATGCTTAATCTATCCACTATGACTTCATACTTTGTAATAATCATATCTGCATTCTTAGTTATGGCTTGTGCCACAATGTTTTCAATTACAGCTATAACTTTAGTACAACAAGTAACTCCAAACGATATGATTGGTAAGGTTATGTCTTTTGTTACAACTCTTAGTATGTGTGCTCAACCTATAGGCCAATCTATATATGGAGCATTATTTGATAAAGCATCAAATAATATTTATATAATTATTTTTGTAACAGTTGCTCTACTTATTATTATTGTTGCATTCTCAAGAAAAATATTTAAGAGCATAGAAATAAAGCTTCAACCTTCTTTATAATTTCATCTAAATAATATATCTTATTTAAATAAAATCTCTAAGGATTATTTATGGCCTTAGAGATTTTATTATTTTTCAATTATTTAAATCTCTAAATAATTGAATATACCTGTAAAAATTTGACTCAATTTGTAACTAAATTCTACTTAAGTTTATATAATATATTATGTATTTTAAATGCAACATTAGAGATGCTAACGAGATGTAAAACTAAAAAACATTAAAATTTATTAGATTAAATAATACGATGAAAAGGTGGAACAAAAATGGCTGAATTGATTACAAATAATTACCAAGGAGCGAATATTACACTAGCTTTAACTGGCTTACCAATGACAATTACTGGAGAGGTTGTAAGAGGACAACAAGCTAATACAGTAACACTTAGATTAAAAGATGGAAGATTAGTTACTATAGCAGCAAATCTTATCGCTTTCTTCTATTAAATAATATACTGTGTTTAATAATCATTGGGCTGTTATTTAACCTATCAGCCCATTGATAAATTTATGTATATATGAGTTTCTATAAATTTATATGTACTTAAATTTATAAAAATAAATTATTTTCATAATATTAGGAGGACTATAAATAAAATGCCACATGATTTCGATGATTTAAAAAATATTGGAGATCCTCTAAAAGAATTATTTAATGATTCTAATAGTGGTTTTCAGGATCTTTCTTCTATAAAAGATGTTATAACTCCATTAAAAGAATTAACAAAAGACGATTCTTTTAATGAATTATCTTCATTAAAAGAAGGTTTTGCTCCTCTTAAAGATCTTAAACCTGGACCTAAACCTGGCCCTGGACCTAAACCTGGCCCTGGCAAAGATGGCAAAGATGGCAAAGATGGCAAAGGCAAGGACAATGATAAGGATGCTAAAGACGGCAAAGACAGCAATGATAAAGATGGTAAAGACGGTAAAGGCAAGGACAATGATAAGGATGCTAAAGACGGTAAAGAAAAAGACCATGATAAAGATGCTAAAGACGGCAAAGAAAAAGACACTGATAAAGATGGTAAAGACAGTAAAGACAAAGAGCATGGTAAAGATGCTAAAGACAGTAAAGACAAAGAGCATGGCAAAGATGGTAAAGGAAAAGATCACGAGGATAAAGACAATGACAAAAAAGGAAAAGAGCACTAACATTAAGAGAAATATAATAACATTTATAAAGAACGTGATTGACATTAATCATAGCGAAATTTCTTGCTACGATAGGTGAAGTAACAATATTCAAGCTTCAATTACTTCAATAAAAGTTACTTTAATTGATAAAAGGATATCCATTATAATATTATATATTTTTCTTTTAAATATTATATCTTTAATCTGTTAGAGGGCTGTTAATAATAACCACAGTCCTTTAACAATTATTATTTTTATAGGTATTATTCTGCCTATCTAGTTAACATATCTTATTATATCTCAATCGCTTATAACCTCATATAGTACTTACTTTTTTATTATATTCACAAAAAACTTCTCTGAAACTCTACATATATTTTATATTTTAAATATCTATATATGTATTAAACAAAAGATTGGAGGTAGTCACTTTATGGCTGTTATATTAATAATAGTTATAGCTATATATCTAGCTATGATATTCTCAGTTAAATATCGTACTGCGATAGCTACCTTAGGTATAGGAGCTTTACTTTTATATACAACTATATTTGAGGGATACTCTTTTGCAGATGCTTTTAAGTCATTTCCTTTTGAGATAGTAATATTAATCCTTACTCTTGCATTATTCTCCAAAATATTTGAAAATAATGGATTTTTAAAATTTATAGGAGATAAACTCAGTGAATTATCAAAAGGTAAAAAACTATTTATTATAATTGTTCTACCATTGGTTATGTATGCAACATCACTATTTATGAATAATTTAAGTGTAGTACTTTTATTTACTTTTATTTCTTTGACCCTTATACGAAAACTTAATCTCCCAGTTATACCTGTTTTGGTATCAGGGCTTATTGCTTCTAATATTGGAGGATGTCCTCTTCCTTGGGCTGATACTCCAGCGGTAATTATTACACTATATACAGACTTTACTATTATTGACTTTCTAACTAAATTATTTGTACCTTGTGCTATTTATGTTGTACTTCTTATACTATATACCATTATATGGACTAAATTTTCTAATAAAAATTCAGAAATTTGCTGTGATTCTAATTCCAAGAGCTTTATGCGTTACCATAAGCCAAAGAAATTCCCTAAACCACCACATCATAAGTCTGGAGTTGATATTCCCCCTCCACCTCCACCTCCACCTTATGAGCCAGCACCTCATATAAAGATTCAAATGAAAAATTCTAACTTTAAGAATGTTTATCTACCTTTAATATTATTTGCTGGACTTATTGCTGGTATTTGTATTGCACCTTTTTTCAATATCTCAATCTCTTATATCTGTATATTTTTCATGGGACTTACTATAATTTCTGTGGTAACAAATCCTGAAGAAATATTAAACTCACTTTCTATTAATGACTCTATAGTGTTTATTTCTTCACTATTTATGATATCAGGAATTTTAGAGCACTTTGGAATATTAAAGATTATAGTAACTTATATTCTATCTTTTACAGGTGATAGCAAAATTTTAATTCTTTTATGTATTTTATTATCTGCATTTATTATATCTACATTCCTTTCTGCTGGTCCTGCTACTGCAACTATTCTTCCTATATGCGTGCAACTACTTCCTGTAGTAGGTAGCAATTTTATATTTGCAGCTTTAGCTTTAGGTATATTAGCTGGAAGCAGTATGTTGCCTTGGTCTGCCACTGGTGGCCCGATAATGCTAAGTGAAGTGGATAGATATTTGCATCATTATGATATATCAAATGAAGAAGAAGTGAAAATAAAAGAAATTTATAATCTGAAAAAGTATGTATCTTTTTCAATACCATTTGCACTTCTTATGTTAATATGCAGTGCATTATATTTAATAGTATATATATCTATATAAAGTCTATCCAAAAGGTAACAAACCTTTGATGAATTATATATATTATTATATAAATCCTTAGTAATTATTAATGCTTATAAAATTTAATGTATTAACTTACTAATTAATATTTACTAAAAAATGTTTTATGATAAGGAAGATTTGTAAATAAACTGACTCAAATTTTGATATTTTTAATATTAAAGAAATATATCAAGAACCTAAAGGATGTTATTAAAAGTTGTTTTCAAATTCTTCCTATAATTAAATATTTTCTAACTTCATAAAAGAATTATAATAAATTTAAATGAAATAAGGTGAAAATATGGATATCATAGTATTGTTAATATTAATATTAAATAATAAATTAAGCCATAACTTATTTAATAGAACTAATAATTCTTTCTTTTTATTAGTTCTATTACTTTTAAATACTAAAGATAGAAATATTTCTTCTTCATCCCTAAAGAAAAAAACTAACTCTAATACTACCTCCTTCAATTCTAATAAATTTAATGCTAATGCCCAAAATAAAAAAAGAACCACTAAACAAAATAAAAAAACAGCTATTAACCAAACCAAAAATGAAATCATAAGATCAGTTAATAAAAATAAGAATACCCATAACAAAATTAATAATTCAAAAAATATTTCTAAGACTGTTGCATCTAATTATGATTCTATAAGTAGATCAGATTCTATTAATAATAAATCTCAAAATTACTATAGTAAAAATAATAAATTTAATACTAATAACTATATGTCCACATTAGATGAACATACTGAAAAATTTTCTATTAACCCTAAAATTGATAATTTTAAAAATACTTATAAAAAATCTATATTAAGCTCTGACTCTGTAATTAAGTCAGACTCTGTGAATAATAAAATTCAAACTAACTATAGTAAAAATAAAAATGATAAAATTAATTCTAATAGATTTGTACCTACATTAGATAAACACTCTAAAAAAGCTTCTAATAATCCTATAATTGATAACTTTAAAAATACTTCTGAGAATCCTACAGTTAATAACTTAAAAAATACTTCTGAGAAAACTACATTGAATTCTGATTTCACGACTAAATCAAATTCTAAACATAATTATATTGAAAATAACTATATTGCAAGTAATGAACTTAAAACTAATGAAATCGCATCTATATTAAATGAATACTATAGAGGTTCAACTGTCTCTATTGTAGTTCGTGATTTAGGAGTAATTACAGGAAATATTGTATTCAATCTCGACTCTGTAATTGCATTAAAGCTTAAAAATAATATAACTGTTTTTATTAATAAAGATTTAATTTCAAACTTCTTTTAGATACAAACTTTATAACTTAAATATCACAAAGGGACTGTTTTAAGACAGTCCCTTGAAATTTTATAATATTGAGCTTATATAATCTGCTGCTTTTATTACGTCCTTTTTTGATTCTTCATTAAGTGAGAATCTAATTCTTACTGGTAAATTAACATCTATCATACCAGTTGATTTTATTATTGAAGATGTACTTAAAACATCGGCATTAGTAGTATTTAAATAGTCTTGAATGATTTCAATAGGCTCACCACTCCATCCAAATGATCCAAATGCACAAGCTGCCTTACCTTCTAAGTTCATTTCAGGTAATTTCTTTAATATATCTTCAATTGAACCTATTAAGTCACCATATCTTGTTGATGTACCAAATAGTATTGCATCTGATTCCTTAATAGCTTCTATGATTTCTTCTTCATTGCTCTTATCAGCATTAAATATAGTTACTTCAATATCTTCTGCTTCAAATTCTTCCTTAAACTTTTCTGCAATTCCTTTTGTAGAATTTCTCATTGTTGTATAAACTATTGTAGCCTTCTTACCTTTTTTAGTCGCCCTACTTCTTTCATCATATATTGAAATATACTTTTCAACATTTTCATCTATTATATATCCATGTGATGGAGCTATCATATCAATATCTAAATTCTTTACTATAGAAATCATTGGTCTTACATACTTCTTATGTGGTGACATTATAAGATCATAATATACAGTGAAAGCTTCTGTTATATCTAACTCTGTTTTGCTTAAAAAATACTCTTTAGCTGTTAAATGTGTACTAAATATATCACAAGGGAATAATATTTTATCATCAATACAGTAAGTAATCATTGTTTCTTCTGTATGAAGATATGGAGTCATTCTAAATAGTAATGTTTTCCCTCCAATATCAAGAGTGTCTCCATCCTTTACAACTATAAAGTTTCTATCATGTAATTTGTATAATTCTTTTAGGTGATAAACAGCTTCTTCGCTACAAACTATAGTTGCATTAATAGCTTGTCTTGCCAGTCCACCTAAAGCACCTGAATGATCTGGTTCTGTATGATTTATTACTATGTATTTTATATCTTTTAGATCAATAAGTGTTTTTAAATTTTCTATATATTCTTTTGTGTATATTAAGTCTACTGTATCTATTACTGTTGGTTTTTCTGTCTTTAATAAATAGCTATTATATGTAGTTCCATCTTCTAATATTAATCTATGAAATGGTACCTTTCTATCATCTATAACCCCTACTGAATAAATATTATCTTTTAATTTAACTTGTCTTTCCATTACTATTCCTCCTAAACTGAGCAAATTCATTTGCTCATGCATCAATCTTATGTCCTTATTATAGTTAATGCTATTTATACTTTATGTGATTCAAAATAAAATACATAAAATAATTAATATTTAATATCAACTATTAAAAGTGAGCTTATACCAACTAATTTTCATAAATTTCAAAGAAAATAAAGATATCAAAAGCTAATATTATGATAAAAAAATTAAAACCTAGAAATTCATGAGCTATTTTAGATTAAAATATTTTTGTACTGTAAGAAAAGTTTAGTTATTATGTATATTCAAAATTAACAAAATATAATTTAATGGTTATTTAAATAAAAGGCAGGCCTACACTAGCTGTAAGCCTGCCTTTTATAATATGTATTTAAATTTTATTTAGCTATTAATCTTCCGAATTCAATACATCTAGCTTCATCTTCACCTTCTGGTAATTCTTTAACTGTTAGACCTTCAGCTATAAGTTCTGCACCATAAGATTCAATTCTTTCTTCTAAATCTTTCATCCATTCACCGTCGCCCCATCCCCATGAGCCAAATAGTGCAACTTTCTTTCCTGCTATCTTACCTTCTAAAGATGCTACAAAAGGTTCAACTTCTGTATCTTCTAGTTCTTCTGCTCCATATGCTGGACTACCAAATATAATAACTTCTTCGTCTTTTAAATAATCAACTGATATTTCTGATAGTTCAACTAATTCTGCTTTCTTTCCTTCTTCCTTAATACCCTTTGCTATTAATTCTGCCATTCTTTTTGTATTTCCTGTTTGACTCCAATAAATTATTTTCATTCTTCTTCTCTCCTACTTAATTTACTTAATTTCTAATTTAAATTTATAACAACTGCTTTTGGTCTAGTCATTGATTGAATTGAATATCTTATTCCTTGTGTTCCCATACCAGAATTCTTTACTCCTAAGAATGGGAAGTGATCTGGTCCTCTTTCAGTTTTATTATTAACTTGTACAGTTCCAACTTCTAACTTATTAGCTACATAGAATGCATCATTCATATTTTGTGTAAATACAGAACTTTGTAGTCCATACTCTGATTCATTGGCTGTCTTTATAGCCTCTTCAACATTCCTTACTCTTATTATTGGTAATACTGGTCCAAATGGTTCTTCCCAAGCTAATCTCATATCTAATGTTACTTTATCAAATAAAGTAGGTGTAATTAAGTTTCCTTCTCTTTCTCCACCCTTTAGTAAGACTGCCCCTTTTTTCTTTGCATCTTCAATTAATCCCATAACAAAATCTGCTGATTTTGAATCTATTAATGGTACTACATCTAAGCTTCCTCCATTTCTAAGAGGATTTCCTATTATTAATTTCTCCATTTCTTTAGATATCTTATCTACTAACTTATCTGCTACTTTGCCTAGAACTAAAACTCTCTTAACAGCTGTACATCTTTGCCCTGAATATGAGAATGCTCCAGCCACTATATTTTTAGCTGCTAAATCTAAATCAGCATCCTCTAAAACTATAGCCGCATCTTTACCCCCAAGCTCCATAAGAAGTGTCTTCATAGTAGTTATTTTTGAAATTCTTTGCCCTATTTCTGTACTACCTGTAAAGTTTACAAAATCTATATCCTTATGAGATACAACATAATCTCCTATTTCACTACCTCTTCCTGTTATTGTATTTATAACACCTGCTGATACTCCTGCTAAATCAAAAACTTTTGCTAAATATAATCCACTTAAAGCTCCTTGAGTTGCTGGTTTAAATACTACAGTATTTCCTGAAACTATAGCTGGTGCTATCTTAGAAGCTGCTAAGTTTACTGGATAATTAAATGGTGATATCGCAAGTACTACACCTACTGGGTCTCTATTTACAACTAGTACTTTATTCTTCTTGTATCCTGGGAAGCTATCTCCTGGAATACTTTCTCCTTCAATATTTTTAGCTGAATCTGCTGTAAATCTTATGAAATCAGAAGTTCTAACAATCTCTGACTTTGCACTCTTTCTATCTTTTCCGATTTCCATTACCATAAGATCAATTAATATCTCTTGATTTTCTAATAATATATCTGCAGCCTTATATAGAATTTCACATCTTTCATTTAAAGGCATATCACTCCATGATTTTTGTGCGTCTTTAGCTCCTTTTATAGCTTTATCAACTTCTTCTTTTGACATAGCTTGAACTTTTCCTATCACCTCTTTATTTAAAGGTGACTTTATCTCAATTAAGCTACCTTCACTTGGAATCCATTTCCCATTTAATAAATTCTTAAATGTATCCCCATTTTCTTTTATCGTGTTTATCATATTTATCACTCCATTTATAATTTTCTTCTTAAGTTGTACTGATATGTTTTTTCCAAAACTTAATTTATGAGCTAATTATAAATGCTAATCTTTCTTAAAAATATGATCCAAAATAAAAACTGAAAATTTATATATAATTTCTTAATCCATCTTCATCTAATACACGTATTTGTTTTATTTTCACTATTTTTATTAAGCCTTCTTCTTCAAAACTTCTAAGCTTTCTACTTAAAGTTTCTCTAGTTACACCAACACAGTTTGCCATATCTTCTCTTGACATTTGGATTTTAATTTCATTTTTATCTCCATTAACTTTATCACTTTTTTCTAATAAATCTATTAATAGATATGCAACTCTTGAGTCTGCATCATTTGTAGCTAAGTTTTGTGCTAAATTTTCCATATTAGCTAACCTTTCTCCTACGCTTTGTAATAACTTTATTCCTATTTGAGGATTCTTAATTATTATCTTTTTCATTTCTTCATTGCTAAGAATACATATCTTAGTATCTTTTATTGCTTTAGCACTAAAGTTATGGATAGAGCTATTTACTAAGTTCAGTTCTCCAAAGAATTCACCTTCAGATAATATATGCAATATTTGCTCTTTGCCATCTCTTGTATATTTATATAATTTAACTTTTCCTTCATTAACAAAAAACATATTGTTTGCTATACTTCCCTCATCAAACAATATTTCACCTTTTGAATATTCCTTATGATTAATACTCTTTACTATCTCTGAAAGTTCATCACAATCTAAATTTTCAAATATAGGGACTTTGCTTGCACAGTACTTTCCTCTACATTCATTACAACAATTCACACAATTACTATTCATATTAACCACCTTTTCATAAATTATTTTAAAAATCACATAAAGAGTAATCAGATTTAATTCCTAATTACTCTTTATCCTTAATCATATATTTTAATTATATCCTTTATTTAGTTTTAATTACGTAACATATATTACAGTATTATTTTGTTATATCATCACCCTTATCAAACATTTCAAAGTTTATATCTTCTTTATTTATTCCCATAGATACTAAATTCCTATACACACATCTCATAAATTCTGTTGGTCCACAGAAGTAGAACTCACTATCTTTATCTAAATTCTCTTCCATCCACTCTCTACTTATTCTTCCGGATATACACCCAGAATTATTTGCTTCCTCTTCATTAGCTCTTGTATAGAATATAGTACTTTCTATATTAGTATTTTCCTCACATAACTTTTCTATCTCATCTTTAAAACTATGGTTTTCTAAGTTTTGTGTGCTATATATAAACTTTACATTCTTAGAAGTATTAGCTGCTTCATATGCCATAGTCAGCATTGGTGTTATACCTATTCCTCCTCCAATTAGAACAACATTTCTATCGTTATCTTTTAAAAAGAAGTTTCCAAGTGGCATAGTAATCTCAACTGTATCCCCTTCATTTACTTCATCAACTAATACTTTGCTGACGTATCCATTTTCTTCTCTCTTTACGCTAATTCTATAAAAATCATCTTTGTGATTTATAGATAAAGTATATTGCCTTGGCTTTGTATATGTATTATCTTTATTTTTAACTCTTATTGCTATGAACTGACCTGCTAAGAACTTAGGTAATTTATTATTATCTAAATCTTTTATGTAAAATGAGTATATTCCAGTGCTTTCCTCAATTTTCTCTACTACTTTAACTTCTTTAAATCCCTTCCACTTTAAGCTTTCCATTTTAAGTACCTCCAATTATATTTCACTGCTTTTTCGCATTTGTCATCATTATAACTACAGGTATAAAAAAATAATGTGATTTAAAATAAAAAGCAAGTAGAAATTCTACTTGCTTAACCCATTTACTTAGCTTAACTATAATCTTACTATGCGTGAGAACATGATATTTATACACTCTACCCTCTAGTTAATATTTTTGTTAAGCACTATTATTTTAATATCTATAACTCCCTTTACTTTGTTTTATCAGTAGCCTTTTTTATAGCCTTGTTAACTTCTTGGTCAACAGATTCTTGATAGATGTCAGCATACGTTTTTGAATCTTTAATTAGATCGTCGCAGAAAGCCGCTACATCACTGCCAGTCACTTCCAGCACACCTTTTCCTAAGGCTGCACCTTCTTCAAAAAGATCAACAATCCCAGATAGCAAACCTATCCCTTCATTTAGCTCAACAGGACCGACCTTAAATAGATATTTTTGAATCTCTTTATAAACAATTTGATAATCTTTTGGGAGCGCTTTGACACGTGCCATATGTGCTCGCCACTCTTTTTTGCCTTCGATGATATCTTGTATTCCCATTTTATCCTCCTATTCACCTAATTTTTTAGCGATATTACTATTGAGTTGCTTGCGCCACTTGTCTCTAAAAGTCTTTGCTCCTTCTTCTCCAACCAGTGCAGAGCAGAAGCCTTTGATATCATCACCCAAAACCTCTTGTACACTCTGCCCGTCAGTAGCAGTTTCTTCTAGCAAGCCAAGCACACCATCAAGGATTGGCATGAGGTTGCGACCGCTGAAATCTGAGTACTGCCAAAGATTAGCCTTAATTTTTTCCCATGCCACTTGATAGTCAGCTGGTAGCTTTTCGGCTCTCAAGTCAAAATTTTTAAGTTCTTTAGTCATGTCACTCCCAGTAATTTTTTCCCAAAAATTCATTATTTCCTCTCCTTTAATTCGTTAATTTTTGTTGAAACAAATTCCCATTTTGCCCAGAACCTCTTTAGCTCTTCACGTCCCGCATCATTAAGGGTAAAAAACTTTCTCGGCGGTCCTATATCGGATTTCTTTTTTGTAATGTCCACCAATTTATTTTTCTCAAGTCGCACCAAGATAGTATATACTGTCCCATCTACAACATCTGAAAATCCGAGAGCATTCAGCCTCCTAGTAATCTCATAACCATATATTTCTTCATGACTGATAATTTCAAGAACACAGCCTTCAAGTACCCCTTTTAACATCTCTGTTATATTTTCCACTAAAATCGCCCCTTCACTATATAGTATTACTTATTACTACTATATAGTATAACTTAATAGTGTTAGTGTCAATATTATATAATTATTTTTTATGTTTAATTTTAGCAATTAGATTTAAAATAATACTAAAGCTGAAAACAAACAATTTATAATAAAAGTACATACTATACTTTTCTATACCTAAATACGATTATTTTAAACATTTGTATAAAAAAATTCCCTAAGACCTTAGTCTTAGGGAGCATTAATAGAGTTCTTAGTGTTTTATCACCTAGAAATTCTTATCCTTTAGGATAAAACACATTTCAATATTCACTTAAAATCCGTTAAACCTTCTATTTTTAAAGTATCATCTTACTCCATTGCTCTGCATGAGATAGACTTTCATACTAAGTTCAGCTATCACTTTACTAAGTTTTTAATTCCTATTTCTTAATTAGCCTTACAATCGTCTCAGCGTGAGGAGTGTTAGGGAACATATCCTTAACTCTTGTCTTTTCTATCTTGTATCCAGCTTCAGTTAATCCCTTAAGATCATTTACTAGAGTCTTAGGATTACATGATACATATACAATTTCCTTTGCATTAAATCTTATTACATATTCTAATGCCTTAGGACTTACTCCACTTCTTGGTGGATCTAAGATTATAATGTCTGGCTTATCCTTAACTTGCTTTATAGTCTCAGCAACATCACCAGCTATAAAAGTACAGTTATCAAGTCCATTAAGCTTTGCATTTTCACGTGCAGCTTCAACTGCTTCTTCGATAAGTTCAAGTCCTATAACCTTTTTAGCCTTAGGTGCAACTATTTGACCTATAGTTCCTGTACCACAATAAAGGTCAAATACTACTTTATTTTCTGAATCTCCCATGAATTCTCTAACTATACTATAAAGGCTTGCTGCCCCTTTAGTGTTAGTTTGGAAGAATGAGAATGGTGATATCTTAAACTTTAATCCTAAAAGTTCTTCCATTATATGATCTTTGCCATAAAGAAGATTAACTTTTTCAGGTATTACTGCATCTGATAATGAATCATTTTCAGTATGAAGAATTGAAACTAATTCACCATCAAAGTTTAATCCTTTAATTATATTAACCCACTCTGTTAAATCAAAATCAACTTGTGTTGTTGTTACAAGATTTACTAATAATTCACCAGTATTTTTAGCTTTTCTAATAACTAAGTGTCTTAAGAATCCTTCTCTCTTCATTACTCTATAGTAAGGAAGTTCAGTTTTTCTAAAGTACTCTACTGTAGCTTTTATAACTTTTCTAAAATCTTCATCTACTATTTTACATTGATCAACGGTTATAATACCAAAGCTTGCATTTTTCATGTGCATACCAAGGCAAAGTTCTCCGCCTTTATATTCATCACCAAATGTAAACTCCATTTTATTTCTATATTCCCATTGATCATCACTTCCAGTTACACCCTCATACTCTCCAGTTGTAACTTCAGCATCTTTAAATAATTCAAGAACTTCTTCACTTAAAAGTTCTAATTGTTTTTCATAAGTAAGGTTCTGTGATGAACATCCACCACATATTCCAAAGTGGGGACATTTTGCTTCTATTTCATAAGGTGCCTTTTCTAAAACTTCTAAAAGTTTAAGTTCTATAAAATCTGCTCTGCTCTTTTTAACTCTTCCCTTTATTGTTTCTCCTGTGAAAGCATTCTTAACATATACTTTCTTATCCTCCTGAGTTCCTACACCTACTGATGGGAATTCAGTTTTTTCTATTTTAACTGTAATTTCTCTTGCTCTTCTTCTGCCCACTCTTTGTTTCTCCTATTCTTTAAATTATCCGATTCCTAATATTCTCTTTCCAATAGTTCTTTTATTCTTTGCTTCAAATAAAGGTAAGTAGAATACATTAACTATTACATAAATTATAAGTAAGACTGGTGTTGGTTCAGCTACCATGTAACCTATAAATCCTATTAATAAATCAAATACTAATAATAGAATTGCTGATACTCCTAATATTACTGCTTGATCTAAGATATTTGAAAATAATTTCTTTATAAATGATGGATTTGCATCAACTTCTACAATAATTTTCTCTTTATTTTTCTTACCTTTTTTATTATTTTTTTCTTCAGTTTCTTCCTCATCAGTTGATTCAACTATGATATCCTCTTTAACTTCTTCTTCTTCAGAACCTTCTTCTTTCTTTAATTCTAAACTCTCTACTACTTCTTCTACATTAGTATCTTCTTGATTATTAATATCCATACCTTCTTTTTTACTCATGATAGTCCTCCTAAATTAAATTTGTTTAATTATTTTATTATTTTATTCCATCATCTGTATTCTGAGTGAATTTATATACCTTAGTTGATAAAGTATATACTATATAATCTTTACTTACTGCAAACTCCTCAGCTAATCCATTAATATTATCTTTTATTATGCCTTCTTTTTTATCACTCTTAATTATATCCATTATCTGCTTGTTTATATCATCATAATTTCTATCTTGAGCACCAGTCATAATAGCTGCATATTGAGCTATTGAAGTATCTCCTAGATTGAATTTATCATCTTTTATTGCCCCTTCACCATCAAATTTAAGTGAAAGTTTTAATTGTAATCTTCCTGAATCTTGTGCGTCTCCTAAAAGTTGTGATTGGAACTGCATACTCTCAAGTTTATTCGCTTCTGGATCTTTGTTATCTAGATATATTGATTTAACATTAGCTGTAACTCCATCTATTTGTTCGACCTTATCTTCTTTTTTATAATCTAAACCAAATTCTTTAGTTTTATCTTCAATAGAAGTCATTAAACTATTACTCTTATCAACGAATTCATCATGAGTGAAATCTCTAATCCAATCCCCTTTTAAATCTTTAAATTGCTCTTGATTATCTATATTAACTTCTGCTTTTTTTGTACTTTCATCTGCAGTCTTTTGCTTTTCATTACTACCACATCCTGCTAGTGAAAATAATAATGTAGTTGTTATCACTAGACCTATAATCTTTTTAGTCATATATTTACCTCCTAAATAGACCCTCTATTATTGAAATTTGTTCATATTTTTTAATTATAACATTCTTGCTGCTATTCTTACAACATTACGCGTCTATTTTCAACTCTTTTTGTTATTTTCCTACAATCTAACTCTTCTAAAAAAGCTAAAGCTATCTTTCTATTTGTTTTTAAGATATCCCTACATTCTCCAAGAGTTATCTCGCCTTTATCCTCTAAATACTCTTTTACTTTTAATACTCCATAATTAAAGACTTCCACTTTTATTATCACATCATCATTTAACTGAAGTATCTCCCCCTCTTGCTCTAAAATATTTATAATTTTCTTGTACTCTAATTCATTAATATTATTGCTCTGTTTTATAAAATCTAAATTAACATTTATAAATCCAGTTTCAAGCTCTTTTAATAAATCTCTTCTAAAGTTTTTCTGATTTAAATTTAATCTTCTCTTAAAATTAGATAATGAGATTATTTCCCCGGAAATTGTCATAACTTCGTCTTTATTTAATAACTTTAAAATTTCATTGAATTCTTTAGATTTAATATCCTTTTTTATTATGATTTTCCTTAATGATTCTTTAGGCATTCCAATTTCTAATGGATTTTTATTATGATAATCTGAGAGTGACTCTAATAATTCATCTTTTATTATACCTAACTGCTTAACTGAGAATATAATATTTTCCTTACAATTTTCAATAACTTCTATTTTTTTCCTAGAAAGTAATTTTTCTATAGCCTTTTCTATATTAGTTTTATTAGAATCATTCATATTAATTAGTTCACTTGTATATAAAAAGTCTTCTTTTCTCAATCTATCTAATATATTATCTTCAAGGCTCCCCTTTTCTTTTAATATAATATTATTTAAATATAAATGATTATTTCCTCTTATCTTATTTCCATTAGGCTCAATTACTCTTCCTCCACCAATATTATACATAGGAGAATAATTTCTTAAGTAATAGTAATCTCCCTTTTTACTTACTACCCCTTCTTCTAATCGTATTTGTACATACTTTTTATTTTCATCAAGAATATATATTCTTCCCATAACTTCTTTTGTTCCATGATAGACTCTAACTCTCTGTCCATTCTTTATATTATGTACTTTATTATTAGTTATATTAAAGGAACAATCTAGTATAAATGATGATTCCATATCTTCTTCACTGCTTATTACTTCGCCACGCTTAATATCATCTTTTGCTACTCCAGTAAGATTAATTGCGCATCTTGTCCCTGATCCTCCTATTATCTCCTTCTTCCCATAGCTTTGAATCTCTCGAACTCTTACAATTCTTTTTGATGGATATAGCTTTAATATATCTCCCTCTTTTACTTTACCTTCAAGAGCCGTTCCAGTAACTACAGTTCCAGAACCTTTTACAGTAAATACTCTATCTATACACATTCTAAATGGGAGATTATCTAAATTATTTTCCTTCTTATTATCTAAGGTTTCCTCAAAAAACTCTATTATGTCTTGTATACCTTCTTTTGTTTTTGTTGATGTTTTTATTATTCTTGAATTTTCTAATACGCTCCCTTTAAAGGCTTCCCTTATATCATCAATAATTAACTGAATAAGCTCCTCATCGCTTTTATCACACTTTGTTAAGGCTATTACTCCATTTTTTATATTAAGTCCATTTATTATTTGTAAGTGTTCTATAGTTTGGGGCATTACCCCTTCATCAGCTGCAATTACAAATAATACTGTATCTACTCCAGTTATACCTGCAATCATATTTCTTATAAACTTTTCATGACCTGGAACATCAACAAATGCTACTCTTCTATTTGACTTAAGTATTAAATCAGTAAATCCTAAATCTATTGTTATTCCTCTTCTTTTCTCTTCTTCTAACCTATCAGTATCAACACCTGTAAGTTCTTTAATTAAGGATGTCTTTCCATGATCTATATGTCCACAAGTTCCTATCATTAATGTCTTCATATCTTTTCTCCTATATTTTTAAAGGCGTCCTTTATTACTTCTATATCATCAAGTATAAGACATCTTCCATCAATAATAATCTTTCCTTTGCTAACTCTAACAACTATTGGTATATGATTTTTTCTAAGTTCTTCTTCTATTACATGTTCCTTTAAAAACTCACTATTAATCTTTAAAACATATGTATCAAGCTCTAAAAGTGGCAGGGAACCTCCTCCAACTAAAGACTTTTCCAAGCCTTTTTCTATATTAAACTTATCCCCTAAAAATGATAATTCTTTAATTAATAAATCAATCTTATTTCCTATATCTTTAAGTGGCATAGTTAACATATTTATAGTTGGTATATTAAAACTACACCCCTTAACATATTCCTTAAGGGTTCCTTCAAGAGCAGCTAATGTAAATTTATCAACTCTAAGTGCTCTATTTAATTGATTTTTCTTAATCTTTTCTATCCACAGCTTTTTACCTACAATTATTCCACACTGCGGACCACCTAAAAGTTTATCCCCGCTAAAGGTAAGAATATCAACGCCATCTTCTATGCATTCTCTAGCTGTCTTTTCATCCGATGCTCCGTATATACCTAGCCTTTCAATAAGACCACTTCCTAAATCTTCGATTATAGGTATATTATATTTCAAGCTAATATCTACAAGTTCTTTAGATTTTACCTCCTTTGTAAAACCTAATATTTTATAATTTGATGTATGCACTTTAAGTATTGCACCTGTATCTTCACTTATTACTTCCTCATAATCCTTAAGATGAGTTCTATTTGTAGTTCCGACCTCTACAAGCTTTCCCCCACTTAATTTCATTATTTCTGGTATCCTAAAGGAACCTCCAATTTCAACTAGTTCTCCTCTTGAGATTATTGCTTCCTTATCTTTACATATTGTATTCAAGACTAGTAACACCGCTGCTGCATTATTATTCACAACCAGTCCATCCTCTGCACCTGTCAAATACTTTATATCTTCAATTACATTCTTATATCTACTTCCACGTTTTCCTGATTCTAAATCATATTCTAAATTTGAGTAATGACTTGCTGCTTTAATTAAAGCTTCCTTACTACTTTCTGATAATATTGATCTCCCAAGGTTTGTATGTATAACTATTCCTGTTCCATTTATAACTCTTTTAAAATTCATATCATCTAATAAACTAATACTCCTTTGAAATTCCATTAAACATTCTTCTTTCAAAGAAAAAATGGAGGAAGTGTCCTCCATTTTTAAAATTCTTTTTCTTATAATGTCTATGGAGAGTCTTAATTTTTCTACAACTAAATCCCTTGGTAATCTATTAAGATACTTTTGAACCTCTTCTTCTTTCAAAAGAGTATCAACCTTTGGTAATCTTCTTAATAGCTCCATATAAAACTCCTCCGTTAAACTTTTATTTGACAACTATATTGTATTCTTCTTTTTCTATTACACGCCCTACTACCCAAGATTTTATACCTTTTTCTTTGAATTCTTTTAGAATATTATTTCCTACCTCTTCACTACAGGATATAAGCAGTCCTCCTGATGTTTGAGGATCAAATAATATATCTTCAAGCCAATTTGGAACATCATAAAGCTTATAGCTATTACTAATATAAGCTTTATTTTGATAAGCACCTTGTGGTATAAGCCCAAAGTTTGCATATTCCTTTGCTTCTTTTATGTAAGGTATACTTTCTTTGTGAATCTCAAAAGTAATATTTGATCCTTCAGCCATTTCATTTACATGACCCATAAGACCAAATCCAGTTATATCAGTACAAGCTGTAATATCATATTTTCTTATAACTTCTCCAGCATATTTATTAAGAAGTGCCATCCATTTTATAGCTTCATCTAAGCCTTCCTTTGATGCCATCTCTCCTTTAGCTGCAGTATTTATAATTCCTACTCCTAAAGGTTTTGTAAGGATTAATATGTCACCTGGTTTAGATCCACAATTCTTTAAGATTTTGTCTGGATGCACTACTCCTGAAACTGAAAGCCCATACTTTGGTTCATCATCTTGAACAGAATGACCTCCAATTACAACAGCACCAGCTTCTAATACCTTATCTGCACCACCTCTAAGGATTTTTCCAAGTATACTTCTATCTAAGCAATTAGGGAAGCATACAATATTTAATGCTACTTTTGGCTCTCCTCCCATTGCATACACATCACTTAACGAATTTGCAGCTGCTATTTGTCCAAAGGTATAAGGATCATCTACAACTGGTGTAAAGAAATCTAAAGTTTGAATAAGTGCTATATCATCACTTAATTTATATACTGCCCCATCATCTGAGGTATCAATTCCTACTAATAAGTTGTCATCTACCATACTTGGTATACTTTTTAAAATATCTGAAAGAGCACCCGGCTCTATTTTAGCTGCTCAACCGGCAGTCTTTGCGTAATTGGTTAACTTAATCATTTATGCCACCCCTTCTCTAAAGGTCTATATATTTATTGTACATCATGATTATAAAATCTCAAAATACTTTATACTGAGATAGAGTCCTTTATCTTTAAGAAGGTTCCTTCACCAATTCCACTTACATTTTTAATATCTTCAATAGATTTAAAGCTCCCATTTTCCTCTCTGTAGCTTATTATAGCTTTAGCCTTGGATGGTCCTATACCATTTATTTTAGTAAGTTCACTCTCATCTGCTGTATTTATATTTATTATTCCATTGTTATCATTGCTACTATTTAAAGTTCCATTACCTGATATAGTAGGTATAGCTTTTTCTTTAGAATCCTTTTTAGATTCTTTAGCCTCTGCGCTTTCTTCTTTACTTGGTATTACAACACATTTATTATTTGTAAGCTTTTCAGCTCTATTTACTAAATCTAGCGATGCTTTGTCAGTAAGCCCTCCTGCTTCTTTTATAAGATCTTCTACTATACTTCCATCATCTAGATAGTATACTCCTTGATTTTTAACTTCTCCTTTTATATCGACTGCTATTTTATTATCTTTAAGCTTTATCGTTTCTCCAGTTTCTTTGTTTTCTTCTTTTAATACATTTTCTTTATTACCTTTTGCTGTTTTATCTTTAGAATTTACACCTTGAGAGCTATTATCTAAGTCGTAATTATTCTCTTCAACAAAAATACTATCATTATTATTTTTGTTAAGTTCTCCTCTACCATTAAATAAGTAATTTATAAAAAATCCACTTCCTAAAATTATAAGTATAGCTATTAATCCAATACTCTTCTTTTTTGTATCCATATAAAATCTCCTAGTTTTTTTCTAGATTATTAACATTTTTTAAATAATATATGATACAATTGTGGAAAATAAAAGAACTTTTTGTTAAAATAAAAAAGTCAAACTTAATAATAAGGAGAGCTTATGAGTAAAAAATTTAAATCTGTGGTAAAATTTCTATTTTTTATACCTATTTTCTATAGTTTAATTTTAACTAGTGCAAATGCACAAGAAGCCCCTCCGAAGCTAAATGCAGAATCTGCAATATTAATTGATAGTAAAACTGGTCAAATTTTATATTCTAAAAATGATGATGTTAAACATTTTCCTGCTTCTACAACTAAAGTTCTTACAGCATTAGTTGTACTAGAAAATACAAAGCTCAGTGATATTGTTACAGTAGGAGCTAATCCTCCTTTTGCAAAGGGCAGTTCAATTGGCTTAAAAGAAGGAGAAAAGTTTAGTGTTGAAACACTTCTTACAGGCCTTTTACTTGAATCTGGTAATGATTGTGCCGAAGCTTTAGCGGAACATGTTGGAGGATCTATTGAAGGATTTGCAGAAATGATGAATAAAAAAGCAAAAGAGATCGGATGTAAAAATTCTAATTTTGAAAATCCAAGTGGATTACCAGATGATAAGCATGTATCAACCGCTTATGATTTAGCGTTAATATTAAACGAAGCGATAAAGAATCCTGATTATGTTAGAATTTCAAGATTATTATCTGTAGAACTTCCACCTAGTAATTTAGATGGAGCTAAGAGATGGGCTAACAATCATAATTATTTAATCAATCCAAATTCTAAGTATTATTACCCTAATGCCTTTGCTGGTAAAAGTGGCTATACAGATGTTGCTAGACACACCTTTGTTATATCTGGTAAAAAAGATGATCAGGTGTTAGTTGCGGCATTTTTGAAGGCAGAAGATAAAGATGCAAATTATAAAGATATGGCAAATCTTTTAGACTATGGCTTTAATAATTTTAAGGATTATAAGTTATATTCTAAAGATCAAGAGATTGATAATATAAAGATTACAGATAATATTAATATGCCTATAGTTATTGATAAGGATGTATTTTTTACTGCTGAAAAATCTAATTTAGATGGTATAAAACCTACTTTAGATTACAAATTACCTAGAATGATAAAAAAGAAATCACTAAAAAAAGGTGATGTAATAACAACTGCTAAAGTCATAGTAGATGGAAAAACTGTATCTGAAGTTAATCTATTAAGTGGAATCGATAGAGAATATAATTTTAAGATAGCAGTATCAGAGATGATTACAAATAATTTATTTAAAGTTATATGTATATCAATAGTCATACTTATAATTTTAATTATTATCAGAATTATTATAGTTAGAAATAGAAGAAGAAAGAGAGCTTTCTATAAAAAATTAAAACGTGATAAGAAGAAAAAAAATATTTATTAATATAAAAAGCATCAACTACTTTATAGTAATTGATGCTTTTTAATTTATTTAATCTTCTCTATTAATTCCTTGAAATCATATGGAAGATCTGCTCTTAAGCTTAATGGTTTTTCAGTTTTTGGAGATTTAAAATCTAATCCATATGCATGGAGCGCTTGCCTATTTATAAAGTCTTTCTCTTCATCTCCATCACCGTATAAGAAGTCTCCATATATAGGATGACCTAAATGAGATAGATGAACTCTTATCTGATGCGTTCTACCAGTTTCAAGTAGACATTCAACTATATCTCCATCTTTAAAGCTCTCTAGAACTTTATAATGAGTTATACTTCTTTGTCCTCTATCATCTACAACTCTCTTTATACTATCAAATCCATCACCTTCTTGAGGTTTGTATATTGGAAGGTCTATAGTTCCCTCTTTTTCTTTTAAATTTCCATGGACAACTGCAATATATCTTTTTTTAATATTGTTCTTCTCCATCTCTTTTGATAGTGCCATATGTGCAAATTGATTTTTTGCAATTAAAATAAGTCCTGAAGTATTCATATCTAGTCTACTTACAAGTCTTACTATACAATTCGATCCAGTTTCCTTAAAGTAATTTATAACCCCATTAGCTAAGGTTCCTGATTGATAGCTATTTGTAGGATGAACAACTAGAAATGGTCTTTTATTCACAACTAGTATTTCCTCATCTTCATATACAATATCTAAATCCATCTTTTCTGGGGTAATGTCTTGGCTTTCTTCTCTATCCAAGTTTATCTTTAGGTTATCCCCTGTAGATACCTTAAAATTCATTCTAACTACTTCATCATTTACAAATATTCTTTGTTCCTTGGATGCTCTACTTATAAGTCTTGATGAAAAGTTTAACCCCTCTTTTAAGTATTTTCTAATTTTAACTCCATCATATTCTGATGGGACAGTTTTTTCTAAGGTACTCAAAGCTTAAAGTCCTCCTAATTTATAAATCTTAATAATTTTTAGCATCATTTCCAAGTATAACTATTACATCATACCCTGTATCTGCGTACTTTGAATTAATACTCTCATAATCAGTTATTGATTTAAAATTCTTTTTAAGAGAATTCTTTATATTGTCATTGTCGACCATGATTACACTCTTGTCTCTAAGGTCTGTATTTCCTGTATCAACATTTTTATAACCAAGTTGTTTAAGTTCTATTTGATAAGTTGCTGCAAGTCCACTTATTTTTGTTGCATTTAACACCTTTATTCTTACATCTTCAGGCTTTATATCTGCACTTCCAGTATCTGATGAGTTAAGTGCTTTTATCAAATCTGCATTTGCTTCTTTATTAAATATAAAGTAAGACTGCCCATCTATCATCTTAGAGTCTCCTTTAACTGTAGTCATCTTAATATCACTTGGCTTTAATGTCGCTAATTTTAGTGCATATTTGAACATTGTACTTCCAGTCATATTAGTCTCTACATTTTGCTCTACTGCTCTAAGTATTCCTGGTATCTTGAATATTATCGCTGGACTAGTACATTTCTTAACAACTTGCTCTAAGAATGCGTGTTGATTCTTTATTCTATCTATATCTCCATTTGGAAGACCTGTTCCATCATTGTTTTTTCTCCATCTAAAGAATTCTTCTGCCTTCTTACCATCTAGATGAACCGTTGTTCCTTTTTTGAAGTCAATACGAAGATTTTGAGACTTATCAGTGTAATCCATGTTGTGTTCTATTTTCATATCAACTCCACCAATTGCATCAATAAAATCTCTGAAGCCTTTATAATTTACTTTAGCTAGATAGTTTATTTTAACATTTAATAATTGCTCTACTTCTGTTATTACCCTTTGGTCTCCTCCAATTGGATAAGCAGCGTTCATCTTCCATCTACGCCCATTTATAGTAATTAGAGTATCTCTTGGTATTGATACTATATTTACCTTCTTAGTTTTAGGGTTAAAGTTTATAAGCATCATAGTATCAGTTCTTTTAATAGCCTCGTCATTTGGATTATTTACATCTCCAACATCCATTCCTAGAAGTAAAATATTTACGGTTTGATCCATAGGAACCTCTACTGGTGCTATCATCTTATCTGTGCTTATATTGTTAACAAGTTTTGCTATTCTTACTCCACCTATTAAGAGAAGTATTAAAAGTGCTGCAATTATTATTCCAAATATTTTCTTAAATGATATTCTCTTTTTCTTCTTTTTCTTTGATAAATTCTTTTTTGAATTTCTACTTTTATTTTGTAAATTGCTAGGTGCAGCTTTTCTAGATGGATTCTTTCTACTTTCAAAGTCTCTATCTGTAAAGCCTTCTTGTGATCTTTTTGGAGAGTCAACTCTTCTTCTTGCATCATCAGCAGGAATGTATCCTTCATCTAAACTTCTCCTACTTACTTTTTTTCCCCTTTTTAATTCTTCATTTCTTTTTGCAATACGTCTTTTTCTTCTTATAGCTTCTTCTCTTTCACTTTCATTCCTTTTTCTTCTCGAAGAATCCATAGACCTTCTATCATCCGTCAAATTTCCTACACCCCATCTCCATTATAAATTTAAGTTATACTTTTCTTCTATTTAATATTAAATAGTTTCTTGCCTTAACAGTATTTAAATCTATAAGCTGTCCTTTAGATAATAAGTATTTTATAGTATGATTCATACCCATAAGAACTCCTTCATCTAAATTCTCTAAAACCTTCTCTCTTATTTCTTCAACCCCATCATAAACTCTTGATGGTTCAATCATATCTGCAATATAAATAATCTTATCTAGAGTACTCATATCTTCTTTTCCAGTTGTGTGCCATCTCATTGCTTCAAGCACTTCTTCATCATCTATATTAAACTTTTCTTTAGCAAGTACTCTTGAAACAATCCCATGCCAAAGCTCTGGTGTTTTTTTCTCATCCATTGTTAATTCTATATTATTCTTTTTAATAATACTCATTAATTCTTCAATTGTTAAATTTTTGCCTACATCATGACATAATGCAGCTAGTACTGCTTTATCTTCATCTACACCATTTAATTTAGCTAATTTTTTGGCTGTAGATACAACTCCTAATGTATGCATATATCTTTTTGGTCTTAAATTTTCTCTTAAATAATCATAAATATAAGTAATTTCCATATTAGTTCCCCTTGCCATAAAGCTTCTCTCTTTCAATAATTTTAAGTACCTCTTTTGGTACAAAAAAGTCCACTTTTTTGCCTTCCCTAATTCTTCTTCTAATATCTGTTGATGAAATTTCTAAATCTAATATATTTAAAAATATAATTCTTCCATTATATTTTCTTTCAGCTTCTTCTTTTTCTTTCTGTAAATCTTCTTCTTTGAAACCTGGTCTTGTAAATACAACAAAATTACAAAGAGAAAAAATCTCACTTACATTTTTCCACTTATCTAAATCAACAAGGCAATCTGCACCTGTTATAAAGTATAGCATCACATCATCACTATTAAAGTGCTTTAATGTTTTATATGTGTAACTGAGTTCCCTTTTTTCTATTTCATAATCTGAAACCTCAAAATCCTCAAAATCTTTAATAGCTTCTTTAACCATTTCATACCTTAAAGAAGCCCCCGTTACATTACTTAAAGTTTTATGTGGGGGACTTCCATTTGGTATAAAGATCACCTTATCTAAGCCTAATTTAACTTTTGCCTCATAAGCTATATAAAGATGTGCATTGTGGATAGGATCAAAGGTTCCTCCAATAATCCCATACTTTTTCATCTATTATTGGTTTTTAAATTTTCTTGGTATCTCTATTTTTGGTTTCTTTGAAGATCTTTTATATAAAACTATTTTACTTCCGATTGCTTGAACGCCCTCACATTTTATTTCTTTACATATAAAATCTGAAGCTTCTCTTGCAGTAAATCCACTATTTTCTAAAACTTTTATCTTAATAAGTTCTCTAGCTTCTAGTGCATCTCTTACTTGCTTTAAAAAGCTATCCTCTATTCCATTTTTACCAATTTGGAATATTGGTTGCATATCGTTAGCTAAGCTTCTTAAATAAGCTCTTTGTTTTCCTATTAGCATTCTTGTTCCTCCTATAATAAGTATTCGAATTCGAAGTCGTTAAGGCTTACCATATCACCATCTTGAATTCCCATTTCTCTTAATTCGCTAAGTACTCCCTTATTGTTTAATACCTTATGGAAATATCTTAATGAATCTGCATCATTTACATTAACTGCGCTAAGCAGTCTGTCTACGAAGCTACCTTCAACAAAGTAAGTATCGTATTCTTCGCCTTTTTCAACTCTGATTTCATAAGTGAACTTCTTATCTTCTGGGATGTATCTTTCTTCATCTGATATTTCAAGTCCTGTTATAGGAATTTCCTTAAGCATTCTTGCACATTCCTTAATTACTTCGTCAACACCATTTCTAGTTGCAGCTGACATTTTATAAACTTTATCAAATCCTAATTCATTAACCTTTTTCTTGAAGTTTTCAAATACTTCTTCATCAAATAAAAGGTCTGTCTTATTAGCTACTACTATTTGAGGTCTATCCCAAAGTTTAACTGAATATTTCTTAAGTTCTTCATTTATCTTAATGAAATCTTCAATTGGATCTCTTCCTTCAAGTCCTGATATATCAACAACATGAACTAATAATCTAGTTCTTTCTATGTGTCTTAAGAATTCAAGTCCAAGACCTATACCTTCACTTGCACCTTCAATTATTCCTGGAATATCTGCCATTACAAAGGCTTCAACACCATCTGCCGCAACTACTCCTAAGTTTGGTTTTAATGTTGTGAAATGATAGTTTGCTATCTTTGGTTTTGCTTTAGTTGTCATTGATAGGAATGTTGACTTTCCTACATTTGGGAATCCTAAAAGTCCAACGTCTGCAAGTAGTTTTAATTCTAAAACTATATCCATTTCTTCTCCTGGCATACCTGGCTCTGCAAAGTTTGGTGCCTGTCTTGTAGGTGTACAGAACTTACAGTTTCCTTTTCCGCCTTTTCCACCTCTTAGAAGAACATATTCATCATCTTTTTCTGAAAGGTCACAAATAATTTTGTTACTTTCAGCCTCTCTAATGATTGTTCCCATTGGCACTTTTATGTAAAGATCTTCTCCATCTCTACCGTAACACTTTGATGTACCACCATTCTCTCCTGGCGCTGCTACGAATTTTCTCTTATATTTAAAATCCATTAAGGTTGTTATTCCAGTATCAACTGTGAAAATTATACTTCCACCTTTTCCACCATCTCCACCATCTGGTCCACCAAGTGGAACATATTTTTCTCTTCTAAAAGAAACTGCTCCATCTCCGCCTCTACCAGACCTTATAAATACTTTGGCCTTATCTATAAACATATACTCACCTCTCCTTTTGTAAAAATCTCTATATTCATATTATTCCTTAATATATGAATAATAAATCTACTTATTTAAAAATATTTTCTTCATTATAACATAATACTATTATATATGAAGAAAAAAAGCACTATTTAATGCTATTATTTAAGTAATTCTTTATTTTTTGACATTTAAAAAGCACCCAAATTCATGGGTGCTTTATATAAATAACTACTATTCAGCTATTTCTTCTACATTTACTGGGTAAACAGAAGCTTTCTTCTTGTCTCTTCCCACTCTTTCGAACTTAACAACTCCATCGATTTTAGCGAATAGAGTATCATCCTTACCCCTTCCAACGTTGTTTCCTGGGTGGATCTTAGTTCCTCTTTGTCTTACGATGATGTTTCCAGCAAGTACGAATTCTCCGTCAGCTGATTTAACACCTAGTCTTTTTGACTCAGAATCTCTACCATTCTTTGAGCTACCTACCCCTTTTTTGTGGGCAAATAATTGAAGGTTCATTATCATCATGTCACTACACCTCCTCTTTTAATAATTTTATATATTCTCTACGTTTATTATCTCCAAACATTTGATCCAAGCTAGAAATTACACTTTCTAAACTCTTCTCGAAGGTTTTAAGTAAAACCTGTGACTCTCTTAATTCCTCTTCTGAGAAATCAGATAAGTCTAATTTCAAATATCCGTCTCCAATCTCGTATGTACAATTCAGTTTTAAAACTTCATCTATACCTATAAGAACACTTTGTGATAAGACTGAAACTGAGTTACAAACCATATCAAAAGCTTCTCCTACCAATAAGACATCATTATTAAAATCTCTGTCTCCTGGCATTGCGTGATTATCAATGACGAATCCTTTAATGTTGTTACTTTGATAAAAAATCTTTGCTTTAATCATAGATTATGCTTCGATCTTTTCGATAACTAACTTAGTGTAAGGTTGTCTGTGACCAGCTTTTCTTCTGTAGTCCTTTTTAGCCTTATACTTGAATACTGTTACCTTCTTAGCTTTACCTTGTGATACAACTTTAGCAACAACTTTAGCTCCTTCAACCATTGGCTTACCAATTGTTAAAGATTCTCCATTAGAAACAGCTAATACTTCTGTTAATTCAACTTGTGAATCTACTTCTGCTTCAAGCTTTTCAACGAATAATACGTCTCCTTCTTGAACTCTGTATTGCTTTCCTCCTGTTAATACTACTGCGTACATTAAAACACCTCCTCATAACGGTCTCGCCACTACGGGTACAAAGTAAAACTTTGTTTTATAAAAAAACCCTATCGTGAGCGGTTTACTAACCTATCTTAACATATCGTCTATTTTTTGTAAAGAAATTAATTAATATTTTTCAATACCTTTAACCTTATAATCTGCAAGGTTTTCCTTTTGATTTTTAAATATTAAAGGTTCTATTCTATATCCATCAATTCCTTCTGAGAATTTAAGGAACATTTCTTTATCTAAGCCATCTATATTTTTTAAGAAACTAAATAAATCTCCCTTTACATCTTCTCTATAAATGTTATCAAGTTCTATAAAGAAGCTTTCTATAGTATTGTCTTCAACAGATCTTAATATATCATTTCTTATTAAATCTTCAATATATGATAATTTAAGAATATTACCTGAACCTTTGCAAAGTGGACATTTATCTTCTATTGAATCATATATGCTCTTTCCCCTGCGCTTTCTTGTAATCTGTACTAAATCAAGTTCTGTAAAAGGATATATCTTACTATTCCCTTTGTCACTTTTAAGTGAATCTTTCAATTCTTTCATTACATTGGCTCTTTGACTATGATCTCTCATATCAATAAAGTCTATAAGAATTATTCCGCTTAGATTTCTAAGCATTATTTGCTTTCCAATTTCTTTTGCAGCTTCTAAATTTGTTTGAAGAATTGTTTTATCCAAACTTCTTCCTTTAATATTCTTTCCACTATTTACATCTATAACATACATAGCTTCTGTTTTTTCAATAACAATATCTCCACCACAATTTAATTTTACTTTGTTATGTCTAAGCTTTAATATTTCTTTTTCAATATTGTAATAATCAAATAGTGTACGTAGTCCATCGTATACTATAATTTCAATATCTTTTTCCCCATCTAAAAATGACTTAACATAAGTTTCATCTTCAATGTTATCAACATAGATTTTTAGATTTCCCTTTGTTATATTATCTCTTAAGACCTTGTTTAAAGATACATCTTCTCCATAAACCTTTGAAAGCTCAGTGCTATAGTTAAGTTTTCTGTTCATTTCATCCAATATTCCTTTTAGCTTATCTCTTTCTGCTTTAAGGATTTCTATTGGAACATTAACTGCTTCAGTTCTTACGACTATGTTAATTCCATCAATCTCTTCAATTTCTGCTTCAATTAATTTCTTTTTAACTTCATCAGTTATTCTTTTTGAAAATGATATACCACTCTTACCTTTTGTAAATACTAAATACTTTCCAGGTATATTGAATTTATTAGTAAGCTTTGCGCCTTTTTCATTTAAAGGTTCCTTTAAAACTTCAACTAAAAATTCATCACCTTTTTTAATATTTAACTTTTTTAAGTCTTCGCTATAGTACATATAGCCTTCTTTATCTAGGCCTATATCTAAAAATAATGAATTTATTGCAGGAACTATATTTTTAACTCTTCCTTTATAGATTTCTCCGTAAGTTGGTTCACTACTTTTCTCTTCTATAAAACACTCTTCTAATTCATTATTATTTTTAACTGCAATCCTTATGGATTTTTCTCTTCTTTCAATAAAAATTTCTCTCATCAAAATTCCACTTCCTATACACATTTATAAAGAGGTACTAATTTTTCTTCCTTCATGAAGTACATTTCTTCTCTCTTTATTTGAACGAAAGCTTCTTCATCACAGTTAGTTGTATTTTCTTGTATAAGTTTTACTAATAAGTCTGGTGCTAAATGTTCTCTACTTCCTGAGCTTATTAATACATTTAATACAACTTCATTATCTTTAATCCAGTATTTTAATTCATGAACTAAAGGCTTTATATCAACTTCTCTTGCACCTTTTTTACTTCTCTTTGTCATTACCCAATCTTCTCTACTTAAAAGAGCTTTCATTTCCTCTTCAAAGTTTGTAGTATCTGTATAATGCATCTTTATTGTATATCTTGCTGCATCTATTAAAGCCATAGCTTGTGGTAATTTCTTAACATTTTCTATTACTTCAATTCCTAATGCATCTAAAAATCTTACTCCACTTGCAGTACTTTTATTAAGTCTCTCTACTATTTCCTTTGGATCGACCTCTTCTTTTAAAACTACATCCATATACTCACCTTCTGAGTATACTCCAACTGAAAGTGGTTGTGCTATTGAAAGGGACATATGTGGATTAAATCCCTTTGAGTAATCAACAGGCAATCCTGATCTTCTAATAACTCTTTGTATTGTTCTCATTAAATCTAAATGAGCTACAAATTTTATATCTGCTTCTTTAGTGAATTTTATTAGATATCGCACCTTCAAAACACTTCCCTTCTCTAAAGTTAACGTTGATTCCACATCCTGTACAACCTTTTCTACAGTTTTGTGTAAGCTCAACTCTTCTAGCTTTTTCATTTTCTTCAACTAAGTATGCTCTATCAACTCCGATATCAATGAAATCCCAAGGAAGTATTTCATCATAATCTCTTTCTCTATAAGCATAGAAGTCTCCGTCAACTCCACATGCATCTAAAGCTTCTTTCCAAGCATAAAAGTTGAAATATTCTGACCATCCATCAAATTTACATCCTTTTTCAAATGCCTTTATTAAAACATCACAAAGTTTTCTATCACCTCTTGCAAATACAGCTTCCATGTATGAAGTCTTTTGTGCATGATAGTTATATGTAATACTTCTTGATTTTATTGAATCCTTAACCGCATTTATCTTATCATTAACAACTTCAATCTTTTCCATTGGAGCCCATTGGAATGGTGTAAATGGCTTTGGTACAAGTATTGAAGTACTTACTGTAATCTTTAGTCCTTTTTTTCTAACTTCTTTTGGAACAGTATAGTATTCACTTACCATCTTCTCTGCAAGTTCACCAATAGCTGCGCAATCTTCTATATTTTCATAAGGAAGACCTATTATAAAATAAAGCTTTATTGTACTCCATCCATTTTCAAAGGCACTTTTAGTAGCTTCAAGTATTCTCTCTTCAGTTAACCCTTTATTTATTACATCTCTCATTCTTTGAGATCCAGCTTCTGGAGCAAAAGTTAATCCAGTTTTTCTAACCTTTTGGATTTCTTTTATTAAATCAACTGAGAATGCATCAACTCTTATTGAAGGTAATGCTATACCAACTTTATCTTCTTCATGTTCTTCCATTAATCCATGGATAAGACCTTGAATATCTGAGTGATCACATATACTTAATGAAGCTAGTGAGATTTCTTGATATCCTGTTGCTTTCACTAATTCTCTTGCTTGATTAATCAATGTTTCTCTAGTTTTTTCTCTAACAGGTCTATAAATCATACCTGCTTGACAGAATCTACATCCATTAGTACATCCTCTAGCTGTTTCAAGTACTATTCTGTCATGTACAACTTCAGTATAAGGTACTATCATGTCCTCAATTGGGAATTCTACATTATCAAAGTCTCTTATAATTCTCTTTTTAACAACTTTAGGAACATCATCATACTTTGGAGTAAATTCTTTTATTGTTCCATCTTCATTGTAAGTTACATCATATAGTGAAGGTACATATATACCTCTTATTTTTGATATTTCTCTTAAGAATTCTTTCTTCTTTCCTTTTCCTTTATACTTAGCATATACATCTAATACATCATTCATCATTTCTTCGCCTTCTCCAAGTTCAAAGAAATCTACTATATCATATAGAGGTTCTGGGTTGTATGCACAAGGTCCCCCAGCCATAACTATCGGCTCATCTTCGCCTCTCTCTGATGCTCTTATTGTTATACCTGACATATCAAGCATATTTAATATATTTGTGTAGCTCATCTCATATTGTAGAGTAAAGCCTAGAATATCGAATTTATTAAGTGAGTCTTTAGTTTCTAATGCATATAAAGATACATTATTCATTCTCATTTCTCTTTCCATGTCTGGCCATGGTGCAAAAACTCTTTCACAGTAAGTATCTTTTCTATTATTTATTGTATGATAAAGTATTCTTGTTCCTAAATGAGACATTCCTACTTCATAAACATCTGGAAAACAAAAAGCAAATCTAATGTCTACTTCTTTTGGGTCTTTAATTACTTGATTTAGTTCTCCACCAACATATCTTGCTGGTTTCTCAACCTTGCATAAGATGTTATCTGAAATTTTATTCATTAAATTACATCCTCCTAAAAATTACTTTATATATAGTTTCATACTTAATATACTTATCCATATACATCCCTATATTCTAGCATAAATTAAATTTTTGTTCTACTAAAAAAGAAACCCATCACTGAGTTTCCTTTAATCCATTTATATACTCTTCTAAAGTTATATTACCATAATTTTTTAACCCTTCAAGTAATTCATCCTCATGAATTATTTTAAGAATTTTAAGCTCTTCATCTAATACATAAAAAGTATTAAACTTGCTTTTATCAACTAATCTCATTACATTAAGTAGTTCATTTTTGTAAAACACGGATACTGTCCTATTTTCTATAAAATCATATTTTTTAAGCTTCCTTCTCTTTTTAATTATATCTCCCATTATTATATACATCGTCCAATTTTTCTCTAGAACAGTTGAATATATTATCAAAATTCCCATTAAAAATAAACTTAGATTCACTTTATGTAAAAAGATCATAATAAAAAATAATACTATTAGACACGCTGAAGCAGTATAGCTTATCCAAGTAGTTATTTTTTTGCTTTTTATATATGAATTATATTTAGATAATATTATTTCTAATATTCTTGATCCATCTAAAGGATATGCAGGAAATAAATTAAATATAAAAAGACCTATATTTACTTCATATCCAATTTCCAATATAGGAATATGACTAACATTGTATAAGGCATATAATAAACATGCTAAAATAAAATTCATAGCTGGTCCACTTAAATATAATATAAGTTTTTCATTCTCTCTAAGATCATCAATCTCTGAAAGTTCTGCTTTTGCACCAGTTATTCCAAGTTCTAAATTATATACCTTACATCCTAGTTTGCTTCCAACATATATATGTGTAAATTCATGCAGTATTATAGATATAACTCCAATTAAAATTTTGCTTTCAAAACTAATTGCAAGTAATAATAACACTACCTCTATAATCATTAATTTATAAGATTTCTTCATTTCTACCCTCAAAACATTGCTAGCTACAGATTCCTAATCTTTAAAATTAATATACTTTCCAGGCTCCTTAAATTGTCCCATATAACTAATTTTAAATTCTACTTTATAACCTTTATCACCAATCTTTGTATTAACTCCTATACACTCTCCTTTCTCAACCTTATCACCTTTTTCAACTAATGACTCATTTATCATGTTATAGTAACTCTCTATTCCATTGCCGTGGTCAACTACAACATCCTTTCCTTTATCCCCATCTTTTATATCTTTTATTTCACCATCAAATATTGCAAAAACCTCTTTTTTCTTATCTGTTTTTATGATAACTCCATCTTCCAAAGTTTCTACTTCTCCTATTAAAGGAGCCATTAAGCTTCCATTTATTTTATTTTCCAGTCCATCATCTTTTGATATTTTGCTTTTAAATTCATTAAATACCTCTATAGCATCAAAGTCGCCAAATTCCATTTCTGTAGCCATAACCTCTTTTGCATTTAAGTAAATATCATTTGCTTCTTTATAAGGTACATATTTTAATGCCATCATAATTAATGTAATTATTAATATGCCTATAGTTTGAGTTACTAAAATAGAGAGCATTCCCCCATCCTTCTTTTTTCTTCTACCTTCTCCATAGTGGAAATTTGAATTACCTCCATTATTTGAAATTGGTACATATCTACTATTATTTCCTCCTATGTTTTTGTAATATTTTTCATACTGATCCCTATAACTTCCCATCTTTCTTATCTCCTTGTTATTTAGCACTACTTTATTATATTTAAAAAGCTAAGATTTTATGAAAACACATGTATAAATTCTCCTATAGAATTTCACAATTTAACATAATTATTATTTTAATTATATTAAGTTAATGTAAACCTATTCTATGAAATATTGAATTAATCCTACAATGGGTCTAGAATTTTATATGATAGCCTTAATATAATTTATATTTTTCTGCGGGAATATATTGGCTTTATTAAAAGGAGTGAAATTATGTTAACTAAAAAAATATCAAAATTACTTTTTCTAGCTTCAATTACCTCAAGTATTTTGCTAGGACCATTAGCACTAAATGCATTTGCTTGTACAACAGTAGTCGTAGGTAAAAATGCTACTGCAGACGGGTCAACAATTGCTGCTCGTAATGAAGATGCTAAAACTGCTTGGGATAAAAGATTTGTTGTTCATCCTCATAGTACAAATAAAGATGGTGCAACTTATACGTCAAAGGGAAATGGATTTACATACAAGCTTCCAAAGACAAATTATAAATATACTGCAACTCCAGAGTGGACTGAAAAGGATGGTCAGTTTGAAGAAGACGGCATAAATGAACATGGTGTAGCACTTAGTGCCACAGAAAGTGCTACTGCAAATGATAAAGCACTAAAAGCAGACCCTCTTGTTAAAGATGGTATTGGTGAAGATTCAATAACATCAGTAGTTCTACCTCATGTAAAAACTGCAAAAGACGGCGTTAAGATGCTTGGAAAAATAGTAGATGAAAAAGGTTCATCTGAAGTTAATGGTGTCATAATATCCGATAAAGATGAAGTTTGGTACATGGAAATAGGATCTGGACATCATTGGGTAGCACAAAGAGTTCCTGATGATTCATATGCTGTAATTCCAAATAAATTATGTATAGATAAAGTAGATTTAAAAGATGACAAAAATTACTTAGGCTCTAAAGATTTGGTTAAATTCTCAGAAGATAAAGGTCTTTATGATCCTCAAAAAGATGGAGACTTTAGCTTTAAAAAAGCATTTGGAACTGAAAATGAAAAGGATGCCAAGTACAACAATCCAAGAATATGGGATGGTCAAAGAATCTTAACTCCATCTAAAAAGCAAGATATAACAAGCAAAGACTTTAGCTTATTTATGAAACCAGATAACAAAATAGAAGTTAAAGATGTGGCAAAAGTCTTGCGTTCTCATTATGATGGCACAGAATATGATCCATACGGTGAATATAAAGATAAATATAGACCAATAAACGTTGCCTATACAATGGAATCTCACATATTACAATGTAGACCTAATATGCCAAGTGCTGTAGGTGCTGTTCATTGGTTAGCTCTTGGAGTTCCTGAAACCAGTGTATACGTTCCCTTCTATTCTGGTATAAATAATACTCCAAAAGCATACAGAGAAGGTACAAATATACCTGATTATACTTCAGCTTATTGGACTTACAGAAGAGCTGGAGCATCAACAACTCCTTATTATGATGAATATGTTAATAAATATACGAAACCTCCCCTTAGAGCTGTTGAAGATAAGCTTACAGATAACCTAAAAGAAACTGATAAATATGTTTTAGACCTTTATAAGAAAAATCCTAAAGAGGCAGAAAATTATATGACAGATTATTGTACAAGAATGGCAAATTACTCACTTAAAAAGACTGAAGAAGTAAATAAAAATTTGATAACAGAAACAACTAAACAAACTCCTGTTCATCATGATTCAAATCTTTAACATATAAGGAGGACTAAAGTTATGATTAATAAAAATAAACTTTTTCATAAAAAACTTATACTTTCAATTATAGCTATATTTACAGTATCTATATTAATCTATGGATGCGGAGATAAAGAAGGCTCAGTAAATAGCATAACAAAAGAAATTGATGCCCTTCCAAAAGCCTCTTATATAACTTTAAATGACGATTCAAAAATAAGCGAAATAAAAAATCAGTTTGATAAACTTTCAGAATCTGATCAAAAAAAGATTAAAAATGTTGATAAATTAAACCAAGACCTAGATGTTATAAAAGCGATAAAAGAAGGACATGAAGCTGCCGATAAAGATTTTAAAGTAAGCGAGAAAGTATCTCAAGAAATTAAAAACTTAAATATGAATAATGAGGGAGAAGTCCAAAAAGTAACTAAAGATTATGACACTTTAACAGATGCACAAAAAACACTTGTAACAAATGCCAGTAAAATAAATAGATAATATTTTAATTAAGTTCATTATTTTATATATAAATTAAGATAGAAATCTAAGTTAATCCCTATTTTATATATATTTTTAAAATTATATATTATTTTAAAACCCATAAAAGGTACTGTTATATAGTAGATTTTATTAACTATATAACAGTACCTTTTAATGAATATCTTTATTAAATTTTTCTAATTAATAAGTGGAAGTAATATTTAAATCACTTCCACTTACTTTATATTTAAAATCTGATTTTCTTTCTTCTCATACCTACATTTAATACTAGACCTATTGACATTATTGTAGTTAAAAGTGAACTACCACCATAACTTATAAGAGGTAATGTTATACCTGTTATAGGCATAAGTCCTATAGTCATCCCTATATTTTGTAGTATTGCAAATAAGAAATATGATACTAATCCAACACATATTATTGATCCAAAGATATCTTTTGATGTTCGCGCAATAGCTACCATCCTACTTATAAGTAATCCATACATAGTTAGCAAGAATAAAACACCTAGCAATCCCCAGTTTTCTGCTATTGATGCAAAAATAAAGTCTGTTTGAACTTCTGGTACATGTTGCGCTGCATATCCTGAAGTTGCATCATTTGAAAGAGATGGTCTATTACCAGTAACCCCGCCAGATCCAATTGCAATTAAAGATTGACTGAGATGATATCCAGACCCTGCCATATTAGCTTCTGGATTCATAAATGATGTTATTCTTGTTTTTTGATAATCTTGTATAAGCCCTGAATTCCAAACTATCAATATTCCAATAACAAGCGCGAGTAGTCCTCCACCTATTACTTTCATATCAAGTCCTGCAACATAAAATATACCAAGCACTATAAAGAATGATACCATAGTCATTCCCATATCTGGTTGAATTACAATAAATAGAACTGGCACTGCAGCATAAAAAACAAGAGTAAAGAAATTTCTTAGATTGTTTATCTCTAAATCCATCTCTTCTAATTTCTTAGCAAGCATAAGTATCATACCAATCTTTGCGAGTTCCGCTGGCTGCAAGGAAATTGGTCCAAATACAAGCCAACCTCTAGCTCCACCTCTAACAGAACCCAAAAATCTTGTTGCAATAAGTAAAACAACTCCAGCCCAATAAAAAATTGGAACATAATTATAAAGAACTCTGTAGTCAATAGCCATAAATATATAAAGTGCTACAAGAGAAACTATAAACCATACTAATTGCTTCTTAGCATAGCTAAATCCGTAAGTTCCTTTAGTTGCAAGATATATGTTTAAAACACCAAACAGTACTAATATTATTGTTGAAAATAATAGTACTTTATCTATATCTCTAATTTTTTTAAAATCCAGCTTATATTTACTATAAGTTCCTTGTCTATCAAACAATAAATCCCCTCTTAACAAAATCTTTCACCTCCCGAAAAACCTGTATTTCTATTATATATCATTATTTTGTTATTCTCTATAATAAATCATTGGGAAATAAGAAAAATAATAAATTTTTAATATATAAAGATATTATATTTATATATATATATAAGGCTACATACTTTTACGTATGTAGCCTTTTTTAATTATAAATATTTCTCTTATTTTACCTTTTAACTTATTGACCTCTTATGTTCTTAATAGGTATATTAGCAACTAATGATGAAGCTGCTTCTCCCTCTTCAATATCGCTTTTACTTACTGATATTTCCACATCTTCTGCTGATATCTCTACATACTTTGAAAGAACTTCTAATATTTCCATTCTTATTTGCTCTAAAGTATCAGTTGGAAGATCTCCTCTATCATGTATAAGTATTAACTTTAATCTATCTTTAGCAATATCCTTTGGCTTAGGCTTACTATTTGTAAAACTACTAAAGAACCCCATTTCAAATACCCCCTACTTACGTTTGAATAACTTCATTATAGATCCAAATAAACCTTGTGGTGCATCACTTAAATCCATAAAAGGTACATTTTCGCCAGTTATTCTCTTTGCTATATTTCTAAATGCTTCTCCAGCTCTTGCTGATTCTTCTAAAACTATTGGTTCACCTTTATTTGTAGAAACAGTTATTTCTTTATCATCAGGTACAACCCCTATTAATTCAATTGAAAGTGTTTCGATTATATCACTTACATCAAGCATGTCTCCTCTTTGAGTCATAGCATAGTTCATTCTATTTATAATAACAGAATGATCTTCAAGACCTTTAGCATCTAGTTTACCAATTACTCTATCGGCATCTCTAACAGATGTAATTTCAGGATTTACTACAACTATAGCTTTATCAGCTCCGATTACTGAGTTTTCAAAGCCTTGTTCAATACCAGCTGGAGAATCTATAATTACATAATCAAAATCTTCCTTTAGTTCTTTTACAAGCTTAAGCATTTGTTGTGCACTTATATCATCTTTATCCTTTGTTTGCGCTGTTGGAAGAAGGCATAGATTTGGAAATCTCTTATCTTTAATTAAAGCTTGCTTTAATCTACATCTTCCTTCTATAGCATCAACTATAGTATACACTATTCTGTTTTCTAATCCCATTAGTACATCTAGATTTCTAAGTCCTGTATCACCATCAACAACTACTACTCTTTTCCCAAGTGCTGCTAATGCAGTACCAATATTAGCTGTTGTTGTAGTTTTTCCAACTCCACCTTTTCCTGATGTAATTACAATAGATACTCCCATTTAACAATCCCTCCACGCTTTAATAAATATATTTATTCGGTAAGTACGGTTCTACTATTATTGCCCCATCTTTTATTTTTGCAACTTCTGGATATTGGGGCTTTTCTGAATCCGGTGATAGTGTCGCAATATCTGAAATCTTTAATATTTCTGGCTGAAGACTAAAGGCTGCAATTATTGCTTTTGCATTACCATTAGCTCCTGCGCTAACATTTCCTTTTATACTACCTAAGACAATAATATTACCAGTTGCTATAACTTCTGCACCGCTGTTTATATCTCCAACTATAACGATATTTCCATTATAATTTATACACTGACCACTTCTTACTGTCTTTCTCAAAAATTTTGTTCTACCCTCATACACTCCCGCAAAAGTTTTCTTATCTTTATCCTTTGAAGATTCATCTTGCAATATAATATCTTTTATTTCTATTTCATTAAATAATACTTCTTTAAGATGTATTAGGTTTTTCTCATTAATAGAGCTTAAATTTGTGCTAATAGTTAATGTAGAGTTTTTATAAAAACGCTTTCCTCTTGATAATTTAGTAAGCAAATGTTCTAGCATTTCTTCAAAATCACTAAATTTATTCATATTTATAATAGCACTTAAGCCACTTCTATTACCTTTTATAACTATTTTATCATCCATTATTGGTTCCCTCCACCAATCCTCGTCACTTTAACATTATTCTACAAAACATAATAAAATCCTTCTATTATTATAGCATTAAAATGTAAGTATTTGTAGTTTTAGTTTCTTTTTTAAAGTAAAACAACATTGATACCAGTAAGGTCCAATGTTGTTTTTTAATTAGTGAAAATTATTTAAATATAATAATTATTAGCTTTATTTAGTTATTAGAAGCACTCTTGTCTTTAGCCTTATCTTTGGCATCCTTTTTATCTGAAGCATCCTTCTTATCAGCTTTTTCTTGCGCTGCTTTTTGTGCTGCTTCACTATTATCCTTAGGTGCATCTAAAACATATTTCTTGAATGTAGGTGAACTCTTCGCATATTCTGGATAATCTTTTAAGATTTTATCTTTAAAGTATGCTTCATAAACAGCTTTTGCAACTGGTGCACTATATGCACCATGGCCACCATCATATATAACCGAAACAACTGCTATTTCTGGTTTATCAATAGGTGCGAAACTTACATATGTTGCATAAGGTGATCTACCATAATCTCTTTGATCATTTGAATAATCCGCTGTACCTGTCTTACCTGCTGTTTTTATAGGGAATGAACTAAATACTGCTGAGGCTGTACCACCTTCAGAATCATTTGCTTTTGCCATACCTTCTTTAACTGCAGCAAGTGTTGATGGGCTCATGTCTACTTTACCAAGTACTTTTGGTTTAAATTGTTCTACTACTTTTCCGTCTACATCTGTTACACTATCTACTAAATGAAGAGAATATCTAGTTCCTCCATTTGCAAGTGTTGATATATATGCTCCAAGTTGAAGTGGAGTATAGTGATTTATACCTTGACCAATAGCTGAATAAATAACCTGACCTGGTGATGTCATTTCTGCTGATTTATCAGTAACAACATATCTTGCAATTGCATTAGAAACATTTGATGCCTGCTCATCTATATTAGCCTTTTTGTTATACTTATCTTCATACTTCTTAACATTATTCTTATAAACATCTGAGTTTTGCATTATACCTTTTACATCTGATACAATACTAGCTGCAAATTCATTTTGACCCATTGCAGATTTTCCTGTAGCTACTACTTCAAATCTATCTTTAATTTTTTGTTTTAAATCTACTTTTAAATTCTTAACCTTCTCTGAATCATCATCTTTATATGAAAAATCAAAAGGAATAAAATTATACGTTCCTTGATAAGTAGCTAATGCTGATCCACTTGGGGTTTCCTTTTCTAAAAAGTCTGCTATTTCAAAGTTTGAAAGTGCTATAGTACTCTCTTTAAATGTTTTGAAATTGTATGTTTGACCTGTAGTATTTTCTTCTATCTCTATGCCTGTTGAAGGATTAGTCTTACTATTTGGGTCAACTCCAAGCCCAAATTGCCATGCATATTTTGCAATAACATTTAAAGATTCCGGTCTATTAGCATTTCCTCCATCTTTCATATATAATCTATATGCAGTTTCATAGAAGAAGAAGTTACATGAAACTTGAAGCGCTTTTTCAACATCAGTATAACCATGACTACCTGGATATATCCAACATACAGGTCCAAATCCCGTACCAAAGGTTTCAGGATGGATATTAAATTTACCTGTAGCATTTATAGTATCACCTGGTTTTATTACTCCTTCTTGAAGCCCAGCTACAGCTGTTACTGGCTTAAATATAGAACCTGGAGGTAATGTACCTAAAGTTGCATAGTTATAGAATGGTTTTGCATATAAATCATATGGGTCTGTTCTATATCCATTTTTATCTTTAGGGAATAAATCATCTACTGATTTTTTAACTCCTGTCTTCTTTATAAGCTCTTTACCAAACTTTTCAAGGTCTGGTGAGAAATACTGCTCTGTTTGTTCTTTTGTAAGTTGTCCTGGTATTGCAAAAAGATTTGGATCAAAATCCGGATAACTTGCAAGTCCAAGTATCTTACCAGTATTAACATCAATTGCAAGAGCTGCCCCTCTAGTTGCATTCGGGAAACTATGACCTTCTGAATCTGTAGTTTGTGTTCTAACTTTATTTATTGTATCCTTTAATGATTCTTGCATAGCATACTGAACATTTTTATCTATAGTAAGATTTACATTATTACCTGGGTAAGATTCTAATTTAAATAATTCTTCTGTTTTTCTACCTGCTGAATTTACTTTAACAGTTTCTCCACCTTTAACACCTTTAAGTTCATCTTCAAAGGCTGACTCTATACCAGACTTTCCAACAAGATCAGTTGATGGATCATATCCTCTTAATTTATAGTCATCTTCTAAAGAACTATCTATTGTTCCAACATATCCAAGGACTGCTGATCCTAAATTATTATAAGGGTATTCTCTAACTGGTTGTAATTCAACACCAATACCTGGTAATTCATTAAGTTTTTGATATATTATAAATGCCGTGTCTTTCTTTATATTGCTTGCAATGGTTACAGCTTTATAACCCTTAAAACTTTGCATCTTTATAGCGTCTTTAACAACCATATAATCTCTTATATCATTAAGTGAATATTTCTTTAATATAAGATCTGTCAGCTGTTTACCAGTCATATCTTTATATTGTGCCTTTTCATCTTTTGATGGCTCTGGATTAACAAGTCCTATAAGGTCATAGCTTTTCACTAAATAGTAGAATGCTTCCTCTGGAGTAACTTGTAATAACTTTTGATCTATTTGCGCAATCTGATCATCTGTTAAATCTTTACTTTCATCTCCAAAAAGATCCCTTTGAATTTGCTCGTTCATTCCTCTATCTTTTAAAAATCTAAGCTTTTCATATTGTTGATTATCAGGAGATGAATCCTTATATCCAAAATAAAATCCACCTTTATCATCAATCTTTATTAATAGATCATCTTGAACGCTTTCTCCATTTTCTTTAAGAACCTTAAAGATTGAATCCATTGTACTATAGAACTTCTTTTGTGCCTCATCTGTTGTTGTATATGTTAATGTATAAGTTTGTCTATTTGTTGCTAACACATTACCATTTTTATCTAAAATTTCTCCTCTTGGAGCTTTTTCTGCAATAAATCTAGTAGCATTCTGGTTTGCCCTATCTTCATAATCATCATGTTTATAAACTTGTAAATAAACTAACTTTAATGATATTATGCAAAAGATTATTAGCATGATAATATTAAGTACTGTATACCTGGAAAGTTTTTTCTTTTTACTTTTTGGTTTATTAACTATCATTTAAACCTCCACTTATTGTTTACATCTTCAGTATTTGAAAACATTAATACATATTTGTATACTATAAATGCTATTACTGAATTATATATTGCAACTATAAGTATATTATTTAAATTTACTTTGTAATTTAAGAAGTATAATATAGCAAGAACAACTAAATGCTTAACTATAGTAGCTCCAAACACCGCAGCTACTGGAACTAATTTTCTCTTCTTAAATACTCCATTACCTATATAAGCTGCTAATATACATATAAACATATTAACTATTGCATTTATTCCTACCCCATTTGCAAAATAAATATCTTGTAGTATTCCACTCACTACCCCAATAAAAACTGCATCTTCAACTCCATTTATTAATGAGTATAGAACAGCAAAAGTAAATAATAAACTTGGGAATCCACCATATATACTTAAAAATGGCATTACTGAATTATCAATTACTAATAAGAGAATAGATATTAAAACTACTATCAATTTTTTCATATCATCACCTCTTAATATTTAATCTCACGTTTATCTTTAGGTACTACAATGAATAAGCCTTCAAGTTTATTAAAGTCAACGCTTGGTTTAACAATTGCATTTTTCATTACATTCACCTTATCTTCTTGAACTGAGACTACTTTACCAACCATTATATCTTTAGGATATATTTGTCCAAGACCTGATGTAACTATTGTATCTCCCTCTTTTATATTCGAATCCATAGGAAGATTTTCAACTTTACATTCTGCAGTTCCATCTGCGTTTCTATAACCTCTTAATATACCAGTATTTTCTTTAGTGCTTTCTACTTTAACACTTACTGCAATATTTTCATTTAAAATACTCTTTATTATTGCCCAGTTGCTACCAACTGAAGTAACTTGACCAACTAAACCATCAGCCGCAATTACTATCATACCTTTTTCTATGCCATCATCTTTGCCTTTATCAACAATATATCCATCTAATATATTTCCTCCAGCATATCCTATGATATTAGTAGCTACATAATTATAGTTATCTCTTGAATCTTTAAAATTTAAAACTTTTCTTAATTGATCATTTTCTTGCTTAAGATCTGAATACTCTAAAAGTTGTTTCTTAAGCTCTGCATTTTCTTTTGTAAGATTATTGTTCTCCTCTTTTACAGTAGAGAAATTTAAACATAAATCAACAAAATCTTTAATCTTTACATTAACGGTATACGCAATTTTCTGTATAGGATTTAACGCTGCACCTGCACCACTTTCAATAGCATTTTTATTAGGATCCTTGAATGTATAGATAATTAAGCCTAAAAATGCAACTGACAGCACTATTATAGTGACTGCCAGTTTGTTCTTAAGACGCTTCATGTCTTTATCTATCTTCCTTGCTAATTCTGTCGAAATCTTCTAAAGCTTTTCCAGCTCCTAGAACAACACAATCTAATGGTGATTCCGCAATATGTACAGGCATATTAGTTTCCTTCATTATTAAAACATCTAATCCTTTAAGCATTGCACCTCCACCAGCTAACATTATTCCTTTTTCCATTATATCAGCTGCAAGTTCTGGTGGTGTTTTTTCAAGTGTTGTCTTTATTGATTCAATTATTGCATATACAGGTTCTTTTAAAGCATCTCTTATTAATGATTCTGAAATTTCAACTACTTTAGGTAATCCAGTAACTAAATCTCTTCCCTTGATTTCCATAATTTTTTCTTCATCATCAACTTTATAAGCTGATCCGATTTCCATCTTAACTTGTTCTGATGTTCTTTCACCAATCATTAAGTTGAATTCTTTCTTAATATAAGCAATTATTGATTGATCTAATTCATCACCAGCAACTCTTAATGATCTGCTTGTAACTATTCCTCCAAGTGAAATGATAGCTACTTCTGTAGTACCTCCACCGATATCAACAATCATGCTTCCTGTTGGTTCACTTACTGGAAGTCCTGCTCCAATTGCTGCTGCCATTGGCTCTTCCATTAATATAACTTCTCTTGCACCTGCAAGCTTAGTTGCTTCTTCTATTGCTCTCTTTTCAACTTCAGTTACTCCTGAAGGATAACATACTATTATTCTTGGTGCCTTAAATGCACTCTTACTTGCTGCTTTTTCTATTAATGACTTTATCATTGTGTGTGCAACATCAAAATCTGCAATTACACCATCTCTAAGTGGTCTTATAGCAACGATATTTCCTGGTGTTCTACCAATCATCATTTTTGCTTCTGTACCAACTGCAAGTGGTCTTCTTGTTGTACTGTTTATTGCTACAACTGATGGCTCTCTAAGAACTACACCTTTACCTTTAACAAATACAAGTGTATTAGCTGTTCCTAAATCTATTCCCATGTCTTTACTAGTTCCGAAAAATCCCATTTTTCATTCCCCTTTCGATTATAATATTCCTTTTTCTTTTAAGCTTACGTAATTATTTCTACCTATTATAATGTGATCAATAAGTTTAATCCCTATTATCTCTCCACTTTTATTAATTCTGGTAGTAACTTTTATGTCCTCACTACTTGGAGTTGGGTCTCCTGATGGGTGATTATGACATATAATTATTGAAGCTGCACTACTTCTTATAGCTTCATTAAATATTTCTCTTGGATGGACCAAAGAAGAATTTAAGCTCCCCTTAAAAACATCTTTAATTTTTACAACTTCATTTTTAGTATTTAGTATAATTAATTTTAATACTTCTTGATTACTTGCTCCCATTTCACCATAGAGCATGTTTGCAACTTCTCTTGGTGATGTAATTCTCTTAAATTCATTAAAAGATTTATAGGTATTAAACCTTCTAAAAAGCTCAGCTATTGCAAGTATTTGCGAAGCCTTTGCCTCTTTTACACCTTTAATTTTTGTCATTTCTTTTACTGATGCATTTAAAATACCATTCAACCCATTAAGTTCTGCAATTATTTTTTGACTTAAATTTAATACATTTTCACCCTTAGTCCCAGTTCTTAAAACTATAGCTAAAAGTTCTGGGTTACTTAAAGATTCTGCACCGTATCTTAATAATTTTTCTTTAGGTCTCTCATTTTCAGGTATATCCAACATTCTAAGGTAATTGTCCAACTTTATTTCTCCTTACTTTTATTAGAATACCCATCCCCCTTTAAAATTATTTAGTTACTCTTTTAATCATCTTGTATGTCCCATTAAGCGGTAGTCCGACTACATTATAATAGTCTCCTTTTATGCCTTCTACGAAAACTCCACCTTCGTCTTGTATCCCGTAAGAACCTGCTTTATCAAGAGGACTTCCACTTTCAATGTATTTTTTTATTCTGTCATCACTAATTTCTGAAAAAGTTACCTCTGTTTTAAAACTCTCACATATTATCTCTTTTGTTTTATTATTTATAATACAAACTCCAGAGTAAACTTCATGAGTGTTTCCACTAAGCATTCTTAGCATTTTAAAGGCATCTTCCTCATCTATAGGCTTTCCTAAGATATTATTATTAAAAGAAACAACTGTATCTGCTGATATTATTATGTCTTCGCTATTTGCATTATTTAAAACAGCCTTAGCCTTACCTAATGCAATTTCCTCCACATACTTATTAACGTCGCCTTTGAATTCGACATTTTTCTCTTCAAATTCACTGACTATAATGTCGAAATTACCTACTATTCTTTTCAGTAATTCTTGTCTTCTTGCGGATGCTGATGCTAAAATAAACTTCATAATATCCCTCTTTATAAATAACTTTTAATATAATATAGTATTTCCATTTTCAATCTCTTTAGATATAAATACTACATATTTTTAAAATAATATTAGGTGTAGTATTCTTTAAACCAAAGATTACTACACCTAATATAGTTTATCATTTTATAAGACCATAAACAAGTAAAAACGCCTTATAAAGATAGAATTAATTTTTTTTTAAGAATTGCTTACACTCTATGTTTTATAAGCATTTTATATATAAATTCAAGTGATTTTTTGGCACCATCTCTATTTAATTCCTCTGGTAATTTTTCTATGTGTTCCCTTATTTTTTTAAGTTCCTCATTATCTTCTTTATCTTTAGAATCTTTTCCAAGTTCATTTGTCCATTTTTTAAAATCTGTCGTATTTACACTTCTTACTTGTTCATTCTCTAATTCATTTAAAATTTTCATAAAACCCGTAATTATTTCGTATATCATCGAATTTTGATTATCACTTAATTCATACTCACAATTTATTTTAACATTGCTTATTTCTTTCTTTGTTAATTGCTCGCTTACCTTCTCTACAGAATCCTCTGTATAGATTCCAGCGATTACTCTAAATTTTCCATCTTCCTCTATTATAAATTTATTATAATTTGATGGAATATCATTTAGTACTTTCTCTGCATTTTCCTTCTTTCCATAATATCCACATTGAATCATAGAAAATCTTTTTTTATCCCCAGATTCTGTAACTTTTCCAACTGTTTCTTTATCAACTTCGCCCTTATTAGCATTATCTTTTTCTTCATTATCTATAGTACCGCTTTGCTCCGTCCCCTCAATTGCATTTGTTTGATCTTCATTCGGAGCACCATTACCCTTAAATAAAACTTTCCCTATAAGCAATCCTATAACTATTGCTAGAAGTACTCCAATAATTCCTATTGTTAAAAAGTTTCTTCCAGGCTTTTTTCTTGGCTTATAATTATATCTTGTGTATCCCATCTTATCCCTCCTAAAACATTACTTTATTAAAATATATTAGGAAGGATTCAATAATATTCATTATGTAAAAAAATCTTCACCTAAAATTTAGGTGAAGATTTAAAACTAATAAGGGATTGTTTTGATAAATCAATGTATATAAAATTATTTGTTAGCTGCGTAAAAACATCTTTTTGGTGAGATAATTTTCTCCTCTTTTTTTAACTCTTTAATTGCTTTGTCAACTTCTTTCTTATCAATTCCTGAAGCTTCTGCAATCTGGCCACCTTTTAATGGTTCCTCTGAGTTATTTAATATTTCTAATACCTTATCTTTTATATCCATAAAAATTACCTCCAAAAACAATATTTTTTACTATGATTTTATTATATACCAATCCACTCGGAATTACAATAATAATTTTTAATTAATAATTATTATTAGTATTCTTTTATTGCTTTTAAAATATTTAATAGATATTCCCAAACATGTTGAACTGATTCTATGCTCATATGTTCTTGTGGTGTATGAACATCATAAAGATTTGGACCAAAACTTATCATATCTAAGTCTCCTAATCTCTCTTTAAATAATCCACATTCAACACCTGCATGAATTGCAACTATCTTTGGTTCTTCTCCGTACATGTCTTTATATACATCTTTACAGATTTCTCTTACTTTTGATTCGCTATCATATTCCCATTCTGGATATTCTGCATTAGTTGTAAAGCTTCCACCTAATATCTCTGTGATTGTTTTACTTCTTAAAACAATTTCATCTTTTAATGTAGCAACTGAACTTCTTACAGCGCTATCTATTCTTACTCTATCCTCTGAAGTAGTAACAACCCCTATATTTGTTGAGCTTTCTACTAAGCCATGCATAGCTTTACTCATTGTATTTATACCATTTGGGTAAAGGTATAAAAGATTTATAACATTTTCTGTGCATTTTTTATCAAAAGTCTTTTTAGCATCATCACATTCTAATATTTCCAAAGTAACGTTTGGATCTTGAACCTTAAATTCATGCTTAAAGATTCCATCATATCTAGCTATTTCTGCCTTTATATCTTCAGCTTGATCCTTTGAAACAGTAATAACTGCATCAGCTTCTCTTGGAATAGCATTATCTTTAGATCCACCTTCTAGGTGAACTAATCTTATATCATAATTATCATAAAGATCTTTTAATAATCTTGCCATAAGCTTATTTGAGTTTCCACGACCTTTGTTTATTTCCATTCCTGAGTGTCCACCCATAAGACCTCTAAGCTTAACTTCTAAAGTAACGTGTTCCTCTTCTTTAGCTTCCCAATTAATATTTATAGCTGACTTACTTCTTACTCCACCTGCACAGCTTACTAAAAGTTCGCCTTCTTCTTCTGAGTCAAGATTTAATAAAATTTTTCCATTTATATGATCAGGTGATATGTTCATAGCTCCTGTCATTCCTGTTTCCTCATCTGAAGTTAATAGCACTTCAAGAGCTGGATGCTCTATAGTATCATCAGCTAAAATTGCCATTCCATATGCAACAGCTATTCCATTATCTGATCCAAGTGTTGTTCCATTTGCATATATGTAGTCTCCATCAACTCTTAATTCAATTGGATCCTTTGTGAAATCATGTTCTGTTCCTTTATTCTTTTCACAAACCATATCCATATGACCTTGAAGTATAACTCCTGGTGCATTTTCATAACCTTTTGATGCTGGTTTTTTAATAACTACATTTAAAGCTTCATCTTGTATTACTTCTAATCCAAGATCTTTAGCAAATGAAACTAAATAATCGCTTATTCCTTTTTCATTTCCTGAACCTCTTGGAATTTTTGAAATTTCTTCAAAATATTTGAAAACTAATTTTGGTTGAATATTTGTTAAAACTGACATTTTTAACCTTACCTCCTATTAATTTATGATAAAATTATATTGTGGATAATTTTAGTATATCATAGTCTACTTATTTTAAACTAATTAATAATAAATATTTAATTTAGTTTATTGAATATTTGCACATACTAATTGTCTATAGTATTTAAAATAATCCAACAAATATTTGCGAGGTGATTTTATGCAAAAAACAAAAATGATTTTTACTATTGGACCTGCAAGTGACTCTGAAGAAATCTTAAGAGAGTTTATAAAAATAGGTATGAGCGCTGCAAGACTTAATTTTTCCCACGGAACTCATGAAACTCATAAAGAAAAAATTGATTTAATCAAAAAAATAAGAGAAGATATGAACTCTTCAACAGCAATTATTCTTGATATTAAGGGACCTAAGATAAGGACTCATAATTTTGAAAATGATCAAGCTGAGCTAAAGCAAGGTGATAAATTCTCATTTATATGTGATGATGAAATACTTGGAGATAATTCTAAATGTTCAATAACTTATAGAGATCTTTATAAAGATGTTACACCTGGCGGTACTATGTTAGTTGATGATGGACTTTTAGTGTTTAAAATTGATAACATTGAAGGTAAGTCTATAAATTGTACTGTTGAAGTTGGTGGTACAATTAAGAACCATAAGGGTGTTAACGTCCCAAATGTTAGTATAAACTTACCATCAATTACAGAAAAAGATACAGATGATATAATCTTCGGATGCAAAAACGGTGTTGACTTTATAGCTGCATCATTTATAAGAAAAGCTTCCGATATATTAGATGTCAAAAGAATACTTAATGATCATAATGGAAGTCATATTAAAGTAATAGCTAAAATAGAAAGTCAAGAAGGTGTAAATAATATAGATTCTATAATTGAAGCTGCAGATGGAATAATGGTTGCACGTGGTGATATGGGCGTTGAAATTCCTATAGAGAAGGTTCCTATAATCCAAAAGAAGATTATAAGGAAATGTAATAATGCTGGCAAAGTAGTTATTACTGCAACTCAAATGCTTGATTCTATGATTAGAAATTCAATGCCAACTAGAGCTGAAGCTTGTGATATCTGTAATGCAATATTTGACGGAACTGATGCTATAATGCTAAGTGGCGAAAGTGCTTCTGGTAGTTTCCCAATAGAAGCTGCAAAAACTATGTCCAAAATTGCTATAGAAGCAGAAGAAAACTTAGACTATATGCATATTACTTATAATGATACTGAGCCTTCAAATCTTTCATTCTCTGATGCTATAAGCTACTCCGCTTGCAGAACTGCAAATGCAGTAAATGCAGAAGCTATAGTTGCTGCAACTCAAAGTGGTGCAACAGCTAGACTGCTTTGCAAGTATAGACCTAAAGCACCAATAATAGCTATAACTCCATTTGATTATGTAATGAGAGGATTAGCTCTTAATTTTGGAGTTCTTCCAGTACACTGTGAAATGTTTAATACAACAGATGAAATATTACGTGAAGCAAAAAGAATTGCAAAAACTTTTGATTTCGTAAAAGAAAATGATGAAATAATAGTTGCTGCTGGTATGCCAACTGCACACGTAGGCGGAACAAATATGTTAAAAATTGAAAGAGCTTAAAAATATAAGGATACTAGAAAATTCTAGTATCCTTAATCTTTTTCTAATTAGAATAAATCTTTAAATAAGTCACCAAGACTTACTCCTTCATCTTTATTATCAACATATTCAAGATATTCTGCACTCTTTTCAGTTGCATCTTTAATACTTAATGCTAATCTTTTAGCGTTTTTATCTATATTTAATACCTTAACTTTAACCTTTTGGTTAAGTTTTAAAACATCTTCAGGCTTTGCAATATTTTCATCAGTTATTTCACTAATATGAACTAATCCTTCTATGCCTTTAAATACTTCAACAAAAGCACCAAAGCTTGTAAGTCTTACAACTGTTCCTTCTAAAGTATCACCTATCTTCATTGAATCCCCATGAACATTCCATGGTTCTTTATTAACATCCTTTAAAATTAATGATAGTTTTCTATTTTCTAAATCTACATTTCCAACATAAACTTCTACTTCATCTCCAACAGAAACTACATCTTCAACTCTCTTAACTCTCTCCCAAGCTAAGTCGTTTATATGAACTAATCCTTGCACCCCTCCGATATCAACAAAGGCACCAAACTTAACTATGTTTTTAACTACACCTTTTCTCTTTTCTCCGCTCTTAATTTCTGCCCATAGAGCTTTTTGATTTTCTTGATAAGCTTCTTCTTCAATAACTCTTCTTGAAGCAACCACCTTATTATTATTAAAATCTAATTCTATGATTTTTACTTCTAGCTCTTTTCCAACTACTGTTTTGATATCAATTCTTTCTCTTGATACAAGTGACGCTGGTATGAATACTCTAACTGATCCGTACTCTGCAACTAATCCACCCTTAACTTCTTCCTTGACTTTAACTTTTATAATTGTTCCATTATTAAAAGCGTTTCTTATTTCTTCTTTTTCTTCTTTTAATAAAGCTCTCTTTCTTGATAATTTAACAAATCCTTCTCCATCATTTGGTGAAAGTACAACAACTTTAAATTCATCACCTGGCTTTATAATATCTAATGGATTTTTATCATCAGCTGTAAGCTCTTCTCTTGATATAATACCATCAAAAGCATATTTAATATCAACTGTTACTTCTTTATCATTTACATCGATTACTCTTCCATCTAATATGTCACCTTTATTAATTCTCTTGACATCATAAGAATCTAGTAATTGACCCATAGTATTTTCATTTGTCATTTAAATTCACTCCTTCTTTTTCCCCACATATACTTCAATTTTAATTTTAATCTATCAATAAATTTAATACAAGAAAAAGCCTTATTTTTTAATAATTAAACATTATTTAGATTAACTCATATATTAATTATATAAAGGGATTAATTAATCTTGGAGGTATTATGGAAATATTAAAAAAATTAAATTTAAAAAGAAATGTATCTATAAAAAAATATGAGGAAATAGTTGATTTAAAAAAGATTTTAGATGATTTATCATTAGATTTTTCTAATTTACTTGATAAATTATCAACTCTTAAAACTGATATGGAATGGATAAAAGATATTTGCTCAGATTATGACTCTAAAGTAAAACTAGCAATTAAAAAAGGAAATATTCATCTTGCAAAAAAAGCTTTAGAGAAAAAGCTCACTTCAGATATTGAATTAAATCATCTTTATACTAAATTTAATTATTTATCTGAATGTAAATCAACTATTCATATATTATTAAAAGAATTAGAAGATGAATATGATAATCTAGTAGCAAGCTATGAAAGTAAACTTAATTCTAAAGTATCATCTTCCATGAAGATTTTCTCAAACATAGAATCAGAACTAAAAACAGAATTCTCAAATATTGAAAAAGGTCTTGATAGTCTGCCACCTCCAACTTTTGATATGAACATTGATGAAGAAATAAAAAAATACCTATAAAAAAGGAGCAGTATACTGCCCCTTTTTTAGTATTACATTTTTTCTATTTCTTCTACTGTTTCTAAATCATATCCAGCATCATCAATTAAATCTTTTAGTTCTTCTTTAGTTAAATCACATTCAACTATAGCTTCTCCAACCTTTACTTCATATTGCTTTACTCTACCGTCACCTGCAAAAGCTCTTTCTACGTTATCTACACATTTTTGGCATCCCATGCCATCAATTTTGATTTTGTATTTTGTCATAATAATCACTCCTTAATTTAACTACATTTAAAGTAGCTTTTTCTTTAGATGTTTTATTTTTGTTTTATTTTATATAAATTTAATTTAAATTTATCTTCTTAAAATTTTGGTTTAAACCCTTTTAATCTTAAAGCATTTAATAATACTGATACTGAACTTAAACTCATTGCAAATGATGCAATCATAGGATCTAAAAGTGGTCCTCCAAATAGTTTTAATATGCCCATAGCAACTGGAATACCTAATACGTTATATCCAAATGCCCAGAATAAGTTTTGTTTTATATTTCTAATTGTTGCTCTACTTAATTGAATAGCAGTAACAACATCTAAAAGATCACTTCTCATAAGTACAATATCTGCTGATTCTATAGCGACATCTGTTCCTGATCCTATTGCTATACCTATTTCTGCTGTAACAAGTGCTGGTGCATCATTTATACCATCACCAACCATTGCAACTTTCTTGCCTTCACCTTGTAATTCTTTAACAACATTTGCTTTACCTTCTGGTAAAACATCTGATATTACTCTATCTATTCCAACTTGCTTTGCAATTGCCTTTGCTGTCTTTTCATTATCACCAGTTAACATTACAACTTCAATTCCCATAGCATGAAGAGCTTTTACAGTCTTTTGGCTATTTTCTTTAACTGTATCTGCAACTGCTATAATTCCAGCTAAGTTTCCATCTATAGCCATAAACATTGGTGTCTTACCACTGTCTGCTAGTTCATGTGCTTTACTTTCAATATCTTTAATATCTATATTGTTTCTATCCATTATTTTTCTATTACCAATTACAATATTTTTTCCTTCAATATTTGTATTGATACCTTCACCTGGGATAGACTTAAAATCTTTAATTTGTGGTAATTCTATATTTCTATCTTCAGCTTCCTTTACAATAGATTCCCCAAGTGGATGTTCTGATCCCTTTTCAGCAGCTGCTGCAAATTTTAGTAATTCATCTTCTTTAATAGAAACTGATACTATATCAGTAACCTTTGGTTTACCTTCTGTAATTGTACCTGTTTTATCAAATACTATTGTATTTATCTTATGAGCTTCTTCAAGTGCTACACCACTTTTAATAAGAACTCCATTTTCAGCTCCTTTACCTGTACTTACCATAATTGCTGTAGGTGTTGCTAGGCCTAAAGCGCATGGACAAGCTATAACAAGAACTGATATTAATATATTTAATGCAAACTCTAAGTCTTCATTACCTATAAAGAACCAAGCTAATGCTGATAAAATTGCAATTACAATTACAACTGGTACAAAATATCCTGAAATAACATCTGCAAGTTTTGCAATTGGTGCCTTTGTTCCTTGAGCATCTTCAACTAAGTTTATGATTTTTGAAAGAACTGTATCTTTACCAACTTTAGTTGCTCTATATTTAAACATTCCATTTTTATTTATACTTGCTCCAAATACTTGATCACCAGGTTTCTTATCTACAGGAATACTTTCTCCTGTAAGCATAGCTTCATCTATACTTGTTGTTCCTTCAACAACTTCACCATCTACTGGTAACTTTTCACCTGGTTTTACAAGAATTATGTCGTTAACTCTAACATCATCAATTCCTACAACTTTTTCTTTTCCATCAACTATTATTGTTGCAGTTTTTGGCGCAAGACCCATAAGCTTATTTATAGCATCTGAAGTCTTACCTTTTGTAATAGCCTCCAAGAACTTACCTAAGCTAATAAATGCAATAATCATACCTGCTGATTCAAAGTATAAGTGATGTGCAAAGTGTACCTCTCCACCATAAATTTTCACTAATGCATATACTCCATAAAGTATAGCCGCACTACTACCTAAAGCAATAAGTGTATCCATATTCGGACTTAAGTGGAATAGATTTTTAAAACCATGTATAAAGAAATCTCTGCCTATTACTACGACTATAAGTGCTAGAATTAGTTGTATAAATGCATAATTAAAAGGACTAGCATCTGGACTTATAACATTTGGTAATTTAAGTCCCATCATAGGTCCCATAGCAATTATTACAAGTGGTATTGCAAATACTATTGACCATATAAATCTATTTTTAGCTTTTTTAACTTTTTCTTCTGAATCTTTCTTATGATCATTTTTATCTGTATCTTTTATCTCTATAGCTTCATATCCAGCATTTTTTACTGCTTTTTCAATATCTTCTGCTGAAACTTTTCTTCTATCATACTTTACCTTCATATCCTCAACAGCAAGATTTACTGTAGCTTTATCCACACCATCTAATTTATCTACTGCTTTTTCAACATGAAGTACACATGATGCACAAGTCATACCTTTAATTTTAAAGTGACCTTGTGAACTATCCTCATCATTTATTTCTTCTGCACCATATCCAGCTTTTTCAACTTTCTTTATTATATCTTCCGATGATATAACATCTTTATCAAACTTTACAGTAGCTTTTTCTGTTGCAAGATTAACAACTGCACTCTCTACCCCATTAGTTTTGTTTAGTACTTTCTCTATTCTGCTAGCACATGATGCGCAAGTCATACCTGTAATATCATAATTCTTATCTACTACGTCATCTGATTTTATTTCATTTGCCTCATATCCTGCTTTTTTAACTTTATTTTCAATATCTGAAATAGTTACTTTATCATTATCAAAGTTAACTGTCATCTTTTCTGTTGCAAGATTTACTACAGCCTCGTCGACTCCATCCATCTTATTTACTACTTTTTCAATCCTATTTGCACATGATGCACAAGTCATACCTTTGATATCAAACTGTTTTTTCATTTATTTCCCTCCCTCATATAGGCTATTTATTTTTTATACGTTATTTATTTAAACTCTTCTTATGTACTCTATAACTAAGCAATTTTTATTTATCTATAAGTTTTGTTAATATACTTATGATTTCTTCAACTTTAGCATCTTTCTCTTTTTCATTTTCATTTGCTAAACCTTCTCTTACGCAATGATGCATATGTTGTGTTAATACATGCTTATTAGCTTTTTTAAGAAGTCCTTGCGCTGCTATTATTTGATTAGATACATCAATACAGTATCTTTCCTCCTCAAGCATTTTTATTATTCCATCAATTTGGCCTCTACAAGTCTTTAAAACTTGCATAGCTTTCTTTTTATCGTCATTCATAATACCACTCCTTTATACCCCCTCCCTATGGGGGTGTATTTATGTTTTATACTATACTCTTATTAATAATTAGTGTCAATGGAATTTTTATTTTTTTATTTAAAACTTTAAATTATTCATATAATAAAATTCTTATTCACATTCTTATCTAAGTAAGTTTTTATCACTATTTCCATATCCTTTATACGTTTATTTTCTCTATAATTTTTTTAAAATCCATAAAAAAAGAACTTAGTATCTTATTTACTAAGTTCTTGCTTCTAAACATATTTATTTGTTTTTTATTTCATTATAACAATAGTTTATTATATCACTTCTCTTTATAATCCCTATAAAGATTCCTTCGTCATCAACAACAGGAACAAAATTTTGATTAACTGCAAGTGATATTAAACTTTCAATATCTGCATTTATAGATACACTTTTATGTGTTCTTCTCGTTTTAATATCTTTCACTTTTACGCATTCAGTATTTTTAAAATTAAGGTCTGGAGTATTCTTAAGCTTCCATAATAAATCTCCTTCTGTTAGAGTAGAAACGTATCTTCCATGCTTATCTATTAGCGGAATCGCTGTATATCCATGGTGCTCCATTCGTTCCATAACTTGTCTCATAGTCGATTCTAAACTCTCACAAACCACTTCATTTTTAGGTGTAAGAAAAAATGCTATATTCATAGTTAACCCTTTCCTCTTTAAATATTTTATTTATATACCTGTCTCTATTTTAACATAATTCTATAAATATTGTTATAATGCTTTATCTTTCTTAAGAAAATATTTATCTAATTTATAGCTATAATCTGAGTATTCTAGTTCATCTATCATGCTTCCAATTTCAGAATAAATTATATCTCCATGAAGAGTTTTCTTTACTACAACTTCATTAAGTACAGAGCCATCGCACTTAGAACATCTCCCTACCGATATGAATCTCCACCTGTATGGCATATAATCAAATTCTAATTCTAATTTTCTATTACACCTTGGACATAATGAATTAACTTTAGATATCTCTAAATTTATTTCACTTACTTCTTTTACAGTTATAGCCGGCATATCATAAATATTCTCTACTATATAATTCTTTACTATTTTATGATTATACAGTTGTTTAAATACAAGAACTGTAAATTCAGCATCATTTAAAGCATCATGCAAAAGCCTATTATCTATTCTTATATTAAGCCTCTTTAATGCATTTTTTAGACTTAGAGATTTCTTAACACCTAAAATTTTACTTGTATATTCTTGAACATCTAAGTATCTATCTATCCACTTTAAATCTCTAAAACCATGATGATGCGCATTTATTATAATTTGTGCAACATCATCCTTAGCCCAAGAACAAAATACGTCTTTCCCTATAAACTCTTTAAGTTTCTTTACTCCAGCTTCAAAACTTATGCCTTCTTTTAAATCATTCTCTGTTATATTTGTTATATCAGTTATCTCAGGATTTAAAACTGGTATTATGGAAGGCTTAACATATTCTTTAAGCCTTCCCTGCACTTTCATATACTTATCAACTTTAATAGCACCAATTTCTATTATTTCATTTTGTATAGAAAGTGATTTTAAATCTGGATATTTATCATAAAATTCAGGATAATATTTTGTTATATTATTCAAATTATTAAATTCTAAGTCTATTATTACATACCCCATATTCAAAAGTCCCTCTCTCTTCTCTATCCCTCTTATTTAAATTCAATACCTGCAAGTTTCATAAGATGTATTGCATTTTGTGTCTCACTTTTCCCAACTCTTAACTTGTAGTCAAATTTTATTTTATTATCTTCATAATACTCTCTAAAATTATAATTCTCTATTCTATTATCAGATTCCTCTAAATTACAAAGGTCTAAATCATGGGTAGATACAAGCCCAATTGCTCCACCATTTATTAATTGTTTTATAAGCTCAGTAGCTCCGATATGTCTATCTAAGGAATTAGTTCCCTTAAATATCTCATCTAATAAGAAGAATACATCTTCTCCCTTTTTAGTTGCTTCTATTAGGATTTTAATCCTAAGTATTTCTGCATAAAATGATGATATATTTTCTTCCAGATTATCTTTAGTCCTCATACATGTATATATATTAAATATTCCACATGTAAATTCATCACTAAAAACTGGTGCTCCAATATATGATAATAATAAATTCAAACCAATTGTTCTTAAAAATGTACTTTTACCAGACATATTAGATCCTGTGATTAGAGTTACCCTTTTATTATTTGAAAGTGAATAGTCATTTCTCACAGCCTTCTCCCCTATAAGAGGATGACCAATAGCCTTCCCTTTTACCTCTTTCTTATCTGAAATTTTAGGGAAAGTAAACTTATCAAAATCAAAGTAGATGTTAGATACACTACTTAATGCATCAATCTCACTTATGACATCTATCCATACTTCTAATTCCTTTGAGTTTTGTGATCTCCAGTCCTCTAAGTTCTCTACTATGAATATATCTGAGAATATTAATATATTTATTATTAAATAGTATGCATTGCCTGAACTATCTCCTATCCAATCTAAAAGATTAGATAATTTCTTCATCTCTTCTCCACATGAATTTGAAGTATCACTTTTAAGTTTATCTTTTATATCTTTTAAATATGCTGATTTAAATTCTTCCTTTTCTATAAGTTCTAATATTTCAGCATAGGATTTAATAGTATGCTTTATACTATTAAACATTTCTAAATCCGCTTTATAATCTTTTGTAAGTAACTTAATAACTGCAAAGTTAATTAAAAGCACTAATAAAATATAACTAGGTGGTATTATCTTAATTATTGATAAAACTATACTTAAAAATGTTATAGCTATAAATAAATATGCTACTAACTTCTTACTTACACCTTTTTCTTTCTTTTCAGTGCTCCAAGCTAAAAATGCTTCTAATTCCTGTGTTTCTTTTTTCTTATTCTTTATTGTAGTTTTGCCTTTTACTAAAAGCTCTTGTCTCCACTTTATCTTTTCTCCAAGTTCTTTAATAGCTTCTTGTTTCTTTTCTATAACCTCTTTTGTAGGTAATTTCTTTAAAGAAAGATTGCTTACAAGCTTTTCTCTTCCACCTTTAGTTAAGGTATCGTTTATTAATTGGAATAATGAACTCTTCCCGAATATATCTATATCTGAAGAGAATGGATGTGAATCGTTAATGTATTCTGAGCCATCATCCTCTATAGTTCTAAATTCTCCACTTATTCTTTTTACACCTTTTTCATTTATTTCTAGGAATCTCTCTACTTTAATTCTTTTATTTATTAATTTATTGTGGTAAATAACAGTACATACTAAAACAGCAAGTAATATAACCTCACCACCTATAAGTAATGGTATATTACCTTGGTTATATAGCATATAACCTAAAGCTATCATTAAAACTACTATTAACAATCTACTCCAACCTATAGTAGCTATTTTCTTTTCCATTTGATCTATTTCATTTTTACTCTTTTTTATATTACTCTCATAATACTCTAAGGCCTTAATAAAAATCGCCTCCCCTTACTATTTTTTACATATATTATAGCATATTAATAGCAAAAAAAGGTTTGATCAACTACTATTTTAGTTAAATCAAACCTTTTTATTACTTATTTTCTTCTACTAAACTATTATATATTACATCTAAATCGTACTTCATACCTTCTAAATATGTTTTATCATCTTCGCTTGATTCTAAACTATATATTTTTTCAACTTTAGCTCCAGCTTCCCTTGCTAAAGTTTCTGAAGTTTTAGGCTCTGCCAAACTTTCAGAGAATATTGTTTTTATATTATTCTTCTTACAGTAAGCAGCTAGTTCTTCTAATTTCTTTGGAGTAGCTTCTCCTTCTGAATATAAATCACTAATTGATTTTTGAGTTAATCCAAAATCTCTGCAAAGATATCCAAAAGCTGCATGACCTGTTACAAAATCCTTATTCTTAAGCTTTTCGAATTTTGGCTTATATTCATTATATAATCCATCAAACTCTTCCTTTAGCTTATTATAATTTTTCTCATAATATTCTTTATTGCTAGGATCTTTTTCGATTAAAGCATTCTTTATATTATTGGCTTGAATTGTTGCATCTTTTAAACTAAGCCAAATATGTGGATCTACTTTATCGCCCACTTTAATTACATTAACATCTTTACTTGAATCAACCATTATAGTTTTACTATCTTTTAATTGTCCTTTTACTTCATCAAGCCAAGTTTCCATTCCAAGACCGTTATAAACAAATATATCACTATTTGTAAGTTCTTTAAAATCTGCAGGCTTTATTTCAAAATCATGTGGCTCTTGTCCTGGCCCAACTAAAGTTAGTATGTTTACTTTATCTCCACCAATCATTTTAGTGAATTGTTCTAATGGATAAATTGAAACTACAACATTTAATTTATCTCCATCAGTTTTTTGCTCCGTCTTATCCTTAGTTCCTGAACATCCAATAAGACCAAAAGATATAAGTACTACGCTTAATATTCCTATTATTTTTTTCAAAAATTACACCTCATTTGCATATGATTTGCATTTGCACATATATAATTTTAATATCTCTTCCCATTATTGTCAATTCTAAATATAAATATAACTTGATTTTATACTATTTTTTCTTAGTAATTCTTCTTCAATTGATTGGCATGAAAATATTATAGTTTGAGCAAAATTTCTGCTTTCTATAATTTTAAGCCCCCTTTCTCTTCTAATATCATCATATTGTATAAATGAATCATCAAATATTATAGGTACTTCTCTTCCTTTAAATATAAGTTCTATAAAAGCCAATCTAAGAGCTAAATATAGCTGATCATTTGCACCATTACTTAAATATTCCCCTGAGAACATACTTGAATTATCTCTAACTACCATATCATAATTTTCACCAAGTTTTACTTCTGAATACTTATCTCCAGTTAATTCTTTAAATATATTTAAAATATTATTATTTAATGCAGGTCCAAAACTTCCTCTTATATCTCTACCTGCTTTTTCTAAATTCTCTATAGCAATATTTAATGCAAGAAGTCTTTTATCTAAAATATTTATACTCTCAACTAAATTCTCTAAATCTTCTTCAATTGCAGTTATAGTTCTCTTTCCTAGGAAGCTTGTTTTTATTGCATTTTCTAAATCTTTTATCTTCTTCTCTAGCTCTATTAGTAAATTAGATTTTTTTCTAATCTCATTTTCAATTTCCTCTTCGGACTCATAACTATAATCCATATCTTGATTTATAATATCCTGTAATTCATCTTTTATACTCTCTATATCTCTATCTTTAAGAAGAACCTTATATGTTTCTTCTACACTTTGAAGTGCCTTTTCTAGATCTTTCTTTTCTGATATTTTTTCTCTAAAACCTTTTAGATACATCTCTAAATCTATTAATTGAACATTTTCTAAATCCATAAGCTCTAGTTTACTTTTTATATCTTTTTCTTTTTCTTCTAATTCAAAAGTAATTCTATTTAAGCTTTCTTTTTTAGAATTATACTCTAATTCAAAAAGAGTTAAATTGTTTTTAACCTTTTTGAATTCATCTAATTGAATATATATTTCATCTAATGTATCGCATCCACAAAGTTTCATTATTGAAGATAATATTTTATTATTTTGATTATATCTTTCCTCATCATTTTCAAAAGATATTCCTTCTAGTTGAAGACTTCTCTCTTCAATTCTTAACTTAACTCTTGCTTCTAATACATAAAAGTTTTCTAAAGTATTTATAGCTCTTAATAAATTCTCATAGTTATTACATTTTATTAAATGCATGTATCTTGTAAGTTGTTCTTCAATATTTTTTATCTCTTTATTTAACCTATCAATATTTTCTTTATTGCTTAATTTATTTTCAGTATCTTTTAATGCGCCATTTAAAGATATTGCAAAAACCGCTCCACCACCTATTAAAATAGCACCTATAATGTATAGCACTATTGAACTAATACTAGCTAAGTTTATACCAAGTATTAATCCACCTATTATAGCTGAAAATATAGAGATATTTCTTTTAAGCTCTAGGCCTTTTCTTGAATCTCCAATATTATCATCATAATCATAAACTTCTATATTCTCTTTTAATTCACGAAGTTTATCCTCATAATTTTTAAACAATAATTTTATTTCTTCCTTATGTGAAGTTAACTTAAATACATCACCTAAAAACTTTCTCTTCTGTTCTAATTTTTTCTCTTCTTCTTCTATTGATAATTTAATTTTTTTATTTAGTAAGACTCTTTCCCTTAGTCCCTCTTGTTCAGTATTTAATCTAATTAACTTCTCTTTTAAGTCATCTTCCATAGATGTAAATACTTCATAACTATCTAATTTTCCATTTTCACAAATTATTCTTTTCTCAATCTCTTTTAAATCGTACTCATTTTCCTTTTTTATATCCAAAAGTGTTAGATATCTTTTATTTTCTTCACTTAAGTCATTTATATATTCCTCACTAATTATCCCATTCTCTCTCTTTAGCTCAGTATCTATTTCTTTTTCTTGTTTTTTTAATGACTCACTCTTCTTTAAATATGTTGTTATTTCACCATATTCTTTTTGAAGTTTACTCTTCTTTAAATATTTTTTAAATAACTCTAATTTTGTTATCTCTTCTCTTATTTTATTTCTTTCTTCTTTTTTATTAATAAGCTCATTCTCATTAGTTAAATTATCCTCAGCTACCTTATAAGCTTCATATCTTTCTTCTATAACTTTTGAATATCTACTTTTTAATATATCAAGTTCTCCGTTTTTCCTTGATGTAGTAAGCTCTTTTCTACTATCCTTTAATTTATTAACAGCTTTATCAACTGATACTTCTCCTTCTCCACATCCAAATACGTCTATAATTCTTTGCATTATTTGTTCTTCTTTATCTTTAGAAACTAAGACTCCAAGCTGAGGTATAAATAACGTTTTTATAAAAGTGTTACCGTTAACCCCTAAAAAGTATGTTCCTGGTTCATCTTTATTAATTTCTTTTATTTCATCACCAGTTAATCCATCATAAATATTTGAAGTATCATCCTTCTTTGTTGCTCCAAAGGTTCTTTGAATTATATATTCTCTTTTATTGTATTCTAATACAAGTTCACCTTGCATTTTCTCTCCGGAAAATGGCAGATATCTTTTTCTTAAGTTATTCTTAGCACCTCTTGAATTACCAAATCCATAAAGCCATGCTCTTATGAAGTTCTGTATTGTACTTTTTCCCTTTTCATTCTCTCCATATACTAAATTAAATCCTCTCTCAAAACTAATTTCTCTATCCTTAATACCTCCAAAAGATTTAATTCTAACCTTTTTAATAATCATCTAAGTTCACCTCCTCTTCACTTAAACTTTGAAGACCAAGCTTTAATGCTAACTCTAAAATTTCCTTTTCTTCTTCCGATGAATTATCTATAGATTCTTTTAAATTTCTTATGAATAATCCTTTTATTGAATGTTCATTTTCTATATTATCTATATCTACAGCTATATTAGTCTTATCTCTTATCTTTACAAAATAAAATTTATCTGAAAGTTTCTCTGATAAAATATTTTCGTCTATTTTAAAGTTAGCATCTACTTCACCTGTTAAATTTAATTTGAATATATCAGTTTTTAAGTTAAATTCTTTAAGTTCACTTAAAATTTTCTTCTTTACTTCTCTATATCCAAATAATCCATTTATATTTATTTCTTCTTCTACATACTGTCTTTTGCATGTTTTTTTAAATTCTAAATTCACATAGCCTTTGCTAATTTCACCAATTAGCACACCCTTTTCTCCAATTTCATCGAAGCCTCTTCCTTGAGGGCATCCACTATAAGCATAACTAGTTAATCCAATTTTCTTTACTCCATTAAATTTATGTCTATGTCCTAAAGCTACATAGTCAACTCTACTTTCTTCAATATCCTTAACTGTTATTGGATTATATTCATTTATAGACCCATTTGAAAGTTCTCCATGCATTACAACTAAATTTATCAAGTTATTATCCACACTAATACCTTTTAGCATTGATTTATTAACATAATTATCATTAAAAGCTGCACCATATATACATGTTCCAAGCTCTGGTATTAAAACCTTTTCTAAATCACCTTTAAAAACATGTACATTTTTAGGCCAATCTACTAATTTATAAAATGATTTAAAGTTATAAGGATCATGATTTCCTGGACTTATAAAAACTCTAGTTTTGTCTAATCTCTCTAAGGCTTCTCTTATAAAGACTAAGGTATTTCTACTCAATGTATAATTATCAAAAATATCTCCTGCTAAAAGCATTATTTCTACTTTTTCATCATTACATAAATCTATTATTTTATTAAAAACTTCTTTTAGTTCTTCTTTACTATTATTAGCTAATGTATTTTTAAACTCTTTAAAAGGAGTATCAAAATGTATATCTGCACAATGTAATATTTTTATTTTCCTCATACAACAACCTTTCTTTTAAACGAACTTTTGTTCTCATTTTATCACATATTTTACGCAAAAAGAAAGAGGATGATTTATAAAAATCATCCTCTCGGTACAAGAATACACCTTTTGTTTGTTGGTGTAACTTCCGAAGATCTAACAGATCCCTTTAGTAGGTGCTTACTTTAAAGTACTTTCGTATTCTTCTACCATTCTTTTAACCATTTCGCCACCTACAGACCCACATTGTCTTGAACTTAAATTACCATTATAATCTGTAAATGGAACTCCTAGTTCTTTTGCTACTTCATTTTTGAAGTTACTTAGACCTTGCTTTGCTTCTGGAACTATTACTCTATTTGACATAATCAATCCCTCCTAAGGCTTACGGTATATTTGTAAGATTAAATCTTTTTGATTTATCTTACACTAATAGTTTATCCTCAGAGTGAATTTTAATTCAATGTAATTATAGGTTTAACAGGAATTATATTCTATATGAAAGCCTTAAATGTGTATCCATTTTCTTTTAATTTATCTATTCCATTTGTAATGTTAGAGTTTATTTCTTTTATATCTTTAACATCATCATTTAATTCAATATAAAATACAGTATCTCGTTTATTATCTATATCTTCTTTATTATCTATATCTTCTTTATTATCTACTATTTTAATATTACTACTATTAAAAATTTGTTTTAAATCTAAATGTTTAGGTAGAATTGTATGTCCACTTTCTTCAATTTTCTCATAATAAGGATTGTCCTTATTTGAAATTTCACTATTTTCTATGAATGTAAGTTTAACGCTATTCTTTTTAGCTAAGCTTAATAAATTATCAATATTATTTTCTATGTATCCGTCTTCTGCATCTATTATAATGTAGCCATTTGAACCATCATTTTCTTCTAATGATGTAATTGGTCGATAGTTAACATCTATTATAGTGTTTACTACATCACTAACTCCACTTTGGCTACTTTTCATTTTCATCTGTGAATCTATTACTTTTCTTTTTTCTTTTGAATTTAAAGTTATTGCAAATGCAATTGAACTAATAACTATAATAATCGAAATAAAAATTATAATACCTTTATTCTTCTTATTCATTTTCTCCTCCTACAAATCCCTTTTGTTAAATTATATCATATTTTTGAAATAAATATTAATAAATTTATGTTTTTATTAAAATATTTATTCTTTTCTTTGTTTTTAAGGGATTTTTATCAATATTTTGTATTATATTGTCTTTATTTCTAAAATCTTTGTAGTTTTCTGGTGTCAATTTTAATAAATAGTTATATATTTTTATATATTTAAATATTTTAATATAGAATATTTTTACATATAATTGGAAATAACCATACATTTTACGACAAATTTCTTGCTTTTTGAAATAATTGTATACTTTTTGTTAATTAATTTGATATATTAAGGAGGTTTCCTTTCTCAGATAATAAAGATTAGCTAAGTATATTTTTATATCTAAAAATTAAAAATAAAAAAAAGCACTCAGTTATAATAACTGAGTGCTTCTGGCAGGGGCACTAGGACTTGAACCCAGAACCAATGGTTTTGGAGACCACTACTCTACCAATTGAGCCATACCCCTAAGACGTATATAATTTTATCATAATATCTAATATTATGTCAACTATATTTTTTTATCATATATATATTGTTAATTAATAACTTTTAGATTATAATAGACTAAAATATATTTTGATTATCAAAATATTTAAAAATCAAATTAAATGAGGTGTATTGAATGGATATAAAACCTTTAAGAATAGGAAACTTAGTTTCAAGATTACCTATAATTCAAGGAGGAATGGGCGTTGGTGTATCCCTTTCAAATCTTGCTTCAGCTGTTACAAATGCTGGTGGTATAGGTATAATTTCTAGTGCTCAAGTTGGATTTAAAGAAGATGACTTTGAAACTAATTCATTAGAAGCAAATCTTAGAGCTCTAAGAAAACATATAAAAATCGCAAAAGAAAAATGTAATAATGGCATAATTGGAGTTAATGTAATGGTAGCTACAAATGGTTATGCTGAATATATAAAAACTGCTATAGAATCAGGTATTGACCTTATAATTTCTGGTGCAGGTATGCCTACTATGCTTCCAAAGCTAGCTAAAGGCTATGATGTAAAGTTAGCTCCTATAGTATCATCCTTAAAAGCTGCTAAAGTTATACTTAAATTATGGGATAAACATGATAATATAGCTCCTGATATGATAGTAGTTGAAGGCCCTAAAGCTGGAGGCCATCTTGGATTTAAAAAAGATGCAATTGAAGAAGCTAATGAAAGCTTTGATGATACTGTTAAAGATATCGTAGGTCACGTAAAAGAATATGAAGAAAAATATAATAAACAAATACCAGTTATTGCAGCTGGTGGCGTATTCACAGGTGAAGATATTGCTAAATATTTAAAACTAGGTGCATCAGGAGTGCAAATGGCAACAAGATTTGTTGCTACAGAGGAATGTGATGCGTCACAGGCTTTCAAAGAAGCTTATGTTAAAGCTACTCCTAATACTGTAGGAATAGTAAAAAGCCCTGTTGGTATGCCTGGAAGAGCAATTCTTAATCCTTTCGTAGAAAAGACATTACAAGGTAATGTTAAGGTTGAGAAATGTTATAATTGCTTAATTCCTTGCAATCCTGCTAATACTCCATATTGTATTACTCAAGCCCTTATTAATTCTGTAAAAGGTGATTTAGATAATGGACTTATATTCTGTGGAGAAAATGTAAGTAGAATTAACGAAATAACTACAGTTAAAGATTTAATGGATAAACTTCAATCTGAAATAGAAGCAAATTAAAATGAGGAAGACATATGTCTTCCTCATTTTATTTATTGTAGAGTTAATTTATAATTTGCTATCTATATCTCTAGAAGCTCTATCTTCCCTAGTATATTCTAACACCTTTAACGCACTTTCAAAGTCAAATCCTTCAAGCTCATCAACTTTACTTAAATCTTTAGATTCTAAAACTTTAAGCTCAAGCTTTAATAAATCTTTGCTTTCTTTTGCATTTCCACTAGATATATATCTATGAATATTATTATCATATGTAGCTTCTAAATTTGGAATATTGTAATTTTCACTATGATTATAATGAATAAGCGCACCTACTATTATAATTATTGGTAATATTATTGATAATACTATTTTTTTATAGTTAATCATTACATCACCTCGTATAATATTTGTGATTTATTCTTTGTATATATTTTAAGCTTTCAATAAAAATATTCAAGTTAAAATTTTGTAATAATTAAATAAATTTAGCTTTATTTTCTACTTTGTTAAGTATAAACATAGTAATTTTATTGTATTTTCTAAAGCATTATAGTGAGTTCTTTCCATCCCGTGAGATGCATGAACTCCAGGTCCTATAAGTGCCCCCCTTATGTTATTTCCACCCTTTAAAGCAGCTCCAACATCTGAGCCATATCTTGGATATATATCTATTGCATAGCTTATATTATTATCTTCAGAAAGATTAACTAAATCTGTTACCATATTGTAATCATATGGTCCACCTGAATCCTTAGCGCATATTGAAACATCATATTCAGTGCATTCTAAATCTAGTCCTATACATCCCATATCTACTGCTATCATTTCTGTTATATCAGAAGGTATATAAGATGATCCATGTCCTACTTCCTCGTAAGTTGATATGAAGATTTTTGTCTTATAACTTGGTACTATGCTTTCTCTTTTAAATAATTCTAAAAGAGATAAAAGACATGCTACACTTCCCTTATCATCAATAAACCTTGATTTAACAAATCCACTTTCCGTTATAGTAGTTTTAGGATCTATAAATATAAAATCTCCTACTGAAATCCCAAGATTCTTTACATCCTCTTTGTTCTTTACCACTTCATCTATTCTAATCTCCATATTTTCAGGATCTCTTTTTCTAGAAACTGCATCTTCATATACATGAACTGCTGCACTTTCACTTAAGAATGTTCCAGTATATTCTCTTCCATCTCTAGTTCTTATTGTGCAATATTCACTATCAAGAGTTGGTACTATAGGTCCTCCGATTAATGTAAACTTAAGTGTACCTTTGCTTGTTATTGATCTAACCATAGCCCCTAATGTATCTACGTGTGCTGATAAACCTACAACTTTTTCATTGCTTTTACCATCGATTGTAATTACTCCACAACCTTTATTAGTTCTCTCAAACTTATACCCAATATTTTTAACTTTATCCTCAATCATATCCATGATTTCAAAACAAAATCCACTAGGACTATTGAATTCTAATAATTCTTTTGCAGTATTTAATACATATTCTTTATTTATAGAAAATTTCATAACCTCATCTCTCCTTCTCTTTTAATTTATTATATATTATAAACCTAAATTTATATTAATACTTGAAATTGAAATTCTTCCTTTGGCATGGTATATAAAATAACATTTAAACATATTCCCTTTGTAATTATATTATTTTCTTCTATATATTCTCTTAACTTTTTTATTGCTTCATCTCTTCTGTTTTCTTTATAAGATAAGCAGATATATGTACCTTTAGGTATTATAAGATTACTCTTTTCTTTGCAATTCTTAGTTATAATAAAAATATTTGTACTTTTACTATATAAATTTTTATAATCTTCAATATATATTCCCTTTTCTAGTACTCTATTATTTATTAATGATGGTTCCTCACTTCTAAATATTCCAAATATATCTTCTCTATGTTCTAATATAAACTCAGTATCTTTATTTATATTTCTAGAAACTGCATATCTTTCTTCTATATCTTTAATATATATATGCTCTACATTACTACGCTTCATACTATATTCCATATTTGATTTTAACTCACTTATATCTTCTTTTATTAGATTTAAGTTTTCTATTTCATTTTCTATTTCATGTATCTTTTCATGAAGAAATAATATGAATTTTTCAGAGCTAGTTTCTTTACTTAATATCATTTTTATATCAGCTAAAGGAACATTTATTTTTCTTAGATATTTTATAAATCGTAATTGCCTAAATTGCTCACCAATGTAATATCTATATCCTGTTTTAGAATCAACATATTTTGGCTTTAATAAATCTATTTTATCATAATTTCTTAACCTATCTATTGATACACCTGTTATTTTTGATACTTCTCCAATTGAATAATATTTTTTCAAATTAAACCACCTAACTTTAAAATATCTATTTACTCTAGTATTATACTATAGTTTATAATTTATTTTCAAAGCTTGAAAGTTAGAATAAATATAATAGGAGGAAAATATATGTCTACTAACAAATTGAAAACAAGTGCATTTAAAGCTATTTTTACAGTTATAATATTAATTACCTATAAAACTCTCTTCGGAGATTTCAATGCTTCTATTGGATTCATGGTAGCTTTAAGTTGTATATCGTTTTTAAAATTTGATTTTACTTTATATCCATTATATAAAACCATAGAATTTACAGGATTAAGTTTCTTCTTATTAGTAATGTCTTTTTTAGCAAGTTTAAATCCACTAGTAGGATTAATTATAAATATGTTTACTATATTTATAGTGTTTTATATATATACAAATACTTCTAAAAATATGGTCTCTTATTTCTTTGTATTTATATATATTTATATGATAAGCCTTCCTGTGCCTTTAAATCTTTTACCTCAAAGATTTTTATCACTTTTATTTGGAATTTTTATAATAATAGTCAGTCAATTTTTATTTAATAAAAATAAATTTAAGAATTCCTGTACAACTATGATATTAGATGGTTTATATTGTATAAATGAAGAAATTAAAAACATCTCAGAGAATAAGTATCATAAAAAAGATAATATATTAATTCATGATAGCTTAAGAAATCTACTGCTTCTTATAAACGATAAAAACTTAAATGGGATATTTTCTAATGCATTAAATAAGCCATACTTTAATATTACAATAATCTTAGAGAGATTAAATACTCTTATTGATACGATTAATATGCTAGAAGATGTTTCATTAAAAAAAGAGTACTTAAAATATTTAGATTATATAATTCATAATGTTATAGAATCTATAAAAAATAAAAACTTTAATTATAGATATGTTGATTTTTCATATAAATATAGTGATTCACATAAAGAATCTAAAATTATTAACGAGTGCACTAATTTAATTGAACTACTTTGTTTAAATATAAATGCATTAAATAATCCTATCAATACAATTAAATTAGATTTAAAGAAATTACTTTCTAATAAGCATCACATTAATATTAACTCTTTGAAATTTAATTTTTCTTTTAAAGTTTCAGTAGCTATTTCATTATCTATGTTTTTTATAGATAAGTTTAATTTAAATAATGGTCAATGGATGATAATTACTATATACGTTTTATTGCAACCTTTCATTTCAGAAACAATAGTCAAAACTAAGAAAAGAATTAAAGGAACAATTCTTGGAATATCTTTATTTGTTTTGATTTTTGGAATTTTGCACACTAATATACCAAGTACTTTATTTCTATCCTTAATATTATTTGTATATTTTTATGCAACAGACTATTATGTAAAAGTAATATTTACTTGTATGCTAGCTTTAAGTATGAGCTTAACTGGTGATAGCTTACAGACCCTTTCTACTTTAAGGTTTTCTTTTATAATTTTAGGATCATTAATATCACTTTTATTTAGTAAATACTTTTTGCCATTTACACATTCAACTCATATTAATCATTTAAAAGATAGATACCTAGAACTTTCATCAAATATGTTATCAGAGCTTTGTGATTTATTAGATGGAAAAGGCAATAAAGAAAATTTAATAAAACTTGCCCTAGACTGTAATACAGTAGAATCTAGTCTCCTATCTCTATCAAAAAATTTAAATGATTCTTCAATAAAAGAACTTATAAATACTGAATATATAGTAATAAGTCATATACGCTTATCTACTTTAAATTTTTATCATAATAAATTCAAAAGGAGCTTAATCTAAATATTTAGATTAAGCTCCTTTTATAAAATATATGTATTTTATAATTTGTTAATATACTAAGTTTAAATTTAATACCCTTATAGTTTCTCTTGTTAGTCCTGCTTTATTGTGTAATCGCTCAAATTAATTACACGGTTCTATATCCTTCTAATCTATAAATAAAACAGGCGAATATCACATTGCATAATAACTCCACCTTATTATTATTTCTAGTTAATCCTATATATTAAAATTACATATTATTTAATAAGTGAAATTTAAATGATATAATAGTACCGCTTAAAGATAAAAAATTAAATAACAAAGGGGAGTAAAATAGTGCAAAAGAAAAAGATAGCTACTTTAATTATTTTAGGTACAATAGGGGTTACATCTTTAGTTGGATGTAAAAGTGATGAAATAAAGAAACAACTAGATACGGGTATAACCTTATTAAACGAAAAACAATATGAGGAAGCAAAGAGCGATTTTAAAGAAGTTATAAAAGAGGATCCCGAAAATATAGAAGCAAATGATCTTATAAATATAATAACTAACTATGAAAATGCTAAAAAACAGTATGATAATAATAATCTTGAATCATCAGAAGAGTTTATAAGTAAAATACCTGATAATTATTCTAAATATGAAATTAAAAATGATATCGATAATTTAAAAAGTGAAATTGAAAAGAAAAAATCAACTATTAAAAAGATAGAAAACACACTAGACAAAGTAGATGAATTAATAAATGCTAAAAAATATTCAGATGCTAAAAATACACTTAATACTATAGATTCTAAAAATGTAACGAAAGAACAAAAAGAGAAATTAACTATGTACTCTAAAACTATAGATAAAAATTTAGAAGAATTAAGAATTAAAGAAGAAGAAGAAAAAAAATCAAAAGAAAAGAAACAAGCTATAAAAAGCGTAGAAAATATTGAGAAAACCACATCAACAAATAGTAGTTCAAAAAATAAAAATAATCAATTAAATAAAAATGCTCAATTAAATAGAAATTCTAACATACACTATGTAAGTAAAAAATTTGGATTGCAAATGGAATTACCAGCCTCTTGGAATGGTCATTATAGTGTAGATGAATATGATTGTAATGGTGCACAAGGAATATGTTTCTCTTATGAATCTAAAAATGGACGTCCAGGGCTTTTATATTCAGTAAATGTAAATCATCGTGGTTCGCTAGAAATCCCTGAAGGTATGTATTGTAAAACGATAAATAATGTTAAATATATTATGGGAAAATTTTGTGGTGGAATGGATTTAGATAATCCAGAACTTGAAACATTTAATAAATTAAAAAGTGAAGGAGATTTAATTGCTAGAACTATAAGATCCGCAAATTAAACATATCTTATTTACATAACTAATCTCCAAATTTATTGATTCATATTATTTTTTAAACTACTAATTTTTAATAATTATATCATACAATTAAAAGGAACTTATATTACTATAAGTTCCTTTACATATATTATTTAAAATCAGCTGGATATTCTAAGCCTATTTGACTTCTTATCTTATCCATTACTTCAATTGCCATTAATGAATTCTTATAAGAATTCTTCATAGACTCTGTTTCATTACTATCTATCACATTTATAAACTCATCAAGTTCATAATACATATCATTATCTCTTTGCTTTATAGAAATAACCTCTTCTCTTCCATCTCTATAAATAATCTTTACACTATTAAATAGTATATTCTCAATAACAATAGTTCCTTCTTCACCTTGTATTTCTAGTGGCAACTTTGAGTCGCTTATTTTAGAGTACATTATCATTCCACTTGCACCTTCATAACTAAACATTGCAGAACCCTGCCCATCTACTCCACTTTCTAAAAATACGCCCTGACTTACAACTCCATCTGGCTTTCCAAATAGTGATATCATAGGATGAATACAATATACTCCTATATCCATAAGAGCTCCATTTGATAATTCCCTTTTAAATGCATTAAGAACGATTCCTTCTTTGTACTTATCATATCTTGATGAGTATTGACAATATGATGCAAAGTATCTTCTTACCTTACCTATCTTATGTAAATTTTCCTTTACCTTTAAGAAATTCGGTAATACAGTTATCCTCATAGCTTCCATTAAAAGAACTCCATTTTCCTGTGCCTTTTCTATCATTTGGTTAACTTCTATTTTATTTGAAGCCATCGGTTTCTCACACAATACATGTTTCTTGTTCTCTAAACATAAAATTGCTTGGGATGCATGCAAAGAATTAGGAGATGCTATATATACCGCATCAATATCCCTGCAGCTTACAAATTCATCTAAATTATCAAAAAATTTTGTTGCACCATACTTACTTCCAAACTCTTCTGCCTTTTTAATATCTCTTGAGTAAACTGCTACAAGCTCAAATTTCTCATGAGTAAGCGCTGCATCTAAGAAATTATCAACTATCTTTCCTGTTCCTATAACCCCAAATTTTATTTTATTCATTCTATAATACCACCTTTTAAGATTTACTTTTAGTATAACTCAGGAATTATTATCATTATACATTTTGCTCTCTTAACTACATGTGCAGTTACTGAACCAACTAATGTTGTAAATTTTTTCTTAGTGTTCTTTGCCATAAGAATAATATCTACATCATTTTCTTCTGCATATCTTAATATCTCATCTCCAGCATAACCAAATGAGAATTCTCTCTTGCAATTAAATTCTTCTATTTCTTCACTAGCTTCTCTTAATATTCTCTTTCCTATAACTTCTGCATCTTTCACTTCTTCTGTAACAGCCATTCCATTAATAAAAACTATCTCTCTTACATTCATAAGTGTTACTTCAACATCTTCAGGTTTAAAATTATTCTTTAAATAATTTAAAGATATTAGGCTTCTATCGCTTCCATCTATTGGTATTAGTATCTTCTTCTTTGTCATTTAAAACATCCTCTCTTCTCAATGTATAATATTATTTTCTATATTATACATCTTATCTCCTTCTTTGATTTGCATTTATATATTTATTTAATATAATGTTAAAAACTTCAAAATAAATATAATATATAGATATAATATTTTATATAAATCTAATCCCTAAATTAATTACTAACAACAAAAAAGCTAGAAACAATAATGTTTCTAGCTTTTAATATCTTTGGCAGGGGCACTAGGACTTGAACCCAGAACCAATGGTTTTGGAGACCACTACTCTACCAATTGAGCCATACCCCTTTAGGACAATATCAATTATAATATATATACTGTAAAAAATCAATAATTTTATTTATTTTTTATCAATTAATCCTTCTAATTGTTTTATGTTATACTCTATAATTTCTTGAAAGTCCTTATTATCATTATAAGTATCTAATTTAATCACTTTAATATCTTTAACATCTTCTTTTGATTCAGTATCTTGCACAAATACTATATCTTTAAGATTTAAGTTGTTTTTCTTAGCATACTCTTCTATATTTTCTTTTTCAGGTAAAACTTTAAAATCAATTCCAAGTCCCTTAAAGAAATACTCTAGCTTAGCATCTTGTAATATAAATGTATTTTTCTTTAACTCCTTGGAATCTTTATCGAATGTGCTTTTTAAATCATCTATACTCTTAACTAACTTATTATAATTTTCTTCATAGTATTCTCTATTTGCAGGATCTTTCTCTTGAAGCGCTGACTTTGTATTATAAAGCATTATTTTATATTCAGGTATTCCTAAATAATAATAAGGATTTTGCGTATCTTTTCCATCAACCTTATATTTTAATTCCCTTATACCTCTTGATAAGTTTACTACACCTAAACTACTCTTATCTAACTCACTTATCATATTATTAAGTGATGCACTTTCATTTCCTGCACCTGAATAAAAGAATAAATCCATATTTGATATATTATTTAAAGTATTCTCATCATATTTATAATTTTTCATATCATTAAAATTATTAAACATATATTCTACATTGTGTTTATCTCCAGCTAACTTCTTAACTGTTTCATATTGCGGTTTATTTACCGTCATTATATTTAAATACACATCTCTATTGTCCTTATCACCCTCTGACGTATCCGCCATAAGCGTCTTTGAAACTCCTCCAAGCCCTAAAAAAAACGCTGCTGTTATAATTAGCATTGCAGCTGTTAATTTCTTCATGGTTTCACCTCTTTATATACCTTCTCATTTTAATATATATCTTATATTTAACTTATATTCTGTAAATATTTGTGTTATTCCATTTTACACTTTTTATTTTTATAATGCAATTACTTTTATATTACATTTACTCTACTTTTACTTTTCTTTTTTTAAATTTTTGGATAGAATATATAGATAAGCTAGATATAGCGAAAGGAGGAATTAATATAATGGAATTTGAAGTTAATAGCATTGAAGAAACTACAAACCTTGGAGTAGCATTAGGCAAGCTTTTAAATTCTGGTGATATTATTTGTTTAACTGGTGATTTAGGTACTGGAAAAACTCATATCACAAAAGGTATATCAAGAGGTCTTGGTATAACTGATAATATTACAAGTCCAACATTTACTATTGTTAATGAATATGATTCAGGAAGACTTAAATTATATCATTTTGATGTTTATAGAGTTAGTGACCCTGATGAAATCTATGTAATAGGTTTTGATGATTATATATTTGGAGATGGCGTTTCAATAATTGAATGGGCAAATTATATAGAAGAAATTTTACCTAGTGATTATCTACATATATACATACAAAAAGATTTAACTAAAGGAGAAAACTATAGAAAGATAATAGTAACTCCTTATGGGGAAAAATATAGTTATGTAAAGGAGCTGACTTTATGCTAATTTTAAGTGTTGACTCATCTTCAAAATGTGCTACAGCTGCACTTCTTAAAGATGATTTACTTTTAGCAGAATATACATTAAATAATAAAAGAGAGCACTCTGTTCTTCTTATGGGAATCATAGAAAAATTATTAGATGATTCAGGTATCTCAATAGATGACGTGGACGGTTTTGTTGTTTCAAAGGGACCTGGATCATTTACTGGCCTTCGTATTGGGATGGCTACTATAAAAGGATTAAGTTTTGGTAGTGGCAAACCATACGTTAGTGTATCTACACTAGAAGGACTAGCTGCTTCTATATCATCATTTGATGGAATTATATGCCCAATAATGGATGCATTAAGAGAAAATGTTTATACAGCAATTTATAAGAGCAATAATGGAAAGCTTGAGACAATAGTTGATTGTACTTCAATGGATCTTTCCGAGCTTAAAGAAAAACTTAATGAACTTGGTGAAAAAGTTATGTTTACAGGTGACGGTGTATATAAACATAAGGATTACTTAGTTGAAAATATCAAGAATTCATATTTTGCTCCAATCCACCTTAATACAGTTAGAGCTTCACAAATTGGAGAAATAGGATTGAACCTTCTAAAAAAAGGAATAAAAGATGATGATAACTCATCTCCTTTATATCTAAAGCAGCCTCAAGCAGTTAGAGAATTAGAGAAAAGATTACAGATGAATAATGGCGAATCTAATTCTTAAAAAGTTAGACTTAGAAGACTTAAATGGTGTTTATGAAGTAAGTTCTTTAAGTCTTAAAGAAAGCTGGGGCTTAGATTCTATAACAAAAGAAATCTCTAATAAACTTGCAAGGTATGTTGTATGCAAAGAGGATAATAAGGTTGTTGGATTTGCAGGGGCATGGCTTATAGCTTCTGAAGGACAAATTACAAACGTGGCTGTTCATCCTGAATATAGAGGAAAAGGGATTGGCAAAAAACTAATGGAGTCATTAATTTCTTCTTTAAAACAAGAAGATTGTAATGCAATAACATTAGAAGTTAGAGAGTCTAATACCGTTGCTAAAAATCTTTATAAAAACTTTGGCTTTATAAGTGAAGGTATAAGGAAGAATTTTTATGAAGACAATAAAGAAGATGCAAATATAATGTGGCTACGTAATATTTAGATATAAAAAATTAGAGGTATAGTTTAAACTATACCTCTAATTTTTTATATCTATAATTTTTAATAATTAAATCATTCTCTATTATGCTATTTTACCTTTACTATTACTTCCGAAATTTGGCTCAACTTTAAATATACTAACTGACACCTTTTTGTATATAGCATATGTTAATACAGATATTACAATCCCCTTTATTCCATTGAAAGGTAATAATCCTACTGTTACATATTGCATAAGTTCTGCTGGAGCCATATTCATACCATATACCGGTAATAAGAAGTATACATTAGCTATAATTGCTACAACTTCCATTATGATTATCCCAAATATCATTCCTAATACAGCACTTTTCTTTGATTTATTTCTCCAATAGATAAATGCTGCTGGTGCTACAAATGATGCTCCAATTATAAAGTTTGCAACCTCTCCAACTCCACCTGTTGAACTACCACTTAATAAGAAATTCATAGTAACCTTTAAGAATTCTATTAAAACTCCTGCAAGTGGTCCAAAGGCAAATGCTCCCATAAGTGCTGGTACGTCACTTATATCCATTTTAAGCCATGGGAATATTGGTATCACCGGAAACTCAATAAACATAAGTATAAATGCAATACCCGTTAATAATGAAATTTTAACCATTTTGTTTAAATTTGATGTCATTTTATAATTCCTCCCCCAAATTATCTCCTTTGGTGGGTAAGTATTAGTATTTATAATTTAGAAATAAAAAATCCCTGATATACTTATAAATATATCAGGGCATATAGCTTCTACATTAAAATACTAATATTTTACCTTCTTTCATCCAGACTATACTGTCGGCTTCGGAATCTAACCGAATCATGCTAAAAACTTAGCTCGCGGGCTTTACCGCCGGTGGGGAATCTCGCCCCGCCCTGAAGATATCTTAATTTAATTTACAATTAAATAATATCACTTTCGTTATAAAACTGTCAATAAAATTTATACTATAATTTTACTTTTCATCTTGATATTATATTCTTTAAGTAGTAAAATTTAATTAAGTAATTACTTAACTAAAAAAAAATAGAGGTACCTATGAATAATATAGTTAAACTTTTTAAAGCTCTTGGCGATGAAACTAGACTAAAAATTCTATTTTTACTTGCTAGAAAAAATGTATGTGCTAAAGGTATATCTAGACATCTTGGTATATCGGAAGCCGCTGTTTCTCAGCATATTAAAGTTTTGAAGGATTCTGGTATTATATTAGGTCATAAAAAAGGTTATTTTATTCATTATTCAGTTAATAATGAGATTTTGGATGATTTAATTAATTTTACAGATAGTCTTAAAGACCCTGAGGTTGTTATATTAAATGATCTTAATTTCTTAGACTTTAAATGTGAGAGAAAAGAAAATTGCTCTAAAAGATGTAATAAATCAAATTGTGAAAGGGGAAATTAAAATGAAAATTTGTATTCCTGTAAAAGAAAATGATGGCTTAGAAAGTGTTCCTTATAACCACTTCGGATCTGCTCCATTTTTCTTAGTAGTAGATACTAAAACAAATGATGTTACTGCCATAAATAACGGAGATTTAAACCATGAGCATGGTAAATGTCAACCAATAAAAGCTATAGGTGGTGCTGATATAGATGTAGTACTTGTACTTGGTATTGGTGCTGGTGCTATTAACAAATTAAATTCTATGGGGGTTAAGGTATTTAAAGCAAATCCTACTTCATTAAAAGAAAATATAAGTCTTTTTAATGATAATAAATTACTTGAATTTAGCCCTTCAAACTCATGTACTGGCCATAACTGCGGTCATCATTAATTAAAAGTAAAAGAACGAAAATGAATCCTTTTTTAGTTTCATTTCCGTTCTTTTATTTATATCATAATTTATTTTGTAGCAAATATATAGTCATCTATATATTCGCCTATTCTATCTTTTAATAATTCTTTAGCTGAAAGCTCTAAAACTCCATCTCTCACCTTTTTATATTGAGTATGCATAAATTGGCTTACTAACGTTATTGGAATATCTACTTTACTTAAATTATCAAGCATTTTGTCTAATGCAAAATTAACATCTTCTCTTGGCATATAGTATCTACATCTATCTGATAAACTATATCTCCTATCAAACTTAATTTTCTCACTACTTCCTGAATAGTGCTTCTCCCAATCCTTTGGATCTTTTATCATGTTAAATTCTAATACATCCATAAATCTTGATAGTTCTAAATCTGGATTATACTTTAAAAGTTCATTTTCCATGGCATTTAAAGCAAATGCACCTTCTCTAAATCCGAAAGTTAAAGCTGGTCCTACTTTTAAAATTATATATCCGTCTTCCACCATTTCCTTTAAAGCCTTTGGAGTTTGATAATCAGTAGAATGAGCTTCAAATGCTAAATTTTCATAATCATTTAAAGCCTCTGTAAGCTCTTTTGCATTATCCCTATTATAGCCCCATACATGATCACTACTAAATTCAACACCTGGTTGAACGACAACTCCAACTACATAGTTCCACGCTTCCTCTAAACCTTCATTCTTGAATGATTCTTTAAAAGTTTCTACTGTAGTCTTAAAGTTTGAAACCTTAGTTACTGCTATTCCCTCTTCTTCCTCTTCCTCAGCTTGTGCCCCTCCCGGTATTGGAACTTCACTTCCAATTACATAAACAGGGTGTATAGCATCTTTATTTATCTCAAGTAATTCTTTATAAGCATCTTCACAAACTTTGCAAAGTGTTGCAGCTCTTTTTGATATTATCTCATCTCCAAAGTTTCCAGATTCTAAGTCACCTTTTATAGGCATACTTGTATCTAAATGAATCTTAGTAAACCCTGCAAGTACATACTCCCTAACTAATTCCTTTGAATTTTCCATAGCTTCTTTAGGATCTAATTTAGTCCATGTAAGTGGTCCTAAATGATCTCCCCCTAAAATAATTCTACTTTTTGGAAAATTATTAACTTCTGCTAATTTATAAATATAATCAACATAATCTTTAGGCTTCATACCAGTATATCCACCAAACTGATCTACTTGATTTGCAGTTGATTCAATTAGTAGATGCATATTAGTATCTTTTAACCTACTCATTGCTGCTTCAATAACATACTGATTTGAGCAACATACTGAAAATATTCCCACATTTTCTCCACTTTTATATCTTTTTACTATTTCATAAATAGGATGTCCCATTCTTTCACCTCTTTTTATTAATCTATATTATTACTTTGACATATTCATCTATTGCCTTACTCCTTGATTAATTTAATAATCTAATTAAGCTCTATTATTACTTCCACATACCATTATTTTGTGTGCAACTATAGCTTTCATAGCTTCTTTACCAGGTGTCATATACTTTCTTGGATCATTAGCTTCTGGGTTATCTATAAAGTATTTCTTTACAGCATTTGAAAAAGGTATCTTTAAGTCAGTTGCTACATTAACCTTGCATATACCAAGTGATATAGCTTTCTTTACTAATTCATCTGGAACATCTGATGCACCATGTAATACTAAAGGTACATCTACCTTTTCTCTAATTTCCTTTAATCTTTCAAAATCAAGTTTAGCTGTACCTTTGTATAATCCATGAGCTGTTCCAATAGCAACTGCTAATGAATCTATACCTGTTTTCTCTACAAAATCCTTTGCTTGATCTGGATTTGTATACATAGCATCCTTTTCATCTACAACAAGATCATCTTCTTGTCCACCTAACCTACCAAGTTCTGCTTCAACTGTAGCATCAAACTTATGTGCATAATCCACTACTTCTTTTACTATCTTTATATTATTTTCATATGTCTCATGAGAGGCATCAATCATCGTTGACTTAAATCCAATATCAACATAATGCTTTATTGCATCCACATCTTCAAAATGATCTAAATGTATAGCAATTGGTATATCATACTTCTTTGCAGCAACTTCAGCCATGCTTACAATATATTCTCCGCCAGCATATGAAATTGTTGATGGTGTACCAGCTAATATAACTGGTGATCTAAGTTCTACCGCTGTCTCAATAACAACTTGTAGCGTTTCTAAATTATGAATATTAAATGCAGGTACTGCATATCCTTCTCTTTGTGCTTTCTTTAACATTTCTCTAGTTGATAAAATATTTCCCATTTTAGTTGCCCTCTTCCTGTAATTATTTTTTAAATTCCATCTAATTCTTCTATATCTTCATCTTCTTCTACACTTTTAAGTTCAAAAGCTTTTATTGAACTTATGCCTGAATTCATTGCAAAATCTACTAAATCATCTACACCCATTCCATCTCTACAAAGAGAAGTTTCAAGTATCATCCCTAAATTAGTTCCTGAAATAACTCTTATATTCTTATTAGATAACTTTTGACTAAGCATAACTGATACTTTAAATGGTGACCCTCCAGCTAAATCTGAAAGTACAAGAACTTCATCACACTCAAGACCTTGTATAGCTTCTTGAAGCTTAACTTCTAAACTTTCAGTACTATCATCATCTGTAAAATCTACCCCTAATAACTTTTCTTGTTCTCCCGCTATAAGCCTAAGTGAGCTTAATATTCCTGATGCAAAATTGCCATGTCCTGTTACTATTATTCCAACCATAAGAAGTCTCCTCTCATAACTAACTATTTATTATATGGGTGTATTATTACACCTTTAACTACTCTATTAACAGTTCCATCTGGCCTTGGATTATCTGGTGAAATTCCAAGATGTAATGAGCTAAATAATCCAAATATTTGTCCAAACAACATATAGTTAAATACTGTATAAACTTCTGGAACTTCTTGTCCATCTATTTCTAAATATTTATCACAAAGTGAATTTAATTCATCATTCTTCTTGTAGCTAATAACAGCTAATTTATGCTTACCTACGTCACCATGTATTTCTCTAATTAAATCCATATCATATAGGCTTGTATACTCATTAGTTGAATTCATAAATATAACTAATGTATTATCATTTATTATTGATTTTGGACCATGTCTAAAACCAAGAACTGACTCACAAACGGTTACTGTTTTTCCACTAGTTAATTCTAGATTCTTAAGAGCCATCTCTTGGCATAACCCTTTTAATGCACCTGAGCCTAAATAAACAACTCTCTCACAATTTAAATCTACTAAATCTTTTACTTCACTCCACTTATTGTCTAAGATTAAATCTGCTTGATCTGATACTCTATCTACATATTTTTTGTTCTCTTCTAAATTCTTAATATCAAATGCTAGAAGTGTTGCAAGTAACATACAACTAAAGGAACTTGTCATAGCAAAACTCTTATCATTAGACTCCTTTGGCATAAGTAGACAAAGAGCATTGTCATTCTTCATTGATTTCCTTGCAAGTTCTCCATTTTCATTACACGTAATTACCAGCTGTGCTATATCTTTTACGTTTTCTTGGAATATATCATAAGCTCCAACACTTTCTGGACTATTACCTGATCTTGCATATGATACTAATATTGTTTTAGTATCTTCTTCTAAAAATTCTTGTGGATTTGATACTAAATCAGTTGTAGCTATAGCTTCAACTCTTAACTTTAATGTCTTTGCAAGATGAAGATAAACTGAATCTCCAACATAATCTGAAGTACCAGCACCAGTTAATATTATTCTAGTATTACTAGTTATATTCTTATTTAGAAATTCTTCTATTTTATTTTTATTATCATTTATTATTCTATATGTCTCTCTCCATAATTTTGGTTGTTGTCTAATTTCAGTTCCAGTAAACTCTGCTCCTAATTCTTTTAATCTTTCTTCTGTAAATCCAAAAATCATTTTTTTACCCTCCCATAACTGTTAATGTTGTCATTACCAGTTGTTTTAAAAATTTTTTATTTTAAATTTTATTATCTTTACTTAATTATTTTTCAGCTGAACTCTATATTTAAATTTGTCACCTCTAGCTATTCCAACAGTATACTCTATAAGCTTACTGTTTTCGTAAGTATATCTTTCTATCTTTAAGCTTGGCGCTCCTTCATGGATTTCTAAATATATACTTTCAAGTTTATTTGTAAGAATTGGTTCAAAGTATTCCTCAGCAAAAGTTAGCTTTGTATTATATTCTTCAGTTAAAACATCATACATAGCTCTTCCTTCTAATTGATCCTTTGATAATCCTTCAAATCTTTCAAATGGTAAATATGTTATTTCATACATCATTGGGACATTATCTGCTTTTCTAATTCTTATAATCTTGTAGACTAAATCCTCTTCCTTCATCCTAAATTTGCTTGCTAGTTTCTCACCTGATTGTATAATCTCAAAACCAACTATTTGTGATGAAGGTTCCTTACCAATCTTTTTCATTTCTTCTGTAAAAGAATAAAATGAAACTAAATCTTGATTTACCCTCTTTGGTGCAACAAATGTTCCTTTACCATGTACCTTATATATATATCCATCTCTCTCAAGTTCATCTAAGGCTTGTCTTACTGTTGTTCTACTTACATCATAAATTTCACAAATCTCTCTTTCTGAAAGTAATTGCTCATTTTCTCCTAAGCTTTTATTGATCTTTTCTATCAATATATCCATAAGCTGTAAGTACAACGGGATTCTAGAATTTTTATCTATAACCTTCACTTGTCATTACCATCCTATTATTTTATTAAATTAAATATAAAATATATTGAAAAAATACTATCTAAATACTTCTTCTATTTCATTATAATCATTATATGCCACATTATGCAACAAAAATTTTATATATATCGAAAACTTGTTATTACCAGTTGTATTTTTTTCACATGTTTATTGAAAAAAGCTTAAGCAAATCATTGCTTAAGCTTTTTTCTTAACTAAACATTTAAATCTTTTATTTTATAATATTCCAATCCATCTTCCAGCTATACCAATTATAACTGTTACAAATATTAGTGCTATTGGAGAATGTCCTTTCTTAAGTAACTTATACATTACGAAAGTATATAATAAAGGTAATAGATTTGGCATTACTGCATCTAAAACACCTTCTTGAAGTTTTACCTCAGCTTGACCTGCTGTTATAACCCAAGTAGTCTTTAAACTAACCATTGAAGCTATAAGTCCACCAACAACTGTTAATCCAACTATTGAAGCAGCATGTGATATCTTCTTAGTTTGTTCTCTTAAATTAACTATAGCTTTAACACCTGTATTATAACCATAATTCATTAAGAAGAATCTTAAGAAGAAATGTATAGCATTAAATGATAGTAAGAATACTATTGGTCCTGCAATGTTTCCTTCACTTGCAATAGATGCTCCTATACCAACACATATAGGAAGGGCTGTTAACCAGCATAATGCGTCACCTATTCCACCTAAAGGTCCCATAGTTGCAACCTTTATAGCTCTTATTGTATTTCTATCCTCTTTGCTCTCTTCCATTGCTATTATTAATCCCATAATAAATGTAACTAAGAATGGATGAGTATTAAAGAATTCTAAGTGGTCTTTCATAGAATCTGAAAGGTCTTTTTTGTTTGTGTGTATCTTTTTAAGTCCTGGTAATAGACCATATAACCATCCACATGCCTGCATTCTTTCGTAGTTAAATGATGCTTGAAGGAATAATGACTTCCAAACCATTTTATTTAAGTCTTTTTTAGTTATTACCTTATCACTGCTAGCATTTTTATATCCTAAATCTGATTCAACAGTTGTATTTGCATTTTTATACTCTACTTTAGATGCCATCTTCATATTCCTCCTTTGCTACAACTACTTCTTTATGATTACTACTTGCATAATAATCATAAAGTGCTATACATAATCCAATTAAAGCAAGCGCTAATATTGGAATATTGAAGTAAGTTACTGCTAAAAATCCAACTATTAAGAAAGCTACATATTCTTTCTTAAGCATTATTTTAAGTAACATAGCAAATCCAATAGCAGGCATAATTCCACCAGCTACTGTCAATCCGCCTATAACAGTTTCTGGAATCATAGCAACTATATCAGCTGCTTTGTCTGAACCAAAGTATATTGGTAAGAATGCACATATGAAATATGATACAAATAATACTGCCATACCTGCGTAATTAATTTTACTAATTCCATTGGTATTGGCATCTTCGGCATATTTATCCGCCGTATGCATTACTGGCGAGAATGCTGTGAATAATAAAGTTATTCCAGCTTGTGCTGCTACTGCAAATGGTACTGCTATTCCAATTGCAGCTTGTGGATCAAGTTTACCTAAAATGGCTACACTTGTACCAATTATTCCTCCTATAACAACATTTGGTGGTTGAGCACCAGCAAGTGGTACCATCCCCATAAATACAACTTCTAAAGCAGCTCCTACCATAAGTCCAGTTGTCATATCACCAAGTATAAGTCCTACGATGGGTCCTGTTACTATCGGTCTGTGTATATGTGTTAATCCATTATACATATCAATACCAGCAATACCAGCCCAAATAGCAATCAATAACGCTTCTACTACCATTTAGTTCGTCCTCCCCTTTTAATAAATTTTTATTAAATATATGAATTAATATAAAATGAAAACAAATTAAACAAACTTCTCTATGTCAACATCTACTCTTTCGTCAGGAACTCTTCTAACCTCAACCTTTATTCCTTTGTCTATTATTTTCCTTATAGTTTTTTTATCATCTTCATCTAGTGAAACTGTTGATGATATTTGTTCTTTTCCTTCACTAAAATGCATATTACCAATATTTAATTTATCTATTGGAACTCCACCTTCAATTAGTCTTAAAGCATCTTGTGGTGTTCTACAAACTAAAAATATTTTTTGTCTGTCTGCTGCTTTATTGATTATCTTTATTGTTTTATCAATACTAAAGAACCTTGTTTCAATAACATCTGGTAATACCATCTGCATTAAATTTTGTTGTACCGGATCCTTTGATACCTCATCATTTGCAACTAATATTAAATTAGCACCTAAATGATTTACCCAAGTTACTCCAACTTGTCCATGAATTAAACGGTTATCTACCCTTGTCAATAATATATTTGGCATAATACTCCTCCTACTATCTATAATTTTTTAAAATTTATTACATTTTTTGTTATCACCGGTGGTAATTACCACTTAATTCCAGTGTAAATGTTTTCCATTTTATTGTCAATATTTATTTGTAATTTTCTTCCAATAATCAATGGAATTCATATCAGATTTCCTTTTACATTACTATACTTATTTTTAATGCAAATTAATTATTACTAAAAGTAAAAAAGATGTGCTAAAAATAGCACATCTTTTTTTAACAATCTTTTTATTGATTTTCCACAATCCCCTTACCTCTAAAGAAAATTCTATAACTTACTAAAGTTAATAATGATATGATAATTAAAAAGAAACCAGTAAACTCAACTGATATAAGTGTCATAAGCCCCATATATAATATTAAACTAGATAAAAACATAATTCCAAGTGTAAGTAAGTTAACTTTTTTTTGTAATCCATTTATTATATCCATCATTTCTTTTTCTTTAAGCTCTTTACCTTCATATTTTTTAGCGAGAATAATTGGCATTACTCCACCTATTATTTTTTTACTTATTAAATCACAAATAAATATGATGAATACACCAATAATTGAAATAGTAAATATATCGAAGGTTTCAATCTGTACTGGTAATACCGTCTCAACTAATTTAAAAGCTAAAAATAAAGTTCCTCCAACTAAAGAAATTATAGGCAAAGTAACTATCATCATCATACCAGTAACTTTTAAATTGGATTTTAACCCATTCCCTTTATTAAGCCCAAAGCTAAAAACAAACATAGATACAAATGTAATAATTAATAATAGAATAATAATTGCTAAATACTTCATTTTAATCATCCCCTTCTATATTTTTATAATTAATAAATATTATATCACCATTTTTTACCATTTAACAAGTAAGCCTTTTTCATAAAAGTAAAAGGCATCTATACAATTGTATAGATACCTTCTGCAAAATATTAGTTTATAAATTTATTAATATGTTTAATTAATCTACTTCCTTCATAGAAAGAGATATTCTTTTTCTCTTTTCATCTACTTCTAATATTCTAACCTTTATAACATCACCAACTTTAACTATATCAAGAGGATGCTTTACAAATCTATTTGCCATTTGACTCTTATGAACTAATCCATCTTGGTGTACTCCAATATCAACAAATGCACCAAAATCTGAAACGTTTCTAACAGTTCCCATAAGTGTCATTCCTGATTTTAGATCCTTTAAATCTATAACACCTGTTTTTAGTATAGGCTTTGGCATATCTTCTCTTGGATCTCTACCTGGCTTTTGTAATTCTTTTATTATATCTTTTAAAGTAAGCTCTCCAACTTCTAATTCTTTAGAAAGATTACTTAATCCCCTTAACTTAACTCTATCTTCTATATCTATCAAGTTTTTATTTTTTAAGTCATCCATAGTATATCCTAGGATCTCTATAAGCTTCTTAGCTGCGTCATATGATTCTGGATGGACTGAAGTATTGTCTAATGGATTCTTACTTTCCATAACCCTCAAGAAACCTGCACATTGTTCAAAAGCTTTTTGACCTAATCTCTTAACTTTTAAAAGTTCTTTTCTTGTTTTAAATTCACCATTTTCTTCTCTATAGGCTACTATATTATCAGCAATACTTGCATTTATACCAGATATATGTGTTAAAAGGCTAGGTGTAGCTGTATTTAAGTCAACTCCAACTTTATTAACTGAGTCTTCTACAACTCCATTTAAGGATTCCTCTAATCTCTTTTGAGTTACATCATGCTGATATTGACCAACGCCAATAGCTTTCGGATCTATCTTAACAAGTTCTGCTAATGGATCTTGTAATCTTCTACCTATTGATATAGCACCTCTTACAGTAACGTCTAGATCCGGATATTCCTTTGTAGCAAGCTTTGATGCTGAATATACTGAAGCTCCTGCTTCTGATACAATTACATACGCTATTTCTTTTCCATTTTCTTCCTTTATCTCTTTAATCATTTCTCCAATAACTTCTTCTGACTCTCTTGAAGCTGTTCCATTTCCTAAAGATATAACGTCAACATCATATTTATTTATAAGTTCTTTTAATTTATTTTTAGTTCCTTGAACATCATTTTTAGGTGCTGTTGGATATACAGCAGTATTTTCTAAGAATTTACCTGTACTATCTAATATAGCAACCTTACATCCTGTTCTAAATCCAGGGTCAAATCCCATAACAACTTTACCTTTTATAGGCGCTTGAAGTAATAGAGCTTTAAGATTTTCCTTAAATATATTTATAGCTCCTTCTTCCCCCTTATCAGTAAGTTCACTTCTAATTTCTCTTTCAATTGAAGGATATATAAGTCTTTTTAAAGAATCTTTTATAGCTTCTTTTAGTAATTCATCAGTTTCTTTATTTCCCTTTAATAAATTATTTTCTAGATAATTTATTATTTTATCTTCATTTGAGACTACTTTAACTGATAGAACCTTTTCTTTTTCTCCTCTATTTATAGCAAGTATTCTATGTGGAGGTATCTTTTTAACTTCTTCACTGTAATCATAATACATTTCAAAAGGAGTTGGTTCTGTGCTATCACCTTTCGTTTCAATTAATCCTTCATTGAACACAAAGTTTCTTATCCACTTTCTATATTTCGCTTCATCTGAAACAGTTTCTGCAATTATATCTAATGCACATTTAATTGCATCTTCTCCGCTTCCTACTCCCTTTTCCTTATCTATAAACTTCTTAGCCTCTTCATTTATGTTACCTTTAAAAGTTCCACTTAATATAAGTTCTCCAAGTGGCTTTAATCCTTTTTCTAATGCAATAGTAGCCCTTGTTCTCTTTTTAGGTTTAAAAGGTCTATATATATCTTCAACTTCTGTTAATGTCTCAGCTTTTTGAAGAGCGATACTTATCTCTTCTGTAAGGTTTCCTTGCTCTTCTATAATTTTAGTTACTGCTTCTTTTCTATCTTCTAAATTTCTTAAATATGTTAACCTTTCTTCTAAGTTTCTTAAAACTTCATCAGAAAGTCCACCTGTCATTTCTTTTCTATATCTTGCAATGAAAGGAACAGTATTTCCTCCATCCAATAATTCAACAACATTATTAATTGCACTTAATTTAAGTCCAAGCTCTTTGGCTAATCTCTCATTGATATTCATCCTAAAACCTCCAAAATTAGTTATATCTTTATTATACCCTTCTTCACTAACGTGATAAACTTTTTTGGGTTATTTTGCTTATTAATTCTTTATTACATATTGTAATTATGTTAAGTTCTAGTATAATTTAAATTGTAAATATTTTCCAGTAAAGGTGGTCTTGATATGAATAAATATATAGAAAAATTAATCTCTCTATTGCTAGTAGTACTTATCTTATTACTAACATTTAATCACTTTAAAATAATACAATTTTCTAAAGTGCTAAAAGATTCATTTTCATTCTTAACATTAATTTTGATTATTATTTCATCAGTTACAGTAATAAACGGGAAAAAATCAGGCATCTATAAGTTTATAAATTATATAATACTAATTAGCGCTATATTTGGTGGAATCTATGTAATAATTAATTCAAAGCTTAATTTAAGCGTGTATATATGTCTTTTATTTACTCTATCATATGCTATTGTAGATATGCTTTATAAAAAAGCTTAGCTTAAACACAACTTCTTTTAATCATAATAATTATAAACATATAATAAACTTAAGTATAACAATTATTGATGGGAGAAGTTAATGAAATCTAAAATATATAAAGTTTGCACTATTATTTCTGCAATAATATTTATTTTTTTCTTAGTTCTTAGATGCACTGTTCATCACTTTAGTTCCACTGATGTTAAAAATGATATAGCCTTTTTATCTTCTGAACAATTTAACGGTAGACTATGTGGAACTAATGAAAATGAACAGGTTGCAAATTATATAGCTGAAGAATTTAAGGAATTAGACCTTAAACCTATAGATAAAGACTATACTCAAGGCTTTCAAGTTGTAGCTCCATTTAAAAATGATGAAGTTCCAACACTTGAAATAAAGAAAGATGATAGTACTGTGAAAAAGTTTAAGTATGGTACTGATTTTAAAGAGGACATGCTTAATTTTAAAGTTTCAGATGTAACACTATCCTCTGAAGATAATTTAAACATATTTCCCTCTTCTATATCTTTTAAAAAGGGTGGAGATTTATTCTTACTTTATGTAAGTAAGGAAGATAATTTTAAATTTAGAAGTTCTTTTGTACATGAATCACCAGTATCTTTTGCCATAGCTATTACAAAGGATACATATAATGAAATAGTAACTGCTATAAAAAATAATTCTGAAATATCGATATCTCTTCCTTATACTTTAAAGACAACAGAAGTTTATAATGTAGCTGGTAAAATTGAAGGAAAGGATAGTAATATTCCTCCACTTATCCTTACAGCTCATTTTGATCATATGGGTGCCGATTGCTTAGATAATATATATGCAGGTGCTCTTGATAATGCATCTGGTGCATCATTTTTATTAGAGCTTGCTCGTTATCTATCCACTCTACCAAAACCCAATAGAGATATTATTTTTATTGGATTAAATGGAGAAGAGTTTGGACTTATAGGCTCTAATAAATTTGCATCAAAATATAAGGATACTCTAAAAGATGCTAAGGTTATAAATTTTGATATGATTGGTGCCCCAGACTATCCTGTAACATTTATGAGAGGCGAAAAATCTCTTGAGGTTAAATCTGATCTTTTTAATGACCTTGAAAGTATATGTAAAGAATTAGGCCTAGAATATAACACTAAATATGAAGATGCCAGTGATCATGCTAGCTTTATTAATAACGGATTTGATTCTCTTACTATTTCTCATAGTGATGTAAGTAGAATTCATACTCCAGATGATAAGATAGAATTTATCTCTGAAGATGCAATAACATCAGCTTATAAGCTATGTAATAAATATATTATTGATAATAATTATAATCCAATTTTAAAAATATTATTTAATGATATAGTTCATGCTGTTTCATTCATTATCTTTTTAATGTTTATTGGTTATCCAATTCTAAAAAGAATAGATAAACATAAAAGAGCGAAATAGATTATAATATAATTTAAAAAGGCTGTGTTATAACTAGCTTAGTAAGCCAGATATAATACAGCCCTTTTCTATAAATTATTATCTAATATTTTATAGTTTGCTAAAATTAAATATAATATGCTATATCTTCTATACTATATTTATAATTATTAGCTAATTCTTCTAATGTAATTGAGTCAAAGTACTCATTAATTTTTTTGTTTATAACATCCCAAAGATTTTCATAAAGATATTCCGAAAGTTGATTATTCTCTTTCTCATTATCAATTAAAACTAACTTTCCTTCTAGACTTCTTAAAATTTCACCAACAGTAATAGTTCTAGCATCTCTTGTTAAAAAATATCCGCCTTGTGGACCTTTCTTTCCTTCTATTATTCCGTCTTTTCTTAAAGAAGAAAATATTTGTTCTAAATATTTTTCTGATATATCCTGCCTTTTTGAAACAGCCTTTAAAGTTACTGTTTCACAAGAAGAGTACATATATATATCTATCAATGCTTTTAATCCATATCTTCCTTTTGTTGAAATTTTCATATAATCACCATTCCTTAAAAGCTATTTGCTTTGATTATTTCCATGGTTACTATTCTCTCCATAAAAAATATTTTTGTCAATAGCTTTGAAACTATTTCCTACAGTGATGGCTGTAACCATAGTCCCATTTACATTAAGCATTGTACGTCCCATATCAAGGATTGGATCTATAGCAAGTATTCCACCTGCTAAAGAAAAATAACTTCCCATTCCCATACCAGAAATAACAACTGATACTGAAACTGTTGCTGTTCCTGGTATTCCTGCTATCCCAACAGAACTTATAACGATTATTATAAGAAGCATTATATAAAATGAAAAATTCATAGGTGTTCCTGACATATTAGCTATAGCAACTGCCATTAAAGCTGGATATATAGCAGCACATCCATTCATACCTGCATTTGCTCCAATACTACCAACAAAACTTGATATTCCATTTTCAAGACCAACTTTTTCTGTTAATGTCTCTATTGTAACTGGTAGCGTTCCAAGACTTGAACGTGAAGTGAATGCAAGTATTAATGGCTCCATAACATTTTTCACATATCTAATTGGATTAAGTCCATTTAATGCAACTATTATAAGATGTACTATAAACATTAATATTATACTTACATAAAGTGCCCCAATAAAATTAATAACTCCAAGTATTGCTGCAAGACCTTTACTTGCAATTGTATTAGCTAATAGTGGAATAACTGCATATGGCATAAATTTTATTACTGTCATAGCAATACTAACAATTATCTTATATGATCCTTCAACTAAATCCTCAACTGGCTTTATCTTATCATGATGCTTCTTTGATAGTCTCTTCATAGCAATACCAATAAATGCTGCGAAAATTACTACTGCAACTACATTTCCTTCTGCCATGGCCTTAATTGGATTTGATGGTAATAGACCTCTTATTGTATCAATTATTGAAGTTACCTCCTTCATCTCTGAAGTTGAATTCATAACTTCAAGCCCCACCCCTAGTTTAAATAAGTTTCCTACAATAATTCCAATTATTGCTGCAATTGCTGTTGTTAAAAGTAATACAAGTATTGTTCTAACAGTAAGCTTACTTAAATTTTCTCCATTTTTCATATCAGTAATAACTTTTATTATTGATATGAAAACTAATGGAATAACTAGCATTTTTAATAAGTCCATAAATCCATAGCCAATTAGTCCGTACCACTTCACTGTTTCATTTACCCAAGATATCTTATCTGGACTATCTGGGAAACCAGCAACACCCTGTATAATTCCTCCAAGAACAAGCCCTAGTATTGTCGCTACTATCATACGTTTTGAAAAACTAGACTTATTCTTTTCAAGCTTTTTAATAATAAAAAATACCCCTATTAAAAATAAAATAAATAAAATTGTTTTAAAATCTGTAATCATAAGAAAATCTGAAAAAAATGTACTATTCATAATTAATCCCCCTTTTTATATTATTCATATAGATTTACTAGGTTTTATTATTATAATAATAACTTCCTAATGAAAATGTGTCAATAATTAATATATTTTTTTAATTTATTTAAATAAAATATAGATATATAGTTATTAATTAACACTATATGATTCAGTAGTAAAATAGGTATATAAAATAGAGACATAGTTATTAATCAACTAATTTAAATTGATTAATAACTATGTCTCTTATATTTCTGTATACGTAAGACCTAATTTTTAATAGTATCATAAGTTACACAAACAGGCTTACCACTCTTTGGTTCTTCTATTATTTGTGCATCTATATTAAATATTTCTCTAAGATTTTCGTTTGTCATAACTTCTTTAGGTGATCCTTCACACACAACTCTTCCCTTTTTAACACCTATCATATGATCTGCAAACCTTGCAGCATTATTAAGTTCATGTATTACCATAACAATTGTGCTACCTTGTTCTTTGTTTAACTTTTCTAATAATTTCAGTACTTCTAACTGATGGGCTAAATCTAAATATGTTGTTGGTTCATCTAACAATAATATATCTGTTTCTTGAGCTAAAGCCATAGCTATCCAAGCTCTTTGTCTTTGACCACCTGATAACGCATCCATAGTTCTATCTTTAAATTCTGATATACCGGTAGCCTCTAATGCCCATTTTACTATATCATTATCTTCTTTATTCAAATTTCCAAATCCCTTTTGATGCGGAAACCTTCCATAAGCTATAAGTTCTTCTACAGTTAATCCATCTGGCGCTTTAGGACTTTGAGGTAATACTGCCATCTTTTTAGCAAGTTCTTTTGAGCTTTGCTTATTTATTTCAGTACCGTCTATATATATTTCACCACTTTTAGGCTTTAGTATTCTTGCTAATGTTTTTAATATAGTAGATTTTCCACATCCGTTTGCTCCTATAATTGTTGTTATCTTTCCTCTTGGTATAGCTAAGTTTAAATCTTTTACTATATCTATATTTCCATATGAAATATTTAAATCTTTTGTAGTTATTAAGCTCATATGTGTGAATTCTCCTTTCAGTATCTTAACTCTAATCAACTAGCATTAAATAAATGAAATATGGTACTCCTATTATTGAAATTACTATTCCCACTGGTATTTCTATAGGTGCTAGTAAATTTCTAGATATTGTATCTGCTATAAGTATAATTAAAGCACCAAACAACGCTGATATAGGAATTAAATTTTTATGTCTAGGTCCAACTAATTTCCTTGCTATATGAGGTGCAATTAATCCTAAGAAAGAAATACTTCCAGCTACCGAAGTTGCAACTCCAGCTAAGATTACTGAGTATATAAGAAGCTTTCTTCTTTCTCTTTCAACTGTTATACCAAGACCTGTAGATATCTCATCACCTAAGTTTAATATATCTAAATATCTTGATTTATATATTACTATTGAAGTGAAAATTACTATAAATGGTAATACAGCTATTACATACTTCCAACTAGTTCCCCATATACTTCCTGACGTCCATGCCATTACTCTATTAAACTCTTGTGTTGTAAACTTTAATTGGAATATAGTAAGCATAGATGTAAATGCAATATTTATTCCTATCCCAATTAAAAGTAATCTTGATGATTCTATTCCTTTTTTCCATGATAGAATATAAATTAAAAATGCTCCGAATATAGCTCCGAGTAATGCAACAATAGGCATAGTAAATATAGTTAGATCACTTATTCCATCATATACATTACCATTCATAAAATATATGTACATTACAACAAATAATGCTGCCCCTGAGTTTATACCTAATATACCTGAATCTGCTAGGTCATTTTTAGTTACACATTGAAGAATTGTACCTGCTACTGCTAGTGCTGTTCCAACTAATATTGCTATGACTATTCTTGGAAGTCTCAAGTTCATTATTACAATCTCATCACTTTTAGTTCCTTGTCCTATTAACGTTTTAATTACATCTAATGGACCTACTTTAAATGATCCAATATTTAAACTAACTAAGATAGTTATAATTATTAATACTAATAATATCATTGCTATAAAGAAGGTTTTATTTTTTTTGTAAGACTTCATGAATTATTTACTCCCCTTTCTAACAAGATATATAAAGATAGGAACTCCTATAAGTGCTGTAAGAGATCCAATTGGAGTTTCGTATGGTGGATTTATCATTCTAGCTAATATATCACTATAAACTAATAAAATACCTCCTAAGAATAAAGAACCAGGTATTATATATTTATAATCAGCCCCTACTATTCCTTTTACTATTTGTGGAACTATTAGACCTACAAATACAATATTCCCTGCAACTGATACGGAAGCTCCAGATAAAACTATAACTATAAATATAGCTATTCCTCTAACAACATTAGTCTTTTGACCAAGACCTATAGCAACTTCTTCTCCTAAACTTAGGATTGTAATCTTAGGCGCCATTACAATAGCTGCAATAACTCCAATCATTCCAACTATAAATAGTAATTGAACTCCTTCCCACTTAGCACTAACTAAACCTCCTGATATCCAAAAGCTTAATTCTTTAGATAAATTAAAGTACATAGCTATTCCCGTTGCTAAAGAAATTAGTAATGTTCCAAGAGCTGTTCCTGCAAGTGCAAGCTTTACTGGATCTATCTTTCTATTTACTCTAGAACTTATAAAATATACTAAAACTCCACTTATACTTGCTCCTAAAAATGCAAATATTATAAGTCCAAAACTACCTATCACTATATTAGGCATAACTTTCTGTAATACAAGAGCAATTGCTATTGCAAATGTAGCTCCTTGAGTAATTCCCATTATTGACGGATCTGCTATTGGATTCCTAGTTACCCCTTGCATTATAGCTCCAGAAACGCCTAAGAAACCTCCAACTAATGCAGCTGCAATAGCTCTAGGTATCCTAACTTCTCTAATTATATTGATATTTACGTCATTTGAACTTATAAATAGACTTTTTATTATTGTTTGTATACTTATATCTTTTGCCCCTATTGATATAGACAATCCTATTCCAAGTATTAGTACTATTATTGATAGCAACATAAATATATAAACTCTAGCCTTTTTATTTGAATTGCCCATTTAATAATCCTCCTAATCAAATAAAATAATAGGTGTGAAAACATAATTAATTACTTCACACCTATTAAATAACATACTATTTTATTAGCTCACTTTTAATTGATTCTAATAACATCTCTCTTCCAATAGGATTATATGACTGACTGAAGAATGGACTAGAATTAAGTATTGTTACATTTCCATCTTTCACTGCTCTTGTATTATTCCACACTTTACTCTTTGATAAATCTTTTTTATCTGCCTCTGTTGCAATAACTACAATATGATCAGCATCTATTTTAGTTAAACCTTCCATTGTTACAGTTGGTAGTGTTATATTATCTTGTTTTGGCATATCAGCTGGCTTTGGAAGTCCCATATCATCAAACATTATTGACCCTATTCCACCATCACTAAATACCATAAATTGTCCTGAAGTTGCTAGAAGTGGCAAATAAGTTTGATTTTTATTCTTAGCCTTAATTTCCTCTCCTACTTTTTTAGCTTTTTCATCATAGCTTGCAAGCCACTTATTAGCTACATCTTCTTCATCAAATATTTTGGATACATCAATCAGTTTATCTTTCCAGTCATTTCCGTAATCTTTCATCATTACTACTGGTGCAATATCTTTTAATTGATCATATATTTTTTCTTGTCTTTGACTCATTATTATTAAATCTGGATTAGTGCTTAAGATTGCTTCTATATCCATAGTATCCATCATTGAATGACCTACTACTTTCGCATTTCCAAGCTTATCTTTTATGTATGATGGTACATTTTTAGTATCATATGAATCTACATTAGCTGTACCTACAGGAGTATGTCCTAATATGATTAATTCCTCACTACTTCCTGATATATCTACTATACGTTTAGGATCTTTAGGAATTTCTACATCGCCCTTTACTGAACTTACAGTTCTAGTTTCATTTTTGTCTTTAGACTCAGAATTATTACTAGAACATCCTACAAATATTCCAAAAGTTAACATCATTGTTGTAATTAATAATAAAGACTTTAATTTTCTCATATTGCTCTCCTTAAATTTATTATTTTATGTATTTAACTGATAATAATTTTCAATTTCTTTTGCAATCTGATTTTATTATATATATTAGTGACAGTCAATATATTTTCGCTAAAATTTTAATAGTATATTTTTACAACTAAAAATTTATATCATAATTAAATTTTAAAAGAGTTAACAAAATAAGATTTAATTAATGCACATATTAATATATAATGTATTTAATATTTAATAATATAATCTAAAAAAAGGTGCAAAATAAATGACAAAACAAACACACTCATCTGGAGGATTTTTAATTGCTCTAATTACATTAAATATATTTATAACAAAATATTTGATTCACTATAGTATTAGCTATGGATTGCTATCAATAGTAATTTTTTTCTATACTTCTCATATTGGATCATTATTCCCTGATATAGATATGAAAAGTTCTTTTATTAGTAAAAGGCATCCTTTTATCTCTAAGATTTTTGGAAAACGCTGTAGACATAGAGGTTTTACACATAGTTTATTAGCTATGCTTATTTTATATATAATTTTTAAACTTTTTATAATTATAAGTAATGATAATATTATAATTATAAGTATGTGTTATGGATTTTTTATAGGTTATGCTTCCCATTTGATTTTAGATTTGCTTACAAAAGAAGGAATCGAATTGCTGTACCCTTGCAAAGTTAATTTTAATGTATTTTTTATTAAAACTAACTCTAATGGAGAAAAGAATTTCAATAGATTTTTAAAATTTATAATTTCGCTTTACATATTATATAATATATATTTAATAGCTAATAATATATTTCATCTAGATATATTAAACCATTTAAATTTAAATAATTTTGGAAAGTAAAAGGGCTTTAAAGCCCTTTTTCTAATCTAAATTTAATAAATCCGAAATTTTTATATTTTATAAATAGACTTACTTTTATATTTTCACTTAATATTCATTTTATTGCTACTTTTATGTCCATATTATTGCAATATAATATACTAATAATATAACAATAAAATGGAGAAATTTATATGCAGCAATTTTTATCAGCCTTCATCCTATCCATATCATCTAATTTAGATACATTTGCAGTATCTATTTCCTATGGTATGCATAAAATAAAGTTACCTATTTCAAGTAATCTATTAATTGCTTTAATAACTACACTTGGAACCTTCCTATCTATGCTATTTGGTAAGTTACTAACTAATATAATACCTAATAGTATATCTAACTTTATTGGAGGAATAGCATTAGTTTTAATAGGCATTTGGTTCTTAATTGAATCTATACGCAATAAAGAATCTAACAATTTCTTAAAGGCAGATTCTAACGGTTCTAGAGTTATAGAATTAAAAGAAACAATTCCTCTTGCATTTGCTCTTACAGTAAACAATTTAGGAGTAGGAATTTCCGCAAGTATAACAGGAATAAGTATCTTTTATTCTACAATATTTACTTTTATTATAACCTCAATAAGTATTTTTGCTGGATCATGGCTAGGACATAGTTTCCTTGGAAAATTACTTGGAAAATATGCGCCTGCTGCATCTAGTATATTACTTATAATTCTAGGAATATATGAAAGCTTCATATAAATAATAAAAGACTTAGAATTATAATATTATAATTCTAAGTCTTTTATTATTTATAGTTATTCATCATCTCTAAATTCTAAAATATCTCCAGGTTGACATTCTAATACTTTGCATATAGCCTCTAAGGTAGAGAATCTTATAGCTTTGGCTTTTCCATTCTTAAGAATAGAAAGGTTTGCTTGGGTAACACCCACTCTCTCTGCAAGTTCTGTTAAGCTTATTTTCCTCTTTGCCATCATTACATCTAAATTTGTTATTATCATACATTCACCTATACTGTATATTTGCTCTCTTCTTCTAGTTCCTCGGATTTATATTTTATCTTTATGGATTCATTAAATACATCTCCAATTATTCTAGCAATTAATCCAATTGATGCTAATAATAAAGTTTCAAACTTAATAGCAAATCCACCAAACGCTAATATTTGAAGTGATGTATTATCATTTCTTATGAAATATGTTGATATAGCCATTATAAATAAAATATTAGATATAGTAATTAAAATCTTTATATTCTTATCTGCAAATATAATCTTATCATTAATATTTTTAACTAGTACCTTTATCTTAATTAATATTATAAACAATCCTATTAAAATAACAAACCTAGTAAAAGCAAATAAAATTACTTCATTGTTTAATTTATTAAAATCATTAAATAAATTAATAGTTCCTCCAATTATCATAACTCCTAAAGCTAATATGGCTAAGTTAATTATTATAGTAGTTAACTTTAAATATCTCATATTTTCTCTCCTCTTAATTTACTTTATATTATATATATTACAGTTTTTCTCAATTATATTCAATATATTTTTATTGTCATTCGATATTTATTTATTAACTAAAATAAAAAGATATAGATAAAATATCTATACCTTTTAAACAATTCTTATATCCTTTTATAATAACTATACTATCTAAATCATAATAGTTAATACTATATATTTAAATCACTTGTAAGATACGCATTTATAAATGAATCTATTTCTCCATCCATAACAGCTTGAACATTTGAAGTTTCTTCACCGGTTCTATGATCCTTGACCATATTATATGGATGGAATACATAAGATCTTATTTGACTTCCCCATCCCATATCTTTAAGCTCACCTGTTAAATCTTCTATTTTTTCTTTATGAGCTCTATCCTTAAGTTCTATAAGCTTAGATTTTAGCATATTCATTGCAGTTTCTCTATTTGATATTTGACTTCTCTCATTTTGACACTGCACAACTATCCCAGTTGGAATATGTGTTATTCTAACTGCTGATTCTGTTTTATTAACATGCTGACCACCAGCCCCACTTGCTCTATAAGTATCAACCTTTAAATCATCAGATTTAATATCTATATCTTGATCTTTTGTAAGCTCCGGAAGAACTTCAACAGATGCAAATGATGTTTGTCTTTTTCCATTTGCATTATATGGAGATATTCTAACTAATCTATGTATACCTTTTTCTGCTTTTAGATATCCATATGCAAATTCGCCCTTTATACTTAAAGTTACACTCTTAACACCAGCTTCTTCACCTTGAATTAAATCCAAAGTTTCCACAGAAAATCCTTTTCTTTCGCACCATCTTGTGTACATTCTTAAAAGCATTTCTGTCCAATCATTTGCGTCAGTTCCACCAACACCAACATGTAATGTGAATATTACATTATTTTTATCATACTCACCTGATAAAAGCATCTCTATCTTATAATCTTCAACTTCTTTTTCTAGGAACTTAACTCCTGAAATTATCTCATCTATTGATTCCTCATCATTTTCTTCCATAATTTCATTTAGAACTTCTATGTCCTCAACCTTTGTCTCTAAAGTTTCAAATCTTTCTAGTTTAGATTTTAAGAACTTACTCTCTTTAGTTACTTCTTCAGCTTTTTTTATATCATCCCAAAATCCTGGCTCTTGCATTCTTAAGTCAAGTTCTATTATTTGTTTCTCTAAGGCTTCTTTGTCAAAGTGAAGCCCTCATTTCCTCTAAATTTGATTTTAAACTTGGCATTTTAGCTAATGCTTTTTCAAGTTCTATTTTCATATAATCACCTCTATCTTAATTTTAATAAAGCATCGTTATCTTAAAGATAACGATGCCCATTTTAATTTCTATACTTCTCTTCCACAGCAGTTTTTATATTTCTTTCCGCTACCGCATGGACAAGGTTCATTTCTACCAGTAGTTACTTCTTTCTTAGCTTGTTGCTTCTTTGAAGAAGATTCCTCTCCGCCATGATTTGCATGAGTTGCTGTTGTCTCTTTAACTACTCTTTCTCTCTCTTCTGGTGCTTTTTCCATTTGAACGTGGAATAGATATTTTACAGTATCTATCTTAATTGACTCTATCATTTCGTCGAACATAGCACTACCTTCCATTTGGTATGCTTGAACTGGATCTTGTTGCTTAAATGCTCTAAGTCCAATACCTTGTTTTAAGTGATCCATATTATCTATATGGTCCATCCACTTAATATCAACATTCTTAAGAAGAACTACTCTTTCTATTTCTCTAAGTTTTTCTTCTCCAAATTCTGCTTCTTTGCCTTTATATATTTCTAAAGCTATTGCTGTAAGCTTTTCTTTAATTTGATCATTTGAAAGATCCATTAAATCTTCAATAGTTATTCTATTTGCAGGTAGACAAATATCATCTAAATAAAGAATTAAGTTCTTAAATTCATTTTGATAATCATCTTCCATTCCAGTAATATGTGCATCTACAGCTTCACTTATTACTTCTTTAATCATCATTTCTACTTGCTCTTCTAAGTTTTCACCTTCAAGAACTTGGCTTCTTTGCTTATAGATGATTTCTCTTTGCATGTTCATAACATCATCATATCCTAAAAGATTCTTTCTGATATCAAAGTTATGACCTTCAACTTTCTTTTGAGCACTTTCTATTGATTTTGTAATTATCTTACTTTCAATAGCATCATCTTCTTCAAGCCCAAGCTTATCAACCATAGCATGAGTTTTCTCTGACATAAAGATTCTCATTAAATCATCTTCTAATGAAATGAAGAATGTTGATTCCCCAATATCACCTTGTCTACCTGAACGTCCTCTAAGCTGGTTATCTATTCTTCTTGATTCATGTCTTTCTGTACCAATTATCTTAAGACCACCAGCCTCAATTGCTCCTTCTCCAAGTTTTATATCAGTACCTCTACCAGCCATATTTGTTGCAATTGTTACTGATCCAACTTCACCAGCATCTGCTATAATTTCTGCTTCTTGCTCGTGATATTTAGCATTTAAGACTTTGTGTTTAATACCTTTTTTCTTTAATAGTGCAGAAATTATTTCTGACTTTTCAATACTTGCAGTACCAACAAGAACTGGTTGACCTTTTTCATGAGATGCTTTTATTTCATCAACTATAGCATTATACTTACCCATAGCAGTTTTATATACTATATCGTGATTATCTATTCTTTGGATTGGTCTATGTGTTGGAATAACTATAACATCTAATCCATAGATTTCTCTAAATTCATTTTCTTCTGTTAAGGCTGTACCTGTCATACCTGATAACTTATTGTACATTCTGAAGTAATTTTGGAATGTTATTGTTGCTAAAGTTTTTGATTCTCTTGCAATCTTAACTCCTTCTTTAGCTTCAATAGCTTGGTGAAGACCATCTGAGTATCTTCTACCTTCCATAAGTCTTCCTGTAAATTCATCAACTATTATAACTTCTCCATCTTTAACCATGTAGTCTTTATCAAGTCTCATTACATAGTTAGCTTTTAATGCTTGAGTTACATAATGTTGTAATTGCATATTTTCAGCATCTGCATAGTTTTCTACTTTAAATGCCTTTTCTGCCTTCTCAACACCTTCTTCTGTAAGCATTGCAGCATTTGCTTTTTCATCAATTGTATAATCTTTTTCAGCAACTAATGTCTTTACAAAGTAATCTGCAACTTTATAGAATTCTGTTGATTTTTCTCCTGCACCTGAAATTATAAGTGGTGTTCTAGCTTCATCAATAAGAATTGAGTCAACCTCATCCACTATAACAAAGTTTAGTCCTCTTTGAACTCTTTCTTCTTTATATACAACCATGTTGTCTCTTAAGTAGTCAAATCCAAATTCATTGTTTGTTCCATATGTTATATCAGCGTTATATGCCGCTCTTCTTTGATCATTATTTAAATCATGAACGATAACATCTGTCTTAAGTCCTAAAAACTCATAAATATTATTCATCCAATCTCTATCTCTTGAAGCTAGATAATCATTAACTGTTATTACGTGAACCCCTTCTCCTGATAAAGCATTTAAATATGCTGGTAATGTAGCAACTAATGTTTTACCTTCACCAGTTTTCATTTCAGCTATTCTTCCTTGGTGAAGAACAATACCACCTATTAATTGCTCTCTGTAATGCTTCATTTTTAATACTCTTCCTGAAGCCTCTCTTACAACAGCAAATGCCTCAACTAATAAGTCATCTAATGTTTCACCATTTTTATATCTTTCTTTAAATTCTTCTGTTTTACCCCTTAATTCTTCATCACTTAGTTTTTCCATAGTTGATTCTAAGCTTTCGATTTTGTCAACTAATGGCTTTATTCTCTTAACTTCTCTTTCGCTATACGTTCCAAATAAAGCTTTAAACATTCCCATATTTTCATCCTTCCAAACGCTAAAAAATTTGATAAGCATTTTCTCTTTCTTTACTTAGTATACATTTATAAATTATACCATTTTTAATTAATATATTTCAACTTTATCACAATTTTATTAATTTTACTTGTATTTTAATTTAAAAACTCCATAAAGTTATGATTTATCATCAACCTTATGGAGTATAAAATTCTATTTATTAAGTTTTAAATTTTATATATAATCTGGCTCTAATAAACCATAATCTCCGTCTTTTCTCTTATATAATACACTGATATTATTTGTATCTGCATCTTTATAAACGAAGAAGTTATGTCCTATAAGTTCCATTTGAAGAATTGCTTCATCAACATTCATAGGCTTAACAGCAAATCTTTTTGTTTTTACTAATTCACCTTCATGTTCATCTCCAAACTTATCAGTTGCAATTTCTGCAAATCTTAATGAATCATTCATTCTTCTAGAAAGCTTAGTTCTTTGCTTTCTAATTTGTCTTTCTAACTTTTCTTCTACTTTATCTATAGATTTATACATATCATCTGTAATCTCTTCAGCTCTAAGTAGTATTCCATTAAATGGAATCGCAATTTCTACTCTATGCCTATTCCTTTGTACAGATAATGTTGCTTTCGCATTTACATTACTTTCAAAATACTTATCAAGTTTTGAAACCTTTTTCTCCACCATTTCTTTTAAAGCAGGAGTTAATTCAATGTTTTTTGTTACAACTGTTACTTTCATGCGTCCAGCCCCTCTCACTACACTCTAAGTCTAACTTAGAGGATTTCAAATGATTTGTTTATCTATTTGTTATATTTATTTTACTCCTCTTAATAATAAAAGGCAAGCTCATTTTCTGAATTTACTGAAAATTTAGTTTTTGTATATAATTTTAACTAAATGCAAAAAAAGACACTAAAATTTTTAGTGTCTTTTTTTGAAAAATTAGCTGACCTGGTTTTTGCCCCCACACTCGCCTACTGGAGATTTCGCTACCCGGAATTAACCTCTCACTACTAACCCTCTCAAATTTTATTATCTGGTAGGACTTACCTCTATACCGCACCATGCTCACTAGAATCTTTGCCTAGCTTATGTGGATCGTTTCGCCTGCGACTGGCATCGACTTTCAACCACAGACCTAACTTTACATTAATATTATATACGACTTTTAGCAATAGTCAATATTTTTATTTCATTTGCACCATTTTCTTTTAATATTTTAATTCCTTCCTCTATGGTCGCCCCTGTTGTAACAACATCATCAATTAATATAAACTTTTTCCCTTCTACATCACATTTATCTTTTATAGAAAAGGAATCTTTTATATTTTCTCGCCTTTCGCTCTTACTTAATTCTTTTTGAACTCTTGTTTCTTTTGATTTAATTAATGTTTCCATATAATTTAAATCTAAACGCTTAGAAAGAAGCTTTGCAATGTATTCACATTGATTAAAACCTCTTGTCTTTTTTGATTTTTTGCCTATAGGTATATATGTTAAAATATACTCTTTACTAATACTAGATATCTTTGTTTCAAGCATACCTACTAATATTTCACCTGCTAAAAAATCCTTCTTAAATTTAAATAAATGAATTAGTTCTTTAAGCGCACCTTTATAATAACCATAATATTCATCCTCTGTGCAAAGCTTTATGCTTCTTAGACAACTTTTACATATTCCTTCTTCCTCTTCTTCCTCACATATTATGCAAGTTGATGGACATGGAAAAAGTATTTGTAGTATACTTTCTTTTAAATAATCTAATAACTTAAATATCCTTCTTCCCATAGCCTCTTATTAAAACTCCTAGTTACTTCCCTTGCCTTTTCTATATTTTCCGTTTCTTCATGACAAACTAAAATAACTTCCGAAAATTCATTATCCCTTTTGCAAACCTTACTGCACATAAACAATATTTTCTTATAATCTATACTTTTATCGTCTGCTGATAATACTATAATTCCATCTACATTTGGAGTCTCTAATACCTCTCCTATTTTATTTGTTATTAGAAATATTGACTTATCCTTAAACTTAAATACATTATTATTTAACTTTTCATCAGTTGACTTTAATAATTTAACGCCATTTAAATCAATTCTCTTTCTATAATAGTCATATGTTATATCTATATCTTCAAGGTAAGGTACATAGGTTATTACATTTTTATTATTATTTTTAAACCATAATATATACTCATATAAGAAATATGGAATATCGTATCTTAAGTCTATCCTAGTTGTCATAACTCTAGGTTCTGTAAGCATTTTTATATCTTCTAAATTTAACATATTTATTGTATTTTCATGTTCATTATAATTTATTGAAGAATATAATATTATCTTTTTAGAATACCTTTTTAATTTATCATAGACACTTTGAAAATTCTCTTTTGATAATTTTGAATATGATGACACATCGTCTATTATAATAAGATCGTAATTTTTGTTTATATTATATAAATACTTACAATTCATAAATACAAGTCTTTTATCTACTATATCTTCTCTAGTATATGCATAATATTTATTCTTTTTATTTATATAAAAAATAAGATCTTTATCAACATTAGAGTTTCCCCATATATATAGAACACTTCCATGTCTATTACATATAATATCTTTAACTACATCATAAAGTATTTCATTGCTTTGAAGAGGCTTTCCTAAAATAGTTAGCATAGCCTCTTCATTATCTAGATAATTTCTTATCTTTTTATTTAAATAACTAAATTCTCTATCAGTTGAATTAACCAAACAACTCACTCCCAATTCTAATTATCTATAATATCATTTTGTATAATGTCCTTTATTCTATACTGTAGTGCTGAGTATCTCTCCATACTTTTAGTATTACTTACCATATATTTAAGTGCCTTAGGCATTCCAACAACAACTACTAATTTCTTAGCCCTTGTTATTCCTGTATATAGAAGATTTCTATTCATAAGGAATGGTGATCCAATAAAAGCAGGAACTATAATTACTTTAAATTCACTTCCTTGACTTTTATGAATTGTTATAGCATATGCAAGTTCTAATTCATCTAAGTATACATAATCATAATGAACTTTTCTTTCATCATCAAATATAACAGTTATAATCTTCTGTTCTTCATCTATACTTTGTATAAAGCCCATATCTCCATTAAATACTCCAACCCCTTCATCATCACCTTCACCTGAAACTCTAGTCCATTTAAGAGAATAGTTATTTTTAGTTTGCATAACTTTATCCCCTTCTCTAAATGTCATCTCTTTTACTTGTTTTTCTTTCTTATAATTTGCAGGTGGATTTAATACAGCTTGAATACTCTCATTCATATTAAGCACTCCAAGAGTACCTTTTCTCATTGGTGTAAGAACCTGTATGTCTCTTAAATTATCCCAATCTTTATTAAACTTAGGTAATCTTCTATTTATTAAATCTATTATTGTAGTTAATATGCCGTCTATATCTTCTTCCTTTATAAAGTAAAAATCATTTCCCTTTTTATTAAGATATGGCATTTCACCACTATTAATTCTATGTGCATTAACTGTAATTAAACTTTCAGCACCTTGTCTAAATATCTCTTTCAATCTAACAACTTTTATTAAAGAACTGTTTATTAAATCTTTAAGTACATTTCCAGGTCCTACTGATGGTAATTGATCCACATCTCCAACTATTATTATCCTTGTACCAAGTTTTATAGCCTTTAATAGATTGTGCATTAATAAAATATCTATCATTGATGCTTCATCAATAATTACTACATCTGCTTCTAATGGCTCTGACTCACTTTTTCCAAACAATGATTTATCATCCTCATCACTTGAAACTCCCATATCTAATAATCTATGTATAGTTTTGGCTTCTCTTCCTGTAGATTCACTCATACGCTTTGCAGCTCTTCCTGTTGGTGCTCCAAGTAAAACCTTCATTCCATTTTTCTCATATATGTCAATAATACATTTTATTATTGTTGTTTTACCAGTTCCAGGCCCACCAGTTATAATTTCTATCCCTTCTGAGAAAGCTGCAAGTATTGCATCCTTTTGAGATTCTGCAAGCTTTATATCATATCTCTTTTCAAATAATTCTATTTCATAAGGTACATCTGTATTTATAGTTTGGAAATTTTCTATTCCTAAAGTTATTATTTTATTAGTTATTCCAAGTTCACAATAATAATATGGAAGAGTAAATACAGCCTCTTCATCCTGTATCTTCTCAGCTATAATTCTCCCTTCTAAAACTGAATTATAAATATTTTCTTCTACAATTTTATAATCTACCATTAAAGTTTCACAGGCATCACTTATAAGTTTATCCTTTGGCATATATGTATTACCAGCTGCACAGAATCCATTTATAACATATTCTATGCCACTTTTTATTCTAAATGGAGATACTGCCTCTACCCCTAAACTCATTGCTATCTTATCTGCCGTTTTAAATCCTATTCCTGATATTTCTTTGCATAATATGTACGGATTATCTGAAACTATATTTTTAGCATCTGGCCCAAACTTTTTATATATCTTTAAACATTGATTGTTACTAACTCCATGAGATTGAAAGAACATTATTATATCTTTTAAGTCTTTTTGTTCTATGTATGACTCATATATTATTCCGAACTTTTTCTTTCCTATCCCATCAACTTCCATAAGTCTCTCTATATGATTTTCCATAATATCAAAAGTTTCTTCACCAAAATGATCTACTATCTTTTTGGCTGTTACAGGACCAATACCATATATTATTCCTGCACTTAGATACTTCTCTATTGCATCTACAGATGTTGGAAGTATCTCTTCAAATTCTTCTATTTTAAATTGTTGTCCAAACTGCTTATGAACAATCCATTCTCCTTTTAATTTTACATTTTGGCCATCCTTCATAAAAGGAACTGTTCCAACGGCTGTAATTGTTTCTTTATTAACATTTATTTTTGAAACTGTATACCCAGTATCATCACTTCTAAAAACAATAGCTTCAACAAAGCCAATAATGTTTTCCATACTATCTCTCCAAATCTTACTTAGTTATTTTTATTCTTGACTATATATTATATAATTATATCATAGAAGGTTAAACATATAATTTCTATGTAGCTTAAATTATAGCTATAAATTTGTGGAGGTGTTATATATGTTAATAAAAAACTGTAATATAATTTTTCTTGATAGAATTGAAAAAGGATCAGTTTTAGTTGAGAATGGGAAAATAAAAGAAATAAATCCTAAAAATGTTCAAGAAACAGAAGTAATTGATGCAGAGGGTATGTATCTTTCACCAGGATTTATTGATGTTCATATACATGGTGCTGGTGGTCATGATACTATGGATGGAACATATGAAGCTATAAATGAAATAGCTAAAACAATTTGTAAATTTGGTACAACTTCCTTTACTCCAACAACAATGACTGTTGCTGTAGAAGATATTAGAAAATCTATGGGTGTTATAAAAGAAGCTAAAATTAATGGTACAGATGGTGCAAACGTATTAGGTGCTCATCTTGAAGGTCCATTTATAAGCCCAAGTGCCATTGGTGCTCAAAATCCAAACTTCTTAGAAGCCCCTTCAATTGATACTTATAACAAAATGGTTGGAGACTGTGATGATGCAGTAGTTTCAATCACTATTGCACCAGAAGTAGAGGGTGCAAAAGAACTTATTAAATATTTAAGTGATAAAGGTATAGTTTGTTCAATAGGACATACTAAAGCTACTTATGAAGAAGCTATAGATGGAATTAAATGTGGATGCTCACACTCAACACATTTATTTAATGCTATGACACCTTTCACACATAGAGCTCCTGGTGTTGTTGGTGCTACATTTGATTCAGATATAACAACTGAAACTATTTCAGATGGTATTCATATAGCTTATCCAGCTCTTAGAGTTGCTTATAAGCAAAAAGGAACTGATAAAGTACTTTTAATAACTGATGCTATGATGGCTTGTGGAATGCCAAATGGTATTTACTCACTAGGTGGTCAAGAAGTAAATGTTGAAAATGGAGCTGCTAGAATTAAATCTGGTTCACTTGCAGGTTCAATCCTAACTCTTGATAAGGCAGTAAAAAATGTTTATAACAACTCAGATTATCCATTAAATGAAGTTGTTAAAATGGCTTCTTATAATGGAGCTAAACATTGTAAGGTTGAAGATAGAAAAGGTCTTATTAAAGAAGGTTATGATGCAGATTTAGTTATATTTGATGAAGATATTAATGTAAAGAAAGTTATAGTTAACGGAAAGCTTGTACACGAAGCTTAAAAGTAAATCAGAATATTTTTTATTATAAATTTTATATAAATGCTCAATGAAAATACTCATTGAGCATTTATATTATCGTAAGAGGTGCTTTTATGGAAGAAAAGTGGTTATCTTGGGCTAAAAGACTTCAATCAATAGCCCAAGCTGGAATTGAATATTCTAAAGATAAATATGATATAGAAAGATTTGAGGAAATAAGAGATTTATCTTGCGAAATATTAAAGGAATATACTAATATTCCAAAAGATAAAATTAAAGATTTATTCTGTAATGAAGTAGGATATCAGACTCCTAAGGTTGATGTTAGATCTGCTATATTTAAGGATAATAAAATCTTACTAGTTAAAGAAAGTATTGATAATAAATGGTCTCTTCCAGGTGGATGGGCCGAAGTAGATTTATCTATAAAAGAAAATGCTATAAAAGAAAGTAAAGAAGAAGCCGGTGTAAATGTTAAACCCCAAAGATTAATTGCTGTACTTGATAAAAGTAAATACAGCTTAAAGCCTTATCCTTATGGAGTATATAAGGTTTTCGTTCTTTGTGATCTTATAGATGGTTCCTTCGAAGAAAATATAGAAACTGAAGAAAGTGGATTCTTCAGTTTAGAGAATCTTCCTGAGCTTTCAACTGGAAGAAATACAAAAGAACAAATAGAAATGTGCTTTGAAGGCAAAAATAATAATACCTTTGTTACAATATTTGATTAATTTAAAATATAAAAAGAGATGCTAAAATTTTAGCATCTCTTTATTAATTCTTATTTTGCTTCTTTTATTGGTTTCTTTAATATTGCAAGTAATATCATACCTACAATTGAACCTGCAGCTAATGCTACTAAGAACCATAATGGATTTCCTATAACAGGTACTACGAAGATTCCACCATGTGGTGCTCTTAATGTACATCCAAAGAACATTGAAAGTCCTCCAGCCACTGCTGATCCGATAGCACAAGCTGGTATTACTCTAAGTGGATCTGCTGCTGCAAATGGTATTGCACCTTCTGTTATAAATGATAATCCCATTATATAGTTTGTAAGACCTGATTGTCTTTCCCTTTTAGTAAATCTATTCTTGAAGAATGTTGTACATAAAGCTATTGAAAGTGGTGGAACCATACCACCTATCATAACTGCAGCCATCATATCAAATTGACCACTAGCAAGTCCTGCTGTACCAAATACATATGCTGCTTTATTGATAGGACCTCCCATATCAATTGCCATCATACCACCAAGAACTATACCAAGTAATACTTTACTACTTTCACCCATTGAATTTAATACATTAGTTAATCCTGCATTAAGTGCTGAAACTGGTGGATTTATTACAAAGATTATAATCGCACCAATTATTAATATACCAAAGAAAGGATATAATAAAACTGGTTTTAAGCCTTCTAAATCATCTGGTAGCTTACTGAATATTTTCTTTAAGAATACTACTACATATCCTGCTATAAATCCAGCAAGTAATGCACCTAAGAATCCTGAACCACCTTCATTTGCAAGCATACCACCTACAAAACCTACTGCAAGTGCTGGTCTATCACCAATACTCATTGCAATGTATCCAGCAAGTACTGGTAACATGAATCCGAATGCTGTTCCACCAACTGTCTTTAAGAATGCTGCAAATGGTGTATTCATACCAAAGTTTGCAGGATTTATACTATAGTCATCGAATAAGAATGCCAGTGCAATTAATATACCTCCACCTATAACAAATGGTAACATGTGTGATACGCCATTCATTAAGTGCTTATATATTTGACGTCCAACGCCTTCTTTTTCTATGCTTTCATCTTCACCTTCTGCTTGTCTATTAGCATGGTATATTGGAGCTTTTCCGCTAATAGCTTCTTCAATAAGTTCTTGTGACTTATGAATACCATTAGCTACTTTAGTTTTTATTAATCTCTTGCCATCGAATCTATCCATTTTTACATTTTTATCTGCGGCAATTATTATACATTCAGCATTATCTATTTCTTCTTTAGTTAAAACATTTTTAGCTCCACCTGACCCATTAGTTTCAACTTTTATAGTAACACCCATTTCCTTACCCTTTTCTTCTAAGGCTTCTGCTGCCATGTAAGTATGAGCTATACCTGTAGGACATGCTGTAACAGCTAATACTCTATATCCATTTTCTTCTTTCTTTTCCTCTTTATCAAACTTTTCAGTTTCTTTATCATCAATAAGCTTTAGGAACTCTTTTTTACTTGATGCATTTATAAGCTTATTTCTAAATTCCTCATCCATTAATATTGTTGATAATCTTGCTAACACTTCAAGATGAAGGTTATTAGCTTCTTCTGGAGCTGCAATCATAAAGAATAGTTTAACATCTTGACCATCTAAAGCATCAAAGTCTAAACCATCTTTTACAACAATAGAGCTAAGTCCTGCCTTTTTTACAGCCTTTGATTTACCATGAGGTATAGCAATTCCATCACCAATACCTGTTGTACTTAGTTCTTCTCTTTTAAGTACAGCTTCTTTATACTCTTCTTTATTACTTAAGTTTCCAGCTTTGTCCATAAGATCAACTAATTTATCTATAGCTTCTGCTTTATTACTTACTTTTGCATTTAATTCAATACCTTGTTCTTTTAAAAGATCTGTTATACGCATAATTTTTCCCTCCAAATCCTAAGTTAATTGAAGAAGTATCTCTTCTATTTTTTCTTTTGTGGCTAAATCCTCTGAGAAAGCACTTGCACTGCCTGTTGCTATTCCAAGCTTTAGCGCATATTTATAGTTCTTTTCTTTAATGTATCCTGCTATAAAACCTGCAACCATTGAATCTCCAGCTCCAACTGAATTTTTCACTTCTCCCTTTGGCGCCTTACTTTTTAATATATCTCCATCTTCTGTAAGTAGTATTGCACCATCTCCAGCCAATGAAATCAATACATTTAAAGCTCCCATATCCTGAAGTTTTTTAGCATATTTTATTATGTCCTCTTCTCCATTTAATTTAACTTTAAATATTTCTTCAAGTTCATGATTGTTTGGTTTTATTAAAAATGGGTTGTACTTTAATACATTAACAAGTAAATTTTTAGTTGCATCAACTATAAATTTAATATTTTTATTATTTAAATATTTAATAATATTTTCATACATATCTTCAGGTAATGTGTTCGGTATACTACCTGCCAAAACTAAGACATCACCATCTTTTAATTGGTCTAATTTTTTATATAAACTATCTATTGCTTCTTTATCTATAACTGGTCCTTGACCATTTATTTCACTCTCTTCGCTACTTTTAAGCTTTACATTAATTCTTGATGTTCCATTTTTTAATTTTATAAAATCTGCCATTCCACCTGAATTAACTACTCTCTTTTCTATTTCATCTCCAGTAAATCCAGCTATAAATCCAAATGCCTTATTCTTTAGCCCTAGATTCCCAAGGACGGTAGATACATTTATACCTTTTCCTCCAGCAAAAATTTGCTCTTCATAACTTCTATTTACTTCTCCTAAATTGAATTCTTTAACCTTTACTATATAATCTAATGAAGGATTAAATGTCATAGTATATATCATCTTTTGTTAACCTCCAAAATTTCTGTATATTTTTCAATATCTTTATCTTCTAGTTTCGTAGTTATTATTATTCCTTTATCTATATCTGCAAATGTTATAGCTGATATATGATCAAATTTTGATTCATCTGCTAATATATAAGCTTCATTACTCTTACTAAAAGCTTCTTTCTTTACTAATGCTTCATGTATATCTGGTGTTGTAAAACCTGAGTCTTTGTGAATACCATTTGTCCCAAAAAAGCCTTTAGTAAAATTATATTTCTTTAGACTGTCAATAGCCTCTATACCAACGATAGCTTCTGTAGCTAACTTAATTTCTCCACCTAAAATATATACATTACATTTTTTGTGAATTAACTTCTTAGCGTGTGCAATTCCATTTGTAACATAAATTGCATTAGTTTCAGTTATATAATCTATCATTAACTCAGTAGTTGTGCCTGCATCTATATAAACACAATCATTCTCTTTTATTAATTTAGCTGCATATTTTGCTATACTTAACTTATCTTCAACATTAAGAGCTTGTCTTACTACTACCTCATCATCTTTACCATCATAGATAGTTTTTAAAGCCTTAGCTCCACCATGAATTTTCTTTAATTTTTTTTGTTTATCTAAATAATTTAAATCTCTTCTAATAGTAGATTCTGATGTATCTAACTCATCAACTAGTTCTGTTACCGTTACTGTGTTATTATTTTTTAGAATTTCTAATATTCTTTCGAATCTCTCTTCTGATAACATTTACATCACCTCTTGTCTATATAATATACCATTTTAAATTCAAAGTCAATCATTTTCAATCATTTTTAATCAATTTATTTCACATTTCAATCATATTAAATCATTTCCAATCATAACCATCAATTTACTCTTTTACTTTACATCCATAGTTATTTTATCAAAAATACAAATTTTTATTTTATACTAATCTATATAAAATTTTTAATAGTTATAAGAAGAGGGCTTGAAGTTTATGATATTATGTGTAGAGTCTGATGAAAATATCCTAAGATATGCTTGTGAGAAGTGTTATAACTGTAATGTCACTATAACTGAAAGTCTATGCAAATTAAAACTTTCTTTTAACATACACATTTAATTATTATTAAAAGCAAAAAAAGATACCTAAAATTAGGCATCTTTCTTTTTTTCTACTTTTATCTTCTATTATAATAAAGCTTTAATTTCTTCAACTTTATTTAATTGTTCCCATGGTAAGTTAGCATCTGTTCTACCAAAATGTCCGTAAGCTGCTGTTTGCTTGTATATTGGTCTTCTAAGATCAAGATCTCTTATTATAGCTCCTGGTCTTAAATCAAATACTTTTTCTACTATACTAACTATAGTAGCTTCATCAACTTTTCCAGTTCCAAATGTATCTATTTGAATTGATACTGGCTTAGCAACTCCAATTGCATAAGCTAATTGAATTTCTAACTTATCAGCTATTCCTGCTGCTACTAAATTCTTAGCAACCCATCTTGCTGCATAAGCTGCTGATCTATCAACCTTAGTTGGATCTTTTCCTGAGAATGCTCCACCACCGTGTCTTCCCATTCCACCGTATGTATCAACAATTATTTTTCTTCCTGTTAATCCACTATCTCCTTGTGGTCCACCAACAACGAATCTTCCTGTTGGATTTATATAATACTTAGTATTTTCATCTAGTAATTCAGCTGGAATTACATAGTCAATAACATGTCTTCTTAAATCTTCTTGGATTTGTTCTAAAGTTACTTCTTCACCATGTTGAGTTGAGATAACTATAGCATCTATTCTCTTTGGTTTATCATGTTCGTATTCAACTGTAACTTGAGTTTTTCCATCTGGTCTTAAGTACTCTAATGTACCATTTTTTCTTACTTCTGTAAGTCTTCTTGATAATCTATGAGCCATAGCTATTGGAGCTGGCATAAATTCTTCTGTTTCGTTTGTAGCATAACCAAACATCATACCTTGGTCTCCAGCACCTACTGCTTCAACTTCATCTTTTTCACCTTGTCTTGATTCAAGAGCTTCGTCAACTCCCATAGCTATATCTGATGATTGCTCATCTATAGCAGTCATTACTGAGCAAGTATCACAGTCAAATCCGTATTTTGCTCTATCATATCCGATTTCTCTTATTGTTTCTCTAACAACTTTAGGAATATCAACATAACAATTAGTTGTTATTTCTCCCATAACCATTACCATACCTGTTGTTGTACATGTTTCACAAGCAACTCTAGCATTTGGATCTTTTTCTAATATAGCGTCTAATACTGAATCTGATATTTGGTCACAGATTTTATCTGGATGTCCTTCAGTAACTGATTCTGATGTAAATAATCTTTTCATTTATATTTCTCCTTCCAAATTTCTTCGAATTTTGACAATAAAAAAAACTCTTCGATAAGAAGAGATCAAGTTTCCTAATCTTTCTTATCTTGTAGATTTCTCTACAGGAATTAGCACCACACTTTATAATCAACATTAAAGATTATATGTAGGTTGCTGGGCTTCACAGGGCCGTTTCCCTCCACCTCTCTTGATAAGAGTTTATATATTTTTTATTTTCTAATTGAATTTCTGTAGAAATTGTATCATATAGATTTTGTAGAGTCAATACATTTTATGCGTGCAAAAATATCCTATTTTTCATTATTCTTAAATTATTTTATATTTCATTTATAACTTTTTTACGTCTAAAGTCTCTATTTTAGTGAGTTCCTATATTATATTTGTTTATAAATATTACTTCTTGTAAGATAATAACTTAATATTTATTTATTAATATATAAAGTTTGTTAATATTTATTATCTGTAAATTTTATATATTATAAATTTTCTAATCTTTCGGGATTATTTTCATTTTAAATACTATATATTTATATTTTGAATAATATAAATTCTTATTATAACTACAATATATTAATAAAACTATTTTTGTATAAAATTAAAAAGCACTAAGACTAATCTTAGTACTTTTGGTGGTGGAAGAAGGATTCGAACCTTCGAAGTCAACTGACAACAGATTTACAGTCTGCCCCCTTTGGCCACTCGGGAACTCCACCTTATTTGGAGCTAGCGATCGGACTTGAACCGATAACCTGCTGATTACAAGTCAGCTGCTCTGCCAATTGAGCCACGCCAGCATATATACTTTTTAACTAGTTTAAAGTTTGGTGGGCACAACAGGGTTCGAACCTGTGACCCCCTGCTTGTAAGGCAGGTGCTCTCCCAGCTGAGCTATGCGCCCATAAAAAATGGTGGTGGAAGAAGGATTCGAACCTTCGAAGTCAACTGACAACAGATTTACAGTCTGCCCCCTTTGGCCACTCGGGAACTCCACCTCATTTTGGAGCTAGCGATCGGACTTGAACCGATAACCTGCTGATTACAAGTCAGCTGCTCTGCCAATTGAGCCACGCCAGCGCATATATTCTTTAAACTTTTTATTTATTAAAACTTGTGGTGGGCACAACAGGGTTCGAACCTGTGACCCCCTGCTTGTAAGGCAGGTGCTCTCCCAGCTGAGCTATGCGCCCTTAAGAATGGTGGTGGAAGAAGGATTCGAACCTTCGAAGTCAACTGACAACAGATTTACAGTCTGCCCCCTTTGGCCACTCGGGAACTCCACCTTATTTTCTTTCAAGTTTTAAATCGTTTCGCCTTTCGGCCAACCGACAATAGTTAGTATATATTTATATACTCTTTATTTCAAATGACAAAACATATCAAAATAAGAAATTAAACTCACTTTTCTCTTTTTTTCTTCTGTATACTTATTTTTTCACCACAATATACTTATTTGTTTTTATACCAAACTTTCCAGGAATTCTATATTTATATATGGAGATAATATATTTTTTATTTCATTATAATCATCAGATTTAAGTCTAAGCTTTAAAACTCTAACAACCTCTGTTATTCCCTCTTTCTCTCCATTCTTCTTTAAACTATTCTTCATTCTTTCTACATCTACAGTTGATATTTTATTAGCTATTGTAAGTAGCTTTGTTTTTTCAACTAAACTAAGATTACCCAATATCTCTTCTTTATTTACATTAAATATTTTTGCATTTGTAGCTTGTGTTTCTTCTTTTTTATTAATAGAACTATTAATATTTGAATTTTTATTTTCTTTGTTTCCCTCATTATTAGGTCTATTTAAATAATCTTTATTTTCTTTATTATTTGAAGAGTTATCATTTATATTATCTTTCTCATTTTTTTCTTCATTATTATACTTATTATTTTTATCTTTATTATTATTTATATCAATACTACTTTCTTTATTGGTATCTTCGTTAATATCTTTTTTAATATTATTATCTTCTATTTTTTTTGAATTTTCTAATACTAAATTATTAATATCCTCTTTAGGTTGCCAAAAAGCAACAAAATATAATGTAAGTGAAGTTGCTATAGCTAATATGCTTGTAATTAATATCTTTTTCATAATACACCTCCTATAGAGAATACTTTCCATATGAGATATTTTTATTCAAATTATTCTATTTTCAAATACATCTTCATATATTATAAGCATGGAGGTGCTTATATGGAAAAAAGGATTCATCACACATCCCCACTTGCTTATTATAATATTTCTCAAGCTATTTTAGATTCTTTTTCTGAAAATACTATAATAGTTTGTATTGGGACAGATAAATGTATTGGTGATTGTTTAGGACCATTAGTTGGTACCTTACTAAAGGAAAGTCTATTTCCTCTTCCTGTGTATGGTTCAATCGATAATCCTATACATGCTTTAAATATAGATAAACAATTAAATAATATAACTAAAGAGCATCCTAATGCATATATAATTGGTATAGATGCATGCCTAGGACAGGAATCTTCTATCGGAGAAATTCATATTAGAAACTTTGCAATACGACCTGGAAAGGGCGTTGGTAAATCATTGCCTGATGTTGGAAGCAAATCTATCGTTGGTATTATAGATTCTAATGAAAATGCTGATCTTTTCTATACTAGATCGATCAGGCTCTCCTTAGTTTTAAATATGGCACGGGTTATATCTAAAGGTATTCTTCATGCCTACTATGAATATTCTAATCCAGATAAAACTCCATTATTAAAGTAAAAAAATAAACCCGGAGTATACTCAGGGTTTATTTATTATGCTATTCAACTAATATGATTTCTTGATTATTTACTGTTTTATCTAGTTTGTCAATATATCCTAAAACAGAACCTGTACCTTCTGCAACAGCTTCAACTGAATTTTCCGCAACATTCACAGTTACCCCAGTTTCTGATTCTATAAGCTTATCTAAGCCATGTAATAATGCTCCTCCGCCAGTCATAAGAATACCCTTATCCATAATATCAGCAGCTATTTCTGGAGGGGTTTTCTCTAATACTCCCTTAACAGCTTCTACTATTAAGCTAACCGGTTCTTTAAGCGCTTCTCCGATCTCATCTGAAGTTAGTTTTATTTCATCAGGTAAACCTGTCACTAGATTTCTTCCTTTAACTGTCATTTCTTCATTTCTTGATCCACTAAAGGCTGAACCTATTTCCATCTTTATTTGTTCTGCTGTTTTTTCACCAATCATTATTTTATACTTTACTCTTACATATTTAATTATAGATTCATCAAACCTGTCTCCAGCGATCTTTATAGATGATCTTACAACTACACCACCTAATGATATTACTGCGACATCACATGTTCCTCCACCTATATCTACAATCATACATCCATCAGGCTTAGTTATGTCTAATCCTGCTCCAATTGCAGCTGCAAGTGGCTCTTCTATAAGATGTACTACTTTTGCTCCTGAATTTCTAGCAGCTTCCATAACAGCTCTCTTTTCGACTTCTGATGCTTGTGATGGTACACATACCATTACCTTAGGCGCTACAATTTTCTTTGATCCGCATGCCTTACTTATAAACGCCTTAAGCATCTTTTCTGTTACATCATAATCGGAAATAACACCATCTCTCAATGGTCTAACTGCAATAATATTTCCTGGAGTTCTTCCAATCATTTTTCTTGCTTCTTCTCCTACAGCCAATACCTTTCCAGTACTTGTATTTATAGCAACTACTGATGGCTCTTTTAATACTATACCTTTACCCTTTACGTATACTAATACCGTTGCTGTTCCTAGATCTACACCTAGATCAGTTCCTGACTTCCAAAACCACATTCCAAATTCCACTCCTAATTATTAACATTTATTTTAGAAATTTTTACATTTTTTTATATAACTATACAGTAAATTATATATGGAATATGATTTTAATTCAACTTTTTCCCTAAATTTTGATTTATTCGGCAGATTTATACTTCATTTTTGTAGCTTTTCCACCTCTTATATGTCTCTCTGCTTTATTTAGCTCTAAGATAGTATGAGTTTTTTCAGCTATTATTGGATTTATCTTTGGTAATCTTTCAGTCATATCCTTATGGATTGTACTTTTGCTAACACCAAAAACTTTTGCAGTTTTTCTTATTGTAGCTTTTGAATCAATAATATATTGTGCTACTTCTAATACTCTCTCTTCAATGTAGTCTTTCAAAATGCTACCTCCTTAATTACTTATATTTATTTTAATAATCATATTTTTATAAACTTAAAATATTAATCAGCCATTTTGCCTAAAACGGCTGATTAATTTTTTCTTTACCTATTTTTTATAAGCAAAGTACTTTAATGGGTCCACTTCTGAATAAGTATTATCTTTCTTTGAGAAAACTTTTATATGCATAAAATCATCTTTTACGCACATTTTTAATGTACTAGCTGTGTTACCAACTTTACCTATTTCCTGTCCTTTTTTAACCTTATCATCTTTTTTAACTTTTACATTTTTATCTAGGTTTGCGTATGATGTTTTCACTCCGTTTGGATGTTTTATAATTACTGTAACTCCATAAGTTACATCATTTTCAACTACATCTTCTATAACTCCATCCTCTGAAGCCTTTACAGGAGTACCCATCTTAGCTCCTACTGATATACCACCATAGCTTAAGCTTGAATCACCTTTTTCACCTGCTGCAACTGCTTTACCATCTTTAAATAAATATGGCTCATTATGTGCTTTTAAAAGCTTTCCTTCTACAGGATTTGAAAAGTTCATCTTACTATCTGTTCCAACAGCCTTACTTGTTGTTTTCTTTACTTCTTTTTTGTCATTAGATACTCTCTCAGAGTTTTCTACTGATGTTTCTACATTTGTATTTTTCTTATCTTCAACATTTAAAGTGATTTCTTTATCTTCAGGCGCTTTTGCTTCTGGTTTAGATTTAGTACCTATATTTTTAATTGCAACAGCACCAATTATAGTAACTACGCATAGGCCAACAAATAAAGCTACATAAAATCCTTCCTTTTTGAAAAACTTTTTAATACCTGACGTCATGTTTTTAGACTTTTCTTTAAATCCGTTTGATTTTTGGTTCATAATCAACACCTCCAATAATCATTTTGTCCTTTTTATGAAAAATAATACATATTTTCTAATATTTTTAATATTTCCCATTAAAAAAAGATGATATTTGATTATTTACCAAACATCATCTTTTTATAACAATTTTCCGTATTTATTTATAAACTATTTTTCCAATCTCTACACCAGTATAGTAATGCTTTAATATTTCCTCATATCCCTTACCATCTTTAGCCATAATATTAGCTCCCCACTGACTCATCCCAACACCATGACCATTTCCTTTACACTTAATCTTCACCTTATCTTTTGAGTATTCAAGCGTAAAATTTGCTGATTTTAAATCAAATAGCTTTCTAAAGTCGGTTCCCTTTATTGTCTCTCCTCCAAGCTTTATATCAAGAACTGCACCACCTTCAGTTCTTGATTTTATTTCTACTTTTTCTTTTAGATTATCAGCTTTTAATTTTGCTTTACTATATTTTGAATTAACGATATCTACAAAATCTTTATTTGTTACTTCTTTTTCTGATTCATATGCACTAGACACTTCTTCCCCTTCACTATTGACTGATTTTAAATATGGAACTTTTGATGAAAAAACATCCTCAGCATTTTCTGTCTTCCCAGCACTAGTTGAAAAGAACTGTGGATATAGTACAATCTCACCATTATATGTTAATACACTCCCTTTAGTATCATCTACAGCTTTTTTTATTTTCTCATAGTTTTTATCTCTATCCTTATCAGACCACTTTTTAAATCTTTCTTCTTTGCTCATATATGCTTGACAATGTACACTATCACATATTTCTCCACCATTAGCCAAATTACAATTCTTCATTCTCTTACTATAATAAAAAGTTCTAGCCGCAATAGCTTGAGCCTTTAATGCCTCTTCTTCAAAACTAGCTGGCATTTCACTTGAGGCTACTCCTAATATATATTCTTCTACATCTATTTCTTTAACTTTCTTTTCTTTTGTTATATATACCTTTGCTTTATCTTCTCCTTTTACAGATATACTAATCTCTTTCCCATCGGAACCTGTATTAGTAGGAGAGGTGAAATCCTTTATACCACTTCCCATAAGTATAAAAGGAATTATTACCATAAATATTAATATGAAGCCTGTAGTAAGCCCTATATGTTTAAGATTTTCAATAATCTCTTTTTCTCTCACTTTCTAATCCCTCCTAAATGTATGTACATCTATTTATATGTTTATTATTTATAAATATACTTACTCTTTGAAGTTTATGTAAAGAAGATAAAAAAAAATAGAGGGTATAACACCCTCTATTTTTTATCCCTATAAATATCAGCCCCTAGGCCTCTAAACTTTTCTTCTATATTTAGATATCCTCTATCTATATGATATATATCACTTATTTCTGTATATCCATCCCCTACTAACCCCGCTAATATCATAGCAGCGCCTGCCCTTAAGTCTGTAGCTTTCACTTCACAGCCAGTAAGCCTAGAAACACCTTCAATAACTGCTGTTCTACCATCTATCTTAATCTTAGCCCCCATTCTAACAAGTTCTGCTACATGCATAAATCTATTTTCAAATACGGTCTCAGTAATTATACTTGATCCATTAATAACAGATAATAGAGCCATCATTTGAGGTTGCATATCTGTTGGGAACCCTGGATATGGCAGTGTTTTTATATCCACTGGTTTTTTATCAAATCTACCATCCACTATTATTCCATCATCTTCTTCTGTTAATATAATTCCACATTCTTTTAACTTCTCAATTAAAGGTCTCATATGATCTTCAGTTACATTATTTATCTTTATCATACTATTTGTTATAGCAGCAGCTACCATAAATGTGCCAGCTTCTATTCTATCGTAAATAGGCTTGTAAGTTACTCCTTTTAAGGATTCTACACCTTCTATAGTAATCTTACCAAGTCCCGCTCCTTTTATCTTAGCACCCATTGAATTTAAGAAATTTGCTAAATCCCAAATCTCAGGTTCTTCAGCAGCATTTTCTATAATTGTTGTTCCACTTGCTAAAACTGCTGCCATCATTATATTTTCTGTCGCTCCAACAGATGGAAAATCTAAATATATTCTATTACCTATAAGCTTCTTTGCCTTTGCCTCAACAAATCCATGTCCTTGTAGAATTTCAGCTCCCAATGCTTTAAATCCTTTTAAATGTAAATCAATAGGCCTACTACCTATATTACATCCTCCTGGCATAGATAATTTACAATGTCCAAACCTTGCAAGCATTGGACCCATAATTAAAAATGATGCTCTCATTTTTCTTACAAGCTCATTAGTTGCATCAAAACTTTTTAAGTTACTTGTATTTATTTCAAGTGAATTATTAATCCTTGAATAATTCATATCTGTATTCAAGCCGTGAAGTAAATTTAGTATAACTTGAACGTCTTCTAACATAGGAGTATTTTCTATTATTATTTTATTAGGAGATAGTATTGTTGATACTATTATTGGTAACACCGAATTTTTAGCCGAATTTATATTTACTTCTCCTGTTAGTTTCTTAACCCCTTTTACTATTATTTTTTCCATATTTTCCTCCATAATTAATTGTTAGTATGTTGTAAATATAATAGGAGTCCCTACAATTACATATACCCCTGTGTCATATTCCATAATTCCATAGCTGATTTGATTTCCATCCTTCAGTTTGCTTTTTCCAACATAGCCATTGTGTACTTTAATTAACTCATTGCTTAAACTCAAATCTTTTATACTTTTTACAGAATTTAGTTTTCCCTTATAATATTCAAAATATCTTAATGAATTCACTTTATTATCTTGTAATTTTTGTAATTCCTTCTTTATTTCAACTGTGGAAGTTTCTTTTTTAGAATTAATTATAGTTCCTTCAACAAAAACTCTATCCTCTTCTTCCCATACTTTCATTTCTATATTATTATCTCCTTTAATATAAAAATGATTTTTATCTGTTAAATTTTCTATACTGTATTCTTCGCTATATATATCTTTAATTCTTTTTACTTCATCCTTTATATCAGACTTAATATTATATTGAATCTTAACTCCATTTTCAGAAAATATTGTTTCACTCTTAACTATGCTTTCTATATATTGATAATTATTGATACTTATATTCTCTCCATTTGATAATCCTAAGAAATTAATTGATAAAACAATAAAATAGATGAATAAGCTTTTTAATTCCATAATCCCTGCCCGCCTTTCATCTTCATTGTTGTCATTTTTTACCTTTAATATACATATTTACCTTTATACTATAATATATAAATTTAATATTTTTTTGTGCTAGATTGTCATAAATTGACTAAAACAAATAGATCCTAGATAATATATTATCTAGGATCTATTTATATTCTTATCTATTTTTTTAATTCTAATCTAGCAAGTGCTCTATCTAAAGCAGCTTTAGCTCTTTCTTGATCAAACTTTTCATCACTTAAGCGCTTTTCAGCTCTTTGCTTTGCCTCTTCAGCTCTTCCACTATCAAGTTCTTCTTTTGTTTCAGCTGAACGACAGCAAAAGTTTAATTCATTATTTTTAAATCCAATTATTCCTACTGAAGTGGCAACTTGTATCTTTTCTCCATTTGCTTTAGTAACTTCTGTAACACAAGGTACTGTGTTAACTACTATAGAAGCATGGTTTGCAAGAATTTCAAACTTACCTTCGGATGTCTTTGTAGTTAAGCTTAAAACTTCTTCATCTATCTTGACCTTATCTGGTGTCATGATTTTTAGTTTAAAGGTATTAGCCATATTGCATCATCCCCTTATGCTAAAGTCTTAGCTTTTTCTACAGCTTCATCTATGTTTCCAACAAATAAGAATGCTGATTCTGGTAAATCATCATGCTTACCTTCTATGATTTCCTTAAAGCCTTTTATTGTTTCTTCTACTGTAACATATTTACCTTTCATACCAGTAAATTGTTCTGCTACTGTGAATGGTTGTGATAAGAAGTTTTGAACTTTTCTTGCTCTACCAACAGTTAATTTATCTTCATCAGATAATTCATCAACACCTAATATAGCAATAATATCTTGAAGCTCTTTATATCTTTCTAATATATGTTTAACCTTTGATGCAACTGAATAATGTTCTTCTCCAACTACTCTTGGATCTAATATTCTTGAAGTTGAATCTAGTGGGTCAACTGCTGGATAAACACCACGTTCTGCTACACTTCTTGATAAAACTGTTGTTGCATCTAAGTGAGAGAATGTTGTAGCTGGCGCTGGGTCAGTTAAGTCATCCGCTGGTACATATACTGCTTGAACTGATGTAATTGAACCATGTGTTGTTGATGTTATTCTTTCTTGAAGAGCACCCATTTCAGTTGCAAGTGTTGGTTGGTAACCAACAGCTGAAGGTATTCTACCAAGAAGCGCTGAAACTTCTGAACCTGCTTGTGAGAATCTAAATATGTTATCTATAAATAGTAACACGTCTTGACCTTGATCTCTGAAGTATTCTGCCATTGTAAGACCTGTAAGTGCAACTCTCATTCTAGCACCAGGTGGCTCATTCATTTGACCAAATACTAATGCAGTTTTTGCTAAAACTCCTGATTCTTTCATTTCATAGTAAAGATCATTACCTTCTCTTGATCTTTCTCCAACACCTGTAAATACTGATAATCCACCGTGTTCTTTTGCTATATTATTTATAAGTTCTTGAATAAGTACTGTTTTACCAACTCCAGCACCCCCAAATAGACCAATCTTACCACCTTTTTGGTAAGGAGCTATAAGGTCAACAACTTTTATTCCTGTTTCAAACATTTCAGGTTCAACTGATTGTTCTGCAAATGTTGGTGCTGCTCTATGTATTGGATAGAACTCCTTAGTCGCAACATCTCCAGATATTTCTTTATCAACTGGTTTTCCTAAAACATTAAATAATCTTCCTAGAACGCATTCTCCTACAGGAACTGATATTGGTTTTCCTGTATTAACTGCCTTCATACCTCTTCTTAATCCTTCTGTCGCTTCCATAGCTATTGTTCTTACTATATCATCTCCGACGTGTTGTTCAACTTCAGTTACTAAAGTTTCTCCATTCATCTCTATTTCAATAGCATTATAAATATTTGGAAGTGACTCAGTATCAAATTTTATATCAACTACTGGTCCAATAACTTGAACTACTTTTCCTATATTGTTAGGCATTTAATGATACCTCCTCACTATTTTTGTGCTGCTGCTCCACCAACTATTTCTGCAATTTCTTGGGTTATAGCACTTTGTCTAATTCTATTATACTTAGTGTTTAATGAATCTAACAAGTCATCTGCATTTTTTGTAGCTCCGTCCATCGCAGTCATTCTTGAAGATTCCTCACTAGTTTTTGCGTTTAAAATACAATTAATTAATTTTGATTTTAAATAAAAATCAAAAGTTGCCTCTATTGAAGATTCATCATTTGGTTCTAACATAAATCCAATATCTTCTTTTATTTCGTCAAATTCTATAGGTAACATTTTATCAACTTTAACCTCTTGAGAAACTGGTGAATTAAAGTGTGTATAAACAACATAAATTTCACCAACCTCATTTGAATTATATAATCTTAATGCATGCTTATAAATCGTTGAAACTTCCTTCATATCGCTAGTTTCTTTTATATCAACATATTCAGCTACAGTTTCAAAACCATATCTTTTCATGTAAGATACACCTTTTTTACCTAAACACATAACTAAACTATCTGATTTTTCCATTCCAACATAATTTTTAAGTGATAATGCTATATTAACATTATATCCTCCACATAATCCTGAATCTGATGTTACAACTATATATAACTTTCGCTTTGAATGACCACCTTTAAAATATATACCTTCTTTTTCAACATCCATTGATGAATAAGCTTCTTGAGCTATATCTCTAGTGGCTTCAAAGTAATCGTTATTTTTATTTAATTCCATTCTGACTCTTCTTAACTTAGAAGTGGCAACAAGTCCCATGGCTTTTGTTATTTTTTTAGTATTTTCTACTGACTTAATTCTACGCTTAATTTCAATAAGTCCAGCTCCTGCCATACCTCCACCTCCTAAAAGATGGCATAGCTTAATTTATAAGCTATGCGTTATTTAAGAATATTTTTTTGAATTCAGTGATTCCTTTTTCAAGTGATGCTTTTAATTCATCAGTTAAAACTTTCTTTTCTACTATTTCTTTTCCTACTTCTCTATATTGAGTATCCATGTATTCTAAGAAATCTTTTTCGAATTTTCTTATATCGTCAACCTTTATATCTGATAAATAATCATTTACTGCAGCATAAAGAATCATAATTTGATTTTGAACTGACATTGGTGAGTATTGGTTTTGTTTTAAAACTTCAACCATTCTCTTACCTTTTTCAAGTCTTCTTGAAGTATCAGCATCTAAATCTGATCCAAATTGAGCAAATGATGCTAATTCTCTATATTGGGCAAGCTCTAATCTTAAAGTACCTGAAACTTGTTTCATAGCTTTAATTTGAGCGTTACCCCCAACTCTTGATACTGAAATACCTGCATTAACAGCTGGTCTTTGTCCTGAATAGAAAAGATCTGCTTCTAAGAATATTTGACCGTCTGTTATTGATATAACATTAGTTGGGATATATGCTGTAACGTCACCTGCTAGTGTTTCTATAATTGGAAGTGCAGTTAATGAACCTCCACCATTCTTTTCTGAAAGCTTAGCTGCTCTTTCAAGTAATCTTGAATGAATATAGAATACATCTCCAGGGTACGCTTCTCTACCTGGTGGTCTTTTAAGTAGTAATGACATTGTTCTATAAGCAACTGCGTGCTTTGATAAGTCATCATATATAACCAATACATCTTTTCCTTGATGCATGAAATGTTCACCAATTGAACATCCAACATAAGGTGCTAAATATTGTAATGGTGCTGATTCTGAAGCTGTTGCAGCAACAACAGTTGTATAATCCATTGCACCAAATTCTGTTAATGTATTCACTATATGTGCTACTGTTGATTGTTTTTGACCTATTGCTACATATATACAGATTACATCTTTATCCTTTTGGTTAATGATTGTATCTATAGTGATAGCTGTTTTACCTATTTGTCTATCTCCTATGATAAGTTCTCTTTGTCCCTTACCAATTGGAATCATTGAGTCAATTGCCTTTATTCCTGTTTGTAATGGTTCATTAACTGAGCTTCTATCTAGGATACTAGGAGCATGAACTTCTATTGGTCTATATGCCTCTGGTTTTATTGGACCTTTTGCATCAATAGGATTTCCTAAGCCATCTACAACTCTACCTATTAACTCTGCTCCAACTCCAACCTCAACAATTTTACCAGTTCTTTTAACGACATCTCCTTCTTTGATTCCTTCTTCAGAACCAAGTAAAACACATCCTACATTATCTTGCTCAAGGTTTAATGCCATACCATAAACATCATTTGGGAATTCTAATAATTCACCCTCCATACAATCATCTAAACCATATACTCTCGCAATACCGTCACCAATTTGAATAATTGTACCTGAATCTATTGTTTTAATTTGTTTATCGTACTTTTCAATTTCATTTTTGATTATAGAAGTAATCTCTTCTGGTTTGATATTCATGGTTTCACCTCTATTCCATCTTAAGCATTAAGGCTCTCATGTCTTCAAGTCTTGATTTTATTGATCCATCAATAACATCATTTCCAACTCTTACATAAAGTCCACCTATTATACTCTTATCAATTTCATGTTCTATAATTACTGTCTTGTTATATTTCTTCTCTAGCTTTTCTTTTAGCCTTGAAGTCTCATCTTCTGTAAGTTCTATAACACTTTTAACTTTTGCAATTACCTTGTTTTCTTTTTCTAAATGGATTTGTTCCATTTGATTAAGCTTTTCTCTTAAATATAAGATTCTGCCTTTTTCAATAAGTATTAGTAAAAATGATAATAATTCCTCATCAATTTTACCCTTAAATAAATCAATGAAAATTTTCTTTTTCTGTCTTGTACTTATTTGAGGGTATTTAATGACTTCGTAAAATTCTTTATTGTTATCAATAATATCGCAAATCTCTCTTAAGTCCTCAAGATACTCCTCGACTTTATTTTTTTCTTCTGCTACTTTATATAAAGCTAAAGCATATCTACGATCTAAATATTCGTACATAATTACATACCTACCTTGCTTATATAATCGTCTATAAGTTCTCTATGCTTCTTTTCATCAATTGAGTCTCCAAGTGCTTTTTCTGCAAGGAATACAGCAAGCTCTACTGCTTGTGTTTTAATCTCTGCTTGAGCCTTTGTACGCTCTCTATTAATTTCAACTTTAGACTTATCAATAATAGTTCCTGCTTCTCTTCTAGCATCCTCTACTATTTCTTTATAAACATTGTCTGCTTTAGTCTTATATTGACTAACAATTTCTTTTCCTTCTTCTTTAGCTGAACTGATTTCTCTTTCATTTTGAAGCTTTAATATTCTTGCTTTTTCTAAGTCTTCATCAGCTTTACTTATTGTATTTTCAATAAGATCTTTTCTTTGTTTTAAGATTTTATTTACTTTATCAAAAGCAAAATGTTTAACTAACCAAAATAATATAAGTAGATTTACTAGTGTTACTATCATTTCTGGTATGTTAATATTCATATTAATTTCCAAATTTAAAGCCTCCCTTCCAGGCTTATTAAAACCCTACTTTTTTTATAGTATTCAAATTTTAGTGGATACCAACAAATAATAAGATGAATGAAATTAGTAATCCGTATATTGCTGTTGTTTCTGCTAAGGCACAACCAATGAAGTATGTTGACATAAGTTTACCACTTGCTTCAGGTTGTCTTGCTATACTTTTTAATAGACTTGCTGTTGCATTACCAATACCAACACCTGCACCTACTGCTGCAATAACTGCAAGACCTGCACCTATTGCACGCATTCCTATTATAAATTCTGCTCCAGTCATAAATAATTCCTCCTTAATACTTTAAAAGTTTCTCTGACTAAAAATTGATTTTTTTTGGCTACTCCTCTGCTGTCATCTTTATATAAATCATTGTTAATATAGTAAAGATGAATGTTTGAAGAAATCCGTCAAATAAATCGAAGTATGCCATAAATGGCACTGGGATAGCTAATTGAGCAAACCAAGTTAAGTTACCTAATGCTTGTAATAGCAATTCAACAATTACTACTCCAACTGTAATGTTACCGAAAAGTCTGAAACTTAATGTAACTGGCAGCATTACTCTCTCTAGTATATTGATAGGTAATAAAGCTGGGCTTGGGTGAATATATCCTTTAAGATATCCAAAACCGCCATTCTTTATGATTGCATTTATTTGAACCATTAAGAATGTTGTTAATGATAGTACTAATGCAACACTGTAATCTGCTGTTGGTGGTCTTAAACCTATAAGGTCAGTTATATTCATAAAGAATAAGAAAAGAACTAACGCACCGATATAAGCTGCAAATCCTGTGTATTTATCTCCCATAGTGTTCTTAGTCCAATTACTAATTCCTTCAACAAAAAGCTCAATTATTGATTGACTTTTTCCTTTAGGTACTACGGAAAGATTTCTTGTCATTAGTATCAAAACAATGGCTACTATAATAATTATTCCCCATTGTTGTAACACAGTAGAGCCAATTTCTTTAAATAACGCTTCCACTCAATCACTTCCTTTCTTCATATTTAATTGCCATGAATAGAGAAATGAAGTTGGACATGTATCCAATAAGATAAAATACTATATTGAATTGGTTTTGCAATAATAACAATCCTACTATTGCTACCATTATTATTCTTATTACAAAACTAACCATAAGCATAATACCTTTTAAGCTCATGTCACTATTAATAGTCTTCTCAGTAACTGCACCACTTATTAAGAAATTTAAAATACTAATAATTGATCCCATCAAAAATGGGAAACAGTAATTTGCATTTATTAAATATGTAATTATAAGTCCCGCAGTAAGAATGATCCCACTACTTTTAAAAGTTTGTCTAAGTATTCCACTTAAATTTCCAACCATAATTTACCCCCTCGGCAATTATATTCTTAATTATAGTTTATATATTTTTTTGTCCAAAACTTGATTTCTAATTAAAATTTGTTATTTTTTGATTTTTAAACAAAATTATCTTCCAATAATTCATGTTTACTGCTACTATATCCGTTTTATTCTATTTTTCACATTTTACGAATTGAATTTTTGTTATCTATTCAATTTTCTGAATATTCTGAAATCACCTCTTTTTTTAATAGTCGTAATAAATTGGTATTTCCAATAGAAATTTTAAAATATTTGATGTTATTTCCTATTTTTGATATATATATCATATATAAGTATAATAATAACTCCGTTAAAACAGTATCAAGTTTGAATAAAAAATTTTCTTCTTATTCAATGCATTATTATATTGTTAATACTGTTTTCACTTTATTCATATTTATTGTATGTAAAATTGAGATTTTTATAGCTTTTTTAATTTATTATTATTATTTCTCGATTTTTTTTAAATGTTTTCATAAATTTGTAGTATAATTTTTTATATTTATTCACAAGTCATAAACCCGTAAAATGTACGGTTGCACTGCGACTATATGCCTAAAACATATATATTCGTTTTTAATCAAAACTGTCTATATATTTGTTAAACCTTTACAACGCATTTAAGAATATAACTAAAAACTAAGATATATTCCTAAATAGAAGAATACAGTATTAATACTATAATCATTTAATGGCCACTCGCATAGAAGGTGGCTTTCTTTAAACTAATAAAAAAATATACCTTAGAATAAAATTCTAAGGTATATTTGTATAATTATACTTATATTTTTTTATAATTATCTTTCAACAACTAATGCTGTTCCCATTCCTCCACCTATGCAAAGTGTAGCTAAACCTGTTTTAGCATCTCTCTTTTCCATTTCGTGAAGTAATGTAACTAATATTCTAGCTCCTGAAGCTCCAACTGGGTGTCCTAAAGCTATAGCTCCACCATTTACATTAACTTTGCTCATGTCAAATCCTAAATCTTTAGCTACTGCTAAACTTTGAGCTGCGAATGCTTCGTTTGCTTCTATAAGGTCTATGTCTTTAACTTCTAGTCCAGTTCCTTCTAAAGCTTTCTTTGTAGCATGGAATGGTCCGTATCCCATTATAGCTGGATCTAATCCTCTTGATCCGTATGAAAGAATCTTAGCCATTGGCTTAAGTCCTAATGCTTCTGCTTTTTCAGCACTCATTACTACAAATGCAGCTGCTCCATCATTTATACCTGAAGCATTACCAGCTGTAACTGTTCCTTCTTTTTGGAATGCTGGTCTTAATTTTCCTAATCCTTCTATAGTTGCTCCAAATCTTGGGAATTCATCTGTATCAAATACTTTTGGTTCTCCTTTTCTTTGTGGTATTACAACTGGAACTATTTCGTCTTTGAATCTTCCTTCTTTTATAGCTCTTTCTGCTTTGTTTTGAGAAGCTACAGCAAATTCATCTTGCTCTTCTCTTGTTAAATTCCATTCTTTAGCTATATTTTCAGCAGTAACTCCCATGTGGTAGTTATTAAATGCATCCCATAAAGCATCATTTATCATTGAGTCAACCATTTTTCCGTTACCCATTCTTTGACCCCATCTTGCAGTGTCTAAAAGATATGGTGCTCTTGACATATTTTCCATACCACCAGCTACAACTACATCTGTATCTCCAGCTTTTATCATTTGAGCTGCTAAACTAACTGCTCTTAATCCTGATCCACATACTTTATTAATAGTCATTGCTGAAACTTCGTTTGGAAGACCTGCTTTTATTGTAGCTTGTCTAGCAACGTTTTGTCCAAGACCTGCTTGAATAACATTTCCCATTAAAACTTCTTCTACCATTTCTGGTTTTATTCCAGCTCTCTTTACTGCTTCCTTTATTACTAATGCACCTAAATCTGCTGCAGGAACATCCTTTAATGATCCTCCAAATGAACCTAGTGCTGTTCTTACTGCACTTACAATTACTACATCTCTCATTAATAAAACCTCCCAAATTTATAATTAACAAATTTCTTAATCTTTGTTAAAGTCTTAACATACTTTTATTATAACCATTACTTTAATAATAATCAATAGTTTTTTGTTAAATTTTAAACAAATACTTTTTTAGATGATTTTTTCCCTTTTTCCTACCTTTATATTATAATATTAATAAATTACATAATTTTTTATATGAAGGAGTTTCTATTATGAAAAGAACTGATTTTATATCTTGGGACGAGTATTTTATGGGACTCGCACTTTTATCAGCTAAAAGAAGTAAAGATCCGAGTACACAAGTTGGGGCATGTATTGTAAGTCCTACTAATAGAGTATTATCTGTTGGTTATAATGGATTTGCATTTGGCTGCTCAGATGATAGCTATTCATGGGAAAGAGATGGTGATTTCCTAGAAACTAAATATCCTTATGTTGTGCATGCAGAACTTAATGCTATTTTAAATAATAGGGGTGTTTCACTTGAAAATGCAAAACTTTATGTTGCACTATTCCCTTGCAATGAATGTGCTAAAGCTATTATTCAAAGTGGCATAAAGGAAGTAATTTATTTAAGCAATAAATATTCTGATACAGATGTAGTTAAGGCATCAAAAAGAATGTTTGAGTCTGCTGGTGTGAGATTAACGGAGCTTGTGCCATCTGTTAAAAAAATTGAACTTTCATTTGATGTAGATGATATCTAAAATTCTTATATTTAAAATTATAATATCTATAAAATCCCCTATTTCTTATAAAATAGGGGATTTTATTATTTATTTTACTAATTATAAATCAAAGAAACTATTTAGTTCCGAATAATCTATCTCCAGCGTCACCAAGACCTGGTACTATATATCCATGCTCGTTTAATTTTTCATCTATTTCAGCAACGAATATATCAACATCCGGATGCGCTTCCTTTACTGCCTTTATTCCTTCTGGTGATGAAATTAAACACATTAACTTTAAGCACTTTGCTCCTCTATTTTTAAGCATAGTTAATGCATCTACAGCTGATCCACCAGTTGCAAGCATTGGGTCTACAACGATTATTTCTCTTTCTGCTATATCTTGAGGTAACTTACAGAAATATTCAACTGGTTGTAGTGTTTCTTCATCTCTATATAATCCAATATGTCCAACCTTAGCTGCTGGTATAAGTTTTAAAACACCATCTACCATTCCAAGTCCAGCTCTTAATATTGGTACAATAGCTAGCTTCTTTCCAGCTAACATCTTACATTTTGTTTTACATACAGGTGTTTCTATATCAACATTTTCAGTTGGAAGGTCTCTTGTAACTTCATAAGCCATTAACATCGCAACTTCTGAAACTAATTCTCTAAAATCCTTTGAACCTGTTTCCTTACTTCTTATAAATGCTAACTTGTGTAGTATTAATGGATGATTGATTTCTGTAACTTTACTCATTTTTAAATTCCTCCAATATATTAATTAATTATTTATTATATTTTTCTTCTATAAGAGAGATTTTATCTATTCTCTTTTGGTGTCTTTCACCTTCAAACTCTGAAGCTAAGAATGTCTTAACTATATCTATTGCAAGACCTGGTCCTACAACTCTTTCACCTAGAGCAAGAATATTTGCATTATTATGTTGTCTAGTTGCATGTGCACTAAAAGTATCTGAACATAATGCTGCTCTAATTCCTGGTACTTTATTTGCAGCTATACTTATTCCTATACCTGTTCCACAAACTAATATTCCAAAATCAAATTCTTTTGCTGCAACAGCTTCTGCAACTTTTTGTGCATATTCTGGATAATCACATGATTCAGTACTATAAGTACCAAAATCCTTTATTTCATATCCATTATCTTTTAAAAATGATATAATTTCATTTTTTAGATTATATCCACCATGATCTGATCCTAATGCTATTTTCATAACGCCACCTCCAATTATTTTCATAAGTATTTTAATTTATAAAAAAAGAAAGTGTAGCATGTAATAAAAATATTACACACTTCCATCTTTCTTTAATTTAGCTATTATACGAGGAATTATATCCTCTAACTCTTTATATATTTTATGATAAACAGAAATTGTGCTGCCGTAAGGGTCAGTTATTTCCCCTTTAACGCCAGCATATTCACATATTGAAAATACTTTGTCTTTATAATCTGGATAATTATTTTTTATAAAGTCTCTACCGTAATTAGTCATTGTTAAAACAATATCAGCCATTTCAAGCATATTCCTATTTAATTGAATAGCTTCTTTATGCTGAATATCTATATTTAATTCTTCTTTTACTAATTCCACCGAATTTTCAGTCACGAAGCTTCCTGGAACAATAGTAATGCCAGCTGATTTAGCTTTTAAGTTTGTATCACTATTCAATTTATTGAATATTTCTTCTGCAATTGGGCTTCTACATGTATTTGCTGTACATACGAAGAGTACTTTCATAAAAAAACCTCCAAACACTATTACACATTTATAACATCATGGCCTGCTGCCTTGCTTAATCTATTCATTATAGCAACACCTAAGCCCTCTTCACTAAAAGCCTCTGCAAGTATTATATCTACATCTAGATCATTAAAAGATCTTAAGGCTTCAAAAAGATTTGATGCAATTTCTTCTAAATTGTTTTCTTCCCCAAGAATAACCTTTTCTCCCTTAGGATATCTATGACTATTCTCTTTAGTTATGAGTATTCCTACTCTCTTTCCATCATCTATATAATTTTGTACCATTTCATTAATTTTTTCAATAGTTTTTTCTTTATTTCCTCTTATAATTTTAAGCTTTGCATTTGGTGCATAGTGTCTATACTTCATGCCTGGAGCTTTTGGTTTAAATTCTTCTGAATTATTAAGCAATCCTTTATCAATTACTATGTCTTTATCTATTTCTCTTAGCATTTCTAAAGTTATTCCACCTGGTCTTAAAACTACTGGAGGATATACAGTGCAATCCACTATAGTAGATTCTAACCCAACTTCACTCTTTTGTCCACCAATTATATAATCTACTCTCCCTGTAAGGTCTTCAATACATCTTTCAATGTCTGTTGGACTTGGTCTTCCACTTATATTAGCAGATGGTGCTGCAAGAGGAACTCCTGATTCCTTTATAAGTTCTAATGCCACTTCATTTGATGGCATTCTAATACCTATAGTCTCTAGATTTGCACTTGTCTTCATAGGTATTATATCCTTTTTCTCTAATATTAATGTCATTGGTCCTGGCCAAAGTTTATCCATTAATTTAGTTGCAACCTCAGGAATATTTTTTGCATATTCACTTATATCTTTTGAAGCAACGTGTATAATTAAAGGATTATCTTGTGGTCTTCCCTTTGCTATAAATATTTTTTCTACACATTCTTCTTTTAAAGCATTTGCTCCTAATCCATATACGGTTTCAGTTGGAAATGCAACTACTCCTCCATCTTTTATAACTTGTGCCGCTTCTTTTATGTACTTTATATCATTAGTTCCATCTAAAGTAGCAATCTTTGTTTTCAAAGTTAATTCCTTCTTTCTAACTTAAAGTTTGCCCACGCGCAATTTTTATATTTTCAATACAAGCTTCAGTGTAGTCCGCCTTAACACAATATTTAAATACCTCATCTAGAAAAGGATATTTCTTTAATCCACCTTTCTTCACTATTTGAAAATAGTAAATTTCATCTGGATCTAATCTTTTTATCTTATCGTATAGTTCAGCTACTTCGGGATATCTTTTTAAAAATCCTTTTGATATTAGCTTCATTCTTCTATTTCTAACTTTTGCATTACTAACTAATATTATTTTCATATAATCTTCAATACCATCAGTATGAACTATGGCTATAGTATCACATAATATCGTATTAGTTTGGCTAAATAATCCACTCGTAAACTTTAATCTATTATTTTTATATTTAAATTCAAGCTTTGTATAATCTCTTTTTTTTAAAACAGCAAGTATTATTAAAAGCTCTAAAATCAGCACATAAAATATAAAAAATTTTGTTTTGATACCTGTTAGCCATAATGTAGCTGGCAATAACAAAGCTAATATACCCATATATATGTAAAATCTTTTTATGGCTTTTTTTTCTTTTTTTAATGCTTTATAAATATCCATACTTTGCTCCTTTATATATTCTAAAAGCCTTACATTATCAATGCAAGGCTTTTTTAAAATTACTGCTCTGTATTTCCCATTTGTTTCATTTTTTCAGCTTGGTCAGCAGTTATAAGTGCATTTATAACTTCATCTATATCTCCATTTAAGAACATTTCTAATTTATAAAGAGTTAATCCTATTCTATGATCTGTAACTCTACCTTGTGGGTAATTATAAGTTCTTATTCTTTCACTTCTATCCCCTGTACCAACTTGTGATTTTCTATCTTCTGCAATTCCCGCTGCTCTTTCAGCTTCTGCTTGTTCATACAGTCTTGCTCTTAAAACTTTCATAGCTTTTTCTTTATTTTTAAGCTGTGATTTTTCATCTTGACATGATATTACTATTCCTGAAGGTATGTGTGTAAGTCTTACCGCTGAGTCAGTTGTGTTAACACATTGTCCTCCATTACCTGATGCTCTAAATACATCAAACTTAATATCTTTATCATTAATTTCAACTTCTACATCATCAACTTCTGGTAATACTGCAACTGTAGCAGTTGATGTATGTATTCTACCACTTGATTCTGTATCTGGAACTCTTTGTACTCTATGAACTCCACTTTCATATTTAAGTCTTGAGTATGCACCATTACCTTTAATCATGAATACAACTTCTTTAAGTCCACCAATTCCCGTTTCATTAGTACTCATAAGTTCAACAGTCCATCTATTGTTTTCTGCATATCTTGTATACATTCTGAAAAGATTAGCTGCAAATAACGCTGCTTCGTCTCCACCTGCACCTGCTCTTATTTCTACAAATACGTTCTTATCATCATTTGGGTCTTTAGGTAATAGTAAAATTTGAATTTCTTGTTCTAATTCTTCTTCTCTGTTCTTAAGTTCATTAATTTCGTCATGAAGCATTTCTTTCATTTCTTTATCTGATTCAATTTCAAGCATTTCTTTGTTATCTTGTAAATCTTCTATAACTTTTTTGTATTCCTTGTAAGCTCCTACTATTATTTCTAAATCGGCATGTTCCTTACATAGTTTTCTCCACTCGTTTTGGTTTGCCATAATTGAAGGATCGCTAATCTTTACTGATAATTCATCATACTTGTTTTCTATGAATGCTAATTTATCTAATAACATTTTATCACTCCGTACTATCTAATTTCATATTTAAGTATTATATCACATATTATAATCCTTTTTCAATAAGGGTAAAATATCCTATAACTACTCTATCATGTCCTGCTAAGTCCTTTATAACTCTTACATCATTAAAATTATTTCCTTCCATAAGAGCTTTTACCTCATCTCCTTGATCATGCCCAATCTCAAATGCTAATATTCCTTTTCCCTTTAAAAGAATTTTACTTTCATTAACTATTCTTCTATAAAAAATAAGTCCATCTTCTCCTCCGCTTAGAGCACTGTGAGGTTCGTATCTTTTAACATCATCCATTAAAGTTCTTATTTCTTCTTCCTTTATATATGGAGGATTTGAAACAATGATATCATATTTCTTATCTTCATCTATAACAGCTTCCAGTAAGTCACTTTTAATAAATCTCATTCTATCTTCTAATTTATGTTTTTTAATATTTTTAATTGTGATTTCTTCTGGTTTTTCAAAATAATCTATTGAATCTACATTAATATTTTTTCTGTAGTGTGCAAGTGATATACCAATTGCACCACTCCCTGAACATAAATCACATACATCTAACTTCTCATCATCACTTATATGATTTAAAACTTCTTCAACTAATATTTCTGTATCTCCTCTAGGAATTAATACGCCCTCTTCAACATAGAAATCTAAACCCATAAATTCACAAGAACCTAAAATATATTTAATTGGCATCTTTAACTTTCTTTTCTCTATAAGCTCTAGATACTTTTTCTTATCATTATTATTTATATTTTCTTCACCATGAGTTAGTATATAAAGCCTATCTCTACCTATTATATGTCCTAATAATAATGTAGCATCTAATCTTGCATTTTCCTTATCTACATCTAATAATATTTTTGTTCCTTCATCTAAAAGTTCTGTTATTGTCATTTCTTCCTCCGGTAATCCTTCAGCCGCTCTTAAAGATCTAATTGCAACTTCTATCTGAGAATCATCTGGCTCTCTTGTTGTAATCTCTTGTAATTTTAATCCTGGAGCTGCAATAATTTTTGCTAGCTTATTATCAGACTTTCCAAGCCACTTTATAAGCTCATAAGTTATTCCTGACACAACTGGTATTAGTATTATTCTAAGTAATAGCCTTTCCCAAAAACTTCCCCATCCAGTAAAGGCAAAAACTATTATACTTACAAACATTATAAGAAATAAAAAATTTGTTCCACACCTTGGGTGAAACCTTGAGTATTTCTTTACATTTTCAACCTTTAAAGGTTCTCCAGATTCATAACAAAATATAGTCTTATGTTCAGCACCATGATACTGAAATAACCTATATATATCGTCTAATTTACTAATTCCCCACATATATAATAGTAATATTCCTATTCTAATAGCTGCTTCTATCATATTAAGACCTATGCTAGATATATTAAGTTTAGAAAAAAGCGAAGCAACTCCTGTAGGTATTGCAATAAATAAAAATGCTGAAAGTATAAATGAAATAAACATTGTAAAAGTAATTATTACATCATTGCTTTTATCTCCAAATTTCTTTTTAAGCCAATCTTCAAAAGCTGAAGGTTCAGTATCTTCAAAAAAAGATGCTGAATAATTTAATGATTTTATTCCTTGTACTAAAGAATCTATAAGTATAAAGCCACCTCTTATAAATGGCATATTTAATATCTTGTATTTTTTTGTAATTGGTGTAATTTTTCTGACTTCAACTTCGATGTTACCATCTTCTTTTCTTACAGCTGTTGCCATTCCTTTATTTCCTCTCATCATTACACCTTCGATGACAGCTTGACCACCCACATCACATTTCTTCAATATATATCCCCTCCTTATTTTTGGTTCTTATATTTAAAGTAACACTCTCCACATAATGATTCATAATGAACATCACCTATATTATCTATAGCAACTTGCTGACCTTCAAATACAAACCTATCATTTATCTTTCTCGCATTAACTACAGCCTTACTACCACATTTACATATAGTTTTCATCTCTTCTATACTGTGTGCAATTAATAGTAGTCTTTTACTTCCTTCAAAACCTTCCATCTTAAAATCAGTTCTTAGACCATAACATATTATAGGAATATCTAGTGTTACTGCAACTTCAAATAATTCATCAATTTGATTTTTTTTCATAAATTGGACTTCATCTACTAAAATGCAATGTAATTTCCCATACTCTTTAACATTGTTTTTAACTATATTACAAATATTTTCATCATTTTGAACTAAAACATCAACATCTCTAACTACTCCCAATCTAGAAACAAGTTTATTACCACCTTTTTTATCTGTTGATGGTTTCATTAATAAAACTCTCATTCCTCTTTCTTCATAATTATGAGCAACTTGCATTAAATGCGTTGATTTTCCTGAATTCATAGCCCCATATCTAAAGTATAATTTACTCAATCCTTTTCTCTCCTTCTACATTTCAGTTAATAATGATTATAGCATTTATGCACCTTTATAAAAAGTTTTTTTTAATTTTGTCTTTTATTGACTGTGCTATATTCCTATGATATACTCTAGTAGTTATTTATTGTACAATGCTACAATAAAACTAAAACACAAAGAGGTGAAAAACATGAGAGAAGGCATACATCCAGAATACCATCACGACGCAGTGGTTAAGTGTGCATGTGGAAATACTTTTACAACTGGTTCAGTTAAAGATGAACTTAAAGTAGAAATATGCTCTAAATGCCACCCATTCTTCACTGGTAAGCAAAAAATCGTTGATGTTGGTGGAAGAGTTGATAAATTCAACAAGAGATTCAACATTAAAAAATAAGAAATTTAGGGAAAGACTTCAAGTCTTTCCCATTTTCTTTTTTGCTAAATTTATTTTAATTATACTGAAATAATGTTAAACTATATTTATATAAAAAATTATATGAAGCGAGTGAATTGAATGAAGAGAGTTCTTATATTAACTACTTCTACTGGGCAGGGACATAATCAAGCAGCTAAATCACTTAGCGAATTGCTTCAAAAAAACGATTATGAATGCATAAGTTATGACTTTTTAAGTAATAGTAGTAAGTTCTTAATAAATGCTGTAGTAGGTGGATATGAAGTATCTGCAATGAGTTTTCCAGGTATTTATGGTTTTCTTTATAAACTAACTAATAATAGATTTATAAACACGCTAGATAATATACCTTTTTTATTTGTGAAAAAGAGACTTGCTAATCTAATTAGCTTAAAAAAACCCGATATAATAATATCCACTCACCCTTTATGTATCTGTATAATGGATAAACTAAAACAAGAAGGCTTAAACATACCTTTCATTTCAGTTGTTACAGATTTTAAGGCACATTATACATATATAGGAAAGAATGTTGATGCTTATATAACAGGAAGTGACTATACTAAGCAATCTTTAATAAATAAAAATATAAAAAAAGATAGAATTTTCCCTTTTGGTATTCCTATAAGAGAATCTTTTTTTGATAGAGATAAAAATATTCCTCATATAAAGGGCAAAGAATACTTTAATATATTACTTATGAGTGGAAGTATGGGGTTAAAAGATATTTCTTATGTTCTTGATGAATTATTAAAAAATGATAATAAACTTAGAATTACAGTTGTTTGTGGAAATAATAAAAACTTAAAGCATAATTTAATGAAACATTGCACTAAAGAATATAAAGATAAAAAATTGCATATATTAGGTTTTTCAAATGACATATCTTCATTTATGGAATATTCAGACGTTATAATTTCAAAACCTGGAGGACTTACGGTTACTGAGTCAATCGCAAAAAATTTACCTTTAATAATACCGTTTGCAATACCTGGGCAAGAGAAAGAGAATACTGAATTTCTTACTAAAGAGGGATATGCATTCCACGTAAATGATATGAAAGAAATTAATCCTATAATAGATTCATTAATTGAAAACCCAGCTATTCTTGAAGAAATGAAAAATAAATTAAAATCTTTAGCAGATACATATTCATCATCTTCAATAGTTGATTTAGTAAATCATTTAATTAGTAATAAAGACTGATACAAAAAGTCATTTAACTTTTTGTATCAGTCTTTTTCTTCTAAATATTATTTTTTTCAAATACTCTTATAAACTCTTCATTATCTTTAGTTTTACCTAGCATTTTAATTAGATTTTCTGTTACATTATCTACATTTCCATCTGTATACATTATTTTTCTAATTGCAAATGCAACTTCTCTTTCTTCATTGCTCAATAATAAATCTTCTTTTCTTGTTCCTGATTTATAAATATCTATAGCTGGGAATATTCTTCTCTCTTGAAGTCTTCTATCTAAGTGTACCTCCATATTACCAGTACCTTTAAATTCTTCAAATATCATATCGTCCATTCTTGAACCTGTATCTACAAGAGCTGTGGCAAGAATTGTTAAACTACCGCCCTGTTCGATATTTCTTGCAGCCCCAAAGAACTTCTTAGGCATTATTAATGCACCAGGATCTAATCCCCCTGTTAATGTTCTTCCTGTTGGAGTAATTGTTAAATTATACGCTCTTGAAAGTCTTGTTAAACTATCTAAAAGAATTACAACATCTTGACCTTGCTCAACTCTTCTTTTACCATGTTCTAATACCATTTTTGATACCTTCTCATGATTTTGAGGTTCTTCATCAAATGTTGAATACATCACCTCTCCATTTATCGATCTTTGCATATCTGTAACTTCTTCTGGTCTTTCATCTATAAGTAATACTATAAGCTTAACTTCCGGACAATTTTTTGATATATTCTGAGCTAATTTCTTTAAAAGTGTTGTTTTACCAGCCTTCGGTGGTGCAACAATCATACCTCTTTGTCCCTTTCCCAAAGGACAAATTATATCCATTAATCTTGTTGAAAGATCATTTTCTCCCTTAAGTTCAAGTCTAATTCTTTCCTTTGGATATATTGGAGTTAATTTTTCGAACTTAGTTCTTCCTACAGCCTTTTCAGGATTCTCATCATTTACTTTTTCTAAGTATATTAATGCTTTAAACTTTTCTCCTTCTTTAGGCTCCCTAACCTTACCTTCTAATTTATCTCCAGTTGATAGGTTAAATCTTCTAATTTGAGCTGGGGATACATACACATCTTCATTACTACTTAAGCAATTCTTTCCTCTTAAAAATCCAAAGCTATTATTTTCTTGAATCTCTAATATACCTGATACTGTAACAGCTTGAGCCATATCATTTTGATTATGGTTTCTATCTCCTTGATTGTTATATCTTCTATCACTTTGTGTATGATTTCTCTCACTTTGAGTGTAATTTCTATTTGTATTCTGATAATTATTTTGCTGATTTGAATAATTATTTTGTTGATTTGGGTAATTATTTTGATTACTTTGAGTGTTGATTTCTCTAGGCTTAGGTGATATCTTTTCTTTTAATATAACACCATTTTTTTCTATAGAATTTACTTTATTCTTTATAATTTCATCTATTAATTCACTTTTTTTATATTTTGATATATTTTTTATATTCAACTCTTTAGCAACTTCTTTTAAACTTGCTAAGGTCATACCTTCGTAAACTTCTCTTGTCAAAATGACACCTCCATATTTAGTTCAATATTTATATAAAACTTAAATTCACTCTTTAGGGAACTCTCAAGGTAAGATTCTTAGATAACTTGACTTTTATTTTATTATCCTTCAATACCCTTATGTTTGCAAGGTATTTAGGGTATTTGTTTATAATTAATTAAAAAGATTCATTTTATAATAATTATATTTATAATCTTCTCCTAAAATAGATAAAGGTATTCTAAAAATTTAGAATACCTTTATTATATATAATAATTTATTTTACTTTTCTTTTAAAGCAGCTTCTATAAATCCATCAAATAACGGATGTGGTCTATTTGGTCTTGATTTTAATTCTGGATGGAATTGAGCTGCAACAAACCATGGATGATCCTCTATTTCAACTATTTCAACTAATCTTCCATCTGGACTTGTTCCTGAAATTGTCATACCACTTTCAGTAATTTCTTTTCTAAATTCATTGTTGAATTCATATCTATGTCTATGTCTTTCATATATGATTTCATCTTTATATGAATCATAAGCCTTTGTTGTCTCATCTAACTTACATGGATATAATCCAAGTCTCATTGTTCCACCTAAATCTTCTATATCCTTTTGTTCTGGCATAATATCTATAACTGGATATTTTGTTTCTTGATCTAATTCTGAACTGTGTGCACCTTCAAGACCTACAACATTTCTTGCAAATTCAATTACTGCACATTGCATTCCAAGACAAATTCCAAGGAAAGGTACTTTATTTTCTCTAGCCCATCTTATAGCTTCTATCTTACCTTCTACACCTCTATCTCCAAATCCACCTGGAACTAAAACACCATTTACTCCAGCTAAAACTTTGTCTACATCTTGAGTTTCTAATTCTTCTGAATTTATCCATTTAATTTTTACATTAGTGTTATTTGCAAGACCACCATGACTTAAGGCTTCTACTACTGATATGTACGCATCATGTAATTCAACATATTTACCAACTAACGCTATTGTAACTTCATTTTCTAAGTTCTTAATTCTTTGAACCATGTCTATCCATTCACTATTGTCAATGTCTTTACATCCAAGGTGTAATTTTTCACATACTAAATTATCTAACCCTTCAGCATGTAACATTAAAGGTACTTCATAAAGATGTTCAGCATCTAAATTTTGGATAACTGATTTTCCATCCATATTACAGAATAAACCTATCTTATTTTTAATATCATCTGATAATTCTTTTTCTGATCTACATACTATTATGTCTGGTTGTATACCGATACTTCTTAACTCTTTAACTGAATGTTGAGTTGGTTTAGTTTTAAGTTCTCCTGCTTTTCCAAGGTATGGAACTAATGTAACGTGTATAAAACAAACATTTTCAGATCCAACTTCACTTCTAACTTGTCTTATTGCTTCTAAGAAAGGTTGTGATTCGATATCTCCAACTGTTCCACCGATTTCTGTTATAACAACATCAACATCTCTTTCTTTTGAAACTCTATAAACTTTTTCTTTTATAGCGTTAGTTATATGAGGTATTACTTGTACTGTTCCACCTAAGTATTCCCCTCTTCTTTCTTTTGATATAACTGACCAATATATTCTACCAGTAGTAACATTACTATTTTGAGTTAAGTTTTCATCGATGAATCTTTCATAGTGTCCTAAATCTAAATCTGTTTCCGCTCCATCATCAGTTACAAATACTTCTCCATGTTGATATGGGCTCATTGTTCCTGGATCTACATTTAGGTATGGGTCAAACTTTTGTATTGATACATTTACCCCTCTATTTTTTAATAATCTTCCAAGTGATGCTGCTGTAATTCCTTTTCCTAATGCTGAAACAACTCCACCTGTTACAAATACATACTTAGTTCTTTTGTTCATTTTAGTTCCTCCCTATGAGAAAATTTATTTTTTTATTGACATATAAACTATCCAAAGTTATAATAGATATTACCCCATAAATTTCATTTATGGGGTATTCGTGCTAAAACAATTCTCTTTAAATAACATAGATAATATAGTATCACATTTATTTTTTAATATCTAGTCATTTTTTATTTATATTTTGTTCATTTCTTATTTTCTTTATAATTCTGCGTCTATTTTTTTCTCTATTTCAAAATATTTATCTCTAAATTTCTTATTTATCAATAATTTTTCTTCAGCTTTCTGGTAGTTATAATGTATGCTTTTTCGTGTTTTAACATTTAAAACTTCTTTTAATTCCTCTTCACTCCAACAATCATATTTTTTCAAAAATAAAATCAGTAAGTATTTCATATCTTTTTCCTTTAATATATCCAATAATTCTTCTTTAGATATGTTATTAAAGGCACATACTTGTTTTATTATTCTAAAATATTTTTCCTCATTAATCATACACATTCCCTCCTTTTATTAAATTATTCCCACTTTTGATTTTTATAGACAAGATTTAATTTAAACGAAGTTTATAAAAAAATCACCCTGCCAAATTAACGTAATCGTAATCTAGTAAGGTGATTTTATTATGCTTTTATATCTAATTTTAATTGTGTCTTAAATGATGGTTGCCCCTCTACTTGCATTTCATACTTTATCTCAACATTCCCGCCATCTTCTGTCATATCTATTTTTAACTCTTTAGTATCAATTGTTAATTCTAACATTCCATAAGGTGTATTATATAAACAAACAGATGGTTTACCTTTTTCAAAATGCATTTTTGTTGTTGTGCTTCCTTCTCTTTCAAGAATGATATATTCATCACCAATTCTAAGCTTTGTATCCGTTCCATTCATTCCAGATATCTCAGTCTCTTTATACATTGCAATTATTTCATCATTCTCATTCTTTAAGCTACCTGGAGTAACTACTTCTATGAGTTCTTCATTTTCCATAGTAGCATTACTAACTATCTTAATAATCGCCTTTTTTTCCAAAATGTTATACCTCCTTATTTACCTTGTATTATGTACTTATTTATCTCATCTTCACTAGCTGGTTTAACTTTTAAAGTTCCGTCAAATTTACATCCAAATTTTCCATAAGATATTTCTACCTCATCTAGGTCTTTCCCCTTGCAATATCTGCCTGCTATCTTAGCTGCTAATTCCTTATCTTCATCATTATACTTTCCACTTATAACTATCATAGCACCATTATGACTTGTTGGATATAATACTAAATCCTCTTTAGTTAAAACATTTTTTATTCTGTCACCCTCATCTTTAGTTCTAGTAGCTATTATCTTACAACCATTTTCACTAACAAAATGTCTTCCAAATCTTAATAATTCTATTTCTTTTGGAGATACATCACCATTTCTTTCAAGTGATTCTTTAAGTCTTAATGAGTAGTTAGGCTCTGTTAATCTGCATCCTCCCGCAGGTGATGGATAATCTTTTATTCCCCACTTTTCTGCAAGTTCCATTTGTACTTTTCTACTTCTTCCTGATATATCAAGTAATTTTTCTCTATCTACTAACCCTGATTTTTCCATTTCAGTTTCATCTAAATTTTTTGCACATAAAGGTCTTAGTATAATATCCTTAAAACCTGATTCTTTTCTAACTTTATTTAAAGCTTGTCTATTTTGAGACATTGGTCTTTGATTTAAAACTTCACCTGTTATTATAAAATCTGCATTAAATTTTTTTATTAATTCTCCTGAATATCTCATCATCATAGCATGACAATCTATACATGGATTCATATTTTTTCCCCATCCATTTTTAGGATCTTTAACCATTTCAAAATGTTCAACTGAAAAGTCAACAACCTCTAAAGGTATGCCTATTTGTTCAGTCATTCTTTTAGCATTTTCTTCATCAAAGAAATATGATTTAAAACATATTCCTATTACTTCTATTCCTTGATCCTTGATTAATTTTGCTGATAATATACTATCTAATCCACCTGATATCATAGCTAGTGCTCTAGTCATTAAAATTTCCTCCTAATAATTAGTTTATTTAAACTTTAACTATCCCAAATTCATAATTTGTTACAAATTATAGTTTATGATTCTTCATTAGTTTTATCAAGTTAATTTTTAAGGTAACTATTAAAATAATTCTTTTATAACTTCTACAATCTTAAATTTAATATTATACTCTTTTTTTTCATCTATCTTTGTATCATCCTCTATTTTATTAACTTCTTCATCTATTTTATTATCCTTATCATTCTCTTTACTATTTCCATTTTTACTATCATTTTTCTCTACAGATTTATTTTTACTATCATTTTTCTCTACAGATTTATTTTTACTATCATTTTTCTCTACAGATTTATTTTTATTTTCAACAACTTTATTCATTTGTCTTTCTGTCTCATTATATGCGACCTCACCTTTAGTTACATCTACAAAGCATAATGGCGGAAACATAACACACCACCAATTTTGTCCTGATGATTTTCCTATTAGGATTCTATAGGCTTCATATTCTCCTTGTGGTAATACTATATTTCCATATATCTTTTCTGGGAAATTCTCTCTTGAAAGTTCGCTTTTAACACTATAATTATATCCATTTTCTTTTATAACTCTTTTAGCTATATCAATAACCTTCTTATCATTTCCTTTAAGTATTTCTCTAGATTCTTCTATACTTGATGACTCATCTAGTAACGGTGTAAGGAACTTAATTACTTCATCTCTCACTTTAAGTTTTAGTTCCTGATCCTCATCAGTATCACTATTTGCAATTACGTGAAATCTAATTATTTCATCTTGCACACTATCATAATCATAAGTGATTTCACTATCTACCTTTAAGTTACCTACTTCACTGCTTGTACACCCTGAAAATAACATTGAAATTATAATTAATATAAATGCATAAAATACTTTTTTCATAATAAAAACCCCCTTACTAGTAATCATTATTACCAGTTAAAGGAGTTCTATACATATATATTTATTTTATATTGTTCTTGTTATGCATACGTCTTTATATTTCTTTTTCATTATATCATAACACTTTTGTGCTTTAACCATATCATCAAAAAACGCAAATACAGTTGGACCACTTCCGCTCATCATACTTCCAATTGATCCACATTCAATCATTGATTGTTTAATGGAAATTATCTCTTTATACTTTGCAAGAGTAACATTTTCAAGTAAATTCTTCATATTACTTGCTACATATTTTAAATTATCTTCTTCTATGTTTTTAATAAGCCCTTCTACATTAGGATGGAATACAACTTTTGACAAATCAAACTCTTGATATACTACCTTTGTTGAAACACCAAAAGGAGGTTTTACTAAAACTAATATTTTATCTTTGAATGGTTTTAACTTAGTTATCTTCTCCCCTATGCCTTCACAAAGTGCTGTTCCTCCAATTATACAGTAAGGAACATCCGCACCCAGTTTAACACCTAAATCCATCAATTCTTGATCACTAAGATTAGTCTTAAACATCTTATTCATGAGTTTTAATACAGCTGCACAATCTGTGCTTCCACCAGCTAACCCAGCAGAAACTGGTATGTTTTTGTTGATTGTTATGTTAACTCCTGATTTAATATTAAATTTATCCATAAATAGCCTTGCTGCCTTATAAGCTAAATTTCTTTCATCAGTTGGTACATATGGCTTATTACAATTTATTTTTATTCCCTTATCTATCTTTTCTATCAATATCTCATCGTATAAATCTATTGCTTGCATTATCATTCTTAATAAATGATATCCATCTTCTCTTTTTCCAATAACATCTAATGCTATATTAACCTTAGCATATGCCTTTGCTTTCATTACACATATCCCTTCCCTCTGTCAATGTTATCTCATATTTTATCATAGCTAATTCTCTCTGTCTATTTTTGTAATATAAAAAGATTAGACATATAATGATTTAATCATTCAAACGGATTATAGAATAATTAAAAAATATTATATGTCTAATCTTTAATTTAAATATTTATAAATTAACCAATTCTTCTTTTTCATTATCGTCTCTATAATTCTCAACAACCTTCATCAAAGGCTGTAATTCTTCAAAGAATACTACTATAACATCTCCCTCTTCGCTAATTCTTATAGCTTCTTTAAGAGCCTCGGGTTCTTCCAAAATAATTTTATACTTATTTTTATCAGATATTCCATTTTCTATTAGATTAGCAATTTCTCCTGGCTTTCTTCCTCTCTTATCAATATCTTCTTTTATTATAATAAAATCTAAATTTTTATCACTTATTTTTCCTATATCAATTGCCATTTCGTCATTTCTGTCACCTGGAATGCCAATAACTCCAATTAACTTATTAAAATTCATAGATTTTAAAGATTCAAATATAGCCCTAAATCCATCTACATTGTGACCGTAGTCTAATATAATAGTTCTACCATTTAATTTATATATATTAAATCTACCAGCATTATGTTCATAATCTAATTTAAACTTATTAAATCCTCTAGCTATCATGCAGTAATCTATGCCAACTCCTACTAACGCTGCACATGCTGCTAGTGCATTTTCAACATTAAATATTAAGCTACCATTTAACGTTATTGGTATATCATCAACCTTTAGCACATTATATTTTTTATTATTATTAACTACGCAAAGAATACCGTCATCTATAAATACAGCCTTCTTTCCATCAAGTATATTTTTTTGTATTAAGCTATTATTCTTATCTTTGGAAAAATATATTATCTCCCCTCTAGCTCTATCTATTAAATTTCTACTCCAATTATCATCTGCATTTATTACAGAGTGTCCACTTGGTTTTACAGCTTCAGTTACTAATGATTTTATAAAACTTAAATCTTCCATTGTGTATATTTCATTAAGTCCTAGATGATCTTCAGTTATATTAGTTACTACTCCAACATCGGCTAAATCATAAGCTAATCCTTTCTTTATCATTCCACCTCTAGCTGTCTCAAGTACCGCAACATCCACATCTTTGTTTAATAGAATTGATTTTGCACTTTCATAACCTGTATCATCACCTATATCTATGCATTCATCTCCAATATAGATGCCTTCCGTAGATGTCATACCAACAGTATTTCCCATAAGATTTAATACATATGATATAAGTCTAGTTGTTGTAGTTTTTCCATTAGTTCCTGTAATAGCTATTACAGGAATATTTCTAGGCTTTCCATTATATAAATGCTCTAGTATAGCCTTTCCTACATCCCTTGGTTCTCCACTTGATGGATAGTGGTGCATTCTTATTCCTGGTGCTGCATTTACTTCCATTACCACACCTTGCTCTTTTATAGATTCTCCTATACTTAAAGCTGTTATATCAATTCCACAGATATCTAAGCCAATAATCCTTGCTGCTTTTATACAATATCTTTTATTTTCTTCGCATATTTCATCAGTACAATCTATAGCCATTCCACCAGTAGAAAGATTTGCATTCCTTCTTAGGATTACTTCTTCACCTACTTTAGGAATACTACTTAGTTTATATCCTGATTCTAAAAGAAGTTCCTTCATATCATCATCAATCTTAATTTTAGTTAAAGGTCTTTCATGATCATCCCCTCTTAGAGGATCATTATTTAACTCTTCTATGAGTTCACTTATGCTTCTCTTTCCATCACCTAAAACCTTTGGTGGAACTCTTAGTGAAGCTGCAACAACTTCGTTGTTTATTACGCATACTCTATAATCATTTCCACTTACATATCTTTCTATTATTATATCTTTATATTCCTTTGATAGTTTGTTATAAACTTTTATAAGCTCTTTTTCATTTTTGATATTTAAGAATACGCCCTTACCTTGATTACCACATTGCGGCTTTAATACAACTGGATATCCAATACTTTCAGCTGCTTTTAATAAACCTATTATATTATATACTTTTTCTCCTTCAGCAACTGGTATACTCTGGCTCCTTAATAACGTTTTTGTAAACATCTTATCACATGCTATATCTGCTCCAATACATGTAGTATTTGACCCTATAGTAGCTTCTATAATACGACCTTGTTTTCCATATCCTATCTGATAATATCCTGATTTGTCTATTTCAAAAACAGGTAACCCAACTCTCTCAGCAGCTACTTTTATAGCTTCCGTACTTGGTCCTATTGATTCTTTACTTAATATATCACTAACTAATTTTAATCTCTCTTCAAAATTTATACTTTTCTTTGTTATTAATGAATTTATTAAATCAACAGCTAATTTTCCTATTTCAACTGCCGTATTTTCATACATAAATTCATAAATAATATAATAATGCTCTCCTTCACATTCCCTAGCCTTACCATAGGAAACATCCATACCTAACATATTTTGCATTCCAATTACCATGTGCTCACAAATATGTGATAGATATGTACCTTCATTTAATCTTATAACAAACCCACCCTCAGTATCTATACCACATCTATGTTCTTTTAGAATAGGTAAGAGTTTTAAAAGTTCATCATTGAAGCCATCTATTTTATTACTTGGTGTCTCAGAATATCCCTCTAAATCAACATCCATTCTTATACATTTTCTATGCGAATAGATATTTCTTCCATTAAATATCCTTATCCCTTTTATCTTCATCTCTAAATACTTCCTCCTCAAAAGGTATCTTATTAATTAGATCAAATTTATTTCCTTCAATTAGTACATGTAACTTAACATTAAATATACTTAATGTTTTATCTCTAAATTGCTCTGACACATTTGTATGATTTATTCCAGTTCCATCAATTATGTATACTGCACCATTTCCAATAACTTTAAGTATTTTTCTCTCATCAATGATTATAGCTGTATCTTCGTCTATTCCTATTCCTAAATATTCTGGATTTTCAGCTATACCTGTTAATAATCTCCCTATTCTTCCTCTTTGAATAAAATGCTGATCAATAACAACATTCTCAATAAGTCCAAGTCCTGGACACATATTAATACTATGTTTTTTAGGTGACTCCTCATCATCTCCTTCTAAGATCATAGTTCCACTCATTACAGATGCTCCCGCTGATGTTCCTACTATTATTTTTCCACTATGCATCCCATTCATAAGCGCTTTGTTTAATGGAGTTCCTCCTATAAGGCTAGTTATTTTTAATTGGTCTCCACCTGTAAAAAATATTAATTTAGAAGATTTTATAAGATCTATATTTTTTTCTAAATAAGCTTCTTCCCTATCTTCTATATTTAAAAACTCTATATTTTTTACTCCTATTTCTCTGAAGACCTTATTATATACATCCTCCATTTCTTCTTGAATTTCAGATGCTATTGTAGCGACTAATAATAAATCTCTATCTTTATTAATTAAATCGCATACTTCATTTAGGATTTTTTTTCTTCCTTCTTTATCTTCTGCTCCACCTATAACAACCAAATCATAGTTTAATTTAGATTTCATAATATTCACCTCAAATCATGCGTTTATTATTATTTCCTAAGGCTATATTATTTATTCAAGAATATTAAAACTCATATTTAAACATTTAAATGCAAAAAGAAGTCTTGCTAAACATCTAGCAAGACTTCTTTTTTTAGACTAAGATACTATTCTTCCAGGTATTAATAACCTTTCTCCAGGTACTAAAATATCAGGCTCTTCTAATTCATTCATTCTTATAATTTCATTCATTGTTGTATTATATTTCTTTGCGATCTTCCACAAGGTATCCCCTTTACCTACTACATATATTGTTACACTAGCTTTCTTTTCAACTTCTTCTCCTTCAGTCTCTAAGATATCTTTTACAAATTCTTTTTTAACTTCAAATAATATCTTAGCATTCATGATTAAAGTAGCCTTTATAGCTATAGTATTGGCTTCTATTGCTACATCCATATTTTCTATATTGGCTTTAACTAATGCCTTCATCTTATCATTAGCGCCACTTGCTTCGATACTCACATTAAATGGTATATCACCAGAAACCTTATCTAGATACTTATCTTCATCATTAGTTTTATATATAACATTAACACTTATATATCCACCAACCATAATTTTATCATTAACAACTGATTTCTCAGTAATTATAGCATTACCTGAGAATGTTACTATTCTCTCAGGCATCATAGCGCCTTCATTCATATAAAGATTATCTTTTACCATAGATTCAGTATTATAGACACCTTGAATCATTCCCATCTCACATTCATCCTTGGAAATTTCAATTGGAAATTTTGGTGAGTATGCATCTATTACTATATCAACATTTTTCTTTGAGAAGACTCTTACATTGCAGTTAAGTAAAACTTCTGTATTAAGAATTCTAGCTTCACCTAAATCATCTTCTTCAACAGTAATATCTTTATTTTTTATATCATAATCAGCTGTTACCATCATATCTGGAGTTACTCCTGCAACTTCAACCTCTTTTGATAGATAAATATTATCTTCTAAATAGAAGATATCCTTACTTTCATTGCTTAAATATAATATTACAAGTTTGCAATAACATCCACAGTGTACTTTATCTTCTCCAACTTTTATTTCTTTCTTTTGAAGTTCAATTTTAGATTTTAATATCTTTGATATCTGTGGTTTATCCATGCTAACTCTAATAACTGATTTACCAGCTATATCTATATTTTCATTTGCATTTTTATTATTTATAACTTCATTTTTCTTAAGAATTTCTATACCTTCTGTTCCCTCAACATCTTTTATAAGTTCTAATTCTTTTCCTTTATACATTTCCCAATTAAAATTAAGTACCCCATCAATAGCTACTTTTCTTTCATTGATTATCTTTGCTTCAATATGTTCTACTCTGCATTCAACTTCGCAGACTATTTTATGTTCAGCTTCTTCTAAGTCTAAGCTGCTATTAAATTTTTGAGAATAATTAACTGATGAAACTACTATATTTTCTTCTTTAGCTAAATACATTAAATTATATTCAACCTTTCCTTCTACAACGATCTTATCTCCCATTGTTTCTTTAGAAGTAACAGAAGGTTTTGCCTCTATCATTAGCACTTTTTCTACATCTGGATGAGTATCAGGTATAAGATATTCATCATTTAACATAGTTGTAGTATTGCTTTCTTTTAAAAGTTGTTCAAATTGGATATTTTCTTTTATAACATCTATCTTTGACATTTTTTAATCCCTCCCTATAAACTACCTACTACTATTTATATAAAAATATTCTAAATGTATGCCTAATGTGAAGGAAAAGCAAATTATTTTTTTTATTTTTTTATAAGTTTTTTCATCATAATATCCATATTAAAGAAAAATTTTTTATAAAGTATATATTTTTTTTATTTATTTTTAAATTTTTTTTATATTTTTGTTGACAAACAGTCTTTTTTGTCGTAACATAGTAAATGGTTATTGACCATATAACCTCTCATAAATTCTCAATACCCTTTTATACCATAGTTGAAAGATGGAAACCCACCATCTTTCTTTTTTTTATTTAAAATTATTTAAATAGAAAAAAACTTCGAAAATCGAAGTTTTATTTTCTATCCTGGAAAATGTAATTGCACTGTTTGAGTTAATACATCTGAATAACTATATGTCACGGTTCTTTGGGTGTCATTGTCTAATCTTATTACGAATATGCTAGGATAAGCACTTTCTAAAACTCCATCGTTAACCAGAATCTTTTTTCTTCCTCCGTTAGCTTTTAAAGTTACTTTTTCTCCAAGGTGCCCCTCAATATTCTTTTTAATTGAGGCAATTGTCTTAATAGTTTCCATAAAAACACCCTCTTTCTTATTTTTTATTATACCATTTTTTTGAAGCTTCGTCAAGCAAAAACTTAATTTTAACACTTAACAATTATAATGTCAATATTTTTTTCATACTTTTTCTTACCTTTTTATTATTTGTAAATCTACTCACATTTATGCATAAAACCTCAAACTAATTTTTCATTAATAATCGATATAATATATAAAAACTATAAGGGACTTAATTATAAATTATTCTAAATATTATATTTATAATCTTATCCCTTTATATTTAATTTTACTTATAGTATATATGGTGATTTAGGATATCCCTCTCTATACTTCCCTCTAGTTTGTAAACCGCCTACACCCTTTATACCAGTGATTGTATTCTCAATAACTTCTTTAATTGATGCAATTTCGTTAATTTTAGTATATGCAATTTTCTCACATACAAATACAGGATCTAAACAATGGATAAGAACTCTACTTGGAGAAGATGCAAAATTTGCCCCTGCATCTAACATACTTTCATAACAACTTTGACATGCACCTGCAAAGATTATTAATTCATCATAACTTGAGTTATAATCTCTAAGTGCCTTTACTGCATCTCTATAAAATAATGAATTTCTATAATTATTAAGATCCAAATAATCTCTAGTTCCTCTAAGAACACCATCATGTCCTGTTAAAACTACTATATCCGGTTTAATTTCTTTTACTAAATCAACTATCTTTTTAGGTTGTTCTTCCTCCGGTAGTGCTACCCCCACTGCATCAAGAGAAAGTTGCTTATATACTTTAAGGCAAGTATCCATATATTCTTTGTCCCCATCAACGTGAAGTATTTTTCCTGGTCTTCCAAAAAACAATTCTTCTTTTTCTTCATTTTTAGAGACCTTACTTACTTTATTACTTGTTTTTGTTGCACCTTTTCTGTTATATATATCTCTGGTTGAAATAGCGGTTTTTATAGCCTTATTAACTCTACTATTTAAAATTTTATCTTGCTCTCCTGAGTAATCTTCTGATACTTTCTCTAAATCGTCGCTCTCAGCATCTGCTATGATTCTTATATTTAACCCCTTTAATATAAACGTAACTTTTCCATCTACCTCCTTTATATCAATCACTTTGAAAGAAACATCCTTATCGTATGATTTTCTTACAACTATATCTCCTACAACCATAATTTCACCTAAAATATTATTACTCTATTTATTCTATGTAAAAAATATGATTTATGATTTAATTAAAATAAAACTCCACCGAAATGGAGTTTTGTTTTAGTCAATGTTATATTCTTCTTTAAACTTCTTTAAAAACTCTAAATAATTATCTCTTTCATCTATTATTCCTTGAAGCTTCTTAGCAAAAGTATTTTGTCCCCAGTTAACTTCATTGTAATAATATCTGTTAGCTAATCTCCAATACCTTTGAGGGAATTGTAGATAAGCTAATAAAACTTTATACTCATCTTCTCTTATAGGAGATATACTATTATATGAGTCAATTATAGCCTTCGCATATTCAAAGTTCCATTCAACTCTTTTTAATACTTTAGTCATGAAGTTAGAAATATCAAAAGCTCTTATTTCTCTCTTACAATAATCAAAGTCTATAACATTAACATCATTGTTACCATCAATTATAATATTATGATAAGTAAAATCATGATGACAGAAACTCTTATCATTTTCTGCAATCTCACAAAGTCCAAGATAATTTGATTGCTCTAGAGTATTATAAGATTCTCTGCCCATTTCTTTGTAAAATTCCATTGATTTAATATATATTAAATCAAAATCACTCTTATTACTCTTCTTTCTAACCATATCTCTCATCTTATCCAATGATTTAACCCTCTTTTTCATAAGATTAAGCCATCTACCAAGATCACTCTTTAACTTTGAATTTTCAGGTGGATCATACCCTTTTGAAGCCTCATGTAATTTTGCTAAAGTTTCTGCTGCAAGTTTTACTTCAGAAATTTTATGGAAATCACATTCCCTTCCTTCTAACCATATTGATAGAGTATATAAATCTTCATTTACTAATGCGTATGGCTCACCCTCTATGTTTAAAAAATATTTGTCTACTTTATCAAATCCATTATTTATTAAATGTTCCTTAGCACCATATACAAATAATAGTTTTTGAGGTCCATAGTTTATTTTTTTTAAGCAACGTTCTCCTTTGTTAGTTTTTAAATAGTATACACCCTTATTTGCTTTTAAAGTTTCAATCTCAATATTAAATTGTCTTTCTATTTCAAACTCTCTCATCATTTTAATCACCCCCTTAATATTTATATGTACTACCTATTTCTTTTATTAACATTTTTTACTATAAATAAATATAATAAGATTAAGAGTACTTTGAAAGGATTAAATCATGAAAATTGGCATTGACGGCAGAGCCGCAAAATGGTATAGAGGAACAGGTATCGGCACGTACACACACCAATTGATAAATAATTTAAATAATGTAGATTTCAATAATAATTATTTAATTTTTACACCAGATAATCCCAAACTAAGTAATTTAAATTCTAATTTTAAAATCGAAAAAATTGATACTGTAGTTAAGGAGCACTTTTGGGAAGAGGTAAGAGTTCCTAATATTTTATCTAGTAATAGCATGGAATTATATCACGTTCCTCAAAACGGTGTAGGACTTTCTGACAATATTAATTGCAAAAAAGCCATTACATTACATGATATAATCCCGCTTAGAATGCCAGAGACAGTTAGCGATCGTTATCTTAGAATATTTAATGATGATATGCCCAAAATTCTAGATAATTGTGATGGAATAATTACTGTTTCAGAGTTTTCTAAACAAGATATATGCAAGGAATTTAATTATCCTAAGGAAAAAATATATGTAACTCACTTAGCCGCTGAAGAGATTTACAGACCTATGAGTAAGTGCCAATGCAAAAAAAATATTGAAAAAAAATATGGTATTGCATCAGATTTTATATTATATGTTGGAGGCTTTAGTCCAAGAAAAAATATAATTGGATTAATTGAAGCATTTTCATTATTACCTCCTCCTTATAGAAAAAGCACCAAGCTAGTCATAACAGGTAAAAAAGGATTCTCATATGATGTCTACTTAAATAGAGCTAGAGATTTGAATGTTGAAAATGATGTTATATTTACTGGATTTATCCCACTTGAAGACTTACCTTATTTCTATAATGCTTGTGAAATGCTTGTGTATCCATCTTTTTATGAAGGATTTGGATTGCCACCTATAGAAGCTATGGCATGTGGTACTCCTGTAATAACATCTACAGAAACATCCCTTCCTGAAGTGTGTTATGATTCTGCATTACTTATAAACCCTCATAATCCTGACGATTTATGTTATGCAATGCAAAGAGTTCTAAGTGATAGCTTACTTGTCCTAGCTATGGTAAAAAAAGCACTAACAAGAAGTAGATTATTTTCATGGGAAAATACAGCACTAAATACTATTAAAGCTTATGAAAGTATTTTAAGTAGATAAAAAAGAGTGAGTGATTAAAAATTTTAATCACTCACTCTTTAATTTATTTATAATATCTTCTCTTCATAAAACTCCTTATAATCATCTAAAAATTTCATTCTAAATACATCATTCTCAAGTTTTGTCTTGAATCTATGAAGAAAAACTTCTTCTTCCCATTCTTTACTCTTATGATAATAGGATTTTATTATTGAATATATATCCCTTGGAAAACTCATCAAAATATATATAAGTTTATATTCCTCATCTTTTATTTTGAATATTTTATCATAGCTCTCTAATGCAAGCTTTCCCTTATTTATATCAAAAACACTATTTTTAATCCATTTCAAAAGAAAATCAGCTATATCTAAAGTTCTTAAATCTATTGTAGAATAATCAAAATCAATTATATTAATCTTATTTTCATTGATTATAAAGTTATGGTTTGCAAGGTCATTATGACAAAGACATATTAATTCCTTATCCATTAATAAATCTCTATATTTACTAACCCAAATCATTTCATTTACCTTTGATATCTCTTCTATATATCTATCACAATTTTCTAGAAAAAGATTATCAAATTCATTTTTATAAGTATAACAACTTACCCATTCCTTTATATTTATAAGATCTTCTTTTATTGATTTATAGTACTCAACTAAATTGTTAGATTTTTTAATAGGTACTTCTTTAGGCTCTAGTGCATCGCTAATCATTTGAGAAGCCTTATGCATTCTAGCTAATCCCTCACTACACATCTCAACTTCTATGGGATTACTTATGGATGCCTCTCTTCCTTCTATTAAGTCCATTACTATATAATTATCACCTTGCCAGCTTATATAATTATCATTTGCTTGTAGCTTATTCATTTTCATAATGTATGGAAAATTCTTGTTTACATATTCAAGAGACTCTCCTATAAACTTTATTCTATCTTCATTATAATCAACTTTCTTTAATATTTTCTTTCCTTCAGTTGTATTTAATATATATAACTTTCTTAGAGGAGTTATATCTAATATATCAAGTCCTAGCTTGTCAAAAAAGTTTTTACTTAAATCATATCTACATAAAAGCTTTTTATCTCCATATTTAACCTTCCTCATTACATACCTCCTTTAGAATTCTAATTCTTTCTCAGCTATCAGTCTGAATTCATCTTTGCTATGTTCATCCCACTCATATCTATTTTTATACCAATACTTAAGGCTCTCACATGGCATATCAACAATTAAATTTATATATTGAAGGCTACTTTTTTTAAGGTTTGACCTTCTTACATATTCTTTTGCATATTCTCTCAAGGCATCTTTATTACATTTCTTCTTATATTTAAATAAATAATTTATAAAGTCCTCCTCCACTATGTTAAAACTAATTTTTTTAATCTTACCAACCTCTACTTGATCTACGACCCTTAAGTTACTCTCATCGATTCGTTCAATACATATTTCATCTTTATACATCCCTCTTCTATATATATCTATATAATCAATATCCTCTATTTTCTTAAGCTGTTTCTTTATTTTATCTAATACACATTTTTCATAATAATTTAACTCATTAAATCCTATATCTAGCTTTTTTGTCATCACGAAAATTCTATCGACTCTTCTACCTATTTCACTTAAAATACTGTTTTTTTCAACAGAATGGTATCCCATCAAAATTTTTTGAAGGTTAATTATTATCTCTATATGATTTAAGATATTTATATCATTTTTCTTCTTTTTAAAATAATTTCCCATTATATAAACGTCATTTTCCAACAAATAATTTTTAAGAGTTATCTCATTTATAGTAATCACCCCTTAGTTAAAGAAATTATTTAAAAACTCTTCCTTCTCTTCTCTATCATTCAAATATTTATTAAGTTTATCTAAAAGAAACTCCTCTCCCCATGGCTGTTGCTCCCAATACATTTGTAATCCTCTTTGCCAAAAATCTTGTGGAAATAACATAAATGATTTCATTATCTTTTTTTCTTTATTAGAAATCTCAATATTTTTAGAGTACCCTTCTAATATTATATTTCCCTTCTTTTTATCCCACCTATGATATTTCATAGATCTCATAAATAATGAAGATAAATCATGAAGATGGCTATCTAAAATACAATAATCAAAATCAATTATATTTATCTTATTATCTTTTCCTATCAAGATATTATGATTTGCCAAATCATGATGGCAAAATTCTCTTTTCATTAAATGTTCTTCCATAACACAAAAATAGTCGCTTTTTATAAGTCCATTTATACTCCTATCAGCTCTTTTAATTTCTTCATCTAAATTTTCTAGAAATACCTTATCAAATTCATTTTTATGTGCCTTTTGAGATATTCTATGTGCAAAATCAAGAATTTCTTCTCTTCTTGTCTTAAATGTGTTTATCCATGATAACCAATATACTCTTGGCTTCATAAGAGGTGTTATAGTAAAATTTCTACTACAGATATGAAGCTCTGATAATTTTTCAGAAACCTTTTTTAGTTCATCTATATCATCATAATTGCTTTCTCTTGAATCTACCCATTTAGTTAAGTAAGCATAATTTCCATTTGTAAGCTCTACATACAAACTCCCTTTATTATTTTTTATTATATCTAATACATTTGAAAAACCATTATTTTTTAAATGCATCATAGAAGATAAAATAAAACAAAAATGAGGAAAATTATATTTTACAATCTTAAAACAATATTCCTCATTTCCATTTATCTTATAAGTATTTTTAATCTTTATGGCAGATTTAACTTCTATACCATACTCTCTTTCCACTATATTTTTAATAATCTTTTCATTCATATACTTCTCCCAAAACTTGTTTGATTTATTATATGAATATCCTTAATTTAATGTGATTTCATTCACAAATTTTACCATTAATAATATTTTATAGTATATAGCTAAATTGAGGTGTTTTAATGAAGATTTGCATAGATTCTAGAAGTATAAACTTACATGCAGGAACTGGTATAGGAACATATACAAGAAACTTAATTTCAGAAATGATAAACATAGATAAGAATAACCAATTTACTCTTATATGGGCTGGAAAAGTGGACAATAGCTTTATTCAAGAAAATACTGACCTTATTTACTGTTCTGGACGCCATGGTACTTTTTTTGAAAAAGAATATATTCCGAATTTAATTAAAAATAGAGAATTAAATTTATATCATATTCCTCAAAACGGTATGGGATTCCCTTTTAATTACGATATAAATACACTTGTAACAATACATGATCTTATACCATATATAATGCCAGAAACTGTTGGTCCAGGCTACTTAAAAAGATTTTTAAGAGATGTTCCAAATATAATAGAAAATTCTAAAGGTATAATTACTGTCTCTGAATATTCTAAAAGAGATATTCTAAAATTTTTTAAAGGTTATCCAGAGGATAAAGTATTTGTAACACCTTTATCCACAAATTATGAATTTACTCCTATGAATAAAAATAAGTGTAGAGAAACTATACAAGATAAATTTAGTTTTAAGGAACCTTATATATTATATATAGGCGGATTTAGCTCAAGAAAAAATGTTCGAGGTCTAATAAGCGCATTTAGTAAAGTTAAAGACAGTCTTTCTAATAAATATAAACTAGTTCTTGGGGGTTCTTTAAAAGATGATGGCCTTAATTTAAAGAATTACGCTGAAAGCTTAAATTTAGAAAATGATATTATATTTACTGGCTTTTTAAATGATAAAGATCTTCCTATTCTTTATAATGGTGCGGATCTTTTTGTATATCCATCTTATTATGAAGGATTTGGACTTCCACCACTTGAAGCTATGAGTTGTAAAACTCCTGTTATAACTTCTAATACTACATCAATTCCTGAAGTAACTAAAGATTCCGCACTACTAATCAATCCTACAGTAGAGGATGAATTATCTAGCGCTATATTTGATGTACTTGAAAAAGATTCTCTTAGAAATGATTTAATTGAAAAAGGATATAAAAGAAGCCTCCAATTCTCTTGGAGGCAAACTGCACAAAATACATTAAATGTATATGAAACAATATTAGATTCTTTAATCAACTAACTTTCCTTCAATCTCTTTATAAAGATTATAATTATTTATTTTAGGAGCCTTCTTAGATATATTACTCATAACAACAAGAGGGCTCTTTCCTTCAAAGTTCTTAACAGGCTCTTCTACTTTATTACTTTTATATGCATATATATAGCTTGGAAATAAACTTCCATCAAGTGCATATTTTAATGCTATATTTGTATTATTACTTACATACTCTAAAAAGCTATTTATAAGTTCTTTCTCTTCAGTACCATTAAGAACAACTAGATTCTCACCTTGTGCCACAAAAAATCTATTTGATCCAATTTTAGCAGCCGGAGGATTATTTGCTGTCCAAATACATTTCGTTTCTAGCTCTTTAATAGATTTCATTCCATTTATAGAGGATATTTTTGCAAAATAGCTTTCATCATTGTTTTTTGTAATAATATTTTTTTCATTAAAATCCTTCAAATTTTTTTCTACATTTTTTATTATCTTATCTTTATCACTTTCATACTGCATATTCTGCATTATAAGCAATGTCTTTAAATCATTATAATCTTGTCCATTCCCATTTAAAGCTCTATACTTCCCATTACTTTTCTTATAAATATCTTCTGAAACTTTAATTAAATCATCCCATGTATTTATATCATTGCTAGAATATCCGTACTCTTTTAATACATCTTCTCTTAAATACATAACTAAAGGTCTACTTGTAAATGGAACAGCAATTAACTTTCCATCTATAGTTACCTCTTGTAACCTACTACTTGAAAAGTTCATTTTATAAGTATTTATTAAATTACTCTGATCTTCTGGTTTAATTTTATTTTCTTTCATTAAGCTAGTAAGCTCTTCACTATCAAATAATGCAATATTAGGTACATCTTTTTTATTTAAACTTACTATTTTATTAAAATACTCTTTGCTATTAATATTCTCAACTTTAATCTTTGCTCTCTTATTATTTTTCATATAATCATTTGCCAATTCATCTAAGTAAGCATATGTATGATTATTTGCCCAAATAGTAATTTCTCCTGTTATTTTATTATGCTTATCATCACTAAAATAATTTATTATTACAACAGATACAACTATTGTTATAATAAAAATTAATACCATTCTTATTTTACCCTTCATAAAATCAATCCTTCTAATTCTTAACTATGCTCTCTTTTTTCTTTATATATAATATTGCAATGAAAATTGATAGAAATCCACAAAATAATTTGGTGAATATATATATACCTATGACTTCAGTTGCTTCACTTGCAACAAATCCAAGCTGCCCTCCAAGTACATAGGCCCCACCAACTGAAAAGGCGCTACATAATATCTTCCCCTTATCATCAAGTTCTTCGAAGTTTACAAATACTATTATCGCTGAAGCTAAGCTTCCTAAAAATGCAGCAATCGAATTTTTATTAACTCCAAATTTTAATGCTAATCTATCTAGAGGACTTTCTAGCAATCTCTTTAGTACTTCAAGCATAACATATGCACCACCTAAAAATATAGCAATTTTACCTACTATATTCAAAGCTTCTTGTAATGGCATAAGATTTTTTAAAATTATTACTCCTGAAATAGATTGTATTCCTTGAAGTGATAATCCAATTATACTAAGCCATAGTATTCCTTTTCCTAAAATATTAAATATAAAAATTGTTTTATTTACGCAATATAATATTCCTATGCTAAGAAGTATAGAAATTATAATTATAGGAATCAAATTTATAAGTATAATATTTACAGGTATCTTAAGTAGTAATCCTCCAATAAATAAACCAAAAGGTAATGATATAATACCAAATAACATACCTATAAATAATGGCTGTCTATTTTCCTTTTTTATTATTCCAAGAGCTAAAGGAAGGGTAAAGCTTAAAGTACACCCTAACATTGAAGCCATTAAAACTCCTGAAAAATATATCATTTCTTTACTAAGTGCAATATTTTCTGCTATATTAAAAGCTCCCATGTCTATAGCAATGATACTTGATATAAATATCGATGGATCAATTCCAATTCTCTCTGCAATTGGAACTAAAACTATATTTAATCCTTCTGTTATTACTGGAGTTAAAGATATTATCCCAACCATTGCTATTGCAAGTGGCCCCATATTATTTATTCCATCAGCAAAGTAATTTCCTAATTTAAGTTTATCTCCAAAAACATAATCTATTGCTCCTATCAAAAAAAAGATAGCAACAATGTATAGTACTATATTCTCCATAACCTCTCCCCTATATGTTATAAGTCAATTTAGCATTTACCCCTAATGTTACTTAATTTTTAGTATAGTATGCAACTCCAATACTTCCTGGTCCAACATGCAATCCAATTATCGGTCCTATAGATCCTACTATTATATTGCATTCTATTCCATTTTCCCTTAGTTTATCTTCTAAATTTCTTTTAAGTTCCATTCCTTCATTCTCACAATTTATGTGATGTATAGCAATTTCGCCAAGTCCTTTTTCATCAATATCTTCTATAACTTTATTAATTATTGTATTTATAGCCTTTCCTCTAGTTCTAACCTTATCAAAAATAGTAGTTTTTCCATCTACTACTGTAAGAATAGGAATTATTTTTAATATACTTCCAACTAATGCAGCAGCACTTCCTATTCTTCCTCCTTTTTTAAGATATTTTAGAGTCTTTGGCATAAATAAGAACTTACTTTTATTTATTATTTCTTCTGCTTTTAATACTACTTCCTTAATATCGTCTCCTTCTTTTGCTGCTTTTGCTGCAACTATTGCAGCATATCCCATTTGCATACAGTTTGTTCTAGAATCTAAAATCTCTATCTCTGCTTCTGGATATTCTTCTAAGACCATATTCTTAACCATATTTGCACTTTGATAAGTTCCACTCATATCAGATGACATTAATATACAGACAACCTTATCTCCATTTTTAATAATATTTTCAAATTTTTCTTTAACTTCATTTATATTAGGCTGAGAAGATGTTGGTACTTCTTCTATCTTATCTAAGTTTTCAAAGAACTCTTCATTATTAAGTTCAACTTCTCTATAGCTTCTTCCACCAAAAATAACATTTAGAGAAATAACCTCAATTTCTAATTCCTCTCTAATATTTTTATTAATATAACTAGTACTATCTGTTACTATTTTTACTCCCATTATTACCTCCAAAATTTAAATAATCTAGATACAATTATATCATAATTTATTTATGTTTTATTCCAATATAATTTACTTTCTATTCCTTCATATACACCTATAGAATATATTAATACATAAAAAAGATGCACCTTTTAAAGTACATCTTTTTATACCATATTATTTATCTTCAAAATATTTTTTAAATTGTGGTAAATAATCTTTATGTGCTTCTAGTAATTCGTCTAACAGAGTTTTAGCCATACTTTCTGAAGGAATTAATGGATTCATACAAAGTGCCATTAACGCCTTATGATAATCCCCTGTAACAGCTGCTTCTACAACTAATCTTTCAAATGATTTAACTGTTTGGATTAATCCATTTACTGATACAGGAATTTCTCCCATAGCTAATGGCTTTGGACCATCCTTTGTAATCATACATGAAATTTCTACAGCTGAATCATCATCTATTCCTTCAAGAGCTCCATTATTTCTAACGTCAATTGGTTGAATGTCTCCTTCATCATTGTAGATTGAATAAATTAATCTACAAGCTGCATCTGAGTAGTAAGCTCCTCCTCTTTTTTCTAATTGAGGTGGTTTAATATCAAGATTTTCATCTTTATATAAATCAAATAAATCAGCTTCTAATCTCTTAACTACTTCTGCTCTTGTTTCTCCTTTTGAGAATTCTTTTAATTCATCTTCTAACATTTGTGCAGTTTGGAAGTAGTATCTATGATATGGACAAGGCATCATTCCTAAAGCTTTAATAAAATCAGCATCCCATCCAAAATCTTTTACATTTTTAACTATTGATCCAAGTTTACCCTCTGCAATAGAATCTATAACTTTACTAGTAACATTTTCTCCATCAACATAAATGTTCTTTCCAAATACCATATGATTTAATCCAAAGAAATCAAATCTTACTCTTGAATGATCAACACCTAACATATCAGCTGCTGCTTTTTCCATTCCTATTGGAACATTACAAAGACCTATAACCTTTTTATTTATACCATGTCTAATCAATGCTTCTGTTACCATACCTGCTGGATTTGAGAAGTTTATAAGCCACGCATTTGGACAAAGTTCCGCCATATCCTTATCGATATCTAATATTACAGGTATTGTTCTTAACGCTTTAAACATACCACCTGCGCCATTAGTTTCTTGTCCTATAACACCATGACTTAATGGAATTCTTTCATCCTTAATTCTAGCATCTAAAAGTCCTACTCTAATTTGAGTTGTAACAAAATCAGCATCTTTTAAAGCTTCTCTTCTATCTAAAGTTAAATGAACTTCCATAGGAACTCCAGCTTTTTTAACCATTCTCTTAGCAAGGTTTCCTACTATTTCAAGCTTTTCTTTTCCTTCTTCTATATCTACAAGCCATAATTCCCTTACAGGTAGCTTATCATATCTCTTAATAAATCCTTCTACTAATTCTGGAGTATAACTTGATCCTCCACCAATAGTAACTATTTTAATTCCTTTTTTGTTCATTTTCTGCACCTCTTTACTTATTTAATAATATGTAATTTCTTTTGTAAAACTTTAATATAAAAGGCCATGGTTTTAATATCCCCATAGCCTAATAATATTTAAATTACTTTAATTTAAATGCAAATTTACTCCATGGTTCAATATAATCTAATAAGAATTGTTCATCTTCTATAATTCTTCCAACTACATTAGTTTTACCACTATTTTTCATTTCTTTGATTGCAACTTGAAGTTCACCAGCATATCTTGTATAAAGATCTGACTCTATTAAGATATCACCTTTTTTCATATCTTGTGTGTTAAATGGAGCAAAGCTCTCTCCTTTATATTTAACTCTTGATTGAGTTGATCTTATAACATAATCTGAAACATCACCTCTATTGAAGTGGAATTCTTCAAGAACTATTTTCTTTTGTAGCTCTGGTATACCATCCTCTAGCTCAACAGAAAGTTCTAACATTTCTTTATTAATTTCACTTAATGCTTTAAGTTCCTCTTCTGATGCAAAACAGTTAGCTATTATTACATCATCAATTAAGCCTGTTGCAAATAAATGTTTAGCTTGAACATCTATCGGCATATCTCTATGCATTTCTAATGTACAAAGTCCTTCTGATACTGGCCATGGTCCAAATTCCGCAGTAGGAGAATTTACAAATGCAGCAGTCTTTATTCCAAGCTCTTTAAATTGCTTACTACATTTTATAAAGTGATCATATGAAAGTCCTGTATAAACATGAGGATAGAAATTATGACATCCATATAAATTATTTAAATTTGGCTTATATGAAACTATGTTATCAACATATTTAGTACCATTACTCATATTAAGTTCTACTTTTAATCCATATTTATTAAAAGTCATTATAGCTTCTTCATTCCCTGAGAATCCCATATCTAATCTTATTCCACTAAGCCCCATATCCTTAAATACTTTAAGATCTGTGATACTAGCTCCTAAGTTATTAAATACAGTTGGATCTAAATCAGCTATAACTTCCATGTTATGTTTATTTGCTACATTAAGCATAACTTTAAACTCTTCTACAATCTCTTCTATTGATTTTCCTTCTGCTGATAAAAGACAAGTAAAAATTCTTTCAAATCCATACTTTGCCGCAAGTTCTATATATTCTAATATTTCATTCATTGGACGATGTCCTGGATATACTGAAATACCTAATCTCTTCATTAATATGACCTCCAATACCTTATAAATCTTTTTATCTTACACTGTTATTGTGTATATAATATGCTCCCTTTGCCGCTGATACATCTTCATCTACAAATTCAACAACATTTATCTTCTCTTTTAGATATCCTTCAAATGCATTTCTCAATACTCTAGATTTTCTTATAGCGCCTCCAACAAGCCCTATTTTACATTTATCAAAGTCTAGACTCTTAAATACTCGTTCTGCATCCTTTGCAAGTAAAACCCCCTCAGTTTCTAATATGCCCTTAGCATATTCATCACCTTTTTCTGCATATTTAGATACTAAACCTGCAAAACCTGCTATTTCATCCTTTGTTGCTGAATAGATAAATCCGATTACTTCATCAACTTCTTTGGCATTAAGCTCATCAAGTATTGATTGTGAAAGTTCACTTCTTTCTAAACCAAAATCATATTCATAAATCATTCTTTTAAATGCTTCAATTGAAATCTTATATGCACTTCCTTCATCGCCTAATATATGGCCCCATCCACCACATCTAGCCTGTTTTGTGCCATTTATACCAAAGGCTGTAGAACCAGTACCTGCTATAACAAGTATTCCATCTTCACCCTTTAGTAATGCTTTTAAAGCTAAATCTCCATCATTCATAATAACTGAATCTAAATTAAACTTTGCTTTAAGTTCATTATGTATCTTTTTAGCATTATCTGATACCTCTGAACCTGCAATACCAAGATATATACCCTCTAACCCATCTATACTTAACTTATCTAATATTTCGTTAACAGCGCTAGTTATATTATTTAAAGCTTCTTTCTCATCATTAAGCAAATTTCCAAAACCGGTTAAGCTTTTAGCTAGAACATTGCCATCTAACCCATAAGCTACAGCTTCTGTCTTAGTACCACCGCCATCAACACCAATGATATATTTCATAATTTCTAATCTCCTCAACATATAATTAATGAACTCTAATGCTTACCATTAGAGTTCATGTTTAAAATGCTATAGATTATAGTCTTGCATGTATGTCAATTATTTGATTTGCTAAATCTTTTAATGTCATAGTTGTCATTAAATGATCTTGAGCATGCATTAATAATAATGAGAATTCTGCTTTTTGTCCGCCAGCTTCACCTTGTATTAAGCTAGTTTGTGAATGATGAGCAAGCCCTAACTCTTCATTTGATTTCTCAATTAATCCTCTAGCACCTTCAATATCTCCACTCTTTGCAAGCTCCATAGCTTCCATTGCATAGCTTCTAGCTTCTCCACTATGCATTATTAAGTTTAAAATTATTTCTTCCATGTGTCCCTAACTCCCCTTCATATTGCCAAAATTTTGACACAGTTACGATCTACTGAATCTTATTTTTCATCGATTAATTTTAATGCATGTGCTAAAACTTTTGCGCCATTCATTGTTCCATAATCTACTGTATTTATTACATCAACAGGAATTCCCATTGGTTCATACTTTGATTTCATTTTATTTAATAAGAATCTAACTTGTGGTCCTAATAATAATACTTCCATTTCATCTTCGTGATTCTTAACATCTGCTTCTGAATAAGCGTTTATTAAACATTCAATCCCTTGTTCCTTTGCAGCTGCTTGCATCTTTGTTACTAATAGACTTGTTGACATCCCTGCTGAACAACATAATAATATTTTTTTCATAATAAATTCCTCCTTAAGATTTAAACTTTATATTTTTATATTTTTATTTTATTTATTTTACTTTTTTGTTTGTGTTCCTTTACACTATTTATATATAGCAAACTGTATGCCAAAATATTCTCAAAAAAAATTTTTTATTTTTTTTTATAATTATGGCTTATTTACTGGCTTTCACCTTAATAAAAAAAGTTTATAGTGTGCAATTTAAATTACACACTATAAACTTTAAATTTTACACACTTATTACACTCTACACAGAGACTATATTTTCTAAAAACATTCTGACTATGAATGCTAAATCATCTTCATTTATCTTTATATTATAATTAACTTCAAGCTTTCTAATACTTTGTCTTATAAGTATAAATTCTCTATTATGCTTATTTCTAAACTCATTTAAATTATCGAATTTCTTTCTCTTTCCACCCTCAATTATTTTTTCAATTAAGAAGCATATATGAATTACCATACCAACAGTTACTTCATGTGATATTTTAATATTTAGATTCTCTTGTACTTCTTGAATAGCTTCTCTTACTATTTTAACAAGATATTCTCCATTTACTTCTTCTAATTGAGCATCTATTGAATTTGCTATCTTTTGAAAATCTTCTTCTTGGCTTATAAAACTCTCTAGTACTGATAACCCATCTCCTGCTAGAATATCTGGTGCTGATATAAATGGTATTCCTTCTACATTTAAATTAACAGTACCAACTATTGCTAAAATATTGCTATTTTTCTTTAGGTTATCCACATTTCTAATAAAGTCATCTCTATCTAATATGTTTAGTGGTTTAACTTTTATATTTGGATTATTAATTCCATTAACTATTAATTGCCTTAATTTTTCAGCCGATCCTTCTCCAGTAAAGCATGTTGTAACTATTACTTTTTCTTTCTCAATCTTTATATTTTTTTCTCGTTTTACTCCAAATCTACTGATTTCTAAACAAGCTTTGCATATCTCATCTATTTTTCTTCCATTTAGGGCTTTTCGTCCAGCTTCAATAACTGCAAGAGTACTTATCATATCTATTGTTTTCACATCTATGTTAGTCTCATCTTTAATCATCTCACCAAAATTAGTTAAAGAGCCCATATCAACTAATAAAATAACACCTTTTCCTTCATCTATCTCTTTTACTTTTTCTTTTGCGAGCTCATACATCTTTTCAGCCTTCATACTTAAAGGCATATCAAGTGCATTTACATGAGTCTCTCCAATTAATTTATTTGCAACTTCAACCATACTGGATGCAGTTGAGTGCCCATGCATTATTACAATTACTCCAACCTTACCTTCTTTTTTCTCATCAAACTCATAAGGCTTTGCTGCTAAGAACATTGTAAGATATCCTATCTCATCAAGTGGTACTTGTATATTAAATTTATCATCAATCTTTTTAGCAGCTTCCATTGCAACCATGAATTCATCAGCATATTGAGCTCTAACAAAATTTAATTTAGGATGATATATCTTATTTCCTTGCTTTATTCTCTCTAAACTTCCTTGAAGATGTAATGCTAATCCAAAATACACTTTTTCATCGTAATGAGTATTTAACTTCTCTGAAGCCATATTTAATATTTCTTCTACCATATTAGCAATATCTTCGCTAACAATCTTGGTTATCTCTTCTTTTCTTACCTCTTCTGGAAGATCTCTTATATATTTTTCAAAATAACTTTCTATGTCTATATTTATTATTTCATTTATTTCTTCTTCTTCCATACCTTTTTTCTTTAGGTAATCTAATTTATTTTCTATAATATCGTAGAAATAATCGCCTTTAATATTTTCTTCTTCCTCATCCATAAGATTTATTATATTATCATCATTATATGAAAATCTTAAAACATCTGAAGCGCTTCCTAATAACTCATCAATTTCTTTTCTACGATCTTGAAGCTTCATAAGGCCTTTATTTACTCTTGGATGTAAATCTCCCTGCTCTACTATTATAAAATCTTTATTATTTGCTTTATAATTTAAAAAAGCTTTTGCACATGCAAGTTGTATATCACTCTTTAATTGTCCTATATTGTTTGGACAATCATATAATAAAAATGAAATAAGGGCATTCTTATTAAAATATATACTATCGCCTAATCTATGTGATTCTGCTTTTATGAATTGTTCTAGTAAATGATATCTTTCACCTGCACTTCTCTCCTTAAGAGATGGAAGTGTTATTGACATCGGAATTCTTCTAGTAAATGTCTTTAATAAATATGATTTTGGATCCTCTGTTGTTGCTGCAATAATTTGCGCATCTGAATATATTGGGTTGTCAGTATCACCAAGTGGTCTAAAATATCCTTTATCTATATATGTAAATAACATTTCTTGTCCTTGAGGAGATAATCTATGAATTTCATCTAGAAATATTATTCCTCCATTTGCCTTTTTAAGCAATCCCTCTTTATCTTTGTCAGCGCCTGTATACGCTCCCTTTTTCACACCAAAAATTTGAGCAATTACAAGTTGAGGATTATCTGCATAATCTGCACAATTAAACCTTATAAATGGTGCATCTTTATCTAACAAATTATCTTCCTTTGCAAACTGATACATAAGTTCTGAAAACATTGATTTACCTACACCTGTTTCTCCAAGAATTAAAGTATGTAATCCTCTAGGTGGATACATCATTGCAGCCTTTGCCTGCTGAATAGGTACTTGTAGACTTTGATTTGCACCAACCATCATATCTAAACTATTATCACCTGAATTTACTTTTAAAGATTTTCTCTCTTGAACAATTTCCTTTTCTTTTATTACGTTAATTGCTGCATATCTTACTGGTCTTCCTTCTTCTTTAGTAACTTTTCCATCAGAATACAATTTATTTAAATATCTTGATACATTTGCTCTATTTGAACTTGTATATTCGCTTAGTTCTTGTGCCGTTATACCTCTATTTTCTTGTGCTTGAAGGTCTAATAATGATTGATAGACCTCATTAATCTTACTCATAAAATCCTCCCTTTCTCAATACTATAATCAATTATACTATATAGGTAAACCTTTTTATACACACAAAAAAATAATACACACTAATTTATATTTTTCTTAAAATTAGTGTGTATCCATTCACATTTTCTATTGAGCTTCTAATGTTATATCAACTGTTTTTGTTTTTCCATCTCTTATAATCTTAGTACTTACCTTATCTCCAGCCTTCTTAGTGCTTTTAATAGCATTTAACTCTTCAAGAGTTTTTACTTTCTTTCCATCAAACTCTGTGATAACGTCACCTTGTTTAATTCCTGCTTTTTCTGCTGGTGAAAATGGAGTTACTTCAACTACATATATTCCTTCTGGAATATCATATTGTTTTGATAATTTCTTATCTATTTCTCTAACTTTAACTCCTAAAGTTAATATAGGCTTTGATAAAACATCTAATTTTGCTTTAACTTCATTTATTGGAATTGCAAATCCTATTCCTTCAGCTCCTCCAGCTAATTTTAAAGTGTTTATTCCAACTACTTGACCTTCTGAATTAACTAAAGGTCCTCCACTATTACCTGGGTTTATAGCTGTATCTGTTTGAATTAAATTAACTTGTTTACCAGTTTCAGTATTTACTGTTCTTCCAACTGCACTTACAACACCTTTTGTAACTGTTTGAGCAAAGTCTTTTGATAAAGGAGTTCCTATTGCTATAACTTCTTCACCTGGTTTAAGCTTAGATGAATCTCCAAGCTCTGCAACTGCTGGAACTTTAAATTTACCTTGCATCTTAATCATTGCAATATCTTGTGTCTCGTCATAATTAACTACCTTTGCCTTAACCTCTTCACCAGTACTTAAAGTTACTGTAACTTCTTGCGCTCCTTTAACAACATGGTAGTTAGTTAATATATCGCCTTCTTCATTTATTATGAATCCTGATCCTATACCCTCAACCTCTTGTGGTATAATTCCGTTTTGCATTAAGCCTTTAGTTGAAACTATTACTACCGCTGGAGCTACTTTATTAAATGCTTGTTGAGTTGTCATGGCTGATGAATCCTTAAAATCTGGTGCATTTCCATCTTGACTTTGAGTAGTTACCTTATTATCGTTCTTCATTAAGAAATATGTTACTCCACTACCACAAATTCCAGCAAGTAATGCTACAACGACAATTATTGCGCCTACTACAAATGTTCTAGAACCTTTCTTTTTCTTCTTAGGTTCTGGACTTTCATTTACATAATTACTATTATTATAATCATAATTATTGTTCATATCGTCATTAACACTGCCATTAGTGTTATCATCAATTCTGTCATTTAAATCTTTATTTAAGTTATCATCATTATTCATTAAGTACCTCCTAATTTGTCTTAAATTCTTCTTACTCTAAGTATAAAAAATTTTTGTGTCAACTATATGGCATAAAAAAAAATTTTTGATTAATACTCAAATTTTTCAAAAAAAATACTGAGTAGAATCTCTCCTATTCAGTATTAGTATAACCATATAGTCTTGTATTTAGCCTTTATATTAATCGTTATTTTGTGAATTCTTTTTTTCAATTCTTCTAGCTGACTCAACAACTTTTTTAATTGCATTTTCTACATTCTTTGAATCCATCATTGAATAAACTGATCCATCATAGGCACTCTTATATTGGAATGTTAAGTCCGGACTTCCAAGTCTTTTAAGTGGATTATCATCTTCATTGCTTAGTATATAATATGGTATATCCTTAAACATTCCATCTTTCTGGCTATCACTTGATCTATCATATATATTTTTTGTTTCGTTATAAACAGCATCTCTATAGCCACTTTGATTTTTTTTATAAGAAAATTCTTCTCCTGCAAAACCAGTAAGATTATTTTCAAAATCTTTATTTTCACTAGCTAGTCCAAGTTTATCTAATAGTAGTGTTAAAGAGAAATTCGATCCTACATCTTCTATCTTCTTTCTAACTAAATCAAGTGTACCTTTAATACCATTTTTCTGTTCTTTAATTTGATTTTCATCATATGGATTTATTAGTACTACTCCTTTTACCGTCTCAGGATACATGCTTGCAAAGTTTGTCATAACTAAACTTCCATATCCCTCACCAACTAGTATATACGGTCCACCAGCTGCTGCTTTTCTTAATAATATCTTTAAGTCTTCTGCTTGCTCCTTAGGAGTAATTCTACTTCCTGAGTCATTAAATCCATATCCTCGTCTATTATATACAAATGTTTTGACACCAAGTTCTTTTTCAACTTCATCTGCTACAGTCTTCCACTCATAGGCATTTGCTCCTGTAGAACCATCAAAAATTATTGTAAGATCTCCACTGCCTGAAACATTATACTCCATTTTCTTATCGTTGACTCTAGTATATTTCATTCTAGCTCCAAACTTTTCGCCTACATAAAAGCCATATCCCCATTGGATTACAAGCCCACTAACTATTACAATTAACGCTATTATAATTATTCTTTTAAATAATGTGATTTTTGAAATTTTTTCCTTCATATCAACTGTATGTAGACTATTAGAATTAGGTAATAACTTCATATCTATCCCCCTGTTTATACTACAGTTTTAAATTAGGTTTAGCGTTCAAATCTAACGTTGATTCTTCACCTTTTATAAATCTAAAATATGCAGCACTTCCTATCATAGCTGCATTATCAGTACATAAAATTGGCTCTGGGAATAATACCTTAATTCCTTTTTCATTTCCTTCTGAAATTAGTGCCTCTCTTAATGCTGAATTTGACGCAACTCCACCTGCTATTGCAATTTTGTCTAAATTCTTTTTGTCACATGTTGCAAAAACATTATCTTTTAAAACTCTAACTACAGCGTTTTGGAATGATGCTGCAACATCAGCTCTATTTATTTCTGTATTTTGCATTTTAGCTTTATTTAAATAGTTAAGAACTGCTGATTTTAATCCGCTAAATGAGAAATCTAGTGTATCATCATGGAATTTAGCTCTCGGAAATGCTATAGCATCTTTATTTCCTTCTTTAGCTAACTTATCTATTTTAGGCCCTCCTGGATATCCAAGACCTAATGCTCTTGCAACTTTATCATATGCTTCTCCAGCTGCATCATCTCTAGTTTCTCCTATTACTTCATACTTTCCATAATCTTTTACGTAAACAATAAATGTGTGTCCACCTGATACTACAAGTGAAACAAAAGGTGGTTTTAAATCTTCATGCTGTATGTAATTTGCTGATATATGTCCTTCTATATGATTAACTCCAATTAATGGTTTCTTAGTTGCCATAGCTAAACCTTTAGCATATTGTAATCCTACAAGTAATGCCCCTACAAGACCTGGTCCATAGGTAACACCTATTGCATCTATATCATCTAAAGTTACGTTAGCTTCCTTTAAAGCTTCTTGTACAACGCCATTAACAACTTCAGTATGCATTCTTGACGCCACTTCTGGTACAACACCACCAAATTTTTTATGTGTATCTATTTGTGAAGCTATTACATTAGATAAAACTTTTCTACCATCTACAACAACAGCAGCTGATGTTTCATCGCAGCTTGATTCAATTGCTAAAATTATTTTTTTATCCATTTTAATTCCCTCTTCTTTATATAATCGCATAAATTTACTATTTGTAATTATACTTCATTACCAATTTATTATCAATGAAACCCGCACTTGTTAAGTATTTTTTAATAATGTATATTTAAATTATATATTTTAAAGCATATATTATCATTAACTTTATGTTTCAAAATTTGGAAAATTAATGTCTAAAAGGAGTTATTTTATGTCACAGTATGCAAAAGTCGTTGTTAAAGGATCTCCTATAACAAAATCAAACTTTAAACTTCATAATAAAGATGGAAGAGCCATTCTTCCTTATAATACAGGTAAATATCATGATAGATATGCTCTTTATGAGCAAGAGATAGCCTATATTGCAAGAGTTCAGAACCCAAGCACTGTATTTACCGAAAGCTTAATTGCTATACTTAAAGTTTATTATAAAAGTGAAAAACGTCATCCAGATACAATAAATATTTCAAAAAGTATTTTTGATGGAATAGAAAAGAGTGGTCTTATTATAAATGATGCTCAAATAGTAAAAATAATAGTTGAAGAATATTATGACAAGGAAGATCCTCGTTTTGAACTTGAATTATTTCCTCTTAGTCAATTTGAGCTTTCATTTTCAATAAAAGAAAGAGATACGAAATTAGAAGAGAGAAATTATAGCCCTATAAAGAAATCTTCTATCTCAAAAAAATTAAGCCATAAAGAAATAAAATCTAAAGAAGTCAAAAAAGATGTCTCAGTATATGTATGTGAAATATGTAATAAAAAGATTTCTCCTAAAGACTCAATTAAAGCTAATAAAGGAAAAACACTAATATGCAAGAAATGCTTTAATAAATTATTTTAAATTAAGAGGTGTTTTTATGAATTCTAGTAATGTAGATATGATTCTATTTGGAGATAGCCTTACATTTGGCTTTGGAGTCTCTAAAAAAGACTCTTGGGTTTATAAGATTCAGCAAAGGTTTAATAACCTTACTATATTAAATAAAGGAGTAAATGGAGATACAACTTCATCAATGCTCACTCGATTTTACAGAGATGTAACTACTAAATCCCCTAAAAAAATTTTTATAATGGGTGGTACTAATGATTTATTAAGTGGAAGAAATATTGATTATATTATTGGTAATTTAGAACTTATGATAAAAGATAGTCTTGATATTAACGCTTCAGTTATAGTTGGTATTCCCCCTATTATTATTAAGAGTTTAGCGGAAGACTTATTTATGCCTTCAAATTACTATACTCATTGTAGTAATTCACTACCAATACTTCGAGAAGAAATTATTAAACTACAAAAAAAATATCCATTCAAATATGTTGATTTTTATACTTTAACTAAAACCAACATAAATGAAAAGATATTTTTAGATGGTATTCATTTAAATTCATTAGGAAATGAACTTTTATTCAGATATTTTATGGATATAATTTGATGCTACTAATCCAGCATCATATCCATTTATATCTTCCATCTCTATACATTCTTTGCCATATATAATATTTCCACAAGCAAATACACCGGGTTCTGAAGTTTCGTAATTATCTACAACAGGAGTATTGGTATCCTCATTAATTTTAAGGTTAAGTTCCTTAACCACTCCAAGCTCTGGATAATATCCAACTGATAAAAACAATGAATCACATGTAATTTCTTTAATCTCTTCTGTTTTTTTATCAAGAACCTTAACTTTATTAATTCTTTTATTTCCATCAATATCTAAAAGCTTTGTATCTTCTAAAATATTTATATCAAAGCCTTCAAGTATATCTCTATTCTTCTCAGTAAGCTTAAAGCCACTTTCTTCATTTATTATAAGAGCTGCAACTTTTCCGCCTTCAATTTCTAACCTTCTAGCAAGAATTAATGCCCATTTATTATTTGCAATTATTACTGGATTCTTTCCAGGTAGTACACCTTCTAAATTTATAAATCTATGTGCATTTCCTATTGTGAATATTCCTGTGAATTTATTTGTAGGAGTTAATACGTTACCTGTATACCTTTCTCTACATCCTGTTGCTAAAATAATAGCTTTAGCTTTTACATCACGTACTCCATCTTTTTCATTAACATAAGTTACTACCTTTTCATTTGATACATTTAAAACGCTTGTTTTTTTCTTTCTATCAAACTCATATTTATTAAGCTTAATCCTAATAAATTCTATAAATTCTGGCCCTGTAACTTCATCCTCTATATACGATTTACCAAAGCCATTATGAATACATTGATTTAGTATGCCTCCGAATTCATCTTCTCTTTCTATTAAAAGTATGTTTTTTATTCCATTTTGCAGAGCAGCAAGAGTTGCTGTCATTCCTGATATTCCTCCACCTATAACTACTAAATCATATTTTTTCATGGCTTTTACACTTCCTTTATTATATCTTTCTTAGGAACTCTAACCTTTAATGCATTTGGTATAACTTCAAAGGTTAAGTCTTTTGAAAATAAAATTTCTCCATCCAGATTTATGATGGTTTCCTCCTTTGCTATAACTTGAATTTTATTACACTTTATATACTTTATCTCCTCTACATGGCTTGTATCTTTTCCTGATACTACCATTGGTAAAAATCTTATAAGTCTATGTAACCTCGGTTTTTTTATAGCATATATATCAAGTAGTCCATCATCTAGTTTCGCCTTTGGTGCAATTTTTATACCACCACCATAGCATTTACCATTTGCAACTGCTATTAAATACATATTGCCTTTCGTTTCTTCCTCATCTATTTTAAAGGTTAATTCCATAGGTTTAAATGTAAAAAGAGTCTTTACTACCGCTATTGCATATGCCATTGGTCCACTTATAAATTTATATTTTTTATAATGCCTTGCGTTATTAACTACACTTGCGTCAAATCCTATAGATGATATATTAAGATAATATTTATCATTTAGCTTTGCAACGTCTATAGTCCTTTCTTCTCCATGTATTAAGTCCTCTAATAAATTATCAGACTTTATATCTCCATACAAAGTTCTAGCAAAATCATTTCCTGATCCAGCTGGTATTACAGCAAGTGAACTATCTGAATTAATAATTCCATTTAAAACTTCATTTAAGGTTCCATCTCCACCTATTGAATATACTATGCATTTTTCTTTTGATGTTATCTTTTTAACTTCTTCTATAGCATGTCCACTTTTTTTAGTAACTATAATTTCATAAGGGTAATTTAGCTCTTTAAAAATATTATGTATCTTTCTCTCAAAGTCTAATCCCTTGCCTTTTCCTGCTACGGGATTAATAATAAAAATATGTTTCATAATCTCTCCAATTTATATAATTAATATTTTAAATTATATCACATAGAAAGTTTACAATTCTATATTATTATTCACAATATATTTTTCAATATGCAAGGAGTCATACCTTAGCCTAAACCATCTTGATATAACTTATTGCATATTGTAAATTACATATATAATATTCTTATTTTATATTTTAATTACTCTCTTACTATTCATTATTTCAACAATTGCATACATATTAGATATTTCTCCTGTTAATAACTTATCTTTTAGACCATAAAAATCTAAGCATGTACCACAACTTATAATCTTAGTTCCTTTATCTTCTAGATCTTTTATACTGTCAAACACCTCACTTCCTTCAGTTACAAGTTTTACACCACTGTTTAAAAATACTATCTCTTCTGGTATTTCCGTCGCTTCACTTAGAGCATACATATAGCTTTTCATTAAAACTTTTCCAAGTTCCTCAGATCCTTCCCCCAGTTTATCAGTTGTTATTATTATTGAGAATGTATCCTTTCCATTACAGCTATTACTCTCTGATTCCTTTATAATAGCAAGCTTAAATAATCCCTCTTCTTCAACGCTATTAACTGTGAATCCTGAATTTTCTGCAAATCTTGTAATATTAGTATTTGCAATCTCATTATCCACTATAATTACAGCTTCCCCACCTTCTATACTCTCAAAGTACTTCTTAGTCTCTATTACAGGTTTCGGACACGTAAGTCCAGTACAATCAATAATCTTCATAAAAACACATTTCCTTTCCTTTCATTTGTTGCTAATAATATTATATCATTATTTTACTTTCTTCTCTCCTCACTTTATTGATTAAATATAGTCCATATAATATAATTTAAGTTGACTATATTTTAAGGGGTGACCATATGGAGAAGTTTTTTAAAAACTTTAAATTTGAGTTTAATAAGGATACTCTTTTTAGACTTATACTATTCTTAATACCGCTATTTAGTATTGTATTTAAGGGTATACTTTTTCAATGTTTTGTATCTAGTAAAGACCCTCATAATTTAAATCTTATTGAAGGATTTAATAATGCTAGATATTTCTTAGATTATTATTATGCTTTTGCATTAATATTTTTAAGTTTTGCCTTATTATTTAAAGGTAAAGGAAGAGTTATATATCTTTTTGTAATTGATGCTATACTAACAGCATTAATTATAACTGATATTACATATTTTAGAGGTTTCTTAACAGTACCATCATTACTTATACTTACTCAGACTGCTAACTTAGATAATATGTCTGGAAGTATACTTTCAATGTTCAGTCCATATGATTTTTTATTTGTAATAGATTTCATAATAATGGGAATCTATGTATTCTTTACAAGAAAGTCATACATAAAGGTTAAAAAAAGAGCTATAAAATCTTTTTTATGTACATTAATACTTCCTATAATATTTATCGCTTATGTACCATTTAACATCTATGTACTTGGTAATAAGCATGTAAAGAATGCATATCTATTTGAAAATTATGATCCAACAAACACAGTACAATACTTTTCACCAATTGGATATCATATAATAGATGCTATAAATGTATATAAAGATTCAAAGCCATATAAAATGACAGCTGAGGATGAAAGTCAGATTAATGACTATTATAAGTTTAAAAATGAAAATCTACCAAACAATGATTACTATGGAATGTATAAAGGTAAAAACCTTATAGTAATCCAAGTTGAATCTTTAGAGAGCTTTATTTTAGGACAAGAAATAAATGGTAAGAAAGTTACTCCTGTTTTAGATAATTTAATTAGTAAAGGTGCTTACTTCCCAAATATCTATGAACAAGTCAACGAAGGTACAAGCTCTGATTCAGACTTAATGGTTAACACATCAATGTTTCCACTTAGAAGAGGGTCAACATTCTTTAGATATCCAACTAGAGCTTATAACTCTCTTCCGCTAATACTTGATCATAATGGTTATAATTCAATTGCTATACATCCAGATAAAGGATCATTCTGGAATTACAGAAGTGGATTGACTGGAATAGGTTTTGATAAATTTGTAGATTTTCATTCATTTAACCCAGACGAAATAATTGGAATGGGATTAAGCGATAGAACATACTTTAAACAAGTTGTTCCAATGCTTAAAGATTTAAAACAACCATTCTATGCATTTACTGTAACACTTACAAGCCATGGGCCATTTGATTTACCTGAAAACCTTACTAAGTTTAACTTAGATCCTGAACTTGGTGAACTTGGCGGATATATAGAAAGTATTCATTACACAGATACTCAAATAGGATACTTCTTAGATCTTCTTGATAAAGCTGGAATACTTGATAATACAGTTGTTGCAATAGAAGGAGATCACACTGGTGTTCATAAGTATTATCAATATAGAATTGATAATATAGACAAGAACTACAAAGATAAATTTGCTAACTTAAGTAACAAGAAGGATTGGTATTCAGACCATGGACAACCAACAGTACCTCTTATAATATATGATAAGAGTAAACCACTTGGAAAAACATTTGATACTATAGGTGGCCAAATTGATATAATGCCAACTCTATTATACGGACTTGGAATTCCTGCAAAAGAATATCAAGATACTGCCCTTGGAAGAAATCTATTTAATACAAATAGAAACTACGCAGTACTTACAAATGGTAAGCTTGTTGGAGATTTAGATAATCTTTCAGATAAAGATAAAAGTCTTATAGAAGGATCTCTTGATATGTCGGATAAGATGATACGTTCAGATTACTTTAATATGAATGAAAATTAAAATAATAAAAGAGCAAGAATTTTTATTTCTTGCTCTTTTTCATTTTGTCATATACTATAAATACAACTATAGTAATTACTATTATCATAATTGTAACTATAGAATATTTTTTTAGTATACTTCCAATTAAAGATTTATTATTGCCTATATAGTATCCAAGCGCTAATAAAAATATATTTACTATAGTAATTCCTATTGCTGAAAGTATTGTAAATATATATTTATTTAACTTCTCTACTCCAGCTAATAGTGATATGTATGTACGTAGAAAAGGTACTATTCTGGCTATTATAATTGCAAATTCTCTATATTTACGCAATATCTTGCCAATCTTCTCCACTCCGTTTTTACTATTTGGAATTTTATTCTCTATCTTCGCTAAGGCATCATTTCCCCCATAATATCCAATTATATAATTAACTATTGATACTACTATTTCAGTTAATATTGTACATAGTAATGCCAAGAAAAAATTAAAATTCCCATTTGAAATACCAAGTCCTATAAATGGCAATACTACTTCACTAGGAAATGGAATCATACATACAAGACAAATTCCTAAATATCCAAATGTTTGTGTTAATTGAGTTGCTATATTTATAACATTCATTCTACACCCTCCATTATTTAGCATTGTATCACCTAATTATTAGAAATTTATTAATACACGCTAAATAATGTGAGAATGTGAAAAAATTTAACTATATTTATTTTTTTCTTTTTCTATATATAAATATAACTATACCAACTATTACTATTAGTATACATATAGTTGAGTATTTTCTAAATATACTTCCTATAAGTTCCATATTGTTACCTATATAGAAACCTATAAGTAATAATACAAAGTTCCAAATTCCTATTCCTATTGCCGAAAATACAATAAATATAGGTTTATTAAGTCGCTCCGCCCCTGCAAGTAATGATACATATGTCCGAGTAAAAGGCACTACTCTTGTGAAAAACACTGCAGATTTTCCATAATTAGAAAATAAATGTTCTATCATATCTATTCCTTTTCTACTACTTGGTATTCTTCTTTTAAGCCACCTTATTACAATTTCTCCACCAAAATATCCTACTGCATAACTTATTAATGCCCCCACAATAGCTGCACATATTGTGCATATTAATACTAATGTAAAACTATATCTTCCATTTGCAATGCTAAGCCCAACAGCAGGCAATACAATTTCGCTTGGCAATGGTATACATGCATATTCAAGCATTGTAGCTATAAATATTCCTAAATATCCGAAATTTTCTGTAATATGTGTTGCAATAGTAATTACATGATTCATAAAATCCATATAAAAGCCTATCTCCTTATATTTAATTCTGCTTTGTATTATAGCACTTAGATATTATAAATTTATTAATAATTAAAAAAATTAAGAGAATGGTAAAATTTATTACCATTCTCTTACTTAAAATTATAATTTTTATTCTCCTGCTATTGATAATTCTTTAATTAACACCGATGGAGAACCAAAACTACTCATTGGGAATTTTATATCTGAACAAACTTCCTCAACATCCTTTAAAAGTTTAAAGAAGTTTCCTGAAACAGTTATCTGCTCTATAGGGAATGTTTGCTTTCCATCCTCTATCATAAATCCTTTAGCTGCTAATGAGAATTCTCCTGTTATTGAGTTAGCTCCTGCATGAAGTCCTGAAAATTCAATAATTATAACTCCATTCTTCACCTCAGCTAAAAGCTCTTTAAAATCTTTTTCTCCATTTTCTAAATAGAAGTTTGTAGGTCCTACACTTACTGGTGATGCATATGAACCCTTAAATCCATTTCCTGTTGATTCTATACCTGCTTTATTAGCTGTCTTTAGATTATGAAGTAATGTTATAAGCTTTCCATTTTCAATAATGGACTTCTTAAATGTTGCAACTCCTTCATCATCAAATCCAACAGATGCTAATCCATCTTCCATTAAAGGATTATCTACTAATGTGATTTTATCAGAGGCTATTATTTCTCCCTCTTTATCTCTTAATAATGATATTCCCTTTTGTGCTGAATCTGCATCAAATACTGACCAAAATGCTTGAAGTAATGATACCATAGCTTCATTCTTAATTACAGTCTTATATTTACTTGATTTTATTGATTTAGCTCCTACTTTCTCCATAGCTTCATCAATACCTTGCTTCGCTATCTTCTTTGGATCTATTTCTTCTATTGATTTAGCCGTATCGTATCCAAATCCATCATACTTTCTACTATCTATCTCTATAACCGGCGCAACATAAGCTGTTAAAAGGTTTGATTTATCAGTAAGTTCTAATCCTTTTGAATTCATAAGCCCATATTTTACATTCACATAACTTATACCACATCCTGCAAAATTAACCACTTTATCTGAACAATTCTTACATTCCTTCTCCATATCTATTGCTAAATCTATAAGTTTTTTAGCATCAATATTTTCTAATTCTTTATAGTAGCTGTTAATTTCACTATATTGTTTATCACCTTCATATATAAATTGCATATCATCATTTTCTATTGATAATGCAGATGCTTTTGCATTTGCTACAAGCATTTTTATTGCATCTTCATCTATAATTTCAGTATAAGAATAGCCCATCTTTTCATCTACCTTTGCTCTAAAAGATATTCCAAAAGATTTATTTAAATTATACTTTTCAACCTCTTCTTTATATATACTTATACTTAAACTTTCCTTATTTGAAAAATATATTTCAAATTCTGTAAGCCCTTCTTTTCTTGCTTCTTCAAAAAGTTTTTCTTTAAAATCTTTAAATTCCATATCTAAAAACACCTCCTATCTTCCACCTACAGTTATTTCTTTTAATCTAATCATTGGCTGACCTACATTAACTGCTATGCTCCCTGATGATGAACCACACATTCCTTGTGCCTGTTCAATGTTAGTTCCAACCATATCTATATTCATTAATACTTCGCTACCTTTTCCTATAAGGCTAGCCCCTCTTACAGGCTCAGTAATTACTCCATTCTTTACAAGGTATCCTTCTGCTACTGAGAAGTTAAATTCTCCTGTTACAGGATTTACTGATCCTCCTCCAAGCTTCTTTGCATATAATCCATCATTAATTGATTTTATTATATCCTCTGGCTTATCTTCACCTGCAGCTATATAAGTATTTGTCATTCTTGAAGTTGGTGCATATTTGTAATTTTGTCTTCTTGCACTACCAGTTGGCTTCATTCCCATTCTTCTACCATTTAACTTATCTATCATGTAACCTTTTAATATACCATTTTCTATTAATACATTTCTTTGAGATTCCATTCCTTCATCATCTATATTGATTGAACCCCATGCATTTTTTATAGTTCCATCATCTATTGCAGTAACTTTTGAAGATGCTATTTGCTGTCCCATCTTTCCTGCAAATTCAGAATTTCCCTTCGCAACTGAAGTGGCTTCTAATGAGTGTCCACAAGCTTCATGGAAAAGCACTCCTCCAAACCCATTATCAATTGCAACTGCCATTTTTCCAGCTGGGCATTCTTTTGCATGAAGCATTGTAACTGCACTTCTTGCGGCTTCTTCTCCATGCCATATTGGATCTATCTCATTAAACATCTCAAATCCCATTGAACGTCCTGGTCCTTCGAATCCTGTCTGATTCTCTCCATTTTTTGATGCTACAGCGCTTATTCCAAGTCTTGTTCTAACTCGTCTATCTTCAACACAAAGACCATCTGTATTAGCTATTAATACTCTTTGATCCTTATCTGAATAACTAACACTAACTTTTGTAATATCTGTGCTATATTCCTTTGCACTATTATATGCCATTTTCATTACTCCAATTTTTTTTGCATACATGATATCCCCTGGATAATATTTTATTATATGTTTATTAGGAACTATTATGGAGTCATTAACAAATATCTCTTTCTCATCTTTTAAATCTCCAAGTGCCACAGCAGCCTTATAAGCTGTATCTAGAAGGCTACTTAATGAATTATCATTAGTATATGCATAAACGCTTTTAAGCCCCTTAAATATTCTTATACCTACACCATAGCTTCTTCCACCTATAGCACTCTCTACTTTATTATCTAAAATTCCCAAAGAATTATTTATTGTATCTTCTTCATAAATTTCTGCAAAGTCTCCTCCTGTAATCATACATTTAGATAAGACCTTACCTATAACTTCTTTTGATAACATATTATCCCTCCTTATTCTTTTCCTTTTGGAATTCCTTAAACGAATTCTCCCAATAATCTACATAATCACTTGCACACCATTCTGCCATTATAACCTGATCACCTTTGTTAAGATCAAACCTTTCTACTGGCTCTTGTGATAGTTTATTATCTTTTATTTCATAAACTAATAACTCACCATCTATTATTATAACAGCTATATTTCCATCTGGAGATGTATATGCATCTTTCATAAATGGGACTTCATTCTTTAGCACTCTCCATGGAACTACTAAAGTATCATATTTAAGCAAATTCTCATTTGGTTTTATTGATAATTTATAATTATGAGATTCACCATTACCACTTAGTGGTGATATTTTCCCTTGTAATATCCACTTACCATTCTCCCTCTTCATAGTGAAATTACTGTAATCAATGTATTTTTTAGATGATTCTTTTTCCTTTGTAGTAAGCCCTGAATATGCATTCTCATAATCTTTTTTATATCTTGCATTTATATCTTTCGAATATATATCTTGTATAACAAATCCCTTTTCAACAGATAAATTATCTACTGGTAAAATCTCATATTGAGGAAAATTATTCTTAAAATCATTTCCCTCATATACTTCAGTTGATACATAGTTATTACTTATAAAGTTAATGCTTCTATATATATCCTTATCACTTTTTATTACTACTGGATTCTCTTTACTTTTTCTATCTATAGTGTTTGCTACAAAATATTCTTGATGCTTACCGTTTTTGTTTAATGTTTTCTTATCAAGTGTCCATATCCCTGTCATTCTAGGAAATATTACTCCATTAGCTTCTTCTATGGGTTGAACTTTATTGTCCTTGAAACTTATCCATAATGTTTTATAAGTTTCATCAGTGTATGTGCCATCTTCTTTTAATCTTCTTGGCTCTTTAAGTGCTAAATATAATCCAACATCTTGTTTGCTCTTATCTGTGGTTTCATTTTGATTTGATAATTTTTCATTTGAATTTATAAATGTATCTTTAGTAACATCCCCAACTCTTTTAACTGTTAAAAATACACCTTGATAATATATATAACTCTTATTATTATCTATATGGAAAAAATCAAAAATAATATTATTTTTATCATTTGCTGTTATTAAATCAACATCTTTATTTTTTATTCCTAGATCTTCAATTGTAAAACCTGCCTCATATGAAATATAATAATCACTTTTAACAATTTTTAATTTATAATCAACATTGTTATATGTCTTATTATCAATATTAATATTTCTAGTTCCGACATCAATAACTTGATTTTTCAAATCTTCAACTTTGCCACCATCATATATATTTTTATCTAAAACTTTATAGTCTTCAACCGCCCATTTTCCTTTTATTGACAACTCATTATTTCTAGGTGATTTGATCTCCACCATTTGATTAGCATCAATGCTACTGCAACCACTCAAAGAAAACAAGGTAATTATCATAATTATAGATAATATTATCTTATTCTTCATTCTTAAATTTCAGCTCCTTCATCTTTAGGAATAATTATTTCGATTTCTGTGCCAATACTTAGCTCACTTCTTACTATTAAAGATCCACCATGCAATTTAATTATTTCATCTGCTATTGAAAGCCCGATACCAGCATTAGAATTTGCATTGCTACCTTTATAGAATTTTTCTTTTACTCTCTCGAGTTCATCTGCGGCTATTCCACATCCATCATCTTTAACCTTAATTATTAAATTACTTCCTAAATCTATGAATTCTACTTTAACTCTACCTTGCTCTTGAGTAAATTTAAATGCATTATCTATTACATTTATAAGCACTTGCTTCATCCTATTTAAATCTATATTCATTTCCATATCCTCTGCATTATTATAAACATAGAAATTTATATTCTCTCTCTCTGCCCTTGGTGCCATGTATACTTCTATATAACTTGCAAAATCTTTTATAGCTATAGGCTGTTTATTAAGACTAATCTTATTGTTTATAAGCCTTGAGAAATCAAGTAGTTCTTCAACCATTACTGATAATCTATCTGTTTCTTTTTCAAGTATATCAAATCCAAGACTTAATGTTTCTCTATCTGTATTATCATTATTAAGTGTTATTACCCAACCCTTAATTGCAGTCAAAGGCGTTCTTAATTCATGTGATACTGATGATATAAAATCGTTCTTCATCTGATCTTTTTCTGTAAGTTCTTCAGCCATAAAATCTAAAGTATCTGCAAGTTGCCCTATTTCATCTTTTGATACGAAATTACTTCTTTGATTTAGATCCCCACTTGCCATCTTCTGTGCTGTATCTTTAAGTTTCAATATAGGATCAACTATATTTTTTGCCATAATAAAGCTAAGAACTACACCTATAATTAAAACTAAAACTGATATAATTATGAAAAAGCTTACTATTGAAGCTATAGAGTCATCTATATCTTTTAATGACGTAACAAATCTTATCGCACCTATTATCTTACCATTTACTTCTAAAGGTTTAGTTACGGCCATTACTTTATATTTTGTATAGCCTACATATCCGACCCATCTGCTACTTTCTCCTTTTAATGCTTTCTTAATTTCATTATTGCCTTCCAGAGACTTATCATTAACTCCTATAGAATCCATTAAAAGTTTTCCATTATCATCAAATATTTGAACTTGTGCTGTTGTTTGATTCCAAAACGCATCAACATTATCATAAATATTCAGTAACAATGATGATGTTGAATAATATCTATCATAAAAATTAATTGCTAAATCAATCTGATTTGTAAGAATAGTTTCAGTATTATCATAATAATACTGCCTAACAAAAACTATTAGCAACATATCTAGTATCATTATTGTTGAAAGAATTACTATTATAAAGTTTCTTATAATTCTACTCTTTATGCTTTTCATATATTACCCTTTCCATCTGTACCCTATGCCCCACACAGTCTCTATAAATTTTGGATTTGAAGCATCTTCCTCTATCTTTGCTCTTAATCTTCTTATATTTACATCTATTATCTTAGGATCTCCAAAATAATTGTATCCCCATACACTATTTAAAAGCTCATCCCTTGAAAATGCTTTGTTAGGATTTTCAATAAATGTTTTCATAATTAAATATTCCTTAGGAGTTAGTTCTATTTCCTCTCCATCTTTAGTTATCTTTTGTGAATAAAGATTTATTACAAATGGGCCATTAACTATCTCATTTGATTTTACCTCTGCAGTCTTTTCTAATCTTCTTAATATAGCCTTAATCCTAAGAATTACTTCTAACGGGTTAAATGGTTTAACTATATAATCATCAGCACCATATTCAAGTCCCATTATCTTATCCATATCTTGCCCTTTTGCTGTAAGCATTATTATTCCCATATCAGGGTATTCACTTCTTAATCTATTACAAACTTGAAATCCATCTATTCCAGGTAACATAACATCCAATATAGCAACATCTGGCTTTTCAGCAATAGCCTTCTTAATTCCATCTTCTCCATTGCTTGCTTCTATTATTTCAAAATCGTTTCTTGCTAAATTTATTTTTAAAAATCCTCGTATACTAATTTCATCTTCTACCAATAATATCTTAGCCAATTTCTAACACCTCTTTTATTGATTTTAAAAAAGAAGCTTAACATTATCAAGCTTCTTTTAATACTATTATAATCTATATTTACATTTCTTAATATTAATAAATATTATTTCATTGTTCTAAATTCATATCCCTTATCTTTAAAGTATTCAATTATTTCTGGTAATGCTTTAACTGTATTCTCTTTTCCATAAGTGTCATGCATTAAAAATACCACACTGTCAGCATTTGGTCCTAAAGCTTCTACACTCTTTTTAGTATTTTGAACTAACTGTTCTGGAGTATTTTTTCCGCCATTTTCAGCATCTCCATTTAATGCATTCCAATCAACTATATTTACTCCATTCTTATCTAAAACTGGTCTAGCTTCTTCTCTTCCATTCCATGACCAATAACCACCTGGGAATCTAACTACTCTAGTTGAAAAATCTTTTCCTAGTACACCTTGTAATAATTTATTTGTTTTATTATATTCTTCCATGAATCTATCTGAATTTATAACTCTATTCGGATATAAATAACTATAATCATGACTATAACTATGATTTGCAATTGCATGTCCATCTGAAGCTATTCTCTTTAAAATATCATTTGTTACTTCTGGTTTAGCTTCAATACTCTTACCCATTACAAAAAATGTTCCTTTAACATTATATTTATCTAATATATTTAAAACTTCAGGTGTATTAGTACTTGAAGGGCCATCGTCAAATGTTAAATACACAACTTTTTTTCCATCATCTCTTACAGGATAATGTAATTGGCCCTTAAGAAGTCCTGAAGTACGTTCTGCAACAACAATTGCATCATCTGCATTGGGATCTTCTTCTAATGTTAAATATCCTGAATTATCTAAATCATCTTTTTTAGTTTCCTCAGATTCACTTTTATCATCTTTGCTTTCTTTATTATCACTATCTTTTCCATCTGCTAAAGCTTGTTCACTTTTACTGCTTGATGAAAAAGCTGAATAAATTCCAATACCTCCAACAGCTAATACTAATGCTAGTCCCAATAATAACATACTTTGCTTTTTTCTTTTTTTCATTTCAATAATCCTCTTCTTCTTCATTCTTTCTAAATTATGTTTATTATATGTACTCTGTCTCCTCACAGGATGCCCCCCTTATTATCTCATACTTTAATTATAATACTTATATAAAAATTTGCTATTACAAAAACATTAATATCTATTACAAATTTGTAATACATTAGAAATTTTATTTACTCTTTATAATACAAAATTATTGCATTACTGTACCATATAGAGACAATAATTTTTATTTTTAGGCAAAAAAAAATAAGCTATCATTAGCTTATAATAAAAATGGCTCCGCGAAGAGGACTCGAACCTCCAACCTGTCGGTTAACAGCCGAATGCTCCACCATTGAGCTATCGC
>NZ_JBNOOR010000019.1:0-1097 GCF_050584765.1 Clostridium sardiniense | reverse complement strand
ATGAATATAAATTGTTGATACAACAAGCCAAGAAATAAAAAGTATTTATTAAATACTATTCTTTGTGAGAACTAAAATTGTAATGATTTTAAATAATTGACTAAATAGGTCAAGCTACAAAGGGCGTATGGTGAATGCCTTGGCATCAGGAGCCGATGAAGGACGTGATAAGCTGCGATAAGCTTCGGGTAGGCGCACATAGCCAGAGATCCGAAGATTTCCGAATGAGGAAACTCACATGGGTTAACCCCATGTATTGTATAGTGAATACATAGCTATATGAAGGTAACCTAGGGAACTGAAACATCTAAGTACCTAGAGGAAGAGAAAGAAAAATCGATTTTCTTAGTAGCGGCGAGCGAAAAGGAAAGAGCCCAAACCAAAGATTTATCTTTGGGGTTGCGGATAGAACATTAACTTAGGAAGCTATTGTAATAGAACACAACTGGAAAGTTGGACCGTAGAAGGTAATAGTCCTGTATATGAAACGAGAAAGCCTAAAGTTCTAATCCAGAGTACCACGAGACACGTGAAACCTTGTGGGAAGCAGGGAGGACCACCTCCCAAGGCTAAATACTACCTGATGACCGATAGTGAAGCAGTACCGTGAGGGAAAGGTGAAAAGAACCCCGGGAGGGGAGTGAAATAGAACCTGAAACCATATGCCTACAACCGATCAAAGCCCCTTATGAGGGTGATGATGTGCTTTTTGTAGAACGAGCCAACGAGTTACGGTATGTAGCAAGGTTAAGTACTTAAGGTACGGAGCCGAAGGGAAACCAAGTCTTAATAGGGCGACTAGTTGCATGCTGTAGACCCGAAACCGGGTGACCTATCCATGGCCAGGTTGAAGCGAGGGTAAAACCTCGTGGAGGACCGAACCACGTTGCTGTTGAAAAAGCATGGGATGAGCTGTGGATAGCGGAGAAATTCCAATCGAACTCGGAGATAGCTGGTTCTCCTCGAAATAGCTTTAGGGCTAGCGTCGAATGATATGAGTAGTGGAGGTAGAGCACTGAATGGGCTAGGGGGCATAGCGCTTACCGAACCTTATCAAACTCCGAATGCCACATACTTTTAATTCGGCAGTCAGACTA
>NZ_JBNOOR010000018.1:0-1459 GCF_050584765.1 Clostridium sardiniense | reverse complement strand
TTGTTTAAATGTTTTATATATTCTGTTCAATTTTCAAAGACCATTTTATCTCGTCGCCTTCAAGCGACTTGATTATCATATCACTTAAGAAGTTTTATGTCAACATCTTTTTTTCAGAAGTTTTTTCTGAGTTTTAAGGTGTTTTCTACTCCCTTTAGCAACTTAATCATTGTATCACTTAAACGATTACTTGTCAACATTTTTCGACATTTGTTTATGTCTTACTTCTTGTTTCTAGTAGTGTCTGCCTAAGCAACGAAGTTAATAATATCACATATATACCATGTTCTATAATTAAATATTGCTATTAAATTGTTTTATTTATGTATTACTCCTATTTACTTTAAATACTTACGTTATACTACTATTGATACACTAGGTCCAGTTTCATGCTATATTACTTCCTTTATTTATGTAATATATGCAAAACCCTAAAATAAGCCGCTCTATAAATAATCTATTATAAAGACTTTATATAAAAATAAAGGAAAGAAATATATTTTCTTTCCTCTAAATGTATATCTACTTAAATGTTACTTCCCCATTATCTATACTATCTATTATTGCTAATGATTCAACTCTTGCCCCTAGAGATTCTAATACACTTCTACCTTCTTGGAATCCCTTTTCTATTACTATACCTATTCCTGCTAAATTTGCTTCTGCCTGATTAACTAATTCTATTAATCCTTTTGATGCACATCCTTTAGCTAAGAAATCATCTATAACTAATATATTTTCACCTTTATTTAAAAATCTCTTTCCAACTCTAACACTATACTCTTTATTCTTAGTAAATGAGTGAACTTTAACTTCATATAATTCTTTATCTAAATTAAGACTTTCAGTTTTCTTTGCAAAAACAACTGGAACATAATCAAAGTATTGAGCAACTATCGCTGCTATACCTATTCCTGATGCTTCTATAGTTAATATCTTATCTATCTTTTCATCTTCGAATCTTCTTTTAAATTCTTTTCCTATTTCATTTAGAAGCTTAATATCCATTTGATGATTTAAAAAACTATCTACTTTTAATATGTTTCCTTCTCTTACTCTTCCATCTTGTCTTATCTTATCTTTTAATAATTCCATCTTAATGTTCCTCTCCTTAATATCTTAAATAAATGATCCTAATAACAAAAAAACTAGACCACTTTAGTCTAGGAACATATAGTTTATATAAAACTTCACTATATATTCGTAGTTAGGATTTGGCTCCTTGTAGAAACGCTCAAGCCATAACTTTAATTGAGCATATACGAATTTAATAAAAATAATTTTTAATATAATATATCATTATATACCTGTGAGTACAAGCATTTTTATAATTTTTTTATATGATAATGTAAAATAATATGATTATTTTACATTATCATATAAAAAAAAAGAGATAGTAATTAAACTATCTCTTTTCGTTACTCACCTGGCAACGTCCTACTCTCCCACACAGTCTCCC
>NZ_JBNOOR010000017.1:0-3062 GCF_050584765.1 Clostridium sardiniense | reverse complement strand
ATGCGGGTGTTGCTTAATGGTAAAGCTCTAGCCTTCCAAGCTAGCCACGAGGGTTCGATTCCCTTCACCCGCTCCAACAAAAACAACTAGTTTTAGTTGTTTTTTTTATCCCTAAAATATAAAAAGTGTTTGATAAAATCCACAATTGGTAAAAAGATATCCACAACAAATATTATTTTTGATTTGTTTTTTGTGGATATTTTTTTAGTTTTGTTATGTAAAATTTATACTATTAAGTAGATTTAAAGAATTGATGTGGAAATTTGAATTATAAATGATTATAATTATAAAATAAGCACCTATAGCTCAGCTGGATAGAGCGATGGACTTCGAATCCAAAGGTCGCGAGTTCGAACCTTGCTAGGTGCACCAAAATAAGAGTTGTAGACTTTCTACAACTCTTATTTTATTTTATGGAATTTATGAAATAAAAGTTTAAAGTTAAAAATAAGGTTAGATAATCCAATTGATGCGGAAATAATTAAAGAATCAGAGTATATTAGTAATATTATGGTATTGAAGGGCTTGGTAAAATTAATAAAGAATATTAAAAATGAAGAAATAAAAGAAATTGAATGTTATCAAAGTTAAAAGCATCTACACTTTATTTGAGTAGATACTTTTTATATATGAAAATAATGAGAATATTCTTTAGTTTAGATTATAAATTACACTCCAAATGTTACTAATGCTTTTGATTCTTCTAATGCAACTACATTATGCATTACATTTGAATCAAATGAAAGAAGTTCTCCTCTTGATAACTCATAGCTTCCTCCATCTTTAAATTCTATTTTAAATTTTCCTTCAAGTACAACTAATTGAGCCATTTTTTCATGAGTGTGATTTGGTAACCCTTCACCAGTTTTACAATTAAGATATACAGATATAAAATTATCGTTTTTAACAACTAAATTCTTGATATTTGTCTTTTCTTTAAATAAATTTATTTTTTCTCTTTTCATCTTTATCACCTCAAATTAATTTCTTATTTAATCTTTAATTGAATTATATAGCTTTCAAAGTCTGATTAATGTAATTTAAATCAAATTATGATTATTTTTCACCTTCTAGTTGTTAAAAACAACTTATCTATATTAAAAGTGTGCAATAAGATAGCTCAATAAAAAAATAAGATAAAATTAATCGATGGATACTTTATTAGATAGAAATTATTAATGAGAGATAAATATATATTTAATCATAATTACATATCCATATTGATAAAATGTATTATATAGAATATATGGTTAGGAAAAATACATGTTATGAGTATTGAAGATATAGCCACTAGATTATTATTAGCAATAGTAATTGGCGGAGTGGTAGGATATGATAGAGAATTTAAAAATAGGCCAGCAGGATTCAGAACCCACATATTAGTATGCATTGGAGCAACTGTAACTGCTTTAATTGAAGTGCAGCTTGTATATTCGATTATGAAAGGAATAGCAGAGACTCCAGAGCTTTCAGGAATGTTAAGGGTGGATTTGGGAAGAATAAGTGCTCAAGTAATATCAGGAATAGGCTTTCTAGGGGCTGGTACAATAATAAGAAATAAAGGTTCAGTTAAAGGCCTTACAACAGCAGCATCAATATGGGCGGTTGCTTGTGTTGGATTAGCTATTGGTATGGGGTTTTATACTATAAGTATATTAAGTGCCATTGGGATATTTATAGCATTAGTATTTTTAAAGACCTTCCAAAATAAATTTATAACTAAATTAGAAGAAATAAAATTTGAAGTAAAATATGATAATAAAATTGAGGCTCTAAAAGAGATTGATGATTGCTTAATAGATATGGAGATAAATATAGAAAATATAGAGTTTAATTTAATAAATGAAAATAGAGGAGAGCATAATTTTGAAAATACTTGTGTATATACGATTTTAGCTCCTCAAAATATTGATTTAAATTTATTAATATGTGATTTATCTTCAGGAAAGCATATATTAGGACTAAAATTACTAAATAAAGGTGGCTTAAGTAGGAAAATGAAATAGAATAATCAATTGTTTTAATACTAAAAAGAGAGTTGAAGTAAAGGGTAGCTATATTTGATTGGCAATGATTAAGTATAGCTATCTTTTTATTAATTTATTTGACAAATAGAATTAGGAAGTGAAATATCTTGAATCTTAACTTTATAGTTTTCAGTTGGAGATTTAACTAAAAATAAATCTCAAGCCTTATGTTTTGATGTAGCTTTATCTAGTGGAGAATACATTAACATTTCATTATTGAGGGGTTGAATATATAGCTGTAACTATAGTAAATGTACATTAATGATCATTATATAAAAATAACACTTCAACATTTTTTAGATATAAACTTAATTAGTAGGGGAAGGAGATATATTATATGGATAATTTTTATCATACCTTGTAGCTATATTATTCTACTTTCATTTTTATCACTATATCTTTTGGCATATTTATATTAATAAATTTACTTAAGTAACTATGATCTCTAAATTCTTTTAGATTTTCCTTTATATTTGAACTTATGAAGACTTTTATATGTTCTATCCCTTCTTTAAGTTTATATATTACTTCTATAGTTAAGTAGTTAAACATTAAGAATAACATTCATTACAAATAAATTTATAAGCATTATAACTATAATATATAACAAAATATAAGTAGATATTAAAAATAGAAGTGACAAAAGGCGTAAATATAATACAAATATATACAATTTAATAAGAATGTTAACAAAAACTTATCCAAGTGTATCTATATGAGAAAAATATAGAAATATTGAATAAATTAGAGGATTTTAAGTATAATATTCAGTAAGTAGGTATTATCTAATTATGTAGAATAAATACTATGATAGAATAATCCATGTCGTCACGGGGAACTGGTGCGAAACACAAAAGATTGTGTAGAAAAACACAAAAAAATGTGTTGACATTATTCCGCAGAGATGATAAGATAAGGAAGTCGCTTAAGGGCGACAAGATATTTGATCTTTGAAAAATGAACAGAATATAGAAATACATTTAAACAACCAGCAATTCTTTTTATTAAAGTAAGTTTTATGAGTGAAAAGATTAA
>NZ_JBNOOR010000016.1:0-4752 GCF_050584765.1 Clostridium sardiniense | reverse complement strand
TTTCAAAAAGAAAGGACGTTTTTTAAATTGTACAGTAACAATGATAATATAAAAGCACTTAAAAGTAAAGAAAATACTAAGATAAAAAAGAAAGAAATATTGGATAAGTGTAAAGATAAGAAAGAAAGAAATATAAAGTTTAAAAATTTTATAAAAGATAAAATAAGTGAAAGAAATCTTGAATATATAAAAGACTGTGGCTCTTATCTAGGATTTATAACTAATAAAGAAATTAGCATTAAAAAGCTAGTTGAGGGTAACTTTTGTAAGAATAGGTTCTGTCCATTTTGCGCGTGGCGTAAGAGCTTAAAGGAAGCATTAAAAATAAAAATATGTATGGAGCATCTACAGAAGGAAGAAGACCAGGAATTTTACTTCCTAACCTTAACTGCTCCAAATATTGTTGGCGCAGAATTAGAAGAAGAGATAAAACATTATAATAAAAGCTTCAAGAGACTAATGCAGCGTAAAGATGTACAAGCTGTTGTTACAGGCTATGTTAGAAAGTTAGAGGTTACTTATAGTAGCGAGCGTTACATAACTAAAGCATTGTATAAGAAGAAAAAAAATTATTATGATTATAAGGGGCTTAAGATTGGAGATTTAGAGCCAAATTATAACACATACCATCCACACTTCCATGTTATTATAAGCGTTAAGAGAAATGATATAAAAAACAATAGAGGTTGGATCAAGCAAGAAAGATGGCTACAACTGTGGAGGGAAGCTACGGGAAATAGCTCTATTACACAAGTAGACTTTAAGAAAGTAAGAGATATAAGAGATGGTAAAGAAGCCATAGAGATAGCAAAATATGCGGCTAAGGATGATGATTATTTACATAGTCAAGAAGTTTTCGATATATTCTACAACGCCTTAAAAGGCAAACAGATGATTGTATACAGTGGATTATTTAAAGAAGCAGTTAAGATGTATAAGAACGGAGATTTAGACTGCTATAAGGAAAAGGACAAAGAGGAATATATCTATAAGTTAATGTATAAATGGTTTATAGATAGATACGAGGAAGAAAAGATAAGAGAGCTTACAGAAGAGGAGTATAGTAAATACAATGGAGTAAAGATAGAAGAAGTTAATGATAGCTAATATCCCCGTGCTTAATTACTTGTTATTTAAGGATGGATTAAAGTCAATAGTAAAAGCTAAAGCTTTTAACGCAGTGAACTATTTACTTTAATTTTTCCTTAAATATAATAAATCCTGACACGGGGGCCCTCCAAAGAGTACCTCAAATTCTAACAAGTGATCTAACGATCGATTATAAAAAGAGTAATGGTGTACATATAAATAATAAGTATATAATTATTGAATAATGAATGTACACCATTAAAAACTAATAAAACCCCATATTTGTTTTCCATAAGGAAATTAACCTTATAATTAGTTTTGCATTTAATAATTAAATTAAGATATAAACATATCAATCAATTTAATTAAAAATTCAACTTCTTCAGGGTGCTGAATTATATAAAGCTTTATTGATAATTTAAGATTATTTATTTCATAAATTAGTTTCTTCATATTGCTTGTCCTCCTTTAGTATTTACCTAGGTATTACCTAGGGGGGGGTAAGCTTTTAAACTGTTTTTAGGCAAAAAAAAAGAAGCCTTAAAGACTTCTTTTCTAATTGCAGCAGATATATCTTGATGCTTGATCCCTATATTATTTGTTCTCTGAGAAAATTTTTTTCCAAACAAATAGGTTATATGTAGATCTATATATAATGAAATTATGTAAAAATATATATAAAGTTGTAGGAATAATCTTAGAATTTACTCTTATACTTCAACAAATTCTTTTATGGTAACTATGTTATTGTAATTACATAAAGGTACTTTGTAATTACAAGTGATGGGGAAGGGAAGAGAAATATGAGGAAAAATAAATTGATTCAGATACGAGTTAGTGAAGATCAAAAAAAGGAGATTGAATCTCTTGCAGCTAAAAGGGGGCTTAACACGAGTGAGCTTATATTATTTAGCCTTATGAGGTTATTAGCGGAAGATAATATAAACTTAGCTTATAAGTATTAAAATAATATTATCCTGGAAATAATTCTTAAAAAGGATTGTTAAAAGGAGTTATTAAAGATGGAAAAAATAAAAGAAAATATTAGTTTAGTGCTTATGTGGGTTATATTCCTTGCATTAAGCTTATGTGGTGTAATAGGAGTAGTAATGTTGGAATTAATATTTAAATTAATATTAATTTGAATTTGCTTTAAAGTAATATATAATAAAGTAAAAGTAATAAAAAGTGACAAATAAAAAATACTATCCACTCTTTCACCTTTGGATAGTATTTAGATTAATATATTTTTTAATTAGTCCCTTTTAATATTTCATAAAAAAATGTAAGAAGGGCTAATATTGAAGGCAGTTGTTCCAGCAACTGTCTTTTAATTTTTATCTTGATAGTTACTTCCATATAGAGTCACCTCCTGTCTTTCGCCATCTTTTTTAAATTATACCATCTTTAAAGATAGCTGTCATAAAACATTCGAACATTCGAACATTAAATTACATAACTATTTTTATTTTTAATTTAAGAGCTAAAATATTTAAATTTAATTCAAATGATTTAATTCTCATTCTATATCATCTCCTTGCAAATATTATTGAGGAACAATATGTTATATACATTACAAAAAGAAATTACAACAAAAAAATGTATTATAGTAAAATAATTTAAATATTAAAGGAGATAGTATTGTTAATTTTATATTCCATAAATACGTCCCTCCTATTATTGTTGTATCAAAATTAATTTAGATGTAAACCTGAAAGAAAAATATTTCTAATATATTTAAGTTTAGAATAAATATGCTATTGTTTGCAGAAACTAATTTAGGGTGATTTTGTATGGAATTATTTATAATGATAATATTTATAATAATAATTCTTATAGGATATGGTCTTGATGAGTATTCTAAAGAGAATTACGAAAAAGATGAATATAGTGAACAGAAGTATAAAAGAGAATTAACAGAAGGGCAAGACTGGTATCATAATACTTATCTTAAAAGTGAACATTGGGAAAGAACTAGAGATAGGGCGTTAAAGCGTGCAGGCTATAGATGTGAAGAATGTGGAAGTAATAAAAATCTTAATGTTCATCATAAAACATATGATAATATTTGGAATGAGAGGGATGAAGATTTAGAGGTGTTATGTCAACCTTGCCATTACAGAAGACATTTTGAATCTGCATAATATTATTAGAAGAGAAATCTCTAAAAGTGGATTATTAGTAGATTACTATTGGATAAGCTTATAAAAGAGCATAAAAATGATAAATAGTATGAATAAGTGTATTTGCATCAAAACTTTGTATAAAGAGTTTAAAATGTAATGATATCAGAAGAAAGTTAGAAGGCATTAATTAATAATTAGTGCCTTTTATAATACAAAAAATGGCACAATATATGTTACAATATTTGTAAATAGTGATAAGGGGAAGAGATAGGATGAATATTAAAGATATAAGTATAGAAGAACTATTAAAAATGGTTAATGATGCATTAAAGGAGGGTGTTGGTGTAAATAAATTTAGTTCCACAAATGGATTAAAGGAAAGTAGTGTAAAGTCTAAGCTTAATAGAAGCGGATATGCGTATAACAAGAGCCTAAAGGCGTATGTTAAGATTAAAAAAGACGATACAAAAGATGATATAAAAAGTGACACAAATAATACTATAAAAAGTGATGTAAATAATAATACAAAGATAAAACAGTTGGAATTGCAGTTAAAGAATAAAAGTATAGAAAATGAAATAAATAATGATGTAAAAGTTGAACATTTAGAGAAGCAGTTGAAGAAGTTAGAAGAGAGATTAAATAAATTAGAAAGCTCTATAGATGGTCATAAGAAAAATAATAGCAGAAAGGGAAGATATTATATTAATAATACTAAAGATACTGCTACAAAGGGGATAAGGCTTTACATGGAAGTTAAAGAACAACTAGATAGCTATTTAGCTGCACATAAGGATAAGAAAGTGATCGAGGTGTTTAGTTACGCTATTCTAGATTATATAAATAAATACAAATAATAATTAATAAGATTTATGCTTGCAGCATAGGTCTTTTTTTTATTTGCTATTCTTGTAGAGTTGCATACCACATTTAAAATATAAATTCTTTAGAAATGAGCGAAATCCAGGTACAAATTCGTTGGTTCTAAAACAGATCCTTTATTTAGGATTTAAATAAAAGAAATATTTTATTATTTAATTTTACGTTTTAAATTGAGATGCATATATTAGATTGAATTTTATGTTGTATATATCCCATGTGCAGGAGATATATATACTCCTTAATTTTACGTTTTAGCATATGACTGCATACAATTATTGTGAAAATAAGTTAAGAAAATTTTTAATATACGATTTGGTTTACATAGTATAAAAAGAAGTGGATTTTGAAAAAAATCTACTATCTTGATACTATAGGTAACTATTTCTGTTGCAGTTTTAAACTTAATACTACGGTTAAAACGTTGATATTGCTTGCTTTAGGTATATTTTGCTTGTAGATTTTATGCCGAAAAAGGTAAAAAAATAACTTGTTATGTTTTTCCTTCTATTCTATAATTTAAATTGCGAGTAAAAATCATAAAATATAAAGGGATATAAACTTAACAAGTTCTGTATTCCTTTCAAAAAGAAAGGACGTTTTTTAAATTGTACAGTAACAATGATAATATAAAAGCACTTAAAAGTAAAGAAAATAC
>NZ_JBNOOR010000015.1:0-5000 GCF_050584765.1 Clostridium sardiniense | reverse complement strand
GCGATAGCTCAATGGTGGAGCATTCGGCTGTTAACCGACAGGTTGGAGGTTCGAGTCCTCTTCGCGGAGCCATTTTTTTATCCAAAGCACGAATTTTTAAGCAGTGAGAAATCACTGCTTTTTTTATTATGTTATTATATACAATGAATAAAGCTTAATGATATAATTTCTTTATTAGATGAAAGGGTGGTAAACTTTTTGGTATGGAGAATTTATTGAGCATTGAAAATGATGGAGTTAGAATAAGAGATAGGGAAAGTAATGTTTTATATAAGTGGAATATGATAAAAGCTATAAACTTTAAAGGTGATAAATTAAAGAATATAACTATAATAGATATTACTGATAAACCTATAGCTATAGTTCCTATAATAGAAAATGATGAAAGTCAGAAGCTTGTATGTAATACAATAGAATCTATGATTAAAAAATAAAAATAAAAAAAAGAGTTGCAATTTTATAAAAAATTGATATAATAATTAATGTAAATATTCCGCGATAGCTCAATGGTGGAGCATTCGGCTGTTAACCGACAGGTTGGAGGTTCGAGTCCTCTTCGCGGAGCCATTTTTTTATTAAGATAGAAATTTAGCAGTGATTATAAAAATCACTGCTTTTTTTTGTTATTCATCATCTTCAATTAAATCTATAATAACGGCACAAGCAAGTATTAGTCCATGATCATTAAAATTTTCTATATCAATAGCATATTTGCCCATTGAATTAATACTACTTTTAGAAGCTTTAGCTACAGGAGTATCATATTCATCGTATATACAAAATTCATAATCAGTAAAATCACCTTTAGCAATTAATTCTCCATAAGGAGTGTCAATGATAAATTCATCCTCTATAGGAGTAAGTATTCTTTTTGTTATTTTAGCATAAGGTTCATTTGCTCTATAAACTTCAAATGTTTCGGCTAATTTAATATGTTTTTTTCGTATTTTAAATAACTTATTACCATTTGAGTCTTCAAAAAATAATCTTTCTCCAATAGTAAATACTTTACCATCAACTTTGTAACATACATCTCCATTAGCATCTTTTATTAAATAATCATTTCCAATAGAAACTAAATTTTGATTTAAAATATATTTCATGATTAATCCCCCTTTATTATTTTATTTAAATATATTATATAATATATAAGCTGTTCATTAAGTAAATTTAATGTAACATAAAAAATAAGTTTGTATGTACCTTGACATATATAAGGCTTTTGGTAAAATTAAATATATAATTTAATATGTGCGTTGAAAAAGAATAGTAGTCTTAGCTTTATTTTTAGAGAGATGATGGGTGGTGCAAATCATTAATAAGGTAAGATGAAGGGAGCTTTTGAGCATTGTTTTAGAAAGTTGGGCTTTAGCCAAGAAGGGTGGAACCGCGGAATGTTTTTCGTCCCTTTATTGTGCTTATGGCTTTTTTTATTATAAAAAATTATTGGAGGTATTAGAAATGGCAGTAGAAAAGACTATGGATAAAATAGTTGCACTTTGTAAGAACAGAGGATTTATATTCCCAGGATCAGATATATATGGTGGACTTGCAAACTCATGGGATTACGGTCCATTAGGGGTTGAATTTAAGAATAATGTTAAAAAAGCATGGTGGCAAAAATTTGTTCAAGAAAGTCCATATAACGTAGGTGTTGATTGTGCTATATTAATGAACAAGGAAGTTTGGGTGGCATCAGGTCACTTAGGTGGATTCTCAGATCCATTAATGGATTGTAAAGAATGTAAGGCTAGATTTAGAGCTGACAAATTAGTTGAAGATCATATGACTGAAAGTGGAGTTGAAGTTGCTTCAGCTGATGGTATGTCAAATGAACAATTAAAAAGCTACATAGAGGAGCATAATATAGTATGTCCTAAATGTGGAAAGATGAACTACACAGATATAAGACAATTCAATCTTATGTTTAAAACTTTCCAAGGTGTAACTGAAGATGCTAAGAATGAAATATACTTAAGACCAGAAACAGCTCAAGGTATATTCGTAAACTTTAAGCAAGTTCAAAGAAGTTCAAGAAAGAAAGTACCATTTGGTATAGCTCAAATAGGTAAATCATTTAGAAATGAAATTACACCAGGTAACTTCACATTCAGAACAAGAGAATTTGAACAAATGGAATTAGAATTCTTCTGTAAGCCAGGAACTGATTTAGAATGGTTTGAATACTGGAGAGAATACTGCTGGAACTTCTTATTAAACTTAGGAGTTGATAAAGACTTCTTAAGATTAAGAGATCATGAAGCGGAAGAACTTTCATTCTATTCAAATGCAACATCAGATATAGAATATCTATTCCCATTTGGTTGGGGTGAGCTTTGGGGTATAGCTGATAGAACAGATTATGATCTAAAGAAGCATGCAGAGCATTCAGGTCAAGATTTAACTTACTTAGATCCAATGACTAATGAAAGATATATACCATACTGTATAGAACCATCACTTGGAGCAGATAGAGTTGCACTTGCATTCTTAGTTGACGCATATGATGAAGAAGATTTATCAACAGAAACTAAGCAAGATTCAAGAATAGTTATGCATCTTCATCCAGCACTTGCACCATTTAAGGCTGCAATATTACCATTATCAAAGAAATTATCAGATAAGGCTTTAGAAGTATACGGAGAACTTGCTAAGAAGTTTAATGTTGAATATGATGAAGCTGGAAGTATTGGTAAGAGATACAGAAGACAAGACGAAATAGGTACTCCATTCTGTATAACAATTGATTTTGATACATTAGAAGATGGAGCAGTAACAGTTAGAGATAGAGATTCAATGGAACAAGAGAGAGTTAAAATTGAAGATTTAGAAGCATATATTGCTAAGAGTTTAGAATTTTAATTAATATAATACAAAAAGAGTATTTTCATTATGAAAATACTCTTTTTTCTCATATATATTGATATAATGGGGGTTTTTGATAGAATTTAAACTTAAAAACAATAATCTATAGTGTTATAATTAGAAACAAATGGGACAAAATTAAAAATAATTCATAATATATAAGTTGATAGTAGTGTAGACTTGGAGGCAAAGTATGAAAAAAGATTTTAGAGAGTTTAAAGATTTTATAAAAGGCAAGAAAGTTGGAGTTGTAGGAATAGGAGTAAGTAATATACCGCTTATTAATTTCTTAGTAGAACTTGATGCTAAAGTTACAGCTTTTGATATGAAAAGCGAAGCGAAGCTAGGGGCTATAGCTGAAGATTTTAAGAATAAAGGAGTAGAACTTTCTCTTGGGGAAGACTACTTAGATAATTTAACTGGTTTTGATGTTGTATTTAAGACACCATCAATGAGAATAGATTGTGATGCTCTAGTTAGAGTTAAGAAAGAAGGGGCATACATAACTTCAGAAATGGAAGAGTTCGTAAGATATTGTAGTGGAAAGATATATGGTGTTACTGGTAGTGATGGAAAAACAACAACAACTACTATAATATCAAAATTATTAAGTGAAGAAGGTTATAAGACTTGGGTAGGTGGAAATATAGGAACACCATTATTTGCTCAAATTGAAGAAATAAAAAAAGAAGATATGGTAGTACTTGAATTATCAAGTTTTCAACTTATGACTATGGATTTACCAATAGATGTAGCTATATGTACTAATTTAGCTCCAAATCATTTAGATATGCATAAAGATATGCAAGAATATATAGATGCTAAGAAAAATGTATTCTTATATGGTGAAGAATCAGGAGTATTAGTAGTAAATAGAGAAAATGATATAACATATAGCTTTGAAAAAGAGGCTAAAGGTGAGGTTAGAGAATTTAGTTCAAAAAGAGTACTAGAAAAAGGTGCTTATTATAAAGAAGGAATACTATACCTAGAAGGAAAAGAAGTTGTAAGAAGAGAAGAGATACTTTTAAAAGGTATGCATAATGTAGAAAATTATTTAGCTGCATTTATAGCTACTAAAGATGACGTTTCAATAGAAGCGATGAAAAAAGTATGTGAGACTTTTGGTGGAGTAGAACATAGATGTGAAATTGTAAGAGAACTAAATGGAGTTGAATATTATAATGATTCTATAGCGTCAAGTCCTACAAGAACTTTAGCTGGACTTAAAGCTTTTGATGAGAAGGTAATATTAATAGCAGGGGGATATGATAAACATATACCTTTTGAGCCTTTAGCTGAAGAAGGATATCCTTTTATCAAAAAAATGATATTAGTTGGAGATACTAAGGAGAAAATTAAAGCGGCATTTAATAAACTAAAAGAAGAAAAAGGTATTGATGTTGAAATCATAGAAGTAAATACTTTTGAAGATGCAGTAAATAAAGCAAAAGAGATAGCAGTAGATGGGGATATAGTAACATTATCACCGGCTTGTGCATCTTTTGATATGTTCCCTAACTTTATGGAAAGAGGAAATAGATTTAAGGAATTAGTAAATGCATTAAAATAAATGGAAAAAAGATAGTACAAATAATTGTGCTATCTTTTTTTTATTTCTAAATAAATGAAGAAAAGGATTATTAAAAGTGTAAATTATATTTAAAAAGATAAAGAAAAATATCTTATATAGATAGAAAAGCACAGAAAAGAATTCGGATTTTATTGTGGAAATTAGACTGATTAATAGAAAAATGGTTTTTTAAGGCGATAACTATACCACGTGTATCATTATTTGAATTAGTTAGTAAAGCTAAGAAAAATAGAGTATTTAAAGAATAAATTTATGTAATGATAATTAATTAAGAATTATAAAAAATATAATCATGGTACTATAATATCCGTCGTCAGGTGATGGCGGCAACGAAAACACTTCAAGTAAAACATTGAAAAAACAATTTGAAAAAAGTTGTTGACAATGAGAAACTTAAGTGATACTATAATAAAGCAGTCAACGAGATTGCACAGATCTTTGAAAATTGAACAGAATATAGAAATACATTTAAACAACCAGCAATTCTTTTTATTAAAGTAAGTTTTATGAGTGAAAAGATTAAACTTTTTATTGAGAGTTT
>NZ_JBNOOR010000014.1:0-5962 GCF_050584765.1 Clostridium sardiniense | reverse complement strand
GCATCTACAGTTATTTCTGGTAACTCCTCATTAGCTTTTAGCTTCATTGTATAGTTGTATCTATCAGCTGCAAAACCTTCTAAAGCTTTACCATTTACATTTATTCCATTTATAACGAAATCTGACTTTTGTTCTACTCTCTCCTCAAAAGATTTCATTTCTTTTATTCCTAAAGATTTACCACTTTTAGATTTCATCTTCATTCTTATTGCCTTTGTCTTTACCATGTCAAAAGTGTAATAATTTGTATCTGTTGGTGATGTAACTTCTGGATTAGATGCTAAGTTAGATACTGTTACCCAATTACTATCATCATTAAATGGATTCTCTTTCTCCATTAATACATGTGCTGGTTCCTTTGGTACAACAACTTCATCTCCAACATAGTATTGTATTTCAAAACTTTCTGGAATCGTACATCCATGATCCTCAAAGAAAGTAACTTCTAGATTGTTTATATACTTCTCCTCTGGCAGACCTGATCCTAAGATAATACCAACCCAATCACCACTTCTTGGTTGCTCTACCCAATTAGTCCATCTGGTATTATTTATCTCTCCATCATTTACATATTGAATTTTATCCCTTGAACCTGGTTTTACAAGCTCATCATTTGTAAATGAAGCTATTGCCATTGGTATATCAAAACCAACCTTTGAACCAGCAATATTATCACCTTTTACAGTTTCATCAGTTACTCTAATAGTCGCAGTTACAACTCTATCTGTTCCTTCTACAGCTCCATTTATAATAAAAGTTCCAACTTTACTTAATAAATCTTTATCATACTCTTTCCAAGTAACAGGAACATCAACTATTGTTCCATCTGTATAGTAAGCCTTTACTGTTTGTGGAAGCTTTGGCTCTACCTTTACATTAGTTGAAAGTGAAATATTTTGTAATGCTGACAAGCCCTTAACAGTAACTCTTGCTTTTGCTTTTAATTCTTGTCCTTCAACAGTTCCTTCCACTTCAAAAATTCCATATTTATTATATGACTCTTCTTTTACCTTATCCCAAGTAACCTTTACTTCTCTAGGTAATCCAATATCATATATTGCCTTTATCTTTTCTGGTAATACTGGTGCAACTCCCTTATCTGTTTCTACATTTACTCTTTCATATGAAATAATAGTCTTTTCAGCTGGATTCTTTCCAATATTTATTGTTATACCTTTAGTAGTAACAGTCTTACCTTTATAAGTTACCTTAGCATTTAAAGTTACTGTTCCTTCTTTATAAGCATATAATTTACCATTTTCTATTTTAGCTTCCCCAGAATCCTTAGAAGATATTTCATATTTAACTTGTAATTGATCTTCTCCAATTAAAGAATCATCTTGTAATCTTCCTTCTACTATAATATCAACAATATCATCTTCAATTATATCTTTCTTAGATAATTCTATTGTTGCTGATTCTAACTGTGGTCCTTCTTCTGTGAAACTAATAATATAATTGTTAGTCGTCTTACCATCTTCTGCTATAACTATAACATTAGCGCTACTATCAGTATTTAATGTTGGTACTACAAATACACTTGCATTATCTTTGGCAGTAGCTGTAACGACTGGTACCTTTGAAGCATATGGTAGATTAATTCTATATTGATTAGTACTTTCATTAAAGTTTTCGACACTTACTCCATCTACTTTAATGTCCTTTAATAAGGCTGTACCTTTCATCTCTAATACATCAGAATAAACATAAAATTCAGTAATACCAACTGACTTATTGGCCACAGTATCCTCTTTTAATAAAGCTCTTATTTTAGTTGTATTTACTTCATCAAAAGTAATTTCTTCTGTACCTTCTGCTGAGAAACCAGTTGTCTTGCTTTGATTAGAAACTCCAATCCATTCATTACCATTCCAGTACTCAACTAGAATCTCACTTGGAATAGCAACACCCTGATCACTATATAGTGAAATTCCTATTTTACCAATAGAATATTCTTCATCAAACTCTATTCCAGCATACTCATCATAATTTTCTCCTGGTTTCCCCCAGTTAGTCCATCTATTTTTTGGTTCACTAACCTTAGATATTACACCATCATTAATATTATTTATACTATCATAGCCTTCAGTATATGAAGCGAATGCTTTTGGATATGTCTTACCTTCATTTAATGCTATATTTGCTTCTTTAAAATTATCAGATACAACTATAATAGCTTTAGCATCTAAGCTTTCTACTCCTGTAACCTTACCTTTTATTGTAACAGTTTTAGGTGAAGCAACATCCTCTCCTTTTAATTCTCTCTCCCAAGTTACTGGATACTTTTCTATGCTTCCATCATTGCTTACTACTGATACTTCTTCTGGAAGCTTAGCTTGTTTGCCAACAGGTACTAACATCCTAGAATCTAATACACCAATAATATCTTTAACAATTACTTTAATACTTACTGGAATATCGCTACCTATTACAGTTCCTTTTACTTTAAATATTCCAGGAGCTTTTAAAGCATCTTCTGGAATTGAATCCCAGATAACATTTACTTCTTTTTTAGTTCCATCTGTATAAAGTGCTGTTATTTCTGTTGGAAGATTTAATTCTCCATTAACTGGTACTGTAACATCACTTACATCATATCCAACTATCTTATTTTCACTTAATTCTTCTTCTGGTACAGTGTATACTGTTGTGTTATCAGAAGAAAGACCTTGGCTTGTTGCTGTTAATGTAAATGAACCAGCATTTTTTGTTGATTGAACTATAACTAAAGCTTTTCCATTAAAAGCTTTTCTCTTATTATCCTTGTATCTTTCAACACTTGCAGCATTTCCATTATCAACACCAACTATCTTACCATTACCCTTAACTTCAAAATTTATTAAATTATCAGCATCTGGTACTAAAGTTCCATTTTCATCAACTACATCAACTGTAATAAATGATAAATCGTATCCATCAGCAGTTATAACTTGTCTATCAGCACTTAAATCAATTTTCTTTGCTTCATTAGCAGTTTTAACTACATCTCTCGCAACTTCTTTACCATTTGTATCCTTTGCGACAGCTGTCAATTTACCTTTTTTATAAGGAACTTTAAATTCTAAGTGAAGCTTACCATCTTTAGTTTCTTTATAAGTTCCATTGTATCCTGCATTTGTAACTTCATATTGTTTACTCTCTACTAATTCCCCTAGCTCATCACTTGTTACATCTTCATTAAAATATAGATCAACAGAGTTTGAATTAGTATATGCATATACTAATATCTTATCTCCATCAACTTTTATGCTATCATCATTTTCAAAGTTCCAATGTGGTAATAAATGAACCATTGGTTCATTTGACCATTGACTTTGATAGAAATAGAAAGCATCTTTTTCAAATCCAGCTGTATCTATAGCCCCAAAGTATGATGATTTTGATGGGAATTTATTGTAATAAGGAGTTGGTTCTCCTATATAATCGAAGCCTGTCCAAATATATTCTCCTAGTATATATTCTCTATCTCTATTCATCTTCCATGCATCTTCTGCAGTTCTTCCCCAACCAACACGATCATTATCATATGAGGATTGTTGTAAATCTTGATGATTATCACCTATACCAATTTTTTCTGGATGCGCATATACACCTCTACTTCTTACAGCCGAAGAAGTCTCTGAACCGTACATTACCCAATCTTCATATTTATTTCTAAATTTATCGTACTGATGTTCGGAATAGTTAAATCCTACGACATCTACAATATCAGCTACTTTTTCATGAGCTCCTTCTCCATTCATGAATGCAATTTCTCCCATAGTTGTAGGTCTTGTAGTATCAATTTCCTTAACCCATTTTTGAAGATTGGTTACTGTTTCAACACCCTTTGCTTCGCTTGTTTCCCATATTTCATTTCCTAATGACCACATTATTATACTTGGTGCATTCTTTCCTCTATTAACCATTTGCTTAATATCAAACTCTGCCCAAGTCATATCTCCATGAATTGATTTTTGCTCAAAAAATCTTCCATAATCATATGGCTTCTTCCCACCATACCAAGTATCAAAGGCCTCCTCTATAAGAAGAATTCCCTCTTCATTACAAATATCTATTAAGTGTTGTGATGCAGGATTATGAGTAACTCTTATAGAATTTACTCCCATCTCTTTTAACTTCTTAACCTGTCTTCTTATTGATGCCTTATTATCAACAGCACCTAAAGATCCTTGGTCATGATGCATACATACACCTTCAAGCTTCATTTGTTCTCCATTTAAGAAGAACCCCTTATTAGTAGTATTCTCAAACCATCTCATACCAAAATCTGTTTCATACTCATCTACTATTTTGTCATCAATAATTACAGTAGTAACCGCTTTATATAAATATGGATTTTCTGTTCCCCAAAGCTTCGGATTGGAAACCATTACATCGGCATTAAACTTCTTAGTAGTTCCAGCACCTACTACTTCAGTAGTTATATTTTCAGCTACATTATTTCCTTCAGCATCTACTATAACTGATTTAACGCTTATTTCTTTCTCTGTAGCTTCCTCATTCATAATATCTGTTTTAATATTAACTTTAGCTCTACCATTCTTGTATTCCTTTTCTAAGTCTGGTGTAGTTACGAAAGTACCATATTCTGCAACATGAACATTTTCAGTTACTGTAAGATTGACATCTCTATATATACCACTACCTGAATACCATCTACTACTTCTTTGTTTATTCTTTACTCTTACTGCGATAACGTTTTCAGTAACACCATCGCATACTATATCGTCTGTTATATCAAATGAAAATGGAGTATATCCATAAGGATGATTACCTATTTGTTTTCCATTTACATAAATATAGCTATCCATGTATACTCCACCAAAGTTAATATTTATTTTTTTTCCTTCCATTTCTTTAGGCAGTACAAAACTCTTTCTATACCAACCAGTTCCTCCGTCTAGATATCCCCCTTCATGGGTTGCTTCAGAATCTTTATTAAAATCCAACTCAATACTCCAATCATGAGGTAATGTTAGATCTCTCCATTTGCTATCATCAAATTTTTTTTCTTTTGCTTCTGGCACATCTCCCAAGTTAAATTTCCAATTATCATTAAATGATATAGTTCTTTGTGAATCATTATTTACTGTTTTAACTATTTCTTTATCTCTTACTGTAGCATTTGCCAATGTTGGTATACCTGAAGAAGTCGTAATTACTACTGTAGCAAGAATTAAACTTAGCATTTTTTTAAACTTCATACCCTTTAACCCCATTCATAAATTTTCAATTTATTTTTTATATTTAATATACTTGGCCTAAACACTTCATAGTTACTATTAAGTAACATATTAATTTCTTAATAATAGCTATTACTAAAGCAATGGCTCCCCCCCTAAACTTTATTATTTTAGAAAAATTGAATAGAAATTGTTCTGATGCAGTAACATTACTTTAGGTAAAGTTAATTTATTTTTTTATTCATTCCTCCCCTCATACTTAATATTTTTTTTCCTTGATAAATACCATAATTGCAAAATAAACTTTAAACAATTAATAAATTAATAAATTCCACATAAATATATTACCTTATTTCCCTAAATATGTAAATTGATTATTTGTTTTTACATGTTTTTTATTTTGAATTTTTAAATTAAAATAAATTTTCAGTATTTTTTTCATAAACTTTAATTATAAATTTGAAAATAACTTTTAAAACAAATAATAATAATAATAATATGATTTTTTTTACTATCTTTTCTCTACACTTAGATAATACACTGTAAATAAGCTCTCATCTTTAATATTAATATTCTCTGTAAACTTTGTATTATTAACTCATCAATATAATAAAATAATGGAAGTCGAATTCAACTTCCATTATTTCTATTATATTATCAATAATTTTCTTAAAATAGCCTGATTTATCTATTCACTTCTTTAGCTATTTATCTCTTTTTCTTTTCTTTAAAGTAATTCCTCCAGCAGCTACAGCAGCAACTCCTAAAAGCAACAT
>NZ_JBNOOR010000013.1:0-6121 GCF_050584765.1 Clostridium sardiniense | reverse complement strand
CGAACAGGAAAGTTAAGCTCTATAGCGCCAATGGTACTGCACGGGAGACTGTGTGGGAGAGTAGGACGTTGCCAGGTAAGATATGCGTTATTAGCTCAGTTGGTAGAGCACCTGACTCTTAATCAGGGTGTCCCGGGTTCGAATCCCTGATGACGCACCATTTTAAAAGACTTAGAATTATCTAAGTCTTTTTTGCTATATAAAAATATAACTAATTACATAAATTTTATTAGTATGTGAGTTAAAGAAATATAGACCTAATGACTTACTTTTAAAGGAAGAAATAGCGAAAATATTTTACTGAAATAAAGGTTGAAAGTTTTAAAAATGATAAAAATCAACTATTATAAAAAATAAACTCTAAAAATAATTTAGGCTATTTTTAGAGTTTATTTTTTGAAAATTTTGCTATATAGTATTAATATAGTAAAATTAAAATAAATTATTATGGATAAAATCTTAAGAGGAATGAGGAGAATATAATATGGGAATTAAAAATACTAAAGTAGCAATAGTTGGTACAGGCTTAGTTGGATCTAGTACTGCCTTTAGCTTAGTTACACAAGGGATATGTGATGAGGTTCTTATGATTGATATAAACAATGAAAGAGCTGTAGGAGAAGCAATGGATTTAAATCACTCAATAGAGTATTTAAATAGAAATACTAAGGTTAGAGCTGCATCTTATGATGAGTGTGGAGATGTAGATGTTATAGTAATAACTGCAGGAGCACCACCAAAGCCTGGACAAACAAGATTAGATACATTAGACTTAAGTGCAAAGATTGTAGAAACAATCGTGAATCCTATTATGAAATCAGGATTTAAGGGATATTTTATAATAGTTTCAAATCCAGCAGATATTATAGCATATCATGTATATAAGTTATCTGGATTACCAAAGAGTCATGTATTAAGTACAGGAACATCAGTAGATACTGCAAGATTAAAGAATTTTATTGGAGAGCTTTTAGATGTAGATCCTAGATGTGTACAAGGATATTCCATGGGCGAGCATGGAGATTCTCAGATGGTACCTTGGTCACATGTAACTGTAGGAGGAAAATCATTTATAAAGGTATTAGAAGATAATAAAGATAGATTTCCAAATGTAGATCTTGATAAATTAGTTCAAGACACTGCACAAGCTGGCTGGGAAGTATATAAGAGAAAAGGTACTACATATTATGCAATTGCTAGTGCAACTGTAGGCATAATAAAAGCAATTTTATATAATGAAAATAAGATAATACCAGTTTCAACTCTTTTAGAAGGTGAGTACGGAGTATCTGATGTATTTGCAGGAATACCAGTAATATTAAATTCAGAAGGTATCAAAGAAATCGTAGAGATACACATGAGTGATGAAGAAAAAAATAAATTCCAAAATTCAATAAATGTTATAAAAGAATATATAAAAAGATTAGGTTATTAAAGAAAAAATAGTAAGAAATAAAAACACTGTAACCCTTGAAGTATAAGGCTTTGAGGGTTATTTATATATTCATCAATAAAAAAATATAAAAAAAATGCAGAAATTTGTTGACAAAAGGTTGTTAGGTCTATATAATAAGTAATTGTTGAGCCGCTAATTGAGGCGAAACGGCAAAGCAATCTGGTGATGATGGCATAGAGGAAACACTCCTTCCCATTCCGAACAGGAAAGTTAAGCTCTATAGCGCCAATGGTACTGCACGGGAGACTGTGTGGGAGAGTAGGACGTTGCCAGGTCTATATGGTTCGCTAGCTCAGTCGGTAGAGCACATGACTTTTAATCATGGTGTCCCGGGTTCGATTCCCGGGCGAGCCACCAAGAATTACTTAAAGTAATTCTCTAATAGGAACTTGCTTAGCATTATATATTCAAAAAGATTATGCAAGCATAATCTTTTTTTTATTAGTAATTTTATTTTATTGATAATATTGAAGCTACATCAAATTTTTGATGTAGCTTTTATTTATATAGATGAATCTAAAATTAAATTGCTATGATTATTTCTTTTTTGAAAATAATGATTTTATATCATCACCGATAAAAATAAAGAATTTTTTTATACTCTTAAAGTCTTCCTTTAAAGTTGTATCATCTTCATTTGAGAAGAAGCCATTATCATATAGACATACAACTAAAAATAATATTCCAAGATTAATATATATGTCTTTAAAATCAGCTACAAATAAATTGCTTACTCCAATAAAGTCTAGGCTACCACCATAGAAAACTTTATCTATAAGAGAACATAAAGCTCCTGCAATTATAAATACTATAGCAAGATCTCCAAATATACCTTTATGACCCTTACTTCTATAATATCTGTATAATTCTATAAAGATTACTAAAGCTATAATATTAAGTATAATCAGCATAGAAAAGCTAACTGATGTACCAAATCTAGCATTTAACCATGACCCATCTGTATTAATTAATGGGTTAAAGGATAGAAATCCATTGAAAATATCAAAGTAAGAATTAAAGAAAAATAGTTTAATTATTATTTTAATTCCTTGATCAAGCAACATAAGTATAAAAAATAGTTCAAAGATGCCCTTCCTTGTAAGACCTTCAGGTCTTTTTAATGTAAATCTATAAAAAGCGTATCCTACTATTCCAAATAAGATTATCAAGAAGATATTCCCTATAATAGTAGTTAAGTCATTTATTCTTCCAGTAAATAATTCGAATAGTAGATAAACTAACCACATTACAGGCAATGTACATATAATTAATAATTTTTTAGTATTCATTATGCCCTCCATATAAAGAATAATTTGTAAATCACAGTTTACAAATTTAAGTTTAACATATAATAATAAAATTCACTATTGAGAAAAATAAAAAAAATATGTAATAATATAAATATAAAGAGAATTTTGAAAATTACAAATTTAATAGAAATGAGGGTATTGAGATGTTAACAATATTTGCTGTATCAGATTCTATAGGGGAAACAGCCAATCAAGTTGCTATTGCTGCTGCAAGTCAATTTTCAAATGATGTTGTAGTAGAGAGAATTCCGTATATAAAAACTTTAGAAGATATAGAGGATGTAATTAGTGCAGTTAAGGAATGTGAAGGGGAAGCAATTATAGTTTCTACAATAATAACTGTTAATGTAAGAGAATATTTAACTCAAAAAGGTATAGAAAATAATATATCAGTTATAAATGTACTAGGGCCGATACTGAATGTAGCATCTTCTAAACTTAATAGATTGCCGGATAATAATCCAGGTGCAATGTGGGAGACTGATGAAGACTACTTCAAAAGAATAGAAGCTATGGAATTTGCCATGCAATATGATGATAGTAAGGATTATAGAGGTCTTAAAAATGCTGATGTAGTTTTAATTGGACTTTCAAGAACTTCAAAGACACCATTATGTATGTACTTAGCTAATAAAGGAATAAAAGCTATAAATATTCCATTAGTACCTGAGGTGGGGGTACCAAAAGAATTATATGAAATTGATAAGAAGAAGGTATTTGGATTGACAATAAATCCACTTCAATTAATTGAGATAAGAAAAAGAAGATTAGATAAATTTCATAGGATACCATCTGATATTGAGTATGCAGGGGATGCTAGAATATTAGAAGAATTTGAGTTCTCAGACAAGATAATAAGAAGAATTGGTTGTAAAACTATAGATGTTACTCAAAGAGCAATAGAAGATACTGCACTGATTATTCTAGATACATTAAAAGTTAATAAGTAGTCTATAATTAAATATGACTGCAAGGGTTTTTCTTAAAAATATATAGAAAAGCCCTTTTGTTTTAACCAATAAAAACCTACAGTATAAAATAATAGTGTGAAATTATATGCAGTAAAATTTATTGATATTAAAGGGGGGGATTAAAATGAAAATAGGATTAGTTTTAGCTGGAGGGGGAGCAAGAGGAGCATATCAAATAGGAGTATGGAAAGCTCTTAAGGAGTTAAAGATAGATAAATATATTAGTGTTATATCAGGTACCTCAATAGGAGCTTTAAATGCTATGTTATTTAATCAAGATGATATAAATATTGCAGAAGAGGTCTGGATGAATATAAGTGTTGAGAAAATACTACCAACAAATCATAAGGATTTATTAAAAAGAAGTATACTTGTAACAATTGGATCAAGAAACTTGAATTTAATAAAAAAATATATGCCTAAAGCCATAAATGGTGGAGACATACCTAGAGATGGTTTAATTGAAATAATTGATGAATACTTAGACTTTAATAAAATCAAAAGTGGAAATAGGGTATGTTATGCAGCTTGCACTGAAATACCAAAGGTAGAAGCGAAATACTTTAAGATTGATGATTATAACAATGAAGATATAAGAAAAATACTTTTAGCTACATCAGCCCTTCCTATGATATATCAAAGTGAAGAAATAGAAGGAAAAAATTATCTAGATGGAGGCATGACTGATAATATACCAATACAACCTGTATATGGTGAAGGGTGCGATATAATAATAGTAGTCCCATTAGCTAGCAATGTAAAAATTAATAGGGAACTCTATCCAAACTCAAAGATAATAGAAATAAGACCAAGTGAAATGGAAGCAGGATTAATGGATGGTGTTCTAGATTTTACTCCAGATAATACTAAGAAGAGAGTAAGTATTGGTTATAAAGATACAATAGATCAGATATCGCCTATAATGGATATCGCATTAATGATAGATAAAGATAATAGAGAAGAAGAGAAGAAAAAGAAGATGCTATTTAATGTTTTAAAGAATAAATTATTTGGAAATAAAAATGAAGATGTTAAAAATAAGGATGAAGATAAAAATAATATAGAGGCATAAGAAGGCTAACATGACCATGTTAGCCTTTTAATATGGAATTACTATTCTTATCTTAGGATATATATTAGGATATACATAAGAAAGAGGATAATTTAATTTATCATAAGAATGACAACAGTAAAGACATGTATTTCCCGTATTATAAGTTATAATTCCAGAATGAGACCAAGTATTTTTAATTGGACTAAAGAATTGTATTATAGAGCCAACACAATTTTGATCTATATTTGTTGTTTCAAATGCAAGATGATTATAAATTAGGTAATCACGTAGTTCTTTTACTCTAACCCAAGGATTAGAGTATGGTTTCCATGTTGAAGAGGTGTTTATTCCTGCATAATGAATTGTCTGAGATACGAAATTCGTACAATCTCCACCGCTTTTATCAAAATCAATATACTCTTTGTTATAATTTAAGGCATATTTTTCAGCGTATTCTACTGCTTTAGATTTTGAGTAAGAGGTCTTTTTAAATACTGATGAAACTGCAACTGTATTATTGATATTTATATTAAGAGTATTAAAGTTTAATAATAAAGAATTATATTTATCTATTTCATTATCTAATAAAGTGTTGTAAAGAAGAATGAAAGTTTTTGGATCTTTATAATTAACTTTATCTTTTAATGATTCTATATCAGATATATATTCTATAAACCATTTATTAGATATTTTTTTTAGTAGTGAGATATATGTTGATGTAGTTATGGAGTCAAAGCTGTTAGTACCAATATCCAATATTGAATACACAGAAAACTTAACTAGAGAATAATCCTCGTTTACTTCCTTAATAAAATCATATTTTATTTTAGAATATGAATCTAAAACGGGAAGAGAACTTTTTTTGTTATATAGAGTGAAGTATTTTATCTTTAGATCAAGCAATTCATTTAATTTATCATTTGATATAAATTGCTTAAAATTATTATTAGCGAAAATTGCATTAAGAAATTGATTTATAGTAGCCTTTATTGAACTTTTTTTACTCATTATAATGTTGTACATATCTAAAAATCCTTATATTTAGTAATAATTTATATTATTATATGAAATAAGGGATGATTTGATATAAATTTGCAAAAAAATGTTGACAATATTAATTGATGATGATAATATAAATCTTGTCGCTGATGCGAAAGGGCTTCTACGGAAGCGAGACAACATTTTAAATCAAATTAAGTTAAAAACTTATTGAAAAAATGTTGACAAAGTTTTTCGAAAGTGATAAGATAAACGAGTCGCTTGAGGGCGACGAGATAAAATGGTCTTTGAAAATTGAACAGAATATATAAAACATTTAAACAACCAGCAA
>NZ_JBNOOR010000012.1:0-10921 GCF_050584765.1 Clostridium sardiniense | reverse complement strand
ATGTTTTATATATTCTGTTCAATTTTCAAAGACCATTTTATCTCGTCGCCTTCAAGCGACTTGATTATCTTATCACTTAAGAAGTTTTATGTCAACATCTTTTTTTCAGAAGTTTTTTCTGAGTTTCAAGGTGTTTCCTACTCCCCTTAGCGACTTAATTAGTATATCACTTAAACGATTACTTGTCAACATTTTTCGACATTTCCTAATGTCGTATTTACCATGTTTACTTTGCTTTCGCTTGAGCAACGAAACTAATGATACCATATATCTTTACTATATAACCATTATATATTCCCATTTATATAATTTATTATTATAATACTCTATATTTCTACGTTTATCTTTATAATTCTACTATTGATACACTAGGTAAAGTTTAATTAAATATACTTTTATAGATATTAAAAAGAGGTGATAATTCATCACCTCTTCTTATATATTAAATAGCTTTTCTCTTCTGAATAGTAACTGGATAATTTTCTGTTCCATTTATATTCTGATTTTCATTTACTATAGTTCCCTTATCTGCAATAACCTTAGTCATTTCAACATTCTCTTCTATTACACTATTTTGCATTATAATACAATTTTCAAGAACTGTTCCTTTTCCTACACGAACTCTTCTTCCTATAATACAATTCTTAACTGTTCCTTCAATATAAGATCCATTAGCAACAATTGAATTAACCACATTACTTATTTCAGTATATTGTGTTGGAGCCTCATCTTGTGATTTTGTGTATATAGGATTCTTATCATAAAATAATTCTTTATTTACATCTTGATTTAAAAGATCCATATTTGCATCAAAGTAAGCTTTAATAGAGTTTATACAAGCTAAATATCCTTTGAATTCAAAAGCACCAACTTTAAGATCATTTAAATTTCTACTTATATATTCTCTTATCTTTCTGTATACTCCATTTTTTATACAATCATAAACTATATTAATGAAAAGGTCAGTTTTCATTATATACATTTCCATATTAATATTAGCTTCTTTTTCTCTTCCTATATTTTCGCCAATACTTATTACTCTATCTACTTCATTTATATTTAATGCTTCACAATCAATAAAACTTTCATCAGCATCATCTACAGCCTTATATACAACTGTTATATCATTATTATTCTTTATATGATTTTTTATAAGATCATTATAATCTATATTACATACCATATATGACGGCGCTAACAATATATATTCTCTTCTACTATTTTTTATAAATTCTATATTATCAGCAAAGTTGTGTACATCATCATATTCTGGTTCATAGTTTCCAAAATTAAATACTCTAAGTCCATCCTTTTTTCTATGAAGGTCCCATGGTCTACCATTTGTTAAATGATTTATTAAAGACCTTGATTTATTCTTTGTAAATATACCTATACCTTCAATTCCTGAATTAGCCATATTTGATATAGCAAAATCTATTACTCTATATCTTCCTGAAATAGGCACTGATGCTAATGTTCTATGTCTTACTAATTCACCCATTCTGCTTTCATTTTCATCTAAATTTATAATTCCTAAACAATTATTCAAAAAACCCACCCTCTCATCAACAGCTACCTTCTTAAACATCTATATTATTAGCAGCACTTTTCTTCTACAAATATTTCTCTTGGTCTTATATCTAATCCCATATCTTTAGATACTACCTCAGTTTCTAAATTTTCATTTGCAGCAACTACTGCAATCTTATCTCCATTACCAACTCTACATTCTCTTCCTATAATAGCATCAGCACCAACTATAGCTTTTTCTATAACTACATTATCTTCTATACGTGCATTTGGCATTATAACTGAATCCTTAATGATAGTATTCTTTCCTACATATACTCCTTGTGATACTATAGAATTCTCTATATTACCATTTATTAAACATCCTTCTGTAATTAAAGAATTCTTAACTTTAGCATTCTCTCCAATATATTGTGCTGGCCTAACCGGATTCTTTGAATATATTTTCCAATCCCTATCATTTAAACTTAATTCGTCATCCTTTCTTAATAGGTCCATATTAGCTTCCCATAAGCTATCTATTGTTCCTACATCTTTCCAGTACCCCTTAAACGGATAAGCTACCATTCTTCTATTCTCATTAAGCATTTTAGGTATTATATTTTTTCCAAAGTCATTACTTGATGTTTTATCTAACTCATCTTCACTTAAATACTTTTTAAGTGTTTTCCAGTTAAATATATATACTCCCATTGATGCGTTAGTACTCTTTGGATGTTCTGGTTTTTCCTCAAATTCATATATTGTTTGATCTTCTCTCGTGTTCATTATCCCAAACCTAGTAGCCTCTTCCATAGTAACGTCTATAACTGCTATTGTTACATCAGCATTCTTTTCTTTATGGAAGTCTAACATTTCATCATAATCCATTTTGTAAATATGGTCTCCTGACAATATAAGTACATATTCAGGGTCATATCTATCTACATATTCAATATTTTGATATATAGCGTTAGCTGTTCCTTTATACCAATCTCCACCCTTTTCCTCTTGATATGGTGGTAGTATTGCAACTCCCCCATCTCTTCTATCTAAATCCCAAGCATCTCCAATTCCTATATGTGAATTAAGCTCTAATGGCTTATATTGTGTTAATACTCCTACTGTATAAATTCCTGAATTTGCGCAATTACTTAATGGAAAATCAATTATTCTATATTTTCCTCCAAACGGTACTGCAGGCTTTGCTAGATTCTTAGTTAACACCCCTAATCTCGAACCTTGTCCACCTGCTAAAATCATTGCTACGATTTCTTTATTACCCATATAATATATTCCCCTTCCATTTTCACTTCTATACCTTAAAACTAATCTTTATCATGCTTTATTTATTGGCACTAGGTTATCTTCCCCCCTAGTGCCGCAATAATTAAATCATACTTTTTAGTATCTTAAACCCTCTTTTATCTAACCCTATATTTATATAATTATTATTGTTATTTTCATATTCATTATTATCTATAAGATCATAAGCTAATTTTTCTATACCAATTAGTTTATAATCTATTTTTTTATCATAAGGATTTATTATTATGGTTATCATTTCGCTCATATACATACGTTTATATATAATCAAGCCTTCTGTATTATCTATAAATTTTAAATCCCCTTTTTTAAGAACCTCTTCATTACTTCTTATATCTATTAAGCGTTTATATATACCTAATATCTCTGTATTAGGACTTTTCCAAGGATATGTCTTTCTGTTATAAGGATCTTTTCCTCCTGTAAGACCTACCTCATCTCCATAATATATTAAAGGTACTCCTGGAATAGTCATTTGCATTGCTATTGCTAGTTTAAGAAGCTCTTTATCTTCTCCTAGCATTGTAAACACTCTTTCAGTATCATGATTTCCTAGTAAATTAATATTGCTATAAAAGTTTTCTATCGGATAATTTTCATATAAGTTCATTATCCTCTTAGCAAAATATTCTGTACTAATGCTACCAGTTAAACATCTTATTATTACATCTCTAAGTGGATAGTTAGTAACTGAGTCAAGCTCATCTCCAAAAAAATATTCTCTTCTTTTAGAATAACTAACTTTATTTGATCCATCTTCCCATACTTCCCCAATTAAAACACTATCCTTATTAATATTTAGCATCTTCTCTTTTATAAGTTTTATAAATTCATCTGGCAATTCATCTGCTACATCTAGTCTCCAGCCATATGCACCTAAATTCATCCATTTAGATATTATAGATTTCTTATCCTTAACTATATAATTTATAAAATCCTCATTTAATTCATCTATATTAGGTTGATTATTAAATCCCCACCAACATTCATACTTATCCGGATATTCATTGAACCTGTACCAATTATAATATCTAGATTCCTTTGACTGATAAGCACCTAAAGTATCATAATTACCATACTTATTAAAATACTTACTATCTGATCCAGTATGGCTAAATACTCCATCTAATATAATTTTCATATCTAGTTTTTTTGCTTCATGGCATAATGTTTTAAAATCTTCTTCAGTTCCAAACATTTCATCTATTTTTTCATAATCCCCTGTATCATATTTATGACAACTTGCAGCTTCAAATATTGGGTTCATATATATAATTGATGCTCCCAATGATTTAATATATGGTAGCTTTTTTATAACACCTTTTAAATTGCCTCCATAAAAATCCCATCTTACTACATTTCCGTGTTCATCTTTAATATACATGGGATCATCATCCCACTTCCCATATATGAAACTATTTCTTTTAGGACTATTTATTTTTCCATCATCATTACCATTGCAGAATCTATCTACAAATATTTGATATATAATACCTTCTTTATACCAGTTTGGAACTTCTCTCTTCTTATATACAGTTAATTGATAAGTTTTAGGATTATCTACATAATACTTACCAATTCCCCCTAATTCATATTCATTATTTCCATAATATATACTTTCATTATTATAAATAATTTCAAAATAATAATTATTTACCCCACATAGATTATCTGTATTTATCTCTATATTAAATCTATTGGATTTACCATCTTCTTTTATCATCAATTTTCTATCTTTAGATAAATCAAATTTAATTAAATTTAGATATACTTCTGCATCTATATCTACATCTATTGATATAGATACATACTTCCCAATCTCAACTGCTCCAAATGGTTTTCTATAACTTAAATCATGAGAATTATGAAAAATACTACTCTCTATCATAAAAGCCCCCTAATTATTCGCTTTTATACAAAGCTTTTGTATTCCAAATTTCTTTAGAATATTCTCTTATTGTTCTATCTGATGAAAATATACCTGAATGGGCTATATTAATACCACATATTCTTTGCCATTTTTCTTTATCTCTATATAACTTATCTACTCTTTCTTGAGCTTTTATATAATCATTGAAATCTCTCAGTACAAAGAATTCATCATTATAAATTAATAAGCTATCATAAATATCTCTAAATTTATTCCTGTCTTCCGAGTATTTTCCATTTATTAGATCATCTAATACTTTTTTTATGCGACTATCATTGTTATATATATCTAAAGAAGAGTAATCACATGTTTTATAATAATTTAGAACTTCATCTGAAGTTAACCCAAAAATTATTATATTATCATCCGTGACTTCATCTCTTATTTCTATATTAGCTCCATCTAAAGTAGCTACTGTTATAGCGCCATTCATCATGAATTTCATATTGGATGTACCTGAAGCTTCTTTGGTAGTAGTTGATATCTGCTCACTTACATCAGCTGCTCTTATTATTTTCTCTGCTAATGATACTCTGTAATTATCCATCATAATTACCTTTATTTTATCTTTAACAATTGGGTCATTATTAATTTTATCTGCAATAGCATTTATTAATTGAATTGTATTTTTTGCTAGATGATATCCAGGAGCAGCCTTACCACCAAATATAAATGTTCTTGGAACTATATCTAAATTGGGATTTTCTAATAGCCTATTATATAAATCCATTATTCTTAAACAATTTAATGTTTGCCTTTTGTATGCATGTATTCTTTTTACATGCACATCAAAAATAGAATTTGGATCTACCACTATTCCTTTTTCTTTATAAATTTCTTTTGCTAATTTTTCTTTATTTTTATATTTAATTTTGTAAAGTGAATCTATTACATTTTTATTTTCCAAATGCTCTTTAAAATTTACTAATTTCATTGGATTTTTAATGAACTCATCACCTATTGTCTCTTTTAATAATGCTGTTAAGTCTGGATTACTTCTTATAAGCCATCTTCTATGAGTTATACCATTTGTTTTATTATTAAATTTATTAGGATACAATTCATAAAAATCTCTCATTTCCTTATTCTTTAAAATCTCTGTGTGGAGTTTCGCAACTCCATTTACGCTATGACTTCCCACTATAGCTAAATTTGCCATCTTCACATAGTTATCAGCTATAATGGCCATACTAGAAATTTTATGCCATTCTCCAGGATACTTACCCCAAAGCATACTGCAATATCTCTTATTTATTTCTTCTATTATCATATAAACTCTTGGAAGTAATTCTTGAACCATATTTACTGGCCACTTCTCTAACGCTTCTGCAAGTATAGTGTGATTAGTGTATGAAACAGTATTTTTAGTTATATTCCAAGCTTCATCCCACTCTAATTCTTCCTCATCAATTAATATTCTCATAAGTTCTGGTATAGCAAGTGTTGGATGAGTATCATTTATATGAATAGCTATTTTTTCATGTAGGTTTTTAATATTTCCTCCATTTTTTTTATAATCTCTTATAATACTTTGAAGTCCAGCTGATACAAAGAAATATTGCTGTTTTAATCTAAGTAATTTGCCTTCATAAAATGAATCTTCTGGATAAAGTATATAAGATATTGACTCCACAGAACTTTTATTATTTATTCCTCTATCATACTCTCCTCTATTAAAAGATGAAAAATCGAAGTTATCATCAATAGATTCTGCACTCCAAAGTCTTAGAGTATTAACTACATTATTTTCATATCCTATTACTGGAGTATCATATGGCACAGCCTTAACTACTTCATATTCACCATGATAGAATTTCAATCTACCATCTATATTTCTTGCTGTAACTGTTCCTCCAAATTTAACAATTTCACACTCATCTTCTTTTCTTATTTCCCAAACATTTTTAGATTGTAGCCATTTATCTGCTACTTCAACTTGGCTACCTTCTATAATCTTTTGATCAAAGAATCCATACTTATAGCGTATTCCACATCCATGTCCAGGAATACCTGAAGATGCCATAGAATCTAGGAAGCATGCTGCAAGTCTTCCAAGTCCACCATTTCCAAGTCCTTGGTCTTGCTCTATTTCTTCAAGAATTTCTAAATCTATGTCTAATTCTCGTAAACCTTCTTTGCAAATATCTCTTATACCTAAATTCAGCAAAGAGTCTCCTAGTAATCTTCCAAGTAAGAACTCCATAGAGAAATAATATACTTCTTTATTTTTTAAAGATTTATATTTATTGTTAGTTTCAATCCAATCCTTTGTAGTGTACTCTCTAACTAAAGTTCCTAACGCTTGATATCTTTCTAAATCGCTACCTTCATTAAGTTCCTTAGCATACATCTTTGAAAATTTTTCTTCAAAATCTTTTTTAAATATTTCTGTGGTTATTGGCATTAATTAATTCCTCCTGATATCTCAAAATTTGAGTATCAGCCTATTAGTTCTTCATACATTTCCTTATATTCTATAGCGGATTTATTCCAGCTATTATCAGAATTCATAGACTGTAGTATTAATCTTTGCCAATTTTTCTCATTTTTATATACTTTTAATGCATATTCAATTGTTCCTTTAAGCTCATTGTAATCATAATTTTTAAATTCAAAGCCTGTCCCAATGCCAGTCGCCTCATCATAAGGAATAACTGTATCCTTAAGTCCACCAGTTTCCCTAACTATAGGAACAGATCCATATCTTAAAGCTATTAATTGTCCAAGTCCACAAGGCTCAAATAATGATGGCATTAAAAACATGTCTGATCCTGCATATATTCTATGTGCTAACCCATTATCAAACATTATATTTGCAGACATTTTATCTGGATACTTGTTTTGAAGATCTTTGAATCTATGTTCATACATATAATCTCCTGTACCTAAAATAACAACTTGAATGTCTTTATCTAATATACCTTCTATCATATTTATTATTAGATCACATCCCTTTTGATGTGTTAGCCTAGATACCATTCCAATCATAGGTATATTTCTATCGACTTTAAGTCCAAGTTCCTTTTGAAGGGCTTCTTTATTATCTTTCTTGTAACCTAATGTCTTACTAGAATAATTCTTGAATATATACTCATCAGTGTCTGGATTATATTCATCATAATCAATTCCATTCACTATACCTTTAAGTGCTTTTCCTCTGTATCTTAATAAGCCATCTAATGTTTCCCCAAATTCAGGAGTTTTTATTTCTTCTGCATAAGTCCTACTAACTGTTGTAATTTTATCTGAATAATTTATAGCTCCCTTTAAAAAGCTCACCCCTCCATGTAACTCTAAACTACCATTTTCAAATAACTGATAGTCATATCCAAAAAGCTCTGGAAGTATTTCTGGTGAAAATGTCCCTTGGAAAAATAAATTGTGTATAGAGGTTATAGTTTTAATATTTTTAAAGAACTCATTATTCTTATACTCTACTTTATGAAGTACTGGAATCATTCCGGTCTGCCAATCATTGCAATGTATTATATCAGGCTTCCAATCCAACTCTTTTAGGAATTCAAGGACAGCTCTATCAAAGAATGCAAACTTTTCTCCATCATCATAATATCCATATAATCCTGATCTTTTAAAGTAATACTCGTTGTCTAAAAGATAATACTTTACCCCTTTATATTCATACTCTAATATCCCACAATATTGATTTCTCCAGCTTACCCTTACTGTAAATTTCTTTATAAATTTTAACTCTTCTTTTATTTCTTTCTTTATATCCCTATAATTAGGGATTACTACCCTAACATCAATACCTAAATTCTTTAGTGCCTGAGGTAATGCTCCTATAACATCTCCAAGTCCACCTGTCTTTATAAACGGATGGGCTTCTGATGCAGCAATTAAAACCTTCATTATTTAGTTCACTCCTTATTTATTTTTCTATAATTGTTTTATTCTCAATAGCTAACTTATTAAATTTCTCAATTCCAATAATAGATACAGCCATAGGCGGAATCTTTACCTTTATAGAATATGGCATATTATGATATCCTTCATCTTCTGCAACTAACGTTGCTCTCATAGCCTGTCCAGATCCACCATATTTCTTTTTATCAGTATTGAACCTCTCTTTATAATCTGCTAAATAAGGTACACCTATCTTAAAATCATAGTAAACTTCCGGAGTAAAGTTACATATAAATATTAATGTATCCTTCTCTTGCTTACCTTTCCTCATAAAAATAAGTATACTTTGATCATTATTATCTGCATCTATCCAAGTAAATCCTTCAGGATCATAGTCTAATTCCCATAGGGCACTATTTTCTTTGTAGAATTTATTTAAATCTTTACAGTATTCATTGGATCTTTTATGCATATCAAATTCATCTATAAGCTTCCATTCAAGTTCTTCATATTCTCTCCACTCTATGAATTGACCGAATTCTGAACCCATAAATAGAAGTTTCTTTCCTGGATGACCTATCATATATGCTAAATATAATCTAAGCCCAGAAAATTTATTCCAGTAATCTCCCCACATCTTATCAACTAATGACTTCTTCCCATGAACAACTTCATCATGTGAAACAGGTAGTATAAAATTCTCTGAGTAATTGTACATCATAGAGAAATTTAATTTATTATGATGATACTTTCTATATATAGGATCAAGTTCTATATATTCTAAAGTATCATTCATCCATCCCATATTCCATTTAAAATTAAATCCAAGACCTCCATCTTCAATAGGCTTACATACATTTGGCCATGATGTTGATTCCTCAGCTACCATCAATACATTATTAAACTCAGAGAAAACTGCTGTATTTAGATCCTTTAAGAATTGTATCCCTTCTAGGCTACCATCTCCTCCATATATGTTAGGTCTCCACTCTCCTTCATTCCTTCCATAATTTAAATAAATTATATTTGAAACTGCATCGACCCTTAATCCATCTATATGGAATTCTCTAATCCAATATAGCGCATTAGATATAAGAAAACTTTTAACCTCTGGTTTTCCTAAATCAAAATTAAATGTACCCCAACCTTTATTATCCGCTTTCCAGCCTTCTTCATACTCATATGTTGGGCTTCCATCAAACATATATAGCCCGTGTTCATCCTTACAGAAATGTCCTGGCACCCAATCTAGGATTACTCCAATATCATTTTTGTGAAGTGAATTTATTAATTCCTTCAACTCTTCTGCGTTACCGTATCTACTAGTAGGAGAATAGTAACCTGTTCCTTGATAACCCCAAGAAGCATCTAATGGATGTTCAACAAGAGGCATTAGTTCTACATGTGTATAACCCATATCTACAACATATTTAGTTAATTTTTCAGCCAATTCACTATATGTTAAAAATTCACCATTTTTCATCTTCCATGAACCCAGATGTACTTCATATATATTTATAGGACTTTCATATACATTTGTTCTATTTCTTTTATTTATCCATTTTCTATCAGTCCATTTAAATTTCACATCTTCTTTAACAATAGATGCTGTATTAGGTCTCTTTTCAGATAATAAAGCGTATGGATCTGCTTTATATACACCATTAGTTCCCCACTGATTAACGATGTAATATTTATATTTAACTCCAGCCTTAAGTGCAGGAATGAACAAACTCCATATTCCCATTTCTGTTATTTTTTCTAACTTATATTCTTCAACAGGCTTAAAATCTGAAAACTCTCCAACTACATAAACACAACTTGCCTTAGGTGCCCAAACAGTAAATCGAACTCCTCTCTTCCGCTTCTCGATAACATTGTGAGCTCCCATAAATCTATAACTATTATAATTTTTTCCTTCATGGAACAAATAGTTATCAAAGTCTGTTATTTGTCCTTTTTTAACTATTGCTTTTTTCTTTGCTGCTTGTACCATGTTACCCCCTCCTTACTCATATCCTTACATTACTTTACAATTATAACATTTAACCCCTTCATACTCCATTTATTTCATAGTCTAAATTTTTACAATTTTGAGTGATTTTTTTCAAATTTTATAAATAAAATTGACAAAGGCCGAAATTTAGACAAAATCCAACTTTCGACCTTTAAAATATTTATATACCCAAAATTAATTTATATATTTTCACACGCAAAAAAAAGAGATAGTAATTAAACTATCTCTTTTCGTTACTCACCTGGCAACGTCCTACTCTCCCACACAGTCTCCCG
>NZ_JBNOOR010000011.1:0-14098 GCF_050584765.1 Clostridium sardiniense | reverse complement strand
GAACAGGAAAGTTAAGCTCTATAGCGCCAATGGTACTGCACGGGAGACTGTGTGGGAGAGTAGGACGTTGCCAGGTGTGAACGAAAAGAGATAGTAATTACTATCTCTTTTTTTCATGTGTACATCTAATTTACAAAAAATTTATATGAAAAGAGGGATTTTTTTTACTGATGAAAAAACCAAAGTTTTTCTCAATATTAAAACACAGAAAAAAAGAATTATCAAAAGAACAAATTTTTAAGGATGTTGTAGCAGGAATTATTGTTGCAATTATTGCATTACCACTTTCTATTGCACTCGGTATCTCATCTGGAGTAACGCCAGAGAAGGGATTAATAACAGCCATAATAGCAGGATTTTTCATATCACTATTTGGTGGAAGTAGAGTACAAATTGGAGGTCCTACAGGAGCCTTTGTAGTTATAGTTTATGGAATTATAGAAAAGTATGGACTTGAGGGACTTATAATTTCCACATTAATGGCAGGTATAATTTTAATACTGTTTGGAATATTTAGACTTGGGAATTTAATAAAATATATTCCAAAGAGTATTACTTTAGGATTCACTTTAGGTATAGCTATTACTTTATTATCAACTCAAGTAAAAGATTTATTTGGATTAAGTATAGATAAAGTACCTTCTGAATTCATCCAAAAATGGAATGTTTACATATCACATTTTAATGAAATACACTTTATTACATTATTAATTGGTATACTATGTATTGCCACAATAATCTTATTCCCAAAGGTTAATAAGACAATACCAGGATCCCTTGTTGCATTAGTTGTGTCAACTTTAATAGTTTCTGGATTAAGTTTAAATGTTGAGACAATAGGATCAGCTTTTGGACAGATTTCATCAACTATTCCAAAGCCACAACTTCCAGCAATTACAATAGATAAACTAAAAGTTTTATTTATGCCATCTCTTACTATAGCATTTTTAGCTGCTATAGAATCATTATTATCAGCAGTTGTTGCAGATGGAATGATAGATAAAAAACATAACTCAAATACTGAATTAATAGGACAAGGTATGGCAAATATTGCATCATCATTATTTGGTGGAATACCAGCAACAGGTGCAATAGCTAGAACGGCAGCTAATATAAAAAATGGTGGAAGAACTCCTATAGCAGGAATAGTACATGCTATAACTTTATTATTAATAATGATAATATTTATGCCTCTTATACAATACATACCACTTGTTGCATTAGCGGCAATACTTGCAGTAGTATCTTATAATATGAGTGAGTGGAGAGAATGTATAAAAATTATCCATAATAATAAATTTGATGCTATTGAATTATTAACAACTTTTATACTAACTGTGACTTGTGATTTGGTTGTTGCAATTTTAGTTGCCATGGTAGTTCACTTCATAATTATAAAATTAATAGATAAGAATGATGATAAAGATATAGATAGTAGTATAGAAGTTGTATGCTAAACAATAAATTTAAAGAAGCCTAGGGTATTACCCTAGGCTTCTTTTTATTAAAGTTAAAGTGATAATTATATACTTTATTTTAATCAGTAATACATTTTTATTAATAAATTTTATATTCGTTGAATAGTAATAATAGGAGCTTAAATTATTTAGTGACTCAGTAAAAATATGTGGATTACATAAAATAGATGGGGGATTATGTAATATGAAGATTATAAGAGAAAAAAATAGTAATAAAGAAAATGGAAATAAATATGATATTACGGACTTCAATACTTATCTATTCCATCAAGGAAAAAATTTTTATTCATATGATATGTTAGGAAGTAAATTTAGTGAAAAAGATGGACAGTCAGGTGTCAGATTCACAGTATGGGCTCCTAAAGCAAAAAATGTTTATGTGATAGGTGATTTTAATGGATTTTCCGTAAATGAAAATTATAAAATGATTAAAATTACTAATGAAGGTATTTGGAGCATATTTGTATATGGAATTAATTTAGGAGCTAAATATAAATATGCAATAGAAGATGGAAGAGGAGAAATTCATTATAAAATAGACCCATATTCAATATTTTCAGAGCTCAGACCTAATAATGCATCTATAGTATATAAAGGAAAAGAATTTAATTGGACAGATAGTGATTTTATAAATTCTAAAAAGAATAAGAATATATATGAGAGTGCAGTAAATATATATGAAATGCATCTTGGTTCATGGAGAAGAAGGGGCGATGAGTTTTTAACATATAAAGAATTGAGTAAAATACTACCTAAATATTTAGAAGATATGGGATATACACATGTAGAGCTTATGCCATTAGTTGAGCATCCATTAGATGCCTCATTGGGGTATGAAGGAATTGGGTTTTACTCAGTAACTAGTAGATATGGAGATTTAGAAGGATTTAAGGAACTTATTAATGAGCTTCATAAAAGAGGTATTGGAATTATTCTAGATTGGGTACCAAGTCACTTTTGTAAGGATGAACAAGGACTTTATAAATTTGATGGAACTCCAACTTATGAATATGAAGAAGGGTGGAAAGCCCAAAATAGACAGTGGGGAACCATTAATTTTGATCTTGGAAGGCCTGAGGTTAGAAGCTTTTTAATTTCAAATGCTCTTTATTGGTTTAGAGAATATCATATTGATGGATTAAGGATTGATTCAGTTTCAAATATGATTTACTTAGATTATAAAAGAGGAAAATGGGAATGGGTGCCGAATATTTATGGAAGAAATGGAAATTTAGAGGGAATTCAATTTGTTAAAGATTTAAATGAAGCTATACATAACGAATTTCCACATGTAATGATGATCGTAGAGGAAGATACAGATTCTTGCCCTAATGTGTGTAGTTCTATAGGAAATGGAGGTTTAGGATTCAGTTTTAAATGGAATATTAGATGGATGAATCACATATTAGAATATATAAAATTAGATCCCATATATAGAAAATATCATCATACTGATTTAACTTCCTCTATGATGTACAATTACTCAGAAAATTTTATACTTCCTATTTCACATAATGAAGTTGTTTATAATAAAAAATCATTGATAGATAAAATGTGGGGTGATTATTGGACAAAATTTGCAGGACTTAGGTTGTTTTATTCATACATGATTGGGCATCCTGGAAAGAAACTTATGTTTATGGGGAATGAGTTTGGGCAATTTAATGAGTGGAAGGAATATGAGTCACTTCAATGGGAATTAATTGATGAATATCCTATGCATAAAAATATTCAAGTGTTTTTTAAAGACTTGAATCATATATACAAAGATAATAAAGCACTTTGGGAATTAGATTATGATCCAGAAGGGTTTAAATGGATAGATGCAAATAACGATAGTCAAAGTATAATTTCATTTATAAGAAGAGGCAGGAGGAAGGAAGATACATTAATTTTTGTATCTAATTTTACACCCGTTGTATATTATGACTATAGAATTGGAATTCCATACAAGGGTGTATATGAAGAAATTTTAAATACTGATCATAAAAAGTATGGGGGATCAGGTCAAATTATTGAGGATAAATTATTTTCAGAGAATGAGGAATCTAATAATTTTGAAAATAGTATAAAAATAAAAGTACCGCCAATGGCAACTGTGGTATTAAAGAGAAAATTTGAGGGGGAGAATTAGATGAAAGTTTTATTTGTTGGATCTGAAGCAAATCCATTTATAAAAACAGGAGGGCTAGGTGATGTATTAGGGTCATTACCTAAATCTTTAATAAAATCAGATGTAGATGCAAGAGTTGTAATACCTAAGTATAAGAAGATAAACGAGAATCTAAAAAAAGAACTAAAATTCCTTAAATGGTTTATGGTGCCAGTTGGGTGGAGAACACAGTATTGTGGTGTATTTGAGTATGAGGAGGATGGGGTTAAATATTATCTATTAGATAATGAATATTACTTTGGACGAGATGGACTTTATGGATATTATGATGATGGAGAGAGGTTTGCCTTCTTTAATAGAGCTGTTTTAAGCTTCTTAAAGCTAGTTGATTTTCAACCAGATATAATACATTGTAATGATTGGCATACTGGAATGATACCAGTACTTCTTAAAGTAGAATACGCAAAAGATTTATTCTACTTTAATATAAAATCGGTATTTTCAATTCATAATATTAGATTCCAGGGAGTATTCCCAAAAGAGATATTACCAGATCTTTTTGGATATGATTTAGAACCATATTATAATGGTAGTCTTGCTTTTGATGGTGGAGTTAGTTTCATGAAAGGTGGAGTACTTTATTCAGATAGAATTTCTACAGTTAGTTATTCATATGTTGATGAAATTAAAACTCAAGAATATGGTGAAAGACTTGATTCAATATTAAGAGAAAGAGGATATGTGCTAAATGGAATATTAAATGGAATAGATTATAAAGAATTTAATCCAGAAGAAGATAAATTAATATATGAAAATTTCAGCAAAAATTCTCTGGAAGGTAAAGCTGTAAATAAAAAAGAATTACAGAAGGAATTAGGTCTTCCTGTAAATGAAAATGCGGCTATGATTTCTATGGTTACTAGGCTTACTAACCAAAAAGGACTTGATTTAGTAGTTGATATTGCGGATAAATTATTACAGCATGATATTCAGTTAGTTATATTAGGAACTGGTGATTATCATTATGAAAATCATTTTAGAGGCTTAGCTGATAGATATAGGGATAAGGTATCTGCAAATATTAAATTTGATAATGGATTAGCCCATAAAATTTATGCAGCATCAGATATGTTTTTGATGCCTTCATTATTTGAACCATGTGGGCTTGGGCAACTTATAGCACTTAGATATGGTACTGTTCCTATAGTTAGAGAAACAGGAGGTCTAAAAGACACCATTTTCCCATATAATCAATATAGTGGATTAGGAAATGGCTTTAGTTTTAGAAATTACAATGCCAATGAGTTATTAAGTGTTACTGAATATGCATTAGATATATTTAGAGATAAAGATAAGTGGAATTCTATAGTTATGCAAGCTTTAGATTCAGATAATAGTTTAGAGAAATCAGCTAATGATTATAATGAAATGTATAAGGAGTTAATTATAGGATAAGTCGTTATAAAATCCAGGGGGAGGGGATAGATATGCTAACCATTGACAAAAGGTCCTTTAAAAGAGCCTACAAAAAGAAGTATCTAGAAATTCATGGAGAGGAGCTTTCTGATGGAAGTAACTATAAAAAATATGAAGCTTTAGGTAGTTTGGTTAGGGACTATGTTGCAGAAAACTGGATGAAGACTAATAAGAGGTATAATAATACTTGCGAAAAGCAAGTGTATTACTTTTCAATGGAATTTTTACTGGGAAGACTTCTAGGAGATGCACTACTTAATCTAGGTATAAGAGATGTATGCAAGGAAGCGTTAGATGATTTAAGTATTAGTTTAGAGGAATTAGAAAATTTAGAACATGACCAAGGACTTGGAAATGGAGGACTTGGAAGACTTGCAGCCTGTTTCTTAGATTCTATGGCATCTTTAAATATAGCAGGACATGGTTGTGGAATACGATATAAATATGGATTCTTTGAACAAAAAATTATAGATGGAGTACAAGTTGAAGTATCGGATAATTGGCTTAGAGATGGTAACGTATGGGAAAAGAGAAAAAATGATAAAAGAGAGATTGTTAAGTTTGGTGGAAATATAATAGAAGAAGAGATAAATGGAAAAATGAAATTTACTCATGTAAATTATGAACCAGTACTTGCAGTCCCTTATGATACTCCAGTAGTCGGATATGAGAATAATACTATAAATACATTGAGATTATGGAGTGCTGAAACAGTAAATAATGAATTTGATTTTTCATCATTTAGTAGAGGAGAGTTCCTAAAAGCATTAGAATATAAAAACTCTGTTGAGGCAATATCACAAGTTCTTTACCCAGATGATTCTCAGTATGAGGGGAAAATGCTAAGATTAAAGCAACAATATTTCTTTGTTTCAGCTGGAGTTCAAGGAATAATAAGACATTATAAAAGACATGGCGGAGATATTAGGAGTTTAGATGAAAAGATAGCTATTCATATAAATGATACTCATCCAACTCTTGCAATACCTGAAATCATGAGAATATTATTAGATGAAGAGGGACTTGCTTGGGAAGAAGCATGGAGAATAACAACAAATACAGTATCATATACAAATCATACAATACTTTCAGAAGCTTTAGAAAAATGGCCTTTAGATATGTTTAAATCATTACTTCCAAGGATATATATGATTGTTGACGAAATTAATGAAAGATTTTGTGCAGATCTTTGGAATAGCTATACGGGTCAGTGGGATAAAATATCACGTATGGCAATAATAGCTGATGGGCAAGTTAGAATGGCTAATTTGGCTATAGTAGGTAGTCATAGTGTAAATGGAGTTGCAAAACTTCATACAGAAATCCTTAAAAAACAAGAAATGAGTGATTTTTATTATTATTATCCAAATAAATTCAATAATAAAACAAATGGAATAACTCATAGAAGATGGCTTTTAAAGACTAATCCAAGACTAACAAAATTATTAGTAGATACTATAGGGGAAGGATTTATAAAACATCCTATAGATTTAGAAGCTTTTGAAAAGAAAGTAAATGATGAAAGTGTTCAAAGAGAACTTCATAATATAAAGAAAGAAAATAAGGAGAGGCTTGCCGAAACGATATATAAGAAAAATGGAATTAAAGTAGATCCAAATTCTATATTTGATGTTCAGATAAAAAGAATACATGCATATAAGAGACAGACATTAAATTGCTTAAGAATAATGGATTTATATAATAAATTATTAGAAAATCCAGGGTTAGATATAGTACCGAGAACTTTCATATTTGGTGGTAAAGCAGCACCTGCATATCATCTAGCAAAGAAAACAATAGAACTTATAAATAGAGTTGCTCAAAAGGTAAATAATGACCCTAGGGTTAATGATAAGATGAAGGTTGTTTTCTTAGATAATTATAATGTTTCCTTAGCAGAAGAGATAATAAGAGCTACAGATTTAAGTGAGCAAATATCTACAACTACTAAAGAAGCTTCAGGTACATCTAATATGAAGTTTATGATGAATGGGGCTGTCACTATAGCTACATTAGATGGGGCAAATATTGAAATAAGAGATGAAGTTGGGGACGATAATATCATAATATTTGGACTAAATTCAAATGAGGTTCTAAATTATTATAAAAATGGGGGATATTCTTCATTTGATATGTATAAAAATGATTCAAGAATTCAAGCTGTAATAGATGATTTAATAAATGGTAAATATCACTTTGATAGAGAGAGATTCAGAGAGATATATGAAAATTTAATACCATACAATGATCAATTCTTTGTTTTAAAAGATTTTGATTCTTATATAAAAGCTCAAGAAAGAGTAGATAAGTTATATAGAGATATGAATAATTGGCAAAGAATGTGTGGAGTTAATATAGCGCACTCTGGAATATTCTCATCAGATAGAACAATACTTCAATATGCAAATGGTATATGGGGGGCAGAATTATTATATAAAAATTTATAACCAATTTAATATAGTTATAAAGTCCAAAAATAATATTAATATTATTTTTGGACTTTTTATGTTGTACAAAAGATTTCATAAAATAAATTATGTATAAATTTAAATACTCAGTCATATGTTTATATAAGTGCCTTGAATTTTATTTAATTTAAATTTAGTTAGATATTTAATTTAGATAATTGTGAAAAACATATGAGGGGGAGAAAGTATTATGGGTAAAAAAGAGATAGTAGCTATGATTTTAGCTGGTGGACAAGGTTCGAGATTAGGAGTATTAACTAAGAATTTAGCTAAGCCAGCAGTGCCATTTGGAGGAAAATATAGAATAATAGATTTTCCTTTAAGTAATTGTTCAAATTCAGGTATTTATACAGTTGGAGTTTTAACTCAATATAGGCCATTAGAGCTTAATTCACATATTGGAATAGGAGATCCTTGGGATCTAGATAGAAGAGAAGGCGGGGTTAGTATATTACCTCCTTACCAAGAAGAAAAAGGCGGAATGTGGTATAAGGGAACTGCAAATGCGATATATCAAAACATAGAGTATATAGATAGTTATGATCCAGAGTATGTGCTTATTTTATCAGGAGATCACATATATAAGATGGATTATAATGAAATGTTAGAATTTCATAAAGAAAAAGAAGCAGATGCTACAATTGCAGTTATCGATGTACCGCTTAGGGAAGCTAGTAGATTTGGAATCATGAATACTAGAGAAGATTTATCAGTATATGAATTTGATGAAAAACCTAAGGAACCAAAAAGCACAAATGCATCAATGGGAATATATATATTCAATTGGAAAGTTTTAAAGAGGCATCTAATAAATGATGAGATGGATATAACTTCAAGCAATGATTTTGGTAAAAATATTATACCTAAGATGATAGAAGATGGACGTAGACTAGTTGCATATCCGTTTGATGGTTATTGGAAGGATGTCGGAACTATAGAAAGTCTATGGGAGGCAAATATGGATTTATTAAAAACTGAAAATGAATTAAATTTATTTGATGAAGATTGGAAAATATACTCTGTGAATCCAGTAAGTCCAGCACAATATGTAGGTGAAGAAGCAGATGTTAAGAACTCAGTTATTGTTGAGGGATGTACTGTGTATGGTAAAGTAGAAAATTCTGTATTATTCCAAGGTGTTTACGTTGGAAGAGATACTGTAATAAAAGATTCTGTAATTATGCCTAATTCGTATATAGGAGATAGTGTAAGTATAAATAAGGCCATAATAGGAAGCGATGTTGTTGTAAATAAAGAATCACAAGTAGGTAGTGGTGATGAGATTGCAGTTGTTGCTTCAAAGGAAGAGATAAGTCCAGGCAGTACAATTGAAGCTAAAAAGATGGCTTAAAGGAGGAAAGGGTGAGTGCATATGAATAATTGTTTAGGAATAATAAATTTAGATGAAAATGAAACTAGGATGGGAGAATTGGTTAGAAAAAGACCGCTAGCATCAGTACCTATAGCAGCTAGGTACAGGGTTATAGATTTTGTTTTATCTAATATGACTAATTCAGGAATAGAATGTATTGGTATTTTTGCGAAAAATAGATCAAGATCTTTAATGGATCATTTAACTAATGGAAGGCCATGGGACCTTCATAGAAAAAAAGATGGATTAAAGGTATTTAATTTTGGAGATGAGGACCCCTCATATGATGATGTTCATAATTTTGCAGATAATATTGAATTCGTTAAATATAGCAAAAGAAAATACGTACTTTTAGCTCCATCATATATGGTATGTAATATTAATTTTAATGAATTATTAAAACAACATAAAGAATCAGGAAATGATGTCACAATGGTATATAAAAATATAAATAATGCAAATTTAGAGTGTATAGATTGTGATGTATTAAATATAGAAAATGAAAGAGTAGTTAGTGTTGGGGAAAATATTGGTCGAGCAAATAATGCTAATATAAGCATGGAAATGTATTTCATGAGAACAGAATTATTCGTAGATATTGTTCATGAATCAATTAGAAGTGGAATGTATAGAAAAATAAAGCAATTTATACATTCTAATTTAGAAAGATTGAATGTAGGAACTTATGAATTTAAAGGATATTTAAGCTGTATAAATTCTTTAAAAGCTTATTATGATTGTAATATGGATTTCTTAGATGCGGATGTTAATCGAGAATTATTCTGCAAAGAGAAGCCTATATATACAAAACCAAAGGATGAGGGACCAACTCAATATACAGTTTGTAGTAATGTTAAAAACTCTATAGTAGCTAATGGTTGCTATATTGAAGGAGAAGTTAAAAATAGTATAATAGCAAGACGTGTTTATATAGGCAAAGATGTAAAAATAAAGAATTCTATAATATTACAAAATGCTATTATAGGAAATGGATGTGAACTTGAAAATGTAATTGCAGATAAAAAGATAAGGGTAGAAGAAGATGAGAGATATATTGGCTCTAAAAATTGGCCCATTGTTATGATGAAAAGAAATAACATTTAAAAAAGTGTTGCTTTTTAAAAATCATTGTACTATAATTCAAATAACAGAAGTATTCATATAGAATTACTAGGTTATAATAAATGTGTTGAAAAAGTAAAGTAGCATTTTGGAGGATCACAGAGAGGGAAGCATTGCTGAGAGCTTTCTATTTATAAGAAATGTGAAGTGCACTTTGGAGCAGAAATTCGAATTAATAGTAGAGTTCTCCGGGATCACCCGTTATAGTGATTAGGCATGTTAGTGCTGGAATTTTGAGAGTAGATATATTTTTTTATATCTAAACTAGAGTGGAACCGCGAGTATACCTCGTCTCTAATATATTAGAGACGAGGTTTTTTTATATTTAAAATTAATTAGGAGGTTTTATCATGAATTCAATTAACTATTTCAATTCTATTGCTAAGGAGTGGAATAAAATCAGAGTGGACTATTTCAAAGATGAATTAAGGGAGATTGCAGTTAATTCTGTAGATATTAAGGGAAAAGTAATTGCAGATTTAGGGGCAGGCACAGGCTTTATAAGTTTAAGAGTAGGAGAAGAGGCAAATTTAGTTTTTCCTATAGATTCATCAAAGAATATGCTTAAAGAGTTACATAAATCAGCAAAAAATAAAAATTTAAACAATATATACCCCATAAAAGGAAGCTTAGAGGATTTACCTCTTTTTGATAATTCTGTGGATATTATATTTATGAATATGGCATTACATCATGTTGTAAATCCAGATGTAGCAATCAAAGAAATGAATAGAGTACTAAAGAAAGATGGACAAGTAATTATAACAGATGTTGAAGAGCATTTAGGGGAATGGGCAACTGAAGAAATGTATGATGTATGGTTAGGCTTTAGACATGATCAATTAGAATCTTGGTATAGAGAAGCAGGGTTTTTAAATATAGATATTAAGAGCACTGAATTAATTGCTAGAGGCGAATCATCAAAAGGAGAAGTGATTGAACCTAAAATTTTTATAGCAAAAGCAACAAAATAATTTTAAGGAGTGATAAATATGAAAAAAGATTCATTATTAATACATGGCGGAATAAGCATTGATAAAAATACAGGAGCAGTAAATATACCAATATATCAAACATCTACATATAAGCAAAAAAGCTTTGGAGAAAATAGTGGTTATGAATATTCAAGAACTGGTAATCCAACAAGAGAGGCACTTGAAAAGTTAATTGCTGATATAGAAGGTGGAAAAAGGGGATTTGCATTTGCATCTGGACTTGCTGCAATTACTGCAATATTAAGCTTATTTAAAAGTGGAGATAGGATACTAATAACTAATAATTTATATGGTGGTACATTTAGAGTTTTAGACAAAGTATTTTCTAACTTTGGCATAAGATATGAGATTATAGATGACTTCATCAATTTTGAAGATAAAATTGATGAAGATGTAAAAGCAGTATACATCGAAACACCAACAAATCCATTATTAGATGTAGTAGATATTAAAATGGTTTCAGATAAAGCTAAGAAAAATGGGTTATTAACTATCGTAGATAATACTTTCATGAGTCCATATTTCCAAAATCCATTAGCTTTAGGAGCTGATATAGTAATACACTCAGGAACAAAATATTTAGGTGGACATAGTGATTTAGTCGCTGGATTAGTTGTTGTAAATAATGATGAACTTGGTGAAAGATTGCACTTCATTCAAAATGCTACAGGGGGAATACTTCAACCTTTTGATAGTTTCTTATTAATAAGAGGTATCAAAACACTTTCAGTAAGAATGGAAAGACATGAAAAAAATGCAATGTTTATAGCAAAAAAAATATTAGAAAGTGAAAAAATTAAGAAAGTTTATTATACAGGACTAGAAAGTCATGAAGGGCATGAGATACAAAAAAGACAATCTTTTGGATTTGGTGGAGTAATATCATTTATATTAAATGATGATATCGATCATAAGAAGTTTGTAAATAACTTAAAACTTATAACATTCGGAGAAAGTTTAGGGGGAGTTGAATCACTAATATGCCATCCTGCATCAATGACACATGCAGCACTTCCAGAAGAACTTAGAGAGCGTATAGGAATAACAGAAAAATTAATTAGGGTTTCAGTTGGTATAGAAGATAAGGAAGATATATTAAAGGATATAGAACAAGCTTTACTAAAAGCAGGTGAAAAAGATGAATTATTATAATGACATAAAAGAATTAATCGGAAATACACCGTTATTAAAATTAAACAACTTGGGAATCAAGCAAGGGGTAAATCTATTTGCTAAGATTGAAGGATTTAATCCAGGGGGTAGCTGCAAAGATAGAGTTGGGGTATATATGATAGAACAAGCTGAGAGAGATGGGGTACTTAAGTCAGGATCTACTATTATAGAAGCTACTGCTGGGAATACAGGGATTGGTGTAGCACTAGCAGCGCTTAATAAAGGATATAAAGTAATGTTTGTTGTTCCAGAGAAGTTTTCAATAGAAAAGCAGAAGTTGATGAAATCTCTTGGGGCAGTAATAATTAATACACCAAAAGAAGATGGGATGGAAGGCGCTATAAATATAGCTAACTCATTATTGAAAGAAATACCAAATTCTATATCATTAAATCAATTTAGCAATGAATCAAATCCACAAGCTCATTATGAAACAACAGGAAAAGAAATTTATGAGGATTTAGATGGAGATGTGGATTATTTAGTAGCTGGTGCTGGAAGTGGAGGAACATTTTCAGGTGCTTTAAAATACTTAAAAGAGAATATAGATGGAGTAAAAGGAGTATTAGCAGATCCTATAGGTTCTATAATAGGTGGAGGAAGAGAAGGGTGCTACAAAATAGAGGGTATAGGAAATAACTTTATTCCTCAAACGATGGATATGGATTTAGTCGATGAAATTATGAAGGTAGATGATGAAGAGGCATTTAATAGTGCAAGGCTGTTAGCAAAAAAAGAAGGTATTATAGTTGGATCATCATCAGGAGCTGCTCTTTCTGCTGCACTAAAATTTATAGAAAAAATAGATAGTGGAAATGTAGTTGTCATATTACCAGATAGGGGAGATAGATATTTTAGTACAGATCTATTATAAATATAGAACATAAATTAATAAGATTACATTTTACAAATTAAAATAACCATAGATTAGAGAGGAAGTAATTATAATGATTAAAGTAGAAAGTTTTGAATTAGACCATACAAAGGTTAAAGCGCCTTATGTTAGAAAAGCAGGAGTGAAAGTAGGGGCAAAGGGTGATGTAGTATCTAAGTTCGATTTAAGATTTGTTCAACCTAATAAAGAAATTCTAGCAGATAAAGGAATGCATACATTAGAACATTTTTTAGCTGGTTTTATGAGAGAAAGAATTGATGATATTATTGACATATCACCAATGGGATGCAAAACAGGATTCTATTTAATAAGCTTTGGAGATTTAGAGGTTAAAGATGTTATTGAAGCATTAGAATACTCATTACAAAAAATACTATTACAAGATGAAATTCCGGCTGCTAATGAATTACAATGTGGATCAGCATCATTACATTCACTAACTTTAGCAAAAGAACATGCTAAGCATGTATTAGATAATGGAATAAGCGATAAATTTTATATAGAACAATAGATAAAAGATCAAATCATAAAAATATTCTTATACTAAAATTGAATAAAATTTTAGTATAAGGATATTTTTTATTATATAAGGAGATTATATATATTGAATATATTGTAATACATAGAAGATTTAAGGATATATATTGTGTAATTTACTCAAAATATATAATAACTACATCTAATACAGTACCACGTGTATCTTAAGTAGGAATTTAAAGAATAAAGAAGAAAAAAGGCATTATATAAAAATAAATAGATATATTAGTAGTAATATGTCGAACTGATAATTATATATGTGTTATTATAAATCTCGTCGCTGATGCGAAACGGCTTCCTCGGAAGTAAGACAACATTTTAAATAAAATTAAGTTAAATAAACTTATTTAAAAAAATGTTGACAAAGTTTTTCAGAAGTGGTAAGATAAGAAAGTCGCTTGAGGGCGACGAGATAAAATGGTCTTTGAAAATTGAACAGAATATATAAAACATTTAAACAACCAGCAAT
>NZ_JBNOOR010000010.1:0-14895 GCF_050584765.1 Clostridium sardiniense | reverse complement strand
GCTATGGAAGAAGGATTAAGATTCGCAATCAGAGAAGGTGGAAGAACTGTAGGTTCAGGAGTTGTTACTAGCGTAATAGAATAGTCAACAAAAGAATAAAAAAGATTGAAATTGTCAAATATACTTTAATAAGGACTGGGTGCATTACCTAGTCCTTTACAAAGGACATATTATTGACAGTTTAAATAAATTGTGATAATGTGAGAAAGTAACTCATAAAGTCACGAAATAGATACAGTAAGAGGTATGTCTCTTAGAATATATATTTAAAACTGGAGGTGCAGACCGTGAGAGTAAAGATAACTTTAGCATGCACAGAGTGTAAACAAAGAAACTATAACTCAATGAAGAACAAGAAAAACAACCCAGATAGAATGGAAATGCAAAAATATTGCAAATTCTGTAAGAAGCACACTCTTCATAGAGAAACAAAATAGTTAGCGATTAAGTAACGACACAGACTTACAAAAATATAAGGATGTGAAATTATGACTGGTAATAATGTAAAGACTAAAAAAGCTACCTCTAAAGGTGGTGTGTTCAAATTCTTTAAAGATGTAAAAGCGGAATTCAAAAGAATAACGTGGCCATCTAAGAATGAGACAAAAAAGGCATTGATTGCAGTTTTTGGATTCGCTGTAGTATATATTATACTTGTAGGCGGATTTGATTATATTTTTCAAAACCTCTTTGAAGTAGTTTTGAAACTTAAGTAAAAGGAGGTTTGGGTGTTTAATCACCGATTAATATGAGTGAAACAGCAAGATGGTACGTAGTACATACGTATTCTGGATATGAAAACAAGGTCAAAGTTAACATAGAGAAAGTTGTTGAAAATAGACATCTTGAATCATTAATTCACGACATCCAAATACCAATGGAAGAAGTAATTGAAGAGAAAGATGGAAAACAAAAAGTTTCTCTTAAGAAAAAGTTCCCAGGATATGTAATAGTAAAAATGCTAATGACAGACGAATCTTGGTATGTTGTTAGAAACACAAGAGGCGTAACTGGCTTTGTGGGACCTGGATCTAAACCAGTTCCTCTTACTGACTACGAGATCGAATCAATGGGAGTTGTAGAACTTCCAAGAGAAACAGATCTTGAAGTAGGTGAAAGTATAAGAGTTATCTCAGGACCACTTAGAGAATTCGTGGCAACAATTCAAGAGATAAATCTTGAAAAGCAAAAAATTAAAGCTTTAGTTGATATGTTCGGTAGAGAAACATTAGCTGAGCTAGATTTTAATCAAGTAGAAAAATTAGTTTAATAGAATAACTAATCTTTTAATCAAGTGGGAGGACAAAAAATTATTGTCCGTATATACCACAGTATAGGAGGAATAACAAAATGGCTAAGAAAGTAACTGGAATGATTAAACTTCAACTTCCTGCAGGAAAGGCAACTCCAGCACCACCAGTTGGTCCAGCATTAGGACAACACGGTGTAAACATAATGGGATTCTGTAAGGAGTTCAATGCAAAAACTGCTAATCAAGCTGGATTAATAATACCAGTAGTAATCACAGTTTACCAAGACAGATCTTTTAGTTTTATCTTAAAGACTCCTCCAGCTGCAGTTCTAATAAAGAAAGAATTAGGACTTGAAAGCGGATCAGGAGTTCCAAACAGAACAAAGGTTGGAAAGATAACTAGAGAACAATTAAAGAAAATCGCAGAAACAAAAATGCCTGACTTAAATGCTGCAAACATCGAGAGTGCAATGAGAATGATCGAAGGTACAGCTAAGAGTATGGGTGTAACTATTGAAGAGTAATTCACAAAAATAGTGGGAGGTAAGAACCGCTAATACCACAAAGGAGGCTTATTAATGGGAAAGAAATATGTTGAAAGTGCAAAGTTAATAGATAAAAGTGCTTTATATAATCCAGCAGAAGCTTTAGAGCTTGCTGTTAAAACTGCAAAAGCTAACTTCGATGAAACAATCGAATTACATGTTAGACTTGGGGTAGATCCAAGACATGCTGACCAACAAGTAAGAGGAGCAGTAGTGTTACCAAACGGAACAGGTAAAACTGTAAGAGTTTTAGTTTTCGCAAAGGGAGATAAAGCTAAAGAAGCTCAAGAAGCGGGAGCAGATTTCGTTGGAGCTGAAGAATTAGTTCAAAAGATCCAATCAGAAAACTGGTTCGACTACGATGTAGTTGTAGCTACTCCAGATATGATGGGTGTAGTTGGTAGAATCGGTAGAGTCTTAGGACCTAAGGGATTAATGCCAAACCCTAAATCAGGAACAGTAACATTTGATGTTGCTAAAGCAATAGCTGAAATCAAAGCTGGTAAGGTTGAGTACAGAGTAGATAAAACTGCTATAGTACACTGCCCAATCGGAAAGAGATCATTCGGAGCTGAGAAGTTACATGAAAACTTCAAGACTTTAATGGAAGCTTTAGTTAAAGCTAAACCAGCTGCAGCTAAAGGACAATACATTAAGTCAGTTACTGTAACTAGCACAATGGGACCTGGAGCAAAGGTTAACCCAGTAAAAGTTACAGAATAATTATTGACTTAACGTAAGTTCAGTGATATAATAAATTTTGTTGAAAAATGAAATATTGTTCCGTAGACAGTAGGTGCGGTTTTCGCGTAACGTATAACTACCTACCGAGGGGTTCTGTAAACATATGTTTATTATGGGTCTTCCTCTGTCTACGGGAAGACCTTTTATAATACGAAAAAGCAGTTAATACTGTGAGGAGGTGGACACACAGTGAACAAGAATAGACAATTAAAGGAAGCAAGAGTTGCTGAGATTAAGGAAAAGTTAGAAAAGGCGCAAAGCGTTGTTTTAACTAGCTACCAAGGTCTAACTGTTGAAGAAGACACAGAATTAAGAAAGAACTTAAGAGAAGCTGGAGTAGAATATAAAGTATATAAAAATAGTTTAGTTACTTTAGCTGCTAAGGAGTTAGGTTTAGACGGTATGGAAGTATACTTAGAAGGACCAGTTTCAATAGCATTCGGATACGAAGATGCTACAGCTCCAGCAAGAATCTTAAATGATTTCGCTAAGAATCACAAGAAGTTAGAACTAAAAGCAGGTGTAGTTGAGGGAGAAATCTACGATCAAGAAATGATCACAAAGATCGCTTCAATTCCATCAAAAGAAGTTCTTATTGCAAAACTTCTTGGAAGTATCAAGGCTCCATTATCAAACCTTGCATACTTATTAAATGCAATAAAAGAAAAAAAAGAAGCTGAATCAGCTGAATAATTAACTATACATAGTTAATTTTGTTTTAAAAAATTTGGAGGTGCAATTAAAATGACAAGAGAAGATATCATTCAAGCTATAAAAGAAATGAGCGTTTTAGAATTAAATGAATTAGTAACTGCTTGCGAAGAGGAATTTGGAGTAAGCGCTGCTGCACCAGTAGCAGTAGCAGGAGCAGTAGCTGGAGCAGCTGCTGAAGAAAAGACTGAATTTGATGTAGTTTTAGCTAGCGCTGGAGCTAACAAAATCAAGGTTATCAAAGCTGTAAGAGAATTAACTGGATTAGGATTAAAGGAAGCTAAAGAAATAGTTGACGGAGCTCCTAAGACACTTAAGGAAGCTGTAGCTAAAGAAGAAGCTGAAGACATGAAAGCTAAATTAGCTGAAGTTGGAGCTGAAGTAGAATTAAAGTAATTTTACTTTAATTAAATTTCAAAATGTATATAAAAGGTGCTAGCATTAGCACCTTTTTATATTCTAAGGCTAAAATTGAAACTATATAAATTATCCTACTATAAAACTGGATATTTTATATAGTTTTATTTATAGAAATAGATATATTTGTATCTATTATATAAGTAGAAAAAATATTGACATTGATAAAATGTTATGATACTATCATTTAATGTACTATTCATTATGGATAAGTATAATTTGTTGGAAAAAACAGTATAACTGTGTTGAAATTGGTTATACTAAAAAGATGACGCTGTCCGAAAGCAAAAGTCCCTAGGGAAGTTATGCTTTTGGTTATTTTAGTTTATACAAGGGGTGAAAATTCATGGTACATCCTGTCCAATCTGGAAAAAGAACAAGAATGAGTTTTGGTAAAGTTAAAGATGTAACTGAAATGCCAAATCTTATAGAAGTACAATTAGATTCTTATGAATGGTTCCTAAAAGAGGGTCTACACGAAGTGTTTGACGATATAAATCCTATAGGAAACTTCACTGGAAACTTAGTACTTGAGTTTGTAGATTACAAGCTTGATATGGATAATATTAAGTACACTGTGGAAGAGTGTAAGGAGAGAGATTCAACTTATGCTGCACCACTAAAAGTCTCAGTGAGACTAACAAACAATGAAACTGGTGAAATAAAAGAACAAGAAGTATTCATGGGAGACTTCCCATTAATGACTGAACAAGGTACTTTTATTATTAATGGTGCTGAAAGAGTTATTGTCAGCCAATTAGTAAGATCACCAGGTGTATACTATAGCCAAAACAGAGATAAGAGTGGTAAGAAACTATTCTCAGCAACTGTTATCCCAAATAGAGGAGCTTGGCTTGAGTATGAAACAGATTCTAACGATATAATATCAGTTAGAATTGACAAAACAAGAAAACTTCCAATCACAATTTTAGCTAGAGCTATGGGATTCGGAAGTGACCAAGAGTTATTAGACTATTTTGGTGAAGAAGAAAGATTCAAAGCTACAATAGAAAAAGATAACACTAAGACTAAAGAAGAAGCTTTACTTGAAATCTACAAGAGATTAAGACCAGGTGAGCCACCTACAGTTGATAGTGCTGTATCTCTAATAGACTCATTATTCTTTGATGCTAAAAGATATGATTTATCAAGAGTTGGTAGATATAAGTTCAATAAGAAGTTAGCTATTAACTTAAGACTTGCAAACCAAGTTGCTGCAGTTGATATAGTAAATCCATCAACTGGAGAAATAATGGTAGAACAAGGACAAAAGATATCAAGAGAAATGGCAGAAAATATACAAAATGCTGGAATCAATTCAGTAGATATATTAATTGAAGACAAAGTTATTAGAGTAATAGGTAATCACTTTGTTGATTTATCAAAGCATGTTTCATTTGATATAAGCGAACTTAATATTAAAGAATTAGTTCACTATCCAACATTAAAAGAAATACTTGATAACTTCAGTGATGAAGAAAGTATTAAAGAAGAAATTAAGAAGAATATTACAAGATTAGTTCCAAAACATATTGTAAGAGATGATATATTTGCAACAATTAGTTATGAAATAGGATTAGCTTACAACATTGGATATGTAGATGATATAGACCACTTAGGTAATAGAAGATTAAGATCAGTTGGAGAATTACTACAAAACCAATTTAGAATTGGTTTATCAAGAATGGAAAGAGTAGTTAAAGAAAGAATGACTATTCAAGACCAAGAGGCAATTACTCCTCAAATGTTAATCAATATTAGACCAGTTGCTGCAGCTATTAAAGAATTCTTTGGTAGTTCACAATTATCACAATTCATGGATCAAACAAATCCATTATCAGAATTAACTCATAAGAGAAGATTATCTGCCTTAGGACCTGGAGGACTTTCAAGAGAAAGAGCCGGTTTCGAAGTTAGAGACGTTCACCACTCACATTATGGTAGAATGTGTCCTATCGAAACTCCAGAAGGACCTAACATAGGTCTTATCAACTCATTAGCTACATATGCTAAGGTTAATGAATATGGATTTATTGAGACACCTTATAGAGTTATTGATAAAGAAAATAAGAGAGCAACTGATGAAATAAGATATTTCACTGCAGATGAAGAAGACCAATATCTAGTAGCCCAAGCAAATGAGCCTTTAGATGAAACAGGACACTTCGTACACGATAAAGTAACTGTAAGATATATGGAAGAAGTTATCGTAGTACCTGCAAATGAAGTAGATTTAATGGACGTTTCACCAAGACAAATCGTATCTGTTGCAACAGCTATGATTCCTTTCTTAGAAAATGATGATGCTTCTAGAGCTCTTATGGGATCTAACATGCAACGTCAAGCAGTTCCACTATTAAAGCCACAAGCTCCAGTAGTTGGTACAGGAATAGAATTTAGAGCAGCAGCAGACTCAGGAGTACTACCAAAGGCTAAAAATGCAGGGGTAGTAAGCTACGTAAGTGCTAGTGAAATTAAAGTTAAGAGAGATGTTGATGGAGGAATTGATACTTACAAGTTATTAAAGTTCAAGAGAAGTAACCAAGGTACTTGTATAAATCAAAGACCTTTAGTAAGCGCTGGAGAAATGGTATTTAAGAACCAAGTTCTAGCTGATGGTCCATCAACAGATTTAGGAGAAATAGCATTAGGTAAAAACATCAGAATGGGATTCATAACTTGGGAAGGTTATAACTACGAAGATGCTATGCTTATCTCAGAAGAATTAGTAAGAGAAGACGTATTTACGTCAATTCATATAGAAGAATACGAATGTGAAGCAAGAGACACTAAGTTAGGACCTGAAGAAATAACTAGAGATATTCCTAATGTAAGTGAAGATGCTTTAAAAGATATCGATGAAAGAGGAATAATCAGAATCGGTGCTGAAGTAAGATCAGGAGATATCCTTGTTGGTAAAGTAACTCCAAAGGGTGAAACTGAATTAACAGCAGAAGAGAGATTATTAAGAGCTATCTTCGGTGAAAAAGCAAGAGAAGTTAGAGATACTTCATTAAGAGTTCCACATGGAGAAGCTGGTATAATAGTAGATATTAAAGTATTTACTAGAGAAAACGGTGATGAATTAAATCCAGGTGTTAATGAACTTGTAAGATGCTATATAGCTCAAAAGAGAAAAATATCAGTTGGAGATAAGATGGCTGGACGTCACGGTAATAAAGGGGTTATTTCAAGAGTACTTCCTGAAGAAGATATGCCTTTCTTACCAGATGGAAGACCGCTTCAAATCTGCTTAAATCCATTAGGGGTTCCATCACGTATGAACATCGGTCAGGTACTAGAAGTTCACTTAGGATGGGCAGCTAGCGCGCTAGGATGGCACATTGCTACTCCAGTATTCGATGGTGCGACTGAAGAAGATATAGAACAATGCTTAAGAGATGCAGGCTATAATGCAAACGGAAAAACTCCTCTATACGATGGTAGAACAGGAGAAGCGTTTGATAATGAAGTTACAGTTGGTATAATGTACATCTTAAAACTTGCTCACTTAGTTGATGATAAGATCCATGCAAGATCAACTGGACCATACTCATTAGTTACTCAACAACCACTTGGAGGTAAAGCTCAATTTGGTGGTCAAAGATTCGGGGAAATGGAAGTTTGGGCACTAGAAGCATATGGTGCTGCTCATACATTACAAGAAATCTTAACTGTTAAGTCAGATGATGTTGTTGGTAGAGTTAAAACTTACGAAGCAATAGTTAAGGGTGAAAATATCCCAGAGCCAGGAGTTCCAGAATCATTTAAGGTTCTTATAAAGGAATTACAAGCACTTTGCTTAGATGTTAGAGTTCTTAATGATGACAATGAGGAAGTAAGACTTAAAGAGTTTAACGAAGAAGATGATTCAGCAAATTTAGAAGTAAACATTGAGGGAACAGAAGAGTTTGTTGAAAAACAACCAGTACTAGAAACTGAAGACAGCTACACTTCAGAAGTAGAAGCAGAAGCTGAAGAAGAAGAAGAAGAGTATGAAGGTTTTCAGTTAGAAGAGTTTCAAGATAACTTAGAGCTTGATGATTTTAACGATGAACACTAATTTTGAAGGGAGGATTACCCTTGTTTGAATTAAATAATTTTGATGCCATACAAATAGGCTTAGCATCCCCTGAACAAATCAGAGAATGGTCAAGGGGAGAAGTTAAAAAACCAGAAACAATAAACTACAGAACTTTAAAACCAGAGAGAGACGGTTTATTCTGTGAGAGAATATTCGGACCAATGAAAGATTGGGAATGTCACTGTGGAAAATATAAGAGAGTTAGATATAAAGGTATAGTTTGTGACAGATGTGGAGTAGAAGTTACTAAAGCTAAAGTAAGAAGAGAAAGAATGGGGCATATTGAACTTGCTGCCCCAGTTTCTCACATTTGGTACTTCAAAGGAATTCCATCAAGAATGGGATTAATACTTGATATGTCACCAAGATCATTAGAAAAGATCTTATACTTTGCTTCATATGTTGTAATTGATCCTAAGGAAACACCATTATTAAAGAAACAACTTCTTAACGAAAAAGAGTATAGAGAAGCTGTAGATAAATATGGTGAAGAAAGCTTCGTGGCTGGAATGGGTGCTGAAGCAGTTCAAGATCTTTTAGGTGAAATTGACTTAGTAAATGGTTCAAAAGAACTGAAAGAAGAGTTAAAACATAGTACAGGTCAAAAGAAAGTAAGAATAATCAGAAGATTAGAAGTTGTAGAATCATTCAGAGCATCAGGAAATGATCCAAGATGGATGATTATAAATGTAATACCTGTAATCCCACCAGATTTAAGACCAATGGTCCAATTAGATGGTGGAAGATTTGCAACATCAGATTTAAATGACCTTTACAGAAGAGTTATAAACAGAAATAATAGATTGAAAAAATTATTAGATCTAGGAGCACCTGATATAATCGTTAGAAACGAAAAAAGAATGCTTCAAGAAGCTGTAGATGCTCTTATCGATAATGGTAGAAGAGGAAGAGCTGTTACTGGTCCTGGAAACAGACCATTAAAATCTCTTTCAGATATGCTTAAAGGTAAACAAGGTAGATTTAGACAAAACTTACTTGGTAAGAGAGTTGACTATTCTGGTAGATCAGTTATCGTTGTTGGACCAGAATTACAAATGTACCAATGTGGTCTTCCAAAAGAAATGGCACTTGAATTATTCAAACCATTTGTTATGAAGAAGCTAGTTCAAGATGGAGTAGCACACAACATAAAGAGTGCTAAGAGAATGGTAGAAAGAGTTATGCCACAAGTATGGGATATCTTAGAGCAAGTAATTGCAGATCATCCAGTATTACTTAACCGTGCTCCTACTCTTCATAGACTTGGTATTCAAGCATTCCAGCCTGTACTAGTAGAAGGAAGAGCTATTAAGCTTCACCCATTAGTATGTACAGCTTACAACGCTGACTTCGATGGTGACCAAATGGCCGTTCACGTACCATTATCAGTTGAAGCTCAAGCAGAAGCAAGATTCTTAATGCTTGCAGCTGGAAACATAATGAAGCCATCAGATGGTAAGCCAGTTTGTGTACCTACTCAGGATATGGTTCTTGGTTCTTATTACATGACTATGGAAAAGGACGGGGCTCTAGGTAGCGGTAAGTACTTTATGTCAAAAGATGAAGCTATAATGGCTTATGAAGTTAAAGCTATAGAAATTCATGCAGACATATTTGTAAGAATGTTTAAAGAAGTCGATGGAGAAATGAAATCAGGAATAATTAAGACTACTGTAGGTAGATTAATATTCAATGAATCAATTCCTCAAGATTTAGGCTTTGTTGATAGAAGTAATCCAGAAGAAGAGTTTAATCTAGAAGTAGATTTCTTAATAACTAAGAAATCACTAGGAACAATAATAGATAAGTGTTATATGAAGCACGGTCCAACAGATACTTCAATAATGCTTGATAAAATAAAAGCTTTAGGATATCATTATTCATCAATCGGAGCGGTTACAGTTGCTGCATCAGATATGATAGTACCTGAAGCAAAATATGCTCTATTAAAAGAAACTGATGAAACAGTAGATAAAATAGAGAAGATGTACAAAAGAGGATTTATATCAGAAGATGAAAGATATGAAAGAGTTATAGAAAAATGGACTAAGACAACAGAAGATGTTGCGAATGCATTAATGGATAGTTTGGATAAATGGAATCCTATATTCATGATGGCTGACTCTGGAGCCAGAGGTTCTAAGTCACAGATAAAACAATTAGCAGGTATGAGAGGTCTTATGGCTAGTCCATCAGGTAAAATCCTTGAATTACCAATCAGAGCATCATTCAGAGAAGGTCTTGATGTCCTTGAGTACTTCATCTCAACTCACGGAGCTAGAAAGGGTAATGCCGATACAGCTCTTAAGACGGCCGATTCAGGATACTTAACAAGAAGACTTGTTGACGTATCACAAGACGTTATAGTAAGAGAAGAAGATTGTGGAACTAGCGAAGGAATAGTTGTTAGTGAAATAAAAGAAGGTAATGAAATTATCGAAGAACTTAAGGAAAGATTAACTGGAAGATACACAGCAGAAGATATAATGCATCCAGAAACTGGAGAAGTTTTAGCTTCAAAAGATGATTATATGGATGGAGAATTAGCTGAAAAGATCAGCAATGCTGGTGTTAAGAAAGTTAAGATTAGATCAGTATTTACATGTGGATGCAAAATTGGTGTTTGTGCTAAATGTTATGGTATGAACATGGCAACAGCTCAAAAGATTAATATCGGTGAAGCTGTTGGTATAATAGCAGCACAATCAATCGGAGAACCAGGTACACAGCTTACAATGAGAACATTCCATACAGGTGGGGTTGCATCAGCTGGAGATATCACACAAGGTCTTCCTAGAGTTGAAGAATTATTCGAAGCTAGAAAGCCAAAGGGACTTGCGATTGTTAGTGAAATAAATGGTACTGTAAGAGTTGAAGAAACTAAGAAAAAGAGAATGGTTCATGTAATGGGAGCAGATGGGGAAGAAATAAGTTATGACATTCCATTTGGTTCAAGAGTTAAGGTTTCAAATGATGATTACATCGAAGCTGGAGATGAAATTACAGAAGGTTCAGTAAATCCTCATGACATCATGGCTATTAAAGGCGTTGATGGAGCAAGAAGATATCTTTTATCAGAAGTTCAAAAAGTTTATAGATTACAAGGTGTTGATATAAATGATAAGCACTTAGAAGTAGTTGTTAAACAAATGACTAGAAAAGTAAAAGTAACTGAATCAGGAGATACAGATCTTTTACCAGGTACTACAATTGATATGTTTGATTTTGCAGAAGAAAATAATAGAGTAAGAGAGTTTGGCGGAGAAGAAGCTAAGGGAGATCAAGTTTTACTTGGAATAACTAAAGCTGCTCTTGCTACTGATAGTTTCTTATCAGCGGCATCATTCCAAGAAACTACAAGAGTTCTTACTGAAGCTGCAATCAAAGGAAAAATTGATCCACTTGTAGGATTAAAAGAAAATGTCATAATAGGTAAATTAATTCCTGCTGGTACTGGAATGATGAGATATAGATCAGCAAGATTAGACGTTGAAGATGATATAATTGAAGAAGATATCGTGGTAAATGTTGAATAGGAATTAATTTTGTTGACATGTGTATTCTTAAATGTTAAAATACGTGTTGTATGTTTAATAAAATATACAGCCAAATAATTGTCTACAATACTTCATTGAGGCAAAGTTAAACTTTGTCTCATGAGGTTTTTATAGAAAGTTTATAAAACTTGTAGACAACATAAAGTAGTTTTATCTAATAATTTTTTATAGATAAATAAAATTCAGGAGGTGAAAGAATGCCAACTATAAGCCAATTAGTTAGAAAAGGAAGAAAAGTTGCTGCGAACCAATCAACAGCTCCAGCACTAAAAAACTGTCCACAAAAAAGAGGAGTATGTACAGTTGTTAAAACATCAACTCCTAAAAAGCCTAACTCAGCCCTAAGAAAGGTTGCTAGAGTAAGACTTACAAACGGATACGAAGTTACTGCATACATTGGTGGTGTAGGACACAACTTACAAGAGCATAGCGTTGTTCTTATAAGAGGTGGAAGAGTAAAAGACCTTCCTGGGGTTAGATACCATATCGTAAGAGGAGCACTTGACTGTGCTGGTGTAGCTAACAGAATGCAAGGAAGATCAAAGTACGGTGCTAAGAGACCTAAGAAATAGGTTTTCTTAAATTAATGTAGTGCTTATCTTTAGTGTTTACATAGATTTATGAATTAAGTTTATATAGATGATGAGAGAAGCACTTTGCGATATCGACCGATATCGAGTACCGATGAACTTAAATTTAAATTGTTAAGGAGGGAAGAAAAGTGCCAAGAAAAGGACATATAGCAAAAAGAGACGTTTTAGCTGATCCAGTGTACAACTCAAAGGTTGTTACAAAGTTAATCAACGGAATCATGCTTGACGGTAAAAAGGGAGTAGCACAAAAAATATGCTACCAAGCGTTTGAAACTATGGCTGAGAAGACTGGTAAAGATGCTTTAGAAGTATTCGAAGAAGCTATGAACAACGTAATGCCATTATTAGAAGTAAAGGCAAGAAGAATAGGTGGGGCAACTTACCAAGTTCCAATAGAAGTTAGAGCAGAAAGAAGACAGACTTTAGGTATCAGATGGATGCTAGCTGCTGCTAGAAAAAGAGGCGAAAAGTTAATGTGCGAAAGATTAGCAGGCGAATTATTAGATGCTGCTAATAACACAGGAGCTGCTGTTAAAAAGAGAGAAGATACTCATAAAATGGCTGAAGCTAACAAAGCATTCGCTCACTACAGATACTAATTTCAAGACTGTTTTGGCCTCAGCCAAAACAGTTTTGTTGAATTTAAAATTACTCATTGAGAGGAGGAATTATTATGTCAAGAGAATTTCCTTTAGATAAGTTTCGTAATATAGGAATCATGGCTCATATAGATGCTGGTAAGACAACAACTACTGAGCGTATATTATTCTACACTGGTAGAACACACAAAATCGGAGAAACACATGATGGTGCTTCACAAATGGACTGGATGGCACAAGAGCAAGAAAGAGGTATAACAATTACTTCTGCTGCTACATTCTGCCAATGGAAGGGCTATGCGATAAACATAATCGATACTCCTGGACACGTAGATTTCACTGTTGAAGTTGAAAGATCATTAAGATGTCTAGATAGTGCTATAACTGTTTTAGATGCAAAGAGTGGGGTTGAACCACAAACAGAAACAGTTTGGACACAAGCTGATAACTATGGAGTACCAAGAGCTATCTATGTAAATAAGATGGATGCTACTGGAGCTGATTTCTATGCTTGTATCAATTCAGTAAGAGATAGATTAAAAGCTAACGCTATAGCTATCCAAATTCCAATAGGTGCAGAAGAAAACTTCGCAGGTATGATCGACCTTATAGAAGATGTAGCACTTATACACAAAGATGACTTAGGAAAAGACATCGAAAGAGGAGAAATCCCAGCTGAATTAAAAGATAAAGCAGAAGAATACAGAAACATTATGATAGAAGCAATCGCTGAAACTGATGAAGAGTTAATGATGAAGTACCTAGATGGTGAAGAATTAACTAAAGAAGAGTTAAAGCTTGCTTTAAGAAAAGCTACTATCAATAATGAAATAGTTCCTGTAATCTGTGGTTCATCATACAAAAACAAAGGTGTTCAAGAAATGATTGACTTAGTTGTTGATTACTTACCATCACCTTTAGATATACCAGCAGTAAAGGGTATATCAGTTGATGATGCAGATGTAGAATTAGAAAGAGAAGCTAGCGATGATGCTCCAATGTCAGCATTAGCATTTAAGATAGCTACTGACCCATTCGTAGGAAGACTTGCATTTACAAGAGTTTACTCAGGTATAATGGAAAGTGGTACTTACGTTCTTAACTCAAGCAAGGGTAAGAAAGAAAGAATCGGTAGATTAGTTAAAATGCACGCTAACTCAAGAGAAGAAATAAGCGAATTAAGAGCTGGAGATTTAGGAGCAGTAGTTGGATTAAAGAATACAACTACAGGAGATACTTTATGTGATGAAGCAAATCCAATTATCCTAGAAAGCATGGAATTCCCAGAACCAGTTATCTCAATCGCAATCGAACCAAAGACTAAGGCTGGTCAAGAAAAGATGGGTATCGCTTTAGCTAAGTTAGCTGAAGAAGATCCAACATTCAAGACTTGGACTAACCAAGAAACTGGTCAAACAATTATCGCTGGTATGGGTGAGTTACACTTAGATATCATCGTTGATAGATTACAAAGAGAATTCAAAGTTGAATGTAACGTAGGGGCTCCACAAGTTGCTTACAAAGAAACTATCAAGAAGGCTGTTAAGGCTGAAGGTAAGTTCGTAAGACAATCTGGTGGTAGAGGACAATACGGACACTGTTGGATAGAAATGATACCAACAGAAGGAGAATATGAATTCGAAAATGCTATCGTTGGGGGATCAATTCCAAGAGAATATGTACCAGCAGTAGATAACGGTATCCAAGAAGCAGCTGAAAGCGGTGTTATAGCTGGATTCCCAACTATAAACTTCAAAGTAAAATGTTTCGATGGATCATACCATGATGTCGATTCATCAGAAATGGCATTCAAGATTGCTGGATCAATGGCATTCAAGAACGCTATGAAAAAGGCAGATCCTACATTACTAGAGCCTTCAATGAAGGTAGAAGTAATTGTACCAGAAGAGTACATGGGAGATGTTATTGGTGATATCAACTCAAGAAGAGGTAGAATGGAAGGTATGGAACAAAGAAATGGACGTCAAGTTATTAGAGCGTTCGTTCCATTATCAGAAATGTTTGGATACGCAACTACATTAAGATCTAAAACTCAAGGTAGAGGAACTTATGTAATGGTATTTGATCACTATGAAGAAGTACCTAAGAGCATTCAAGAAGAAGTAGCAGGAAAGAAAGCTAAATAATTCTTGATAAAATTATAAATAAGAGAGAGCTACATTTATGTAGTATCTCTCACTTAAATAGATTGAAAATATTTTTACCAAATGGTTTAAATATTTCATACCAAATATTTAAAAATATATAAAACGGTACAATAATGACAATATGTCATTTAAATGAAGGAGGAATAACAATGTCAAAAGCAAAATTCGAAAGAAGTAAACCACACGTTAACATTGGAACAATAGGTCACGTAGACCACGGTAAGA